>NZ_CP159510.1:0-2400000 GCF_040529185.1 Sporolactobacillus sp. Y61 | reverse complement strand
GAAGAAATGCTGGCAAAGGTAAAAGCCTATAAACTTCTTGAATATGTCGGACTTTCTGATCAGTTAAACGAAAATGCGAGTAACCTAGCCTATGGACAGCAAAGGCGTCTGGAAATCGCCCGTGCCATTGCATCAAGACCGAAATTACTTTTATTGGATGAGCCGGCCGCCGGAATGAACCCCAAAGAAACAAAGAGACTGACTCAACTGATCCATGATATGAGTAAACGTCTCGATTTAACGATCATCCTTATTGAACATGACATGAAACTGGTTATGGAAATATCCGATTATATTTACGTTCTGGATCACGGTCAGTTGATTGCTGAAGGAAAACCAGATGACATTCGGAAAAATGACAGAGTGATTGAGGCATATCTGGGTACGGGAGCGGTGAAAAATGGCTGAATTGAACGTTTCACATTATTTGGATGTCAGAGGAATCGAGAGTTATTACGGTAAAATCAAAGCGCTAAACGGGATTGATCTGCATATTGAACAGGGGGAAATTGTCACTCTGATCGGGAGTAACGGTGCCGGTAAATCAACCACATTGAAGTCAATCAGTGGGCAGGTCAGACCAAAGGAAGGATCAATCCTTTTCGAGGGGAAGGACATTACAAAAAATGAACCACACAAAACGGCATTACTGGGGATCGCCCAGGTGCCGGAAGGGCGCAGAATTTTCCCAAGACTTACAGTCAGAGAAAATCTGCAAATCGGTGCTTTTTCAGTCAAAGATAAAAAAATCGTGGCTCAGCGTATGGAAACCGTTTTTGGCTATTTCCCCCGTCTGAAAGAACGACTTTCTCAGGTGAGCGGAACAATGAGCGGCGGCGAGCAGCAAATGCTGGCGATGGGACGTGCACTGATGATGAAGCCAAAACTTCTGATGCTTGATGAGCCGTCAATGGGCCTGTCACCAAATTTCGTTGAGCAGATTTTCAATATCATTCTCGATATGAAGGAAGTAGGGATGACCATCCTGCTGGTCGAACAGAATGCTTATCAGGCGCTGCAGATCGCTGATCGCGGATACGTAATCCAGACCGGACAGATCGTCATGGAAGGCAGAGGTAAAGAACTGATGGTGAATGATATGATCAGAGAAGCCTATCTGGCCTGATTTTACTCAGGCAGAAAATGATTTACAGACAGAGGAAAGCCTGAAATAACAGGCTTTCCTCTTATTCATAACACGTTTTATTTGTCGACCAAAGGCGTGCCACGTATAATATGGATATCTTACTTTTAAAGGATCTGATTGAAAAATGGGATGGCTGAGCAGATTAACAGGTGGACGCTTTTTCCCTTTTCGAAAAAAATGTGCACTTTGCCATCGAACAGTTCCGGGAATGAGAAAGTACATGAACGATCAGGGCGAGACGATTTATATCTGCCCCTCCTGCAGTGAATATGCAGAAAGGCGGGCTTTCAGAAAACTGTAATTTCCAAAGGGTCGTAAAAATGGTCCTGACGAATTGAAGGAGTGGATGACATGACCACATTAAGCCGACAAATCTATCCTGCTGAAAGTGCGGATATCAAACACTATATTTCAGGACAGAAAAAAAGAAATGATCATTATCTCCATGCCGTCATTCATCTTGACGCGCACATTGATGAGGACCTTCTGAAAAAAGCAGTTGATGTGACAATGGATGCTGTTCCTCTGCTTGGCTGCCGTTTTGTCGAAACCCCCGAAAAGGCTTATTGGATCCCGGCAGGATGGACTGCCAGTGATATGGTTCAACTTGTCCGGACAGATCATGTAAAAGCAAAAGTTTATCAACATCTGATCATCAAACCGGATGAAAAAAAAGGACCACAGATGAGACTGACGATTGTCAGAGGAGAGGCAACAGATGCATTGGCGATTGTTTTGAATCACATGATTTGTGATGGTGGAGGCATTCGGGATTATCTATATTTACTCTGTGATTGTTACAACAGACTTGCCGAAAAACCGGATGAAGAAATAAAAAACCTTCCTGATCCGGCAAGGCGGAGTATCAGGCAGGTATTTGATCAGATGAGTGCATCACAGATGAATCAGATAAAGCATGCAGAACTTCAAAATTATCCTCAAACCAAAAAGGATTATTTGCCACTTCAGGGGGATGAGAGAACACCCTTCATTATGACGCACAAGGTCTCCGCAGACCGTTTCGATAAAATAAAAAGTTTTGCAAAGTCAGAAGGGGCCACTATTAATGACGCGCTTTTTGCCGCATATATCTGTGCACTTTCCCGGAATCTGAGAACAGATATGATCGCGGTGGACTGTCCGGTTAATCTCCGTACTTTTCTGCCAAAGGATTATCAGCCCGGCCTCTGTAATCTAACATCTAATATCGTCTGTGCCGTACCTTCCCACGCCGGTGAATCATTTGAGAAGGCACTGTCTGAGGTTAAGCAGGTGATGTCCATTCAAAAGGGAAACCTTGAACCCCTGAGGGTATACTGGGAGCTTGAGAACGTCTATCAGACACTGCCTCTGCATCAGGCAAAACAACAATTCCCTGAAATTTACAGTATACCTAAAAATGGATTGACCAATATAGGCGTTCTGGATGATTCGAAACTGGTTTTTGATGGTGTGAGATCAGTGGATGCCAGTATATCAGGATCAATCAAATATGCACCTTATTTTCAGGTTGCTATCACGACATTCCGGAAAGAGATGACGTTCAGTACAAATTTCCATGGAACCAGCGAAGATTACATGTGGCTGGATCACTTCGTTCATCGCATCATCAGTTATTTACCTGAATAGCATCAATAAGTAAGGTCGAAAAAATCAGGCCTCACTTATTTACTCTTATAATAGGTTTCCAGAGCCTGTTTGCTGATTGTTATCTGATCTCCGGGTGCCGTATTTGAACCTGATTCATCCTGAAGTTCAGCAATCTGGCTGCTAATCATTTTAAGGCGCATATGAGTTCGAAAAATGGTGTCACGTTCTGAGAGAGATAAATGATCTGAGGTGGTCAGCTGATCCAGACTGCTGAGCAGTGCGAGCTTCTCCTGACGCAAAGCATGAAGTTGACTGTAGGTGTTTTTCAGGGTGTATCCGGTTGTTATTACTGAATGGACAAGTGGAAGTTGCATGTTATTCAGCCTCTTATCTGTTTGTTATCCCTATTATAATACTCTGGAACATCCGGAAAAGAGGAAAACAGCATGAATTTTTCATCAGAATATAGCCATTACGTATCAATCAGCCAGGACTAACGGCCTATTGCATACAAAGTGAATCAACCTGATCTGGTTATTCACTGACTGATGGTGCTCCACTGAGTTCTTTTTTCACAATAATATTCAGATTACGGTCAAAATCATACATGACGGGAACGCCGGTGGGGACATCAACATGGACGATGTCTTTATCTGATATCTTTTCAATGTATTTAACCAGCGCGCGCAGTGTATTTCGATGAGAGACAATCAGCACATTTTCTCCGGCGATCAGATGTGGTGCGATATGATCTGTCCAGAAGGGGAGTACCCGATAAAGAGTCGTCTTTAAACTTTCTCCGGCGGGCAGAAAACGCGGATCAACTTCGGCATATCTTCTGTCATGTACCGGATGACGTGGATCATCCATGCTGAGAAGCGGCGGCAAAGCATCATAGCCCTTTCTCCAGTGACTGACCTTTTCCTTACCCATACGATCTGCCGTTTCCGCTTTATTCAACCGTTGCAGAGCGCCATAGCTGCGTTCGTTTAACCGCCACGTTTTATAAACGGGCAGCCAGTTCTGGTCCATTTCATTTAAGATATAGTTCATCGATTGGATCGCGCGTTTAAGGACGGAGGTAAAAACAACATCGAAAGGGATATCTGTTTCACTGATCAGCCTGCCTGCGGTTTTGGCTTCATCAATGCCATGGTCAGTAAGCGGAACATCTTCCCATCCGGAAAAAAGGTTTAATTTATTATATTTACTTTCACCATGTCTGACAATCACGAGCTTCATTGTATGACCCCCAGTATTTCTCATATCATGCGTTTCATACTGTACGTTATTTCATGCATTCCAGTATACTGCATTGAAAGATAATTTCCAATGATTGAGGTCATGATGAAATAAAATTACTCTCCGGAGTATAAAAAAGAAGCCCCTGCGGCTTCCCTGACTTCTTAATTCATCCGTTTAACTATTTCTTTCCCTTTTCGTTCTTCATAAGTTAATGCCTTCTCCAGTTCATCTGCCGGAAGATCATTTTTTCTGCCGAATTTTTCATTTGCTGTTTCGTAAAGTTCATAAGGGAAAAGCATATCGGTGAACATAATCTTTTTTTGCGCTTCAGTAAGCTTTGTTACCTTCTCATAAGATTCAATCATCCTGTTGAACAGGTCATCATTCCATTCACCCTGATCTCCCATCAGCGGAATAATCATCTTTCGTAAATCACGGATGGGCAGATCAAAGGTTGTCGTATCCAGATCAATGATCCATGTCTCCTGGTCTGATAAAAGCGTGTTTCCTGTTCCATAGTCCTGATGGCACAGGTGCGGGTTTTCCAGGCTCTCGGTAACCCATTCTGTATAACCTGAATCCAGAAGCTTATTTAGCGTTTGACGCCCGAAAGCAATATGATGGTCGATCTCTGATAAGTACAATTGAGAGAAAGGATCATCCGGCAGTTCAGCAGCAATCTTCTTCCAGGATTCCATCTGCTGGCATCGCTTAATGTAATGGTTCGGCCACTGTCCGAGTTTGGAAAACACCGGAATACCTTCCGGTGGAATATATCCTTCTGAGTCGATGTGATATTGTGCAAGTCCCCTCATGATCCAGTCAAGATCTTCAGATACCGTTAAATCAAATGGCCGTCCGACAATCCAGTTGTACACCACAAATAAAAAAGGTCCCTGTCTGGTATATAGGTGCCCGCGCTTATTTGGAATAATGCCGGGAACTCGTGAGCCTTTTTTGGCCAGATAATCCTGTGCATAAATGGAGAATAGAGCCTTTTTTTCCGGCCGATGAATTCGTTTCAGACAGAGTGGGCCGCGATCGGTCATGATTTTCCAGACGAGTGCCATCTGTCCGCCCTGAATCAGTTCGATCTGACTGACTGATATATCCCAGTATTTCAGGATGGAAGAAGCCAGTCTGATCAGTTTCTCAACCATAACCGGATCGAGATTTTCTTCTTTCTTTTCTTCCGCTGTTTCTCCTTTTTTTTCAACGCCTGCAGGTTCTGTTTGCTTTCTGACTGCAGTTGCTTTTTCCTTTGTGTTACCTTCGGACATTACAGTAAGATCCATGCTTTTCAGTTCGATGTGTTTAAAAGTAAGCCGTGGTTCGTTCATCGGACGTCCTCCATTTCCGCTTCCATATACTTTCAGCTTATGGTGACTACGCCACATCTGCCATTCATTGGTCTGTCATATAGATAAATGGGTGAATAGACTGGTGAAACAGCCCTTTTTCCCCATGAACCCGGGGAAGTCGCACAAGAACAGACGCCTTTCCGTATCATGACTTGTGAGGATAAAACCCAAAGACCGGAGCAAGGGGGAGTTTGATGAAAATTGCCATGATTGCCACGGAAAAATTACCTGTTCCTGCAATTCGGGGCGGAGCCATACAAATCTATCTGCAGTCTTCTGCCGAGATTATAGCGAAAAATCATGAGGTCACAATGATTTCCATACAGGATCCCGACCTCCCTGATGAGGAAACAATCAACGGTATCCATTATGTTCGTTTTCCCGCATCAAATTATCTGAACACGCTGGTTGATCTGGTGAAGGAAAGCTCATTTGATATCATTCACCTGTGCAACCGGCCGTCCTGGGTTGCACAGGTGAAACAGGCGGCTCCTGTGAGCAAGATCGTACTTAGTGTCCATAATGAAATGTTTTCTAAAGGAAAACTGGCTCAGGAACAGGGGGAACAGTGTATCAGCGATGTGTCGGCCGTCGTGACTGTCAGTGATTTTATTCGGAAGTCGATAACCGATCGATTCCCGGAAGCTGAGAAAAAAGCAATAACTGTATATTCCGGAGTGGATCTTGACGCGTATCATCCGGCCTGGACCGAAGAAGGCAGGAAAATTCGTGAGAACATGAGGAAGCGGGCGGGACTTGAGGGGAGAAAGATCATCCTGTTTGTCGGAAGACTGAGCAAGGTCAAGGGACCACATATCCTTCTTCAGGCCATCCCGGAAATCACAAAAAGACATCCGGATGCAATGCTGGTCTTCGTCGGTTCCAAATGGTTTGGTGATGATCAGGTGAACAATTACGTCAGGCATCTCTATACCCTGGGTGCGATGCATATCGATCATGTGACCTTTATCAAATTTGTCAAACCGCGGGATATACCCGGCTTTTACACGATGTCTGATATTTTTGTCTGCTGCTCACAGTGGCAGGAACCACTTGCACGAGTGCATTATGAAGCCATGGCAGCCGGCCTCCCGATTATTACTACAGATCGAGGCGGTAATGCTGAAGTGATCCGTGACGGTGAGAACGGACGGGTAATTACTCATTTTTCAGACCCTCTGCAATACGCAACGCGGATCAATGAGTTACTCGATGAAGATGAGAGGCGTAAAAGTATCGGGGAGCAGGGCAGAAGGATAGCCGAAGAAAGATTTGGCTGGGAAACCGTCGCCGGGAATCTGGTTCGTGTTTACGAAGGGGTTTAGTTGAAAAAATGACCTGAAAATGAGGTGCTGATGTGATTGATGAACAATATAAAAAACGTATAGAACAAAATCATAAAGACTTATTAGGTGTGCTTCAGCATTATCCGGTAGAACCCGGGAAAATAACTCTGCTGCCCTCAAGAGGTGGCCGGTCAAAATGGCTGATTGAAACCGATAAAGGCAATATGTTTCTAAGACTTGAGACGATCAATCCGAAAAGAATGCTGTTTATTGCCGGTGCTCACTGGTATCTGCAGCAAAAAGGTTTCCCCATTGCCAAATTGATTCCGACCCGGAACGGAGGGCTTTGTCTGTCCGGAGGCAACCATATTTATCTCATGACAGAAGCAAATGAGGGGAAAGGCGTTCAGTATTACGAACGCGAAGAGATCATGAAAACGATGGGTTTTATCGGGGCTTTCCACAAAGCATCTGTCGGATACAGCCCGGTAAAAGGGAGTAAGAAGCGAACCCGGATCGGTAAATGGAAAAAGCTTTATCAATGGAAAATTCAGGAACTTGAAAGCAATATGAAACTGGCAATGGCTGCTGATGCCAATGACACTTTCTCCCAACTCTTTATTGAACATGCGGATCAAATGTTAAAAAGGGGTAAAGAAGCACTGAAAGAGCTTGATCAGCCGGCTTTCTCAGATTGGACCCGTGAGACCATGGAATCAGGGATGTTTTGTCAGCAAGATTTTACCATGGCACGCATGATTATGAAAGACAATCAGGTTTTTATGAAAGATCTTCATTCAATCACGATCGATCTTCCTGCCCGTGATCTGCGAATTCTGATGAATAAAGTGATGAAAAAACTTTCTGTGTGGGATCGGGATCTGGCTTACGATATGCTGCAGGCCTATGATCAGGTCTTTCCATTAAAAAAAGAGTATTATCAGGTCCTGCTTACAGATCTGAAATTTCCACATTTGTTTTGCGGGCTTGCCCATAAATACTATCTTGAACAAAAGAAATCCTGGGGCGATGAAAAATATCTGATGTATCTGCGCAATATTATCGCGGTTGAACAATCCAAACAAGCATTTCTGGCAGATTTTGATCAGCTGATCAGCAGGGTTAAAGGTGGTGTATCGTAATGGCTGAACAGGATCCTTTTAAAATTCCAAAAGTTGATCTGGAAACGTATCGATTTTCTCCACCTGGCTCCATGGGCTGGAGTGCTCAGAACTATGAGAAATTACTTAATCATCCGGATGGACCCGACGTTTCCGATCCATTTTTACCTCCGCTCATTCCTCAGGATGCACTGACGGAACTGGCTTCGTCCGTTGAATATCAAATAGAACTGCCGGTGGTCCGAGACATAGAAAATACGCCCTCTGAAGTACACCGGGAAGACATCAAACCTGTAGACGTTAAACAGAAGAAAACGAAAGGACAACCGAAGCAGGAACCGGTAAGGGAGTCTGATGGTCACGACACGTCTGAGAAAGAGTCAATCTATCAAGATCTTATTCTGACTGGGAATCCACCCGCTAAACCGTGGATGGCCGATCAGCTTACCACTTTTTATTCTTAACGCTTTGTTCTGTAAGATGTTGCTTTTCGCTCTATATGCTCGCTTTGCCCGGGACCGGAGGCTTAGCTTTTCTGAACCTTTTTTCCACAAAAATTTCATACCCCCTTTTCATACCCCCTTAAAGTAAAGAAAAGCGGAGAGCATCCGCTTTTTTATACTTCAGAGAGAGACGGATAATTAAGTGAAACTTAGTGGCTTTACTAAACCGGGTTTGCCCTCCCTAATAGCGAAAATCAGAGGCAGACAGAGAGACCGGATCCCTGCGGATCACGCCGTTGTACAGACGCAGGAGGCGGTCCGCAACATGGCTGAAATCATGATTAGCCTCAACAAATAAGCGACCATTTCGACCCAGACGGGAAGCAGTAAAGGGATTAGATAACAGATAGTCGATGGCCTGAACGAAAGATCCCACCCGATCATATTTTTCCAGAACCAGGCCGTTTACATGTTGCTTCACTACCTCAGTATTCCCCCGCGATCGGTAGTCACTACCGGTACTCCGGCTGCCATCGCCTCATAATGAACCCTGGCCAGGGGTTCCTGCCACTGGGAACTGCAGACGAAGAGATCCGCAGCAGGAAAGAGGTCGGGGATTTGGTCAGAGGGGACATATTTTGTAAATATCACATGTGTACGAATCGGTTCAGCCAGCTGATAGAGAAAATTCACATAAGGGTTGCTCCCGTTATCGCTGAACCATTTCCCTCCCGCAATGACGAGCACAGCATCTGGATGGTCGTCAAGAAGATATTTCATGGCCTGGATCAGCATATGCGGGCCTTTAGACGGACTCAGTCTGCCGACAAAAAGGATGACTTTCTTATCTTTTATGCCCAGTCTGGCACGCGTGTTTGAACGAACCGTTCTTCCCTTGATCGTCCAGACAGGGTAGTAGCGATTTAAATCAGCTCCGGAATAAACAACATCCGTTTTTTTGCCGGCCTGCGGAAAACGGCGAATGACAGAGTCCTTAATGTAACGACTGACTGTCATTAAGCGGTTCACTGAATCAATCGCCTGCCGACCTTCGAAATCCGATATTTTATCAGGATGAAACATTTCGTTATGCAGACTCAGGACGAAACGGGATTGCGGGCAGGCTTTTTTATACTTAATCACATCTTTCGGACGATTGAATACATGAATCACATCAAATGTGTGTTGTGTGATTTCTTTTGCCACGTGATCCGAATAAGCTTCTTGAGGCAGGCGGATGTAACAAATATGATTTTTTACTTCACGGTCCGATAAGGCGGGATCTGTGACGGAGAAGATTGTCAGCTGATGTTCAGCCGCCAGATCAGGCGCCACTCCATCGATCATCATCTGTATCGCACCGCCTCTGATTGCAGGTAACGGAAGTTTTTCCGTACAAATGTATGCCAGTCTCATCACTTTTCACCTCGAAATGAACCGGAATGATGACCCAGGACAAATGCCTCCTGGGTCATTGCCTGAAATATCATATGCCTGCCGGTCTGTCGAGAAAGTTGTCTGAAGTGGATCCCAGAAAAAAATGACGTTTTCATAAGGGGCCTGAAGTAATATAATGAGTATACGAATAATGAAGAGGAAACAGAAGGGAGCGATATGATGAAACTAACTGCAACAGAAATTGAAATTGCTGAAATATTAGAGAAAGATGCCCGCTTGTCCAATGAAGAAGTGGCTAAAATGACTGATCTCAGTCTGGAACAAACACGTGAAATAATAAAAAAACTGGAAGAGCAGAAAGTCATTGTCAGGTACGTTACGCTTGTCGACTGGGGGAAAATTGACGGCCATCAGGGCGTAACGGCAATGATTGATGTCAAGGTCACACCAAAACGCGATGTCGGGTTTAATAAAGTGGCTGAGCGCATCTACCGTCACAGTGAAGTCAAATCAGTTTATCTGATGTCCGGCACCTATGACCTGTCCGTGGTCGTAGAAGGGCATTCCGTTAATGAGGTGGCTCATTTTGTCACACAGAAATTATCAACTATAGAGGGCGTCATCTCAACCACCACCCATTTCGTGCTGAAAAAATTCAAACATGACGGCACCGTGTATGATCAGGATCAGAAAGATAATCGAATTGTGGTGTCGCCGTGATGGAACTGAAGACGAACTATCTGGCCCATCATGTCCAAACGCTCAAGCCGTCGGGGATCCGCAAGTTTTTTGATGCAACGGCGGGAATGACCGGGGTGATCTCTCTCGGGGTCGGTGAGCCGGATTTTGTCACACCCTGGAATGTACGGGAAGCGGCAATTTTATCACTTGAAGACGGTTATACTTCTTATACAGCCAATGCAGGATTGCCTGCGCTGCGCGAAGAAATTGCCCGTTATATTGAAAATTATTTCTGCGTGACCTATCATCCGGATTCGGAGATCATCGTGACAGTCGGCGCGAGTGAAGCTATTGACATCTCACTGCGGGCAATTCTCGACCCGGGCGATGAGGTTCTCGTTGTCGAACCCTGTTTTGTTTCTTATGCGCCGCTTGTCACACTGGCGGGCGGCGTGCCTGTCACTGTCGAGGCAAAAAAAGAAAACCAGTTCAAAGTGACGGCCGCGCAGCTCGAGGCTGCCTGTACGGAGCGGACAAAAGCGATCATGATCTGTTCGCCAAACAACCCGACAGGGGCCATGCTGAACAAGGATGAGATGGAACGAATTGCAGCGGTGGCCAGGAAGCACGACCTGCTGATTCTGTCTGATGAAATATATGCGGAACTGGTCTATGATGAGCTTTACACAAGCTTTGCTGCTCTGGATGATATGCGGGAACGAACCATTCTGGTCAGTGGTTTCTCCAAAGATCTGGCCATGACCGGATGGCGAATTGGGTTTGTCTGTGCTCCGAAAGAGATTGCGGAAGGCATGCTGAAGATCCACCAGTATACCATCATGTGCGCATCGACTATGGCTCAGTATGCCGCTCTGGAAGGTCTGAAGAGTGGACGTAAGGAAGTTAACGAGATGCGGAAAAGTTACCGGCAGCGCCGCAATTATATCGTAGAGTCGCTGAACGAAATAGGACTTGACTGTCCAAAGCCGGAAGGGGCTTTTTATACCTTCCCGTCAGTAGCGTCGACCGGACTTAGCTCAGAGGTATTTGCGAAGCGTCTCCTGCAAACAGAAAAAGTTGTTGTTGTACCCGGTAATGCCTTCGGAGACTGCGGCGAAGGCTATGTGCGCTGCAGCTACGCAACCTCAATGGCACAGCTTCAGGAAGCGATGACCCGAATGAAACGTTTTGTAGAGAGTGTCTGGTAACGCCTCCGATTGCAGATGATTAATGTATGTATACATTATGACGAACCTGATCATAATAAATCTGGATCTTTCACTCTTGAGTCGGGTATCATGCGACGATCGAAGAAACGAGAAGAGGTCTGATCTGACAAGCTGTCTCCTCTTGTTTCTTTACAACAGGATGGACAAGTAAACGCTTACGAATTATGATGAAAACGTAAGAAGGAATTGTCCGAAGGGAGCGTACAGGTGATGAAAAAGATCATGAATAAACCGGAAAATATCGTTGACGAGATGATTGACGGACTGGTCTTCGGCAGCACGGATCTGATTCGGCGGATCCCTGAAACAAATATTGTGATCCGGAAAAAGAAATCTCCCGGCAAAGTGGCATTGGTCAGTGGTGGCGGCAGCGGCCATGAACCGACCCATGCCGGATATGTCGGCTCCGGCATGCTGGCCGCAGCCGTGTGCGGGCCTGTCTTCACGTCACCGGCGCCGGATCAGATCGTCGAAGCAATTAAACAGTCGAACCAGGGAGCAGGTGTCCTGTTGATTATCAAAAATTACTCCGGCGATGTGATGAATTTTGAAATGGCTGAAGAGCTTGCGGCGATGGATGGAATCGAAGTTGATCATCTTGTGGTTGACGACGATATTGCCGTTGAGGACAGCACCTATACGGCTGGAAAGCGCGGTGTGGCAGGTACAGTTCTTGTGCACAAACTGCTGGGGGCAGCAGCAGAATCCGGTCTTTCGCTTGAGGCATTGAAAGAACTTGGTGAAAAGGTAGTTGATTCGATCAAAACGATCGGTGTCGCTTTATCGGCCGGAACAGTTCCGGAATCAGGCAAACCCGGCTTCATACTCGCTGAGGATGAGATGGAATACGGTGTCGGCATACACGGCGAACCGGGTTACCACAGGGAGAAAATCAAACCGTCGGCAGCCATTGCCAGAGAACTGATCGATCATCTTCATAAAGCATTCCAGTGGAAGGCCGGCGACCCGTACGGCATTTTGGTAAACGGACTGGGCGCAACTCCGCTGATGGAGCAATATGTGTTTGCAAATGATGTAGCAAAGTTGCTGCAGGCGGATCAGCTTGAGCTGCCGTTTCGCAAGATCGGCAACTATATGACGTCGCTGGAGATGGCGGGGCTTTCTCTGACATTATTTCATCTGCAGGATTCAAAGTGGCTCGATTGGCTTAAGGCACCGGTTGAGACAACAGCCTGGTAAAAGGAGCAATGGGTATGATTACAGTTGAAAATACAATAAAGTGGTTAAATCTATTCAGTGACCGGATTGCAGATCACAAGGATTATTTAAGCGAACTGGATCAGGCAATTGGTGATGGAGACCATGGGACAAACATGGCCCGGGAGCAGCCGCGATGAAAGAAGCACTGAACGGTAAAACATTCAAAACCGTTCAGGAGGTCCTGAAAACCGCTGCGATGAGCCTGCTCAGTAAAATTGGCGGCGCATCCGGGCCACTTTACGGTTCCGCGTTTATCGGTATGGCGAAAATCGCTGCAGGCGATGAAACAGATCCGACAGAACTGGTTCGTGCCGGTGCATCGAGTATTCAGCATCGCGGGAAAGCCAAACCCGGCGATAAAACCATGGTTGATGTCTGGCTTCCGGTAGCTGAAGCACTGAAAAGCGGTACGTTAACGGTTGACACCATTAATCAGGCAGTGCAGTCGACAAAACCAATGAAAGCGAAAAAAGGAAGAGCTTCCTATCTCGGTGATCGTTCCATCGGCCACCTGGATCCTGGATCCGTGTCCAGTGGCTATTTGTTTGAGACAATGCTTGAAGGCGGCTTATTATGAATGAATACGGCGTGCTGCTTTGTTCGCATGTGGATAAAATTGCGTTGGGACTGACAACTCTGTTGAAAGAAGTTGCCTCTGATGTATCCGTTACTTCAGCCGGCGGAACAGAGGATGGTGGAATCGGAAGCAGTTTTGACAAAATTCAGGCTGCCGTTGAAGCGAATAAAGCCGATAAAGTCCTCGCTTTTTATGATATGGGCAGTTCCAAAATGAATTTGGAAATGGTTAAAGAAACATCAGATAAATCAATCGAGATGTTCGATACCGCATTCATCGAAAGTGCTTATACCGCTACGGCACTGCTGCAAGCCGGGGTACCGATTGAAGAAATCAGGAAACAGCTGGCCCCTTTGAAGATAAAATAAGTGCCGGATGCGGCAGAGAAGGGTATATGAAGCCAAGAGTTCACGTACCTTTCCTTTTTTATGCGCAAATGAGATGAGCTCCCTGGTTTGACCGATTTCTTCCGGATAAAACTTCCTGTTCAGCCTGGCGCCTGCCTTTATCTGTCATTGACAGGTGAAATTTTACCAGCGTAAACGATTACACTGCGCTGGAACAGGATTCTGATTTGACAAAAACTGAAGAATGATATATAAAAATAGGTATTAGCACTCCATCGTAATGAGTGCTAATTTAACTGAACGGACATCTGTGTTTTTACATAGATATTGTTGTAAAAAGGAGAGAACGTCATGCCGACGAAAGAATTTAAGGCGGAATCGAAAAAGCTTCTGGATATGATGATTCATTCAATCTACTCACAGAAAGAAATTTTTCTGAGAGAAATCCTGTCCAACAGCAGTGATGCCATTGACAAGATTTATTACAAAGCACTGACCGATGATTCACTCAGCTTTGATAAAGATGACTATTATATCCGTGTCACACCAGACAAGGATAATCGGACGCTGACCATTTCCGATACGGGCATCGGGATGACCGAAGAAGAACTGGAAAATAATCTGGGGACAATTGCTCAGAGTGGTTCGTTTCATTTCAAACATGAAAATGAATCAAAAGACGGTCATGACATCATTGGCCAGTTTGGTGTCGGTTTCTATTCGGCTTTCATGGTTGCTGCCAAGGTGACAGTTATTTCCAAAGCGCTCGGCAGCGATCAGGCGTACAAATGGGAGTCAGAAGGGGCAGACGGCTATACAATTGATCCGGCTGAAAGAGATTCAGTAGGTACCGATGTTATTCTGAAACTGAAGGATAATACCGAAGACGACAAGTACGATGATTTTCTGGATGAATATCGGCTGAAGTCTATCATTAAGAAGTATTCAGATTATATCCGTTATCCGATCAGGATGATCGTTACAGAAAGCAAGCCGAAGAAAGATAATGACAAAGAATTTGAAGAAGTCAAAGAGGACCAGACGATTAACAGTATGGTACCGATCTGGCGTAAACCGAAGAAGGATCTGAAAAAGGAAGATTACGAAAACTTCTATCAGGAAAGACACTATGGTTATGATAAACCACTGAAATATATCAATATCCAGGTAGATGGTACGATTCGCTATCATGCTATTCTCTATATACCAGAGAACATTCCATTTAATTATTATTCAAAGGAATATGAGAAAGGGCTGGAGTTGTACTCTAATGGCGTACTGATCATGGAGAAATGTGCCGATCTTTTGCCCGATTATTATAGCTTCGTCAAGGGTGTCGTAGACTCTGAGGATATCTCTCTTAATATTTCGAGGGAAATGCTACAGCAGGACCGCCAGTTGCAGGTCATTGCAAAGAATATTAAGCACAAAATTCAGAAAGAGCTTGAAAAAATGCTCAGGGACGACCGGGAGACTTATGAGAAATTCTTTAAATCATTCGGACGTCAGCTGAAGTACGGAGCTTATATGGATTATGGCTCACATAAAGATGAGCTGCAGGATCTGCTTCTGTTCTACTCGTCGAAGGAAAAGAAAATGGTCACACTGGATGAATACGTGACCCGAATGCCTGATGATCAGAAGTATATTTATTATGCGGTCGGGGAATCAAATGAAAAGATTGACAAGCTGCCTCAGACTGAACTCGTCACTGATAAGGGATATGAAATCCTTTACTTCACAGATGATGTTGATGAGTTCACGATAAAAATGCTTAGAACTTATAAAGAGAAAGAATTTAAATCCGTATCGAGCAACGACCTCGGACTTGAAAGCGACGAGGAAAAGCAGGAAAGTAAGGCTGAAGACAAGGCAAATAAAGAACTTTTTGATAAGATGAAGGATATCCTGTCTGATAAAGTCAAGGGGGTTCGGGCGTCGAAACGTCTGAAAACCCACCCTGTCTGCTTTGCTACTGAAGGTGACGTTTCCATCGAAATGGAAAAAGTGCTTAATCAGATGCCAAACAATGAGCACATTAAGGCGGATAAGATTCTTGAAATAAATACCCATCACGATGTATTCAAAGCGCTTAAGGCAGCTTTTGATCTTAATGACGATAAGAAAGTAAATCTGTACACCAATCTTCTGTACAATCAGGCGATGATCATCGAAGGATTGCATGTTCAGGATCCGGTGACCTTTGCTAACGATATTTGTAAACTGATGGATTGATCTTCTCATCAACGTGAACAAATCTGCGATCCCTTTTGGAACCGCAGATTTTTTTTACATATTGACCTGAAAAGTGACCGTCTCTCCAGAGGAGACCCTTTTTTTTAATTATTCAGGATCAGTTCCAAATAACCTGAACGCTTAAGTTGACATTGCCCCAGGTCTTGTGCAAGCTTAAATCGCAGCGTTTTACCCTGAAACACAATATGAAAGGAATAGTTATTCCATTTTAAGGGGATAGATGGTCTGAGCGAGAGACCTTTTTCTGTGATCCTGATTCCGGTCAATCATCACATCAGAGATCGACCAGAAGGCATTAAGAAAACGCTTTCTCTCCTTCAGAAGTTCGGAGAAAGACAGAACGTCAATCTTCTAATGGAGATTGACGTTCTGTCCGTTTAGGTTGAGACGGTATAAATGGTTCTTTTCACAGCAATCACCGGCTCATTTAACAGAAGGGTGATGGAAGTCTCCACGCTGCTTTCCCTGATCCGGATGATCCGCGTGCAGGGAACAGATAATCGGATAGAACTGACACAGGATACATCCAGATTTGACGTAGAAGTGCGATCTGAACCGATAACTCAAGCGTACGGAAAAATGTCTATTTTGTTGTTGCTGAGCAGTTATGCACGCCCCTGCGGCATTCTCCAGTGTGACTTCATACTTACTGCTCAATCCAGAGAGGTGCCGGAGACATTCAGCGGCGGAGACTACGCCGATGTTCTTAAAAATCTGGTCACCGTCGAGAAATTTCCATATCTTCACGACGTTGTCGCCTCAGGCGCCTATACGGATGAACAGGCAGAAGAGTCCGGAGATATCAGGGACGATTTTGACTTCGGGCTGGAACGCATTCTGAATGGAATCGAACATGACCTCAAAACAAAAATGCCGGGATAATGTTAGAGAAAGACAGTCCGGCAAAAAAAAAGAACGATGGAGATGTTTCAGAAACAGAATCGTTTACTCATGATCGATGGGGAATCCAAGATTTGTCGATGTCTCTGTACAGATGGTCGTTAAAATTACGGATTGCATACATCGGTTCAGATGCCGTTCAACCAAAACGTCACAGGCGATTGGCAGCTTCCAGTTCCTTCCCTGTTTCCGCGAATTTCCGGAGAAGCGCGCGTACCGCATGCCACGATTTCAGCCGGTAAGCAGCCCGGGTCTCGTCGATACCGACTTTAACGGAAAACGCATTTTTGGGCAATGAGGCAAATAAATCCTCGTCGGTCTGGTCGTCGCCGATACCAAAGACAAAGTCGTAATGTTTACCCCGCAGAAAAAGCGGCGTCACCGATCCCTTGCTGACCCGATTATCTTTGATCTCAAGCACCTTTTTCCCCTGCAAGATTCGGAGATTCAATGAACTGGTCAGGTTCATTAAATTCGCCTTGATCGTTGGCAGCCAAAGATCGATGGCATCTGGTTCACAAAGACGGTAGTGCCATGCCAGCGAGTATTCTTTTTCTTCGATAAAGGATCCGGGCATCCGATCAGCATTCATCTGGAGAATCGGGCGAATCGCTTTTTTCCATTCGTTGTTCAGCGGCACAGTCATTTTCCACTTTTGGTTCGGGTGTCGGACCCAGAGGCCATGCGCCGACACGAGATGAAGATTCGACTCCGGGAACCATTGTTCCAGCGAACTTTTGTCTCTTCCCGAGTTAATCACGATCGTATTTTTCGGATCTTCGGCAAGCGTGCGCAGCAGTTCCCTGAGCTCGGCATCCGGCTTGGCCAGCTCAGGCGTCTGGGCAAACCCAACCAATGTCCCGTCATAATCCAGAAATAAAACTCTCTTCTTCGCCCGGCGATAAGCATTGACAACCAAAGAGTGATCCTGATCAAGATTTTTCGCGGCAATGATATCAGGTTGTGAAGTCACCTGTTTAAGCGTTTCGAGAAACGTGCGCACCCAGAAATGAATATTATAGCGTTTCAATCGTTCCTGCATGATTTTATTTCGTGCGGCTTTTTCCTCTGTCGGCATCTCCAGTGCTGTTTTGATGCCCGCTGCGACTGCGTTGTAATCATACGGATTGACAATCACAGCCTCTCCCAGCTCTCTGGCTGCTCCAGCGGTTTCACTGATGACGAGCATGCCCTGCAGATCCGTCCGTGAAGCTGTATATTCTTTGGCAACAAGATTCATGCCATCACGCAGCGGTGTGACAAGGAGGACGTCCGAATGGCGGTAAAAGGAGATCAGCTGTTCTTGCGGAAAAGACTGGAAGTAGAACCAGATTGGCATCCAGTCAACCGTTCCGTACGTCCCGTTCACCGAACTGACCAATTCAGTAATTTGCCGGCGCAATCGCTTGTACGAATCGACTTTCACTCGCGAAGGGGCAACGATCAGATTGAATCGCACTTTTTCCCGATACTGTGGATATCTGACGAGCAGCCGTCTGAACGACCGGATTTTCTCTGGAATCCCTTTTGTATAGTCGAGGCGGTCGATGGAAAGGATTGTTTTCATTGACGACATCTTTTTAAATGACGCTGCTTGCGACTCATCGGTCGTATGGCCGGCGAAGAAATCATAATCAATCCCCATTGGAAAAGCGTCGACATGAACCTCCCGATCTTCATAGATGATCGTGTGAATCTTGCGGTTTAGCCCGAGCAGTCGGGTACACGTACTGAAGAAATGACGCACGTAATCGTACGTATGAAAACCGATCAGATCGGCGCCGAGCAGGCCGCGGAGTATTTCTTCCCGCCAGATCAGCGTGCGGAACAGCTCATAAGACGGGAATGGAATGTGAAGAAAGAAGCCGATTTTGGCGTTCGGATATTTATTCCGGATCATCTGCGGAAGCAGCATCAACTGATAATCGTGAATCCAGACAGTATCATCCGCTTCCATTATGCGATCAACTGCTTCAAAAAATTTGTTGTTCACTCGCTTGTACGCTTCCCACGTTCGAAAATCATAATGCGTTTTATTCAGGAAATAATGAAATAACGGCCAGATCGTGTTATTCGAAAACCCGTAATAGTATTTATCCAGATCGTCTTTTGTCAATGAAACGGGTACGCAAGACCATTTTTCGTTTAATTTATCGTCAATCAGCTGTTTATCATCGTCCGACAACACTTCATCAGCAATGCCCGCCCAACCGATCCACGGACTGCCCGATTTCTGCTGATAGCCCTTCAAGCCTGTGGCAAGTCCACCGATGCTTTCATGAAAGGTGATTTGATCGTCTTTTTTGCGTACGGTTACCGGTAATCGGTTCGAAATGAGAATGGTTTTACTCATCTGTTATCTCCTCCTTTGGAAGATGAGAAAGCACATCGGGATGAATCGAATGCACACGGATCATGCCGTTATACTAATGGCAGAGCATTTTTGCCCGCCGCCCGGTATAAAGGAAACGACGACTTTGACAGTGTCAGAGCAGCAAATCAGTTATTAGTTTTTCTCTTTCAATGTTCTGCCTGCCTTTATCTCCAACCAATCGTTTGACGTTTGATCGAAAGCCTGCGAATTCCCCCAAAGTGCAGGTAGCCATCCCGCACTTGGTTCGCAGGCAAAAAGGAACTGTAGATGAAGACATCCGATTTTTATCTGATTTACCCAATAGCCACCTATTATATAGTATAACTCAATTAGAACGAATATACGTTCTTAACGGAGTTTCATGCCACTTGAAGGTCGATTGTCTCGTGAAAAATATCCGCAATCCCGTGTCAAAAAAGGCCATGTGACAGGCGCCTGGAATCGGCATCCATATGTTTTGTCCGGTTAACTACCGCAGACAGTCGAACGGCAAACAATGGCTATGTGTAAAATATTACTCGGAGGAGAATGGGCATGATTACGGGGGAATCTGGCCATTTTTGATTCCGTTAGGCAGGCGTAAAGATGTTCTTTTACTGGACGAAAAAAAGAGGACTTCTTTCTTATCCTGAATGTATACCTCCAGGCAGGTAAATACATCAGAGAATCGAGGCCTCCTCTTTGGACGATTTATTGGCGATTTGGAAAGCGGACACTGATCTGCTGACTTTTGAAGAAAAGGCGATGGACGATATGGATCGAGCGATGAGAATCAGGTGGTGCACGTTTTACGCCTCATGGATCAAGCGCTCGACCGGCAGAAGCGCGCGGAAGGCTGGGAAGCGAACGGGAAAGCGTCACTCGCCTCTATCACGCCTTCGACGCGGAAACAGCGTGTTATGTATGCAGAAAACGATACGGATCGCTTCGCTGCTGAAACAGGTATCAAGCTGATCGACGAATCAACGTATAAACAAGTACCAGGAAGGGCCCGATTAAGGGTTTGTCACTCTGGCCTGTATTCTGGAAAAAGGTGGCTCATTTTTGGCAGAGCGCAGCCTATTTTTTGGTAAACGTGGCTTATTTTGATGACCGCCTTCAGCAATCAAAGAATCGTCTACTTAAAGTTCTTGATGCGCGTAGTAAAATAGTCCCCTTAATTCTTGACGGAAAGCTTCGAAATGAGTCAAACGGGCTCATTTTTGCCGGATAAACAGGACGTTTTCCGCATTCACAGAGTGAAATCATTTCGATAGAATTTAAGTAACTGAATGTGTAAGCGCACTCAACTTTTATCGAATAGACGGATATTTATGCGGATCAACATAACCGGTAACTGAAACACAACCGGCGAGGTATCGCTGCGGAACCAATACCTTAAAGACTTGCCAAATTGATTTCGAGATGAGAGGGGATCAACGTCATGAGTGCTTCAGGAACGATGAGCTGGATCTATCGAAGTCTGTCTCAGCAGGCGGGCGAGGTTGATGATAAAATTGCACGGCTGAAGCAGGCAAAACGGGCGCTGGAAAATGAACAGCAGGCGTCTCTGGATGAGATCAGGAATCTGGTCAAGCCAGAACTGGACGGAAACTGGAAAGGCTCCCGTGCCCGTTCCTTTCAGAACAGGCGGGAGGATGCTCGTGACGGGATGAAGTCGAAACTGACTGGTCGCATCGATGACTATCAACAACGGATTGATACGGAAATCTCGAATTTGCGCACTCAGGCCGGTTTTCTGGATGCAACGCGAAGCATGGCCTACGGCGCGGAATACCTGATGCGCCAGGGGGAAGAAGCTGCGAGCGATTTCTGGGCGCAGGTCGACAAAATCAAAGGGAGGCTGTTCTGATGGGACAGATTGCACTCAACCACGGACAGGTCAGCGGTCGTCTGGATGAGGCAAAGGCTGCAGCAAACCAGCTTTCTCTTAAAGATCCGTCCGGTCGGGGATCGAATCGTCTGGCAATAACGACCGACTGGGAAAGCAAGGAAGCGATGGTGCAGCAACTCCTCACCATTTACATAGAAGGTCTCCAGAATAACATCGCTGACACGAAAGCCAACGTCGATCTGCTCAAGCGCCAGGATGAGGTGATCCGATGAGAATTAACATGATGGGGTCCGGTGGCGGCGGGGCGTCGGATACGAAAGTCTTTGAAGCCGATACACTGGTCGAAGCCGCCACAGTGCGTGCCCATGATTATCAAACGCTGAGAGGCCAGTTTGAAACGCTTAGAGCAACTTTTCAGGGCGTGACGCAGCTTGGCGGCAGCGATTTTCAGGGGCGGGGTGCCGATGCGATCCGTTCGTTTTATGAAGCCCAGAGCCACGTTGTGGATGCCTGGCTGCGCCTGATCGACAAGCGGATTGCTTTTTTTAAAGGAATCCCCGGAATGATTGACAATAAAAATCTCGGCGGCGACACGTATGTCAACGTCCCGTTTCTCGAGGATGACCTTGTGTTCGGCAGACTCCGTTCCTCTCAGCTGATCGAGCAGCAGCAGGATGGCATCCGGAAGATTCTGAACCGCATCTCTGACCTGGTGACGATCGACGTTTTTTCCACGAAATCTGTAGAAAACAAGCTGGATGAAGCCGATGACCGGCGGCAGAAGATGGTGCATGATGTCCGCAGCCTGGATCAGGAGCTGACAAGCGAATACCGGCAGTTGGACATGGACTTCCAGTACGTCGCCGCTCTTTACAGCGAGCTGATGAACGCGACGCGCGTTCGATCGTACGGAATTGGAACTCATAATCCTGATTTTTGGACATAAATTCGGCTGCTACGTTTTTTTTCTATTAGTTTCATTTGGGGCCATCTAAGGTCTGCTCCCCGGTTGTAAGCCGACAAACAACGTCGGCTAACATCCGGGGGCATCTCGCTTCAATCTAAAATGATCGATAACCACGGGCTGTATGTCAGCTGGTCTATGCTCCGAATCGTGCATATCAAACGATTGAAGGGCATGATGTTATTGTCAATGCCGTGTTGGACTGGAACCCGTCGTTTAAAAAAGGCGTTCCATTTTTAGAAAAAGAGGTTGGCGTTCAGCCTTTTGTTAATCAGGTGCACAAGGAAAAGGAGATGAAAATGTTTTATCGTGCTGGTTTCCGTCCTTATGGCAAGAGGGTGTCAGAACAAGAAGCAATAGCCATGTTGAAAAGCCACCTATCCATTTGTATGATAAAAAACATTGACAATTAAAATTCAGGAATACTTGGGTAACAATGAATCCTTTGGTTTTCAGAAATAAAATACTTGTGTATAATGAAGGTGCATGGAACGGAAAATAAAATCCGTTAGTGCAGCCACACTAACGGATGACAACAAAAATCGCTAAGCGATCATTACGCTGCAAGAGATCACAAAAAGTAATCCATCACAGGTAGGGAACCGGGTGGATTACTTTTTTGTTTTATCTTTAAATGACAGCATCATGATTATCAGCGTTGCAAAGGAAATCATCAAGCTGATGGCCTGATAAACCGTCATGGGCGCCACCCCCCTTTCTCCCGAAGTGTCGGGTTCACCGAACACCAACAGGAACAGCAGAGCAGCGCTCCCACCCCGTTCATTTTGTTGTCTCTATCATTATAGCAAACTGGCTTCACTAGGTATATTCTTCTTTTTTGTCCGATACTGCTTCTAAAAGGCTAAGATAAAAGGAGCGTGTCAAAATGAACGTTAAATTGAGTCAAAAGGAAGTTAACCGGTTGGCCAAAGCAGCAATCGAGCACTCCAAAAAATAGGATTTAAACTGAAAAAGAAGCCGGAGACATGATGGCCATCGCCCGCTGGAAGGAAACCAATCAACTACTCGCATATCAAATAAAAATGTCCTATGAAGAAGATGTCGTTAACGGGAATGAGTTTACGAAATCCCGGTGGTATACCTACGCATCTCTGTCGATTGGCTCTTCACTATTCACGAGAAACGCAGATAAAGCCGCCAAAGCTGGCAAATTCGCAAAAGCAGGCAAAGTCGATGAAGTGGCGTTCCTGAAGCAGCTTTCAGAAAGAATAAACGAGAAAATCAGGAACGAAGCCACGGAGTTAAAACCGGGCAGCGAGGATTACATGCTTGAAAAACAGCGGATCGCCCTGGAGGCGTTCAATAAAATCCTGAGAGACCAACAGGAAACCCCGCCGCTGTCATTCGCCGATGCCAATGGACGAATTCCGGTTAATGTGCTGAACCCGGAGTATTTCCGGGATAGGTTGGAAGGGATCGTTTATAAGTCTGATGACAGTACTGTTGGGAAAGGTGTTAACACGCCTGGAACCTCTGATAATCCTAAGAGTAATAATACGAGTGAACCAATTACATCGATTGACAAACTAAAAAACACTGATAAATTTAGAAGAGGAGCCTTGGAACATATTCTTGAAGGACAACTTAATGCACGTGGAAAAGCGGTAGGCTACCATTCTGAATCAATTTCAGACACACCTGGGAGGATTATTCCAGGGACAGAATCTGCACCAAATAAGTATGGTGTCTATAAAGCTAAGATAGAAGTTAACAATGTTCCAAAGACGGCAAATGGAGGAGAATCAACCTTTTTCCCGGAGAATTGGGATGCGCAAAAAATAGTAGAATCAATTAACGAGGCATTCGAAAACAGGCAATTTATCGAAGGAACAAGAAACACTTTTATAGGTGAGTTGTCAAATGGTATGCAGATTCAAATGTATATAGACATGAAGAGCGGTAAAATAATCTCATCATTTCCAATTTATTGAATCTATATATAAATGGAGGGATATCTTTGATTCAATATGAATTCGATGAAATTACATTTGACAGCGGGAGTAAAACGTTGATTATTAAAACAAAAAATAGAGAAAAATATTTAGTTGCAACTTTTCTTATGTCTGACATCCAAGGTGGGGATCCTTCTTATGCTTTGGATAAATTCGAAGCTGTATTAGATGGAAGATTGGATTATGCAGAATTAAATGGTAATGTGTGTGGTGTTGAAATTCATAAAGATAAAACACAAATATACGATAATCTGGCTGATGATGGCAAAGGGGATTGGTGTGAAGTTAATACTAAAGATTTGAGAGATCTAATTGTTATTTGGGCTGCCAGAATTAAAAAATACAGAGAAAAAAATCCAAATTAAGTTCATACATCAGGCGAGATAGCCATTTTAGGGTTGTTGAAATAGAGGGCGTCAAATAATCCTGACACACCCGGGAAACTTCCTGGTGACCATTGTTAGACGTAGCGGCCGACAAAATTGGGGGTCTCCTGTGTTGGATAACCCTGTCTCTCAATCCAGCTACGATAACTTGGTAAATATAAAAAGTTAGAGAATCAATGGGCTAAAGCAATTGAGAGTAGGAAAAAGGTTTCTGTTGATGTTTAAATTAATTACGATGGAGATAATTCAAGACCGGTAAGTATTGAGATAATTTCAGAGATTGATGGATATGTTAAGAAGACAAACTATAATGGACCCAAGAATTCGGACACGAAATGAGGATGTGTTAAGGTAGATTTATGAAGCGTAAATCATACTCAAAAGACTTCAAAGCCAAAATCGTGCTCGAAATTCTGCGGGAGGAGATGACGCTAAACGAATTGTCCTCCAGGTACGGTGTCCATGTCAATCTGTTGCGAAAATGGAAGAAGACAGCCCTGGAACAGTTGCCACAACTCTTCGACCGCCGGCAGAACGAACAGAGCCGGATGCAGGCGGCATACGAAGAAAAAATCGAAAGGCTCTATGGCGAAGTTGGCCGCCTGACCACGGAACTCTCGTGGCTTAAAAAAAAATCTGGCTTCGATGATGTCTCGCGAAGGGCGAAAGGGTAAATCTCTTTCGCCTGGCGAGATAACCTACATTGCTCGCTTCTCTATGTCAAGCGGTGCTCGTGCGGCATATTGATCAGGCTGTCTTCAAAAACTTGTCCTCTGCTTCCTGAGGCGTCAGATAATCGAGAGAGCTATGTATTCTACCCCTGTTGTACCAGCCTTCAATGTATTGAAAGAGAGCACGTTTTGCTTCATCGAAATCTTTATAGGTCGTCTGATGAACTTCCTCTTTCTTCAAGGTCGCATGAAAAGATTCGATGCAAGCGTTATCGTACGGGCAACCTTTTTTACTGAAGGAATGGACGATTTGTTTCTCTTGAATCGCTTTCTCAAATTCATGACTTGTATACTGGGAGCCAAGATCCGTATGCAGGATTAGACCCGGTTCAGGATTTTGATTGACACAAACGTTTTCTAAAGCCCGCAGTGCGGGCTCCGTGGTCATGCTCCGTGAAAAAGAAATAACCAACAATTTTTCGTGTACACAAGTCCATGACTGACGCCAGGTAACACCAGCCCTCTTTGATTGTGTGAATATAAGTGATATCAGCTACCCATTTTTGGTTGATTTTTGTGG
This sequence comes from Sporolactobacillus sp. Y61, assembly GCF_040529185.1. Taxonomy (NCBI): domain Bacteria; kingdom Bacillati; phylum Bacillota; class Bacilli; order Caryophanales; family Sporolactobacillaceae; genus Sporolactobacillus; species Sporolactobacillus sp. Y61. The sequence goes on along the minus strand of NZ_CP159510.1, from coordinate 2,374,416 downwards.
CTGTAAAATCTTGAGCCAGTACATTTTTTCTGTTCTCAACCGGTCCCTGGCTCGATTGCGGACGATATTTTTTCACAATGATGGAACGCAGATTAGCTCGTCTCATAAGTCGCTGCACGCGTTTAAGGCTGACCCTGAAGCTTTCTTTTCTCAAGCGTTTCTGAATCTTGGGAGCTCCGTATATTCGTTTACTTTCTGTATGTTTACTTTCTGTATAATGGGCCTGAATGCGCTGCATCAACTCCCATTTCTCACGGGCCAGGCTGGACTCACAGGCACTACGATTATCAAATAAATATAAATAAATTTTCCAGTTTTCCAGATGGTAGAAAGTCTCAATATCCGGATATGATTTTCAAGGACAAAAGTCAAATAGGGTTGTCGTACTTTTTGAATGACGACATGACTGATATGTCACAGATTTTTTTACATATTGACCTGAAAAGTGACCGTCTCTCCAGAGGAGATCGTTCTTTTTTGATTGTTTATGGTCAGTTCCAGAGAACCTGAACGCTCAAGTTGACATTGTCCCAGACCTTGTGCAATCTTAAATCGCAGCGTTTTACCCTGAAACACAACATGAAAGGAATAGTTATTCCATTTTAAGGGGATGGATGGTCTGAGCGAAAGACCTTTTTCTGTGATCCTGATTCCGGCAAAACCAAACAGAATAGCCATCCACGATCCGCCAAGATTTGCAAGATGCAATCCATCACGTGTGTTACCCTGAATGTTATCCAGATCAATCCGTGCCGATTTTAGAAAATAGTCATACGCTTTCCGGTATTCGCCGATCCTCGCTGCCATAATACTGAAAATACAGGTTGACAGAGAAGAATCGTGTGTTGTGATTTTTTCGTAATAATGGAACGAATTTCGAATCGTTTCAATGTCGGCAGCTCCCTCAAGCAAAAAATGCGCAAGTAGCGTATCCGCCTGTTTGCATACCTGATGACGGTAAAGTGTCAGCGGATGGTAGTGAAGCAGCAGGGGGTAGTGATCATCTGGCGTGCCAGCAAAGTCCCACACGGCTTTATTCAGAAACGTGTCATCCTGTGGATTTATCTTCAAGTCTTCATCATACGGGAGATACATGGCTTGAGCCGCTCTGTCCCAACTCCTGATTTCTTCAGGTGACAGATGTAGCTGTTCCGACAAAGTGTTCAAGGTTTCCGGCGCTTTCTTTTGCAATATATGATAATATTTTACGGCAACATTTAAATTGAATTGAGCCATAGCATTTGTATAATAATTGTTGTTCACAATCGCCGTATATTCGTCAGGACCGGTGACATCGTCGATACAAAAGTGACCGTTCTGAAAATGGCCGATATCAATCCAGATCCTTGCCGTCTCAACAATCAATTCAAAACCGTATTTTTCCAGAAAATCAAGATCGCCGGTTGCTCTCATATACTGTGCATAACTGTAGGCGATATCTGCATTGATGTGGTATTGCGCCGTACCTGCCGGGAAGAATGCCGAACATTCCGTTCCGGATATGGTCCGCCAGGGAAATAAAGTACCTTGATGATGTCCCATCTCACGGGCATGCTTTCGCGCCTGATCCAGTATGGTATACCTGTATTGAAGCAGATGTCGGGCAATGTCCGGTCTGGTAAGCGTAAAAAAAGGAACAGTGAAAATTTCCGTATCCCAGAAATAATGACCTTCGTAACCTTCTCCAGACAGTCCCTTCGCGGCGATACTGCTGAATGGATCACGACCGGCAGATTGCAGTAAATGGAACAGATTGAAACGAATGCCTTCCTGAATGGCGGAATCCCCGTCGATCATCACATCAGAGATCGACCAGAAGGCATCAAGAAAACGCTTCTGCTCCTTCAGAAGTTCGGAGAAAGACAGAACGTCAATCTTCTGATGAAGATTGACCCCCGTCCGTTCAGGTTGAGACCCGTGCCTCAGGGAATCGGTATAAATATTTTTTTTTACAGCAGTCACCGGCTTATTTAACAGAAAAGTGATGGAGGTCTCCACGCTGCTTTTCCTGATCCAGATGTTCCGCGTGCAGGGGACAGATAATCGGATAGAACTGACACAGGATACATCCAGATGCGACATAGAAGTGCGATCCGAAACGATACTCAGATCATCCAAAGTCCGGCAGTCCATCACTGAGAGTTTCGCCTCATCAGCCGAACTGACACGCGCATCATGATGATCCGAAAAATTTGCTACTTTGCCATTAACGGATGACATAAGCGTGACTTTTCCATGAAAATTGACCGGCTCAATTTGCAGTTCGACAGCGAACAGCTCACGGTGCGAAAATGAGACAAGCCGGCGAAAAGTGAGGATAAGCTCCCTTCCATGTGGCGAACGCCAGTGGATCAGGCGTTCAGAATATCCCGCATCCATATGAAGGGTACGTTCAAATCGAATAATCTTTCCTGTGAACAGGGAGAACGGTTCAGAGTCTTCACCCAAATATAGCTGCATGCTCTGGGAATCAATGACATTCATCATTTTTTGCTTGGTCTGCGGGTAACCGTAAGCCCTTTCCCCGTAATGGATCGGGACGATATCATAAAAGGCGTTGATATATGTTCCACGGATCGACCGAATCTCATCCGGACAGGCTTCTTCAAAATTTCCTCTGACCCCGAGATAGCCGTTTGCAAGAGAAAACAGAGATTCATTGACCGGTAACTGTTCCCTGGACAGGTCATTATTGCTGTAGATCCAGCTCAATTTATCTCATCTCACTTTTTGATTATTCTTTCACTCCGCCACTCGTCAGTCCGGATACAATTCTCTTCTGAAAAAGGAGAACGATAATGAGTGTCGGCAGGGTAACAATCACCGTCGCAGCAGACACTTCACTCCAGAGGATCTGAAACTGTGTACGAAGAAAAGAGACGGCTACCGGAACGGTCTGATAGCTGGCATTAGAGTTCAATGTAATCGTCAGTAAAAATTCATTCCAGGCAGCGATAAAAACAATAATGGCCGTTGTAAAAACCCCGGGAGCAGCAAGTGGAAAGACAATTTTATACAAGATCTGAAATGGCGTTGCACCATCTACTTTCGCTGATTCCTCCAGTGCAATCGGAATCTGGTTAAAATGGGTAACGAGAATCCAGACGGCAATCGGCAACGTAATCGTAGAGTAGGGGAGTACAACGGCATAGCTGTTTGTCAAGTGAAGATTCATAAACAGGTTATACATCGGTCCTGCCATAATCATCTGCGGAAACATGGAAACAGCGAGAATCAGACCAAGAAGTACGTTTTTCCCCCAGAAATGGAAGCGAGAAATAGCATAAGCAGCCAGTGTGGCGATGACGATGATATATACAGTAGTCGTTGTTGCGACAATTAAACTGTTCTTTACAGAATTGAGGATGCCTTTATTGAACAGGACTTCTCTATAGGCGTCCCAGGTTGGATGATCTGCAATGAGGCTGTATGCACCGGCACCGAATATTTCCCCGTTGGGTTTGAACGACGTGATCAGAATCCAGAAGAAAGGAAAGATCATGCCGAACAGAAAAACAAGGATCACTGCAGCACCGAGAAAGTTCCATTTATGCTTTGTTTTTGCCACGATAATCACCCCCTAATTTTTATCCATGAGATTAGTACCGAGAATTTTGACAAAAAGGATGGCAATGATGGCGACACAGATAAACATCACCATAACAATGACGGAACCATACCCGAAATTGGTCTGGCCGAACATCGTTTTATAGGAGTAAAGAGACAGTGTCTCCGTCGCGCCGCCCGGTCCACCGTTTGTCAGAACATAAACCAGGTCGAATACCCGGAATGCATCCAATGTGCGAAAGAGCAGGGCAACAAGAATGGCCGGTTTCAACATCGGCAGGGTAATCCTGAAGAATGTCTGGACTTTGTTAGCTCCTTCGATTTCAGAAGCTTCGTAAACGTCCTTTGGAATGGTCTGCAACCCGGCGAGCAGCAGGATCGCCATGTAGGGTGTCGTTTTCCAGATATCGGCGATGATTGTTGCAATCATGGCTCCGGTTCCTGAAAGCAGAAGATCACTTGCATCAGAAATCAGTCCAATCGATTCAAAAACATGGGCCACAATTCCGCTGCTCCCGTCATAAAGATAGCTCCACATCAGAGCAGCAACCGCGGTCGGGATGGCCCAGGGGATCAGTGAAGTGGTTCGAATAAATCCCTGACCGCGTATCGCTTTATTCATAATCATCGCAAGGGCAAGACCGAGAACAAATTCAAAAAGCACCGAAATGAACGTGAAAATAGTGGTATTCCACAGTGTCATGCTGAGTCGCCGGTCGGTGAATGCCTTCGCGTAACCTTTGAAGCCAATGAAATTGGATTCAATAAAACTGCGATCATAATCTCTGACGATCTTGATCAGGTTCTTCCCGTTTTTTGTATGATACTCTTCATTTAATGCCTGTACGGTTGTAGCGGCGTTCCGGGAAAGTCCTTTCAGCTGGCTCTTCTCCTCACCGCTGATTTTCTGAACACCGTCTCTACCTTTAAATGTCAAGGCGGCCTGATCTACTTCTTTAAGCAGCTGATCAGCTTTGGATTGATCACGAGGGTCAGTAATCTGATCCATGTCTTCAGAAAGAAACAGCTTAACATAGGTCTGCGTCTCATCAAATAACTCGAAGTTGTATCTGTCGCTGAGATACAGTCCTGACTTCTGCTGGTCATTGAGCCGATAATCGAAAAAAGTATAGACAAAGGATTGAAGAATCGGCCAGAGTGAGAAGATGGCGATCAGGAGAACGGTCGGGAAAATAAACAGGAAGGTCTGCACTCCTGTTTTTTTCATTTTAAACACCTCCATGTCAAGAAATTTATGGCCGGACTCTCTAAAAATAAGAGGCTCTAATTACGATTAGAGCCTCGCAGGAAATGTTTCAGTGTGAAGATTTACTGATCAAGCGCATCCTGAATCGTCTGCACTGCTCCGTCAATATCCTTACCGCTGCTCAGATATTTATGGGCAGCGATCTGTATGGCATCAGACAGTTTATTATAATCAGCTGTAACTGGGCGGGCAATGGTATTGGACAGGGCTTTCCGGAATCCAGGCATAGCCAGCAGTTCGTTACTTTTCAGAACGGTGTCGTCTTTCAGCAAAGCATTATAACCCGGCAGGTATCCGCCCTCAGTTGTCATGATCTTCTGGCCTTCCTCACCGGCAACGAATTGAACAAATTCCCACGCGCCATCAAGATGTTCTGACTTCTTGTTCAAGCCCAGCAGCCATCCGCCGACAGTCCCTCCGTTCGGAAGAGGGGCAATACCAACCTGATCCAGCTGGATATTGACACCTTCATCCTGTGCTTTTACGGTACCATACTGAAATGGCCAGTTGCGGGCAAAAACAGTATTGCCCTGAACGAAACTTGTCGCCGTCTCGGCTTCCATGTAATTCAACAGATCTCCTGGTGCCGAAGCAGCCTTTGTGAAGCCATACATGGTCTGAAGCCCGCCCTTAATATCTTTATAGGAATTGGAAAATTCGGTCAGGTTTACGGTCAGGCCTTCGTATTGTTTTGATTGATAAACGAACCCGTTCTTCGTTCCGCCTTTACCCGCGTATTTGTCAGCAAGTTTTCCGAGATCCCCGTAGGTATAGTCACCGTTTTCAAGCTTTGCTGCATCTTCTTTACTGACAATGTCTTTTCTGAAATAGAGGAGCCCGACATCGGGGAAGAAGGGAAGTGTGTACTGTTTCCCTTCATAATTGCCTGAAGTCATCGAACCGGCATTAAAATCATCCTTGTTCAGACCGGCTTTGACCATTAATTTATCAATAGGTTCCAGATAGCCGGCACCTGCGAATTCTCCTGCCCAGACAACATCCATGGAGATCATGTCATACTCATCAGAACCACTGGAGAGCGAAGTGAGCAACTGATCATGCATCTGAGCCGAATCATTGGTCATCTGCACCCATTTCACTTTGTATTTATCAGATTGTTTATTAAAAGCCTTAATGACTTCCTTTGTTGCCGGAGTATTATCACTTTGCGCTGCAAATGTAAGTGTGATTTTCTTAGAGGGCTGTGAATCACTTGACCCGGAACCCTCATTTCCGCAGGCAGCCAAAATTCCGGTCAATAGTGTAAGCGCTGTCATAATAGTGATGACCTTTTTCAGCATGTAAAATTCCTCCCTGTTTCATAATTGTTACTATACAAGATAACTTGTTATATATCACACTTTGATTTTACTGTTAGGGGTAGTAGAATGATATTAGATCCTTTAGACATTTTATAAAATAATTAGAGGTGAAGGGGGGGATCGATTATGAAGCAATCATCCATTGATCCGGAGATCGTACAACGGTTCCTGTCTCGAAAAATTCACCATCAACGTGAATATTTCATGCATCCGCCTTATGTTATAGAGAAGCGGCTTTTCAATTCAATAATTGCTGCTAATTGTGAAAGCGCTGTCACCTGTCTTGATAAAATTAACACGCTTGAGCGTGCTGTCCTTGCCGAGGAACCTGTCCGCTCACTGAAAAACTCACTGATCTGTTCCTGTACACTGATGACTCGTGCGGCTATTGAAGGCGGTATGCCGCCGGAAGTCGCCTTTAATTTGAGCGATGCTTATATTCAGGAGATTGAACGGAAAGAAAAAATGACTGATCTCTCTCTCCTTGAATATACCATGCTCGAAGGCTTTATCAGAAAGTTAAAAGAAGCTCGGAGATCGTCCCGCCATTACAGTCATGCGGTACACCTTGCTATTGAATATATTCAGGAAAATAGTCTCCAGGACTTCTCACTGGAGAATCTGGCCAGCCATGTTTACCTTAATCCTGCTTACCTGTCACATTTGTTTAAAAAAGAAGTTGGGACCTCAATAACCGATTTTATAAACCGTGTGAAAACACGGGAATCCGTCTATTTTCTCCTGCACACGAACAACAGTATATCTGAAGTTGCTCTGTTGTTTCATTTCTGTAACCAGAGTTATTACACGACCGTCTTCAAGAAATACTTCGGGATGACGCCTTCGCAATTTCGCAAGCAGCGGGGCGAAGAGGGGCGGCAGAAAACAGATCTGGATGATTTTTCATTGATTTGAAGCGATGTCTGGAAACGAGATTCAACTGAATCCCGGTCGTGAGATTGGCTCGATCAGCTCCGGCCCGTTATTTTTTGTTGAGTTCATGTCTTTCGATACTTCATAAGCTTCAAGCTGTTCCGACTGAAAAGGACGGAGCAGGTGACTCAGTGCCTGTGTATCCCGGTTCGACGGATCGATCCATGACTGTTCTTCTTCTTTTCTGAGAATCACCGGCATTCTGTCGTGGATAGGTGCCATCAGTTCGTTCGCCTTTGTTGTAATAATGGTACAGGAATGTATCTTGTTTCCTTCATGAGAAAGCCAGGTTTCCCAGAGACCGGCCATGGCAAACAGTTCTCCGGATTTCATCCGGATCCGCACCGGCGTTTTTGTCTTTTCATGGTTCTCAAGATGTTTCCATTCATAGAAACTGTCAGCGACAATCAGACACCGTTTCTGCTGAAAGGCACGGCGAAAGCTCGGTTTCCCGGCAACTGTTTCAGCACGGGCATTAATTAACCGGTAGCCCATTTTTTCATCTTTTGCCCAGGGTGGAATCAGCCCCCAACGAAGATAGCCGAGCCGGTTGTCTTTCCCGTCATTGATAACAGCAAGAACCTGCTGGCCCGGTGCCACATTATAATTCGGTGCATACTCTGTCTTCTGTATATGCTTTACTGCATTGAAACGTGTGATAATCATAACAAAAGGAGCAATAAGCGTATAGCGCCCGCACATGGTTTAAAACCTCCCGAAATGGATTCGTTTATTCATGTCGAACAATGATTTTTCGCATAATAGTTCCCCAAAGATTGACATTTTCTTCAATCGTCAGCCCTGCCCGCCGGATATTGAGCAGTGTCCGGCGATTGATGTTCGCCCCCCAGAGTCGAACGGTAAGCGGGTTCAGGAGATCCATGAGCTTACCGACACCTGGTTTTTCACTGCGCATATGTTCCAGCATCAGCAGCCTGCCGCCGGGTTTCAAAACCCGGCCAATCTCGCGCAGGCCACGGACCGGATCCGGTACCGAACAGAAAACACAGGTTGATACAACATAATCAAAACTGTTATCAGGGAAGTCCATCTGCTGAATATCCATTTTTTTCAATTGAAAGCGTTCCCTGTTGTCCAAAGTGTTCAGCTTCTTTTCTGCCTGCTTCAGCATGCCACAACTGAAATCAATACCCGTGACCTGGGCGTCCTTCGGATAGAAGGGGAGGTTCAGGCCAGTCCCTGCACCTGCTTCAAGGACACAGCCGTGGACGTGGCTGACCAGCTCTCGACGCCAGTCCGTTTTGATCATATGATCCATCAAATTATAGATTCCCGATACACGGTTGTATCTTTTTGCAATGACTTGATTCCTGTTTTGCATACGATACTCACTTCCAATTTTATCATTATAGCACAGCAGAATGAACAGTCAGAACATTATAGTATGGTTTTCACTTGCAGGAGTAGTATGATCCCGGAGCGAAGATGGGCAGGGCAAACAGCATCAGCCTGTTTTCTCCTGAAAAAGAATCTCGGAGCATTCTGGCGCATTGTTCAGGTATGTCATGACGTTCATTGTATCGCCTGCTCCAATCGTTTTTATTACTTATTATATTCGTTATAACATGTAAAACTCGTATTAAAAATAGTCAGCGACATTCAGGCAAATTATTGTCTTGTCTGAATATTAGTATATTCTTGAAAAAGATATCAAAGTTGACAGAATTAACAGTAAAAATTATAATAAATATATTGATTGCGCTTACTGCAACTCATCATAAAGGAGTGGTGATGTTATTTTACCCAAAGAGGAAATTGCTTTAAGTTGTGTTCTTGTCGTCGAAAGCCCAACTGAGCCTTCGTTTTCCATCCGCTCATTAATCTGCCGAACACCCGTAATGATTAAGACACCTGCAATTCAGTCACATGTGAAGCGTCGCCATTTTATTTCCGTTATCGATCCACCATTTTTATTTAAACCAGGTTACAGATCTGTCAGTGGAGAAGCAGCCGATCTCAGAACAGAGGGAAGGAGGCTTCTCCATGAAGGATAAATCACGATCCTCAAATGCTTTTCTCCGTTTTATTACCATTGTCTCCACATTTGGCGGGCTGCTGTTTGGTTATGACACCGGTGTGATAAATGGTGCACTGCCATATATGTCACAAAAGGACCAGCTGAATCTCAGCCCGCTGCTGACCGGTCTTGTTACAAGTTCACTTCTTCTTGGAGCAGCATTCGGCGCACTGTCCGGCGGCAGGCTGGCTGACCGGTTTGGCCGACGTAAAACGATAATGGGTCTTGCCGTTCTTTTTTTTATCACAACACTGGGATGTACCTTTTCACCGGATGCCACATGGATGATCATATTCCGCGTCCTGCTTGGACTCGCTGTCGGAGGAGCGTCTGTAACTGTACCTGCATATCTTGCGGAAATGTCTCCTGCAAACCGGCGGGGAAGAATAGTCACTCAGAATGAATTAATGATCGTGACCGGACAGCTGCTCGCTTTTACAGTTAACGCCATTCTTGGGAATGTGGGCGGAGAGCATGCACACATCTGGCGTTATATGCTTGTGGTCGCGACACTTCCTGCTGTGATTCTCTGGTTCGGCATGCTGATCGTTCCGGAAAGCCCGCGTTGGCTTACGTCAAAGGGAAAGGTTGCAGATGCGCTGCGCGTATTGCATCAAATCCGTGAAAAACAGTATGCCAGGTCCGAACTGAATGAAATTCGTGCTTCACTGCATGCGGCCTCAGAAGATAAAAAAGTCACCTCAAAAGACTTCCTGGTTCCCTGGATCCGCCGTCTGCTTCTGATCGGAATCGGAATCGGAGTTGTTCAGCAAATCACAGGAGTCAATTCAATTATGTATTATGGAACGGAAATTCTTAAAGACGCGGGTTTCGGTACAGAAGCGGCGTTAATCGGCAATATAGCAAATGGAGTGATTTCGGTTCTCGCCACTTTTGTCGGTATCTGGCTGCTCGGCCGGGTCGGACGCCGGCCCATGCTTCTGACCGGGGTGATCGGGACAACGTCTGTTCTTTTCCTGATCGGCATCTTTGTGTTTTTACTTCAGGGCACATCCGTATTGCCTTATATAGTGTTGACACTCACTGTAACCTTTCTGGCTTTCCAGCAGGGCGCTGTGTCACCGGTTACCTGGCTGATGCTGTCGGAGATCTTTCCGCTCCGGCTCCGGGGAGCTGCAATGGGTATCAGCGTGTTCTGCAGCTGGATCACTAACTTTTTTGTTGGATTCAGTTTCCCAATTTTGCTTCATGCCATTGGCTTGTCTCTCACTTTCTTTGTCTTTGTCATCTTTGGAGTTTGCGCTATCACGTTTGTCAAAATATGTCTTCCGGAAACGAGCGGACATTCACTTGAACAACTTGAATTCCAGTTTCGACATCATCATCCTGAGTCGAAAAAAGCAGCATCGTCGGGTATATCCCATGATGTGTAACAGAATTTAGCATTAGCCTGATTGTGCCGGATACTGAAAAAACAGAACATCATCCATAAGCATTTCGCGGGGGATCAGATGCCCTGCTTTTTTTGTGTTTTAAGAAAGTAAAAAATTGGACGGAAAAAGGTATGAGAAAACTCTCCGGAGCCAGGACTTCAGGCGCAGGATGGGTCCTGGTTGCCGTTACACAATAATCCATAGGATTTTTATACTTTCCATCCGTGCTCGTTAAAAAATATGAGTTATTTCCACGAACTGGAGTAGAAATATGATACGATACATACGTAAACGATATCGGCAATGAAGTACCGGACTTCCGGGAATCCGGCTGACCCTTTAGACAAGCTGTCAGAAGGTTATCGCTATTTACAAGGACCTGGTTCTGAGCCGGTTTTGCAGCACCTTATTGTTATATGAGATGAGTCAATAAAGCGCTTCAGTACTCATCGGGAAAAGGATGATTCGTGATTATGGATCAATTGATCATTGCCACAAGCATAGTCTGTCTTGCGGGACTGTGCTTTCTGATAAGTAAACTGAATCAGTTGTGGATCGTCTATCGGTTCAAACATCATAGAAAACGCTATATCAGATCACTGAGAGGGTCCTTTTCGATCAAAGCAGCGCACCTTTATCTTTATTCCATTTATCTTTTTGCAAACGCGAAAACGGATGTGAATCTCAGAATGCGAATCATCCGGCGAGAAATGGATAAAGCTGATTTTCTTTTTCTTCCCGTCAATGAGCATAAGGATTATACACGAATAGATTATCTGGAGGACAGGCTAAGAAGACAGCTGAATCAGGCAAAAAGAACAATCTTTCCATTTGCTGCAGTTGTCCTGTCTGCGATAGCTGTCGTCATTGCCTCATTAAGAAGTCCTGATTCGCTCCCTGACGCCTTTGAGACAGCCATATTAACGGTACTCATTATTTTGATCAGTGTCTGCCTGGTTCAATACGCCATCATGAACAGAAGACAGAAAGTGCTGTCCATTATCGTTGATATGAGGAAACTGCAGAATTAATGATGAAAAAAATGAACGAGCTTCATCCTTCATGCTGACCGGAGCAAGAAATACGCTGCTCCTGCGGGAAGCCGGGTCAGAATCGACCTCTCAGTAAAGACGTGAGCGGGGAGGCTTACGGAAAGCGGACCCTATAAGGAGCAGAAATCAGAAATCAATCATCAAACTCACAAAGCTGCTGTCTTATGAAAAGAGGTTCTTAACTGAATGAAAAAGTGATAACGTGAACAAGCTATTCTGCAGGTAATTGATAAATGCAGAGCAGTTTGTTCTTTTTTATTCAAAATTCAAAAAACATAATAGGCTAAGTTCTGTTACAATAGTAAGAGAAACATTTTTTTATTTCAGATACTTTTTATGTAAAATTATTTTATTACGGAGGTTGACTGTATGTCGGAGAGCTTGGAGAACAAGCATCACTGGTTGGAAATTTTTTTAAAATCGATTTTTTCATTCGTCGGAGTTGCTATCCTGGCACTTGGCGCAACTCTATGCAAAGTGGGCAATATCGGCCTTGACCCTTTTACTGCTGTAAATATAGGTATTTCACATAAACTGAACATGAGTTTGGGATTGTATCAGCTGATTGCAAACGCCTTTATCATGATCTTCGTGATTTTACTGGATCGTAAGAAGATTGGTATCGGTACGGTAATTAACATGGTGGGAGCGGGATTCATGATCGACTGGTTTTCCGGATTATACAGTTCCATCTTTCATTTTGAGCCTTCCATGCTGACAAGTGTTGTGAACGGAATTCTCGGTCTGCTTTTATTCACTCTGGGTACGTCCCTGTATATGAGCACGAATCTCGGAGTTGCCCCTTATGACGCTCTCGCCCCAATTGCTTCAACCCGTCTTCATATCAAGTATCGTTTCTGCCGTGTTGCTCAGGATATCGGATTTATGGTGGCAGCACTGTTTTTCGGAGGCCCGATTGGTCTTGCCACGATTATTATTTCATTCTTTGCCGGTCCGCTGATCACTTTCTGGGATAAATCTCTCAGCGATCGTCTGATATCAGGACTAGTCGAATTCAGTAAACAGCCATCTGGCAAGTCCATTGGTCACGGGGTCACCGGGGCAGGGAGATTCACGTATGGTATTGTCAAAAAAAGTTATAATCAGACGCTTGAGATTCAGGAAAAACTGTCCCAGTATACGGATCTCCAATTGCAGCTGAAGCAGGAACAGGCACGACAGGATTTCGAAGATGCCAGGAAACTGGTCATCAATTCCCGAAAAATGTATGGGATGCTTAAAAGAGAAGAGGAAAGACGCGCGAAGGACGATAACTCAGACGGTGACTAATAAGTGATACTGAAAGGAGTTAGTTTTATATGAAAGCCCTTGTTTTAACTGGAACGAGACAAATGAAAAAACAGGAGATCTCTGATAAGCCTGTAACAAGCAATGAAGTCAAAGTAAAAGTTATGGCATGCGGTATATGCGGAACAGACAAGCACCTGTTCCAGGGATTGCCTGGATCTGCTCAGGCTGATCCTCCGATTGTCCTCGGACACGAAAATTCCGGCATTGTGACGGCAATCGGACCGGAAGTAAAGAGTGATTTCAAACCCGGTGACCGGGTAACCATCGACCCCAATATTCCCTGCGGGTACTGCGACTTTTGTCATGAAGATAAGCCACAGCTATGTGAAAATAATGAAGCGATTGGTGTCACAAGAAATGGCGGAATGGCAGAATATGTTTATGTACCGGAAACAAATGTTTATAAAATTCCGGATAATCTCAGTTTTGGGGCTGCTGCCATGGCGGAGCCGGTGAGCTGCGCGGTACATGGCCTTCGTTCACTTGATATTCGACCCAGTCAGTCAGTACTGGTCATTGGTGACGGATTTATGGGACAGGTTTTTCTTGAACTTCTGGCAAAGCGCGGGTTGAAGAAAGTGGACGTCAGCGGGCACAATCCGAAGAAAGTTAACCTCCTGAAAACACTTGGGGCGGATGTGGTTTTCAATCCTGAGGAAACCAGGCACGATGAGAAATATGATGTAATCATCGAATGCGTTGGCCTTCCTGTTACTCAGGAGCAGGCGATTCAGTCTGCACGACGCGGCGGTCAGATTCTGATGTTCGGCGTTGCAGGCCCGAATGACACCATTTCACTCAATGCCTATGATGTTTATTTCAACGAGCTGACCATTAAGGGAGCTTTTATCAACCCCTATGCGATGCGTGACGCGATCCGGATTCTCTCGGATAAGACGGTTGATGCCGAGCGGCTGATTACTCACAGGCTGAAGCTTGATGATGTACCAGATGTACTGGCCGGAAACATTAATGAAAAGATCACTAAGGCGATCATTTTGATGGATCGTAACGCCTGAATTACGGTTCTGTTTCTTTTCATTATGTTACAATCAGAAAACAAATCATCCATTGAGTGATAAGACGGCGGATGCCGTCATTTATTTTATATAAGTGTTCGGTTCTCATCATCGGTATCATTTACACAGGAGGCGCAGGCTGCATGAAAAAATCAATCCTGCCAATTGCACTGGCAGGCGGTGTCATTGTTGCCGGATCGTTGCCGGCTCATCGGGCGCTGGCTGATCATCCTGTCACTATAGCGCGCAAGCACCTGAATACATCTTACCAGTGGGGAGAGAATGATTGTTCCGGGTTTACCAAAAAAGTTTTTGCTCGTTTCGGCATTCGCTTACCACATCATTCCGCGCTCCAGGCCCGCTATGGAGTACCAGTCGCAAAGAAAAATCTGCGCTCCGGTGATCTGGTCTTCTTTAATACTTCTGGTCACGGCATCTCACACGTTGGCATTTATATCGATGGCGGTCGAATGATCAGTTCGGAAAACGAACGCACAGGTGTTCAGGAAACACAGATTTTCGGAGACGGGGCGGCAAAATACTGGGAACCCAGATTCGTTACCGGCCGGCGTCTGCAAATAAGCTCTCATGGCCGGAACGCCCGTTCACAAAAACAGATACCCGGCAAGGAATTCCATAATGAAGGGGTGAAGTCCGCACACCCAGAAAGCAAGAAAAAATCAACTTATCTTGTACAGAAAGGTGACACGCTTTCAGAAATTTCACTTCGCACGGGTGTTACGGTTGCTCAGATCAGAAGAATTAACCAGCTCCAATCGGATCTCATTCATTCAGGGCAGATTCTTCACCTTAAGAGGGAGCATGAGCGAAGTTACGAGCAAAAGCTGGCAAAGCTCGTCTGGCTGTTTGATGTATCTGATAAACAGATATCTGCGAGGGGACAGCTGGAAGCAGGAGGGAAGAAGATGGACTCTGGTGAAGAGAACCATTTACTCTGGACCATTCTGGAGAAACAGGGTCTGTCCGGGATGAAGTTCCGGAGGTTAAAACGTGATGATTCAGTGAGCCTGCTTCCTGATCTGAAATTAAGGGTACAATGATCACCTGCTTTCAGACCAGGCTTGTTTATCTTCATCTATTTTATTTTTGAAAAAGCGGATTTATGACAGCATGTGAAGACCAGAGAATTAAAGAAAGACTTGCCGGCTGGCGTATCGCAGACATTCCAGAGGGTTTGAAATTTATAGTAAATATTTACTTTTTATCGCGTACAAAAAAAGCAGGCTGACCTATTTTCGGTCGGCCTGCCTGGTTGTTACGATTTAGAACTCTTCATATTTCGCCGGATCCTGACCAAACGTACGCCCGTCAGGACGGCTCAGTGATGAAATGATCTTCATTTCATCATCAGTTAATGAAAAATTGAAGAGTGACAGATTCTCCAGCTGTCGAGCAGGGGAAGAAGACTTTGGAAGCGGTAGAGCACCCAGCTGCACATGCCAGCGAAGAATCACCTGCGCAATCGAGATGTCGTGATCGGCAGCAATCTTTTTTAATGTCTTATCCTGCAGAAGATGATTTGCACGCCCCAGCGGGCTCCATGACTCAGTAACAATACCGTTTTCCTTATCCCATGCCCTTTGTTTTTCCTGATTAAAATAAGGGTGAAGTTCTACCTGGTTCACACTCGGGGTCACCCCCGTCTCACTGATAAGCCGCTGCAGATGTTCCGGCAGGAAATTGGAGACGCCAATCGAACGGATCAGTCCCCATTTTTTCGCATCAATAAGTGCCTGCCAGGCTTCCACATACTGATCTTTACTCGGATTCGGCCAGTGGATCAGATACAGATCGTAATAATCGAGGCCGGCACGGAACAGCGACTCCTGAATGGTCTGAAGGGCCTCCTGATATTTATGATGCCTTCCAGGTAACTTTGATGTAATACGCAGTTCTTCCCGGGGAACTGAGCTGCGACGTACTGCTTCGCCAACCGTGCCCTCATTCTCGTAGTTAAAAGCCGAATCAAGCAATCGGTATCCTGTATCAATTGCACTTAGAATCTTTTGTACGCCATCTGCGCCATTCAGTTTATATGTACCAAATCCTATCGCCGGCAGTGTCAATCCATCGTTTAACGTGATAGTCGGAATATCAGAACTCATGTGCATCTCTCCTTGCATTTTTACCTTCAGTGTAGCATCGGGAGGAAAAAGAGTCTAATGATCTGATGGAAGAATGTGATATAATATGAAAGTATTTGGAATGTTTCCACACTTTATTCCGGCAGGAACATGAATCGCAGACAGGGATGTTCTGGAGATACGGACATTGGAGCTTTAGAGCTGACGAAAACATTTTACAGAATGGTTGGAGTGACGCATTTACATCTGGGCGAATTGATCATATAGTAAAGGGTAATCATTTAAAAATGATGATATTGATGGTGACCTGAATGTAAGAGAGGTGAGCAAATTGGGATTGAGGTTTACGGAGGATCAGGATAAATTGCGGAAACCCGAAAAAAGAAAATGGTTTATGAAAAAGGGGATCATTCTTTCATCGGTGATTCTATCCAGCACAGCTGCTTTTCTGAAAGTAGCGGGGGACGCAGTAGGCAAACATTTCTATAAACTTGCTATCGAACGGAATGATAAAACGGAGCTCCTCGATCATTTAAGTCAGAAGATTCCCGTAGATGAACTGCCTCAGTTGATCAAAGAAAGGCTGGAGGTGATAAAAGCCTCGAAAGATAAGTTTGTTGAAACTTATCCGCCTCAGGATGTCTTTATCCAATCGGAAGATAACCTGAAGTTGCATGGCTATTTGTTCCTGCCGCATCCGGACAGTCATCGATGGGCCATCCTGGTTCACGGCTACATGAATGAAGGCAGCGGTATGTTTTATTATGCACCGGATTTTTCTCAGCACGGGTTTAATATTCTCAGCCCGGATCTGCGTGGTTCCGGAAAGAGTGAAGGGGATTACGTTGGCATGGGCTGGGTGGATCGTAAAGACATCCTGAGATGGATCAATAAACTGATTCAGCGTGATCCGGCTGCGAAAATTGTTATTCATGGTGTATCCATGGGCGGAGCAACGGCGATGATGACCGCCGGAGAAAATCTTCCGGACAACGTCACTGCGATTATCGAGGACTGTGGTTACACTTCTGTTGCAGATGAATTCGCCTACGAACTGAAAAACCTGTTTAATCTTCCCAGCTTCCCTGTTATGCAGCTGGCTGACCGGGCAGTCAGATCGCAGGCAGGATTCAGCATTTATGAAGCGTCTTCAGTCGAACAACTAAAGAAGGCAAGAGTGCCCATCCTGTTTATTCACGGGTCTGATGACACCTATGTTCCCACAGAGATGGTTCATAAAGTCTATGATGCCGCTCCGGTTGAAAAGGAACTTCTGATTGTGGATAAAGCACCACATGCCTCATCAGCCATTGTTGCACCAGAAGAATACTTTATGAAAATATTTAACTTTATTGACAGACATATGGATCAAAAACGGCCTGTTCAGAGTCAGCTAAAAAAGTCTGTATCAGGCTGAAGTTCATCAGACCGATCAGCTGTTCATATATGAATAAGAGCCGGATCAGACCTTTTTATCGGGGTCTGATCCGGCGTTGTTTTATATCAGATGAACGGGGCGATACCGGAAGACCTGGGTTGGGAAATGACTAATTACTTCAGGACATCATCTGAAAATATGTGATAAGTCCGGTAAGGGTTCCGAGACTGATTCCGGCAAGCACGTCGCTCGGATAGTGCAGCCCAAGGAAAATGCGCGACGTTGCCACACTCAGAGCAAGAGGCAGCAGAAGAAAAACGAGCATCGGCTGATACAGAATTAACGGAATAATCACTGAAAAAACGGCTGTTGCATGCCCGGATGGAAAGGAATGATCGGTGAGTGGATTCTTCATGACCTTTGCCCCGGCAAGAGCCAGATAGGGACGATTTCTTGGAAAAAGTCTCTTCAGAACCTGTACGATAATATGACTTCCTGTCAGAGATATGGCACAAGCGACCGCTGTCCGGTGCAAAGTCCCCTCTGCAAAAAACAGTATCAGCAGGACTGCCAGTATTTCTGTCACAGCGCCACCGACACTCGTAACCAGACGAAAGTAGATATACAAGCCTCTATGTTCAAAGTAGCAATTAATTCTTTTGAAGATCTGACATTCTACTTCATAGAGATTGTCAATTGATTTCGCTGCCATCTGAAATCACCTCCCATTAAACATTCATATTTCCTGCACAGCCTATTATTGTCATAAAAATGCATGAAAATGGATCTGTAGAATGGTAAAGAGCGGGAAAAATGTGTCGGGATAACGATACGGGCCAGTCGTCTATGGACGAAGTCATTTCATGAATGTACGCCGCACCTCCTGATAAAAGAATAACATAATCCGATTTTATGAGCATCTTATTCAGGGACGGCGGCATGATTTCCCAGATGTTCCTCCTTTTTCAGAATACATGGCCATGTTTGTGACCTTACCGAAATCCATTGGGGCGCCAAAAATAAATGGGGGACGCATCCTGCCTTGCGATCAGTATCAGTCCTTTACATAAACGGCATCCGGGGCCTGGCCAAAACGTTCTCCTTTATTCTGAAGATCGATTTTTTTCATCTCGACAGGTGTCAGCATAAAGTCGTAGATATCTGCGTTATCCCTGATCCGTGAGAGGGTCTGCGATTTTGGAATAATCGCGACGCCATGCTGCCGGTGCCACCTCAAGATGATCTGAGCAGGTGATTTTCCATGTTTTTCTGCTATGTCACAGATCACAGGATCATCAAGATCCGCTCCTCGACCTAGTGGGCCCCATGCCTGATGTACCATACCAAGTGATTTCAGATAGTCACGCATGACGTGGTTGGAGAAGTGAGGATGCGTCTCCAGCTGTTCCACAGCTGGAACAAAATTTGCGCGTGACAGTAAACGATCCAGGTGATGGCTCTCAAAATTACTGACACCGATCGCCCGGACAAATCCTTCACTGTACAGGTGTTCCATGGCCTTCCATGTTTCAAAGAAAGGATCCTTCAAAGGCCAGTGAACAAGATAGAGGTCAAGATAATCCAGCTGTAATGCTTTTAAGGAAGTATCGAATGCCTTTAATGTTTTTTCGTAACCCTGATCGCGGTTCTGCACTTTAGAAGTAATAAAATACTCGCTGCGCTCCAGTCCTGAATCCTTCAGAAAGTCTCCGAGAAGATGTTCATTTCCATACTGTGCAGCCGTATCAAACAGACGGTATCCGGCGTCTACGGCTGCTTCGAGCGAACTTATAAAGATATCTTCATCAGTCATCGAAAAAAGGCCAAAGCCTTCACAAGGCATTTTAACGCCATTATTCAATGTCAGGGTATCCTGCATGGACAGGGCCATAAGTGATCTCCTTTCCAGGTATTTTCATAAATCTAAGATTACTATAAACCATTTTTCACAAAAGAAAAGAGTGAACAGATAGACGGTCTGCCAGGGCGTTTTTTCCTCTGATATACCTGAATAAAATGTGAAACCGGGATCACTAATATAACGTAAAATTTTTTATGTTAACTTATGTCTGGTCTTGCAGATACATAGAATATAAATAGATAATATGTCGTTTTTTCTCTTCCCCGGTCCTTGTTGGCTCTAAGAATATTGCAACAGAAGATATCCGGACGCTCTACTGTTATTTTTTTAAAGGAATCCGGGGCCACGCTGTCAAATTATATAAGTAGCATCTACCTATATAATTAACGGAGTGTGATCGGATGAGTACGGGAAAGGGCAATTATGGATACTCTACCAGGCAAGTTGTCGAGAAACTGAAAGTCACACGGAGTAAATTGAGAAGACTGACTTTGGCGTTGGAGAAACATGGATATCACTTCCCCCGAAAGAAATCCAATCAGAGGATTTATTTTGAGCAGAATGTACAGATGATTTCACAATTGATGCTGGAAATGAAGAAGGGGAAGACCATTGACTATGCTGCAGCAGAGTTATGTGGAGGGCCTGCCGGTTTACCTCAGGCAGAGCTTACAAAGACAGCACTCCGTTCTTCTGGATCCGGTACTTTGAAACTTCCTGAGACGGAGATTTCTTTCTCTGCCGAACAGTTTCGCCTGATGATTGAACAAGTTGCTGCCACAGCAGCTGAAAAAACAGCTGAGAACGTTATTGAGCGGTACGACAAGGAAATGGAGCGCAGGATCGAGCGAAGAGACAGAGAACTGGTCAATCGGCTGAGAGAAGCCAGCGAAGCAGGTGTAAAAAAGAACAATTTTTTCTCACGTTTTATCGGACGTAAGAAGCTGGCTGAGAAACCGTAACTGATCTGTAAAAATATGTAATTACATCACAGGGTTGGTTCGTGCTGAGGCAGGATATTTGCTTATGTTTCAGCATAATGTATAATGAAAGCGATT
This sequence comes from Sporolactobacillus sp. Y61, assembly GCF_040529185.1. Taxonomy (NCBI): domain Bacteria; kingdom Bacillati; phylum Bacillota; class Bacilli; order Caryophanales; family Sporolactobacillaceae; genus Sporolactobacillus; species Sporolactobacillus sp. Y61. The sequence goes on along the minus strand of NZ_CP159510.1, from coordinate 2,354,111 downwards.
TCACTCAAGAAGGAGGATTAAAATGGCCAAGTTAGAAACATCTGTCCCCTCACTCCCGCCGCAGACACTGAAAGAACGCATGATCAAGGTCGGCCCTGGATTTGTCGTTGCCGCAACCAGTATTGGTGCGCCGGATTTACTTGCCTCCATTGTTGTCGGTCAGTCTTACGGTATGACTTTTTTATGGGCAATTATTATTGGAACAATTATTAAATACTATTTAAATGAAGGGGTCGGGCGATGGCATCTGGCTACCGGAACAACCATTCTGGAAGGTTGGCGATCTCTTGGCAGATGGGCAACAGGTTACTTCGGTGTATATGCTGTCATCTGGGGCTTCGTCTATGGAGCAACGGCAGCAATGGCATCAGGTATGGCCATGAACGCAATGTGGCCCGTCCTGCCGATCTGGGGTTGGGCGATTATCCACGCTGTTGCCGGTTTCCTGCTTGTTTACACAGGAAAATATAAGCTGTTTGAACAAGTGATGACATTCCTCGTTGGCCTGATGTTCCTGACCATCGTCGGTCTGGCCTGTTTTTTTCTTCCGGGATTAAAAGAATTATCCTGGGGACTTGTTCCGACCGTTCCGGACGGGTCGTTATACCTTGTACTCGGACTGATTGGCGGCGTTGGCGGCACCATTACCATGGCTTCCTACGGTTATTGGATTAAAGAAAAAAACTGGACCGGGAAGTCATGGATTCCAATGATGAAAACTGACGCGAAAGTCGGCTATTTTATCACAGGGGTGTTCTGCGTCTCTGCCCTGATTATCGGTGCACAATTCCTCTATGGTACGAATGTTGAAATTCGTGGCGATCAGGGATTCGTTACGATGTCGAACATGCTGGCCGACCAGTTTGGCGAACCCATGAGATGGACACTTCTGCTTGCTTTCTGGTCAGCTGTTTTCAGTTCGCTTCTTGGCGTCTGGAACGGTGTCCCTTATTTATTTGCTGATTTTGTACGCACTATGCGTATGAAGAAGAATAAAGAACTGGCTGACAAACCGGTTACGGAAAAGGATCCCATGTACCGCCTGTATCTGTTCTGGCTGACCTTTCCTCCAATGATTATGTATTTCTTTGGTAAACCGGTTGAGCTGATTATCCTTTATGGTGTCCTCGGTTCACTCTTTATGCCCTTTCTCGCGATCACATTGACCATCCTTCTTAACTCGAAGAAAGTAGATCGGGATGCACGGAACAGATGGCTGACCAATGCGATACTGATTGGATGTATCATGATGTTCGGATTACTGGGATTAACCGAATTATTGGATCTGTTTTAAAGAAAACCGGCGGCTGGCAAGTTGCAGACGCCTTTAAAACTGAAAAAAAGAAGGGGCCGTTCAGGCTCCTTCTGTATTTAATCACTCAAAGTATTGAATATCCTGATATTCCTTTTTTCTTTCAAACTGAATTTTTGCGTAAGAACAGGCAGGAATGATCTTTTTATGCTCTTTAACCGCTTTATCAACAACTGCCTGAAGCAGTTTCCCGGCCAGATGATGGCCGCGGAATGCCGGGTCAACATAGGTGTGATCAATACTGAGGACATCTTTATAAGGATGGGAATAGGTGATTTCACCTATTTCCTGACCTGAGTCATTTTTAACAAAATATCTGTCCTGACCCTCTTCAATTTTCATGCTTTACACCTCTGGTTGATTAATTTTTTACTGGAATAGCCCTATTTATCATTTCGAGATAAAGTGGCAGTTTCCCTTTTTTTTCGTGCGTTGGGGTTGTCAGAAAAAAAGACGATTGATGCAGATGCTTTGTCCCTGTCAGTAATGAATGAAAACCATATTCTATCAATGTAAGACCAAGAAACAGATGAAGGAGGTGTTCCCTCATGGGATGGGATAACCTGATGTATGGACAGAACTGTTATAATGGTCGGGGAATCAGCCCGGCCTATGATAATGGTTATGACCGAAAGATCAGCCCGGCTTTTGACCGCAGAGGCTGTGATGGCCGCGACCTGCTGAAAGGGATTTCCAAGAATGACTTTATCAAAGTCTTTCTGAAAAATTCGCGTCCTGTTGAAGGCTTTTTTGCAGGCGTATCCAAAAATATTTTAACTCTCTTTGATTGCGAAAAACGCAGAGTATCAACCATTGATATTTGTCTTGATGATGTTGTTGCCATTAAATCATTCGGAGATGCCTTCGATCCGCGAAACGATCATGATCATGACCATGATCACGATTATAAATGTTTTGACTGATCGAAAACAGGTCAGGCTCAAGAGGTTATTTCTCTTGAGTTTTTTTCTATTTACAGATTATCGTTTAAACGCATTTATGGCTCAGCCGCCTGCGATTTGTCAGCCACATTTTTTTATTTGCAAGTTTTCACTGATACCTGTAAGATAATGATAATTTCAGGTTGTCTATTATTGAGGTGAGCTATGATGTCCAGAAAGAAAAAATTTGCTCTTGCTGCTGCCTTCACCGGAGCAGCAGCTGCCGCAGTCACGGCCGGACTTTTTATCCGCCAGGAAGTAGCAAAACGAAAACCGTTTTCAATAGAAGAAGCAACCATCGATGAGATACAGAAAGCGATCAGGCTGGGACAGACAACTTCTAAAGAGCTTGTCCGTCAGTACCTGGACCGTATTCAAAAGTTGAATCAGCAGGGGCCGTTTTTGAACGCTGTGCGCGAAATCAACCCTGAAGCAATACATGAAGCGGAAGCCTGTGATGTGAAAAGAACCGTTCAGCCGGATGTCGGCCCGCTCTTTGGCATACCGATTATTGTTAAAGATAATATCGAAACAGCAGGGAACATGCATACGACTGCAGGTTCTATTGCGCTGAAGAACCATCAGGCCAGTCAGGATGCGTTTATCATCAAAAAGTTGAAAGCGGCCGGCGCCATCATTATCGGCAAGGCAAATCTGACTGAATTTGCCAATTTTATTTCGGATAAAATGCCGAACGGATACAGCTCTCTGGGCGGACAGGTACTCAATCCATATGGTGCTGCATTTGATGTCGGCGGTTCCAGTTCAGGAACAGCCTCCGCAGTTGCGGCTAACCTTGCTGCTGCAGGCATCGGTACGGAAACATCCGGTTCCATTCTCAGTCCGGCATCGTCGAATGCCCTGGTCGGGATTAAACCGACAATTGGTGTTCTCAGTCGCAGTGGCATAATCCCTCTTGCTCACAGCCAGGATACAGCCGGCCCGATGGCCCGGACTGTCCGTGATGCCGTCCTGCTGCTGAATGCCATGACCGGCGTAGATGAAGATGATGAAGAAACCGTCTGGGGCAGGGGAGACGTGCAAAAAGATTATAGGGTTTACCTGAAGCGTAATGGACTTAAAAATGCCCGTATTGGCATTGACCGGCATTATCTGAAAGACCTGAGTAGAGAGAAGGTCGAACTGATTAACAAGGCCCTTAAAGTAATGAAAGAAAAAGGGGCTCATGTCATTGATCCCGTCATCATCCCGTCATCAGAGACTCTCGAAAACAGACAATCCTCTGTTCTGTATCACGAATTTAAATGGGATATCAACCGTTATTTTGGAAAACTTGATCAGCAGATTCCTGTCCACAGTCTGGCTGATTTGATCACTTTTAACAGGGAGCATGCGGATAAAGCCTTAAAGTACGGGCAGGCTGTTCTTGAGAAGTCCGAACAGACAAGCGGCGATCTTGGTGAACGCGAATATCTGATTGATCGCGCGGACGATTTACGTCTTTCCCGAAAGGAAGGGTTAGACGCGGTCATCAAAGCACAGCATCTGGACGCCCTGGTTTTTGCTAATGCTCAGGGATGTGATATTGCTGCCAAAGCCGGCTATCCTTCGATTACGGTTCCCGCCGGTTATACACACGATGGCGAACCGGTCGGCATCACTTTTACCGGACTCGCATTCAGTGAACCCAGACTGATTGAACTTGCCTTTGCATTTGAACAGGCAACAAAGCATCGCATGGCTCCTGGGCTGTAAACACGATTTTTTTTGGGCACCTCTTCTGATGTTCCGCATAAAGTAGCATGAGAACATGAAGAAAGAGAGTGATCATCGTGAACAGCTTCAGGGAGATGCCGGACATGTCGGCCGAAAGTGATGAACAGTCGCCTGATCGGCTCCGGTCTGCGATCACTGGTGAATGGAATGCAATGGCCTGCTATGAAATTCTGATGAATCAGACGATGAACGAACGGGAACGGCAGCAGATTGCTGAAATCAGAAGAGATGAAATGCATCATTTTCAGGTATTTTCATCACTGTACAGTCAGCTGACAGGCGAAACTTTTCGGCCGCAATTGACGCCAAACCTGTCCGAATACGTTTCTTGAGGGTCTTCGTCATGGTATAGAGGATGAGCAGAAAACTGTAGATTTTTATCTGGAGTCGGGGGATTTGTCAACTGACCCCCGGATCAGATCGGCCTTTTACCGTTTTTCCAGAGATGAACAGCAGCATGCGGTCTGGTTCCTCTATTTTCTGAATCTTAACAGGAGGTATTGAAGAAGCGCCTAACAGCGCTTTTTTCAATACTTTCTGTTGTTCACCTGTCATGCAGACGGATCGTGATGTGCCGAAGCGCGTGAAGAAAAGAAGGGCAGGCCAGACGAAATGAAAGGCAATGAACGGAGCAGATGTAAACGGTTCACTGCAGGCCGTATTCCGATGATACGTGATCAGGGCGGTGTGATATACTGAATAAAGTCGGTCATGATCATTACACTGTGCCCCTGTACAAGAACGGCAGGGAAACGGCAGTTAAAATACCGTTTTCGGCCAGAAGCAGGGCAGATGCGGGCGATTCCAATTGTTCAAGCGGCCGTTTCGTCAGCCTGAATATACATAAGATAGACAAGGGCAACGGGCGCCCATGTTGAAGGTTTCATCTTTACGCAGTGAATGTAAGTGCAGTGAACACAAGGTATTGTGGCTTCTGAACGAAAGTATTTTTTAATGTAAATCCGGCACCGGATAGAATGATAGCAGAAAGTGAAGGGATTTATGTGACAGTTCGACAAATTGCCGGAATAGATGCTGGCGGGACAATGATTAAAATTGCGATCAGCGATGGGAAAAAGTTGACCCTGAAAGCTTTCCCTGAGAGGGGAGAAGATCACTTTCTTGAGTGGCTGCACAGAAATTACCCTGAAGGATTTATCAGCATGACGGGAGGCGGCGCGTCCTGCCTTTCGGCTCAGCTGCCGGAACGACAGATACAGATCGTCCCGGAATTTCAGGCATCCTGTACCGGCGTGCAATATCTGCTGCACCAGGAGCGAGACAGTGCAGATCCGCTTATCCTTACTAACGTGGGGACCGGGACTTCACTGCATCTAGTTAAAGGTGAGAAAAATCAACGGCTGACTGGAACCGGTGTTGGCGGAGGCACCATTCTCGGCCTGTCTGCACTTTTGACAGGGATACATGACTTTTCCAGGCTGATGGAGCTGTCACTTCAGGGGAAGCGGGCACATATTGACCTGACTGTGGCGGCTGTTTACAGAGGGCACACGCCTCCGATTCCAGGGGATCTGACAGCCAGTAATTTTGGAAACGTCAGTGAAAAAGTGGAAAAAGCTGCAACCGCAAACGCAGATCTTATCGCTTCTGTAATCGGGCTTGTAGCCGAAACGATCACAACACTGAGCGTGCTGGCGGCTGAAAAAGAGCAGGTACACCGGATTGTCTATATCGGCGGGGCGTTCAGCGGGAACCCGCTTCTCCACAGGTTGGTCAGGAACTATAGCAGATTTTGTCATACAGAACCGATGATCCCGGAAAACGGACAGTTCAGCGGGGCGGTTGGCGCTCTTCTGATGCAGCGGTCATTGAATCAGACAGAAAGTTAGACTGTCTGCAGGTCTGAATTAGTCTTTGTTTACTTCATTTTTCCCGAGAAACTGATCAAGATTTGATTTATCAAGCGTAAATCCTTCACCGAAGACCTCGTGAACATCATTTATTGTAACAAAGGCGTCCGGGTCCACTTCCAAAATCAGATTTTTTAAACGAAACACTTCGTTGCGGCTGACGACACAATAGAGGACCCTGATGTGTTGCCTGGTATACCCTCCTTTCCCATAAAGCAGCGTCACACTGCGGTTCAGCTGAGAAATGATTTTTCCGGCAATATCATCACTCTTCCGCGAAAAAATCAACATGGCTTTTCCTGCGTACGCACCGCGCTGAATCACATCAATCATCCGTGCACCAACAAAAACACCGACGAGTGTATACATCATTTGCCGGTAATCGAGATAAATAAGTGAGAGAATGATGACGGAAACATCAATGACCAGCATCGTTTTACTCATGGTCCAGCCAAATTTCTTGTGGGTGACCCGGGCGACAATATCTGAACCGCCTGTTGTGCCTCCATATCGGAAAATGATGCCCAGTCCACCGCCGATGAATGCTCCGGCAAAAAGTGCAGCGAGAAACAGATCGTGTTTCAGTGAGAAATCAAATGTGATCCAGTACTGAAATATAAATAGAAAAAAAGACAGTGAAAATGTTCCAATCAATGTATAGATAAATTCATCCCGTCTGAAAAACTTCCATCCTGCAAGAAACAGAGGCAGGTTAAGAACAATGTTACTGATGCCGGGGTCAATGGAAAATAAATTATACAAAATGAGCGTCACACCAGTGACGCCACCTTCGGCCAGCTGGTTTTTCATGTTAAAGTTCACGAGTCCGAAAGCATAAATCGCTGCACCTGCCAGGATGAAAAGGATATTTTTTGTTTTTAACTGTAGATTCAATGAGGTCACACCTTTCCGTACATATAACCTCTATAATCATAATCGTAAGAGCGTTTACGTTCAACATCATCTTTGAAAGCTGAACGATCAGGTCAGAATATTGTACCTTTTTTCTGCTTTTCCCGTAAAGTTCTTTGATTCCGGACGAACAATTCGATAGAATATAGTGAGATTATAGAGAGTGGGGATGCGGATTGCCGGATAAATCGATGAAAGAATTACAGCAGGACGTGGACGGATACATCAGACAGTTTAAAGAAGGTTATTTCTCGCCGCTTGCTCTCCTGGCACGGCTGACGGAAGAGCTTGGCGAACTGGCACGGGAAGTGAACCATTATTACGGCGAGAAGAAGAAAAAGCCATCAGAGCCGGAGAAAACGGTCGAAGAAGAACTTGGCGATCTGATGTTTGTTGTCATTTGTATGGCTAACCGTTTACATATTGATCTGGATACAGCTTTAGAACGTGTGCTGGCTAAATTCAACACACGTGATAAAAATCGCTGGACACGAATCAGTGATGAAAGGAAACGATAAATCATGGTGGAAGAAAAAAAAATTCGAATTGTTGTTGCAGGACTGAGAGGCAGAATGGGTTCAGAAACCGTACGGATGATCTCCAACACGCCTGAATTCGAACTGATTGCAGGGGCGGATGACGGGCATGACGGAGAAGATGCGGGACATCTTCTTGGTATTCCGGACCTGCATGCACGGGTGTATGATGATATAGAAAAGTGTCTGTCTGCAGAGCAACCCGATGTCCTGATTGATTTTACCAATCCGGAGGCGGGAAAAAGAAATCTTCAGGCGGCGATTGATTTTGGCGTACGGCCAGTAATCGGGACATCCGGTTTTTCCAATGAAGAAGTCTCCGGTTACAGAAGACAAATGGATGAAAAAAAGCTTGGCGGGATCATTGCTCCCAATTTCGCCATTGGTGCCGTCCTGGTTATGAAATTCAGTCAGATGGCGGCTAAGTATTTTCCTGATGTAGAAATTATTGAACTGCATCATGACGAAAAGAAAGATGCACCGTCGGGAACTGCGGTTAAAACAGCCGAGCTGATTGAAAAAAGCAGGAAACCGAAGAAACAGGGTGCACCTGATGAACGTGAAACGTTAAAAGGGGCGAGGGGAGCCGATTTTGATGGCATGCGCATTCACAGTGTTCGCCTGCCTGGTCTTGTAGCCCATCAGGAAGTGCTCTTCGGCAGCAAAGGCGAATTGCTCACGCTGCGTCATGACTCCATGGACCGGGCTTCATTCATGACCGGTGTCACCTACGCTGTCCGTACCGTCATGTCACTCAACACACTGGTTTACGGTCTGGAAAATCTGCTGGATTAACAGGCTCTGCACAGAAGGGCTTAAGAGAGAAGGTGACATGATGAATATTGCTTTAATTGCCCATGACAAAAAAAAGCCGGAAATGATTCAATTCACTATGGCTTACAAACCGGTGCTTGAACAGCATAAGCTGTTTGCAACAGGTACAACCGGTACGAAAGTCATGGAAGCAACCGGGCTGCAGGTACATCGCTTTCAGTCCGGTCCCCTCGGAGGTGATCAGCAGATTGGCGCAATGATCGCTTCCAACGAGATGGATTTAGTAATTTTTTTGCGCGATCCCCTGACAGCACAACCGCATGAACCCGATGTCAACGCACTGCTGAGACTCAGTGATGTCTACAGAATTCCTCTTGCAACAAATATGGCATCCGCTGAGATTATGATGCATGCACTCAGACGCGGCGAATTTCACTGGCGTGAACTGGTTCATGCAAAAAATAACGGACAGGGTGCGTAACTGATCTTAGATTAACCCATGGCAATTGAATGAGGTGTTGACTTGGAATTTCCATTTACTGACGCCGCCTTCCTTCTGGATACACTGACTTCACATGGATATGAAGCATACGTGGTCGGAGGAGCGGTTCGTGATTACCTGCTTGGCCGGCCGGTTCATGATGTTGATATAGCCACCTCAGCTCATCCGGATGATGTCATCTCACTGTTTAAAAGGACGGTACCGACAGGAATCAGGCACGGAACCATCACTGTGATTTACAAAAAGCGCAGTTATGAAGTCACGACGTTTCGGTCAGAAGCTGATTATTACGATTTTCGTCATCCAGGCAAGGTAACATTTGAAACTTCTCTGGACAAGGATCTGATGCGCCGTGATTTCACGATCAATGCGCTGGCTATGGAACGGACAGGACGCATCATTGATCTTTTTGGCGGGACAGAAGATATGTCTTTAAAAAGAATTCGGATGGTCGGCAGTCCTGCCGAACGTATCACAGAAGACCCGCTGCGTATCATGCGTGGCATCCGTTTTGTCTCTGAACTCAATTTCAATTTGGGCTCAGATGAACAAGCCGCCTTTTCCGAAAAGGCCACGCTTCTCCGGAAGATCTCTGTCGAACGAATTGAACAGGAAATGACCAGACTGCTTGACGGACCGGCAAGGGCAAAGGCGATAAAACTTCTGTTTACGACCGGGTGCCTGTATGCCTTACCACTCATAAAAAACAAACCTGCTGCCGTGGAGCCGGATCAGGTTGATTTCTCAGTACTTGCGACAAATGATGAGCGATGGACCGCTTTCCTTCTTGTGCTTGGATTCAGGGATACTGCAAAATTTGCCCGGGAGTGGAAATGGCCTGGAGCACGACGGAAAGCGGTAGCCCGACTGCAGTACTATTTTGAGCAGCGAAAAAGGGAGCCCTGGAGCCAGTTATCCATTTACGTTGCCGGTCTCAGGAATGCCCAGTCGGTTGAACGCTTACTGTGTGCTTTCGGGCAAATCAGGAGAGACAGGCTCAGTGAAAGCCTGGACCGTATCAACAGGATCTGGGCTTCCTGCCGGATTCACAGCAGGAGTGAACTCGCTGTAAATGGCAGGGACCTGCTCACCTGGTCGGATGCCCGGCAGGGGCCCTGGATGAAAGAAGCGCTCAATCAAATTGAGCAAAATGTCGTGACCGGTAGAATAGCGAATGATCGGGAGGCGATCGAATCATGGTTCAGAACATGGCAGGCCAAACAAAAAAAGCGATTCTAATGATGCTGTATGAAAACCGTAACCGTTTTCTGTCCGGTCAGCGTATATCAGAAGAGATTGGCTGTTCACGTACAGCAATATGGAAACATATTCGCGAACTGATCCATGAGGGATATACCATTGAAGCTGTTCAGAAAAGAGGATACAAACTGGCCGGAGCTCCTGAAGGCCTGAATGAGGCGGCCCTGTCTGTCGATCTCCATACCCGGAAAATCGGCCGTCATATTCGATTTTATGATTCAATCGGATCCACGCAAAAAGAGGCACTCCGTCTGGCAGATGAAGGGGCAGAAGACGGTACTGTTGTGATCACTAATGAACAGACTGCTGGGAGAGGACGTCTGGGTCACAACTGGCAGTCACAGCGTGGTAAAAATATCGCCATGAGCCTGATACTCAGACCTGGTCTCTCTATTGAAAAAACGCCGCAGCTGACCCTTGTTGCAGCCGTTGCCGCGGCAGAGACAATCGAGAAAGAGGCGGGTTTCTCCTGCGGCATTAAATGGCCGAACGATATACTCTGGCGAGGACAGAAACTGGTCGGGATTCTGACAGAACTTCAGGCTGAGGCAAGTTTCGTCAAAGCGGTTGTGATGGGTATAGGGATCAATGTCAATACTGAAGCTGATGCCTTTCCGGAAGACTTGCGTGGACAGGCAGGTTCCCTGTTTTCGATCACAGGCAGAAAATATGATCTGTCCCGGTTCACCAGAACATTCTGGGAGATCTTTGAATCTCTATACCAGTTATTTCTCAGTAAGGGATTCATTGCCATCAAACCCTTGTGGGAAAAAAGGGCAATCAGTCTTGGAAAACCCATTCGGATCCGCCGCCCGGGCGGAGTGGTACTCCGTGGTAAGGCGCTTGGTATTAATGCTGAAGGAATTTTACTCCTTCAGCAGGACAATCAGCAGATTGTACCGGTTTACTCCGCTGATATTGAATGGAACTGAGCAGGATAACTCAGAAAACTTTTAGTCTTTCAAGGCGAAAAGGCCGGTTGATTTTGCTATAATAAATAGTGCATACAGGTTGCGATGACGGGCCGTATTTTTTAAAGGGAAAACAGTACCCGCAACCTTTTATCACAAACAGTCTGCCATGATCCGCACCGGACATGGACGGAGGAAAGCCTCCGGTGAGGTTTCTTATCAACCGGCCGGTGGCTCAATCTTCCTATGGACAATAGGAGGAAGTAAAAGAATGGTAAGGGTAAAAAAAGGAATTCTGAAGATTTTTGCCGATCCTGCCTCTATATCCCGTTATGTACGGGAACAGAAGGCCGTAGGGAAAACAGTTGGATTCGTTCCAACCATGGGCTCACTTCATGAAGGTCACGCGTCTCTGTTCAGAAAAGCAGTCGAAACCAGTGATTGTGTGATTGCCAGTATTTTTGTGAACCCGGCGCAGTTTGGTGATCGTGAGGATTTCGAGCATTACCCTCATCATCTGGATCAAGACTTCATGATAGCGGAGAAAGCAGGTGTTCATGCACTTTTTACGCCTGATGAACAATCGATCTATCCGAGTGGGATGGATTTCACTGTCCGTGTCCATACAAAAACGGATGTACTCTGCGGTGTCAGTCGGCCTGGTCATTTTGAAGGCGTCGCCACCGTGCTGACAAAATTATTTAATATCATTCAGCCGGATCATGTCTATTTTGGTATGAAAGATGCCCAGCAGGCAGCGATCATTTCCAGTCTGATCCATTCATTTCATTATTCAATTCAGATGCATTTGTGTCCGATCAATAGAGAGTCTGACGGGCTCGCCCGCAGTTCCAGGAACCTTCGCCTGACGCCCGATGAACGTCAGGAAGCTCCGGAAGTGTATCGCGGACTTCAGGCCGGACTTTTATCCATGAAGAATGGAGAACGCCGGAGGGATCAGATTATCGACGCGGTGATGTCCTATTACTCGAGTCATCTCGTTCTGGGTGCTGTGGACTATGTTGATCTCCTGAGTTATCCGGAACTGACCAGAAGGAAGGATCCCATTTCCGGCCCGTTCATTCTTGCGTGTGCCATTAACTATCGCCAGGCCCGCCTGATTGATAATATCACGGCGAATACCGCGGATCTGTCATAAACCAACCCGGGTCAGGCATGGTGCTGAAGGCTGTCGTCCTGCTGCCCCTGTCTGTGAAGAAATCTTGCATGACGGTCAGAGAATGATTACGCTTAATCTGCCGGTAAATGGTAATCATGCGACAAGTCCGTTCCCGGATTTTGTCGCCCCTACATAATAAAGCAAAAGGTGATCCTTTGAAAAACTGGATTATAGCGGGCATCCTGTGCATTCTCGTTCTGCCCGTCCTGGGCTTCTATCAGATTTACAGTCATAATATGAATGACTTGGATCATGCTGCCGGTACCGCAGCTGAAAAAGCAAAACAGCAGTACGGGATTCAAAACGTTTTATCCGTCACCTACTATCACGGAAGCGATGCCTATCAGGTTGTCAACGGGACAAGAAACGGTCGAAGGATTTACGTCTGGGTCCCGGACCAGCCTAAGCAGGCTGACTTTATCGTCAGAGGTGCCAATAAGGGAATTACAGAAAAACAGGCTCTCCATACGCTTTCAGACATGAAACTTGATGTAAAGAAGATTCAGTCTGTCCGGCTGGGTGCCATTCATAACCAGCCGGTCTGGATGATCACTTTTCTGAACAGCAGAAACAATTATAATTATGTTGCCATATACTTTGATAACGGCAAGGAAGCCCAGAGGATTCTGAATGTCTGAATTCCGGTCACATATCCTTTTCGATTACAGGGAGGAAATATCATGCAATTAGCAGATCGTGTTGCAACAATTACACCTTCAAGTACTTTGGCAATCACTGCGAAAGCCGGTGAACTGGCGGCTCAGGGCTACGACGTTATTGGCCTCGGCGCCGGACAGCCTGATTTCAATACACCGGATTTTATTATTGATGCGGCTACAAAAGCGCTGAAAGCCGGACATACAAAATATACACCGACAGCCGGGCTTCCTGAACTGAAGCAGGCGATTATCGGAAAACTGAAGCGTGATCAGGGATTCCTGTATGATCCCTCACAGATTATTGTCGGTAACGGAGCGAAGCACGTTCTGTACCTGCTGTTTCAGGCACTTCTTAATCCTGGAGATGAGGTCCTTATTCCCGCACCTTACTGGGTCAGCTATCCGGAACAGGTTAAACTTGCCGGAGGGGTACCGGTACCCATAAAGACAACGCAGGACCAGGCTTTTAAAATATCGGTCGATGACCTGAAAAAAACAGCGACTAATAAAACGAAAGCTTTGATTCTCAATTCGCCAAGTAACCCGACCGGCATGATTTATCGTCGGGAGGAGCTGGAACCTGTTGCCGAATATTGTCTTAAACATGGCATACTGATCGTATCAGATGAGATCTATGAGAAGCTGATCTATAACGGGAATACCTTTTTTTCTATCGCTCAGATCTCAGATGAGGTGAAAGCAAACACGATCGTCATCAACGGAGTTTCTAAATCGCATGCGATGACCGGCTGGCGTATCGGCTACGCAGCAGGTGACGCGAAATTGATTAAAGCGATGACTAATGTAGCGAGTCACAGTACCTCTAACCCTGCTTCTGCTTCTCAGTATGCAGCAATTGCTGCCTATAATGGTCCACAGGAAAGCGTGGAACAGATGCGCCAGGCATTCGAGAAACGGCTTAATACCGTTTATGACCGGCTGATCGCACTGCCGGGTATTGACTGTCTGAAGCCTCAGGGGGCATTTTACTTATTTCCTGATATCAGTAAAGCAGCTGTTTCCTGCGGATTCAGCTCAGTTTCAGATTGGGTTGCCGCATTACTTGATGAAGAAAAAGTAGCCGTTGTTCCCGGTGCAGGATTCGGTGCCCCGGAACATATCCGGCTTTCTTATGCGACTTCGCTCGAAAAATTTGAAACTGCTCTGGACAGAATAGAGCACTTTATTCGTAAACACACAAAATGATCAGATGAGGTTTATCCCACATGAACGGACTGTACTACCTCAAGGGGCATGAGGGTAAACGAACAGACCCGGGTGGGGGATATCAGCCCGATGGGTTCAGCGAACAGTCAGTGGGGGCGAGGCAAACTCCCACTGATTGACGTTTCACTTTATTATTGGGGGTCTTTGAAACATGAAAGCAACCGTTTCAGAAATTAATCAACATGTCGGAGAAGAAGTCACCATTGGAGCGTGGCTGGCAAATAAACGATCAAGCGGCAAGATACAATTCCTTGAATTAAGAGATGGTACCGGTTATATTCAGGGGGTCGTTCTGAAAAATGCGGTCGACGATAAAAGCTGGGAGGAAGCTAAAGAACTCACTCAGGAAAGTTCACTGTATGTTTCCGGCACCGTAAGAGAGGACAAACGCGCGCCATCCGGTTTCGAACTGACGGTTTCTTCAATTGAAATCATTCAGATTGCTCAGGACTACCCCATCACAAATAAAGAACACGGTGTGGAATTTCTTATGGATCATCGTCATTTATGGCTGCGTTCCAGCCGTCAGCATGCCATCCTCAGAATCCGTAACGAGTTAATTAAGGCAACATATGATTTCTTTAACAATAATGGTTTTATTAAAGTGGATCCGCCGATACTGACAGGGAGTTCAGCAGAAGGAACAACAGATCTGTTCCACACAAAATATTTTAATCAGGACGCCTATCTATCCCAGAGCGGTCAGCTGTACATGGAAGCGGCGGCCATGGCATTCAGAAATGTATTCTCTTTTGGTCCGGCCTTTCGGGCAGAAAAATCAAAGACCAGACGTCATCTGATTGAATTTTGGATGATTGAACCCGAAATGGCATTCTGTGATCATGAGCAAAACCTGAAGATTCAGGAAGACTACATAACCTTCCTTGTCCGCGGGTACTGAAAAACTGTCAGAATGAGTTGAAGACCATTGGAAGGGATACTTCAAAACTGGAAAAAATTAAACCCCCGTTTCCGAGAATAACTTATGATCAGGCCGTTGACTTTTTAAAACAGCAGGGATTTGATGATATAGAATGGGGTGATGATTTCGGTTCACCGCATGAAACAGCCATCGCTGAACATTTTGATGTACCTGTTTTTGTTACGGAATATCCGACAAAAGCAAAGGCTTTCTATATGAAACCTGTCCCGGGCAGAGAGGAAGTTGTTCTGTGTGCTGATCTGCTTGCCCCCGAAGGGTATGGAGAAATTATAGGCGGGAGTCAGCGAATTGATGATCTCGAATTGATGAAGAAACGATATCAGCAGTATCATCTGACAGACCCATCCTATAAATGGTATCTGGAACTTCGTCAATACGGATCCGTTCCGCATTCCGGTTTTGGTCTCGGTCTGGAGCGCGCAGTGGCATGGATCTGCGGACTTGACCATATCCGGGAGACAATCCCGTTCCCAAGACTCCTGAACAGGATTTATCCGTAACGGTCAAATCAGATGATAGAAGCAGCCGGACGGGCATTTCTCAGGATGCCTGTCCTTTTTATTATTGATTCAGGACCGTTCGTCCAGACAGGCAATGTTATAATAACTCATGAGGTGTCAAAAATATGGATACAAAATTTATGTTGCATCTGATGACAGATAGCAGTGTCAGTATTCCCTCTTTACTGATCAAACATTATCATGACATTGGTCTGAATGAACAGGAATGTATGCTCTTGATTCAGGTTCATTCGTTTATCATAAAAGGGGATGACTTTCCGACGTTTACTGATCTGTCCCGGAGAATGACGCTCGATGAGACGGCGTGTGCCGATATGCTGCGAACGCTGGTTCAGCGTGGATTTCTGTCCATTGTTCAGAAGACGGAGAACGATGTCTATTCTGAAGCTTACTCACTTACACCCTTATGGGAAAAGTTGCTGCAATATGCTGTTCGTCAGGAAAGTAAGGCGGCACTTCAGGGAAATGAAGAAGCGCTGTATACACTCTTTGAGAATGAATTCAGCAGACCGTTGTCTCCGATTGAATGTGAAACACTCGCGATGTGGATTGACGAAGATCACCAGTCTCCGGCGATGATCAAAGCCGCTTTGCGTGAAGCTGTTGTTTCAGGAAAGCTGAACTTCCGTTATATAGACCGAATTTTATTTGAGTGGAAGAAGAACGGTATAAAGACTTTGGATCAGGCAAAAGAACATGGAGATCAGATCCGGCATCTTCAGCAGTCCCATCATGCCAATAAGGGAAGCGTAAGGGGCAAGGCACCGCAGAAGCCGGCATATGACTGGCTGGATCATGAATGAAAGGAGCTGGCGGTCATATTAAACCAGAAACAGATTAATTATGTTCTGGAGACAATCGGTCAGATGTTTCCCAACGCACATTGTGAACTCAATCACCGTAATCCTTTTGAACTGACCATTGCCGTCATGCTTTCGGCACAGTGTACAGATGCTCTTGTAAATCGGGTTACTCCGTCATTATTTCATAAGTATCATGAGCCGGAAGACTATCTGGCTGTTCCACTGGAAGAACTGCAGCATGACATCCGCTCAATCGGCCTTTATCGGAATAAAGCCCGACATATCCGTCAGATGTGTACCCGACTGATTGAGGAATATGACGGCAGGATCCGGATTCAATGGAAGAGCTGATCAAACTTCCGGGGATCGGGAGAAAAACCGCAAATGTGATTCTCTCCGTGGCATTCGGTGTACCTGCAATCGCTGTCGATACGCATGTCGAACGGGTGACTAAGAGACTTGGCATCTGCAGATGGAAGGACAGTGTCTTTGAGGTAGAGAAAACTCTGATGAAGCGGGTTCCGAAAGAGAAATGGTCAGAAACGCATCACCGGTTGATTTTTTTCGGACGTTATCACTGTAAAGCACAACACCCGAACTGTCCCGAATGCCCGCTTCTCGACCTGTGCCGGAAGGCAGAAAACGGATGAAAAGGACAAATCAGGCAAAGAACGATGTGATCGGTCATGCTTAGAATTCCGGAAGAATTCCGACAAGCTCCTTTTTATCAGCACAGATCTGAACTATCCATACCGAAAAATAGGGAAGAAAGGATGCGCATTCCTTTCTTCTACGACATGTTATTTAAGGGTGATTCTTCGTTACTGGCGACCTGGCCATGGCAGGAAGAGGATCCCGTTCTTCCATACTTATGGGAAGAGCGCCAGCAGATCAGAACAGCTTTTCATCGCAGGCAATCTGAACAGGCAAAAGGGCTGATGTTACATGCTGTATCTGCATTTATTGATCACATGGTCTGGACAGCGAATCGTCCTGTACGAACACTGTCTCCGGTAGAGTTAACTTCAGAACTTCAGGCGCTGCCCTTTGCGCCGCTTAATCTTCAGGAGAGACTCAAGTATATTTTCCGGCAGCCCGACCGCTATATATCATTTATTCAACTGGACAACCTTCAGGAAGAACTGACAAAAAAACTTGCCGTGTACCATCGGATGAAAAAAAGCCTGCCGGCCGGCAAGCCTTTGACACCACCAGAAGCTTAGTTATTCTGAAACATTTATTTAGTCTTCATTAGATCACAAAAAGAAAACGGGCATTTGCCCGTTTTCTTTTTGTACGTCTGTATTATGGAGCTGGAGCCGTTGGATTATTATCCGTTGGTTCATTATCCGTTGCATCATTATTCGATGGTTCATTATCCATTGCATCATTATCCGTTGCATCATTATCCGATGGTTCATTATCCGTTGCATCATTATCCGGTGGGTTATTATCCGGTGGGCCATTATTACCGTTATCGTTATTACCGTTACCATTATTACCATTACCGCTACCGTTTCCCTGTCCTCCTCCTGTTGATGCTGAAGAAGAGGAAGAACTTTGTGACGAAGAGGAAGAAACTGAACTGCCTGTCGCCGGTGGCTGCGAACTGCTGGCAGGAGCGGACGAGCTTGAAGAAGACGGCATGCTCGAACTGGAGTTATCGCCCTGCTGATTTCCTTCATCCTTCTCCTGATTAGAATGATTCTTTACATCTGCATTTTTTACCGCCAGTTCTCCTCCGCCAATATGGATCACTGAATCGGGCTGAACAAAATCGGGTGCTCCCGGCATGAACGGTGTCATGATATTTTTAAAGATCGTCATGGAGTAGCGCTGTTCACCGGTGCCAAGAAAAGTTCCGAAATCCTTTGAACTGACTGAATCACTCTTAACGCCTGAATAGCCCGTCCATACTGCTGTTGTCAGACGGCTGGTATACCCGACAAACCACGCTGCGGTAGCACCGTGATCCTGATCATATTTAGAAATGTGATGCTGTGCTGCAAAATCATCATCAATATTTTGGGTGCCCGTTTTTCCTGCCAGAGCTGTACCCGGAATATTGGCCCGGGTACCCGTTCCCTTAGTCATGACATCCTTCAGTATATCGGTAATCATATATGCCGTATAGTCATGCATGGCGACACGTCTCTGGTGATCAAGTTGAATAATTTCTCCGTCCGGTTTGACAATCTTTCGCACACCATAGGGCTCATTATATACACCATTGTTGCCAAATGCCGCATATGCACCGGCCATTTGCAGCGGTGTAGATGAGAAGGAGCCAATAGCGTAAGATTCCTGGAAGGGCTGTGTCGGATCCACAACTTCGCCACGAATGCCCAGATTACGGGCAAATGTCCGAATGGGTTTCGATGATCCTTTAGTTTGAATGAATTCCTGCATCGTCCGTAAAGCAGGAACATTTCGTGACAGATACAGAGCTTTACGAATCGTCATGGGACCCATAAACTTGCCGTCCCAGTTGCCGACCTCTTGATTCGAACCGGAATAGGTCGTTCCTTGCTTGTCATCAACCATATAATCCGTCGGCCATTTCAAGTATTCAATCGCCGGGCCGTAATCCATTAACGGTTTGGAAGTGGATCCAATGCTTCGTCCATCCATGAAGGCTCTGTTTGTATTCGAGTACTGATAATTTCTCCCGCCTCCCAGCGCACGAATCGCACCGGTCTGGGTATCAATGACCGACACAGCACCGTTGAAGTTCTTTTGTACATTAGGATAATTCTTTTCATTGTTGAGAATATCTTCAGTACGTTTCTGTATCTTCGGATCAAGAGTTGTATATATTTTCAGTCCGCCTGAAGTGAATTCCTGTTCGCTGATGACTTTTTCCTGATCCACCAGGACGCGGCGAATGTAATCAAGAAACGCACCATATTTTCGATTAACGGGTTTATTCTCTTTATGCTTAGCAGTCATTTCCTTCATCGAAACGTTCTTGGCACGGGCTGCCTGCTCAGGGGTAATCGCTTTATTGCTCACCATGAGATCCAGTACCAGGTCGCGACGCTGCTTTGCCCGATCCGGATGAGTAATCGGATTGTAGTAACCCGGATTTCGCGTCATCGCAGCCAGCATCGCCGCCTGAGGAAGTGTAATATTTTTCAGCTCCGTACCAAAATAGTGCTGCGAAGCTGCGGCAACACCATAAGTCGGACCTGAACCCAGGTAAATCTGATTCAGGTACATTTCAAGTATCTGTTTTTTTGTGTACTGCTTCTCAAGCTGAATCGCCAGATACGCTTCCTGTATTTTTCGGGTAAACGTCTTATTCTGACTCAGCATAGCATTGCGGACCACCTGCTGCGTAATGGTACTTGCACCTTCGGATTTAAAACCCTTCGTGAACTGGGCAACCCCTGCACCCATAATACGTATTGGATCAACTCCGAAATGCCGGTAAAATCGAACATCCTCGGTTGAAATATACGCATCCTGAACAACTGCCGGAATCGATTTGATCGGCATATATTCACGATTCTCTCCGGCATCTATTATCATCGCTTCTTTATCGTTCTGATCATATATAACAGAGGATGCCGGGTTCTTCAGTTCTTGTTCATTCAAAGCCGGAGCATTTTTTATTATTGCAAATACGGTTACCGCACCTGCGAGTATCATGAAGAGGATAATCAGAGAAAGAATGATCAGTACCCGTTTAAACCAGCCTCTTTTTTTACCGCCACCTCCGGAAGGTTTTCTGTGTTTATGAGAAGGGGAGTCGTTCGCACGTTTCCGCGCAAGTTCTGCGGCACGGCGCCTCTCCATTCTCGTATGATATTCAACCATGATTCTATCCTACCTTTCTCAACAGCCTGCCCATGGTTTACTTCCTAATACTATTCGCTTTTCTCTGCGGATTATGACTAATTAAAGTAAACATCCCGGACCACGCGAAGATAATCCAGCCGCGGCATAAAATGCTGCGGAATCAAATGTCCCTTTTTCAGAAATAAAGTCCGGGGCATGGATTTTCTTCCGCCATGTTTCAGAGAGGCTCGCCAGCATTCAGAAAGAACAGATGCGTCAAGCAAAAAGACCTCATTGCTTTTTTTAAATTTAACAATGATAAATCCGATGCCACCGTGCCTTCTGATCCGGTCCATGTGCGTCACCTGATGTTCATGGAAGTTCTTCAAAGGAATATAATTGGCATGTGTCGTCTCCTTTGCCTCAAAATCAACATATTTCCCCTTGAATACACCATTATAATCTGTCGTGGAAGCTTTACGGAAATAGGCTTCAGTAATTTTTGCAGCACTTCGTCGCGGATAATCAACATGGACAATCTGAACCGGCGTCGGCTTTTTATAAATCACTGCCTGGTCGGAATGGAGGTAATACTGATTGCTGACATTAAGATCTTCCTCCAGCGTCATCCCCCGATGACCATATGTCACCTGCCGCTGATCCTCGTGAGGTGTTTCTTCTCCTTTTTTCCTGTAAGGCTGCCCGTTTGGATAATAGATGGTCATATCTCGTAGCCTCTCTTTGACAGATTGCTATTAACATACCACAGTATACCAAAATGAGCCATGCTCGGAAATAAAATGGCGCATCCTTTGTGACTGTTTCACAAAAGAACAGCATTTATGAAGCTATTTAAAGGCAATACGAGTTTTGTCGCACGGGTACCAGTTTTGTCGCCTGCAGAGGGGAAAGCAGCTGCTCTATAGAAGTTTAAGAGTAAACATGAAAAGGGAAGAAGGGATATTTTGCACACACTGGCCGCGGATACTAAAAAAAATGGTCTGTCGCTCCAGTCTCTTGAAAATAAAATGGACAGGCTTTTTCTAATGATGGAACAGCTGGAAAATAAAGTGATGTGCCGAACGTCTGACCTCATTGATCATCAATTATCTGAGTGTCGGGAAAAACTGCTGTACGAAGAAAAAGAGATGATCATGATCAATGAATCTGTGATCCACCCGAACGGTCCGGCCAGCACGCAACAAGAGGAGGCGGCAGGGGAGCACATGCTCAAACATCGTTTTCATGCGCTCCCTTCATGATTCATGTTAAACTGGATATGAATAGGACTTTAGAGGTGTGTATCATGCCAGAGAATGAAAAAGCAAGGTTGAAAGAGATGACCTGCGAACTGAAATTATATAATAGAAAGGCAAAAGCGCAATTTACAGACCGGACCCGCCGGCCTGACTATTCCGTTGATTTCTTCGGTGAAGTCAAACCCTTTGCGGATCACGTCCAGCACCTGATTGACAGCTGGCGCCCGCTTGCAGAAACATGGGTGCGTGAAGACCATCCGGAATATGTTTATCCCATTCAAATTAAAGATACGTATGATAACCTTTCGATTATATGCGTTACCGCTTTTCAAAAGGACACGCGCCGGCGACGTTTTCTGGAGATGATCAAATCCATCGATTACGTTCTGGATAATATACTTGAAGACCTGCAAGTAGATCAGGGTTAACTTGTTTCTCATTATTCTCCCTGCATCCTGATAAGGGACCAAAGGACGAATAAAAAATAGGGGATGCCGCAAAAAATAATGATCCGGTACATGATCCGGGTCATGGCTTCAAAGCAGTCTTCGACAGACAGCCTTTCAATTCGGCGGATGCCATTCTGAAATCGATCATTTAGCGCAGTGGGTCTTTTATTTGTGGCTGTAATGAATTTTCCCATAATTTCTGCCTCCGATTTTTTCTCGTTTCTTTAATAAAATATATGGCCTGTCCACAACACTTATGCTAAAAAAACGCTGCGTGCGGGATTCCATGCGCCGGATCATGGCTGCAATCTGATCCATCGTTTTCCTTCCAAGGTCCGGGAACCCGTCTGTATCAAGAGCAATCGTACTTCCCGAATAGATCGGATACACGCCGCTGAACCCGCCATTTAATATGAAGAAAGGGGGAACAGCAGAACTTCGGAGGAAAAGAAGATACTCACCATCTGCCAGCGGCCCGGTATATATCCGGTTCAGGGGATCATCGGGCACCGGCAAGGGTTCGATACCCGTTGTCAGGAGCAGGGGAGGGGCTGAGAAGGTTCCCTTCAGCACACTGACCGGGTAGAGTTTCTGTGAAGCATTGACCAATCTGCGTCCGGACGACAGCTTCCAGCCGGTTTCCCATCGCCTGATTCGGCCATCAATATGAACCTGTATGACAAGATCTGAAGACTGGATAAGTGCGGCGGTGTTCTCCGGCCGTTGTGATCGAATAATCTGGTCGGGAGAGTCTTGCCGGAGGAACGCCTGATCCGTTTCTGAAAAAGGTCCCAAAATAAACAGGAGAAGAACAATCAGTGATTGAGGTGCAGAAAACATATAAACACTCCATTCTGGCGGATCTGTCATTATTGAAAGCGATTTATGTTAAAAATTGTTGAACATTTACCCCAGCTGTAGTATGTTTATTATGAAAATAAAATAATCATTTGAACACTAGGGGTGCTTTTGCTGAGAAGAGCTTTGACTCTGACCCTCGGACCTGATCTGGATAATACCAGCGTAGGGAAGTGGCTGATGTTGCTGAAGGATGCCATACCGCTTCTCCGTTCCCTGGGAAAGCGGTTTTTTTATTTACACCCTGGTCAACAAATGATTTTAGGGGGAAATCAGAATGGAAACAGAAAAAAAGAAATATGCACTCAATCTTACGGATATTCTCGTGACCATTGTTGTTGCACTCGCCTTCGGACTTGTCTTCAGACTCATGGGACCGGTTTATGATTTACTTCAGCCATTCGGTATGCATCTGGAGCAACTGATTTACGGTATCTGGTATATCGCCGGGCCTTTTGCAGCACTCTTGATACGGAAACCGGGTGTTGCTCTACTGGCTGAAACAGCAGCAGCGCTTGCCGAAGTGCTTTTCGCAGGAAGCGGCGGCATACAGAATCTTTATTATGGATTGATACAGGGAGGTTTTTCTGAACTGATCTTTGCCCTCTGGCTCTACCGGCGCTTTACTTTTTCTGTTGCTATGCTGTCCGGATTTTCTGCTGCCATCGGATCATTTATTCTGGATTATGCCTATGGCTATATGACCGGTCTTGCCGGATGGAATCTGACACTATATGTGATATTCCGTTTAATCAGTTCCGCATTGATTGCCGGTGGATTTGCTTACGTTCTTGTTAAAGCGCTTGAGAAGACGGGTGTTACACAAATTCTGCGTCCTGTTTCGAAGGAAGACTATGATGTCCTCAAAAAATGAGCAAAGGATCTGGGGAGTTACCAATCTGAGGCTTGCTTTCCCGAAAAAAGAATCAATGTCTTTCAAAGATCTTACTTTTCATTATCAGGAAGGTGAAAAAATTCTGTTCCTTGGTCCTTCCGGATGTGGGAAATCCACTCTTCTGCAGGTGCTTTCAGGTCTGATTCCAGGCAGCGTCGAACTCCCTATGCGTACCGACAGAATAAGCCTTCCGGATAACTGGGGATTCATCTTCCAGGACCCGGAGACACAGTTCTGCATGCCCTATGTAGATGAAGAGATCGCTTTCGTCCTGGAGAATCAGCAGATTAAACGCAGCAAAATGCCGGATCTGATCAACCATTATCTCAGAATGGTCGGACTCTTTTTTCCCGATTCACATCGCCTGATCCGAACCCTGTCAGGGGGTATGAAACAAAGGCTTGCGATCGCAAGTGTGCTGGCACTTGAGCCTGAAGTCCTGTTTCTTGATGAGCCAACTGCTCTGCTTGATCCGGATGGAACAAGAGCGCTCTGGGAAACGGTAAGAGAAGTCAGTCATAAGAGGACACTGATCATTGTGGAACACAAAATTAATCACGTCCTGGATTTTATTGACCGTGTCGTTTTATTCAATACTTCCGGAGAAATTATTGCCGATGGACCGAAATCCGAAATGATTCGGAATCATGAAAAAGAACTGGATGACGATGGTATCTGGTACCCGGGAGCCTGGCCGTCATATGAAAAAGAACGGTCAGGTCATGCCGCCAGAAGCAAGTTTCATGATCCGCTTCTCGATCTTGATCAGTTTTGTGTCTATCGGAATAAAGCGGTGACTTTTTCTCTTGCAGAATTGAAGATCCGGCAAGGGGAATGGATTGCCATAATTGGTGAGAACGGGGCCGGAAAGAGTACTATGGTCGAAGGCATAATGGGTCTGATACCCTGCAGCGGCCATGTTCGCTGGCATTTGGATCATCCGGAAGACGAGATTGCCTTCGTCTTTCAGAATCCGGAATATCAGTTTGTCACTGACCGGACGGATGATGAGATGGGATTCAGTCTGGTCCTGAGGGGAACTCCTCCGGAAGTCGTAGAAGAATCCGTCAACGACTCCCTGGACCGGTTTTCTCTGACAGACCAGCGCAGGCAGAATCCCTTTCAGCTCTCTGTGGGGCAGAAAAAGCGGCTGAGCGTTGCTTCAGCTCTGATCACGCGTCCAAAAGTGGTCATTTTGGATGAACCGACATTCGGACAGGATGCCAGAAATACATTTGCCCTGCTTGATGTCTTTCAGAAACTCAGGGAATCAGGTACAACGATTATCATGGTCACCCATGAGATGGAAATCGTCCGCCATTTTGCGACGCGTGTGCTGGAGATTCACGAGGGCCGGCTGGTCAGCGACCGGCTGCAGACCGATAAACCACGGGGGAGGGAAGGTGAAGCGGATGGACCATATCTGGACGGACACGGACAAATGGTTTTTTAAGATTAATCCTGCACTTAAATTTACGGGTATTGCCTCACTATTTATTGTATATCTTTTTGTACAAAACCTGAACACCATGATCTGGGCCACCCTGATTTTTACCGTGATTTATCTGTGTGTCGGCGGGTTTTCAGCCAGATTTTCCTTCTGGTTTATTCTTTTTACTTTTATCGTATCCTTCTTCAGTGCCTCTGCGATCATCTTTTTCAGTGAAGGGAATCAGGTGCTTTTCCGCTGGGGACTTGTATCGATCAGTGTAGAGAGCCTGACAAAAGGCGTTTTACTTGGACTCCGTTCTTTTACATTCAGCATGATTGGTCTGATCTTTGCTTCAACCACTGAACCCGTCCGCTTTTTCTATTCGTTAATGCAGCAGCTGCGCATGCCTGTCCGATACGCATATGGCTGCCTGGCAGCCTTTCGTATGCTGCCGATGATGGGTGAGGAATTTATCCATATCCGTCAGGCAATGAAGGTCCGGGGAATGACGAATCAGAAGGGAGTCAGGGCAGTCTACGAAAGAATGAAGAGATATGCACTGACTATGCTGGTCCAGTCTATTCGAAGAGCGCAACGTACCGCAGTGGCGATGGAAGCAAAGAGATTTTCGCTGAAAGGAAAACGAACGTTTTATTACGAGATCGGCTGGAGCCGGTATGATGTAATCTTCGCTATCATTTTGGTCGTCGCAGTGGGTTCCGGCTTCTTTTTTTCTCAGTGGCTGCCCCTGACGCCGTATACGGATGTGATGGAAGGGTATTGAGCAGCCTGATCATTGAAGGGACGCACAAGGCCTGGTTCATATGAAAAAACGCCTCTCCAGCCGGAGAAGCGTTTTTTCATCTTGTTTCGTTAACAACCAGTCCTTTTTCTTTTGCACGCTCTATTTCCAGATCACGCAATGCTGAGCGTTTGATTTTTCCGGAAACGGTCTTCGGCAGGTCTTTTACAAATTCAATTTCCCGCGGATATTTATAGGGCGCCGTTTCATTTTTAACGAAGTCCTGAAGTTCTTTTACTCTTTCCCGATTACCCGTGAAGCCCTCTTTCAGGATAATAAAAGCTTTTACAATATTACCGCGAACCGGATGGGGGCTTGCGACGACCGCGCAGTCTTTGACAGCTGGATGCTTCAGCAGGGCATCCTCAACTTCAACGGGTCCGATGGTGTACCCGGAGCTGATAATCACATCATCGCGCCGTCCGTGAAACCAGAAGTAATTATCCTTGTCTCTTGCCGCGCGGTCCCGGTAAGAAAATAATTGCCGACAACTGATGATTTATAAAGATCCGGCTGTTTATAATAACCTTTGGAAAGGGCTGGAAAGTCACGTCGAACGGCAATATTACCAATAACGCCTTTGGGAACCGGATCGCCGTCTTCATCAACAACTGTAATAAAATCATTGATTACAGGCTGCCCCATAGATCCCGGACGGATCTCGGTGTCAACCATGGTTCCGATCAGTAATGTACTTTCCGTCTGTCCGTAGCCGTCTCTCAGCTGGATATGAAACGTTTGTTTGAAGGTATCCATAACACCGCGATTCAAGGCTTCGCCGGCTGAACATGCAGCACGCAGGTGAGAAAGATCATAATCCCCGAGATGGTCGACTTTAGCCATCAGTCTGTACTCGGTTGGTGTACAGCAAAGCACATTAATCTGATAATCCTGCAGTAACTGCAGCTGCTTCTCCGGGTGAAAACGTCCGAAATAAATAAATCCGGTTACCCCTTTACCAAGCACAGAGAGAAAAGGACTCCAAACCCATTTCTGCCAGCCTGGTCCGGCTGTTGCCCAGACTGTGTCCCCTGCATGCACATCAAGCCAGCGGGACGGAGCAATTCTCAGATGAGCATATGCCCATGCATGAGTATGCACCACTCCTTTTGGTGTCCCCGTTGTCCCTGATGTGTAGGTCAGAAAGGCCATGTCGTCACGGTGTGTAGGAACAGTCGTAAAATCCGATGAGGCGTGACAGATCAGTTCATCCATGGACAGCCATCCTTTTGTCTGTCCTCCAGCAGAAATTTTATATTTCAGAGTAGGCATTTCCTCCTGAATCTGGTCAATCTGCCCGCTGTATTCAAAATAGGCAATAATGGCCTTCGCTTCACCCTGGTTGATTCGATAACTGATGTCTGCGGAACGGAGCATTTCCGATCCGGGTATAACGGCAACTCCGGACCTCAGGGCACCAAGATAGATAACATAGGCATCAATGATTCTCGGCACCACAGCCATGATCTTGTCGCCCTTGCCAATGCCAAGTTTCGAAAGGGCATGGGCAAATTGTTTTGATCGTTCAATCAGATCGTGGTAGCTGATCGATTCTTTTTCACCTGAATCATTCTCCCAGAGCAAGGCTGTTTTATCAGAATCGTACTGGTCAATTTCGCTCGTCAGATTGTATCGCTCCGGTGCAATCAGATCTTTTAAATTCAAACGATCACGTCTCCTTTAAAATCATTTCGGATTCGAAGGGCAGAACCTCAGACCGATTTATAACTACATATTAATATCAGGTCCTAAATTATGCAACTTATTTTTTCTGCTGATCAATATAATCACTGAGTGCTTCAGCTAAGATTGTTGCGCTTCGTTCGACCTCATCAAGGGTATTATCCACGCCGCCGAGTTCGATCAGTATCGCCTTCTCTGATAAGTCCTGATTATAAACACCGTTACCGACAAATTTCGTTTTTCCAACAATACCTCTGACGAGACCATGCTGCTTTCTATCTATCCGGTTCTTTAATTGTTTCGCCAGATAGAGGTTTGCTGAATAATTGGGATTTTCTTCACCAATGATGAAGCTGATCCGGGCGTAGGAGACGCCGTCCCGCTCCAGGGTTGTCTTTGATCGACCAAGGGAATCACGGTGAATATCGATCAGGTAATCAAGTGAAGGCTCTTTTTTTAAGGCATTTTTTACAGCGATACGTGATTTTTGATACGCGTCATCTCCGGCGTTCCAGTCTCTTTGCCGGTCATGAACGGAGCCTATGCCATTGTCTTCCAGAATCCGGCTGATTTTCTCACCGCCCTTAAGTACACTCACTCCCGGATCCATAGTGGCGTCTTTCCCTTTATTTGCAGGTTTATAGGCTTCCCAATAATGTGTATGATAAATCAGGACAGTCTTTTTCAATTTTTCATTTTTCTCAGATGGTTTCGCGGGCGGAAGAGGTTCAGGCGTCTCAAGAATGATTTCCGGGGGAGGGGGATTGTCCTGCGGCAGGCTGGTATAATCCATCCCTTCACCGGCAACAAAGATTTTCGTATTGTAAATCGTAAATCCAGGAAGTTCTGAGCCGAAAAGGCTTCGCATATCATCGAATCGCAGATCCGTCAGCATTTCAAAGAGAAAATGATACGCATTCTTCGGTCGATCTTTTGCTTTTATGGCATGATTATAGATCACATTTTCATTACCTAATGTCTCCGGAAGAAGCATTTCTGCCGGAAGGTTCGATTTCTGCATCACTTGTTCAATAAATCCTGCTTTTACATGCCCCAGAACAATCAGGATGGCAAGTCCGTAGGTGAGAACCATCAGGAAGATATAGCGTGAAAGAATCTGGGATGAAGGTTGAATGGGCTGCGGGGTAGGAAATTTTATCAAACTTGTCCCTCCTGGTTATCGAAATATCCTGCTACTCTATTAATCTATGAATGAGGGGAGAGAAGTTAGACATTTTTTCCTGCTTTTCTTTCATAGAAAAAGTTACAGCTTATGAGCGTGAAGGAAGAATAACAGGGAGGTTACACTATTTACAAAAAATTAACTGGCTGCCAGGTCATTTCCTTAGAAGGTTTTGAGGCAATGGATGTGAAAAAGTGACCGGGCCGCACGAGCGGGGGACAGGTGACGCTCAGCAGAAAAATCATTCAGATAAAACTGACAGTCTTTTTCAGCAAATGGATGATCCGTACACGATCAAAATGGGTGAAGACATTCAGCTTAAAATATCCTGAGGGGATAGAAGGCTGCGCCTCCGCAGATTCCTGTTTGACTATCGAGCAGTATACCCTTCGTTCAGAATGGCCCTGTCCTGTAACACCACGCGCCGCATCACTTGCCAGAAAGAGGCTGCCTGAGGCTTGTCAGATGGCTGTTCTGTCCCTGCCTGACAGAGTCACCTGTGTTTCCTTTCAGTGTCAGCATGCATTTACAGAAATGCTGTCACCCATTCACGCTCAAAGCGGAATGGGCTTACTAAATGTATAGAGAAAGAAAATAGAATTAGTACAAAAAATAGTTACATAATCGTCTTTGCGGGGAAATACAATGTATCATCCTGTACATCCCGTCATCTGCCCGCAGGCCGGTAGGCAGGAAGAACATTCCTACGCATACAGACTGGTGGTAAAGGGAGAGAACGCGATGATTGAAGCCATGATTGTTGGAACAGCCTGGACGCTGATTAGTTTATTTGCCGGAGTCCTGTACGGGATGCATGCTGTATGGATTAAAGTGAACCAGGTTCATTGCCTGGCCTCGTTCTGCATCGGCAGGGGGCTTCGATGATCGTGGAGAATGATTTCAGAAATATAACGTAAACGTTTGCTGCTTTCCTCTGGCGGTGCCTGTAGCCTGTCGGTCGGCGGCAAATATTCATTATCTGAACAGGAGGTATGAGGTCATGAACAAGGTTCTATCGTCTGTTGAAGCAATGACTGATCAAATTCACGACGGTGCAACGCTGATTGTTGGTGGTTTTGGTCTTTGCGGCATACCAGAAAAAATGATCTATGCCTTGCGTGAGAGCGGGGTGAAAGATCTGACAGTTGTCAGTAATAATTGCGGCATAGATGACTGGGGACTGGGGCTTCTTCTGGAAAACAAACAAATCAGGAAAATGATTGCCTCTTATGTAGGGGAGAATAAGCGGTTTGAACAGCAATTTCTCAACGGCGAACTCGAAGTTGAGCTGGTTCCTCAGGGGACACTTGCTGAGCGCCTGAGAGCGGGAGGGGCGGGTATTCCGGCATTCTATACAGCTACAGGCGTTGGCACGGTTATCGCCGAAGGCAAAGAAGAGAAGGTCTTCAACGGAAAGACCTATATCATGGAAGAAGCCATTACCGGTGACTTTGCCCTGATCAAAGCGTGGAAAGCGGATCCTTACGGTAATCTGATTTACAGAAAAACAGCCCGCAATTTTAACCCGATCGCCGCTCAGGCTGGAAAAATCACATTTGCTGAAGTTGAAGAACTAGTGCCGACCGGTGCACTTGATCCGGATCTGGTCCACACGCCGAGTCTCTATGTCCAGTCTGTTTATCAGGGAACGAATTATGAAAAACGGATCGAGCGACTGATTATTGCTAAAAACTGATAGGAGGGGGCCATATGCGAGTAAACAGACAGTTCATTCTTGATCGCGCTCTGAAGGAGATGCGGGACGGGATGTATGTCAACCTCGGGATCGGAATGCCGACCCTGATTGCCGACAGGATTCCGGATGATATCCATGTGATGCTGCAGTCGGAAAACGGGCTCCTGGGTATCGGTGCCTACCCTGCACCGGAAAAGGTGGATCCCGATTTGATAAATGCCGGAAAAGAAACCGTTACGGCAATCCAGGGGGCTGCTTATTTCGACAGTTCCGAGTCATTTGCCATGATTCGTGGCGGTCACATCGACCTGGCTATATTGGGCGGTATGGAAGTGTCAGAAGAGGGTGATCTTGCCAACTGGATGATCCCCGGAAAAATGGTTAAGGGGATGGGCGGGGCGATGGATCTGGTCCAGGGAGCGAAACGAATAGTTGTGATTATGGATCATGTCAATAAACATGGTGAATCAAAAGTGAAAAGAACATGCACCCTTCCACTGACCGGAAAAGGTGTCGTTGACTGCCTGATAACCGATTTAGCCGTCTTTCATTTGAGCGATCAGGGATTGCGACTGGTTGAGCTTCAACCTGGATCTACAGTAGAAGAAATCACAGAGAAGACCGAGGCACACTTTCAGATAGATCCCGGGCTTCTTTCTAACAGCTGATTTCAACCATTTATCAGGCGATCACTGGCAACGGGTTGATTGGACGTGATCGCCTGACCTGATTATGAGAGGTGGATGTAAAGTGGATCACGCCACACGTTTTTTTACAAAACTGATGAAGCGTTACCTGCCGGATCCGTTTGTCTTTGCAATCGGCCTGACACTTCTGACCATGTTGCTGGCTGTCGTTGTTGAAAAGCAGAGCCCGGTTTCCATGATTAATCACTGGGGAAGTGGATTCTGGAGCCTGCTGGAGTTTACAACTCAGATGGCTTTTATTCTGGCCATGGGCTACGTTCTGGCGTCAGCTCCTGCAGTCGACAGGCTTCTGGATAAAATCGTGATGCGGATCAAAACACCCAAAACCGCGGTGATCATCGCAACAGTGGCCGGGAGTATCGGCTGTTATCTGAACTGGGGGTTTGGTCTTGTTATTGGCGGGGTGATTGCAAAGAAGCTGGCACTGCATGTGAAGGGGATTCATTATCCACTGATTATTGCTGCCGCTTACAGCGGTTTCACGTTTTACGGACTCGGACTTTCTGCAAGTATCCCACTGTTAATTTCTACCCCCGGTCATCCACTTGAAAAAGCAATGGGACTGGTTTCACTCAATGACACCATCTTTGCACCGCCAATCCTTATTACAACCGGCATTTTATTGATCACTTTGCCTCTATTAAATGCGGTTCTGCATCCAAAAAAGAAAGCAGATATTATTGAAATTGATCGATCAATGCATGAGAAAAAACAGGTAGAGGCAGGTGGGGAAGAACATACTCCGGCCAGCCGGCTGAATAACAGCCATCTGCTTTCTTATACTATTGGGATTGCCGGACTCGTCTATATATTCCTCTACTTTTTCCATGGCAACGCATTGAATCTTAACATCGTTAACTTTATTATTCTTTTTCTCGGTATTCTGCTGCTTGGTACCCCGACCCGTTACGTCTCAAGCCTTTCTCAGGGTATTAAAACAATATCCGGAATCCTTCTTCAGTTCCCGTTTTATGCCGGTATCATGGCAATCATGATCGGATCCGGGCTCGTGACCACAATCGCCATGGTGTTTGTAAACCTGTCTTCAGTCGAATCTTTACCTTTCTGGGGGCTGATCAGCTCGTTTGTAATAAATTTTTTCGTGCCTTCCGGAGGAGGACACTGGGTAGTTCAGGGCCCATTTATGATTGATGCTGCCAAAGCGTTAAACGCTTCACTGAGTCAGACGTCCATGAGCGTGATGCTCGGATGCGCCTGGAATGACCTGATTCAGCCCTTTTGGATTCTCCCGGCGCTTGCCCTGTCTAAATTAAGGCTCAAGGACATTATGGGCTATCTCGTTATTCCCATGCTGTGGGTCGGCCTGGTTTATGCCGGTGTCGTCCTGATGTGGGGTTATTGGTTCTAAATCCTCAGAATACCGGATGAATCCGGTATTTTATATTTGTTTACAGGAATAACTATTGGACATTCTCATGTACAGCTTATATATTTTTTACATAATGGACAGGTAAAGGGAAGCCGCCCCCGGATAACACTGTAGTTGGCATGAAAAAAACTTTGTTCTGAAGTTTCCAAATGGAAGTGCACGTACTGAAACAATAACCCGAATTGGGGTCATGGGTTATTCTGCTGTTAAATTCGGACAATCCTTTCTGGTCAGAGATCCATCGAATATCAGGGTTGTACTGAAGTGTGTCTGACAACAAATCAGACCAGGGTATGAGTAAAAGATCATTCTCCCTGTGGATTCGTTTCCATTGTTTATAGAGTAAGCTGTAACTGTAAACAAGAAGGAGAGGGGATAAGATATGATCAACCCATATGAACTGGAGAAACTTTCGGAATGGAAACGGGAAAAAATAAAAAAACGTTCCGATCATTCGTGGTGGTTTCATCAGACGAAATCCGGTACTACAGAAAAAAAAGCACCCGATCAACAGTCTGTGCATCCTGACTTATCCCTGTAAAGTTGCATATGGAATCAAGGAACACGCAGCTGTTATATTGTCTGACGGCACAAACACAGGGACAAGAAGAATGCTTGTTTTACAATAAGGAAGGTTCCCGCATGTGTCGTTTCATTTACTTCAATTTTGTGACGCAAAGACAGGGAGTCGACCTTAAGACTGAACAACAAGTATTTTTAATAAGAGAATTGACCGTCATTTTAAGGATAAAATGAAAAAGAGAAGGGCTGTTATGGATCTGTAGATTACTGCGTAAAATATAATTTTGACGAAGTAATGTCTAAAATTTATTTTTAAAGCTTATCAGCCTCTCTTTTTTAGCTGATGATATTCAGAATCTGCTCTTTCGTTTTCTGAATGTGTTTTAATGTTCCGTTTCCCTGTTCCTGTAATTTATTTCGTAAAGACAGATCTTTTATATATTTAAAGTTAATTTGAGCCGTCAGCCAGGCAGATTGTGCCGAAGCTTCCAATAGAATCACTGCAACTCCAAGATCTGATTTCACATTTTTATTGAACAGTTCTGCTGATGCTGCAAGTATCTGCGCCGTATCCCGACACTCTGTCATCAGGCTGATCGGGATTTCAGCCGCATGAATGGCGGCCTTTTGCAATGCTGAAGTTCGATCGGCACGTTGTTCAGCTGTTACCTTTGGCAGATGCAGAGCATCCATGAACGCCTTAAAAGAATCCATATCCTCGGCTGCGAAATGCTCAAAAGTATGAATGGCTGCCTCCATCTGCCGGATGATCTCATTCATTCGCTCTGAAACTGAATGATACTTCAGACCAGACGTCAAACGGGCAACCATCGCCCCCATCGATGCACCTAATGCGGCACTGACCGCTGCAACACTTCCACCGCCTGGAACAGGTGATTTTGATCCTGAAGCCTCAATAAACTGTCTTAAAGTCTGATCAAAGACTTTCATAATAACCGACCACACTTTCATTGGTTTGAAGTGATACTGCTCGTATCAGGTTCTGAAACAAAACCATTGTTGTGATTTTCCCTACACCGCCTGGAACAGGCGTCATGGCCCGGATGCTTTCTGCTACCTCTGCATTCACATCTCCGGTAATACCATCAGGTGTATCATTGATCCCGGCATCAATAATCACCAGTTCCGGGTGCACCATCTCCGGCATGATCAGATTTGCTTTACCAACTGCGGAAATCAAAATATCCGCCTGATCGATATGTGGTTTCAATTTAGTCGTAAACTCATCGCAGACTGTCAGTGTTGCATTTTCACGCAGTAACATGTGCACAAGGGGCCTGCCGACTGTTTTTCCATGACCGATCAGAACAACCCGTTTTCCTTTCAGAGAATAGCCAAAATATTTCAGTATACGAATACATGATTGAGGCGTTGCCGGATACAGACCCCGGGTGCCGTTCATACAGGAAAATTGATTTGATGGGGTCAGTCCGTCAACATCTTTTTCCGGAGATACTGCAGAAGATAATTTATTCGCATCAAGATGTTTTGGAAGGGGCAATTCAAGCATGATTCCGTGAACTGAGGGGCAATGATTCAGCCCGTTTATTTTTTCTAAGAGTTCCCTTTCAGTCACTGATTGGTGAAATGAAGTTAAGAGAAAGCGAATACCCAGTTTTCGAGCTAATTTCTCCTTTGCCTTCGCATAGTATGCTGAAGCAGGATCTCCCTGCACAAGGAGGACGGAAATGGCCGGATAGATCCCCCTCTCCTTTAAATGTCTCACATCACCCTTAATCTCGGCTTCAATCTGACCGGCCAGTTCTTTTGTTTTCAATAATTTACCCAACAAAACCGCCTCCGTATCGGGTTGTCGTAAATAAAAAAGTACTTGGTTGATGTCATCTCCCAAATACTTTGCCCAGGCGTACGGCTGTTTATCATTCATGTGCTCCCCCATGGTTTCCCATGTTACGCCAGTTACACATGATAAAGTTAATTTTTCACGAACATGTCACATTCCTTTCTTAGTATAACATAAATCACACATCACATACGACAAACTTTATTCATTTTAAATCCGGGTCATGAATACTTCGTAAAATATTTGACATCCTCCCCGTGCGGGTATATACTTATAAATGTAAAAATTATCCATCCCACTAGATAGCTAAATGGAGGCTTCCCTGCTATGGATGAACGCAGACAGCATCTTTACGACCGAATTGATGATAAAACTGAACAGCTGCCCTGGTATGTCCGGGAATTTGTTGATAAAAAAATGCGAACCATGTCGCCCCGTTCGCTCCTGAATTATTGTCATGACTACCTGATCTTCTTCAACTGGCTGACAGCAGAAGGTCTTTTTAACGGAAAAGCTCAGGATGTCCCCCTCAGCTGTCTGGAATCCCTGAAACCACAGACCATTGAAAATTTTCTTTCGTATCTCCAGGTCAGACTGCGTAATGACAAATTCACGATTAACCGGAAGCTTTCTTCTCTGAAATCGTTATTTCATTATTTGACGAATGTCGCTGAAACCGATGAATTAAAACCATATCTTATCCGCAATGTGATGGCAAAAATTGCATTAAATAAGATCAAAGAGGATCAGGAGACTATTGCTCAGAAAATGTCAGGTAAGATTCTCTGGAATGATGAATATGAACAGTTCCGACAGTTCGTTGCCAAAGATTATTGTCAGACCGTTAAAGATAACAAGAAACTGCTTAATTTCCATAAACAGAACGCTGAACGGGATACGGCAATTGTTTCACTGATTCTCGGTTCCGGACTGCGTCTTTCCGAAGTCGTCGGGCTGGATCTGAGTGATATTGATTTTAAAAAACGAATGGTTCGTGTCATTCGTAAAGGCAACAAAGAACAATATGTCTTTTTCAGTGAACAGGCAGGACTGGATCTTGAAGATTATATCCATGTTCGGGTAAAGAGATATGGTCTGGAGCCCTCTGTTAAAGCCCTGTTTGTATCTGCACCGATGGGACCCAAAGGAACGACAAGAAGACTGAGTCCACGGGCTGTCGAGAATCTCGTAAAAAAATATGCTGTCGCCTTCGGAAAACCCTCTCTCTCCGTCCATAAACTCAGGCACTCATTTGCGACCCGTTATCAGGCGGAAAATAATGATATTCCTAAACTGAGACGACAGCTTGGTCATTCTTCTATTCAGACAACCATGATTTATACCCATCTATCCAATGATGAATTAAAACGGGCGGTTGACCATATGGATGATCATTTTGAAAAGAACAAAGAATAAGGCATGACATGTATGTTTACATAATATTTGTTATGTACACTTTATTCTCATTCATCCAGAAATGAGACATGATTTTCTTTCAGTGACGCGATACGTGCAAGTGAGCAGACAGAATAGCCGGCTTCTTCCAGTCGTCTGCGCCCTTCCTGGAACGACTTTTCAATAACAATGCCAATACCTGCTACCTTAGCCCCAGCTGTTTTTATCAGTTTCGTCAAGCCGAGCGAGGCAGCCCCATTGGCCAGAAAATCATCAATAATTAGCACCTGATCTTCTGGACTGAGCAGGCTTTTTTCAAGGCTGATCGTATTCGTTACTTTTTTTGTAAAAGAATAGACCTCCGTGCTCAGCATATCCTCATTTGCGGTCACCGGCTTTTTCTTTCTTGCAAAAATAACCGGAAGTTTCATAATGAATCCTGTCATCAGGGCAGGTGCAATTCCGGAAGATTCGAGTGTAATGACTTTTGTTACCTCTGTTTCTTTGAAAATACGGGCAAATTGTTCCCCTATCTTACACATCAATATGGGATCAATCTGGTGATTAAGAAAGTGATCGACTTTTAGAATTTCTTCGTCAATCACCTTCCCTTCCTTTCGAATCCTGTTTTTCAACTCTTCCATTTCTTTTTCTCCACTCCCTGGTCAGCAGCTTAGCATGTTTATAATAACATCTTGCCACACTTTTATTTTTCAAACCACCCTTTTTTTCTGAACCAGAAAGTCATAATGATGGCAATACCGAGCATTAAACCGAGAACAAGAAAATAGCCACCCCGCCATTTCAGTTCAGGCATATACTGAAAATTCATTCCGTAAATGCCTGCTATAAAGCTAAGTGGCATAAAAATAGTGGTGATAACGGTCAGAGTCTGCATAATGCTGTTTGTTCGATATGTCGTCAGTGCAAGATAACTGTCACGAATGTCTGATGTCATTTCCATATTAGATTCAATCATATGTGTCAATCTGTCCAGGCTTTCATTGATATTATGCAGGTAAATCTCTTCTTCATCGTCTGTCCTGATATAAGTCGAACTAATTATCCGTTCGAAAATGTCCTGAAGAGGCATGACAGCACGGCGGAAACCAAGCAATTCACTGCGAATCTGATACACGCGGCTGTTTAATTTATTTACAGAAACCCGTTTCGATTTTACGTTTAATGCGTCAACCTGATCCTCCAGCAGATTACCAACCATATAATATTGTTCAATCAGCCGCTCGATCAGACGACGCAGAATAACTCTTTGCGAATCCGACGATGATAGATTTCCATCTTTCCGGCAGTCATGCCAGACATCATTAATCGATTTCAGATTATCTGAATGACGGGTAATCAGAAAACTTTTCCCGCAAAACAAGTGCAGTTCATGAGGTTTTAGGGTACTGGGGTTCACAGCCTGCATCGACAGAATAAAGTAATCCTGATAGATTTTTATATGCGGACGTTTTCTATAACGATGTTCATCTTTTAATTGCTGATGCATAAACGGATAATATCTGCTGATGGTTTCACGTTCTTTATCATCCGGTTCGCAGATATCCAGCCAATACCACGCTGCTTCTTTTCTTAATTCAGGCAGGGTGACCTGATCAGTGATGCTGTCCTTCTTTTTGGCTAAAATACGTATCATAAAATACCTTCTTCCATTTTTCAAAACCAGATCCGGACATTAAATATCCAGAAATTCACTGTCACGCACTTCATGAAGTGCACGGAACAGATCCCCGGGAATATGGCCGGAAAGTCTGTCAATTGAATCATAGATTTCAAGCCTTTTCGTAGTCGGTACATCCTCCTCTTCAGCCAAAAGCTGCAAATTTCCTTTATTTCTTCCTGTAAGACGCTCCATGATTCTTCTTTCCAGTTCTCTTTCAATGGATTGTTCAAGCGGCAGTTTCTTTTCAGTAGTGATCAGTACGGCATACCGACCGTGAACCGTTTCATAAACGACATAATTCGTCGTGATTAATGCATTCTGATCACTGACACAGGATGATGCCAGCTCTCTGCCAATAAAACGCTTTCGGGTGTAAAATCCATTTTCTCCTTCTGACACTTCTACTTGTACAAAACCTTTTCCCTCTTCAATTTTTACAAAATAACGAAGGGCCTGAACAATTGTTGCTGATAAATTCTTTCCAGAAACATTCTGTGCCTGATCAAAAACAGGTAAATCCACATCGGGTACATAAATGGTTTTATTTGGCAAAAAGAATCGCCCCTCCCCTATCATCACGAGAATGTTATATTCAACTTATACATATAAATATACACGATTTCTACGTATAAATAAAATAATATACATGTATGTTCTACATATATTTATTCATTATATATAAGCATTTTATGAATATATAATATGGCTTAAGCTTTAAATGCGTATCATGATTGAGATTTAAGAGACCCGGAATGCCAAATCAAACGCAACAACCATGGAGTCAGGCCGTGAGCTAGCTCGCCAGCGCGGTCACAATAAGCTCGGCGGCGCTAGCATAGCCGAGCGCCTTTGTGAACATCTTGAAGAACAACCAGCAGCGTTCTTCTAAGCCCTTAGAATGGCACTTTTGACGGGCCCGTTCATGAAAGAGCTGGCTGGTGTCAGCGTAGTATCGATAAACAAAGAGGTAGTCATAATTACGCTGTTGAACCCTGCCCCGTCTGATTTCGCGAGAGATGCTACTGCGACTGCGATGAAGCAGACGGCTGATTTCGGCTTTTGACTGACCAGCGTTCAAATACGCTTCAATTACGCCTCTTTCTTCTGGTGTGAGTTGTTGGTAATGCTCGGCAGTGCTATTCTTAGATTGGGTCATGGAGATTTTCTCATGGAGATTTCCTGTCTTTAGAGTTTTGGCACTTTAAGTTTAGGTCTCCATGGCCTATTTGTGTAATCTTGATGTGTTGCACTTAGATTTTAAATCCGGGGATATTTAAGAGATTTATAGATCGGGGGAAAAGCCGGTCACCTGATCAGATTTCTGTAATAGAGTGAACACACTCCACCCTGAAGGGAAGTTTATGAACGGGGTTCGAGTTGTCTGAATCACTGAAAAAATCGGTAGAACAAACTTTTTAAATCGATGATTCCCTTACATTGGTGGGTGCCTGCCTGAAAAATATCAACAGAAAAAGGGGGCAACGTAAAGCAGTCAAATGAGTCATTGTCTCAAAATAAGATCTCATTCCGTGATCATTTGACAGACAAATTTGACCTTTCCTGCCACTGCCAGCCAGAAAGATTCATCTCCATTCCAGTCCGGACAGCACAAAAAACCAGGTACAAAACCTGGTTCATCATTTGGAAATCTGTAAATAAATCCAGTCCATTTTCAGCAACATAGAGGAATCCCGTTAAAAAAGGAGAACTTATACATTAAACATACGTTTATTTAATACATATATTCCCCTTATTTTATTGTATCCTCATCGCTGGCCCCTTTAATATTTTTCAATAATTTTATCAGTGCTTTTTGATCTTTTCTTGACAGGGTATGAAATTGAGAAGCAAGGAAAACCCGTTGTTCGGGAATAATTGATGCATACAGTGCATGGCCTTTTTCAGTCAGTGAAACATATTTTGTTTTCCATTCCTTTTCACGCGTAACATAACCCAATTTCTCCAGTCGGCCAAGTAGCTGTGTAATATTCCCTTTTGATACAGACAGTTGTGCGGCAAGTTCTTTCTGGGACAGGCGCCGTTTCCTCTCAATCTGAACCAGAAGTTCGTATTGAGGGAGTGATATTTCCCATTTCTGAAGAAATCTGCTATAGGCATTTGCCTGAATATGGTAGACCTGTGATAACGTCATCCACAGTTCCAGTCCGGTCTTTTTCCGTTTTT
The DNA here is from genome assembly GCF_040529185.1 of Sporolactobacillus sp. Y61. Taxonomy (NCBI): domain Bacteria; kingdom Bacillati; phylum Bacillota; class Bacilli; order Caryophanales; family Sporolactobacillaceae; genus Sporolactobacillus; species Sporolactobacillus sp. Y61. Next base: position 2,314,278 of record NZ_CP159510.1, on the reverse strand, counting down.
CAGAATAATGATCCGCTGACTTTTCCTTCACAGTTTCACCTTCTTCATGATCCATTTCGTGTAAAAATGTCAGTTAATCAATGATATGATGAATTTTCTGAAATAGCCGTATCCCAGGAGCACCCGATACACGTTTCTCACCGTTTGCTTTCTATATTCAAATCCGCCCAGTTAAGGCGGTGACAGCGCTTACCAAGAATTATAAGACTTAAGCATACCAAAGTTTTTGAGGATTGTACTTTCTCGTATCCATGTACCGGCTGTTGCTGCAGGCATCACGCACTTTCATAGTTCCGTGAGCTGAACTTTTTATTCAACATTTTTTGAACAAAGCAGAGTAAATGTTTTGGGGAGGCCAATATCACTGATCTTCGTATTTGGTGCTTCATCCAGACGCTCCACACGCAGTCCGGTCGAGGCAAATGCTGTGACTGTTTCCCCCAGTGTCCATTCTCTCAGGGTCACTTTGTTTCGTAAGGTCACCTGATCGTCCGAGGGCAGGTGTTTCCCATAGGCAACTTCTCTCTCCCTGAAGGACTTGTCAAAATAATTACCAAATACAATCTGACGCTTTCCCCTGGTGGTTACAAGTTTTGTTGATATCGGATGGAACTCCTGCAGAATCAGACGTCCTCCCGGCTTTAGCAGGTCATAAACGAGCTGTGCAAGCGGGGCAAGATCAACAAAATAATGAAGAACCCCAAATTCCATAAGTACGATGTCGTATACAGGACGTCTGATTTGTTCCGGAAGACGTAATACATCAGAAACCACATACTGAATGGTAACGCCGAGTGCTTCAGCAGTCCGTCTGGCATATGTGGCGTTTTCCTGAGAAATGTCTGCCACAGTCACTTCAGCTCCAAGAAGCGTCAGTGCCAGCGCCTTTTCTCCATGCGAACCCAGCAGGTTCATCACCTTTTTACCTTTGATCCTTTTTGCATCAAAATATGGGATAAGACGCAGCAGACGTCCTTCCGGATCCCTGCGAATCCTGGCAGCTGCTTCTTCCGGTGTTCCAAAACGGCCTATCCATGCCTGGTAGGCTTCCTCGTTCCACGCCTGACGATTTAATCCCGAATCAGAATTTTGAAGTTTACATAAATATTTTTTTGTTGCCTTGTAAAAACGATGTGCCGGGCTGAACCTGCGAAGATAGACATCCGGTGATTTCACAAAAATCTTCTGATCCCCCAGTAATACGCATATACGGTCAGGATCAGTACGGATCACAGTACCAAAATGACAGATGATCTCTATTTGAACAGCGTCGATTGTGAACGTAAAAGAAGCTGTTCTTTTTCGCTTTACCGTCGCTTCAGGCATATAAGCCGTAAAAACTTCACGAATTCTTGCAAAAGCATCCCACTGTACTGAAACTTCAATCTTACCACAGGGCGGATCGGGACAGATCCCCTGAACAACCAGTGCACTTTCACCAATCAGAGTATAAGCCACTTTCTCTTGTTCGATGAGATGAACAACGGTCAGCAGCGCATTGTCCCATGTCTGTGAATATAATTGTTCCCGGTTACACATTAGTGAGTCTCCTTCTCATTCAAATAAGCCGATGACCGATAGCAAGGGCATATCACCCCCGCTCATGTTTAAGTGCCATGATTAGAGCAATGCCAGCCCCCGGCATGATGTATATTCTCAATAAAAATGGCCCGGCATCATTTTTTGTTAACAAATGTCGGGCCATATCGGGTCAAAAATCAATGACCGGTTATTTTGAAAACAGTTCTCCGGAACTCGAACTGTGCATTGGCTGAGTTCGGGCATCCGGGTCAATGAAGTGTTTCGCATTATTTACTGCTGTTGGCGCTTCACCAAATCCCGTTGCAATTAATTTAATTTTTCCAGGATAAGAGCTGATATCACCTGCAGCATAAACACCGGGAATGCTTGTCTCCATCTTCGTATTGACCACAATCGAATTCTTTTCCAACTCCATTCCCCAGTTTTTAATGGGGCCAATATTAGAAATAAAACCATAATTGACAATCAAGTCATCCAGAGGCAATTCGAGTTCACGATCCCCTCTGACTTCCTGAACAACCAGCTTTTCAATGGCATGCTCGTTGCCAACCAGTGACTTTGCAGTAAAAGGAGTCACAATTTGAACAGAAGACTGTTTCAGCTGCTTTACACTGGTTTCATGCGCACGAAACTGGTTTCTCCGGTGAACTATGGTGATTTCCTTTGCAACCGGTTCGAGTGTATTCGCCCAATCTACAGCTGAATCTCCACCACCAAGGATGACCACACGCTTATCCTTAAAGATCTGTATATTATTCACATAATAATGGAGATTTTTATCAACATATTTATCTACCCCATTCACTTTGAGCGGTCTGGGTTCAAAGGCGCCGACACCTGCCGTTATCAGCACCGTACGCGATAAATGAGGGGTTCCCGACTCTGTTTCGAGAACAAGTGTCCCGTCACCCTGACGTTTCAGATCAGTTACCCGTTCATCCAGAACAATTTCCGGATGAAAATGGCGTGCCTGAACTTCAAGCTTTTTCACGAGTTCCTTTGCTTTTATTTTTGGAAAGCCGGCAACATCAAATATATCTTTTTCAGGATAGAGTGTGCCCAATTGTCCGCCAAGCTGAGGGAGGCTTTCGATAATTTTGACTTTCATCTGTCTGAGCCCGGCATAAAAAGCGGCAAACAGGCCGGTTGGTCCTCCTCCGATTATTGTTATATCAAAAAGATCATCACGTTCTGACAATATGACCCCTCCACTGGAAATGAAACCTTCATTTCGTTTAATTTATCTCATTTACATTTTAAACAAGTTTACAGGTGGATACCACTGTACTGCCTTATATTCAAAAGAGGCAACAACAACAATCACATATCGGTGAACCAGATACCCGTCTGTACGATGATTAATTTCACAAAAATAGACCATGATAAAAAAGGCTATATCTAGTGATAAGGAATGATCCAACCATGATTCTGGCGACAAACCTGTGTTTCTTATGGCTTCTCATCAATGTATTCATTTTTATCCCCAAAAAAATGACCAGAGAGGAGATACTTTTTATATTTCTGACAAGCTCTCTTTTGCTGATGACGATCATAATACCCATGGCCAATGACAGATACCTTGATATCCGCCAAAAGCCATTTTCACTTCAGGAATTTTTCCCGTTTTTTTTGAATCGAAATATGATTTATCCACTGTCAACACTTTTAATATTGAATATCAGCCAATTGCTGATTCGTTTCCGCTCACGGATTATCTGGTACGCCGTCTCTGTCGCTGGTTTCACTGTGTATACACTCATGGAAAAAGAGCATACGGTCATTCGCGATGTTCCTGTCGTCATTCTGGTCCTTTTTTTCTCAGCATATTTATTGCTGCTTTATTTCTTACTGAAAAGTTTCAGAGTTCTGTCTGACTCTGAGACCGGAGCCCATACAAATACCGGGAAGAAGTCAGTAAAATGAAGGGACACCTGTTGGCTTCGAACGAGTGGTTTATATTAATCACCGGTATAACCGCTTATCTCATTTTCTTTCTTCTGCCCAAACGCTTTACGCGACCTCAGACACTGGTGATGCTCCTTATTAGTGTTTATTTCGTGTCCCTGTTTGATTACACGCTTTGTATTGAGCCGTTCAATTACTACGACGTTAATGATTCAGGCCAGCATGAACCTTGGGATTTTCTCTCACATGTGATGTACGCACCCTTTGCTTATTTCTTTAATTATGGTTATTCACTGATTAAAAAAAGACGGTGGACCGCGATGATCTATATTCTGGTATGGGCTGTTTTCTCATTGTTTGCTGAAGCCCTGTCCTGGCACGCAAAAGTGTATCACTACCGGAACGGTTATCAAATGTATTACTCACTGGTCGTCTATCTTTTTGTGCTCAGTCTGACGATGCTGTATCATTACTGCTTCATCCAAAGCAGAGCAGACGAGGTTAATCCTGGTCCTCCTGCCGGGCTGCAAGATCCTTCCAGATTTCGGTAACTGTCCCATCTTCATCCTGATCAAATATAAAGGAACCATTATTGTACCGATCCGATTCACGAATATCTGATGACTTTACAGAGACGACCTTTCCCTTATCTGTAGACAGCCAGATGATATCCTGGTCTGTGACCTGCTCAATACCGGCAATCCGATGCGGCTTTGTCTTCAGCTCACGAAGCATCACAAGACCACGTCTGGCACGGGTGCTTTGTTCAAGTTGCTGTTCAATCCGCATTTTTTTCACTGATCCTCTGTCTGTTGCGATGAAAAGATCCGGTGAACGATCGGTATCCACAGCGATTGCTCCAACAACCTCATCATCTGGTTTCAGCTGTATCGCTTTCACACCAGTTGCTCTTAAACCAACTGATCCAGCCTCTTCTGCTGCGAAACGGAGACCGTATCCGGCCCGGGTCGCCACCAGAATATCCGTCTTTCCCCCTGTGAGAAAGACCTTCAGACAGACATCTTCCTTTTTTAAACGGAGCGCACTTAATGGTTTGGATCGACGCTGCGCCTGATATTCAGCAAGTTCTGTTCTTTTCACCATGCCCTTCCGGGTAATAAAGGTGAGGAAACGTGCTTCCTGATCGAAATCATGAACGGGGACAGCGCCAATGAGTTCTTCATCAGGATCAATCGGAACAAGACTGGCTACGTGCTGCCCCAGATCCTTCCACCGTTTATCCTGAATCTCATGAACGGGTAGATACAAATACCTCCCCTTATCAGTGAAAACCAGTAAGGTATCGGTTGTATTCATTCGCTGCTGAAATAAAACATGATCTGTTTCTTTCATTGCAACATCATCGCCACTGCTCGCGTTGTACGACCTGAGGCTTGAACGCTTTATGTAGCCATGTTTGGTTAATGAGACCATCACATCTTCTGATGCCACCATGACTTCCAGATCAATTTTAATTTCTTCAATTTTATCCTCAATAGTGGTTCGCCTGTGATCCGAATATTTTTTCCTGATTTCTGTTAATTCTCTGCGAATAACACCAATCAGTTTCTTCTCTGATGAAAGGATCCCTTCCAGGCGCTTAATGGTCCGCATCAGTTCCTCTTCTTCTTTTCTGAGTGTCAGAACATCTGTGTTGGTCAGCCGGTAGAGCTGCAGATTGACGATGGCCTCTGACTGAGGCTCCGTAAATCCGAATGATTCAATCAGATTTTCTTTGGCGTTTTTCTTGTCCTTTGACGCCCGGATCACACGAATCACTTCGTCGAGGATGGAAACCGCCTTGATCAGCCCCTGAACAATATGCTGGCGGTTTCTGCTCTTCTGAAGTTCATACTGACTTCGTCTGGTGATCACTTCTTTTTGATGTTCGATATAAGCTTCAAGAATTTCCTTGAGGCCAAGCAGACGCGGGGTCTTGTGATCGATGGCCACCATATTGAAATTATATGAGATCTGCAGATCCGTGTTTTTATAATAGTAATTCAGAACACCTTGGGCGTCGGCTTCCTTCTTCAGCTCAATAACCATCCGCATGCCGGTTCGATCGGTCTCATCACGGACTTCTGCGACACCTTCCACTTTATGATCCAGACGAAGCTCATCCATTCTTTTAATTAGTAACGCTTTGTTGACTTCATAGGGCAGTTCGGTGATGATAATCTGCTTTCTCCCCGTACGGAGGGTCTCTATCCGGGTGCGGGCACGAATCATGATTTTCCCTTTTCCGGTGCGGTACGCTTTTTTGATACCGTCGATCCCCTGTACAATACCTCCTGAAGGAAAATCTGGTCCTTTCACCACCGTCATCAGATCCTCGACAGTGCTGGATGGTTTTTCCATCAGCATAATTGTTGCATCAATAATTTCATCCAGTGCATGTGGCGGGATTTCCGTCGCATAACCTGCCGAAATACCTGTCGATCCGTTGACAAGCAGGTTAGGAAATTTGGCTGGAAAAACGATAGGCTCTTCGAGTGAATCATCAAAGTTTGGAACAAAGTCTACAGTCTTAGCATCAAGATCACGAGTCAGTTCAGCTGAAATTTTTGACAGGCGTGCTTCAGTATAACGCATGGCTGCTGGAGGGTCACCGTCAACGCTTCCGTTATTTCCATGCATCTCAATGAGCGGCATCCTGACTTTCCAGTCCTGACTCATCCGTACCATGGCTTCGTAAACTGAAGAATCTCCGTGCGGATGGTAATTACCGATCACATTACCGACTGTTTTCGCCGATTTACGGAAGGGTTTGTCACTGGTGTTACCTTCACGGAACATAGCATATAAAATACGTCTCTGAACAGGTTTTAAACCGTCGCGCACATCCGGAAGGGCCCGTTCCTGAATAATATATTTGCTGTATATACCGAATCGATCGCCGATGATCTCTTCAAGCGGCAGATCAAGCAGTTTTTCCCGTTCCGGCATCATTGATCATCACCTTTCACAACTGTCAGGTTCTCATTCTCAAGAATATTCGTCTCCTCATCCAGACCAAAAGCCACATGTGATTCGATCCATTTCCGCCTGGGTTCGACCTTATCTCCCATCAGGGTGGTGACACGTCTTTCTGCATAGGCCTGATCATCAATTTTCACTCGAATCAGCGTACGGGAAGCCGGATTCATGGTCGTTTCCCAGAGCTGATCGGGATTCATTTCACCAAGACCTTTGTAGCGCTGAATGGTGTAGCCCTTACCGACCCGTTTTATCGCATCCTTAAGATCTTTATCATCCCAGGCATATTCGACCACTTCTTTTTTACCGGTGCCCCTGCTGACTTTATATAGCGGGGGAAGCGCGATAAACACCTTTCCGGCATCAATAAGCGGCCGCATGTAACGATAAAAGAAAGTCAGCAGCAGAACCTGAATATGTGCTCCATCATTATCTGCATCCGTCATAATAACAATTTTGTCATAATTACTGTCTTTCAATGAAAAATCTGCACCAACACCTGCACCGACGGTATAAATGATTGTATTAATTTCCTCATTTTTCAGGATATCTTCGAGGCGCGCTTTTTGGGTATTAATGACTTTCCCGCGCAGAGGAAGCACCGCCTGAAATTTACGGTCACGCCCCTGTTTTGCCGAGCCACCGGCAGAATCCCCTTCGACCAGATATAATTCATTGCGATCCGCATTTTTTGAAGCGGCAGGAGTCAGCTTCCCGCTCAGAACAGTTTCCCTGCGACGCGACTTCTTTCCGTTTCGAGCATCCTCACGGGCTTTTCTCGCCGCAACTCTTGCCTTACGTGCACGCGCGGCTTTGCGTATCAGCTTGTCACTAATCTGTGGGTTTTCTTCGAGAAAATAGGAAAGTTGTTCCGAGACAACGGTGTCAACGGCCGAACGTGCCTCGGCAGTGCCCAGTTTTTCCTTGGTCTGTCCTTCAAACTGCAGCAGATACTCAGGGATCCGTACAGAAACAATGCCCATAAATCCTTCACGAATATCACTGCCGTCAAGATTTTTATCCTTTTCCTTAAGGAAACCTTTTTTTCGTGCATAGTCATTAAAGACACGTGTCAGCGCTGTACGGAACCCCGACTCATGTGTTCCGCCATCTTTGGTGCGCACATTATTGACAAATGAAATCAGATTTTCCGAATAGCCGTCATTATATTGAAAAGCGACATCCACTTCCATTTCGCCGGCTTTACCTTCAAAAGCAACGACCGGATGAAGAACATCCTTATCCTCGTTCAGATAGGCAACGAATTCTTTAATTCCTTCGTCATACTTGTATACTTCCTCTTTATCGGAACGTTCGTCGGTAAGAACGATGGTCATGCCCTTTTGAAGAAAAGCAGATTCTCTCAGACGTTCGCTCAGCACATCAAAATTAAAAGACGTTGTGCTGAAAATGGAGCTGTCCGGTTTAAAATGAACGAGAGAACCCGTCTCCCCGGTGGTTCCGATTCTCTCTAAAGTGGTGACCGGATGCCCCCCCTTCTCAAAACGCTGTCTGAAAATGGAGCCATCACGCCAGACGGTCACCTCCAGCCATTCCGAGAGTGCATTAACGACTGAAGAGCCCACGCCATGAAGACCGCCACTCGTCTTATATCCGCCGTTTTGACCAAATTTTCCTCCCGCATGCAGCACCGTGAAGATGACTTCAACAGTGGGTTTCCCGGTTTTGTGCATTCCTGTCGGCATGCCTCTGCCAAAATCACGGACACTTAGACTCCCATCCTTATGGATGCGTACCAGAATCTTGTTGCCATACCCGGCGAGCGCTTCATCGATACCGTTATCCACTATTTCATAGACCAGATGGTGCAGGCCCTTTGCATCCGTCGAACCAATATACATTCCCGGACGTTTTCTGACAGCATCCAGGCCTTCAAGGATTTGAATCGTGTCGTCATTATATGCCGATGCGTTTCCAGCCAAATAAAAAACCCCTTTCATATCCGGCAGCCAAATCAATCAAGCTTGCAAAAATAGTATCCGGATGAACATGCACTTATTTAAAAATTGTATATTCTGCTGTACTTATCACTCAGGTAAGAAATCAGATATTCTGGATTGGGTCCTTCACCTGTCGCATCATGCAGTATTTCAAACGGCTTTTTCAAGCTGCCAAATCTATGGATATGCATCGTAAGCCACTTTGTGATGACCGAAAGATGTCCTTCAGAAACAAGGGTATCAAAGTCCGGATGTTCCTTAAGGATCGCATGCTTAAACTGAGCCGCATAAACATAACCCAGTGCATAAGAAGGAAAATAGCCAAAATCTCCGCCTGGCCAGTGAATATCCTGAAGGACGCCTTCCCGATCATTATCCGGCATTATGCCCAGATATTCCTTCATTTTGTCATTCCAGACACCCGGGAGTTCACTGACTTCCAGATTCCCGTTAAAAAGCTCCTTTTCAATATCATAACGCACCATAATGTGGAGCGGATAAGTCAGTTCATCTGCAAGTGTACGAATCAGCGAGGGATGGGATACATTAATCGCTCTGTAAAAGTCGTCAAGCGATACTGAGTCAAACTGACCGGAGGCGAACTTCTTCAGTTCACTGAAATGCAGCGCCCAGTAAGCTTTGCTTCGCCCGATAAAATTCTCAAAAAAAAGGGACTGTGATTCATGAATTCCCATTGAAGTCCCTTCGCACAGTGATGTACCGACCAGTTCACGAGAAATGTGCTGCTCATACAGTGCATGTCCCCCCTCATGAATGGTACCCAGTACGGTCGACATAAAGTCATCTTCCTGATAATTCGTCGTTACACGAACATCACCGGGATTCAGCGTAATTTCAAACGGGTGCTCCGTCTCATCAAGTCGCCCGGCATTGAAATCATAACCATTTTCCTTCAGAAGATGAAGACAGAATGCCTTTAATTTATCGGCAGGGAGGTGATTATGAAGGAAACCTGTTTCCGGCTGATCCTTTGACGCACAGACGGACTGCACAATGGGAACAATCCCCTCGCGCAGTCTTTTGAATACCCCATCAACAATTTCCGTTGTCAGTCCCGGTTCATATAAATCAAGCAAGGTATTATATTTATTTTCTTTTACGCCCTGATATTCAATGAACTTTCTCTTAAAATCAACGATTTTTTCCAGATAAGGCTGGAGCTGTCTGAAGTCACTTTTAGCCTTAGCTTCCTGCCAGACGCTTTGTGCTTCCGACTGCAAAATGACATAAGCCTTGTATTCCTCCGCCGGAATATGTTCAAATCGGTTAAAGGTCTTCCTGGATTCTTCCACCATCCGCCGGGTTACCCTGTCCAGTTTGTCCTGAACAGATGAATCTGTCAGTACATCAAGATACGTTTTCATTTCGTCTGAGATCGATCGTTTGAATACTTCATCAGATAATGTCCCGACAACCTCTGATCGCTGAGAAATTCCTTTTACCGGCGCGCCCGTTCGCATATCCCACTCTGCAAGGGCAATCGCTTCGTTGAAATCCATAATCTTTTTTACATACTGTCTATAGGAGTTGACAGTCTCTTCAACGGTCATGATATTCCACTCTTTTCCCATGTTTATCTTATTGATTATTTAATTTAGCGCAAATTACCGCCTCTGTCTATGTTCGATCTGCATCTTTATATATCCTGCTCCAGGCCGTTGTGACCTGAAGAATGAAATTTCATACCTGAATTGCTGAAAAATCCATCCGTTAATGATGTTTTTCAGAAAAGGGATGCTTTCTTCCAAAATACTGATAATAATCTGTTCGTATTCGGCCGTTGTACAATTTCCTCTTCTTACTGGCTTTACGACCGAAAAGTCTCTCAAAATCTTCACAGGCTGAAATGAAGTAAAAAGACCACGTCTCATAAGCTCTGTAAATCCTGCCAAGATCACGGCAAATGCTTTCAATCTGCTCTCTGTCACCGATTCGCTGCCCGTAGGGGGGATTTCCGATCATGTATCCTGATCCCTTTTTTGTTGTAAAATCCCCGGCCTGCATCTGTTTGAAAGTGATCAGGCCGCTTAATCCCGCCTCACGCGCATTATGTTCAGACAGTTCGACCATTTTATGGTCAATATCGCTGCCGTTAATGTCCAGTAGCTGGTCATAATTGGCCAGATTTTCCACTTCTTCACGTGCGGCGGTCCAGTGTGCTGCGGAGACGATCGACCACTGTTCGGAAATAAATGACCGGTTAAACCCTGGTGCGATGTTCTGACCGATCATCGCTGCTTCAATGGGAATCGTCCCTGATCCACAGAATGGATCCACCAAAGGACGGTCAGGTGTCCACCGGCTCAGCAGGATCATCGCACTCGCCAGAGTTTCCTTTAAGGGAGCAAGGCTGTGTAACTGCCGATAACCACGTTTGTGCAGACCGTCCCCACTTGTATCAATGGACAGCGTTGCAATATCTTTCTCCAGAGCAACCTGAATTTTATACAGCGGTCCCTGCTCATCAAACCATGATTTTCTGTAGCGCATCTTCATAGACTCAACAATGGCTTTTTTTACAATGGACTGGCAATCCGGCACGCTGTGTAAAATCGATTTATGCGACTTTCCGGTGACTGGAAAGGCTGCGTCTTCCGGTAAAATGTCCGGCCAGGGAAGCGCTTTGGTTTGTTCAAACAGGCTGTCAAAGGTGGTTGCCCTGAACATCCCGATCCTCAGGCGAATGCGGTCTGCTGTTCTCAGCCAGAGATTCGTCCGGCATATATCTTGAGGAGAAGCCGGAAATGTAATTTTTCCGTTCTCCACTTGTAAGTCCTGGTAACCTAATCTTCTCAATTCCTCTGCAGCAACAGATTCAAGGCCCATCGCTGTTGTTGCAATCAGTGTCAGTTCGCCTGCCACACCCATTTCCTCCCGGAACGCACAGTCCTTTAAAAATCCGAGTGCGTCAATTATTCTGAAGAAAAACGTGCCGACTGGCAAGTCGAAGGCGCTGCCAGAGGCCTGGTTTTTCTGAACCTTTTTTTCAAAAATTGTATACTTCTTTAAAGTCTAATAAAAAAAGCCCATAAAGGGCTTTTTTTCAATAAATGCATTATTCATGTTCTGTAAGCCATGTTCTGTACTTTCGCACTCAATCAGAGCAACAGCTCCTCGTACAAAAGCGGCAATCATCTATCTACAGAATGAACTCTGTCCCTTTTTCCGTTTGATTCCTTCCAAAGGGTTCCTCTACCAAGTTTGAGTTTCCCGCTCGAGGGGTTTACCGCGTTCCACTTCTTCCGTTTCCAGAAGAATTCGTCACTATGGCACTTTCAAGAATACTGAACCATATCCACAGTGGACACAGGCTGTTCTTCTGCCGTTAGCCCGGATAAATCCAGACTACCCTGGCTTATGACTTGGCCAGGCACGAACACTACGGCCATCACAGGCCGTGCGAGCATGGACTTTCCTCTATATTCTTTAAAGAATACAGCGATCACCCGAACACGAACAATGTCACAGATAATGATTATAATCCATATAATGAAAAGAATCAACCCTTATTTGCTGATTCATTATTCTCCCAGTTTGCTGCCGAAAACATGCTTCTCCAGATTGGACAGCCGCTTGAGTATATCGTAATTCGTCTGTCCCTGGTTTTCCAGAAAAGACCGGTTTTTTGATTCCTCACTTCCTGTCACAAGTTCATTTCGTAATCGTTTGTTTTCCTCTCGAAGGCGTAAAATTTCAGCATTAAATACATCATAGTCATTAATTACAAGATCAAGAAACTGATCCACTTCTTCCTGCTGATAACCATGGAAACTGGTTTTAAATTCTTTATGCAGAATATCATTCTTTGTCAGTCTGACTGTCTTCTGTTCCGCCATGTCATTCACCTCGGCTCGGATCTTTCTTTATTCTTTCAAATTTACCCTTCCTTGTCAATCACGACTGAGACCAGTAATCCGGATTTTGCTGCTGCATATCCACTGATGCATCTTCCAGATCAAAACGGTTTATCATTTGAACAGGATAGGATGACGTTCGTCTCTTCCTTCGCGCAGCCTCAAGATAATAACGAGGCGATCCGGGTGTTTCTTCATCATAAACCATAAGCATTCCGTCTGTTTTGTCAACAAGAAACTGGTTTTTCTGCCGCAGCTGCCAGGGGTGTTCATAGTGGCGTTCACTGATTGCCCGTGTAAAATCAGCTTTGCTTAACACCCTTTCATAGAGTCCCTTCATCCATTCTGCATAATGTTCGCTCTGATTAAGAAAGGGAGCCAGAACCGCCAGTCTGATGCCAGGATACTCTTCTTTTAACGCCAGGCAGGTTTCACCTGCCCATAATTCCATCCCGGCCTGACCGCTGATCACAAACCAGTCAGCACCTTCTTCAACGAGGTTCCTCATATGGGTCTTCAGGCAATAACGAAGAACCGAAATACCCGGATGATCTTCACTGTGAATTCCCAGCTCAGTAGCCTTATAGCCCGTCACCAGTATGGCTTTATGATCTGCTTTCGTACAATCATCCCCTCCGTTGAAGGTGATAATAAACTGTTTCTTTTCGCTAATGTGCCGATCATTCCCGGAAATACAGCGTGCCCCTGCCAGGTCCCCGATCTTTCTGCAGACTGTTTTTGTCGAATGACGTCGAAAACTTGAAAAAGCTGTTGTGAAAGCCGCAGTTTTTGCCGAGAACAGGCTGATTTTGCGCTTGCCCGGGCAATAATTACCGAACCATTTCCCGTAAAACTTTTTCGTCCAGTCGATTGATCCGGCGAAGATAGTTATCCATTTTTTGTTCAGCCCCGCGAACTGAACCTGAGGCTATTTTACTTTTCAGAAGACGAATAGCCTGCTGTGTATAATCAAGTGCTCCATGGTAATCCTTAAACTGGTGTTCCATCAGCTTGGCTGCATCAATATAGACGGAGTCATCCGGATCCATGCCCTGATGAATAGCAGACGTCAATAATTGCAGGGCCTGAGCATAGCGCCCTTCTTTTTTGTAGAGCCGTGCAAGGTGCACCTTCGCCCTTTCGCCTGTCTGTGTCTGTAAATGAATGAGCGGGCGGAAAAGATGGATCGCCCGAACACGTTCACCCAGCTGTTCAAACCAGCGCGCTTCCTGATACTGTTCATCCGTACTGGAAGAAATCATGCCGAGAACTTTCCCGGAAAGATGGATATAAAGCGAAATAAGTGTCAAAACATCTTCTCTGTTATGTTCCATAATACCTGCGATGAGCGAAGCGTCAGGATGTTTGAGAAACTGAAAGTACAGAAAGGGCGCCATCTTCCCGGGCACATCCTGGGCTCTGCCCATAGACAGAACTTCTCGCTCAATCGTCTGAAGCCGGACCGTATCAAGCTTACTCTTCCACAGACGGCGGGATGCGTGAAGAAGGTCGAAATGCCCGAAGGCGGGGAGGCGTGGAACCTGATCCCGGACGAAGCGATGCCTCGTTTTGACCCTGGGCCAGTCAAAGGCTTTACCATTAAACGTAACCAGATTTTTCAGTGAACGGCAGTCACTCAAAAACGCATAATAAAACGCGGCTTCATGTCCCGGCCCTGGGAGAAAGTACTGCTTCAGAATCACTTCTTCCTCAGTTACCCGGGCGAGTCCGATCAGAAAAATCATTTGACCGGTACCCGAAGCAAGCCCCGTTGTTTCGGTATCAAAGAAGAGCAGATCTTCAGCCTTAAGACCTTTAGCTGAAAGCGGATGAATACCTGGTCCGGATTGCCAGGAGGAAACAGACTGGAAGAGGTCCCGGGGCTTCCAGGGCCCCAGTTGCGTATCCAGACTGAGCCGTTCTGTGTGAACCAGCGTAAATTCCTGGTCCAGATAACGCACATCGGCATTCAGATCTTTCGCTGCACGAAAAACTTCCGCTTCCCCTTCAGCGGAGTCAGAAGCCTCATGGACAGAAGCAGCCTTTTTCTCCGGCTTCTCCGGAATATGCTGCGCTTGTCTGAGCTGTTCCTTATAGAGCTGCAGTTTTTGCTTTAATGACAAGGTTTATCGGTCCCCCAAAAGTCGAAGTAAGGCACTTTTAACTGCTTTTCCTTCACTGACCAGCCCGATGCATGACGGACAGCCGGTCTGGCAGTGACATGTTGCAGTCATCTCTCTGGCTTTTTCCAGAAGCTCAGGCATTGCCTCATACAGCTTTCTGCTCAGGCCGATTCCACCCGGATATTTATCATATATAAAAATCACAGGGCTCCCTGTTTGGGGTGCTTTAATTTTTGGAACAACCGACAGGTCAGCCTGGTCGCACATGACATAAAGAGGAGCCGCATGGCGAAGCAGATGGCTCAGGCCTACAAGAACCCCCTGAAAAACATCTTTTCCAAACCGGTCAATCCAGATCTCAGGAAAACTGATCCAGACCGCGGAGGTATGCATTTCCATCTCCGGAAGATGAATATGCCCCCAGCCGATATTTTCCATCGTCTCAAAGCGAATCTTCTTGAATACCGTCGGTAAAGCGCGGACCGATACATCTCCGTAATGTTTTTCAGCTCCGCATACGGGAACCTGCCCGTTTTCATCCGTATCGAGTACATCCAGCTGCACCGCCAGGTCTGAATCGGTATAATAATTGACATGAACACGTCTGATATATGCCTTCCGTTCCTCAAGATCCAGCTGATCCACATGATACTGCATGCCCTGATGGATATATATCGCATCTTCGTAAAGCATGGTCATAGCGCCGAATCGATCCATTTCACCGATCACTTTAGCATGCCCTCTGTCGGTGATATCGACAATCGCAAAAGAATCCTGCACAGCGGATCTGAGACTGATTTCCGTTGCAGGAAAAGCATCATTCATCCAGTACCATTTTCCCGACTGATAATGGAGGACATCTTCATCTGCCAGAAATGTGCATAATTCATCTGCCGGCTGATCGCCAAATCGTTCACCCTTCTTAAAGGGGAGTTCGTATGCGGAACATTTGATATGATCAGCAAGAATCATCAGGTTGTCCGGATTAATACGGACATCCTCCGGTTTTCTGGCAAAAAAATCATCCGGATGATTAACCATATACTGATCCAGCGGATTAGATGAGGCAACCATGATGATGATGGCATCATCAGTACGTCGTCCTGCTCTGCCCGCCTGCTGCAGAACACTTGCCATATTGCCCGGATAGCCTGTCATGATACAAACCTGAAGCTGCCCGATATCAACGCCAAGCTCAAGCGCATTCGTACTGACCACACCCATGATGTCTCCGTCTCTGAGTCCCTTTTCAATCCGCCGTCTTTCCAGAGGCAGATAGCCGCCTCTGTAAGCACAGATTCTGGCGCGCTGATTTCGGCCGCTGTTTATCTCCTGAAGATGGCTGGCAAGCAGTTCCACTTTCAGTCTGCTTGGTGCAAAAATGATCGTCTGTAATTCGTTCTTCAGAAAACGGCTGTCGAGCTGCTTAACGGCCATCATTTCATCTTCGCGAATATTCAGTTGTTTATTTACGACAGGCGGATTGTAAAAAAGAAAGTGTTTTCTAACTGACGGAGCTCCATTTTTATCAATCAGAACCATTTTTCGCCCTGTCAGTGCCTGCGCATGTTCCCGTGGATTGGCAATGGTCGCCGATGTACAGATGAACTGCGGATGACTCCCGTAAAAACGGCAGATTCGTTCCAGACGTCGGATAACATTCGCAACATGGCTTCCGAAAACGCCCCGGTAAACATGCAATTCATCAATAACAACATATTTCAGATTTTCGAAAAGCGAAAACCATTTCGTGTGATGAGGAAGGATCGAGGAGTGAAGCATATCCGGATTCGTCATCACAATTTGTCCGGCACGGCGGATCTTCTGCCGGACACCCCGGCGGTATCTCCGTCGTATGTATAACTCTTGACGGGTTCGCCAATTTCATTTATCAGTTTTTCCATCTCGTTTTTCTGATCCTGAGCGAGCGCTTTAGTCGGGAAAAAATACAGTGCCCGGCTGGATGGATCATCAAGTACCGATTGAAGAACCGGCAGATTATAACAAAGTGTTTTACCTGAAGCTGTCGGTGTGACCAGCACCACGTCCTTGCCGCTGAGCACCGTCTCAAATGCTTCTGCCTGATGCGTATAAAGTGAAGTGATCCCACGTTCAACAAGCGCCCGGCGCAGTCTCCAGTCCATGTGTTCCGGAAACGGGCACGAAATGGCTGCTCTTCCGGGAACGGTATGCCAGTGCACAACATTTGGATCTTTTTTCAGTGCATTTGCCAGATCGGCTATGGACTGCCGCACATCCATTCTGATCACCTCTGAAAACAATATTTATCAGAATTTGTCCGCCTCAGACTCTCTTGCTCTGTATTATACCATATCGAATAGGTGTTCGCCATAAAAAACCGCCATCCCGCACTCGTATGATATATAATTAACTGAGAAGAAGAAAAAAGGTGACTGAAATGAAATCTATAAATCAACTTCTTGAAAAAGACAGGAATATTGTGGTTCTGACCGGTGCCGGTGTCAGCGTGCCTTCAGGGATTCCCCCCTTCCGTGGACCTGACGGACTTTATCAGAATAACGATGTTGAGCGTTTTCTTACCATGAACTATTACCTGCATCAGCCTGAAAAATTCTGGAATTTCTACTGGAACCTTTTCGATGCCGATCTTTTGCTGACGTCGAACCCGAATAATGTGCACAGATGGATTCAAAAGCTCGAGGATAAACACAACGTTACAGTCATTACACAGAATATTGACGGCCTTCATGTCAGGGCAGGAAGCAGTCATGTTATAGAAATCCATGGCTCATTCACACAGACCGTCTGCCCGTCCTGCGGTACGGTCTACGCAACAGGAAATATTCGCAATCAAAAAGTGCCACATTGCTCCGCCCGGAATGAAAAGGGTGGAACCTGCGGACACATTCTGAAACCGGATATCGTGTTGTTTGGTGAAGCTGTCTACGGTTTTAACGAGGCTGAAGCTGCGTTGAATCATGCAGACCGACTGCTTATTCTCGGTACTTCACTCGGCGTCGCTCCCGCTAACATGATCCCTTACTATGCGAAAAAGAAGGGCGTACCCACCCTGCTCGTCAATGATCGTCCGGCGATTCAAATGGACTGTGTTGACCGTTATATACAAGCTGACTTCAGACATTTTGACCCGGATCAACCGACAGTATGATCATGATCCATCAGGCTTTTGACCGATTCTTATCCAGAAGGTTTAAAAAGTCATCAACTTTCTTCCAGATAAAATCCGGACCGGCAGGAAACTCATGCGACTGGGATACCGGCAGCCATTGTACTGCCGCTGTATGGATTCCGGCCGACTTACCGGCCATTATATCCGTATTACTGTCACCAATATATATTGAAGACTCAGGATTTGCATCAAATTTTTCCAATGTCTTTCTGACCCCGGTCGGATCCGGCTTCGGAATGTCAACATCATCACCTGTGACAACACTCTGAAACAAGCCCTTAAATCCGAGTGCTTTTTCGGAAATCTGAAAGGTACGCCTGCTTTTACCGGTAATGACGCCTGTCTGAATGTCCTGCCTGTGTAATTCATGAAGGAGCCGAACAATATTCGGATTTTCGCCTGCGAGGCGGTCATGTTCTTTTTCATATATCCGGTAGTACAAATCAATTGCGTCATGCACATTTTCCTGATGCTGAAAATTATTTCGGATCATTCCTTCTTCCGGTGGTCCGAACATCGCGACGATTCCGTCATCACCAACGGTCCGCCCGTCATATTTTCTGAAAACTTCCTGCATGCCATAAATGGTCAAAGGCAGTGTATTTGCCAGTGTCCCATCAAAATCAAACAGTACTGTTTTAAATTCCATCTATATGCCTCCATTGCCATTTACTCAATGACTTAATGGTATCATATCTGATCGTTTGAGTCATACATGTAACTGAGCGAGCAGGTCGCTCAATTTGGTGACCGGCAAATGGCAGGCAAACTGTTCACAGTAGAAATAAGTCGTCCTGTCGCTTATGGTTGAATAAATATCCAGATTATGATTAAAGTCAGTGAGCTGCTGAAGATCCCCTGAAAATACAGTCAATTCGGGAAGAAAGGATTCGAAAAGACGGTCCAATGCCTTTCTGGTGTCTTCACCTTTGTTCCCCTGCAGGACAATCAGTTCTTTCGGACCTGACACCTGATAGATCAAAGCAGACAGCATAGACGTATAACCGGCCGGGTAAGTGGATATTTCGTCTGAGAACGAGGTAAAAACCTGTTGTGCTAACTTTTCATAATGATCTGACCCCGTACGTTCTGCAAGTTTGAGCAGCACCCATACGGCTGCACTGTTCCCTGAAGGAATGGCACTGTCTACGGCTTCCTCCGGCTGAAGCACCAGCTGTTCAGCTTCGGTTGAAGCCATCCTGAAAGCTCTCCCCGCGTGATCAAAAAACAGACGGATCATCTGATCTGCGAGCTCTTTCATGTCAGACAAGTAACCGGCATGGAAAGTAGCTTCATATAGTGCCTCACACGAAAGAGCTAAAAAAGCATAATCATCCAGATAGGCAGAAAATTTGGCTTCGCCCTCGCGAAATCTGGCAAAGAGTTTACCTTCGTTCATCAGTTTTATTTTGATAAAACGGTACACGGTTTCCGCCATGTTGACATAATGTTTTTTATGTAATGTCTTTCCGGCATATGCCAGGGCCACGATCATCAATGCATTCCATGAAGTCAGCATTTTATCATCCTTACCTGGATGAACCCGCTGGTTCCTCGCTTTCAGCAAAATTTCCTTTGCATGCTTAAATTGCTCTGACAACACATCCGGATTTTGACCTGTTCGTGTCCGATTAACCCCGATCCTGTTCGGAATATTTCTGCCCGCAAAATTACCTGCCGATGTGATTCGGTATGCCTCACAGAATGCCTCCCCCTCCTGTTTCCCAAGGAGTGAAAGAATTTCTGTCTTACTCCAGAGATAGTATTTTCCTTCCTCTCCTTCAGAATCTGCATCTTCAGCGCAGAAAAACCCACCTTCAGTGCTAAGCAGCTCGCGTTCACAATATGAAAAAATATCTTCAATGGTTTGTTTATAAGCCTCGTCCTTCGTGACCTGATAAGCTTCTGTATAGGCAAGGGCCAGCATCGCCTGATCATAAAGCATTTTCTCGAAATGTGGAATCAACCATTGTTCATCCGTTGAATAACGGGCAAAGCCCCCACCTATATGATCATGAATTCCGCCCTCAGCCATCCCGTCAAGCGTCTTCTTCACCATCTCTGTTGCATGACTGTTCCCCGTCCATTTCGCATAGCGTAATAGAAACATCAGCTGATGTGGTGCAGGAAATTTTGGTGCTCTCCCGAATCCGCCACAGACCTTGTCGAAGCTTTGTGACAGGTTTTGAAAGGCCTGATGAATTGTCTCTTCCTGCAACGTGGACTGACTTTTTGTTCTCTGAGACAGAGCAGTGACAATTTCCGTACCCATTTCTGCCATTTTCTCATGATTCCTGTTGTATTGTTCTTTGAGTGAGAGTAACACATCTTTAAAGCCCGGGCGACCATAAGCGCTCTTCTTCGGGAAATAGGTACCGGCGTAAAACGGTTTTTGATCAGGCGTCAGAAAAACATTCAGCGGCCAGCCTCCCTGACCAGTCAATGCCTGGCACACTTTCATATAAACTGCATCAATATCCGGTCTCTCTTCCCGATCAACTTTGACTGAGATATAATTATTGTTCAAAAGATCGGCAGTTTCCTCATCTTCAAAGGATTCAGCTGCCATAACATGACACCAGTGACAAGTCGATTTGGCACACCCTACGAATAGCCTATACTGACCAATATTGGCTTATTTTCCTTTTTTGCTTTTCTAAATGCCCTATGTGACCACTCCATCCAATTGACTGGATTATGCGCATGTTGAAGTAAATATGGTGACTTTGAATGGATTAGTTCATTAGTGTATTTGTGCTGATGTGGCATATGGATTACTCCTCTGCAAATTAAATTTGATAGTGAATTCTTCCTCAGTTTTCTCGCCCAAACAACAGATTTCATAATACTGTGATATAGTTTGTTCCGTTTGGTATAAGACAATTCATTATTCTTAATTTGATTCAAAAAACTGTCACGTATAAGGAGCTTATCTTTACGATCAGTATTTTGGGCTTTACTAAATCATGGTTTAATAATGGCCAGTTATATTTCGAATTGAAACGATCAGTCATAGAGCACCTTCCTTAAGAAAAACCCATATGCGGCGTCCTCCGACAAGATGGGGATGAAAAATACAATCAGCAGGGATCTTACTGCCCGTTAATGAGGGATTAAGCGGGATACACCAACATTCTGAAGCAATGGAAGAACAGCGATTATTCAAAACTTCAATCAGACAGAAATGACTTAAGCTGCAAAAATAAAACCGTCGATACTTTGTCGGCGGTCTTTTGTTTCCAGACGGCAGTCAGGATCCTTCCCCGGAAATAAGTCCCTTCCAGGTTAATCCTTTTTGTGTGAACGTTTAAAGAACAGATCGTTCATTAAAAACCGACTTTGCTTAATCGGCACTTCATACATTTTTTCCCATCTTTCGGCAATCTCCTCGGGGTCACTGTCCATCAATTTCTTCCTGTCTTTTTCGCTCAGATTATGAACTGCTTTCTTCAGATCAGACAGACTTTCTGATTCATGCACATGTTTATCTGAGTTCATGTAATCCCCTTCTCCTGAGTATGGTTTTCACTATTATCTTACTTCATCCCGGCGCTCCTGTCATAAAATACATTCGATTTTTTCCATTTTTAAAAGGGTATGTATCATACGTTCAGATTGCATCCTTCTTTATGATCAACTGTTTCAGCGTCAGTTTACGCAGCACTTCATCGTTCATATCTACCCCTGTCCCTGGTTTGTCTGAAACAGATATATAACCGTTTTTCACCTGTATTTCTGGTTCAATGATATCCTGTTTCCAGTATCGTGATGAGGAAAAAAGATCCCCCGGCAGCGTAAAACCTGGAAGCGAAGCGAGCGCCACGCTGTGAGCCCTTCCTATTCCAAATTCAATCATCCCGCCGCACCAGACCGGAACGCCATGCTGCCTGCACAGGTCATGGATCTTTACGGCTTCCGACCAGCCGCCGACACGGGCCATTTTAATATTGACGACCCGGCAACTGTTCAGGGCAAGGGCCGCCCTGCAGGCAGCGAAACTGTCAATACTTTCATCCAGACAAATCGGGGTTTTTATTTCTTGCTGCAGCCTGGCATGATCTACCAGATCGCGCCAGGCGAAAGGCTGCTCAATCATTTGCAGATGGAATTCATCCATTTTTTTCAGATGATCAAGATCTTTCAGGGAATAGGCAGAGTTAGCGTCTGCCATCAGTTCAGCCTTTGGAAAATGGTGTCGCAGAGCAACAAGCATCTGCAGATCATTTTCACGAGAGATTTTTATTTTGTAGCGTTTATAACCCGCTGCGGAAAGGCGCTCAATCTGTCGGGCGGCTCTAGATGGATCTGCCTCAGCGATTACCGCTCCGGCTTCTACCCTTTTTCGCGTCGCACCAAACAAGTGACTGATCGAAACCTCTTTTTCCCTGGCATAAAGATCCCACAGTGCCTGGCTCAGTCCGGACCTTGCCATCTGATTACCACGGACTCGCTTTGAGAGTCTTTCCGCCTCTATTGGCGTTGTTAGTCTATGCTTTAGAATAAGCGGAATCAGAAAATCCTTCAGCGCGTGCCAGCACGTGGTTATTGTTTCTTCTGTATACCAGGGACTGGTAAACGGATCAGCTTCACCCCATCCGACTGCCCCGTCAGAATCACGGATTTCAATGATAATGGCCTGTCGTTTGCCAACCTTCTCGAGATGGGTGATAAACGGCGTGTTCAATGGCGACTCGATTAAATGCAATGTCACGCTTGACAGATTCATTATTGCCTCTCACTGCCCTCTTCTGTCCAAATCAGAAAATGCCGGACGATATCGATGTAGGCACAACGCTTTTCCAGATGCACATTATGCCCGGCTCCTGTCACAGGAATCCATTCAGAATGGGGCAGGAGCTGGTCCATTTTGCGGGCTATCCTGCAGAATTTTTCATCCAGACGTCCCGTGATCAGAAGTACAGGCATCTCTGCATGGGGCAGGTCGTCCCACCAGGATGGCTGTTGGCCGGTTCCCATCCCTCTCAGGCTGTTCGCCAGTCCTTTTTCCCGGTTAGCCAGACGTCTGCGCCTGACTTTTTTCCTGACCTCATCAGGCAAATTTTCCTGGCTCCTGAAAAGCGGGATGATCTCCCATTGATCAACAAACCGGCGAATCCCTTGTTGCTCCAGTGCAGCTGCCAGCCGGTTATCATGTGCCCTCCTGCTCACCCTTTCCTGCTCCGTACGCAGCCCGGGAGACGCACTTTCAAGAATCAGTGCATGAACGCGTTCCGGATGACGTGCCGCAAAACTGAGGGCAAGCCTTCCACCCATGGAGTATCCCAGCACAACAGCCTGGCTGATCTTCAGGTGATTCATGATTGCATCAAGATCTTCTGAGACCTCATCCATGGCATACCTGGCAGGCTGATCCGGCGCTTCTGTCGTACCATGTCCGATAATATCAACCCGTATCAAGCGAAAGTGGTCTGATAAGCGGGGGATAAGAAAGTCCCAGGCATGAAGACTTCCCGTAAAACCATGGAGGAGAACAACAGGTGAACCCTTCCCGGTATCTTCAATATGATAAACAACATCTCGAATGATCCATTTCACAGATTTAATCCCACCTTAATTGAGCAAGACGATCATGTACACGTGCATGCATCCGCTGATGATCACGGACGTTTTCAGAGCGGTCTGCCGGTACCTCGATAATCGTTACACCCTTACGTGTCATCGAATCAGCAAAAGCCTTTTCAAAAGTCGGCATATCCGAGGCTTTTTTATAATGCGCACCATAAAGATGGGCGGCATGGGCAAAGTCCATTCCATGCGGCGTACCGAACAGGCGTTCAAAGTACTCCGGACGTGTCGCCTGCGGAAGAAATGAAAAGATTCCGCCTCCATCATTATTGATCAGAATAATCGTCAGGTCGGCTTTGTTCTGTTTCGCTGCAAGAAGACCGTTCATATCATGAAAAAAGCTCAAATCACCGATCAAAAGTACGGTGCGCTTCAAGACCAGGCTGACACCGACAGCTGTAGACACAACGCCGTCAATCCCGTTTGCCCCGCGGTTGGCAAATAACCGGACATCGCGATCACTCGTAAACAGGAATGTATCGAGCTCACGAATGGGCATACTGTTTCCGGAAAAAAGAGAGGCCCCCGATGGAACCAGCCTGTTAAGTAGTCTGGCAAATACATTCATCTCAGTCAGTGAATCATCCTGCATATATTCCGAGTTAACGAATTTCGCAGTCTCATTTATCGCTTCCCAGTGCTTCAGCCAGTTTGTATCTTCTTTTCCGTCAAGGCGATTACTGAGTGCACTGCAGAACCATGTTTCATCGCAATAAATCATATGAGTAGCAAGTTGATCGGGATCACGCCAGCGCTGCCCGCTGTCGATCACCAGACAGGCTGCTTCCTGTCGTTTCAGCCAAAGTTTCAGCCCCTTTGAAACAGGTACGGCTCCGAACCGAATGATCAGATCCGGACAGAGGGCAGATGCTGCCTTTTCATCACGTAAAAAAGTATCGTAGCAGTCCACAACGTGC
The DNA here is from genome assembly GCF_040529185.1 of Sporolactobacillus sp. Y61. Lineage (NCBI taxonomy): Bacteria > Bacillati > Bacillota > Bacilli > Caryophanales > Sporolactobacillaceae > Sporolactobacillus > Sporolactobacillus sp. Y61. Next base: position 2,290,218 of record NZ_CP159510.1, on the reverse strand, counting down.
CGCACAAGAGGCGCCCCGCAGCGCAGTTGAGAAAGCGGATCCGCAAGAATCGGAAAGCCCAGTCTTTCGGAGAACGAAGAAATGGCCTTTCTGAACCCCGTCGACTCCACCTCGCCGCAGATGATAACCCCACGTTTTGCACGCCCGATCAGCTGTACGTAATCGTTAAGCTCATGCTCCGGCAGTACGGGTTCTCCGGGACTCACGTGTACGGTTCTGTCTTCCGCCTGAAAATCCTTCAGTGATCCCCTGGCGGGAAGCAGCGGCTGACGCAGCGGTACATTCAAATGTACCGGACCGCGCGGACGCCTCATGGCTGTTGCTATGGCACGGGTACAGAGTCTTCGCGTATGATCCAGCAGACTCAGATCCTGTTCAGGGATTTCAATCTCATCAAATCGCTTGACATGGCTGCCATACATGTTCACCTGGTCAATGGTCTGAGGTGCTCCGGCGTCCTGCAGTTCATGTGGTCTGTCGGCCGTCAGGACAACGAGCGGAACCCTTGCATAATAAGCTTCAATGATGGCCGGATAATAATTTGCCGTGGCCGTTCCCGATGTACACAACAGAGCGACAGGCCTTCGCCTGGCTTTTGCCATACCAAGGGCAAGAAAAGCCGCAGAACGTTCGTCTATATCAAGGTACATGTGGATCTCCCGGTATTCAGCAAATAGCAGAGCAAGCGGTGTAGAGCGGGAACCCGGACTGATCACCACGTCGCTTATCCCATTTTTTATACAGGAATGAATAACCGACCGGAGATAGGCGGTCATGATTTTAGCATGTTCCAAAAGAAGACACCCCCAGTCCACTCATCATAGGTCTGAATTTCATCTGTGTCTCCCGGTATTCCGTTTCAGGTACCGAGTCTTTCACGATCCCGCATCCGGCATAAAGGATCGCCTTCTTCGGTTTGACCAGCCCGGAGCGGATACCTACAGCAAACTCCCCGTTACCTTCTGCGTCACACCAGCCTATTGGCGATCCGTACAGCCCTCTCCTCTCCGTTTCATTTTCCCGGATCCACTGAACAGCTGCCGTTCTCGGTAAACCGCCCAATGCCGGGGTAGGATGAAGACGGGAGACAAGGTCAAAGAGGGAGACGTCTCTTCTGCATCTCCCACATGCCGGGGTGTACAGATGCTGAACATCCCGGTTCTTCAGCAAAATCGGTTTTTCCGGAATAGCAACGCTGCTGCACAGATTCTGAAATACCTCTCTGATCATCGAGACGACATACTGATGCTCCTTCCTGTTTTTCTGATCATGGAGAAGTTTTCTCCCAAGTTCCCTGTCTTCTTCCGCATTTTTCCCGCGTGCAGCAGAACCGGCCAGACAGGTAGAATACAGCTTATCCCCCTTCTTCCGTATCAGGCGTTCAGGCGTTGCTCCGATAAAATAATCCTGGCCGGATTCCTGACAGAAAATATAGTTCCCGCACTGCTCTTTTCTAAGCCTGTTCAATACCCGTTCTGATTTCGGCTTTTGATCATAATGCAGTTGAACGGTTCTTGCCAGAACAACTTTATCAATAGAGCCGGTCATTATATTCTGCAGCGCCTTATTGACCATGAATGACCAGACGGCCATATCCTGTTTCTCGATGTGATCCGGATAGAACGGCCCGGAAGAAGGTGAATTGCTCGCCTTTTTCCTGAGAAGATCAGCCGCCAGACGTTCCTTTTCTGTAAGCACAGCGTCCGGAGAACTGGATTTCGGGCAACAGACGTTTAGTGTAAGATATGAACATCCCTCAACGACAGTAAGTAAAAATTCGGGCAAATAGAAGCAACCGTTTCCAAACGCCTGCCATAAATTCATCCCGTTGTCTTCGCTTTCAAAAGAAAATCCGCCAAACAGAACCGGCCCGGTCGCTTCAATTCCTGTCACTCCGATCCTGTTCACCCCTGAGACAATATCGGACCAGTTATCTCTTATCCTCTGAAATCTCTGCGCTTCACCGGTTATATGTATGTTTTCCACAAATCCTAATCCTGCCATGATCAGTTGTCCGGAAGGATTCTCCCAGTAAAAGCGCTTCCCCTGGAACATCCCTTCACCCGACTGGTAAAAGGCGATCGGATCTGCCGATTGTATTTTTCTCGTCAGACTGACAAGCCGACTGTCGTCATTTCCTGGCTGCCGGATCACCTGTGCGTGGTCTGCCACTTGCGAAACCAAAAAACCACCTGCTATCTGTAAAATATGAACACTTCATGTCTTTTTAACGATAACGCTGTAACAAAAGACTTGTCAAAATCTTTGTTCGCCCTGATCACTTCTGATTCAGAGTCCCTTCAATGATGCACTCACCCTGCATGTGATATCAGTATTTTCCCGCAGAAACCCGGACGCCATCTCAATGAGAATTTCCAAGTTTAAAACTACTGCAGAATAACAGGCAGATAATCTTCTGATATAAAGAACCCTTAATTTATCGGCGTTTTAATTGGATGATTGCATGTTTGCAGAGTATTTCCTTCTCAAGAATCGCGTGTCTCTGTTTTTTGTGGCATCATTTACGGACTTCTGGCGGGATATCTGCTTTTTCAGGGATTACCTCTTTTAACGCTGACTGGATTTAACCGTCCGTAACAGCATATTGGCATACACTGCTGATCCAGTCTCGTTCAAATGAATGGTATCCGGTGCGAAATACTCAGGATGGCCGGCGCTTTCTTTGTACCAGTCGGCCAGCCGGACGTTATCAAAAACCCCGGCACTCTTACGCATGGTCTGGTTGACCTCACCCTCCCACGGTCTGGGTACACGGGTGGTTGTCAGAATAACCCGGGTTTTGGGGTCAATGGTTTCCATTAAATCATGCATTTGATTCATGGTGACCGGACCATTCGTTCCCAATTCTATAATCACGACCTGACCCGTTTTTTTCTGACTATTTAATGATTGGACAATCGATTTTGCTTCTGTGAACTGCCGCCCGACTTTTGCCTGTATCTCAATCTTTTTGAAGCGTTCTTCCAGATAAGGCTTAATGTCAAGCATCAGCGAATCCCCTATGGCTGTTACCCTTTGGCCTGATTCTTCCTCCAATTTGCGACCAGAAGCATGACCTGAATCACTGGAACGGGGCGTTTCACCGCGGGCGACTTGTGATTGACCCTTTGATTCTGATGAATCTCCATTTTTATAAGGCTGCTCACTTTTCTCCTGATGTTCCTCTGCCGGTACATGCTTCTGCACAGAAATCGCCGACTCCCCGCTTCCGGCAGGCACGTTCCCGGAAGCCGCAGTTATACGCGTCTGTGACCAGGCAATTATACAGGATAAAGACAGAAACAGGAGAGACAGAGTCAGAGCTGTCGTACGCAGGCGTACACGACGTGGCTTTTTTAAAAAGTGGCTCTGAAACCATCTGCCGACCAAACCGGATCGAAAAGGATTCTCAATTAATTGCAGCGATAAAGTTGATACAATAATCACCAGGGCCGTTTCAACAAAGAAACGCGCAAAGCGTGGCATACCTGAATCAAAGTTATTCATTGATAGCATGATAATCGGAAACTGCCAGAGATACATCCCATAGGATCGAATGCCGATCCAGCGCAGGGGTTTCATCCCAAGAAATTTTCCCAGCCACGTAGACGGATGGGCACATGCGGCAATAACAGCAGCAGACGCCAGAGAGAGAAGGAACATACCGCCCTGATAGATAAAACGGTCATATTCATTAGAAGTCATCATCAGGATAAGGATCAGTATGAAAGCCAGAACGCCTGCCAGATCAAGAAAGCGGATCGGCCATTTACGACCGGAATCGGTTAATTTTCTGCCTGACCACACCATAGCCAGTGCCGAACCGATAAGTATAGAGAAAGCCCGCGTGTCCGTACCATAATAAATTCGGCTTGGATCCGTACCCGGCTGATAGAGAAACGCCATCAAAACAGCAGAAAACAGGGCCATGAAGACGGTAATCACAAAAAGGTGACGCCTGATCTTTTTAAATTTCAAAACAATAATCAAAAATAATGGCCAGATCAGATAAAATTGTTCTTCAACGGCCAGTGACCAGAAATGAGTCAGCAATGACGGGTTACTAAAGCTGTCAAAATAAGATACATTATAAAATATATACCACCAGTTGCTGACATAGAAGATGGCTGCGACGGCATCCTTCCGGAAGTGAGCGATCAGATCCGGACGAAAAAGAATCAGCCAGATAAATAAAACAAACAGTACAAAAAATAGCGCAGGAAGCAGTCTTCTGGCCCGTCTTAGCCAGAACGTTTTTAAACTGATCCGTCCGTTTTTCTCCCATTCATTCAAAAGTATATCTGTGATCAGATATCCCGATAACACGAAAAAAATACTGACACCGAGCAATCCGCCACTTGCCCACGGAAAACCAAAATGATAAAAGATCACAGCAAATACAGCAATCGCCCGCAAACCATCAAGTCCGGGCATGTATCTTCTTTTATGTTTCGTCACGTCTTTCGAATTTGAAACATTATGTATGGCGTCCTGCATAACCTTTTTTTTCGGCTGGCCAGTCCGTTTATTCCATTGCCTCATCTGTTTATCAAGCCTCTCTGATGTCATTTACATCATCTGATTGGACTTTGCCGGGTTTCCAGGTGGAACATCAGATCCGTATAGTTCAATCACCGATTGATCCATCAGGATGAAAACACAATTCGGCTGTTCCTCTATCTGACCGGAACAGCCCGTCCTGATCTATTTATACTTCTGTAACAAAAATAAGACACTGACGTTCTATCCGTCAATGTCACTAATTCCCAAATCATACACGATCCTCTTGTTGTTATGAAAAAGTTATAAAAATGAAAGAAACAGTTAATGATTCAGAAGCTTCTTCATTGCAGCAATCAATTGATTCATTTCATTATCGGTACCGATTGTGACACGCAGATAATTCGAAATGCGTGGCTGGTGGAAGTATCGAACAAGTATCCCCTTCTGCTTTAATTTATTAAACAATTGCTCTGCTTCATAATCCGGATGCGTGATAAAAATAAAATTCGACTCAGACGGAATGATCTGAAAGCCAAGTTCCCGCAAACTTCTTTCCGCTTGCTCCCGGGTAGTGATGACGCGTTCAGCCATATGACGGGAATATGACAGGTCTTCTACAGCCGCCCGGGCACCGGTGAGCGCCAGCCTGTCTATCGTATAAGAGTTAATCGAATTTTTCAGCCGATTGAGTCCGTCAATCAATTCAGGGGATCCAAAGGCAAACCCGACACGGATTCCGGCAAGTGCGCAGAACTTGGAAAGGGTTTGAACAACAAGCAGATTCGGGTACTCTTTAACTAAAGGCACAACGGAAGTACCACCAAAATTAACATAAGCCTCATCGATAATCACGACACGGTCAGGATCAGCCTCAAGGATTTTCCGAATCGATTCCGTCGTGATCCCGCGCCCGGTCGGTGCATTCGGATTCGGAATGACAACCCCGCCGCCTGGCCGGCAAAAGTCCTGAACCGGAATCCGGAACGCCTCATCAAGAGGAATAATCTCAGGACGCAAGGCGCAAAGATCGGCATATACTTTATAGAAACTGTAAGTAATATCTGCAAACATCACCGGTTTTTCAGGAGAAAAAAAGCTCATAAAACTGAAAGCCAGAACTTCGTCCGATCCATTTCCGATAAACACATGGGCAGGAGATAAATGATAATGATCAGCAAGTGCTGCCCGCAGCTGTTCCGCCTCAGGATCAGGATAAAGGCGCAGACGGTCGTCGGTCGCTTCTTTAATGGCACGAACCACTTTTGGAGACGGTGGATAGGGATTTTCATTAGTATTCAGTTTTACATATTTTTTATCTTTTGGCTGTTCCCCCGGAACGTAAGGTTCCAGACGCTGTACACGTTCATTCCAGTACTTGCTCATAATACACCTCGTTGTTTACCCGGCAAAACCTGAAAAAATTTTTTCACAAAACTGATTATATCATATTCCCCGTGACGATGTGACGCTTTTCTTTTCAGCCTGGATGGTAATCAGTCGTTTGTATCCCGCTGTCAGGCACATTCCGAATGAAACAGCTCCCATCAGAAGGCCGGCAAAAATAGTCACGGGTATCACGCCAAGCGGTACGGACAGAGCGCCTCCTGCCAGTATCCCGATCACACAGCCCAGGAAGGAAAACATCTGCAGGATTCCGGCAGCACGCCCTCTGAAAGCAGGAGGCGTCACCAGGAGAAAAAGAGAGCTGACGGGAATGTTCAGACACGAGTTGAGCAGGCCCAGGCCGATAACCCAAACAGATAAGGCATAAAGACCTGTCACCGGATAAATCAGTGAAACACCATAGATCAAAGCCATCCACAATCCAAGAACGACTCCTGAACTGACAATAAATTGTCCCGGACGGATCCGTTTAATCAGAAGGGGACCGACAAGAGATCCGGTTATTGCTCCGAAGCCGGTAAAAGCCTCAAGCAGGCCATATTCAAAACCATTGACGCCAAAAACCTGAAGTTCAATCGCTATAGACGTGGCATTAAACACACCCGCAGCAAGCATCAGCACAAAAACAATGACAATGAGAAACTGTAATTCCGATAATGTTGCTACCTCCTTCAGGCCGCAGGCAATCGATTGAAGGAGACTTTCCTTCTCTCTGCCTTCATTTGAGATACCATCAATTTGGGCAAATCGTGATGATACAAAAATCAGAAACGCTGAAATGAAAAAGGTTACGGCATCGATTATAAGAATATCTCCGCCCGGTATCAGAAGCAGCAATACACCAGCTAATGGAGGTCCGATCAGATCTGTTGCCTGGCCAACTCCCTGAGACAGCCCGATGGCATCTGGTATTTTATCCTTAGCAACAATTTCAGAGATAAAAGCTGTTTTTGCCGGACTGAAAAATGCAGCACCTGTCCCCTGAAGAAAAATCAGGAGGAGAAGCACCTGTGGCTGATCCAGAAACAGGGTCATCGCAATAACCGTCAGTAACTGAAAATATTCACTCCCCATCATGACAGCGAATTTCGGCAGCCGGTCGGCAATTGTTCCGGCAAACAGACCAATAAGTATCATCGGGGTCATCTGAGCAAGCAGAACAAGACTGATCATCAGCGGACTTTTTGCACTTGACCCAATCATAAACATGAGAACCGTTAGCGTCAGCGCGTTTCCGAAACGCGTGGTCAGTGTCGATAACCAGAGCATCAGATAAGCTCTATTATGAAGAAGCAAATCCATCATATTTTCATCCCTTCACATTAAAATATATGTACGTACAAATATTTTTGTACGTACGGCAAAAAATTATTCTGTACCTTCCCATCTATTCCATAGGAAACATGGTCAGATTCAGATAGCATTCTTCAACAGGTTCATCTGTTCTTCGTTTACTGGCCCGTTTAAGTAACTGGTAGATATCCATCAGTTTATCCGCCACGGCTCTCTTCTCCTCTTTTGTCAGCCTGACTGTATACGGAATCTGAATCATTTCATGCTTTCTGAGCTTCGCTTCAGTCAGTTTCTGACGCAGTTCCTCAAGTGATAGAAATGCACTCTCTTTTATTGCATCATCCAGTTGAGATACATCCTCTCCATTGAGCAAAGAAGCCATTTTCTCAAGGGAAAATGTTTCGGCGACAGGGAGATAAAACTTTTGCTGTATTCCGTTTTTCAGCTCGGTCCGTACGACTTCGACTAATCCGACCCGTTCAAGTTCGGTCAGGTGATAGCGAATCTTGGATGGGGCCATCTGAAATTCGTCTGCCAGCATCTTCCCCGTTTTTTCCTTTCCATTGAAAGACCAGAGGATCTTTACTCTGAGCGGATCACTCAATACTCTAAGCTGCTCCAGATCCTGAATATAATAAATGTTCTCCATATCAGCCATCCCGACTTATTAACGTACAATTAATTTTGTACGTTTGATAAAATAAATATACCTTTTCGCAAGTGTCGTGTCAAGGAGGCGTAAATCAACAAGCTCACTTACCCGGCCGATCTTTAATAAACCGGTCAACCAGCCGATTGAACACATCATACTGACGCATCGGTAACTGATGAAAGGCATGGTCAATATAGACGATTTCAGCACAACTGAGGGATGCAAAATATTTTTTATGCTTGCTGACGAAGCGGTCGCGTGTTCCATAAAGCACCAGAAGCGGTAACGATTGAAGACTCGGAAGCTGATCGACCGCATTAAAACATCTGCCCGCTCGATATAAATCCAGTACGGCCTGATACTCTGCCTTCATTGCATAGTGAAACAAATACTCCCGATCACTCTTCTTCACCTGGTGACTGAAGGCGAGCAGCAGACTTAATAGACGTTTTTGCTTCAGAATCATCAATAGCACTCCGGCCTGATATTCCCCGGAAAGAAGCAGCGAATCGACAGTTGGGTACCCGCCGGACAGAATCAGAGCACGTACGTCATCTCTGTAGTTACAGGCATACGCCAGAGCAATCAGTCCTCCATTAGAGTATCCGACAATGACCGGATCGGAAATATGCAGCGCCGTAATCAGTAATCGTAAATCACGGACATTTTCCGAAATAACGGTGTCATACCCTCTTGAAAAGCGATAACTGCTGCGTCCATGTCCGCGAAGGTCGTATAAGATGATCTGATAGTCACAGGCGAGTACTTTCTGGTAATGAAAAACAACATGCCCCATAAGCGGTGGATGTACGAAAACAATCGGCTGTCCCTCACCATACTTTTCATAATAAATGCGAATTCCATCAGCCTGTACGAATGGCATAAAATCCTCCGGCAAATAAAGTGAGACTCTCTTATAAGTATACCCATTCCCCATTGATGAACACTTCCGGTCCGGAAATTTCTGTGCTGAGACAAAACACAAATTCATAATCTCTGTTATGGGGAGAAAAGCACGGTGGATCCTCGCCTCTGGTCTGGGATCGAGTCAGAGTGGGACTCACACGATAAGCCATAAAGTGAAAAAAGACAGGTGGGAGCAAAAAGTGACTTGCATCAACGGGAAAACATATATCAGGCGCATTGATGCGCTTCACAATCAGGTCTGGATCAACGGGGAAAAAGTCCTGGGTAATCTTTCTGAACACCCGGCATTTTCAGGAGTCATGAAAAGCCAGGCCAGACTGTATGATATGCAGTTTGAAAAAGCCTGTAAAAATATCTTGACTTTTTGTCCTGAAGGAAGCAGTAACCGGGCAGGCACCTCTTATCTGGAACCAAAGACAAAGAAAGATCTGGCAAAACGCAGGAAGTCGTTCCAGATCTGGGCGAAGGAAAGCGCAGGAATGATGGGGCGTTCACCGGATTATATGAATACGGTCGTCATGACTTTCGCCGCGTGCGCCGAATTATTCGGTAAAAAGAAATACAGTGATAATATGCGTCGTTTCTATAACTATTGTATGGAACAGGATATTTCACTGACGCACACCTTTATTCAGCCCCAGGTTAACCGGGCATCCGTTTACTTTGAAAGCAGTGAGGAACCGATTGCTGCACGGGTGATTGGCTCAAACGGCGAAGGAATCATCATTCACGGCGCAAGGCTTCTCGCGACGCAGGGCGGCATGACGGATGAACTGCTTGTCTTTCCGACAGGCGCATTCCACTTTGATGAAGCCTGTGCCTACGCGTTCTCGATCCCTTCAAACACGCCCGGTCTGAAATTTATCTGTCGCACGCCATTTTCAGGCGGGAACAGTCCGTACGATCATCCGCTCAGTTCTCGATTTGATGAGCCTGACGCTATTGTGATTTTTGATCATGTGACCGTCCCCTGGGATAGAGTTTTTCTGAATGGAAATGTCGAGATTGCAAGCCGTCTTTATACGGACAGTGGTTTTCTGCCACAGCAGGTCCATCAGGTTACTTCACGGAATATTGTGAAAACGGAATTCATTCTTGGTGTTATTCAATCACTTGTCGATGCCATTCATATTGCAGAATACCACCATGTACAGGAAAAAGTGACGGAAGTGATCACCGCCCTTGAGATCCTGAAGGCCCTGTTAAGTGCTTCTGAAATTCATGCCGCTCCTGATCAATGGGGGACAATGACTCCGGACCGGGCCCCGCTGATGACGGCCATGCTTTACTTTCCGCGCATTTATCCCCGGCTGACAGAGATTGTGCAGCTGATTGGAGCAAGCGGACTCGTCTCCATTCCGGCCGAACGGGATTTCTCATCCTCAAACAACGAGGATCTGACCCGATATCTTCAGGCATCAGATCGTAACGGATTTGATAAAGTCCGTTTGTTTCGTCTGGCCTGGGATCTGTCGATGAGCAGTTTTGCGGGAAGACAGATGCTGTATGAGCGTTACTTTTTCGGTGATCCGGTCAGACTTGCTTCCGGTATGTACCGGGATTACGATCGAAAAAAATACGTTTCCTGGATTGAATCATTTCTGAAGCCGAAAGATTAGACCGGGCAGGTTGAGTCTGAAGCCAGCCTGATTCCGGTGAACTTTTCTCTTTATCTGTCTGTTTGATCGGTTTTCTCATTACCCAGCATTTCATAACTCAAAAGAGCCATCTCCAGACAGTAACGCTTATCCGGATCAAAGAAATTCTCGCCAAGAATCGCTTTGATCTTATCAAGACGGTTATACAATGTCTGTCTGTGAATATACAGTTGACTGGCCGTCTCCCCCTTGGATCCCCTGTACCTGAAATAAACAGACAGAGTATGGACCAGGTCCAGATGGTGGGTCTGGTCATACGTAATCAGTTTACCAAGATGATCGGATAGAAAAGCCCTTAAGAATGAATCAGGCACCGCCTTTAACAATTGATAAATACCCATATCCTCATAAAAACAGCAGGATTTCATACTGTCTGTCGACTGAGACACCTCAATCACCTGGCAGGCTTCCTTAAAACATTGGCCTGCCTCAGTCAGCCGCCTGAGTATTTTACCGAAACCGGCATGAAAAACCAGTCCCCCAAGTGCCTGATCAGCGAAACGCCTGAGTCCGTCAATTAACCTTTGAATGCCGTTTCTGAGAGAAGCCGGTGATTGCTCATTTACTTTCTCCCTGGCACATAAAATATAAATCTGGTTATTTTGCATCATCATCAGATGATGCATCCGGTAGCGTTTCAGTAACGAACGGGTCAGCACGGAAATGTCCTGATTAATCGTTTCCATCCGCTCCGGTCCTGCTTCAAGCACATTATGCTTAAATTCTATGATGCCCCCGATAAATAAATAATTCCCTTCGGCCATGGACAGGAGACCCATCCGCATACGTGCCTGATCTTCATTCTCAATCCGCCCGCTGATGAGGTCCTGTATCAGTTCATTTTGATTTCTCAGGATCTTTTCTTCAAGAAACTGCGTTCTGAGGAGGACTGTTGCCACCGCTTTAACCGTATAATCCAGGAGAAGAGTCATATATTCTGAAGGGCTGGGCTGATAAAAGATGATACCGACGAATGAAAAAACCTGGCCAAAACAAATCACCGGCTGAATTAGAATGAAGTGACTGTCATCCATCTGCCAGACTTTCGTTTCCTGAAGTTGTCCGGAATAAGAGATTTTATCATGAAAGAAGGCATTAATCTGCTCCGCCTCCCTTTTATCCACTGCCGGAAAGTACTTATTGGTATTGATCGATGAAAGATAAATAATCTGTCTTCCTGAGTAACTCTGCAGCAGACGGAGAATAGCCGGAATATCGGAACTCTGCAAAATCAAATGCTGCTGCTGCTGAGAGAACTTTTCAAGATTTTTCATCAGCCCAAAATGCCGGTTGATCAGATAAGAGTGGATATCCTGAGTAATTTCTTCGAATCTGACAGGCTGCCTGAACAAGATTAACGGGAAATGGCAGGCGTCGCAAAGGTCAATCACTTCATCAGGTATTTCATCAATTGTTGTTCCGAATTCGATGCACAGCCCGGCTGTCTCATGTTCAATAAGCTGACGCATATACTCAAGCCCGGATTGAACCGATCGCTTCAGCCATAATCCTGTGGTTAAAATCAGGTCATTTTTACTGACATAGGGCGCCGCATGGGTAATCTCCAGGATATGAACCCAGCGGACTTCGCGGTAAATACCGTCTTTCCCGGCTATCAGTTTTGACCGGCCGAATAAAGGACGTTCCAGAACATCTTTAACGCTGAAAGACATTTCTTCAACCATTTATGATCCCGCCCTTTATGTCATATTTTATATCATAAAATTGTCATTTTACATACCATTTATCAAAAATGTCAATTTCATTGTCAAATAAGTAGACACAATGTATGATGCATTCCATCCAAATTCTTTGTACTATTCTAACTATAGGATAACATACACCGATCAGTTGATCTCATACAAGGCGGTCAGGCTGTAATGACCGGTGGATCCAGTCCGAATATCAGAAGGGGGAATGGAAAGTGATTATCGGAATACCTATAAGGAACTGAAGAACAATGAACGTCGTGTGGCCATCACACCGGCAGGTACGTTCCATCTGGTCCAGGAAGGCCATACGGTTTATGTGGAAACAAGCGCAGGCGCAGGTGCAGGTTTTTCTGATGAAGAATATAAATCTGCAGGGGCTGAAATCACTTCGGCGGAAAAAGCCTGGTCTTCAGAAATGGTTATTAAAGTCAAAGAACCGGAACCTGAAGAATACCATTTCTTCCATGAAGGGTTAATTCTGTTCACCTATCTGCACCTTGCTCCTGCCGCCGGAGAAGCTCTGACAAAAGCACTTGTTGCCAGCAAAGTCGTTTCTATTGCTTATGAAACGGTCCAGCGTGCGGACAAAGTTCTTCCTCTCCTTCAGCCCATGAGCGAAGTAGCCGGAAGAATGGCGGTCCAGATCGGCGCTCAGTATCTGGAAAAATTCAGTGACGGGGCCGGCAAAGGCATTCTCCTCGGCGGCGTCCCGGGGTTTCACGCGGCAAAGTCACGATTGTCGGTGGCGGCATCGTTGGGACAAATGCAGCAAAAATTGCGGTTGGACTTGGTGCAGATGTCACCATCCTTGATATCAGTGCCGACCGTCTCCGCGACCTGGATGATATTTTCGGTACCTCTGTGAACACGGTGATGTCCAATCCCTATAACATTGCCGAAGCCGTGAAAGACGCTGACCTTGTTGTCGGCTGTGTTCTGATTCCCGGTGCAAAGGCTCCAAAACTCGTTACAGAAAAAATGGTGGCTGCCATGCCAAAGAACTCTGTTATTGTGGATGTTGCCATTGACCAGGGAGGTATTGTTGAAACATCGGATCACAGTACCACACATGATCACCCGACTTATATCAAGCATGATGTGATCCATTACGCAGTAGCCAATATGCCGGGTGCTGTGCCAAGAACGTCGACTCTGGCACTGACAAATGTAACCATCCCTTATGCAGCAAAAATTGCGGCGAAAGGTTACGTTAAGGCATGCCTCGAAGATGAAGCCCTGCTGAAGGGTCTGAATACGCTGGACGGTTATGTGACCTTTAAAGCAGTGGCTGACGCACACGGTTATGAATATAAAAATCCGCATGATCTTCTGGCCACAGCCAGCCATGCCTGACAGAACGTCCATTTTACGAAAACCTGACCATGCAAAAGATCCTCCTGCGAAAACAGGAGGATCTTTTGCGCACATGAAATGTTAAGAAAAAAAGCTGGAGCCTGCCAATTGACAGGTACGTACCCTGTCGTGAAAAACAGGTTCCGAAGTCACATAATATGTCATATAGCCGCTGCCCTCCAGGAGTTCTTTGCCGAATTCACAATTGAGCGAGCCATGTCTTAAAGGATGCATCAGAAGGCATACGCCAGTCGCCTCTTGGTGACAGGCTGACCGTGCCCACTTTTGGCCCGTCCGGAATGGCGGAACGTTTAAATTGCTGAGTAAAGAACCGTCTCAGAAAGACCTTCAGCCATTTACGTATGGTTTTTTCATCGTACACACCGGAAAATGCAGCTTTCGCCAGAAATAAAATGCGTTCCGGTGTAAAAGAACAACGGATAAAGTAATAGAGAAAGAAATCGTGTAGTTCATAGGGACCAACAATATCTTCAGTTCTCTGAATGAGTTTCCCCTCAGCACTTTTGGGAAGCAGTTCAGGAGTGACCGGTGTTTCAAGTATATCGAGAAGAATGGATGCCGTTTCCTTCGGGGTCTCCATGTCTGCGGCATATCTGACCAGATATCTGACAAGAGTCTTAGGAACCGAGCAGTTTACTGCATACATGGACATTTGATCCCCATTGTAGGTACTCCAGCCAAGGGCCAGTTCTGAAAGATCCCCGGTTCCGATCACCAGCCCCCCCTCCTTATTAGCCATGTCCATAAGAATTTGTGTGCGCTCACGTGCCTGGACATTCTCATACGTTACATCATGCACCTCAGGGTCATGTCCGATATCCTTAAAATGCTGCAGACAGGCAGCAACAATATTGATTTCACGGAAATCAGAACCGATCTGTTTACAAAGGTCAACAGCATTTCTGTAGGTTCGGTCGGTTGTTCCAAACCCCGGAAGCGTCACTGTGATGATATTTTTTGGGGGAAGTCCGATCAGATCGAATGTTTTCGCGATAACAAGCAGAGCAAGAGTGGAATCCAGCCCACCGGAAATGCCGATAACCGCTTTTTTTAATCCGGTATGTTCCATACGTTTAGCCAGTGCGGCCGTCTGAATACTGAAAATTTCTTTGCAGCGTGCCTCCCGCTTCGCTTCATCTGCAGGAACGAAGGGGTGCTGCGGCACTTTTCGGTCAAATGTTCCGAATGACAGCTGGTCAAACTCGAAGTGAATATCTACCGGCTTCCACGGGACCATCGACCTTGCTTCCCGGAAACTGGTATTTTTTATCCGCTGGAGATTCAGTCTTTCCACGTCAATCAGCGATGTTAGGACCTGATTTTCTCTTTGAAAGCGTTGATTGGCATTCAGTATTTTTCCATTCTCGGAAATGAGCATTTCGCCGTCGAATACGACATCCGTTGTCGATTCGCCAGTTCCGGTACCTGAATAAATATAGGCGGACATGCAGGAAGCGCTCTGGGAAGAAACAAGCTGTTTCCGGTAATCGGACTTACTGACCACTTCGTTTGAAGCAGAAAGATTACCGATAATATTCGCTCCGGCAAGGCTGAGGTGACTGCTTGGCGGCACAACGCTCCATAAATCTTCGCATATTTCAAAAGCAAATTGAAAAACACCGGCATGGAACAGCAGATTCACTCCGAAAGGTACGTTTTTCTGGAAGGGAAGATCGACTGTTTCGCTGATAATGTCGCGACCATGTGTAAACCAGCGCATTTCATAAAATTCTTCATAATTCGGGATGTAGCTCTTCGGGACAATACCCAGAATACGCCCATGGAACAAAATATAAGCGCAGTTATAAACGGACGTATGGACATTCAGAGGGGCGCCTGCAGCGATCACGATATCTTTATTCTTTGAAAAAGCGCATAAATCTTTAATCCCTTGCTCCGCCTGATCCAGAAGTGTTTCCTGCAGAAACAGATCTGCGCAAGTATACGATGTCAGGCACAGTTCCGGGAGCACGACAAGCTTTGCCTCCTTCTCAAGCGCCATACTGATGCACGTCTTAATGTTTTCTACATTGGCAGCCACATCGGCAACACGGGTTACCGGGCATGCGGACGCAACCCGGATGAAATTCATAGACGTCATTTAAGAACCTCCGATATCGGATATTTGTCTGTTTCAATTTGACTTTCTTAAAAAAATGGCCTCCCTTGAATTCGAGAGGCTTTTTCTATTTGTGTCCGATTATCCATACAATTCAGGTTCATTTTAGAACCCCTGACAAAGATTGTCAAACAGTCCATGCGTGAACAGGATCGCAGCCATCAATGCTGCATGGCTGTTTTCAGGATATAATCCCGTGCACGGAGTCCGATCGTCTGAATTGTATTCAGAATGGCCTGTCTGTCTTTTACTCCTTCAGAAAGAACAGCCAGATACAGATCATGCCCCTGATAAGTGAAAAACGCTGCGTCATGATCGACTTCATCCATTTCACCGGTCTTATTATAGACTTTTACAGGATCAGGCAGTTCATCAAATAACGCGGGGAGCTTATGGCGAAATTGCTGATGCAGAAACCAGTTCCCGATTTCTTCAGATACAGGTTGTCCTTCAGGGAAAATAAATTCTATAGCGCGACATGCATCGTGAGCGCTGATCATATTTTTCTTTCCTGCGTTTTCAGCAGCTGTATCCATCATTTTCCTTTCAATCCGTAAGTCTATAAACCCATGCTGTCTGGCCCAGGTCTGAACAGGACCTATGCCTAATAGATCCAGCATGAGATTAGTTGCCGTATTATCCGACACATTGATCATCAGAGCAAGCAGATCTCGGACCGACCAGTCCCGCCCGCTTAAGATCTGCAGGACACCCGAACCGCCAACTCTGTTTTCATCAGGAAGTCTCACTTTTCGGTCAAAAAAGTCCGAATCCGACAACGACCTGTGAACCGCATACAACAGAATCGGCAATTTAATCAGGCTGGCCGACAACATCGGAACATCAGCATGATGAGCATAGTGGAAACCTGTTGAACCGACTGCTTCGACCGCTATATGATGACCAAAAGGTTTTACAAGCGCTGATAAATCATGTGTAAATGCTTCATCCGGATTCATGTGTCTGCCCTTCCTTCACTGACGCGTCGATGATACCATTATTCCTTCCAGTAGCGTCTGACAGCACACAGTTCTTTCTCCAAGAGGGTGCCGGAAAGTGTCGTCAGACTGACAATTTTACCAGGGGTCGGGGAATGGATCATTTTTCCGTCGCCTGCATAGATACCCACGTGATGAACGTACCCTTTTCCTTCCTCATAGGCGAAAAACAGCAAGTCTCCCGGAAGCATGTCATCTTCTGGAATCGGCAGGCCATACCTGGACTGATCATCAGCATCGCGGGGAATCAGGTATCCGGCAGCTCTCAGCATCGAATAACTGAATCCGGAACAATCATATCCATAGGCACTCATTCCCGACCACAGGTAGGGCAGATCCATGAATCTAAACGCATTTTTAACGATTTCATGTCCGGTAAGCGGTGCCCTTCTGGCTGGAAAAGCAACGGCATTGCGATGAATATAGCCCTCGCCAGCCGGGCTGAGTACCTTAACGACCCTGTCGTCCTCGCTGACCAGCGGAAGACAGGTTCCAAAGCTGAGTTCAAACACCGGTTCACCACGTTTCCGGTACAACCGGGCGAATTTACTCTGAACCATCACCCTTTCCATTCCTGCAGGATCATACCGGGTATCTGCAATATGTGCCCGTCGCATCCAGCCGGGATAACCGCGCTTATCTTTCGCTGAACTCTGGGAAGGAACCACAACTTTTACCCAGTCTCCGTGCGTTTCATCAATAATGACCTCATCTCCAAACAGAACCTGAGACTGAAGACGCTTTTCCCGGCATAATGCAATCTTCTCTTCGTTTGTCATTTGTCTGAGCCATGCGGATAAATCCGGTATATCACTGAAAGCGTGTTGATCAACAGGTCTTACAGACCCCGGATTCGTCCATACAGTCGCTACAGGTACGGAAACCCATTTTCTTCCCATTGCCGGCACCTCCTCTCTTATTCTTTTACATTAGCCGCGCAATCAGCAACCCGATTGCCTTCATCTTTAGAAAACCACTTTATGGATGCCGAGCCCTGGTGCATCCGGCAGGAAGATTTCGTTCTTTCGGACACGGATGCCGCCGTTGACCGGATCTGAGGCAAACATCATCGGAGCGTCCACATCACAGCGAGTCACATTCTTTTTAGCAGCTGCAAAATGACAGGCTGCTGAAACCGCCACTTTGGATTCTATCATACATCCGATCATGCATTTTATACCGTATGCCTCTGCCAGATTGTTGATTTTCTCCGCTCCTGTTATCCCGCCGGCCTTCATTAATTTAATATTTATGATATCGCATCCGCGCATCGCCAGAAGCCGCGCAGCATCTCCTGGACTAAAAACACTTTCATCAGCCATGATTGGCGTTTCTACGCTGTCAGTGACCTGTTTCATACCTTCAAAGTCCCAGGCAGGAAGCGGCTGTTCGACAAGTTCAATATTGAGATCCATCCGTTCCATTTTTCGGATCGCCGAAATGGCTTGTTTGACAGTCCAGCCCTGATTGGCGTCGAGGCGTAATTTCACATGGCTGCCGACCGCTTTCCTGATACCTGTAACCCGCTCTATATCCTCCGCCGCTGTGGCTGCGTTGCCCACCTTAATTTTCAGCGTATTGAACCCTTTATCGACCAGATTCCGAGCATCCTGTATCATCTCATCTTTCGGATTCACGCTGACCGTATAATCTGTTTCAATCCGATTCGTATAACCCCCGAGCAGCTGATAAAGCGGCATGCCGGCAAGTTTACCGAGACAGTCGAAAACCGCAATGTCAAGAGCCGCTTTTGCGCTTGTATTATGTACCATCGCTTTTTCCAGAATGTCGCTGATCCGTTCCCGATGTTCAATGGAAAGGCCGATGAGTTGTGGGCGGATAACCTGCATAATGGCATAATCTATGCTTTCAAGGCTGTCTCCTGTGATCACATGCGTGGGAGGTGCCTCACCAAAACCGACGGTGCCGTCATCACAGGTAACAAATACAATGATACTTTCTGCTGTCGAGACGGTTCTCAGTGCCGTTTTAAAGGGCTTGATCAGTGGAACGGTTAATTTTCTGGTATGAATATCAACGATTTTCATGTTATCCCTCTGTTCACTTATTTCACACCCGGTTGAATCCACAGCTGCTTTCTGTCTGCGTCAAGTAAGGCTCCTGTACCCAGTGGCACAGCAAAGTGGGGCTGGCAGTGGCCAATCAGGAAACCACCTAAAGCCGGTTTGTCAAGAGGTAAAAGATAGCTGCTGATCACCTCTTCAATGGAGACAGATTCCTGTTCATCAGATGTCTCGATCCGGAAATTTCCAACAATAAAGCCGGCAGCCTGTGCCAGTTTACCCGAAAGACGCAGCTGATTAAGCATACCATCAACACGATAAGGGGCTTCCCCCGTATCTTCTATCAAAAGAATTTTATTTCTCGTGTCAATTTCAAAAGGTGTCCCCAGCGAACTCACCAACAGAGACAGATTACCACCGACCAGCTCCCCTTCCGTGCTTCCGCAGCAAAGGGTTTGAAGAGGCGATACAGATTCATCATATCTTAGCGTAGCCGGTTCGAACAGCTGTGAGAACAACTGTCTGGAAAGTAAGGGTACATTTTCCAGTCCCAGATCCGATGCAAGCATGGGACCGTGAAAAGTCACCAGCCCGGTATTCTGCCTGATCGCTGTATGAAGAAAGGTAATATCACTGTAACCCCAGAAAATTTTCGGATGAGAACGAATCAGCTGATAATCAATCCGGTCAGCAAAGCGGGCTGTTCCATAACCGCCGCGTGAACAGATAATCGCTTTACAGCGGTCATTGGCAAACATTTCATGCAGATCACTTAACCG
This sequence comes from Sporolactobacillus sp. Y61, assembly GCF_040529185.1. Taxonomy (NCBI): domain Bacteria; kingdom Bacillati; phylum Bacillota; class Bacilli; order Caryophanales; family Sporolactobacillaceae; genus Sporolactobacillus; species Sporolactobacillus sp. Y61. The sequence continues at coordinate 2,270,775 of NZ_CP159510.1, read as the reverse complement.
ATGCTCGTCAGGACCTGCCAGGTAGCCCAGTGTTTCACCTGTATGTTTCCCGAGAAGTACCTTGAATCCGAGCTCACGCAGCCAGCCGAGCGCTCTTTCCAGATTCTCAGGATCAGGAGGACCTGCCGGACTGATGATACCGATTGTGTCTCCTTCGTCCAGGTGAGTCGGTAAGATCATAACCATCGTCCCCTCTATTCATCAATCAGACATAAAGCCGTTTCCACAGGACGGGAACGACTTTATGATCCGGGTTTATATCGATAACAAACCGATCGGAGAAGTTCTATGAAATTAATATTAACGTGTTTTTACATAGATAACAAGATATTTCTGAACAGCAGATCAATATTCAGATGGTACTTGAGAATGTGATTAACTTCTTCGCTCTGACCCGTCTGAGATCACCTTTACTCTGTCTGTGAATATTAATTTTATTCCTGCAGAACAATAACATGACTCCAGAAATATGAATCCGGTGTATGTATTGATGTTGAAAGGAAAATGGATGACTCGACGTAATAAAGCTTATCTGAGTTGTTTTGGAACCGTACAGATCTATAGACGCAATCCCATTGTGATCGCCTGGTGGTCGGCAGCCTTCCCGGGTTTTGGACATATGCTTCTGAACATGCATTTAAAGGGCAATATTCTGTTTTTGTGCGAAATTCTCATCAATGTCTTTTCCAGATTAAACCTGGCTATGATGTATACATTCACAGGAGCATTTGAAGATGCCGGACTCGTGCTTGACCCCAGATGGTCGATTATCTACCTGCCTTTTTACTCCTTTTGCATCTGGGACAGCTACCGCTCAGCAGTTGACATGAATAAACTGACCTGTCTGGTTGATCCGGAGCCTGTCCGGATGAAAGTATTTGATATGAATGACTTTGAGATCTGTTATCTGGATAAGCGGATCCCCTGGATTTCAGCGGCGTGGTCTCTCCTGTTTCCCGGTCTGGGCCAGCTATATGCCCGTCGTACATTGACGGCTTTCTCTCTCCTGCTCTGGACATTAGTCATTACTTATTTTTCGCACGACCTGCAGGGACTGGTACTCCTGATGAAGGGCTGCGTGACTGAATCTACGCAGGTCGTTGATATGGAATGGATTCTGTTTTTTCCCTCACTCATTTTCGGATCCGCCTTTGATGCCTATACCTCCACGATTGCCTCCAACCGGCTCTTTGATAAGGAACTGGATGATTATCTGAAGGACAACTGGTCGCCGGACTGGCGTTTCCTGTATAAGAAGGGCAGGATGTATCCTTGAAAATCATACTGGCCATGTTTGAACATTCTATATTTGTTGAGATTGCTTTGACTTCCCTGAAAAACATGGAACACGGGTTTGAAAATATAGGTGCTGTTCCTCTGAAACATCCGCCCGGTCATTCCAAACTGTATGATGGTAAAAGTTATGTGGATTTAGGGTTTGTTTCAGGTACAGTGGCCGGCGTAATCGGGGTATGTCTCGGTTACAGATTGTACCCTGGTCCGATCCTCTGGGGAATCAGCGCAAGTCTGATTGGTTTTGTCGGTGGTCTCTTCGTTGATTATATCTATACAAAATTCAGGAGGCACAAAGAACCGGTTTCAAAAATACTTCTGCTCATCTCGTGCGAAGACAGGTTGCAGGATGCTGTTGAAGACTTGATGTGGAAAAATCAGGCATCAGGTGTTGCAGTTATCGATATTCGGCTCTAAACCTGCTCCTCCGGCTCCTTCTGATTCGAACGTTTCATTTCTGCCTGACAGCTTTTACAGTACCCGTAAATTTCAAATTTATGACCGGTCACTTTGAATTCAGGATCTAGTGTCGAAAGGTCCCGCATCGGGCAGACCTCGATGGTTTTCGTTTTACCGCAGCGAAGACAGATCAGATGATGGTGATGATGCTCCGAACAATGGAACTGAAAAACTTTCTCGCCGTCAAGTTCTGTTTCCTCCAGAATCAGCAGATCTCTGAACAATGAAAGATTACGATAAATGGTATCAAAGCTCAATCCCGGATAATTATCTTTCAGGGCGTTCTGAATATCTTTAGCGGATAGATAGCCCGTTTTACTTTCAAACAGATCCAGGATATCTTCACGTTTATCTGTATGTTTAAAACCCTTTGTTTTTAACAGGTTAAGTGCTTCATTCTTATTCATTTTTGCCACCCTCTGATTTTCACCTGTATCTCATTCTATAATAAATTTCTTAATACCAGCATAACAACTTTTTCATTGAAAAAACAGAGATCAACACCGATTTCCCTTTGAATACGAAAAAGAGGCCTTCCCATTAAAGGCCTCTTTTTATACCTGAATGATGAATTACCACAGAAAACCAAGTGCGAATATTGCAGCGATCGAAGCCAGAGCAACAGGAACACCCCAGCCCCAGCCCCATAAAAACAAACCGGGTCCGTCATGACCAATATCCTCTTCAGGTGTCAAATAGGCAAATTGCCCGTCAACATGATTCAGCGTCCCACGATGAACCGACCCATCATGGCAGCGAATCTCGACACACTGATTGAGTAAACCTCTACATCTCTCATGCAGAGCGTCATAAGACAATGGATTACCCCCTCACGCATTGTACTTCTCCCATATATTATGAACTGGCGTATTTCGGAGGCGCGGCACCTGTCCATTCATCAGGCGGATATTCTTATCCCCGTACATGATCCGCCCTGCTTTGTGATGACCAGTCTTCAATATTCCAGACTTTTGTCACCCATCTTTTGAAAAAGCTGCTTTCATGGCTGACGACAAGAACAGTCCCGGTATATTTCTCCAATGCTTCACTTAATGCTTCCTTCGCATCGACGTCCAGATGATTCGTCGGCTCGTCAAAAATAAGGACATTGCTTTTCAGGAGCATCAGCTGCCCAATTCTCACTTTGGTTTCCTCGCCCCCGCTTAACGTGTTCATCGGCTGACGCATATGTTCGGCATAAACCCCGCACTGTGCCAGATGCTGACGAATCACTTTTTCTTCCAGACGGGGAAACTGTTCTTTCATCCATTCAAGTGGCGTCAGATCCGGAGGTGCAGAAAGCTGTGCAAAATAACCAGGCATCACCCGATCCCCCGTAACCACTCTGCCGGACAATGGCGGGATCAAACCAAGCAGTGTTTTTAAAAAAGTCGTTTTACCAATCCCGTTATGACCGACCAGTGCGATCTTTTCCCCGCGAATGATCTCCGCATCTACAGGAGGAAGGAGCGGATGATCATATCCTGCCGTTAGTCTTTTAGCGGCAAAGATCGTCCGCACAGGCTGTCTGTCGACTTTGAAATGGAAGGAAGGCTTTCGAACGGTCGCAGGAGGATCCATGCGCTCTATTTTATCCAGCTGTTTTTCACGACTTTTTGCCTGCCGCGCGGTAGCAGTCCGCACCTTATTTTTCTGGATATACGTTTCGAGTTTCTTTATATTTCGCTGCTGCTGTCGATAAGCGATCTCCAGCTGTTCCTGACGCAGTTCATGCTGTTTCATAAAAGAGTTGTAATTACCGACGTAGCGTATCAGTTCATGATTTTCAAGATGATAAACGACATTTGCGATACGGTTCAAGAAAGCTGTATCATGCGAAACAACGATAAACGCATGCGGATAATCTCTCAGATAGTCTGTCAGCCAGTTAATATGTGCCACATCAAGATAATTAGTCGGTTCATCAAGCAATAACATCTCAGGCGCTTCAAGCAATAGCCTGGCCAGGCAAAGTTTTGTCAGCTGACCGCCACTCATCCGATTGACAGGGGTATCCATACCCAGGGCCGACAGTCCGAGACCCTCAGCCATTTCACTGATTCTGGCGTCAATGGTGTAAAAGTCATGAGCCAGCAGCTTATCCTGAAGTCTGCCGTATTCATCAATCCACGCCGGATCAACATCCGGCTGCTGCATTTTCATAGTCAGTTCATTCATCCGTGATTCGGCATTCAGAAGATCCTGAAAGGCACTTTTCATAAAGGTATAAATCGTATGATGCTTTCGAAAATGAAGATGTTGTTCAATCAGCCCAATATGCAGATTGCGCCTTTTTTCAATGCTGCCGCCGTCAGCAAGCAGCTGCCCTGTCAGTAATTTCAGGAAAGTTGACTTACCCGCCCCGTTTCTGCCGACGAGCGCAATATGTTCGCCCTCGAGCAGCCTGAAATTCATTTTTCTGTAAATCAGTTTGTCACCATATGAAAAAGATACATTTTTTGCTTCAACCAATAACATAATTCTTCCCCTTTCATGGCCATCGGTACGTCAGAGCCAGAAGGGCACGACGGTATCAAAAAAGGGACGGAGCCAGACGGCCCCGTCCCTTTCGCAGAATAATCACGATTAAGCAGAAGCTGTCCCTTATCCGAATTCCGTACTCGATTGGCCGCTGTTAATAAATAGGCAGACTTCACCCGTCTCAGGCCAATTTGAGTGTAAGAACATCGGATAAGAACATCAGGCTTCCACTTCCCTTCAAAAGATATATTCATTTTACTGCAATTTGCGTGCCAGATCAAACTGAATCCGGCAGGAAATAATCCAGTTCCAGTTCATGTTCGATGGATACACCATTTTTTGAGCGTAACGGTATCGACGGTTTTCGTTTTCTTGCCTCGTTTACTGCTCCTCTTCGAAAAGCAGTTAGAGTAAACCCTCGTTTCTGATAAAATTCGAGGGCACGAAAATTATCATTGGTGCACGTCAGAAAAAGACGATGAACACAATTTCTGGCACAGTAATGTATGACAGCATCGAGTAAGGCGGAACCGACACCTCTGTTTTCTGTAAAACTGTCCAGAGACAGAATCTCAACAGCCTCGTGTCCCATCTGTCTGTACGTCAGAAAGCCGATGATTCCTCCATTTTCTTCAGCCAGAAAGCCGGGAAAACAGGAAAGGTCAAATATTTCATTGTGGACAACCATGATTTGATCGCCCCAGAGCTCCTTTGCGAGCTGTCCGATGGCTTCATGCTCATCATCTGCAATTTCCCGAACGTCATACATTCTGTTCATCCCTTTCTACTTACATCAGCCGTGCGCCCGGCAGACAGGAACAGGCAGAAAATACCGATCTGGGCGACCGCCTGCCCGCTTTCCGGCCTGATGCATACACTAAGTATAGGCATCTGAGGATTTGTATTTGCCCGGAGGAGGAATTGAACGTGTCTGGATCAGATTATTATCAGTCATTTATTCATCTGCCTGTTGAAATACAGATTGATGACGGATCCATACTTACAGGTATCATTGAATCCGTAGATCAGGATCATGTCTATATTTTACCATTCGACGCAATAAACGAGCAAAGAGATGGGCGAAATCCGGGATTTTTTGGACCAGGTTTCGGTCAGCAGGCTTTCTGGGGAGGCTTTGCCGGGAGTTTGCTTGGAATCGGATTGAGTACCATCATCGGAATCCGTCCTTATCCCTTTGGCCCCCCTGCCCCTGCTTATCCACCCTATATTCAGCCGCCTTACGGACCATCTTACGGACCGGGACCATTTTATTGATTCAGGGGGTATCTTTACCCCACCTTGCTGATGGACAGGCAAGGTCTGCCTTCTGCATTGAAATAATACAAAAAAAAGAGGCTATAATCGCCTCTTCAGATAAAATATTTTATTTCAGGTTCATAACCGTTACTCTCTGGCGTGACATGGAAACCAGACTGTTGTGGATACCCTGGACACCCATGCCCGATGCTTTGACACCAAGGAACGGGAAGTGGTCCGGCCCGCGCTCCGTACGTCCGTTGATCTGAACCGTACCTGCTTCGACCTCTTTTGCTACTTCCAGGGCGCGGTCAATATCCTGAGAGAAAACGCTGGCCTGCAGACCGTATTCCGACTTGTTAGCCATTTCGACAGCCTGCTCATCTGATGAAACACGGATGATCGGCAGTACAGGTCCAAATGGTTCAATCCAGGCAACATCCATATCTTCTGTTACATGATCAAGAAGTGTCGGATAGATCAGATTCCGTTCACGTTTATTTCCTGTAACGAGTGTCGCTTTTTTAGTCAGAGCATCGTCAATCAGACTCTGGACAAAATCAGCAGATTTATCACTAATCAAAGGTACAATCGTACTGTCGTCTTCCGGAGATCCGATAGTCAGTTTTTCAACTTCTGCTTTCAGCCGGTTCACAAGCTCATCGGCAACCTTTTCGTTGACCAGGACACGCTTGATCGCCGTGCAGCGCTGACCGGAATATGAAAAGGCACCATTCATGATGCTTTTTACGGCAACATCCATATCGGCATCGTCACAGACAATGGCAGGATCCTTTCCTCCAAGTTCCAGTACAAGCGGAATCATCACAGACTGTTTAGACAGATGACGTCCGGTCTTTGAGCCGCCGGTAAAACTGATCATGTCGATTCCCTTATGTTCAACAAGGTAATCACCAATGACAGAACCGCGGCCGGTAGTCAGACTCAGCAGCCCCTTTGGCAGTCCTGCACGGTCAAGAGCTTCGATCATCTTTATGCCGCTGATTGAACCCTGTGTGGCCGGTTTGAAAATTACACCATTACCAGCCATGAGCGCAGGTGCAATCTTTGATGCAGCCAGATTAATCGGGTAGTTAAAGGGTGAGATGGCCAGAACGACACCCAGTGGAACTCGCTCTACGATACCCAGTTTCTTCTGTGGACCACCCGGGAATCCGTCACCTCTCAGGCTTTCTCCATGCATATGCAGAGCTTCCTGAACAGTATAACGGATCAGATCGGCAGTCCGGACGACTTCTTTTCTGGAATCTTTGAATCCCTTCCCTACTTCCTTCATAACGGATCTGGCGATATCCTGTTCATTTTTGACCAGCTCATCGGCCCAGCGATTCAGAAAGACCCCGCGTTCGCTCAGCGAAAGCGATGCCCACTCTTTCTGCGCTTTATGGGCAGCCTTGATTGCCTGATCCACTTCATCCTGTGTCACAGCCTGAACGCGTCCGATCGTATCATGAAGATACGGGGACTGTATGGCAATCGTCTCACCAGAAGAGCTCTTTTTCCACTCGCCGGCCAAATACGCATCATAAGTGGTCAGTTCTGAAACATTTGAAGCCATATGTTCATTACTCCTTTTATTTGCCAATTGATCAGAAACCATTGACAATTTTTTTCTTTCACATGCGCTATGTGAAGCAATAGATTTCACTTTCCATGAGATCTCTATAAAAACATCATTGCATGAAATCTTCTCATTTTCCAGTATTTTGCTCATAGTCAGAGGAATTTCGGGTCAAATAATACATACACAGTATTATTATCTTACCCAATTATTTGATCGATTTAAAGTCATTTCAAATTTTTTTCAAGAAAATTAATTTATTGTTTAAATACGCTTGCCATAAATCAGTTTTCATATGATACGTCAGCCTGTCCGTTTTTCCTGCCTGAAGTTGAATGAAATCGCGAATTCAGGCACAGAGAAAACGACTCCATCCGTTCGGAGCCGTTTTATTTTACTTCCTCACGTTTCTCTGAATAAAACGTGTTGAAAATCGGTGCAACGAGCAGGGCAGCAATAGCAACAGGAAGCCAGGTCATCGTCAATATAATAAGGAGTACCAGATGTTTTTTTCGCCATGAGTACCAAAACGGCAGAAAGCCAAGCGTCCAGCCCATCAGCAGGCCGACCAGGACATAACAGGATAGAAGCTGCAGATGATATATGCCCATAGTTTTCAACTCCGTAACCCTTTTTAACAGGATATTCACATATTCATTAAAGGGTGACGGAACACCGTCCACTCCATTTTATGCACGTTCATAGATCTGGAAAGTGTAGGGAAATACATTATATTGATCCATTTTCCCCTCTTTTTCTGAAACAAGCTTCCACTCTTTCTCATGGAAAGCGGTAAAATAAGTATCGCCCTCAAATGCAGCATGGAGCCGGGTCAGATACAGCCGATCGGCATACGGAGCAAAGGTCTGGAAAATCTGATTTCCGCCAATGATAAAACATTCCCGGCCAAAAGGGATGCCACTTTTCAGAAACGCATCAGAAGAATGGAATACAGTCACACCTTCATGGCTAAAATCGGTATGACGAGTGAAAACAATATTTTTTCTCCCGGGTAAAGGTCTTCCTATCGATTCAAATGTTTTTCTTCCCATGATGATGGGATGTCCCATGGTGACTTTTTTAAAATATTTCAGATCTGCGGGAAGATGCCAGGGTAATTTATTCTTGCGACCAATCAGTCCATTGATGTCCATAGCGACAAGAAAGGAGATCATACGGACACCTCGCCTTTAATGTGCGGATAGGGATGATACCCTTCTATTTTAAAGTCCTCATATCGGAAATCAAACACTGAGGATACATCCCTCATAATCTTCAGCTGTGGCAGAGGCCGTGGTGTACGTTCAAGCTGCTTTTTGACCTGATTGACATGATTCAGATAAATATGCGCATCGCCCAGCGTATGAATGAACACTCCCGGTTGAAGGCCGGTCACATGAGCAATCATATGCGTCAGAAGCGCATATGAAGCAATATTAAAGGGCACACCGAGAAAAATATCGGCACTGCGCTGGTACAGCTGACAGCTCAGTTTGCCTTCATTTACATAAAACTGAAAAAGGCAATGGCACGGTGGAAGAGCCATTTCGGGAACGTCTGCCGGATTCCAGGCTGTAACAATTAATCGTCTCGAATCCGGATGTTTTCTGATCTGATCAACAACCCATTTGATCTGATCGATGGTTTGTCCGTTCTTTCCTGGCCAGGAACGCCACTGATGACCGTAAATCGGCCCCAGCTCTCCATGTTCGTCCGCCCATTCATTCCATATCCTCACCCCATGTTCCTGCAGATACCTGACATTGGTATCCCCCTTCAGGAACCAGAGCAGCTCATATATAATCGATTTCACATGCAGCTTTTTTGTTGTTAAAAGTGGAAATCCATCCTGCAGATTGAATCTCATCTGGTGGCCAAACACACTGATTGTTCCTGTTCCCGTCCTGTCGGATTTCCGGTGCCCTTCTTCAAGGACCCTCCGGCAGAGATCAAGGTACTGCTTCATAAACACATCATCCCTGTCTGTTTATTTCTTTTTTCTGCTCTTTAAAGAAAGTATAAAGTGAAACTTTAATTCATGGAGGGCTTCATCCCTCCCCCGCGGGTTTTCTTAATAAGTGTAACATATCTTATCTGTCACGATTGATATCCGTATCCTGGGACGGATCCGTTAATCCGCATAAACATTTCTGAACGCTCATATAGGTAATATTACAGTGTTGACACCCCCTGGAGGTGCTGATATGTCCGGAGATCATGGATCCGTTAATGATCTGAACACACTCCGCCGGAATCGGCCGGAAATGCTGCCGATGAAATGGGCGGAAAATCTGCGTATGGGCAGGGATTATGCAGCCTCACTGATTAATGATCCGCAGCTGGAATTTCCGGTACTGTTTCTTCTTCGGGACCAGCTGGACATGCGGGGATCCGAAATTGATGACCGTCCGAAAATTGCTCTTGCGCATATACAGAATGTGCTTCATGGTGCAGATCTGGGTATCCAGGCAGATGCCCCGTTTCCCGAGCAGCATGATCTGGTCGTGGACTCCCTGCTGTGGATTCTCAGATCAGGCTGGAAAAATATCATCTCCACCGATTACACCCAGGTTATTGATCAGACGGCCATCCATATCCTCCATACTTTTCATCAGGACTGGATTCGCGAAATGGTTAATCTGATATTCTATCGTTATAAAAATAAAAGCCAGAGGCATTATCTGATCAGTGCCATGCTTGAGACAGCAAATCCGGTGATGCTCGTTCACATAAGTAATTATCTGCTTTCTGATCAGAATGTAGAAAGTCATTATGCCCGCCGGCTTCTCGGTTTTATTCCCGAGGTACGTCATGCCGCCGACAATAAAACGGCTTTTCTTGCGTTTGAAACATGGTATGAGGAAAACGGCAATTATCTCGTTTATACAGGCGAGACGAATGATGCCCTGCCGGACGGGCGACCGTTCCGGATTCATTACAGCGCCAAATATCTTGGAAAAACAGTAAATCCCGGAAGCGGTGAACCGATCCAGAACCTGTTGCCGGATGAACAGAAGACTTATTCAGATTTTGTAAAACTTCCCGGCAAGACGCAGGTCTTCTTAGCCGCTTATTCGGCCGGCCTGAGAAAACAGCAGCCCGGCCAATGGAGAAGATGGATCAGTCTGCCACTTCAGAAACAGCTGAAATCGCTGAATGTCCTGACAATCAGAGGTGAAGGCACATGATCATTGCAGCAAATCAGGTTCTGAATGCAGATATGTACGGACAATATACAGATTACGGACGTTATTCGGTTGAAATATTCCGATCAATGGCCGAATCCGGAGAATGGTTCGCTTATCCATCGCAAAGAGAGCTGGTCTTTGAAATAAAAATGAGAAATGAAACAATCGAAGCCTCACATGCCCTTCTCGAAAGCGGATCTGCTTTCGCAACCTTTTATTACTCCACCTGTAATGAAAATTTCTGGCTGCTTACAGGAGACGGAGGTTTTGAACTCAGACCGGAACGGCGACCGGCAGACGCCATAAGGGATATTTATACAAATGGCAGGGCCTACGCCTTTGAATGCGCTACGGCAATGATGATTGTCTTTTACAAAGCATTGATTGAAACGATTTCAGATCACAGATTTAATGAAATTTTTCAGCACCTGTATCTTTGGGACTGGCAGAACCACCCGCTCTTTCCTCTGAGAAACGCCGGACGCGTTGGGGGAGGGATCCCCGGAGATGTTCGTTATTTTAAAAATCCGGAAGTCAATCCTCAGACACCACAGTGGCAGGGTGAAAACGCCGTAGATCTTTCCGGCGGGCTATACTATGGCCACGGGATTGGCATCCATCGAGCCAATGAGATCATCGCGGAATTAAATAAATACAGGCGCAGAGGCGCACGTGTTTCCGCCTTCCTGATGACAGGAGCCACCCGTCCGGATTATCTCGCCCTTTCATCGCTGGCAGACGGATCACGAATGGACAGTATCCGGGTCGCAGCCGGGACCTCATTTTATACCTTATGATCTTTCTCATCAGGTAACTGACCCGGCAGAAAGAAAGCGATGATTACGGCAGCAATCGCAAGAATGGTCATCACGACAAACACGTGGTGAATACTGAAAAAAAGGACGTCCTGAAAAATCTGACCATAAGATGGATGATCACGCCCGCCCCCGGAGTGAAGCATCGCATTAAGCCCGTTCAACACCCGTTCCGGATCCTGGCCGTGACAGAGTGCTCTTTCCGCTGCACTTGTATTAAAGTAAGCCCCGAAAACTGCAGCTCCTATGGCCTGGCCGACACTTCGAAAAAACTGGTTTGAAGCCGTTGCCGCACCACGCATCTGATGTCCTGCTGCAGACTGAACGCATAACGTGGTTAATGTCAGAGCAAGACCGAAGCCAAGTCCAAGAAGCGACGTGATCAGATAGTACAGTAGCGGGTTTACCCCCGGGTCCAGCAATTCCAGCCAGAACGTTCCCGCCAGAAGCAGCCCGGTGCCGATGAATCCACTGATTCGGACACCACTATGGGCCAGAAGCCATCCGCAGAGAAAAGATCCAACCATCCAGGTGATGGACATCGGCGTCAGTACAAAGCCGGATGCCATTGCGCTGTACCCGAGCAGGCCCTGCAGCCACATTGGCATATACATGTCGTTGCCCATCAGAATGGCACTTGCCACAAGTGCCAGGCCATTTGTAATGGCAACGATTGGCTGCCACAGGACGGAGACAGGAATCATTGGATCTTCTGCCCTTGTTTCAATATACAGAAATAGAGCGAGTACAGTAATAAAAAGGGTAAACAGGATCAGATTCTGAGCATCAAGCCATCTTCCGCTTTCCCCTGCTCTCTGAAGTCCATATAAAAGGGCAGCCATACTAATTGTAAACGACGCTGCACCCGCCACATCAATTTTCTGCTTTTTTCTGCGCCTGTTTTCTTTAAAACCTGTTGTAATCAGGAAAACTGAGGTCAGGCCAAAAGGTATATTAATAAAAAAGATCCAGTGCCAGGAAAGAGCGTCGACAAAAAAACCGCCAACAAGTGGTCCGAAGATTCCCGCGACACCCCAGATCATCCCGATCATTCCAAACATCTTCGCCCGGGTTTTTATCGGAAAAATATCGCCGATAATCGTTGTGCTGATCGTCATCACACCGCCTGCGCCAATCCCCTGAATCCCTCTGGCCGTGATAAAAGATTCCATGGACCAGGAAAGGCCACAAAGAGCAGAACCGAACAGAAAGAACCCCGTTCCAATGGTAAACAGACGTTTCCTGCCAAACACATCAGACAGTTTACCAAAGAGAGGGACAGTCACAGCAGACGTCAGCATAAATATGGAAAACGCCCAGTCCATGATCCGGATTCCGTGTAAATCACTGACAATGCTTGGGATGGCCGTACTGATTACCGTTCCTTCAATCGCTGTCAGAAATGTTCCGATCATGAGACCGGTCATGACAATGCTTCTATTGGTCTGCTTCACCGCCGGTCCTCTTTTCTGTAACCATACGATACCAGTATAAATGATGCACTCATTTTAATCGACATCGGGCCATCGGTCAACAGTTGAAAATGCAATCATTCATTCCCTCCATATTGATAAAAGAACCTATGTTCGCATATAATAGTTTCGGGTGATTTAAATGAATGGCAGTGAATTAACGATAACCGAAAAACGGATGATCCGGCGGTACATCTTTCTTCCACTGATCCGTATGGCACTGGAGCGGGACAGACGGATTATTGCTTTGACCCGGACGAAATTTAAAACAGCCTATCTGAATGTCATAGATATAGCCATCAACCGGGTCACAGCAGACATGAGAATCAATAAAGATGAAATCTTTGAGCATCATATTCACATGACCCGGAAAAACTGGCTGAATTATGAAGTTTATACACGCGGAAGGGTCTTCCAGGTCAGTTATCATAAAAGCACAGCCGGTGACTGGATTTACGAACGCATTGGTCAATATCTGGGTTCAGGTTGAAGAAGGCGTGAACGTCCTGAAATCAATCAGAAACCGGATGAAAAAAGAATCCTGGAAATTACTTTAGATCAACTGTTTTCCGTTCATCTGTCTTTGCGTGTTGAAGATTGTATCGATTTCTCGGATGCTGACGGCAGGCGTCGCAGCAGGAGCGGTGATATTTTTCTTCACAGGCCTCACAGCAGATATACTGTTTATTGCACTCCGGGTTCGCGCAATTCACAATCCGGTCGCATGGTTTGCCACAATGGTGGCAGTGACCCACGATCACATCTTCGTTTGTGCGATTAACGGGTACGGATATTCGTTGATCAAAGACATAGCACTTCCCATCATACAGCTTTCCTCTGACTTCAGGATCCTTACCGTATTCGACAATACCACCATCCAGCTGGCTGACGTCCTTAAAACCCGCTCTGAGGAGATAACCACTGAATTTTTCACAGCGGATTCCCCCTGTACAGTAGGTCAATACTTTCCAGTCCTTATATTCAGACAGATGCTGCTCAATCCATTTTGGAAGTTCCCGGAAGGTTTCGACTTTCGGAAGAATCGCATTGCGGAAATGACCAATCTGCGTTTCATAGTTGTTCCTGGCATCAATCACAATCGTATTTTTATCCTGAAGTGCCTGATAAAACGCTGCTGGTTTCAGATGCTTACCGGTCAGCTTATGGGGATCGATATCATGTTTCAGCTTAAAGGCCACGATCTCCTTACGCGGACGGACATGCATTTTCTTAAAAGCATGTCCGTCTGCCTGGTCTGTCTTGAACACCATATCACTGAAACGTGGGTCATGATGAAGGGTATCCATATAGATCTGTGTCTCTTCCCGCGTTCCGGAAAGTGTGCCATTCAGCCCTTCTTTTGCGACAAGAATCCGCCCCTTCAGATTCAGCTGTTTACAGAATGCCAGGTGCTCCTTCGCGAAGGCTTCTGGATCATCAATCGTCACATATTTATAATACAGTAAAACCCGGTATTTTTTTTGACTGTCCATCATCTTCACCTCTGAAAATATTGCCTGAAAACAGTGACAGAAACGTAAAACGTACACAAGATTCACACCATATCCTATCAGATTTTTTCAAATGTGACAAATATCACTTTAGAGGGTCGGACTTTATCCCACAGGAGCTTGACAGGTTCAACGAACAATCAGTGGGATGATGAACCCACTGATTGAAGTTTTACTTTATTTTTTCTTCCTGATTGGTTATGCTGAAAGAACAATGAACGGGCTGGTGAAAAACAGTGGTCGAACACTTTGATGTACTGGTTGCAGGCGGTGGACCTGCCGGATTAATGGCATCCATCGCTGCAGCAGAAAATGGTTCGAAAGTCTGTCTGCTGGATAAGGGAGACAGACTGGGACGTAAGCTGGGTATCTCAGGCGGTGGACGCTGCAATGTCACGAATGCCATGTCGATTGATGAGCTGATCAGGCATGTACCGGGAAACGGCCGGTTCTTATACAGCGCCCTTGCCTCCTTTAGTAATCGGGACATCATACGCTTTTTTGAAGATCTGGGCATTCGTCTAAAAGAAGAGGATCATGGGAGGGTATTTCCTGTGTCCGACAGTGCACAGTCTGTTGTTCAGGCGCTGGTCAGAAAAGTACGCAGCCTTTCTGTCACAATAAAAACCTGCGAACCTGTTCAGGCTGTCCTGTTTGGTAAAAAAGTCCGGGGTGTGAAAACCGTATCCGGCAGAAAAATTTCTGCATCCTGCGTGGTTGTTGCGGTTGGAGGCAAATCAGTGTCCCGGACGGGTTCGACAGGTGACGGATATGCCTGGGCAAAAGCTGCCGGCCACACAATTACTGACCTTTATCCGACAGAAGTCCCTCTTACTTCAACTGAGTCCTTTATTCAATCCCGGCGACTTCAGGGGCTGTCCCTGCGTGACTGTGCCGTTACCCTTCTGTCCCCGAAAGGAAAGCCAATACAGACGCACCGGTGGGACATGCTCTTCACCCACTTCGGTTTGTCCGGTCCTGCCATTCTTCGGCTCAGCCAGTTTGTCGTGAAGGCTTTGAAAAAATACAGAGTACCGGAAATCATTGTAACGATCGATACCTTTCCTGATGTTCAAGAAAATGAACTCTTTCATAAACTGATCCGATTATCCCGCGATACCCCCGGCCGGGCGTTAAAGAAGGTCTGGAAAGGCCTGGTTCCGGAACGTTATTTATTCTACTTATGTGAGCGCTCCGGACTTTCGGAGGAGATGACGGGTCACAACCTGAAATCAGAAAGCGTTCGGATACTGGTGAAATATCTGAAGGCATTCCCTGTTCATGTTAATGGCACCCTGCCACTCGAGAAAGCATTCATCACAGGTGGCGGAGTATCTCTGAAAGAGATCAATCCGAAAACCATGGAATCAAAAATCATGCCTGGACTCTATTTCTGCGGTGAAATTATGGATATCCACGGATATACCGGCGGGTACAATATCACAGCGGCATTTGCTACCGGTCACGCTGCAGGAAAATCAGCTGCATTGAATGCAGAAACCGTCAGATCCTGACCTGACGGTTCCGAACAGTACTCACGCGGCGATGCCGAAATACGTTTTAACAATAAATCCGATGAAAAAGGTCAGCACGGCAACGCCAAGGCTGACAATAACCATTTCCCAGAAGCGCTGACTGAAGCGGATCTCTTTGGCTACTGACATATAGAAGCTGAAAATAAAGATGACCGCTACCGCGATGATCACCGTCAGTATCAGAGCGGGTATATAGCTTTGAGCAGGCAGAATAAAGAACGGCAAAACCAGTAATACCACAGTCAGAAAATATGACCCACCGGTATATATCGCTGCCCTGGCCGCCTTTTTCATATTTCCCTCTGAACGTTCAGCCATAAATTCACTGGCTGCCATAGACAAAGAGGCGGCAACGCCGGTGATCAGTCCTGCAACGGCGATGATTTTGGTATTGGACATCGATAGAGTGAAACCGGCCACACTGCCCGTAATCTCAACCAGTGCATCATTCATCCCCAGAATAATCGCACCGACAAAATCAAGCCGGCGTTCCCTCAACTGAGCAATTAAATCCTTTTCCTGCTTAAAGACGGTTCTGGCAAGTTGAATGTACTTTACTGGAACGATGGAGGATTCTGAAAGTTTTTTAATACGCTTCTTTTTCGCTTTCATCATCAGTTGTGTCACAAAGGTAAAGCCGAGCAATTTGCTTAATGCTACAAAAAAGCGGAAGTGATTAACGTTTTCCATGTTCGGGTGATCCGGGCAAATGGCTGAGGCGAGGCGTTCTTCCTCAACAGCAATTTTCCCATAAGTCTTTCGATTATGCTCGATAATCAGATGCTTTTCCCAGTAACGGAAAAGTGATAAATGTAATAACACTTGCCTTTGATAATACAGAAGTCGTTTGCTCTTCACTGTCATCTTTTACACACCTGTCTTTTACTCTCTTCATGATAGGCGGGAAACAGAGTAAATGGCTGCTTCCAACAGCAACCATCTGACTCATCGAGATATAGTTAAAAATCATAAGTACCCGCCTCAGACATTCAAATCATAACATGCTCATCATCAGCTTTCAAATATAATTATTATCTGTTTATAACAATAATAAAAGAGGGATAAAGACTGCTATGAAAGGTGTTATCAGTCTTTAACCTTCAGATGATTTTAATTATCATTATCATTATTCATAGTTTTTTCTCAAGAACATCAATTTCTTCTTCAAGGGATACAAACTGCCGGGATGTTACTTTCTTAACATCCTTCAAAGCCTGATTATAAATATATGGAGCACACGCCTCCATAAAACAGGAATACAGATTCTCAGCACCTATGATGCCAAGCTCCTCATGATACGTATCAAAATAACAGGATTTCAGCTTCTCGATCATTTCATCTTTCTGTCTCTTGGGCAGCTCCATCATTCAACCTCCATAGCTGTCAATTAAGCACATCTGTTCGGTTCAGAAAGAAGTGCACAGGTGTTTTAAAGTCGTGAAGTGTTGCGCCGTAACCTGAATCGACGTGTTGATCCTGCCCGTCATGAGTGACGCCTAGCTCAGAATGGATAGCGCCACCGCACGAACCAGACGATTGACAGGATGTAAATATAATCGTTTGCTTAATAAGCAGAGATTTTCCACTTAAATGCAGAATAAAACTGGTTTCAATGTATCATAAGCGGAAGTTTTCCGATTAGGCAATGAAAGATCCCCCCCTTTTCATGTTTTTGAGTTAATAGGCGGAATCCCTCCGTCTATTGAAGCTCCTTATTATCCTTAATTACTTGCTAAGCGGAATTTCTCCGTCTAATATATAGAGACACCTGACAGCGATGCCGGGCCTGCAATTTCGGTTGGCCAGGCAAGTTGTCTCTATCTACACACTACATAAATTGTGGTTTGGAACCGTCAGGCTTTACGGCTTACAGGCCGCGTCCTTCAGGCGTGGTGGTTGACATAAAAAAGCGCCTCTTACTGTGAAATGAGGCGTTGATCATTTTTTCAATTAAAACAGGCCAACAATCTTGCCATCCCGATCGATATCCATATTCAGAGCAGCAGGCTTTTTCGGCAAACCCGGCATAGTCAGAACCTTGCCGGTCATCACAACAATAAAACCGGCGCCCAGAGAAGGTTTCAGCTCACGCACATGGATAGTAAAATTTTTCGGCCTGCCAATCAGCTTCGGGTTATCGGACAGAGAATATTGTGTCTTGGCGATGCAGACAGGTAATTTATCCCATCCATTTTCCTTGATTTTCTTTAATTGTCTGCGTGCTTTGGGTGAAAAAGCAACGTCTTTGCCACCGTAAACTTTTGTGACAACGGCATGGATTTTTTCTTCTATTGAATCATCCAGATCATAAATAGGACTGAAATGATTCTCAGATTTTTCAATTGTATGAACGACAAGCCGGGCGAGGTCTTCCCCGCCCTTTCCACCATCTTCCCAGACCCGGGCAAGTGCAACCGGATGACCGTTCGTCCGGCACCATTCTTTCACAAATGCGACTTCCCGGTCCGTATCATAAATAAAATGATTAATGGCCACAACATATGGGAGACCAAACGTTTTAATGGTGTCGATATGTCTGGACAGGTTCTCCATACCCTTTGATAAGGCATCCAGATTTTCATGTTTCAATTCATCTTTTGCTGCGCCACCATGCATTTTCAACGCACGGATTGTCGCCACGATAACAACAACACTGGGTTTAATGTGGCCGGCACGGGTTGTAATATCAAGGAATTTTTCCGCCCCGAGATCCGCACCGAAACCGGCTTCAGTGATAAGATAGTCCCCCAGTCTGGCCCCTATTTTCGTTGCCAGAACGCTGTTGCATCCGTGGGCAATATTAGCAAACGGTCCCCCGTGAACAAAAGCCGGAGTGTTCTCAAGGGTCTGTACAAGATTCGGATGAATCGCATCTTTCAGCAGAACAGTCAGGGCACCCTCCACGGCTAAATCTTTAACATATACAGGACGCCGGTCATATGTATAAGCGATCAGCATCTGACTGAGTCTGTTTTTCAGATCTGTCAGATTTTCTGACAGGCAGAGAATGGCCATTATTTCAGAAGCAACAGTGATGTCAAATCCATCTTCTCTCGGCACGCCGTTCGCCCGGCCGCCAAGACCGATCACGATATGCCGCAGTGCGCGGTCATTTAAATCCACGACTCTCTTCCAGATGATTCTTCCCGGATCAATATTCAGTGCGTTTCCCTGATGGATATGATTGTCCAGAAACGCAGCCAACGCATTATGTGCCGCAGTGATAGCATGGAAGTCCCCTGTAAAATGCAGATTGATATCTTCCATTGGCACAACTTGTGCGTAACCTCCGCCGGCAGCTCCGCCTTTCAGGCCCATTGTTGGCCCGAGGGAAGGTTCGCGCAGGGCAATCACTGCCTTCTTGCCAATCTTATTTAATGCCTGTCCAAGTCCGACCGTAACGGTTGATTTTCCCTCACCTGCAGGTGTTGGATTAATCGATGTCACAAGAATGACCTTTCCTTCAGGCCTGCTCTGTAACTTCTTCTGGACATGTACAGATACTTTAGCCTTATAACGACCATAGGGTTCCCAGTCTTCCTCATCAAGCCCAAGTTCTGAAGCAATGCGTTCAATCGGCTCAAGTGTCGCTTCCTGAGCAATTTCGATATCAGACTTCACCTTTTTTTCTGCTTCAACCATTTTTCGCTGATCACCTATCCGCTAAAATTTTTTTACTTCATTTTCTATCCAGTTTAATCATAACACATTGAACCATCAGTCCATATCTTCATTAAAAAACTGCTAAATGCTATAATTTGTTGTATGCTGTAAAAAACAGGTTGAATATATTGGAAGAGGTGCGGTTGTTTGATTGAGGTATTTGTCGATGGAGCAGCAGGCGGAAATCCCGGAATTGCCGGTGGCGGAATATATATTAACCTTGGTGATGGAAGGGAAATCCGCAGGACTGTTCACCTGGGCGTCCTTTCCAGTAACCACGAAGCTGAATTTGCAACCATGGTTGCCGCACTGAAGTTCTGCCACGAACACGGATATCTGTCGGCCTTTTTTCGTACCGATTCACAGCTGGTTGATCACGCTATTGAGATCAGACACGTAAAAAATAGCATTTTTGCGGGCTATCTGGAACAGGCAATGGATCTGATTCAACATTTCGATCTGTTCTTCTGTAAGTGGATCCCTGACGAGAAAAACCGCAATGCCGATCAACTGGCACGTCAGGCAATCAGAGAACAGCGGATACAATTAAGTGAGGGGGATCAGATATGAATCTGAAACGTTCTCTTGCAGCTGACGCCGGACTGCTGGCTGTTACATTTGTATGGGGTACTACATTTATTATCGTTCAAAATGTGCTGGACAAGCTCACGCCCCTGCAATTCAACGCCTGGCGTTTTCTGACGGCAGCCATCATACTGACCTGCTGGAAGATGTGTTTCAGAGGATGGAGGCCGGTCTCCGCCCGCAAAAGTGTACGGCTGATCGGTTCAGGATTGCTGCTTGGTACTTTTCTGTTTATCGGATATATCTGTCAGACTGTCGGCCTGTTATACACGTCAGCTTCGAACGCCGCATTTATCACAGGGTTGAGTGTGGTCCTTGTACCGCTTTTTTCTATATTCATACTAAAAAGAACACCAGGTAAAGCTGCTCTCGCTGGAATTCTGCTGGCTGCCGCAGGTCTGTTCTTTCTGACTACAAAAGGGCAGTTCGTCATCAATCGCGGAGACCTGATTGTGCTTGTCTGCGCCGCCGCCTTCGCCCTGCATATCATCTTTACAGCCAGGGTAACGGAAAAATATAACAGTCTTTCCCTGACAATCATTCAGCTGACAGCGGTCGCTCTTTACAGTTTTGCCTTTGGTCTTCCAACTGACGGGCTGAGGATTTTAGATATATCCGCCCTTCTGGAGCCTGATATTGTTGCAGTTATCCTTTTTATGGGCGTGTTCGCCACCGCATTTGCTTATCTTTTTCAGACAGATTTGCAAAAAGTCACACCGGCTACTCATGTCGGTCTGATTTTTATCATGGAACCCGTTTTTGCCGCCTGGACATCCGTGATTATTCAGCATGTCATACTTGGAAAAACGGAACTGATTGGTTGCACGCTTATTTTAATCGGTATGCTGTTTGCCGAATGGCCATCAGGAAAAAAGCGGACAGAACAGTAACAGTAGGCCATACAGACTGATGAAGAAAGACTTGCCAGTTGGCAAGTTTTGCTGAACCTTCCGCAAAAAAAGTGATTCTTAGAGTACGAAAAAAGGATCCCTTTAAGGATCCTTTTTCCCTTGACGTGCCCTGACTCCTGCAGCCAATTAAAAATCGGTATCTATAGAAAGTAAAGTGTCAGCGTAACAGTTCCCTGTATTCATCTGTCAATTTCATAAACAGTGCTTTGTCCCCGGAATCCAGGCTTGCATCTATCTTCGCCTTCAATAGCTTCACTCTCTGATTAAATTCCATTTCATCCAGGACCATTTGGGCATACATTTCGATAACCGAGACCTTCGCCTTTTGTTCTTTATAGAGAACAAGAGCCTTTGTATTTTGCTGTAACGAGTGATCATTGTTCATCTTTAATTGCCCCCCTTTGCACTTTTTAACATTCTACAATACTTTTCTGAAAGTTACAACCATTTTTATTTATTTTCTTTCAACTTTTCCAATAATTATGATTTGCAAAATTATACCAGATGACTGGAATGTTAAGAAAATCCGGCGATTGATAAACCGCAGGTGTGGGCTCTTCTGAACCTTTCTTTAAGTACAAAAAACTCCTTCAGCAGGATTAACTTCCAGCTAAGGAGTTCTGTGTCTCTATTTGTTTACGGCAGAAGCCGGAAATCAATAGTGCTGTGATTTCTGCCTTCCTCTGCCTCTGTAACTGCCGTAATGCCTTTTATCACGTGATTTTGAATAATAATTTTTTTCGCGTCCTGAACTTCTGTGATGCGATGATCTCCTGCCACCCCGCTTAACCATCAGGGGTGACTCGCGTGTCAGGCGGACCGGCGTTTGATCGGGCTCCTTAGTCAGAACTTTAAGAGCGGCCGCTACAACATTGGCAGCGTCATTGTCGGAAAGAAGCTGTTCTGCCTTATTCTTATATCCATGATAATTTTCTTTTTCCAGAGATTCCTTTAATGTATCCACGGCCACCTGCTGCTGTCCGGCCAGTGCCTCTTCATAGGTGGGAGCTTTCACCTGTTTCATTGGCTGTTTTGTCAGGCGCTCGATGGCACGAAGATGCGACATTTCACTCGGTGTCACAAAAGTAACCGCCATTCCTGATTTTCCTGCACGGCCGGTACGCCCGATACGGTGTACATAGCTTTCCGGGTCCTGAGGTAAATCAAAGTTATAAACATGTGTGACATTGCTGATGTCCAGCCCACGGGCTGCGACATCAGTAGCAACCAGCAATTTGACTTCATTCTGTTTAAAACGGCGAAGTACCATGTCACGTCTGGACTGAGTAAGATCCCCATGAATACCCTCAGCCTCATATCCTCTGCGCTGCAATGCTCTCATTAACTCATCTACACGCCTTTTCGTTCTGCCGAACACAATAGCGCGTTCTGGTGTCTGAATATCAAGAAAACGTGTTAAAGCATCAAACTTTTCTGATTCTCTGATTCTGACGTATATTTGATCAATCAGGGAAACGGTCAGCGTTTTTGCCTTGATTCGGATCATGTGGGGATTTTTCATGAATTTTTCTGCAAGATGCTGAATGGGTCCAGGCATGGTTGCTGAAAAGAGAAGTGTTTGACGTTCCTGCGGGGTATTTTCCAGAATTTCATGAATATCGTCAATAAATCCCATGTTCAGCATTTCATCGGCTTCATCGAGAACAATCGTTTTGATCGCATTGAGTCGGATGGTGCGCCGCTTAATATGATCGAGAAGACGTCCGGGAGTTGCAGAAATAATACTGGGATGCCTCTTCAAATCACGGATCTGCCGCTGGATATCCTGTCCTCCGTAAACGGCTACCGTTCGGACTTTTTTGTAAAACCCGAGTGCATTTAATTCTTGTGCATTCTGTATCGCCAGTTCCCTTGTCGGCGTAATAACAACGCCCTGTATCTCGCGATCGGCCGGATCTGCTGCCTCGATCAGCGGAATACCGAAAGCAGTAGTCTTGCCGGTTCCTGTCTGAGCCTGGCCAATTAAATCAGCTCCTGTTTTCGCTACGGGAATTGCCTGTTCCTGAATCGGAGTCAGATCGGTAAACCCCATTCTGGCGGTTGCTCTCTTTATTTCTTCACTTACATCAAGTTCTGAGAATTTCATTAAATAGTACAGTCTCCTTTTTTACGTTCGGTTTTTATTCAAATGATCAGGCATTCCCCGCACCGGACGGAAAATGCCTGCGAAACATCGAGTAGAAATCACCTTTGTTTTCAAGTGTTGACCTCTTCCATCCTTATGATTGCCTAAGCACATAAATTCACAATAACATTTACCCAAATGAAATGCAACGGATTCATCCTATCTCTGCTGAAATATTTTCCATGCTTTTATTTTTGTCATGAAACAAAAGATTTAACTATCTATTCATAAATGGTATATTTAAGTGTGGCACATTAATGAATAAATGTGATAACATTTGGATAGACAGAAAGAGGAACGAGGGACACAGATGATGGTTGAGGCAACACGGGGGCCCGTCCTTATTTTTATGTTCGGAGCCACAGGAGATCTGGCAAGGAGAAAACTTTATCCGGCTCTGTATGAATTATTCAGGAAAGACTATAAATTTGCCGTGATCGGGATGGCAAGACGACAACATACACATGAATCTTATCGCAGCATGATTGATCGTACACTGAACCCGTCAGCTGATCAACGGAGACGTTTTCTTAAACGCTTTTATTATCAGCCACTGGATATTGGTAACCCAAATCATTTTGTATTACTGAAAAATATCAGCGATCAGATTGATTCACAATATCACCTGAAGGGCAACCGTATCTTTTATTTATCGCTTGCCCCGCGTTTTTTCGGAACGGCAACGATTCATTTAAAAAAATCCGGTCTGACTGAAACAGACGGATGGAAACGACTTGTGATCGAGAAACCTTTTGGAAATAATCTGGCTTCCGCACGTCAGCTGAACAGCGAATTACTGAGGGTTTTTGATGAATCGGAAATTTATCGAATTGATCATTATCTCGGGAAAGAAATGGTTCAGAATATCGAAGCCCTCCGCTTTGCTAATCCGGTTTTTGAATCCGTATGGAATCACCGCAGTATCGCAAACGTACAGATCACACTCAGTGAAACTCTCGGCGTCGGCGATCGCGCGAATTACTACGACCAGACGGGTGCCCTTCTTGATATGGTTCAAAATCATATTATGCAGCTTCTGACGCTGACAGCGATGGAACCGCCGAGCCAGTTTGATCCGGAAGATATACGTCAGGAGAAGGTTAAAGTACTGAAGTCCATACGTCCGATGTCACGCGACAATATCGCTGATCAGATTGTTCGTGCCCAGTATAAAGCCGGAGTCATGCCTGACGGAACACGTATAAGCGGTTATCATGAAGAAAATAACATCAATGAAACATCTGATACCGAGACCTTCGTGGCTGCACGCTTTTTTATTGATAATTATCGGTGGACAGGTGTCCCCTTCTATATCCGGACGGGAAAGCGCATGGCAACGAAATGCACGGAAGTCGTGATCGAATTCAAGGATATACCAAACAACCCTTACTTTCATAAGTTTACCCATATCGGTCCCAATCTTCTTGTCATTCATATTCAACCGGATGCCGGGCTCTCATTGAAGCTCAATGTCAAGCAGTTCAGTGATGACGGAGAAACTTCTCCTGTATCGATGAATTTCAGCCGCACAGGAAAAAGTAAGAACGTCGTGCCTGATGCTTATGAACGTCTTCTTTCTGATTGTCTTAAAGGCGATTCGACCAATTTTACACGCTGGGATGAAGTGGCCTACTCCTGGGCACTGACAGACTCCATCGTCGCTACCTGGAACGGCGTCCCTCTGGACTACTATGAAGCAGGGACGATGGGGCCGAAATCATCCGACAAGCTTTTAGCAAAAGATGGATTTCGATGGTGGCCTTTGACACGTATGGAATAAGTTCATTTCTAAAAAATAAAACAGGTCCGGTGAGTAAATAATGAATCACCGGACCTGTTTTGTATTCTCCTTCTTCATCAGGATAATGTTGCCCTTTTCACACGGTTCACCGCACGATCAAAAGCCTCTGCCAGCTTTAATGTGATCTCTCCAGCTTTTCCGTCCGACACCGGGTGATCATCAATTTGAGTAACCGGTTTGACTTCGTTCCCTGTACTGGTGATAAAGGCCTCATCAGCAGCAAACAGTTCCTCAAGAGTAAACGTACGTTCAACAACAGGAATATTGAGTTTTGAGGCAAGATCAAGAACGAAAAGTCTGGTGATGCCATTCAATATATAATGATCTGCAGGATGAGTGATCAGCTTCCCGCCCCGGACGATAAAAACGTTACTTGATGCCCCTTCAGTTACTATATCTCCACGGTGCTGAATTGCTTCTTCCGCCCCATTTTCATGCGCCTTTTGTTTAGCCAGAACGTTGCCCAGCAGATTCAGGGTTTTTATATCACAACGCAGCCAGCGAATGTCTTCCGCCAGAACAACTTTTATTCCTTCCTCTCTGTGTTTATCACGGGGAAAGAGGGTTGCTGACCCTGTCAGTACTGGGGAAACGCCATCCGGAAAATAATGTTTGCGCGGAGCAGCTCCCCTCGTTATCTGAAAATAGACCATTCCATCGCCAATTGCATTACGCTTAATCAGCTGCTTCAGGTTATCAGTTAAATTTTCTATACTGCAGGGTAATTTAATCCTGAGTTCCCGTGCACTGCGTACCAGCCTCTTCATATGTCCTTCTAAAAGGAACATTTGTCCGGAGTACACTCTTATTGCCTCATAAATGCCGTCCCCAAATTGATAGCCCCTGTCCTCCATGTCCACTTTACCCTTTTCTCTTGGCAACAATTGATTCTGATATAAAATGAATGACAAATTATATTCCTCCCTGTCAGACGAAAATCAAGCGTTTCATACAGATCATTTTAGCATATTCTTTATTTTCCAGACAGACAAATCTGATTTGAAAACCGTCATCCTGCGGCCGGCAACGTGTACATGCTTATCTTCTTTTGTCTATGGCATACAAAAGCCTCCGGGACATTTTCTGATAACCTGAGTTATTGGGATGAAAATGATCTTCATAAAGTAATGAATCTCCGGATCCCCGAAAAATATCCGAAGTGGGTATGAAGGTAATATTCCGATATTTCTCCGCGATGGATTTGCTTCCCTCATTCCATTTGTTCAGAAGGGGAACAAAATCCCGGTTTGCATCGCCCAAATATTCTTCAAATGGATTATAAAGGCCCAAAAAATAAATATGTGCTTCAGGATTAATTTTCCGAAGTTCTGAAAAAATGATATTTAAATTTTTACCAAAAATCTTCTGCTGTTTTTCGAAGTCTGCGGTTGACAGATCCATAAAATGTTCTCTCAGGACCCGAACGATATCATTACCGCCGATCGTCAGGAATATGGTATTTGATTGTTTAATAGATTCTCTGACTTCCGGTTTATTCAGTACGATAATGAGATCTCTCGACGTATCTCCGCGATGACCGAAATCTTTAAAAGAGACCTGACGTACCTGTTTTTGCTTTTTTAAAGACTGTACCGTCCTCCCGACATAGCCCTTATTTTTTTCATCACCAACACCTTCTGTCAGTGAGTCTCCAAGAGCAGTGATCTGATAAGAATAAGTCACCGGTTTTTCTTCTCTGTCCCTTGACAACAGGTGATAAAGACCAAAAACGGCAGCAACGAGTACCAGAAGAATAAATAAAATGATTATCGTTCTTTTCATTCTTTTCATCCGGTACCCTCTCCATCTACACTTGATTTATGCATACCACCATTCCAGTGCACGCTCTTCAATTTTCTTAACTGCCGCACTTTTCCCGTACTGATAACTTTCAGCATCATAAGGAAAGGCTTCAGCCAACTGTAATTTTAACCCGCTGTAAAAATCGGCATCCTCACTGTGCGTCCTGAGATAATCACGAAAAGCGAGATGTCTGATTACTTCTTCGGAATCTTTTTCAAAAATATGAAGATGAACTAAGTGGTTTCCCTCCGCATCCTCCTTACAGAAATAACGTCTGCCCTTAATACCGTTCTCACCCAGTGGTTGATAGCCCAGCTTTTCAAATGTCTGATTCCATGAATCAACCTCCTGAATGGACAAGGTTTCCGCCAATATATCTATCGTCGGTTTAGCAGCCATCCCGGGTATCGATGTGCTCCCGACATGATAAACCGATTGCAGGAGGGTATTGACATGATGTAACAGTCTGGAAGACTCATGTCTGTACGCTTGTTCCCAGGTTTCCTGATAGGGAGTTACGACAACATGTCTCACCATATTTCACCGCCTCCGACTTTTATCAACAAATTTATCACAGAATTCGCATCGTTACCAGTTTATCACAGGGTATCGGGCAGAGAAATAAGTCAGTAAAAAAGCAGCGGGATATTCCGCTGCCTGAACAAGTCTTTTATTTCACTGTACGCCTTTGAACTATTTTATCCTCAATTTTTTCGAGGGCTTTTTCATTTTGAAGAATTTCTGATTTGTTCTTCAAAACCAGTTCCTTGTAGGTATATTTTTTCCTCATGAAATCACCGCCTTCCTGGCTCTACACATATTGTAAGCTATTACACGTCATCAGCTGATATTGTGTGAATTTTTCATTATATTATGTTATTCCCGAAAAATTCAGTTCTTAAACCCATGATGAAAATCGGGCAGGAGACATTCTTCAATTTCGAATCTGCACACGAAGGCTCACAGCAAAAGGGCTGCCCGCCGGACAGCCCTTTAGTTGAAGAAGATAAAAATGTTTATCCATGAATCAGATACGACCCCTATCCGTATCCGGCGCTTTCGGGATGCATCGACTAAGTTCGTCTTAGCGATGGAATCCCCGCCATAAACATGTCAAAACCATTTCTTTCTTCTCCGGAAATTAGTCTTTCCTTTATGTTAAAAATCATTCAGGAGATTCAAATCATTCATTCTTATTTAATTTCCGGCGTAAGACCATCTGGAGAATGCCTCCGTTGCGGTAATATTCGATCTCCACTTCGCTGTCGAATCTTACCGTGAGTTCAAACTTCGTTTCTTTACCCTCTTCCGATACAGCTTTCGCCTGAAGTGTTTGTCGGGGGTGACTTTTTCGTCAAGATGGATTGTTATTTTTTCCTTTCCATTCAGGCCCAGTGAATCTGCGCTCTCGCCTTTCTTAAACTGAAGCGGCAGGACGCCCATCATAACCAGATTACTTCTGTGAATGCGTTCAAAGCTTCGGGCGATAACTGCTTTGATGCCAAGCAAATTGGTTCCCTTGGCTGCCCAGTCACGCGAACTGCCCATGCCATAATCATCTCCGGCAAGAACGACCAGACCGGTGTTGCTTTCTTTATACTTCATTGCTGCATCATAGATGGGCATCACTTCATTTGTCGGCCAGTAGGTGGTATAGCCACCTTCTGTTCCAGGGGCGATTTGATTACGGATTCGTACATTAGCAAAGGTCCCACGCATCATCACTTCATGGTTGCCACGTCTTGATCCATAAGAATTGAAATCAAACCATTTTACACCCTTACTCAGCAAATATTGCCCGGCGGGACTTTTTTTGGCTATACTCCCGGCAGGTGATATGTGGTCAGTCGTTACGGAATCACCAAACTTGCCAATAACACGCAGATCTTCAAGCGGTTTGATTTCATTAAGGTCTGCAGACAAGTGTTTGAAAAACGGTGGATTTTGAATGTAGGTCGAATCCGGATCCCAGTCGTACAACTCTCCCTCACTAGTCTGAATGTTGTTCCAGCGCTGATTTTCCGTGAAGACGCGGGAATATTCCTTTTTAAACATCTCAGGACTGACCGACCGGTTCATGACTGCATCGATTTCTGCTCTCGAGGGCCAGATATCCTTGAAATAGACCTCATTGCCATCTTTATCTTTACCAAATGAATCATGCTGCATATCGAAGTAGACCGAGCCGGCAAGCGCAAACGCAACCACAAGCGGGGGTGAGGCCAGATAGTTCGCGCGTACCAGCGGATGAATACGACCTTCGAAGTTTCTGTTTCCTGATAATACCGCAGCCACCGTAAGATCGCCATCTACGACAGATTTTTCGACCTCTTCAGGAAGTGGTCCTGAATTACCGATACAGGTGGTGCATCCATATCCGACGAGATTGAATCCGAGTTTTTCCAGATAAGGAGTCAGTCCTGCCTGTGCCAGATAGTCAGTAACCACCTTTGAACCAGGTGCAAGGCTGGTTTTTACATATGAAGGCACCGACAGGCCCTTCTCGACAGCTTTCTTTGCAACCAGCCCGGCACCAATCATCACGCTGGGATTACTGGTATTAGTGCAGCTCGTAATCGCCGCGATGACAACCGCACCGGTTTTCAATGTGACCTGACTTCCATCCGGATGTGTCACAACAGCCTCTTTATTGATCTCCTCATCACCGAATCCAAACCCGTGATTTCCTGATGGTCTTGTGAGAGAAGCAGCAAACTCTTTTTTCATCCCGGTCAAAGGAATCCGATCCTGCGGACGCTTAGGCCCGGAAACAGATGGCTGTATCTCTGATAAATTCAGATTAACGACTTTTGTAAATCTTGGATCTGCAGCATCTGGTGTATAATACAGATGATTTTCTTTGCAATAATCTTCAACAAGCTGTACCTGTTCCTCAGAACGACCGGTCAGTCGTAAATAATCCAGAGTCACGCGATCAACGGGAAAGAAAGTTGCTGTTGCACCGTTTTCAGGTGACATGTTTGAAATGGTGGCCCGGTCAGCCAGTGACATGTGAGAAAGACTCGGGCCGAAAAACTCAACAAACTTGCCGACAACACTCTCTTCACGAAGCATCTGAGTGACACTGAGCGCAAGATCGGTCGCCGTGGTCCCTTCAGGAAGGCTCCCGGTAATTCGGACACCAACGACATCAGGAACCGGGAAATACGAAGGCTGCCCCAGCATACCCGCTTCTGCTTCGATGCCACCGACACCCCAGCCGAGAACGCCGAGTCCATTGATCATCGTCGTGTGTGAATCGGTACCGATCAGAGTATCCGGAAAGGCAAGTAAACTGCCGTCTTCTTCTTTTTTATGAAGGACAACAGAAGCCAGATACTCCAGATTAACCTGGTGAACAATGCCGGTAGCCGGAGGAACCGCATGAAAATTTTCAAACGACTTCTGTGCCCATTTTAAAAATTTATAGCGCTCGCCGTTTCTTTCAAATTCTTTTTCCATGTTGACTTTCAGTGCGTCCGTCGTACCAAAGCGGTCGACCTGCACAGAATGATCCACGACCAGGTCTACCGTTTTTTCAGGATTGATTTTCTCCGGATCTCCACCAAGATCAGCCATTGCTTTTCTTAAAGAAGCCAGATCAACAACTGCCGGTACACCGGTAAAATCCTGTAAAATAATGCGTGCGGGATTGAAGGGGACATCAATCCCCTTATTCAGATCATCCGTACCCCATCTTGCCAGATTTTCAACATGTTCTCTTTTAATAACAACGCCATCACACTGGCGTAAAAGCGCTTCCAGTAATACCTTGATTGAATAGGGCAGGCGCTCAATATCCCCGAACGCTTTCAATGCATCAAGCTGATAATAGCAATATGTTTTTCCGGCACTCTTAAATGTCTGGCGTGCATGAAACATATCTGTTACGCCTGAAGTCTTTGTTTCCGCTGATGTCGCCATGTCATTCACCTTCCTTTAATTATTCAATCTATAAAAGGTTCCTAACTTAATATTAAGGGAATGACTCAAATAAGTAAAATTAAATAATGCGATCCACATTGATAAGTTTTTCTTATCAGTGACCGCATCAATTACATTCATTTAATTATAGATGGAATATCCTGCGATTTGAACAGGCCATCAGGTCGATTTAGTGAGCTGAACGATAAATTTATAACGATCTGCGCGATATAATGACCTGGTGAATTCAAAAGCTGTCCCATTTTTCAAAAACGAAATACGTTCGATGACAAGAATGGGTGACCCCTCTGGTACGTCAAGTAAATGAGCTTCTTCAGCGGTGACCAGAGCCGCTTCAAGTGACTGCTCGGCATGATCAATTTTGAGTCCGCGTGATTTTTCAACATAGTCATACAGTGATGTATCCGCTTCTGAAGATGTCAGTCCTGGAACAATCTTCTCCGGGATATATGTTGTTTCAATCGCCATAGGGCGCTGATCTGCGTATCTGGTCCTCCTGATCTGATAGACCTGTTCACTTTCACTAAGCTGAAGCTTGCGACCAATTTCTATTCCGACCGAAATCAGATCAAAACCCAGGAGTTTACTGCCGGGGTTCAGTCCACGGTTCAGCATATCCTCAGTGAATCCATTAAGTTGGTTCAGAGCTTTTTCGATCTTTCTCTGATCGGAGACAAAAGTCCCCTTCCCTTTTTTTCGAATCAGAACCCCGGAATTAACTAATTCCATAACAGCCTGGCGGATAGTCATCCGTGACACGTGAAATTTTTCAGTAAACTCCCTTTCAGACGGAATTTTATCGCCTGATTTCAGGTTCTTATTCCTGATCAGCCCTTCGATATACTGCTTTATCTGATAATATACCGGAACGGGCGATTGCCGATCAATCATTCAGGGTCTCACCACTTTGCCCGGTACAAGTGACAGCGCCGCTTCATCAGCTATTATGGTCACATTGGGATGCTGAATGAGTGCTGAAGCAGGGAATTTTTCGTCAGATTTTGTGGATGACAGCAGTTCTTTCATGGCTTCAGCTTTTGCCTTTCCTGATGCAATCAGGAGGATGGCTTTGCTCTTTAAAATTGTTCCGATACCCATGGTGATCGCCTTTTCCGGAACCTCACTCAAACTGCTGAAATAGCGTGCATTCGCTGCACGGGTTGATGGTGTCAGTGTGACGACATGCGTCCCGATATCGTGAGGGGTCCCCGGTTCGTTGAAGCCGATATGCCCGTTCTGACCAATCCCGAGAAGCTGGAGATCAATTCCACCCAGGTGCTCAATTAACCGATCATACTTCAGACAGGCTTCTTTCAGGGATGCTGCGTTCCCGTCCGGTAAAAAACAATGATCTGCTCTAAGATCAACATGGTTGAATAGTTTTTCTTTCATATAATGATGATAACTGTTAGGATCATCCTGAATTAATCCGACATACTCATCCAGATTAACGGTTGTCACCTGTTTATAACTGGTGTGATTTTTGTTGTAATCTTCGACAAGTTCTTTATATGTTCCTTCAGGCGTGCCTCCAGTTGCCAGGCCAAGTACTGCCTGAGGCTTTTCATGAATAAAGTCACTGATCGCCTTAGCCGCCCTCTGGCTTAATGCTTTCTGATTCGCTACCGTTATTAATTTCAATTGAATCCCACCCCTGCTCTCTCATAGGCTACTTTTCCACGACAAACTGTCATAACAAGATCGTTGTTCTCATCGAGAATAACAAAATCTGCATCCTTTCCAATCTCCAGTGATCCTTTTCTGTCGAATACATTGCACTGCAGTGCCGGATTGATCGCTCCCATTTGAATGACGTCGTCCAGGGTTGCGTCAGTAAAAGCAAGTATATTTTTTATTGCCTGGTTCATTTTCAGGACACTGCCGGCAATTGTTCCTGAGGCGAGTGTTGCCAGTCCGTCCTTAACGCGAACATTCTGACCACCAAGGTCGTAGACTCCATCTTTCAGACATTTAGCCCGCAAAGCATCGGTGATCAGAATAATCCGATCACTTCCCTTGAGCTTATATGCAAGATTGACCATTCCCTGGCAGACATGTTTTCCATCGCAAATCAGTTCCGTATATAAGTTATGGTGCAGCAAAGCACCGCCGAGAACACCAGGTTCACGATGATGCATACCACGCATTCCATTATATAGATGTGTCACCTGAGTGGCACCGGCGCCAATCGCCTTAATCACATCCTCATCCACACCATTACTGTGTCCAATTGAGGCGACAACATGTTCCTTAGCAAGATGATGGATCAGTTCCAGCCCACCTTCTATTTCCGGAGCAAGCGTGACTTCCTTTATATTATGATTTGATTGTTCCTGCCAGCGATCAAATTTTTCTATATCAGCAGGTACAATATATTTTTCTGGCTGTGCACCGGCTTTTTCACTGCTTATAAAAGGTCCTTCAAGATGAAGCCCGATAATTTCTGCTTCCCCGGCTTTCTGATGGCCGATCACTTCAGCGGCATTGATAAGTGCCGCTTCAATAGCCTCATCTGACTGGGTAATGGTTGTAGCAAGAAATGAAGTGGTTGCTTCTTTCGGGAGAGCGGCAGCAATCGTACTTAATGCTTCATGAGTTGCATCCATTGTATCCGATCCGTTCGCTCCGTGAATATGCATGTCAATCATACCGGGAATGCACTTATAGTCTGATGGAAAATGCAGAACCTCGTCTCCTGACTGATCTGCCGATCTTCCGACGGCCACAATTTTCCCCTGATCAAAAGAAAGACTTCCTTCATTGATCCATTCCTGATCTGAATAAACGGAACAGCCTGAAATTTTCTTAAGCATGATCATTGCATCTCCTTTTTCTTTTATTTTATCACAAACAGCAGTAATATGTCTAGACAACTAGACTTTAATGCATTTAGATGCGTTCTGCCATTCTGACGATCTGCTCGCAAAGCCGATGCGTTTCAAGGGCGTCATCCTTAGAAATCGCTTCAGCTTTACCTTTAGCTGCTGCCTCAAGAAAAGCATCGACAATCTGTGGAAAACCACGTTTATATAAAGTAGGGGTCCAGTCATTAAAAGACCGTATGGATTTATCCATTCCATGGACCCATTCCCCCTCCACCAGATTCTTAACCCGAAATTCCCCCTGAGGAGACATCACCTGAAGCACCTCTTCATTGGCTCCGCTCGTGCGATTCATTATTGCACAAGCCTGTTCCCCATTCGTTGAAAATAAAACGGTCAATCCAGTAAATAAACCGGTTTCATTTTTCTGAGCACGGACAGTCAGAACATGAACAGGACCCCCCAGGACGTATCGAATGGTGTCAACGACATGAATAAAATCATCAAACACAAACGTTCGCACATCCTTTGGATCGTTTACTCTGTTTTTTTGAAGAACAACCATCGTTTTGTTTTTGACCGCTTTTGCTTCACTGTTCAGCGGAGCATAGCGGCGGTTAAAGCCTGTCATCAGCATGACATGTTTTCTTCTGGCAAGTTCAGTCAGCTCTTTTGCTTTTTCATAACTGTCAGCAATGGGCTTATCGACGTAAACAGAAATGCCGTGATTCAGTAATTCAGTGACCAATTTCGGATGAGCGAGTGTTGCAGCATGGACAAAAGCCACTTGAATGCCACTATGAATCAGCTGGTCAATTTGTGAATATACATGCTGCCACCTGTAACGCTGACCAACACGCAGCAGAGTTTCCCTGTTTCTCGTACAGATGTGACACTCTATACCCTCTTTTTTGGACAAAACCGGCAAATAGGCTTTTGAGGCTATAGATCCGATACCGACAATTCCGACTTTTAACACATAATCCCTCCTGTAAATACGTTTATAAAAGGAAAAAGAACCCGATATGGGTTCTTCGTCCTCACTTCATCTGATTGTTGATGGCTTTCATCATCTG
Source organism: Sporolactobacillus sp. Y61 (assembly GCF_040529185.1). NCBI lineage: Bacteria > Bacillati > Bacillota > Bacilli > Caryophanales > Sporolactobacillaceae > Sporolactobacillus > Sporolactobacillus sp. Y61. Next base: position 2,236,430 of record NZ_CP159510.1, on the reverse strand, counting down.
ATTGAGTTTCTTTTGCGATGGGTGCTGTCCCATTTGTGTCATCATGACGCGAAGCATCTGTTCATTAATCGGCGGATTCTTTTTTAGGTAGTTCATCATATATTTACGGGCAATCAGAAAGCCAAGAATGACCCCTGCTGCAAGACAGAGTACGCCCACTAATATGTATAACCAGAGCATGTGCCTGTTTCCTCCTTGTGCCAACTATTCTACCTCAGTTTACACTAACACAGGAAAAGCGGTCAACCTTGCATCAGTGAAATTCCGCGTAAAAAAAGAGAAGGCCCGATCCTGTATTATATCAGGACCTTACCTTCTTCTGAAGGAGGATGAAAAATAACCGGTCGGTGAAAGGCAAGGTAGTTCACCGAGAGGAAATTCACATATTTTAATCGGCATCGCATAATTGCGATACACGCGATTAAACGAGTTTGATATTGTATCACTACAATGGATTTTTATGACCCTTTGTTATATAACAGTATACCACAAAAAAACTGCCATGCAAACAGGCAGAGAAAAAAATTATTACTTTTAAAACATTGGAGATGCCGCCGCATCAATCGATTCATTGCCTTCTTTAGATTTTTCGGAACGTCAGTCAAGTCATCCAGCGTAAAAGGTACGACACCCTGATGGTTCACGAGTGGCCATTTTAAAGGTTTACCCGATTATTCATACTTGTCTGTGAATTAGGGGTTGCGAAAAAACAGGTTTTGCTGTTTACATGGTGGCATTTATCCCAGGCCTGAATCTTAAAGCACAGGTATCCTGCCATAAACATTTTTATTTATGTACAGGAATAAACAATTCCTGGTCCGGCTCAATGTGATTTCGGGTGATCCTGTTATGATCCTCTACCCACTGAATGAAACCATTTCTGGTTAATCCAGGCGTTTCCTGCCCGTATTGTCCCGCTATGGACCATAAAGTTTCACCTTCATGGACGGTTATTGCTTTATATGAATCATTATCTGCAACAACGTTCTTCGCCATTAAAAGAAAAAGGGTTATCGAAAGGATAATAAAAACAATGATATATGAAGTACCTGATTTTTTGTGTTGCTCTCTTGTATTCATTTCACATTCCTCCATGTATATACGAATTTACGTTCCCGGGAATATTTGTTCTTCTTTATTGTAATCAGCACATTTGTTCGTGTCAATCATTCGAACGAATGTTTGCATATAAATTTTTTGGATGTTATAATAAATGGTAGAAAAAAGGGAAAAGGGGCAGTATGCAGTATGATAAAACTCTCTAATCGGCAGCAAGCTATTCTGGACTTCATTAAACATGAAGTCGCAACAAAGGGTTACCCACCGTCCGTACGTGAAATATGCGATGCTGTAGGACTTGCTTCAAGTTCAACCGTTCACGGGCATCTCGCACGACTTGAAAAAAAAGGACTGATCCGGCGGGATCCGACAAAACCCCGTGCCATTGAAATTCTGGATCAGGATGACGATACATATAAAGAAAAAGCTGTACCTGTACCCGTAATAGGAAAAGTGACTGCAGGTATGCCGATCACCGCTGTTGAAAACATTGAAGAATATTTCCCGGTACCGCGTTCTATGGTAGAGGATGATGAAGTTTTTATACTGAATGTCACCGGGGAGAGTATGATTCAGGCAGGTATTCTTGATGGAGACAAAGTCATTGTCCGCAAACAGAGAGCAGCTGAAAATGGAGAAATTGTTGTTGCGATGACTGAGGATAATGAGGCAACCGTTAAGCGTTTCTTTAAAGAAAAAGACCACATCCGTCTGCAACCGGAAAATCCTGCGATGGATCCCATTATTTTAAATAATTGTGTCATTTTAGGTAAAGTGATCGGTGTTTTCCGTGATATACATTAACAGCGGAATCTAAGATGCCCGGAAGAAACAGACATCAGGTTTCTTTCGGGCACTTTATATGTATTTGTCAAATCCTGCATCATGACAGCGTGTACATACTTTTCGAAGTTGGGTACAATAGAGATATAAAGAATGGAGGGATAGAAAATGAATGAACAATTAAAAAAGATTTTTCTCACGGGTCTCGGCGCGACCCTGGCCAGTAAAGAGAAAGCGGATCAGCTGTTTGGCAATCTGTCTCATAATGGCAGTGCAGCAGCAGATGAAGCGAAAGCTTATTTATCAAAATTGAGTGATAAAGGTCAAACTAAGACGGATCAGTGGCAAAGCGACATGAAGAAGGATATTCGTGAATCGATTGCTGATCTTGGGTTTGTTACTTCAGAGGAGTATCAGAAGCTGGCTGAACGTGTACAGATTCTGGAAAAAAAACTTGCTGAATCTGAAAAAAAAAGGCTCGACAGATGATACGGAATCGCCCAAACAATAAACTTCAGCAAGGTGAGGATCATGATTGGAAAACGCATACGCCACATGAAAAGATATCGAGAGATTGTTACGATTCTGGTTAAGTATGGGTTTGGCTACATGGTCCGGGATGTGGGTCTGCTCCATCTCCTGTCGCTTCCAAAACAGATGGTATCAGATTTTTCAGGGAACGGCAGCAACCGTAAGCCGGTCGGGCGAAGAATTCGACTGATGTTTGAGGAACTCGGGCCAACATTCATCAAGCTCGGCCAACTGCTTAGTCTGCGTTCGGATATTATACCTGAAAATATAGCTAATGAACTGCGAAAATTACAGGATCGGGTGACTCCAATCGATCCTGCTTCGATTAGACATGTGATTCATGATGAATTTGGTTTACCTCCGGAGAAGATTTTTGCCTCTTTTGATGACAACTGTCTGGCTGCTGCTTCAATAGCACAGGTTCATCGGGCGACATTGAAATCCGGTGAAGAAATCGTCGTAAAGATCAGACGGCCAAACATAGAAAACATCATTGTAAATGACATCGATATCCTGCGTGATCTTACTGCTCTTCTGGAAAGGCACTATCAATGGGCAAAAGACTTTCAAATCAGCGCATTGGTGGAAGAATTTTCAACCGCTATCCGCAGTGAGATGGATTATTTCAGAGAAGGTCGAAACACGGAGAAACTGAACCGTTACTTTTCAGATAATGAAAATATCATCATTCCCAAAGTATTTTGGAAGTACTCAAGCAGCAAGGTCCTGTCACTCGAGTACATTCACGGTGTTCGATTCAATGAACTGCTTCATCTTCATAACGATAAGTTTAACAGCAGAGAAATCGCTGAAAGACTGGTTCAGTCATTTCTGGATCAGGCACTGGTCGTTGGTACGTTTCATGGTGATCCGCATCCTGGTAACCTTTTTTTCTTTCCCGGAAATAAAATCGCCTATATTGATTTCGGGCAGGTTGGCATTTTGAATGATGAAATGAAACAGAATTTTGCCAACCTGATTATTGGACTGATGAACGGCGATACAAATCTTCTTTACCGTACCATTTTCCATATGTCGGTCATGCCTGCCGATCTGGATGAGCGGCAGTTTAAGGAAGATCTGGAAATGCTCAGAGATAAATACTATGACCTCCCCTTTAAGGACATTCATATAGGAAAGGTCATACAGGAGATTTTTGAAACAACCAAAAGGTACCATATCTCGATTCCTAAAAACTATTCTCTTCTCGGTAAAGCCCTGATTACTCTGGAAGGGCTCATCACCAGACTGGATAATCAGTTCAGTATTCTGGAATTTGCTGAACCATATGGTCGAAAACTGATGCTTAACCGTCTGAATCCGGAGCGAGTCGGCAAACTGCTCTGGAACAGAATCTTCGAAGCTGCAGAAAACAGTACCCGTCTGCCCGCGCTCCTGAAAAAAGCACTGACTCACCTGAACAGAGGCCAGACACATGTGGAAATGGAACTCCCGCAGCTCGAACAGCTTCTTTCAAAACTTGACCGGGTAGCCAATCGTATCTCGTTCAGTATTATACTCCTCGCATTCAGTATCATCCTGACAGGACTTATGATCAGTGAAACGTTTGGAAAACACCCTTTTCTCATAAATATACCTGTCCTTGACATTGCTCTTGCCATAGGTTCTTTTATGTTCCTGCTCATCCTGCTGGCTATTTTTCGATCGGGGAGATTTTGATCAGACATGAAGTAAAAAGGTTCGTGTACCAATTGTATGATCCAAATCTCCGGCAAATTTGTTCAATGCTTTTTGTGCACTTGAGACCTGTTCTACCGAATTCTTACCTGATTTCCGGATCAGTCGTGAACATTCAGCAGATATCTGTCTGATCTGATACTCATCCACCCCCCTTCCAGCCATGTACAGAGCGGCCAGTCTCTCTCCTTCCGGATAAAGACGATGCCAGGTATCTCCCGGCTGGTTCGAAATCATCTGGCAAGTCATCTTTTGTGAGTGATCTACCACAGCAAGCAGTACATCCTGCACCTGATGGGGTATCCTTCGAATACGAGTCGTCAGCCAGTCCCATTGATCCTGGCTGATCTTGTATGCCTCATCACGGAATAAAAAGTTTTCTCTAATTTCACGTAAGGCAGAGGCACTTCCTGTACAGCAAATAATCTGACTGTCGGAAATGCGCAGAGCACTGGGTTTACTTCCCGGTCTGACCACAATCTTCCCCTGTTTATTCATATCCACCAGGTGGTTGTCACTGACTACCGAAGCCCATTGATCTGATGCAATGATTGAAACAAAGCTCATAAAACAGATTCATCCTTCCACATGAAATATCACTCTTTCCCTCCTTCTTATCATAACAAATTTAGACCGTTAAGGTTTATAGAAGCGGAAACATTGCAATTTTCGGCAGAAGTCATAGAATAGACTTATAAGGTTCACTGGATTGTAAAATTTATATAGAGAAAAATTCTGAACCATTCATGAACCGATGTTTCAGAAGAAGTAATCTTTTGAAGGAGGATTATCCCTATGGGAAAAATCAAGGCAAGTGAAGCAGTTGTTTCATTGTTGGAAAAATGGGGAATTGATCACATTTACGGTATCCCCGGCGATTCAATCGACACCATGGTTGAAGCGTTGAGAAAAAAAGAAAGTAAAATTAAATTTTACACGGTTCGCCACGAAGAAGTGGCCTCGCTTGCTGCCGCCGCCTACGCAAAGCTGACCGGTAAGATTGGCGTTTGCCTGGCAATTGGCGGCCCCGGTGCCATCCACCTGCTTAATGGTATGTATGATGCGAAAATGGATCATGTTCCGATGCTTGTACTGGTTGGACATATTCCTTCGAAGCTGACCGGGACAGATTATTTTCAGGAAGTCAATACCGTTGATCTTTATAAAGATGTTGCGGTATATAACAAAGAAGTGACAAGTGCCGAGAGTTTCCCGGTAGTGGTCAATCAGGCGATAAGGACCGCTTATCAGGAACGTGGAGTAGCTGTCCTTTCTATTCCTGATGATGTGCCGCTTGGTGAAATCTCTGATCAGGCTGCTCAACTTTCCACAGTTTTTGAAAAGAAAATTCCCGGACTCGTTCAGGATGATTTAAGCGATGCGGTTTCTCTGATTAATAAGGCAAAAAATCCGGTCATTCTTGCCGGTGTCGGCGCAAAAAGCGCGAAGAAGCAGCTAAAAGCTTTTGCAGAACGAATTTCCGCCCCGGTATGTGTCACGCTGCCTGGTAAGGGCGCACTGCCTGATGACCATCCGAATTTTCTGGGGAATATCGGTAAAATCGGTACGAAACCATCTTATGAAGCCATGAAGAGCGCAGATCTGCTGATTATGGTGGGTACGGATTATCCTTATGCCGCATATCTTCCGGAGGGTGCAAAATGCGTTCAGATTGACATTGATCCGGTGAAGATTGGCAAGAGATATTCTGTCACGACAGGTGTTGTCGGAGATGCCGCTGAAGCGCTCGCATATTTGAACGAACACACCACACCGGTCAAGGACCGTCCGTTCCTTAAATCCTGCCAGGATAAGATGGCAAAATGGCTGAGTTGGATGGAAGAAGACAAATCCGTGAATAAGACGCCAATTGCTCCTCAGGCAGTGATGAAGGCTGTCCAGTCCATCGCTGAAGACAATGCGATTTTTTCCGTTGATGTCGGAACAGCCACGGTCTGGTCAACTCGTTATCTTCATGTGACGAATCAGGACTTCATCGTTTCCGCCTGGCTGGGAACGATGGGATGCGGACTCCCGGGAGCAATCGCCGCAAAACAGGCATTCCCTGATCGTCAGGCTATTGCAATCTGTGGTGATGGCGCCTTCGCTATGGTTATGCAGGATTTTGTCACAGCAGTCGAATATAATTGGCCGATCATTGTGGTCGTCCTGAACAACAAACAGCTTGCCTTTATCAAGTACGAACAGCAATCTGCCGGTCAGCTGAACTACGGCATTAATTTGCATGATATTGACTATGCCAAATTTGCTGAAGCGTGCGGTGGCAAGGGATTCCGGGTTGAAAAGTATGAAGATCTGCAGGGTGCATTTGAAAAAGCGAAAGACTCTGATGTACCGGTTATCCTTGACGTAGCTGTAGACGAAAACGCAGCTCCGCTTCCTGGAAAGATAGTCATGGATGAAGCAAAGGGCTATGCCAAATTCGCATCTAAGTCCGTGGTCGAAAACCATAAATTTGAAAAAATGCCACCTATGAAAGATGTCGCGAGACGTTTCTTATAAGGTGATTATTTAAATTAAAAAAGGCGTCCGGTTAACTTTTTATAACCGGACGCCTTTTTTACACTTAAGCGATGAACATGTCTCATGTAAAGATCTAAAATCCTGCGGTAATAGCAGGCCCTGCCCATTTCTGATATTAAGGAAATATAATAAACATATAGAATTTATATAGCCTTTCAGTGATCGGGAGTTATTTTTTTACAACAGCATGCCCTCCAAACTCGTTGCGCAGGGCAGCAACGACTTTCCCTGAAAAAGTGTCCGATTCAAGCGAACGATAGCGCATCAAGAGAGACAGGGCAATAACAGGCGTTGAAACCTGCATGTCCAGTGCAGTTTCCAATGTCCACTTTCCTTCCCCTGAAGAGGCCATAATTCCACTCAACTGTTCCAGATTACCGTCCTTCGAGAAAGCATCTTCAAGAAGCTCGATTAACCAGCTCCGAATCACTGAGCCATGGTTCCACACCTTGGCTACAGCCTTGTTATCATAGTCAAATTCACTCTTCTGCAACACTTCAAATCCTTCGGCAATGGATTGCATCATACCGTATTCAATACCGTTATGTACCATTTTCAGGAAATGGCCGCTCCCTGCTTTCCCTGTGTAAAGGCAGCCATCCTTTACTGCAAGAGACTGAAAAAGAGGTTTGAGATAATCGAAAGTCTTTTTGTCGCCGCCGATCATCAGGCAGGCACCATTCCGTGCACCGCTCATCCCCCCGACGTACCCACATCCATAAAAGAAATGCCCTGTTCCCTGCACATTCTGTAATGACGAAGGGAATCTGTATATTTTGAATTTCCTCCATCAAGTACCATATCTCCGGGATCAATGAGAGCCAGTAATGTGTTAAGTGTTTCTTCCATTGGTCGACCGGCTGGAACCATCAGCCAGAACACACGTGGCTTTTCCAGACTCTTAACCAATGATTCCAGAGAATAAAATCCTTGTATGTCCGGTATTCCTTCAGCTTTTTTAATCGCCTCATCTGACACGTCGTATGCTTTAACTTTGAAATGATGATCGGCCATATTCTGAGCCAGATTGTATCCCATTTTCCCCAGACCTACTAAGCCTATCTCCATAAAATCACCCTATACTTTGAATTTGTCTTCTTTGTTAAGTTTACCTCATTTCCATTTAGCATCCAAACTTGTTTTTCTGATACTTTTCCCTGTAAAAATTTTATCCCGTATGAACGGGAAAGGATCCGGTCTATTCAGACCGGATCCCCTTTTGTCTTCTTTTATGATTATGATTTTATTTTTTATCCCTGTTTCAGCGGTTTCTTCCACAGCCCAAGGATCAGGCCGGAAATGATTGCACCAATAATGATGGCCAGCAGGAAGAGGAAACCATGATTCCCGAGGAAGATAACAAATATCCCACCGTGCGGGGCCGGAATATTAATGTTCCATAACTGAGTCAACCCTCCGGCAATTGCTGCTCCTACGATACTTGATGACAGTACACGCAATGGATCAGCTGCAGCAAACGGAATGGCCCCTTCAGTTACAAACGACAGTCCCAGGATATAGTTGGTAATTCCTGCTTTATATTCGTCTTCGGTGAATTTGTTTTTAAATATCGTAGTAGCCAGGGCAATGGCCAGCGGAGGAACCATTCCTCCTGCCATAACGGCCGCCATCATCAGCCCGCCATTTGCGGCACCACTTGTAAATACACCGATAGCAAACGTATAAGCCGCTTTGTTCACCGGACCGCCCATATCAACGGCCATCATACCGCCAAGAACAATACCAAGGAGAACGGCATTTCCCGTTCCAAGGTTATTCAGGCCATTGATCAGGCCCGTGTTGATCCACTTGAAAAACGGATCTAGAATATAGTACATCAGACCGCCGGTAATCAGAAGTCCTAAAACAGGGTACAGCAGAATTGGCTTCAATCCATCAAGAGTCTTCGGCAGGTTCTTAAAACACTTCTTCAGGAGAACAACGACCCAGCCTGCCAGAAAACCGGCTGCCAGACCTCCAAGGAATCCTGCATTAGACGAGTAAGCCATAAACCCGCCGACCATACCTGGCATCAGCGCCGGCCGATCTCCGATACTTACGGCAATATATGCAGCCAGGATCGCAATCAGAAAGTGGAAGGCACCGGTGCCACCGCCTGCGATAGCACTGAGCATCTGAAAGATTGTATTATCCTTCCCCAGTCGCTCAAACAGAAACGACACAGCCAGTAAAATACCACCGCCAACAACGAATGGAAGCATATGAGAAATGCCGTTCATCAGGTCTTTATATATCCGGCTCCAGATCGAACCGTTGTTCGTTGAGGTTTCTTCTGTATCTGTATGACCTTCTGCATGAAAGACCGGAATCTGCCCGGCAAGCACTTTATCAATCAGATCACCCGGTTTACGAATCCCGTCGCTTACAGGCGTCTGCAGCAACTTTTTGCCATTAAACCTGGCCATTTCTACCTTTTTATCTGCTGCCACAATAACACCCGCGGCACGACTAATTTCATCTTTCGTCAGGACGTGCTTTACGCCTTCAGAACCATCCGTCTCCACACGAATGGAAACGCCCATTTCTTTTGCCTTTTTCTTCAGCGCATCTTCTGCCATATACGTATGGGCAATACCCGTCGGACAGGCTGTTACAGCGACGACAAACTTGTCACTGCCGGCAGGTTGATTACTGTCAGTCTGTTTATTTTCTTCCTTCTCTGCCTGCTTTTCATCAAATAAACGAACAACTTCAGAAGATGATTTTGCCTTTTTCACCTGTGCAACAAAATCCTGATCAATCAGTAATCTGGACAACGCGGCAAGTGTCTGCAGGTGAACATCTGCAGCGCCTTCAGGAGCAGCAATCATAAAGAAAAGATAAGATGGTTTCCCATCCAGTGCCTGGTAATCCACACCTTCCTTACTGCGTCCAAATACCACGGTTGCTTCATTCACAGCCTTCGTCTTCGCATGTGGCATAGCAATGCCGTCTCCTATGCCTGTGCTTGATTCAGCTTCTCTTTTAAGAATCATTTTCTTAAAGGTCGCTCGATCATTGATCCGGCCATTTTTTTCCAAACTTGCAATAAGCTCGTCAATAGCTTCTTCCTTAGTCCTGGCATGCATATCCATGACCATAGCGCGTTCAATCATCAGATCTGTTATTTTCACTTTGTTTCACTCCACTTCTATAGATGCACTTAAGTTAACATCTCTCTGGTCATTGGTCCCTTCTCTCCTATTTTCCCCGGCCGCTTTTTTTGTAACCGGGGAAACCGGACAACGGGTGTCTGTAACTGACCAGCTTTTCTTAACCTGGGACCATTAACTGCAACAATAAACTCTGGTGATTTCAGAGATGGAAGAGCCTGCTGTATCAGGAAGAGAATCGGTAATCACATCAGCCTGATTTAAATCGATTATTTTACAGGAAGATATCTCGGAAAATTTACTGCTGTCTGCCAGCACGTATGTCTGTTCAGCAAGCTCACTGGCATGTTTTTTCAGCATAGCTTCTTCAGGATCCGGAGTTGTAAAGCCCATTTCAGTGTCAATTCCATTCACACCGACAAATGCTTTATCAAATCGAAATAAATTGAGAGTCTGGACTGCAATGCTGCCGATAACTGCTTTGGTCGACCGTTTTACTTTTCCACCGATCAGGTAGCAGACTGTATTTTGCTCAGCGAGCATTTCCCCGTGCTTCGGACCATTGGTGACAACGGTTACATGCTTATCTTTAAGAAAGGGTATCACTTCAAGCGTTGTTGTCCCCGCATCAAGGTAAATACATTCCTTGTCTTTCACCAGGCTTGCAGCAAATTTAGCAATCGCTTTTTTCTTTTGAATGTTTCTGGCTGTTTTTGTCGCCATATCCGGTTCATCATTACGCGGACGCACCAACAGGGCACCGCCGTGTACACGGCGAAGCAAATGTCTCCCCTCCAGTTCCTGAAGGTCGCGTCGAACCGTTGATTCAGAAGCATGCATCAGGGATACGAGATCCTGAAGTTTGACAACATGCCGATCCGTCAGTTGTTTCATGATAATCTGCTGTCTTTCCTCAGCAAGCATTTCCTATTCCTCCACAAGTCATTGTAACACCGCTTTCATTCAAATTCAATCATTATTTATCATTTTCTGTCAGCGCATACATGTGGAAGCCGACTGACCCGCCATGTGAGGCGCCAAAAGTCCAACTTTTTTTTGAAGTTTTTCCCGCAAAAATTTTATACTTTCTAAAAGCATAAAGTCAATTTCACTTAAAATCCTTCAGGTCCTGTTTTTTCCCAATAAGAATCATGACGTCAACTGTAACTTTCTCAGGTCCTTCCAGCGCCCAGATTCTCCGGGTGTCATCATCCGTATTCCAGGCAAGAGGCGTCATACAGATCAGCGATTGCCTCCCTGCTGCATCCATCTTACAGGTATATGAAAGCTGTTTTGATTGAAAATCAGGGTAATTCTGACGAAAGTGAGCCAGTATCTCACTATTTGAATACTTTTCTCTTGAAGAATTTTTATAAAGATATCTACGCAGTTCCTGAAGATAACGCCTTTCAGGGACGACTTTTATGACAAAACCGTCTGGATGCAGCAGGTGATCAAATACCTGATAATTTGAGGGAGAAAGAATATTCAGTATGATATCAAAACTTCCCGGGAAAAAAGGAGGCTGAGTAAGGTCAGCTACGATCCATGTCTGACTGTGAAATTTTTTCGCGGCCTGTTCGATTCCCGCTTTTGATAAATCCATTCCTACACCTGTCACATGATTCGTTTTCTGAAGCAAGCGGCATAGTGCTGCCAAATGAGTCCCTTCCCCGCAACCCATATCAGCAATTTTTAAATTTTTCCCTGGCATGCCCGTTGCTTTTCTGATCATTTGTGTGATCTGCCGAATGAGGGGATTAAAAAAGCCCAGATCAAACATGACCTTTCGTCTGGCTTCAAAAAGTTCCTTACCGTAGTCATCATGTACTTTTCTATTCAGCAGATTCAAATAACCCTGTCTGGAAAAATCAAAGGTATGTCGGTTTATACAAATCATACTTTTTAAATCGGTAACCTTCATCGAAGATCCACACACCGGGCATCTGAAAAGACTTTCTATTCTTCTGACTCGTTCTGCACTGCCTGTCCTGTTGCTGACTCCCTTACTCAAATGATCACCTGATTTCCTTGTTCCGTTGAGTTAACCTGTTCCTTTTTGATTTTATTTCCAATTTCATCCATGTTTTTTTCAATCACATCTTCCATCTGGGTGAATATCCTAGTGTTGAAAAGGAGAGGATTAAAGTGTCATATAATCAAATGGATTCAAACAACACGCCAACTCTGTTTGAGCCCCACCTCATACCAGAAAACGCAACTCTACCCCGGAATGATGATATTGAAAGTATCCGTAATATGTGCCACAAATACATGAATTATCATGTGATCGTCAGTTTGAAAGACGGCTCACAACAGGAAGGCATTATTGAAAGTATGAACGATCAGGGGATCATCATGCTCGTTCCTGAAGATATTGATGGAGATGATGACAGACAGTTTTTTGGCTATGGATACCGTCCAAGATTCAGGAGATTTCGTCGGTTCCTCTTTCCGTTCTTCTTTTTCGTACCTCCGTTTATCTATCCCTATCCTTATTATTAAATATCTTACAGTAAATCAGTCCTGCCGGGCTGATTCGTACATAATCTATTGATTTCGATACTTCCGGATTTTTCTCAGAGGGCCTGCAACCGCTGGAGAGATGATACCTGCTGCCACGGCCTCCGCCAGCCCGTTTGTCAGAACAACCATGAGAAGAGCCGGTAATAATTTCGTAACATCCATGTGCAAAACATTGGCATAGGGAACGCGATAAAACAGATAAATCAGTCCCAGCACAAGTATCGTGTTTGTCAGCGAACCCAGCACTCCGGCGATGACCATTGACAGCCAGTCAAACACTTTAACTTTTTTCAGGCCAAGGTAAACATAACCCGCAACTAAGCCAATTAATACCCTCGGTAATACAGAAATCAGCGGGTTTGTAAAAACAATGGGAGCGATTGGACTGGTTGGAAAGGTATAGGCACGAATAAACGTTATCAGACCCCAGATTCCGCCGACCAGTGCGCCATCCAGGGGCCCCAGAACAAGCGCCGCAATGATCACGGTAATATGAATCAGTGTCAGACTGAATGGTCCGACTGGAATATAACCAAGAAAAGGAATAAAATTCTGTAAAATAATGATAGCCGTAAATATGCTCAATAACACCAATCTGTAGGTTTGCCGGTGCTGCATCACGATAACTCCCGTCACGTCAAATTGATCACCCATAATCTTATCACATTATGAACGATGATTCCTTTTATCAGGAACAGAAAAAATTTAAACGGGATGATCCCATGTGACGTTCATTTAAATAGACAGGCTCTTTTATCCTTCGTCCTGTCCTTATGAGGTGAAATTTTATGGTTTATCTTTTACGATTTTGTTGTACGCTTCAATCGTATTGTCTTACTTTTCAGAATAGATAAAATTAACATAGGCAACATTATATTCTAGTTCATGAGCGTGTGTGAATTGTTGCTTTAGTGATTTTTCATTGTTCGGATGCCTCCTGTAGTTTATTTTCTTTATGACTTTCTATATAATTTTCTAACAATTTGACTGCTTCAGTGAATTTGATATGGTATTTTTTAGTCTGCTCTGCGTCTATGATTCCGATCTCTCCAAGATTCTTGATTCCCTCTCCTACATTGTCAACTGGAACATGAAAAGTATTATCACCAAATTGATACAACAGTAAATAATTTACATCATAGACAGTTTCATTTATAATTTCATAATGCCCACCATACATAAAATCACAATTATCATAATCCCCGCAAAATTGATAATCTAATTTTCCACTCATTTTATCTGAATTATATTTACTTTCACCCTCCGGATCGCCTACCCACACTTCATTTTCCTGTTCATGTTTTATATCTTGTGTGTGATAACCTAGTAATTCCATTCTATTTTCACTGATTAATTTAGCAATAACAGCATCTTTCAGATCATATAATTTTTGCTGTCGGGTTTTGGCAGCATGTACAACTCTATGATTTCCAGATGAATAATTTCTACCTTTAGTGTCTCTTGATTTTTTAGCGGATTTATTGATGAGATAAAGTGCTTCCGACAAATTTTTATCTGTTGGTTCAATGTCATCAATTTTTATAATGATACGTCTCGTAGTCTTGGTGTTCGATTTTTCATATAATTTGTATCTCGTTAATTTTGTCCCTGCATGATATTCAATAATTGCTTCAATTTCATTTTCATTAATTACCTTAAAATGTTCTTTTCTCCACTGTGTTTTCGTTTTCAGGTTTTCAGGGACTTCATCCCACCAGTGGAACTTAGGCAGCCATGTTTCTTTATCAACTTTAGGAACAGTCGGATATTTCTTTCTCGCCTCTTTTAGTTTTCTTTCATATTCCAGTTTTTCTTTCTTATTCATTTATCTTCTCCCCCTCATCGTCTTCATCATTTTAACCGGCCAGAGCAACAATCAACTTTCCCTCGAATATTTTATCCTATCCACCCTCTTAGACATACAGCAGCCGTATTGATGGTGGCATAACAAAACTCCCCTGTCGCCATGAGCGCCAGGGGAGTTTTGTATAATAAGTATTAGTACTGTTCCATATACTGATCTCTTTCCCACTGATGTACCTGAGTTCTAAACATATCCCACTCAATGTCCTTTGCATCATTGAAACGGGAAACAGTATGTTCACCGAGAGCACCAGTGATCACAGGATCAGCATTAAAGACTGCCAGAGCATCTTTCAAATTAGCCGGAAGTTCATGAATACCAAGTTTTTCACGTTCTTCGTCATCCATTACATAGATGCTGCGATCAACCGGATCCATTGGAGTCAGTTTTTCTTTGACACCGTCAAGTCCGGCAGCCAGAATAGCAGCCATACCCAGGTATGGGTTTGTAGCCGGGTCAACGCTTCTGACTTCAATACGTGTGCTGAGTCCACGGGCAGCAGGGATGCGGACCAGAGCACTTCTGTTGCTTAGAGACCATGCCACATAGCTGGGTGCTTCATAGCCGGGAACCAGTCGTTTGTACGAGTTGACTATCGGGTTCGTGATTGCCGTGAACGCACGGGCGTGTTTTAATACACCTGCGATGAAAGACTTAGCTGTCTCGCTCAGACCGTCGCTCGACGATTCGTCATAGAACGCGTTGACATTGCCCTTAAACAGCGACATGTTTGAGTGCATACCTGAGCCATTAACGCCAAACAGAGGCTTCGGCATAAATGTCGCATGCAATTTGTGCTGGCGTGCAATCGTTTTGACAACCAGTTTAAATGTCTGGATGTTATCACATGTTCTGACCGCATCGGCATATTTGAAATCAATTTCATGCTGGCCAGGTGCTACTTCATGGTGAGAAGCTTCAATTTCGAAGCCCATGTCTTCGAGTTCAAGCACGATGTCACGGCGACAATTTTCGCCAAGATCTGTAGGAGCAAGGTCAAAATAACCGCCTTTATCATTCAGTTCCATGGTTGGTTTTCCGTTTTCATCAACTTTAAACAGGAAAAATTCCGGTTCCGGTCCGATATTGAATGCGGTAAAACCAAGCTTTTTCATTTCTTCTAATTCTGCTTTAAGCACATTACGAGGATCACCAAAGAATGGCTTGCCATCCGGCGTATGAATATCACAGATCATACGGGCAACTTTACCCTTTTCTGCCGTCCAGGGGAATACGACGAAACTGTCATAATCCGGATAAAGGAGCATATCCGATTCTTCAATTCTTACAAATCCTTCAATTGAGGAACCGTCAAACATAATTTTGTTATCCAGTGCTTTTTCCAGCTGGCTGACCGGAATCTCGACATTTTTTATGATTCCGAGCAGGTCAGTGAATTGCAGACGGATAAACTTAACATTCGCTTCATTTACTTTGGAAATAATGTCTTCTTTTGTAAACTTTGCCATTCTTGATCCTCCCCAAAAATAAGTTTCATTAGAACAAATTTATATACAGGGAATATTCACTTGAAAAATCGCGAAAGGTCCCCTTGTATCAGTGATGCTTTTCCGAATTTGCCTGCATTGACAAGTTCGTTTTTAAGGAATTTCATAAGTTCTTCTTCCGTCAGTTTCTTCTTCGCGTCTGCAGGTCGATTAGGATGGACAGGTTTTTCGCTCAGCACACGTCGAATCCCTGCCAGGTTTACGCCCTCATCCAGCAGGGATTTTATGTCCAGCAACCGATCTACATCATTAAATGAAAAAACGCGGCGGTTACCTGCAGAACGCTCAGGATGTATCAGTTCATTTTCTTCATAGTACCGGATTTGCCTTGCAGACAATCCGGTAAGTTTCTGGACAATACCCATGGAGAACAAGGGCATTGAGCGGCGTACACTGTCATCCATATTGCCTCATGCTCCTTTCCTATGCACATTATAACGTCCGATAATATAGTTGTCAATGGATGTAAGGTTATATTACGGTGTAATGACAGAACAATTTAACAGTATTGTAACAGCTTGTATTCTCAGATTTTAAGCAATCCTCTCTCAGCAAGATGATTACACGCCATCAGAAGAGCTGCTTTGACATGTTCAAAGGTCAGACCGCCCTGTATGTAAAGCGTGTATGGAGGGCGTATCGGACCATCAGCTGTCAGCTCAAGACTTGCCCCCTGGACAAAGGTACCGGCAGCCATAATGATTTTGTCCTGATAGCCGGGCATCGGGCTTGGATAAGGCGTGACATGAGAATTTATCGGCGAAGCCATTTGTATAGCCTGGCAGAATGCAATCATCTGGCTGGGATCATGAAATGTCACCGTTTGAATCAGATCAGTCCTTGTCGCATCCCATGATGGGGTGGTCTCCATGCCCATGTTTTCCATCAATGCCGCGGTGAAAACAGCCCCTTTCAACGCCTGCGCAACCATGTGCGGAGCCAGGAAAAACCCCTGATACTGGTTCTGAAGTTCACCAAGCGCGGGACCCACTTCCTTCCCCTGTCCGGGAACCGTCAGGCGTTCCGCACACAGGTCTACAAACTTTTTCTTCCCTGCAATATAACCCCCGGTTTTTGCCAGACCACCACCGGGATTTTTTATCAGCGACCCGGCCATCAGATCTGCACCGACGTGGCAGGGTTCAAGGGTCTCCGTGAATTCGCCGTAACAGTTATCAATAAACACAATCACGTCCGGATGAACTTTTTTTATGGCGGCAATCGCTTCGCCAATCTGATGTACGGTCAGTGACGGACGGTTACTGTAACCGCGGGAACGCTGAATCGCAACCATTTTCGTTGCAGGCCCGATTTCCCTGATCACTTTATCCGTATCGATTCGGCCATCTTTAAGCGGGATCGTACGGAAATGGATACCAAAATCTCTCAGTGAGCCATGCCCGGAAACGCCTCCGCCGATCACTTCTTCCAATGTGTCATAGGGATTCCCCGTTATGTATATGAATTCGTCATGTGGCCTTAACAGGCCGAAAAGAGCGATTGTAATCGCGTGTGTACCGGAGATGATCTGTGACCGGACGAGTCCGGATTCCGCCCCAAAACAGTCGGCGTAGACAGCTTCTATTCCTTCCCTTCCAAAGTCGTCATAACCATAACCTGTTGTTCCATTAAAATGTGCATCACTGATTTTATTTTTCTTAAAACAGGAAAGAACGCGGTACTGATTCTCCTGAGCAACCCTGTCAATATAGTCCAGCTGTTTTTGTATTTCATTTTCCACCTCCTCTGTTCGTTCTCTCAGTTGCCTGCCAAATGTCATGGTTTCAAACATTACTCATTCTCCTCATGGTCTGAAAAAATTTCGGTGATCAATTTTGATCCTGTGGGGGTTTCCGGAAAAACATAGCCGTCGGTAACATAGGTTTGCGACTCCGCCTCAAATTGCTGCTGCAAAATAATAGAATGTCTCTTTGCTTCCTGAAGCAGGCCGCCTTCACCTGCGGGTATCCTGCATCGATAAGGCTTCATCTGATGAATCAGTTTTTTCCGGATGGCAGCCAATATGCGTTTCCGGTCTGAAACATTTCTCGCTGATACCAGAAGTGCATCAGGTGGAACAATAAATGGAGTGGTCAGCAAATCTTTTTTGTTGTAAATGTTCAGGACCGGAATGTCGTCTGCACCAAGTTCAGCTAACAGGGTATGAACTGTCTGTTCCTGCCGAAGTAGATCCGGATCTGACGCATCGATCACATGAAGAATCAGATGAGCGCCCAGAACCTCCTCTAACGTCGAACGAAATGCAGCTACCAGTTGTATTGGCAAGTCCTTAATGAATCCAACGGTATCCGATAACAGGCAAGTGAATCCCTCATGAAGTCTTAATTTTCTGGTTAATGGATCAAGTGTCGCAAATAACTTGTCCTCCTCAACAGTATGAGACAAAGTTAATTGATTGAAAAGTGTGGATTTACCGGCATTTGTGTAACCTACCAGCGCAATCTGGCACTGATTTTGCGTGACGCGTCTCTCTCTGTATTGCTGTCTGTGCCTGACAACAATATCCAGCCGATGGGCTATATCTTTCATTCTGCTGCGGATATAACGCCGGTCTGTTTCCAGTTTTGTCTCCCCTGGTCCTCTTGTTCCTATTCCCGCGCCAAGGCGGGACAGTGAACCTCTCATCCCGCTGAGACGCGGGAGCAGATACTGCAGCTGGGCCAGTTCAACCTGCAGCTTTCCTTCTCGTGAGTTTGCCCGCATAGCAAATATATCAAGGATCAGTTGTGTTCTGTCCAGTACTTTTCCCATTAATATACTGCTCAGCCGCCCCTGCTGCCCTGGGGACAGCTCCCCATTAAAAATGATTGTTTCCGCATTCAGCTGTTTCTGAAGGGCAGACAATTCGTGCAGTTTCCCTTTACCTATGTATGTAGCTGGTTCTATTTTCTGCCTTTTTTGTTTCAGTATCGATACAACCTGGCCGCCGGCCGTCTTAGTCAGTGAGATCAGTTCCTGAAGTGAGGATTCAAAATAATCATTCGTTACTTCCGGTAACTGACAGCAAGCGAGAATGACATTCTCCATAATAAACCTCTTTTTATCATACTTTGTTCAATGAGTCTGTTGATTTCGCTTCATATAAAGTCAGGGTTCGCCCGTTTCGGGTAATAATCTGTCGTCATCCATGACAAGATCACATGCTCGAATTGTCATCAATGACTCTCTGTCGAAGGTCCCTTCCCGAACCAGTCGAACGGCCTGCTGACGAATCATTTTTTCAATCAGATTTCGTACATATCTGCCGTTACTGAATTCGCTATCATGGTGGATGGCAGCCTTATACAAGTGTCTGGACAGACGTTTCTCCGCCTCATTTGTCATCCTGTATTCGCGTTCGCTGATCATCTGTCTGGAAATAGTGAGTAACTCCTTCCCTGAAAAATCAGGAAATGACAGAATAACAGGAAAACGTGATAACAGGCCTGGATTCATACCAAGAAACTGATCCATTTCGTTTGAGTAACCCGCAAGGATCAGAATAAAGTCATCTTTATGATCTTCCATTTGTTTAACGAGTGTGTCAATAGCCTCCCGTCCAAAATCTTTCTCTCCGCCACGGGCAAGCGCATATGCTTCATCAATAAACAGTACATTACCAAGTGATTTTTTCACCAGAACCCTTGTTTTCTGGGCGGTTTGCCCGATATATTCACCAACAAGATCCGCCCTGTCAGCTTCGATCAGCTGCCCTTTAGGCAGTATCTCCATCTCCCGGAATAAATCGCTTAACAGACGGGCCACCGTTGTCTTTCCCGTTCCAGGATTCCCTTTAAAAAGCATATGAAACGACTGTTTCCGGACCTTGAGCTGCATTTCTTCTCTTCTTTTATAAACATACAGCCAGGCATAAAGTTCCTTCACCATTCGTTTCACTTCATCCAGACCGATCAGCCTGCCGAGCCTGTTTTCAATCTTCTCCAGAGGCGCATGACTGATTTTCTCATCCACAGGAAATGGAAGTGTAACGGCATTTTCTTTTTTCTGGTTAAAGATCACGTTGATCTGGCTCTTCTGTATATTTGTGTAAGCCTCCCGCACTGAGCAACCCCCTCACTGTTGCGCAACATACTCACTTTCCAGCCAGCTGTTTTTCTGTTTTATTTCATGACGATTGGCCCTATGTAAATCAGCTGACAGAACTATCTTATGATTCATGTCGAACATTCAGAAGGGAGAAATACGTTAAAATAATTGGATGTAAAA
The DNA here is from genome assembly GCF_040529185.1 of Sporolactobacillus sp. Y61. Lineage (NCBI taxonomy): Bacteria > Bacillati > Bacillota > Bacilli > Caryophanales > Sporolactobacillaceae > Sporolactobacillus > Sporolactobacillus sp. Y61. The sequence continues at coordinate 2,216,577 of NZ_CP159510.1, read as the reverse complement.
CAAGAGAGGCAGCAGCTGCCGCCTCTTCCTATCTTGCTGGAGGATTTATGCCTGATCAGAAAAAAGTGACTTGACCGACTTTCTTCAATATGATGAACAGCCTCCGTTACGATTCTTCCTGATTAGTCAGATTCACCGGCCGTGAAGGGGTGAATGTCGAAATAGCATGTTTAAAAATTAATTGCTGTTTACCCTCACTGTCCAGAAGGACGGTAAAATTATCAAAAGCTTTCACTTTACCCTTGAGCTGGAAACCGCTGACCAGGAATACGGTCACGAAGATTCCGTCTTTACGCAACTGATTCAGAAAGGTATCCTGAATATTAATCGACTGTTTCATTTTCTTCCTCCTCTTTTCTCTCTAACTACAATTATTCGCTTTAGATTAAATTTTTCCTGCAATAATTAAATGAAAATATTGAATCATTTTTCTGAGAAGAATGAAAATCTATCCTGCCAGAAAAAAGCCTAACATCATAATTATATTTTAATTTTCCATCATTTGCAAAGAATCATCAGCGCGACATTTTTTTCTGCACGAATTGCAGAATTTTATCCGCCTGAATGGAAAAGTCACTCAGCGCATCGGTCATATCAAACCAACTGACATTCATCTGCCGCCGGAACCATGTAAGCTGTCTTTTCGCATAATGTCTGGAATTTTTCTTCAGCTGATCGACTGCCTGATCAAGTGTTATTTTCCCGTCGAAGTAAGGGAAAAACTCTTTATAACCAATGGCCTGCATCGCCTGACTGTCCCGTAAGCCTTTTTCATAAAGTTCCTGAACCTCATGAAGCAACCCTTTTCCCATCATCAGGTTCACCCGCTGATTAATCCTTTCGTAAAGAAGTTCGCGAGCCATCGTCAGGCCAATAATCATGACATGGAACAGCGGCACATCAGAAACCTGTTTTTGCTGTCTGCTGAATGGAATGCCCGTTTCATGGGTCACTTCAAGCGCCCGAATCACCCTGATGAGATTATTCGGATGGATGTGGCAGGCCGCGTCGGGATCAACTGATTTCAGGTGTTCATAAAGAAAACCTGATCCCTTCTTTTTTTCGGCCTCCTCCAGATACATCCGGTATTCAGGATTCGAACCGACATTCGAAAAATGATAGTCAAAGAGCGCGCTTTTTACATAAAAACCGGTCCCGCCAACAAGAATCGGCACGTTTCCTCTGCTTTGAATTTCCCGGATTATTTGACGGGCATCCTTCTGGTAATCTGCTGCAGAATACGTCTCTCCGGGATTACGAATATCAAACAAATGATGCGGGACGCCTTCTGTTTCTTCTGTTGATATTTTTGCTGTACCGATATCCAGTCCCCGGTATACCTGAAAAGCGTCGCCGTTAATAATCTCGCCTTTAAGGTGTTTTGCGAGAAAGATGCTCAGTTTTGTTTTTCCAACAGCTGTGGGGCCAACCACAGCAATCATCTGTTTATGCATGAGTCTGCTGATGAACCTGCTTTCCGATTTTCCTGTATGCTACCAAGTGTAGCACAGCATATCGTCCTTTATCCATGATCAACTGAAGAAATACAAGGCAGACGATCTGCCAGTATATTTGTTTTTCTGAAAAAATGCTACTCAACGGCAATTAGAGCAACAAATGATTTTAAATAACAATCTTTCGCATCCGATTACCCCTTGATCTAATGATACGAACTTATGTTTTTTAATCAGAAAGAAGCTTTCAGCAAAAAGCTGAAAGCCTCGTTTATTAAAACACATCTTTTTTTCAATCATCATCAGAAGAGGTATTGCCGGTCGCAGGTTTTTGCTCCGGCCGGATATAGAATGAGATAATAATCAGGAAGGTCATGATTCCGAGACATGTCAGTGTCCCCACCAGATTTGCCGGATTTAGAACAAATGTGATGAAAATCAGTGATAAAGCTGCAGCACCGATGATCGTCATATAAGGAAAGCCCACCATTCTGAAAAACGGCAGACGATCATAATTCGGCCGAAGTTTCAATTCTGCAAGGCAAATGGCGATCCAGACCAGAGAAATGGTGAACCCCGGGATACTCATCAGTTGATTGATAATCTGATTCGGTGAAAGGTACGCAAGAACAACACCCACTGCAAGAAACCCGGCAGTCAGACCTATTCCACCAAGTGGTACACCCCTTTTGGTCAGCTTTCTGGCGAATTTGGGTGCTTCACCTCGTTCAGCCATTGCATATAACGTACGTGTTGTTGCATAAATACCTGAGTTCCCTGCAGACAGCACGGCTGTCAGGAGAACAAAATTCATCAAATGCGGAACACCCGGCAGGCCGACCGCCTCAAATACCTGAACAAACGGGCTGCTCTCAGTCGCTGAAACACTGTTCCAGGGCATCAGGCTGCATATGATGATAATCGGCAGAATATAAAACATCGCAACACGAGTCACAACAGTCTTGATTACCTTCGGCAGAACGTGTTCCACGTCTCTCGCCTCGTTCACAGTAAGCCCAATCAGCTCAGACCCGCCATAAGAGTAAATCACAACAAGAAGTGCCGAGACCATTCCTCCAAAGCCATTCGGAAAGAATCCACCATATCCGAATAAGTTTTTCACAGGATCCGCGGGGCCGTTGGGACCCTGGATTACCCCGAACAAAATCAGAATACCCAGGATAATAAATACGATAATGGCACCTATTTTAATGCCGGCAAACCAGAATTCGAACTCTCCGTAAAGGCTGACCTGAAACAGGTTAATCATGATAATAAATAGACCACACAGACCGGCAAGCAACCAAAGGGGGACACCTGGAAACCAGTAGTTCAGGAAGCTTCCGGCCGCAAGCACCTCTACAACAGTCACAATCATCCAGTTAATCCAGTACAGCCACCCGATCATAATCGATACTCTGAAACCAAACGCCTTGTACATCAAATGCTGCATGTTCAGACCGGGAAAGGCAATCGCCATCTCTGCGAGTGCCACCATGACAATAAATAAAATTAAGCCGCAGACCAGGTACGCAATCGTCACACTGGGACCGGCGATAGATAACGTATCACCGCTTCCTTTGAAAATTCCTGTTCCGATCATCCCGGCCATAGCCATCAGCATAATATGACGCGGCTCAAGTCCACGCCTGAGTGATTCGCCCTTTTTCTCTGTCACACCCATCATTTTCTGTCCTTTCTCTCTGTATTTGCACATCCGCTTTAAACTGATAAAGCAAATATAACCTCCATTATAACGAATGGGTAAAACCTGTCAACAGATGTAAGGAAGCAGAAAAGGTAAGGCGAATGCCTGTCAGCTAAAAATGGCTCTTTAATTTATGAACATTCTGTGGATTATTGTTAATAAAGCGCTTTTTTTCAATAAAATACGCTAAAATGGAATCGTGAAAGGTAAGAGAACAGGAATTGGAGGGACACATATGTTACAGACAAAAACCATTGAGAAAAATGACTATGATCATTTTTGGAAGGGCTTTCAAAAGGGCGCATGGCTGGATGAAATTGATATCCGTGATTTCATTAACCTGAATTACAAGCCCTATTACGGTAATGAATCGTTTTTGACCGGTCCCACTGATGCAACAACGACATTGAACAATAAACTGATGAGTCTGAAACTTAAAGAGCGCGAAGCCGGCGGAGTACTTGATGCCGACACAAAGGTTGTTTCAACGATCACTTCCCACCGGCCTGGTTATCTGGATAAAAGTCTTGAAAAGATTGTCGGCCTGCAGACCGACAAACCATTGAAGAAGGCTCTGATGCCGTACGGCGGGATTCGTATGGCGGAAGAAGCACTTGAGGCACACGGCCTGAAAATCGACCCTGAAATCAAACATGTATTCACCGAATATCACAAAACACACAATCAGGGCGTTTTTGATGTGTATGATAAGAAAATGCGTGCATGCCGTCACTATAAAATTATTACCGGACTGCCGGATGCTTACGGACGCGGTCGCCTGATCGGTGACTTCCCCCGTGTCGCTCTTTACGGCATTGACAGATTGGTTGAAGCCAAAAAGCAAGATTTCGAAAATATCGGCGATGGTGAAATGACCAACGAAGTGATCCAGTTACGCGAAGAGGTAACGGATCAGATCCGTGCACTGAAACAAATGAAAGAAATGGCTGCGAGCTATGGTATTGATATTTCAAAACCGGCGAAAAATACCCGTGAAGCCATTCAGTGGCTGTATTTTGGCTATCTTGCAGCAATAAAACAGCAGAACGGTGCCGCCATGTCGATTGGACGGATCGATGCATTCCTCGATATCTACATCGATCGGGATATGAAAAACGGCGTACTAACCGAGAAGGAAGCACAGGAACTGATCGACCAGTTTACTATGAAACTGCGGATGGTCGCTTACATCCGTACTCCTGAATACGATTCGCTGTTCTCCGGCAACCCGATCTGGGCAACCCTGTCAATCGGTGGCATGGCAATGGACGGTCGGTCGATGGTCACAAAGACTTCCTATCGTTTCCTGAATACGCTGGCGAACATGGGGCCTTCTCCGGAACCGAACATCACCCTGCTCTGGTCGGAGAAACTTCCGGAAAGTTTCAGACGGTACGCGACTCAGGTGTCGATTGACAGTTCAACCATTCAATATGAGAACGACGAACTGATGCGCACACAGTGGGGTACTGATTATTATGCGATTGCCTGCTGTGTATCCGCACAGCCGGTTGCCGACGGGATGCAGTTCTTCGGCGCCAGGGCTAACCTCGCCAAAGCGATCCTTTATACGGTTAACGGCGGAGTCGATGAAATTGGAAAGGCACAGGTTGGCCCCGCTTATGAACCGATCACATCCGAATATATTGATTATGATGAATTCATGAAGAAATTCGATCCCATGATGGATTGGCTGGCGGATGAATACGTCAACTCACTGAACATCATCCACTACATGCACGATAAATATTACTATGAATCAGCGCAAATGGCATTGAAGAATACCCATGTGGATCGGACATTCGCGACCGGTATTTCCGGATTTTCTGTTGCCGTTGACTCCATCTCGGCAATTAAATACGGTCATGTCCGCGTGATTCGTGATGAAAACGGTCTTGCAGTGGACTATAAGGCGGATAACGATTTCCCGAAATACGGGAACAACGATGATCGTGCCGACGAGATAGCCGTTTGGCTGATCAAAGCCTTCTATAACAAGATGGCCCGTCACCACCTTTATCGCGGTGCCAAGCTGTCCACTTCTGTTCTGACGATTACATCGAATGTCGTTTATGGCAAGAATACCGGTTCAACTCCGAACGGGCGTGAGCAGGGCAAACCATTTGCTCCCGGGGCAAATCCCTATTATGGTTCTGAAACAAGTGGTGCTCTCGCCTCTCTGATGTCCGTTGCAAAGATCCCTTATCGCTATGCAACCGACGGGATTTCCAATACCTTTGCGGTAACGCCTTCCACACTGGGCTCTGACTCCGAGACTCAGAAAAATACGCTTGTCCGTATGGTAGACGGTTATATGCGCAAAAACGGACATCATCTGAATATCAACGTATTCAACCGTGAGACACTGATTGATGCCCAGAAACATCCGGAAAAGTACCCAACTTTAACCATTCGTGTTTCCGGCTATTGCGTCTACTTTGCCGACCTGACAAAGGAACAGCAGGACGACGTGATTTCCCGGACCTTCCACAGCCGTATGTAAATGTACTTATGCCGGAAAAGCAGGCAGATCCGATGCCTGCTTTTTTTATAAAAGTGAGATGATCAGCCATGACAATCAAGCAAAATAAAACATCAGGAGATCCAGGCGTTCTCGGTTACATCCACTCTACAGAGAGTTTTGGTGCGGTCGACGGACCAGGAATCCGCTTCGTTGTCTTCATGCAGGGTTGTGATATGAGGTGTATGTATTGTCACAATCCGGATACATGGAAAACGCGTGTCGGCAGGAAGCGATCAGCAGCCGAAGTCCTGAGTGAAGCGCTCCAGTATCGTGACTTCTGGGGAAAAGACGGAGGTATTACATTAAGCGGCGGTGAAATCCTTCTGCAGCCTGATTTTGCCCTTGATCTGTTCCGCAGGGCAAAAGATGAAGGGGTTCACACCTGTCTGGATACCAGCGGACATCCCTTTACCCGTGAAGAACCGTTTTTCAGTCTCTTCCGCGAACTGATGACTGTCACGGATCTGCTTCTTGTAGACATTAAAGAGATTGACCCGGAGAAGCACCGAAAGCTAACCGGTTTCACGAATGAGAATATTCTCGATATGTGTCGCTACCTCTCTTCTATTGGTAAACCGATATGGATTCGCCATGTTCTTGTTCCCGGTGTGACCGATAATGATGAAGATCTGAAAAAGTTAAATGCGTTCATTCAGACCTTGACAAATGTCAAACGCGTGGAAATTCTGCCCTACCATACAATGGGCATTGCAAAATATCATGAACTGGGTATCCGTTACCGCCTCGACGGCGTAGACCCCCCAACCGATGAACGTATCAGGAATGCCGAAGAACTGCTTCACTGTGCGGATTATCGGAAGTAAGAGGATCTGTATTTTCGGATTTTGAAGCACACAACTGTGTGCTTTTTTTTTGACTTGAATTTACCCTTTAAGGGCAACCACTTAGAAAATAAAGTAATACTTCAACCAGTGGAATCCATCAGACTTCCGCGGGCAGTGATCCCCCGCCCTGGCATGTTCGTTTATCCTCATGACCCTGAGGTGGGCCCGCCCGTTCATTCGGGATAAAAAGACCCATCGCTCAATTTTCCCTGTACAATAGATTTGCGAGATACTGTTTGTAATCAGGGTCAAGCGATGGGTCACGATCCCTATCCTGGAGAAATCTATTTTGCCCTTTAAGCCCCCTTTACTGTACCCTTTTAAACATCTTTTCCATTTCGTAGGGCGTGAAGTGAACGATAACCGGGCGTCCATGGGGACAGGTGAACGGATCTTTTGCTTTAGCAAGGTTGTCCAGAAGTGCCTGAATTTCGTCGGTTCTCAGATAGTGGTTCGCCTTGATTGCCCGTTTGCAGGACATCATCTTCGCCAGATCCTCCCGAAGTTTTTTGATGGATATCTTCCCGCTTTCAATCAGTTGATGAACGATATCCTCAATCATCTGTGGCTCTCTCCCCTTCGGCATCCAGGTCGGATGGGAACGGATAATAACGGATCGATTGCCAAACGACTCAAAATCCAGCCCGATCTCCTTCAGATAATCGTGATATTCCATGACTGTTTCATATTCAGAATGGGTAAATTCAAATGTCATGGGAACGAGCAGTTCCTGCACCTCCCGGGCGTTCTCACCTACTTTCTCCCGGTAATATTCATAATTGATTCGTTCCTGTGCTGCATGCTGATCTATAATATACAAACCGTCTTCATTCTGGGCGAAAATGTACGTACCATGCATCTGACCGATCGGATATAACTTCGGCATTCTGCTTGAAGTTTTCATTTCATCTGACGGCTCTTCAGAAGAAGAAGCAGGCTCCATTTCGTCCCCTTCCTGAGGCAGCGACCGCCGGTACACTTGATCCCCGGACTGCTCCATGGATTCACCGATACGCTCTGTACCGGAAATTGTCTCTTTCGGAGGCTGCTCCTCAGAAACCGGTGAATGTTCTGCAGCAGGTGATCCTGAGGCGGACAGATCCGGACCGATGGCCACATCAGGAGAAAAATCCATTGCCTGCTGCTCGACTTGAGGATGTTCGCGGTGCATCTTTGTGCCTACAGCCGGAATCAGACGCTGCCTGTGAAATGCTTCACGGATCGTTCCTGTGATAAGCGTGCACAAATCCTTCTCCTTACTGATTCGCGCTTCAAGTTTTGCCGGGTGGACGTTCACATCGACCAGTGATGGATCCATTTTAATATGAATCACACAGATCGGGTAACGCCCGACCATAAGTAGTGTATGATAACCTTCAATAATACTGTTAAAGATCGGGTAATTTTTAATAAAACGGCCATTTACAAATATATAGACATATTGCCGTCCGGCACGGTTGATCTGCGGATTCACCGCCAGACCTTCAACATGAAAATCAAGTGAATCACCTGAAAAAGGAACAGCAGCCTTCGCTGTGCGCACACCATAAATGGCAGCGAGTACATGGCTGAGTTCACCGCTTCCGTTCGTCTGAAAAACGGTTCTTTCATTTTCAGTCAGGGTAAATTGAATATGCGGATAAGAAAGCGCCATCCTGTTGACCACATCTGATATTTTCCCAAGCTCTGTATGTAAACTTTTCAGATACTTCAGACGCGCAGGCGTATTGTAAAACAGCCGGCTGACCTTAATCTCGGTCCCCTTCCGGCTTTCCGTATGACCTGACTGTATGACATGTCCCCCCTGAAGGACCAGATGAATTCCCGGATGCTGTCCGTCGGAAGTCTTCATCTCGAGATAAGAGACAGCTGCAATACTTGGCAGAGCTTCTCCCCGAAAGCCCAGGGTCCGGATATGAAAGAGGTCGGAATCCTTGTGTATTTTACTCGTTGCATGCCGTTCAAAAGCCGCCCGGCAGTCCTCCGGTGCTAATCCTGCCCCATTGTCCCGAACGGTGATGGATTTCAATCCACCCTCTTCTATCAGAATTGTAACCGCTGTTGCCTGAGCATCAATCGCATTTTCAACGAGTTCCTTGACAACAGATGCAGGGCGTTCAACGACTTCTCCGGCAGCGATCTGGTTTGCCAGTGACACACTCAGTTTCTGAATGATACCCATCCACTGTTCCTCCTTGAATCGGTGTTTCCCTTATCTTTATTTCTTCGGATCTTTTTTTACTTCCTTTTGCAGCTTGTACAACTGATTCATCGCGTCCATCGGTGTCATTGTGAGCAAATCCAGGTTTTCCAGTTCACGAATTATTTTATGGCTATGTTTTTCTCCCGGTTTCGACTTTCCCGCCGGTTCCGGAAACAGGGCAAGCTGCTCGGGGCCTTTTGCATCTGCAGTTTCCCGGGCAACTGCGGTTTCCTGGCGGGCGCCGGCGTCGACCGGCTTATGTTTCGGAGAATCATTTCCCTTTTCCAGCCCGCTAAGAATTTCAGCTGCGCGTCGGATCAGGTCGTCAGGCAGTCCGGCGAGTTTTGCGACATGAATGCCGTAACTTTTATCCGCCTGACCTTCCACGACTTTGTGAAGAAAGACGACGTTTCCATTTTCCTCCATTGCTCCCACGTGGATATTTTTCAGCTTATCCAGTTTGTTCTCCAGAAAGGTCAACTCGTGATAGTGGGTTGAAAAAAAGGTTTTTGCCGCGATGTGATCATGAATATATTCCACTATCGCCTGAGCGATTGCAATGCCATCGTAAGTCGATGTCCCGCGTCCAATCTCATCCAGCAGGATCAGGCTGTTCTGTGTGGCATGGGTCAGTGCATATCTGGCCTCGTCCATCTCAACCATAAAGGTACTCTGTCCGGATACCAGGTCGTCAGCTGCGCCAATTCGGGTAAAGATTTGATCGAATATCGGAAGTACAGCCCTGTCCGCCGGAACAAAGCAACCGATCTGCGCCATAATCGCAGTCAGTGCCGCCTGGCGCATGTAGGTACTTTTACCACCCATGTTTGGCCCGGTAATCAGCAGCATATCACTCGACGCATCCATGTGAATATCATTTGAAACAAAGGCACCTTTTTTCATTACCTTTTCAATCACTGGATGACGACTGCCCGAAATGGACAGGGTCCGGTCATGAGAAAACTCCGGCTCGACATAACCATTTCGGTCACTGACCGAGGCAAAACTCTGCAGGACATCAAGGCCACTGACCAGGCGGGCCAGCTTCTGCAGCTCCGCACTGTGTTCCTTGATTTTAGCCCGAACATCACTGAACAGCTGATATTCAAGACCGATGCGCTTTTCTTCCGCCTCCATGATGACGCGTTCCTTTTCTTTCAGTTCCGGGGTAATAAAGCGCTCTGCATTTGAAAGGGTCTGGCGTCGCTCATAACGGCCTTCCGGCAGGAGTTTCAGGTTTGGCCTGGAAACTTCAATATAATAGCCAAATACGCGATTATAACCGACCTTCAGTGATTTGATTCCGGTCTCCTTACGCTCTTTGGCTTCCAGTTCGGCAATCCATCGCTTCCCATTTTTCGTGGCATCGCGGTAGGTATCCAGCGTTTTGTCGTAGCCGTTTCTGATCATGCCGCCTTCTGCTGTCGAGAATGGCGGGTCATCGACAATAGCCGAGTTAATCAGATCGCGGATTTCTGTGCAGGGGTTCATTTCCTGACTATACTTTTTAAGGGAAGGCTCAGGAATTTCAGAAAGCGTCTGGCGGATGGCAGGAATCTGATCCAGGGACCGTTTCAGCTGCAGGACTTCACGTGGATTCACATTGCCAAATGAGACGCGACCCACGAGCCGCTCAAGATCATACACATCGCTGAGTGCCGAGCGCAGTGTTTCCCTTTCCAGCATATGCGTCTTCAGCGCGGCCACAGCATGAAGTCGGTCCTCAATCTCCTCCTGGTTCAAAAGCGGCTTCTCAATCCATTGTTTCAGCTTCCTGCCCCCCATTGCCGTCTTAACGTCATCCAGAAGCCAGAGCAGTGATCCATAGACTTTTTTGTCCCGATTCGTGTGCGTGAGCTCCAGATTACGCCGTGAATGCTGATCAATCATCATATACGCATTAATATGATAAACATCTGCCGGTTGCAAATGATCAAGTGTGCGCTTCTGCGTGGTCACAAGATAATGCAGCAATCTGCCCAGTGGCCGGAGCAACTTTTCCTGATCAATCCCTTTTGTAATAGGCGTTAGCTGAGCCGGAACCTCATCCCGGGCATCCTCAGAAATCGTCAGGTTCATCTGTTCAGTCAGGCTGCTGCGCTTCTCTGAGTCAAATTCAGGATCAATGACCACCTCACGTACATCATTTGCAGCGAGTTCCTGCAGTACGGCATCCCATGTCGAAATCAGAGTAACCTTTGTTTCGCCGGTTGTCAGATCACACAGGGCAAGGCCGCCTGATCCATCACTGAACGCACTGAGCGCGGCAAGATAATTATTCTTCTTCGGTTCGATTGAATCATCTTCCATAATCGTGCCGGGCGTGATCATTTGGACGACTTCACGTTTCACCATGCCCTTTGCAAGTTTCGGATCCTCCATCTGCTCACAGATAGCAATCTTGTAACCTTTGTCAATCAGAACTTTTATATATTGTTTCACAGCATGATAAGGCACGCCGCACATCGGTATGTATTCATCCTTGCCCCCGTTCCGCGAAGTCAGAGCAATCTCCAGTTCTTTCGACGCTTTGACTGCATCATCGAAGAACATTTCGTAAAAATCGCCGAGACGAAAAAATAGAAAAGCGTCCGGGTACTGGGCTTTAATGGCCAGATACTGTTTAATCATTGGTGTATAACTCATCCACGTCCACTCCAACCGTGTATTTCTCATCTCTCAATTATAACACATGGTTTTCCGTACAGCCGGGATCAGTCGCTCTTTCTCATCCAGTGATTCGTGATATAATAAATGAAACTTTGCGTGCAGGAGGAAGGGGACCATTCAATGATCCGGGCATTCGAAAATTTGAAAAATAATGTAAGTAAAGTCCTGACAGGGAAAGATCAGCTCGTAGAATATATAATGATTGCACTGATTTGTCACGGACATATTCTCATGGAAGACGTTCCCGGAACAGGGAAGACGATGCTCGCAAAAACACTAGCTAAATCGATTAAAGGGCAGTTCAGACGGATCCAGTTTACGCCGGATATTCTACCATCCGATATCACAGGGATTGAGTATTTTAATCCGAAATCCGAAACGTTTGAGCTGAGGATCGGGCCGGTCATGACGAATGTGCTGCTTGCGGATGAAATCAACCGTGCAACACCCCGCGCGCAGTCCAGCCTGCTTGAAGTCATGGAAGAACAGCAGGTCACGATTGAAGGGAAAACCTATCCGATCAAGTCTCCGTTTATCGTGATTGCCACGCAGAATCCGATTGAATCCCAGGGAACATTCTCCCTTCCCGAAGCTCAGATGGATCGTTTTTTCATGCAGTTATCCTCCGGTTTTCCTTCTGAAGCTGAAGAAAAACAGATGATGCATCTGTATCGCGAGCAGGAGCCACTGGAGACTATTGAACCGGTCCTCACACTGGATGAGATCTGTTCGCTTCACGATGAGGCCAGAAAAATCAGAATGGATGAAACGGTTGAAGATTACCTGCTCCACATCGTCCGTGCAACAAGAAACCATGAGTGGATTACAAACGGGGTCAGTCCCCGTGGCACACTGGCACTCATGAAAGCGGCTCAGGCTAAAGCACTTCTGTCAGAAAGATCTTTTGTTATCCCGGAGGACGTTAAAGAGATGTCAGCCTGTGTTCTGCCCCACAGGCTTGTCCTGTCTATGGAGGGAAATCTGCACACAACCAGACAGAAACTGTTGAATCAATTACTCGAGCAAGTTGAAGTTCCTGTGGAATCGGGGGCACAGCATCGATGAACTGGTCGGTTGAAGATCGGAACAGGCGGATGCAGTCTCTGTTCTATCTGCTTGGCGTCGCTGTTTTCTTCATCGGATTTTTACGTTTCATGCCGTTTTTGCTCTTTATTGGGCTGTTCTTTATCGTGCTTGGCTACACATCTGAAAAATATATGCTCTATCTTACCCGCCATCTTATGCTGATTAACAAGAAAACAGACACCCGTCTGTCCATTGGCGAAAATGGGGAGCTGACGCTGATGTTCACAAACACCTCGCGCCTTCCTTTTTTCTCAATTCAGGGAGAACTGGAAATTGATGCGATCGCTGAATTTCGCGAAAGTACACATGAACATCCACAGAGTTGCACTTTCACCTTTTCCATTCCCGCCGGTAAAACGATTAGCATAACCTGTCCGATCACTGCCATCTCCCGGGGCACGGCAAGAATTCGTTCCTTTCAATTGACCTGTGAGGACCCGCTCCATATCTGTCGCGTCCTGCTCAGGCCGAATGAACTGATCAGAAACAGACTCATCATTTATCCGAAGCCGCTGCCGGTGGCTAATGTCAGCCAGTTACGCCCCCGGCATCCCGGTTTTGATCCTGCCGCGCATGCACTTTTTCATGATGATACCGCGCCGTCCGGTACGAGGGATTATTTAACATCGGATCCATTTCGATACATCCACTGGAAAGCAAGTGCAAGATCAGGCAGGCTGCAAACGAAAGTGTTCGAAAAAGTGGCTCACCTGTCCTGGTGTTTTGTGTTCCTGACAGATCCGGGGAACACCGCAAACCGAACGACAGATGATTTTGAAAAACGGATTTCAGCCACCGCTTATATGACGAAATTTTCCTGTCAAAATCAAATCTCCTATTCTATTTACTGTAACAACAAACCGATGGGCAAAAAGATCATCACTGAACTTGAGGAAGGTCACGGTACAGCACAGCTGAGAAAAGCGTGGGAATTTCTGGCCTTTATGCAGAAATGGCAGATTAAAGCACCTGTTGATCAATCCATGCGGGCAATAGATCAGGTCCTAAGCAGACCACAGACCCTTTTTATCATGGACTGGGACCGTTTATCAGAAAACAGCCCGTATTTACTTAAATGGCTGAACTTTGGACACGTTGTCTTTTTCCTTCATATAGAAGGAGATGCCTTATTTTTCAGTACAGTGCCCGCTTCAGGAGGTGAGATGAGTGTTTAAACGGCTGCCTGATTTACCTTTTCTTTGTTTTATCGGATTCTGTTATACATTTACCTGTCTGGTACTGATCCCTTTAACTGTGTGGGGCTGGCGTGTCTTTTTCCCACTTCTGATCCTTTTACTCGTTCAGGGGGGCGTAATCAGAGTTATTCTGAATAAAAGAGAAATCCGGCTGTCACTCGTTTTGACTCTCTCGACACTCAGCGCAGGTGCGGCATACTTTCTCTTCAGTTTCACCCTGACAGCGAGCTGTCTGGTTATTCTGCTTTTTACATCCCTTTCCATGAGCGCTCTGGAGAAGAGAACATCCCACTTCCTCTGGCGTCTGTTTCTGATATCGGCAGTTGTGTCTGTTTTCTATTACCTGTTCCTTACTTTTCCGAATTCTTCTTTTCTGTTTCTTCTTCTCCTTACGGAACTGCTACTCCTGACCGCATTTATCATCACAGAGCAGAGGAAAGCTATCCGTTTTCTCCCAGGAATGACGCTGCTCTTCCTTTTCGGCATGGGCGTGCTGACCGGCATCATACTTCTGCTTAAACCAGTCATCGTGTGGATCTATGATTTTATTTTCAACTTTTTCTTTAAAAATATATTATACGCTATTGCTGATGGTTTAAATACCCTCCTGAACAGTCTGACCAGGGCAGACACCGGTGCACGGATTCAGGAAGCATTTCATGGTTCAAACGCGTCAGACCAGATGAATGAGCGAGCGGATAAAATGGCGCACATTCCGCCATATCATGATTACAGTTTCCTGATTGGAGCCTGCATCATTGCAGCTGTGATTCTGATTTTGATTCTGCTCTTCAAAAAAAGAAGAATCCGCCTGACCGGTGCGATCACTCCAGCCAGAGTCCAGTCGGTTATCTCTCCCCGTCATCCTGACAAAAAAAACAGACGGAGACGTTTCGGACGATTGATTCCGCCAAAGAATCCAGTCAGAAAAAACATTTTCCAGCTTCAAAAGCTGGCAGCAAAACATCACTGTACCAGATACAGCAACGAATCGCTTTCTGAATGGTTTCAGCGGATCGGCCTTTACAGTCAGGGTCTTCCGCTCATCACCGGTTATCAGAAAGTGAGATATGGGCGACAGGAGTTATCGCCAGGCGAAACAAAAGCTTTATTTCAGTCGTTGCAGCATATTCGTCATTTAATGCGGGAAAAAGACGTCTCCCGCGACAAAACGGCCCATAACGATTGATTTCATCACAAGAACTGGATATACTTTTCTTATTCTTTATCATAAGAATAGACCTGACAGAGGGGAATGAAAAAACCAAGTATGTGATTTCGTCAAAGTTATCTCTCAAAAATTGAATGTCTATTTTAAAGGAGAGTCACTTTGATGACGAAAAATCATGCATTCCGTTATCTATGGATGGGTCAGTCGCTGGCTAACTGTGGTGATGTGTTCTATATTGTTGGTCTGATGACAGTCATTTACGCGGACACCGGTTCAGCGTTCCTGATGGCTCTTGTTCCATTTGTTAACACCCTTTCAAGGTTTACCGGTGATCTCACCGCCCCTTTAATGATCGAATCTGCAGGTGTGAAACGAATGCTTGTTGTTTCTCAGGCTGGTAAAACCCTGCTGCTGTTCTTTTTTGCGGTCCTGTCATCACTGGATATAAAGGATGCCCTCTGGGGCATTTTTCTTTTCGTTGCGATCATCAGTTTTCTTGACGGATGGGCAACCCCGTCACGAAATGCCATGATTCCAAACCTGGTTGTACCTGAAAAACTGGTGAGGGCGAACAGTTTTCTCTCGATGCTTGATCAATGTGTCAACATGGGCAGCTGGGCTGTTGGAGGCGTATTCGCCGCCTGGTTGGGAGGTACATCCATGATCTGGCTGACCGGTATTCTGTTCGCCCTCTCTACGGGAAGTCTGGCTATGATCAGCTATACGGATGATCGTGTCCGGTGGAGAAAGCCCATGTCCAGGGAAAGTCCATGGCAAACGGTGAGGGATGGGTGGATCATACTCTGGCGTACACCGGTCCTGCGCGTGATTGCGATCATTGACGGAATGGAATCTTTGGCTTTTGTCGTCTGGATCGCGGCTATCATTTATGTTTACGTCCAGGAAGTCCTCCATGTCGGAGCTGCCTTTTGGGGGTATATTAATTTTTGCTTTTTCGCCGGACTGTTGATTAGCGGGGCAGCCGGATTGCGCTGGTCCTCATTCATACAGGATAACCTGAAGCAGGCGGCACTGGCCGGGCTTTTCATCACCGGACTTGTGACACTCTGGTTCGGCTGCAACACATACCCATGGCTGGCACTCTTTCTTTCTCTATTGGTCGGAATGGCCAATCAGATGAAGGAGATTTCATTCCAGACTTTGATTCAGACGAACACGAAGAAAGAAAAAATGGGGAAGATCTATGCTGCACTGGATGCGATCGTATCGGTCATGTTCGGATCAGGCACTGTGCTGATCGGATTTCTTGCGGATCAACTCGGTGTTCGATTCGTTTTTATCCTGTCGGCTGTACTCTCATTCCTTACGTTTTTTATCTTTCTGATTCATGTGCGCTCGGAAAAACCTGAACGCTTCAGTATATGACGATAAAAAAGATGGGTCTTGAACTGACCCATCTTTTTTCGTTCAGAAAAAAAGGAGAGACGCCTCTTCTCCTGTCACTCGTCTTCATCTGTTAATAACTCGGAGTCCAGTCCATTAAGTTCCTTCTCCAGCTCATCATCATCATAATCGATTTCTTCGAGCCCGTCTCCTTCTACCTGGACAGTAACTTTTGTTTCCCCGATCACTTCAACCAGAAATTCCCGTTCCACCTGAGCCATCACTTTATTACCGGAAGATGAAATTTTCGCTTCCAGGCAGTTCGGTTCCTGCAGCGGGCGTACGCTGCACGTGACATTATCAGCAATCAGATTCTTGTCGCGCAGGGTCAGCCGGATTTTATCGCGATAGCTGACCGTTTCACAGGCCACTTCGGTACGCGTATTATTGTTATAGGCATACCATGTATTAATGTCATATGTCCCTTCGATGACCACTGCATCCTTTTGATAGTTCGTTCTATATTTATGATTGATGACCCAGCATCCAAGGATGTTCGAAGGTTTATGCGTCGGTGTTAAGGTGTGAGCGGACTGGCTGAATTTCTTTCCCTTACCGCAAACAGCTTTCGTGATGATTTCCCTGTAAGCATGATCTGCCAAAAGTACAAACCTCCTTTGCCTTCTTCACTTCATGTTATGCAGGGCGAATAACACGTGTGAATCTCTCGTGACACCTGCATACAAAAAAAATCCCTGCATCCATTGCAGGGAAACAATCATCTATTGTTGGTTCTTTATTTTTCCTGATCTCCCGTTACACGGCGGGAGATCAGGCGTGTAATCTGCTGAAGAAAATCATTTGCTTCTCCCTGGGATTGTTTAAATTCCTGAACGACAGGGATAGCATCCAGTTCCTCCTGAAGCTGGTGAAGTTTCTCCTCATTACGTTTATACGCCTCGTGCTTCTGAAAGTGCTGCAGATTGACGGATTCCTTTTGATAACGTTTGATCTGGTCTATTAGCTGAAGGACTTTTTGATTTGCGCTGATTTTGGCTTCGGCATGCTTATAAAACCGAATCTGATTTGTTGATCCCATTCGTGAAGCCAGTTCCTTTGCCTTTGCCATAATTTCTTCATTCGAATACTGAGGTCTGGTCATGATTGGCTGACCTCCGGCTCTCTCTGCCACTCCCCATCCAGTGACCACATTTTTGTTTCAGTCACTTTGACCTGCACAAGCTGACCAATCAGCGATTCAGGACCGGAAAAATTCACGACTTTATTGGTTCGGGTATGACCCGTAAGCATATCTGCATTTTTCCGGCTGGTTCCTTCTACCAGAACCTCAACCACCTGATCCTGATATTTTGCATTACTCTCTTCCGCCAGCTGATTAACTAATTTGTTGAGCCGCTGCAGACGTTCCTTTTTGACTTCCATCGGGATATTATCCTTCATCCGTGCAGCAGGAGTCCCGGCCCGTGGAGAGTAGATAAACGTATAGGCTCCATCAAACCGGCACGTTCTGACAAGAGACAGGGTATCTTCAAATTGTGCTTCCGTTTCATTAGGGAAACCGACAATGATATCGGTTGTAAATGAAGCTCCGGGAACTGCTTTTTTTATTTTATAGAACAGATCAAGGTAACGTTCACGTGTATATCCGCGCCCCATGATCTTCAGGATATCGGAATTACCGGACTGAACAGGAAGATGAATATGTTCACAGAGATTCCCACCCTTACCCAGTACTTCGATCAGATGATCATCGAAATCTTTAGGGTGACTGGTCATGAAACGGACACGCGGAATACCGATTTTGCGGATCTCATCCATCAGATTGCCCAGTCCATAATGATCAAGATCCTTAAGATCTTTACCATAAGCATTAACATTCTGACCCAGAAGCGTCACTTCTTTATAACCCTGTCGGGCAAGGTCACGAACTTCCTCAATAATTTCTTCCGGACGCCGGCTGCGTTCTTTTCCGCGTGTATAGGGAACAATACAGTAGGTGCAGAACTTATCACAACCGTACATGATATTAACCCAGGCCTGAAAATGGCCTTTACGTGCCTGGGGAAGATTTTCGATGATATCTCCTTCCTTGGACCAGACTTCAACGACCATCTCTTTACTGAACAGGGCTTCCTGAAGCAATTGCGGCAATCTGTGAATATTATGCGTACCAAAGATCAGATCAACCTGAGGATATTTGTGCAGAATTCTATTTACTACTGTTTCTTCCTGAGCCATGCAGCCGCAGACACCGATGATTAAACCGGGGTTCTCTCTTTTGAGCGGTTTCAGATAACCAATATGTCCGAACACTTTGTTTTCTGCATTTTCCCGAATCGCACAGGTATTAATCAGAATGACATCTGCTTCAGCAATTTCTGCTGTTTCGCTGTACCCCATTTCTTGAAGAATACCGGCCATGACTTCGGTATCATGCTCATTCATCTGGCAGCCATAGGTTTCGATTAAGTACTTTTTATTTCGACCGATACCTTTCATTTCATCAGGAATACTGAAATCATTTATGATATGAACCTTTTCTCTGCGACGTCTTCTTGCCGCTTTAAGAGAAGGCGGCTGGAAGTACCTGGAAAAATCCACTTTGCTGAATTTTGACTCGACCACAGCTTTGCCCCTTTTTTTATTTCAATCTTTAAATTATAACAAACTATGCGTGTGAATGGAAGAATCGACGCATGGTTCCAGCTCTGAGGAGTAAATTTTTGTGAGGCCCTCCGTGTCATGCGAATAGCTGATCTGATTTTACATATATTTCCAATTCTGCTTTTCCGCTTTTTTTGAAAAAGGGACAAGCCAAATTTTGATGGCCTTTTTTAATTTTTTTTGACTGTAGCTTTGCCTGGCATTCCCCCTTTCTGATATACTGTTCTTAACCGGTGAACCGGACTTGCATCGGTTTCACCAGGCTAGCCATATCCTCCTCTGTTAATCTGCGTGTCCGAATCGCTTCTAACAGGGCTGAGGATATTTCTTTTGCCGTCTTTTTTTGCGTACGGAGCAGCTTTGACCCTTTTTCATATAACTGCATCAAAATATCCGCAATCTGTGTAAGAAGATAGTGATTCTTCATCGCCTGATGATTCTGGCTGTTCACGTGTTGAATGGCGTACTGTACGTGCTTTTGTCGATTAAACCCCTGATTTTCAATCTTCCAGCGCCTTCGCCCAACCGCTACCAACACCTCTGCCTTCTTCTCCGTGATAGGCAGATTGGTCAGAAACAGAAAGGTGTGTGTTTTTTCTTTTTCCTGAACCGTAGCCTCCAGAGCATTTAGTTTTCTTTCCTGGTAGGCGATATCATTCACCCAGTAGGTCGTTGCAGATTGTCCCCGATACTTCAGCGCTTTCAGCGCCTCGAATTCCTGCGCCACACTCGGAATACTGCCTGCTTTGAAGCGAAACATGTATTTCCAGCGGTTAGCCTCACATCGCTGAAAGACTGATTCACACGCATATAGGCTATCCGCCAGGATACAGATGGGCAGACGCTTGAAGGTCGCTTTCAATCGGGTGCTCAGGCGCTCGAAGGCGCGACGTTCACAGTCCTGTTTGGTCACGTCCTCGTGCTCGTTCTCTATAAATTCCGAGTCGATACTCAGCACCATGTCCCCAACGACCAGTTTGGCTTCCAGAACGTGATGCTGGTAATCCGTCCAGGTTTCTCCGGTCTTTTTGTGGGTATGTTCGCGTTTCAGGCAATGTGCACAATGCTTCTTGTTAAAGTGGAAAAGCCCGGTCCCATCAATGATAATCCCCCAATACTTCCCCTCGATCCGTTCGGCCTCAAAACACCGCTTTTTGAGGAGCTCCCGGATTAAACCGATGCGAATGTTTTCCAGTTCCTTCGGATCAAGCCGCGACAGGAAATCGTTGATCGTGTCATAGTGGGGCAGTTCATGAAGCTCCTGAGTAGCGAGCATCTTTTGCAGGTTATCGATACATTCTTCACGATTAAGTCCGTTGCTCAGGCTGCGCATGCTGGTGAACTGACAGACATTTTTCAGGATCATCATCCAGAGCATCAAGTCTGAATCATAGGTGACATAACTCTGATGTCTCGGATCTTTGACCTTTCTGAGCCTGTTGGTGAATCCTTTAAAGAAATGATGGCATATTTTCTGAAACTCGAGAAAATAATTGACGTTCTTCTCCTGCTCTCGTTTCTCTTTCCGTGTAATCATAAGAACCTCCTAAAAAATAGCACTATTATGGGATTTATTACTGTTAAATTATCTCATATATAGCATTATTTAGGGGGCTGTTGTTGATTTTATCGCGAAGAATTTTTACTCCTCAGAGCTGGCATGGTTCGGGGCAGGGCTTTGTAGGGGGAAGGCAGAAGAAAAATAAGATACCCTTGTAATTAATGTGAGGTGAACATGCTGTGACAGCAGATGGACCGGTTTATACTTCTCCGAGAACCTGTTCACCCAGGTATCGGAGCACGTCACTTCGGCCGATCAGACCAACGACATGATGCTCCCTGTCGATGACAGGCACGCGTTTGAGATGATGATACGACAGCATTCGGAGCACATCCCCCAGGTCCCGTTCAGCCGTGACCGTCAGGATATTTCGTTTTCTCATTAGCTTGCTGACTTTTTTGTTTAATAAATCTTCTAAATGGCCACGTGTGATCTCCACCTTCACTGACGCGATGAGGCTGTACCAATCATAAACAGTCATTTGTTTTGGCAGCAGGGTTCTCATTATGTCACCATCTGTGATCACGCCTGACAGTCTGTCCTTACTGTCAAGAACCGGGATGATGCCGATTCGGTGATCAATCATTTTCTTAAGTACGACTGAAATGAGATCATCTTCATGGACGGATACAACATCTGTAATCATGACTTGTCTGACAAGCATCTTTACCCGCTCCTCTCCCCCTCTTCACTATTCATTATACATCATATAATGTATGTGTTTTCAATAAAATGAAATTTCAAATCAGTGGGGGCTTTCTACCCCACTGATTGTTCGTTGAACCCATCGGGCTGCTGCGGGCAGTGATCCCCACCTGGAAGTGTTCGTTTATCCCCATGACTCTGAGGTGGGAGAGTATTACCACTGGATAAAAACAGGTTTCCTGAATGCTTGAAGACATCAGAAAACCTGTACACTTTCATCTCGGTTCGATAATCAGCTTAATCGCTGTCCTCTCTTCACCGTCAATCTTAATATCTGTAAAGGCTGGAATACAGATCAGATCCAGCCCGCTTGGAGCGACAAAACCTCTTGCAATAGCGACAGCTTTAACAGCCTGATTCAGTGCTCCGGCTCCAATAGCCTGAATTTCTGCAGATTTTTGCACGCGCATCGCATGTGCCAGGGCACCGGCAACAGAATTAGGAACAGATTTTGCTGAAACTTTTAACACATCCATGGCTGCTTGTCATCTCCTTCTGAGAATTACCCGTATTAAACTATATTCCCATAAAAAGGGGACTATGCCCTCATGGATCTGACAAGGTTGAAAAAGCCCTCCATGTTAATCAAAATAAGGGTGATCCGGGTTAATCAGTACCCGTTCGATCTTACTGGCCTTTCCTGTTGTATCATTTACCGTGATCACCGCGCCACCCAGCTGTCCTGCACCCTCTTCACTTTCAAATCGGACAGGCATTGCCGTCAGAAACCTCCTGGTTACCGCCTCCCGGGTCACGCCGATAATGCCGTTATAAGGCCCGGTCATCCCCGCATCCGACAGATAGGCTGTTCCCTGAGAAAGTATCCGTTCATCAGCAGTTTGAACATGCGTATGCGTCCCGATAACTGCGGAAACTCTCCCATCGAGATACCACCCTAAGGCCAATTTTTCACTTGTCGTTTCAGCATGCAGATCGACGAAAATAACAGGCGTTTTCTCTCTCGCTTCAGCAACGAGGCGGTCTGCCATTCGGAACGGATCATCAAGGGCCGGAAGAAATACCCTGCCCTGCAGGTTAATCACTGCAACATGCTTGTTTCCGGCGCGGAAGATTCTCATTCCTGTTCCAGGTGTCCCTTCAGGGAAATTGGCCGGCCTTACCAGACGATCAGCCCGGTCGATAAAATCAAAAATATCCTTATTGTCCCATGTATGGTTTCCCATTGTCAGGATATCTGCTCCCTTTTCAAGAAGATGATGATATATCTTTTGCGTTATCCCTTTTCCGTGAGCTGCGTTCTCTGCATTAATAATCGTCACATCCGGATGAATGCGGCTTTTTAATTGAGGTAAATAGTTGTCGATCATTTGTCTTCCTGTTTTGCCATAAATATCTCCAATGAACAGTATCTTCAAGAAATAGTCACATCCTGCCCTATTATTTTCTCTGTTTTACAGTATAAAGAAAACCTGACGGAGCCCGACCTCTGTTACCGGCTGAGCCTTATTTAACCTGATCCGGTATCATCTCTGAAATGTAAATCATTCCTGTAAAAATGAAAAAACGGCTTAAAGCCGCTTTTTCATTTTGCATATTCAACAGCACGTGTTTCACGAATCACTGTCACTTTGATATTACCAGGATAGTCAAGATCGCTTTCTATCTTTTTGGTGATATCATGAGCGAGCTGGTAAGATTTTGCATCATCTATGATATCCGGCTGAACAATGATCCGGATCTCTCGTCCTGCCTGTATAGCATAAGATTTCTCAACGCCTTCGAACGACTCAGAGATTTCTTCAAGTTTTTCGAGACGGTGAATGTAATTCTCAAGCGTTTCGCGCCGTGCGCCCGGCCGTGCAGCAGACAGTGCATCAGCCGCCGCAACCAGAACAGATATGACAGAAGTAGCCTCCGTATCTCCGTGATGTGATGCAATACTGTTGATCACAACAGGATGTTCTTTATACTTGGTTGCCAGTTCCACACCGATTTCAACATGACTGCCCTCAACTTCATGATCAATGGCTTTACCAATATCATGGAGCAGTCCTGCCCGTCTGGCCAGCATTTCATCCTCTCCAAGCTCCGCAGCCATCATCCCGGTTAAAAAGGCAACTTCAACGGAATGCTGCAACACATTCTGGCCGTAACTGGTACGGAAATGCAAACGTCCCAGGATCTTGATCAGATCCGGATGCAGGCCGTGAATTCCGACTTCGAAGGTGGTCTGTTCGCCATAATCACGTATTTTTTCGTCTACTTCATGGCGTGACTTCTCCACCATTTCCTCAATGCGGGCCGGGTGAATTCGACCATCCTGAACCAGCTTTTCAAGAGCAATTCTGGCCACTTCACGACGGATCGGGTCAAACCCCGACAGGATGACTGCTTCAGGTGTATCATCGATAATCAGATCGATACCTGTCAGCGTCTCAAGGGTACGAATGTTACGTCCTTCACGCCCGATGATCCTGCCTTTCATCTCGTCATTTGGAAGATTGACTACGGAAACAGTTGTCTCTGTGACGTGATCAGCGGCACAACGTTGAATGGCAAGGGATAAAATGCTTTTTGCTTTCTTCTCCGCATCTTCCTTCGCTTTCATTTCAATATCTCTGGCAATCTGTGCCGCATCATGTGATGACTCTTGTCTGACCTGATTAAGGATCAATTCTTTTGCTTCATCATTCGTCAGGCCGGAAATTCTCTCAAGTTCATCCTGCTGCTTGTGCAGTGTTTCCTCCACTTTGCCTTCCATCTCTTCAATTTGTCGGTGTTTCTTGCTAAGTGCTTCCTCCCTTTTTTCTAATGAACCTTCTTTTTTATCAAGAGATTCGCTTTTGCGATCGAGCAGATCCTCTTTTTGAACCAGGCGATTTTCCTGTTTTTGAAGTTCATTTCTTCTATCCCGGGCTTCATTTTCTGTCTGAGACCTCAGCGTATGAATCTTATCCTTAGCTTCAAGGAGAGTTTCTTTCTTTAATGCTTCCGCATCACGCCGGGCCTGCTCAATAATCCGATGAGCTGCTGCCTCAGCAGAAGCGATTTTTGCCTCAGCAATTTTTTTCCTGTAAAAATAACCAACAAACAGACAAACAACAGAGATCAGCGCAATGGAGATGATTGTAATAATCGTCATCATTTCACCTCCTTGCTTTTCCGTATCGTCAAGAAGTAAAATCTGTCACTTTTACTTTTGCATGGTGCTTAAAAGAAACGATAAGAAACTGAGGGATACGGAATCAATGAACAGCTTTCATCTGTCTCCGGTTCTATTTACAGCTTCCCTTCAGTCATTATGACATTATCCGTTAAGCACTTACTGGCAGAAAAATTTACATGAACATGAAATATGTGACTGATAAGTCACAAGTTAATTGTATAGTTGCGTATATAGGTTGTCAACCTTACATGTTTTAGGCAAATCACCCCAAAGGTATTCTGGCTATAAAAAAAGATTGCGTTCCTCTGACGCAATCTTTTTCCCTGATATCCTTCAATTATTTTTTGGGGGCATCCGAACTATGAACCACAGCTTCTTTATCCGCTGATTCATCCGGTGTTTCATCTGGTGTTTCATCCAAATGATAATGCTGCCTGATTTGTTTCTTGATTTCTTCCCTGATCGGCTCATTTTCTTTCAAAAATAATTTTGCATTTTCTCTTCCCTGACCGAGCCGCTCTTTATGATATGAATACCAGGACCCGCTTTTTTCCACAATATCCAGATCAGAACCGATATCGAGGATCTCACCTTCACTGGAAATACCATGACCATACATAATATCCACTTCCGCCTGTTTGAAAGGAGGGGCAACCTTGTTTTTCACTACTTTAATTCTTGTACGGTTTCCTACAATATCATTCCCAACTTTTAACGCTTCGGCGCGACGGACTTCAAGGCGGACGGAGGCGTAAAATTTCAGCGCGCGTCCTCCTGGTGTCGTCTCAGGATTTCCGAACATCACACCGACTTTTTCACGGATCTGGTTGATAAAAATAGCCGTTGTTTTTGATTTACTGATGGCTCCTGACAATTTCCTCAATGCCTGAGACATGAGACGCGCCTGCAACCCGACATGGGAATCACCCATTTCACCTTCGATTTCAGCTTTTGGAACCAGAGCAGCTACAGAATCGATAACAACAATATCAATGGCACCGCTCCTGACCAATGCTTCACAGATTTCCAGTGCCTGCTCACCTGTATCCGGCTGTGACAGGAGCAGTTCATCTATATTGACGCCCAGGTGTTCTGCATAAACAGGATCAAGAGCATGTTCTGCATCAATAAAGGCGGCCTGTCCTCCACCTTTCTGAGCTTCAGCAATAGCATGCAGGGCCACCGTCGTTTTACCTGAGGATTCAGGCCCGTATATTTCAATGATCCGTCCACGTGGATATCCTCCGACACCCATGGCGATATCAAGTGTCAGAGAACCGCTCGAAACGGTCGACACACGCTGCTCCGGCTGTTCACCAAGCCTCATGATCGAACCTTTTCCGAATTGTTTTTCGATTTGACGCAGTGCACTGTCCAGTGCTGCCTTTCTGTCATTTTTCCCAGCCATTCTCCCGGATCATCTCCTTAAAACTTTCTTATTAAATCATACCTTTTTTAATGAATAAGCACAAGTGTTCCCCAAATATTTATTCGTATCATTATAACCGTTCAATAAGAGGTAACTTCAGAAGATGCCTTCTGACCAGGTCGTAACCTGTTTTAACCGAACGGATCCTGATCATTCTCCGTGAACCGGCCAACTTGTATAGATAACTTTCTGAGCCATCTTGGTCAGCAATACCGATATAAACCGTGCCGACATCTTTACCCTCACTTTTTTCCGGTCCGGCCACTCCTGTAAAGCCCACACCAATGTCCGAAGCACACAGATTTCTGACGGACGATGCCATTTGTTTCGCACACTCCGCGCTGACCGCTCCCGCAGAGTGCAGCAAAGTTTGGGGAATGCCAAGAACATGGGCCTTCACCTCATTTGTGTAGCAGACGATACCCCCGTTCAACACCGACGAAGCGCCAGAAAAACCGGTCATCCATTCCGCTGCCATGCCCCCGGTCAGACTTTCAGCAAAAGCAATGGTTTTGCCCTTCTTTTTTAACAAACGAAAGACGTGCTCAGCCAGTGATTCCTCGCCGTAGCCGTACAGATACCCGCCTGTTCGCTCATCAATCTGCTTCTCAACGCGATCAAGCATCTGAATGGCGCTCTCCCGTCTGCGGTGTCTGGCCGTCAGGCGAAGAGTTACTTCGCCTTCCTTGGCCAGCGGAGCAATCGTGGGATTCGACTGGTTATCAATCAGATCGATAATTTTAGTTTCCAGCGCAGATTCCCCAATACCGAAAAAGCGTAACACACGAGACTCAATGTGTTCTTTGCTGCTCAGAGCGAGGTGACTGGCGGCAAATTCCAGAAACATGGGCTTCATTTCTGAAGGAACCCGGGCATTAATACATACATGCGTCCGTCCTTTTCAGCGACCATTCCCGGTGCCATTCCCTGCCTGTTCGGCAATACCCGGCTTCCTTCGATAACCAGTGCCTGTTTCCGGTTATTGGGCGTCATTTCTCTGCCTGTTTCCTTAAAATAAGCCATAATACTATTCATTGCATCAGGATCCGTCACCAGTTTTCTGTCCAGACATTCTGCAACCGTTTCTTTCGTTAAATCATCCTTTGTCGGACCAAGACCGCCTGTAAAGATAAGCAGATCGGATCTTTCTTCAGCGTGTCTGATGGTGTCACGGAGGCGGTTGCGATTATCGCCGCATACCGTATGAAAATAGACGTTAATCCCCAGTGTGGCAAGGTGCTCCGATATGAACTGCGCATTCGTATTTGCAATCTGCCCAAGCAGGAGTTCAGAACCAACTGCTATAATCTCTGCGTTCATGAAATCAGGACTCCAATTCTTAATCGCACAATCTTCCATTCTTTAATCTTATTATCATTCAGGAGGTTGCGAAGTGCAACCGGAAAGAATTACTTTGACCGAAGAATCACATCCCGGTTTTTATAAAAATAATCAGCTCCCGACACAATGGTAAGGATAACCGCAATCCAGAGAATGATCTGATCAAGAGGAAAGCCATCGATACCGAATGGAATATTGTTGAACAGGAACAAAATAATAGCAACCATCTGGAACAATGTTTTCCATTTTCCCATTTTTCCTGCCGCAATAACATCCCCCTCTCCTGCTGCAACAAGACGTAATCCGGTTACCGCAAATTCCCGGGCGAGAATCACGATAATCATCCAGGAAGCCATCCTGCCCATTCCGACAAAAGAAACAAACGCGCTCATGACAAGCAGTTTGTCGGCAAGCGGATCGGAGAACTTGCCGAAATTGGTCACAAGATGCCTTCTCCGGGCAATTTGTCCATCAAGCCAGTCGGTGAAAGAAGCGAGCATAAAAATAAATCCGGCGATCATCTGAGATACGGGAAGAGTAAAATCACCTGAGCCAATTGTACCCAGTTGAAGAGGGGCCAGAAGAAAGATCAAAAAAATGGGGATCATAACCATACGGGACACAGTTAACTTATTGGCTATATTCACATCAAATTCCTCCTTATACGTGCAAAAATTATTGTCAAAAAGATCATCTGACACATTTCTATCATATTTTTCAAAATATCACCATTGAAAAAAGGGCTGTCGTAATCAGGCAAGCCCCGTTCTCAGGCTGGTTATTTGTTGAATTTAATGATAATCGTCTGGATTATATTTTTGTTTGGAAAATGGAACGCTTGACCGTTAACCCTAAACTCAGTGTTGGGCACGCTGCCGAACTTGATAGAAAGTGATTTCACTTTCCCTGCATCAAAGCTGTACGATTTTTTACCTGCATCCGACGCGGTTCCTTCAAGAAGTATTTTACCCGTTTCGTCCTTAGCGCGGAACCAGGCCGGGTTACCGTTTTTCGTTGCGATATTCACTTTGAATTCCGTTGTTCCTGTAAGTGTATAGGTGCTCTTATTTTCCTGCGTCTGTTCCGGCTTCAAACTCTGCTTCTGCGATGTCGATGGGGAGGATCCGGACTGGCTGTTCCCTGAATCGGCTATGGAACTGCCTGAATCCGATTGAGTGGTCCCACTGAAAGAAATGGAGGAGCCCGTTCCCTGATTCGTATCCGGAGCCTTTTCTGCACGACTTCCTGCAAAATTGGAAATCAGAATATACACGATCATGAGTACGATGAGACAGATGACGATAATGATCGCTTTGTTGATCACAGACGACCAGTTCCCAGGCTTTTTTCTGCCCGGACGGGAAGCTCTTGAAGGCAGGTCATCCGTCCCATCAGGAGGAAGTGTACGAATTTCTGAAGACTCATGATGAACCTTCGGCATTTCTGATGCGTATTTTTCTGTCAACTCTGCGAAATCGAGGCCGACGGTTTCGGCATAACTCTTAATAAAGGCCCGAGTATAAAATGCACCGGGTAAACGTTCAAAATGACCCTCCTCGATTGCCTGGAGATAACGTTTCTGAATTTTTGTCTGTTCCTGAAGTGCATCCAGAGTCAGTCCCTTATTTTCTCTGGCGTCCTTCAATGCCTGACCAAGTTCACTCATGAAAAACACCTACCAATACTTATTAAAATCAATTTCAGAAAAGATTAAGTTCATTCATATAAGAATCGTAATCAATGGTTTCGTTCTGATGATTACGGAGCTCGAGCATATAATCAAAGTCGTCCATTGTGTACTCCGTATGACGGACAAAAACATCCGGATGTTCCACAACTTTGGTAACCGGCCGGCGCATGATCTGGTGAATCAGCCTCCAGTGAGATTCCGTACCCTGTTTCATTGAGACCAGTCCGTCAATGACAAAAATATGATCGTTTAACCGTTCGTCTTCGGACAGATGAGTGCGGATGGTCTGCCTGAGCAGAGTCGAAGAGACAAATATCCAGCGTTTGTTTGCGGATACGCTTGCCGCGATAATGGATTCGGATTTTCCCACACGCGGAATTCCGCGTATACCGATCAGGAGATGACCTGGCTTTTTAAACAATTCGGCCATAAAATCAACAAGAAGTCCGATTTCATCCCGGGTGAAACGAAAGGTTTTCCGGTCATCTGTATCCCTCTCGACATATCTTCCGTGGCGTACGGCCAGCCTGTCCATTAAAGTCGTTCGACGTACCTTCGTCAAATGTATCCTCTTCATGGTTCCAACAATTTCAAGAAAACGATAAATCTGTTGATCTTTATCCGTACAAACGAGGAGTCCGCGCCGTTTATGATCAATACCGTTTATCGTAAGAATATTGATTTCCAGCTTACCAAGGAGCGATGCGACATCTCCAAGAAGCCCCGGCTCATTTCTATGTATTTCATATTCCAGATACCATTCATTGCCGTCGCTCATGGATGCTTGCCCTCTCCGTAAAAACAGACTTTCGTATAAAGATGCCCGAAAAATGAAAGAAGGTCCACATCCTTATATCAGCACATGTCCTTCTTTACACCCTTAGTTAATATTATCATAAACCTTACATTTTAACGACAGGGTACAAGAAAAAAGAGACGCCATCGGGCCTCTCTTTTTTCTTTATTCAGGTTCAACTCTGTCGCTGCATCCGGTGTGCATCCTGATCAACAAGCTTAAGCATTAAGTGAGCCAGCATTTCCCGCTCATGATCCTCTGCGACATGCCACAAATCGGAAAGCACACGTTCCTGATCTGTTTTCGGGTCCACATTCTGGCTAAGATAATCACCAATTTTTTTTGCAAAACCTGTCAGCGTTTCTTCATCTACACCCATTTTTTGCGCCTGATCTGCTTTTTCCCCAAGAAATGTTTTCCATTTATCCCAGTTTTCCAATACAGACATGAGACAACCTCCCTGCTATATTTTGTGCATGTTTAGGTTGTCTCGATTCTGCTCTTTTATTACGGAAATTCCAGTCAGCAGTACCATGCCCCATTGATCGAAATAACCTGTCCGCTGATATAGCTGGATTCAGGGCGCATAAGAAAGGCAACGAGTGAAGCGACTTCTTCAGGTTCAGCCAGTCTGTCCATGGGAATATCTTCTTTAACGAGCGCGATATCCTGTTTGCTGAACTCGTCCATCATGGGGGTATCAACAGCTCCCGGCGCAACGGCATTGACGGAAATACCACTGGGCGCGACTTCTTTTGCCAGCGCCTTAACGAACGTGTTTTGTCCGCCTTTGACCATGGAATACAGAACTTCGGTAGAAGCACCAGTCAGTCCCCAGATGGAAGAAACAATCACAATTTTTCCCTGCTTTTCCCTGATCATCGGTTGAATCAGGCTCTGAATGATACGGAACGGACTGATCAGCTGGAGCTGGATCTGCTGTTGCACTGATTTTAAAGGGACATCCTGGAAAAGTCCGACCTGACTTTGCCCGCTTGTATAAATAACGCCGTCAACCTGCTGATCCAGCTGATGAAGCAGTTTATCCGGCCCGTTTTCATCTGCAAGATCTGCCTGAACACATGTAAAAAACTGTTCAGGAAATTTATTTCTGAGTTTGCCGGAAAGTTTCTGAATCCGATCAACACCTGTGCAGTAATGAAGATACAGAGACGCACCGGACATTGCGATTCTCCCGGCTACTGCCTGACCAATTGAACCACTTGCACCTGTGATCAGTATATTTCTCATGACTCTTCGTCCACCTTACCTCTGTCGCTCAATTATGACTGGATGCCTCATCATCCTGTTTCGGAACAAGAACTGCGCGCGGCTTGCTGCCCTCATAAGGGCCGACGATGTGCCTGTCTTCCATGGCGTCAATCAATCGTGCTGCCCGTGTATAACCGATCCGGAACCTGCGCTGCAGCATGGATACACTTGCTGTCTGCATATTGACGACCAGCTGAACAGCGTCATCAAATAAATCGTCGTCAACTTTCTCCCTGTTCTGCTCAGGATGATCCTGAGGAATTAAGTCTTTGCGATAATTTGCTTTCTGCTGACTGATGACATACTGAACAACATGCTCCACTTCTTCATCGGACAAAAAGGCACCCTGGATACGAATCGGTTTGGATGCACCTATAGGGAGAAACAGCATATCTCCCTTCCCGAGCAGTTTTTCAGCACCTCCGGAATCAAGAATGGTACGTGAATCCATCATTGATGAGACGCTGAAAGCAATACGTGACGGAATATTTGCTTTGATCACGCCGGTGATAATATCTACTGAAGGCCGCTGCGTTGCAATGATCAGATGAATACCTGCAGCCCGTGCCATCTGCGCAAGCCGGGTCACTGTCTCTTCCACATCTTTTGATGCGACCATCATCAGATCGGCCAGCTCATCAATAATCACAACGATATAAGGCATCAGGGGCTGCTTGTCTTCATGTTCCGAATTATATTTTGCAACATGCTCGTTATACCCTTCCAGATTACGCGTACCGCTTTCTGAGAACAGTTCATAGCGTCGATCCATTTCACCGACAACATTTTTCAACCCCTGCGCTGCCTTGGCCGGATCCGTAACCACCGGTGTCAGTAAATGAGGAATGCCGTTATAAACGTTCAGTTCCACCATTTTTGGATCAATCATAAAAAGTTTCACTTCACTTGGTTTCGTTCTCATAAGAAGTGTCACAATGATACTGTTAATACAAACACTTTTCCCGCTTCCGGTAGCCCCGGCAACAAGAAGATGCGGCATCTTATTCAGATCGGACAGAATGGGTTCACCCGAGATATCTCTCCCAAGGCCAATGGTCAGTTTTGAACGTGCCTTTTTGGCATTGTTCGATTCGAGGACTTCACGCAGACCGACCATGGCAACTTCCTGGTTGGGCACTTCGATACCCACTGCTGATTTTCCGGGTATCGGCGCTTCAATACGAATATCCCTGGCTGCCAGTGCCAGTGCAAGGTCATCACTGAGCCCGAGAATTCTGCTTACTTTAACACCCGCCTCCGGATACACCTCGTACCGCGTTACTGCAGGACCAAGATGGACTTCACGGACCGATGCGCGTACCCCGAAACTCTCAAATGTCCGTTCCAGTGTCCGAACATTTTCGGAAATGTGTTTCCGCTCATTATTCTGTGCATTCTTTCTGGGATGATTAAGCAGATCTATCGGCGGTAGCTGATAATCTTCATTTTCGACGTGTTCCTGCATAAAGTCAGGTACCTGATCTTCAGGTTTGGCTTCATTCGCTGTTGTTCCGGCGTGCTCCTGCGGTGTGGTTTCCGTTTCAGGAAAAAGAGTCTGTTGTTCATTAAAGTCATGTATTTCCGGTTCATATTCTGATCGAACAACAGGATCTGGTTCGTTTCTTTCCTGAGGATGATGCACGTCTGATCCGGCTACCTGTTTCTTTTTTTTCTTTCCGGAAAAATACCCGTGCAGCGCTTCGATCCCTTTTTTACCGCTGCTTCTCAGTCCTTTAAACATACCTCCGAACAGTTTTTTCCCTGTATCTCTGAGAGATCTCCCGGTAATCAGAATGGAGGCGACCAGGACCAGAAAAGCGGCCATGAACAGCGTGCCGGTTGTTGAAAACAGATAATGGAAAAATGCAAAACTGATCGCACCAATCATTCCACCGCCAAGTCCGTAAACCGGCAGCGTCCCATTCAGTTCACCACGAAAAAGAACAAATGTATTGTAAATAACGGAACGGTTCTGCCATTGGTTTACTGATGAAAGGGTCTCAAATAATTTCACGTGACTGATCAGCAGAATAGCCAGCGACAACAGGTAAGCACCAGTCAGTTTCCGAGTGAAAAACGCCGGCTGTCTGCGGTAAAGGATATAATAGACGGACAGTGCCAGGACGGCGAGCATCGGGATAATCCACCAGTCACCGGTCAGAAACCGGCCCATTTCCTTCAGCACCTCTCCTGCTGCTCCGAGACCGCTGATCCCGATACAGGTCAGGGAGAACATACAAAGTCCGCCTACCTCATAAATCAGCGTCTCCTTCCATCCTTTTTTTGACTTGCCTGCTCTTTTCTTTCTCTTGCCTGCCATGTATACACCTCTAAATTAATCCAATGACTTCTTCTGCTTCAGATAACTGCTATACAAATAGCGACGGAAGACTGCTCCCGCCCTTTCTAATTTACTCTACTGCCCTGATTTTCGCAAAGGTTGTCTGATGTGAAAAAAGATCAGACCTGTCCGGGCCTGACCTTTTTAGAATTCCATGATAATTGGCAATATCATTGGACGGCGTTTGGTTTTATCAAAAAAGTAACGACTCAATGCATCTCGAATTCCGCTTTTAAGCGATGACCACTCAGAAACATGCTGTGTCAGTGCTTTTGAAAGCACTTCATCAACAATTTGATTAGCCTGATCCAGCAAATCTTCTGATTCTCTGACATATACAAATCCGCGGGTAATGATTTCCGGTCCTGCAAGAATCTTTTTCGTCTTGCGTCCGAGTGTAACGACAATGACTACCGTACCATCCTGTGACAGCAAGCGCCGGTCGCGCAGAACGATATTCCCTACATCGCCAACACCGAGACCGTCGACAAGAAGCTGGCCGGCTGGAACGGATTCCGTCTGCTTCGCTTCCCCACCGATGAACTCCAGCACATCCCCTTTATCCAGTAAATAGATGTTCTTTGAAGGCATACCCATTGACTCGGCAATTTTCTGGTGAGTTGTCATCATTTTAAACTCTCCATCAACCGGAACCAGATATTTTGGATGTGTCAGCTGAAGCATAAGCTTAATGTCTTCCTGTGACCCATGTCCGGAAACATGAACGCTGCTGCCGAAGATCACCTGTGCGCCTTCACTCATCAGTCGATCGATCGCATTGGTTACAGCCTTTTCATTACTTGGGGTTTGTGAGGCAGAATAAATAATCAGATCGTCTTTTTCAAGCTTTAATTTTTTATGCATATGATTAGCCATGCTGGTTAATGATGTCAGTGGATCTCCATCAGCCCCGCTGGTCAGGATCGCAAGTTTATTGTTCGGGTATTTCATTGCTTTATCCCAGGACAAAATAATATGATGCGGGATCTTAAGATAGCCCTTTCTTACAGCTATCGAAATGATTCTGTTCAAATATTCTCCATCAATGGCTATTTTCTTTCCATGCATGACACACACATCTATAAATTGCTGAATGCGATGTAAATTTGTCGCATGAATGGCCACGATGACCCGGCCTTCCAATGAATAAAAAATATGGCTGAACTGATCTCCGATAACGGAATCAGAAGGTGCCGTGCCTGGTATTTCCGCATGCTTGCTGTCGGAAAGCAGGCACAGGACACCCTCCTCACCAAAATCTGAAAGTTTACTGACATCAGTCCGTATACGACCGACAGGTGTAAAGTCGAATTTATAATCACCCGTATGAAGTATAATGCCCTGAGCAGTATGCACCGCAATACCAATCGAATCCGGAACACTGTGGTACGTTCGAAAGAAAGAGAAACGTGTATGACCAATTTTCAGATCCTTATCAGGATCAATGGTGACAAACTGGTCTTTACGATATTTTTCTCCAGCATCTCTCATCGTCTCTCTCACTAAGGCGAGAGTCAGTTCTGTTCCGTAAACCGGTGCATGAATATCGTTCAGAAGATAAGGAAGGCCACCGATGTTGGCCTGATGGCCATGTGTCAGAAGAACTGCACGGATAAGATCACGTTTCGTATCCAGATAAGATATATCCGGAATCACCGTATCCACACCAAGCATATCTTCGTGCGGATGCATCAGACCTGCATCAATAATAAATAAATCATGATTCACTTCAATGACTGTCATATTACTTCCCAGTTCACCAACGCCGCCCATTGCGTAAATTCTCACACTGTCCTGCTTAGAATGTGACAATGGGCATTCCTCCTATTTAATTGAGCAGTCATCGCTTTTGATCCGAACTAATCATTAACCTCATTATAACCAAACGTGCACTAAAGTACAATTTTTTAACAAAGGGAAAAAAAGCGGCCAGTTCATAATCCTCCCGTTCGCACTTCACTCCCCGTTTGGTATCAGCACGTGCCACTTGCTGACGCAAGTGGCAGCCTGTCCTCATAAAAAGAAAGGGTGAACCGGATCTTTACCGTTCACCTTTATCGTGATCATTATTTGGAAACTTTATCCTGAACCTTTTGTTTGTTCTTTAAGGCCGTGTACGATTCAGTCAGTAACTGATGCTCCCTGCTATTGAGTGGTACCATCGGGAGACGTACAGGACCGACGGCAATGCCCAGATCATTCAACAGAGTTTTAACAGGAGCAGGACTCGGGGCAGCAAACAGTTCTCTCATAAACGGAAGCATCATCCGGTGAGCTTCGGCCGCCCGCTGATTGTTGCCTTCCTGATAATCTGTAATCATCGATTTCATTTCCGGACCAATAACGTGCGAAGCAACTGAAATCACGCCTTGCCCGCCGATGGAAAGAACAGGAAGCGTCAGGCCGTCATCCCCGCTGTACAGGTGAAAGTGTTCGTCAGTACCGCTGATGATGGCTGCCATTTGATCAAGATTTCCGCTCGCTTCTTTAACAGCTACAATATTATCGATTTTGGACAGGCGGATAATCGTATCGGCCGTAATATTCACTTTCGAGCGACTCGGTATGTTGTAAATCACTAACGGTAAATCCACACTCGAAGCAATGGCCTTATAGTGTGCGTATATGCCCTCCTGATTCGGTTTATTGTAAAAAGGAGCAACAGCCATGATGGCATCGACGCCAAGTTTTGCCGCTTCTTTTGAAAGCGCAACAGAAGTCCGGGTATTATTTCCCCCGTTCCGACGATGACTTTAGCGCGCCCGGCGACCGTTTTGACAACATGTTCAAATAAACGCAACTTTTCATCAGTTGTAAGCGTCGGTGACTCTCCGGTGGTTCCGGCTACAACTATGCCTTCTGATCCTGTTTTAAGTAAATGTTCCACAAGATTTGTCGTGCGTTCAAGACTTACATTTCCTTTTTCATCAAAAGGGGTGACCATTGCGGTCAGCAAACTTCCAAAATCCATTCTCCTCACTCCTGTTTCTGTTGCTCCATCTGAATTTGATCCTGAACTTTTTCTAAATGAAACGCATGGTGCAGAGCATTTACGGCCTGCTTCATTCTGGATTCATCAACCAGTACCCAGATTGTGTTGTGTGAATCCGCGGATTGTAAAATACGAATTCCCTTTTCTGTAAGGGCATTGACAATTCGTGAAGCGACTCCCGGCAGGCCGGCCATTCCTGCTCCTACGGCAGAAACCTTAGCACAGCCGGTCAGAACTTCCGGAGTATATCCCAGACTTTTCAATGTACTGACCGCCCGTTCACTGGCCTTTCCGTTTACCGTATAAACCACACCATTAGGACTTATATTAATCAGGTCGACACTGATCCCTTGCTCTGCCATGGCTTTAAACACTTTTGCCTGAAGATCATATTCATCCTTTCCTGCCCGTACTCGAATCTGAGTCACCCCTTTTACATAGGTGATGCCTGTTACCGGGCGTTCCCTGATATCCTGACCCCTTCCGGACTGAGTCATTGTCGTGACCAGCGTCCCGAGTTCGTCAGAAACAGTGGATCGGATATGGATCGGTATTTTCGCAGTCATCGCAATTTCAACTGCCCGGGGATGGATCACTTTAGCGCCCTGATAAGCCAGATTACATACTTCGTTGTATGTGAGTACGGAAAGTCGTCGCGCATTGCTTACGATTCTCGGATCGGCTGTCATCACGCCGTTCACATCAGTAAAAATGTCAATCCACTCGGCGCCGACTGCCGCTCCAAGAGCAGCAGCTGATGTATCACTTCCACCGCGTCCGAGCGTCGTGATTTCACCATCCTGAGTCTGTCCCTGGAAACCCGCAACGACGACCACATCCAGTTTTTCGAGTCTGCGGAGCAACGGCTTTACTTTCATTTCCACGATTTTTGCATCATTAAATGTCGCATTCGTGCGAAATCCGGCCTGAGCACCTGTTAACGCTTCAGAACGGACACCTGCTGCCTTAAGTAAACTGGAGAAGACCACCATGGATATGGTTTCTCCGCATGACATCAAAATATCCCTTTCACGGGCAGAACTGTTATGTTCCTTCACAAGACCCAGCAGTGTATCCGTTGCATAAGGATCGCCTGAGCGTCCCATGGCCGAAACGACGACAATCACTTTGTAACCCATGTTTACTGCCTGCACAACATGACGAACAGCGTGATTCCTCATTGCTGCAGTTTGAACGGATGTCCCGCCAAACTTTTGAACAATTATTTTCAAATTCGTTTACATCCCTTCATGTACATCCGAATCCCGGCCGGGTGATATCATGAGATCACTGGTTTTCTTCATCTCAACATACAGCCAATGTCCGGAAAAACAAAATTCAGATTGCAGCCAGTCACGATATTCTGAGCATCATTTTCTCAGACCACTACCGGTTAAAAAGCAAATGAACGTATCAGTCTGACAGCATACATCATGACAACCTTATTTTATCATAATCCTGTCAGAAGAAGAGATCAATCACCGGATTGACTACTTTTTTTCAAGCAGCAGGGGCTGGTGCTGTTTCCCGAGCAGAGCTGATTCAACCGTCTCAGGCATCAATCCCATATGTCCAACGAGGGAATTTGGCTTATTTATCGGATCATCCTGACCGAACGGAATAAAGTAAATGTTCTTCGTTACGATCAGTTTCGCAATGTTCTGCAGATTGAGTCCCAGTCCATCATTCGTTGAAATACCAAGGACAATTGGTCTGCCATTTCTGAGGGTTGCCTTTGCTGCCATGAGCACCGGAGAATCTGTCTGCGCATTGGCAAATTTACTCATTGAATTTCCCGTCAGAGGAGCAATAATCATACAATCAAGCGGTTTTTTCGGACCGTAGGGTTCAGCTTCAACAATCGAATCAATGACTTTATTGCCCGTGATTTCCTCTGCCTTACTGACCCAGTCTTTACCGCTTCCAAAACGGGTAACGGTATTTTTCACGGTATAGGTAACGAAAACCGTCACCTGACATCCCAGAGTGATCAGCTTTTTTATTTCCGGGATGACCTGACTGTACGTACAATGAGAACCAGTAATGCCAAAACCAATGTGTCTGCCCTTCAGGCTCATATCAGGTTTCCTCCTTTGTTAAATTTTTCAAGGAGTAATTCTGCCATGACATTTGCGATAATCCGTCCCGCCGTTTTAGGAGCGACCAGTCCTGGTAAACCGGGTGTGATCATGGCTTTGATTCCCTTTTTTTGGCATATCTGAAATCCGTTCCTCCGGGAAGTGAAGCGACATCAAGAATAAAACTTCCGGAAGGCATCCTGGAAAGAACTTTACTGGTGAGCACAAGTGCCGGTATCGTATTGATACAAATTTCATTATCCTGAACCTGATTTTCCAGATCAGTCAGATAAAACGTCTGAACCCCCATCTCCTGTGCCCTCGCCAAATGTTCCGGATGCCTGTCTCCGACTTTGACATGGGCACCCAAAGCGTGGAAAGCCCGCGTCAGGCTCATTCCTGTTCTGCCAAGGCCAAGAATCATCACCTGAGCATTATGGATGGTAATATCTGTATTTTGTATCACCATCATTAATGTTCCTTCAACAGTTGGAATTGAATTATAGATGGCCACATCATCCCGCTCAAATAATCTGACAACCGAACGGCCGGCCTCAACTGCCGCTTTATCCAGGTAATCTGTCGAAATACCTGAGTAAATTGTGCAGTGTTCCGGTGTTTTCTCCAGCCATTCGGCTGTTAATTGAACGTTTTCGTTTGAAAACGTTGTTTCGACAAAGCCTTTTTTATCTGTACCGCTTACTGGTAAAATCAGACTGTCAACCGCATCGGCCTGTACTTCATCCATATTCACTTTGATCGCGCCATTGAAATTTCTGTCCAGCTGATCAAAGCCGACGAGGGACAAACGGGCATCAAGTGCAACCAGTTTATTGATCACTTCAATCTGCCGGGCGTCGCCCCCCAGGATCACAATATGTCTGTCTGTCAGCACTGGCTTTCCCTCCGCTCAGCCATTTATATAGCCGGTTTTCATTTAACACTTTATGTTATGATAAAAACCCGGTATTGTGAAAAGCACGAGACGCAAAGAAAAACCTGCCGGCTGACGCGTTGCACGGCGTGAAGCTTCATTTTTTCCGAACCCTTTCATAGTGAAAATTCAGTATTTTTCAGAACGCAAAAAAGGAGCCCGACAAAAATTTACCGGACCCTTTTTCATGGGATGACAGGTTTTATTATATCGCTGCCGGCAGATCTCCTGTCGGGCTGACAACCGAACATGAGTAGGGTTTTTGAAATATTTTTTCAGCAATATCGTGTACATCATCCACGGTAACCGCATCAATTTCACTGATCATCTGATCTACCGGACGGTCATGTCCCAGAATAAGTTCATTTTTGGCATTTCTGCTCATCCGCCCGCTCGTACTCTCAAGCCCGAAAATAATATTCCCCTTAATTTGAGCCTTGCTGCTGTCAAGCTCATCTTTTGAAACCCCTTCGTGTATCATCCGCTGTATGCTGTTAAGCATATTTTCTCCGAGTTCACCGATTCTGTCCGCTGCGGTGCCACCGTAAACAGTCAGAAGGCCACTGTCTCTGAACGCCGTATGAAAGGAAAAAACAGAATAAGCGAGCCCTTTTTCCTCACGTATTTCCTGAAAAAGCCGGCTGCTCATTCCGCCTCCCAGAATATTATTCATCACAATAAGGGGAACCGATGCCTTGCTACTGCTTGAAACACCGGGAAAGCCAAAACATATATGTGCCTGTTCGGTTTCCTTTTTTCTCGCAATTTTTCCAGGATGAAATAAAGGAGCCGGCTGTGGCTCTTCCAGATCTGGTACCTGATAACCTGAAAATATGGCTTCAACTTCATTAATAAATGAATCACAGACATTCCCTGCAATGGATACCACAATATTATCCGGCCTGTAATGTTTATGCATATGTGTTTTCAATTCTTCCGGACCGAACTCTGCAAGTGTACGTTTTGTACCCAATATCGGATAACCAAGCGGATGATGAGCAAAGCTGGTTGCGCTCAGGAGATCATGTACGAGGTCATCCGGAGTATCTTCATACATCTTAATTTCCTCACCAATGACCTTTTTTTCCTTTTCCATGTCCTCCGGGTCAAAGCGGGAGTGAAAAAACATATCTGCCAGGACATTCATGGCGTACGATGCATCCCGATCCATCACCTTTGCGTAATAACACGTACATTCCTTAGATGTAAAAGCATTGACCTGTCCGCCAATCCGGTCAAACGCTTCAGCAATTTGACGTGCGCTTCGTGTAGCAGTCCCTTTAAACAGCATGTGTTCAATAAAATGGGAAATGCCGTTATTGTGTTTATTTTCATAACGTGATCCCGTACCGACCCAGATTCCTATACTGACCGAGCGAACGGAGGATATCTTTTCAAGCAGAATCCGCACCCCATTCGCTGCCGTATGTTTAATAATCACTCTATAATCCTCCTGTTACTTCTATATCTATCTGTTCTGGCTGAAAATCGCAAGTAATAAAGTAATAGACTGCCAGTCTGAATCAGTGTAACGTGAGTAAAGTCAGCTAAATTCATTACTTCCAAATTAATATATACTATAGCACGATGCAAAACAGCAAACAAATAGAAT
The DNA here is from genome assembly GCF_040529185.1 of Sporolactobacillus sp. Y61. Classification (NCBI taxonomy): domain Bacteria; kingdom Bacillati; phylum Bacillota; class Bacilli; order Caryophanales; family Sporolactobacillaceae; genus Sporolactobacillus; species Sporolactobacillus sp. Y61. The sequence continues at coordinate 2,175,813 of NZ_CP159510.1, read as the reverse complement.
AAGAGTATCCCCCGACAGCAAAGTCCGGGAGAAACGATCATCTTCCTGATTTTATATCTATATGTCCGTCGAGATGTGAATAGTCTGTCCGTCCACAAAAAAAAACAGGCGGATAGCCCGCTCTGCCCGGTGAGACGTGTTGGATTTTGTATGGTTATATTATGAATGGCAGGATTCTCCGGGTACAGATGAAGAGGCTATCAGTGCCTTTCTCGATAGTTTTATTCTTCCATGCTGATCAATATCAAGTACCTTTACCCGTACCTCATCACCAACGTGAAGGACGTCCTCAACATTATTTACGTGTTTATCATCCAGCTCAGAAATATGAATCAGTCCGTCAGTATGCCCGAACAAATGGACGAATGCACCGAATTTTTCAATTCTCCGGACTTTCCCGGTAATAATTTCGCCTGCTTTCACCTCGCGGGTGATATCCTCAATCCATTGCCGCGCTTTTAATCCGTTACGTTCATTGAGATAGAAAATAGTGATCAATCCACTTTGCTCGATATCTATTTTCACACCCGTATCATCAATAATTTTATTAATCATTTTCCCATTAGATCCGATCACATCACGGATTTTGGCAGGATTAATGGACATTCTGATCACTTTTGGCGCGTACTTTGATAAGTGCTCACGCGGATGTGGCAGGGCACTTTGAAGGGTGTCCATAATTTTCATTCGGCCTCTTCTTGCCTGTTTCAGCGCCTTCGACAGAATTTCCCTGGTTACTCCGGATATTTTAATATCCATCTGCAGGGCTGTAATACCCTTTTCTGTGCCTGCACATTTAAAGTCCATATCTCCCAGTGAATCTTCCAGCCCCTGGATATCCGTCAATACCACCATCTTTTCACCATGTTTGACCAGTCCCATGGCGATGCCGGCAACCGGTGATTTAATCGGGACTCCGGCATCCATCAAAGCAAGCGTACTGCCGCATATGCTTGCCTGAGAAGAAGAACCGTTCGATTCCAGCACCTCTGACACGCAGCGAATAGCATAAGGAAATTTATCTTCTTCAGGGATGACGGGTGACAGCGCACGTTCGCCAAGTGCCCCGTGACCGATTTCACGCCTGCCGGGGGACCGTACCGGTTTCGCCTCTCCAGTGCTGAAGCCGGGAAAATTATAATGGTGGATGAAACGTTTGCTGTCCCCGGCACTGAAGTCATCCAGGGGCTGAACTTCACTCAGAGGGGCCAGCGTGCACACACTGAGTGCCTGCGTCTGCCCACGCGTAAAAAGTCCGGATCCATGTGCTCTTGGCAGCAGACCGACACGTGCAGCAAGCGGACGAATTTCATCAACGCCGCGTCCATCCGGACGAAGGTGCTCAACAACGATCATTTGCCGCACCTCTTCTTTCAGAATATTGTGCAGTGCTTTGTCCACCAGCCTGAGATTAACGATCACCTCTCCTGCCGCCTCATTTTCGCTGATAAACACATTTTTCACCGAATCATTAACTTCTCTGATCGCCCGGTCACGTTCCTGCTTATCTTTTACTCTCATCGCCTGATCAAGTCGCGCACCGGCAAGTTTTTGAACACGCTCTGTCAATTCCTGATCCGGTTTAAACAGGACGGGATCCATTTTTGTCCGGCCGATCTCAGCGGCGATGGTCTTCTCAAATGCGACGAGCTTCCTGATCTGCTCATGCGCAAAAAGGATCGCATCAAGAATCACTTCTTCGGGAACCTGATCTGCACCGGCTTCAACCATATTGATTGCCTTTTCCGTTCCGGCAACAGTCAGATGCAGGTCACTCTTCTCAGACTGAGCGACTGTCGGGTTGACGATAAATTCTCCATCGACCCGTCCGATGATCACACCGGCTACCGGACCATTAAACGGGACATCAGATACTGAAAGAGCAAGAGATGAACCCAGCAAAGCCGACATTTGGGCACTGCAGTCAAGATCGAGACTCATCACCATATTCACAATCTGGACTTCGTTACAGAATCCGTCGGGAAACAGCGGACGAATCGGGCGATCAATCATTCTGGCTGACAGTGTGGCTCTGTCTGTGGGTCTGCCTTCTCTTTTAATGTAACCTCCAGGCATTTTCCCGACTGCATAGGCTTTTTCTTCATAATTCACTGTAAGAGGGAAAAAGGATCCCTCTTTAGGTTCTTTCGATGCTGTGACAGTTGACAGGACAACGGTGTCCCCGTAATAGACAAGTACCGCACCGTTGGCCTGTTTCGCCACTTCGCCGATCTCAATACGAAGCGGGCGACCTGCCCACTCCATTTGATAAACATGCTTCCTGGTACCCACAGTCCAAAACACCTTCTCTCCGATAAAAATTTACAGACAGCAAAAAAGCGGGAATGCTCCCGCTTTTTTTAAACATCTTATCGACGCAAACCTAATTTGTTGATTAACTCGCGATATCTTTTAACATCTTTACCGCGGAGATAGGTAAGCAGATTCCGACGCTTGCCGACCATTTTTAAAAGCCCGCGGCGTGAATGATTATCCTTCTTATGAATCTTCAAGTGTTCATTCAAAGAATTGATCTGTTTAGTCAGAACAGCAACCTGAACTTCCGGTGATCCGGTATCGTTCTCATGTGTCTGGAATTCATGAATCAGCTGAGTTTTCTGCTCCTTTGTCAAAGCCATCAGCTCTCACCTCCCTGTATCAAATCCCCTTGAGCACAGCCGCCGCCGGTGGAACGAACAGCCGAGCCCAGGTTCCGTGTATTCAATTCGCAAATACACAAGTATATTGTACATGTTTTTTATATACAAATCAAGATTCTTTCATGGATTCCTCTTTACTTAAGCTTATTTTGCGTCGAAAAACAGCTTGGTAGTTGCTGCATCCCGGTTCATCTGATCAATGAGTTCATTGGCACTGGAAAACTTCTCCATCCCGCGCAGTCTTTTGTACCAGTCCACAGAGACATGCTTATCATATAGATTCCCTTTGAAGTTGAGAACATAGACTTCGACAACAGTTGCCGCATTTGCACTGTCATAAAAGGTGGGGCGATTTCCGATGCTGCATACACCAGCCATCCGCTTTCCATCTACAATCAACTGTACCGCATATACCCCGTCTGCCGGCATCAGGTAAGCTGCATCGGTCTCTATGTTGGCCGTAGGAAATCCCAGCTTTCTGCCTCTCTGATCACCATGTCTGACCACTCCGGACGTACGATATGGTCTGCCAAGAAGAGGTATGGCTTCTTCGACCTTTCCGGCCGTAATGAGTGACCTGATGTGTGTGGTACTCACCTTTTCCCCGAATTGCTCGACTTTTGGAATGACTGTGTAGCCGAACATACTCCGGGAGTATTGTTCAATATTCTCCATGTTCCCCGCAGCCATTCTCCCAAAGGTATAATCAAAGCCGGCAACGATGTGCTTGGCGTGCAGTTTAATGAGATATTCATCAACAAATGTCTGTGGTGACAATCTGCTGAGTTCCAGATCAAATCGAACACAGATTAGCAGGTCTGCCCCCAGCTTCTCAATAAGATCCGCCTTTTCTTCGGGGGAGTCAGACAGTCCTCTCGCTTCTGCGAAGGTTTCAGTACAACGGATGGATGCGGATAAAAAGTCATGACGGCCGATTTCATCCTTTTTCTCCGGGCAATTTCAACCGCCTTCTGAATCACATGCTGATGACCAATATGAACACCATCGAAATATCCCAGAGCAATTACTTTCTCTTCTCCGTCATCGTTTTCTAAAAATGGCTGTTTCTCCAAAAAGATCTTATCCAATGAAAGCACCTTCTACTCTAGTAAACTGATTGACTGCAGCACCATGCACGATGTTCTACCGGTTCGACAGCGCGAGAACTTTCTGAGGCTTGATGAAACCTGATTTTCCCGGATAAGACTGGTACACGGCCAGACATTTGCCATAATGGTTAAAAACGGCAATGGGTTTGTCCGACAACCCGGCGGGCGCCGGCAATACCGCGCCATGAATAACCTTATCCGCTGTCTGTTGATTAACTGTCCACCTGGTTAAATGACCGAGTCCCGATTCCAGAGGCTTCAGGGCTTCTGAGAATCGTCCTTCTTTGTTCAGAAGTTCAATTTCCTCGAAGGACAGACATTCATCTATACTGAATGGGCCGGCCTTGATTCGGGTCAGAGTTTTCAAATGAGCGGGGTACCCCAGTGCCCGGCCAATATCAACTGCCAGAGTCCGAATATAAGTGCCCTTGCTGCATGTAACCAGAAAAGGGATACTTTCCCTGTAAAATGCATTCTGGCTATCCAACTGAAGCTGATAAATGGAGACCTGCCGCATCGGACGGTCAACCGGAATACCGGATCGTGCGTATTCGTAAAGTTTTTTCCCGTGCACTTTAACGGCAGAATAGAGAGGGACCAGCTGTTTGATTTCTCCGGTAAACATCTTCATCACGCTGATCACCTGTTCCCTTGCAATGGGCTCGGATACCCGTTTTTCCTGAACGGTTTCTCCTGAGGCATCCTCCGTTACCGTTGACGTTCCAAGGGCAATTTCCCCCGGTACGTCTTTCCAAACTCCAGCAGATATTGAGCAATTTTTGTTGCTCTTCCAAGGCAGAGAATAAGCACCCCGTCTACATCTGGATCAAGTGTGCCGGTATGTCCGATTTTTTTATAATGGAGCATTTTTCTGATACGAAAGACACAATCGTGCGAGGTCATACCGCGGGGTTTATTCAGCGGCAGCAGTCCCTCATACTCCGGCATTTTCTATTCCCCTTTTTGGTGCAGTTCATTAATCAACCGGTCAATATGGCTGCCATAAGCCACGGACTGATCAATCTTAAACTGAATTTCCGGTGTTTTCCGTAAGCGAATTCTTTTTCCAATTTCGCTTCTGATAAAACCCCTGGCCTTCGTCAGACCTTCCATTGTGGAATCCTGTTTCTCGCGGTCTCCAAGGATACTGATATATACAGTTACTTCCTGAAGGTCACCTGTTACATCGACACCGGTCACTGTAACAAAGCCAACACGCGGATCCTTAATTCGATGTTCAAGAATGTCGCCCATTTCTTTTTTCATCTGTTCGGCAACACGATGCACCCTTAAACTGGTCATGGGGTCACCCTCCTTTTAAAACCATTCATACGTTGTATCCGTCCGTTCGATATCGGTGCGACTGTCAATCAGTCTGAGCGCACGGTTCAGCTCCTGTTCAACATGTACCTTCGAAGTACCAACCGAAACAAAGGCCAGCGCCGTCCTCTGCCAGACATTCTGATACCCTGTTTCGCTTGCGGCGATATTATGCCCATTTGTTGCTTTTCTTAATATACTTTGGATCACTGAACGTTTATCTTTCAGGGAGTGTGACTCCTGTATCAGACAGTCACACTGAACCAGACCGATTATCATTTAGGTTGAACTTCCTCCATGACATAGGACTCCATTGAGTCGCCCTCTTTAATGTCATTAAAGTTTTCCAGTGTCACACCACATTCAAGGCCGGCTTTAACCTCTTTTGCGTCATCTTTAAATCGTTTGAGTGTATCGACATGTCCTTCATAAATGACGATGCCATTTCTGACAAGCCGGATTCCGGAATCCCGTGTGATTAATCCATCAGTTACATAACAACCGGCGATCGTCCCGATCCGTGATACCTTAAATGTTGTACGAACATCCAGCTGACCGATCACTTTTTCTTTATATTCCGGATCGAGCATTCCCTTCATCGCTGCTTCCATCTCGTCAATGGCATCATAAATCACACGATACAGGCGAATGTCAACCTTCTCGGTTTCTGCAACCTTCTTTGCATGATTATCCGGGCGGACATTAAATCCGATAATGATGGCGTTGGATGCCGAGGCAAGAATAATATCCGACTCGCTGATTCCGCCGACACCTTCGTGAATAATATTAATCTTTACACCATCAACATCAAGCTTCTTTAAGGCTCCCGATAAGGCCTCAACGGATCCTTGAACATCTGCTTTAATCACCAGGTTGATCTCTTTTACTTCGCCTTCCTTGATCTTTTCAAACAGATCATCCAGGCTGACTTTGTTCGTGGTTTCTTTTCGTTCAGTAATCAGTGCACGTTCAGCGCGTGTTTCACCAATCTGTCTTGCTTTCTTTTCATCCTCGAAAACAGCAAAGTGATCCCCTGCCTGAGGAACACTGTTTAATCCGGTGATTTCAACAGGCATAGACGGACTTGCTTTTTTAACTTTTCTTCCCACGTCATTAACCATAGCACGAACACGGCCATACGCGTTTCCGACAACAATCGGATCACCGATTCGCAGGGTACCGTTCTGTACAAGAAGTGTTGCTACAGGACCTTTCCCTTTGTCGAGCTCTGCTTCAATAACGGCCCCGCGTGCTAATTTTTCAGGATTTGCTTTGAATTCATCTACTTCAGAAACCAGAAGAATCATCTCAAGAAGGTCATCTATTCCGGTACCTTTCTTGGCGGATATTTTTACAAAAATCGTATCCCCGCCCCAGTCTTCCGGAACCAGACCCTGTTCAGACAATTCCTGCATGACACGATCCGGATTGGCATTTGGTTTATCTATTTTATTCACGGCAACGATAATCGGCACATTGGCTGCCTTCGAGTGATGAATCGCTTCGATGGTCTGAGGCATGACACCATCATCCGCAGCAACAACCAGGACGGTAATATCAGTAATCTGTGCTCCCCGTGCACGCATGGTTGTAAATGCTGCATGGCCGGGTGTGTCCAGAAATGTGATCTTTTTACCACTATGAACAACCTGATAGGCACCAATATGCTGAGTAATCCCGCCGGCTTCTCCCGCCGTTACTTTCGTGTGTCTGATCGTATCAAGCAGCGTCGTCTTACCATGATCGACATGGCCCATGATGGTGACAACCGGCGGACGGATCACTGCAGTATCTTCATCAATACCCAATCCGTCTTTTTCAAAATTTGCTTCATCGACAACGACTTTTTCTTCTACTTTGACACCGTAATCTGACGCCAGCAATTCAATCGTATCTTTATCAAGATTCTGGTTCTTCGTCGCCATAACGCCCAGTGCCATCAATTTCTTTATGATGTCTGTTGACGGCCTGCCGAGTTTTTCAGCAAACTGGCCGACAGTTAACGAACCTGAAATAGTAATTTTTTCCGGGAGCTTGATTTCCATTTTTTTTCTGTTCGCGACTTTCATATTCCCCCGGCGTCGTCTGTTACGGTTGCCTCTTCTGTGCCTGTTTTGATTGTTTTCACCAAATTTACGATGGTTATTTCCAGAGGACTGGCGGCTTTTATCTGAGTGACCGTGGTTGTTATTTCCCGACCGGCCGCTTGTTCCCTGGCCTCCCTGTCGTGTGAACGAATGACGTTCCGAATCTTTTGTACTGCCTCTTCTGTTCGATATATTCGTGTGCTGTTCCTTATTTTCAGTTGACGTATGACGTGTCTGCTTTTCTCTGGTTTTTGTTTTGATATGATTCACTGGACCCTCTGTGTGTGTTTTTTTAGGCTTTGCAGCAATATTTTCTGCATTCCCCTGTTTTTTTAATAACTTTCTGTTCAGCTGACTGATGGCATTATCCTCAATGACAGACATATGGCTTTTCACTGAAAAACCCAGTTCCACCAGCTTTGCTATGACCTGCTTACTCGTCACATGGTTTGTTCTGGCGTATTCATATACACGCATCTTACTCATATATTCACCCCCGTGTTGATGATCCCAGCCTTTCAATTAAAACTTCCGCAAAACCGCTGTCCACAACTGCGACGATGACTCTGAAGGGCTGCCCGATTGCTTGACCGAGTTCTGCCCGGTCTGGCACAGTGAGCAGCGGAATCTGATAATAGCGGCATTTATTTTCAATAGTCTTCGTTGTTCGCAGGGACGCATCTGCCGACAGGATCACTGCTTTCGCCTTCTGATCACGGATAGACCGAATGACCGTTTCTTCCCCCGAAATCACTTTCCCGGCTCTCTGTGCAAGGCCCAGAAAGGACTGCCAGCTCTTAATTCTCCCTGACATCTGCAGCATGTTCCTCAAGGTATGACATCATGTCCTGAAAAACAGAATCGGGAACGGGCACACCAAGCTGGCGGGAAAGGAGTTTTTTATTTTTTGCTTTCATTACACATTCTTCCTTTTTCGTCAGATAGGCGCCTCGTCCGTTTTTCTTGCCTGTCATATCAAGGGTTACTTCGCCTTCAGGAGAACGGACAACCCGAAAAAGATTCTTTTTTTCCGCTGACTCCTGACAAACGATACACTTTCGCATAGGTATTCTACGCTTTCCGGGCATGAATACCATCCTCCTTAATTTTTTTCAGGGTTTGACTGAGCGGGATCAGTTGATTCTTCATCGTCCTGCTCAGGAACATCATCCGCCTGATTTTCTTCGGAAGAATCAGCCTGATTGCTGATTTTATCAAACAATCCGATTTCTTCGGCTTCGGATTCACTCTTAATATCTATTTTCCATCCTGTCAGTTTTGCCGCCAGGCGGGCATTCTGACCTCTTTTTCCTATTGCAAGAGACAGCTGATAATCCGGTACAATGACTGTCGTTGCTTTTGCCTCTTCATTAACGAGAACATCTACCACTTTGGAAGGGCTCAGTGCATTTGCCACATAGGTCACAGGATCTTCTGACCAGCGGACGATATCTATCTTTTCGCCCTTTAATTCATTAACGATCGTCTGAACTCTTGCCCCTTTCTGCCCGACACATGCACCGACGGCGTCAACAGTCGGATCTTCGGCATACACAGCGATTTTGGAGCGGTCACCTGCTTCTCTTGAAATGGATTTAATTTCAACTGTACCATCGTATATTTCCGGCACTTCAAGTTCAAACAGTCTCTTTAATAATCCCGGATGTGTCCTGGATACAGTAATCATCGGTCCCTTTTTGGCATCTTCAACTTTTGTAATATACACCTTGATTCTGTCATGCGGGTGATAAACTTCATTCGGCATCTGTTCAGACTGGGGCAATAAGGCTTCTACGCGTCCAAGATCAACATAGATAAAGCGATGATCAAGTCTTTGAACGATACCTGTCATAATATCATCCTCGCGATCAATGAACTCTGAGTAGATCACACTGCGTTCTGCTTCTCGTACACGCTGTGTAACGACCTGTTTTGCCGTCTGTGCCGCGATTCTGCCGAAATTTCGCGGGGTGACTTCAATTTCAACCGTATCCCCCAGCTGATAATTGCTGTTCAGCTTTTTCGCCTCTTCAAGAGAAATCTGGAGATTTTTATTATCCACAGCTTCGACGACTTCTTTTCGGGCATAGACTTTGATCTGTCCCAGTCCTTCATTAATATCCACCCGAACGTTCTGCGCCTGATCAAAGTTCCTTTTATAAGCCGAGATCAGCGCTGCTTCAAGCGCCTCAAGCAGAACTTCCTTACTGATTCCCTTATCTTTCTCAAGTGCTGTGATGGCTTCCACTAAATCACTGCTCATTCTTTACTCCCCTTTTCAAAGCGCCGTGATACATAAAGAAAATGAACGAAGCCAGGCCCTCGCCCCAAATGTACCATAGTCGCACATCCAATACGATCATTCTTAGCATTTATACTTTCTTATCGTGTCAGAAAACAACCGCCAGTCTGCCGCTGGCGATCTTCTCGACAGGCAGGGTGATCTGTTCAACTCTGGTCTTATCCTTAATGGCTATAACCACCTGATTTTCATTTGCATCAACAAGTTTTCCTTCGAAAACTTTGGACCCGTTAAACGGCTCATAAGTGGTCACATGAACATTTTTCCAACAGAGTTTACGTAATCCTGAGAGTTGTTCAGCGGTCGCTCAGCACCTGCGGAAGAAACCTCGAGAAAATAAGATTCTTTTATCGGATCCTGTTCATCAAGTGCTGCACTGAGTTTCTCACTTACCTGAGCACACGTATCCAAATCTACCCCCTCCGGCGAATCAATAAAGACACGAAGGTAGTGATTCTTTCCTTCCTTAACAAATTCAATGTGAACAAGTTCAAGATTCAACCCGCGTAAAATCGGGGAAATCAATTCATCCGTTACCCTTGCAATTGTGCCAGCCATGTCCAGCCTCCTTTTGAAAACAAAAGAGCGGGAAGTTCCCACTCTTTGCAGACGAACTATTTCCAGCATTTCCTTAATCACTATATCATACACACCTGATCAAGGCAAGAATGGCAGGTTAAAAAAGGGAAAGCTGGTTGGCATCGGGCAGGCCTTCAAGACATCCCTGGCTATCGAGAAATTCAAGAACGGTTTTTGATATTCTTGCACGCTTTTGCAAATCTTCTTTGGATAAAAACTCACCGTCGTCCCGTGAAGCAGCTATGGCCTTTGCAGCATTTGTCCCGACGCCCGGGATGGCATTAAATGGCGGAATGAGTGAGTCCCCGTCCACCAGAAAACGGGTCGCATCCGAGCGATACAAATCCACAGATTGAAAGCGGAACCCCCGCTCACACATTTCAAGAGCCACTTCAAGGACGGTCAACAGACTCTTTTCTTTAGGGAGCGCATCGTTACCCTTTTGCTCAATTTCATCCATTTTCCCTTTAATTTCACCAGAGCCTTTTTTCATGACATCGACATCAAAATCATCGGCGCGAACTGAAAAATAGGTCGCATAAAACAGAATCGGGTAATGAACCTTGAAATAGGCAATCCTGAAGGCCATCAGAACGTATGCCGTCGCATGCGCTTTTGGAAACATGTATTTGATCTTCAGACAGGAATCCATGTACCAGTCGGGTACATGATTTTCTTTCATTTCGGCAATCCACTCATCATTCAGTCCTTTACCTTTCCGGACAGACTCCATAATCTTGAATGCGTGAGAGGGTTCGAGTCCCTGATGCATCAGGTCGATCATGATATCGTCACGGCATGAAATGACATCCTTCAAAACGCATGTCCCATTATCAATGAGGATCTGGGCATTCCCCAGCCAGACATCCGTACCATGTGATAAGCCGGATATTTGAACCAGTTCAGCAAACGTTGTCGGTTTGGTGTCCTCAAGCATCTGGCGGACAAATCGGGTGCCGAACTCCGGTATACCCAGTGTCCCCATTTTACATCTGATTTGTTCCGGTTTAACGCCAAGCGATTCGGTTGAACTGAAGATTTTCATGACGTCCTTATCATCAACCGGAATGGTTTTCGGATCAATACCGCTTAAATCCTGAAGCATGCGGATCACTGTAGGATCATCGTGACCCAGAATGTCCAGTTTGAGAATGTTATCGTGGATCGAGTGAAAATCAAAATGTGTCGTTTTCCATTCCGCTGTTTTATCATCGGCCGGGTATTGTACAGGAGTGAAGTCATAAATTTCCATATCACGCGGAACAACAACAATCCCGCCCGGATGCTGGCCGGTCGTCCGTTTGGCGCCGGTACATCCTGATGCAAGTCTGTCTCGTTCAGCCGAACGAAATTGTTTCCCTGTCTCTTCTTCAAATCCCTTCACATAACCATAGGCCGTCTTATCGGCAATTGTGCCGATCGTTCCCGCACGATAAACTTTATCCTCCCCAAACAGCACTTTCGTATAGTTGTGCGCAACGGGCTGATAATCTCCTGAAAAATTAAGGTCAATATCCGGTACTTTATCTCCCTTGAAACCAAGAAATGTCTCAAAGGGGATATCATGTCCGTCCTTCTTCATTGTCGAACCGCATTTGGGACAGTTTTTATCAGGTAAATCAAATCCGGATGCAACCGATCCGTCTGTAAAAAAGATCGAGTGATGACATTTCGGGCACAGATAATGAGGAGGCAGCGGATTAACCTCTGTAATTTCAAGCATTGTTGCGACCAGAGATGACCCTACGGACCCTCGGGAACCGACCAGGTAACCATCGGAAAGCGACTTTTTCACCAGTTTATGTGCGATCAGATAAATGACTGAGAAGCCATGGCCAATAATACTCTTCAGTTCCTTTTTCAGTCTCTTTTCAACAATCTCCGGTAATGTTTCACCATAGAGTTCATGAGCACGCGCATAGGTCTTCTGTTTTACTTCCTCTTCGGCACCATCAATGGTCGGGGTGTACAGCCTGTCTTTAACCGGAAGCACATGATCAATTTCTTCAGCAATATGGTCAGGAGCAGTCACAACCACTTCCCGTGCTTCTTCTTCACCAAGAAATTTCATGCATTCCATCATTTCATCTGTTGTCCGGAAATGAACATCCGGCAGTGTCTGCCGATTGAGCGGATTTCCTGCCTGTGATGTGATCAGTATTTTTCTGTAGATGGCGTCGTGTTTGTCCAGATAATGAACATCCCCTGTCGCAACAACAGGTTTATCCATCTTTTTACCCAGATTCACCAGTTTTTTTATCACATCCTTAAGAGCCAGTTCATCCCGGATGATGCCCTTCTCCACCAGATGCATGTAATTAGACGGCGGCTGAATTTCTATGTAATCATAAAACTCAGCGATCTTTTCAGCCTGTTCGGCAGATTTCTGCATCATCGTTTCAAAGAGCTCACCCCGGTCGCAGCCGGAACCAATGATCAGGCCTTCGCGGTATCTTGTCAGAAGCGATCTGGGGATCCTTGGTACACGATAGAAATAGTTGACATGAGCAAACGAGACCAGTTTATACAGATTCTTCAGTCCGGTCTGATTTTTTACGAGCAGAACGGCATGAAACGGACGAATCCGATCAAGATTTCCCTTCCCCAGATTGTCGTTCAGCTGATCATGATACGTCATGCCTTTTTGACCGGCATCTTTAATCATCTTCCATGCCAGATAAGCGGTCGCCTCTGTATCATAAATTGCCCGGTGATGATGCGTCAATTCTATATGAAAAGCCTTGCACAGTGTATCCAGTTTGTGGTTTTTAAATGTAGGATACAGAAAACGCCCGAGTTCAAGTGTATCAATAACCGGATTGGCGGCTTTTTCAAATCCAAGTTTTTTATAGCCGTTATTGATAAAGCCCATATCAAATGTTGCATTATGAGCAACAAGAATGGAATCACCGGCAAACGCCCTGAATTCCTTAATGATTTCGCCGGCATCGGGTGCATCTGCCAGCATTTCATCAGTAATACTGGTCAGCTCTATAATCTTCCGGGGCAGAGGATGATGAGGATTGGCAAATTTATCAAATTTATCAAGAACCTCCCCATTTTTCATTTTTACAGCGGCTAATTCAATGATTGTGTCATAGACTGCCGACAGTCCCGTCGTTTCAACATCAAATACCGTGTAAACCTCATCCTGAAGCAGGCGGTGATCAAGATTGTAGGCAACAGGTACACCGTCATCAATGACATTGGCTTCAACACCATAAATCACTTTAACGCCAAACTTTTTTCCGGCATTATAGGCTTCCGGAAAGGATTGAACGACACCATGATCGGTGATTGCTATTGCAGGATGACCCCACTCGCCGGCTCTTTTTATCAAATCAGTCGCTGTGACCACGGCATCCATCTGACTCATCACTGTATGTGCATGGAGTTCCACACGTTTTGATCCGGACGGAGCCTGATCCATGGTTTTATGTGCGGGAATTTCTTCGATATCGTTCGCAATCATCACGAGATCGTGTACAAAATTGTCATTCTGTATGCCCCCGCGTACTTTAAGCCACAATCCTTTTTTCAGGTTTCTGAACCGTTCAGCATCCTCTTTATCACGAGAAAAGGATTTGACCATAAGGGAATCTGTGTAATCAGTGATTTTAAAGATCAGGAGCGTTCTTCCGCTTCTGAGCTCCCTTGTTTCAGCATCAAACACATACCCCTGAATCGTGATCCGCCGCTCTTCATCCTGTATGGTTTCAATAGAAACCGGTTCATCGTGGATGTCATAACCGATCTTGAAGGGGCCATCATCCGGCTTCCCCTGGGCTTCTTTGTTCTTTTTGCGTTCGATCATGGCCTCCACGACTTTCTGATGATCCTCTGCTTCTTTCTGCCTGATAAAAGAATCGTAGGCTTTTGACTTCTGATCCGCATTAATGGCTACATTTACGGTAAACGGCGGAAAACCGAATGATTTCAGCTGCTGATTCAGGGCGTGAGGAAGCTTGCGTTTCATCAGGGCGGCTTCTGCTTCATTGGTTGCCGTCAATGTCAGTCTGTGTCCGTCTGCGGCAGGTTTCTGTACCGAAAGACTGCTTTTAAGTGCAGGAAAGCGGGTTACCAGCTGACTGGAAACTCTCGGCCAGTATTGTTCGACCAGGCGTTCTGCACCCTCGTCTGATCTGGCCTGAATGGAACAGGTTATTGTGGGTACAATACGGTTAAAGTGCTTCTCCAGGCTGCTCTCGATCCACTCAAAAATCTGTGAGGGAAGGATATGGTCCAGAAGAAAATCAAAGTGCCACTTATGTTCATGTCGAAAGACAGTCAATTTCACGATCTCTCCATGAAGAAAGTAACTGTCCTTCCACTCATCAGGGGTTTCGATCTGCTGCATCAGAACCGACCATCTGTCAGCCTTGCTCATCGGTTCGCTCATCTGAAAATCTCCCTCCTGTGAAATTTCCTGTTTATGATCTGTCATCACACTTTTTCAGATTAATAACTTTATGTTTTTCAGTTTAATCGTTTTTCAGCTAATCAGCAATAAGCGAAACAGGGCCCCCTGTTCGAATTTGATGACATGTCGTCACTGATCTATTTCCTCCCGGGTTCTTGTCCTGAACCAGATCCGCAGCGAACGCATGACCTCCTGCATCAGCTGTCATGCCGTTGAAACAGAGAGAGGGAGCCATTTAATAATGGCTCCCTGCTGAACCCCTGCCAGATGCTCCAATCACTTCTCTTTATCAAGTATCGTTTCAATCGTTTTGTTGAGTTCGCTCACGGTGCATAGTTCACGGTGACCTTCTTTTCTTCCCCCTGCTTCGACGATATGGTCCGATGCTTTTTTCCCGACGACCACCTGAACCGGGCAGCCAATCAGTTCACTGTCTGCAAATTTAACCCCCGGACGTTCTTTTCGGTCGTCCCATAAGACATCGAAACCAAGATCAGTTAACTGCTTATAAATAAGCGCGGACAAGTTTTTCTGATCTTCCTTTTTCGGATTCATGGTAATCAAATGTATGGCAAAAGGGGCAAGAGATTTTGGCCAGATCATCCCTTTATCATCATGATACTGCTCACAGATAGCAGATAATGTCCGGGAGACCCCTATTCCGTAACAGCCCATAATCAGGGGCTTGCTTTTTCCTTTATCGTCAAGGAATAAAGCATTCATGGCTTCCGAGTATTTTGTACCCAGTTTAAAAACCTGACCGACTTCTATCCCCTTGGCAAAATGTATGGTTCCTTTCCCATCCGGGGATGGATCGCCCTCTTTAATAAAACGAAGATCTTCAAAAGCCTCTACATGAAAGTCTCTTTTCATATCCACGTGTTTATATGTCATATCATCGACAGAATCATAGACTTCTGCATGCGTGCAGGTGGCAACGCCATGATCAGCAAGAACGCGGGTTTCTTCAGAAAGTGCCGAGAGGGCGGGAATCTGATCTTTTGCAATGGGTTCAATCAAATCTGCTCCCAGGGCGTTTTTCACTTTAACTTCATTCACTTCGTCATCTGCACGTGTGAAGACCAGGACGGTTTCCGTTCGTGTCTTAAACCATGAGGCCGAAACAAGCTGTTGTTGATCCTCTGCCTGATACCCCTGATCTTTTTCAAGAGGGGCCGCTTCCTTCTGAGGCACATGAACAACAGGTCCGGTCGCTGCCATTTCAAGATTTGCTGCATAATCCGACTGATCAGAGTACGCAATCGTATCCTCACCTATATCGGCCAGTGCCTGGAATTCATGTGTATCTTTTCCACCCATGGCACCTGAGTCGGCAAGTACAGCACGATACTTTAATCCACACCGGTCAAAAATACGCCGATACGCATGATACATAGCCCAGTAAGCATCATCCAGCGTTTTTTCATCTGCATGAAAAGAGTATGCGTCCTTCATAATAAATTCACGCCCGCGAAGCAGACCAAAACGCGGACGCTTCTCATCCCTGTATTTTGTCTGAATCTGATACAGAGTCATGGGCAGCTTTTTATACGTATTTAATGTATCCCTGACCAGGCTTGTCACCAGTTCTTCACCGGTTGCTCCCATGGCAAAATACCGGCCGTGCCGGTCCTTCAGACGCATCAGTTCCGGACCATATACATCCCATCTTCCGGATTCATGCCAAAGTTCCGCGGGCTGCATGGCAGGCATCAGAAGCTCCTGGGCGCCGATTCTGTCCATTTCCTCACGGATAATCTGTTCAATTTTCTTTATCACTTTATACCCAAGGGGAAGATAAGAATAGATTCCAGCTGCATTCTGGCGAATAAATCCACCCCGAAGCAGCAGCTGGTGGCTGACCGACTCCGCATCAGATGGCACTTCTTTCAGAGTCGGTATAAACATTTGGCTTTGTTTCATCCACAGCACCCCATCAATATATCAATAGTTAAAGGATCAGCGTGTAAAAATATTTTGTATATCATTCCAGGTCACAAGCAGCATGAGTAACATCAAAAAGGCGAATCCAATGAAATGCACCATAGCTTCCTTCTGAGGCTCCACCGGCTTGCCGCGTACCCCTTCGATAATCAGAAACGTCAGTCTGCCTCCGTCCAGTGCAGGAAGCGGCAGAAGGTTAATGACCGCCAGATTGACACTCAGAAATGCCGCCCAGTTCAATACGATCATGAAGCCCTGTGAAACAACCTGTCCTGTCGCATTATAGATTCCGACAGGTCCTGCAAGCTGATCCAGACTGAACCCGCCGGTTACCATCATTTTCAGCGCGGCCAGCTCCATTTTAATCCAGTAATATGTCTGAGTCACGCCGGCTCCGAGTGATGCTGGTATAGAATGGCGTGTTGGCGGATATACACCGACAACCCCTTCCATACCCTTTTCAGCTTTTCTATGGCCGGCTGTAACATCCATATGATGTATTTTTCCATTTCTTTCAATATTAAAAGTCATTTGTTTGTTTGGACGGGCGCCGATATAGGAAACAATATCCTGCCAGTTGTTCACTTTTTTCTGATCGATACTGATGACCCGGTCATTTTCCCTGAGCCCGGCTTCCTGAGCAGGATAATTATCCACTATCTTCCCCATTCTCGGCGCGTCGGACGGAACTCCCTGGATACTGAAATAAATAATAAAAATCAAAACAGCAAGCAGCAAATTCATGAACGGTCCGGCAAAAACAGTTAAAAAGCGGGCAAGAACCGATTTTGAAGCGAACTGCCTGTCCAGCGGGGATATCTGAAAGTCCTGATTATCGGTCACATAGGTGGCCTTATCGTTCAGATCATAGCGCTTTAATGGCCCGTCTTCTTCCTCATAACCGGAAATAAAGAGATCTTTTTCCAGATCGCAGTGTTCAACCGTCAAAAAACGCGCATCAGGATATTTCTCCGGATGATCGGTTGTTATTCTTGTTACCTGCCCGGCCTCATTAAAATAAAGTCCAACATTTTGTCCGGGCTTAATTTCAACAATTTCCGGGTCCTCACCTGCCATCCGTACATAACCGCCGATGGGAAGTAATCGCAGGGTATAAACGGTCTCACCCTTTTTGGCTGCAAAAATTTTGGGCCCGAAACCAATGGCATATTCACGGCAAAGTATCCCGAATTTTTTTGCAACCCATAAGTGCCCAAGCTCATGAATCGAGACGAGAAGCCCGAAAATGATCACAACGACGAGCAATGTTTCCACATCTTTCACCTCTGCTCCTTACTTGATCAATCCGCATACAAAGTGACGTGTCAGCCGGTCCGTCTCTTCAATAGTTTCCAGATCCGGTTCCGGAATGACCTGATGCTGTTCCAGTGCCCGTTCAATTAATGGTTCTATTTCAAGAAACGGAATCCGTCCTTCAAGAAAAGCCTCCACAGCAACTTCATTTGCTGCGTTCAGGACGGTCGGCATCGAGCCGCCGGCACGCCCGGCTTCATAAGCGAGTGATACAGCCGGATACCTCTGCCTGTCTACTTTCTGAAAATGGAGCGTCCCTGTTTTCCATAAGTTTAACCTTTTTGTTTGCCTGAGTTCAAGTCTGCGGGGGTAAGTCAGCGCAAATTGAATCGGAACCAGCATACTGGGAAGACCCAGCTGAGCAATCAGACTATGATCAGTATATTCAACAAGAGAATGAACAATACTTTCTCTGTGAATGACTGTTTCAATTCTGTCATATGGCATGTGAAAAAGCCAGTGCGCCTCTATCACTTCAAGCCCTTTATTGATCATTGTTGCCGTATCAACTGTAATTTTTGCGCCCATGGACCAATTCGGATGATTTAGCGCTTCAGCAACTGTTACACCTTTCAGTTCTTTGCGCGTTTTATCACGGAAACTGCCTCCTGAAGCAGTCAGAATCAGTCTCGTTACGGCAGAGCGATCCTGACCCAGCATCGACTGAAAGATTGCAGAATGTTCACTGTCAACAGGAATAATTGCTGATCCTGATTTTTCAGCAGCCTTCATAACAAGATGACCGGCCGTCACCAGTGTTTCTTTATTGGCTAATCCGATCGTTTTCCCTGCTTCAATTGCCGCAAGCGTTGGTTCAAGACCAATGCTGCCAAGTACGGCATTTATGAGCATGTCACTGTTTGGCCAGGCTGCCGCTTCTACCATCCCTTTAAGCCCATATACAAGTGTTGTATGACCGGGTAACATCGTCCGGATCTGCTCCGCAGTTCGCCTGTTTTTAACAGCGACCAGTTCCGGCTTAAATTCCTTAATCAGCGGGAGGGCAGTGTCTATATTCTCACCAAAAGAAAAGGCACTGACTGTGAATTCTTCCGGGTGTTCCCTGACCACAGCCAGCGTCTGTGTGCCTACAGATCCTGTGGCACCAAGCAGACTGATGCGCTTCAATGATCATCCCTCCATATATATCAGATAATACCGGTCAAATATAATAAAGGCAGCACAAAAATCAGACTGTCAAATCGATCAAACAGCCCGCCGTGACCGGGAAGAATTGATCCGGAATCCTTGACGTTGAAGTGGCGTTTAACCGCTGATTCAACAAGATCTCCCATTTGACCGGCGACAGAGATAATCAGCGCTGCTATGAATAGTTCAAACCATGAATGGAACACCATAGCCGGTGCAATCAGCTGAAAAATGACAGCTGTCAGTAGGGCCACAATAATTGCTCCTGCCGAGCCTTCAATGGTTTTGTTCGGACTGATATGCGGAGCAAGCTTGTGTTTTCCGAACGACCTTCCGACAAAGTAGGCCCCGCTGTCGGTCGCCCAGATGGTGATCTGCACAAAAAGGACAAGTGCCAGACTATGGAAGCGCATCTGGACAAGTAGATAAAAAGGAATGCTTATGTAAAGGGCAGAAAAAGTCAGATAAGCTGCCTGTGTATAATCAAAATGATTTTTTGAAAAGAAAGTCATGACCGCCATGACAAGAATGAACAGAATCAATAGCCTGATGAACAGCACTTCAAAGGAACCTTTGTCCGAAAAAAAAGGGAAAAGAACGATGGCTATAACAAAAAACATCCCAATCAGCACAGGGCCGGATGAATATTTCATCCTGTCCATGAGAGCCGTTTCCGTAAAAGCAATCCCCGCAATCATCGCAGCCATAATGGCGAACGGATAGGAACCATAGAGAAGGAAGGCGAGATACAGTGCACCTGCTACAACACCTGTCAGTACCCTCTGCTTCATTTATTATCTCCACCCTTTCCGTTAAGGCCACCGAATCTACGCTGTCTGCAGGCAAATTCACGGACCGCCTTACGTAAATCTTCTTCGTTGAAATCCGGCCAGAACGTGTCTGTGAAATACAGTTCCGTATACGCAAGCTGCCAGAGCATAAAATTACTGAGACGTAATTCTCCGCCCGTACGTATCAGCAAATCCGGATCCGGGAGAGCCGGGCTGAGCATGTAATCAGCTAACAGGTCTTCATCGATCGACTCAGGATCCAGTTTTCGGGCCTGCACGTCCTGAACCATTTTTTTTACAGCTGAGACAATCTCAGAGTGGCTTCCGTAATTCAAAGCAAAGTTCAGAATCAGTCCTGTATTTGATTTTGTCTGTTCAACAGCCTGAGAAACAGCACGCATCGTATACTGCGGGATCCGGGTCATGTCCCCCATCACGCGAATCTGGACATTATTTTCAATCAGTTCGACCAGATAAGTATTTAGAAATTGCTGAGGCAGTTTCATCAAAAAGTCAACTTCTGATTTCGGCCTTTTCCAGTTTTCTGTCGAAAAAGCGTATAAGGTCAGTACCTTGACACCGAGCCGTTGTGCTTCCAGAGTCACTCTTTTTATGGTTTTTAATGCCTCTCTGTGTCCGGAGACCCGCGGAAGACTGCGTTTTTGCGCCCAGCGTCCATTTCCATCCATAATGATGGCCACATGTTCAGGAATTTTCTGCGCATCCGATGAAAGCTGCTTATGGTATTCCGCCATGTCTGTTTTATTCAAGGAAAGTTTCCTAAACATCGTATTTCCCCCATAATCTGCTCTGAAATCAGAACTGCCCGGTTCAGCCGTGATGAGTCATGTTGCCTGAAAGACAGTTTATTTAAATAGCCTTCATTTCTTTTTCTTTGTCAGCGGTTATCTGATCAATCTTTTCAATCGTTTTATCGGTCATTTTCTGAATGTCTTCTTCGGCAGCTCTGACATCGTCTTTCGTCAGTTCATTATTTTTTTCCATTTTCCTGACCTGGTCATTGGCTTCGCGACGGACATTTCGAACGGCGACTTTGGCTTCTTCGGCAAATTTCCCGACAAGTTTTACAAGTTCTGCCCGTCTTTCCTCAGTCAGTGCCGGGATCTGAATCCGGATAACAGCTCCATCATTCACTGGAGTGATGCCCAGGTCTGATTTAAGGATACCACGTTCGATATTCGCAATAGATGAACGATCATAGGGCTGAATCACCAAAAGACGGGCTTCCGGAGCAGAGATGGAAGCAATCTGCTTTAATGGTGTTTCAACTCCATAATATTCTACCGTGACTTTGTTCAAAATGGAAGGATTTGCGCGGCCGGCCCGGATTGTTACCAGTTCACGCCGAAACGCCTTCACTGTTTTTTCCATCTTTTCTTCTGCTTCATTGAGCACATCTTTTTGAGCCATGTTTATCTCCCCTTTACGACTGTGCCGATATCTTCACCAAGAACGGCTCGTTTAATATTTCCTTCTTGCCCGAGTGAGAATACAACTAATGGGATGTTATTATCCATGCTTAAAGACGAAGCTGTAGAATCCATAACCTGCAGGCCATCATTAAGGACTCTGAGATAGGAAATTTCCTTATATTTTTTTGCGGATTTATCTACTTTAGGATCAGCCGAATAAACCCCATCCACATCGTTTTTAGCCATTAATATCACATCTGCCTCAATCTCAGCAGCCCTCAGTGCTGCTGTTGTGTCTGTCGAGAAATATGGATTACCGGTTCCGGCTGCAAAAATGACAACTCTGCCCTTTTCAAGGTGACGGATAGCCTTCCGGCGAATATAGGGCTCAGCGACCTGACGCATCTCTATCGAAGTCTGGACACGTGTTCCAACACCCAAACTTTCGAGACTGTCCTGAAGTGCAAGCGCATTAAGAACGGTTGCCAGCATGCCCATATAATCAGCCTGAGCACGATCCATGCCCATTTCGCTCCCGTTTTTCCCACGCCAGATATTTCCGGCTCCGACAACGATCGCTACCTCCACGTTCAGCTCTACAACCTCTTTCACCTGCTTCGTAATCGAGCGGATCACCTTCGGATCAATGCCGAAGCCACTCGATCCGGCCAATGCCTCTCCGCTTAATTTCAAGATCACCCGTTTATATTTGGCTTTCTCGGTCATCTTCATCTACCCCTCTGTACACTTTTTAAAAAACGGGACACGTGAAGTGTGCCCCGTTTATGTTGACCCGTTATAGCAGGGTGCCTGACCGGCAAACCTGCAGATGCAGATTATTGCTTCATTTGTGCTTTGACTTCATCAGCAAAATTTTCTGCTTTCTTCTCAATTCCCTCGCCTACTTCATACCGGACAAAAGCGTTTACCTCTGCATGATTCTGTTTCAGAAATTCCTTTACTGTAATATCTCCGTCCTTAACGAAAGGCTGATCAACGAGGCAAATTTCCTTAAAGAACTTTTTCAGCCGTCCTGTAACCATTTTTTCAACGATGTTTTCCGGCTTTCCTTCACCCAGCGCTTCCTGTTTCAGGACTTCTTTTTCATGTGTGACAATATGATCGGGAATTTCCTTCTCCGTGAGATATTGAGGTTTAATGGCTGCTATGTGCATCGCCACATCCTTTGCCACCGATTCATTTTCTCCGGTCAGACTGACAAGAGCGGCAATCCGCCCACCCATATGCAGATACGCACCAAATATATCCGTATCCTTTTTGTGAATCACTTTGAAACGGCGCAGGGCAATTTTTTCACCAATTTTGGCAATAGCCGATGTAATATAATCGGCGACAGTACCCTCTGTACCCGCCAGTTTCTGGCCCAGTGCTTCCTCAACGTCAGCCGGCTCTTCCTTCAGAAGGTGTCCGGCAAGCTTATCCAGCAACTGTTTAAATTCATTATTTTTTGCCACAAAGTCCGTTTCAGAATTGACTTCCAGTGCCACAGCTTTATTTCCTTCAACTTTAATTTCAGTCAAGCCTTCAGCGGCAACACGGCCCGACTTTTTGGCTGCCTTCGCAATTCCTTTTTCACGAAGGACATCGATTGCTTTCTTAATATCCCCGTCTGTTTCCGTCAGTGCGCGCTTGCAATCCATAATACCTGCACCGGTAAGATCACGAAGCTCTTTAACAAGTTTTGCATTGATTGCTGTCACTACACATCCTCCTGACATCTGTTTTTTTCGTGAAAAGAGTGATAAAGGGCATTTTCCCCTTATCACCCTGTAAAAAGAATCAAATGTTTATTCAGCTTTAACGGGTTCTTCGTTTGCTGAATTCTTCGTTTCAGCCATTTCTTCTGCGGCGTCGCTGTTTTCTTCTCCCTGATTCGCTTCCAGAACGGCATCTGCCATTTTTCCGGTCAAAAGCTTTACAGCGCGAATGGCATCATCATTTCCCGGAATAATGACATCTATTTCATCAGGATCGCAGTTTGTATCTACGATAGCGATAATCGGGATATGAAGTTTACGTGCTTCAGCAATAGCAATTCTTTCTTTACGTGGATCAATAACAAACAGAGCCTGAGGCAGGCTTTCCATGTCTTTGATGCCACCAAGAAATTTCTCCAGTTTCGCCATTTCCTTCTTCAGGCCGACAACTTCCTTTTTCGGCAAAACATCAAAGGTCCCGTCTTCCTGCATCTTTTCAAGGTCTTTCAAATGTTTGATTCTCTTACGTATGGTTTCAAAATTGGTCAGCGTTCCGCCAAGCCAGCGCTGATTGACATAAAACTGTCCTGAACGTTCAGCTTCAGCTTTAACAGAATCCTGTGCCTGCTTCTTCGTTCCTACAAACAGAATTTTTCCACCTTCAGCAGCAATGTCTCTGACATACTGGTAGGCTTCTTCGACTTTTTTCACCGTTTTCTGGAGATCGATGATGTAAATACCGTTTCTCTCCGTAAAGATATAGGGTTTCATTTTTGGATTCCAGCGACGGGTCTGATGTCCGAAATGAACACCGGATTCCAGAAGCTGCTTCATAGTAATAACTGACATGCAAATTCCTCCTGTTGGTTTTATTCCGCCGACAGCCTCTTATTCGTACGAAACTGAGTACTCAGCACCCTCGTACGGATCAGCCGCCGTGTGTGATTGACACCAAATGTTAATATACCACAAAGCAGGTGCAGTGACAAGTTCAGGTATGCCTGTTTTCGCGGAATTTTAACAGCAGTTCTACTTCTGCTTCTCCGCGGTTCAGCCTTTTGGCTATTTCAGCATTGGTCTTTCCTTCCTGCTTCAGTTTTAAGGCGCGAATATAGACTGACTGTTCCCATTTATCCTTTATACCTTCTACCGGTGGTGTCCATTCTTCCTGAGGTTTGCCGGGCTCTGCCGGAGAATCCACCGGACCAGGTGCTCCTCCGTCCGTGTTAGCGTCGAGCGACTGACTGAGTACCTGACGAAAGGCTTTGCTGTTTTCCACAACGGCAGCGTCGGCAGAGGAATCCGACTTAAGCGTACCCGAATCAGTCGGATCGACTTCATGCGCTCGCCCGTCTGTCTCAGTCTGCTGATAATGAGCCAGTTCACGAATCAGGCGGTCATTTTCTTCTCTCATCTCTTTCAGGTGAGTATCAAAGGCACGTTGCAGGTCATCTGCAAATTTCCGCGGATCCCTTTCATGAAGCAGACGAATTTTTTGATATAGAAGTACGATCAGATAAAACGCCAGCAAGATGAGTACAAAGTTCAAAGCCGTCCAGAAGGCAATCATCCATTTTCTCTCCTTTATAACCGTTCATTTTCTTTTGTCACAAGAAACTGCCGCAGTTTAAACAGTGCTTTGCTGTGAATCTGAGAAATCCGGGATGTTGACAGACTTAATACCTTGCCGATTTCCGTTAAGGTCAGTCCGTCATAATAGAATAATGAGACGACCAGTCTTTCTTTCTCATTTAATTTGTCTATTTCTTCGGCCAGCCTCTGTTTGTTTTCTTCATCAAGTACGTGCTGATCCGGTAATACGGCAGCCGTGTCCTCGAATGTGGCAGGTGCATGATCAGAACTTCCTGCCGGAAAAACATCGTCCAGCGATAAAAGATTTGAGAACAGTCCTTCTGAAATGATCTGAGACACTTCCTGATCAGTCATGCCGCAGGCTTCGGCTACTTCCTCAAGAGAGGCGGAACGTTTCTTTTCCTGCTCTATTTGCTCAGCAGCCCGTTCGATCCTCTTACTTTTTTCACGAACGGATCGCGGCATCCAATCCTCTTTGCGCAAACCATCAAGAATGGCTCCCCTGATGCGAAAAGAAGCGTAAGTATCAAACTTCAGATCCCGATGACGGTCAAACTTCTTCAAAGCATCATAAAGCCCGAGCAGACCATAACTTTTTAATTCCCCGCGATCAATATTTTTAGGTAAACTGGCACTGATCCGCCGGACATGATACTGCACAAGAGGCATATACATCTGGATCAGGGCATTAGCTGCATCCTCAGTATGGGACTGAGTCCAGAGTCTCCAGTACTCCTGCTCTTGTGATTCTGATTTTGCCATATGTATTCCTCCCGTTATGCTGACTAAATGAGCAGTTTGCCATGAAGTATGGTCTGAATCATCAAGGTACCGGACTCCGGGTCAAACTCAATGGTCCGCCCATAGCTGTCCCCCGTATCTTCGGCTACGACGGGAATGCCAAACTGGTTCAGCTGTCTGTGGACGGCATCAACATTCCTTTTCCCGATACTGCCTGCTTGAGCATTCGAGAACGATTTGAACATTTCCGCCCCTCCCGCCATTTTGGCTTTCAACCCGTTAAGCGGGAGACCATGGAGATCTGACAGGACATGAATTAATTCGGGAACTGCAGTATCTGCATACTTTCCCGGTGAAAAAGGCCTGACCCGGGACAGAGCGGAATCGGGAAGCATAATATGAGCCATACCTGCAATTCCAGATGACTGATGATAAACAACGACCCCGACACAGGAACCCAGGCCCATCGTTTTCATCTTTTCAGGTTTCCTTACGTACCTGATTTCCGACATACCTACGAAAGTCACCTGAAAAACTTCCCTTCTGTCAACGTAAAGAGCCGATCTACCGAATCGGGAAAGGGGAGAAAAAGGAATTCTCCCTCCAGATTTTTTTGCCTGCTGCCATCAACTAATACAGTATCGATCAGGAGTACATAATCATCACAGCGGGACAGCTCAATCATCCCTTCACCCAGAATAGCGCCCGCCATATCCACTGCCAAAGCCGGAGGTGACTGGGTCATTCGGATTTGAAGAAACGAAGAGAGTGCGGTTAAATAGGAACCACAAAGAATGTTGCTCAGCTCACAGAATGCCGATTTGCCTATGTCCTCATCGGTCACAGATCCCCCGGGCAGAAATGACTGGATTAACTGATTTGCCGAATCCACTTCGACGATCATGAAGAAGCAGCCTTTCAGATCTCCATTAATATTGATAAGGGTTGCAGCGACATATTTTTCCGTCTCTTTACAGGTGATTTCATTTAGCGGAATGACCTGAACAGAAGGAACATTCATATTAATCCGCCGGTTCAGCAGAACAGACAGGGATGTCGCAGCATGTGCAGCACCGACATTGCCTGCTTCTTTCAGCAGATCCAGATGCTCCGACTGCAAATCGGTTAATCGGTACATCATTCGGAACTACCTTTCAATATTTTTCAAATCCTCAATTTCCCTGTCATTTAGAACCTGTTCCAGATTTAACAGAACGAGCAGCCGGTCCTGACTGATTTTTGCGACACCGCTGATAAAACGCGCCTCAGGTCCGCCAACGATGTCCGGTGTCTTCTCAATACCGCCTGCCGGAATATCCGCAACTTCCCTTGCCATATCAACAAGGAGACCAGCCTGAACGTCTCCTTCTTCAACAACAATGACACGGCTTTCTTTTGTTACAGCGGCATGGCCCATGTTCAATCTTCTGCGTATATCGATAACAGGTATAATGGCACCGCGAAGGTTCATCACTCCGCTGACAAAATCTGCGGCGTGCGGGACGCGTGTGACCGTCTGAAACGGTTCAATAGACAGCACCTGTTCTACAGGGACACCGTATGTTTCATGATCTAAATCAAAAAGAACAACCTTCGTCATTTCTTCGCCTGTTGCCATCAGTCAACCCTCCTCAGACATTTTGTTTGTTTCTGCTGTCCCTCAATGATGACCTGGCAATCAAGAATGAGCGACACTTTCCCATCTCCAAGAATGGTTGCACCAGAGAATCCTTTAACATTTTCCAGGTATTTTCCAAGCGGTTTAATCACGATATCCTGATAACCCAGTATTTTTTCAACAGCAAGTCCCGCCATTTTCTTTCCGTGATGAACAACAATGATTGATCCAGAGCTGTTCTGCCGCATTTCAGGGGGATCCGGTATGTCGAGATAACTGGAAAGATCGATCACCGGCATGACATGATTTTGATAGGACATCACCTGCGTATTCCTGATTGTCTGCAGCTTCACCAGACGGCTCAGCGCCGTCTCTTTAATTGAAGTCATGGGGATAGCATAAACTTCACTTCCGCATTGGACAAGCATGGCACTGATTATCGAAAGGGTAAGCGGCAGTCTGACTGTAAATTTAGTACCCGCCCCTTCGGTGGATTCGACCTGAACGGAACCGCTCATTGACTGAATCTTGCTTTCGACAACATCAAGTCCGACACCTCTTCCCGAAATGTCGGAGATTTTTTCGGAAGTGCTGAAACCTGATTCAAACAGGAGATGATAAACATCTTTATCAGTCATTGATGCCTGGGCTTCTTCAGAAATCAGTTTCTTCTGAAGAGCTTTTTTAAGAACCTGCTCTCTGTTGATTCCTGCGCCATCGTCCTCTATTTCTATGAAAACGTGATTCCCGCTGTGATAGGCCCGGAGTGACAGTGTCCCTTCAGGATTCTTGCCCTTTCCGGCGCGCTCGTCCGGATGTTCAATACCATGATCCATGGAATTTCTGATCATATGCATCAGAGGATCCCCAAGTTCATCGATCATCGTTCTGTCCAGTTCCGTTTCAGATCCGCTGATGACGAGATGAACTTTTTTATTCAGCTCCTTTGCCAGGCTGCGCACCATCCGCGGGAAACGATTAAATACCTGTTCGACCGGTTCCATTCTGAGATTCAGAATCGTTTCCTGCATTTGATCCGAGACCGTTTTAATCGTACGCACAGATTCCTGAAGTTCCGGATCGTTCATTGATGCCGCTATTCTTTCCAGCCGGCTTCGATCAATAACCATTTCTTCAAATAAATTCAGTAAATGATCCAGGCGCTCTAAATTTACGCGAATTGTTTTTGCAACCGGTTTTACCTGTCGATAACCCTGCACGCGGTTGTTTGATGCCCTTTTTTTCGCCTGAGCAGGTTTTGCAGATTGATCTGCTTTTTCCTCCCCGGACTCTGACTCTAATGAACGGTCTGAAACAGGAACAATATCCGCACGTTCAATTTCTGAGATGTTCATAACCTTTTTATGAATGGACTCAGCACTCATATTGCTGACATAAACATATGTAAACTGTCTGTCAAATGCTTCTTTTTCTATGTCCTCTGTTGATGGCTCAGATTTAATGATATGCCCTGCCTCTTCAAGTGCATTGGATACCATCAGCGCTCTGGCAGCTTTGAGTACACAGTCGTTTCGCAGCGTGATCTCAATGACGAATGTCTGCATATTCTGATCCTTTGCCTGGGTAATCACAGTCTTGTCATAATCTGAAAAATTTATTTTCGGCAGGGAGTGGCCGGCAGATTGATCCATATGATCCTGACGTCCATTGCCTGCTGAAACCGGAGCCGGATCTGCCTGAACCAGATCCTGCAGTTTAGCAAGAACGCCGTTTATATCCTGCTCATCGCTTTCCCCCTGCTCGACAGAATCAACCATGGATTCCAGCGTGTCCAGGGCTTCAAAGAGTCTGTCAATCATTTCTGAAGAGACAGTAATTTTCTGATGACGCAATGCATCAAACACATTTTCCATTGTATGTGTCAGCTTCATCATATTTCCAAAACCCATTTGTCCCGAACTGCCCTTCAGTGTATGAGCTGACCTGAAAATGCTGCTGATCAGTTCCGGATCCCGGGGCTGATCTTCAAGTTCCATCAATTTATCATTCAGGTTCTGAAGATGTTCCCTGGCTTCATCAACAAAAATGCCTAAATATTGATTCATATCCATAACCCTTAACCCTCCTTCAGTGCAAACTGGCGGCATATCGATGCCGCCACATGATCAATTCCGCAAACTTCATCTACCAAATGGGTTTTGATTGCCGCTTTCGGCATTCCAAAAACAACAGAAGTCTCTTCAGATTCAGCGACGACGTAAACCTGTTGAACTGACTCTTTCAATTGCATAATCCCGCTCGCGCCGTCTTTACCCATACCCGTCAGAACGGCGACCAGAACAGAAAGATCCGGGATATGAGTCAGGGACTCAAGGGTTACATCAGCCGCCGGTTTGACGCCATGAACAGCCGGCGTATCCAGCAAATGAAAGCAAAGAGCATCCGGATTTTTTTTAATAATCAAATGATGACCGCCCGGAGCGATGTAAACCCGGCCATTCTGAAGGATTTCTCCGTCAGCAGCTTCGGTCACCTGCACCTCAGACAGGCTGTTCAGCCGTTCGGCCAGCGTTTTTGTAAACCGGGGAGGCATATGCTGAATGATAATTATCGGAACGGAAAGTTCTTTTTTTAAAGCCGGTATGACAGTCTGAAGGGCTTTGGGTCCGCCCGTCGATGTACAGATCACAATGAGCGAAGGAGAGTTATTTCCCCCGGGCGAAGGAAAAAATAAATTTGTATCCTCAGACTTTGTGATGTGCTGATCGGCTGAGGAAAGCCTGATCCTGGATAAAGCAGCCTGGTGTATCTTTGACTGTAGCTTAGCTCCAATAGATTCCATGTCGGCCTGTTTCCCTGAAGGCTTATTAATAAAATCAAAGGCGCCGCTGCTGATTGCTTCAATGACATAATTCACATGTTCATCTGAGGCGCCGCTTACCATAATCACAGGAGTGGGATCTTGCTTCATGATATGGTGAAGCGTCTGCAGTCCGTCCATCTCTCCATTCATAATAATATCCAGTGTAACCACATCCGGATGGTACCTTTTCAGTTTTATCAAAGCATCCCGCCCGTCTCTTGCTGTTGTCACCACCTGCAAAACAGGGTCTTCTTCAATCATCATTTTCAGCGTTTGTCTCATAAAGGCTGAGTCATCCACGACCATCACACGGACAGGCTTCATCCCTTTCCACCTCGCAATCTTCTGAAGTGTATTCTGACACGTTCTCCGAAAGTGGTATCCTGCCGGACTTTTGGAAAGCCCTCTTTCTGAGTGAGAAAAGCACCGGCAAGCAGTTTCATTTCAATACTGTAACGGGTGCGGGGATATTGAACAACACATGGCACCTGTTCCTTTATCGACCTGGTTACCGCCCGATCCCGATGCAGCGAAGTCAGCCAGTGTATGGTCATGTGTAAAAACCGTTCAGCGGTTTCAGAAATTCTGTTCCATGCTTCTTTCCCCTCTGACAGATCGTCAACCATGTTGATTACGATCGAGGTGTCCATTTTCGGGTAATGAAAGCCTATAATTTTTAACGTGGAGTAGGCATCCGCCAGAGCAGGAGGTTCCGGAGTCGTGATCAGGATCATCCGTTTTGCAGCAAGCAAAAAGTGAAGCATATTCTGATTTACTCCTGCTCCGAAATCAAGAATAATGTAATCATAATTTTTTTTCAGATCATCAACCTGATTCAGAAAAATGTTCATGTTTCTCTCATCAATTTGGAACAATTCAGCAAGGCTGTTTCCTCCGGGGATGAAAGAAAGGTTGCCGGGTCCGTGAAAGATGGCGTCATGCAGGGCCAGATGGTCATGGATGCAGTCGGCTACGCTGGATAAAGTGAAGTGACCAAGCATGTGTTCAATGTTACCCATCCCGATGTCCAGGTCAATAAGCAGTACTCTTTTCCCCGTCCTGCCAAGGGCTATAGAAAAATTCGTACTGAAAACCGATTTCCCTACCCCTCCTTTTCCACTGAGGACAGCAATTACATCCGCATGATGATACTGATCTTTGCGATATTTTCTTATGAGCTGTCTCAGTTTTTCAGCCTGATCTGTTCCCATTAACAATCACCCAGCATTCGATTGATCAAAGTATGTATATCCGGTGCCCGCAGGTCCTCAGGTACTTCCTGTCCATTTGTGACATAGGTCAGATGCTTACGGGGATGATTCAACATGGCGCTGATCATGCCGCCATAAGTCTTTGTTTCATCAATTTTTGTGATAATCATCCGGTCGGCATGTAAGGGATTAAATTTAGTCATCAGTGCATCCATGTCTTCGTACTTTGCCGTTGCCGAGAGGACAAGATACGGTCTGATCCGGGAATGGGTATCGATCAGATGACCAATATCCCGGATGTATGTTTCATTTTGATAATTACGACCAGCAGTATCTATGAATACACGGTCATAATCCGAATATTTTTCAATTAATGTCTGGAAATCTTCTGCAGAGTAGGCCACTTCTACGGGTATATCGATGATTTCTCCATAGGTTCTCAACTGATTAATCGCGGCAATGCGGAACGTGTCGGCCGTGATTAAAACCATTTTCTCCACGCCTTCAAGTGCTGCCTGTCCGGCCAGTTTAGCAATGGTTGTCGTCTTTCCGACACCGGTCGGGCCGACCAGCATCATCATCTGATCTGCCACCTGAGGTCGTTTAAAACGTTCAGGGTTCAGCAACCTGACCACTTCCAGCTGAAACAGTCGGTTAAGCTGATCTGGTCCAAGCTGTTCGTTGCTCTGATACCACTTTTTCACAAGTATTTTCAATATCTGATCCGCATGCTCGTCAATCATTCCCTGACGAATGATCAGCCTTCTCATTTTCTTAATATAATCAGGTCCTGAAAACAGAGGATCTTCCCTGACATACTGATGAAGTGCAGGAGGTGGCGACACTTCTCTTCTTCTATTATCGGAATATTTCGGGACAGTTTTAAATGCGGATTCCGTATCAGGATCACTTGCTGCCAGCACTTCAATATTTTCTTTCTTAAACAGGTTAAAAAAATGGCCCGTTGAAACTTTTTTTGTATGAAAGATAACCGCGTCGCTGCCCAGTTCCTGTTTAACTTTTTCTATGGCCTGCTGCATGGTCGGTGCGATGATTTTTTTTATTTTCATGCCGCACTTAACACTCCAATACTCTGGACTTCCACGTTTGTCTCCAATTCATTATAGGACAGAATATGTATATTGGGAAAATAACGTTCAGTAAGCTGATGAACGTACATCCTGACCATGGGAGAACAAAGGATGATCGGATCACTGTCCATATCCGACCACCTGTGAACAGACTCAGACAGATTTTTCAGCACTCGGGTTGTGGTGACTGTGTCCATGGCAAGATAATTTCCATGCTCGGTCTTCTGCACAGAATCCATTATTTTTTTCTCCAGATCAGGGGAAAGAGTCAGTACTTTCAATGGCTCACCCTGATGGACGAATTGATCGGTTATCTGTCTTGACAATGCCTGGCGGACGTACTCCGTCAGAAGACCGGTGTCCTTTGTCATGGGGGCATCATCTGCAAGGGTTTCGAAAATAACCGGCAGATTTCTGATGGACAGTCTCTCATTCAGCAGATTGACCAGTACTTTCTGGACATCACCAAGACTTAGCGGATCAGGTGTGACGGCTTCTACCAGGGCTGGTGCATGTTCTTTCAAATGATCGATCAATTGTTTGGTTTCTTCACGGCCGAGCAGTTCTCCGGCATGTCTTTTGAAGACTTCCGTCAGGTGAGTGGATATGACAGATGGCGGGTCGACAACGGTATAGCCGGCCATCTCGGCATGTTCTTTCATTTTTTCGTCGATCCACAGTGCTTTCAGCCCAAATGCCGGCTCAGTGGTCTCGATGCCCTTAACTGATTCATCCTCAACTCCGGGACTCATCGCCAGATAATGATCCAGCATCAGCTCCCCTTTTGCGACTACGCTTCCGTTTATTTTGATCTGATAACTGTTTGGTTTAAGCTGAATATTATCGCGGACTCGGACTACAGGTAGAATAATCCCTAATTCCAGAGCCAGCTGACGCCGAATCATGACAATCCGGTCCAGCAAATCCCCACCCTGGCTGCTGTCGGCAATGGGGACAAGAGCGTAACCAAATTCAAATTCAACCGGATCCACCTGAAGCAAATCCATTACATTTTCACGCTGCCTGAATTTTTCCTCGTTCTTTTCTTCCTTGGCCTGACCCGCATCTTTCTCCGGTCTGCTGCGGCTGCGTCGTAACAGATAGCCTCCAATAACGAGCACCA
This sequence comes from Sporolactobacillus sp. Y61, assembly GCF_040529185.1. NCBI lineage: Bacteria > Bacillati > Bacillota > Bacilli > Caryophanales > Sporolactobacillaceae > Sporolactobacillus > Sporolactobacillus sp. Y61. The sequence goes on along the minus strand of NZ_CP159510.1, from coordinate 2,142,786 downwards.
ACGCAATAGGAAGCGTCGAAATCAGGCCAATTGGCGTCATACCCAGTGTCAAGATCACAAGGCCGGCAACAATGAGCATGGCCGGGAATGCCAGCAGCTGGTCCGACACTTCTCTTCCCATATTTTTTTCTGAAGAGGACCGGGTCACAACAATGCCGGTCGCTGTAGAGATCAGAAGTGCCGGGATCTGGCTGACGATACCATCACCGACAGATAACAGACTGAATGTCTGTGCAGCATCAGGCAGGGACATGCCCTGTTGCAGAACACCAATAATCATGCCGACCAGCAGGTTGATTGCCACAATGATGATACTTGCAATGGCGTCTCCTTTTACAAATTTACTGGCGCCATCCATGGCACCATAAAAATCTGCTTCCCTGGTAATCTTCTCACGCCTTTTCTTTGCTTCTCTGTCGTCAATTAATCCGGCATTCATATCGGCATCAATGCTCATTTGTTTTCCCGGCATCGCATCCAGTGTAAATCTGGCTGCCACTTCTGCAACACGTTCAGCACCTTTTGTAATCACGATAAACTGGACAATGATCAGGATCAGAAAGACAACCAGACCCACAATCACGTTCCCTGATACGACGAACTGCCCGAATGCCTCGATCACCTGCCCGGCGTCTCCTTCAGTCAGTATGAGCCGCGTTGTCGAAACATTCAGCCCGATCCGGAACAGGGTCATGATCAGAAGCAGAGATGGGAAAACAGAAAACTCAAGAGGTTCGTTGACATTAAGCGTGATGAGTAGAATGATGAGCGCAAGCGAGATGTTTAATATAATTAAAAAACTGAGTAAGGTCGGCGGAAGGGGTATGATCAGCATCATAACAATCAGAATCACACCCAGCATAACGATGTAATCACTTCTTTTTCCCATCTCTTAACCCTCCTTTCTGTGATTATCCCTTTCTTTTAAGTCGATACACATAGGCGAGAATTTCAGCAACTGCCTTGAAAAAATCCTGAGGAATACTGTCGCCGATATCAAGCTGAAAATATAAAGCACGGGCCAGCGGTTTGCGTTCGACAATGACGATATGGTGGGCCCTGGCTACTTCTTTTATCCTGAAGGCGACTCTATCCGCCCCTTTTGCAATGACTCGGGGGGCATCCATCGTCTCAGCTTTATATTCCAGAGCAACAGCAAAATGGGTTGGATTTGTAATGACCACATCCGCCTCAGGAAGTTTCTGCATCATACGACGCGCAGCCATTTGTTTTTGCCTCTCTCTGATTCTTGATTTAATCTGCGGATCGCCTTCCATATTTTTAAATTCATCCTTGATATCCTGTTTGGACATACGCATGTTTTTCTCATAATCGTATCTCTGGTATAAATAATCAAACAACGATAGCACAATCAGGGTTAATGATGCAGCCATGCCCATATCAAGGACAATTTTCGTCATCGTTTTCAGCCCGTCGGTCAGTGGCATTTGAGCCGACCGTATAATCCATTGAATATTAAGCCAGATAACAGTGAAGGCCGATAAACCGATCAAAATAATCTTCAGAATGGACTTCAGCAGTTCGACGACTGCCCGTAACGAATAGATACGTTTCAAACCTTTCAGGATGCTGATCCGTTCGGGTCTAAAACGAATCAGTTCAGGATGGAACAGGAAGCCCACCTGAAACAACTGTCCGCCTGTCCCGACCAGCAGTGCAACGATCAGGAGCGGCAGAAGGACTTTCAGACTTTCAAAAGTCAGTTCAGTAAACAGTTTCTGCACATTCTCCGCATTAAGCACAATACTCAGATGATGCTGATAAGTGCCGGACATCACGGCCATGAGGTGTTTACCGATCGCTCCGCCTGCTACCGGAAATAGATAAACAGAGCCAGCAGACTGATCGCCGTACTCAGATCTGCACTCTTGAATACCTCTCCTTTTTTTCTGCCTTCCTCACGTTTATGAGGCGTTGCAGGTTCTGTCTTTTCTCCTGCAAAAAACTGCAGGTCAACGTGATAATGGATAACATTCATTTTATGAACTCCCGAGGATATTCATATATGTGCTCAGTATCTCAGTCATAGATTCAAAAATTGTGCTGAAAAGCCCGATAAAAGCAGGGAAGACAATCAGCATGATCAGAAATCCGACGATAATTTTCAAAGGCAGACCGACTACGAAAACGTTCACCTGCTGGACGGTTCTTGCTATGAGCCCAATGGCAACGTCCACAAGAAACAGACACCCGACAATCGGCATAGACAGTTGAAAAGCAAGTACAAACATCCGGGCAGTCACCCGGGTCACGAACTCTGCCGTACTTCCCTCGATCAAATGTATATTCATCTCACTGACAGGGACCAGTTTGAAGCTGTACATCAAACCATTGAGAAGCATATGGTGCGCATTGATTCCCAGAAAAAACAGGAGCTGAAAGACATAAAGCAATTGACCGGTTAATGGGGTGGCCGTACCATTTTCCGGGCTGATAATATTCGCTATGGCAAAGCCCATCTGGAGGTCGATAAATGATCCGGCCAGCTGCACGGCATACGTCAGAATACCGGCAATAAAACCCATAGATACGCCAACCAGAACCTCTTTTACAATCAGAAGGATAAATTCGCCATCCAGCGGAACACTCTGATTTTCAAAAAGGGTCATATCGACCAGTACAGACAGAACAGCTGCAAGGCCGATTTTCACTCTCGCAGGAATCGTCCGATAGGAGAAGATCGGCATGGTTACCAGAAAGCTGGAGATCCTGACAAATATTAATAAAAATAAAGGAAGCGCATTTAATAGTGACACGTTATATTGTTATCCTTTTTTTATCTGATGAAATTCGGAAGATTAGCTAATAAATTCTCCGTAAAAGTCAGCATTTTTGAAAGCATCCAGGGACCAAACAGAATTAATCCGAAAAGCATGGCTACTATTTTGGGAATAAAAGCGAGTGTCTGTTCCTGTATCTGTGTGGCAGCCTGGATGATACTAACGATCAATCCGACAACAAGTCCAATAATCATCAGTGGACCACAAACATATAATATGGTCATCACGGCCTGTTCAGCTAAAGACAAAACCATTTCAGAACTCAAATGTCCTTCCTCCTTACCAGATCAATCCCCTTGAATAGACCCTATTCAAAAACTCTTTAATAAGGACTCCACAATCAGGTACCATCCATCAACCATGATAAACAGCAGAATTTTAAAAGGAAGCGAAATCATCACCGGAGGCAGCATCATCATCCCCATGGCCATCAAAATGCTGGCCACAACCATGTCGATAACCAGAAAGGGAATAAAGATCATAAAACCCATCTGAAAAGCGGTTTTGAGTTCACTGATTGTAAATGCCGGAACCAGTGCCGTCATGGGAAGATCCTGTATCCTGTCCGGCATCTTATATTTTCCGTACTTCATAAAAAGGTCTAAATCTTTTTGCCGCGTCTCTTTTGCCATAAACGTTTTTAATGGATCCTCTGCCCTTGAAACCGCCTGATTCTGGTTAATGTCGCCTCGTATGTAGGGTTGAAGCGCCTGTGTATTGATCTGTCCATAAACAGGAGCCATGATAAAAAAGGTGAGAAAAAGGGCAAGTCCGATCAGGACCTGGTTGGGCGGCATCTGCTGCGTAGACAGAGAAGTCCGGACAAATGAAAGAACGATAATAATCCGTGTAAAAGATGTCATAAGAATTAAAATCGCCGGAGCAAGCGAAAGAATCGTCAAAATGAGCAGAAGTTGTAAAGTCATCGCAACGTCCTGCGGCTGACTTGTAAAAAAATCTGTGGGTATACCCGGTATACCGTTCATTCCTGCCGCTCCTTTCCGAAGATGCTTTTCAGTTTTTCTGTCCGTTCATGCCTGTTCCTGTCTAGCCCGCTGATCAACTCCGTCAGATGCCCTCTCCAGACTTTTCCCTGATCTCCGTCCGTTGTATCCTCAGGTTTCCGCATGGTATGATGCAATGCTTTAAGTACATGCTCCCCGAACCGATCCTGAATTGGGTCCGGTTCAGTCAATTCTGAAACGGTTTTTGGATCTGTAATTTCTTTCAGGAGTCTGACTGTGTCCCCAACACCCAGCACCATGATCTCGTTCCCGATTTTAATCAGCTGGACAGAGCGGTTTGTTCCAACCGATACACCCCCTAAATTTTTCAGCTGACCTCCATTTCTCATACTTCCAGTTCTTTTCGCGGCAAATCGATATAAAATATAGATAAGGGCAAGAACAAGCAGTAACGCGAAAATCAGTTTCACAAAGGCCAGAAACAAGTTCGTATTTCCATAAGAGACCTGCTCTGATTGAGATGGATCCGTTTTATTTCCGGAAGGGGCTTCCTGCTTCTTTTGCTGAATTTGCTTATTTTCGAACATATCCTGAACTGTGCCTGCGCCAGAGCCTTCAGCCAGAGCAGGCGTGACTGACGAAAGTAACAGAAAAATAACAGTCAGAATGGAGATCAGCTTTTTTAATCCAAACATGGTACGGCCCTTCTCTCAAAATTATCCAAGGGTTTTTTTTATGGCCTCAATGACACGGTCCGGCTGAAAGGGCTTAACAATAAAATCTTTCGCCCCTGCCTGTATGGCATCAATCACCATAGACTGCTGGCCCATTGCCGAGCACATAATCACTTTACATCCCGGATCCTGTTCCCTGATCTTTTTCAATGCCTGAATCCCGTCCATTTCCGGCATCGTGATATCAAGTGTGACCAGATCGGGTTTCAATTCATCATATTTAACAATGGCCTCGTTCCCATTTGCTGCTTCCCCCACGACTTCGTAGCCATTCTTCACCAGAATATCCTTCAGCATCATCCTCATGAATGCCGCATCATCCACAATTAGAATTCTCCCTGCCATTTGAATCCCTCCAATTTAAACAGATTTCATGAAAAAGTTGATCTCATCCGGACCATTCTCTTTGCTGTTACATGTTCTTGATACGCTCATAATGATCCAGGATTTCAGTAATTCGAATGCCGAAGTTTTCATCCACAACGACAACCTCACCCCTGGCAATATGTTTTTGATTAACAAGAATATCAATGGCTTCACCCGCCAGTTTATCCAGCTCAATAACAGATCCTGGTCCAAGTTCGAGAACTTCCTTAACGGTTTTCTGAGTGCGCCCAAGTTCCACACTGACGTCCAGCGGAATATCCATCAATAAGTTCAAATTACGTGGTTTATTTCTTGCAGCATCTTTTGAGTTGTCGTCTAATTCACTGAACGCTGCAGGATGAACATCGGCATGAGCGATAACATGCTTTGATTCCTTACTCTCATTTTTCATTGATGGTGCATGATTCGTTTCCTGTCGGGAAGAATCAGTCACTTTTTCTTTATCTGGTGTTTTCTGCAATTCGGCCGCCGGATGATGTGCAGATTGACTTTGTTGCTCAACCGGCTGGTCTGTCTCCGACTTACTGTCCTCATCAATCAATACACTGACCAGATGTTTTCCAAATTGAACAGGAACCAGCTGCATGATATGTGAATCTACTAAATTGCCGATTGTCAGTTTAAAAGAAATTTCAAACATCACTTCATCTTTAGGGATAAATTCAATACCCTGTTTTGTTTTCACATCCATCAGAGTCAATTCCGGCGGAGAAATGTCAATCCTTCTGTTGAAAACAGTTGACATCGCAGTTGAAGAAGACCCCATCATTTGATTCATGGCTTCCTGAACCGCACTCATTTCCATGTCACTGATCCGGGTACCGGGATTTTTCCCATCCCCGCCCATCATCAGATTAGCAATGACACTGGCGTCACTCGTCTTAATGACAAGCAGGCAGGATCCCTGAAATCCTTTTGTATAATTGACCAGAACGGACACGTGTGGTACAGGAAACTCGTTTGCCAGGTTATTTCTGTTAACCACACGGACTTCCGGGGTCGTAATCTCAACTTTTTGATTCAGAATGGTTGATAAAGCTGTGGCTGCGCTGCCGAAAGAAATATTGCCTATTTCGCCCAGCACATCTTCTTCAAGCTCCGACATATCGTCTTTCTTTGAATAATGAAGCCTGCCGTCAGTATGCTTTTCAGATTCTGATGCAGACTGACTTTTTCCAATCAGGGCATCAATTTCTTCCTGTGAAAGCTGTCCATCACCATCACTCATCGCCTTTATCCCCCTCTTCTATTTTTTTTATAATTTGTACAGCCATTTTCTTGTTTTTCGTGCCCGGCTGAGCATAAAATTTGGGCACACCGCTGATATCAACGCGAACAGGCCGGCTGGTCGCAGCATCCAGTCTGATGACGTCACCATTTTCAAGATGCATCAGTTCATCTAATGTGATCTGTGATTTCCCAAGTAACACACTGACTTCCAGCGGAGAATGTTCCACACGGTTGCGCAGGGCTCTGACTTCCTCCTCTGATACCTCATTCTTTTTCTCATTCATCCAGTAATGCATGGATAATTTTGGAAGAACGGGTTCAAGCACGACATGTGGCAGGCAAATATTAATCATCCCGCTTGATTTTCCGATAACGGCTGAAAGTGAAATAACAATGACCGTTTCATTAGGTGAAACAAGCTGCAGAAACTGAGGATTTGTCTCGAGTTCCAGATAATTGGGCTGCATGTTCGGATCAACCGAGGACCAGGCCTCTTTAAATGACGTCAGTGCCTTTTTAAATAAATTCCTCATCAAATCCGTTTCAATTTCTGTCAGATTTTCAATTTTATTCATACTTCGTCCTGCACCACCAAGCAACCGGTCCAGCATCGCATAAGCAATATTCGGATTGATCTCCACGATCAGATGACCTTCCAGTGGAGGTGCTTCAAGTATATTCAGTACCGTCATAGACGGTATAGAACGGATAAACTCCTCATAAGGAAGCTGATCAACCGACGCAACCGATATCTGAACATATGTCCTGAGCTGTGCAGAAAAAAAGGAAGTCAGTAATCTTGCATAATTCTCATGGATTCTGGTCAGACTGCGAATCTGGTCTTTGGAAAAACGTAAGGCCCGTTTAAAATCATATACTCTGATTTTGGGCTGACTCTCTTCCTTTTTTAATTCATCCGCACTCATTTCGCCTGTGGACAGTGCTGAAAGCAGTGCATCAATTTCAGATTGGGACAATATATCTGCCAAGTTCATCACCTTACTTCAACCAATAGAAACGGCTTACTGGACAATTTTTTCAGTCGTATAGACATGAGTCACGTGACCATTCTGTAAAAAGTCATTCACACGGGACTGAATTAACTTTTCGAGGTTCGCAATGCCCTTCTGATCCTCAAGATCATTTGGAGTCATTCCTGACAGGATATAAATCACGGCGTTCTTGACCTGAAATAGCCGCTTTGTCAGTTCATCTTTTGCCTCTTTATTCGATACCTGGATATTAAAATTTACTTTAATGAAGTGATCATCTTTTAGATTCGTTGTCACCTCACCTGTCTCCACCGTCAGATTCTTAACAATCTGATTGATATCGGGGTTGACCACATCCTGCCGGGCCCCTGCCTGATTCGACATAATGAAAAATATCGTCGCAGTAGAAACAATGACAAGCAACATAATAATAAACAGGATGTTCATTCCTTTGCTTTTGAACATTTAAGTACACCTTCTTCCGCGTGCACAGCCTGCAACCAGGACATCTGTTTCAGGAAAAGAGTGACTTTTCTGCTGACTTCTTCCGCCCCTTCCCTGACCACAAGTTTTTTCCCGGAAGTTAATGTGATTGTTGTGTCAGGCAATGATTCTATCTGTTCAATAAGAAAAGCATTTAAGATAAAAGTCTGTCCGTTAAATTTCGTTAAATGGATCATTCGATCGTTCACCCACCCGCATGCCCGTTCAGAAATGTTTCCTGACAGATCCTGTCCTTACATTATCTCTTCAGCTGAACCAGTTCCTGAAGAATCTGATCAGCCGTCGTAATCGTACGGGCATTGGCCTGATACGCCCGCTGTGCTTCAATCAGTCCGGTCATTTCGTTTGTCAGATCGACATTGGAACCTTCCAGGGCCCCTTGCTGGATGGTGCCCTGAGCTTCCGTTCCATAATTGGCAGGACCCGATGCCGTTGTCTCTCTGAATAACGAGTCACCGACTTTTTCAAGACCGGCAGGATTCGAAAAGGTACCGATTGCGATTCTCCCGATATTTTGTACTGTGTTCTGATCTCCAGTCCCGTTTGGCCCCGGGCCTACCGCACTGACCGTGCCATCGGCAGCAACCGAAAATTCAGTGTAACCAGTCAAATCGATATTTCCATTGGGGTTCTGTCCACCCTGAATAACCCTGACATGCATACCCTGAGAATTAACAAGTTCCCCATTAACATTCAGTTTAAAGTCTCCTGCCCTTGTGTAATAACTGTTCCCATCTTCATCCTGAACCAGAAAATAACCTTCACCATGAATGGCCAGATCATAAGGATTACCCGTTGGATTGACCGTACCGTCTGTCACAATATTGTCAATTGAACTAGCCTGTGAGCCGAGCCCAACCTGGACGGCGTTGACGGAAGAGGCATTGCCACCAACTGCAGAAGCACCTTTCGTTTGTTCACTGAACAGATCCTGAAAATTTACACGACCTTTTTTGAACCCGGCTGTACTGACATTTGAAATGTTGTTGCCAATCACATCAAGTGCCGTCTGAAAATTTTTCAATCCTGAAACACCTGATCCTAATGAACGTAATAACATATAGATTTCCTCCTTTTTTTATCGACTGCTTCTGTCATTCCACAGTCCTGGCTCCCTGTTCATGGTCCGGCCATTTTAATGATTAATGATGATTGTCCCATTAATATTGGTAAAAATATGAGAACCTGCTTCCTGAAGATCCATAGCTGTAATCACCGTGTGGTTTGGTGCATTGACGACAAGAGCCACATCTTTTGTCAGAATAAGTGAATCTCTTATTCCCATTCGCTCTGCTTCGTGCAGCTTTTCCCCGATTTGATTCCATTCAGATGCTGATAAATGTATATCACGCTCCGACATCCTTTGTCGTGCATGTTTGCTCATTTTTACAGGCTGATCATGTATCCGGGCATCAAGCTCGGACCTGAATGAGCTCTTCTCAGCTGAGGGTTTATACTTATGTGTCGACAGGGAATGAACGGCTGGATGGATAAAGGGCAGCTGACCGTGATCGCTTATTTTGTTCATGACTCAGAGACACCTGCATCCTCAGGTTCACTGATTTCAGTCACTGAAGAGGGATGAACAGACTCGCCTGTCTGCGTAACATAATAAACGGCCCCATCCTTTAAAGTCACCGAGGAAATGATTCCATTTTCCAGATGTGTCTGACCTGAATCATCATCTTCTTCCCAGGCCACTCTTTTCCCGATCATTACCGCCTGATCCGATAATGACTGACTCGATTGCGAATCAACAAATTTATCAATCGCCTGACCCATATTTTGCGTTTGTTCCAGTGACGTGAACTCTGCCATCTGAGAAATAAACTGACCACTGTCTAAAGGTGAAGTGGGATCCTGATGAGTCAGTTGTGCAACAAACAATTTTAAAAAATCGTCCTTACTGAGTGTGTCATTTTTTCTCCCGGCAACCTGATCTGATGCAACGGAATTCATTGAATTTATTGGTGAAACCAACTATATCCCTCCTGTCATCCAGTCTATGAAGGCTGGTTTGTCTTCTGCGTTTTCCGGTATATGGGCAGATTGCTGATTCTCTTGCCGGTGATCTTCTTCACCTGAATCATTTTCATTCCCCTGAAAGGACTGATATCCATGCTGATCCGGCCATGGTTTTGAATCATTACTGTCCGCCGTCTGCCATTGCCGTGAAACATCTATTTGACTGACGGGTATGCCCTGTCGGGATAATTGGTCGGTCAGCCGGGTCAATCCGGATTCAATCATATCCTTAGCAAATTTAGTCTGGGTTGACAATCTGGCAATGATCCCCTCCTCACTTTGAATGACTGAAATCGTCAGTTGCCCCAGCTGTTCAGGGTAAAGAGTAACCGTTAAACGGTTATTATTCCTGTCAGTCATTTGAAAGGATGACTGTTTCAGCCATTTGGCCAGCTGTTCAGAAATCTGTCGTCCAATAAAATCAGAAACCGTTACCGCCTCGGGCCGGTTTTCATTGAAAGTCGCCCACAGCGTCATACGATTCACCTGTCGCAGGGCAACAGGCTGGTCAAACGCGGAAGCCTCCGGAACAGATCCCTTAGCGGCTTCCCGGGGCGGAGCGGCTTTGCTCAAGTGTACCGGTGCTGCTGCCTGGTTGCGGTGAAGCAGGAGCCGGATATCCTGCTGCGTCCCTTCACCTTTTCGGGGTGAGGCTGTGACGATTCCTGAGTTCATCAAGGTCCCATCTGCTCTTTTCTGAGCGGCCGGCAGGAGCTCAGGGCTTACGGAATCCCTCTTTTTACCCTCTTGCCCCACCTGAGTGAGAGCAGATAATAAGGAAAAACGGGTATCAAAATGACCGGTGGGCTGACCCGGATCAGCAGATATCCGCCCCGGTAAATGCCCCGGAGTTTTCGTTTGCGTGTGGGGGGCAGAAGCATCATGTGAAAAATGACTTCCGGATTCTTTTTCTGATAAATTGGAAGTATTAAAAGGGTGCGCCTTGTCAGCGTGCCGGCCTGATCCCACCGGCATCTGGCTGATTTCTTTGGCTACGGTTTGAACAGGCTGCCTGTCTGAATCTGTCCTGCAGCCGCTTTTCCGATTAACCGGAAAGAACCGATCCTGAGCGTCATTTTTTATCTTTTTATCATGCAGGGATAAAACTTTTTCCGACAAGCTTTTTTCCAGAATACCCTCATTCATTAATCTGTTGACGGATGGATTGCTTTGCTCAAAGGTCTCGGAATGACCGGTGGGCTGATCCACATCAGCGGATTCCGTCCCCAATAAATGCCCCGGAGTTTTTGCTTGCGTGCGGGGGGTAGAAGCATCATGTGAAAAATGACTTCCGGATTCTTTTTCTGATAAATTGGAAGTATTAAAAGGGTGCACCTTGTCAGCGTGCCGGCCTGATCCCACCGGCATCTGGCTGATTTCTTTGGCTACGGTTTGAACAGGTTGCCTGTCTGGATCTGCCCTGCAGCCGCTTTTCTGATTAACCGGAAAGAACTGATCCTGAGCACTATTTTTTACCTTTTTATCAGACAGGGATGAAACTTTTTCCGGCAGGCTTTTTCCCGGAATACCTTCACTGCTGACTCTGTTGACGGATGGATTGCTCTGATCAACGACAAGCGGGCTCATCTTCTTCTTAGCAATCTGCTCAGTGTGGTCCGTATGCACGAATTTCGAGCCCGGTCTCTTTTCCTGAAAAGAGTGGATGTCCATATGAGAAAACGCTTCTGAAGTGTTTTTCCTGCCTGCATATCCTGATTTTTTCGGCCTTTCGGATGGATGACCCACCATGACCATCTGAACCACATTCATAAAATTTACAGGGTGCTGCGATACAGGTTTCGTCTTCTTTTTCTTCACCACTTTATGAAAAGAGCCTCCGTTTTCAATACGAAACTGGCTGATGTCCATTTTCTCACCTCCTTTCAAAGGGCTGGTCAAGGATTAAGGGTTCGGCACTGTGCTGTTTGTCGTTTCTGTGCCGGAGTCGGAGGAAGGCTCCGGTTCCTGAAGCGGTTTAAGCAGCGGCGTCAGTGACGCCGCCTTGTCCGGCGCCATATTTTCCAGAATGGCTGCTTTTGTCTTATTATCAAGCATATTTAAGTATTCTGCAGCCTGATTTGTTTTCAACTTTTCAAAAATGGCCGATGCTTTGGCCGGGTCCATATTTTTGTAGGTCTGTGCATAAACAGCCCGCCTGGCAGCTTCTCCCTGGCTGCTCCCCTCCTGATCCGCATTATGCTGAGCCTGATTCAGTTCATTATTCAGCTGAGCGATCTGATCATTTTTCTTCTGTGAATCGTTTTGCAGACGTCTGATGGTGTCATTCTGGTCTGATATTGTTTTTTTCATTTTTTCCATCTGAGAGCTGTCCGGACCCGTATTACTCTGCTCAGAGTTATGGGAACCCGTTAACAGATTTTTGGTTGCCGTAACAGGATCTACTCCCGAAAGACTGAGCAGAAAGCCGCCGATAACCACTAATAAAATGACTGGAACCAGAACAGCAAGACCGATTTTCAGGATTTTCATAATCGACGCTGCTCACCACCTTTTTACACCATTTATCCTGTCCGACGCACGTGAAGCCGCAATTTCATCCATGCTTTTCAACTGAATCTTTTTCTTTTTCTCCAGATAGTGTTGCCACTTTTTATCTCTTAGTTTTTCGTACTTTTTTACTTCAATGGATTTTTCCAGCAGGTCAGCCTGATAGGCTTCCATCTGCTGCTTCAGTCGATCATATTGACGTGTTTCTTCTGCGATCAGCTGATCCAGAATTGCCGTATCAGATAACCGGCCTTTAATCGAGTCAATAGTCGTCCCTTTTTGCATCTGGTTTTGAAAAACATGCTGCTTTTTTTCCCTTTGATTAAGCAGATCAATCAGTTTTTTTGCCATGTCTTCCAATCGCCTGAACAATGTCTGGTACTCAGCCTCAAGATTCTTTTTCTTGTTATCTGCAAGTTCCAGAACACGTGCCAGTCTGAAATCAAACGCCATGATTAACCAGACTCCTTTCCAAAAAGAGCATGCAGCTGATCTGCGGATTCTGAGAGCGTGACTCTTTCCTCCTGTTTTTGCGCCAGATACTCAATCATTCCGGGATGGTATTTAATCGCTTCATCGATTACCGTTGAGCTGCCCTGTTTATAAGCCCCTATATTGATTAAATCTTCTGATTCTATGTATTGTGAGAGCAGGGCCCTGAAATGTGAAGCTGCTTTCTGATGGTCATCAGGTATGATATCATTCATCACACGACTGACACTTTTTAACACATTAATTGCCGGATACTGCCCTTTCTGTGCCAGTTTCCTGTCCAGTACGATATGGCCGTCGAGTATTCCTCTGGCCGTATCTGATATGGGTTCATCAAGATCATCGCCATCGACCAGAACGGTATAAAAAGCGGTAATGGTTCCCTTCTCGTCGGTTCCTGTCCGCTCCAGCAGTTTAGGCAGCATGGCAAATACAGATGGCGGATAGCCTTTCGTTGTGGGCGGTTCCCCTACTGCAAGTCCGATCTCTCTCTGACTCATGGCAACACGTGTCAGTGAGTCCATCATCAGGAGGACATCTTTGCCCCTTGATCTGAAATACTCGGCAACAGATGTTGCAGTTAAGGCACCCTTTATGCGCATTAATGCCGGCTGATCACTCGTTGCAACAATCACAATCGTATGAGCCATTCCTTCTGCCCCTAAATCTTTTTCAAGAAATTCCCTGACTTCGCGCCCCCGCTCTCCGATCAGGGCGATCACGTTCAAATCCGCAGATGTATTCCGCGCGATCATACCCATCAATGTGCTTTTTCCGACACCGCTTCCTGAAAAAATGCCTACGCGCTGTCCTTTACCTACTGTAAGCAGACCGTTTATGGAACGAATACCCAGTTCAATCGGTTCTTTGATTCTTGGCCGTCTGAGCGGATCCGGTGGCGTCCGGCTGGTAGAGACCAGATCAAAAGGTTCTGTAAACTGTACAGGATCCATCGGCGTTCCCAGACTGTCGCAAACATGCCCGATCAATTGCTTACTGACTTTGATTTCAAGTGGATGCCCTGTGGCCTCAACCAGACAGCCCGGAGAGATATGGGCGACAGTGGAATAGGGCATAAGCAGGATATTTTCCTCATGAAACCCAACAACTTCGGCTGTAATACGCCGGCGGTTTTTTATATGAATCATACATACATCACCGACTGATGCTTCCGGACCCTTTGATTCAATCAGAAGCCCCACAACGCGGGTAATTTTGCCGAAGCGCCGATAACTGTCCATCGCCGAAAGTTCACGGATCAGCCTTTGCGTATTCATTGCCCGTCCTCCTCCATCAGCTCAGATAATTTTTCCCTGATCACCTGCAACTGACTGTCGACACCTGCATCAATTTTTCCAAAAGAGGTTTCAATCGCGCATCCGTTTTCCGGAAGATCGCCATCTGCATAAATGAATACTTCTGCATCCCGGACCATATCATCAAGTATTCTTCTGTGCCTGTTGATCGATTCAAAATGAGCAGGAGATACCATAATTTTTATTGTTTTCTGATCTCTGACCTCTTTCACAGCTTTCGTAACAAGGGAAAACCATTTATCTTCATCAAGGGCTACAGAAGTGCCTATTATTTTTTCAGCTATCGCCATTGAAAGTTTCAGTATCTCCGGTTCCGCTTCTTTCAGATAACGCCGGCCTGACTCATGTGCCTGATCAATAAGTGCATTCGCCTGAGCAATTTTCTCCGCATATATTTTCTGACTTTCACGCATCCCCCGCTTTAAACCTGCATCATAGCCTTCCTTTTCCTTCTGATGATAAGCCGTCTCTCTTTCCTTTGCCGCTTTGGCACTGGCTTTCTCCTGCCAGATTTCAAACTGTTTTTTTCTGTTTTCTGCATCAGCAATCATTTGTTCAGCTCTGCGTTTCGCATCTGCTGTTTTCTCAGCGAGCTGCTTTTCCGGCGATTCAGGATCCGTCTTTTCATAGGTCATATCCCAGAGCGGGTCAATCACCTGATTCACCCGGATCACTTTCTTCTTATTGCCGGACTCAGGTGATTTAATCACATTAGACAATGACATCATCCCCTTTTCCTCTGGCGATGACGATTTCTCCTGCATCCTCCAGTCTTCTGATTGTATTCACAATTCGCGTCTGGGCTTCTTCGACATCATGCAGTCTGACCGGGCCCATATATTCCATTTCTTCTTTAAAGCTTGCAGCCATTCGATCGGACATATTGTGAAAAATCAGGTCTTTCACTTCATCGCTGGCAGTACGCATAGCGAGGATTAAATCCTCATTTTCACTCTCCCTGATGACGCGCTGGATTGCCCGATCATCAAGAATAATAATGTCTTCAAAAACAAACATCCGCTTTTTAATTTCTTCAGCAAGATCAGGATCCAGCTGTTCAAGCTGATCTAAAATATTTTTTTCTGTTGATCTGTCAACGCCGTTAAGTACATTGACGATCGAGGCCACACCGCCGGTCTGAGTGTAATCCTGATTGACTGACGTATTGGATACTTTTTTCTCAAGAATACGCTCAACCAGAGAAATGATCTCCGGTGATGTGCGATCCATCTGTGCTATTCTCATCGCAATATCAGCCTGACTGTCCTCAGGAAGTGCAGAGAGGACAGAAGCCGCCTGATCAGGTTCCAGATAAGACAGGACCAGAGCAATCGTCTGAGGGTGCTCATTCTGAATAAAATTCAAAATTTGCTGAGGATCACTTTTCCTCATAAAGTCGAACGGACGAACCTGCAGCGTTGATGTCAGTCGCTGTATCACTTTATTCGCCTGATCGGTTCCAAGCGCTTTTTCGAGGATCTGTTTGGCATAGCCAATTCCCCCCTGTGAGATGTACTCCTGGGCCCTCGCTGTCTGAAAGAACTCGTCGACGATCTGTTTTCTTTGTTCCGGAGCCACCTTATGCGCATTGGAAATTTCCAGTGTCAGATCTTCGATTTCCTGCTCCGTCAGATGCTTGAAAACATTCGCTGAAACTTCGGTCCCGAGGGCAATCATTAATATTGCTGCCTTATGTCTGCCGGAAAGCTTATTTCTTCGTTCTGCCACTCTGCTTACCCCCTTTCATCGATCATCAGACAGCCAGCTTCTTAATAATTTAACAAACTGTTCCGGGCGTTGCCTTGCCATCTGTTCTAATGCGTTATATTTCTTTTGATCAGGATTTTCCTCGTCTATGGAAGAATCAGATTCCTCAGGCTGATCAGAAGGAATGTTCCGGAGAGCAGCTTCTTCTTGTTCCACTCGCGCCGAAACGCGTTTTCTCCGCCTGATGAGCATCCATACAATCAGGCCGGCTGCGACTGCCAGCACACCGCCCAAGATATACGGCCATAATACAGGTCCGCGAGGTTCCTGAGCGGGTGCCTGTCCATTGAGCTGTCCAACCGATACGTAGGTCTTTTGATTCACAAGATTTGCCGGAATTTCCTGTCCCTGTGCATCTGAAATAGACGTTTGTACAATAGAATTCAAAATCTGTTTCACATCGTTTACGCGCTGCTGAGGTAATGAATTATCATTTTCCGGCTGAGGCGGCTCAATCATGACCTGGATACCCAGATCTATAACCTTATAGGGACTGCTGACAACATCCCGGTGAATTCGGTTGAATTCATTGTTCACCCGGTCTTCTACTCTTTGATAAGTGCCGTTCCCATTATCGCCTGCCTGATAGGTAGGGACATCATTTGTACCGGTACCGGCCTGACCGGCGGCTCCCTGACCGGTATAGGTCTCAGTAATGTGTTCCGTACTCGTCTGAAGGCCTTCCATGGTCTGCCGATCCACCGGTTCAACCAGATCCTGTTTTTCTTTTGTCTGCGTGAAATCGACATCGGCCGTGACGTTCACCAGGACCTTTCCCTGTCCCATCATCATCGTTAGCATCTGACTTACTCTGCGCTGAATATTATTTTGAATGTCCCTTGTAATCTGCTGTTGCTCTTCATATGTAGAAAGAGTCGAATGACCGGCTGAATCAGCATTTTTCTGGTCATAATAGTTATAATACTGGTCCATAATGACGATATTACTGACAGGAAGATGAGGCACACTTTTTGAAACAAGATGGTACAGCCCGTTAACCTGCTCACTGCTCAGCTGATAACCGGGATCTACATTGAGTACAATAGAAGCCGAAGACTGGTTCTCATCTTTATTGTCCGTCAGCCAGACAGAATTCTGAGGCAGTGTAATCATCACCTTCGCCGATTTAACGCCCTTCGTTCCGGAAATCAGATTACCCAGCTCGGTTTGCATGGCAGCTCTCTGAAGTACATCAAATTGTTTATCCGTCATGCCAAAGCCTGCATTCTGACCAAAAAAAGAATAATCAATCTGGCCGGATTTAGGTATGCCCTGAGCGGCAAGTTCAACTTTCAGCTGATCCACCTGATCACGCGGAACGCTGATCGTTGTCCCGCCTTCAGAAAGCTTATAGGGGATGCTCTTGCTGTCAAGCGTATCTTTTATCTGGCCGGCTTCGCTTTCAGACAAATTACTGTAGAGTGGCGTATAATGTTTTACATTTCCTATTAAAAAGGTCAGGATGACCGCTATTAGTACAGCCGACGACAGGCCAATTATCCATATCTTTCTTTTTCTGGACAAGCCGGTCCAGAATTTTTTTATGCGTCCGACTGCAGAATAAAATTTCTCCTTCATCCGTCAAGTCCCCCGTAAAGAGCTGCGTGATCGTCGTTAAATTTGCATTCTCATGATTTCCTGATAGGCGCCGATCACCCGGTCGCGGACCTGAACAGTCGTCCGTAGCAGAATATCTGCTTTCTGCATCGCAATCATTACTGTATGTAAGTCTTCCGTACCCGCACCCCTTGCCAGATCTGTCACCATATGATTTGCTGTCTGCTCGGATTCATTGACTGAATTCAGAGCATCTTTCAGAGAGGAGGCAAATGATTGTTGAAAAGAAGCGGCACTGTTCGGCTTAGAAGCTGCAGCTTTCTCAGCAGAGTTTACCAGATTTACCGGTGTGATTTCCATGATTATCCCTGCCTCCCGATATCCAAAGCTCTGGACAGCATGCTCTTACTTGCATTCATGACCGTTACACCCGCATCATAAGAACGGTTTGCCTCCATCAGATCCACCATTTCTCTCAGAGGATCAACATTGGGCTGTCTGACAAAGCCGTTTGCGTCCGCATCCGGATCAGCCGGATCATACTTCTGGGGAAAAGGTGACGGGTCTTCCGTAACATGAGAAACTTCTACTCCACCGGCAGAAGATCCCAGAGCCTGTCGGAATGCGGATTGAAAAGAAGAATCGATGGTTTTAATATGTACCATTTTACGTCTGTAAGGCTGCCATACTCCGTTAACCAACCGTTCACGTGTCGTATCCGCATTGGCAATATTTGAGGAAACAGTGTCCATACGAAATCGCTGGGCCGTTAACCCGGATGCGGCGACATCCATACTGCTGAACATACCCATTACGCATTGCCTCCCAGTACAATATTGAATTTTTTAAATTGATCAGCCGCTGACTGTGAAAGTGTCTGATAAAGCAGCTGGTTTCTGGCAAGTTCTGACATCTCATGATCGATATCTACATTATTGCCGTTATCCTGTATCGTACCATATGTATCCATTTCTGTATGATATCCCTTCGGATCTGAACCGGAAAAAGATATGTGCCCCGGACGGGTTCGATATGCCTGAAGTTGGTCGCCTAGCAGCGAATCAAACGCCACTTTTTTTGCTTTGTAGCCGGGTGTATCAACATTGGCAATGTTCTGTGCAATGAGATTCTGCTGCGCAAAAGATCTGTTCATGGCCAGCTGAATCGTATTTATCGGGTAATCATTGAACATCATTTCACACGACCTTTCCAAATACCAATATATTCATTTTATCAATTTTCGACTTAATGTCTACAAATATCTGCAATTCTCGACAAAATTTAACTATCCTGGTACCATAGGCGTGAGTCTTTAGTTTCATATTTTGGGGATAATTGAGAAAGTCAATCAATATGTAAACGCTGTATTTATTATTTTCGGATATACTCTGCCTCTGGCTGAATAAGCCAAAAGAAAATTGAGGAGAAAATCCATTTAAAATGTATCATTTCTTATGATCTATTTTATTTTGAATTTTTTTCAACAAAATAATAAAGCTCCGGGTGAAAGAACGATCACCCGGAGCCTGAAGTATATCTGGACTTATTCGCCTTTAATACGATTGAGTTCAACCAAAAACTTATCATTAAGCACTTTGATGTATGTCCCTTTCATTCCCAGTGATCTGGATTCAATAACACCTGCACTTTCCAGTTTCCTGAGCGCGTTAACAATCACAGAACGTGTAATACCTACGCGATCCGCTATTTTGCTTGCAACAAGCAGACCCTCTTTGCCATCAAGTTCTTCAAAAATATGTTCTATCGCTTCCAGTTCACTGTATGAAAGAGAACCGATTGCCATTTGAACGATCGCTTTCTCGCGCGCTTCTTCCTCAACCTCGTCGGTTTTCTCACGAAGAATCTCCATACCGACTACGGTCGCGCCATATTCCGCAAGAATCAGATCTTCATCTGTAAACGTTTCATTCAGTCGGGACAGGATCAGTGTACCTAACCGTTCCCCTCCTCCGACAATTGGAACAACGGTCGTTAAACCATTAACAAACAAATCTTTATTTTCATCCGGAAATATACTGAACTCACTGTTTATATCCAGATTAGGGGAAGTCTGCATCACACTGAACAGATTTCTCGTGTAGGTCTCGGGAAATTGCCTGCTTTCAAACATCTTCCTGATCCGTTCATTCTCAAATTCAAGTTTCAATGATAATCCAAGAATCTTCCCGCGCCTGCTGACAACAAATGTATTGGTCTGAATGACATCCCGCAGGGTCTTTGCCATTTCGTTGAAGTCCACCTGTGTTTTAGTTCCCTGCAACAGGTGATTAATTTTTCTTGTTTTCTCCAATAAGGTCATCATCTATTCCTCCTGAATGTACAGTTAAATTAATTTATAAAATAAATTGACTGAGATCTCTGTTTTTAACAATCTTTGACAGTTTTTCATCCACATACTCCGGCGTAATCATGACTTCTTTGAGTGAAATATCCGGTGCTTCAAAAGATAGATCCTCCAGAAGTTTTTCCAGTATCGTATGTAATCTTCTGGCACCAATATTATCCGTTTCCTGATTGACTGTATATGCAATCCTTGCCAATTTATGGATAGCCTCGCCAGAAAATTGAACAGATATACCTTCTGTCTGAAGCAGTGCCTGATACTGTTTAATCAGGGCATTGTTCGGCTGTACCAGAATCTTCATAAAATCCTCAATAGACAGACTCTTTAACTCAACCCGAATGGGGAACCGTCCCTGAAGTTCAGGGATCAGATCAGAAGGTCTGGACAGGTGAAAAGCTCCGGCGGCAATAAACAGCACATAATCTGTTTTTACAGGTCCATATTTTGTCATCACCGTTGACCCTTCAACGATGGGCAGAATATCTCTTTGTACTCCTTCTCTGGATATTTCTCCGGATTGCCCGTCTTTACCTGTGATCTTATCAATCTCATCGATGAATATGATCCCTGACTGTTCTGCCCGTACGACAGCGTCACTTATCACCTGATCCATATCGATCAGGTTTCTTGCTTCTTCACGTGTCAGCAATTTTCTTGCATCACTGACTTTCACCCTGCGCTTCTTTGTTTTTCCAGGGCTGAGATTCCCCAGAAGATTCTGCAGATTTGACCCAATTTGCTCCATACCGCTGTCCTGAAACAAATGAATCAATTGATTTTTTGTCTGTTCTTCCACTTCGATGGTCACGACATGATCTTCCAGCTCACCAAGTTGCAGCAGTTTTTCCGTTTGCTGGCGCTTACTCCGAATGGAAGAATCCACATCGTCGTCCGTTTTCCGGTCCTGCCCGCGTTCTGGCTGTTCTGGTTCCCGAAAAGTAATTCAAAAGGATTTTTTGCCTGATCCTCTTTTTTATCACCCGGTACAAGCAGGTTAACCAGTTTTTTCTCTGCCAAAACAGCTGCTTTTGATTCTACCTGCTGCATCTGTTCTTCTTTGACCATTCTGACAGATGTCTCAACCAAATCACGGACCATGGATTCAACATCGCGGCCCACATAACCGATTTCTGTAAATTTAGTCGCCTCAAATTTGACAAAGGGAGCATGCACAATCTTTGCCATTCTCCGGGCAATCTCGGTTTTCCCGACGCCAGTCGGCCCAATCAGCAGAATATTTTTCGGAACAATCTCTTCACGAACTTTTTTATCAAGCAGACTCCGTCGATAGCGATTACGCAGAGCAATAGCCACAGATCTTTTGGCCTCTTTCTGACCAATTATGAATCGATCCAATTGTTCAACAATTTGCCTGGGAGTAAGTGAAGCCGCCATTTTTACACCTCACACTGCTCGAATTTATAGGGATCACAGTTCCTCAACAATAATGTGATCATTGGTATAGACGCAGATTCCACTGGCGATATTCAGAGCTCTCACAGCAATGTCCCTTGCGGTCAGTTCAGGCGATCCCCAGCTTTTAAGTGCTCTGCCGGCAGCAAGTGCATAATTTCCGCCTGACCCGATGGCTAGCATCCCGTCATCCGGTTCGATCACTTCTCCTGTTCCTGAGACAAGCAAGAGATTATCCCGGTCCATCACAATCAGCATGGCTTCCAGCTGGCGAAGCATTTTATCTCCCCGCCATTCCTTTGCCAGTTCAACTGCAGAGCGCTGAAGATTGCCGTTATACTCTTCCAGGCGGCCTTCAAATTTTTCAAACAGGGTGAAAGCATCGGCAACCGAACCGGCAAAGCCGGAAATGACCCGGCCATGGAAGAGTCTGCGGACTTTTCGAGCCGACGTCTTCATAATGACCGACTGGCCCAGCGTGACCTGCCCGTCACCTGCCATCGCACTGTGGCCTTTATGTCGAATGGCAAATATCGTGGTAGCGTGGAAGACGCCCATAATCAACCTCCCTCTTCAGCGATGTATCAAGCTCGAAAGCCCTTTCCACAAATGCGTGAAAAAGCCCCGAATTAAGGCTATTTGTGAATCATTGTTTCAAATCTATATATGATAATGATTAACGAGCGTGTCGATCAATCATTTATAATAGGAAGATCTGAACACACGGCTTCCTGCCATTACATGGTAGCACATGTTATCAGAATAAGCAACACAATTTACAGTTTTATAACAAGATTCTGAATTGTATTCAGAGCCCGCGTCGCATAGTCGGCTGCCCGCTCTTTTTTATCCTTTACTCGCTCCTGTAAGGGCGGCAACAGACCAAAGTTGGCATTCATCGGCTGAAAGTGCTTTGGATCAGCCGATGTAATATAATGCGCCATACTGCCGATAATCGACTCCTCAGAAAAGACAAGACATGATTTTTCTGAAAAATAACGTGCAGCATTGATTCCGGCAATCAATCCGGAGGCAGCTGATTCAACATAGCCTTCAACTCCGGTCATTTGTCCGGCAAAGAACAGATTCTCCCTTACTCTGGTCTGATAGGTCGGTCTGAGCAGCTCAGGAGAATTGAGAAAGGTATTTCGGTGCATCACACCATAACGGACAATCTCCGCCCGTTCCAGACCGGGTATCAGACGAAAGACTTCTTTCTGTGCCCCCCATTTCAAATGGGTTTGAAAACCAACCATATTAAAGAGGGTCCCGGCTGAATTATCCTGTCTGAGCTGAACAACGGCGTAGGGCCTTTCTCCCGTTTCCGGATGCTCCAGTCCAACAGGTTTCAGTGGTCCGAACAGTAACGTTTTTGCCCCCTGTCTGGCCATAATTTCAACCGGCATACAGCCGTTAAAATAGTGTTCTTTTTCAAAAGCTTTTACAGGGGCCGTCTCAGCGTGAATCAGTGCATCGTAAAAACGATAAAATTCCTCTTTTGTCATCGGACAATTTAAATACGCTGCTTCGCCCTTATCATAACGCGATTTTAAGTATACACGGCTGCGATCAATACTTTCTGCCGAGATGATCGGCGCTGCGGCATCATAAAAATAAAGATAATCTTCACCGGTCATTTTTTTCAGCGACCGGGATAAACCATCAGATGTGAGCGGCCCTGTCGCGACAACAGTAATCCCATCGGGAAGGGTGGTCACATCTTCATGCACCACGCGGATTAATGGCATATTTTTAAGTGTTTCTGTGACCTTTGCTGAAAAATCATGGCGGTCAACAGCCAGTGCTCCTCCTGCAGGGACACTGGCTGTATCTGCAGCTTTGATGATCAGCGAATCCAGTCTGCGCATTTCTTCCTTTAATATACCCACTGCATTGGTCAGTGAATTGGAGCGCAGAGAATTCGTGCAGACAAGCTCTGCAAACTGATCCGTATGGTGGGCCGGTGTGAATTTCTTCGGTCTCATTTCATAAAGTGTCACCGGAATACCTCGTCTGGCGATTTGCCAGGCGGCTTCACTGCCCGCAAGACCAGCACCGATCACGGTAACCGACCTTTCCGTCATCTGTTTTCCCTCACTTTCCTTTGCTCCATCCTGTCACCCCGTAGCTCTAATACCGTTTATTGCGTTTCTTCCTGATAATCACATTTTGGACATTGCACTCTTTTACTGTTTTTTGATTTTTTTTCAATCAGGTACGATCCGCATTTCGGACAGTTTCTCTGAATCGGCTTATCCCATGATACAAAATCGCATGCCGGATAACGGTCGCACCCATAGAAAATTCTCCTTTTTTTACTTCTGCGCTCGACGACTTCACCTTTGCCGCATTTCGGGCAGGTAACCCCTGTCTTTTTTAATATCGGCTTCGTGTTCCGGCAGGCCGGGAAGTTGGAACAGGCCAGAAACTTTCCGAAACGACCCATTTTATAGACCATTTCATGTCCGCATTTTTCGCACATAATGCCGGAAGGTTCATCTTTGATTGTGACCGACTGCATTTCTTTTTCAGCGGTAGACAGTCTTTTTGAAAATTCCTGATAAAAACTGTCGACGGTTGCAATCCAGTTTTTTTTGCCTTCTTCGACCTCGTCCAGACTGGTCTCCATCTGAGCAGTAAAATCAATATTAATGACTTCAGGAAAAAATTCAACAATCAGTTTCAGAACGATCAGGCCAAGTTCTGTCGGGACAAAGCGTTTGGCCTCCATCGTCACATAGTTACGTCTCTGAATCGTGTCAATCGTTGGTGCATAGGTTGACGGTCTGCCAATCCCGATTTCTTCCATCTTGCGTACAAGTGAGGCTTCAGAATAGCGCGGAGGCGGCTGAGTAAAATGCTGTTTTGGCTCATTATTTTCTTTAACAACCGTCATCCCATCTTTGAGTTCCGGCAGAAAGCGATTGGATTTTGATTCTTTTTCATTTTTTTTCTTATCGTCACTGCTCTCAATATATACTTTCATAAACCCCTGGAACTTCACTTTTGACCCTGTGGCGCGATAGGTTACACCATTCTGCTCCAGATCGGCCCGTACCGTATCCAGGACAGCAGGTGCCATCTGACTGGCCACAAAGCGTTCCCAGATCAGCTTATATAATCTGAACTGATCACGGCTCAAAAATTCCTTCATTTCACCCGGCTGCCTGAGTACCGACGTAGGCCGGACGCCCTCGTGAGCATCCTGAACATTCTCGGACTTCTTTCTTCTGGCATGTAAATTACTGATATACTTTTCACCATAATGCTGCACTATGAATTCTTTGGCCTCTGATTTCGCGACATCAGAGATGCGGGTTGAGTCTGTTCTCATATACGTAATCAGTCCGACGTTCCCCTGTCTTCCAAGGGCAATACCTTCATAGAGCTGCTGAGCGATCATCATCGTTTTTCGGGCACGGAAGTTCAATTTCCGTGCCGCTTCCTGCTGAAGAGAGGACGTCGTGAAAGGCGCAATTGGAAATCTGAGTCGTTCCTTTTTTTGAACATTCGTGACTGAAAACTGATCATTTTTCAGTTTTGAAAGGACTTCTTCCACGTCCTCTTTTTTCTTTAAAGCGTGTTTGTGACCATCAAGGCCAAAGAAATCAGCGGTGAACGTTTCTTCACCTGTTCGAAACCGCCCAGTGATCGACCAGTATTCTTCAGGAACAAAAGCTTTAATTTCTTTTTCACGTTCCACAATCATTCGCAGCGCAACCGACTGAACACGACCGGCACTCAGACCTTTCTTCACCTTTTTCCAGAGAAGCGGACTGATATTGTACCCCACCAGCCTGTCTAATACGCGACGTGCCTGCTGCGCGTCGACCAGATTCATATTAATTTTTCTTGGCTGCTTAAAGGCTTTTTTAATCGCCGGTTTTGTAATTTCATTAAATACGACCCTGCAGTCCGACCGATCATCAATGTCAAGACTGTGCGCAAGATGCCAGGCAATAGCTTCACCTTCTCGATCGGGGTCCGCTGCAAGATATACTTTTTTTGCTTTCCGGGCTGCACTTTTAAGATCTTTCAGCACAGGACCCTTACCGCGTATGGTAATGTATCTCGGTTTATAATGATCGGTCACGTCAATACCCATCTGGCTTTTCGGCAAATCACGGACATGCCCCATGGATGCTTTCACCTGATATTTTGATCCAAGATAGCGTTTAATGGTTTTTGCTTTAGCGGGAGATTCTACAATAACTAAGTAATCACTCATGTTGTTTCTCCCCCTTTCTGATAATATTCAAATCTTCACTTATATTAATTATTGATGTAAGCTTTGTCAAACTTGAAGCAAAAGATTCCATTCAAAAAAAATATTTTTCAATTGTAAAATACGGTTGTAAAATACGGTATTTCAGGTCTTACAATTCCTGTTTGCCGGTACCGGAAAGATTTTGCAGTTCTTCAAGAATATCTTCTGTTTCTGTCACCAGCTTTGCCCCCTGCTGAATCAATCTGTGTGTCCCCTTACTGTTATCATTTAAGATGGACCCTGGAACAGCAAAGACTTCCCGCCCCTGTTCCAGAGCCTGATCTGCCGTAATTAATGAGCCACTCTTTTCCCGGGCTTCGATAACAAGTGTACCCTGAGACATGCCGCTGATGATACGGTTTCTTTCGGGGAACCTCCATCGTGCCGGTGGTGAAAACGGGGGATATTCGCTAAGGACCAGTTGTTTGGAACAAAGGCCTGCAAACAACGGCATATGCTGTCTCGGATAGGGACAGCATATGCCGGATCCCAGTACCGCAATCGTTTTTCCGTTCATTGCCAGACGATGCGCTATCCCGTCTACACCCAGAGCCATACCACTGACGATGGTCCATCCACGATCAATGAGCGGATGAAGCAGACACTTCATGACCGGAACCACCTCATGTGAAGGATGTCGCGTCCCGACTACACTGAGCATATGCTGCTCCTGTAACAGATCCACCCTGCCTTTTGCATAGATGAGAAATGGCGGGTCATATATCTTCTTCAACAGACGCGGATACATCGGACTGTGCACTGGAATGACAGATATCCCGCGATCCAGGTAGATACGTGCCGTTTTATCAGGTTGAAACAGGTGAAAATCTTTTAGAAATAATTCGGCATACTGGCCGGTCATATGAAAAGTTTCGGTCAGATCTTTCACTGTACAGCAATCGAGAAACTGCAGGGTCGGATCTATTTTTAAAAAGGCACGAATTGTTTTTCTTCCCAGGCCCCGGCAATGGTCAATATGAATAAGCTTTAATGTCAGTAGATCCATGTAGGTCACCTTTTTCTAATCAATTAGGGAAAGTGAAAGAATGGTACGGATGGATGGGGCTTGCTGGATATGATGGGGGAAAGACAAACAACGGGTAAATGAGATATTATTCACAAACAGATGCAGGGAAAACACGCCATAACGTGTCTTCCCGGAAATTACTGATTACTGATCAGGCATTTTTCGTACAAGCCGCGATCTTTCAGGAGCTGAACCATAGTTTCCCCGATGGTTGCCGGTGTATCAGCCACGGAAACACCATGATCGCGCATGACGCGAACCTTTTCGTCAGCTGTCCCTTTACCACCTGAGATAATGGCCCCGGCGTGACCCATTCTTTTTCCCGGAGGAGCTGTTTTACCGCCTATGAAACCGACCAATGGTTTATCCATATTCTGTTCTGCCCAGGCGGCCGCATCCTCTTCACCATGCCCGCCGATTTCTCCAATCATGACGACCGCGAAAGTTTCCGGATCCTCATTAAACAATTTAAGCACATCGATAAAACTCGTCCCATTCACCGGATCGCCGCCAATCCCTACAGCTGTAGTCTGTCCGACATTCAGCTGAGACAGCTGGTGAACGGCCTCATAAGTCAGAGTCCCTGAACGCGAAACTACGCCAACATGGCCTTTTTTATGGATATATCCAGGCATGATGCCGATCTTTGATTCATCTGCCGAAAGGACACCCGGGCAGTTTGGACCGATCAGACGTGTCTTTTTATCTTTAAGATAGCGTTTCACTTTCACCATATCCAGAATCGGAATGCCTTCGGTGATGGCAATCACCAGGGATATGCCGGCATCTGCAGCTTCAATAATGGCATCCGCTGCAAAAGCAGGGGGAACGTAAATCACGGAGCAATCAGCCTGCGTTTGATTGACAGCGTCCCGCACAGTATCAAAAACCGGCACACCTTCAACCTGGGTTCCACCTTTACCAGGTGTGACACCCCCGACAATCCGGGTTCCGTAATCAAGCATCTGCCTGGTATGGAAAAGGCCCTGGGATCCGGTAATCCCCTGGACAATCACCCGGGTATCTTTGTGAACGAGAATACTCATTTTGCGACGCCTCCTGCAGCTGATTTAACCAGTGTCACGATTTTTTCCGCAGCATCCGCCATATTATGCGCAGGTGTAATATCAAGGCCGGACTGTCTGAGGATTTCCTTACCCCGTGCCACATTTGTTCCTTCAAGTCTGACCACAAGCGGGACATTCAGGTCAACCTGTTCAGTCGCCGCAACAATACCTTCGGCTATGACGTCACACTTCATAATGCCACCGAAGATATTGACAAGAATGCCTTTAACATTGGGGTCAGAAAGGATCAGACGGAAGGCAGCCTCTACTTTCTCCTTACTCGCACCGCCGCCGACATCAAGGAAATTGGCGGGTTCACCATGAAAAGATTTAATAATGTCCATGGTCGCCATCGCAAGACCCGCTCCATTCACCATGCAACCAATATTTCCATCAAGCGCGATATAGTTCAGGCCAAATTTTGAAGCTTCAATTTCTTTCCCGTCTTCTTCATCCAGATCCCTGAACGCCTGAACATCCTTGTGACGGTAAAGACCGTTATCATCAAAATTCAATTTTGCATCAAGGGCAAGAATCTCACCCTGCTTTGTGACCACCAGTGGATTAATCTCAGCAATTGAGCAATCTTTGTCAACAAACACCTGATAAAGTCCAAGCATGAATTTAACCGCTTTATTGACAAGTTTCTTTGGAATTCCAATGTCAAAAGCGATCCTGCGTGCCTGGAAAGGGGTCAGGCCGAGAAAGGGGTCCACCGCCTCACGATAAATCTTGTCAGGTGCTACGGAAGCAACCTGTTCAATGTCCATCCCGCCTTCTGAAGAAGCGATCACTGTGACTTGTGAAGAACTTCTGTCAAGTACCAGACCAAGATAGTATTCCTTTTCAATATCGCTTCCTTCTTCGATTAAAAGGCGCTTCACTTCTTTTCCTTCAGGACCGGTCTGGTGGGTCACCAGAATCTTTCCAAGGAGTTCTTCTGCAAAATCATGCACTTCTTTTTTACTTCCTGCAATTTTTACTCCTCCGGCCTTTCCTCTTCCACCTGCATGAATTTGTGCTTTAACCACAGTGACAGCCGACTGAAGTTTTTGAGCTGCTTCAACTGCTTCGTCAGGTGTAAACGCCACAAACCCTCTGGGGACAGCAACACCATACTGTTTCAACAGTTGCTTTCCCTGATACTCATGAATGTTCATTCGTTCCCCTTCTTTCATTTCATTGAATGTTTTGAAAAATGAAAGCCCTTTCTCCACATCTAGTATAACGAAATGCTGCTCCTTTTGTCCAATGTTTCGTAACATTATAGTCACAAAATATTCATATTATCGTTTTTTAGCACGATAAAAATGGAATCACGACAATAAAGTGAAACCTCAGCGGGATAAAGAGAGCGAATGTAATAGATTGATGCCGGTCACAAGAGATGAGTTCAGGAAAATTTCAGAGGGAGGGAATACTGAAAATAAGGAAAAGAGGGCAAATCAAAATGCATGATCTGTATTGTTACTATTCGGCAACTCAGTGCGCATTTCCTCCTTTTTTTTCATCAATTTTCCGGATATAAGCGAAAATTTCAGCAACAGCTTCATAAAGTTCAACAGGTATCATTTCATTCAGATCAAGCCGGGAAAGCATAGAAACAAGATCGGGATCTTCCTGTATTGGAATATTTAAAGACTTCGCCTTTTCAATTAACTGCTCAGCCATTTTTCCATCAGCTTTTGCTGAAACATAAGGCGCCTGGTCCTGCCCTGTTTTATAATTCAGAGCCACAGCCTTTTTCTTTTTAGAAGGTTCTCTGTCGTTCATACTTTCAC
The DNA here is from genome assembly GCF_040529185.1 of Sporolactobacillus sp. Y61. Lineage (NCBI taxonomy): Bacteria > Bacillati > Bacillota > Bacilli > Caryophanales > Sporolactobacillaceae > Sporolactobacillus > Sporolactobacillus sp. Y61. The sequence continues at coordinate 2,113,588 of NZ_CP159510.1, read as the reverse complement.
ATCCAGACGGTAATGTGATAAAACCAGTGGCTCACTCGCCCTTCGGATCAGCCCGGGATCCAGATTTTCAACCTGAGAAACGGAAATTAACTGATAATTCATAGCAGAAAGGTGCTGACTGAGTTCAGATTGTCCGTCCTTTAACAACTGACTCAGATCGGTCCTGCTGTTTTCGACAGTAAGAGACATCGATCGATTCTGAATTCGGATACAGATTATCGTTTTTTTCAGGTGAGGCAGGTCCAGACATAGAACAATCGTACATGAATCAGGAGAAATCTGCCCTTTTCTGCCTCTCTTACTCTCAAAATAGACCGTTGCATCCTCGATATCATTGTGCCGTGGAACGGGCAGTTGAAAAGAGAACTGTGCAACATCAGGATCTGAAGAAATCATTTGAATCTGATCGCCGGTGATACGCTGTACCATCTCAGATGCCGTTTTACGGATTTGAACCGGTGCTTCCTTATCCTGAACAACAGCAAGGAGCCCGGCTTTGAGAGAATGGCCATGATCCAGTTGTTCTCCGCTTTCGGCCTGTTTCAACAATTTATGCTCATATTCAAACCCCATAAGTTTCAGTACGTGCACGAAAAGAGAATAACTCGGATTTTCTGCCGGATGGCGGGTATCTGCCGGATTTGATCCGGAGATAAAAACGGAGAGTTGCTTCAAAAAATCTGAGGGCTTCATATTGATATTCAGTGCCTTCAGTAATTCATCCGCATCTTTAACTGTCATCATGCTGTTTAAGAAACGTTGAAGGGGCTGTAAACGGACCTCAGGCTTCCCAAGCCCGGCAAAAAAGTGTTGCAGCAGAAACAGTGAAGGGGTCTCACCTTTCATCCCGGAGGCCGGCAAAAGGGCAGACTCGGGGTGCAGAAGCTCAGCTATTGTTTTTTTCAGCGCCTCGATGGATGAGGTGACCTTATCCGAATGGAGCAGCTGATCCTGAAGTGTCGACAGCTGATGCGCAGCAGATTCTGACGTCATTAAATCACGGGCCATATCAAAAAATGTCCGGCTCAAAGGAAGATCACGATTAATCAGCCAGCGGATAGACTGGATATCTGAAGGAGCAGCAGATCTTCCCCGATTAATGCCCGGCTTGCAACGAGCATTTCACGGGTCAGGGGCTCGCCCATATCAAAGAATGACTGAACCAGCTGACGGTTTACAGCATCATCTTTTACCCTGAATGTCTCCAGAGTGCTCTGAACCATCGACTCCCCCGACGGTATCTGATTCCGATCTCCCGGACGGCGATGCAGAACCTGCGCTGTAACAGGCTGTGACAGTTGTTTAATCTGAAATAGATAGTCCTTCCCTGCTTTAAGCGGTGGATTTACTGCATCAATTTTTGCGATCACCTGATTTGCCCCTAATTGAAGGAGCACATTCCGATCCGGCAGGATTTCCATGACTCTTCCCCTGAGAATCTGTTCAGGAACGAATGTACCTGCCAGCTGACTCTGGCTGATCGCATAAGGCTGGAAATTCATGAAATCACCTTCAATATCTTTTTATGATTTCAGCGGAGCAAATGTCATGCGATGCTCCGGACAGGGACCCAGTTTCCTGATCGCCTCAACATGCTCCTTTGTCCCGTAACCTTTATTTCCTGAAAATCCATAACCGGGATATACCTGATCCAGCTCATTCATAAGCCTGTCCCGGGTGACCTTTGCGATAATTGATGCGGCGGCAATTGAGTTACTCCGTGCATCGCCCTTTATGAGCGAACTCTGATCAATTTCGAGTGGCAGGCGCATGGCATCGATCAGAAGATAATCCGGCTTGATCTTCATATTTTTTACTGCCTGCACCATGGATCGCCTTGCTGCCTGGTATATATTCACAGAGTCAATTTCACGGGCCGAAACCATCCCGACACTGACTGATAAAGCATTCTGCTGGATCTGTCTGTACAACAGGTCACGCTTCGAAGGAGTCAGTTGTTTTGAATCATTAAGTCCGGGTAAAACCGTATCCGTTCCGAGTATCACACAGGCTGCAACAACCGGGCCTGCAAGCGGGCCTCTGCCGGCTTCATCGATGCCGGCAACATGTTGGAAGCCCTGATCCCAAAGTTCCTGTTCATAACGGTTCATTTCATCGAATTTTTCGATCAGCAATTTTCTGCGCTGCTGCTTTCGCTCCCAGATCCTGATCAGGTGCCGGACACCGGCACGTGAATCATGTTCCAATGCTGAATAATCTTCAGGTGACAGAGTTTGTACAGCCTGCAGTTTTTCTTTAATCTGAGCAACGGTCATGTATTGCATGTTCTTCCCCTGTCTTTTATATCGGTAAAGAAATGGTTTTCTTTAATGCCGGCCTGCGCTTCAGACGCGCTTAACCGGAAGGTGATAAAGCTCCGCCAGGATTAAACCGGCGGGGTCTGAAGTGTCAGATGACCCAGCTTTTGATTCCTGTAATCCCTGACGATCAGCTCAGACGTCCGATCATAATCGATGCTGCCGCCTTTCATCAGGCAGCCCCTGTTTCTGCCTATCTGATCAAAAAGAGAAACAATCAGATCCTGCTCATTTTCGTCTGTGACTGAGCGGTTGACAGGCGGCAGCTTATAACGTTCAGAAAGCTGTGACGGATACCTGCGTATTAAAATTTTCAAAATAAAAACAGCTATTTCCTGAAAATCCAGCAAATCTTCTTTAATAGCCCCTGTTGCCGCCAGATACAGGCCGACTTCGTGAGATTTGAACTTCGGCCACAGAATCCCCGGGGTATCGAGCAGTTCCATTGTATTGCCTGCCCTTATCCACTGCTGGGCTGTCGTGACGCCCGGGCGGTCACCAATCTTTGCAATTTTTCTCCCCGCAAGCCGGTTAATCAGGGTCGATTTGCCGACGTTGGGAATCCCAATAATAAGGGCACGGTCAGCATGCGGCCGGAATCCTTTTTGCTCCAGTTTTGCCCGTCGACCGGCAGTCATCCGGTGAACAACTTCCGGTATGGCTGATACACCCTTGCCTGTTCTGCTGTCTGCCTGGTGGGCGATATAGCCCTGACGTTCATAATAATTTTCCCATTTTTGTGTGATGAGCTTATCGGCCATATCCGCCTTATTCAGTATCAGCAGTCTGGATTTTCCTGAGGCCATTTCGTCAACAAGCGGATTCCGTGAAGCTTCCGGAATTCTGCTGTCGACAAGCTCGATAACAACGTCTATCTGCTTCATTCTCTCGATCATCTGTCGTCTGGCCTTAGCCATATGACCAGGATACCATTGAATCGTCATGTGAACGCCTCCTTTCTTTTTTACGTGCAATTATTGTGGATCATCCCGTGAAAAGAGAGGGAAACGCCCCTGCTCCACATTCTTTCATGATTTGTTTCATCCATTTCATGTTTTCTTTAAGAGTATAAAAAGGAGTCTGGTTTCCCAGACCCTTTTTCGATTCTTATTGACATGATAAAAAAATTATCTGCTTTTGATTCTCGCTTTTTTACCGCGGAGTTCACGGAGATAATAAAGCTTTGCCCGGCGAACCTTGCCCAGACGAACCACATCAATTTTATCAATCTTCGGCGAATTCACCGGGAAGGTCCGTTCGACACCGACACCATAAGAAATCTTTCTTACGGTAAATGTCGCACTTATTCCGGTACCGTGACGCTTAATGACAACACCTTCGAACACCTGTATACGTTCATGTGTTCCTTCGGTGATTTTTACGTGTACCTTTAGTGTATCTCCGGGTCTGAAATCCGGGACATCGGTACGCAGCTGCTCTTTAGTAATCTCATCAATCACGTTAGACATAACAGTAATGGCCTCCTTCCGTACAAATGCTCTTACAGCCTCCTTTGACTGCAGCGGAACATCGTATTCAACTTACAAATGCCACGAATTTAATAGTACCATATTGTTTCATGAATATGCAAGCAGACCGGCGGATTTATTCCTGTTTAAATTCTCTCAGCCATTTCCTTTCCTGATCGGACAAAGGCCTGCCCTTAAGCAGATCCGGTCTGCGTGTGAAGGTTCTTCTGAGGGATTCTTTATGACGCCATTCGGCAATCCGTTCATGGTTTCCTGACAGCAGGACATCAGGTACTTTCATCCCTCTGAAATCAGCCGGACGTGTATATTGAGGATGTTCCAGCAATCCATCGGAAAAAGAATCCGTTAAGGCGGATGTGTCATTGCCGAGTACTCCCGGAAGAAGCCTGACGATGCTGTCGATCATCGACATCGCCGCCAGTTCTCCTCCTGTCATCACAAAATCACCAATGGAAAATTCATCCGTGACCAGGCAACGGGCGACCCGTTCATCAACCCCCTCATAGTGCCCACAGATAAAAACAAGGTGTTTTTCTCCGGAAAGATCGATGGCATCCTTCTGTCGAAAAGGTTTACCCTGTGCAGAGGTGAGGATGACACGCGACGCTCCGCCTCCTTCAGTGCTGACCGATTTAGCGGCGTCAAACAGAGGCTGAGGCATAAGAACCATTCCTGCCCCCCGCCAAAGGGATAATCGTCAACTTTACGATGCTTATTTTTCGTATAATCCCTGAAATCTGTGATATGGTAAGAAACTGCTCCTCTTTCAGCGGCCCGTCCTAAAATAGACTCGGACAGTACCCCGCTGAACATATCCGGAAAAAGGGAAAGTATGTCAATCTTCATGATCGATCAGCCCCGGTATTAAATGAATGGTTACCTGTTTCTTTTCGGTATCAACGGCTTTGACAACATCTTTGATATAAGGGATCAGCAGATCTTTTCCTTCAGTTTCCACAACCCAGACGTCATTTGCGCCTGGTGATAATATTTCTTTTATCCTGCCAAGGCGCGTTCCGGTATCTGTCATCACCTGTGCACCGATGATCTGATAATAATAGTAGGATCCCTCTTCCAGCTCAGAAAGCTGCTCACGAGGCACATACAGGGAACATCCTTTATATTTTTCTACAGCATTAATTGAATCATAATCCTTAAACGTCAGACAGTCGAACGTCTTCCGTCTGGTAAAGCCGGTCACTGTCAGGGGGTGATACGTGCTGGTTTTCTCATCATGCACATATAAAAGTGCACCTGTGGCAAAACGTTCATCCGGAAAATCAGTAACGCTGATCACTTTAACCTCCCCCTTTATGCCCCGTGTATTGACAATTTTACCGACATATTGCCAATGTGTCACAATCATTCCTCCTTGCCTGGTATATAGTGAAAAAGAGAAGGGAACTGTCCCCCTTCTCTTTTTCACTGGTACATATTCAGAGATAACTCCCGTCACAGTGTTTATCTCTGGAATTTAGCATGATGAAATTTCTCCATAAGTCCCTTCCTGGAGAAGAGATTACGGACCGTGTCGGATGGCTGTGCACCTTTCTTCAGCCAGTCCAGTGCTTTCTCCTCGTCCACATCAAAAGCCTTGGGTGTGGATACCGGATTATAAGTTCCAATTTCTTCGATAAAACGGCCGTCACGCGGCGCACGTGAATCGGCAACAACGACTCTGTAAAATGGACGTTTTTTTGCTCCCATACGTTTCAGACGAATTTTAACTGACATAAATAAACACCTTCCTGAAAGTTTACTGTTTTGCTGTATTCCCTGCCGTAATGCTTACGTAAACGGCAGATTAAAGGGATTCCGACGCTTCCTGCCCTTGCCGCCGCTGCCCATGAACTGCTTCATCATGCGTTTCATGTCTTTGAATTGTTTAAGCAGCCTGTTCACGTCGGCGATAGAAGTCCCGCTGCCAAGAGCGATCCGTTTCCTCCGGCTGGCATTGATCATATCAGGATCATTTTTTTCCTGAACGGTCATGGACCGGATAATAGCTTCAACCTGATCAATTTTTTTATCATCAATCTGCATATTCTTCATACCCTTGAACTTGTTTGCTCCGGGCATCATGGCAAGCAGATCCTGAATCGGTCCCATATTACGGACCTGACCGATCTGATCAAGGAAATCATCCAATGTAAAGCTGACGGACAGAATTTTCTCCTCCATCTCTTTGGCCTTTTCCTGATCGACGTTGGCCTGTGCCTTCTCAATCAGGGAGAGAACATCACCCATACCAAGAATGCGGGAGGCCATTCGATCCGGGTGGAAAGGTTCAAGGGCATCCATCTTTTCACCCGTACCGACAAATTTAATCGGCGTTCCAGTCACTGAGCGGATCGATAAAGCAGCTCCGCCGCGTGTATCCCCATCCAGTTTCGTCATGATAACCCCTGTGAGATCAAGACGCTCATTGAATGCGGAGGCAACATTGACGGCATCCTGTCCGGTCATTGCATCAACGACAAGAAAAACTTCATCCGGATGACTGACAGCCTTAATCTTTTCCAGTTCATCCATCAGCGTGTCGTCAATATGAAGCCGGCCGGCAGTATCAATCAGGACAAGATCGTTGTGCTCTTTACCGGCCTCCTCAAGTCCCCTGCGGACAATATCAACAGGATTGACCTGATCGCCCAGCGAAAAGACAGGGATATTCAGCTGACTGCCTAAAGTCTGCAATTGTTTAATCGCAGCAGGGCGATAAATATCGGCAGCGATCATCAGCGGTTTCTTATTATTCGACTTGCGAAGATAATTTGCCAGCTTGGCAGCGGATGTCGTTTTACCGGCACCCTGCAGCCCGGCAAACAAGACAACCGTAGGCGGCTTCAATGCAAAATTAAATTTTGTCTGTTCACCGCCCATCAGTGCAGTTAATTCTTCTTTAACCACTTTGATGACCTGTTGACCGGGTGTCAGACTTTTCAGCACTTCCTGACCAATTGCCCGTTCCTGAACACGTTTAACAAAGGATTTAACAACCTTGAAATTAACATCGGCTTCAAGAAGAGCCAGACGGATTTCCCGTCCCATCTGCTTTACATCAGATTCGGAGACTTTACCTTTGCCACGGATTTTCTTCATCGTTGCCTGTAGTCTTTCAGACAGACCTTCAAATGCCATTCTTCTCACTTCCTAATCCAATTTCTCCATCCGGTCGAGAACCGAATCTACTATCCGGCGATCATCACTGTCCATCTTGCCTGCTTCCGTACGTAATTCCCGGATTAAAGACTGTCGTGACTGGTACTTCCGGAAAAGCCCCAATTTTTCTTCGAAGGCTTCCAGTGCGTGTTCCGCCCGTTTCAGGTTATCATATACTGCCTGTCTGGTAACCTGGCATCTCTCGGCAATTTCACCCAGCGAAAGATCATTGAGATAATAAAGGTCCAGGTATTCCTGTTGTTTAGGGGTGAGAAGCGGCTGATAAAAATCATATAGGGCATTGACTCGTAAAACCTTCTCAAGCATAGTAAAATCCCCTTAAGTGTAAAGGCTTTTCCTTTACAGACTCATCATACAGAAACCTGCCCACACTGTCAAGTTTTTATCTTAACAGTTCACTTTTCTTTTACATCCGGTGTATTAAAAAGATCTGAGAATATTCCATAGAGAAAGGCATCAGCATCAAAAACCTGCAGATCATTCATTTTCTCTCCGAGACCAACCAGTTTGACAGGGATATCAAGTTCATGGCGGATGCCGAGAACGATGCCGCCCTTTGCCGTCCCGTCAAGTTTTGTAAGTACAATACCCGTAACATTAGAAGCTTTTTTAAAAAGTTTCGCCTGATTGAGCGCATTCTGGCCGGTTGTAGCATCAAGAACGAGAAGTACTTCCTGCAGTCCGCCGGGACACTCCCTTTCGATGACACGCTTAATCTTCTCCAGCTCTTTCATCAGATTGACTTTATTTTGCAGACGACCGGCTGTATCGCAGAGAAGCACATCCGTACCACGTGACTTTGCGGCTTTTATCGCATCATAAATGACCGATGCGGGATCACTTCCCTCCTGGTGTTTGATCACATCAATCTGCGCGCGATCCCCCCAGACCTTCAGCTGATCAATGGCACCGGCACGAAAGGTATCTGCTGCAGCCAGCAGAACGGTCTTCCCCTCTTTTTTGAGCCTGTAGCCCAGTTTGCCAATTGTCGTCGTCTTACCGGCACCGTTTACGCCAACCATCAAAATCACGGTTAATCCATCCGGGTTCATCTGAAGTTTTGTCTCTTCTTTATTTTTGGTCAGAAAACCTGATAGCGTCTCAATAATAACTTCTTTCAGTTCTTCGGTTTCTTTGATATTTCTTGTTTTTGCTTCGTCTTTCAGCTGTTCGACAAGATCAAGAACCGTCGTCATGCCGACATCCGATTCAATCAGGATATCTTCCAGTTCTTCAAAAAATTCTTCATCAACCTTCCTGTATCTCTTGACCAGGTTATTCATTTTATCAGAAAACGATTTTCTGGTTTTACTTAACCCATCTCTGAATTTTTCTGTTGCCGTTTCCGTTCCGCCGCTGATCTTCTCTTTCATCCTGGTGAAAAAATTCATAGTTCTGCCCCCTTCAAAAAATGACGGTATGTATCGGCCATTACCCGCCGGTCTGGAGTAATTCATCCGTTTTTTCCAATCTTACAGACACCAGTTTCGAGATGCCCGACTCCTGCATGGTCACCCCATAAAGGACATCAGCATGCTCCATCGTACCGTGCCGGTGCGTCACCACAATAAATTGCGTTTCGGAACTAAAGTTCTTAAGAAATTCGGCATATCGGTCCACATTGGCATCATCCAGTGCCGCTTCCACCTCATCCAGAACGCAGAACGGTACCGGGCGAATCTTGAGAATAGCAAAAAGAAGTGCAATCGCCGTCAGTGCCCGTTCTCCACCTGAGAGAAGGGAGAGCCGCTGGAGCTTTTTCCCCGGCGGCTCGGCAAATATTTCAATGCCGCTTTCAAGTAGATCGTTCGGGTCGATCAATTTCAGATCTGCACGTCCGCCGCCAAAAAGTTCCTGAAAAACCATCTGAAACTGGCTGCGGATTTTCGTAAAGGTTTCGGAAAAGCGTCTGGCTACTTCACGATCCATCTCTGTCATCACATGTTCCAGAGTTTCACGGGCTTTAAGGAGATCATTCCGCTGGTTTGTAAGGAACTGATAACGCTCAAGTACATGGTCATATTCCTCAATGGCTCCAACATTGATCGTCCCAAGTTCATCGATCGCCCGTTTGATCAGTTTAACCTTCTTTCGGGCATCCTCAGGATCGATCTTAAGCCGATAGTTTTCCCTTGCTCTGTCAATCGTCATTTCGTAATCTTCCCGGAGGGCATCGAGTAAATGGTCAAGCTGGACGTCAAGGCGCTCCAAAGCAACCTTTTCATTCTGAAAGGCCTGTGTCAGATGATCATATTTTCCCCGGTCCCTTTTCATTTCGGACTCCAGCCCGGCAATTTCAGAATGATCAGCGGTCCGCTTTGCTTTCCGCTCTTTCAATAATGCCGCAAGGTGTTCTTTTTCACGCTTTGATCGCTCTGCCTCCATCCTTAATTTCTCTTCAGACAGAACCTGATCACTCAGATCTGCATCTACCCCTTCAGCAGATGACCTGAGTGCGTCAATAGAGGCAGTAAGCTCTTCGACATGTGCTTTCATCTGTTTGACTGTCTCCTGCTGATGAATCACAATCTGATTCTGCGATGCTGTCTCTACCTTCAGGGCGGTGATTTCTTTTTCCAGAGCACTTCTTGCAGACATTCGATGATGACTGGTTTCCGTTAATTGATTGATTCTGGCCGTCAGCGCCTGCTCTTTTTCCTCGTTTTCGGCGGTTATTCGCTTGATTTTATTGAGTCTGGCGTTTATTTTATTTTCCTCAGCCGCATAATCACCGTGTTCCCGGGTCAGTAATTGATAGTTGTCCCTGCTGCTTTTTTCTTCAGCACCGGCCTCGAACAGATGGGACCTGAGGTTTTGCATTTTCTCATCATTTTTTTTCAGCGAATCAGCCAGTTTCCCTCTTTTCAGCTCGTCGGAAGAGAGTGTATTTTTTAATTCAGAAAACTGCGCTTTCAGTTCACGTACTTTTGTGCGCATTTCCCTGAGCTGGTTTTTTATTGTCTCAATCTCAGAGTTTCTGCCAATCAGCCCTGAACCATTCTTCTTCCGGCTTCCACCTGTCATGGCCCCGCCGGGAGAAACAACATCGCCGGCCAGCGTGACGATTCTGAATTTATATCCCATCACATGGGCCAGCTGATTCGCCTGTTCCAGCGTCTCGGCAATAATGACCGAACCTAAAAGATGTCTGATGACGGTAAGGTATTTCGCGTCACACGTAACGAGTTCGTCGGCCGTGCCGATAAAGCCGGATCTCTTCTCAAGCTGCCTTCGCTCATTCACCGGAAGAAAACGGGGCCGCATCACCGATAAAGGAAGAAACGTGGCACGACCCGCCTGATTCTTCCTGAGAAAATGAATGGCACGTCGTCCCGATGCTTCATCGGCGACCACCACGCTCTGGGAAGAGCCGCCAAGAGCGACTTCAATAGCTGTCTGGTACGCCTGATCCACACGAATCAGTTCGGCCACAGCCCCGGATATACCCTGCAACCTGTGTCTGTTTTTCAGAACCATCCTGACACCCTGATAGAAGCCTGCATAATCTTCCTTCAGCGCTTCGAGCATTTCCTTTTTAGATTCCGCCTGATCAATGAAACGGGTAATTTTCTCAAGAGCATGCTTTTGTTTTGTGTAACGGTTGTGCTGCTGCTCCAATGCAGAATCAGCATCATCTAACGCTTTACGCAGCAGGTCCCCTTCTGCAGTTGCCTCCTTCAGCTTCCGTTCCGCCAGCTGTCTTCCGGATTCTGCTTCTTGGACCCGTTTAGACGCTGCATGGATCTGTTCATCAGTCAGAGATCGCTTATGGCTGATGGAAGCATGCTGATCATTCAGATAGCGGGTCTCATTTCTCATAGACGCCTGCTGATTTAACACGTCAATATATTCAGCCTTCACTTTTTCAATCTGTTCGTCAAGGTTCTGGTCAAAATCAGTATATTTAGTCTGCTTTTCCTTCAGACTTTTATTGAGACGCTGCATTTTCGCACGTTCTTCAAGAAAAACAGTTTCTGCTTTCTTATACTGCTCCTGCTCTTCTTTCAGCTGACGCGTCAGCTGTTCAATCCGTTCTTTTAAGTCCTGGGAACTGCCTTCTGTATGTCGTTTCCTTTCCTTCAGGACATGCTGCCGGCCAAGAATTTTCTCGAGGTTTTCTCCTGCTTCAGCCAGTTTTGACTGGCACTCATCGATTGACTGATCGAAATGATCAAGCCGTTCTCTCATCGTCTGGAACCGCTCCTCTGTCTCATGAAGCGTTTTTTCAAGTTCTGATTTGCGGCGATTCAGATCCTGAACACGCTTTTTCTTTTCCGTCCAGGAGTGATGAATCCGGTCGATATCATACACGAGCAGTGCAACATCTACCTGCTTGAGTTCTGCTTTCTTTGCAAGGTAATCTTTGGCAACAGAAGCCTGCTTTTCCAGGGGATCCAGCCTGTTTTTCAATTCATGAAGAATATCTTCAACCCGATTCAGATTATCTTCGGAATCGACGAGCTTTTTCGCCGCCGCCTGCTTCCGCAGTTTATATTTAAGTACTCCGGCAGCTTCTTCAAATATTTTGCGCTTGTCTTCCGACTTGCTGTTTAATATTTCATCTATTTTACCCTGTCCGATGACAGAATAAGCTTCTTTCCCAAGTCCTGAATCCATAAACAGATCAACAATATCTTTCAGTCTGCAATTCTGACGATTTAACATAAATTCGCTTTCACCCGACCGGAATACGCGCCGGGTGACGACGATTTCACTGTAGTCCAGCGGGATGTACTGATCGCGATTGTCAAGGGTCAGCGTCACTTCCGCCATATTAACTGCTTTTCGCGCGTCACTTCCGGAGAAGATAATATCCTCCATCTTCGAACCGCGCAGCGACTTTGCCGACTGCTCGCCGAGTACCCAGCGTATCGCTTCAGTGATATTGCTCTTTCCGCTCCCGTTTGGCCCGACAACAGCTGTCACTCCGGGAACGAATGTCACGGATGTTTTATCGGCAAAGGACTTGAAACCTGAGATATCCAGCCTTTTCAGAAACATCCTGATTCCTCCATTCTGCTTCTCCTGCCGGTAAAGGAAACAGCCGGGATTTCCCGGCTGCTTCCTTTACCCCGAGATCTTTTTAAGTGCTTCCCGTGCCGCACTTTGTTCCGCATCTTTTTTTGACGGTCCCTTACCGTTTCCCATGACCTCACCGTTTAACTGAACTTTTGCAATAAATTCACGATGCTGAGCCGAGCCCTTTTCCAGAGTGACGTCATAATCAATCTGGCCAAGGTCTTTACTCTGAACCGTTTCCTGAAGCTGACTTTTAAAATCCATCACATGGGAAAAAGTACCATCAGCGATTTTAGGATAGACAACCCTCTCAAGAAATCTGTTGACCTCCGCCAATCCCTGATCGAGATATAATGCTCCGACAAACGCCTCAAATACGTCGGCCAATAACCCCGGCCGATTGCGTCCGCCTGTGGATTCTTCACCGCGCCCCAGAAAGATCTTATTTTCAAGAGAAAGCGTATGGGCAAACATGACCCATCCTGTTTCACAGACAATGGCCGCCCTCAGTTTTGTCATATCTCCTTCTGAAAGATTGGGGAAATGTTTAAACAAGTACTGCGACACCATTAATTCGAGAACCGCATCTCCGAGAAATTCCAGTCTTTCATAATCTTTCTGAGTACCCTGGCGATGCTCATTCACATAGGATGAATGTGTAAAAGCCTGATAAAGCAGATCCTTGTTCTTAAAAGTAAAAGAAAACTCTTTCAGAAACTGGTCAATATGAGCCAGAGTTTCTTTGTCTCTTATATCCTGTTTATTTGAACCGGACAAACAAAATCACCTCCATCTGCCGTAACATGAGAGGCCTGTAAAAAATAAGACCCCGTATTCATAAACAGGTTTATAAAAACGGGGCTTGTGCGTTTCTCATGTCATGATACGTGGCTCTGTATGTAATTCACTACATCACCAACGGTCTGTATTTTTTCTGCATCTTCATCTGAAATCTCCAGATTGAATTCATCTTCCAGTTCCATCACAAGTTCGACGATGTCCAATGAATCCGCGTCGAGGTCTTCTTTGAATGAAGCTTCCGGTTTCACATCTGCTTCATCAACACCAAGTCTGTCGACGACGATCTTTTTTACCCGTTCCAGCACATCATTTTCTGCCATGCTTTCACCCCCCCTCAAGAATACACGAATAAAAGCGACAGGAAAGACTGTTTTAGGTCAATACCCGTTTTTCCTGTGCATCCATATCACAGCTCCGGGCATACTTCAATTATTTTATTGCATCGCCATACCACCGTCAATACTTAATATTTGACCGGTCATATAGCTACTGTCTTTTGAGGCTAAAAAAGCGACAGCCTTTGCAACGTCTTCCGGAGTTCCCGGACGCTGAAGGGGAATCTGCTTTTTCATCTGTTCCTTGACCTCATCGGAGAGCTGCTCCGTCATTTCTGTTGTGATAAAACCAGGGGCAACAGCATTAACTGTGATCCCGCGTGCAGCAACTTCTCTTGCTGCAGATTTTGTCAGACCAATCACTCCTGATTTTGCGGCAACGTAATTCGCCTGCCCGGCATTTCCGAGTATTCCGACAACAGAGGCGATGTTGATAATCCTTCCGCTTCTCTGACGCATCATCGGGCGCAGTGCAGCTTTCGTAACCAGAAATACGCCTTTCAGATTGATGTCAAGAACAGCATCCCAATCTTTTTCTTTCATTCTCATCAACAGACCGTCCCGTGTAATGCCCGCGTTATTTACGACAATATCAAGCGTTCCAAATGTCCGGATCACGAATTTTATCATGTCCTTAACCTGATTCTCCTGTGATACATCGCAATGAACGACCGCGGCGTCCCGGCTAAGCGCTTTGATCTCCGCAACAGTTTCTTCCGCTTTTGACTGATTTCCCGCATAATTAACCGCTATCGAGGCACCTCGCCGGGCCAGCTCAAGTGCGATGGCCTTCCCGATTCCTCTGGACGCCCCCGTTACAAGTGCAACTTTTCCATTGAGCTCCACTTTTATACACACTCCTTCAGTTTTTCCGCAACCTCATCCAGACTCTTCAGATCGTTCACCTGTAGTAGGGTACAACCACGGTGTATCTTTCTGATGAGTCCGGAAAGAACACGCCCGGGGCCGATCTCTATATACGTGTCTACATTCAGGCTGCGTAGTTTTTCAATGGATTCGACCCAGCGTACGGGCGAATAAAGTTGTTTCACCAGATTGCGGATGATGTCTTCTTTTGATTTTTCGAGTTCAGCCGTACTGTTTGCAACTACGGGAATATCAGCATTCCCGGCAGTTAAACCATCAAGCACACGGCGGAATGCATCTGCCGCCGGACGCATCAGAGCAGAATGGAAAGGACCGCTGACAGCAAGGGGAACCACACGTCTTGCCCCTGCTTGTTCAGCTAAACGGGACGCCGTCTGAACTCCGGCCAATGTACCGGATATTACGATCTGACCCGGAGCATTCAGATTCGCCATCTGGACAGATGAGCCCTTCTGCGTGACCTGGGTACATATCCGGTCCAGCGTTCCGGGATCAAGACCCAGTACGGCAGCCATGGTGCCCTCACCGGCCGGTACAGCCTGTTCCATCAGCAGTCCTCTCTGTCTGACAGCATATACGCCGTCTGAAAGGCTGAACACACCGGCCGCATAAAGCGCACTATACTCACCCAAACTGTGTCCGGCGACATAATCAGCTTTCACTCCTTTTTCTGAAAGCAGTCTGTATAATATGGCACTGACGGTGAACAGCGCCGGCTGCGTATTCTCAGTTCGCTTCAGCTTTTCCTCCGGACCGTTAAAAATAAGGTCGGACAGCGGGAAGCCAAGCCGGGAGTCAGCAGATCTGAACATTTTTTCAGCTTTCGGGCAGCTCTCAAACAGATCTTTCCCCATACCGACATTTTGCGAACCCTGTCCCGGAAAAACAAATGCTATCTTGCCCATGCTGTTTCCTCCTGTTTTCATATGAACTCATTCATCTATGTAGTAATCATTTACCGTTTTTCTTTACCTTTACTGCGATGTGAACGGAACATAGTAAAAATGCCTCTGAATACGTGATCCTGACCCGCATAACTGTTCACCTCAACAACCGTTCGAATTCTTTCTTTCTTGACGACTCTGGCCTTGGCAACGACACGCTCCCCGGCCTTCACGGGTCGTATGAAATGAATGGATGCTTTGGATGTCAGAGCGAGATCATTATTGATTACGGCCACCGCCAGTGAATTGGCCTGAGCAAACAAATGATGGCCTCTTGCTATCCCTGTTCTTGAAAAAACATGATTCTGATTAATATCCAATATAGAGATGGCGGATTGATCAAGCTGTAAATCGATTATTTCACCGATCACTTCTTCTCTGTGAAGGGCTTTTACTTCATCAAACTGTTTTCTTGCCACATGTTTGATTCTTTCCCTGAGTTCAGGAATGGAAAGTTCCAGGCGATCCAGCCTGATCGTCTGTACACTGACGGAAAAGTGTTGCGCCAGTTCATCATCAGTGATAAACGGATTATCCTGTATGGTTTGTTTCAGTGCAGCCTGTCTGTCCTGTTTTGATTTCCTCATTACTATGACACCGCCGGTAAATATATCGCTGATCTTTCACAGGATCACACGCATGCGTATTCATGAGTTAAGACCAGATAATAATAGTAAGTATACCATAATTCCAGGCACAGGTGAATGAGACGGTGTCCTCACGTACATACGAAATTCACATCATAAGGTGTCACATTTAATCGAGATGTAGGTCCATGATACCGGCGTCAACTAACGGCTGACGAAGAAGGCGGAACGAATCATCCTTCCAGAAATGCGGATCACGAACCAGTCTCATCGCGTCACGCCTGGCGGTCTGAAGCGTACGGAAATCGTGGACGACATCCGCCAATTTAAAATCAGGCACCCCACTTTGCAGTTTTCCAAAAAAATCTCCGGGCCCGCGCAGTTTCAGGTCAGACTCAGACAGTCTGAACCCGTCTGTTGTCTCTGTCATCAGCCTCAGTTTTTCTTTTGCTGTTTCAGAACCGGTATCGGCGACGAGGATACAATATGACTGCGAAGACCCGCGCCCAACCCGGCCGCGCAGCTGATGAAGCTGGGCAAGTCCAAATCGATCTGCATCATAAATGACCATCAGTGTCGCATTCGGCACGTTCACACCGACCTCAACTACGGTCGTCGAGACGAGTACCCGAATTTTATTACCGGCAAATCCGTTCATGACTTCGGCTTTCTCTTCCGCACTGAGTTTTCCATGCATCAAACCAACCTGAAATCCGCTCAATGCTGCAGACAGATGAGCATGGACGTCAAGTGCATTCTGGACATCAAGCTGTTCTGACTCTTCGATCAACGGACAAATCACGTAAGCCTGTTTCCCCTGAAGTAATTGCTTCTTAATAAAATTGATGACTCGTTGCATCATTTCATGCCTGACCCAATAGGTTCTGATTTTTTTTCTTCCTCCGGGGAGCTCATTGATGGTGGACACATCCATGTCGCCAAAAACAGACAGAGCAAGGGTCCTGGGAATCGGTGTTGCAGTCATGTACAGCACATCCGGATCCTTTCCTTTGACCCGAAGTCTTTTTCGCTGTTCTACACCAAAACGGTGCTGCTCATCCGTTATGACAAGCCCCAGTTGACGAAAATGGACATCATCCTGAATCAGAGCATGTGTTCCGATAAGAATATCAATATTGCCGTTTTTCAGATTGTCCAGTAAAATTCTTCTCTTCCTGCCCCGGACGTTACCGGTCAGTAACGCGGTACTGATATCAAAAGGGGCAAACAGTTTCTGAAGATGATCCGCATGCTGGGAAGCAAGAATTTCAGTTGGAGCCATCAGCGCCCCCTGGAATCCGGCCGACACGGCTGCGTAGAGCGCAATTGCCGCGACAACGGTTTTCCCTGATCCGACATCGCCCTGCAGCAGTCGGTTCATCGCAAATTCTGAAGCCATATCGCCGATAATTTCCTGAATCACCTGTCTTTGAGCGTGAGTCAGAGAAAAAGGCAGGCTATGGATAAATTTATCGATCTGATCCTGCTTCAGAGTCATGGCCGTTCCATGCTCAACCTTTCGTCTGCTTAGTTTATAACCTTGCATCTTTAATTCATAGTTCAGAAATTCATCATAAACGAGCCTTCTCCTGGCCTGTTTCAGTCTGGTTCTCTCTGAAGGAAAATGAATTTCGTGAACGGCTTCTTTTCGCCCGGTCAGTTTATAAGCGGAAAGCATGTCCCGGGGCAGTGACTCATGGATATAATCAGGAAACTGATGAAAGGCCTGTCTGACAATATTTCTCATTCTCCTGACCGACAGGCCTTCTCTGACTGAATACACTGGGGCGATTCTCTCTTCGTTTTGTCTGAGCCCTTTATGAAATTCTGATGCGGTGAGCACTGCACGGTATTTTTCCCATTTTCCTGTTACTGTGACCTGATCGCCAAAGTTCAGACTTCTTTTTAAATACGGTCGATTAAAGGCAATGACTGTGATCAGCTGCCGTCCGCACAAAACTCGCACAGAAATTCTGGATCTTTTTCTGGCATAAAAAGTCAGAAGCGGTGCACTTTGGACTTTCCCTGCAACGGTGACATGTTCGCCGTCTGCGGCTGTCGTTAGATCCTTGATTTCGTAGTTGTCGTAACGATAGGGATAATAACAGAAGAGGTCTTCCAGTGTCTGAATGCCCATCTGCTTTAAAGCCGATACTGCGCTCTCACCGACGCCTTTTATCTTATCTACTGTTTCCGTCTGGCTGTTTTGCTGTATCATGAATTTTTCATCACAGACGGCTGTATTTTCCGTCCAAATATCTTTTCTTTCAGTGCCTGTCCGGTTTTTGTCGCAGCAAGTCCGCCCTGAGCCGTCTCCCTGAACGCGGCCGGCATTAACCGGCCGGCCTGATACATAGCGTCAATGACTTCATCACAGGGAATACGGCTCTTAATGCCGGCAAGAGCCATATCTGCAGCAACGATGGCACTGGAAGCCCCAATCGCATTCCTTTTTACGCAGGGGACCTCAACCAGACCGGCAACAGGATCGCAGATCAGTCCAAGCATATTACCAAGCGCGATGGCCATGGCATGGGCAGACTGTGCCGGCGTGCCTCCGGCCATCTCAACCGTCGCTGCAGCTGCCATCCCCGTTGCTGATCCAACTTCAGCCTGGCATCCGCCGGCTGCGCCCGATATAGATGCGTTGTTTGCTACAATAAAACCGAAGGCACCCGCCGTAAAGAGAAAACGGATCATCTGATCTCTGTCCGGATGGACTTTCTCCTTCAGTCCAAATAATGTACCTGGGACCACTCCGGCTGATCCGGCAGTCGGAGTGGCACAGATGATTCCCATTGCCGCATTGACTTCATTCGTTGCCATGGCCTTGCTGACGGCATCCAGCAAGGTGCGGCCGGCAAGGGATTTCCCCGAATCGATATATTTCTGAAGCAAACGTGCGTCTCCGCCTGTCAGGCCGGAGTGCGAACGGATGTCTTCGTGTATTCCTCTATTTACGGCCTTCTCCATCACATCAAGATTCCGTCCCATTCTGGAGAAGACAGCTTCCCGGCTCTTTCCTGTTGTTTCTGTTTCTGACAAAATCATCATTTCAGATATCGCCAGGCCGCGATCTTCAGCCTGACTGACAAGTTCTTTAACCGTACTGAACATGACGCATCTCCCCCTATCTCATCTATGATCAGGACAGGACCGCAACATGAAGCATATTCGGAAGTGCTGAAATCTCATCAGCAAGATTTTCATTAATCTCCTCATCCGTCTGGATAACCATTAAAGCCAGTCTACCCTTTTCCTGGCGGGAGACTTCCATGTAAGAAATATTCATTTCATATCTGGCAATAACTCTGGCTACCTCCGCTACAGCACCATATTTATCAAGATGAAGAACGAGCAGAGCCGGATTACTGCCGGACAGTGAAATGGGAAATCCATCAACCTCAATAATTTCGATTTTCCCGCCGCCGATGGAAACGCCGACCAAATCCAGCAGATCCTCACCCTTCGACAAATGCAATCTTGCTGTATTCGGATGATCCACCTGAGTTACTTTGTCAGCTTCAAAAGAGATATCGATCCCCTCTTCTTTGGCCAGGGTTCTTGCCTGAGGTAATCTCCTGTCATTCGGTTCAAAGGCCAGCAATCCTCCGGCAATAGCAACGTCTGTCCCATGACCTTTATAGGTTTCAGCAAATGAACCGTAAAGAGTTACCTGTACTTGATCCGGCTTTTCTCCAAACAGCATTCTTGCTGTACGGCCGATGCTGACGGCTCCTGCTGTATGCGAACTTGAAGGTCCGACCATGACCGGCCCGATAATATCAAATACACTGCGATATTTCATTTAAGGTCCTCTCCTTATGGGGCTCAGGAATCCTCTTCTACAGGCGCATTGTCCGGCACAAGTCTGACACCTTGAACAAATACATTAATTTCAGCGGCATCAATACCTAACGTCTCATTCAAAGTTGCCCTCACCTTATTTTGTACCTGAACGGCAACTTCAGATATCCTTGTTCCATAGCTGACGATGATATACATATCGATCAGCAGATTCTGTGCATCATTAAAGTGCACAACAATCCCTTTACTGAAATTTTCTTTCTTAAGCAGTTCAGTAAAGCCATCTTTCAGCTGATTTTTAGAAGCCATGCCGACAATCCCGGAGCAGCCAAGTGCTGCACCTCCGACAATTTTTGCGATGACATCAGTTGAAATATCAATTTGACCAAAAGGGTTGCTGATTGAAATGGACATAAACACGTACCTCCGTAAAGAAGAGTGATTTTGAGCCCTGTTACTGCAGGAAAAATGCTCTTTATTAAATCATACTTTACCGCTATTTTACACTAGCGTGTTCTATTTTGAAAGAACTGAGACATATTGCGCGAGAGGCGTCGCCGTGATATTATAGAATTATTGCTGAAAGAAAGCTAAGGGCAAGGAGGTATGCTCAATGGGACGTCATTGCTTCGTGACAGGAAAGACTACAAAATTTGGCCAGAATCGGTCCTTTGCTGAAAATAAATCGAAACGGACATTCAAAGCTAATCTGCAGAAGGTTCGTATCCTTGTGGACGGCAAACCGAAACGGGTTTACGTATCGACAAAAGCGCTCAAATCCGGAAAAGTTGAACGGGCCTGATGGATTGATCTATAAGAATATGAAATAAAAAAGCATCGTTAGCGGAACCTCCGGATCATCCTCCGGTTTTCTCTGCGATGCTTTTTTATTTATCATGAATGCTCCAGATCTGTTGGTCAAAGCAGATTCAGTCATGTTCCTGGATTATCCCTTGCGGAAAGAACCGAGGAGTGCTCTCACAATACTGCCCAGAAATTTCGGAAGTTTAATAGTATAAAATTTCATTGCCATACTCCTCCTTGTTGCATGCGCCGCCTGCCGGCCATGATCATCACTAATAGATGGTATGCAGCTTATGACGATTCTATGACCGGCGGGATCAGTCCCTGCAGCGCATCATTAATAAGTAGCCCGCAGATAAAGAAACGGTAAACTGGCAACCAACCGGCTCATTACTGATACACAGACTGGATCCGACGGGCAGTTCTGTATCTGTGAGCGGGTATTTTACGCCCTTCAGAGTCAGCCCGCGGACGCTGCCTGTGAGAGAAAGAAAGGACAGGTAAGGGTAGCCCGCATTTTTCTTTATATGATATGTACCCGGAGGAAGCAGAGTGACACAGTTCTTTCGATCCACGATAGAGCCGTCTACCCCTGCCTGCGTTACGCTTAACAAAAGCTGAACAGCTGAGAGCATATGGTCAACCCGTCCGCCCGTTGCCCCGAAAACAAGCAGCTTTTCGGGATTTTGCTTTAATGCCCATTCAAGGGCAATCTCCAGATCTGTCCTGTCCTTTTCAGGAGGAAAGGTTTCAATTTTCATGCTGCTTCTCAGGACAGCCTCTTTTTCTATATCGGACAGCGAATCAAAATCGCCAAAAGCCCGAATCGGTTTTCTGTTACTTTTCAGTATAACAAGCGTCCCATGATCGGCACCAATCCACTTAAACTCATCATATTCCTGCGAGTCAAGGTCCGGAAGCAATTCTTCAGGACCTCCGGCAACAATGGCAAGCTTCACTTTACGGTCACCTCTTTCTGCAGGGATTAATACTGTTTTTTTTGTCTCGTTATTTCATTATAAAAGAGATGATAATGATCATACCTTCTCCGATCCATCTCTCCCTCCTCAACCGCATGCTTAACGGCACAGTCCGGTTCAGCTATATGCATGCATCCTCTGAATCTGCAGAACCCACGGTATCCGGCAAATTCCGGGAAACACTGTTCAAGCTGCTGAAGGGACAGATGGGAAAAATCCAGGGAACTGAAACCAGGTGTGTCTGCAATGAACCCGTTTCCCGCTACGGGAAGAAGTTCAACATGTCTTGTCGTATGCTTCCCGCGCCCAAGTGATTGCGAGATCGCCTGTGTATCAATATGGAAATGGTGATCGATTGCATTCAGCAAGGAAGACTTGCCTACGCCAGACTGTCCGGTAATGACGCTTACTTCACCGCTCAGGGACCGGCGCAGTTCATCAATACCCTTCCCCAAAAGACTTGAGGTGAAATATAGAGGATAACCCGCCCGCTTATAGACGCCAAGTTTCGCTACCCATTGTTCTGCTTCTTCTTCATGAAGAAGATCCCATTTGGTCATACATATCGTTGAGGGAATGTGCTTTGCTTCCATATGTACCAGAAAACGATCAAGCAGCAGATCATCAAAGGCAGGTTCTGTAATGGAGAAAACAAGTATGGCCTGATCTACGTTAGCTATCGGCGGCCTGTCCAGCTCATTTTTTCGTCTGGCAATGTTCAGAATATAACCTTCCGTCTTCCTTTCCGCCTCATACTCCACGTGATCACCAACCAGCGGCGTGACTTTTCTTTTCCTGAAAACGCCTCTGGCCCGGCATTGCACGAGTGCCTCTCCATCACTGACATAGTAGAACCCGCTTAAAGCTTTCATGATCGTTCCTTCCGGCATATAATTGCTCCCTTATCTGAGTTTCAATTTTGATCCGCTAAAAAAGATATCAGTCTGATGTTATTCAGGGTAATCAACGGTTCCCGTCTTCCTTTGCACCTGATCAATCACGACACGATAAAAGCCCTGTTCATCCGGATTAATGGTAAATGGCACGGTATATGTTTTTGTTTCAGAGATTTTCTCATCGGTAAAAAGCGAATCATTGTGATTCGCATCGGTATAGTAAATCTGTACGTGGATTGGTTTTTTTCCATTTTTCACATTCGGCCGGCTGTTTCCATCAGAAGGATAAACGATTTTAATTGGCTGATCAATCGTTTTCGGCTCTTTCTGCTCAGGCTCAGCACCTTTTGACAAAGTCACAATGATCGTTGTTCCGCCTTCTACTTTGCTTCCGGGAGGCGGATCCTGTTCCAGGACATGCCCCTTGGGTATAGAATCTGAGTAGTCTCCCACTGAAAAATCAGCAACCAGGCCTTCATCTTCCAATAACTGCCGGGCCTCTGTCTGAGGTTTCCCATTAAGGTCCGGTACAGTCACTTCTGGTTTGCCTGTACTGTAAGTCAGCTCCAGAACCGTGTCTGAAGGAACCACATCACTGCCTGCTTCCGGTTTCTGACTGATAATATCCCCCTCAGGTACATCTGATGATTCCTTCTGATGCCAGATGATGTCTTTATAATCTTCATCCATTAAAACTTCCAGAACAGAATCACGGTCTTTTCCAACAAAGTCATCCAGTTTCACTGCCGCAGGTCCCTTGCTGACAGACAGACTGACTGTTGAACCAGCCTTCACAATCGAACCAGCATCCGGATTCTGGCTGATTACCCGTCCTTTTTTTACCGACTGGCTGGAGCGATCTGTTCTGACCACTTTCAGGTTATTGTTCTGCAAAGCCTGCTGTGCCTGCTGGTAGGTCTTACCGGTAACGTCAGGAATATGGACATCGTCAACATATAACAGTTTAGGGAGAACACCAAGGCCGATAGCAAGGCCGGCGGTGATAAGCAGGATAAGAATCCCGGTGATTGTCAGCCACTTTTTCGCTTTATTATTTTTCCTGCCGTTTCCCTCCGGTTTTCCGGATTTGTCTTGCGCCTTTTTTTCAGTATGATCATGAAATTTATCGTTAACCGGCGCCATTCTGATTGTATCTTCTTCATCTTCATTCTTATCTTGCCGATGTTCATTCAAATGATTCAAATGAAGCCGGGGTTCATTCAGGCGTGCCGGGCTTAATGCGGTTTGCAGATTGTCATACATCTCGGCTGCACTGTTAAAACGTTCCTCCGGATATTTAGCCAGAGCCCGGATAATAATGTTTTCAAGACTCTGGGGTATTTCTGAACGAAAGTCGCGTGGATACGGCATCGGTTCG
Organism: Sporolactobacillus sp. Y61; assembly: GCF_040529185.1. Classification (NCBI taxonomy): domain Bacteria; kingdom Bacillati; phylum Bacillota; class Bacilli; order Caryophanales; family Sporolactobacillaceae; genus Sporolactobacillus; species Sporolactobacillus sp. Y61. The sequence goes on along the minus strand of NZ_CP159510.1, from coordinate 2,090,161 downwards.
TTCAGGTGTTTCAAAGCGACCGAGACTGGTGATGAACCCGGAAAGGGCAATTTCCCTGTTAAGAGCTCAAACATCACAATGCCAAGCGCATAGATATCAGATTTTTCTGTTGCTTTCCCGCCTTTTGCCTGCTCAGGTGAAAGATAGTGAGCCGACCCCATGATCGAGTGGGTATAGGTGATGGTTGTACCGCTTACGGCAAGTGCTATCCCAAAATCAGTCACTTTAACATGTTCAGACTCATCAACAAGAATATTGTGTGGCTTTATGTCGCGGTGTACAATACCATGGGCATGAGCATGTGCGATCGCAAGAACGATTTGTTTCATCAGATGAACAGCATCACTGATCGAAATCGGCGAATAATCCCGAATGAATTCTTTCAGACTCATCCCATGGATATATTCCATAACTATGTAATAGCAGTCTTCTTCTTCACCAATGTCATATATTGCGACAATATTAGGATGAGACAGACTGGCAACAGATTCGGCTTCACGGTGAAAGCGTTTAATAAATTGTTCGTCTCCGGATAACTCGGAACGAAGAATCTTTACAGCTACCGGCCTGTCCAGAATCAGGTCTTTTGCTTTATAAACGATCGCCATTCCACCCTCTCCAAGTTTTGAGAGGATCTGATATCTGCCTCCAATTCTTCTACCAATCATTTTCTATCACCATCACTGTCGTGAGATATAATAATCACCGAAATATTGTCTTTTCCTCCGGCATCATTGGCTTCGCGAATGAGTTGTTCCGTTTTTTCATAAAGGCTCATCTTTTCACCAAGGATTACGGTTATCTCTTCGTCGGACAGTTCGTTGGTCAGACCGTCTGAACAGATAACAAGGTAAGATGCGCCTTCCCAGTTTAACAGCTGGGTATCCAGCTGAATGGCCGGTTCTGTTCCCAGCGCACGCATCAGGACGTGTCTGTCGGGATGAACTTCGGCATCCTTCTTTGAGATCTGCCCCGACTTAACCAGTTCATGGACAAGCGTATGGTCTTCTGTACACTGCCTGATCCCTTCGCCTTCTTTCCACATATATATTCGGCTGTCGCCGACTGCTGTAATGGCAATATAATCTTCACTGCACAGCGCCGCTGCAAGGGTTGTTCCCATCCCGTGACACTCCGGATGTTTTTCTGCATAATCAAACAGATGCACATTAAGTGATCGAACCAGATGATTCAGCCATTGGATTGCCTCATCCCGGGTCAGTGAGTGATCCAATTCATGCCACTTTTTTTCAATCATCTCCAGCGCCAGCCTGCTTGCCACCTCCCCGGCGGCATGACCGCCCATACCGTCGGCCACAGCACTAAGGATCTGGCCGTTCTCTCCTGTCAGGACGCCGACACTGTCCTCATTATGGGCTCTTACTTTCCCGCAATCCGTATTGCAGACAGCCTTCATATTGCCACCTCCAGAGTCATAGCAGCATCTTACTTTATTTTCTTCTCAGACAGCCAATAAAGAAACCGTCTGAATCCGTTTGAAAAGGAAGAATCTGAAGCATTGCAGATTGATCATCAAGAAGGAACGGCTTTGCCTTCCCGGGTAATCTTTGCAGGAAATCACGATCCCACTCAAATTCAGGGTGAACTCTGAGAAATCTAGTGAGCTGCCATTCATTTTCTGCCTTGTTTATGGTACACGTGCTGTAGACGAAAAGGCCACCGGGTCTGACAAGAGGAGCAGTTGCCTCCAGAAGGTCATTCTGAATGTCATACAGGTGACGGATCCCTTCTTCATTCTTTTCCCATCTGATTTCGGGCTTGCGCCTGATTACACCGAAACCGGAACAGGGGACATCCAGAAGCACTCGGTCAAATGAGGCTTTTTCAAAATGCTCCGAAGCTTTTCTGGCGTCGAGGGCGAGGGTCCGGATATTGGTCAATCCAAGGCGTTCAGCGGTACGGGCGATTAACCGCGTTTTATGGGCGTGCAGATCAAGGGCCATGATCTGACCTTCATTGTGCATTCTTTCAGCCAGATGGGTTGTCTTGCCCCCGGGTCCCGCACACGCATCAAGCATATGCATCCCTGCCTCCGGTGCCACGGCATCGGCGACAAGCATCGAACTTTCATCCTGAATGGTGCACAGTCCTTTGAGAAAAGCCGGAGCGGATGCTGCATGGCCTTCTGTCACCATCAGGCTGTCCGGGGAGAGGGTACCCTGCACCGTGTGAATTCCTGCACAGGCAAGGGTTGCGGCGAGTTCAGACCGTGAAGTGCGCAACGTGTTCACCCGGACATAAGTATGCGGCGGCTGATTATTGCTTTCCGCAATCTTCACGGCTGCAGCCCTGCCCCACTGCCTGATCCACAGGGCGAGCAGCCACTCCGGATGACTGTAGCTGACCGAAAGCCGTCTCCTCTCCGGAATGATCTTCGAAAGAGGCGGAGCGCCCTCACGGAGAAACTTTCTCAGGACAGCATTGACCAGACCTGAAATGCCGCGATGGCCGCGTAGACCGGCAATTTCCACCGCCTCGTTAACAATGGCATGATCAGGGATACGATCCATATACAGTTTCTGGTAAAATGAGAGTTCAAGCAGAAGCCTGACCCAGTTATCAAGTTTTTTACCGGCAGTAAAAAAGTCAATATAATAATCCAGTGTCAATTGACGCTGGAGAACGCCATAAACAAGTGCAGTGACCAGACTCTTATCCCTTGCACTCAGGCCGGACTCCGGGAGGGTATCATTAAGCACAATCTGACTGTATGCATGCCTTTCCGACACATCAAGTAAAAGATTCAGTGCGGTCTCACGGGCGCCGGTTTTTTTCATTTTCTTCCCCCAATACCGTTCCATCCTTCAATGATCGACCATGAAGATAATCAGCAACACGCATCCTTTTTTTGCCGGCAGGCTGACATTCAATCACTTTCAGGCAGCCGCCTGATCCGGTTGCGACTGAAAAACTGTCCTGTTCTACAGATAAAACGGTACCCGGTTTCCTATCTGCACTTGGCTGATCAGAAAGGAGCGCCTGAAATATTTTAAAGTTTTCCCCGTTTATGGTCGTATGTGCCCCCGGAAATGGATTCAGCCCGCGGATTAGATTGCGTATGTCCGAAGCGGATCTTCTCCAGTCGATGGATTCATCCGCGCGTTTTATGCTCGGAGCAAAAGTGACATGCGCCTCGTCCTGCTTCACCGGCGTCAGGATACCCTTTGCAAGGTCAGGCAGTGTTTTCATGAGCAGACGGCTTCCCGCCTCACTCAGTTTATCGTGAAGCGTCCCAAATGTCTCATCATCAGTAATTGGCACCCGAACCTGGGCGAGAATGTCTCCTGCATCCAGCTTTTTGACCATATACATAATGGTCACGCCTGTTTCCTGTTTTCCATCTATGATCGCCTTCTGAATCGGGGCTGCCCCCCTGTAAGCGGGAAGTAATGAAGCATGGACATTGATACAGCCCAGACGCGGACCGTCAAGCAGCGGCTGAGGCAATATCTGACCGTAAGCCGCTGTAATCAGCACATCCGGCCGGCAGGCGAGAATCTGCTGCACGGCTTCCGGTTTCCTTACCTTTTCCGGCTGCAGAACCGGTATCCCATATTTTTGTGCGATTTTTTTAACAGGCGGTGCGGTAAGCACCTGCTTTCTGCCTTTCGGACGGTCCGGCTGGGTCACAACACACGCCACTTCAATATTTTCATGATCTATTAATTTCTGTAAAACGGGAACGGAAAAGTCAGGCGTTCCCATGAAAACAATCTTCATCGTATTATCATCCTTCTTTTCAAACCGGTGACGGCTACATGAAAACAACCGGATTGATGTCTACAACCAGCTGCAGGCTGTTTTTCCCGGCTCCTGGAAATGGCCGATAATTTTTCTCAGAACAGGCAGAAGTTCCGGCTCTTTCTTGTATTTTACCATGCACTGATAGCGATATCTATCTTTGATCCTGGCTATTGCGGGAACAACGGGACCAAAAATCTGCGCAGAGGAGCTCAGGTTTCTTTTTAGTATCTCAGCGATACGTCCCGCTGCCACCGATGCCTGTCCCGGATCGGTATGTGTGATACGGATCAATACCAGATAATAGAATGGCGGATAACCATGACGATAGCGAATCTGCATTTCCTGCTGATAAAAGGTTTCATAATCATGTGATGCCGCATCGACAACGGCATAATGATCCGGATCGTAGCTCTGAATAATGACTGACCCGGGCAGATCATGCCGCCCCGCCCGTCCGGATACCTGAGTCAGCAGCTGAAAGGTCCGTTCGGAAGCGCGAAAATCAGGCAGATACAGCATGGAATCGGCTGCCAGGACCCCGACAAGTGTCACTTCAGGAAAATCAAGGCCTTTCGCAATCATCTGTGTCCCAAGCAGAATGTCCGCTTTTCCTTCACCGAAGCGTCGTAAAAGCCGTTCATGCCCGCCCTTCTGACGTGTTGTATCGACATCCATGCGAATGATACGGGCTTCCGGAATCAGTCGATTCAGTTCAGCCTCAACTTTTTGCGTGCCCGTACCAAAGTAACGCATCGAATCACTGCCACATGCCGGACATGTCTGCGGAATCTGCTGCGCATACCCGCAGTAATGGCATTTTAACAGCTGCTCGGTTCGATGATAGGTCAGTGATATATCGCAGTGCGGGCAGCGCAGAACCTCACCGCAGGAACGGCACATAACAAAAGTTGAATATCCGCGCCTGTTCAGAAAAAGGACGGTCTGCTCCTTCTTCTTTATCCGGTCTTTAATCAGATTAAAAAGGGCAGTTGAGAACATGGATCGGTTCCCATCACGCATTTCTTCCCGCATATCAACGATTTTCACAGGCGGAAGCGGATGATGATTAAAGCGTTCCTTCAAAAGAAGCAATGAATACACATTTTTCTTCGCGCGGGCATAAGACTCCAGAGAAGGTGTGGCACTTCCGAGGACGACCGGACACCTGTTGTACCGGCTCCGGTATATCGCAACGTCACGGGCATGATAACGCGGGCTGTCTTCCTGCTTATAGCTTGATTCGTGTTCTTCATCAATAATGATCAGGCCCAGCCGGCTGAACGGGGCAAAGACAGCTGAACGGGCCCCGACGGCAACCTTCACACGACCCTCCCGGATCTTCCGCCATTCATCATATTTCTCGCCGCGGCTTAATCCACTGTGCATCACCGCCACCAGATCACCGAACCGTCCCTTGAAACGGTGGACCATCTGCGGGGTCAGAGAAATCTCCGGTACGAGCACGATTGCTTCTTTACCCAGATCAATCACTCTCTGGATCGCCTGCAGATAGATTTCTGTTTTTCCACTGCCGGTCACCCCATGACAGAGAAAAACCCGGTCTTCATCTGATTCAATCGCATGGAGGATCGGTTTGAGTGCAGCGTGCTGTTCCTGCGTCAGAGTCAGCGCTTGTGTTCTGACCTGGTTCAGTTCCCTGTAAGGATCCCGAAAGTACTCCTGTTTTTCCTTACGGAGAACCCCTTTTTTAATAAAATGGCTGATCGCCTCTCTTGATAAACCGTATCTGTTCACCAAATCTGCAAGTACATGTGAATCGGCCGGATGATGGATAAAAAAGTCTAATACTTCTCTCTGCCGCTTGTAACGCCGGTTCAATGATTTGGCCGTTTCCTCCAGTGTTTCTAAAGAAACAGCAGGCGTCACGGTGATGATCTTCTTTACCCTTGCCTGATTGTGAATCTGCTGATGCAAAGATAAAGTGCCGTCAGACAGCGCCCGATTGATCTCATTTAACTTTTCCGGGTGACTCCTGACGGCATCTTCCCACTTTATTGAGTCACCGGATGAATAAAAGGGGACAAGATCCGGATGAACGTCTTTCAGCTTTTCCGTATTTTCCAGCTGTATCACTTTCCCGTAGTCAGCTTTCATCACTGCGGGGAGCATCGCCTGATAGGCAGTAATCGTCATGCAGAGTGTTGTATCGGCAATCCAGCGTCCAAGATCTAGTAATTCGTCCGTCAGTACGGGTATATGGTCGATGACCTGATCAATATTTCTCAATTTTGTAAAATCTGTGTGATCCTTTAATGCCGTGACAAAGCCAAGCCGCTTCACCCTGCCGAAGGGGACCGTGACGCGCATTCCCGGACGAATGAATTGCTCAAGTGAATCAGGAACTTTGTAATCAAACGGCTTGTCCACCGCACGGGCGGGGATATCTACATAGACTTCAGCGATCAACGTCCGCACCTGAATGGAGCATTCCGGCAACCGCTTCGCATATTTTTTCAGCAACTTCGGCCTTGGGCAGGGTCCCCAGCTCTTCACGCTCCCCGGACGCAAAGAACAGGGTAACCCTGTTTGTTTCTTTTCCGAAACTGTCTGAAGCATAATTTCCGACCAGGAGATCCAGATTTTTTTTGTTCAGTTTTTCGACGGCGTGCTCTTCAAGGCCGTCTGTTTCAGCCGCAAAACCGACAAGTACCTGCTGCTTCTTCCGTCTGCCCAGTTCCATAAGGATATCCGGATTCCGCACCAGTTTCACAATAAAAGGTCCGGTTCCCTTCTTTATCTTTTCATCACTGACCTGATCCGGCCGGTAATCCGCTACTGCAGCTGCTTTAATGACGGCATCCATATGCTCATAATGGCTGACCACCGCCTGATACATGTCAGAGGCAGATAGGACAGGTATGACATGCAACCCTTTCGGCGCCGGAATGGCGGTCGGCCCGGTAACGAGAGTCACTTCAGCCCCTGCACATTTTGCCGCTTCAGCAATGGCATAGCCCATTTTCCCGCTGGACCTGTTGCTGAAAAAGCGGACAGGATCGAGATTTTCCCGGGTCGGGCCGGCTGTGACCAGAATCTGCCTCCCTTTTAGCAACTGGCCGCTTCCTGCAGAAAAGAAGGTTTCCAATTGACGAGAGATCTCTTCTGGATCGACCAGGCGTCCCTTTCCGGTCCAGCCGCAGGCAAGTTGGCCTGAATCCGGTCCGATGATCCGGTAACCAAATTCCGCAAGTGTTTTCAGGTTCTTCTGGACGGCAGGGTGCCAGTACATATTCACATTCATTGCCGGAGCAACCCAGACAGGAGCCTTTGTCGCCAGAGTGACGCAGGTCAGCATATCATCGGACAGTCCGGCGGCAAGCCGCCCGATGGTGTTCGCCGTAGCCGGTGCAATCAGGACAAGATCTGCCTGATCGGCCAGATCAATATGAGCAATCTGCCCTTCTTTTTCATCAATGATGACCGAATCATAAACCGAATGGCGTGTCAAAGCCTGAAAAGTCGCTGATCCGACAAACTTTCTGGCCGCCTGGCTCATAATCACCTGAACATCTGCACCGGATTTTACCAGTCGGCTTGCCAGTTCAGCAGACTTATAGGCGGCAATTCCTCCGGTCACGCCAAGGATGATCTTTTTCCCGGAAAGCGCCATCTATTTCACTTCCTTTTGAAAAAATATACAGAAAAGCCTGGCGACCGGCAAGTTACAGGCGCCGTCAGAGGCTTCATTTTCTGATCCTTTTTCCCGCAAAAATTTCATCATTTCACTCAGTAGAAAAAACAACAACCCGATCTGAGGTTGTTGCTTTGTACCCGTTTGCATGAACGGACAGTCAGACCCCCAGCTCAGGGTAATGAGGGTAAACGAACATGCCCAGGTGGGGGATAACCGCCCGCAAAAGCCCAATGGGTTCAACTGACAATCAGTGGGGATGAAGAAACCCCCACTGATTGAAGTTTCACTTTATTCTTTTCTCATTTTTTATAAGTAAGCAGACCGGCACTGACTTCTTCAAGTGCCTGACCCACAGTCTTGACAGAACGCGGATGCTCAAGCATCAGTTTACCTGTACCGTTCTGCAGCTGACGGGCGCGCTTCGCTGATAAGCAAACAAGCGTGTATGTGGAATTCACCTTTTTCAGAAGATCGTCAATGGAAGGATAAATCATCATGATTCTTCAGCTCCTTCAATAAAATGATATTTTTCAATCAGTCGATCGACCCGGCAATGTTCGGCAGTTACAATCGCTTCTATCTTATCGCAGGCCCGATCCACATGATCATTTTCAACAACATAATGATAATTCTCCATCAGTTCCATCTCTGAGCGGGCAACGGACATCCGACTTTCGATTAAATCAGAAGACTCCGTGCCGCGCCCGATAATCCGCTTCTTCAATTCGCTTAAATTCGGCGGAGCGAGAAAAATAAACAGGGCGTCCGGAAAACGTTTTTTCACCTGAAGAGCGCCCTGAACTTCAATTTCCAGAATGACGTCCTGTCCTTCAGCTAACGTTTTCCGAACATAATCGACAGGAGTCCCGTAATAATTTCCTACATATTCCGCCCATTCCAGCAGCTGATGGTTCTCGATCATCTTCTTGAACTGTTCACGGGTCCGGAAAAAATACTGAACACCGTCCTTCTCCCCTTCGCGCGGTGCCCGGGTGGTTACCGAAATAGAGTATTGCAGACGGGACCCTCTGTTCCGGAGCGCCTTGCAGACTGTGCCCTTCCCGACCCCGGACGGACCGGAAAGAACGACCAGCAGTCCTTTTTCTTTAAAAGCCATGAGATTCCTGCCTCCAGATTTTTTGTTCAGAATGTCAGGGGGGCCGGACAATGGCACCCCTCTCACGTTTCATGCTTATCTGTTATTATAACATTATTCGACATTCTGAACCTGTTCCCGCAACTTTTCTATCTCACTTTTTATCGTGACCACCTGATGGCTGATCGTTATGCTGTTTCCCTTTGAACCGATTGTATTCATCTCGCGGTTCATTTCCTGGATTAAGAAATCAAGCTGTCTGCCAACCGGTCGAGAATCAGATGATAGATCCAGAAGGGTGCGGAACTGACTCAGGTGACTGTCCATGCGGGTCAGTTCTTCGTCAATGGCCGACTTGTCCGCAAAAACCGCAACCTCATTCATAAGTCTGTTCTCATCAAGTGTATGCTTTTCCAGAAAATCAGTTACCGATGCACGCAGTCGTTCAGCATAGTGCTGACGAACATGTGGTGCTTCTTCTTTCAGTTCGGCCATATGCTCCTCGATGGCGGAAACCTTCTCCAGCAGATCTTCCCTCAATTTTCCACCTTCGATGCGACGCATGTCAACAAGCCGCAGGCAGGCCAGTTCCACAGCCTTCAAGACAAGAGGTTCTATTTTTTTGGCAGCCTCATCGTCCGCTTCTCTGATACTGAACACTCCGGGCAGCATCATGATCCGGCTATAATCCCATGAATCCGCACCGATACGGCGACTCATTTCTCTCGCCGATTCAACATACTGGTCCACGACGTCCCAGTTCGTATGAATCGTCGGCGAAACCGAAGTACTGCCTTCAACAGATAGATAAAGGGATAAAGCGCCGCGTCTGACATGCGATCGAACACAATCCTTTATCTGGTTCTCCAGATACATAAGGGGGTGCGGCATATTCAAAGTCAGATCAAGAAAACGGTGGTTAACCGATTTCAGTTCGATGCCGATACGTGTTGATCCCTCCTCTATGACTGAAGATCCAAAACCTGTCATGCTCGTTATCATCTGATCACTTCCATATCCCATTCTATACAATCAGACAGACCGGAAGCAAGTTCATTCACCGCAGTAAATGAACCGGCAGAAGAAAAAATGAAGTTGGCGGTCTCATTGTCCCTTTCCGGTCTTCGCTCCACTGTCTTCCGCACCCGGTTTGTTTTTTAATTTCAGGACCTGGGACTCATCAGGCGTGACAAACAGGGTCTTCTGATCGGTATAAATGACGAATCCCGGTTTCGCTCCACCCGGTTTTTTTACATACCGTACTTTCGTGTAATCAACGGGAACCCGGCTCCCCATTCGTGATTTACTGAAAAAGGCTGCGAGTACAGCAGCTTCCGAGAGCGTCTTTTCATTCGGGTCGGTCGAACGGATAATCACATGAGACCCCGGAATATTTTTCGTATGGAGCCAGATCTGGTCCCTTCCGGCTATTTTGCCGGTCAGATAATCATTTTGTTTATTGTTCTTACCGACGAGAATGGTGGTTCCGTCCGATGCATAATAATGATCGATCTCCGGGCGGTGGTTCTTCTTTCTGTGATGCGGGCGCCTTTTTTTTCTGAGATAACCGCCATCTTCAAGTTCTTCACGGATTTCCGCAATATCCTTTATTGATGCAACCTGTATCTGTTGCTTCAGCGTATCAAAGTAGTCAATCTCCTGCCGGGTACGCCTGATTTGATCCGCGACGACGCGTTTCGCGGTTTTTGCTTTGTTGTAGTGTTTAAAATAATCCTGAGCATTTTCCGAGGGTGTTCGATTGGGATTCAGGGCAATCCGTATTTTCGACTGATTCTCGTCATAATAATTAATCGCCTCAACGGATTTGTCACCTCTTTTAACCAGGTGCATGTTCGCCGTCAGCAGTTCTCCAAAAAGGCGATATTCCTCAGCGTTTTCAGCGCTTTTTATGGTCTTTTCCAGTTTCTTCAGTTTTCCTTTATTCTTTTTCAGTTCGCGTGCTACAAAATGTTCCAGGTCGCCGGCTTTCTGCCTGACCGCGTCATTTTCCGCTTTGACAGCATAATAATGGTCCAGCATATCGTGCACATTGGAAAACGTTTCTTTTTTCCCATCAAGATGTGTCAGCTCCAGTACATGACATTCATCTTTTCCGTTCTTCCCGTACACAATATTCGGGTGATAATCGTTATTCCGAATCGCATCAAGAATGCCCTGAAAGGCGCGTGCAATCCCTTCCTGATTCGGGAGACCGGACCGGCGCAGAATTTCCCGACCGATCAGCGGTGAAAAACCGCTGACAGTACCGACAATTTGCCTGTCAAGCTTTCCACTGTTCCATTCAATGTGGCGGATCAGATCCTTCGCAGTCATGTCAAGCGGATTCATTTTACCCTGATCCGGAGGCGCGACATAGGTCTCTCCGGGCAGCACGGTCCGGTAGCGATTCACTGCCGGAGTCAGATGCTTCATACTGTCAATAATGCGGCCGGTTTCCTTATCAATGAGAATCACATTACTGTGCCTTCCCATCAGTTCAACGATCAGATGTTTCTGCGTCAGATCGCCAATTTCATTCCGTGCTCTTAAATCAATATGGATGATACGCTCAAAGGCAACCTGTTCTATCGCATCGATAATGCTGCCTTCCAGATGCTTTCTGAGAAGCATGCAGAACATCGGCGGGGCCTGAGGATTGCCCTCAGCCAGATGCGTCAGATGCAGCCGGGCGAACGCCGCATTGATGGATATCAGTAATTTCCCACGCGCACGGCGGGAGCGCAGATGGAAAACCAGATCGGTTGCCGTCGGCTGATATATTTTTGTCACACGGCCGCCGACAAAGTCCTGTAACCCCTGAACGGCGGCACGTGTCACGATTCCATCGTAAGCCATAAATTACTTCCCCATTTCCAAAAGAAGCGGGCATCGACTGCTCGCTTACCTTCTCTATAACCAGAATATTATTGTCTCACTGATTCAGATCATCCGTCAAGAAATGAATGCACCGGCTCAAGTCCGAAAGGCCCTGGCGATCAGTTCAAATGACCGCAGTTTCGCCTGAAAGTCAAAAATGTTGGTAATCAACATCACTTCATCTGTCTGATACATCGACGCCAGTTTCTCCAACTCGATTCTCACCTTCTGCGGATTTCCGACGATGATCCGTGCCTCATTTTCTTTGATCTGATCGCGTTCCCATGCTGCAGGGTGGTAATGAACTGCTTTACTGGTTTCCGGAATGGGGACAGAACGCCCCTGGCTGGCTTTCACCATCCAGTAACGCAGCGTCGATGCCTGGCGATCAGCCTCCTGATCGGTCTCGGCACAGACGACGAAGATACAGACGGAGGCTTTCGGTTCAGGAAAAGCTTCGGATGGCTGATAAGCGGATCGGTAAGCCCGGACCACTTCTGCACCACCATTCGGATTGATAAAATGGGCAAACATGAACGGTGTACCTGTTTCCGCAGCCACTCTTGCGCTGCCGTCAGATGAACCCAGCAGATAAATGTCCGGCAGCCGGCGTGCAAGTGGCGTCGCATGTACGGACTGAAAGGGATGCCCGTCAGGTAAATGATCTGTCAGATACCCGATCAGATCCCGGACTTTTCGTGGATAATCCTTGAGATCCCACCGCATCCCGTCATTTAATGCACGCGTCGCACCAGGCATGCCACCGGGCGCCCTGCCAATCCCCAGATCTATCCGACCGGGATAGAGATTTTCCAGCAGATGAAAATTTTCCGCCACTTTAAACGGGCTATAGTGCGGAAGGAGGACGCCGCCTGATCCGACATGTATGCGTGACGTTTTTGCCGCGACATGAGCGACCATCACCTCAGGTGAGCTGCTGGCCAGTGCCTCAGAACCATGATGCTCGGCAAACCAGATCCGATGGTAACCCCACTTCTCCGCTTCAACAGCCAGTCGTGTCGTGTTTCTCAATGCCTCTTCCGGCGCTGATTCCTCCGAAACCGGTGCCTGTTCCAGTATACTCAGTCTTAACACGTGTCTTCACCCCGGCTTTTACTTCGTTATTCTATTCTTCTTAACCATACACCTCACGAATCCTCTCTGCTAATCATTTGCGGGGACTGTCCTGTGACAGCCATGATCGATTCAAAGAAGAAATACAAGATGACGGCCGGCCAGACAGATTCCCACAAACCTGAAAGGTACGTGAATGCGAAAGAAACGGCGGGATGCATCCACTTGATACAGATAACAGAAAGAACCATCCAGCACAAAGAAAAGGGCAGACAGATATGCCCATGCAGCTGAGCGGGCAAGTGTGAATAATCCCACCATCTGAATCCCGTATATTTATGTAAAAGGACTCCGCTCACATACTCAACAGTCGTCGGAATAATGAAACTCAGGAGCAGAAGCCAGGCCCATGACCTGTCCGTCCCTGTGAGCAAGACCAGCAGAACGGGTGCAAAACCATACATCGGTTTAAAGGGTCCAATGAGCAAATTCTTCTTATAAAAGACACCTGCAGTAGCGTAACTGTAGCCGTTCTCCAGCAGCCAGCCTGAAAAAGCGTAAACAGTGAAATAGAAAGTGAATTCCGCAAAGCGATGAAGAGGAGACATACATAATAATAACCAGTGGTACGCCAAAGTGAATCGTCCTTTCGAAAAGCGTAACGTTTCACTTATTCTTCACCAAAGGGACATGTCTATACTGGAACTGGCGGAAGATTTCCGCCGCTGCCTCTCCTGGATTTTTTTGAACGATCAAAGAAAACACCCAATCAACCTGTCTCGCAAGGCTTTCATCTCACTTTCTTTTAAATAAGATATTTCGTCTTAGAGCAAAAAATAAAATAAACGGAGATTTTCCGGTTAGTGGCGGAACGGAACGCTTTTCGGGGATATGATAAGGGAAGGTTTTCCGATTATGCCAGGCAAAAAGCTCCATTTTTCTGTTTTTCCAGTCGATAGGCGGAATCTCTCCGTCTAGCTATTTATAAATTTAATGACTCAGTAAATGGAATTTTTCCGTCTATTCCCGATCTGTCATACGCTTAACCGGATCCTTCAATCGATTAGAGCGTATCCCAGGTAACTTCCCTGGTTTCGTAGTCGTCTTTGTCAATGACTCTCTTAATCCACCTGTATCCTGTATGAACGTTTCACCTGTATTTTTTCATATTGAGGTGAATCTTACTGTTTTTCCCTGATTTTTGTTCATTCAATCTCATAGTTGCCCCTATTTTGAGAGACTCGCGGCGGTGAGTCAAGATAAGTCTTCAGATGAACAGTCATATTTAGTTCCGACTGCTACGGTCTACAGCGAACTTTCACCGCCAGGTTCACCCACTTCGCTCCGGGCGCACAAAAACAAGCGCAGAAACAAAACAAGATATGTTTCTGCGCTTGCTACAGTGTACCTCTCTTCTGCAATGGTTCGCCGTCAGGCGGCAATACCGATAATGACCGCAATCACACCGGCAGCGATGGCCACCCAGTTCAGTCCCTTCTTTGGTGTAAACAGACCGATAATTCCTAAAATGATAGCCAGAATGCCGAGCCAGTAATGTATGACAAAGAAACCGACAATACCGGCAATAATCCCGAGCCATCCCAGCCAATTACCTGCTGTCTCATTCATGATATTTACCTCCATATCGTTAGTTAAATATTAGACATCATGTTGTATAAACGTCTACATGTCCATTATAATATAATAAGCAGGAAAATCATCGAAAGAGATGGAACTTTTTCTAATATTTTTTTGCTCTAGCATAAATAACCACTGAGAGAGATGATTCAAATGGCTGAAAATCGGACAGACCGGCGGATCAGACGGACAATCCGCATGCTTCGCCATGCATTGGCGCAACTGATCGGAGAAAAAGGCTTCGATGCCATTACAATCAGCGACCTGACGGGTACTGCTGATATTAACCGGACAACATTCTATCTGCATTATCGCGATAAATACGATTTACTGAATAAATGTGAGGAAAAGATCCTGTCAGACATTGAATCGATCAGCCATGCTTCCCTCAAATGCACCAGTAAAAGCGATCTGGAACACGATCTGAGAGAGGGCAAACCGGTTCCTTTTTTAGTTGAACTGCTGACCTACTGTAAAGAAAATGCTGATATTATCAAAGCACTTCTGGGCCCGCGGGGGATCTGACCTTCCATCGTCAACTGAAAAAGATCATGGAGAAAAATCTGATGCTGAGGCTGAAAGAAGAAGGCACCGGCAATAAGGTCATCCCTTATGACTACATCGCGGCTTACGTGATTTCAGCGGATCTGGGGCTGGTACAATTCTGGCTGGAAAACGGCATGCACGAAGATCCCGAGACCATTGCGCTAATGATCAGTGAGATAACCTTTCGTGGACCAGCTTTTGCAGCGGGTTATCAATAATCCTCCTTTTCGGTAATTTTCAGGTCCAAATATGTTTGAAAATTATAATTGCTGAAAATCGGGATTGGTTCAGCAAACCCTGGGTCCTTCCCTGCTTATCGGGGATTCACCCCAAGTGATAATAACCATCACAAAGTTTGTTCCCCTGCTCCTTGTGGAATTTGCTTAGAAATCATAATTCCCCCATTTTTTACAGTTATCAGAGGAATAATGAGCGAAATAGAATTTAAATTTTTTGATTTACAAATCAGGCAACCCATCTTATTTTATCTAATAATATGGTTTATGAAATTTTTTATACTGTTCATTGATCAGACTGATCAGACAAGTTTAGCAGAACCTGCAGGGTGCGTAAAAACCACCTGATGCTGAATTTTTCATTCAGTCCCAGGTGGCGTGTTCAAGTTATTGCTGCGATTTTTCTTACTGAGGCAGCTTCAGAGTCACTTTAAACAGATCTCCGTCCAGGGTAATCTCAAACAGCCCGTTGTGCAGGTCAACAATTGATTTGGCAATGGCCAGGCCAAGCCCGGAGCCTTCGGTATGTCTTGATGCGTCGCCACGTTTAAACCGCTCGAACAGTTCATCAACATTGTCGCCAAGTTCGTATTTTGTGATATTTTTAAAGACAACAACCGCCTGACCCTCTTCTTCAGTCAGCTGGATATAGACGCGGGTATGCTCCAGTGAATATTTAAGAACATTACGGATCAGATTATCGAACACGCGCCAGATTTTCTGACCATCACCTGTGACACAGACCGGCTGGTCAGAGGTTCTCACCCGGAATTCAAAGGGTGACTTTTTGATTTCTTCATCATATTCTGCCAGAGCCTGGGTCAGAAGTTCATTCAGGTTCACCCTGTCCCTATGCAGCTCAACCGCACCGCTAGCCATTTTCGATGCCTCAAATAAATCATCGATCAGTCGTTTCAACCGTTTCGCTTTTCGATCAATAATCGAAAGATAACGAGTTCGTTCATCCTCAGCCAGATCCGGTTTCTGTAAAAGTTCGTTATACGTCATGATTGAAGTCAGCGGTGTGCGCAGATCATGGCTCACATTGGTGATCAGTTCCGTTTTCAGCCGTTCACTTTTCAGTTGCTGAACCCGGGAAGAAGTGACGCCGTGCTTTAAGATGTTCAGATTTTCAGCCAGGCTGGCAAGTGTCCCTTTACCATGAACCGTAAGATCAGGTGCATCCCTTCCTTCTGCTGTCGCTTGAATATTTAGATAGATATGGTTAAATGCAGCCACATTTCTGAATATCAGATAAAGAAGCGGCAGACCGGCAGCAGGCAGCAAAATCAGTGGAAGAAGAAGGCCTTCCGCATTGGCCAGGATCGGCAGGATAAAGCCGAGTGTAAAGACCGCCGCCAGAATACCGGATATTTGAAAGGCGATCGGAGCCAGAGTAAACCCCTCTTTCAGGATATGGAAAAATCGGCAGGTGAGGCTGGACTTCCAGGTGGCAAGCAGGGACTCCCGATCATGCACCTCACTGATTATGGAGACAATCTGCAATCCAATCAAAAGATTGAAACCGCACGCCAGGATATAGATATACACAATATCAGCCGGGAGATATGGAGTCAGGTTACTGGCAAAGTATCGCAGGGAAAACAAAGCGGAAAGAATAAGCAGCAGGAGGCGAAAATCAACGGGCAGAAGCAGATAAACGCTCTCCACTGTCCCCTTTTCAGAAGGCACATGCTGGACCCTTTTATTCCAGATCACCGCTGCAGCAAGTAGGGCCAGACCGGATCCGACAAGGAAGAGAGTAAATGTCATGTGGTAAAAAAGCAGGTCACGGAATATGGAGAACGCCATAAGCAGGTTTGTCACCCCGGAAGCTGCAAGCAGGGTGATCCAGATTTTTCGACTACTTTTCAATTTTATAGCCAATGCCCCACACCACCTTCAGATATCTCGGATTTTTCGGGTTGATCTCGATTTTTTCACGAATCTTGCGAATATGCACCGCAACTGTGTTTTCAGGGCTTAAACCTGGCTCCTTCCAGACACGCTCATAGATTTCATGGATAGAGAAAACTCTCCCGGGATGTTTCATCAGAAGTTCAACTATCCGGTATTCAATAGGCGTCAGATGAACAGCCTCACCATTTACGGATACGCGTTTTTCCTGCTGTTCCAGAATCAGTCCGTTTAAATCAACTGACGCCTGACTGTTTTCATATTTTCCTAATCTGACATAGCGACGCAGCTGAGCCCTGGCACGTGCAACCAGTTCAAGCGGATTGAAAGGCTTGGTCACATAATCATCCGCACCAATCTGCAGGCCGAGAATTTTATCCATATCCTCGCTTTTTGCACTGATCATGATAATCGGGATGTTTCTTTGTTCTCTTATTTTAATAGTAGCCTGTATGCCGTCTAGACGAGGCATCATGATGTCGAGCAGAATTAACTGTATATTTTCATGGTTTTTCAGGATGTTAAGTGCTTCAAGACCATTTTCCGCCTTCAGAACATGCATCCCTTCATTGCTCAAATAGATGCCGATGACATCGCGAATCTCGCGATCATCATCCACAACAAGGACCGTAGCGTCGTTCATCAAGTTCTCCTCCCCCGATCTTCTGACCTTCTATCGTCATTGTACCGGGATGTTCTTAAAAAAAACAATCGAAGAATATGAAGAATTTCTTAAGAAACAGATTAATCGTCCTGCCATTTGCGTTTCATTCTGTATGCAGTTGTTCTTTCTCTGTTTCTGAAAGAAGGCTCCCTCGAGACATAGCTGTAAAATAACAGAATGAATACAGGTATGAGAAAGAGCAGCCAGTAAGATACCCCACTCAGATATGGACGTTTTTGTAGCTGATATACACTGAAAGTCAGATCCTGCTGTTTTTGCGGCTTGCCATTCAGCCTGAGCTGCCCGTCCGGATAGATATCCCGCTGTTCATAGCCCCTGCCATTCATCGCCAGGCTAAGGCCGGATGCTCTGGAACCCTTGATCTGTTCGATTGTCAGGAGCCCCCGTTTCAGTGCATGCGTTCCTTTCCGGTTAAACGTCAGGACAAACGGGCGGCCGGAACGCATCTGCGAGCTGTTCACGATTTCTGAAGCGACAAGCCGGCCATCTTTCTCATTACGGACGCTCATCAGATAACGGCCTGACCCCATGACATCGCGAATACGGACCGATATGTGATCAAAAGGTGCAGGCGTTCGAAACGTCTGAGTCACTGTATGTGCAGCGTCAACCCGCACACTGCCACTCCCTGCGGAACAGGGCTGATCCACCAGATAATACGGATGAGTCGTTTTGTGCTGCGTAACCGGTCTGGCACTGAGGGAAGCGCCCGCAAATACAATGACAAAGAGCAGGAAAACGGTTGTCAAATGCAAAGAATAATTTCCTGCATAAAAGCGACCAGGCACATCTTTATACTTCCGGCTCAGGACGCGCATTTCTTTCAGTCCAAATACAGCACCAAGAATCATGACCGGCGTGAACAACAGGCTGTATCTTGGTTCGGCTTCCCAGACAACAGTATAGAACAGAAGATTTCCAAACAGACAGATCTGAATGAGCAGGTTCAGGTCGGCTCTTTTTGTACGAAACAGCCGTAGAGAAGACAAAATAAGTAAAAAGAGTTGAACCAGATAAAAGATCTGGGTAATAAAGACAGTCAGCTGATTATTTTTATTAAATAAATATTGATACGTCCGGGTCGGCTGCGCTGAAAGGCGGGTATACCAGTCGTAACCATGTGTCCCCATGCTAAATGTCCGGGCCGCTTTAGTCAGCCATATTCGGGTCAGTCCGGTGATCCCGTTCTGATCTATCCTTCTTGTGATTTCCTGCCGGACGATCTGCTTTTTTGCCTGCTGGTCCGGTTGCTTTCTCGTCAGTAAATAATCTGCCTTACTGTACCTGCCGTCAGGTGAGAGCCCGAGCATAACCCAGTGCGTCATCGGCATAGTCAGCGAAGGCTCTTTTGCATACCCCATCTGATTCTCGATATGTTCAGTCAGCACGGTTGCCAGGGACAGGAGCGCAACCGTTAAGGCAAGATACAGCAGAGCTTTTTTCCACTTCAGCACAAAGAACATGTAAATGGCCAGTGCGGGCAGAAATAAAATTAAATTCATGCGAATCTGTGTCCCGACGGCGAGCACGAGCCCCAGCAGAAAAATATATCTTATCTTTTTCGACTGACTGTAGGCCTGCCACAGATACAGCAGAATCGGCGGGAACATAATGGCGACGGTATCGGTATAGAAATAAAGAATATAGAAAAACAGCGGGAAAGAGCTTGCCGTCAATAATAAAAACATACAGCCCATCCGCAGATCAAACTTATTTTTCACCAGTTTCCATGAGAAATAAATTCCGATATCCAGAACCGCCGCGCAGAACAGGCGGTCAACCATCAGAAAATCTGACACATGAAAAAAAGCGGCTGAACGATAGATCCAGTATCTGAGCAGAGTGATGGGTACATTATTGGGGTAAATACTGAAATAAGCATGCCCGGAAGCATGACCGTGTTCAAGTAAATAAAGGGCTTCAGCATAGGTGTGACCGCCATCAATGACAGGCGGCAAAATCGAGTGAAAGACAGCAATCAGGATGATTTCGATGAGCAGAAAGTATGCAAAGAAACCCGAAGCAAGTAAGCGCAGACCTGTCTGAGGCCATGTTTCGATCAGGCGATACACAGCATAAAAAAACAGTAAAGCAATGAGTGCGAATAGAAGCAATACAAATGTGTATAACGGGGCATGCGCATGATTGATTCCCTGTACAAAAAAAAGATAACTGACAGCCATCAGAAAGAGGGTGGAAAAACAGATGATACAGATGATGCTGAATAAGGATATTAATTTCTTTTGAAGCATGAAAAATATTCACTCCTGTTCCCTTTATCCGGATCACTGTACATTATCCTTTTATCCCGCATGAACGGGCAGTAAGATCCCCACCTCAAAGTCATGAGGGGAAATGAACATACCCGGGTGGGGGATAACTGCCCGCAGCAGCCCGATGGATTCAACGAATAATCAGTGGGTGATGAAGAACCCCCACTGATTGAAGTTTCACTTTATTTATTCGAAAAAATACATAAAAGCATGCACCCAGGAAAGATAAAAATCCGGAGTCAGTGACATTTTTCCATTCTAACATAAATCTCTTCTTCAGGCACCAATCCGGAAAATAAAGAGCGTTGAGGCGTTTATGCTAAGTTTCACCATGTATAGGAGATTTGAATATTGTCAATAAAAAAAGAGCCGCAGACGGCTCAGAAAAAGTGTCAGTTATCCGTTATATGACCGGATTTCTCCAGCCTTCCGATTCAGGATGGCTGTACCAGTTTTTCAACTGCTGTAACTGCTGATTGCTGATCTTCCCTTGCCGGACAGCCAGATGAATCAATGTATTAAAGTCGGTCAGTGTCTTTAACTTGACTCCTGCACGTTCGAAATTTTTATCAGCCTGCGGAAGCTGGTAAGTAAAGATGGCTGCTACACCAAGAATTTCCGCCCCGGCATCTTTCAGTGCGTCGGAAGCTTTCAGGACGCTTCCTCCGGTAGATATCAGATCTTCGATAACTACTGTTTTCTGACCCGGTTTAATCGTCCCCTCAATTTGCTTCCCTTTACCATGGGATTTTGCCGATGAACGTACGTAGACCATGGGCAAATGTAACGCTTCGGCAATCAAAGCCGCATGAGGTATCCCCGAGGTTGCTGTCCCGGCCACGACTTCAATGTCGGGATAGTCGCTGTTAATGATTGAGAGGTATCCCCTGATCACATGCTGCCAGATATCGGGGAATCCCATAATCAGCCTGTTATCACAGTAAACCGGTGAGTGGATACCGGAAGCCCATGTAAACGGATCGTCCGGTCTGAGAACCACCGCATTGATTTTTAATAAATCTTCTGCGATCAATTGTTTGTTTTCCATACGCTGTTCCTCCATTCTTCCTGCACGCGCAGGCAGGCCTGATGCGGGTCGGCTGATGCCGTAATGCTTCTTCCGACGACAATATAATCACTGCCAAGCTGCGCCGCACGGGCCGGCGTAGCGACACGTTTCTGGTCACCGGCCGCATCATGTTCCAGCCGGATACCGGGCGTTACGGCGAGAAAATCAGGCGCGGTATGTAATTTAATCTGCCTCGCTTCCCATGCAGAGCAGACCACACCGTCCAGACCGGACTGGCTGGCAAGAATGCTGTAATGGGAAATAACTTCCGGCAGAGGGCGATTAATCAGCAGCTCGTTTTCAAGTATCTTCTGATCCGTACTTGTCAGCTGAGTGACTGCAAGACAAATCGGGCGCCTGCCCGAACGTCCGTCTTCAAGACCCTCAACTGCCGCGCGCATCATCTCTGTGCCACCGGCGGCATGCACATTGACCATGTCAGCGCCGATGGATGCCAGCCCGCGCATGGTCCGATAGACTGTATGGGGAATGTCATGCAGCTTCAGATCAAGAAAAATCTTATGTCCCTGATCTTTAAGCTCACGAATCACATCAGCGCCTTCCTGATAGAACAGTTCCATGCCAACTTTGACATAACACTCCGGCTGATTAATTTTTCTCAGCAGACGAAACAGATCTTCCCGTGTCGACACATCCAGGGCAACAATGACGCCATTTTCCCTGTTCATGGTTTCCAGCTCCTTCCCACCAGCTGGCCGATCTCTGATACGCCCATGATTTTCAGCTTTTCCGGAAGTTCCGCAATAATTTTCGGGCAGACGAAGGGGTCGACAAAGTTTGCCGTCCCGACAGCTACAGCGCTTGCCCCAGCCAGCATGTATTCAATGACATCATCCGCATTCTGTATGCCGCCCATCCCGATAATCGGAATCTTCACCTGCTGACTGACTTCATAAATCATCCGTACAGCGATCGGCTTGATCGCCGGACCACTCAGTCCGCCTGTTTTATTCGCCAGTATCGGGCGTCGTGTTTTTAAATCAATGCGCATGCCGAGCAGGGTGTTAATCATAGACAGGCCGTCCGCCCCCGCTGCTTCGACGGCCTTCGCCATGGAGACGATATCTGTGACATTGGGGGACAGTTTCACATAAACAGGTTTC
Source organism: Sporolactobacillus sp. Y61 (assembly GCF_040529185.1). Taxonomy (NCBI): domain Bacteria; kingdom Bacillati; phylum Bacillota; class Bacilli; order Caryophanales; family Sporolactobacillaceae; genus Sporolactobacillus; species Sporolactobacillus sp. Y61. The sequence goes on along the minus strand of NZ_CP159510.1, from coordinate 2,068,206 downwards.
TGCGAAACGGCCCTGACTCTGGCCGTCAATTCAGCTGCAACCTCAGGCACCGTACCAAACTGGATGCCTCCATGCCTGACATTTGGGCAGGAGATATTCAGTTCAAGTGCTTTCACCACCGGTTGCTTTGAAATTTTCTCAGCTGTCTGTACATAGTCTGACATCTCGCTCCCGGCAATATTGGCAATAACCGGTACGTCATAAGCTGCAAGTCGCGGCAGTTCTTTACTGATAATCTGATCAACGCCCGGATTCTGCAGCCCGATCGCATTCAGCATACCGCCCGGAGTCTCGGCGACACGCGGCACCGGATTACCGAATCGCGCCTCAAGTGTCGCGGCTTTAATGATGATGGCACCCAGCTGATTCAAATCATAAAGCTTTCCGTATTCTGCACCAAAAGCAAAACATCCTGATGCAGGCATGACCGGATTTTTCAGGTCAAGCCCTGGCAGGTGGACAGTTAACATAGTTTCACCTCCCCGGCTTTGAACACGGGTCCGTCACAGCAGACACGACGATATCCCTTCTCATCCTGCTTATCGGCGGCAGGCATTACGCAGGCCAGACAGGCACCGACACCACAACCCATCCGCTGCTCAAGGGAAAGGAAAAGCGGTTTTTCTGTGATCAGGTCCGAGACGGCTTTAAGCATAGGGAGCGGGCCGCATGCATAAGCGACATCAAAGTCCATTTGATCAAGAACATCCGTCACGCGTCCCTTCCGGCCATTTGAACCATCTTCAGTAACAATAACCGTTTCACCCAGCGCGGCGAATTCATCTTCGTAAAATATGTCCTTTCTTGAACGGAAGCCGAGAACATGAGTCACCTGAACACCCCGGTCGGAAAGGACCTGAGACAGGCCGTATAATGGCGGAACGCCCACACCGCCCCCAATGATTAGTGCACGCATTCCGTCATCCGCGGATTCAGGCGGAAACCCGTGTCCAAGCGGACCAAGCATATCAATCCTGTCGCCCGGCCTGCTCTTCGCCAGCCGTTCTGTACCAACACCTGTCCGGCGGTAAATTAAAGTCAGTCTGCTGTATTCAGGATTCACTGAACAGATACTGATCGGCCGGCGTAAAAGGGGAAAAATCAATTGCTCACCGATCCGAATGTGAACAAACTGTCCGGGTTCAGTGATTTTACCGGCAAGTGATCCTTCGAGAATCAGTTCATAGATTCCGTCAGCAATTTCCCGCTGAGACAAAACCTTCATCCGTTCCTGAATCATGGCGTGACACCTTCTGTATGGGCCGGAAGGGCGGCCTGATGCGAAGGAACATCCATCTGCGGCATACACTCGGTCCGGAATGCCAGAGATTCCAGAACTTTAAGCAGTGCCTCTGTCGTATCCAGAGAGGTCAGACAGACAATCCCGTTCTCAACAGACTCCCGCCTGATTCTGAATCCGTCCCTTGCCGGCCGCTGCCCCTGGTCAGTGTATTGACAACGAACTGAGCCCCGCCATGCCGGATAATATCGAGTAAATTCGGATCTCTCCCCCAATTTTGTTAACGACAGTCACCGGAATATGACGCTTTTTAATTATGTTCGCCGTCCCCTCAGTGGCCAGAATATTGTAGCCGATATTGTGGAACCGCCTAACCAGTTCAAGCGCTTCATCCTTATCCTGATCAGCAATGGTAAACAGAACCGATCCATGAGAAGGAATGGTCATCCCGCTGGCAAGCAGCCCTTTATAAAGCGCCTTTTCCAGGGTCACATCCTGACCCATGACTTCTCCGGTTGATTTCATTTCCGGCCCCAGAGTGACATCGACACGGCGCAGTTTGGCAAAGGAGAAGACCGGGACTTTGACAAATACACTGCGCTGCGGCTCAGGATGTATCCCTGTCTTATAACCGAGACTGTGCAGCGTTTCTCCGAGTATCAGCTGCGTTGCGGCTTTAGCCATCGGAACGCCTGTGATTTTGCTCATGAAAGGCACCGTCCGACTCGCACGCGGATTGACCTCGATCACGTACACATGATCCTGATGTATAACAAACTGGATATTCAGCAAACCAACCACTTTCAGTGCCCGGGCAATCCGGATCGCGGTGTCCGCAACTTCTTCCTTAATCCTCCTGCTCAGCTTCTGAGCAGGATACACGGCGATAGAGTCTCCGGAATGTACGCCTGCCCGCTCAATATGCTCCATAATGCCCGGTATATAAACATCTGTACCGTCTGACAGGGCATCAAGTTCAATCTCAGTGCCAACAAGATAGCGGTCAATCAGAACCGGATGATCCGGGTTAATACGTACGGCATGACTCATGTAATGAACCAGATCCTGTTCATGATAGACAATTTCCATTGCCCTTCCGCCGAGAACATAGGACGGGCGAACAAGGACCGGATAACCCAGACTCCCGGCAATTTTCACCGCTTCCTCTGTTGAGAAAGCGGTCGCTCCCGCCGGACGGTCCACATTCAGTTTAAGCAGTAACTGTTCAAAACGATCCCGGTCCTCTGCCTGATCCATGGCATCCAGCGACGTTCCAAGTATCCGGACACCATGGGCCGCCAGTCCGGCAGCAAGATTAATGGCGGTCTGGCCTCCGAACTGAACAACGACACCTTCAGGCTTTTCAAGTTCAATGACATGCATGACGTCTTCCAGAGTCAGCGGCTCTACATAGAGCTTATCGGATACACTGAAATCAGTGGACACGGTCTCCGGATTATTGTTAATCATAATCGCCTCATAACCCTGTGCCTTTATTGCCCAGACAGCGTGAACCGTCGCATAGTCGAATTCAACCCCCTGTCCGATCCGGATCGGACCCGATCCGAGGACAATCACACTTTTGCGGGGCGTGACTTCTGATTCATTTTCTTCTTCGTAGGTACTGTAATAATAAGGCGTCTGAGAAGTGAACTCACCGGCGCAGGTATCCACCATTTTATAAACCGGCCGTACGTCCCGGGCTTTACGCCATTTTGTCACTTCCGAAACATCTGCGTTCCAGCAGGAAGCGATTTTTATATCAGAGAAGCCGTGCTTTTTCGCTTCCAGAAGAACCTGTTTATCCCACGGGTGGGCTTTGAGTTTCTCCTCAATCTTAATAATGTGCCTGATTTTATTCAGGAAGAATGAATTGATTTTCGTCAGATCCCGTAACTTTTTTGTCGTTGCACCGCGCCGGTAAGCTTCGGCAATAAAGTACAGGCGACGGTCATCCGCCTTCGCTATGGATGTAAAGAGTTCTTCACGTGTCATGCCTGCTGCTTCTTCAAGATCAAGATGAACAGAGCCGTTTTCAAGCGATCGGACTGCTTTCAGTAAGGACTCTTCAAAATTTCGACCGAGGGCAAGAACCTCGCCGGTTGCTTTCATCTGTGTCCCGAGGGTACGTTTTGCACTGTCGAATTTATCAAACGGCCAGCGCGGGATCTTCGTTACGACATAATCCAGCGTCGGCTCGAAACTGGCATAAGTTGTGCCTGTGACGGCATTTTTAATTTCATCAAGCTGATAACCGGCAGCAATCTTTGCTGCAACTTTAGCAATCGGGTAACCTGTCGCCTTGGAAGCCAGTGCAGATGACCGGCTGACCCGCGGATTCACTTCAATCACATAATAACGGTCGCTGCAGGGATCAAGGGCAAGCTGGACATTACATCCCCCCTCAATCTTCAATGCACGGACAATGCGAAGTGACACGCTGCGCAGATGCTGCAGATCGCGATCACTCAGGGTCTGACATGGGGCTGTGACAATCGAATCCCCGGTGTGAATTCCGACCGGATCAATGTTTTCCATATGGCAGACGGAAATCGCACCGTCATTTCCATCACGCATGACTTCAAATTCAATTTCCTTAAAGCCGGCGATACTCTTTTCAATCAGCACCTGGTGTACAGGACTCAGCTTCAGACCATTTTCGGTGATGGTCTCCAGTTCTTCGTCTGTCGATGCGATCCCTCCGCCGGTCCCTCCGAGTGTAAATGCCGGACGTATAATGACCGGAAGATGAATTTTTTTAACAAAAGCCCGGGCTTCATTCAGATCCGTTACGGTTTCACTGGGTGGAACCGGTTCGCCCAGATCAATCATTAATTCCCGGAACTTTTCCCGATCCTCAGCCTGCTCAATACTTTCCAGGCGGGTTCCAAGCAGCTGAACATGCAGTTCATCCAGGATACCTGACTGATGCAACTGTACAGCAAGGTTCAGACCTGTCTGGCCGCCGAGCGTTGTCAGAAGACCATCGGGCATTTCCTTCCTGATGATCTTACCGACAAACTCCACCGTCAGGGGTTCTATGTAGACGCGGTCGGCAACATCTGTATCCGTCATGATTGTAGCCGGATTTGAATTGACCAGGACCACTTCATAACCTTCTTCCCTGAGCGACTGACAGGCCTGGGTTCCTGAATAGTCAAATTCGGCTGCCTGCCCGATCACGATCGGACCGGACCCAATCACCATGATTTTGTGTATATCCGTACGTTTAGGCAAGTTCTGCACCTTCTTTCCTGAATTCATTCACCATCGACAGAAACTCATCGAAAAGCCCCTGGCTGTCGTCCGGTCCCGGGGAAGCCTCCGGATGATACTGCACGCTGAAAGCAGGGAAGCGCTTATGACGTAAACCTTCAATCGTCCCGTCATTGATCGCGATGTGCGTGACTTCCAGCTCAGTTCCTTCAAGAGAAGAGGGTTCCACTGTAAATCCGTGATTCTGTGAAGTAATCGCAAAACGGCCGGTTCTCAAATCCTTTACAGGATGGTTGACGCCGCGATGGCCGAAGCGCATTTTCACTGTATTCGCTCCTGATGCCAGAGCGAACAGCTGATGACCGAGACAGACACCGAACAGAGGCACTTTGCCAAGCATCTCCCTGACCATATTGATCGCTTCGGGCACATCTTTTGGATTACCCGGTCCATTGCTGAGCAAAAGACCATCGGGATGAAGTTTCATGATGTCTCCGGCACTCGTCTGATAGGGGACAACGACCACATCACAGCCGCGTTTAATGCATTCGCGCAATATACCCTGTTTTGCCCCGAAATCAACCAGAACAATTCTGGGTCCCGGGCCGGGCGTCACATAGGCTGACTTGGTGGACACTCTGCTGATCTGATCCGTCGGGAGGGTCCATCCTTTCAACGCGTCAGCAATTTCTTCAGGATTTTCTTCAGAAGAAGCAATCATGCCTTTCAATGTGCCGTATTCACGGATCATTTTCGTCAGGCGGCGGGTGTCTATCCCCTCAATGCCCGGGATATCGTATTCTTCAAGCCAGGCGCTTAACGTTTTTTCCTTCTGCCAGTGGGACGGCATTTCCGATACTTCCCTCGCGATAAGTCCGGAAATGGACGGACGTCCTGATTCATTATCTGAACGGTTGATGCCGTAATTTCCAATCAATGGATAAGTCAGGGTGACAATCTGACCGCAGTAGGATGGATCGGTAATCACTTCCTGATACCCGGTCATGCCCGTATTAAATACGACTTCTCCCCTGGATACTCTGAGACTGCCGAACGCCTCGCCTGTAAACGAGGCCCCGTTTTCTAAAACAAGCTGTCTTTTCAAAAATCCCACTCCTTTTTGCTTCCGTCATCCCGTTTTATATGCTCTCAGGCACACGTGACGAGTGAACTGCCTGACTGTCCGGATGAATGGCCCATTCGAGTGCAGCCATACGAACCAGCACCCCATTATGGATCTGTTTAAAGTATCTGGACTGCGGCGATTCAACTAGCTCGCTGTCCATTTCCACACCCGGTTGACAGGACCCGGATGCATGATGATACTGCCCTGTTTCATTTGACCGGCACGCTTCTTCGTCAGGCCGTACCTGTTATGGTACGCTTCACGGCTCATGCGCATAGCCTGTTCATGGCGTTCATGCTGAATGCGCAGCATGATCACCACATCGGCTGCTTCCACGGCTTCATCGACCGACACATATTTTCCAGGAAGATCCGTATTTTTCCATTCCTCTGGTCCGGAAAGCAGCACCCGGCAGCCAAGCCTTGTCAGAATTTCTGAATCTGACCGGGCAACCCGGCTGTACCTCAGATCGCCGATAATGGCGACGGTCAGTCCGCGAAACATCATGAATTCCTGTCTGATTGTCAGTAAGTCCAGCAGGGCCTGCGTCGGGTGATTTCCCGCCCCGTCACCGGCATTCAGAATCTGAAGATCAAGACCTTCCAGTTGTCTGAAAAAGCCTTCCTCTTTATGCCGGATCACAACGGCTTTTGCTCCAATTGCTTCCATCGTCCGGACGGTGTCATAAAGCGACTCGCCCTTTTGTGTACTTGACGACTGACTGCTGAAATTAAGTATCTGATAGCCCAGCCTTTTTTCCGCCGTCTCAAAGCTGAAGCGCGTACGCGTACTCGGTTCAAAAAACAGATTGGCTACAAGTGTGTGATTAGACGGCATCCATCCGGACTCACCCATTTCCCGGATGTGCTCTGCGCGATCAAGAATTCCAGTGATTTCAGTTAACGTCAGGTCATTTAAACTGAACAGATTGGCCATGCCCGTTTCCTCCCCGTTTTTTAATGTGTGTTATTTCGCAGCTTTCATGTTCTCTGCCACATCATTCTGACTGATTGAAAAAACCTCTCTGCCGGAAAGCCGACAAAGAGGTTTTGTATGCAAAAAAGCTGCAATTCGTTTACCGTTCTTTGTCAGTCTCACCGGACTGCCCTTAAAAGACGTTTTACTGAATTACTTTTGTAGCTATGATTCACTTTTCGTCAGAATAACGACCCGATCAGTCTGATCAACTTCAGAAAGCTGAACGGAAATCTTCTCCTGCCGTGACGTTGGGACATTCTTCCCGATATAATCGGGACGGATCGGTAATTCACGGTGCCCCGGTCAATCAGTACCGCAAGCTGGATCCGCTCCGGACGTCCGATGTCCATCAGGGCATCCATAGCCGCCCGAATCGTCCGACCGGTGTACAGAACGTCATCAACAAGCACAACAGTTTTGCCCTCAATGGCAACCGGAAGACTGCTGCCGATAATTTTCGGATCGCCATTCCTTTTCTTCTGATCATCGCGATAGGGGGTAATATCCAGTTCCCCGACGGAAACCTGCTGTTCTTCAATTTCATCAATCCGTGAGGCCAGCCGTTCGGCCAGGTAAATCCCCCGGGTTTTAATGCCCACAAGAACAACTGATTCGACGCCTTCATTTCGTTCGATAATTTCATGTGCCAGACGCGTCAGCGCCCGTGATACGGCCTTCTGATTCATAATTTCTTTTTCTTCCAAGAACTGATCACCTGCCACCGTATTCCGGCCAAAAAAAAGTCTTGCCTGTCAGAGCAAGAGACCGTAGCTGTGTCGCCAAAAAACATTTAGCTTCATCACCCTTCTTAGCCTCTCTGGACTAATTTAAAAGGAACACATTCAATTGTCCGTTACCGTTAACGTTAGTATGACAAAATGACTCCCTTTTGTCAATCGTCTTTGGCAAAATGATTCAGGAAAACTGCCCTGAGCGAAGAAGACGCAGCAGTCGGGAGAAATCCTCCGGAGGTGCTGCAGTAAAGTGCATCCATTTTCCGGTTACAGGGTGTCTGAATCCAAGTTCTGCTGCATGCAGTGCCTGTCCTTTAATCGGTAATGTTTTATGAAATCCGTATTTTGGATCTCCTGCAAGCGGATACCCGATATAAGCCATATGCACTCTGATCTGATGCGTTCGTCCGGTCTCCAGTCTGCATGAGAGATACGTGTACCTGGAAAAACGTTCAAGAACCCTAAAATGGGTAACTGCAGACTTGCTGTTATGATTCGTGACCGCCATTTTCTTCCTGTCCTTATCATCCCGGCCAATCGGCGCATCCACAGTTCCGGTATCTGTTGCAACCGAGCCATGCACAATCGCCAGGTACACCCGGCTTGTTGTTTTATTTTTCAACTGTTGTGCCAGCGATCGATGAGCCCGGTCTGTTTTCGCAACCATCAGCAGTCCGGAAGTATCTTTATCAATTCTGTGAACAATCCCCGGCCTGAGCATGCCGTTGATGCCGGAAAGATCCCGGCAATGAAAGAGCAGCGCATTCACAAGGGTCCCGCTCATATGCCCGGGTGCAGGATGAACAACCATTCCTCTTGGCTTGTTCACCACAATAACCTGATCATCTTCGTAAAAAATATCCAGACTGATGTTTTCGGGCGTGACCTGAAGCGGTTCGGGATCCGGAATCCGGACCGTTATCTGATCCCCTTCCTTCATCCTGTAATTGACCTTTTCTGCCTCATCGTTAACCGTAATGTGGTGGTCTTTGATTAATTGCTGTATCCGGTTTCTTGATTCTTCAGGAAACTGTTCAGTCACCCACCGGTCCAGTCGTTTTCCCGCATCCCCGGATTCTGCTTTTAAACGCGTCAAAGACATACCCGAACTACTCCTTTTTCCCGTCTTTTAAAAGATAGATGATCATAAAAAAGACACCAATCGACAGCGAAGCATCTGCGACATTGAATACAGGAAAACTGTATTGAAAAATATAAACGTGAAAAAAATCAACCACTTCACCCCTGAACAGCCGGTCCACAAAGTTGCCGAGGGCTCCCCCGATGATCAGACCAAGGGCCGTCCCCAAAAGTGGCTGTTTTCGGCCATATCTTTGCATATAATAAATAATAATCACGAGTACCACACCGGTTACCAGGAAGAAAAAAACGAACTGGCCCTCAAGAATATTCCAGGCGGCTCCTGTATTTCGCAAGGATGTCAAATAAAAAATATGGGGAATCAGCTGTATACTTTCCCCGATTGTCATGTTTTGCACGACCAGCCATTTTGACAGCTGATCCACTATTAAAACGATGAGTGCAATAAAGTAATAAACCATCATTCTCCTCCAGACTGCTCTGACTGACGTATGTACTCATTCTGCATTTTAGCATAATCTGCCGTTTCAGGCGATTGAAAAAGAGCTGCAGGTGTTGCTGCAGCCCAAATGTTCAACGTTCCATCGGATCTGTTTCATCAACGTCATAATTATTTCTCCAGCGTTCGTAATTCTGATTTCTCAGGATCTGAATATCATCATCACCATGATAGCCATCGATATCTGTCGCAGCAAAGCCTTCCAGATCATCAACGAATCCCATGCCATCTTCCTGACCACTGTAGGGAGCATTTTCAAATACCATCCTTTGGTCATTGTATAAAGAGACTAGATCAAAGGCGTTCTGTTCATCAAATCCGCCGTCCCTGAATGCCGCCAGACCCGATTGATCCAGATCGGCAATGACTGATTCTTCTGCCGGTCTGACCTTATGATTATGCTCGGGCGTGGTATGCTGAACAGCTGTTCTTGCAGCAGGATAAGCCTTTAACCGGGCCCGCGGTATTTTTTTTCCTGTTTTTTCATCAATACCGTAGGTTCCGTTCTCGATCTTGTCCAGTGCATCCTGAATATCTTTGAGCTCGTTCTTATTCATTTTATTAAATGCCAGGTCCTTTTCCCTTTCATAAAGCTGCGTGGCCGATTCAGCCGGATGATTATCATATGAAGACAGCTCGCCTGAACTAATATCGGATACGCTGAATTCTTTTGACGTCTCCATATCACTTTTCATTTTGTTTTCCAGAACGGCTTTTCTTTTTAATAACTGCTTCTTTATGCCCCTGATGCCAAACAAAAAAATCCCCCCCTTTATCACCGCGTGATTATTGTGCGGATAAAAGAGGGGAATTAGACTGCAAAATATTTAGCCAAAATGGAAACAATTATGATTCGAAGCTGACCCCGGCATAATCATGACGGACGGTCTCACTGCAGCCGGCACAGAGTGTCGGATGTTCATGATCTTCTCCGACTGTCGGAAGAACAGCCCAGCAGCGTTCACATTTTGTCCCTTCGGCAGGACTGACCCGAACCGCATCCTCTGTGTACTGATCTGCCTCTTCTGGAGCAGACTGATCTGTGACGTCCACGTGTGAGACGATGAAAAGTTTGTCAAGGGCCGGCTGGTCTTTCAGCCATTCCGTTGAAGGCGTTGTATAAACCGTTACCGACGCTTCGAGTGAACTTCCAATCATTTTTGAATTGCGTGCTTTTTCCAGTGATTTAAGGACATCATCTCTGACACTGAGAAGAGCTTTCCATTTCTCATTAAGTTGACCGGCATCAGGAACTTCGGTTTTCTCAGGCATATCTGTCAGCTGAACATATTCTGATTTTTCTGAAGCTCCGGGAATAAACTGCCAGATCTCCTCTGCAGTATGCGGGATAATCGGCGATAACAATTTTGTCAGGGCGGTCACTGTTTTGAACATGACGGTCTGGGCGGAACGGCGAACCAGGCTGTCGCGCGCCTGAACATAGAGTGCATCTTTGGCAATATCCATATAAAATGCACTCAGATCAATGGAGCAATAATTCTGCACGGCTTTGTAAACGTTCTGGAACTGATAGACGTTGTATTCGTTCAGACAGGTGTCAATCAGTTCATTGAGCCTGATCAGCATAAATTGCTCCAGTTCAGGCATATCCTTTACAGGGACCAGGTCCTTTTCCGTAAAATCATTCAAATTACCGAGCATAAACCGGACGGTGTTGCGAATCTTACGATAAACTTCTGCAACCTGTGCCAGAATCTCGTTTGAAACGCGGGCATCCGCCTGATAATCCACAGAAGCAACCCACAGCCGGATGATATCGGCACCGAACTGCTTCATCACCTTCATCGGGTCGATGACATTCCCGACAGATTTGCTCATCTTCAGTCCCTTGCCATCCAGCGTAAAGCCATGACTCAGTATCTGCTTATACGGTGCATGACCGGTAACGGCAACACTTGTGGCCAGCGAAGAATTGAACCAGCCGCGGTACTGGTCGGAGCCCTCCAGATACATATCTGCCGGCCTTCTGAGTTCGGGCCGTGTGGTCAGCACACCCTGATGGGTTGAACCGGAATCAAACCAGACATCCATGATATCCGTTTCTTTTTTAAAGACGCCATGAGGACTGTGCTCAGAAGTAAATCCCTCAGGAAGCAGGTCTTTCGCCTCACGCTTGAACCAGATATTGGATCCATATTTACGGAAAAGTTCTGACACATGTTGAATGGTTTCTGTTGTGAGAATCGGTTCCCCGTCTTCACCGTAGAACACCGGAATCGGAACGCCCCATGCTCTTTGTCTGGAAATACACCAGTCTTCGCGGTCTTTGATCATATTTGTCATCCGGACATCGCCCCAGGAAGGAATCCATCTGACTTCATGAATCGCCTTCAGAATCTGTTCCCGGAACGCTTTGATCGAAGCAAACCACTGCTTGGTGGCGCGGAAAATAACCGGTTTTTTCGTCCGCCAGTCATGCGGGTAAGCGTGGACGAACTTATCTTTTTTTAGCAGAGCGTGCACGTTCTCCAGTTTCTCGATAACCGGTTCATTGGCTTTTGCATAAAAGACACCTTCAAAGCCCGGTGCTTCGTCAGTCATCATGCCGCGATCATCCACATTACAGAGGATATCCAGACCGTATTTTTTCCCAACATTGAAGTCATCTTCGCCAAATCCGGGAGCTGTATGAACACAACCGGTTCCGGCATCCAGAGTGACGTGATCGCCAAGGATCATTAACGAATCCCGGTCATAAAACGGATGGCGGCAGACCACGCCTTCCAGATCTTTACCACTGAACGTACGGAGAACTTCAGGGCTTTTCCATCCCAAGGTCCCGGTCAGCGAGGCGACAAGTTCCGAGGCAACGATGTATTTCCTGCCTTCTGTCTGAACCACACTGTATTCGTATTTCGGATTTACAGCAATCGCAAGGTTCGCCGGCAGAGTCCACGGCGTCGTCGTCCAGATAACGACTTCTTCATCAGCATTCAGTACACCTTTGCCGTCTTTTACAGGGAAGGATACGTAAATTGAATAGGATTCCACATCCTTATATTCAATTTCTGCTTCCGCCAGTGCCGATTCAGAGGACGGCGACCAGTAAACAATCTTCTTGTCTTTATAAATATAGCCCTTCCTTGCCATTTCACCGAATACTTTAATTTGTTCTGCTTCGAATTCTTTTTTCAGTGTCAGGTAAGGATGATCCCAGTCTGCACGGACACCCAGGCGTTTAAACTGCTTCCTCTGACGATCAACCTGACCCAGCGCATACTCCTTACATTTCTCCCGTAAATCGGCGACCGACATCTTTTTCCTGTCAATCCCCTGTTTCGCCAGTTGCTGTTCGATCGGTAATCCATGGGTATCCCACCCGGGAACATAAGGGGTCTGATAACCTGTCATCGATTTGAAGCGATTGATGATGTCTTTCAGAACCTTATTTTCAGCATGCCCGATATGAATATTTCCATTTGCATAAGGCGGTCCGTCATGCAAAATGAATTTCGGCTTGCCTTCATTGTGTTTAAGAGACATCTGATAAATGTCGTCTTCATCCCATTTTTGCTGCATCAGCGGCTCTTTGTTCGGCAAATTGCCGCGCATTTTGAATGCCGTTTTTGGCATCAGCAATGTTTTCTTATAATCCACTGTCAAAACGCCCCCAATGTTTTGTCTGTATTGAAATAGAAAAGGTCCTTCCATCCCAAAGGGACGGAAGGACCGCGGTACCACCCTAATAACAGAATAACATGATTCTGTCACCTTAATGATTCTTAACGCGAATGACGCGTCCCGCCTTACTCGCAGGATTGATTACTGCTTTCAGGAGGAAACTCAGGGGTGATTTTCAACTTTACTGAAAACACCGGACTCACACCGTCTTCCGGCTCGCTTGGTTCTGCTATAAAGTTTACTGTCCCCGTCTGCGATTTGCTGAAATTTTCATATTAGTTTAAGAACAGTATATGCAAATGATGAAGGTACGTCAAGCCTGCGTCTTTAAAACACCGTCATCCTGTTTCTCATTTTCAGTTTCTTTTTCGTCTTCAGGCTGAATCGTCAGCTTTTTCCAGTCATCACTTTTCAACAATTCCAGCTGAGCTTCGATCAGCATCTGGAACCGTGTCCGGTAAACATTTGCTTCTTTCTTCAGTTCTTCGATGTTGAGTGTGACTTTCCTTGATTTTTCAAGGGCTTCATTAATAATTCTGTCGGCATTTTTCTTTGCTTCCATGACAATCAGTTTAGACTCTTTCTTTGCATTCTGCTTTACTTCTTCAGCTGTTTCCTGAGCAACAAGAATGCTTTTGTTGAGCGTCGTCTCAATATTCGAGAAATGGCTGAGTTTCTCTTCCGCATTCTTAAATTTGCCCTCAAGCTCCTTTTTCTCTCTGATCAGGGTCTCGTAGTCCTTAATAATCTGATCCAGAAAATCGTTTACCTCATCTTCATCGTAACCGCGAAACCCCCGCGAAAACTCTTTATTATGAATGTCCAATGGTGTTAAGGGCATCCTGCTTCACCTCCAAGGCAATAATCACACAATTTAGTCGTTTAACCTAGTTTACCATAACGCAGACGGATTTTGTTCTTTTTTGTCAATCCTTCAACTGCAAGAATTTTGCTTCTTCCATATCCTCTGAGGGAAATCATATCTCCCTCACGAATTTCAAAATCCTTTTTCCCGATGACCTGCCAGTTGACCTTTACCAGATCATGGCTGATAAAAGCCGCCGTTTTCGCACGTGGAAGGTGATACAGCTCAGACAGAACGGCATCCAGCCTGAGGGAGGCTACTGTTCCTTCGTTTTCAATCCAGCTTTCCGTTTTATGTATAAGTGAAGCCGGGTCAATGGTTCTGCATGTCACGGGCGTTCTGCCGGCCGCGGTCAGATTCAATAACAGCCAGGATTCGATTTCTTTTGCACAGATAAACTGTGCATGACGTTCAGACACCAGTAAATCACCAATTTTATCCCGGTCGACACCGGTTCCAAGTAAAGCGCCCAGAAGGCTTGAATGATGAAGGGATGAAAACCTGGAGGCAAACACCGCCTCAACAAATGAGAGTTTGAACTGCGTCTCATCATAAGGGACATATGCCGGCAGGATCAGCGCCCTCTTTCTTTCCGAACCCGGATAGCCGCCGGAAAAAACGACATGGACATCCCCATTATTGCCGATCACCGATTTCAGTATAAACTGTTGCCTGGGATCAAGGAAATCAGTCAGTCGTGGTTTATAGCGTCGCTCGGTCTGATTTTTCCAGTCGGTAAACCGGTCAATCAGCGGCGCTTCTTCCGGCCTGAAATGTTCATATACAGTCATTTGATGCATCACCCGGATATCATAAGGGCCAGACTCCAGATCCCTCGTGTAGCCATCTGAAGAACAAAAAAGGCAATGATCGGAGAAATATCAATCATGCCGCCAATCGGGGGAATAATCTTTCTGAAGGGTGCCAGGAAGGGTTCACAAATCCTGGCCAGAATCTGACCGATTGATGAATTTTGAACACTCGGAACCCATGACATAAAAATATAAATGATCAACAGCCATGAGTAGATATTGATTAATTTTGTCAGAATTTCCGCGAATAGCACCAAACCGGTCACCTCTTTACTTCTGAGTGGTTATTACTTTCACTCCGGCTACTGATAAAACCGGAGATATCAATATATTCGGGAGCAAACAGAAAAGTATCTTTTCCAATTTTTCTAATTTGTCCGTTAAGGGCATAGCAGGTTCCGCTCATAAAATCAAGGATTCTCTGTCCTTCGCTTTTATTGACCGTCTGAAGGCTGCAGATAACAGTTCGTCTGTTCTTGAGATGCGCCACGATATCCTGAACCTCATCAAAACTTTTGGGCTCAACGAGGACAACTTTCTCCTGACGATGCACATTCTGAAGGGTGATCAGGCGACCACCCTTCTCAAATGATCTGCGCTCATCACGGACAGGCCATTCCGCTTCTTTGTCATGAAGTTCTTCACCTGAAGGATCTTCTACATCCTCAAGATCAAAAAAACGCCGCAGTGTCGTTTTCAGTCCCATATTGACTAACTTCCCTTCAATTCATTTCCAACGAGCGAAGTGCCTATCCTGACGAAAGTTGCTCCTTCTTCAACAGCAATGGGATAATCGTGTGACATCCCCATCGACAGTTCTGTACAGGGTGCATAATCCAGGTGCTTATCTCTGATCTGATCCCGACATACTCTGAGCTTTCGGAACACATTTCTGATTAACCCGGTGTCTTCCGTATTCGGAGCCATCGTCATCAGTCCAATAACCTGTATATGCTCGTATGCCTTTAAAGCGTCAATAAATCCGTTCAGTTCTTCGACAGGGATCCCGTGTTTTGTCTTTTCACCGGAAATGTTCATTTCAATAAAGCATTTCAGCTTTCCGGAAGTCATTCTCTTATTAATTTCCCGGGCAAGTTTCAGCCGGTCCAGCGCATGAAAATAGTCTACTCTGTTGATCACATCTTTAACTTTACGCGTCTGAAGCGTCCCGATCAGATGCCAGATCAGACGGGGATCTTTCATCGCGTCCTGTTTTGCCAGCAGGCCTTCTTTTCTATTTTCAGCAATATGAAACAGTCCTGCATCCCTGGCTTCCAGAGCACGTTTCGCACTGACGTATTTGGTTACAGCAACAATCGTCACTTCATCACGATTTCGTCCCGATTTTTCACAGGCTCTGCTGATTTTTTCATTAATGGTCCGAAGATTTTCCGCAACTGTCAATTTTCTTTCATACCCCTTTTTTCTTTAAACCAGTAAATCCCATCATTCGCCCTGTCTTTCCTTTATCTCTGCGAAAAGAATAAAACAAATCCGGTTCAGAGCAGGTATTGAAAGAGGAAACCTGTATATGCGCTTCAGGCAGGCCGGCATCAAGGAGTAAAGACAGGTTGATTGCCTTTAAATCAAGCAGGAAATGCCCCTTTCCATGCTCTTTTGCCGCTCCCTTCGAAAGGCAGGGCAGTTTCATCATTTCATCCATCACGGTCTGATCGACTTCATAATCGTTTTGCCCAATAGACGGTCCGATGACCGCGTAAATGGCATCTGGTCTGACGTTCAGTTCATCCGTCAGAACCCGAACCATTTTTGAAACGATACCACCCGCGGTTCCGCGCCAGCCTGCGTGGGCAATTCCGACCGCAGCCGGTTCGTTTA
Organism: Sporolactobacillus sp. Y61; assembly: GCF_040529185.1. NCBI lineage: Bacteria > Bacillati > Bacillota > Bacilli > Caryophanales > Sporolactobacillaceae > Sporolactobacillus > Sporolactobacillus sp. Y61. Next base: position 2,052,154 of record NZ_CP159510.1, on the reverse strand, counting down.
CATAGAAATAAACGGGAACACAATCCGCGAAACAGAGTGCCAGAAGAAGGTTTTCCTCAGTCGTAAACAGTCCGTCCGTCTCGCTGATCGCCGATTGCAGTTCCAGCGCACCTGAACCTGCATGGCTCTCATTGACACGGGCAATCCGCGTGCCGTGGACCTGCTGCGCGCACACCCACCTTTCAGGCGGAAAGCCCGCTTCTTCTCCGAGAAGTCGCCGGTTCATGACCACATTTTCCGGACGATCACCCACATGCAGACCGAGGTTCAGCGAGGAAAAGTTCCCCCAGCTCATTCCGCCGCTGCGCAGAGAAAATCCTGCAATAACCCGGTTCTGTGCACCAGCAGGTTCAAAATAAAGAGCCGTACGCTCTTTCAGGGAAAATGGCTCCATAGGGTGTCCACCTTTTCTTATGATTTACAGGAAAAGTTTTTCATCATATATGATAACATATCCTTTGGCGAAACGCTTTATTTTTTCACTCATTCTCACGTCCCGGCACATCAGAATCACTATAGAATCGCACAAGAATCACATCTTTACCAATTCTGACAATATTACTCCATGGGACAACGACATCATTATCCCGTCCAAACAGCCCCATAATCTTTCCTGCGCCGGGAATAATCAGGTTTTCGATTTTTCCCGATGCAAGATTGACATCGAGATCGCCGATGTGTCCCAAACGCTTTCCGTTTTCCACATTAACAATTTCCTTTGTCTGAAAATCTGAAATTCTTGGCATGAAAAAATCCCCCTCCCATTTATATAAATATATGGGACAGGAGAGGGATTGAGACCGGATAAAGTGAAACTTCAATCCATGGGGTTTTTCGGGCGCACAGGATGTGCCAGTGCAGGCGTTACGATAGGATGCCCGCGTTTTTAGCCTGCGCGTTCCCCCGCGGATTGTCAGTTGAACCCATCGAACTGCTGCGGGCAACGATCCCGCACCCGGGCCTGTTCGTTTATCCTCATGACCCTGAGGGGAACCTGCCTGTTCATACGGGATAAATACTGACCCCGTATTCAGGGGCCGATGTCCTGATTCATTTCTTTAATCGCCATTTTTTCAAGCCTTGAGACCTGTGCCTGCGAGATACCGATTTCACGGGCAACTTCCATCTGCGTCTTGCCGTAAAAAAAGCGCATAGCCACAATTCTCTTTTCACGTTCATGTAACTTCTTCATCGCCTCACCGAGTGCAATCTTGTCCACCCAGTCACGATCTTTATGTTTTTCATCACTGATCTGATCCATGATAAAGATCGGATCTCCTCCATCGCTGTATATGGGTTCAAACAGCGACACAGGATCCTGAATCGCATCCATCGCAAAAACAATTTCCTCAACCGGAAGATCAAGAATTCTGGCAAGTTCAGCGGTTGTTGGTTCTTTAGAATGTTTGGTAATATACTTTTCTCTTGCCTGAAGTGCCTTATACGCCATATCTCTGAGTGAGCGTGACACGCGGATTGGGTTATTATCCCGAAGATAACGACGTATTTCCCCAATGATCATGGGCACCGCGTAAGTTGAAAAACGTACATTCTGACTTAAGTCGAAATTATCGATGGATTTCATTAATCCAATACAGCCGACCTGGAACAAATCATCTGCCGACTCACCACGATGATTAAAACGCTGAATGACACTGAGAACGAGACGAAGATTGCCGTTGACGAGCGTTTCTCTGGCTTCATTTTTCCCCGAGTGCATCTCGGCAAACAACCGGCGCATTTCCGTATTTTTCAAGACAGGCAGCTTTGATGTATCAACACCGCAGATTTCAACTTTGTGCCGTGCCATAAAGGATAACCTCCCACGTCCGAACTGACTTGAAACTGTGGCGGAACCAGGAAATGCCCATTTTTCTGAAAGCTTTTTACACCTGTTTTCCGCTATATCGTCAAGTATTTCCCGGGGGGACCTTTTTATGCACAGCAACAGACTGATCCTTTTGGCAAGGCGGCCGGATCAGGCCATTTTACTGAATTCCTTTTTTAAGCGTTTGATAATTCTTTTTTCCAGACGGGAGATATAGGACTGAGAAATGCCCAGCTGATCGGCAACATCTTTCTGCGTTTTTTCTCTGCCTCCTGAAAGTCCGAATCTGAGCTTCATAATTTCCTTCTCCCTGTCGCTGAGCATCAGCATCGCTTTCTTCAGTAATGTCCGGTCAACTTTTTTCTCCATTCCTCTGGTTGTGACATCGTTGTCTGTTCCGAGGATATCAGAAAGCAACAATTCATTCCCGTCCCAGTCCACATTAAGCGGTTCATCCAGGGACACTTCCGAACGTCTACGGTTGTTACGACGTAAATACATCAGAATCTCATTTTCTATGCACCGGGACGCATACGTCGCCAGTTTAATTTTCTTTTCCGGATTAAATGTATTGACAGCCTTGATCAGACCGATCGTGCCAATACTGATCAGATCTTCAATATTAATTCGTGTATTGTCAAACTTCCTTGCGATATAAACAACAAGTCTCAGATTACGTTCAATCAGTGTCGACCTGACCTTTGGATCACCTGACGGCAGTTTTTTCATCAGTTCAGCTTCTTCCTCTTTGGTAAGAGGCGAGGGTAGTCCGTCATTTCCCCCAATATAATATATTTCTTCAGGCCGAAGGTGTAATTTAACCAGTAATTTATTCCATATTTTCAGAAAAAATGCTTTCATTTGCTGAGTCCTCCTCTTGCCTGTTTATGAAGCTGATACAATGGTTCTTCCGTTAAGCAGCATGTCCGGATGGAGAATACAGTTGAAGTCCCCGGCAGAGCTCAGTTTCTGATTTTTGACAGCGATCAGTACCTTCCGGCATTCGATAAGTTTTCCTTCATGCTGAATCAGGACAGCATCCGGACGTACAGTTGTCTGATAGTTGGTTACCCCGTCGACTGTGCGGTAAGGAACCCATGTCATCCGACTTTTCCACTCATCGCCTGTCTCCGGGGCAGCTCAAAGGGTGGTTTTCGATAAAGGCCCTCTCGATAACAGCGGGGAAGAGGCCCCGGCAGGCATCCAGCTGTAAGAACATGACAGGGAATCGGGTTAACGGATCACGCAGCTGATTGCCACTGTCAACAAGTCCTCTTGCACGGATCGTCTGTCCCGACAGGCTTATGGTCAGTTCCGCACCGGTTGTAGCCTGCCATTTACGATACGCTGTCTGTTCCAGCCTTTTTTTCGAAAAATACCATAAAAGTGGAAAACCTGCTGCAACAACAATCCAGCTGACCGGGTCACCGAAACTCAGCGTTGTAAGCATACTGTTCTCTGCATAAAATGAACGGAACTGAAAAATATAGTGTAAGGCAAACAGGCCACCGCCTAATGCAAACGCAGAGAAATAAAACGCCGCCAGATTCTGAAAAAACACCGAAAAGCTGCAAAATCCAAACGTGATCAGGATAATCAGAACGGAAAATAGTAATTTACCCAGCGGATGGCCAATCATCGGGGCAAGCGGCGAGAACAGAAGCAGAACGATGGCAGATGCAACAAATGCTCCCATCCACATCCGGATCCGCTTCGTTCGCCTTCTGAGCATAATCGCTGTCAGTTTGAGCAGACAGGCGTCGATCAGCAGATTCAGGAACCACACAGCATCAAGATAGAGAACCATGGCTCCCACCTTCTTAAATTTTATAAAATCAGTATAATAGGCTCATCCGTGGATGTCTGTCAATCTGTGTAAGGGTTTAATTGCTTATTTTGACTTTTTTTGTCGTAGTAAAAGAAAAGCCTGCCAGCTGGCAGGCTGGCAGGCGCGGCAGATATGAGTTGGCCAATATTCTCAGAATTTTCTTCTACTTTTTATCATTACTGAAAAAGCATGCTGGTTAAACAGATGATTGTTTAACCGGCATGCCTTCTTGTTTGTGGGCGGGGAGGAACAACCCATTCGCTTTTTAGAGAACGATGTCGTTTACAGAATCTTTTATTGATTTCTGTGCCGTCTGTTTCTCAGAAATGTCGGAATATCAAGGGTATCTTCATCGTCAACGAGACTATGGGATCTGCGTGACGGTTGCTTCCGAATCACTTCATCATCATGTCTCGATTTCACTGGAGCATTTCCCGCGGGATGTTCCTCATCAGCAGCCTGTCTGCGCGAGTTGACAGCCCCGGATGCCGTATGATTCATCTGCGGATGATCTTTCTCATCATCAACGAATCCTGTGGCAATGACAGTCACGACGATTTCATCGTCCAGCTCCTCACTGATGACTGAACCGAAAATCATGTTAACCTCTTCATCTGCAGCTGTAGCAACAATATCAGCAGCTTCATTTACCTCATACAGGCTCAGATTGCTTCCGCCTGTGATGTTCATTAGAACGCCCTTCGCACCGTCAATCGATTTCTCAAGCAGGGGACTTGAGATCGCTTTTTTCGCAGCATCTGCTGCTCTGTTCTCACCGGAAGCGATACCGATCGCCATTAAGGCAGATCCGCCCTCCGTCATAATCGTTTTCACATCAGCGAAGTCAAGATTGATCAGCCCGGGACAGCAATCAGATCAGAGATGCCCTGAACACCTTGCCTGAGTACATTGTCCGCTTCTCTGAACGCATCAAGCATCGGAGTATTCTTATCCACGATTTCGAGAAGTCGATCATTAGGGATAACAATCAGTGTATCAACCTTTTCTTTCAGTGTACCAATGCCTAACTGTGCCTGCTTGGCCCTCTTTCGTCCTTCAAATGTAAACGGACGGGTGACAACGCCGACCGTCAGTGCCCCTGCATCCCGTGCAATCTCTGCAATGGTAGGTGCGGCTCCAGTACCGGTTCCGCCACCCATACCGGCCGTGACAAAAACCATATCCGAGCCCTTCAAAACTTCTTCAACCTGGTCTCTGCTTTCTTCTGCAGCTTTTTTCCCGACATCGGGATTCGCCCCTGCGCCCAGTCCTTTTGTCAGTTTTTCACCCAGTTGAAGCTTCGTTCCCGCCTTAGACAACTTCAGCGCCTGCGCATCTGTATTCGCACAGACGAATTCAACACCCTGAATGCCGCTGTCGATCATTCTGTTGACGGCGTTACTACCGCCTCCGCCTACTCCGATTACTTTGATTTTTGCGAGGTGTTCCGTCTCCGTATCGTTCTCATACATCGTTCATTTCCTCCCATTCAGAGGTTGAATCCACTCCGTTCCAACCTTTTTACTCTCTTCAATCGTTTCATTTTTTTATTCAAAGAAAACTTTAAACCAGTTTCTGACTTTTGAAGTCATACCTTCGCCCGATTTACGACTGTGCCTGGTCTGTTTCTGTCCTTCCGGCTGAGGAACGGCTTCGAAGTCTCCTGATTCTACAGCAACTGCCACTTCTTTACCCTGAATCTTCACATTGTGGCAGGCAAACTGAATCAGACCAATGCATCCGGTATATTTTGGCTCACGTACCCCTATGTAATCCGGAGCCGCTATGCGGACACTTGAACTCAGTCTATGTACCGCCAGATCCAGAACACCCGGCATTGCTGCAACTCCTCCGGTCAGTACAAAGCCCCGGGGAGCCGGTTAATTCCGATTCTCTGAAGCTCTTCCTTGATTATATCAAACATTTCACCCATTCTGGCTTCTATGATTGCTGCCAGATCCCGCTGGTTCAATGTCTGTTTATTTGCACTGCCGATCTGTGACGCTGTAAATGTGTCCTCTTCAGAAGCTGTATGAACTGTGGCTGTCCCGTGATCGATTTTCAGCTGTTCTGCTTCTGCCAGTGGAATACGCTGAATAATCGAGATATCCTTTGTGATATGATTGCCTCCTACCGGCAGCTCAAATGTTGAGAGCATCATACCCTGATCAAACACACTGACGCTTGTCGCGCCTCCGCCCATATCAATCAGAGCCACACCAAGGTTCTTCTCATCTGCAGACAAAGCTACAGATCCAAGAGCCATCGGCTGCAGACAGATATCGGCGACCTGAAGACCGGATCTCTCCACACATCTGAGGAGGTTATGAAGCACGGTCTTCGAGCAAGTGATCAATGTCCCTTCCATCTCCAGCCTGACACCGATCATTCCTCGCGGATCATTAATCTCATCTACCCCGTCAACAATGAACTGTTCCGGGATGACATCAATAATTTCTCTTTCAGGTGGAATGGACATAACCTGAGCAGCAGAAATGACTCGCTCAATATCCGGACTTCCGATTTCATGATTTTCGTTCGAAACAGCAACAACACCGCGGCAGGGTCTGAGTTCAATATGGTTTCCTGATATGCCGACAATCACACTTTTTATATTCAGTCCAACCATTCTTTCTGCCTGCTGAACGGCTTGCTTAATTGATCTCACGGTCGAATCAATATCGACAATCGACCCTTTTTTAATCCCGTGGGAATCCGCCTCTCCGACACCAATCACATTAAGAGACGAACCCGTCATTTCACCGATCACAGTCTTGATACTGGACGTGCCAATGTCAAGGCTGACAAAAATATCCTCGCTATTCATTAGTGGCACCCCTTCTAATCTTTTAAGCAATAAAATACATGATCAGGGATGTATGGACTTGTGTAAATGAACAAACGGTATAAAGTTGAACGGCAAGAGTTTCAACCCGTTAATATCCTGTTCCTTATTGATAGAAACATGCCCTACTTCTCTGTATTCTACGTATCGGAACATATCCCTTTTTTCTAAATCACATTCATGTAAAAAACAGCTCTTAATCTATAAATCGGCAGAAAATGCTAAATAATGAACCCATTATTTATATTCTTCGCCAACCTTAAAGAGAAAATCAGAGTCGGGAAATGAATTCGCAACTATGTTATAGTCTACACCAAGTTGATTGACTAGAAAAGTTTTAATTATGCAAGATTACGGATTATGAAAGCGGTGAATTTGCAGATCAGGGCTCAGCCGTTTCTTGCTTCTGCTGTTTTTCAGAATTTTCATAAGGTGTAAAATAACTCCCGACACTTAAATAAATCGTGCCACGGACATTCTCCGGCAGACGTGCAGAGATTTCAGGGTACATTCTTATATTTTTTGCAAACGTTGCGGTACTGGCGACGATCCGGTTCCCGTTATTTATGTAAAGAATCAGATTATCTTCATCGCCCGGCTGTTGATTTATGTAATGAATATCAGAAATGCTGCGAATGATCTCTTCGGGTAATGCAGAAAGGCCCTGCGTCACCGCACGGATTTCCTGCTGGCTCTTAAACCCCATGAGAACCGGTGCATCGACGGGAAGATTATTCTGCGGCATTTTCCCCATAATTGTCCCGTTCTGTAAAATGGGGTAGAAATTTTCGCCCTTGCTTAAATAAGCACTGCGGGTGAATTCAACAACATGAATCTTCACTCTGTTTGGAAACGCAGAGTCAACTGTCGCTGATTTCACGGTTGACAGAGATTTAATTTTCTTCTCCACCGCATTGGAACGAATATCCCATATGTGTGTATTTTTTGTGATGCCGCTTGCTTTAACTATCTGATCAGTCGAAGTAATCCGCGCTCCTTCAACAGTAATCTGGCGGACCTTGCTGAGCGGGGACTGGAAATAAACGATAATAAGGATCAGGATAAAAAAAACAATCGCATAAAAAGCGAATCGGCGATTTGCCCTTTGTTTCCGTTCTTTTTTTAATTGTGGAAGCCTGTCTTCCAGAGGCACAACCTTTTCCTTATCCATTTTTCTCTCCTCCCTGATAAAGATCTAAAAGCCATTTCAGCCTGTCAGTAGTATAGTATTATTCTATTGACTTTTCTGAGAAACAGCAATGGTTTGTTATCCGTCAGCATCATTTCCCTTAACTTTTACTGTAACTGCTGATATTCAGAAGGATGCCGATAGAAATCAAAATCAGGGTTAATGAGGATCCCCCATAGCTGAGGAAGGGCAGTGTAATTCCGGTTACCGGAATCAGCCCGATGACAACCGCTATGTTGATCATCACCTGAATGGCAATCATGCCGGTGATACCGGCAGCCAGCAGCGTGCCGAACAAATCAGGGGCACTCATTGCAATCCGTATGCCGCGCCAGAGCAGCAGACAGAAGAGCATCAGGACGGCGACAGAACCGATGAAACCCAGCTCCTCTGAGATAATCGAGAAGATAAAATCATTCTGTGCTTCCGGCAGATACTGAAATTTCTGCCGGCTCTCGCCGAGTCCAAACCCCATCAGTCCGCCTGGTCCGATTGCAAGTAAAGACTGGATAATCTGAAAACCGCTTTCGCCCGGATCCTGCCAGGGATCCACATATGATGTCAGTCTCTGCAACCGGTACGGAGCAGAAATAATCAGGCCGGCAATGCCCATACATCCCGCAGCGCCCATAAAAAGAAAATGTTTTATCCGTGCGCCTGCCACAAAGATCATCATGGTGCAGGTCAGGACAAGCACCATGCCCGTGCCAAGATCAGGCTGCAGCATAATCAGGCCAAAAGCCGCAAGAACCGGAAATAAAGCCGGAAGCAGCCCTTTCCTGAATGAGGGAAGATCCTGCTGACGCTCAGACAGACACCTCGCCAGGTAAATGATCAGTGCCACTTTCATAAATTCAGATGGCTGTATCGAGAAAGCTCCGATTCCGAGCCAGCTGCTTGCTCCGCCACGCGAAAGACCGACTCCGGGAATCAGGACCAGGAGAAGCAGCCCGTAACAGAGCAGAATACCGATATGGGACCACTTCTTCCATGCCCGATAATCGATGTTCATGACGACAAAGAGACTGATAACCCCGGCAAATGCAAACAGCAACTGCCTTTTCAAAAAATAAAAGGTGTCGCCAAATTTATGAGCAGCGGACACTTCGCTGGCACTGTAAACCATCACAAGTCCCGTTATGAGCAGGATAAACGTGATTAGCAGAAAAAAGCGGTCAGGAAAAACCCGGTGCCGGTTCATGAACAACACTCCGTTCAGATAAGGATGTTTCAGACAGCCGTCTCGGTCCGGCCTGTCCTTATCTAAACTTATTCACGTCATGAATAAAAATGTCCCCCCGCTGTTCAAAAGATTTGTACTGATCCCAGCTGGCACAGGCGGGCGATAATAAAATCACATCTCCAGGTTTTGAGAGTGCAAAGGCTTCCGGTACGGCTGCCTCAACATTTTCAACTGTTTTTATGATCGGGATCTTTGCTTTTTTACAGGCGTCCTGAAGTTTGGCAGCTGTCTGTCCGAAAAGCAGGACGGCTCTGATATCCGCTTTTTTCAGGAAGGGAACGAGTTCGTCAAATCCATTTCCTCTGTCCAGTCCGCCCGCCAGAAGTACAATTCCTTTTCCGGGAAATGCGTGCAGCGCTTTTGATGTAGCCAGAATATTTGTTGCCTTGGAATCATTATAAATGATCCGTCCCTGAATCGTATCCACATATTGCAGGCGATGACGTACTCCGGTAAAAGATCGGAGAACACCGGCAATAAACGGAGCCGGCACGCCGTATATCCGTGCAGCAGCCACTGCGGCAAGGGCATTTTGCAGGTTGTGCTCGCCCGGCAGCCCCATCTGTGAACATGGCATGATTTTCTCATTTCTGAAATAAATCACGTCATCCTGGATATAAGCACCTTCCGGCAGCCTCTTCGTTGTGGAAAACGGCACTTTATTTGCTTTTGATACCTCAGCTATATAATGGACACACCGCCTGCTGTCTGCATTATAAATCAGCGTATCATCCGCTGTCTGATTCAATGTAATCCTTGCCTTGGCTTTAGCATAATTTTCCACTGTTCCATGATAATCAAGATGATGTTCGAAGATATTCAGCACAACTGCCACTTCAGGATGGAACGTTTCTGTACCCAGAAGCTGAAAACTTGAGAGTTCCGATACCAGGACATTCTGAGGCGATACCTGCTGCACTACAGAGCAAAGAGCTGTCCCGATATTTCCGGCAACAACAGGCTGATGTGTTGATCCCTTCATCATTTCACCGATAAGCATCGTCGTTGTCGTTTTCCCATTCGATCCGGTCACCCCGATGAACGGGGCTTCCGATACTTCCGCCGCAATCTCCACTTCGGTAATCACCCGTACACCTGTCTTTTGGGCTTTCCGAACCATGGGATTGGAGTAGGGAATCCCCGGATTTTTAATCAGGACATCGACAGTCTCGTCGATCAGGTCCAGAGGATGCGCGCCTCCAATGACTTTTATCCCCTGCCGCTCGAGCTCCAGCGCGTGCCGGTCAGCGGACAGATCATTTCTGTCGTTCACCGTAACGTTCGCGCCAAGCACTTTCATTAATTTTGCTGCGGCATAACCGCTTTTTCCCAGTCCAAGTACAACCACTTTTTTATTCATATACGACGTAATCTGTTTCAAAAGGTCATCCCCACTTCCAAGTAAACGCCGATAACGGCAAGAATTAAACCAACCAGCCAGAAAACAGTGACGACTTTCCATTCAGACCATCCGGACAGTTCAAAATGATGGTGAATGGGGCTCATTTTAAACACCCTTTTCCCAGTCGTCTTAAATGAGATCACCTGGATAATGACAGACAGTGTTTCAATAACAAAAACGCCACCGATAATCGCAAGAAGTATCTCCGTATTCGTCAGAATAGCCATACCGGCTATTGCTCCCCCGACAGCCAGTGATCCGGTATCTCCCATAAACACCCGCGCAGGATGCGCATTAAAAATTAAAAAACCAAGAAGTGCGCCAAGCATGGCTGTTGCAAAAGTGGCTACACCGAGACTCATCGAAGTCCAGGCAATCACAGTATAGGCAGCAAAGACAATGGCTGCAAGCCCCGAGAGCAGGCCGTCCATACCATCAGTCAGATTAGTTGCATTAGGTACTCCGACCAGCAGAAAAATGATAAACACAGGGTAAAACCATCCCAGATTAATCATCCAGTCGGTTCCGGGAAAATAAAGATAAGTAGAATAATCATAACGGGTCAGTATCAGCCAGAAAGCAACGGCGATGACCAGCTGACCCAGCATTTTCTGCCTGGAGGTCAGACCCATATTCCTTTTCATGACCACCTTAATAAAATCATCAAGAAGCCCGACAAGACCGAAACCCAGCGTAACAAAAAGCAGCATCCATGTTTCCGGAGTTGCCGCATGATATTTAAACGCCATGATGAGCACGCCGATGATCAGTCCGAGGAGGAATATCACACCACCCATGGTTGGCGTGCCTGCCTTCTTCTGATGGCTTTTCGGCCCTTCTCTCCTGATATACTGACCGAAGTGCAGACGGTGCAGTAATGGAATGACAATAGGGGCAAGAACTAATGTAGATAGAAATGCTATCGCAAGACCAAACAACAAAGACAATATCATGAACCCTTTCTCTCCTTCTGATCCAAATCCGATAGATCCATATGTTCCATCGGGCAGATGACAGGTCAGCCCGCGATCTGCCGTTTTTTCAGCTGCCGGACATTTATATGCTCAATTCCGATACAAGTGTCTCAAGCTGCATCAATCTTGAGGCTTTAAAGAGCATCACCGTCTGATCATCAAGCAGGCCCGCCAGAAATTGCCGTGCCTCGGTTTTGTCATGAAATGAATGAACTTCCGGCCGGCCGGCAGCTTCTTTCTTCTCAAGTAATGGTGCAGCAATCCACGCCCCCTTATCACCAATGGTGACCACATGGGTCAGGGGCGCTGTCAGTACTCTGGCAATGCCCCTGTGGAGCTTCTCTTCATTACTGCCGAGCTCATACATATCGCCCAGCACAGCCACTCTTCTTTTAAATCCAGGTAACTCTTTGAGTGTTTCCAGAGAGGCTTCCATCGAACTCGGGCTGGCGTTATAGCAGTCATTAATCAGAAGTGAGCCGTGCAGGCCCCGGACTCTTTCAAATCTCATTTTTGTCAGACTGAGATGCTCCAGACCTTCTTTTATTGTTTCTGAACTGACATGAAGCCGTTTGGCCACTGCCAGACTGAGCACGGCATTTTTGACATTCTGCTTCCCGAGCACCGGAATTCTGTATTCTTTAATTCCGTGGTTCAATGAAAAGCCGTAGCCTTCTGTTCCTTCTTTGATCCCCGTGATTTTCCAGTCATTATGATCCTCGTATCCGCACGTGATAATCTGAAAGGCATGGGTATGGATCTGAGTCAGCAGGGGTTCATCCCCGTCGATGATCAATGCTCCTCTTTTTTTCAGCCCTGCCGTAATTTCCAGTTTCGCTCTGGCGATACCTGCTCTTGAGCCAAGAAATTCGATGTGCGATTCACCGACATTTGTGATTACAGCAATATCAGGCTTGGCAAGCTGACTCAAAAAAGTCAGTTCTCCAAAATGATTCATACCCATTTCAAGAACAAGTACCTCTGTATCTTCCGGCATAGCCAGAATCGTCAGGGGAACGCCAATGTGATTATTTAAGTTTCCCTGTGTTTTATATGCTTTGAATCTGCGTGACAGAATGCTGTAAATCATGTCTTTCGTTGTCGTTTTGCCATTTGACCCCGTTACAGCTGCCACTTTGCAGCGGCAATGAATCAGCCAGGCTTTTGCCATGCTTTGTAATGCCTTAAGCGTATCTGCAACGAGAAACAGCGGGAACCCTTCAGGAAGGTGATCCGGAAGAGGTTCTCGCTCCATCCATAACGAGGCGACAGCTCCGTTTTCAATCGCCTGCGACAGAAAACGATGACCGTTAAAGTGATGGCCGCTGAGCGGAACAAAAAGTCCATCGGCAACCGTTTTTCTGCTGTCCGTCATGATATTCAGCTTATTCAGGCGGGAGGTATCACCCAGTATTTGAATCGCCTGCCCTCTGATTATTTCAACACCAATGCTCATCTGTAGATCTCCTTTGCCGAAACTTTGCCCTTTTCTCAGTTTCCCGTTAATTCCGTAATGATTTGTTTCGCTATTTCACGATCATCAAAATGATGTTTCACCGTACCAATGATCTGATAGGTTTCATGACCCTTCCCGGCGATCAGAATAATATCACCTGTACCGGCATGACTGATCGCATATCTGATGGCCTGTTTCCGATCTGTAATCTTCTTATAAGCCATACCCTTGACACCTGCTGCCATTTCCTGAAGAATCGCTTCAGGATCTTCGGTTCTTGGATTATCGGAAGTAAGAATAGCCAGATCACTGTGATCGACAGCTATTTTCGCCATCACCGGACGTTTGCCTCTCTCTCTGTCACCCCCGCATCCAACAACGGTAATGATCTTTTTTTTCGCAAATTCTTTAATGGTTGACAGGGCATTTTTAAGACTGTCCGGGGTATGTGAATAATCGACAATAACGGTAAAGTCCTGTCCGGCGCTGACTGTTTCGAATCTTCCGGGAACGCCCTTTACCTGTTCAATCGCCTGAATCATCCCGCTCATTTTCAGTCCTTTCACGGAGCAGGCTGCGATAGCTGCCAGAACATTGTAAACGCTGAATCGACCAATCAGTTTCATGGCCACCGGGTAGGTCTCGCCTCCTGTCACCAGAGAAAATGAAGTACCGGTTGGGGTGATCCGGATCGATGTGGCACGAAAATCAGCTTCATGATCAATACCATATGTGATGACAGGTGCTGCGGTCATCTGTTTATAGACGTTCGACACTTTGTCGTCAACATTTAATACGGCAGCTTTAATTTCCCCATCTTCACTGTAGCGGTTGCCCAGCTGAGAAAAAAGCAGACTTTTCGCATACATGTAGTCTTTCATCGACCCATGCAAATCCAGATGGTCCTCTGTCAGATTGGTAAAAATGGCAACATTAAAATCGCAGCCTCTGACCCTGCCGTCATAAAGCGCATTGGATGAGGTCTCCATCACAACGGATGTGGCCCCCTGTTCCTTCATAGCCGCCAGATTTTTCTGGATCAGATGGACTTCAGGGGTTGTATTGTCAACAGGACTGAAATGATCTTTGTAATGCATGCCCATCGTACCGATAACACCTGTACGGATTCCGGCGGCTTCCTGGATAGCCTGCACAAGATAGGTGATTGTTGTTTTTCCATTTGTTCCCGTCACGCCAATGAGATGCAGCGAGTGGCTGGGATGCGCATAGTAGTGATCAGATATCATGGCCAGTGCACGATGTGTATCATTTACATAAATGACCGGCACCGAAACAGACAGTTTATCCTGAGCAACGATGGCCACAGCACCTTTCTGTTCTGCCTGAGCAGCATATTGATGACCATCCACATGATGCCCCTTAATGCAGAAAAAAAGTGATCCCTGAGTGACAAGCCGTGAATCAATGACCAGATCGGAAACCTCCGGATCAAAAGCCCTGTCCTTCCTGAAGTCAGGCAAAATTTCCAGACATTTGGATAACTTCATAAAAAAACACGTCCTTAGTTTTTCATTATAAAAGAGAACGGTACTGAGTGTTAACCTTTTTTTCACCCGGCGAACCTATGTATGCCGGAAAGCGTACAGACCTGCCGCTTCCCCGTCCCTTGCTTATTTTAATCGTCCGGTTTCTTTTTGTCACCTAAGTATATCATGATTGTTGAACCTTGTTTAACCTTGATACCGGCCTCAGGCGATTGCATGGTCACCCTGTCACCACTCCCCTGTGTTTTTATTTTCAGGTCAAACAGTGCATTTTGAAGATCCTGTTTCTTCTGTCCAACAAGATCAGGTACTTTGATCATGGGCTGATCCGGCCAGCGGGTCTCTTTTTCAAGGCCGCCTTTTTGTCTCTTTACGCCAAGTGCGCTCAGGCTGTCGCCGATAATCCTGCCGGCGACGGGTGCAGACACTGTGCCTCCGAACTGAACCGTATCCTTCGGGTGATCGATTGCGACATAAACGACAATTTCCGGATCATTAGCCGGAGCAAAGCCAAGGAACGAAACGATATAATTTCCCTGCATGTATCCGCCGCCCTTCGGATTCACTTTCTGGGCTGTTCCGGTTTTGCCTCCGACACGATAACCTTCAACGTAGGCATTTCTTCCTGTCCCCTGGGCAACAACACTTTCCAGCGTCTCCCTGACCTTTTTTGACGTCTCAGATGAAATAACCTGCCGTTTAATAGTGGGTTCAATCCGGTTGATGACCTTCCCTGTATCGGTATCTACCCACGCTTTGGCCAGACGGGGTTCATACAGATAACCGCCGTTAATTGCCGCAGATACAGCTGTAATTTGCTGAATGGGGGTAACGGAAACCCCCTGACCAAATGCTGTTGTTGCCGTCTCAAGTGGTCCAACTCGATCTTTTTTAAACAGAATGCCCGTTGCTTCACCCTGGAGATCAATCCCTGTTTTCTTGCCAAAACCGAATTTTTCAATATATGAAAATAAACGTTCTTTACCCAGTCTTTCCCCCAGTGCGACAAAGCCCGGATTGCATGAGTTCTGAACGACCTCAAGAAAGGTCTCGGAACCGTGACCGCCTCTCTTCCAGCAATGCAGATGAGTCCCGGCAACATCAATCGAACCGGAATCATAAAAATGATCCTTTTTAAGATCTACAACGTTCTCCTGAAGCGAGGCAGCGAGCGTAATGACCTTAAAGGTCGATCCCGGCTCATACGTGCGCCAGATCGGCAGATTGTGATTATAAATTTCCGGTGGTACCTCTTTGTATCTGGCGGGGTTAAAATCCGGTTTCGAAGACATCCCGAGAATATTTCCATTCTTTGGATTCATGGCAATGGCGAGGGCGCTGTCCGGTCGATAGAGAGCAACAGCGTTATTCAGCTCTCTCTCGATAATGGACTGAACGCGCGAATCAATGGTCAGCATCAGGCTTGATCCACTTTCCGGAGGTGTATACTTGTCTTTCAGATCAGACATTCGGTTACCCCGAACATCGGAAAAATAGGTGACACTTCCATTTTTCCCTTTAAGTCCATCATTATAATACGCTTCGAGACCTGTCAGTCCCTGATTGTCAATTCCTGCGAATCCGAGGACGTGGGCGAGATAATTTCCCTTTGGATAATCCCGTTTAAAATCCTCGGCAATGAAGACACCGGGTAACGCCAGGCTCTTGATCTTTGATGCTTTTTCATTGGAAATCTTCCTTCCCTCCGGCGTCAGGCGAACGATCAGTTCATTCTGAGATATTTTTTCCAATGCACGGCGCCTGCTCATGCCCAGAATTTCGGATAAAGCATCTGCCGTCTTTTCACGCTGCCTCTTTTTTATCTGCTTTGGCACAACCAGCACAGAAGGGCTGCTTATATTGGTTGCCAGCACTTTCCCGCGTGCATCCAGAATGTCACCGCGCTCTGCTTCGTAGGGAATGTTTTTCCCCCATTCTTCAAGAGCTTTTTGAGTCAGCCAGTCATTATTAAAAATCTGGACATAAATCAGCCTCACGATAAATATGGCAAAAATACAGAGCCCGCCTGCAAGGATCAGCAGCAGCCGTTTCTTCACCAGATGTTTTGGTATACGCAAAAAAGCCCCTCCTATCTCCCCTTGTCCTAGCCATATGACCAGATTCAGAGAAATAGAACAGGCTGCGCGTTCACTCGTTCTGCCCTTCCGGCTGATTCGAGCTGCTTTTCGCATCTTCAGTTGTTTCTTTTTGTTCCGGGCCCGGCTGATGGGGAGACAGTTGAAGGGTTAAGTCAGATCCGCCCTTTACACGTGAACCAGGTTTCGGTTTCTGTTCTGTCACAAAGCCGTTCCCCTGCACTTTCAGTTTCATACCGGCTGCCTCGGCAAACTTCATACTGTCTGCCAGTGACCAGCCGGACAGATCAGGAACGGTCGCTGATCCGGATCCAAGAAGAATCACTCTGCTTCCCTTTACTGCCTTGTCACCGGCAGCGGGGGCCTGCTTTGAAACGGTTCCTGTACCAGCGGAAACCGGGTTCAGTCCGCTGTTTTTCAGCGCAGCTTCGGCCTCTGTTATGGACTGACCGGTATAATTGTCCACCTTTTCCGAGGATGTCCCCATATCTCCGCTTTCCGGACTGGCTTTCCGGACCTGCATGTACTGCAGGCTGCTGGCCATCACCGGTCGGACAATCTGTTCTACCGGTTCTGCTCCAAGATCGGTCGGTTTCAGTTGAGGCTGTTTCACAGCGACGTAAACGATTAATTTTGGATCCTTTTCAGGTGCCATCCCGAGAAAAGAATAGATGTAATTATTTTTACCCGGCAGATACTGACCGTCCACGGCAACCTGAGCCGTGCCGGTCTTTCCAATCACATCATAACCTGGAAGATCATAAGCAACTCCTGTTGCATTATATCCCTTCACCACGTCTTTTGCACTGACTGCCCGGCGAAGGAGTGACCGGGTCTGTTCAGCTGCCTGAGGCGAAATAGGCTGGCCGGCAACAACCGGCTGATGATCAACCACCGTTTTTTTCGTTTCAGGATTAACCACTTTGTCTACCACATACGGCCGCATCATTTTTCCATCGTTTGCTATGGCTGTGGCTGCCTGAACAATCTGTATGGCTGTAAAGGCGGACGCCTGACCAAACGAGGCTTCCAGTTTATCAATCGGCCATGTCCAGTTCACCAGACTGGACCGTTCTCCGGGGAGGTCAATCCCTGTTTTTTTCATCAGACCGAATTTTTTAAAATACGCGCCCAGCCGGTCCGGACCGATATATTTATCAGTCAGTACGGACATACCTACATTGGATGAGAGTTCAAACCCCTGATTAAATGTGATCGTTCCCCAGCCGCCGCGGTGCCAGTCGTGAATGGTTCCGCCTTTGGTCTTATAATCTCCAGAGGGGTAAGTCGCCTGACCATTATAGACACCGGCATCAAGGGCTGAAGCGACCGTGAAGGTTTTCATCACCGAACCGGGTTCATAAGGATCAGAAATAGCACTGTTGCTGAATTGCTTTATATCACGTTTATTCGGGTTAAAACCCGGCAAGGACGACATGGCAAGGATTTTACCGGTCTTCGGATCCGCAACGACACCTACCATGCTTTCAGGTGTATATTCTTTATTTACACGAGTCATCGCCTGTTCCAGAACCGTCTGTATGCTGGAATTAATCGTCAGATGGGCGTCGTTTCCCGGCACAGACTTCGAGATCCTCTGATGTTCATCGGGTATCGGCACGCCTGATACGCTCTTGTAATAGCGAACCGTTCCATCTTTCTCTGAGAGATAACGATCAAGCGACTGTTCTATACCGAAAGCGCCCTGCTGCTGTTTTGTTTTGGAATCTGTCTGAGTAAAACCAATGGTATAGGCGGCACTTCCCTGTTCCGGATAATATCTTCTGGACTCAGTCAGATAGCCGATCCCCGGAAGCCCAAGTTTGTCAATCTGTTTTTTCTTCTCATAGCTGAGCATGCGTCCCTTCGAGCCAAACTCTACCTGGTAAGCGTTTTTATTCAGGCGGTTCAGCATATCGCTTTCCTTCATTCCCAGGACAGGAGCGAGCAATCTGGCTGTTTTTTCTTTATCTTTCACGTATCTGAGATTCCCCTGCCGGTCTTTCCCGGCATTAGGGCTTGTCACCGCAAACAGTGTGTAAGCAGGAACATCCTCAGCGAGAATACGGCCGTTAGCTGAATAGATCGTTCCCCGCTTTTCGTCGATCACTTTATATTGTGACCACTGATTCTTCGCAATAGGCATCAGTTTGTGCCCTTCAATTTCTTTCCCCTGTGCAATATAAACAAAGCGACCGATGATCACAAAAAAAGCCAGCATAAAACATGCGCCGACTAAGCCTGCCCAGAAACTGAGGGATCTCCTTTTTCTTTGAAACAAGGCCGGGCCCCCTTCTTTATGGAAGAACTTTAATTTTATTGACATCCAGTTTAAGATTTAATTTTTCTTCGGCAAAACGAACAATCCGTTCTGGAGAGCTTAAACTGTCTTTTTCTGTTTTCAGCTGCTGAACGGTCTTTGCCTGAGTATCCGCATGTGACTGCAGCTTCTGCACATCCTTTGATACCAGGAATAACTTTGCCTGATTGGCCACAATGCAGGCAGCGAGGAGGAACAGGACAGCGCCTGCCATGATCCAAAGCAGCTTTTCTCCTTTGCTGATACGGCGTGTGATGACAACCGGTTTCTGAACCGGTACTTGTCTTGTTGCAGGGGCTTCCTGCCCGCGAGAATGAAATGCGCGCTGCGTTTGACTCATCTGAATGATCCTCCTTCAATACTTCTTATTTTTTCTGCGACTCTGAGTTTTGCCGACCTTGACCTGCGATTATTTTTCAATTCTTCCTCGGTCGGAGTCACCGGCTTTTTGCCAATCCTCTGCAGAGGAGGCTTTGATTCTTCCGGCAGCTGAGGAAGATCAGGCGGAAGATCATCCGGTGGTTCACTGTATTTTTTAAAAAATTGTTTACACAGCCTGTCCTCAAGAGACTGAAAAGTGATCACGGCGATCCGTCCACCTGGGCGAAGCAGTTCCAGCGATTGATTCAGTGCTTCTTCAAAACTCCCCAGTTCATCATTAACGGCGATCCTCAGTGCCTGAAAGACACGCTTCGCCGGGTGACCGCCCTTTCTTCTGGCCGGTGCCGGTATCGCTTCTTTAATCAGCGTCACCAGTTCTCCGGTCGAACGGATTCGCTGAATTTTTCTGGATTTCTCAATTGCCCTCGCAATTTGTTTTGAAAAGCGTTCTTCCCCATACATATAAAAGATGTGTACGAGTCTGTCATACGGCCATTCATTAACAATGATCCCGGCATTGAGTTCCTGGTCTCTGTCCATACGCATATCCAACGGACCATCATGCTGATAACTGAATCCTCTTTCAGCATGATCGAACTGTGGTGACGAGACACCAAGATCAAAGAGAATCCCGTCCACCTGAAAAATGTCGTATCTGGCGAGCTGTTCTTTTAACTTACGGAAATTGGATTTGATAAAAGTTATTTTTTCTGAATAAACAGACAATCTGTTCTCGGCAGCATCCAGAGCTTCCTGATCCTGATCAAAAGCAAACAAATGTCCGCTGTGCAATTGTCTGACGATGGCTTCACTGTGGCCGCCACCTCCAAGAGTACAGTCAACATAAATTCCGGCA
Source organism: Sporolactobacillus sp. Y61 (assembly GCF_040529185.1). Lineage (NCBI taxonomy): Bacteria > Bacillati > Bacillota > Bacilli > Caryophanales > Sporolactobacillaceae > Sporolactobacillus > Sporolactobacillus sp. Y61. The sequence goes on along the minus strand of NZ_CP159510.1, from coordinate 2,032,231 downwards.
GGTTTCACATTCAGACTTCCAACGGCTTCTTTTTTTAATACAGCAATGTGTTCAAACATGCAACCAGACTCCTGAAGGGTGATAGTTGATCGGTATAGTTGATCGGTATAGCGGGCAATGCTTTTATAAATCGAGGTCCAGAAGGTTCTCCGAAATATCACTGAATGATTCCTGAGACTTTTCAAAGTAGCCCTTCCAGGTCTTGCTGTCCCAGATTTCAAGACGCGTTGACACGCCGATAACCGTACATTCTTTCTCAAGACCGGCGTAATTTCTTAATGGCAGGTTTATTGACACTCTTCCCTGTTTATCAAGTCCACATTCGCTTGCACCTGAAAAAAAGAATCGGGTAAACGCCCGGGCATCTTTCTTTGTAAACGGTAATGCCTTCAATTTATCTTCAATACGATGCCATTCTGATTGAGGATAGACAAAAAGGCATTGATCGAGTCCGCGGGTAATCACGAATGTTTCACCAAGTTCATCTCTGAATTTCGAGGGAATGATGAGGCGGCCTTTATCGTCAATATTGTGTGTGAACTCACCCATAAACATGACAGGCCGCCTCCTTGTTTTATACTTTACCACATCCCCCCACTTTTCACCACTCAATTTTTATAATTACCCCAGGATCCGTATCATAAACCACAAAAAAATAAAGCCATGGTTTCAGCAACCGATGGCTTATAATATAGGCATTCATAAATTTATGATATCTTATACGGTTAACCCGTCTTTCCGGTCTGTTTCACCCGGCATTTGCTTTCTTGCCTGATCCACTATCTCAAGAACGCGAACTACGGAATTGTAGTTTTTCAACAGGCTCCCGTATTCTTTCTCCAGTTTTCTGTATGCCTGATCAAGCATTCTATTTTCCGCTTCCAGCCTTCTGACTTCATTCTGCAGTTCCGGATTTAACGAAGAGGAGAGACTTAGCTTCAGCTGATTCAGTAATTCAATGGTTTCATCAATGGAGGTGCCGGCATTCTCCTTAAATTCAGCCGAAAATGAATCTGATGCTTCTTTCGCAGGATGCGTTTTCTTTCTTTGCTTCTTCCTTGCCTTACGTTCACTCTTCGCCTGACTCAGTTCCTGCACATATTGTTTCCTGACTGTAGAATTCCAGCGAAATCCACAGGCGGCGGCTGTACGCGACAGCATAGATCCTGCTTCGGCAAAAGCAGCAAGCTGGGTACTTCCTGACTTGATATGTCTGAGAACCGCTTCAGCAAGTTTGACATCTTCAGCGTGGGACCAGGCATCTTGTCGAATGGACGGCATAACTTTTCCCTCTCTTTTCTCATAGAATGGATGCGATCAACGCCCCTGTTCCAACCCTATGCACTTAATAGGTTCGATAGAATAAAAGAGAGGCAAACTTTTTGCCGTTCAGAAAGAAGAGAGGGAAGGCTTATTTGCGGAGGGTGAGCATTTAAAGCAGAATGCAACACATTTATTTAACAAAGCAAGGCAAAAAAAAGAGAAGCATGCGCTCCTCGCTTTTTTCATCAGTCTTTTTCAATTACGGTTTCACCTTTGTATGAGCCACAATTCGGACATACACGGTGTGCCAGTTTATATTCCCCGCAGTTATCGCATTTCACCATGCCCGGAACGGTCAGTTTGAAATGTGTACGCCGCTTATTCTTACGTGTAGTTGACGTTCTCCTTTTAGGTACTGCCACAGTACGCACCTCCTCAGAAAATCTATTTAATCGTCAAAAAACTTCTTCAGTTTTTCCAGCCTTGGATCAATCTGCTGTTTCTTCGTCTGATCAGTCACCAGCGACCAGCCTTCACCGGAAAGCCGGGCAGACTTGGCCTTCTCACTGACCACACGCATAGGTTTCTCTACCAGTATGGCTTCCACCACGTAGGGGACAAGATCAATTTGTTCATCTGTTATCCGATGAACAAACGTATCTTCCGGGGCCTCAGAATCATCGAAACCCGGCAGCAGAAACGTTTCTGAAGTATGTGTCTGAAAAGGATAGTCAACGTCTTCCAGGGTTACGGCACAAGGCAGAACCATCGAGCCGCTGATCGTCAGATAAAAGGTAAACGACCGTTTGGAGAACTGGACGTCCCCCTCAACGTCAACCACAGATATTTTTCTTACTTCAGGATCCGCTTGAAAAAGTTCCAGAGGCAAATGAACCTTTTCGTGAAATGCCAATCCTTCCTGCTTATGTTTCAGCAATTCGGGAACTGTCCATGATAAAGACATAGGGTACCACCTCTAGACAACAAATGTTATTATAATATCTGCCCAAAAGAATGTCAATCAGTGTCACACTGCTTTTCAGATTCATACAGGTTAACCGGCCGGCCATTCTCTTATACAGATATAATCCTAGTTTATTCACAGAATTTCTCCAAAACGCTCAGATGCTTGATCTGATCACTTTTCTCGATTACACCCTGTGCATGAAAAAAGTGCACGCAAAAAGGATCCAAATCTGGTAAAATTAAGTCACCACAACACCAGAGAGGATCCTTTATGATGACTACTTTATCGCAAATCACGTTAGATTTCAATCGAAAAATCAAACTATCAAACGATGGTGGTGAACTTTCTTCAGATAGCGGTCAACTGCTTTTTAAGGAGTTTGACGAGAAAATCGGTTTCTCAAAGACGTTTGAACGCCATTTGATACTGAATGATTCGCGCAAGAGTCCGTTCTATTCCAACGCAAAACTCTTTCGCCAGAAGATCTATCAGCTGCTGGCCGGTTACTCCGAGGATGACTCAGCCGATGCATTGATTCATGATCCCGTGTTTACCCAGGTTGTTGAAACATCCAAACTGGCGTCACAACCGACGTTATCCCGCTTTTATTATCGTTTCGACCAGAATACTCTTGATCAGCTCGCAGTGGCCAATCAGAAATTACTGGACAAAGTTCATCGATATCGCAAGAGCCGGGCACTGATTATTGACCTGGATTCCACTCACGTCGATACGTACGGCAAGCAGGAATCCTCAGACTATAATGCACATTACGGTACCATCGGCTTCCATCCATTGGTGGCGTTCGACGGGGCGACGGGAGATTTTTTGAAGGCGAAACTGCGTCCCGGAAATCGCTATACTTCTCATGGGGTCGCGGACTTTGTTCGGCCGATTCTGGAACACTACAACGAGCACTTTCCGGAAACCACGCCGTTCCTTCGTGGCGACAGCGGTTTTGCCACGCCTGAGCTCTACGAGCTGTGCGAAGAAGAATCCGTCTACTACGCGATTCGCCTGAAGTCGAATGCCATACTCCAGCGGATGGCTGAGGAGCTTCATCCCAACGATGCGTCGACCGGGGAGACCCAGTGTTACTATGAAGAAATGGCGTACCAGGCGAAGTCTTGGGACAAGCCCAGAAAAGTAATCGTTCAATCGGTTCGCCCGGCTAGCGAACTCTTCTTCACGCATACCTTTATCGTGACCAATCTGGTTGAATGCTTCTCCCCGAAACAAGTCGTTCTGACTTATCAGAAACGAGGGACCATGGAAAACTACATCAAGGAAGCCAAATCCGGATTCAGTCTGGATCAACTGTCCAGTCACAAATTTGAAATTAACGAAGGCCGATTGATGCTCAGCCTGATCGCCTACAATTTAACGAACTGGATGCGTACACTGACGTTTCCAGAGGGGCAGAAGAACATGCAAATTGAAACCATTCGAACCCGGATCGTGAAAGTGGCCAGTAAGTTGGTGAGGTCGGGGCGCTCCCTTTATTTCAAGCTGTCCTCCAGCTTTGTCTATCAGGACTTCCTCTGGAAAGTACTCGGACGGATTCAAAAACTTCAAATCGAATAGTGAAAGGGCACTCAGTTTGGTAGCATCAAAACGTTTTCATCAGGCCAACGGGGAAAGTCCATCTCAAAACGGTCCATTGTTGAGCGAAAGTTCAGAAATTAATCTTTCGAGTACGTTTTACGCGAAAAAGTAGACAAAATTAGGCAACCTCGTCCCGATAAACAAAAATCTCAAGAAACGATGAATGGTGAATAAATCAGGATAATTATGATAAAATGACTCAAGTGAGCTCTTCTATTACTCGAAAAGGATGCAGAGTCGATGAAAATAGCCGGAATCATAACAGAATATAATCCGTTGCACAACGGGCATCTTTATCAATTGAACTGGATCCGCCGCGAACTTAATCCCGATCTGATAATTATCGTTATGAGCGGCGATTTTGTCCAGCGCGGCGAACCGGCCGTTCTGTCAAAATGGGATCGGGCGCAATGGGCGTTAAAAGCAGGGGCTGATCTTGTGTTTGAACTGCCTTATATTTTCTCTGTCGGAAAGGCAGATATTTTTGCGCTCGGAGCCGTTTCCGTTCTGAATCAGGCAGGCGCTACACATCTGATATTCGGCAGCGAAGACGGCCGGATCGATGCATTTATCCGAACTGTCGATCTGATTGAAGCACACCATGCCGCATATGATCATGCGTTAATGCGTGCTTTGCATACGGGATTGAGTTACCCTAATGCACATGCGGCTGCCTACCGTCTGATAGCTGAAAGGGAAGCGGCAAATACGGTTGATCTGACCCGGCCGAATAACAGCCTCGGCTTCCACTACATCCGGGCGATAAGAAAATTGAACAGTTCCATGACCCCGATTACCTTGAAACGAATCCAGTCTGACCACAGTGATCCTGGTTTCCATCAGGATGCCCGCATCGCCAGTTCAACAAGTATCCGCAGCCATTTACTGAATCAGCATACTGATGAAGGGCTGGACAACAAGGTCCCTGATTATGTTTATTCTTTACTGATGAACCGGAAAACATCCGGCTGTCTGATGGATTGGAATGCTTGTTTTCCCTATCTGAAGTATCGGCTTCTGTCTTCAACACCCGGGCAGCTGAAAGAAATCTATGAGTGTGAGGAAGGCATAGAACACCGCCTTCTGTCCTGCATCAGATCAGCTGAAAGTTTCAGACAGTTTATTGGTATGGTAAAAACGAAACGTTATACCTGGTCGCGGCTGCAGAGGCTCTCAACGCATATTCTGACGCACACCCTAAAAGAGGAAGTCAGGGAACCTGCACAGAAGGGTGAGCTATCATATCTCCGGCCGCTCGGTATGAACTTGAAAGGGCAGAACTGGCTTTCCCACATGCGCAAACAGTTTCAGGTCCCGTTGATTTCAAAAATTCATAAACATCACCCTCCGCTTCTGGACGCTGATTCGCGGGCTGCCGGGATTTATGATTTCATTTCCGGCAGAGCTTCGTCATTCCTACCGGACACAGGCCAGATCCCCCTCCGTTTCAACGAAATCAAAGGTCTTTTTCAAGGTAATGGAAGCTCCCGCCAGTAAGAGACATGATCAGTTCCTCGTCTTTTCCAGATAACGGACGGCGTCTTCAAACGTTTTGACTGGGACAATTTTCATCTCAGAACCGATCTCTTTAGCCGTTTTTTTCGCTGCTTCATACTCATGCTCAGCTACAGGGGCAAAAAAGATATCTGTACCTGATTGATCTGCTCCGACAATTTTTTCAGAAATGCCGCCGATCGGTCCTACTGAACCATCTAACTCGATCGTTCCTGTCCCGGCGATATCTCTCCCCGCCGCCAGATCCTGTTTCGTCAGCTGATCATAAATTTCCAGTGTCATCATAAGACCGGCTGAAGGACCGCCAATATTCTGAATATCAAATTTCACCGGCGGATTGACATCCACTTTGGCCTGTTCACTCTGATAGATACCGATCCCTTCTTTTTTTCCGGCTTCGGCAAGACGCTTCGGAAATTTTCCAATTTCAACAGAAACGGTTTTTACCTGCTTGTTCCGGACAATCGTCAAAGCCAGGCGATCCCCTGCCTTTTTCCCTCCGATGAGCGCATTCATATCCTTAATCGAAGTAATCCTGTGGTTTCCCATGCCGATAATGACATCTCCGCTCTTCAGCACCTTGCTTGCAGGCATGGAGGGGATCACATCAAGAACGAGCACCCCCTGCTGTACAAGTTTCGGATGTTTTCCAGCCGTTTTATAGGCAATATACGCAGCACTTTGCTGGGCACCGGTCATGTAATTTTTCTGTCGCAGGTTATACGCTGTATCATCCTCATCGGGCAGCCGGATATTCTTTTCCCGAATCAGAGTCGTGTACTTGTTTCCGTCAAATTTGGCCCAAAGATATTGATAAATATTGGCCTGGCCCAGATATATGTATACCAGTCTGTAATTACCATTGACGGGATAAGCATCACTGACTTTTACCATACCGGCCATGGACTGGGCTTTTCCGGGGCTCTGTACAAAATAAGGGAGCCTGATGAAAAATAATGTGAGCAGCGTCAGGGCCAGGACCATAATCAGGCCCTGAATAATTCTTCTCCTTTTTCGCAAACAACCAGCCTCCTCTCATCACACTGCAGGGCATGACCTTAGTCTGCAGAAACGGGATGATATATGTACTTATTTTATTATGAGATATTTCCTGTTTTTGGTCTACTTAAAAGGTCAGTTAAGTATATGTGATATAGGACAAGAAGTCCGCACCGCTGCGATACATAGAAAAGGGGAATCTCATGGGACGTACACGACACGCAACCTATTTTCTCGGAATATGTTCCGCAGGCATTGCCCTTTTAATGATTATTTATCCGGAGACGGCCGTACGTGCCTCTTTTCAGGGTCTGCAAATGTGGTGGGAGAACGTATTCCCTGCCCTGTTTCCTTTTTTTGTTCTGACCGAGCTGATGATCGGTTTTGGTGTTGTTACGTTTGCCGGCGTTCTGCTTGAACCGGTCATGCGGCCGGTATTCAGGGTTCCGGGTATTGGCGGATTTGTGTTCATGATGGGTCTTGTTTCCGGCTATCCGGCCGGTGCACGGATGACTGCCCAATTGTATAAAGAACAGAAACTGACAAAATCTGAGGCAGAGCGGTTATCCAGCTTTACAAATTTCAGTAACCCCCTCTTTCTGTTCAGTGTGACGGCCGTACAGTTCTTCCACCAGGCTTCGCTCGGCATCGTGTTTGCACTGGCTCATTATTTCGGAAATATCGGGGTAGGACTCATCATGCGGGCATATAAGCCCTTACCTTTTCAGAAAAAAAGAACCCATAGTCACTTCTCATTATTTGCAAGAGCACTGAGAAGCATGCACAGTGAACGAATGATCAGATACGAGCCCCTCGGTAAAATGCTGGGAGATGCCGTGATCTCATCCGTCCGTACATTACTTGTAATAGGTGGATTTATCATGCTGTTTTCCATGCTTTACCAATTGTTCAGAGAAACCGGAACGGTAACCTGGATCGGTTCGATTACTGGACCACTTTTTGAATTAGCAGGACTGACACCGGAACTCGGTCAGGCCTTGTTGCCGGGAATCTTTGAAATGACTATCGGGGTACATGAAGTTGCGGTAACAGGCGCCCCTGTGCTGGAACGGGTAATTGTCGGCAGTGCTTTACTGGGTTTCTGCGGTTTTTCCATCCAGGCTCAGACGGTCAGTATTCTTTCTCAGGCCGGTCTCAGTGCGAAACCGTTCCTCATCGGCCGGCTGATTCACGCCATACTTTCCGGTATCGCAGCCTTCCTGTTCTATCACATGCTGCACATCGGAGAAAAGATGACGGGACCATCTGCTGTTCCAGCGACTGCCGGCACGCCCGTTTATTCCGAAATTCAGCTCGGACCCATCATGACTGCTTCAGTCCTGATCCTTTTCATTCTTATTCTGCTGAAAAGAATGCAGTCCGGGAGGCATCAGTGAGCGCTGTTACTGATTCGCATATTTATTCCGGATCGCCGTTTCGACGACATCCGGCACCAGACCATGCACAGAACCTCCATATTTAGCCACTTCTTTGACCATGCTGGAACTTAGAAAAGAAAATCGGTTACTGGTCATCATAAAACATGTTTCAATCTCCGGGTTAAGATTTTTATTGATTGAAGCAATCTGAAGCTCATACTCGAAATCAGATATTGCTCTTAATCCACGTAAAACGATGGATACCTTTTTTTTATGTACATAATCCATCAGGAGACCATCAAATGAATCGACTGTGACATGTCTGAGATCTTTCGTTGCTTCAGTAAGCATCTCCACTCGCTCTTCGACTGAAAACAGCGGATCCTTTCTTGAATTATTCAATACAGCGACAATGATGTGATCAAATACGGAAAGACCGCGTTTTATAATATCCAGGTGTCCGTAAGTCACCGGATCAAAACTGCCTGGATATACGGCTGTCTTTTCTGTCACAATGAATCACTTCCCTGATTATCCTTTTTAAACTGATATATCGTTATGGCCGTTCTTCCCTGATAGGTCCGATGTTTCCATACATTGAGCGCCTCTCCGAACGATTCAGGAAGGCTGACCTGAACATCGTGTTCGGCAATGATCGAAGCCTGATGGTTCAGCAGGTTTCTACTGAGAAGCCTCTCTATATCCTGAACAAGATGTTCTTTTGCATAGGGCGGATCCAGAAAAATATAATCAAAGGTGTAACCGTTTTCAGCCAGTTTTTCCAGTGCCATCAGCGCATCAAGACGATAGATCCTGCTGCGATCGGAATAGCCGCAGTGAACCACATTTTCGCTGATAATCCGGCAGGCTGCTGCTGCCCTGTCAACGAATACCGCAGAATCCGCGCCTCGGCTCAGGGCTTCAATACCCAGTCCGCCGCTTCCGCCATACAGGTCAAGTACAGAGCCCTCATTAAAATAAGGGCCGATCATATTAAACAGCGATTCCTTTACTTTATCCGTGGTCGGGCGCGTCATCCGTCCGGAAACGGTTTTAAGCGCCCTTCCTCTGTTTTCTCCGGCAATCACTCTCAAATGTCAGACAATCCTTTCGAAAATAGATCCTTCATGTATAGAAACACGCAAACAAGTGAATAATAGCTGCTGGCAACATCTCTAGTGATGTTGGCCCAACCGCGGATACTTACGTTTCCCCATAAGTTTTCCGCCGGTTTCTCCTCTCCCATTGTCTTGCATCTGTTGATGCATGAAGACACCCGCAGCTTGTCTGCGGGGTTTTTTCATACTTTAAAAGAAGAGGAAAAACTATTGTTGAAAAAATGGTTCAGAAAAACGAAACCTCCGGCGGCGCCTGCAACCTGCGCACCATATTAATTAAAGACACTGTCTCTTTCTTCGTTCTTTGTTTTCCCATTCTCATATGTCGTCTTTATCTCCTGCAAATGAGAATAGTCAACCTTCCGGACAAATTTAAGTTTAGACAATTTTTCAACGACGGAATTCGTCGCTTCATGGTTACAATATAATACCGCATATTTCATTCTTTTTGAAACGTAATGTAGATACCCGTAACGCTTCAGAATACGCAGGTGCTTCGTATGATAAAGCCAGATGATTAAACCATCTCTCTCTTGGATCTGCATATGATATGAACACCTCTGTACAGCTTTTTCTATCCGGATATTCCGCTTATGCCGAACGGGTTGTGCGGCATTTGCACTTACCACCGGCACCGCACCCTGCATTGCATGCACGGTCAAAGAAAGGATCACCGGTTGGTACTTTGACAGACTTGGAAACAGATCGTGCAAGTTCAAGGCTGACCTGTCCAAGCAGATCGTCCAGTTCCTTCTCTGCATGCTTATAATCGGCTATCACGGGATGCAAGTCAACTTCCCGCTTGACATCCATCATTTGCCTGATTACCTTTTTAAAATCAGGATGATATCTTCCAAAACGTTGCACTTCATTATATTTTTCACGGATGATTTTAAATTTACGAATAACCTGCTGTGCTGAGGAGCTGGCTGCAACATGATTTCTGCAAATCATATATTTCTCATAGAGTTCTGAGTGTGTCAGCATATCAGCGAGTTGTTCCGCCTCGTCAAGTAACGACACACTTTCCATTGTAACCATCATATTCCCCACCTCCGACTTAACTAAAATATACAACAAATGAATGGAAAGTTCCATTCATCCGTCAGACTTCACCCTTCATTCTCCTGTATTTTTCGACGTCATTGACTGGGCCATACTCATCAGCATGGAGATCATAGCTGCATTTTCGCTGAAACGATCAAGTCTCTGGCTCATGGTTCGCCCATAGAAAAGATCTGCCGCTTTTTTAAGCCGGCCTGTTTCCCATGGCGATCGGGACAATATCCTGTACCATTCGGGATGCAGCCGTACAAATATCAGTTCCTCGGGTCTGTCATGCAGATATTGCTGAATTTCCGGTCTCATCCGGAATCAATCCCTTCTGAAATAGAATGGCGGTCTGCGTCCGTCTTCAAGAGATCTGTCCTGCCCGCTCTGCCCCTGTCCCTGACTGTCTGTTTTTGTCTCCTGCCTGAACTGGCCAATGAGGGTCTGAATTCCGGTAATTGCACCGTTCAGCGTATTCAGCCTCTCCTGCCATTGCCGGGTATCAATGTGGTCTACTTTTTCCATAATTTTATGCCATGACAGTTGCGCGCCTGTTTCTTTTTTTTGATCCGACTGATCCGACTGATTCGAACGCCCCCCGTACTTTTCCCAGATCTCATGAGATTCACCAAAGATAACCCAATCATCAAAGACTTCGCTCCACCTTTTATCATGCTCCCGGACATAGGTAATGATCTTGGGATTTCGGCGTAAAAAAGCTTTAAAACGTTTCTTTGCATCGTTCGTTCTGTCTTCAGTCATCTCTATTGCCCTCCTTCCCGCCGGGTCCTTTACAGCTCAAGGACCATTTCAGCGCATTCTTTTCCAGAATCATTATATTCATGCAGGAGGGCTTCTGTGCCGGCAGCAGGTTTGTTATTCAATCCATTTAAAAATCCTGCGGCGTGACAAAATCCTGAGTATAAAAATTTTTATAAGAGCCAACGCCCAGTTCAGTATATATGTCGCTTAAAAGATTCTTCCTGTGATCGATACTGTTCAACCAGCCAAGAGTGACCGCGACGGCATCCGGATATTTTGCGGCAATATTCTCACCGGCAGCTCTGAACCGGATGTTTTCCCTTTTCAGTCTGGCGCTTAAATCACCTGACCACTTTGAATCATGTGAAAAATATTTTTTGGTATACATTTCTCTACTGTGTTTATAGGCTGCCCGATGTGCTTCCTCACTCCATCTCAGGGGTTCGAGATGGAATCTCTTTCTGAGCACATTACTCATATCGAGAATTTGCTTATCTTCTGCCTGATTAACCGTTTCCCATTCCTTATCATTAAGTGTTTCCTGAGGCGAAGGTAACTGCCCGCTGTAGGTCATGGAATAGGGATGCTGTTCGGCGAGTACCTTTGTCGTCATATATCTTACCCCGGTCAGCCGGTCGGTCACATGGTCAAAGTTAAGCTGAACCCACCCTTTCCCGAATTTAATCAGAGGACGGACCATCATATCTTCCTCGTTTAATTCAAAATGAATCGATGTCCCTCTGTAGTTAAGAGAAGGCGTATCACTGACCCGGACCTGTGAGTAAACTTTCTGTGATGCCTCACCCATTTTAAAAGGGGGAATGGACAGCTCTTTACCCAGGGCATAGATCGTCGTCACTCGTCGGGTCTGACTGTCAATACCGATCTGCAGATAACGTTCAGAGTTTCTTCCGTATATATACCAGTCATAACCGAATGGGGTTGGATCGATCCGCTCCGGCTTACCTAAATCCCGGGTAATTTCGGATACCTGTTTACCGATAAAGGTGTGAATACCACTTTTCGGAACCTTAAAATCGGATTCAATATGTGAAGTACCTGCAGTCGTTCTCGGATCCCGATTGGCGTCTGACCCGTCTGATTCAGGAAAACTGACCAGACTGAGGAGAAAAGTTGCTGCAAAAACCATTACAGCAATCAGAAAAATAATGATATTGGTTTTGCGCATACGATTCCCCTTCTTTCCTCATGATTGTCTCAGAGTCATTATACTGGTACTATTTACGTATGAATACAGGAAATGTTCCTTTTTCCCATTTTTTTCGGAAATAGCGCGTCACTCGCCATACAGAATAACCAGAATTTTATCGTGCTTCAGTGAAGCCTGGCCGACACCTGTCAGGCTGTATTCCCGGTCCATACTGATCTGTTCCTGATTTCTCCACTGCCTGAGTATCTGATCCGGGTTTTTAACTTCTTCAGCAGTGAGATGAAGGACCTGCACATCGATTTTGACGGATCCTCTTCCCAGGCTGTGCATCAGGCGTTCAATGTTTTCCGGTTTCACCCTGCGCGATTTACCGGAGGCAAGTTTTTCTGCTTCACGGCGCGCAAACCGGAACAAATCCCAGTCGGGTTCGAGGGGAGTGAGGCCAATCCGTTTCCGCTGCTGATTCATTTCTTCAGCCACCCGTTTCTCCAATGCACCAACAGGTGTAAAATGCTTTTCTGAAGGCTTCACCTCGGCGATGCTGCGTGTATTGGCAGCCTGTCCCAGGGAAGAAGAAAAAAAAGGCCCCGATATCCCGCTCTCTGCCAGGAACAGAAAAAGAAAAACGAGCAGTCCGCTGCAGATTCTTTTCACACTGAATCCTCCCTGCCGAAAAATGATGATCCGTACCCATTTTCGCCAGTATCTGCGGCTGATAAACGTTTTTCTCCACTGAATTTCTCGTCTGATCCCAGCCATTTAGCCATATAAAACGTGTCAATCCATGTTTCCCCGACCTTCAGCGCCCCTCTTCGGATCCCTTCAACCCTGTAGCCTGAAGTCCCAAACAGAAGCATAGCCGGCCGATTGACAGAGGCCACCGTCAGTTCCAGGCGCACAATGCCTTTTTCTTTTGCCTGAACTTCCGCTGCATGAACAAGTCTTCTTCCACATCCCTGCCTTCTCCGATCACCTCGAACAGCCAGCATGATCTCTGCCCGATGCATCGCCTGTGGCAAACGATTCCCCTGCAGAAGAAGATAACCGTTCATCACCTCTCCATCTTCTTCAGCAAGAACCGTCATATGATTCTGTTTCAGAAGGGCACGGAGCATGTTTTCCGGATCAGCTTTCGACATGATGGCCTCTCGGAATAACTCCGGAATAAAATCACTTTCCCGCGACAGTTGAGTGATAAGAGGTAATAAACGGCCGGCATCTTCCGGCATGATTTTTATTATTTTGCTCACACGCACACGCCCTCCAGAAATATTAATCTCCTGTTTAGTCTATTTCGGATCGCGTGCAAACATGCTCCAGAAAAAGCCGCAGCGGACTACTCACCGCCAAACTGCTGAATTTGATTATAGATGCCGGTAATTTGTTCAATGGTACGCATCATTCCTGAATCGTGCAGGAACTGAGGAGTCAGCCTGCCATCTGCAAGCTGTGCCTGCATCCCGTTAATGCCTTCCCGGAGTTTTTCATTTTGTGTAATCATCTGATCATGCAAGTCACTGACTATTTTCGGAGCTTTTTGTTCGCTAAAACTCAAAATATCTTCCTCCATGGCCTGTAACTCTTCCTCAAGCTCGCGCTGCGCCTGCCTGTCTGTTATCGCATTTCCTGAAAGCGAAGGCAGATCCTGTGCAAAGCTGCTTACCTTACTGACATACTGAGTGGATTGATTGACGTAAGTCAGGACATCGTTGGTATCTTCGAGAAGGGAACAGCCCGTCAGGATCAGGGCCATGCAACCGGTCAGTAAAAGGCGTTCCATCTTTTTCATAGATATCTGTCCCTCCGATAAATATAAGACTTTTATTTTCCAGATATTGCAGCTGAAGTGAAAATACAAGAGGATAAAAGAAGCCTGGCGCCGGCAATACCCCGGCTGCACGTACACGAAAAAAATGTTTTTATCGTGAAAAAACCGGAGGGGGCGTATCCTCTCCGGCAGGTGAACAGTAATCAGTCTCAGTCAAAAAACGTGGCAACAATCATGGTCAGAAAAAGAAGAGTCATATAATTCAAAGACAGGATAAACATGACTTTTGACCATTTGGCCCTGTTTTTCGTAAACAGACCATAAACCGCATAGCCAAGCCATCCCGCCCCCATAATCAGCGCAGCTGTTAAATAAAAAACACCAAGGGGATAAAGTAATAACGAAGCGGGAATCAGTACCGCAACATAAATAACCATCTGACGCTGAGTGATCGCAAAACCTGCCACTACGGGCAGCATCGGTATTCCGGCGCGTCGATAATCTTCCACTTTTTTTATTGCCAGTGCAAGAAAATGAGGCGGCTGCCATAAAAACATGATAAGAAACAGAGTCCACGGAATCGGTGAAGCCATAGAGGGATCAATCGCCGCCCATCCGATAAGCGGGGGCACGGCACCGGCGAAACTGCCCACAACGGTGTTGATCGAGTAGGTTCGTTTCAGCCACATGGTATAGATCAGGACATAAGTGCAAAGTCCGATCAAACCAAACAATGCTGCGGCCGGTGAAGCAGTAAGAAGCAGGACCAGCCCGGCCAGTGACAGGAAGGCCCCCATTCTGAGCACTGTCAATCCATTGAACCTCCCTGTCGCAGAGGGTCTGTCACGTGTCCGTACCATCAGGGGATCAATATCCCGGTCAATATAGTTGTTCAAAGAACAGCCGCCGGCAATGACCAGTGCTGTGCCAGCCATGACAAAGATCACCGGCCAGAGGAAATCAGAAAGAGTCTGTCCGGTAAAGTAAAGAGCCAGCCAGACACCTGTAAAAGCGGTCATCAGATTTGAATTGACGATACCTATTTTTATGGTTGTCAGAACATCTTTTATAAGATGCCGCTCAGCCGGAGGATCATAGGAGGCAGTATTCCTTTCCAGTTGCTGTTCTGTAACCATCGTTTTGTTCATTTGTCTGCCCTCTTTCATCGGGACGCATGGCTGCAACCTGCGACTCATGCGTTCAGCTATTTATTCTATTGATTAGTTTAAAATTTCCGAATGAAAGGAGACATAATGACGTCTCCCTTTTTTCAGTAAACAGCTTTCACATTTATTATATATGATCTGGAATGCTTTGTCTTGAATTTAACACAATGCAATGATAAGCGTCACACTTATGAGTAACAATTGATCATCAGTATCCCGAAATCTGTTAAACTAGTGATGTGCGCGTATGATCAATCAGTGAAATGCCTGAGTGCCTGCCCGTGCATGCCTGTTCCGGCTCAATTTCAGTCACCTGGCAGAAATCAGGCGAAAGGCAGGCCACGGCTAAGTTCTCCTTCCTGAGAAGGATACGCCGTATAAGCTCTTTCAATTAAAATTCAGAAAAAGGTGATAGATATGAAAGACCGTCTACTGTGGGTATTAAGTATTGCCAGCGCCCTTGCTGTGCTGGTTGTCATTCTGATGGGAGCACTTGTTACGAATACGGGCTCGGCTTATGGGTGTGGAAACAACTGGCCGTTATGTAATGGTGAAGTGATTCCCTCCTCAACCGCGCATCAGACCTGGATTGAATTCAGTCACCGGGTCGTATCGGGAATCACAGCCATTCTTGTCGTTGTTGTGTCGGTCTGGATCTGGTTCAGGCTGAAACAGGTGAAAGAAGCACGGTTTCTTTCCATCGCAGCCGTCTTCTTCATTTTTCTGCAGGCGTTTCTTGGGATGGGCGCCGTGGTCTGGGGACAATCTTCAGTTGTGCTTGCGCTCCATTTCGGGGTCTCTCTGCTTTCCTTCGCAAGTCAGGTCCTGATCACTGTTCTGGTTTTTGAAGAAACGGATGCACATGCTCATCGAGTGGTGCCACCCATTAAGAAGGGGATGACATGGAATTTTATCCTGCTGAGTATTTATACATATATTCTGCTGTATTCAGGGGCATTCGTCCGGCATACCGAATCATCGCTCGGCTGCACGGATTTCCCGCTCTGTAATGGGCGTGTATTCCCCGAAACATGGATCAGCAAAGCAGGGGTTCAATATCTGCATAGAATTCTGGCGCTCGTCCTTCTGATCTGGCTAATCTGGACTTTAGTCGTTGTCATGAAACGTTACAGCAGCACGCCAAGCTTGTCCATTATCCTGTTTATCTCGGTGATACTGATTCTGCTCCAGGCAGTGTCCGGCATTTTCATTATCCAGACAAAGATGGCACTAATATTCCTTCTGCTCCATGCCTTATTCGTTACCTTGTTTTTCGGGCTTCTGATGATTCTTCTGATGTTCAGTCTGCGAAGATCCGAGCAATAAGTCCGACCTTATCCTGTTCACGATCAGATCGATCAGACGGACCTTTTTGAATCACCTGGATAAGTGAACCTCACACGACTCAAGTCGTGTGCTTCTGGGAACATTGCACACTTACCTAACGTTCAGGCAGAGGTCACAACTCTTTTACCAAGGCTCGTCCCGAGCCGAAGAATATTCTTTGCTGCGTTAATATCTCTATCGTGATGATGCCCACAGCCAGGGCATGTCCAGTCCCTTATGTCTAACGTATGCTTTCCGTCATCATAACCACATTCCGAGCATATTTGTGATGTCTTATTGAAGGCGGCCATCGAAATAGGCCACTCGTGCCAAAAAGTAGGCCATGTTCTGCCACAACATGAGCCACCTTCTGCAAGTAAATAGACCAGGAGGCAGATGGTGAGCCCCGTCAGTTTCTGCGCTGTTCCCTTTCCCTATCTTGAGAGAGTATCCACTTTCTCTGAGAACCTGGCAAGGGTAAAGGCTCCGCCCTCCCTACGGTCGCCCTTGTCAGAACCTCAAAGAAAATGGTCGTAGTAGTTAGATAGGGAAGGGCCAGAACCGGCCATCTATTGATGAATCTTACTAGGATTTTTCTCTAATTTTTCCACCGCCAATCATCATGATCGAAATCTTCGAAATAGCGGCCTGTTCACTGGGCGTGGACAAAAGGCATTATTCAATACCTATGGATCAAATTATGGCAGAAGGTGGACTAATTCTTGGCATTAGGTGGCCTATTTTTTGGCAAAAGGGGGCCGATGACGTGGCCACCGTCATCTTATAGGGATTGACAATGACTATTGTTTTACCGCACCATGCACATTTGTATTCAAGCATCCGTCTCATTTCCCGCCAGGATTGATTAACAATTGCTCTGGATAATTTGTGATTGCGTAGAAGATTTTTTGCTTTCAAATCTTCCATGACAATGACATCATTATCTTTAACTAATTGCACTGTAATTTTATGGAGATAGTCATTGCGTTGATTAATAATTTTCTCATTGTATTCAGCAACCATTAATTTGGCTTTTTTATAATTTTTAAAGTCATCGAGGCATCTGGGATTAAGTACCTTATATGCTTATCCCATGCGATTTCTTTCTGAGCTTGCAATCTACGCCTAGCTAACCGTTTCTCCCAGTAATGTTTCTTCCTGGCTAAGATTTTGTCAAAACGAATGGTAGATAACTTAATACCATCCGATCCAATGACTAAATCGGCAACACCCAAGTCAATACCTAATTGCCTTCCTGTTTTGTTGAATGTTTGGTTTTCATATTCAACAAGCAGCACAGCATAATATTTTCCTGTTGGTGATAGACGAACAGTTACTGATTTAATTTTTTCAGGGATTTTAATTCCTGCTTTGAATCTCATAATTCCTAATTTCGGTAATTTAACATGATGTTTATTAACTTGTTTAATGTTTTTACCTACACATTTTGATTGATACCTTTGTTTCGGATATTTCTTTGATTTAAACTTTGGAAAACCGGTATGTTCTTTGAAAAACTTTTTATATGCTTCCACCAGATCATGATTCGTACATTGTAAACTGGTACTCTCAGCATCTTTTAACCATGGATACTCAATCTTCAAGGCTTTAAGCATGTTATTCAATGCAAAAGCGCTAAGAAAAGAAGAGTCGGGATTGTTGTGGTATCGTTCAATCATCATGTTTAACATCTGATTCCACACAAAACGGTTATAGCCAAAGTTTAATTTAATTTTAAGTTTTTGTTCTTTGTCAGGATATATTCTTAACTTTAAACCTTTTAATACCATTGTTGTTTCACCTCTTTTCTTTAACTATAATATATCATGATGTTATTGTCTTGTAAATATTATGATTAAATGTTATTATAGTCACGAGGTGACAATGATATGAGTACGATAGCGAGTAACAAAACAAGAACACTATTGACCATTGAGAAAGACTTAAAGAAAGAGTTGGAACAAATAGCCGAAGAACAAAACAGATCATTTAACAATTTAGTGATTACAGTATTGAAAAGATACGCCGATTCATCTCATGACTGAAGTCACGAGTGTTCTCGGCTAATAATAAAAAGAAGTGAGGAACCTATGTCCCTCACTTCTTTTTATTTCGCAGTCACTGTAATTCAATCATCAGATCGCCGGTTTCAATCACATCATTTTCATCAACATATATCTTTTTCACTGTCCCATCAGCCGGCGCCTGAACGGTGGTCTCCATTTTCATCGCTTCGGTAACAAGCAGGTGGTCCCCCTTCTTTACGCGTTCACCTGAGGTCACGAGCACTTTTACAACCGTTCCGGGCATCGTTGCGCCAATATGATTCGGGTTGTTCTTATCCGCTTTGGCATGCGCCACTTCAGTCGACTGCACGTTCATATCCTTAATGGATACTTCACGGGGTTGTCCGTTCAGTTCAAAATAAACCGTTCGCATGCCATCTTTCTGAGGGTGACCGATTGAAATCAGTTTGACGATCAGCGTTTTACCTTCCTCAATATTTACAGCAACTTCCTCACCAAGACGCAGACCGTAGAAAAATGTCGGTGTTTCCAGCACCCCTATTTTTCCGTAAGACTCGCAGAAATGGAGATAATCCGTATATACTTTCGGGTAGAGCGCATAGGAAAGGACCTCGCAGTCTCTGAATTTCCTGTCAAATTTCTCCTCAAGTGTCGACCGAACTTCCTTGAAGTTGACCGGCTCAAGATATTTCCGGGACGTTCTGTCAGAGGTTTTTGTCCCTTCAGCACGATACTCTGCAGTTCTTTCGGGAATCCCTGATAGGGCTGACCAAGCTCTCCTTTGAAGAAGCTAACGACCGAATCCGGAAAATCCATTGTTTCTCCTTTTTCGTAGATATCATCTTCAGTGAGATCATTCTGTACCATATATAAGGTCATATCGCCAACCACTTTGGATGATGGAGTGACTTTAACAATATCTCCAAACATCTGATTGACCCGGCGATACATCTCTTTCACTTCTTCAAACCGGTCACCAAGACCAACAGCAATCGCCTGCTGACGCAGATTGCTGTATTGACCTCCAGGCATTTCCAGTTTATAGATTTCCGCATTTGAAGTTTGCATACCGCTTTCAAAAGGAAAATAGTACTTACGCACTTTTTCCCAATAATGGCTCAGCGACTCAAGTGCTGAAATGTCCGCATCCGGACGTCTGTCACTCTCTGAAAGCGCATAATAGAGTGTGTTGGCACTTGGCTGAGAGGTCATGCCCGCCAGAGCCTCAACGGCCACATCAACGATATCAACCCCTGCTTCAACAGCTCTGACATAGGTATAGATCCCGTTCCCGCTCGTATCGTGAGTATGCAGATGGACGGGAACAGATACGGTGTCCTTTAATTCGGAAATCAGTCTGTATGCAGCTTCAGGTTTGAGCAGTCCGGCCATATCCTTAATCCCGATCATGTGTGCTCCGGCTGCTTCAAGATCTTTTGCCAGTTTTTTATAATAATCCAGATTATACTTTGTCCGTTTCCCGTCCAGTATATCGCCCGTGTAGCACATGGTGCCTTCAGCAATCTTCCCGCTCTCAATGACTGCGTCAAGTGACACGCGCATGCCGTCAAGCCAGTTCAGACTGTCAAACACGCGAAATACATCTACTCCCTGTGCTGCGGCTTCTTTGACAAACGCTCGGATCAGATTATCCGGATAATTCTTATACCCGACAGCGTTAGATCCGCGAAGGAGCATCTGCAGAAGAATGTTTGGCATTTTTTTGCGGATGATTCTCAGCCTTGCCCAGGGATCCTCACGCAGGAAACGGTACGACGTATCAAAAGTTGCTCCGCCCCAGGCTTCCTCAGAGAACAGGTTCGGCAACAGATGGGCCGTCTGAGCCGTAATTCTGGTAATATCTTTACTGCGCATGCGCGTAGCCAGCAGACTTTGATGAGCGTCTCTGAAGGTAGTATCGGTAAGCAGGACTCTGTGCTGGTTTTTTACCCAGTCAGCAACCCCTTTCGCTCCCTTTTCATCGAGAATTTGTTTTGTGCCTCTCGGATAAGGGTCAGATAATTTCACGTCTGGTACGGGGGGGACATCAAATACAGGTTTCTTATTTTTGGGTATGCCGGGATAACCATTTATGGTAACATTCCCGATATACGATAACATTTTTGTTCCGCGGTCAAGACTCTTTTCAAATACGAATAATTCCGGAGTCGTATCAATAAACGTTGTGGATACATTGCCGGAGAGAAAATCAGGATGCTGAACAACATTAACCAGAAAGGGAATATTGGTCTTGATTCCCCGGATTCGGAACTCTTTCAGATTTCTCAGCATTTTTGCTGCAGTGCCGCGAAAGGTTCTCGCACACGTACACAGTTTAACAAGAAGTGAATCGTAATAGGGTGTAATGACCGAACCGGTGAAGGCATTGCCCGCATCAAGACGTACGCCAAAACCGCCACCACTGCGATAGGCCACAATTTTCCCGGTGTCCGGCATGAAATTGTTGCTCGGATCTTCCGTTGTGACACGGCATTGAATGGCATAACCGGTTGTATGGATATCCTTTTGTTCAGGGATCAGAATCGGACGCTCATGAAGACCGTATCCTTCGGCAATCAGAATCTGAGACTGAACGATATCAATCCCCGTAATCAGTTCTGTAATAGTATGTTCGACCTGAACACGGGGATTGACCTCGATAAAATAATACGCACCGGAAGGGACAACAAGAAATTCAACAGTCCCTGCATTCAGATAGTTGACGCTTTTCATCAGCCGCACGCCGGCTTCACATATTTCCTGACGCAGTTTCTCACCCAGTCCTCTGCTCGGGGCTACTTCGACCACTTTCTGATGGCGACGCTGAACGGAGCAGTCGCGTTCATAGAGATGGACGGTTTCACCGCTCTGATCTGCGATGACCTGTACCTCGATATGTCTGGGGTTGTCCAAATATTTTTCAACATAGACATCCTCTTTGCCAAATGTCTGTTTCGCCTCAGATGTGGCGCGGGCAAAGGCCTCATCCACACTCTTTTCGCTGCGTACAATGCGCATCCCACGGCCGCCGCCGCCCAGCACAGCTTTAATGATAATCGGATAACCGTGTTCTCTGCCGAAATCTTTCACCTCTTCAACAGACGACACTGGTCCGCCGGTACCGGGGATCACCGGAATCCCGGCATTAACCGCAGCGGCCCGTGCTTTCGCCTTATCACCGAATATCTCCAGATGCTCCGGCTTCGGTCCGACAAAAATAAGACCTTCTTCATTGCATCGTCTGGCAAAGTCTGCATTTTCTGAAAGAAAGCCGTAACCGGGATGAATCGCATCGACCTGATGAGACTTGGCAATTTCAATAATACTATCGATATCCAGATAGGCTTCGATCGGGCTTTTCCCTTTACCTGTCAGATAGGATTCATCCGCTTTATATCGATGATAGGATCCAATATCTTCTTTGGAATAAATCGCGACAGTCCGTATCCCCAGTTCATTACACGCACGGCATACACGAATCGCAATCTCACCACGGTTTGCGACGAGCAACTTCCTAATAGAACGCTTTAACATTCTCTCTCTCCCCTTCATGTCTGTTGCCTGATCTTCTCATGTTGACAAATGCGGAAATATTGGTAAGAACACATATGGAAAAAACCATGATGATCAGCGAAGAGCCCCCATAACTGACAAATGGCAATGTCACTCCTGTTACGGGTATCAGGCCGGTCGCTGCGCCAAGATTGACAAACGTCTGAATGGCCATCATGCTTGAGATCCCAATCGCAATAAGGCTTCCAAATACATCTTTGCAGCGTATGGCAGTAACAAAGCCGCGGAACACAAGATAGGCGATACATAATATAACAAATAAAATGCCAAGCAGACCCAGTTCCTCACCAATGATTGAAATAATAAAGTCGGTTTGAGGTTCCGGTAAAAAGCCTGTCTTTTCTATACTTTTCCCAAGCCCCTTTCCTGTCAGCCCTCCGGAGGCAATGGCAATATAAGAATTAATCAGTTGCCGCCCGGTTGTATCGGCTACAGAAAAGGGATCATACGCTGCTGTAAATCTTCCCGTCTGGTTATCGGACAGGAAAACCATAAAGAATATCGCCACACCGGCTGCAGCCCCTCCGACAAGGGACAGTAAATGGCTCATTTTCAGACCTGAGCAGACAATCATCACGGCAGAAATGGCAATTAAGATCATGGCCGTCCCGAGGTCCGGCTGCATCCAGACCAGCATAAAGAATAACATGACAACACTGAGCGGGGGTAAAACAGCTGTACTGAAATGATCAATCGATTTCTGCTTATTTGAG
Organism: Sporolactobacillus sp. Y61; assembly: GCF_040529185.1. Classification (NCBI taxonomy): domain Bacteria; kingdom Bacillati; phylum Bacillota; class Bacilli; order Caryophanales; family Sporolactobacillaceae; genus Sporolactobacillus; species Sporolactobacillus sp. Y61. The sequence continues at coordinate 2,009,829 of NZ_CP159510.1, read as the reverse complement.
AAGGTTGACGCAAGATAGAGAATTAATGTGATTTTCACAATTTCAGCAGGTTGTATGTTAAAAAAACCGATACGGAACCATGATGTGGCATTGTTCACATTATTCCCCAGAAAAATGAGCAGAACCAGCAAAACCAGTGTGACAAGCAACATAGGTTTCACCAGCGCGCGATAAGCCTGATAAGGCATAATCAGCCCGATCAGTCCAATCGGTACAGCTACTAAAAACCAGATCAGCTGTCTAATAAAGAAGTAACCTGGTGAAGTCTTATCCAGAACGGATACTGCCCAAATGGATCCTGCACTGAAAACCATAATCAGACCAAAGCTGATTAAGAGCAGCATCACAATAATCATGGAATAATCGTAATGATGAAACAGTTTTTTTAACATAACATCCACCTGAAAGACCTGTTCTCAACATGATTTCATCTGGCAGAAATATGGAGAATCATGAATCATGCAATCAAAAATCCGTATAAAAAAGCTCAAACCAGCCCCCTATTGAGTGTAAGTTTGAGCAAATGAGCAATTATTTTCGTGCTGCCATTGTTGCTTCATGCAGAGCGGATACCTGTCTCTCGAGTGAACTCAGGAGTTCCTTGCCCTCATCAGCACGTACAAGGCCAAGACGAACAGCAAAATCTATTTCACGGGAAAGGCCAAACATCTGAGTATCCAGTACTTCTTCATACAGGGGACACTGGGGCAATGTCAGGTTCTTCATCTGTACCCCGATCAGCTTCAGAATTTTATGCGCGTCCGCGTGAAGCAGCTCGCAGGCCCTCTCCCGTCTGCTTATCTTCATTTCCAAGGACAATTTGGTTCCCCCCTGCCTGTTGTTAACTACCTATTAATTATCTTACCTTCAATATAGGCAAAAATCAAGAATTATCATGCTGATACATGCGTCAGGATGATAAAAACTGCTATACTGAATGTATGGAGGAGGGTATAATTCATGCGTGTAAAATGTGCCCTGTGTGACAAAGTAGCTTATTTGGATGATCAATCGCCTCTTGCGAAAAAACTGAGAAACCGTCCCATTCATACGTATATGTGTGAATCATGCCGGAAAAGGATCAGTGAAAAAACGAGAGCTCGCTGGGCGACAGGTAAGTTCACGCTTCATCTGCCGGTAAATAAACGAAGAAAAAAATCAAAAAAGTGATGAATGATCGGTTTTCCCTCATACATCTGTGTGGGGAAGGATTTAACGTAAAGAAAGGCCTGCGGATTACCGCAGGCCTTTCTTCTTCTCACTCTATCCTCAGCCGTTATATTTCGGGATCCGGCTGCCGCGACGTTCGAAGCGTTCACGTTCACCCTTGTTCAGGATTTTTTTACGCATTCTGACACTCTTCGGTGTAATTTCGCAGTATTCGTCGTCGTTCAGATAAGAAAGGGAATTTTCAAGAGACATCTTTCTCGCTTCTTTCAAAGTTACGGTCTGATCCTTTGTGGAGGACCGAACATTGGACGCGTGCTTCGCTTTGGTCACATTAACCGTCAGATCATTTTCCCGGTTATGTTCACCGACGATCATCCCTTCATAGACATTGACGCCGGTCCGACAAACATTTCTCCGCGATCTTCCAGAGATGCAAGTGAATAAGCAGTGGTCTGACCCTGATCCATGGATACAAGCACACCATTTCTTCTTCCTCCGATTTCCTCTTTTATAAACGGAGCGAAGTGATCAAAGGTGTGGTTCAGGATGCCGTATCCGCGGGTATCCGCCATGAACTGACGATTGTAACCAATTAATCCACGCGAAGGAATCATGAACACCAGACGGGTCTGACCTGGCTGGTCCTGCCTCATATCCTTTAATTCAGCCTTTCTCTGGCCCATCGATTCAATAACTGAACCGACATATTCTTCCGGTACGTCAATCTGCACGGATTCATAGGGTTCACATAGTTTCCCGTCGATTTCTTTTGTAATTACGGTCGGCTTCGATACAGACAGTTCATATCCCTCACGGCGCATCGTCTCAATCAGGATCGACAGGTGGAGTTCACCACGTCCGGAAACAATCCATGAATCATGAGAATTTGAAGCGGGTTCCACTTTCAGACTGACATCCCGTTCCATTTCCTGCATCAGTCTGTCCTCAATTTTCCGGCTGGTTATATAATCTCCTTCCCGACCGGCAAAAGGACTGGTATTCGGAAGAAAGGTCATTTTCATTGTCGGTTCATCTATCCGGAGCGGCGCAAGGGGTTCAATCTTATCCACATCATTGATCGTGTCACCGATATCAATATCGGAAACCCGGTAATCGCGATAATGTCTCCTGAATAAGCCTCCTTGATTTCAACACGTTTCAATGCATAGAAGCCAAAGATCTTCGTAATCCGAAACTTCTCTACACTCTTTCCTCCATTTTTGACGAGAGCCGCTTCTTCGCCAACTTTAATTTTCCCTCTGTAGATGCGGCCAATACCAATACGGCCGACATAATCGTTATAATCCAGCATTGTGACCTGAAACTGAAGGCCTTCATCCCGATTATCAACCGGAGCCGGTACATCCTTCAGAATCATATCCAGAACGACACTCATATCCTGATCAACATGATCAGGATCTGTCCCTGCCACACCTTTGACGGCAGATGTATAGACAACAGGGAATTCAAGCTGATCTTCATCGGCACCCAGATCGATAAACAGATCAATCACTTCATCGACAACTTCCTTTGGTCTTGCCATCGGCTTATCAATTTTATTGACAACAACAATCGGCTTTAAGTGTTCTTCCAGAGCTTTCTTCAGCACAAAACGTGTTTGCGGCATACATCCTTCATAAGCGTCTACCAGCAAAAGCACACCATCAACCATCTTCATGATCCGTTCCACTTCACCGCCGAAGTCCGCATGTCCCGGCGTGTCAACAATATTGATGGTATGATCTTTATAAGTCAGGCTGGTATTTTTTGCCAGAATTGTAATCCCACGTTCCCGTTCGATTGCATTCGAATCCATCGCTCGTGTCTGGATATGCTGATTTTTACGAAAAGTACCTGATTGCATCAACAGCTTATCAACCAATGTCGTTTTCCCATGATCGACATGAGCAATGATAGCAATATTTCTTATCTCTTCCCTGCGTTTTGTCATTCTTCTTACTCTCCTCATTTATTCCAAAAATGGCAGACAGACTAAAATTTACACATGCACACCATTTTCTCACATCATTATCTGTTCTGTCAATTATTTCCCATGACTGATGAAACATTTTTTCATGTCCGGCTCTAACGTTTCCTGATTGTACTTTCGTTCACGGGACACTATGATTGATCATAGGAGGTGATCTCATGCAATTTCTGTTCATCCTGCTCGCCTGTCTGGTTGTTGCCAGTCTGATAGGCATCGGCGGTGGTCTGGCCTATGGTAATCCTGTTGTCACCATGCTCAGCGTATTTGCCGTCATCCTGTTCATGTGGCTTGGTTTTTTCGTCAAAAGCCGCCAGCAGCATGCTGATAAGAAAAACCCGTGATCAACAACTGATTTGGGTTACGGTTCACGCAGAAATTTCCCGGACGCAACCTGCGACCGGATATGCCGGACCATATCCTGATGCAGTCCCGGCGCTGCCGCAAGGATCGAGCTCTTTGAAAGGATGTCTATCGGCAAACCGTCAGCCCGGGTAGTCTGACCACCGACTTCATGAATAAGAATCAGCCCCGCACCATAATCCCAGGGCGAGAGCCGCATCGTGAAGTAGGCGTTAATTAAACCGGCTGCTACATAAGCCAGTTCAATTGAAGCAGCCCCGTAAGCACGTGTCCCGCTGCACTTAAGCAGGATATCCGTCAGCACATCCTGATCTATTCGCTTGTTTGGCTTGATCCATGTTGAACTGAGATCAATCAAAGCATCTTCGACTTTCACCGGCTTCAAGGGTGAAAGTCTCTTATTATTCAGATAGGCTCCACTGCCACTGATACAGTGAAAAAGTCCATCATTCATGACATCATAAATATAAGCCGCTTTTCCCTTCCCATTTTCATAGATACCAATGGAAATGGCAAAGAAGCATTTTTGTTTCACAAAGTTGATGGTACCGTCTATGGGATCAACCAGCCAAAGAATGCCCTCCGTATCGGTCGGTTTATCGCCAAACCCTTCTTCAGAGATAATCTGATGTCCGGGATAGTATTTATGAATACGCCGGACAAGAAATTGCTCTATTTCCTTATCCATATTCGTTACCAGATCATTATGTGCGCTTTTTGTATGAACATCAAGAGAACCGGAGAGGGAGCGTCGCAATTTATTCCCTGCATCTCTGATCCATTCTGTCACTTTTTTTTCAAGGCTGATCCAGTCAGTCCTGTTCATCACTGTCACACTCCCGCCTGAACATCACATTTATACAAAACCGATATTGTTATTGTTCCCTTATACCAAATACTAACTCATTTTTACTGAAAAAGAAAAATCACCGCCTCGAAGGCGATGAATCGGTTTATATCCGGTTCACATGTCATTATATCTCAAGCAGAAGCATTTCCCGTCTTAATTCTTCAAGTTTACCCTTGCATTCTTCAATCTTCTTTACATCTTTATCAAGCAATGCCTGATGCAAAAGGCCCAGTTCTGAATCAATTTCGGCACGGAGGACAGGGATTCGTTTTTCAGCGTCCTTTCTGTTCAGGGTTTGATTCAATTGTTTCATGGCAGCCGCCACATCCCTTCAGATGATATTGGTAAAAGTATGTTAAAAGGGACAGGAATGATAAACTGAACGATTTTTATTGTTTCTTTAGCTTATGCCGGCTGAACCCGCTTATTGCCTTTCGTACGTGTTATTTTTTTCTTGTATTGAACCTAATTTATCAGGGTGCGGGAGTATCACAGATGTTTTATGACCCGTTCACGAAAAAAAGGCGGAGGGTAAAAGACCTTCCGCCCGACAGGACTTCATTTATCTGGCAATGTGAATCGGTTTGCCCAGGACAACATCTGCTGCTTCCATAGCCATTTCACCCAGTGTCGGGTGAGCATGAATGGTCAGCGCGATGTCTTCGGCGGTCATTCCGGATTCAATAGCAAGACCAAACTCAGCAATCATATCACTGGCATTGACGCCGACAATCTGTGCACCCAGTACCAGCCCGTCCGATTCACGGGATACAATTTTGATAAATCCGTCCGTTTCGCCGAGAGACAGAGCTCTGCCGTTTGCCGCAAACGGGAACTGTCCGGTCTTTACTTCATAGCCTTCTTTCTTTGCTTCCTCTTCCGACAGTCCGACTGTTGCAATTTCCGGATCTGAGAAGACAACAGCCGGCATCGCACGGTAATCGACTTCAGAAGGCTCCCCGCTGATGGCCTCAGCAGCCACCTTGCCTTCATAAGACGCCTTATGAGCAAGAGCCATGCCGGGAACGATATCACCGATCGCGTAAATATGATCTACTGATGTTTTCCCTTGTTTATCCACTTTAATTAAGCCCCGATCCGTCGTTTCCACACCGGCAAGATCGAGTCCCAATTCCTTCGTATTCGGCCGACGTCCAACCGTTACCATCACGTAATCTGCTTCAAAAGTCTGCGGTTGTCCTTTTACTTCTGCTGTTACCTTGACCCCTGCAGATGACTCTTCCACACCTTTTGCCAGGGCTTCTGTGTAAATGGTGACCCCTTTTGCTTTTAATTTTTTCTTAACAGGAGCGATCAGCCGCTTTTCAAAAGCAGGAAGAATCGACGGGGTCCCTTCGAGTACAACGACCTCTGTTCCAAAGCCGGCAAGCGCAGAACTCAGTTCAATCCCGATATAACCTCCGCCAATGACAATCAGCTTCTTTGGCACTTCCTTCAGGGACAGAGCGCCTGTCGAAGAAATGACACGATCACTCCATTTAAAACCCGGAATTTCAATTGGGCTTGAACCTGTTGCTATGATGCAGTTATTGAACTTATATCGTGAAGACTCATAGCCATGATTCACCCGGATGACATGGGGTTCAACAAACAGAGCTTCACCTTCAACGAGTTCAATATCATGGGCTTTAAATAAACTTTTCACGCCTCCTGTCAGCCGGCTGACCACCTGGTTTTTCCACTCCTGAACCTTCAGAAAGTCAAGCGTTACATTTTCAGCTTTGATGCCGTACGCTTCTGAATGCGTGGCCTGCTCATACCGGTGACTGGCCGAAATCAATGCTTTGGACGGAATACAGCCTACGTTCAGGCAGACCCCGCCGACATGTTCTTTTTCAATGACAATGACTTTCTGACCGAGCTGTGCTGCCCGTATCGCTGCAACGTAACCTCCGGGACCTGCTCCAATGACTACCGTATCAACTTCTGTGGTAAATTCCCCAACAACCATCTTTACCCCTCCAAGATAAGGCGCTGTGGATCTGATAACAGCCTTTTTATTTTATTCATTGCCCTCTGAGCTGTGGCGCCGTCTATCAGACGGTGATCGAAACTCATAGACAGAGCAAGCATAGGTGCAGCAACTATTTCCCCATCGCGGATAATCGCTTTCTCGGCTATACGGCCTATCCCGAGAATGGCAGATTCCGGTTGATTGATCACCGGTGTGAACCACTGTCCCCCTTCTGAACCGATATTGGTAATGGTGCATGTCCCGCCCTTCATCTCAGTACCTGTCAGCTTACCTGAACGGGCTTTTTCAGCCAATTCGCTGATTTCAGAAGCCAGTTCATACATCGATTTCGATTCCGCGTGTTCCACAACCGGGACGACCAGACCTGCCTCCGTATCCGTTGCGATGCCAATATTATAGTAGTGTTTATAAATGATTTCTTCTTTTTGTTCATCAAGGGATGCGTTGATGACAGGAAATGCCTTCAGCGCAGCAACCAGGGCTTTAATCACGTAAGGGAGATAAGTGAGTTTAACACCCTGATCGGCTGCCTCCTGTTTGAACTGTTTTCGGTGGGCAACAAGTCTGGTTACCTCGACATCGTCCATCAGAGTTACGTGTGGTGCCGTCTGAACGGAATGAGCCGTGGCCAGGGCGATTGCCCTGCGGATCCCGATAAATTTCTCCCGTGTTTCCGGAAATGCCTGTTGATCTTCTTTACCTGTAGTCTGTTCAGGCAGTACCGGCTGCTCTTCCTTTGCTGATGAAGAAGAGCCGGAAAGAAACGTATCAATATCTTCCCGAAGAATCCGGCCTCTTTTCCCTGTTCCGGAAACGGTATTTATGTTAACACCCTGATCCCTGGCGTATTTTCGCACAGAGGGCATGGCGATAACCTGCTTATCCTTTAAGCCTTGGTCTTTAACTGAAGCATGCGACACCGGTTCAGGCGAAGCATCAGCCTCCTGAGCAACTGGTGATTCAGCGTCTGGCGGCTCTTCCTTCTGGAGTCCCTGGTCCGGCTCCCCGGCATCGGACTCCAATGTAATAACCACCGTTCCAACTTCGACAGTCTGTCCTTCTTCTGCATTCAGCTGAAGCACCTTCCCGTCTACGGGAGAAGGGATTTCGACTACTGCTTTATCATTCTGAACTTCTGCAAGCGTGTCATCCTCTTTCACCTGGTCACCGGGTTTGACAAACCATTTTAAAATTTCACCCTCATGTATACCTTCTCCGATATCCGGCAATTTGAACTGATAAGCCAATGGCGCCCATCCTCCTTCATACATAGTGAAAACCTGTTTCTCTATTTATCAAAATTAAAAACTGAGCGTCGCTTTAACCTTGTCAATAATATCCTTTTCATTGGGTAACCAGACATCCTCTGCTCCTGCAAAGGGAAATACGGTATCAGGAGCCGTAACCCGCCCGACGGGTGCTTCCAGATATAAAAGAGACCGGTCATTAATTTCCGCAATAACATGTGATGCAATACCGGCCTGTTTCTGCGCTTCCTGAACAACAACAGCATACCCGGTTTTTCGGATCGATGAAGTAAGGGTATCAACATCAAGGGGGCTGATCGTCCTCAGATCGATGACTTCAGCATCGATGTTCTCTTTTTTCAGCTCCCCGGCTGCCTTCAGGGACGCCCGCACCATCGCGCCATAGGTGATAATTGAGATGTCGTTACCCTCTTTTGCAATACGCGCTTTACCCAGTTCGATACTGTACGCTTCTTCCGGGACCTCTTCCCGGAAGGAGCGGTAAAGTTTCATATGTTCAAGAAAGAGAACAGGATCATTATCCCTTATGGCAGAAATCAGCAGTCCTTTCGCATCATACGGATTTGACGGGATCACCACTTTCAATCCGGGACATTCATAAAAAAGGCCCTCGAGATTATCTGCATGCAGTTCCGGCGTTTTTACGCCTCCTCCAAAGGGAGAGCGAATGGTCACCGGTGCGTGAAGCGTCCCTCCGGATCGATAACGTAACCGGGCGAGCTGGGAAACCACGCTGTCCATCGCCTCGAAAACAAAACCGAAGAACTGGATTTCCATAACAGGGCGGTAATCCTGAATGGAAAGGCCAAGTGCCAGACCCCCTATGCCTGATTCGGCAAGCGGTGTATCAAAAACGCGGTCTTCACCAAACTCATCAAAAAGCCCTTCAGTCGCCCTAAATACACCCCCGTTTTTTGCCACATCTTCACCGAATAAAAGGATATTGTCGTCTCTTTTCATTTCGGTGCGCATCGCATCTGTAATCGCCTGGATCATCGTCATCTGTGTCATTTCAGGTTCCGCTCCCTCCCGCCATATTCCCTCAATTGCTCTTCTATATTTTTGGTTGGCGTCTCAAACATTAACTTCAGCAAATCAGTGACTTTCTGAGCAGGAGCCTGATCTGCTTTTTTCAGTGCAGCAGCCACATCCTCTTTTGCCTCGGCCATGGTCCGCTCTTCGTCCTCCCCTGACCATAGGCCCAGTTTTTCAAGAAAATGGCGGAATCGGACAAGCGGATCCTTCTTTTCCCATTCCGTGGTCATTTCCTTTGTCCTGTAGCGAGTCGGATCGTCGCCCGCCATCGTATGCGGGCCGTACCTGTAAGTCAGATTTTCGATCAATGTCGGACCCAGACCGGAAACCGCACGCTCACGCGCCTCTTTTACAGCAGCATAGACGGCAAGCGGATCCATCCCATCTGTCTGTATCCCCTTTATGCCCGCCGCAACGGCTTTCTGTGCCAGTGTTGAAGCGGCTGTCTGCTTTTCTACCGGTACAGAGATGGCGAACCGGTTGTTCTGGCAGATAAACACAGCCGGCACGCGGTATACGCCTGCAAAATTAAGGCCTTCATAAAAGTCTCCCTGGGAAGTGGCACCGTCTCCAAAGTAACTGAAGGCCACATTCTTTCTGCCTCTCTTTTTCAAACCCAGGGCAATCCCTGTCGTTTGTGTACATTGAGCAGCAATAATGATCTGTGGTGTCAGAGTATGGACATCCGCCGGGATTTGTCCGCCCTGATAATGACCGCGTGAATAGAGAAAGGCCTTGTAAAGCGGCAGGCCGTGCCAGACCATCTGCGGAATGTCGCGGTAAGAAGGCAGCAGCCAGTCTTCTTTTGCCATCGCAAACTCACTTGCCAGCATCGAAGCTTCCTGACCGGCGACCGGCGCATAGAAGCCGAGTCCTCCCTGTCTGTTTAAAGAGAGCGCACGCTGATCCCAGACTCGTGTATAAACCATGCGGCGCATCAATTCTTTCATTTCTGCGTCACTTATGTCGGGCATCGCTGCTTCATTGATCAGGTGGCCTTGTTCATCAAGTATCTGCAGCGTTGGGAAATTCTCTGCACGTTGTTCTAAATTCCTTGCATGCAAAACAGTCACCTCTTCCTTCAGAATGTGTTTTTCAAGATGAAAAACAAAATGTAACCAATGTCACATAAGCGCTTACAAGTCCTGACAGAGTATCCCTCTTTTTTTGAGATACACCTTGCCTTCAGGACAAACATGAACCCTCTCTTTATGGCCGTCCATGTTCAGCCGATCTTACGCTCAGACCATCATTGATCCTTGCGCAGTTCCTGCCTGATTTAAGTGTATAATACCGTATTCTGTTAAGTCAAACTTAAGCGTCATTATGTTGTAATCGTTTTCATTTTTTTTCGTTTCTATATGTATTCGACGATTTTCCGGCATGTGCCTTTTTAGCACATGCACGCTTTCAGATCAGATCCAGATGTTTCAGACCTGTTGCGATCCCGTCCTGTTCAGCACGCTCTGTGATAAAACTGGCGGCTTCTTTTGCTTCGTCCACTGCATTCCCCATGGCGACGCCTGTGCCGACAAAGGACAGCATTTCCACATCATTGTGCCCGTCGCCAAATGCACAGGCTTCATCAGGAGCGATACCCAGTTTCTCAAGCATCGTCTTTATTCCGGATGCCTTGGATCCGCTGCGTGGAATCACATCGACAGCTTCTCTGTGCCAGCGGACGTATCTGAATGTATTTAATGGTGCCCTTTTCAGATAATCTGTATTATCCCGTTCATTATAAAAGAGAAGAGCCTGATAAACATCAGCATGTTTATAAAAATCGGGATCCTGTTCCGGAAAAGGCAGATTCAGCTTCAGGCTGGAAAAGCCTTCTTTAACGACGGGACTCAGTTTGCCGTCAATTTTCATCGTTTTTTCATTTACGAAAATCAGCCGATGATCGCGCTCTGAAGACTCTGCCTCAAGCTGATCCAGTATCTTTTTTGTGAGCGGATTTTTATATAACGGCCGGTCATTAAAGACGACATACGATCCGTTTAAACTCACGTAAGAATGGATATCCAGCTCGGATCTCAGATTCCCAAACATGAATGGCGCGCGGCCTGTGGCAATGACGGTCTTGATCCCCCTGCGCTGTAAGGTTTCGATGGCGGCCGCAGCAGAAGCCGGAACCTTCTTTTGCCGGTCATAAAGTGTACTGTCAATATCGAAAAAGACGATTTTTATGTTGGACACAGTGAGGTCCTCCTCTCAAAGATGTTTGTCCTGGAAAAAATCATTACAGGGTACAGTATAACAGTTTTTATTTAATTCATGGCCTATCCGCCTCGTTTTTCACGTAAAAGATACAATCGGCATCTGTGAGAGCACATCCCCGGCAGGGAAAGCGGCTCAAAAAATGAAAAAAGCCGGCATTTCATATATAATGGAATTTAGAAACTTTTTTGAGGGGAGTATAATTTATGATATTTAAAGTTCTCTATCAGAAATCGCTTAATGAAGTACCGATAAGGGAAAACACCGAGACGCTTTATCTTGAAGCAGAAGACATCCGGGATGCAAGAAAGAAGCTGGCGAAACGGCCGTATAATATTGAATTTATCCAGCCGCTGACCGGGAAGTACCTTGAGTACGAACAAAAGTCGGATGAATATAAACTGGAGAAGATATAATCACATGAAATTCGTAAAAAACCATCAAACTGCAGTATTCTCACTCGGCGGTCTGGATGAAATAGGAAAAAACACGTATGCCATCCAGTTTCAGGATGAAATCATCGTCATTGATGCGGGCATTAAATTCCCCGAAGATGACTTACTTGGTATTGATTATGTCATACCTGATTACAGCTATCTCGTCAAAAATGCCGATAAAGTGAAGGGCCTGTTCATTACTCATGGTCATGAAGACCATATCGGCGGTGTCCCTTACTTTCTTAAAGCATTAAATGTTCCGATTTATGCCGGTAAACTTGCCGCCGGCCTGATCCGGAATAAACTTGAGGAACATAATCTGCTCCGCCGGACGGTGATTCATGAAATTACAGAAGATGATGTCATTAAATTTCAGAAAACATCAGTGAGTTTCTTTCGTACCACACACAGTATTCCGGATTCGTACGGTATCGTTGTCAAAACACCTCAGGGTAATATCGTCGAAACCGGAGACTACAAATTTGATTTCACTCCGGTCGGCGGACAGATCGCTAACCTGACCAAAATGGCTGAAATTGGCAAAGAAGGCGTTCTGTGTCTGATGTCGGACAGTACGAATGCTGAAATTCCGGGATTCACGATGACGGAAAAGAGAGTTGGGGAAAATATCCGTGATATTTTCCTGAAGGTGAATGGAAGAATTATCTTTGCCACCTTTGCTTCAAACATTCACAGGCTTCAGCAGGTGGTTGATGCCGCTGTTGCCACCGGAAGGAAAATAGCGGTCTTCGGGCGAAGCATGGAAGCTTCACTGGACATTGGTGAAGAACTCGGGTATATTGATGCGCCCAAAGGCACCTTTGTCGATCACCAGGTCATTAATCATCTGCCGGATAATCAGGTCACCATTTTATGCACGGGGAGTCAGGGGGAACCGATGGCTGCCCTGTCGCGTATTGCCAATGGCACCCATCGTCAGATTCAGATTCAGCCCGGTGATACCGTCATCTTTTCTTCTTCGCCGATTCCGGGCAATAAAGTCAGCATTAACCGGACGATTAACCAGCTGTACCGGGCAGGAGCGGACGTGATTCATGGAAAACTGAGTAATATCCATACTTCAGGTCACGGCGGCCAGGAAGAAGAAAAATTGATGCTGCGTCTGCTCAAGCCTAAATTCTTTATGCCCATCCATGGTGAATATCGCATGCTGAAAAGGCACGTAGAAACGGCTCATGCCTGCGGAATCCCTTATGATCATTCTTTTATCATGTCGATTGGTGATGTGCTTGCACTCGACCAGGATCACGCGGCAGTGACCGGTAAAATTCCTTCAGGTTCCGTTTATATTGATGGAAGCGGAGTCGGGGATATCGGGAATGTGGTGCTCCGCGACAGACGGATTCTGTCTGAGGAAGGGCTGGTCATCGTTGTCGTCAGCATTGACAGGTCTCAACGCAAAATCATGGCCGGACCCGATCTGATTTCTCGCGGATTTGTTTATATGCGGGAGTCGGGGGATCTGATCAGTGAAGCTCAGGAACTTCTGACGAACAAGCTTCAGAGCATGATCCGGCAGGAAAAGTTACAGTTGTCGGATCTTAAACATGAAATTAATGAGACACTTGGCCCCTTCCTTTATCAGAAGACAAGGCGCAAACCGATGATTCTGCCGATCATTATGGAGGTCAATGGAAAAGCAGCAAGAAAAGTCGAAAGCAGTAAATCCTAGAATATTCATGGCCCGCGGTATGAACTTTACTTGTCGTTGAGCCACCAAGGTTTACAGCGATTTTCACTTTTCACCTGAAAAGTGAAAAAAGGAAATGAAAAAGGAGCTCATTCCTTGTATGATTAAGTTAAGCGAAAACAAACATACAGGGGGCTCCTCATATGTCCAGTGTAAAGGAATCAACGTTCCACTTCAATAAAAAGATTAAGGCCAGTTTCTCAGGCGGCGCGCTTTCTTCTGATTCCGGCTTATTACTTTATCGAGAATTCGATGAAAAGACTGGCCTCAGTGAGTTGATCCAGGAAAAACTGTACGTGAACGATCCGGTCACTCATGCCAGGCACACCAACCCAAAGGTGGTGATTCAGAAAATCTATCAGCACCTGGCTGGCTATCACACCGACGACCAGGCCGATGAGTTGGGAACAGATCCCATATTCACGACCCTGCTTGAGAAGAAGCACCTGGCTTCCCAACCGCGGCTGTCCCGCTTTAATCAACGCGTGGATGCCGACACCGTTCAATCGCTGGAAGCCGTCAATCAAGCTTACCTGGATCGACTCTATGCCCTCAGGCCCAGTCAGCAGGTAGTGCTTGACGTGGATTCAGCCAATTTTGAGACCGCCGGGCATCAGGAAGGGACGGCCTACAATGCCCATTACCAGGACACCGGCTACCATCCGCTTCTCCTGTTTGACTCGCTGACCGGCTACTGCCTGAAAGCCGAACTACGTTCCGGCAATGTCTACACCTCCCGTGGTGTCGTCGATTTTATCCGTCCGGTGCTGGCACACTATCGCTCGCTCAATCCCGGACAGGATCTGGCCGTCCGGGGAGACAGTGGCTTCGCCGTTCCCGGGCTGTACAGCTTGTGTGAGGAAAAAGAGGTTTTTTACGCCATCCGTTTGAAGGCCAACCCCCGGTTGGCTGAAAAAGCACAGCGGCTTGTGGAAGCCCGTCAGAAAAAGCACGCCATGCCAGTCGGTTCTTCAGTCGTGTTTTATCGTGAATTTCAGTACCAGGCGGCTTCCTGGGATCAGGCCCGGCGAGTTGTTGTGAAACTGGAGCGCCCGGAAGGTGAGCTCTTTTTCCAGCCGACCTTTATTGTCACGAATATGAGCCTTCCCGCTAAACGCGTCATTAAATTCTATCAAAACCGGGGCACGATGGAAAACCTGATCAAGGAAGGCAAGAACGGTTTTGCCTTTGATCAGCTGAGCAGCACCCGTTTTGAAGCCAACGCGGTGAAACTGCAGATTCGTATGCTGGCAAGCAATATTGAAGCCGGGTTTCGCCTGCTCTGTCTGCCGAAATCCGCTAAAAAGAAGCGGCTTTGTATGGATACTGTGCGCCTTCGCCTGATCAAGATTGCCGGCAGGCTCGTTCATTCCGGCCGTTCGCTCATTTTCCGACTCTGCAGTCACTGTCTTTACCAAAAGGTCTTCCGGCAGACGCTGGATCAAATCCATCGGTTGCCGGCATTGGCATAGTGTCCAGACCATCAATCTTAAAAAATTCAGAATTTCTGTTGGAAACGACGGGATTCGTCTGCCCTGAAAACGAGAAAATGGCTGTCCGCATGTTCCATGCGGGCCAACAGGCATTCAAAATCATCGTTAAGTTGTTCGCTTAGTAAAAATCTGTAAAATCCTTTGCGAAATTACCACCTAAACCATAGAAAATAAGCTGCTATGAATAATTCAGGGTAAATAAATCAATCTAAAAAAAACAGGCCCGCAAAATGCATGGCATCCCGGGCCTGTTTTTTTTTTACACTAAATGGATCGGCACCAGCTCAGCCGGTGCCGGAAGTCTGAAGTCACAGATTTTTTTAAGAAACGCGCGCCGGCGACTTGATCAGCCCGGGCCTGTCTTCACAAATCGTGATCCCTTTTATAATTCTGATTTCGACTGATCATGACGCGTTTCATATGTAAAATCAATCCGACTGCAAGCAGTGACAAGATCAAAAGCAGACCATAAAACCAGAATTGTCCGGCAATGGATACTGTAGCATCAGATATCCGGATATCCGGATAAATGATATAGGGAAGATGTGATAATCCGTAACCGGTCAGCGCAAAAAAGTACTGAAGCATCACCAGGATGAAAGCCAGACTATACTTTTGCTTAATAAAAATCAGAGTCACCGCAACCAGAAAACTCAAGAGGGACAGTAAAAATAACCACGAAAAATCCAGTGCGCGGCTAAAATGATCGGGATTTTGCATCTCCAGTCCAAGGAAAACCAGCCCGCTGGCAAGAAGAACAGGTATGGACAGCATAAGCGAGAGATACCTCATATTTTCACTCAGTTCCTCATTGTGAATTTTTCGTCCATAGCCCGAAAAATAGACGGCACTGACATACAGGACACTGATCATTGCAATAAGGATAACGGTCCAGAAATAAAAGTTTGTGAATAATTCGGTTATAAAAGTCATCAGTCCGCGCTCCTGTCCGGGAAAGCCGCCTTCACTGACCACCATCGTGATGCTGAGTGCTGCCGGTACCAGAATACCGGCCAGACCGTTACCTGAAAGACAGATTTTACCACGCAGAGAGTTCTCAGAAAAAAACTCGGCAAATGTAAAAAATGTCCCTTTAATCAGAATAAAGATCACTGCAAGGATCCCTGAGAAAGCCAGAGGTGTCTGGTATCTGAATGAAAGGTCCGTTGAGAAGCCGGACATCACAGCAAAAAAAAGGACAAAACAGACATTGATCACTTCCGAGACCGGTGACAGATAGGTACGTAACGGCCGAAACAGCGAATGACTCTTTTTGATTACCGTGACATAAAAAGTATAAAAACCTGCACCAAAATCAACCGAAGCCAGAATCATATAAATGTAGATCAGGATAAAAAGAATCGAAAAGATCAGTGGTTCAGACAACTCGTATACCTCCCTTCTAAACCACTCATGCGCCGCAAGAGATCAGAGCGCTGTATCCAGGGTATTATACTGGCTGAGGACAAGGTCAAAATATCGTCCCTTCTTTTTCATCAGTTCTTCATGTGATCCTTTTTCAACGATTTCGCCTTCATTAAGAACCACAATCTGATCTGCATCGCGAATCGTGGATAAACGATGGGCAATAATGATCGACGTTCTGCCCTTTAACAGCTTTTTCAGAGCCTCCTGTATCACTATCTCAGTCTCTGTATCTATACTTGCTGTGGCTTCATCCAGAATCAGTATTTTTGGATCAGACAGGAGCGTTCTGGCAAAAGAAAGAAGCTGACGTTCACCAACAGAAAGGATATTACCCCGTTCCTCCACTTCCGTGTGATACCCCTCTGGCAACGCTTCAATGAATTCATTAGCCCCAATGGCCTCAGCGGCCCGTATGACTTCTTCATCTGCAGCTTCCGGCCTGCCAAACCTGATGTTATCCATAATCGTTCCTGAGAAAATATAAGTTTCCTGGATCACCGTCCCGACGCCCGCACGTAATTCACGGAGGTCGATATCACGTACGTCAATGCCATCAAACATGACTCTTCCTTCCGTGGCGTCATAAAATCTGCTGATCAGATTTGCGATCGTCGTTTTCCCTGAACCGGTATGGCCGACAAGCGCAAGGGTTTCACCAGCCGGAACATGGAGGTTAATCCCCTTTAGTGCTTTTCTTGAGTCATCATCATAACTGAAGACAACACGCTTCAAGTCTATTGTACCTCTAATAGACTTCATGCTGATCGCATGTTCCTTATTCGGCACGTTCGGTTTTTCATCCATGAACTCAAAAATGCGTTCGGATGAAGCCATTGCAACGAGCAGCTGATTATATACCTGCCCCAGACGTGATATGGGCCCCCAGAACATCCCAAGGTAAAAGGCAAAAGAGACAAATGTGCCGATGGCAATGGATCCCTGATGGATAAGTACGGCTCCGAACCAGATCAATATAGCCGACCCGATCGCATTTGAAATGTCAACAAAGGGACGGAACATGGCGTTTTTCCGGGAGGCTTCCTTCCAAGCCAGATAATTTTCTGTATTCACACCGGTAAAATAGACCCTGTTATTCTTTTCCTGAGTAAACGCCTGGGTCACGCGAATGCCCTGGATACTTTCATTCAGATGGGAATTTAGCTTTGACATCTTCATACGTACCTGTTGCCATGAGCGCCGTATGTTGCGCCTTAATCGGGTCGAAATGAAAAACATAATGGGGATGACCAGCAGTACAGCGATGGCAAGCGGCGGGCTCAGAATAAAGAGAATCACAAAAATACCTGTCAGTGTCACCAGATCCATTAATGTATTGATGACACCATTTGTAAACAGATCCTGCATGGAATTGACGTCATTAATTACCCGAACCAGAATGGAACCGGCAGATCTTGTATCAAAGAAACGATGTGACAGAAACTGGATATGATTAAAAAGAGTCTGACGCAGATCGTGAATGACATGTTGACCAAGCAGATTGGTTGTTTTGATACGATACCGGTTGCTCAGAAAGGATAACACAAACAGTCCTGCTGTGATCCCGACCAGCTGGTACAGCAGGCTGTAATTCTCATGGGCAATTGCCCAGTCAAAGGCATAGACACCAATAATGACAGGAACAATCAGCCGGACAGCCGTGAGTATCAGCATCGCGACTACAGCTTTCGGGATCAGAGTGGTGACATAAGGCTTAAGAAAACCCAGCAGCCGGGTCATCTGCTTCCAGTTAAATGGTTTTTCAATTTCCCTGTCTTTCGGATAATAAAAACGTTCTTTAACCGATGACCGGCTCATAGGCTCTCTCCCCTTCCCGACGCCATACCTGACTGGATCAGTTCTCTGTCTTTATACTGAATATCATACACGTGCCGATAAATACCATCCATTCTGATCAGCTGTTCATGGGTCCCTCTTTCTTTAATCCTGCCCTTCTCCAGGACAAGAATCTCATCGGCCATCTGCAGTGAAGATATCCGGTGAGCAATAATGAAGGTGGTCCGGCCTTTCATCAGCTGCCTGAAAGCCTTTTGTATCCGTCCTTCTGTTTGCATATCAACAGCACTTGTTGCATCATCAAGGATCAGTATAGCCGGATTAATCAACAGTGCCCTGGCAATGGAGATGCGCTGTTTCTGACCACCTGAAAGTCCCATACCGCGCTCGCCAAGCACGGTATCATAGCCATCAGACATCTTACGGATAAATTCGTCCGCTTCCGCTCTTTTCGCTGCAGAGATTATTTCATCCATCGTCGCATCCGGCCTGCCGTAAGCGATATTATCCCTTATCGTAGAGGAAAACAGAAAATTTTCCTGCAGGACAAAACCGATATTTTTACGCAGCGCGGTTAAATCATACGCTCTGACCGAATGATCATCTATCAGAATCTCACCTTCCGTGGCATCATAAAACCTGGAAATAAGCTGGGTGATACTGGACTTTCCGGCACCGGTTGACCCCATCAGTCCAATGACTTCACCCGGGCGGACATCAAATGAGAGATGTTTCAATGCCGGTTTCTCCTCATTCGGATACACCAGTGAGACATCGCGAAAAACAACGTGACCCTCGAGCCGCTTCGGTTCCAGCGCGTGCTCAGGTGACTGAATATCCTCTTTTTCATCCAGAACCTGCAGCAGACGTTCGCCTGAAGCTTTGGATTGTGAAAAGGTGTTAATAATAAAGCCAAGATTCATCAGCGGATCCATAATATACCAGACCAGGCTGAAAAAAGCGACCAGTTCGCCCGGAGCCAATTGTCCGTTCATGACAAAATAGCCGCCGAGAGCGAGCAGAATCACAACGCTGATATCGCCAATCAGTTCCATGAGCGGGAAATATTTTGCCCATATCCCGGCGGTCGCCAGGTTACGTTTCTCATACGTATCATTGGTTTCTGCGAATCGATCGATTTCAAAGTTTTCCCGGGCCAGAGACTTAACCGTACTCATCCCGCTTATATTTTCCTGGACTCTTGTATTCATTCCGGCGAGTGACAGCCTTATTTTTCTGAAAGCAGGATGCACCCGTTTATCAAAACGATAAACAGCAATACACAGGAAAGGGATCATCGCCAGGGTGATCAGTGCAAGTTCCAGTGAATAATAAAACATGACTACAAGACTGAAACCGACAAGCACAGCAAAATTGAATAATTGTGTCAGCCCGACAGAAAGAAAAAAGCGGAATCCTTCAACATCGGCAGTCAGCCGCGACATCAGATCACCGGTTTTCGCATTATCATAATAATGATAAGGCAGATACTGCAGTTTTTTGTATAATGCCTGGCGCAGCCGGTAAACGGCGCTGACGCCAAACATATCTCCCCAGTACTGGCTCAGATAGCTGGCGAGCCCTTTAACGGTCATGATCAGAATAAAACCAATGGACAGATAGGGGATTAATTGCACGTGTTTATGGATGATGGCCTGATCAATAGTCAGCTGCAGCACGATCGGATAAACGATGGTAATCCCGCTGGCAAGAATCAGAAAGAGAATGGCACCGAATAAATAGGCTTTATCCGGCCAGTAAAATTGCTTCAGTCTTTTAAAAATAATCATGTGACACGAGACCTCCCCGCAGGATCATAAACATCGGACGCTCATACTCAGTATCACTCATTGTACCATGGATGGAGTGTATGGCAAGTGATGAAGCTCCGTTGATGTAGGAAGAAATGACACTCTATTGCAGGAAGGCTCACGCCCACAAAATATAAAGCGACTCCCAAAAAAGGAGCCGCCTTTGAATAAGTATTTTTAACGATCTGATCAGACATGCAGCGTTTCGTCACCGGGGTGCCAGTTGGCCGGGCAGAGACCACCGGACTGGAGCGCCTGAAGTACACGAAGCGTTTCATCCACATCGCGTCCAATATTGTTATCATTAACAACAGAATAGCGAAGATCTCCTTCAGGACTGATAATAAACAGCCCGCGCAGGGCAACGCCTTCTTCAGGAATCAGGACGCCGTATTTTTCGGCGACTTCATGAGTATGATCTGCGGCGAGTCTGAAATTAATCTTACCAATGCCGCCTTCCTTGCGTGAAGTCTTCATCCACGCCTGATGTGTGTAAATGGTATCGCAGGAACATCCGATGATATCCGCATTTAATGCCGTAAATTCATCGTTACGGTCACTGAATGCCGTGATTTCTGTCGGACATACAAACGTAAAGTCCATCGGATAAAAGAAGAAGATGGTCCATTTGCCTGCTTTAATATTTTCCTCCAGACTTGCTTTGCCGAATGAACCATCGGCATTGACAGCATCAAGTTCGAAGAGCGGTGCCTTGGCACTAACCAGACGTTCTACCATATTTGAAAAACCTCCTGAAATTGTTACTCCTCCATATGAGGGATTATTTTATATTATAAAGTCTCTGTTATTTTTAGTCAATATTAAATTATAATTAATTTAATTAAACGACATACATTGAAATTTAAAGAAATTGATGATCCTGTCAGCAGAAATATTATCATTTATTTACATCATTATCGAATAGATAGATCGGCGGCCGACCGGTGATATCCGCTTTTCCTTTTCATATCATAGCATGACCCTTTTCATATTTCTAAAAATATGCCCGCAGACAAACATGGGTAAAACACGATGATCTAAAAAATTTATACGTTCTTATCGTGCAAAAAAGCCCTCTGCACCGGGCGTTCCGGCACAGGGAGCAACACATCTGACTGGTTTTTCGTTTAACCGAGACCTTCTCTTATATATGAACTGACTACTTTCACGCCCTGGGCAAGGGCTGCCTCATCAGGCATAAAGTCTGCTGAATGAAGGCCTGCTGTCTTCCCTACGCCAAGCCAGAACATAAAGCCCGGAATATCTTTCAGGAAGTAACCGAAATCCTCACCGGTCATGGCATCTCCACAAATGATATATGGAAATCCTTTTTTATCGCAGAAATGAATAAAGGGATCCACATCATCCGCCCGATTAAAGACCTGATAATAATTAGCACCCCAGTCAATCCTGCTGGTACAGTGATACGCTATCTCAACTGCTTTCGTATGACGCTCAATGTCGTCTTTTATCAGGGCCATTGTCTTCTGATCAAGCGTGCGGATCGTCCCTTCGACCCGTGCATGCCCGGCAATAATATTCTGCTTGGTTCCACCGTCCATCTTTCCAATCGTCACAACAGCCGAATTAAGCGGGCTGACACGTCTGGCAACAATCGTCTGCAGGCCGACAACAAAATGACTGGCAGCAACAATGCTGTCGAATGCAAGATCAGGATAAGCGGCATGTCCGCCTTTTCCGTAAAAATCAATAAACAGTTCCGATGTATTTGCAAACAGAATCCCCCGTTTGGTCGCAACCGTACCTGCCGGAAATTCAGGAGAAACATGAAGCGAAAAAATGAAGTCGGGTTTCCACTTACGGAATGCGTCACTTGCCATCATGGGAATCGCTCCGCCCGGGCCTTCCTCTGCAGGCTGAAAAATAAAAACGACATCATCCTTTACCGGGTGAGCAGCGATTTCTTCCAGCGCCCCGAGTGCGACAGTCATGTGAAAATCATGGCCGCAGGCATGCATCTTACCTTTATGGCGGGATTGAAAGGGATAGCCGGTCTTCTCCTCGACAGGCAGGGCATCAATATCTGTACGATAGCCAATCGTTCGCAAGGGATCTGTTCCCGGTACTTTGACCAGAATGCCTGTCTTCCACGTTTCGATTTTCAGACGATTCCCCTGATCCATTTTCCGTATCTGCTTCAGCAGAAAAGCCTGCGTCTCCTTCTCCTCAAATCCGGTTTCAGGTATCTGGTGCAGTGCTCTTCTGACGGCTATGTAATCCATTCTCCTTATCCCCTTCCAGCTTCAGCAGTCATGTTGTTATATCTGACGCAGTTCTTTCATGATTTCCGTTTTGGATCGCGTTTTATCGTCAATTTTTTTAATGACTTTTGCCGGGCTCCGACAACAACCGTATTCGCCGGTACATCCTTTGTGACAACAGCACCGGCCGCAACAACTGATCCGCGGCCGATTCGAACGCCTTCCAGTATCACGGCATTTGCCCCGACCAGTACCCCGTCTTCTACAATAACCGGCTGTGCAGATGGGGGCTCAACGACTCCGGCAAGAACGGCTCCCGCTCCGATATGGCAATTGTTCCCGACGGTTGCCCGCCCGCCCAGAACCGCGTTCATATCAATCATCGTTTCTTCGCCGATAACGGCTCCAATATTAATTACGGCCCCCATCATAATGACCGCATTTTTACCAATTTCAACTTTTTCACGGATTAATGCGCCGGGCTCAATACGCGCTTCAACGCCTTTCAGATCCAGAAGCGGTACAGCAGAATAACGTGAATTGTTTTCAACGATGTAATCACTTATTTTGTCTTTATTGGCGCTTAAAGTTCTGCTGATTTCCGGCCAGTCTCCGAAGACCGTGCCCACAGGGCCATTGATAAATGTGTGTACATTTTTTCCAAAATCGATCGATCCCAGATCTCCTTTTATGTAAACTTTAACGGGTGTTTTTTTCTTACTGTTCTGCAGAAATGAGATAATTTCATGTGCGTTCATCTGTTCCATGCCCATCCTCCTCTTTATTAATCAAGGCTATCTTATCGAACTTTATCGAAAAAGTCTATGCCGGACCAGTTCAACAAACGCCCGGACCTGCCTGAGCTGCAGGGCTTCCTCGTCATACAGCAGCCAGTTGTCACGTCTGAGGGGCTCGCCCTGTCTGTCTATCAGCGGAATGCGGTGAACCGGGTCGTTTTCTGTCAGACTGATCGAGGGTAATACAGCATAACCAATCCCGTGTGTCGCCATTTGTTTACAGGTTTCTATCTGATCAACCAAAATAGTTCTTGCCGGATTTTTCATATTTCTGCTGTGCCACCACTCTGTGATCACCCGGGCATAAGACGAATCACTCTTGAATTGAATATAAGGCCGGTCATCGTCCTGCAATTGGCTCAGCGTCCGGATTCTGGTATCTACAAGATTCAGCGGATCAGAAAAAAGATGCAGCTTCTCGCCTCTCCAGACGGGATTGCCTCTGACAATTGCCGCATGACATGAACGCTGGTATATTCGTTCAAGAATCTCACTGGACCATCCGGTAACGAGCGATATTTTCACGCGGGGATAATGTTCCACAAAATCTTTCAGAATGTCGGGGAGCCAGTACTGTCCGTTCACCGATGACACAGCGAGTTTCAGTGTCCCATAGACTTCGGATCCCCGGCCTGGATGCGCGCCTTAATCTCATTCTTCTTCTCCAGCATATGACGGGCAAAAGCGACAATGAGTTCTCCTTCTGCCGTCAGACTGACACCGCGTTTTGAACGAATAAAAATCGGCGTTCCCCAGTCCTGCTCAATATGTTGCAGTCTCTGACTGAGCGCAGGCTGTGAAACAAACAATTTCTCTGCTGCCTTCCTCATATTTCCTTCGGTCGAAAGTACGACAATGAGTTCAAAATCTGTCAGAGCCAATGCGTCCCCCTCCAGCTTTTCTTACCATTGCACTCTATTATGAGACATATCAGAGATTTTTTATAGTAGTAACGGGTACACCATGCTATAATGTAATCAAGTTATTGATATTTTATTCACATGAGGAGGACCTGAGACGCATGTCTGACTTCCCGGCAGCAAACAAATCTCTGACACAGAGACAAGTCTACCCGGAAAATATAGAGAACAAACGAAATCAACTCTTTCATATTGCAAAAATTTATGGTATTTACGCTTCTGAAACCATACGGTGCAGCCAGGAACTTGACTTACTGATCATTAAAGCACAGAAAGAATTACTCCAGGCAAATTGACAAACCGGGGATGGTGTCACGTCAATCCTCTTTCTTTTTCATTTTGTGAAAACGTTGTCAATGTTACCTGCCCCCAAGTGGAAGCCCCCCAGTATCTTACTTCACAAAATCCAGATTAAGAACCGGAAAATCAGGAAAGAAAGAAGTGCCGTCATAGGCAAGGTAATCACCCATGTGATAATGATATTGATCGCAACACCCCAGTTCACTCCCCGAACCCGTTCAGCTGCCCCGACACCGAGGATGGATGAGGTGATGACATGTGTCGTACTGACCGGAAAATGAATGGAGGTAAAGCCAAAAATGATAGCGGCGGAGGACAGATCTGCAGCCGCACCATTAATCGGTTCAATTTTCATTATTTTAGTACCAACGGTTTTGATAATACGCCACCCGCCAACAGACCTCCCCATTGCCATCGCAACGCCTGAGGTCACTCTCACCCACAGCGGGATTTCCACTTTATCAAGATAATGTGAAGAAACAAGCGCCATGGTGATAATTCCCATCGTCTTCTGCGCATCGTTTGTACCATGAGCAAAAGACTGAAGTGCCGCAGTAAATACCTGGAAGAGGCGAAAACGACGATTGGTTTTTACAAGTGAAAAATTGCGGAAGACAAAGGTGAAGACTTTCATAATGATAAAGCCCAGCGTAATCGCTGCAATAGGTGAAAAAATCAGGGCCTCAAAGATATCAATAAATCCTGTATAATTTAATGCACCAAAACCCATCGCAGACACCCCGGCCCCGGCGAGCGATCCAATGATCGCATGTGAAGAGCTGCTCGGTATACCAAGGATCCATGTTGCAAGATTCCAGATAACCGCTGAAATAAGCGCGGCCATTACGACGATGAGTCCAATCGTTTCATCCTGAATCGTAAATGGATCAATAATTCCCTTGCTGATCGTCTGAGCCACCCCGGTGAATGTGAGCGCCCCGGTAAAATTCATCGTCCCCGCAAGAATAATTGCTGCCCGGGGTCTGAGCGCACGTGTTGATACAGAGGTTGCAATCGTATTAGCTGTATCATGAAAGCCATTAATAAAGTCGAACACGAACGCCAGAAAAACAATCATCAGGATTAACGCGAACAGGCTTTCCATTTCAAAAAATCCTTTCCGAATCAGAGCTGTTGTCCATTACTCAGGCATTTCTCATGAGAATGGACTCAAGTGTATCAGCCACATCCTCACAGCTGTCCGCTACACTCTCCAGCATCTCATACAGTTCTTTATATTTAATAATTTTGATTGCGTCTTTCTCGATCTTAAATAAATTGGTGATGCATTTGGCAAGCAGATCATCACATTCAGTCTCGTATTCATTAATTTTGATCACGTTTTCCCGGATATTGGCAATCTTCTTATTGCTCAGCATCGTAATGGCCTGGGCAATTTCCTTAGATGATTCATATAAATAATTGACGAAAGTCACCATAAATTCGTCGGCATGCGTCAGTCCATAAATCTCAACCCGCAGGGACCACTCTTCAAAGCCATCGAGAACATCATCCATCTTCATCGCAAGTTCGAGAATATCTTCGCGTGCAAGCGGAGTCACAAAGGTTTTATTCAGAGAAATGATCAGTTCATGAACATATGAATCCCCTTTCCGTTCGAAACTCTTCATTTTCTTTGAAAAGACATGCAGATCCTCTTTATTCGTGATTTTCGATTCCGAAAAAAAACGCCCGGCTTCTTCAAGATTGAGCGAAATCAACGACAACATATTCAAAAACTTATCATTTTTCGACAAAAAATGCATTAAATCCACCTCCGATCATAAAACACTCAGGCTTCTATCCGGCCCTTCCAAAAAAGCGCCCAAATTTCATTTTAGCAGAACACTGAGGATTTACAATATTTTTTGTTATTCTTTATCTTTCGTATACATGTATCTTCCATTTTCAAGAAAAAGGTTGAAAGAGACGTGAGTGTCGCTTATAATAACGACATGGTTGTCATTTTAATATTCCGGGGATGATGGCGTATGACCTTGAATTTTTGGAAACTCCTGAGCGGTCGGATTTTCAGTAATGTCGGAGACTGCTTTTACAATGTCTCACTGATCTGGTTGATTTATCATATAACCGGAAACACGCTCTATACCGGAATCACCGGTTTTCTGGTTCTGACGCCGATGATGCTTCAGTTTCTGGCTGGCCCACTGATTGAAAAATTTGATAAGAAAAAACTGCTGATCGCAACCGAAGCCGGTCAGATAATGACCGTCATCGCTGCTTTTTCGCTATATATGACCGTCTGGCATCATGTCCTGGCTTTCATTGTCTTCACGCCGGTCGTCGCGATTCTGTCCCTGTTCAGCAATCCTGCAGAGATGACGCTCATTCCCCGGTTTGTTGCATCTCAAAAACTTTCATCCGCAAACGCTCTGATGAATATCACCTATCAGACACTGCAGATCGTTTTTACCGCACTTGTGGGAGCTATGCTGGTCTACTTTAACCCGCTGCATCTGTATCTGTTTTCGGTTCTGTTCAATGTGTGCAGCGCGGCATGCTTTTTTCTGATCCGCATCGACCCTCGAGTGATCCGTCATGAAGATTCGGATAAAAAGACGCTGAAAGATATGCTAAGTGATTATACCCGCTCTCTTGTCAGCGGACTGACAAGTGTCCGGCAATCTTTTATTTCCAGGTTTATTCCTGCAACAATAATCGCCAACATGCTGTTCGGGATGCTGAACGCTGTCCTTCCGGCCTATGCAGAAGGACGCGGAGGTGCTCAGTGGTTTGGCTTTTATCAGTCGGCTGAAACACTGGGTATGCTTGCAGGTGCCGCACTGGCACCAGTATTGAAAAATATACCGCTGGGGAAACTGACTGCCGGCAGTTTTTTCATCAGCGGCATCGTTTGGCTTTTTTCCTATTTTACAGGTAACCTAGAATATTCATGGCCCGCGGTATGAACTTTACTTGTCGTTGAGCCACCAAGGTTTACAGCGATTTTCACTTTTCACCTGAAAAGTGAAAAAAGGAAATGAAAAAGGAGCTCATTCCTTGTATGATTAAGTTAAGCGAAACCAAACATACAGGGGGCTCCTCATATGTCCAGTGTAAAGGAATCAACGTTCCACTTCAATAAAAAGATTAAGGCCAGTTTCTCAGGCGGCGCGCTTTCTTCTGATTCCGGCTTATTACTTTATCGAGAATTCGATGAAAAGACTGGCCTCAGTGAGTTGATCCAGGAAAAACTGTACGTGAACGATCCGGTCACTCATGCCAGGCACACCAACCCAAAGGTGGTGATTCAGAAAATCTATCAGCACCTGGCTGGCTATCACACCGACGACCAGGCCGATGAGTTGGGAACAGATCCCATATTCACGACCCTGCTTGAGAAGAAGCACCTGGCTTCCCAACCGCGGCTGTCCCGCTTTAATCAACGCGTGGATGCCGACACCGTTCAATCGCTGGAAGCCGTCAATCAAGCTTACCTGGATCGACTCTATGCCCTCAGGCCCAGTCAGCAGGTAGTGCTTGACGTGGATTCAGCCAATTTTGAGACCGCCGGGCATCAGGAAGGGACGGCCTACAATGCCCATTACCAGGACACCGGCTACCATCCGCTTCTCCTGTTTGACTCGCTGACCGGCTACTGCCTGAAAGCCGAACTACGTTCCGGCAATGTCTACACCTCCCGTGGTGTCGTCGATTTTATCCGTCCGGTGCTGGCACACTATCGCTCGCTCAATCCCGGACAGGATCTGGCCGTCCGGGGAGACAGTGGCTTCGCCGTTCCCGGGCTGTACAGCTTGTGTGAGGAAAAAGAGGTTTTTTACGCCATCCGTTTGAAGGCCAACCCCCGGTTGGCTGAAAAAGCACAGCGGCTTGTGGAAGCCCGTCAGAAAAAGCACGCCATGCCAGTCGGTTCTTCAGTCGTGTTTTATCGTGAATTTCAGTACCAGGCGGCTTCCTGGGATCAGGCCCGGCGAGTTGTTGTGAAACTGGAGCGCCCGGAAGGTGAGCTCTTTTTCCAGCCGACCTTTATTGTCACGAATATGAGCCTTCCCGCTAAACGCGTCATTAAATTCTATCAAAACCGGGGCACGATGGAAAACCTGATCAAGGAAGGCAAGAACGGTTTTGCCTTTGATCAGCTGAGCAGCACCCGTTTTGAAGCCAACGCGGTGAAACTGCAGATTCGTATGCTGGCAAGCAATATTGAAGCCGGGTTTCGCCTGCTCTGTCTGCCGAAATCCGCTAAAAAGAAGCGGCTTTGTATGGATACTGTGCGCCTTCGCCTGATCAAGATTGCCGGCAGGCTCGTTCATTCCGGCCGTTCGCTCATTTTCCGACTCTGCAGTCACTGTCTTTACCAAAAGGTCTTCCGGCAGACGCTGGATCAAATCCATCGGTTGCCGGCATTGGCATAGTGTCCAGACCATCAATCTTAAAAAATTCAGAATTTCTGTTGGAAACGACGGGATTCGTCTGCCCTGAAAACGAGAAAATGGCTGTCCGCATGTTCCATGCGGGCCAACAGGCATTCAAAATCATCGTTAAGTTGTTCGCTTAGTAAAAATCTGTAAAATCCTTTGCGAAATTACCACCTAAACCATAGAAAATAAGCTGCTATGAATAATTCAGGAGGTAATACGATCATTTCTCTGGCGCTGTACGCAGCGAGCTTCCCCGCAATCGGTGTGACCAACATTCTCTTTGTCACAGCCATGCAAAAAGCCGTACCCGGGGACCAGCTCGCACAGGTTTATACGATCATCATCAGTGCCGGTTCCTGCGCGATGCCGCTGGGGTCGCTTGCAGGAGGACAGAGTGCGTATCTTTGGGGCGTGACTCCCGTGTTTACCGGTCTGGGTCTGTCTTTCCTGTTTCTGTCCATCTACTGGTTTTCCCAGAAAATACTTCGCCACATGCCGCCTGCTGATCAGCTGGGAACCGGAGCATACACCATTTCTGCAAAAGCGGAATGAAACATGCTATACTTTGACTAGCTGTTAACGAGGTGAGCAGATTGCCTAAAGTATCCGAAGAACATGTTGCCCGGAGAAAGGCGCAGATTCTCCAGGCTGCAAAAACTGTATTTTGCCGTAAGGGCTTTGAGCCGACTACGATGCAGGATGTCGTTGAAGAATCCGGGATGAGCCGCGGCGGCGTCTATCAGTATTTTCCCAGCACAGAAGCGATGATGCAGGCTTTGCTGGATCAAAACTCCGTTGAATTCAAAGAATATATTGACTCCCTGATCAGACGTCATGAGAAAATGTGGGATATTCTCCAGATATATTTTAAAAATCTTGAGGAAGAGAACACGCAACCCTTTTCGATTGTCATTTATGAATATTTTGTCACCGGATGGAGAAACAGGCAAAGAAAAGAATATCTGAGGCGACGTTACCTGACCGGGAAGAAGATCTTCCGCCGTATCTTTGAAGAAGGAGTCAAGCGGGGTGAATTCAAACCGGTACAGCCAATTGACGCGATTAACCGGTTTGTGATGAATGTCAACGATGGGATTGTGCTTGAAGCGACGCTGCTCAATAAGCATACCGTGGGTGTCAGCGAACAGATCAGAAGTCTGAAAATGTATCTGGAGAAAGCTCTCGGTCTGGATTAGAAAACCAAACCTCCGGCACCGGCCAGAGCCTGAGTTGCCCTGACAACAGTGACGGAGTCATGATTCCCATGACTCCGTCACTGTTCATGATGATCAGGAAG
The DNA here is from genome assembly GCF_040529185.1 of Sporolactobacillus sp. Y61. Classification (NCBI taxonomy): domain Bacteria; kingdom Bacillati; phylum Bacillota; class Bacilli; order Caryophanales; family Sporolactobacillaceae; genus Sporolactobacillus; species Sporolactobacillus sp. Y61. The sequence continues at coordinate 1,980,327 of NZ_CP159510.1, read as the reverse complement.
TTAAGCGATCTTTGATTTTCTTTTTCCAAAACCAGTATAGTGATCATACGTGTTTTTCACCAGAACATCAGGACCAAGACACCTGACAGCAGAATCGAGAGAACGGACAGGCGGGGTTTCTTCTCCATAACGACAAATCCGATGTCTGGGGAATCCTCAAAACTCCCATAATAAAATGAAATGTAAAGGACCTCCAGGCAGGGAAGAATCCGTGCATAACGCTTAGATTTGAATGAATCCGGGTTCTCAGCCCCCGCCCATATGCATACTTTAAGAAAGGCACAACGTAATCGTTCACCCATTTAATAAGCGACAGCATCGGTTCGCCGCTGTCATCTTTACTCCTGCCCTTTCAAAGGGAAAGGATACTATAACTTTACGACATGTTATAAGCCATTTCCCGGTAAAAAGTCTTTTATGCTGACTGGATGCCTTCCATGTGTTTTGAGATGTAATCCTTCGTTTCACTGATCCCGCTGCCCTCAATAACAATCAGACACTCATCATCATGATGAAACAGAATAAACGATAAAAGTTCCGACAGTCGATGGATCTTGTGAGCTTCTGATTTTCCATAAATATAGATATTCTGATTCCACTGGGTACAATAGCCGTAAAAATCAATAAACTTGTTCAATTTGAGTTTCGATGGATTGAATTTAAATGAGATCATGTTCCGCACAGCTGCCGCACTTCCCTTCGCATGATTGATGTACCTCTATTTTCACACATTTTCGGAAAATGCTGAACGGGTCTTTTTTGTCGAGGCGGCACTAGTTTGGCAGAAGATTCTTTGTTTCATTCGACAGAATAAATAGCCCTCCTGATCGGATCAGATCCAGCCTTTATTGGTAGCTTTCTGCACAGCTTCCTGACGGGTGCGGACATCCAATTTCTGAATGGCTGTTGACAGATAGTTTCGCACCGTACCCCGGACAGATGCAGCCTTTCAGAAATCTGACGGGTATCCCGGCCCGCTTTTGCTTCCCGGAGCACACCCACTTCCCGCCCCGATAATGGATTCTCACTGGAGAAAAACAGTGTTTTCGCCAGTTCAGGACTGATATAGCTGCTGCCCTCCATAATCCGGCGCAGATGGGCAATCAACTGATCAATGGGCTCATCTTTTAATATATATCCTGATACACCGGCCTTCATAGCCCGCTCGAGGTAACCCGGCCGGGCAAAGGTCGTCACAATAACGACTTTACATGACTCCTGTTGCTTTTTCAGCTGTTCAGCCACGTCAAGACCCGACATGCCAGGCATCTCTATGTCTGCAATCAGAAGATCCGGCTTCTGGCGGATCACAAGGTCCAGTGCTTCGTGTCCATCCAGCGCTTCACCTGTCACCTCAATATCCGCTTCCATTTCAAGTAATTGTGCCAGTGCACCACGCAGCATGCCCTGGTCTTCGGCGATCACCACTCTCAAGCGCCTTCACTCTCCCTTTTAGGCGGCAGGGGTAACGACAGTCGAACGGTCGTCCCCTTTGACTTCGGTATAAAAACGACCGTCCCGCCGGCCAGCTTCATCCTTTCCTGCATGGTCTGCAGCCCGCTTCCTGCCGCAGCACTGTCTTTTATCCCCTTCCCGTCGTCCGTAATATCAATGATCAGGTTTTGTTGACTCAGGTGACTGTTAAGCTCACAATGAGCGGCCGCACTGTGCCGGACAATATTGGTCACCGCTTCACGAAGGACAAGAGCGATCATCGTTTCATCCTGATGGGGCAGGAGCGGCCAATGATCAGGAAACTTCATGAGCACATCAATTCCCTTTTCAATTAAAATCCGCTTTGCCTCATTTAATTCTTCGGTCAGTGACCGATTTCTGGTACCGGAGACCAGGTCACGGGTCTGACGCAGGGCTTCCCGCGCAATGTGCTCCATTTCCTCTATTTCTTTTTTTGCCTTTTGTCCATCTTTTTCAATAAATCGAAACGCCAGCTCGCTTTTCATAATAATCATTGTCAACGTATGACCCAGTGTATCATGCAGATCCCGGGCGAAGCGGCTGCGTTCCTGTTCACGGGTCAGGGCAATAATCTGTTCATTCGCATCATTGAGCTGATGATGCAGCTTCTTCGTTCGTTCATATAGAAAAACCGCTACAGCCACTGTTAACTCAATGATTAACAGGAAAAAAATATAAGAAGGGAAGAAAAACGAAAGACTGCCTGAATGGAGCCATGAAACAGCGATAAAAGCCAGAACAAGCCCGGAAAGTCCGGCTGCAAGTTGATTGCTCTTATCCGCATAAGCCAGCAGCAGAACCGGCAGAATGCTGTAAAATAACATGACCGGGTCGATAATCATGGCAACGAGACTCACCGCAATGATGCCCATGTAAAAATAAAGCACCAGATTCCAGTTTGCCGCCCAATACATCTGTCTGAATACAAACATCAGAATTAATCCGCAGACCACACCTGTTATCTTTACTGCATATCCGTCTGCCTGCAGAACATTGAAAAAGAACTGTGGGAACCACAGGAGCAGCCAGACATAAGGATATGGGCCGGTTGATTTTGGGAACAGGTTCATTAAAAACCTCCTTTCTTCTTACATTCTTTTCCTCATCATACCGGGATAGATGACGCTGTAAATAAGTCGTCAGACCTCAGATGATGAACTGATCTCATTTCATTTTGTACGCCAGCAAAAAAACGTCAATCACCATACTTTTCTTCAGCATGTGGTAATGAATCTACAAGGTTATTTAGAAAGGGCATGTGTTTCCCCCTGGATTCCGATACCCAGTCCTGTTCCCCGGCACTCAGCACAATTTTTCCATGATGCAGGACATGGATCTGATAACAGGGAAAGTATCTGAGATCCTCAATTCGGTGGGTGGTATAAAGAACGGTCTTCCCTTTACGTTCCTGAAGATGTCTGATGCCTGCAATAATCTGCTGAGCTGAATACGGGTCCACTCCGGCTGTCGGTTCATCAAAAAGGTAAAGCTGCTTATCCAGCAGACAATAAAGCAGGATCGTAAACCAGCGTCTCTCGCCCGGCGACATTTTTCCATACTGCGTGTTCCATATATAAGTTATCTTCCCTAATGCGTCTTCGTCATGGCCCAATTCTCCGGAAAACAGGCACGGAGACAGGTCTTTGTGACCATACTGACCGCTGGAGCAAAGAATCAGTTCAGCCAGATCTTTCCCCGGATGGTGCTTAAAACAGGAACACCCTGAATCTGATAAAGGACTTCATGAGCCGGAACCGGATGTTCGATCTGTGCATCCGTGTCAATCAGACCGGCCAGGATGTCAAAAAGTGTCGTTTTCCCCTCTCCGTTCATCCCAATCAGGATGTTCATCCGGCCCGGTAAAATTTCCATTGACAGATCATGAAACAGATTTTTTTTACTCTTTGGGTAATGGTAAGACAGATGTGTAATTTTCAATGCGGACACCTCAGTTTCGAAAAATTGGCAGAATCCTGATTCGTTTTAAAGCAAAATATCCGGTTAAAAGATAGAGAAACGTCGCTGCAGCAATTAAGAAAATCCTTGTCAGCGGAAGCACGCCATTCAGAAGGTCAAGCAGTGCCCATCCTGTCTGCGAGGCGTATTCAATTGGGTTCAGGATGACCAGCAGCCCTTCAGCCACCGGGACAGTTGTAAAAGAATTCAGGGAAATAAAGATGAAAATAAAAATCAGCACATTGATAATGGGAGTGATCGTTTCCTGACGCAATGGCAGCACGGCGAAAATAAGGAAAAGAAAATAGACCGGAAGTTCGCAAATCATGATCACGAGGAGCGAAAGGCCAATGAACTTTAAAACAGGTAATGAAAAGAGGATGGCGCAGATCAGATCCAGTATGATGACAGAAAGGCAAAGAATCAGCAGTTGAGAAAGAAACCTGGCTGCAATGATCTTCCATCTGGTTCCTGTGATAAAGAGAAACATTTTCAGGAACTGTTCCTCACGCAAAACAACCAAGGCCGGACCACTGTTCAATAAAGCATAGAGCACAACCATGTAGCCGGCCCAATATAAGATCAGGCCCATTGTATCCCTCTCATCAGGCCGCTGCAGCAATTGTTCACGTAGCGAATAAATAATCGAAGCGACAGGGACACCAAAAGTAAAAATGAAGTTAACCTTGTAATAAAATGTGACGCGTAAAAAGTGTTTCACTAGTGGCAAAACGGCCATAGCAGACTTCCTCTTCTCATCGAATGTTCTTTCCTGGTATTTTCTCAATGATATCGTGAATCTGCATCCGGAAACAGTCATGCCTGTCATCAAATCATGATGACACCTGTCATATAAATAAAGTGAAACGTCAAACAGTAGGGTTCGACGCACAGGATGTGCTCGTGCAGGCGTTGCGACAGGGCGCCCACGTTTTCAGCCTGCGCGCATCCCCTGCTGATTGTTCGTTTGAACCCATCCTGCGGGCCGTTATTCCTCACCCGGGCCTGTTTGTTTACCCTCATGGTCCTGAGGATCAGGACTAAAATGCAAAAAAAACGCGGGATATACAATCCACGCGTTCTTAGTCTTGAAACTAGTTAAAATGCCGTACGATCAGTTCAGTACGCGGCGAACGACGCCACTGAAACGCTCTTTCCAGTAGACATTATTCACACTTGCGACGGCGACACCGGTGCTGCTCTGTGAACCAATAAACCGGCCTCCGCCGAGATAAATACCGACATGTCCGTTTGTCTTGTATGTATCAAAGAAAATTAGATCGCCGGGTTTTGCCTGACTGTAACTGACTGGCCGGCCGGTATTAACGAGTGCACTGGTGCTTCGGCCAACCCCGATGCCGTTTGCAGCAAAGGCTGCATGAACGAATCCGGAGCAGTCAAACTGACCCGTGGATGGACTGGACGCGCCAAATGCATAAGTGGATCTACCGATGAATTGATTTCCGTAATTCAGAATGCCTGAAATACCGCCGGTTGCAACCGAAGCAGATAACGTAAGGGGAGTCGACTGATTGCTCTTGCCGGAGGAGCCTGAAGCAGATCTCTCTGACTTGTTTTTCTCTGCCGTATTCGCATGCGAGGATGAATGATTGGCAGGAGAATAAGATAATTCGCTGATATGTCGCACATCTGAGGCAGCACCGGACAGCTGCGCCAGTTTCTTTGAAACATCTGACTGCTTATTCGAGAGTGCAGCAACAGCAAGTTTTCGCTGATCCTGAAGTTTTTCCACCTCAGCAAGATCACTTTTCAGTTTCTCAAGTTTTGCAACATTTGAAGTCTGTTTCTTTTCAACCGTCTTCTTCTTCACACTGACAGCTTTCTGATCATTCTTCTGATCGTTTATAATCTTCTGATCCTGCTGGGTGATCGTATAAAGTGCCTTTGTCCGATCAATAAAATCGCCAAAGTTTTTCGAGCCGAACAGGACGTCCAGATAATTGATTGAACCGCCATTCTTATAAATGGAGACAAGTCTGTCATTCAGAAGCCCCTGACGTTCTTTAATTCTTTTATTAATGATCTTTATTTCATCTTTCAGAGCAGCAATTTTATCATTGGCTTTATTGATTTCCGCCTGTGCATCGCTGATGTTTGTTGTCAGTTTCAGCTGTTTTTTATTTATCTTATCCAGTTCTGACTGAAGCTCCTGCTGCCGGTCACTCAATTGTGCTTTCAGCGCCTGCTGCTGCTGTGTTTCTTTGTTAATCTGGCTTAAAGAAGGATTTGCGTATGTAATGGATGGTGCTACGGTAGTGTATGTCAGGCCGGCGGTAAGTACGAGTGAGACAGTCATTCTCTTCTTATTTACTTTCATGATCGGCGTTGCCCTCCCCAAGACATCTGATCTCTTTTTTTCTATTTTTTTCTACATAATTTTTAATATGGTGTCCTTTTTTATTGTTCTATCGACTTTTTTATTATAACATCCCCCTGTTTTACAGATATTAAGCTTATGTTTCCTGTTGAAACATAACTGTAACATAGGAGGGACGATGTATGTCCTACACTGTTTTTCTTTTGTCATCTAATTGTAATTTAAAGAATTTTTTTAGAAAATGAACAGATTACCCCATCCATGGTATAGGACAAAATGATAATGAAATACGATAATGACAGGGACATTCATCCGGAGGTGGCCACATGTTTCTTGTCACAGCTGTCATTCTGCTTATTATTTTTTCAATCAGCCAGCTCAGGGAAAAACCGTTAACAGGAAAACTTTACAGGCTGCCGCTGACGCTGCTGCTTTTTTCTTCCTGCGCTTTGTCCTTTATGCCATCGATCACGCCGGCTGACTGGGTGATGATGACTTCTGCATTTATTGCGTCGTTGATTCTCGGAATGGTGCAGGGACGTTATACACCCCTGATCAATCATGGAGGTGCCTGGTATCTGTCCGGGTCCATTATGGCTGTCATTGTCTGGTTTCTCTCTATTCCCGTCCGTCAATTCTTAAAACTTATGACCGTTCACCTTCTGTCTGTCACACCAGCATTGAACGGATCTGCAGTTTTTATCTTTTACTTCATATATATTTCAGGATTTCTGCTTGGACGCTATACCATGCTTTTGCTCCGTTATCCATCTCTGGTCACAAGGACCGGGAAAAACGAGCAGAAGCTGAGGCGGATGCAGGCAGGATAATTTTTTTTCCTTTTAATAGACAAGCTTTTCACAGGCATCAGAATCCGAAAAAAGCTGTATGACACAATCTGACAGGATCTGTCATTTTTTCATTCTTGACTTTCAGGGGATAAGATATAAAATGGTTTAAGATTCGCAGATTATCTTATTTTTTACAAAATCTTAATTTATATCATAAGAAAAGTTATGATAACATACAGAGAATTGTTCCCTTATTCATTATCGAACGCCCTGGAGCCGCTGGTTTCAGGACTTATTTCAGGAGGTCGAACAGACTTGAAACGTATTTTAAGCACAGGACACAGTTTGCTTAACAAAAAATATACACTTTTTTTACTTGCAGTCATTCTATTCTGGGCTAAAACCTATATCGTGTACCGGACACAGTTCAGCCTGGGCGTCAATAATGCCATGCAACAGTTTCTTTTATTCTTCAATCCGTTGAGCTCTGCTCTGCTCTTTCTGGGTATTGCGATCATCTTCCGCGGAAGACTGCAGCAGATCATGATGGTCATTATCGACTTTTTGCTGTCCCTCTGGTTATACGCCAACATTGTGTATTATCGCTTTTTTAATGACTTTATTACGGTCTCAACCATCACCCAGTCGGGCAATAATGCAGGTGAACTGGGTGGAAGTATAGCCGCTCTGATGCATGTATGGGATGTACTGTTTTTTGCGGATACGCTGATCTTAATTTTGCTGATCGCTTTCCACATTGTTAAACCACAGCCTGAACGCTGGCCGGTTCGTTCCATATTTGCCGTATTTATTTCAGCTGTCATGATTTTCATTGTAAACCTGAGTCTGGCGGAAACCGATCGTCCGGAACTGCTCACCCGAACATTTGACCGGAATTACATTGTCAAATATCTTGGTGCCTATAATTTTGCTATCTATGACACCATTCAAAATGCACAGTCCAATGCGCAGAGAGCAATGGCTGACAGCAGTGACATTAATAAAATTGTCAATTATACCCGGTCAAACTATGCCGCACCGAATCCACAGTACGCAGGCAAGGGCAAGGGCATGAACGTGATGTACGTTTCTCTTGAATCCCTGCAGAGCTTTGCCATAAATTACAAGATGCCTGACGGCAGAGAAGTGACACCGTTTCTCAATTCCCTGGCGCGGGGAAACGATCATACAATTTACTTTAAGAACTTTTTCCATCAGACCGGATCGGGAAAAACATCAGATGCTGAATTCATGATGGAAAACTCAATGTTTCCCCTGTCTCAGGGACCGGTTTTTCAGCTGAAGGCTCAGAACACGTACCAGGCTTTACCGGCTATTCTTGATCAACGCAATTATGAAACAGCCGTTTTCCATGGGAATGGTAAAACATTCTGGAACCGGGATCAGATGTATAAATCCCTGGGTTACGAGCGCTTCTTTGATTCCAAGTATTACAATATGACTCTGGAAAACACGAAAAATTACGGGCTGAAAGATAAACCGTTTATCAAAGAAACCATCCCTTATCTGCAGAACCTGAAACAGCCGTTTTACAGTAAATTGATTCTCCTGTCCAATCATTTTCCGTTTGGCATGGATGATGAAGACACAGATTTTCCGGAGGGTGATTACGGAGACGGTGTTGTAAATAAGTATTTCCAGTCCGCAAATTATATGGATCAGGCTATCGAACAGCTGTTTACGGGTCTGAAACAGGCCGGATTGTTTGATCACACGATTATTATTATGTACGGGGATCATTACGGTATTTCCGAAAATCATAACGATGCGATGGCAAAGGTCATCGGAAAAGACATTACCCCATTCGAGAATGCTCAGCTTCAGCGTGTACCGCTGTTCATTCACATTCCTCATGTAGACGGAGGAACCAACCCGACGTATGGCGGCGATGTTGATGTGCGTCCAACTCTGACGAATCTGCTTGGAATTAATACGAGTGACTATGTACAATTTGGATCAGATTTACTCTCAAAGGATCACAAACAGATTGTACCTTTCCGTAACGGGGATCTTGTGACAGACAAGTATACGATTGTCGGCGGCGAGACGTACGATAACAAAACAGGAGAAAAAGTAGATCAGTCACTTGGTAAACCTTATGAACAGAAAGCGAAACAGGCCCTTGAATATTCGGATAAAGTCATTTTCGGTGATCTCCTCAGATTTTACAAACCGGAAGACTTTGAAGCACCGGATAAGAGTAAAATAAACTATAATACAGATCAGACCATTCCTCCGAATGAAGCAGATCGTGAATCATCAGACAGCACGCAAAAATAAAGTGAAACTTCAATGATCCCTTCTTAAAGTAGAAGCAAAAAAGGAGCCTCTTGAGTGGAGGCTCCTTTTGCTATCTATTCAGTCAGACATGAGCATGCGTCATCTCTTCCGGTTTGACATATTGATCAAATTGTTCTGCAGTCAGAATACCCAGCTTTATTGCCGCCTCTTTCAGACTTAGTCCCTGCTGATAAGCGGTCTTCGAGATTTTTGCCGCCTTCTCATAACCGATATAAGGATTCAGTGCTGTGACCAGCATGAGTGAACGATGCAAGTTTTCCTTTATTTTTTCCTTATTCGGTTCAATACCTGTGGCGCAGTGTTTGTTAAAGGAGACCATCACATCTGATAATAATTTAGTGGATTGCAGGAAATTATAACCAATGACCGGTTTAAACACATTTAATTCAAAATTACCCTGGCTTGATGCGAATCCTATAGTGGCATCATTTCCCATAACCTGAACAGCAACCATGGTGACTGCCTCACATTGTGTCGGGTTCACTTTACCCGGCATAATCGAGCTGCCAGGTTCATTAGCGGGGATAGTAAGCTCCCCGATGCCGCACCGGGGACCGCTCGCCAGCCAGCGGACATCATTTGCGATCTTCATCAGATCAGCAGCCAGGGCTTTCAGTACCCCGTGAACCGTCACAATCTGATCGTGACTGGTCAGCGCCTGGAATTTGTTATCCGCTGTTCTAAAGGTTTTACCGGTCATCTCGCTGATTTTTTCAGCCGTCTTTCGCCCAAATTGCGGATGAGCATTCAGACCGGTACCCACTGCCGTTCCACCTATTGCCAGATCGCTGAGGCATGCACACACCGTCTGCAGCATCTCTTCCGAGTGGCCAAGCATAGAAGCCCAGCCACTGATCTCCTGCCCTAAAGTTAATGGCGTTGCGTCCTGTAAATGGGTCCTTCCTATTTTTACGATGTCCCTGAACGCTTCAGCTTTCGTCTCCAGTGTTTTTTTCAGGTCCTCCAGTGCAGGTAAGACATGATCTTCTACAGCCAATAGCGCGGCAATATGAAGCGCTGTGGGATAAGTATCGTTTGAACTCTGAGATTTATTCACATCATCATTCGGGTGTACGTGGAGGCCTGACCCTCTAGCAGCAAGCAGCTGGTTTGCCCGATTGGCGATCACTTCATTCACATTCATGTTCGACTGTGTCCCACTGCCCGTCTGCCAGACTTTCAAAGGAAACTCATCATCCCACTTACCAACAATGATTTCATCAGCAGCTTCAACAATAGCCGATGCCTTTTCCTGATCAAGCGTTCCGAGATCCCGATTAACCAGGGCAGCCGCCTTTTTTAATATTGCAAATGCGGTGATGATCTCCTGAGGCATCCTCTCCCATCCAATATGAAAGTTATTACGGCTGCGTTCTGTCTGAGCCGCCCACAACCGGTCAGCGGGTACTTTAACTTCACCCATCGTATCATGTTCCACCCGGTATTCCATGTCTCTCATCCTTTCCTTATTGATGATTTTGTCAATTTGTATTCGCTTACACTACTATTATAGCGATTCTGCTGAATAAACAGGTATTCTTTTTCCCATAACTCTATAGTTGCATAACCGCGCCTCATTTGTCTATTATAGAAAAAGAAAGCGGGGAATAAGTGTGTACCCAATAAAACGTCTGCTTGTCATCAGTGATGTACATGGTCAGATTGACTCATTTAATCAACTGCTTGAAAAGGTGAAATATAATGAAGCGGAAGACCTGCTTTTTCTCCTCGGCGATTATGTTGACAGAGGAAAAGATCCAAAAGCCTGCGTGCAGAAAGCCAGAGTTCTGGAAAAGCTCGGAGCAATTGTCCTTAAAGGAAATCATGAAGATATGATGGAGAACGCACTGACCGGCAGCGGATCTCCTGAATATCTGACGCAATGGGCAGCTAACGGAGGCGCGCGGACATTAAAGAGTTACGGAGTCGATCCCGGAAATCTTTATCAGAACATCGTAAAAGGATCGCCGCAGCTTCCTGATGAACTGCTTGACGACCTGGAATGGATCAGTAAATTGAATGTATATGCGCAAACAGAACATTATATTTTTGTTCACGCAGGAGTAGATCCGGAGAAAAAGCTGGAAGAAACAGATGAAGAAACGTTTCTCTGGATACGGACTCCCTTCTTTAACGGGTATCATGGCAAAAAAACGGTTATTTTCGGTCATACGCCAACCATGTTCTTTCATAACTCGAATCATGTTTACTTCGGAAATAATAATATTATTGGAATTGATGGAGGATGCGTCTTCGGCGGCCAGTTAAACTGTCTGGAATTACCAACAAAATCAGTCTGTTATGTGTCAAACTAAAAGAACTCCTCCGGGGGACAACTCTCCCGAAAGAGTTCTTTTTATCTTGATGCTTTCTGAAGATCAGCTGTAGGGCTCTTCATCTTTTTTTACGAGTGTGGATGCCGCCTGTTTTACTTTATCGACACCGTTTGACACCAGGTCTTTCACATGAAGGTCTCTTCTTGTCTCTTCCCCGGATTTCGGTGCCAGAAGAAGTGCGGTCACACCGCCAACAATCCCACCGATAATACTTCCGATCATCAATTCTTTACCGCTTAAACCGCTGCAACATTTCTTTTCGCTCTGACTCATGCTTATAGCCTCCCTGAATACAGCTTTATAAACCCATGATTTAATCATGTCCGTCATGGCCATTATTTGTACATACCACTATAAGTATAACAATGTCGTCACCTGTCGTCTAATGAACGACATTTACGAAACGGTTTGTCTGTGATTCGCCATCGAGTCAGAATTTAACCAGTGTATACTTCTTCTTGCCCCTACGGATGATGGTATAGATGCCTTCAATCCGGTCCTTTTCATCAACAACATCATGAAGATCTGTTCTGCGCCGTCCATTGATATATATTGCCCCGTTACTTATATCCTCACGCGCCTGACGTTTTGATGTGGTGACCCCCGACTGAACGATCAGATCAATTAACCCCACCGGCTCTTTCGATGGCGCCTGATACGTTGGAAACGCCCGGAAGCCCTGCTGGATTTCATCAGCAGTCAGTTGGGAAACATCCCCGCTGAAAAGGGCCTGCGTAATATTCTCTGCTTCATGAAGTGCTTTATCGCCATGAACCAGTTTCGTCATTTCCCGGGCAAGGGTTTTCTGCGCCTGACGTTTTTCCGGATTTTCCTTCACTTCTTCTGCCAGTGCGTCAATTTCATCATGCGTCAGGAATGTAAAATATTTCAGGTAATTAATGACATCCTCATCTGAGGCATTGATCCAGAACTGATACCATTCATATGGGGTCGTCTTCTCCGGATCCAGCCATATGGCTCCGCCCATGGATTTCCCGAATTTCGTACCGTCGCTCTTTGTAATAAGCGGAAAGGTCAGGCCAAAAGCCGGTTCGTCATGGCCTTTTCTGCGAATAAGCTCCAGACCTGCAGTAATATTTCCCCACTGATCGCTTCCACCAATTTCCAGCCGACAGCCATAGTTTTCATAAAGGTTCAGATAATCAAATGACTGAAGAAGCATGTAAGAGAACTCAGTAAAAGAAATACCCGCCTCCATACGCGACTGGACTGAATCTTTGGACAGCATGTAGTTTAAGGGAAAATGTTTGCCTACATCACGGAGAAACTGGATGGTAGACAGCTTCTCCAGCCATTCAGCGTTATTCAGACAGATTGCTTTTCCACTCTTAAAATCCAGAAAGCGGGATAATTGTTGTCTCAGCTTTTCAGCATAGCCCTGGACAACCTCTTTTGAATTCAGCTGTCTTTCGGTTGACCGTCCGCTCGGATCGCCAATCATGCCGGTCCCTCCCCCGACAAGCGCGACAGGATGGTGTCCTGCCCGCTGCAGGCGCATCATAATCACGATCATCAGGAGATTTCCGGCGTGAAGGCTGTCTGCCGTCGGATCGAATCCACAATAAAAAGTCATCGGACTTTTAAGTGCCTCTCGCAGACCCTCTTCGTCTGTGACCTGGTTAATAAGCCCCCGATATTTTAAATCATCAAGAATATCCATTATTGATCTCACCTTTTTCCTTTTTTCTGCCGGAAAAAAACCGGCAATATAAAAAGCGCTCCTGTAATAAGGAGCGCTTCATGCACGGTACCATCCTTGTGACCGGATTCGTGACTCCGGCCGCTTCATTGAACTAACGGCGATCCGCCGTCTTCCGCTACTTCGGTGTTCACGGAAGAATACTCCGGGTAGTAATTCGTCAGCTGCCTGCTTCCGGCTTGCACCATCCGCCGGATCTCTGATAGTCGGCAGCAGCTGCTACTTTTTCCCTTCAACGTATACGATGATTTAGAAGTAATTTATATTTTGTCACGTTTTCATGATCATGTCAAATCATTTTCACCCCTTATGTGCGGAACAGTAAACACAGAAGAGATTTAATGTTACACTTATCTTATAGCATCAGCTGGAGTTTTTTATTGAAGGAGTGCGTCATTTATGATTACTATGGATGATATCATTCGGGAAGGAAACCCGATTCTCAGACAAGTTGCAAAAGAGGTCCCGCTTCCTGCAACAGACGAAGAAAAGCAGACATTAAGGGATATGCTGGAGTTCCTGAAAAACAGCCAGGACGAAAAAACAGCAAAAAAATATCATCTACGCGCGGGTATCGGAATTGCAGCACCGCAAATTGCGATCAGCAAACGTATGATTGCCCTGTTTCTGGATGATGAAAAGGGCAAACATTATGAATATACGCTGTTTAATCCCAAAATTATCAGCCATTCCGTCGAGAACACCTATCTTGAAGGCGGAGAGGGATGCCTGTCCGTCGACCGGGATGTGCCCGGCTTCGTGCCCCGTCATGCCCGTGTAAAAGTTAAGGCCTTCGATATCGACGGGAAACCGCTGAAACTGCGACTGAAGGGCTATCCCGCCATTGCCATCCAGCATGAAATTGATCACTTGAATGGCATTCTGTTCTTTGACCGGATAAATAAGGATAATCCCTTTAAGATTCCGGATCATGTCGTCCAGCATGAAGAATTCTGATTCTCTCAGTCAAAAAAAGACCGGCACCTCATGATTGAGGTGCCGGTCTTTTTACTGCCTGTCAGGCTGCTGTTACTTTGATTTCACCGTTCTCTTCATCGACCATGATCTTCTTTGCCTGATCATTATCGAGAAGCAGATCAGAAATCTTATCTTCAATCTTTTCTTCGAGAACACGACGGAGTGGACGTGCACCGAATTCAGGATTATATCCCAGTTCGGCCAGTTTTCTCTTCGCTGCGTCTGTGACGTGAAGCTCCAGACCCTGTTCGTCCGCTGCCTTATTAATGTCTTCAAGCATCAGACTAACAATACCGATCAGATCTTCCCGTTTCAGTGAATTAAATTTCACAATCGCATCAAAGCGGTTCAGGAATTCCGGCTGGAAGTAGTTTTCCAGCTGTTTGATCATATCATCATGGCTGTCCGTCGCACCGAATCCGACGGTGGCTCTCCGGTTCGAAATGCCGGCATTACTCGTCATGATAATGATGGTATCTTTAAAGCTTACTGTTCGACCCATGCTGTCGGTCAGACGGCCGTCGTCCAGAATCTGCAGGAACATATGCATGACATCCGGATGAGCTTTTTCAATTTCATCAACCAGAATAATACTGTATGGTTTACGACGTACCTTTTCTGTTAACTGGCCGGCTTCTTCATGTCCGACATAGCCCGGAGGTGCACCAATCAGTTTAGAGACTGAGTGTTTCTCCATGTATTCACTCATATCAAGACGAATCATCGCATCACGTTCACCGAACATTTCATAGGCGAGTGTTTTCGCAAGCTCCGTTTTCCCGACTCCGGTCGGTCCGACAAACAGGAATGATCCAATCGGGCGTTCCGATTTTCTGAATCCGGTTCTGTTGCGGCGAATGGCGCGGGAAACTCTTTGCACGGCTTCCTTCTGACCAATGACCTTCTGATTTAAACGATCTTCAAGATTGCGCATTTTATTCTGCTCGTCACTCTGAAGTTTACGAACCGGTATGCCCGTACGATCTTCAACAATCTGCTGAATCAGATCTGCTGTAACAACGGCTTCATGACCGGCAACAGGAGGTTCGGTTCCATTGGATTTAATCTTCTCCAGCTGTTCGAGCTGCTTCTGATAAGCATGTTCCTGATCACGAAGTCTTGCCGCAGCCTCGAACTGTTCGTTCTTTGTTGCTTCCGCCTTGGCCGCGGAAATTTCTGCAATCTTCTTCTTAACACTCTCCGTATCTACAGGAGTCAGATTCAGATTCATTTTCGATCCTGATTCATCCATCAGATCGATCGCTTTATCAGGAAGGAAACGATCCTGGATGTAGCGGGCAGACAAGTTTACACATGCCCTGATCGCGTCATCCGTATAATGTACGTGATGATACTTTTCGTACTTTGACTGGATACCCTTAAGAATGCGTACGGTCTGCTCTGCTGTCGGTTCATTGACGATGATCGGCTGGAAACGACGTTCAAGAGCCGCGTCCTTTTCAATTTTACGGTATTCTTTCAGCGTTGTCGCACCCATGATCTGGAGCTCACCGCGTGCGAGCGCCGGTTTCAGAATGTTCCCGGCATCCATGGATCCACCTTCTGCAGATCCTGCGCCGACAAGAAGATGGACTTCATCAATGAACAGGATCACATTCTTCCGTTTCTCCAGCTCATTCATTAATTGCTTCATTCGCTGCTCAAACTGACCGCGGATCCCTGTCCCGGCAACAAGTGAAGATACATCCAGCAGATATATCTCTTTATTGGCCAGTTTAGCCGGCACCTTGCCTTCAACAATTTTTAGTGCAAGTCCTTCGGCTATGGCCGTTTTACCTACACCTGCTTCACCGATCAGAACAGGGTTATTCTTATTTCTCCGGTTCAGCGTTTCAATAACGAGCTGAACTTCACGGTCACGTCCAATGATCGGATCTATTTTCCCTTTTCTTGCAGCGTCAGTCAGATTACGTCCGAGCGAATCGAGTAATCCGCCCCGGCGACCGCCGCCGCCACCCACAGGCTGTCCCTGACCATTAAATGCCATACCATTTTCCTGTGCTTTATTTTCTCCCGACGAGAAAGTCGGCTGCATGAAACTCCTGAACAAATCATCGAATGGTGATCCGCTCTGGAAGAAGGACGACCTATTTAAATTATTTCTCATCTTCGCATAACATTCCTCACATAAATGTAAATGCTTTTGCTGCCCGTTCACGATCACATTCATATCGATCGTTGCCGGGTTCACTTTACATTCGTCACAAAGCATAAGACCCTGCCTCCTTATGGCTGTTATCCGATGGTCATTTGACCATCTTTGACCTTATGGCTCTATTATAGTCTGACCTTTTTTGACTTTCAAGGGTTTGAATCCAAAAAATAAAATTTTTTTTAGTCAGACACGCCGATGAATACAGATGAACCTTTGGCATCTGAAAATGATGACCCAATCCGATCACCTGACACTTATTATGATAGACCATAATAAAAACCTCTGCAAAGAATACAATTGCAGAGGTCTGCTGAATCTCAGCTGTTATTTGACAATCATGACCGGACAGTTTGCCAGGTGGAGGACCTTGTTGCTGACACTGCCAAGAATCACCTGACCGAAAGCACCCATGCCGCGATTACCCATGACAATCAGATCTTTCTTCGTGTCATTGGCGTAATCGCAGATTTCCTGTGCAGCAATACCATATAAGTGCTTTTTCTTAAGGGTCACATTGGCGCTCTTTGATTCTTCTGTAATCAGGTCATCAAGCATTTGATTTCCTTCTTTTTCTTCTACTTCTTTAACGTCTGCATCCAGTGATGGGCCGACCATCGAGTAAAAGGGAAAATATACCGGAGACGGGCTCACATAAAGCAAGGTAATTTCAACATCCTTCTTACCCTCCGCGATTGAAACCGCTTCCTTAACGGCCCTGCGAGCAGGATCGGAACCATCGACAGGCACCAGAATCTCATACATATCAGCCACCAACCTTCCTGACCAGTAATAAAACATTTTTGAATGATCTGTCTCTATTCGTATTATACCATGTTTTTGGACAGAATAAGTCATAATTTTACACTTTTTCAAGGAGAAGTGAAAACCTTGTCATACCTTTTTAAAGACACGTCTGACCACCTGCTGCGATGAACTTCCATTCTCAAGCGCACAGAATTGACGATAGAAAGCTTCAAAGTTCGGCCATGGGCGGTATTCTGTTCTTTCATAAGTGTGAATAGCCTGGAGAACACCATCCGTTGTCTGTACAATTGGTCCGGGCGCTTTTTTTTCATAATCGAAGTAAAAACCCCGTAAATGATCCCTGTACTGATCAAGATCGTAAGCGAAAAAGATCATGGGCCGGTGAAGATTGGCATAATCAAAGAAAACCGACGAGTAATCCGTAATCAGAAGATCAGACAGCAGATAGAGCCCGCGTATATCTTCAAATTTCGAAAAGTCATAAACAAACCCATGATAATCGGATAAATCAAGATGATCAGCGACCAGATAATGCAGGCGCAGCAAAATGATGTAGTCTTTACCCAATGCTTCCTGCATCTTGTCCAGATCCAGAGCCAGCCTGAATTTGTATTTCCCCTTATCATAAAACTGATCGTCCCGCCACGTGGGTGCGTAGAGTATGACCTTCCTGTCACGTGGGAGCCCGCATTCCTTTTTCAGCTGTTCGATCTCTGCCGGGCGATTTGCCTGATACAGAATATCGTTACGCGGATATCCGGATTCAACCAGGGTTCCTTTAAAACCAAAAGCGCGGCGGAAAATTTTCGAAGAATAATGATTGGGAGAAATCAGGTAATCCCACATAGCAGAATCTTTTTTAAACTGCTTCTTATATAGATCAGCAGCAACACCCGGTTCATGCCACTCCTCTATATCAAGAGCCAGACGTTTTAAAGGCGTCCCATGCCAGGTTTGCAGGAAAATGGTGTGTGCCGGTTTCCTGAACCAGTCGGGATAGCGAATATTAGTGACCCAGTAGCCGGCCTGGGTCATGAAGAGCAGCCAGCGTAATGAATAGCGCCTGACATAGGGAATATCATGCTTTTCAAAGATCTGCTCACAGCCACGTGCCGCGCTCCATATCAGTTGACAGTCCGGGCAGTGCACATGCATATACTCATATATTGCTCTGGGGTTACAACTGTACTGCCTGCCAAAGAAGCTTTCAAACACGATCAGTCTGCGCTTTACGGGAAGTTTGCCCAGCACGGCAAAGCCAACAGTATAGAGCTTTTGAACAATACCCTTTATCGCACGAAACATGTGTTTACGCATCAGGCTGCACCCTCTGACCATGATACACTCTGAAGTACATATCTCCATTCCCGCTGAAATGGATCTGAACCATTCTCTGTCCAACATCTCTTGCCATAAGTGTCCGATTTCTCCATTTTAGTCGTCCTGCCCTGAAAGACCTGCTCAAATCTTCTGCGTTAATTGTTCCGCGTAAATAATATATTCCCTCGGGTAGTGTCGAAAAAGGAAGCTGATCGAATGAAATATTCAGTGTATATCCTGACCAATTGTAGTTGTAAACAAAATCAATATGCGGGTGACTGAGCCTTCCTCCAATAGCCGCAGAGAGTGTATTTCTCCATGTTTTCGTTAACCTGGTCTTATCAATCGGATATTTCTCCTCTGTAGCATCGTTCACCAGTGAAAATATCATAGCGACATCCGACCGATCAGTCAGATCAACACTTTTAATATAAGCACCGCCACTGATGGACAGTGTATGTTTCTTCCAGCGGATCCTTTTCAGCGTGCGCACAGCAGTCATCTGTTGATCCATGATCAGATAGTGATCAGGCAATGGATTACTTAAAGGACTGCTGAAGTAATAATGTCCCTTACGCTTTATAGGTTTTTGCCTTCTGAATGCTCCGCTTTTCGCGTAGCTTAAGACTTCAAATAACCTCTGTTTATCCCGCTTTTTAACATAATAGTATTTGATCCTGTCGACAGGCGGAAGCTGGAGTAAGACCCTTTCAGGGATAACATTCAGGTATTGATTCACTTTTTCAAAAAACAGATTGACGAAATCTTCTCCACATAGGTCTAAGCGATTTAAATAAAGTAATAAATCAATCTTTAACAGCTTAAAATCCATTGCCGAACGCAGGTCATCATCAATATCATGGGTTTCAAAAAAATGGTTCACACTGTCAATAGCTTTTAACCGATCTTCCAGATTTTTAATGTCCGTTCTGTCCTGAGTGATGGACGGACTGCTGAAATTTCTGTAACGCCACAGATAGACCACATCATCAAGAACATCCACAGAATGTGCAAGGTAATGGGCGGGAAATGTAACCGGGATATCCTCGTAAAGCATACCCTCAGGAAAAGAAAAATGATTGGCTTCCCAGAACGACCTGCGGTACAGCTTATTCCATGCCGTCGTATCATAGACCAGATCATGATTGCGCGTAATATGGTCTTTAAGACTCTTTTTCTTAAACACTAACTGGTGCAGGCCGGAAGGGAATTTTTTGTATGAATTAAAGCGGGTCACATGACCGATGACCATATCAGACTGCGTCTTTTCGATTGTTGAGACCATTTTTTCGTAAGCATGCGGTGTAACAAGGTCATCAGAATCGACAAAAGCAATATATTTTCCACTTACAAATTGCAGGCCATAATTTCTGGCCTGCCCCAGTCCGCCATTTCGTTTATCATGAGCGAAAAAATGAGTATAGCGCTTAGCGTAGTGATGCATGATCTTTCCGCTATTATCAGTCGATCCGTCATTGACCATAATCACTTCAATGTTGTTATACGATTGTTTCGCAAGAGCATTTAAACAGGCTTTTAAATATCTTTGTACATTATAAATGGGCACAATCACACTGATTTTTGGTAAGGACATACAGATTATTCACATCCTGATAATAACTGAAATCACGATCAGCCTCTGTCACGCTCTGGCTTCGATACGGTACTTGATTGCAGCCAGGGAGCTGCAGATCTCATAAAATCAACCACATTCCGGCTTGAATGACCTCTGGAGTAAGTGTTCCATTCTTCAGCAAATGCCTCTATTTTATTCAGATCATACGCTCCCCTTTGAATCAGGCTTACGACCTCTTCTGTACTTCGAGCTGCAGGTCCCGGTAAACCTTCAAGGTAATGCTTCTGCAAACCTCTTTCTTTCTGGTACTGATTTAAATCATAAATATAGAAAATCATGGGTTTGTGGAGCAGCGCGTACTCAAACGGAATAGATGAATAGTCGGTTATTAACAGATCACAGGAGCACAGCAACGGATTAAGATCCGGCCAGTCCGTACAGTCAATCACAAAATCATCGCTCCAGCCGGATCGTTCCCTGGCGTATCTCAAATGATCCAAAGGATGCAATCGTAAAAATAAGAGATACTCTTTTCCTAATTCTCGCTCCATCAGATCTAAGTCAAGAGACAGCTGAAAGGGTTCTCCCTGGCCCTCGCGAAATGTCGGCGCATACAGGATCTTCTTTTTTTTACCGTATCTGGATGTTATAGAGTTAACGGAATCCCTGATATAATTGCGATCATAAAACCGGTCTGTCCTCGGTACACCTGACCTGAGCATATGTTTATCATCCAGATGAAATGACCTGCTGAAAATCTCAGCCATACGATCGGATCCGACAACAATTTGGTCAAAATGACTGTAAACACGTAAAAAACGTCGTTTTGCCTGTTTCGATCTGAACGACACGGTGTGATCCTCAAGTCCAAATGTCTTCATGGCTCCTGCAGCATGCCATAGTTGGAGGCAACGAACCCCCTTTTTAAAATGAACAACCGAAAGAAACCCATAATAATTATCGACAAAAACTACAGATGCCGTGGCTAAATGATACGCCGATAAGAGGATGGTCACAGGATTGTCCGTTTCAAATGGCAGAACCTTTTGACCTTTAAAATCATCGATACACTTTCCCCTGCAAAGAAAGATCAGCTGTGCCCGAATGCCTTGTCGCATAATTTCCCGGGCAACACATTTTGGGTTATCGCTGAAGGAAACAACAAAGACAATCTTATTTTTCCTTCGGCAACAGATTTTGAAAACAAAAAAGATGATTCTAAAGTAAAGAAGATATAGAAAAACGGCTGCTTCTCTGATCATTTTTTCATTGAGTAAAGATCCTGTTTAATTTTAGTCGTTGAAATGCCGACAGTCCTCGGCAGATAAACCACCTGACAATAATCCTTCAGAAAATCAAATTTACCTTTCCAGTCGTCACCCATGACAAAAATATCGACATCATATTTTTTTACATCATCAACTTTTTGTCCCCAATTTGATTCCGGTATGACAAGATCCACATAACGGATAGCCTCCAGAATCAGTTTCCGATGTTCAAAACTATGATAGGCTTCCTTATGCTTCTGCGCATTGAACTCATCGGTTGATAAGCCGACAATTAAATAATCGCCTAATTCTTTCGCACGCTTTAACAAGTTAATATGACCATAATGAAGAAGGTCGAATGTGCCGTATGTCAGAATTTTTTTCATGTATATCTCTCCCCGTTACTTGAGCAGTTGGTAACATACAATTTGGTCATATCTATAAAGTGCTGTCCTGTTTACACAATTATAATTCTGGAAAGGGTTTAACTCAATGCACAGAACAGAATTTACCATTGTTTACTTCTGAAACATCTTTCGAAAGCATTGTTCACTTGCCTGACCGTGATCATAAGTGTTGAATTTCTTTCTGAATGTGTCGAGTTTTTTTCCGTAATTTTCGCGAAACCGATCAATATTCTGCAATTCACGAATAAGATCTTCATTAGTAAGACAGATTGGTCCGGGAGCCTCTTTAATGATATCAAAATACATACCCCGCAGGTTGTCTCTGTAATTCTCCAGATCATAAGTATATAGCAGAATAGGTCGGTTCAGAATGGCGAAATCAAACATAACCGATGAATAGTCTGTAATCAGGATATCTGCAATCAAATAAAGATCTCGGATATCATCATATGAAGATTCATTGTAAACAAATCCCTCTAACGCTTCCTCGTCAATGTGCACTGATTTTGCTACATAATGATGAAGCTTTATCAGAAATACATAGTTATCACCAAACAGCTCCTTTAATCTTGGGAGGTCGATTTCAATTCTGAAGTAGTTTTTTACCCGCCAGGTAGGCGCGTAAAAAATGATTTTCTTGTTTTCCGGAATGCCTAATCGCTTCTTAATTTGTGCAATTTTATCCGATCGATTATCAAAAAACAGTTTATCATTTCTGGGATAGCCCGTCCTGATGACCTCTGCCCTGTGATCGAATGCACGTTTTGCAATGTTTTCAACATAATCACTTGGGACACACAGGTAATCCCAACGTCTGTTTTTTTCAAGATATTTTTCTTTGTTTTTCCCAGGCTTGATTTCCCCCGGTACATCGAGCCCAAGAGTTTTCAGAGGGGTCCCATGCATCGTCTGAAGTTCTACTGCATCTTTCCGTTTCCGGTAAAAATCAGGAAAGTTTACATTATTTACAAAATACTTTGCTGTCGCCATGTAGTAGTAATATTTCAGTGAGTGCATTCTTATTTTTTCTGCGGATCCCTCAATATGTGTTAATGGATCACGCAAACTCCAGACTGTTTTGTACTTTGGATAATTCTTATCAATATATTCATACAACGCTCTGGGATTACATTCATAATTTTTACCCCAGTAACTTTCAAAGATAATCATTTTTTTCTTCATGGGCAGGAGTCGGACAACTGGATAGAATAATTTTCTTAGAACAGCCCGACGGACTTTGCCGCGATCAATCCATCCCCATTTTGCATAAATGTTTAATGCCAGAGATTCTTTTTTCTGCCTGAAATGATAAATCTTATGGTCGTATTCAACATTTCTTTGATCAAGATTATCAGAATAAATAACGTTCAAATCGTCATCGTTTTCTGATCCTTTACTCAAATACATATAGAAAGCGGTATGTCTCAGAATATTCGTATTCAGCTGTCGGTTAAGATTCAGACCCCCTTTCAGGATCTCACGTCCATATCTATCCAGTTGACCCGTACCCTGCATTGGTATTCTGATCATCTCATTATTGTCATCCGCACGAAGCAACAGGTGCATATTGTTTATTGGTTTATCATTGTTATTCCATGAAAAAGGAGCTGCAACTGCAATACTTAATATTTCTCTGGATAAATTAAATTTAATCAATTCTCCTCCATAACGACGAACCCGAAATTTGAGGTATCCTTTTCTGTTTGAGTTAACTGAAATCTCAGCAAAGCCGATATCCATTTTTTCTTTGCTGCTCACCCTCCTGAATATCGGTTTCTTTTCATTACCTGACAGAATGTAGACATCCCAATCTCCAAACATAGAGTCATCTTGATAAATATCTGTCGGGATATCACAGAAAAACTGCAATTGTTTTTTATATCCGGGAAAGTGGAAAAATGCACCGTTTTTTATGTTTTTCAATAAAATACCTTCATATTGGTCCAGTTGATCCAAATTTGATGCTGTTCCTGTTAATCGGATTACAGATCCGTCTCTGCTGATTTTGTCAACCATATGATTTGTCTTCTCTTTGATTAGATGCAGATCCCAGTTACTACCATACTCTACATGAAAGGCTTGATTCTGAGCAGAGTCTATCAGGGCATCAGGACGTGCTTTTCTTCCCGAAACAGGAGAGCCAAGGATAAAGGAGCGCACGAGTCCTCCCGCCTTCAGCGTCCCTTCAATAATGTATTGCCCATACGAAAGCTGATTAAATGGCGGCTTGTCCAATGGTACAGTTAAAGCAAAACCTGACCAGTTATAGTTATAGATAAACCTAAAAGGTAAATATTTATTTCGTGCCCAGACGCCGTATTTAATTGTGTTTGATCGGTTTTTCTTCAGCTGAGACTGTCTGAGGGGAATTTTTTCTCCGGTTTCCCGGTTAATCAGAGAAAAATGCATAGTAACACTTGATTTATGCAGCATATTAATTTTATTAATATATGCCCACCCTTCGATTTTCAGTTCATTGTCGTGTAAAGTCACTTTTCTTGTTTTCCGCTTGATTTGCAGATTGTTGTCAATGACCAGATAGGATTGAGGAACCAGATCGTGATAAAGGTAATTCACAACATAGTGGTTCCTGTGACGAATAATCTTCTGTCTCGCCACATCTCCACTTTTCTGATAATCCAGGAGCCGCAATACTTTTTGCTTATCCTGATTTTTTACAAAGTAGTATTTCATCCTGTCAATTGGCCATAGCTTGAGAATGGCTTCATCAGCTATATGCTTCAAATAATCCGATACCTGCTTTATATAGAAATCAATATAATCTTCATCAGCTTCGGTCAGCTTATTCAGATATACAAGTAAATCTGTATTTAAATTTTTATAATCAATGGCAGCCCTTAATTCATCGTCGATAGAATGGTGTTCAAAAAATTGATTGACCATAGAAAGAGCTTTCAGTCGATCTGTCAGATTTTTTATATTTGTCCTGTTCTGTGTGATTGAAGGATCACCGGGATCCCGTGATCGCCAATAATAGACAACATCATCCAGCATATCAACCGAATTAGCCAAATAATGGGCGGGTATCGTTACCGGAATATCTTCATAGAGCATATGCTCAGGGAATGACAACTGGTATTTCTCCCAAAAAGATCTCCGATACAGCTTGTTCCATGCTGTGGTATCATATATCAGTTCAAAATCCCGGGTAATGTGAGCTTTTAATTTCTTTTTCAAGAAAACTTTTTGATGAAGTACAGATGAGTACTTCCTTACTGAATTAAAGCGTACGACATTGCCAATAACGATGTCGGAATGAGTCTGCTCCGCCAGTGCATACATTTTTTCATAAGCCTCGGTATCAACCATGTCGTCTGAATCAACAAAAGCAATAAATTCACCCTTCGCATAGTTTAAGCCGTAATTGCGTGCCTGTCCCAGTCCACCGTTGGGTTTATCATATGCGAAAAAATTATCATAGCGCTCTGCATACTTATGCATGATATCTCCGCTGTTATCCGAAGAACCATCATTAACCATAATCACTTCAAGATCATGAAACGTCTGGTTTACCAGCGAATCCAGACACGCCTCCAAATATTGCTGAACATTATATATTGGGACAATCACGCTAATTTTAGGTATACCCATACTCGAAACAGACCTCACTTTTTCTAATTCTGCAATAAATCAGATCAATAAAGATAAAAATCGATTAACTTGAATCCCTATTGATTGTACGATTAGTTACTATTATTGTAAATAAACATATGACGTTGTGTAAAAGTATTATTAAAAATTACATAAACCTATTTATTAAAGATGTTATAATTTATGATATGTTTTGAGTACACCTTGAACAGGAGTGTAAAGGGCATGAAAATAGCAGTATTAATCCCTTGTTATAATGAAGAATTGACTATTGGTAAAGTGATTGATGACTTCAAGCGTGAGCTGCCCGATTCGGAGATTTATGTTTATGATAATAATTCTACGGATCATACGAACGAAATAGCAATGGCTAAAGGGGTTACCGTCATTAAAGAAATACGTCAGGGTAAAGGGAATGTCGTCCGTTCGATGTTTTTCGATATTGACGCTGATTACTATGTCATGGTCGATGGGGATGATACTTACCCTGCCGAAGCAGTACACGAACTTTTGGAACCCCTGATTCACGGAAAAGCGGACATGACGATCGGGGACCGTCTTTCCAATGGTACATATGAAAATGAAAACAAACGTGTCTTTCATAATTTTGGCAACACCATAGTCAAAAATTTAATTAACAGACTCTACAAAAGTCATATTAATGACATCATGACCGGTTATCGTGGATTTAATAAACTGTTCGTTCGATCTTTTCCCATATCAAGTACCGGATTTGAAATTGAAACTGAATTAAGCATCCACTCACTGGATAAACGCTTTAAAATAAAAGAGCTGCCGATTAATTATCGTGATCGACCATCCGGAAGTGAATCAAAATTAAATACGTTCAGTGATGGCCTGAGAGTGATCAGAACGATCTTCAAGCTATTTAAAGATTACAAACCTCTGGAATTTTTTTCACTTTGCGCGGCAGTTATGGTGATTCTTGGACTGCTTACCGGAATCCCTGTGATCATCGAATTTATCAAATATCAGTATATCTATAAGGTCCCATCAGCAATTCTTGCCGTCGGTTTTATACTCATGGCCATGCTTTCTCTTGTCTGCGGCCTGATTCTGGATACTGTTGTCAATAATTCTCGAAAGCAGTATGAAATAGAATTGCATCGGATCAGTGATTCACTCAAACATGAACACAAGGAGAGCAGGTCATAATTCAAATGATTAATTTAACAGATAACAAATGGATGCAAATTTTAGTCTGCGGTATATCCGGGTTATTGATTGGACCAGGATTTTTATTCTTTTTATACCCCATTCGCAATATTCATCCTGTGATTATTTTTCTGTTTATCCTCACGGGGTGTTGCCTTAGTTACTGTATGCTGAGTGGTTCGTTTCACCGTACCCTTCGATTTTTAAATAGAAAACAAAGGATATTTTTCCAATTTTTATTGGTATTCTTATCAATAATAATAACCTTAGGTCTCAGAGGGCATCAAACACATTTACTGAATAACGGTCCTCTTATTACAGTTATCGTTTATCTGTCTGCTGTTTCGTTTATATTTCTCCTGTTGACAGCGCTCCTGTGGAGCATTTTACGCTATTCACAGAAGGAGCTTCCACATCTCCTGCCTAAGTGGTATATATTGATCTATACCTTACTGCCTTTTGGACTCTCTATGATCTATTTTTGGGCCTTCTTCCCGGGAATTCTGGTTATTGATTCTGTGAACCAATGGCAGCAGGCTCATTCGCTATTTTTTAACGACTGGCATCCGGTTATGATGACCTGGATCATTTCATTACTGACCAAAGTGTGGGACAATCCTGCAGCGTTTGTCATCCTGCAATTTTCTGCTACCAGTCTGATTACCGGTTATGTGATCTACACTTTCAGATGTCTGGGTACCAATCGATGGGTGACTCTGTCCGGCTGGTTGTTTTTGACCTTTTTCCCAATGACTGCACTATATTCCGTGATCATTTGGAAGGACACTCTTTTCAGTTATTTGATCCTGTTACTGACAACCCTTCTTATCCAGATCATCCGCTCACGAGGTGGGTGGCTTAAATCGCCTGTACACCTTCTTTTTCTATACATAACACTTTCGGGTATGGTTTTTTTCCGACATAACGGCTGGCCGGTTTTACTCGCTACATTAGTCATATTTCCGGTTTTTTTCAGAAAAAAATTCTTGCGTATGTATGCCGTTTTTGTTGCTGTTGCTGTAACTTATCTTGTAGTCACCGGTCCTGTTTTTAGCCATTATAAAGTGTATCCCGCTGACAAAACAGAATCGTTAAGTATCCCGCTGCAGCAGATCGGTCGTATTGTTTCAGAAAATGGCAATATTAATGAAGCACAGAAGGCATATTTCAACCAGATTTTTCCTTTGGAACGCTGGTCGAATACCTATCAGCCATCCCAGTCAGATCCTGTAAAATTTTCACGTGGATTCAATAAGGCCATAATAAGGAATAATCCCGGGGCATTTATAAATAACTGGTTTGCTGTTGTCAGGCAAAATCCGGCGCTGTCCATTCAGGCAACGCTGGATATGGAACAGCTTGTTTTTAAGCTCCATATCCCTCAAGATCAGATGAAACCAATATTACGTTATAAGGCATTTGATAGTTTCCGGCCAGTTTTCTTTCTTCCCCAAAAAGTGATAGAAAAAAAACATGTGGATTATAAGCCCTTTAATTACGCTCAATATGGTTCTAATCGGGCGAATACGCATCTAGCCTGGATTATCGAGAATTATGGGAAAATCTATACAAATAAGATCATTCGTCCTTTCATGATGCCAGCGTTCTATATGTATCTGATACTTATATTTTTATTTATAATAATAATAAAAGGTAATTGGAAATTGACGCTTGCTATCTTACCTGCTGCACTGAATCTTGGATCGGTTGCAGCGGCTATACCTGCACAGGATCCACGATATCTGTTTAGTAATTATCTGCTTGTTGTTCCCTTTTTCTTTCTTGCTACTCTGATAGCTGGAAGAGGTGAAAAGGATGTTTAAAAAGATCATTCATTCTATGATTAAAAATCGTCTTGGAATAGCCCTTATCATATCTGCTGCTTTTGTAACAGCCTGTGGTCAATTGCTGTGGAAATGTTCTCAGTATTTTTTGGATATCTATTTTCTGACTGGTTTCATCCTTTATTTCTGTGGTGCTGCACTGATGATCATTGCATTCAAATTCGGTGATTTATCAATTCTTCACCCTTTACTTAGTTTTGGTTATATTTTCTCTATTTTTCTTGGGGGAATATTTTTGGGAGAATCCTTAACTGGAATACAGATTACTGGTATTGCCGTTATTATTTTAGGCGCTACACTCATAGGCGGTGGGGACGATGACTGAGTTAATTCTCCTGATTTCCATGACAATTCTCGGATCATTAGGCGGTTACTTTTTCAAGCGATGTACCCTGAATGGCCTAAGACTGTCCATTTATTTCCTTGTTAACTTGTTTACTGGCGGTCTGTTTTATGTATCGGGTGCAATTCTTAATATATGGCTTCTGAAATTATTACCTTACACTGTTGTTTATCCCCTGACCGCTATTACTTATATTTGGACACTGGTGTTTTCATATTTATTTCTTCAAGAACGAATAAATCTGAGGAAAATAACAGGCGTTCTGTTGATTATATTCGGAGCCTGTCTTTTAGTTGTCAGGTGATTAACAACGCTTCTAGATCTAATCTAAGCACAAAGAGGGTAGATTATATTGAACACAGAATTGTTAAAAGTAAAAAATACACGGAAGAAAAAAAGCATGATCCTGAAGGGAAAATGTGATAGCAGAATTGTAGAAGGATTTTTACTTTTTGAGGAAAGAATAAAAGGAAATGACCTGTTCATCCCTCGGGATATCAAAATTCCATGCATTATAAAACGCAATGTGTTTACTGCCGAAATAGATCTGACAGACGTATGTTCATTAATTAACAGTCAGGATATCTGGGATATTTTCTTTGTAAGTGATCAGCAAAAAACGGAAGTTAGCATACCTGAATTACCTGGCTCGTTTTCAAATCAGATAATTTCTATTGGCTTTTTACTTATCACATTTTATAAAAATTCAAGAGGTACACTTTCTATTTCTGTAAAGAAAAATAATCAAGTGGGAGCAAATTTACTGTCTGTTTCCAAAGAAAAAGATGCCTATGAATTTCATGGAGAATTATTACAAGCAGATGCTTTATCATATCATCAAGCTTTCCTTGCAATAAGAAGAAGGGAAAACAAGAATGCACTAAATTATCTAAATGAAATTGAATTTCCATTACTGATTCATTCGAATAAAAAGTGGTCAGCTCATTTTAATAAGCAGTCTATCTTTACAGATCCCTGTATCCGCCACGAAGAAGTATGGGATTTGTTTCTTAAACTTACAGGTGGAAAAGATAACAGTTTTTTATACATTCCTCTTCACAATGAAGCAACTCTGAATGATACTTATACCGTAATTCAAAGGAATAACTTTTACCAGGCTAAATTTTACATGAATAAAAAAGGCTGCATCGGCCTATGGATTAAAAGAATTGCTCTTTTTATGGAACTAAAAAAGTTATCAATTAAAAACAGCCAACTGGACATCTTTCTTGAAGTTCCCGATGACATAAATGTATTGCAGGCAAAAATCACCATAGCAAATGAAATTTGGGCGGCTCATTTCAATGGTTTCTGCATGGACGGCATGATTAGAAACAAATTTAATTCAATCTGTATCTCTTTATCGTTGAAGCAGTTAAAAGAGAATTATAAAATTGAAAAAAATGATTTATTCCAAGTATTGGTACAGCTCGAAGATAAAAAATCTCATGCTCAAACTTGGATGCCATTATTCGTAAAAACTGATCAACCCATTAATGCTCGGGGAACGTTGGCAGATAACTTAGATGCTATAATTAATATTAGTCAGAATCAAAAGTTTGAGATTAAAACAGTACCTCATATGATTAAGGAATTTGACAGCAGGAAGCCGATAAAACTCGCAATTCTCGGGACCTGCTATACGAGAGGGGCATTTAATTCCAGATCCTATTTCAATCCTGAATATAAATCTAAATATAATATTGCGTATACACAATTCCATTCCAGCATTCCCAGCCTGATGAGTAAACCGCTTCCCTATCCGGCATCCTATTTTGCTGAAAGGAAACCGATTGAAAAAGCATATATTGCATGTGATTTTGAAAAAACATTTTTTAACGAACTGGAAAAATCAAAAGCTGATTATTTTCTGTTTGACCTCTACCCTGACGCTGTACGCGATCTTGTTATTTTTGATGATGATCATATGATCACAGGAAGTTTTTATTTAAGAAACCGGGAATTTCTTAAAAATTTACATGGCAAAGCCAGTTTTGTCTCTCATAATGATGAACCAACTTTTCTAAAATATTGGTGCCCGGCTGCAGAACGCTTCGCTAAAGCAATCGTTAAGTATTTCCCACAAAATCATATTATTTTACAGAAAGCACGAATGACCGACCGCTATTACGATAAAAATCATCAGGTTCGTTATTTTGCTGATCAGATTGATCTAGTCAAGCGGAGTAATATGTACTATCAATTTATGGAATCGTATTTACTCCATTTGTTGCCACATATTCATACCATTGATCTCAATCACTATGGCTTTATTGGACAATATAACCATCCCTACGGAAGGTCTACAAATCATTACGAACCAGATTACTATAAAGAACTTGTCCGGCAGTTGGACCACATTGTTTTGAGGGAAGAGAATCTCGTTCATTAATTGTTATAGAAAAGGAACTAAATCATCTGTTCAGCTTAATCCCTGAACACCCACACTTTACTCAGGACAAAGTTAAACACCATTCCCACACCCGTACTGATCAGCTTATTCAGATACAGCGGGAGGAACAGAAGGCTGTGCATAACAACAAGTGTGAGGCACAGCACAGAAATATTTAAGATGACAAATTTAATGAACCGGGTTCTGGATTTCCTGGAACTGGAGAAAGTCACCTTTGCATTTAAAAAATAACTGTTTAACATCCCTGAACCGTAGGAGACGACCTGAGCTGCTGCATAAAAAATATGAATGAAATGGGTCAGCAGAAAGAAAATCAGGAAATCGACGACGGTGTTAGAGATACCGACCAGGCCAAAAATGAAGGCCTGTTTAATCACTTGCGAATTAAGCCGGCGAGCGGACGCCCTTTTCACATTTGTTCTGCTGTGATCACTCATAGCTGTGTGTCTGCCCTTGATTCAAGGGTTTTTCCTGTTTATGACTTAATGTATTCCATTCAATGGTATATCTTGGGCGTCTTTTTGTTTCTTTGAATATTTTCCCGATATATTCACCGATCACACCGATGGCAATCAGCTGCATCCCGCCCACCAGCCAGATGGACAGGATCAGCGATGTCCAGCCGCTGATCGTATGATCAAGCAGCCAGACGACAAAGGCATAGATCCCGATACCCATGCCAATCAGGACAAGAATCAGGCCAAGATTCATCACAAACTTGATCGGAGCTATACTGAATGAGGTAATACCGTCAATCGCAAAAGCGATCATTTTCTTCAATGGGTACTTAGATTCTCCGGCATATCGTTCTTTGCGGTCATAATACACCTTCGTGGATTTAAAACCCAGAAGAGGGACAATCCCTCTGAGAAACAGGTTTTCTTCTTTATACTTCATCAGTTCCGCAAGCGCACGCCGGCTCATCAGCCGGTAGTCAGCATGATTAGGAACAAGACGGACACCCATCCTGTTCATCAGTCTGTAGAATGTGAGTGCTGTATTTTTTTTGAAAAACGTATCCGTATCCCGTTTATCCCGGACGCCATAAACAATGTCATAGCCTTCATGATACTTCTCGATAAAGGCGTAGATAGCCTGAACATCATCCTGAAGATCAGCATCAATCGATATGACGCAGTCCGAGTACTTCCCGGCGGTCTCCAGACCGGCAATTAACGCACTCTGATGGCCAAAGTTTCTACTCAGTTTCAATCCCTGAACGTATTGATTAGTCAGGGTATTCTGTTCGATGATCTGCCATGTGCGGTCTCTACTTCCGTCATCAACGAACAGGATCATACTTTCCGGGCTGATCTTTCGTTCCCGGACAAGTGTATCCATTATTTCCGTTAATTCTCTCATTGTCTCCTTAAGCACTGCTTCTTCGTTATAACAGGGGACAACGATGCTTAGCTTTGTTTGATAGGCTTCCGACATCATCTACCATCTTTCTAAAATTTAATTTCCCCGTCATTTAACTTCAGTATAACTTAATTTCAGTCTGTTTCATAAAAAATGTAAATCTAACCAAATGAAGCTGCAGATCAGCGGCTGAGAACATCCACAGCAAACACTGACCAGCTTTCCATCTTCTCTTTCTTTGCTGTCAGTTCATCAAGAGTCATCCATGCTCCCGCGAGCTTGTCTTTTTCGCGAACCGATACCGTCGCGGAATCGGGGAGCTCGATGGATATAAGGACGCCAATATGAACACGTCCGACTTCTGTTGCGTCATCATTAATCAGACCGATGGTACGAAGATCCAGCCGGTTTACTCCCGTAATGTTCAGTTCTTCATCTATTTCCCGGCGCAGGTTTACGTTCAGGACCTGATGAAAATCATCTGCTCCTGCTGCCTGGTTCATGTGACCGCCCACCCCGACAGACAGTCTGCCATGCAGTCTTTTTTCTCCGCCGCCGCCAAGACGGGTATATGTAAAAAAGTGATTTCCTCTATGCAGTACAGCATACGGAATCGGCTGTTTATATTCAGGATTTTCTTCCGCATCGCCACGTCTCATTACCTGGTAATGTCTGGCCATATTATGTTCCATTTCTGAAATAGAGTCACCGGATTGCTCCGTCCCCTGAAAAGTCAGATCACTGCCCTTGTTTCCGGTGAATAGCAGTGCCCTGTTGACTACGATGATCTGTTCATCCATTTTTCCCATTTTCCATCCTCCAGACACTTGATCATTAATAAGAATGAGGGAATGGGCAGAGGTTGTCAAGCCTGCCTCAAGCCGAGGTTGAGTCTGTCCATCATGGGTGGCGCTTAGATCAGAATGAATCACACCAGCCGCACGATCCAAACGATGACAGGATCATTATTTTCTGCTTAATAAGCGGAGATTCTCCGCTTAAATGCTGAATCGAACGGGTTTCGGCGTATCATAAGCGGAGGATTTCCGATTAGGCAATGTAAAATCCACCATTTTTATGTTTTCGGAGTCAACAGGCGGAATCTCTCCGTCTATTGAAGCTCGCTTGTATCCTTTTTCCTAAGTTAAGCGGAATTTCTCCGCCTGCTCATTTCAAGAGCCACCAGGTCTTGAGCGATGTCAGGCCCATTTTCTGCGCAACGTTAGCGATTGACCGGGATCATCCTTCTTTCTTATCTTCCGGCCAGTCCTTGCAGACGTCAACCCAGGCTTTGCCCTTTCCATATGAAAAAGCTTATCCACAGTCAGTTCGATAGCGGAATGACTGCTTCCGCCTGCCGGAAAAACGGTTTTAAACCTTTTGAGCGAATCATCCATATAAACCGGCCCGTCATGTTTTACCGCGAACGGGTAGACACCGCCAATGGCATGTCCGACAAGATCAGTCGATTGCTTCCGCGGAAAGCATGTGCGCTTCTGTGAGGGCTTTTCAGGCGCACAGGATGCCTTCGTTTTTAGCCTGCGCGCATCCCCATTGATTATCAGTTGAACCCATTGGACTGCTGCGGGCAGTTAAGCCCCATCTATAATCAGACAATAAGGCACTGCTAAAACGGTCCCGGAACGAGCCCGGGGTAAATCGCAGCAAGCTCTGCCTCGCTTATCGAAGCGCGTCGCAAGTATCCCCAAAAGTGCCGTACTTCTTCAGTATCGATGTCTTTCCTTTACACAGATGCATCTGGGCGTCCGCACATCTCTTCCCGGAGATGTTATTTTTCATCGCCAAATACCCGGGGACATCATAGAATATCATATCACTTGGTAAAGGAGTGACTTGAATGGGCAACTTTGGTTTTGGCGGCTATCCGTCCAACCAGGCTTACGGCGGCTATGGGGACAGCTGTGGCTGCAAACCTCAATACCCGGTAGGCGGGGTATCCTGCGGTAACAGCTTCGCGCTGATTGTGGTTCTGTTCATCCTGTTAATCATTGTAGGCGCGGCTTTCGTTTGTTGATCGCCTGAAAAAAAATGTCCGGCTGAAACCAGCCGGGCATTTTTCATATGTCCTCATTAAATGGCGCATCAAGCATGTGTTTTAAATGATCCGGAACATCCAGCTGATAGAGCCGGCGGTATCTTGGATACGTCCTCATTAAATGACGGTGATCCCCTTTCATACAGAATCGCCCGTTTTCCATGAAGAAGATCTGATCCATTTTTTCAGCCCCTGTCAGATGATGGGTAATCCAGATCAGCGTTTTCCCTTTCAAAGTTGAGAATATCGTCTGCAGCAGCTTTTTCTCCGTGATCGGATCAAGCCCCACAGTCGGTTCATCAAGAATGACGACTGGCGTCTGTTTCAGCAGAATTCTTGCCAGGGCCAGGCGCTCCTGTTCTCCGCCGGAAAAAATCGATCCGGCTTCGTGCATCTGCGTCCGGTACCCTTTCGGTAACTGCTCAATAAGCTCATGCAGCCCGACTGCCTTGGCTGCCTGTACGAGTTCTTCTTCAGTAGCCTGCTCATTACCCAGAGCAAGGTTATTCCGGACTGACGTATCAAAAAGATGCGGGTTCTGATCCAGTACAGCAATATACTCCGACATGTTGTCGCCAAACCGGTATGCAGGTACCCCATTGAGCGTCAGAGATCCTCTGGGCGGTCTGAGCGCTCCGTAAATGGTATGAATCAAGGTCGTCTTTCCTGCCCCGCTTCTCCCGATTAATGCGACGCGCTCACCCTGCCCGATACGAAAGGAGAGATCCTGCAGTGCCCATTCGTCCTTTTTCTTATACCGATAAAAGACATGGTTCGCCTCAATGATTATTTCCCGCATATCCGGCCAGACAGGCTGACTGTCCGCAACGGAGGGGAGTTCCGGATCCCTTTTATCTACTTTAGAGAGTCTTGTAAAAGCCTCCCTGTATTGCGGCAGACGTTCAACTGCCTCTGAAACCGGGACAAATGATTCTGATATGGTAAACGTCACCAGGACAAATGCAGCGATCAGTGTGGACTGCATATGCCCGCCAGACGCCATATGTCCGGACCATATCAAGAGAAAAATAACGGCCAGTCCGATCAGCAGCTGACAGACAAAGTCACGCCAGATCTTGATCTGGTTCAGGCGTCTCGTGACGAGCATGGACTGATTTTCCAGTCCCTCATAACTGCTGATAAAATCCTTCTGACGGCCGGACATCATCCAGTCACCCGCGCCGAGAACGGCATCAGTCAGTTTGTCATACAGCCCGTGCCTGATTCCTGATAAGCGTTTATGTGCCTTCCCGGCCCACATCAGTGAGACCAGGGGAAAAACGACCAGTAAAATCAGAAAATATAAGCCCAGAAGAATCGCAAAGACCGGGTCAAACCAGCCGAGAAAGCCAATCCACAGCGCATAAATCAGAAGGGCCGTTCCCCCTGGCAGTGCGGTTCTGAGAAAAATATCCTGAAGATGCTCAATATCATCAGAAAGCACACCTAACAGATCTCCGGTACGAAACCTCGACCGGATAAACAGGGCCGCAGGTTCAAGACAGTGATACAGTCTGATACGCATTTCTGAAAGAATGCGCAGGATGGTACTGTGACTGGTCAGGCGCCCGGCATACTGGAAGACCGCACGGAAAATCCCGAAAGCACGGACACCCACAATCGGAACATAAATCATCAGGATGTTTTCCGGCTGAAGGGCCGCTTTTGAAATCAGGTACCCGGATGTAAAGAGCAGTCCGGCTGCACAAAAGAGTGCGAAGAACATCAGAACGGCTGAAAGAACGAGCCCTCTCCAATGTTTCTGTGCATAAGGTACAAACCATTCTTTCATGATTGTCCCTCCAATTGTGACCGTACCAGACGGGTGTACACACCATTTTTGCGGATCAGTTCATCCTGCGGCCCGGATTCAACAATCCGGCCCCTGTCAATGACCAGAATACGGTCCATCTGATCCATCCAGTGCAGTCTGTGTGTTGCCATTAATACAAGTTTCCCCTTGAACAAACGGATCATCGTCTGTTTCAGTTCATACTCTGTTTCAATGTCGAGATGCGCGGTAGGTTCATCAAGCAGCAGAACCGGCCGGTTACATAGAAAAGCCCGTGCCAGAGCGACTCGCTGTTCCTGGCCACCGCTTAATGGCCTTCCGCCTGCGCCAATTTTCTCATCAAGCCCGCCCGGAAATTCCTCCACCAGCTGATCCAGTCCGGCGGCGCGAACAGCCTCCCGGATCTGGTTTCCGGATGCATCCGGCTGATAAAAGGCGACATTTTCGCCAAGGGAGGCGCTGAAAATATAGGGATGCTGGGGAATATAGGTCACCTGTTTTCTCCAGGCTCCTGAAGCAAATGATCCGGGTACGCCATTGACTTCAATATGACCGGATGCCGTGGCCAGAAAACCACCGATGACATCAATTAAAGTCGACTTCCCCGCCCCGCTGGATCCAATGATCCCGATGGTTTCATCACCCCGTGCGGAAAAAGAGATATCATTCAGTGCCTTTTTCCCGTTGCTGTCCTGATAAACCGCCGAGACCTCATTCAGTTTCAGAATCGCGTGATCTGACCATTGCCACCGGTCGGCACTGGCCTCTTCCCCTGTCGTCTCTTCTTTTTCTTGCTGAGGGGCGATATGATTGATTTTTTCAGCAGCTTCCTTCCCGTCCAGAGTCGCGTGGTAGTCCTGCCCGAGTTCACGGACAGGCGTAAAATATTCAGGGGCCAGAATCAGTACAGTGAGCGCCGGCTCGAGTAATATATGCCCGTCAATCAGCCGGAGACCCAGAGCAACAGCGACAAAAGCTATAGACAACATGGTAAAGAAATCAAGTGCAAATGAGGAAAGAAAAGCAAGTTTCAGCGTCCCCATCGTCATCTTTCTGTATTTATCACTGACTCTCTCAATGGTTTTGGCATGAATTTTTCCAAGTCCCAGATAGCGCAGGGTCGGCAGTCCGCGAAGCGAATCCAGGAAGTGGTTGGAGAGCACGCGGTAAGAAGCCCACCTGTCATCCATCTTTTTCTGCGCGGCGAGTCCGAGCAGGATCATAAAGATAATCAGAACAGGCATGGTCAGAAAAAGGATTAAAGCGGACAGCCAGTCTTTTGTCAGGACATAGACCAGAATCATCAGCGGCAGGATCCCGTTCGCAACGATTTTTGGAATAAACAGCTCCAGGTAATGACGCACCTGCGCCACGCCTTCAAGGGTCAGCGTGACAAGTGTCCCGGATCCGCCTGTTCTGATCTGTTCCGATCCTGTGAAAAATAATCTGTTCAGGAACCTTTTCCGCATCGACTTACTGGTGCGCTCAGCAAAGCGAAAAGAAAGAGATTTAATCGTTAAGACACACAGATGCCTGATCGCCAGAACAATAAAAAAAAGAACGATCTGATTGCCCATTGAAGAAATCGATCGTCCTGTAAAAAGATCGGACACAAGACCGGCTAACAGCCCAGCCTGGCCGATAATACACAGCCCTTCGATTAAAGTCAGAAAAGCTGCTGAGACAAAGAGACGCCTGGCACCAGGATAAGTTAATATATCGCGATCCATAGACATGCTTGGCAAAAACCCGTGCTGGATGTCAGGATGGCCAAGCGTTCACGTCCTTTCTATCTGATTCTGATTTAATATTGTAAGGTTTCCTTCTTCGTAACTCTCTTTCTGAATACATAATAACTCCAGATCGAATAGCCGATAACGAATGGCAGAAGCGTCAGTGCGACAATCGTCATAACCGTCAGAGAATATGAACCGGAAGCTGCATTGTAAATGGTCAGATTATTAGCCGGATTGATGTTACTGATCATGACTCTCGGGAAAAGTCCGATGAAGAGAGATCCGACGGTCAGAAGGATCACACCGGCGTTCATGCCGAATGCCCAGCCGTCACGCTTTTTCGACAGAAAGACGGCGGACAGGATGAGCGCCAGGACATCGACCGCATAAATCGGGTACAGCAAGGCGCCTCTGAGTTCAAAAATGTCAGTCACAAAGAATGAAACGACGATAAAGGCAACAGCAGCTGCGGCAAGCACCCAGAAAAGCCTTTTGGCGAGGCTCCGTGCCCGTGCCTGAATGTCTTCATCCGTACGCAGGCACAGGTAGACCAGGCCATGATAAAGGCAAAGGAGCGTAATCAGGACCCCGCCGAGCACGGTGTACGGATTGACGAAGCTTGTAAACACACCATGCATATTCATCTTACTGTCAATAGGCAGGCCATAAACGAGTGCTGAGAAGACAACGCCCCAGAGGAAGGGCACGAGCAGGCTGGGAATAAAAATGGCCCAGTCCCACGTCCCGGTCCACTTTGGATGCGCGACCTTGGCGCGAAATTCGAATGCCGTACCCCGGGCGATCAGAAGCAGCAGCATGACCACGAGCGGAATATAGAACCCGCTGAATAATGTGGCATACCAGTTGGGAAAAGCGGCGAACATCGCCCCGCCGGCCGTAATCAGCCACACCTCATTAGCATCCCAGAACGGTCCGATCGTATTGACCATAATGCGTCTTTCCAGCTGATCTCTGGCAACAAACCGCGTCGCCATGCCCACACCAAAATCGTAACCTTCCAGAAAGAAAAAACCGACGAACAGAACAGCAATCAGTATAAACCACAGCTCATTGAGTGACAACGTGATATCCCTCCCCGTCAAATGGATCATTCGACTGAACCGTTTCTTTATTATCCAGTGATGGTCCCTGTTTAATGACACGAGCAAACAGGTAAATCATAACAACAGCCAAAATGGTATACATACTCATAAACGCAATGATCGAAAAAAGCAGGGCACCGGCTGAAACATTTGGCGATACGCTCGCTGCCGTCTGCATGAAACCAAATACCGTCCATGGCTGGCGTCCAATTTCTGTCATGATCCAGCCCATCGTCCCGCCGATAAACGGAACAGCAATCGAGGCGACCATGCAGTGCAGGAAGAATCTGCTCTTAACCAGTTTGTTTCTCCAGGCAAGAATGGCGCCGATAATAGCCAGGAGGCACAGAATGCCGCCCATTATGGTCATAATGCGGAAGCTCCAGAAGGTCGTCCGCACAGGAGGAATATAGTTGCCCTCGCCGTATTTTTCAACATACTGTTTTTGCAGGCTTTCCATCCCTTTTACACTTCCACTGAATTTACCATAGGACAGATAGCTGAGCAGATAAGGAATTTTTATTTCAGCTGAATTCTCATGATTCTTTGGATCAATTGAAGCCGTTACGGTCCACGCTCCCGGATCTCCGCTGTCCTTCCAGAGTGCTTCACTCGCAGCCATCTTCATAGGCTGTGTCTGTACGAGGTACTGCGCCTGAAAATGACCGAACAGGGTGAGCGCAAGACTCGAAATCAGACCGACGACAATAGCGATTTTGAATGATTTCTTATAGAAATCAATATGCTTTTTCCTGAGCAGGACAATCGCGCTGATTCCCGCGACAACAAAAGCACCCGTCGCAAACGATCCGAATACAGTATGCGGAAATTCTACCAAAAATTGAGGATTGGCCAGCAATGCGAAGAAATCGTTCATCTCCGCCCGCCCATTATTAATGGTGAATCCGACGGGATGCTGCATAAAAGAGTTTGCTGTGAGAATCCACAGTGCTGAAAGAATGGTACCTGCCGTCACAAGCCAGATACACGCCAGATGTGCGCCCTTTGAAAGACGGTCCCAGCCGAAAAGCCAGATGCCAATAAATGTTGACTCTATGAAGAAGGCAAGCAGCGCCTCAATAGCCAGCGGCGCACCGAATACATCACCCATGAACCGGGAGTATTCCGACCAGTTCATGCCGAACTGAAATTCCTGAAGAATCCCCGTTACAACACCTATTGCGAAGTTGATCAGAAGCAGTTTCCCCAGAACTGAGCCATTTTCTTATAAACCGGATTTTTCTTGGCGACATACATCGTCTCCATGATTGAGACAATCAGTACAAGCCCGATGGACAGCGGTACGAAAAAGAAATGAAAGATGGTCGTTGCCGCGTACTGAAATCTCGCCAGGCTTAAGACATCCATACATACGTCCCTTCTCTCTTTTCAAATAAATTTAGGAAGACATGTAAACGGTTAAATAATTGAACACCTGTAAATGTAACATCTGTCACACTTATTACTTTACAACTTCCCCGGTATGAATCTAAGCCGGTTTTCGCAAATAATTATGACTCTTCTATGTACGTTTTATGAATAATTTGTGAATAACCCACTGATTTTTACATGATTGGAAAATTTCTGCATCATCATCCTCTTTCTGACAAAAAAAATCCGGCCACTGCCGGATCACTCAGTCCCGTTTGTTAAAATAGGCGTTCAGCTGACCGCGAATCATCCTCTCCCTCAGTTTACTGTCTACCTTTTTGTTATCTTTCTTCTGCATTTCCTTACGTAATTCCGATGTCTGCATTCCATCCTCCATTTTATTGGCTATATCCATCAGTGTTTCAACATCGGAGAAGGAATATTTTCTGTTTCCGCGGTCTGATCGTTCAGGGAAAATTAATTTCCGCTTCTCATAGTAACGAATCTGGCGCTCGCTCAAACCTGTCAGTTCACAAACTGTCCCGATAGTAATGACCTTCTTAAACAGATAGGCGTCCTTCTTAGAGTGATTAGCCACTTTATCTCCTCCACAGATTCTTTTTTCCCGAAATTCTGATTTGTAAGATTATATTACATCAAATCATTCGGATTGACAAGAACCTTGTTAGATCATATAACAAACAAGTGGACAGTTTATCTGTTATTTCGTAGAATTTACTCGGTGTGAATCAGACATATTTAAACGGGTATCCTGGGATGCGGGCCTCTCAGTGACAGCAATCCGTGCAGCCCCGCGAATAGATAACTGTTACCGTATCCGGCGTGAACCCGGAAGGTTATCTGACCTGACCCAATAAGCATGCAGCCTTACTTCTCATAACAGGACTCAGGGACAGTGAAAGGAAGGGACAACAGCATGTCAGACAGAACAGCAAATGCCATCGATCGAAAAAAAGAATTTCTCATTGAAAAATTATTAGGCAGAGGGATATATAAAAGGAGAAACCAACAGCTCTATGAATTGTCGGTTAAAGAACTGGAAAATGAATACCGTAAATCGTGCAGAGCGAACTAAAAAACGCCGGGCCATCATTTGCGGCCGGCGTTTTACTTATCCGATCACCTTATTCTCCGTACCCG
The DNA here is from genome assembly GCF_040529185.1 of Sporolactobacillus sp. Y61. Taxonomy (NCBI): domain Bacteria; kingdom Bacillati; phylum Bacillota; class Bacilli; order Caryophanales; family Sporolactobacillaceae; genus Sporolactobacillus; species Sporolactobacillus sp. Y61. The sequence goes on along the minus strand of NZ_CP159510.1, from coordinate 1,938,929 downwards.
GCGTCATCGTGATCTGTCGGACCGGGGACCCTGCCATGAAGACAGACATCAAGAATCCATGGCCATGGCCCGTATCCCGTTCTCAAATTGATATGTCCCATGTCGGGCAGCAGAATAATCGGCACCTGGTACACCGTATAGTCGAGAATCGAATGATCCGGCAGAAAAGGATCTGTTGATGAAGCGACAATCACGGTTCGATCTGCAGCCGACTGAAGGATGCCTGTCTCTGCCGGAAACGGGTAAAAACGTTGCACACTTTCTTCAGCCTGACGTTCCTTCTCCGGTGAATCAGGGAAAAATACACGAAGAGCGCCCGTCCTCAGATGTGGCGATGGCGGTGATACAAGAATCACCCTGGCAGCTTTTCTGCCCGCTTTCAGAGCCGCATAATGAAGCCAGAGCACGCAGCCGAGACTATGCGTCACGACGACCAGCTTCTCTTCTTTAATTCTGTCCATGGTCTCTTTTAACGCAGACAGCCAAGTGTCTTTATCCGGATGAAACCAGTCAGGCAATTGTGGGAAATAGACAGGAAAGCCTGCTTTCCGCAGCTTTTTTGCCAGCCACTCCTGCCAGTGACCCTCTGTACTTCCGCCAAAACCATGTATGATAAGAAAAGCAGTCACAGTCATCGCCCCATTCTGCATTTATCCAATCGTATTACTGAGAATTACGGATATTATAACAAAAAAGCACAGAAACGAAAAGATTCGATTCCGTGCTTTCGATTATTTTTTCCTTTTTTTAAATCGCTTTTCCTCTTCGTCTCTGACACGATGTGCCAGCCGGCTGGATGCATCGGCGGCAATACTTGCAACAAGGTCGTCGAGGAATGTGTTCACCCGGCCGCCCTCTTCCAGATCGAGCTTGCCGATGATCTTCGGCTTCACTTTATCCAGATAACCAAAGGTCGTGGCGGCAATGCTGCCAAAACTGGAGACCGCCCCGAGCGCAATGGTTTCATCAACACCAAACAGACCTTCATCCTGATCTACGAGCGACTGCAGCGGCTCAGACAGCCTCTTCTTTTCCGCCAGTTTATCTAACTCAATGCCCACCAGGATAGCGTGCTGTAATTCACGTTTTGCCAGCGCGCCGTGCACATTCTCCTCACATTCCTCTTTGGTAAGATGCGGCATGAACGGCTTCTGAAGATCATACACGATTTCCGCTATATCCGAAACCGTGACGCCTCTTTCCTTTAACGCTCGAACGGCAGCTTCGGAAACCGCATGAGATGTGACCCTTTTTTTATGCGCAGAATAAAAAGTAGCGTCATCCGGCAGGCCGGGAGCATATGTCAGGCTCTTTAAATATTTTTCTTCCTTCATTCTATCTCTGTCTCCTTTCACAGACCACGATGAATCGATTTACCCGGCTGAAAATATCTCCGGACACAGATCTTCCGGTAGACAGTGTATGCTAATATATAATATAAAATGACTTTCTGGAGTGATCAAAAAATGAAACTATCCGGACAAATGTCAGATATGCAGATAGAAAGCAAATCCCTGAATCGAATACTTCCTGTTATTTGCTACACTCCTCCTGATTACACCACATATCAGAACTATCCTTTACTGATCGCTCAGGATGGACGGGACTATATTCAAATCGGACGCCTGGCCAGTACGGCAGATAAATGGATTACAGGTGGAGTAATCCGGCCAGTGATTATCGTTGCCATTCCCTACGAAACCCCGGCATCACGATGGGATCTCTACTATCCTGAAGGTTCGCTGTATCAGGCATACCTTTCTGCGTTATCTGAAGACGTGCTCCCGATTGTCGCGTCGACGCGGTCAATCAGTGAAGCACCAGAAGACCGCACATTAATCGGCGACTCTCTGGGTGGAACGATCTCCTTGATGACAGCGCTTAACCGGCCGGATCTGTTTGACAGTGTCATCATGCAGTCCCCTTACTGCGGCAGCCGTAAGATGATGCAGCAGATCAGATCGGCCACGCAATTGCCTTCATTCATCTATCATTCAACAGGAAGAGGCGAAACGGCGGTGAAAACGACAAGAGGGACAACGGAAAACTTTCTGGAACCCAATCGTGAACTGCACCGCATCCTTTCCAGTCGCGAACCTGATCACTATATTTTTGTAGAAAGTGGCGGAATTCATACGTGGCGATTCTGGCAGCCGGATATAAAACGTGCCCTGATTGAAAAATATGGTTTAAAGATGTAACCATTATATCATAGCGCACCACTGATCCACGATGCAAGGAGACTGCCCGGTCACCCGATGCATAATCCATACCGGAATGTACATGATAAGTCAGGCTTATATTCAGTTGCCGGCATGTACTTGTGAGGAGGGTCACTCGCTTTGGAGTCGTTCGGATCCATCATGATTGAACTTAGTGTGGGATTATTCGGGTTGATTTTATTGACAAAGGTGATGGGCAGGGCATCCATGTCGGAAGCCACGCCTTTTGATTTTATTTCCATGATCGTTGTCGGCGACTTCGTCAGCGGTGCAATATATGACCCTGAAACGCATATCATCAAAATCCTGTTTGCTATTTTCTTCTGGGGCGTGCTCATCTTTCTGATCGATTTTATCACCTTAAAATTCCATCTTTCCCGCGGTTTCTTCGAGAGTCAGCCTGCACTCGTCATCAGTAACGGCAAGATCAACAGACAGGAACTGAAAAAAAATAAAGTAGATATAAATCATTTGCAGATGCTGCTCCGTGATCGAAATATCTTTTCTATAAAAGAAGTTCAATTCGCCGTTCTTGAACCTAATGGAAAAGTATCAATCATTAAAAAACCGGAATTAGATCAGGCGACACGCCGCGATCTTGATCTGCCTGCCCGTTCCGTTACCCTTCCGATAACGCTGATCAGTGACGGGATCGTGATCAAACGAAATTTGAGTCGGGCGGGAAAGAGTGAAGCGTGGCTGAATCAGGAACTGAAACGACTGAACATTGATAAGCCTGAAGACGTGATGATTGCCGAATGGACAAAGGAAGAAGGCCTCTTTGTCCAGTCTCGTTCAGAATAAGGGAAACTTCAATCAGTGGGGGAGCTTTATCCCCACTGATTGTTAGTTGAACCCATCGGGCGGCTGCGGGCAGTTATCCCCACCCGGTGCCAGTCATTTACCCTCATTACTTTGAGGTGGGGGTTTTACTGCCCGTTAATGCGGGATAAAGTGAAACTTCAATCAGTGGGGGAGCTTTATCCCCACTGATTGTTAGTTGAACCAATCGGGATTTTACGGGCAGTTATCCCCACCCGATGCCAGTTCATTTACCCTTATGACCCTGAGGTGGGGGGCTTACTGCCCGTTAATGCGGGATAAAGTGAAACTTCAATCAGTGGGGGCGCTTTATACCCCACTGATTGTTAGTTGAACCAATCGGGATTTTACGGGCAGTTATCCCCACCCGATGCCAGTTCATTTACCCTTATGACCCTGAGGTGGGGGTCTTACTGCCCGTTAATGCGGGATAAATGCATGCAGGAAAATAATCCGGCCCGTTTTCTGACCCGGACCGGGATTGATCAGGATGCTATTGTTTATTTTTCTTCTTTCGCTTTGGCATCCTCATGTTCTTCAGCAGGGCCCTCTGCTCTTGTTTCCTGTTCGTGAAATGTCCCCGGTATTGGAAATCCCCAGATATCCCGTCTGACAGGATGTCTGACTCCTCTGTCAAAATCGGAATGGGGATGCCGGCTGTTTTGCTGAAAAACCACTTCATCCGCTTTGATGATCAGTTTATCGACATGAATCGTTTTCGGTTCTCTTTTCTCCTCAGGCAATTTAATTCCCTCCCGCAAATGGTTTCGTGACACTATATGCACCTGCCTGTGTTCCGGTATAGTCATCGGCCCATTTTCGATCTCGAATGAAGAAAGACTGACCGCCTCGCGAGTAGCCGGCCATCAGGGAGCTTGCGTTATTGCGAATTTTTTTATCATATCTTAAGTGTGAACTGAAAAAACGTCCCCGGCCTCAGGATGAGGACAGGGACGTTATTCCGGACAGCATGCCGTATCAGAGTCCGACAATATTAAACCCGGCATCGACATGAATCGTTTCGCCGGTGATGTTTTTTGCAAGATCACTGAAAAGGAACAGGGCCGTGTTGCCCACATCTTCCGGGCTGATCGAGCGCCTTAGCGGTGCTTTCTCTTCGATCACCTTCAGTACATTGTTAAAGCCGGAGATGCCTTTTGCAGACAAAGTCCGGACAGGGCCGGCGGAGATCGCATTGACACGAATATTATCCTTACCCAGGTCACCTGCCAGGTATTTGACACTGGCATCCAGGCTTGCTTTGGCTACACCCATGACATTGTAGTTGGTCACAACCCGCTCACCACCAAGATAAGTCATCGTGACGACGCTGCCCCCTTCCGTCATCAGGCCTCTGGCTTCCTTCAGAACTGCTGTGAGAGAATAAGCGCTGATATTCTGAGCCAGGAGGAAACCCTCACGTGTCGTATTCATATATTCGCCGCCCAGTTCCTCTTTTCTGGCGAAAGCGATGCAATGAGCGAGTCCATGAATCACCCCGGCATCTTCTTTAATTTTTGAGAAAGTCGTTTTGATTTCTTCATCACTTGTCACATCGCACGGGTAAAACAGACTTTTTTTACCATGAAGAGTAGCTGCCAGCTTTTCAACCGACTCACGGAACCGTTCATTATTGTAGGTAAAAATCAGTCTGGCTCCGGCCCGGTCGAGTGCCTGAGCGATTCCCCAGGCAATACTTCTTTTATTTGCCACACCCATCACCACATAAGTGCGTCCTTCAAGTGTCAGTTCCATTTTCAAACCTCCCAGATATGTATCCTGAGGGTATTATATCATTTAATAGGTGCACGCGTCCTGACCCGATCCGCTTGATCAATGATTCACATGGAAAACAGGCATCGGCAAATATTTTTGACGTCAGCGATCATGGATAGTCAGGAAAACAGAATTGATTAACGAATATTATTTTAATGAGCGCATCCCCCTCCTTATTTCTTTTTTATTGACTTTAAGCTATGATTGGTAAAGTGCAGTTGACTTGTTTACATGATAAGAACGTAAAAAATATGCGAATTAGTGTGAGGGTAACTATGGCTCAGCAGGCGCCAGTTTTTCTTCATTAAACAGGAATCACAGTATAAAGGGATATCATTATGAACAGAAATGTGTTATCAAAAATTGACTATACAATGGTTTTTATCATCTTTCTTTTTGCCTGTATCAGTTTTATTTCCATATATTATGCACCTCTGGATGAAACAGGCAGTCGGGCGATGAGCCTTGCCTATCGGCAGATTGGATGGTATATATTCAGTTTTCTGATTGCTTCTTTAATTATGATCATGGACTATGATCGATTAAAACGCATGCACTGGATATTTTACGGATTGGGCATGTTTCTGCTTTTCGGGCTGACTCTGGCTCAGCTCGGGCTGCCGATTCCACTGGTTGATGATTCACATGGTGCCTGGAGCTGGTATGCACTCCCTGGTATCGGTCAGCTTCAGCCGTCAGAATTTATGAAACTGTTCTTGATTATCTCTCTGGCTGCAACGATCGATAAGCATAATGAACAGTATCAGATTCGCGGTATGAGAGAGGATCTTCTGCTGATTGGGAAACTGGCTCTGATTTCGCTTCCACCGTTTATACTCGTTTTTATTCAGCCGGATCTTGGTATGTCTCTGGTCTTTTTCAGTATCATTGTATCGATGATCATCGTTAGCGGGATCAGCTGGAAATTAATCACGGCAGTCATGGGAATGATCGTCAGTGGCCTTGTATTTTTCGTGATCAGCTGGTTTAAATTTCCTTTTATTATTGATCTGATACTGAAAAGTCACCAGAAAGACCGTTTCCTTGCCTGGCAGAATCCTTATCAGTTCAGAAACGAACAGGGATATCAGCTGATACAGTCACTGAATTCTATCGGTTCCGGTGAATTTTTCCATCACGGCTATAATGCGGCCATTTCACTTCCTGAAGCCTATAATGACTTTATTTTTTCTGTCATCGGCGGAACATTCGGTTTCGTCGGTGGAGTGACCGTCGTTCTGCTGTATTTCTTACTGATCTCGCGAATTGTCCGGACAGCAGTCGATACCCATGATCCGTTCGGAAGTTATATGTGCACCGGTATCGTGGGCATGATCATGTTCCAGGTCTTTGAGAATATCGGTATGACGATCCAGATCATGCCAATTACCGGTCTGACGCTGCCCTTTCTGAGCTATGGAGGCAGTTCCTTGTTGTCGAGTATGATCTGTATTGGAATCGTGCAGAGTGTGCGAATACAGACACAAAAGTTTATGTTCACGTAAGTGCAGAAAAAGGCGCGGGGAGCGGCCTCTTTCTTTGCGGTTTTTACGAGTGGAGGTGAACGGATATAGTGAATGTACATGAAGAAAAGGGAATTTTTAAAGCAACAGGTGCTAACGTGTATTATGAAACGAAAGGCATCGGTGAGCACTTACTATTCATTCATGCAGGTATTGCCGATTCTCGTATGTGGGATCATGAATTTCATGTATTGGCAAACCACTTTTGTGTCGTCCGATTGGATCTTCCAGGATATGGATTAAGCGAATTTGTTGGTGGAAACTTGTCTTATAATAAGATGATTCATGAACTGCTTCATCATTTGCGTATCAACAAAGTCCATATCCTCGGAGCTTCTTTTGGAGGAAAAATAGCGATTGACTATTATCTGGATCACCCTGAAAGTTGCTTGAGTTTAGCGCTGTTATCCCCTGCTATAGGTGGATGGAAAGATTCTTTGTTTCTGCAACAATTTGAAAAAGAAGAAGAGCATTTATTAAAAAATGGCAAAAAAGAAGAAACTGCTCTCCTTAACTACAAGACATGGGTACTGGGAGGGAGAGAGCCGAACGCTGTAGACCCAAAGATTAAAGACTTAGTAACAGATATGCAGATGCAATCCTTAACGAAACCAGAGCCAGATGCTCCTTGTGTTGAAATTGAAGCAGAGGACAATATTACCAAAATAAAAGATATTAAGATCCCGGTCCTCCTGATAAATGGGGCTTATGATATTCAGGATTTCCGTGATATTTCCAAATTTATATGCAAAGAAATACCTTCCGCTCAAAGATTGGTCCTACCCGATGCGGGACACCTGGCAAATTTAGAGTCTCCAGAACGATTCACTGAGATTGTTTTAAACTTTTTTCTGAAGAATACTCATCGGTCAGAATAGGCAATGATTCATTGGTGAAAATTCACTTGACAGCGTTTGTGAACCTGTGAATCAGATTTCGATCATGCTTAGTTTGGCTTTTACTTTTCGTGAATGATTCCACCCAATTTTATCGTCGCAAAAAAACAGCCCTTCAGTTCGAAGGGCTGACTACGGAAGAAATCTGTTTCAATCCGCTGTCATTGACAATACTCATTCATTCTGTGTCCGCAGCAGACCCATGACGATTGTGTCATAATAGCTACCGTCAACATATTCATTGTCTCTGAGACGCCCCTCGATGATGAACCCGCATTTCTGATAAGCCTTGATTGCCCGGTGGTTGCCGCTCCAGGTATCCAGCTGAACGCGTCTCAGATTCATACTGCGGAACAGATGACGGATTAATGTCCGCATGGCATCCGTTCCGTAACCATGGTCCCAATAGTTGCTGTCGCCAATCGATATCCCGATGGTAGCCGCCCGTGTGACCAGATTGACATCGCGATAATCGCACTGGCCGATGTGCTTTTCATCATCCAACGTATAAATTGAGAAGACACAGCCTTCCTTCTTATCGACCGTCGTAAGGTTTTTTTCATATGATGCTTCCATCGTTTCGAGCGGCGTGTTGTTGAATGAAAAAGACCATGAACCTGCAGCCAGATTGGCGAACGACTCAAGATTTCTCCATTGATACTGGTTTTTCAAATCCGACCGGGAAACCGGCCTCAATTCGATTTTTTCTCCCGTTAACAATGTGATGCCTTCCCTTCATAAAAAATTGAACGACCTGACGTGATCTGATAGCGAAGAGTTGTTGCATAAGACATCACACCTTTCATTTTGGAATACATAAATAATACCATAATTCTGAACTTTTTACAGTTGATCGGACTGAATCCGGACTTGGTTACCCTGATATAGTTTTCCATCGTCCCGCATTTCTCACAGTCAGAAAGATTTGTTGGGAGGAGCAGCATCACAACAAAGGGATGCGTGAAGAAGAGTTCATTGGCCGGGGGAACGGATTGAATGATGACTATTCTCGGCTTGTCCCGGGACTTCACCTGAAACATCTCCAACAAGGACCATGACCCTTGGAATATTTATGATTTTACTCATCATGATAACCTCCAGAATACAAGCCCAATTGATACGAGACAAAGTCCCGATGATGTTCCCCTGAAAAATTTAACAAGGTACATTCCCCCGAGGAGGAAAATAAATGAACATGATAAACAAGGATCATGATGGACAGCAGCAACATCTAGCCTGGCACGAGACCCTTGACATGCACGAACTTGTCGCTTTTCAATCGATCAGTCTGATGCGATAGAAGTTCGCCCGTCCAATGGTGCACGATCCTGAACTTAAACAGATTTACATGAAAGCAATTGACGGAATCAGCAACAATCTCCGCGAATTACTTCAGTTTTATCCGTATGTACCACAACCAGAACGTGTAGCGCTTGATCCAGCATTTTATGCCGGAAATCTGTTAGGTTTCGCCAAAACGTCAGTCAGAAGTTATGCGATTGCAATTACCGAAACGGCAACCCCAGCACTCAGGCAGGTATTGACTCGACAAATGCTTGCTGCCATCGACCTTCATGCCACCGTTTTCAATTACATGCTGGAACGCAACTACTATCCTTCCTATGACTTAACTCAACTTTTACAGAATGATGTAAACCTGGCAAACAAGGCACTTTCATATCAGCATTAAAGCAGGAATTGATCCTGCTTATCCATTTTTTTACTGACTACAGGCGGAATTTACCGTTGTACGAAGAGAAGCACTTGTTTGAGAAGAACTGTTAGCTTTCCATGCTGCCGATGAGAGAGGTCTTCATAGCAGCATACATCTTACTTTAGACAGGCAGAGAGAAATAATGGCATCATCTATCTGGAAGACAGTTATTACAAATGACTCTCTTCTTTTTTGCTATAAATTTCATAAGCAAAATACCCAAATAAAAGACCTATCCCAGGTCCCCAGGTCATTGCAGATAGTAAGGAAATTAGTGAAAATATACTTAAGAGTAGAGCAACAGCAAAACCAATCATCATTCCGAATGGTATTAAACTATCTAAAAAAATTTGTGCGTCTTTTGTTTTTTTCTTACCCAATGTACCTTTCTTATATTTATGTTTCATTCTTAAAATTACAAATACTGCAATCCCACCAACAATTACAACAGGCCATACAGTAAGTGCAATATCCAATGCTAAGCCCATATTATAATCCCCCTCTCTTTCGCTTTTTCAATTTATTCAATTTTAACGTAACTGTTGTACGAAGGGAAACACTTGTTTGATAAGTACTGTTCAGAGCTTTCCATACTGCCGATAAGAGAGGCCTTCATAGCAGCATACATCTTACTTTAGACAGGCAAGGAGAAATAAATATCCTGCTCTGTACTTAATTTCATTTTTTTGCGTCAGTTTCTCCTTTATGGGCTATTTGCCCGGGCACTAAATAGCTTGTTGCCTGATTCAAGATCCATCTCCATAATGGTGCTCGAGTAGCTCAGGTATGGCAAACTAAATTTAAAGGTTCTTTGAATAAGCGTAGACTCGCGTCAATCGTCTTAAAATCTTTACCATTATTATAGAATTTGTGAACCTCACACGACTCAAGTCGTGTGCTTCTGGGAACATTGCACACTTACCTAACGTTCAGGCAGAGGTCACAACTCTTTTACCAAGGCTCGTCCCGAGCCGAAGAATATTCTTTGCTGCGTTAATATCTCTATCGTGATGGTGCCCACAGCCAGGGCATGTCCAGTCCCTTATGTCTAACGTATGCTTTCCGTCATCATAACCACATTCCGAGCATATTTGTGATGTCTTATAGGGATTGACAATGACTAATTTTTTACCACACCATGCACATTTGTATTCAAGCATCCGTCTCATTTCCCGCCAGGATTGATTAACAATTGCTCTGGATAATTTGTGATTGCGTAGAAGATTTTTTGCTTTCAAATCTTCCATGACAATGACATCATTATCTTTAACTAATTGCATTGTAATTTTATGGAGATAGTCATTGCGTTGATTAGTCATTTTCTCATTGTATTCAGCAACCATTAATTTGGCCTTTTTATAATTTTTAAAGTCATCGAGGCATCTGGGATTAAGTACCTTATTATGCTTATCCCATGCGATTTCTTTCTGAGCTTGCAATCTACGTCTAGCTAACCGTTTCTCCCAGTAATATTTCTTTTTGGCTAAGATTTTGTCAAAACGAATGGTAGGGAACTTAATACCATCCGATCCAATGACTAAATCGGCAACACCCAGGTCAATACCTAATTGCCTTCCTGTTTTGTTGAATGTTTGGTTTTCATATTCAACAAGCAGCACAGCATAATATTTTCCTGTTGGTGATAGACGAACAGTTACTGATTTAATTTTTTCAGGGATTTTAATTCCTGCTTTGAATCTCACAATTCCTAATTTCGGTAATTTAACATGATGTTTATTAACTTGTTTAATGTTTTTACCTACACATTTTGATTGAAAACTTTGTTTCGGATATTTCTTTGATTTAAACTTTGGAAAACCGGTATGTTCTTTGAAAAACTTTTTATATGCTTCCACCAGATCATGATTCGTACATTGTAAACTGGTACTCTCAGCATCTTTTAACCATGGATACTCAATCTTCAAGGCTTTAAGCATGTTATTCAATGCAAAAGCGTTAAGAAAAGAAGAGTCAGGATTGTTGCGGTATCGTTCAATCATCATGTTTAACATCTGATTCCACACAAAACGGTTATAGCCAAAGTTTAATTTAATTTTAAGTTTTTGTTCTTTGTTAGGATATATTCTTAACTTTAAACCCTTTAATACCATTGTTGTTTCACCTCTTTTCTTTAACTATAATATATCATGATGTTATTGTCTTGTAAAGATTATGATTAAATGTTATTATAGTCATGAGGTGACAATGATATGGGTACGATAGCGAGTAACAAAACAAGAACACTATTGACCATTGAGAAAGACTTAAAGAAAGAGTTGGAACAAATAGCCAAAGAACAAAACAGATCATTTAACAATTTAGTGATTACAGTATTGAAAAGATACGCCGATTCATCTCATGGCTGAAGTCACGAGTGTTCTCGGCTAATAATAAAGGAAAAAATGCCCTATCTCGTCACTCAAATGACGAGTTTGCGGTCATGGACTTCTTATCCATGAGATCATGATTGCCGTGTATCATGATAAGCATGAGACCGGATGATATCATTTTTCAAAAATCTTTTTCATCTTTAAAAAGGGATAGTGACCGCCGTTTGTTTCCTGAATATATGTTTCAACCGGCTGAAATCCTGCTTTCTCATAAACTTTTACTGCCCGTTGGTTAAAAGTCGCAACGGATAACATGATTGTTTTCGGTGCATGCTGTTTTCGTGTCCATTCAATACAAGCCTGAACAAAAGATAAGCCTTGACCGTGCCCTGTCAGCTCAGGCTTCATGCCCAGACCGATCTCTACTGTTGTTGTATCCACTCGACTGACAGACAAGAATCCAATTAACGTTTGATTTTCGATCACGGCATAACAGCTTTCCCCTCGTTTTTCTGAATCTATGAATTCGGCAAGGTCTTCCGGATCCGATTCCATGTCATAGAATGCATAGATTCCTTCATAATGCCAGTTGTAGGCGATCTCTTCCGCCTGTTGTTGATTCATGACCTGAAACTGATAGTCCATCTCGTATACCCTCACTTTTAATTACCGGAACGCATGCTTTTACATCTGCCGGATTCTATGAAAATTATTTGAAAGGATAATATTGCTCAGGTTCCATGCGAAATTCCTTGATTCTGGTTATGTACATCTGATTGAACTGGACGATACTGCAGCCTTTAAAATAATGGTCCCTGTGATCAGAATAACAGGCGAACGTCCATTCAAAAACAGCAGTCCGTGCCGGAAGATCAAAGAAACTGCCTAGTATATCCCACTGGCTGACCCGATGATTTTTACTGATCCAGTCAATGATCCAACGCTCAATTTGCCCGATGCCGTGATATTTCGGACCGTAGCATTCAGTAATTTCACATAAGGGATCGCAGACGCTCAGGATCAGGCGTTTGTTGCTTGTCTTCCAGCCATTGACGTACTGCACAAATAAGTGAGACATCTCGTGTGTATTCATTGTCGTGGTCACCCTCTTTCGTTAAGTGTATAGAAATGCTCATAATCCTTCAACGTATCTTTTTTTCGGAAATTTTCATATTCATATGTATGACCTGGCGACTTTGTTATAGGCAACTTTCTGGAATCCCTCTTTGAGTGAAGAAAAACAGGCGTACGTCTTCCCCCTGCTTCCCTTAATTTTATCTTAAAAATCCGCCAGCGGACCCAGGCATACGACAAGGCGTTTACCAGAAAACAAAGAGCAGGATGAATCGCTGAGGCCACGCCGCTTACTGCTCCGACAATACTCAGAAACCCATAGCTTCCTGAGCTCAGGCTGTTCGCTCCCGCCAAAATGGGCTGAAAAGGGACAGACGAGTCCTGTTATCCACAATTACGTTTTTTAAAACAGCTGATACGACACAGTTAGCTACATGTGAACAACTTTTCAGACGGCAGCCAGACTTCTCATCTTTTCCAGTTGCTTTTCTTTGATGCGTCCCAGGCCATCGCCAGCATCACGCAGAGAGCCTGCCCTCAGCGGATATGCATTTTTTCATACCTTGATACCTTGTAACACACTTATTAAACAGTTGATGCAGCAAAATGAGTCTCTCCCAGATTTTTTCAAGAGGTCAACCCAATCAGCCTGTTTTGCAAGGGAGTTACACCCCGCTTTTTTTACTACGATGTTTTGTCCTTGATTGAGTCACGAACAAAAAGTAAAATAAGCGGATATTTTTCTGTTAGAAGCAGAACGGCACGCTTTTCAGGGGGATATAAGCGGAAATTTTCCAATTATTCCAGACAAAAAACTTCATTTTCCCGCTTTTCAAGTTGATAAGCGGAATCTCTACGTCTATTTTAACTATTTTTTATTTGATTTACGAACTAAGCGAAATTTTTCCGTCTATTCATCTGATCGTGTGTTTCACCGGATCCCCTAACCATAAGAACGGATCCTGGGTAACCTCCCAAGTATTTTTCATAGTGGCGTCAATTTCCCTGATCGTCCCTGATTTTTAACCATACAACTTCAGACTTGCCCCCTGTTTTAGTTGAAGATAATTTCAGAACTCATTAAAAATTCCTTTGAACACATGGGGTTCCCACATCGCAATGAGCTCATACAATAAAACCGTACACCAAAATCAGTGCACGGTTCAGGAGAATTTATTAGATCCGAGAGTTGATCCTTTATACAGAGTACTTTTCGGCTTCAACGACACGGGCACCGATGTCCAGTTTAAGCTGCAGGGAATTGACCGGCAGGCGGCTCGTGATTTTCCGCAGCAGGATAAGTTGTCTGAGCAGGGATTCGCCGCTCTCAATTTTTGCCAGTGCTTCTAAAGCCAGCGTTTCCACCTGGTTAAAGCCTTCCTGCACGATGAGCTGTGCCATTTCGCTGCTGTTTTTCGCTTTCTCGGCACCCATTTTCTCCAATCGCTTTACGGATCGTAAAAATGAGCTCTCCATTGCGTAAATCTGAATGATCATGTCACTGAGATGGCTCAGCAGCTGCTGCTCATATTGGAGTTTCACCCCGTACTTCTGGAATGCCTGGCCGAGTACCAGCAGGAAAACTTTCTTCGCCGCCGAAATCAGCCAGGCTTCCTGACCAGGCGCATCGGCTTCCGGTTTACCGGCCAGCAGATCCTGAATTTCCGCTTTCAGTGTTACCGCTTTTTCCAGCAGCGGCAGATCGCCTTTCATAACCTTTTTCTGCAGCGTGCTGATGATCACCAGACGATTGATTTCGTTTGTTCCTTCAAAGATCCGGTTGATTCTCGAATCCCGGTAAATGCGTTCAATTTTATAATCTTTAGTGAACCCGTAGCCGCCGTGAATCTGAACCCCCTCATCGGCAACAAAATCGAGCGTTTCCGAACCAAACACTTTGTTGATCGAACACTCGATGGCATACTCGGCAATGCCTTTCGCTGACTGCAGTCCGATGTCAGAACTGCTGTAGTCCAGATCTTTCAGCGACGTGTCGATCAGCCCTGATGTGCGATAGACCATGCTTTCCAGCGCGTAGGTTTGCGCGTTCATCTCTGCAAGTTTCTGACGGATCAGCGGGAAGAAAGAAAGCGGCTTTTTAAACTGTGTCCGCTCATTCGCGAATTTTGCGGCGAGGCGGATCGCATCTTTGGCAGCACCCAGCACACCGGCAGCCAGTTTGAACCGGCCAATGTTCAGTATGTTGAATGCGATGACATGGCCTTTACCCGCCTCACCGAGCAGATTTTCAACCGGCACGTTGACATCTTCCAGGATGACCGGTCGGGTGGATGAGCCTTTAATTCCCATTTTCTTTTCTTCCGGTCCGAGGCTGAGTCCGGGCATCTCACGCTCTACGATAAAAGCAGAGAAGTCCTTGCCGTCGATCCTGGCATACACGATAAAAATATCGGCAAATCCCGCGTTGGTGATAAACTGCTTTTCGCCATTTAAGACATAATACTTTCCATCATCGGAAAGCTTTGCGGTCGTCTTCGCGCTCAGCGCGTCCGATCCGGACGACGGTTCAGTCAGGCAATATGCCGCAATCTTCACGCCGCCGGCCAAATCAGGGAGATACTTTTTCTTCTGCTCGTCACTGCCGAAGAACACAATCGGCAGTGTGCCGATTCCGGAATGAGCCGAGGCGGACAGGGAAAAGGAGGAGCCCCTTGCCAGCGATTCGGTGATCACAGTGGAACTCACTTTGTCGGCACCGAGTCCACCAAATGCTTCCGGCACGTCGACCGCAAGAATGCCCAGTTCGCCCGCCTTCCGGATCAGCTCAACTGTCAGCTTATAGTCAGGACGCTCAATCTGCTCATCGTTTGGCACCACTTCTTTTTCAATAAATGATTGGGTTGTTTCTGCAAACATTCGCTGTTCTTCTGAAAAATCTTCCGGGAAGATCAGTCCGTTCGGGTCTGTTTCTTCGATTAAAAAGTGTGCGCCTGTTCGTTTACGCTTCAGGGCCATTTGCCCACACTCCCTTCGCATTTATGGCTGTTTCAACAGGATGATCTGAGATGTTTCATGATTCTGGCAACATCTGTCTCACCAACACAGATTCCGTTCTGCTGCCGATCTACGGAGCATGGACTTCGAATACGCCAGCAGCTCCCATTCCTCCGCCGATACACATCGAGACGACTCCATATCCTCCACCGCGACGCCTTAATTCGTAAATCAGACTCGCTGTCAGTTTGGCGCCTGTACAGCCGAGCGGATGGCCGAGAGCGATCGCTCCGCCATTGACATTGACTTTTTTTTCATCAATGCCCAGTTTGCGAATGACTTGCACACATTGCGATGCAAATGCCTCATTGATCTCAAACAGGTCAATGTCTTCCAGAGTCAGCCCGGCGAGGTTCAACGCTTTCGGAATGGCCTCGACCGGACCGATCCCCATGATCTCCGGGTCGACACCGGCTACGGCGAAGGACCGGAATGTGGCGAGCGGGCTAAGTCCGAGTGCATCCGCTTTCTTTCGGCTCATGACGGCGACCGCTGCTGCTCCGTCACTCATCGGTGAGGCGTTTCCGGCTGTGACTGAGCCGTTCTTCGAAAAAGAAGGACGCAGTGCTGCCAGCTTCTCCAGAGTCGTGTCGGCCCGGACGCCCTCATCGGTGTCGAAGACGAAGGCTTTCTCCCAGGGGGTTCCATCTGGAGCAACACCTTTCTGAGTGACCGGCACCGGGACAATTTCTTCATTAAATTTTCCGGTTCGGATGGCAGCAGCTGCTTTCCGGTGACTGGAAAGAGCAAATCGGTCCTGATCTTCCCGTGTAACTCCGAATCGTTTGGCGACATTCTCTGCTGTGTGCCCCATGCTGATATATAGTTCCGGATACGCTTCCACAATCTTTGGATGGGGTGAAAGTTTGAATCCGGTCATCGGTACCTGACTCATGCTCTCGACACCACCGGCAACAATGACATCTGCATGCCCCAGCATAATCCGTTCGGCGGCAAATGCGATCGCCTGCAGTCCGGAGGAGCAAAACCGGTTGACGGTCAGAGCAGGCGTCGACTCTGGATAACCGGCATAGAGTGAGAGGATTCGCGCGACATTCATGCCCTGTGGACCTTCCGGCATTGCGCAGCCGATGATCACATCCTCTATATCTTCGTTCTGCAGCCCGTCAGCGCGGTCGATGACAGCATGTAATACCGCCTTCCCCAGGTCTTCCGGTCTTGTCTGCGCGAGGCTGCCTTTGACCGCTTTACCAACCGGTGTCCGTGCTGCCGAGACAATAACGGCTTCGTTCACCTTTATCACCTCTCCCATTCGCGTGTTCCATTTTCTTCAATTTGTAAATAATAGCTTAATCTGACTCCCTCAGTTCCGGAGCGGTTTGCCTCTGGTCAGCATGTGCTGAATTCTCGCCTGGGTCTTCGCCTCACCGCACAGACTGAGGAACGCTTCCCGCTCCAGGTCGAGCAGGTACTGCTCCGTAACACAGGAACCTGCAGGTACATCTCCCCCCGAAAGAACATGTGCCAGTTTACCGGCAATCACCCGGTCGTATTCGCTGGCGTAACCGCTCCGGCGCATGTTATCGGCAGCCAGAAGCAGCAGGGCCTTCCCATCTTCGCCGATGACGGTGACTTTCTCTTCCTGGGGTGGTCTGTATCCTGTTGCAACAAGCGACAGAACCGTTTGTTTCGCTTCGTAAATCCGATTATCGCTGTTGATGATCACGCGATCGGTCTCACGAAACCAGCCGAATTTTTGAGCTTCATGTGCGCTGGAAGATACTTTGGCCGTTCCAATCATTTCGAACGCTTTCAGAACGAATGGCTGCAGGTCGGCACGCGGATAGCCCTTGATCCGTCTTGACGCACGGAGGGCCATCTCTTTCGTTCCTCCGCCGGCGGGAATCAATCCGACCCCCACCTCCACCAGCCCGGCATACGTCTCGGCCGCCGGGTTAACCTGATCGGCCGCCAGGCAGACTTCGAGGCCGCCGCCAAGGGTCATCTGATGAGGCGCAATCACCACCGGTTTCTCAAAATACTTCAATCGCATCAGTGTGTTCTGAAAGGTTCGGGTCATCTGATCAATGGCGGACCAGTTTTTACGGAATGCATGCGTTAATAACTGTAAAATATTGGCCCCCACACAAAAATGCTTGCCCTCGCCGGCAATAACCAGACCTTTGAAATGGTTCCGCACTTCCTCCAGGCTCCTGTCGATCATCGACAGGACGTCGTCGTTAATTGCATTGTTTGGCGAATGAAATTCCAGGCAGGCTACATCATCCCCCAGATCAATCACGCTCGCTCCTTTATTCGCCAAAATGACTTTGTTCTGCCCTTTCAGCGACTGCAGGGAAATCTGATCAGGCCGTGTCTCCATCCGCATGTAGCGCTGCACTCCGATCGTTTTCAGCGGAACCTTTTTGAATTCTGCTGAATCAGCTCCCGTAATGACACCGCTTGTTTGAGAAAAATGTTCGATATGACCGTTTTTTCGTCTGTAAAAAGAATCATGACCCGCTTCGATCCAGGCAAGGACCCATTCAGGAGGTGCATCCCCTTCCTGCTCCATGCGCTGGACAGAGGTTTTCAGACCGATGGCATCCCAGATTTCAAACGGACCGAGCGCCCAGTTAAAGCCCCATTTCATCGCTCGATCGATGTCGACGATGGAGTCGCTGATCTCGCCTGCTTTTTCCGCAGCGTACAGGAGCACTTTGCGGGTCACGTTCCAGGCGAGCTGTGCATACCGGTCCTCTCCATAGACCAGTGTCTTAATCCTGTTGGCCATTTCTCCGGCTTCTTTTGCTTCCGCAAGATCCATCGACACGACTTTCTTCCTCGGCTGATAGGTCATCGTCTCCAGATCAAGCGCCAGGATGGCTTTCCCTTTTTCCGTCATGACTTTTTTATAAAAACCCTGCCCGACTTTAGCGCCAATCCATCCTTTCGATACCATTTCCTGAATAAAGGCAGGGATGGTGAATACTGCTTTTTCTGCTTCATCGGTCACATGTCCATAGACGTTCCGGGCCACATGCATGAATGTGTCGATGCCAACGACATCAAGCGTGCGCAGCGTGGCGCTCCTCGGCCGGCCCAGTACCGGGCCGGTCACTGCATCCACCTCATCGACACTGTACCCTTTCTCTGTCATTTCCTGCAGCGTCACGAGCAGCCCGTATGTTCCGATCCGGTTGGCGATAAAGTTTGGTGTATCTTTAGCCATGACAATGCCCTTGCCCAGCGTTTTTTCACAGAAAGCGGATATCGCCGCAACGATTTTCGGATCTGTCTCTTTGCCGGGAATAATCTCCAGCAATTTTAAATAGCGTGGCGGATTGAAGAAATGCGTCCCTGAAAAGTGCTGTCTGAATGCGAGGCTTCGACCGGCGGCCATCTCATTGATGGATATGCCTGACGTATTCGAGCTGACGATTGTCCCCGGCTGCCAGACGGTTTCGATCTTTGCCAGCAGTTCTTTTTTTATCGACAGATTTTCGACGATAACTTCGATAATCCAGTCGACCTCTTTCAGCTGGTCCAGATGGTCCTCAAGATTTCCTGGTGTAATCAGTCGGGCCAGCTCAGAATCATATAATGGTGCCGGTTTCGCTCTTTTCAGTCCGGTAATGGCAGCCGTTGCCAGGCGGTTGCGTACCTGAGGATCGTTTAACGTCAGACCCCCCGCTGCCTCTTTCGCGGTCAACCGGTCCGGCACGATATCGAGCAGCAGGCATGGGATGCCGGCATTTGCCAGATGAGCGGCGATCC
This sequence comes from Sporolactobacillus sp. Y61, assembly GCF_040529185.1. Lineage (NCBI taxonomy): Bacteria > Bacillati > Bacillota > Bacilli > Caryophanales > Sporolactobacillaceae > Sporolactobacillus > Sporolactobacillus sp. Y61. Next base: position 1,919,819 of record NZ_CP159510.1, on the reverse strand, counting down.
CGGATCCCATCACACCGGATCCGATAACCGCAGCTTTGCGTATCGTTCGCGTCAATTGCTCTCCCTCCAGTGCTTCTGAGTACAGTCTGATCGGTCACGAAAAATTGTGTGCCTGATTAGAAAGATTGCCTCAAGCTGTGGTATCGCTTACATTATTAACATGCAGCATCTCCTCCGCCCGGAGAATCAGCGCACGGCGACTTATCGATTCGTCCAGAAAGGTTGACGCAGGTCGACCTTTCTCACCTTACCGGAAGCGGTCCGCGGCAGCTGGTTCACAAAGGCAACGGACTTCGGTGTTTTAAAAGAAGGCAGATGTTCCCGGCAAAAGGCCAGCAGTTCCTGATCCGTTGCCGTCTGTCCCGGCTTCAGCATACAGACCGCGTGCGGCACTTCGCCCCATTTTTCATGTGGGACAGCAATGACTGCTGCCTCCAGAACAGCCGGATGTCTGGACAGGACGCCCTCAACTTCAATCGATGAGATATTTTCGCCGCCGCTGATGATGATGTCTTTTTTTCGGTCGACAATCGCGACGACACCGTCTTTATCAATGGTAGCCATATCACCGGTGTAGTACCAGCCGTCCTTAATCGCTTTCGCCGTCTCTTCCGGCTGCTGCCAGTAGCCTTCCATGATGTTATTGCCACGGACAATGAGTTCGCCCATCTGCCTGCCGTCGGCGCTGACGTCACGCCCGGCTTCATCGACGATCCGAATATCCATATTCATCATGCAGATGCCGGCACTGGCTTTCAGTTTCTGCAGGTTCTCGGTGCCCTGCTCCATCGATGACTTGACCTGTGTGATGAGTACCAGCGGGGCTGTCTCTGTCGCCCCATACCCCTGGATGAATTCCCAGCCCAGAATGTCTTCAACCAGCTTGACATAGGATGGCGGCGGTGCCGATCCGGCAACAACGACCTTCATGTGATGTCCGGGCGGCGACGTTTTTGCGTTCGGATGATGCAGCAGCATATTGATCATTGCCGGAACCATACAGGCCAGCGTCACTTTTTCCTTCCCCACCAGTTCGAGGATCCGCCCGGGATCAATCTTGCGGATCAGCACGTGCGTACCACCGCCGGCTGTAAGGACAAAAGGTGTCCCCCACCCGTTGACATGAAAAAGAGGCAAGGTGTGAAGCAGGACATCCCGGTCAGTTGTACGGACGTGAATACAGCCATTAAGGGCGTTAAAATACATGCTTCGGTGTGAATGCATCACCCCTTTCGGTAATCCGGTTGTCCCACTGGTGTAAAGAATGGTAGCCAGATCCATTTCACTCATTTCCGGTACTGGCGGCAGGTCGGCCGGATACTTTTCAAGTTTTTCTTCGTAACTGATCCATCCTGTCCGGTCTTTCTGATCGGGGGATGGCAGCAGGATGAAATATTCCACCTGTTTCAGTTTATTTTTTACCGGTTCGATCAATGGCGCCAGTTCTGCATCAACCATGAGCACCTTTGCTCCACTGTGATTGATGATGTACGCGTAGGCGGAAGGAATCAGCCGGGTATTGAGCGGGACGGTGATGGCGCCGATCTGGTTCACACCGAACATTCCTTCCAGCATCTGGAGCGTATTCGGCGCCAGATAAGCCACACGATCCCCTTTTTTCACACCCAGATCAATCAGCAGATGGGACAGCTGATTCACCCTTTCCTCAAACTGGCGGTAAGTCAGGCGAATGTCCTGATCCACGACAGCTGTCTTATCTGGAAACAGCTTCACGGCGCGTCTAAGAAAGTCCGGCACAAAGAGCTGATGCAACATGTGAAATCCCTCCAGATATCATGAATTCAGAAACCTCAACAGATCGACACAACGGCGTGACCGGTTCCCGTCGGAATACGTTAAATTTTACGTTGGAAGGCAGTGTACGGGTTTCATGGCAACAGGGAGGTCTTTTTGACCGGGACGCGTGGCAGGGTGACTGGGCTGTATTGCAGAGGACTTGCACAGTAAGCGCTTACATATACATTCAGGAATGCTTAAATGACAGGCCGAATGTCAGAGGATCACATCCATGATATGCAACGGGAAAAAAATTATTACTGCTCAACAGAACAATTGGCCTTCATAACAGTGAACCACCTTAAAAGGTGGTTCATCCTGACGAGCACGATTTACATTTTTTGATCGACAATTTCGAGATTAGCGATCAGGCAACCGGACCCTCCTATTGTGCCGGAACCTGGCTGAGACCGTACACATTCGTGTCCAGATCTGCCTGCCCGGGCAGCAGCCGCAGAACAGGTGTGATTAGCCAGTAAAAAGAGATAAAAAGGATGCCCAATGACACATGATACTGACTGTCAGCCGGGTGCCGCTGACAGTCGCAGGATGCCGCCGGCCGGCGCGCCGATTGGCATGGCAATCGCTGCCGGGCTCTAATGAATACTGAGCATTTTTCCCACTAATTGAGTCAGTACAAGTAAGCTGAGTCATACTGTTCAAGAAGATGTACATCGTGACCTCGTAATCGCCCGTTGATTTCAAGAAAACTTCGTGATCTTTAAGGAGGACAGCCATCCCGTTTTTTTTCATTGTTCCTATGCATGTATCCTGCTGACCTGCTGGATATTCCTTTACGTTTCGAAGCTGTCATATTCCCGGATAGCGATGTTTTCCTCTCGCGCTTCTGTCACAGGAAAGTAAAGATCATGTACGTGCAACCAGAGCTCAGCCGGCGTCAGGTTTTCTTTACAATCTATTCAAATCAAGGGTAAGATCTGTCAGTCTGGCCATATCTGCGGGAGGGGAAGCATGCAAATGAATGCTTTGTCCCGTAAAAGGATGGACGAAGGATAACTCAAAGCTGTGCAAGGCCTGGCGTTTAATCAAATTCATCGGTCCACCGTAAAGATCGTCACCGAGAAGCGGATGGCCGATGGAGGAAAAATGAACACGAATCTGGTGCGTTCTGCCCGTCTCCAGTTGAATGACAAGCAGCGTCCGATCTTTGTACCTGTGAAGGATTTTAAAACGTGTTACTGATCTTCTTCCCAGAGACCAGTCCACACGCCGTTCGATGATGCTGCCCTCTTTTCGGCCAATCGGCATATCAAGGATTCCCTCATCCTCAGAAAGGACACCGGCAGCAAACGCCAGGTATCTCCGATGAATTTCCTTCTTCTTCTGCATGCGAAAAAACTTCTCGTGACTGAACCGGTTTTTGGCAACCAGCATAAGCCCTGAAGTATTTCGGTCCAGACGATTGACAATATGTACGGTTGAAGCCAGCTTCTCTTTTCTGAAGTAAGCAAGCAGGCCATTCGCCACTGTTCCGGAAGGATATTGATGTGAGGGGATGACGGCCATGTTCGGCGGTTTATTAACAATCACCAGATCATCATCTTCATACGCGATATCAAGTGGCACAGGTTCACTTTTCAGAAAATCGCTGGGTTCCTCAGGCGGAAAGATCACTTTCAGTACTTCCCCGCGCTTGAGTACATGCCTGACCGTACACACCCTGCCGTCAATTAACAAAAACCCGCCTTTATACTTAATGGCGGACAGCGCGCGTCTGGAGACATGCAGTTCTTTACGTAAATAATCACGCAGAGTCATTCCTTCGTGCGCTCTGCTGATTTTCTGTTCGATACGATAACAGTAGTTGTCCTTGTTCATTGTTGAATCAGCCCGTTTCACATCCTTTAACCAATAAATGAGTCCCGGACACGTCGCCAGAACGGGAAGGGGCGAAATCTGGCGAACCGGATCATCTCGTCAGCCACGCTGAATTCAATTCTCCTGACATTATCATGCTCGCTGGATAAATGATCAATGGTGAGATTAAAGCGCTGTTCGCCTACCGGCTCCACCTGACACTGATGATGTCTGGGAAGGATAAGCGGAGAGCCAATCGTCCGGTAGACTCTGTTATTAATGGACGCAATTTCTGCCAGTTGTATCGAAGCAAGTGACGGATGAATAATGGCTCCTGACAGGCCCTTATTATAAGCAGTGGAACCGGTGGGTGTCGAAAAACACAAGCCGTCTCCTCTGAAACTTTCAAATTTCTCACCCCTGATCAACACATCGGCGACAAGAAGTCCATCATAGGCCCGTACCGTGCATTCATTCAATGCCAGCCAGGAGTTATCTGGAGATCCATTCAGATAGCTGATATTGATGCGCAGGAGCGGGTACTGGACAATGCTGCAACGATCTCTGGCAATAGATATGACTAATTTTTCCACTTCATCTGAAGTCCAGTCCGCATAAAAGCCCAGATGACCCGTATGCACACCGACAAATGTCGTGCTTGACAAGCTGTGCACATAACGATGAAAAGCCTGAAGCAGTGTACCGTCCCCTCCCACTGAAATGACGATATCCGGATGCTTATCATTGTATGTCAAACCAAAATCCGTCAGATAATGGCTGATTCGTTCCTTGAGTGTATTTGAAAAATCGTCCCCTCTGGTTTCAACCGCGAATGCCTTTAAACTTCCTGCCGGCAGGCCATCAGCAATTGTTGCATGCTTGTCATTCATCCGCGTCGAACCTCCTCACTGATCCGTTTCATCTTTTAGCTCACGTAACTCTCCGGGAAAAATCCATATTGTTTCTTATCACTCATTATGTCATAATTTAATCAAAAGTACGAGTGAATACCTATCCTCCATAATAAATCATAAAAAGTACAGGTGTTTTTCGGATATGTCTCATGAATTGGAAATTGAATTTAAAAATATGCTGACGGAATCAGAATTTAAGCAATTGTGCCGGTTATTTGATCTGAATGAGTCCTCTTTTTTCAAACAGATCAATGATTATTTTGACACGCCTACTTTTGGTCTGCGCAATAAAAAATCAGCTCTTCGGATCAGACATCTAAACGGACAACATGATTTTACTCTGAAGCAGCCATATAACGGGAATACACTTGAAACACACCAGGCGCTCAGCAAAGAAGAAAGTGATAAACTGATCCAACTCGGGATCATGCCCGCGGGAACGATTGAGCAGGCGATCTCCGGAAGTGGCGTAAACGTCGATCAGCTCGTACATATAGGGGAATTAATGACGCTTCGCAGCGAATTTCCTTATCAGAAAGGTACACTTTTTCTTGATCACAGTTATTATTTGAATCATGAAGATTTTGAGCTGGAATATGAAGCAGAAGATGATGCAGAAGGCCGTCAGATTTTCTCAAAACTGCTGAAAAAGGCTTCTATCCCTTTAAGGCCTTCAAAAAATAAAATTTTGCGCCTTTATGAAGCCATTCTTGAAGCGAAGGGAAAGGATCAGAATTGAGTATGGAGTCAGCTGAACTATACAGAGTCATGACAATGCACATGATGAACAGCAGCAGCCCGCTGCTGTTTCAAAACGGATCAGATGCCGAAAATAAATCAGACAGCCTGTTCTCTGATTTATTAAATGTCCTTCTGATTTCAATTCAGAAAAATTCGGCAGAAACAGGCGATCTGAACGGAAGTGTCACACCATACTCCGCCAGCCAAAACACAACCGATGATGCACTCTGGCAGTCGATGGCGCAGGCATTACCTCCGCTGGATTTACGCCCGGTTCATCATCCGGGTAAACAGCCGGTCGCGGAGCCGGGCGGGTACGACGGATTGATCCGACGTGCAGGTGAGAAATACGCTGTTGATCCCCGGTTGATTCAATCGATTATCTCTGCTGAATCCGGGGGCAATCCATCGGCGGTCAGCTCATCGGGGGCGCTCGGTCTGATGCAGCTGATGCCCGATACAGCCCGGTCCATGGGGGTAACTGATGCCATGGATCCGGCTGAAAATATTGACGGGGGAACAAAATATTTCCGGCAGTTACTGGATCAATACAACGGCCGGGCTGACCTGGCCCTTGCCGCGTATAATGCAGGTTCAGGGAATGTGGATAAATATGCCGGGATCCCCCCGTTCCCTGAAACGCAGGCTTATGTCCGGCGTGTACTTGCCCAAGTCTGAATGATGAGAAACCAACTCTTATACTAAGAAAAAAGCAGCGGCCGGCCACCCGGTTCCGCTGCTTTTTATCATATCTGGAGAATGTGTATCCCCTGAAAAATATGTTACAATTTCCTGTCGTCCACCTGATCAAGCCATGAAGCTACAGCTGACAGGGTGGATTCTACGCAGCCTTTTTCAAAAGGAGAAACCAGTCCCGCCGTTCGGACAAGATCAAGAAAGGACTGACTTCCTCCCTGTCTGCACAGGTGAAGATAATCTTTCCACGCCGAATGATAGTCCTCCTGAGATTTCTTCCAGAACTCAAACGCACAGACCTGCGCCAGTGTATAATCGATATAATAAAACGGATCTTCATAGATATGAGACTGACGCTGCCAGAATCCCCCGCGTTCCAGATAATCAAAACCATCGTAATTCCGATGCGGGAGATATTTCTTTTCAATCTTTTTCCAGGCCAGCTTTCTCTCGGCGGGGGTCATCTCAGGATGTTCATACACAACATGCTGGAATTCATCGACACTCACACCATAGGGCAGGAAGAGAAGGGCTTCACTCAGATGAGCAAATTTGCGTTTTTCTGTGTCCTCTTTGAAGAACAGCTTCATCCATGGCCAGGTGAAGAATTCCATGCTCATTGAATGGATCTCCGCTCCTTCATAAGTCGGCCAGCGATATTCAGGAATATCTGATTGTGTGGTATAAACCTGGAAAGCATGTCCGGCTTCATGCGTCAGGACATCAATGTCGCCGGCCGTTCCATTAAAGTTGGAAAAGATAAACGGGGATTGATAATCGAATATATAGGTACAGTACCCTCCCCCTGCTTTGCCCTTTGTTGCCATCAGATCCATCAGATGATGATCCTGCATAAAATGAAAAAACTGATCTGTCTCCGGAGAAAGTTCATGATACATCTGTTCTCCATTTTTCAAAATCCATTCGGCATTTCCCTTCGGCTTTGCGTTACCGGTTTTAAATGTGAACGGCTCATCGTAGATATACAGTTTATCGGTACCGATCCGTTTCCGCTGTCGTTCATACAGTTTATTCGCCACCGGTACGACATATTTCCTGATTGACTCACGGTAATCGGCCACCATCGCTTTATCATAACCGATGCGTGACATGCGATAATAACTGAGGTCGGCATAATTGGCAAAACCGAGTTTATGGGCGATTTCCGTCCGGATTTTTACCAGCCGGTCATAAATCTCATCAAATTCTTCCTCATGTTCGGCAAAATATCCGAATCGCGCTTCTGATGCGGCCTTTCGCGTTGCACGGTCCTCCGACTCCATAAAGGGTCCAAGCTGGGCAAGTGTGCGCTCTTCACCTTCAAACGGAATTTTTGCAGCGGCAACCCGTCTGGTATATTTGGAGGCCCACTTATTTTCCTGCTGCATTAATGGAATAATCTCAGGAGAAAATGATTTCAGCTGAGCCTCCGCTAATGCAAAAAGCTGTTTGCCCCATTTTTCTTCGAGTTCCCCGCGAAAGGGCGAATCCATTAACAATTTGTAATACTCAGTCGTCTTTCCCTCGAAAATCGGCATGGTCTCATCCATGAAGTCGTTTTCCCTTTTATAAAAACGATCCTCCGTGTTCACGGTATGTCTGATTTCCACCAGGTTAAATAGTGAATCCAGATGTTTGCGCAAATCATTAATCCGGTCTGCTGCTTTTTCCGCCTCCTCAGCAGAAGTTGCAGACTGAAATGACTTGAATGCAGCGGCAAATTGCTTATTCACTGCTTCCACGTCCGGACGTTCATATTTGTATTCTTCAAATACAGCCAATCCCGGCACCCCTTTTCTTCATTTACAGGCTGAAGGTATTCCGTCCTTATTATATCAGAGGCTGAATCCTTTTCTACTTTTGGTAAAATCTGACTATAAAAGCCCGGGTCCTGGGCCCGGACTTAGCTGTTATTTTCAAATATGTTGCCCTGCCACCTTATGCGGCCGATGATGTCTGACATGTATTCCCCCTCTGAGGACCATTCTGCGGACAATCATCGTCAGGATCATCCCCGTGACACAGATAAAGCTGACTGAAAGCACCACGCCTGCCCAGCCGAAATACTGGAGAAACAGTCCGCCAATTGAACCCACCACGCTCGATCCGACATAATAAAAGAGCAGGTAAAGGGATGAGGACTGCGCCTTTTCACGCCGGTTGGCAAGAATGCCGACCCAGCTGCTGGCAACAGAATGGCCGCCAAAGAAACCAAATGTCAAGAAAGCAAGTCCTGTAATCTTCAGCACCAGAGAGTCGGCCATCGTCACGATAAGGCCAAAAACCATCAGAAAGAGGCTGAAGGCAATGACGCCTGAACGGCTGGTGTGGTCTGACAGTTTCCCCATCCAGGTTGAACTGAATGTTCCGACCAGGAAGATCATAAAGATAAAGCCGACAACCGTCTGACTCAGGTTATAAGGAGGCGCCATGAGTGGAATGGCAATATAGTTATACACCGTCACAAATCCGCCCATTAATATAAAACCGATCAGATACAAAAGGACCAGGGGAGGGGTTTCAATGTTCTCAATGAATCCGGCTGTCGTCCGCTTCAGCGAAACTTTTTTCGCATCAAAATGTCTTGACTTCGGCAGAAGATATAAAAACAGAGCACACATCACCAGGGTCAGCAGGCCAAGCAGCCTAATCGCCACCTGCCATGAAAATACATCGCTCAAAGAACCGACAATCAGTCGTCCGCTCAGACCACCCAGGCTGTTTCCGCTGACATAAATGCCGATCACATAACCCAGAACTTTTTTATCAAATTCTTCATTAACGTAAGCCATCGCGATCGACGGGTAACCGGCCAGAAGCGCGCCCTGGATAAAACGAACCGTGATCAGAAACGGCAGAGAATCGATAAATCCGACCAGAATGGAAAGGCATGCTGAAGATATTAATGCCGCGGCCATCATTTTTTTCCGGTCAAACAGACCTGAGGTGAAGGAGACAAAGAGCAGCGAGACGGCGATCGCACCGGTTGCTGCCGATAAGGTCAGGCTGGCCATGGCCGGCGGCACCTGGAACTGTTTTGAAATGACGGCGATCACCGGCTGCGTACTGTATAAATTTGCGAACATAATAAAACTGCCCAGGAACAGGGCAATCAATGTTTTCTTAAATTCCCTGTTCCCCGGCGAAAGATAAGCCATGTTAAGGTCCATCCTTTCTGTCTCTGTTGGTAAACTTCATACTATGCTAAAGCACTGATGATGTCTAATATATAAATTGAATGAAATTCATGCACCAGGTTCATCATATTGTGGTAATCTATTAAATGAGGGGACAGCGGTTCCATCCGATTCAGGCACCCGTCCCTGTAAAAGAGGAGGGGTTGAACATGGAGTGGCAGCAGATCGAATACTTTCAAAAGGTCGCGGAACTGCAGCACATGACCCAGGCGGCCGAGGCGTTGTCCATTTCGCAGCCTGCACTAAGCAGATCCATCGCCCGCCTGGAAGAAGAACTGGGCGTCAGCCTGTTTGAACGACAGGGACGCCGCATTATCCTCAATCAGTACGGGAAACTGTTTCTGGTTCATGTGAACCGTATTCTAAAGGAATTCAAAGATACCAGGCAGGAGATAAAATATCTCCTTGATCCGGAGCATGGTGAAGTTTCCCTCGGCTTTCTCCACACACTGGGCGTGAATATTCTTCCTGACATCCTGAGCGGATTTCAAAAACTGCACCCGGGAACAAAAATCAAACTGTATCAAAATAATAATGTCTCCCTGCTCAAACAACTGCAGGCCGGTGAAATTGATCTTTGTCTGGTCCATCACTCCAATGAGGACCCGCATATCCAGTGGGAAAAATTGTGGGAGGAAGAACTGTTTCTGATGGTCCCCGCCACCCATCCGCTGGCAGATAAAAAATCGATCACACTGGATGAGGTCAAAGATGACCCGATTATTTCCATGAAAAAAGGGTTTGAACTGCGAAAAATTGCTGATAAACTATGCCGTAAAGCCAGCTTTATACCGAATATTGCGTTTGAAGGAGAAGAAGTCACCACACTTCTGGGGCTGGTTGCTTCCGGGCTTGGCGTCGCGCTGCTTCCCGATCAGAAGGACATCGACGAAAACAAAGTAAAAAAAATCCATGTCAGATGGCCGGGATGTACACGACAGATCGGACTTTCATGGTATGAATCAAGAACTCTTTCACCCGCCTCGAAGTCTTTTATGAAATATATCTTCACGCACTATCGGAACTGAGGATGAAAAAAGACGTCCAGTCCAGGACGTCTTTTTTTTTAAGACATATAATGATTCGGGAAGAATTGCAGAGCAGGCTATAGAATTATTTAGTCTGGAAGGGGAAAATCCGGTGAAAAGCGTGCACAGGCTCAAATGCGCCGGATTTTATCCCTTTATCCTCCCCGTGTTTCTGCGCCTGTATGGCTTTCTGCTGCTCTTCAGTATGAAAAACACCAATAATCTTATTCGTCTCAAGAATATCGGTAAAAGCCTCCGGATCTGTCCGCTTAATCAACTGCTCCATTTGATAAAGCTCATAATGACTGATGACCACCAGAATAGAGGTATTACCTGAACCTGTAAATCCGCCGTACGACGGAATAACTGTCATCCCACGGTCGAACCGGTCACGAATCGCCTGAATCACTGCATCTTTATTACGAGTCACGATGATCACGGTCAGTTTCTGATATTTTGTATGAATCAGGTCAATCACATAGCTATTTACAAACCTGGATATCAGCGTATACAGTGCATACTGCCATTCATAGACTGCGCCGGCAATGATAATAATCAGTCCGTTCAGTATCAGAAAATATTTTCCCGAAGCTGCGTTTCTGTTTTTCCTTGTCAGATAAACGGCAATAATGTCAAGCCCGCCCGTTGAAATACCAAATTTCAGTGCCAGACCGACGCCGACCGCTGAGATCATTCCGCCGAATATCGCATTAAGCAGGATATCGTCTGAAAGCGGATATACAGGTATGACGGTCAGAAAGAAAGAGGTCAGTAAAACCGTGATAAAGCTGAAAAAGGTGAAACTCTTCCCGACTTTTTTCCAGCCCAGCCATGCAACCGGCAGGTTTAACGCTAAAATCAGTAGCCCGATGGGGAGATGAATCCCGAAACCGTCCCGCATGATATCAATCATCAGCTGCGCCGCGCCGTTAATGCCCGCCGCGTAAACCTGAGCGGGAATCAGAAACAGATTCATACTCATTGCACACAAAAAAGCAGCGATCAATGATATACCTGTTTTTATCAAAAAGTCCCCAACATGATCTATCTTCAATCCCATACCTTCCTTAAGCATCTTTTAACCGGTCACCCGGGTCTCAAATTATAACACTTTTCCAGTGCCTTTCAACCCTTTTTTAAAGCTGACCGGTTAAAAAGTCCCGTGTCCTTTGTCTCTTTCTGCGATTCCGGGGTAAACTAAAAGAGCAGGGTGCACGCGGGGTCAGGAGCGAAGAAGAGGTGCCCTTTCAGTCCTCAATAGTTGCCCCGGGACATGGACTCTTGTTACAATATAGAAAGCCTGAAGATCAGTGAGCCGGACCATTCGGGTACTTTTTCCCATAAGATCAACGGCCCACAGGATTTGTCAGCAAAAATGATTTATGCAAAAAGGCAGGTAGGCTTGACTAAAGATGAATACAAACAGGATGCACGCGTTAAAAATGATTCGAGAGGTGACATCCGATGAGATTACACAAAAACCGATCATTTTGTGAAGGGTCACCCGGAAACATGACTTGTTCCAGCGGTATTCATTCAGATAAACATGTTCCATGTATAGACATTCTGGCATTTATCGATCCTCTGTGTCCCGAATGCTGGGGCCTGGAGCCGGCAATGAAAAAGTTTATTTTAGAATATCATGATTATTTTAAGTTACGTGCGGTACTGACAACGAAACATGACACGACGAATCAATATCAGTTTTCACAGGTAAAAAAAATGGCTGAATCATGGGATAAATGTGCCCGCATGACGGGTATGTGCTGTGACAGTAATGTATGGCTTGAAAACCCGCCGTCACCCTACGCTATCGCTATAGCCATTAAAGCTGCGGAATTCCAGGGTTCTACGGCTGGAAACCGTTTCCTGCGCAGAATCCGCGAGCAGGTCTTTCTTGAAAAAAAAGGATTGAACAGGTTTGAAGAACTACTGGATGTCGCCAGACTCGCTAAATTGAATGTGGAAGAGTTTTCCAATGACTTTCACTCCTGCCGTTCAATCAAGGCCCTTCAGGCGGACCGGCGACTCGCAAATGAGATGTCCATTACTGAGCTTCCTGCGCTCCTCTTTACCAATCTCTGCACTGATGATGAAGCCATTAAGATAAGCGGACAGTATGATTATGACGTTTATGTCCAGATCCTGGAAGATCTGCTCGGCGACACACCGAATCCCGCTCCACACCCGCCGCTGTCAGAGTATTTCAGGAAACAGCTCTATCTCACAACCCCGGAAGTCGCTGTTGTCTATGACTGGAGTGAGGAGAAAGCATTGAAAGAGCTGCGAAAAATGCAGCTCCTTCAGATTATTGAACCCGTCACAATTAAAAGCGGTGAATACTGGAGGTATATTACAAACGGATAAGACGTAAGCTTGTTTTAATAAAAGCATATACGTCGGAGGGATTCACATGCGCTATACTGCTGTATTCGTCCTCATCCTGATCCTCGGTTTCTGCTTTTATCACTATTTACTGGGACTTCTGCACCTTGAATCATTAATTCTGACAGGCGGTTTATTCTTTCTGTTCCTGTTTCTTTTTATCAGACTCATCACGTGGAAACAAAAGAATGAATAAGGGTTTAAAAAAAGATCCGAATAACACGGATCTTTTTTACATGTTCATGTATCATTGAAACATTAATGATTCTGTTTCATCAAGAACTTTTGCGAAGTGATCCATGGCCTGCTGAATGGGTCGGGGATCTGTCATATCTACTCCCGCTTTTTTCAAGACTTCAATCGGGTAATCAGAACTTCCCGACTTCAGATAATCCTTATACCGTGACACCGCAGGGGCGCCTTCATTCAGGATCTGACTGGAAAGCGCTGAAGCGGCACTGTATCCCGTGGCGTACTGGTATACATAGTAATTATAGTAAAAATGAGGGATTCTTGCCCACTCGAGTCCGATCTGTTTATCAACCGTGATATCTGAACCAAAATAAGTTTTATTCAGATCATAATATTGACTTGTCAGAAAATCTGCAGTTAAGGCGACCCCTTCGCGCGCTTTCTCATGAATCAAGTGTTCAAACTCCGCAAACATCGTCTGCCGGAACACGGTGGCCTTAAATCCCTCCAGCTGATGATTCAGCAGAAAGAGTTTCTTCTTTTTATCCTCCGTGTGATGGAGCAGGTAATAATTAAGCAGTGCCTCATTACATGTTGAAGCTACCTCTGCAACAAAAATCGAATAATCCGAATAAGGGTATGGCTGATTCGTCCGGGAATAATAACTGTGCATGGAGTGCCCAAGTTCATGGGCAAGCGTGAAGACACTGTTCAAATTGTCCTGCCAGTTAAGCAGAATGTAAGGCATTGTCCCGTAGCTTCCCCCTGAATAGCCTCCGCTTCTTTTATTTTGTGTTTCACGGACGTCAATCCAGCGTTTTTTAAAGCCGTCCCTGATGACATCCAGATAATCCTCGCCAAGAGGAGCAAGACCTTTCAGAACGATATCCTGAGCTTCATCGTAGGTCACTTTGATCTTCACATTCGGGACAAGCGGTGCATATAGATCGTACATATGGAGCTCATCAAGTTTCAGCGTTTTTTTCCGAAGAGCGACATAGCGGTACATCAGAGGCAGATTTTTATGGACGACAGCGATTAAATTGTCATATACCTTTTCAGGAATGTTGTTACTGAACAGGGCAGCCTCCCTTGCTGTTCTGTAGTGTCTCGCCTGAGCATAGAAATTATCTCTTTTGATCTGTCCGCTGAGTGTCGACGCGAGCGTATTTTTAAAAGACCCATACGTCTGGTAGATGCCTTCAAATGTATCTTTTCTCACCCTGCGGTTATCACTTTCCATAAACCGTCCGTATCGACCATGGGTAATTTCTGTCTCATTACCCTTTTCATCCTTAATTTTCGGGAATTTCAGATCCGCATTATTCAGCATTCCAAACGTCGTTGATGAGGCATCTGCGACATCACCGGCTGCTGCCAGTAAGGCTTCTTTTTCCGCGTCGAGAACATGCGGACGGGTGCGTGTGATTTCCTCAATGGCATGTTTATAAAGCTGCAAATCCTTATTTGTCGCGATAAATTCTTTCAGTTTTTCCGGATTAATAGCTAATATTTCCGGGACGATAAAAGCCAGACGACTTCCGGCAACCGTGGCAAGATTTCCGGCACGGTCATGGAGTGCCTGAAAGGTCGGGTTTGCAGTGTCTTCATCGTTTTTCATATGCGCGTAGACGTAAACCTTGTATAATAATTCAGTCAGTTCATCCTGCTTTTTCAACAGGGTAAACAGGTTTGCTGAAGACTGGCCGGCTTTCCCCTTATAGGACTCGACTTCCCCAATCAACTCTTTTACTTTGCTGAAAGCAGCTTCCCATGCCTCAATATTGGGATAAATAGCTTCCAGATCCCATTTTTCTTTAACGGGTACGTCCTCCCTTTTCGGGAGTTCTGTTGTACTTTGACTGGCCATGTCGGCACCTCCATTACACTTATCCTCATCAGGTATTTCTTTTATCGTACTCCATTTTTATCCAGTCCGTAAAGTGATTCACGGATTTACGGCACAGGTGAAGGATCAGGCCGTTCAGAAAGAGCTTTCAGGACGGCGGCATCTCTCTGAAGGAGCCTGTCCATATCATGCGCAACACGGACCGCTTCATCCTTCAGCTGATACGCCCCCTCCTTCTCCCTTACTGCGTTGAGAAAAACAAGCTGATTCAGATACGTTTTTATTATTGTTTTTAAAGAAATTTGCGGACATAACGGCAGTTGTCTCCTTCTGAAGAAACGCTTAACTTTTTCTCCTCCGGATCTGTGGATCAGGTATTCCGGTGTGACCCATAGCCTGCGGTTTCCGCTCATGATCAGATAGATCCACATTTGCCACAGATGGGGCGGCGAAGAGAGATGGACATAATGTTCATGTGGAATGCCGACGAAGGCCGGAAAATAAGCATAATTGCTCCTCATCTGATAAGCCAGCACACGCAATAACATTTCTGACTCCGTCGTATGTGCCGATACATGGAGTCGCTGTCTTCTTTTATAATGCACCCATTTTTCCATAAAAGAAGAAGGATGAAAAGGCAGCACCGGCCTGATCAGATGGAAAGGTCTGATCTGCTGTAAGGGCATATACATTTCCTCGGAAATAAATTGTGTTTTTGATATGGAATGAATATGCCCGGAAAAACAGAGCAGCTTTTCTGAAGGAAAATAATAGCAGACGAAATAGGATGAAACAAAGGGATGACCGTCTTGTCTGTTATAAGCCATGGTCAGTGGCTCAAAGCCCGACAGCGACAGATAACTGCCCTTTTTCTTTTTACGACAGCCGCCCATGATCCAGACCGGGCGAATGCCGAGTTGCCGGTAGCCGGCTGTTCTATCCGACAGGGTTGTTTCCGTGATGGAACTGCATTGATACTCAATCGCTTCAGGCTGAATACCCGGGAGAAAAATGTCCGGACGCTGGCGGATCTCCTTCAGATAGTATTCCAGTTCCGCCTGATGTCCATTATCCCTTGTCCACTTAAATAAATCAGATTTTCCTGTCAGATGTATCTCGGACTCCGGTTCTGACTCCACAATACACTGATCTTTCGCGTAGTGGGAAAAATGCCATTTTTTCTGCAGACCTAATTTCAGGCGTACAGGGGAACCACATACCGGGCAGCTAAAATTTTCTCGGTCACGCATCATCATTAATTCCCGGCGTGAGAGGCTGGAAGAAACAAGGGACAGCACCTGTCCATTATCCCGAAGCGCAACAAGCATAGCCTCACTCTTTCCACTGATCATTATCAGGTGTTCTGTTCAATAGCAACGACTGGCTCGAAATGGCACAGATTCGTGAAATAAGACTGCAGACCGGAGACGGGCGGGACTTGCGGAGAACGGGGGGCAGCTCGAGCGGATCCGTATGACTGAACAGAAACATCCTGATCATAAAAAATTCGACAGGAAGTCTTTTCGATCCTGCCGAATGGCCTGACTGTTTATGAAAATTTATTCCGCATGAATGGGCAATATCCCCTCAGGGTCATGAGGGTAAACGAACTTGCCCGGGTGGGGGGAGAACTGTCCGCGGCGGCCCGATGGGTTCAGCGAACAATCAGAGGGAGATGAAGAAGACCCGCACTGTTTGAAGTTTCACTTT
Organism: Sporolactobacillus sp. Y61; assembly: GCF_040529185.1. Classification (NCBI taxonomy): domain Bacteria; kingdom Bacillati; phylum Bacillota; class Bacilli; order Caryophanales; family Sporolactobacillaceae; genus Sporolactobacillus; species Sporolactobacillus sp. Y61. The sequence goes on along the minus strand of NZ_CP159510.1, from coordinate 1,903,492 downwards.
ATTTTAATAAGGGAAAATGTTTTTTTATCACCTGGAGTGCAGATTGACTGATCAGTTTTTTACCATACTCCTCAAGCATGGCTGTCGTCAGGTTACTCTCAAGTCCATATTCCAGAATCCGGCTCAGATCATCATCCTGCTCTTCTTCCGGAAGCTGATCAGAAAATGTTACATTCAGAAAGTACTTTCCCTGATAAACATAGAGATCCATCTCTGTCTCCGGATGGGGTTTAAAAGCATGACTGAGTGAAATCATATCTTCAAATTCTTTAAAGTTAAATACAAACGACAGATCTTCCGAATCATCTTCTGAAAGATGTTCTTTACCCTCACCGTTCACCGGTATATTTTCCTGTCTGGCAGCAGAATGCTTATCTGTCAGCTGATCGAGTTTTTCAGTCTGATCTTTTTCATGGTTGTTGCCGGCAGGCTCAGGCAGTTGAGGAGTGAGTCCTTTTTTCATAATCTGCGCGCGGGTCACAATGATCTCCATGCCCTTCTCTAATGCCTGTACCTGTATCCACAGAGGTCCCTCGAGAGAAAAAGATTCCTGACTGTGTGCCTCATCCATCATTTGCCAGAACAGTTCTTCACTTCTTTCCCTGTTATACCAGATTTCCTCACGATCAAATCCGCGATCTTCAATATCCAGATAGCTGATATAAAATTTCAGGGTATTTTCATTAATTCTTTCTATTTTCATCGCTATCTCTCCCTTCTCAATTCAATGGCATGGGGAGTGACTATCTTCAATGAGACAACTTCCTTCTTGTACTTTCATTGTATGATAAATCAGTAACGATTGAAATAGAAAACACATGGTCTGATGCATTTTCCACATTTGCCCGAAAAGTGCTGCACATGCTTCATCCTATTTCCCTTCTCAGTGAAATATGTCATCAGATATATGCGTGCCATATGACGCCACGGGCATGATCAGGGACAAGTGTGCATAGGCTGGAATGAATGGAAGAAAGGAGTATTGATTCATGCCCTTTGAGCCTGACGTTCTGCTGTTTATTATGAAGATCATCTTCATTGATATCATACTCGGCGGTGATAATGCGATCGTGATTGCACTCGCCTGCCGGAAACTCCCTGAGAAGCAGCGCAATAAAGCCATTCTTATCGGAACCGGTCTTGCTGTCCTCGTTCGAATCAGCCTGACGGCAATCATTGTTTCATTACTTAGCATTCCTTACCTTCTGTTTATCGGTGGTATCTTTCTGATTATGATTGCTTTCCGCCTGATCACAAGCAAAGAAGAAAAACATCATATTACAGCCGGACCCTCCCTCTTCGGAGCCGTACGTACGATTGTCATCGCTGATGTCGTTATGGGGCTTGATAATATGCTGGCTATTGCCGGGGCAGCCAGAGGCCATATTGGCTATATTGCCATCGGATTAATCATTTCGGTTCCAATTATTATCTGGGGCAGTAAGCTTATTCTGACCGCAATGGAGAAACTCCCGATCCTGATATACGGCGGCGGTGCCGTCCTGGTTTATACAGCATCAGAAATGATACTCAGCGAACCCAAACTCGAACACGTGGTTGCGCTCTTACCTCATGCAGCACATCTTCTTCCGGTCATTCTGATTTTGCTTGTCATCTTTTGTGGCTGGATGTTCAATAGAAAATCTACCGGTTTCACGACTGGAAGATGATGACGTAAAAATAGCTCAGTTAAACCCGTCCGTTTTTTTTTGGCTCCAGGTACCCGCTGCTCTCAAGAATGTGAGCCTCCCCGCCCGATATCCTCGCTGCCGGATTTCCGGATCCCGCGGAAGTTTTGCCCCTTCCGCTCAATTCCAAAAGGGCAAAATAGAGCCCTAAAGATAAAGTGAAATTTCATTCAGTGAAGGTTTTTTCGGGCGCACAGGACGTGCTCGTGCAGGCGTTACGGCAGGACGCCCTCGTTTTTTTTCTGCGCCCATCCCTTACTGATTGTTCGCTGAACCTACCGGACTGCAGCGGGAGTGATCCCCCACCCAGGCCTGTTCGTTTTTCTTTATGACCCTGAGGTGGACCTGCCCGTTCATGCGGGATAAATAAACAGGGCAACCATTCAATTAGAGTGGTTGCCCTGTTTATGACCCTGATCTGTATGAAGACAATAGAATCAGTTGACGAGACGCTGCGCTTCATGTAACTGGAATGTACGTACCTTACGCGGCAGGAAGCGGCGAATTTCGTCATCATTGTAACCGACCTGGAGTCGTTTATCATCAAGCATAATCGGGCGACGCAGTAATCCCGGATTATCTCTGATCAACTCAAACAGGTCCTGAATAGACATAGTATCAAGGTTTATGTTCAATTCCTGGAATGCTTTCGAACGCGTTGAAATAATCTCATCTGTTCCATCTTCGGTCATTCGAAGTATTTCCTTAATTTCTTCAATCGATAGAGGTTCGGAAAAAATATTCCTCTCCTTGAATGGGATGTCGTGGGCTTTCAACCATGCTTTTGCTTTTCTGCACGATGTGCAGCTTGGAGATGTATATAGTATAACCATATCTATTTTACCCTCCTTTAAATATGGATGATCCTTTTCCCTGGGTATTTTTATTATATAATAATTCTTCTAAATTTCCTACCCTTTTTTTTGCTAAAATAAAAAAATCGTTCGCCATGACCAAACATAACAGACCGTTATTCGACATTATCCGACATCTCACTGTTTACTGCACGAGAAAAGGACTTCTAATAAAGAAGTCCTTTTCTCGTGTCAATTGTCAATCTCCAGTTTATTTTAATTGTTATCCCAATCAATAGTCAGTGGTTCATGCCGGCAGTTTCAGGTTTGCTGACGGAGTGTCCTGAGTCTTCGGACGCAATTGTCCCAGGGTTTCTTTCAACCACTTTCGAATTGAATTTTTGCGCCTGCGCCTGACATTTTTCTGCTTCACTTCATATCGCCTCCTTTAACGAGTCAATAGTTAAAAACATTGTTTCTCTTTATGCTTCATTTGTCAACCCGGTTCTTTTTTTCGATGGAAAGGGGTAATCTCAAGAAGCAATGAATATTCTCAACCTGTGTCTATTTTGTTACATTGTCTCAGATTCTTCAGTCACATCAGCCAAAAAGGATCCCTTATGAAAAACTGACTGATCAGCCCTGGTCTATATGAATCTGCACCTATGATGCCAGATCACCAGACGGATGACCAAACTTGTCCGGATCCACGTCTATCTCTATAATAATGTACGAATAAGAACAAAAAATTATTCATAACAGGGGAACATAAACATGAGAATTGTATGGATCAGGATACTCACTCTGGCCAGCGCCATGATCATGTCCGTACTAATGATCCTGAATCAGGTAACGGGACAAATCAGTGACTGGCTTATCGGGTCAGTTCTTTTTCTGACGATTGGTTTATTTATCGTCCTGCAGCTGGTCAAAGCGAAGGCGAAAAAATAAGGACACAGAGAAGTCATTTCAAATGCTCTCTGTGTCCTTACTCTGTTTTCTTAATTTGCCGCCTTATCTTTCACTTCTTCATCATGAAGATGACAGGCAACCCAGTGTCCCTTTTCAACTTCATGCCATCTGGGTTTAACCTTCGCACAGATGTCCATGGCAAATGGGCAGCGTGTCCGGAACCGGCAGCCGCTCGGCGGATCAATTGGGCTCGGCACATCTCCCTGAAGGATAATCCGTTCCCGCGAACGTTCCACTTCAGGATCAGCTACAGGAATAGCTGAGAGAAGTGACTGTGTATAAGGATGAAGCGGATGATTGTACACTTCATCACTGGTCGCCAGCTCTGCCATATTCCCGAGATACATGACGCCTACACGATCGCTGATATGCTTTACCATTGAAAGGTCATGGGCAATAAACAGGAAGGTCAGCCCATGTTTCTCCTGCAATTCCTGAAGCAGGTTCACGACCTGTGCCTGAATAGAAACATCAAGTGCTGAGATCGGTTCGTCTGCGATAACAAAATCAGGATCTACCGCGAGTGCCCGTGCAATGCCTATTCGCTGCCGCTGCCCTCCACTGAATTCGTTCGGGAAACGGTTGGCATGCTCCTTATTCAGGCCAACTGTTTCAAGCATTTCATAAACCTTATCCAGCCTTTCTCGATTTGAATTCACCATATGATGAATATCGAGTCCTTCAGCAATAAGATCTTTAACCATCATTCTTGGATTCAGCGAGGCATACGGATCCTGGAAAATCATCTGCATTCTTCTTGTCAGCTGATGTCTCGTATTGCGGGAGATCTTCCCACTGATATCTTTTCCATCAAAGATGATTTTACCGCCTGTTGGTTCATATAAGCGAATAATCGTACGTCCTGTTGTGGATTTACCACACCCGGACTCGCCAACCAGTCCCAGCGTTTCACCTTTATAGATATCAAAAGTGACATCATCGACTGCTTTCAGGACTTCTTTATGGCCGACTTTAAAGTATTTTTTCAGATCTTTTACTTCAAGAAGCTTTTCATTCTTTTCCACCATTACGCTTTCCCTCCTACACCGATCGACTGAGGCGGATCGACTTTCGGTGCACGATCATCCAGCAGCCAGCAGGCTGTCTTTTGTGTTGCTGACAACTCGGTATAATCCGGCATGTGATCGGTGCACACTTTCATCGCATACGGACATCTCGGAGCAAAAGGGCAGCCTTTTGGAGGATCACTGAGATCAGGCGGAGAGCCGGGGATTGCTGTCAGTTTATCTGTTTTTGCATGCAGTTTTGGCATGGACGACAACAGCCCCCATGTATACGGATGTTTCGGTTTATAAAAAATTTCATCCAGTGTGCCTGTTTCAACTATTTTACCGCCATACATGACAGCCACACGTTGAGCCAGATTTGCGACAACGCCCAGATCATGTGTAATCAAAATGATGGCTGTGCCGGTCTTCTGCTGCAGATCACGCATCAGATCGAGAATCTGAGCCTGAATAGTGACATCCAGTGCCGTTGTTGGTTCATCTGCAATCAATATTTGCGGATTGCACGCCAGAGCAATGGCAATGACCACGCGCTGTCTCATCCCTCCTGAAAACTGATGTGGATAATTATCCACACGGCTTTCAGGTTTTGGGATGCCAACCAGTTTAAGTAACTCAACGGTTCTGGTGCGTGCCTCCTGTCTGGACATATTCTGATGTTTGATCAGACTCTCCATGATCTGCTTTCCGACTTTCATGGTTGGGTTCAGGGCAGTCATCGGATCCTGAAAGATCATCGATATTTCTTTACCTCTGACCCGTTGCATCTGTTTTTTTGAGTATTTTGCCAGATCATGGCCATTATATATAATTTCTCCGGACGTAATTTCACCAGGGGGATTTGGAATTAATCCCATAATGGCTTTTGATGTCACTGATTTGCCCGATCCGGACTCACCGACGATAGCGAGTGTCTCTCCCTTATCCAGATGAAAGCTGACATCGCGAACAGCCTGTACCGTGGCATTAAATAGATTAAAATGAACTGTCAGATTTTTGAGTTCCAGTAAATGATCCATCTTTTCACCCCCCGATTTTAGTTTCTCAGCTTCGGATCGAATGCGTCACGAATCCCGTTACCCATGATGTTAAAGCAGATCATCAGCAAAGAAATGATAACACCCGGAAAGAATGTCTGATAAGGGTGCAGCTGCAGCACTTCATACCCGGTATTGATCAGAGTACCCAGTGAAGCGCCCGGCTGACGGATGCCGAGGCCGATAAAGCTGAGAAAAGCCTCAAAGAAAATAGCGCTTGGAATGGAGAACATTGTGTTCACGATAATCATACCCATCGAATTGGGTATCAGGTGACGTAAAATAATTCGCCCATGACTCGCTCCAAGTGTTCTGGACGCCAGTGCAAATTCCTGATTCTTCAGCTTAAGCATTTCTCCCCGGACGATTCGGGACATAGAAACCCAGCTTGTGGCAAGAATAGAGACAGTAATCGCAAATAATCCCGGCTGCATGATCAGAATAAGTAAAATGATCCACACAAGATTTGGAATACCTGAAATAATCTCGACGATTCGCTGCATGATCGTATCGGTTGCTCCGCCAAAATATCCGGAGATGCCCCCATAAGTGACACCAATGAACAGATCAACCAGTGCCGCAACAAGAGCGATAAAAAGAGAGATTTGCGTTCCCTTCCAGGTTCTTGTCCATAAGTCACGGCCAAGAGAATCTGTGCCAAACCAGAAATCTGTCTTTATGTTTTTTTCCTGATAGACGTCTACGCCCTGTTCTTTACCATCAAACAGCGGAATCCATGACAGTGCAGTAATCTTAGCCGGCAGGTTGACACGCTCCAGATCCTGATCATCAATATCGTAATTATTGAAGTGTGGTCCGATAAGTGCCATCACAACGAGGGCAATAAGGATAATCAGTGAAATGACCGCACCTTTATTCTGGAGGAAACGCCGGAGCCCATCCCTTGTCGTACTGATGCTTTCGCCGGTAATCTGTTCACTGACTGAATGATCAATTTCAGCCGGGACAAACATTTCTTTGGTCACTTCTGTGTTCGTTGCACTCATGATGACTGACCTCCCGAAATCCGAATTCTCGGATCGATAATTCCATAGAGAATATCAACAACAAGAATGGCAACAATAAACAGAGCAGCGAAGAGTTCTGTTGTTCCCATAATCATTGGATAATCATTGGTGACTATCGCTTCAACAAACTGGGAACCGATCCCGGGTATCGTAAAAATATTTTCGATAACCAGTGACCCGGTGACAATTGCTGCAGTCATCGGACCTATCACTGTAACGACCGGAATCAGCGCGTTACGAATCGCATGCTTAAAGATGATTGCTGATGTCGTCAATCCCTTGGCTTCCGCTGTTACTATGTAATCCTGATTCAGCACTTCAACCATTTCATTGCGCATGAACTGAGCAATAAGGGCTACCACACCGATGGCCAGAGAGGTCACAGGCAACACATGAGACATAGGTGTATCCCATCCTGCTACCGGAAACCATTGAACGAACACTGAAAGGCCATACTGCAGGATAGCGGCGAAAATAAATGATGGAATGGAAATACCAATCATAGATAGTGTCATTGTTCCCCAGTCAAGAAATCTCGCCCGGTAAAGTCCGGCGATAATGCCGAACAGAATACCGAGAATGGTTCCAACAACCATAGCTTCCAGGCCAAGCTGGAAAGAAACCGGAAATCTTTGTATCAAAAATTCTGTCACCGGCTGCATCCCGTATTGAAACGATCCGCCAAGATCACCGTGGATAAAATTCCACAAGTAATGCACGTATTGAACAGCAACCGGCTGATCCAGCCCATAATAATGCTTCAGCTGACCCAGCTGTTCCGGCGACAGTCGGTTGGCAAATTTAAAGGGTGTACCGGGCATCATTTTCATCGACAGAAACGTCAGTGTCAGAACAACATAAAAGCTGATAAACATATAGAGAATCCGCTTCATGATATATCGAAACACGATTTAACCTCCCCATACATTAAATATCTATTATCTATTCTTTCATTCCTTATTGTCAAGTGATAAAGTGGGTAAGGTCTGATTCAAATAGAGCAGATTGAACTTGTCAACTCTGATTAATGGAAAGGAGAGTATACGCCAGGATTGACATATACTCCCCTCTCATCAATTTTCAAATCAACCAGCATGAAAAGACTTGCTATTAATTAATGTTCCAGAATATAAGCTCTGGAGAAGTCAATTTCCGGTCCATAGCTTGGGTAGTTAAGACCTTTCAGATACGGTTTTTCTGCCCAAGTATGTCCTGACTGATACAGAGGAGCAATTGGATAATCAGCCATCATGATTTTTTCCGCCTGCTTCATTGTATCCCAGCGTTTTGCAACATCAGCAGTACCTGTCGAAGCGGACTTGATCAGACTGTCGAATTTCTTGTTTGACCAGCCTGTTGTGTTCTGGGGCTGACCTGTCGTCCACATATCGAGGTAGGTCATTGGATCCTGATAATCCGGGAACCAGCCGCTGAATGCGAGATCAAACTGGAATTTCTGGTTCAGATCAAGATAGTTAGCCCATGGCTGTGCATTGATCTTAACTGTTACACCAGGAAGATTTTTCTTTAACTGGTTAGCTACATACTGATTCAGCTGTTGTGTTGAACTGCTGTCCTGGCTGAGGAAGTTCAGTTCCAGTTTGGAAATACCAAGTTCCTTTTTCGCTTTATTCCAGTATTCCTTGGCAGCAGCCGCATCACCGGCCGGGTAGCCATCCGGTGTGTCCGCGCGGAAGTCTTTGCCATCCGGGCCTTTAACAAATCCGGCCGGTACGACGGAGTTGGATGCTACAGAACCGTTATTCAGGATTGTTTTAACAAGTCCGTCACGGTCAATCGCTGCATTGATTGCTTTACGTAAATTTAGATTCTTCAAATTTTTATTGGTTTTCTGGTTGATGTACAGGAAGAAAGTACCCGATTCAACCGCACTCTTTACTTCTTTAGGATTTGATTTCTTGAAGGCGTCAACATATTCGGAAGATAATCCGACTTCATCGATTTTACCTGTCTTATAAAGGTTAATTGCTGTAGATGTTTCCTTGACTACCTTGAAATTAACGGTATCAAGCTTCGTTTTTGCTTTATTCCAGTAATCACCGTTCTTTTTGTACGTCCAGCCGCTGCCTTTCTTCCAGCTGTCAAGAACAAACGGACCGTTGTACAGGAGGCTGTCAGCAGTCTGAGCATATTTTTTACCCTGTGCTTTGACAAAGTCTTCCCGCTGCGGCATGAACTGTGCCTGTGAAAGGATACTGTAGAAGAACGGAGGTGCCGGCTGTTCAAGTGTCACCTGCAGCGTTTTATCATCCAGAGCTTTAACACCGAGATTCTGGAACTTACCATACATCGGGTCGTCCGGGTTCTGAATCTTTGCTGCATTTTTAACACCAACCGAGGCAAAGAGGAAATTATAAGCAGGCTTCGCAGCCGGATCATTCTGACGCTGCCAGCCGTAAACGAAGTCCTGAGCTGTTACCGGTTTGCCGTCCGACCAGTTCTGATCGCGAAGTTTGAACGTGTACACCTTCTTGTCCGCGCTCACTTCAGGTTCACCCTGCGCCATATCCCACTCAAATTTGTTATTGTGCATTCTGGTCAGACCGGCCATCGTCATCTGAACAACATTGTTCGATGTCGTGTCAGTAACCTGTGTTGGATCAAGTGTCGGAATATCCGCTGTGATGGCGAAATTCAACGTCTGATCTTTGGCCAGCTTATTGCTGCTTTTGCCGTTGTTGTTGCTGCTGCTGCCGGAACCGCCGCAGACTGCAAGCACCAGGCTGAGTGCCAGTACAAAAGACAGCACCAGTGACCATTTTGCTTTAGCCTTCATAAAGCAATGACCTCCCCATTATTATGATTATCTTTTTTTCGGCGAATTTTCTTTCAATTCAGAAGACAAATTCAACCTACAAGTGCTATTATACAAGTTCTTTCTTTCTTTTGCATCTGTTTTTTTATTAATTTGATTTGTCAATTTTCCTGGACTCGCGAAAAAAGGCGTTGTCATGCCTTTTTTCCACTATTCATTTTCTTATTTCGTGTCACTTATTCTATCATATATCTAAGATATGAGGGGAGATGTACCGATCCGGTACTCCCCTTTCTCCTGTCCGGAGCAGATGCTCTTAGAGATAGATCAGTGTTCAAGCAGATAAGCCTGAGCAAAGTCGGTTTCAGCCCCATAGCTTGGGAATGAAAGACCCTTAACGTACGGCTTCTGTGCCCATGTATGTCCTTCCTGATAAAGAGGGGCAATCGGGTAATCTGCCATCATTGTTTTTTCGGCCTGAATCATCTCATTCCAGCGTTTGCTGTAATCAGCTGTGCCTTCAGAAGCAGTTTTGACGAGATTATCAAATTTCTTATTTGACCATCCTGTCGTGCTCATTGGCTGATCAGTCGTCCACATATCAAGGAACGTCATCGGGTCCTGATAGTCCGGGAACCAGCCGCCGAACTGAATATCAAACTTAAATTCATCGGTAAGCTTGAGATAATTTGCGAATGGCTGTGAATTGATTGTTACGGTCACACCAGGCAGATTTTTCTTAATCTGATTGGCTACATACTGATTCAACTGCTGAGTATTGCTGCCATCCTGGCTGAGGAAATTCAGGTGCAGCTTCGATATACCAAGTTCCTCTTTAGCTTTATTCCAGTAATCTTTTGCAGCAGCTGCATCGCCGGCAGGAAAACCATCAGGCGAAGCGGCACGGAAGTCTTTTCCATCCGGACCGGTGACAAAATGAGCCGGAACAACGTAATTAGATGCAACAGAACCGTTATTCAGGATTGTTTTAACCAGTCCTTCACGGTCAATAGCTGCACCAATCGCTTTACGCAGATTGATATTCTTCAGATTTTTGTTTGTTTTCTGATTGAACCGGAGGAACCATGTCGGTGAAGAAACCGCACTCTGTACTTCTTTCGGATTCGATTTCTTGAAGGAATCAACATATTCAGCAGTCAGGCCGACTTCGTCGATCTTGTTCGTTTTGTAAAGGTTAATTGCTGTGGATGTTTCCTTGACTACCCGGAAATTAACGGTATTCAGTTTTGTTTTTGCTTTATTCCAGTAGTCCCCGTTCTTTTTGTACGTCCAGCCGCTGCCCTTCTTCCAGCTGTCAAGAACAAACGGACCGTTATAAAGCACATTTTCAGCACTCTGTGCGTATTTCTTACCCTGCGCCTTGATAAAATCAGCACGCTGAGGCATAAACTGTGCTTGTGAAAGCAGACTGTAGAAGAAAGGCGGGGCAGGACGTTCCAAGGTAACCTGCAGTGTCTTGTCGTCCAGAGCTTTGACACCGAGATTCTGGAACTTGCCATACATCGGATCGTCCGGATTCTGTATTTTTGCTGCATTCAGGATACCGACCGAGGCAAACAGGAAATTGTAGGCAGGTTTTGCTGCCGGATCATTCTGGCGCTGCCAGCCGTAAACGAAATCCTGGGCTGTGACAGGTTTGCCGTCCGACCAGTTCTGGTCACGAAGCTTAAAGGTATAAACCTTCTTGTCCGCACTGATTTCCGGTTCACCGGTGGCCAGATCCCATTCGTACTTATTGTTATGCATCCTTGTCAGTCCTGCCATGGTCATGGCTACCACATTGTTGGATACCGTATCGGTAACCTGTGTCGGATCAAGTGTCGGAATATCCGCACCTATGGCCAGATTCAGTGTCTGATCCTTGGCCAGTTTGTTGCTGCTTTTGCTCTTGTCACTGCTGCTGCTGCCGGAGCCGCCGCAGGCTGCAAGCACCAGGCTGATTGCCAGCACAAAAGACAGCACGAGTGACCATTTAGCTTTCGCTCTCTTCAAAGCATTGACCTCCCCTAAAAATTGTATTCTATTTAAGATGAACTATCATTCTAACAATTCAGAAGTCAAATTCATCTTTAAATGCTATTTTAATCTTTCTTTAACGATTTTGCATGTATTTTTTTAAAATTTTTATGACTATTGTGCATGATACGGTAAAAAAATGATACAGGAATGCGAAAATCTGGTATTTGTTGTCCGGTTGCACGTGGTCTTGTATGATAGATGTGAGGTGGTTACATGAGGTCCTGCTCACTAAAACCGGGAGCGCTTTATCTGTCGATGGCTGTCATCGAGCCCGTCCTGACGGTTATCATTCAGTTTGTTTATGAACATCCCTTTTCCGTACACGCCCTGACCGATGCGCTGGGGACGATCAGTCTGCTGGCATTCAATGTGGGTTTAATCATTTTTATTATTCAGGGCGGCTTCTTTGACGGGATGATCTACAGTTTTAAAAGGTTCTCCCGCTCTGTCCGGAAAAGCCGTCTTGGAGATCAGGATACGGAGCCCCCTCTTTCGCAATATAAAATACGGGACGGAAAGCGCACCGGAATCACCTGGCCGCTGATTATTATCAGTGCCTTCTATTTCCTGCTGAGCCTGGCTGTGGCCTTATTTTTATAATCCGATTTTTCAAAAATCAAAGAAGCTATATGGGTTTTTCACCTGTTTTCAGACGCAGCGTTTGATTTAGAGGAAAAAATCATTTATACTATGTCTCAATAAAAGACGACATGCGATGAAAAAGAGGAGTACACGGCGCCGTCCACCAGAGAGTCCGGGAGCTGAGATCCGGGCGGAACCAGCGTCGTGGAATGGACTTTTGAGCTTCAACCCGAACACCAGTCTTCAGCCGGATGGATAGTAGGTATTGACGTACCCGTACGTTACAGCGGAGTCGGATCTGTTTTTCAATATGGATCCGAAACGAGAGGTTTTCTGAAAACAGGAAACTATTAGGGTGGCACCACGGTCTATCGTCCCTTGCGGATGACAGACCTTTTTTATTTACTCTGTATTTATACACCAATCAGGAAGGTGAATATTTTGTCGAAAATTTTTTCCGGTGTACAACCAACATCGATTCCTCATCTTGGCAACTATCTGGGCGCTATGAAAAATTTTGTGTCCCTTCAGGAAGGAAATGAGTGTATTTACTGTATTGTGGATGAGCATGCCATCACGTTGCCGCAGGACCCTGCGGAAATTCAGCGGAATATACGCAATCTGGCAGCATTGTATCTGGCTATGGGCATTGATCCGGAGCGATCGATCCTGTTCATTCAGTCCGAAGTCCCCTGCCATGCCCAGCTGGGCTGGATCATGCAGTGTACCAGCTACATGGGAGAACTGGAACGGATGACGCAGTTCAAAGACAAATCGAAGGGAAAGAAGGCCGTTCCCGCCGGTCTGCTCACCTACCCGCCGCTGATGGCCGCAGATATTCTGCTCTACCAGACAGAACTCGTTCCTGTCGGTGCCGATCAGAAACAGCATCTGGAGTTGACGCGTGATCTTGCCGAACGCTTTAATAACAGGTACGGGAAAGTATTTACACTGCCGGAACCGTACATCCCGCCTGTCGGGGCACGTATTATGTCTCTTGCCGAGCCTGAGAAAAAGATGAGTAAATCCGATAAAAACCGTAAAGCAACTATTTTCACGCTGGACAGTGAGCAAGATATCATCAAGAAAATCAAGAGCGCGATTACCGATGATGAAGCGGAAATCAGATATGATCGTGAACATAAGCCGGGGATCTCAAATCTGCTTGACATCTTCTCCCTGTCATCCGGGCGATCCATCGAGGAGCTCGTTAAAGCATACAACGGAAAGGGATATGGAACATTCAAGATGGATGTGGCAGAATCGGTTGCCGGATTATTAAAACCAATACGTGAACGTTATCAAAATTTAATTGAGTCGTCCGAACTGGACGAAGTGCTGGATGCCGGCGCCGAAAAAGCATACGATATAGCCAGAAAAACGCTGAAAAATGCAGAGAAAGCCCTGGGAATCGGCCGGAGCAGCAGGCTGTAAGTAAGCGCCCCGTTTCTGATCCTTTTTCCCTGCAAAAATACCATTTTTTAGTACAGGCGAAGTTTACGTTTCCCTGCTAACGTTAACACTGGGCGGAAGGCGGACGCTGCGGGATAGTGGCGGGGTCAGCCCGCGCGACAAGAGTTCCATCCGGGGAAGCTCACGGTCCCCCCGCGGAAAACGGGCATCCGGGAGCGAGAAACAACAGACAGGTTTAACAGAGACAAAAGATCAAAAGCCCGATGCGGATCGATGCATCGGGCTTTTGATCTTCTCGTCTTTATCGTTACTGGACCTTTGGGCCCTGTTCCAGTTCCCAGAGTTTCTCGAAGTAGGACTGCCCTTTAATCATCCGTTCACAGATCGCGCTGTGTTTTTTCGACCAGCCGATCTTCATAGCGGAAACCAGAGCTCCCCATGCTTCTTCAAAACTCATATGACGGCTTTCTGCATAATGAGTGGGATACCATTCTGTGTACCAGTAACGGATCTCCTCAAGGCTTCCTGCTGTACGCAACTGGTCAAGCGCCATAAAAAGCAGCTGCTTCATATGACGTTCTCTGCGTGTCAGTCCAATCATAAACCTGGGATCCAGAGAAAGAAGATGATACGCCCTTTCATGCCCGGGAAGCAAGATTGGAAAACTTTCCGGCTTCATTTTTTCCACCTTTTCCAGAACAATATTCTCCTGCCTCGGAATCAGCCGGCTTTTACGTACCGGAATTCTGTAACCCAGAGTATCGGCAGCAATAGCCCGCTGCCCATCTGTTGCAACAAAACAATATTCAATAACTTCTCTCTGGTTATTTTTGCAGATAACACTTTTGTTTCTGATGAGTTTCAGCAAGTCTTCCGGCAGGTCCTGCAGATCATTTTCAATATAGTCGAACAGCGAGGATTCAACTTTCACGAGCGGGACCTGATCGAGCAGTTCGATAAAGTCATGCTTGCGCCATTCATAAAATTCACAGACATTATAACTGTTCTCTTCCCCTTCAAACCAGTTCACCCAGATATCGCTTATGATCTCCATGAACGCTTCGTCCCCTCTTTATTGATTTGCAAACATTATGGTCAAGGATTGGAAAATTTATTCTCAAAAGCCATAATTTCTGTTTATCGATTCTCGTGATATGGCTAACTATATGCCTGAATCTAGTGAACTATGTGGCAGATAAGAGGAAACAAAAAAGCACCCGGGATTCCGGGTGCAAAAAGACGTGTTCGACCGATTAACCTTCGTATTTTTTAAAGACCAGAGTTGCATTGTGGCCACCGAATCCAAATGAATTGGACATGGATACGTTAACGTCTCTCCTGACAGATTCATTGGGTGTGTAATTCAGGTCGCATGCCTCATCAGGCGTTTCATAATTGATGGTCGGAGGAATGATTCCGTCTTCCATGGCTTTAATGGAGAAGATGGCCTCAACACCGCCTGAAGCACCGAGGAGGTGTCCGGTCATCGATTTTGTCGAACTGATGGCGACCTTGCGCGCAGACTCGCCAAAAACGTCTTTAATGGCCATTGTTTCGGTAGAGTCATTCGCAGCGGTACTCGTCCCATGAGCATTAATATAATCCACCTGTTCCGGTGTCAGTCCCGCATCATGAAGCGCGATCTGCATCGAGCGAGTGGCACCCCGTCCTTCCGGATCCGGACGAGTCACATGGAAAGCGTCGCTTGTCACACCGTAACCAACGATTTCTGCATAAATATGCGCACCGCGCTTAAGCGCAGATTCCAGAGACTCAAGAAGAACCACACCGGCACCTTCACCCATAACGAAACCATCACGGTTCTTATCAAACGGACGACAGGCTGTCTTCGGATCAGGGTTTGTTGACAAGGCACGCGAAGAGCAGAATCCGGCAAAAGCCATATTCGTGAGCGGCGCTTCTGCCCCGCCGCTGAGCACCGCATCATTTTCTCCCCGCTGGATCACTCTATAGGCATCGCCAATCGAGTTGGTTCCGGTTGCACAGGCCGTAACGGTACATTCGTTGATCCCTTTGGTTCCCAATTGAATCGACACCTGTCCTGAAGCCATATCCGGGATCATCATCGGCACAAAAAACGGACTGACCCGACGCCATCCTTTTTCAAGCGCAGTGCGCAGCTCTTTTTCGTAAGTCTCCATACCGCCTATACCCGAGCCGATCCAGACACCGGTCCGTTCTGCATTGGATTCGTCAACCTGATAGCCAGCATCCTGAACTGCCATTTTTGCTGCAGCAACTGCGTACTGAGTGAAACGATCCATACGCAGGGCTTCTTTATGTGTCATATATTTTTCAGGGTCGAAATTTTTCACTTCCCCTGCCACTTTCGCCCGGAAATCATCCGGATTCACTCGAGTCACTAAATCGATACCGGATTTACCGGAAATCGCATTTTCCCATGTTGTCCGTACATCATTGCCAAGAGGTGTCACTGCACCTAATCCGGTAACAACGACTCTTCTTTTCATCCCATTCTCTCCCTTTTAAAATGTTCAACAAATCATATAATAAACGTAATCAGGTCCTTTATCCAATTATCTCATTATAATATATCATTTTGTTTATGCTGCGAACCGGCTTTGAGCCTTATCTTCCCCAGCGGAGCGTAAGCGCTCCCCAGGTCAGTCCGCCGCCAAAGCCAACCATGACGATCAGGTCATCTTCTTTTATCCGACCTTCCTCTACTGCATCGGCGAGCGCCAGCGGAATGGACGATGATGAAGTATTTCCGTATTTATGGATCGACTTAATCATTTTTTCTTCCGGAATACCCAGTCGTTCTCTTGATGCTTCCATAATACGAATATTTGCCTGATGCGGGATCAAAAAATCAATATCCTCTTTTTTCAATCCGGCTTTTTCAACAACATGAACAGCCGATTCTCCCATTTGCCGGACAGCAAATTTGAATACTTCGCGTCCATTCATTTTGATGAACGGACCGTCCTGATACAGATTTTTCCCTCCGCTTCCGTCCGAACCCAGTTCCCAGGAAATAATACCCCGGCCTTCGGAAACCGGCCCAAGGACGACAGCAGCGGCGGCATCACCGAAAAGAACGGCAGTTGTCCGGTCTTCCCAGTTGGTAATTTTCGAAAGCTTTTCAACACCAACAACAAGAACATGCTTATATACGCCGGAATCAATAAACTGTTTCGCCGTTATCATACCGTAAATACATCCTGAACAGGCAGCACTGATATCCATCGCTGCAACGTGTCCTGCGCCAAGTCTATCCTGAAGCATGCAGGCCATTGATGGAAAAGGCTGGTCCGGCGTGACGGTTGCAACGAGAATCATATCCAGATCCGTGGCACGAATACCGGCATTTTTTATAGCATCTTTTGCTGCAGCAAAAGCCATATCTGAAGTATTGGTCTTTTCGTCAGCTATTCGTCGCTCCTGGATACCTGTTCTTGTCCGGATCCATTCATCTGATGTATCCATTTTTTTCTCCAAATCAAAGTTTGTCACTACGCGTTCGGGGATGAATTTTCCTACACCCAATATTCCTGCGGACATCCGCAATTCTCCTCTCAGATCATAACAGTATATAATAGGACTTGGTAACAATATAATACAACACCCTATATTTGTCCATTTGCTAACATGCGTTTCACAGGCGAACAGACCTCACAAAACAGCTGATCAGGCATAAGATACAAGAGATGGAATACCCTATTCCAGATCAGTGAACGAGGGGGTGTAAAATGTGATTCAGCAAGGACAAAATCCCGGAGACAGTGCTTATGATCCGTTCACACACTTGATGTTTGGCAGTCCTTTACCGCCTGCACACCCGGCTCAGAACTATTATCAGAACAGCGGGTGGCAGGCAGGCGGAGTGCCGAGCCAGGCCATGCAGCCTGCAATACTGAAACCATTTCTGGATCAGAACGGACAATTTGATATCGGGAAAGTGGTCAATGGAGCCACTCAGGTTGTTTCTGTCATTAATCAGACAGCTCCTGCCATCAAGCAGCTGTCCCCTCTTCTGAAAATGTTCAAACCGTAAATGATTCAGAAAATCGGGGCGCAGAACTGTATTCGTTCCGATTCATTTTTTTGTCACAGCCATGAAAAGCGATCCCCCAGAAGCTTCCTGATTTTCATGTTCAGGGCAGGTTCTGTTCCGGAATGACTGAAATAATGGACGATCTCAGAACCGGGAAAGTCCCTTAAAGCCATCTCTGTCATGAGAATGGCTGCTTTTTCTGCAACCTGCTCATCCATGTCTTTTATCGGTTCTGATCTTAAAATAACAGCGTGGTTAAATTTGATTTTTCGCAGACGCTTGATAAAAACCCGTTCCATTTCATCCGCCATACGGCCCGCCTGTGTTGTCGGGCGAACGGGATGATTTTCCAGGTTCCCTCTTGCCCTGTTGCCAAAAATATCGACTGAAGAAAGCAGGACCAGGGAACCGGCCTGCGACAGCGTATCCAGCGTATCTGTGATTTTTTCTATTATCCGGTCCATAAACGCAGTTTCGGCCCGGCAGCAGTCTGTAAAAAATACATAATCGCAGGCTTGATCATTCTGCCGCACGGATTCTCGGAATAAAGCATTTCTGCCCAGAAACAGCGCCCGGTTTTCTTCCGCAGTGTGTTCTTCTGAAGTCATGGCCGAACTGAGGGCGGTGACTTCTATTCCGCGATCCATAAGCTCTTTTGTTAATAGAATACCCGGGCGGGACAATCCGCCATAAACCAGTGCCTGTTCCAACACATCTTCCCCCGATTTATCATTTCTATCAGGGTATGCCGGAGCGGGCCTGATCATTAACCGCAGAGAAAAAAAGTGCCTCTGCCAGGCAGAAGCACAATTAATCGGAAAGTCCAAGCGCGATCCGGGCATAGCGGGACATTCTTTCTTTCGTCCACGGCGGATCCCAGACAAAGTTCACTTCCACTTCACCCAGTTCCTCAATGTCTGCCAGCGCACGTTTCACTTCATAAGTCAGTGATGCAGACAGCGGACACCCCATAAAAGTCAGTGTCATCGTGACCAGCACATTATTTTCTTCATCTATATCCACGCCATAGACCAGGCCGAGATTAACAATATCGATACCCAGTTCCGGATCAATCACATCTTCCAGTTTTTCGAGTACGCGATCTTTAAGTTCTTCTGATGATTTATCGGACATTTGAATTCCCTCCTTCCACCATCTCGCTGTATTTTCAGTATACCCGATTGGCTGCCGCTTTTCATCAATAATGAATGCTGCGATGAATGATGCCGCTTGGGACTGACGGCGATCCGGCGCCGCCTGCTGAAAATGAGAACATTAAGTGAAACTTTATTTCCCGGGAGTTTTCGGGCGCACAGGACGTGTCCGTGCAAGTGTTGCGACAGGGCGCCCCCGTTTATAGCCTGCGCCCATCCCCTGCGGATTGTTCGTTTGAACCCGGCGGGCTTCTGCGGGCAGTGATCACCCACCCCGTCCTGTTCATTTACTCTCATGACCTGGAGGTTGGGGGTACTGCCCGTTCATAAATGTAAGCGGATTCGTCATTGTGCACAAAAGAGGGATACATTAATTAAGCATCCTGACATACAATGATGAAAGCGTTTGCATTATGATAGACGTATCAAAGATAAGGAGTGAAAAGATCATGGCGGAACTCTCACTAAAACATATGTACAAAATTTATGATAATAGCACCACCCCTTCTGTTTCAGACTTCAACCTGGATATTGCCGATAAAGAATTTATTGTATTCGTCGGCCCTTCCGGGTGCGGAAAGTCTACTACACTGCGTATGATCGCCGGCCTTGAGGAAATTTCAAAAGGTGAACTGTACATCAATGGTAAGAAAATGAACGATGTCGCTCCAAAGGATCGGGACATTGCGATGGTTTTTCAGAACTATGCCCTGTATCCGCATATGAGCGTCTTCGACAATATGGCATTTGGCCTGAAGCTGCGCAAGGTACCGAAGGCTGAGATTAAACAGCGTGTGGAACATGCTGCTGAGATCCTCGGCATTAAAGAATATCTTGACCGAAAACCGAAAGCACTGTCAGGCGGCCAGAGGCAGCGTGTGGCACTGGGCCGGGCGATTGTCCGCGACGCCAAAGTCTTCCTGATGGACGAACCGCTGTCCAACCTGGATGCAAAACTGCGTGTGCAGATGCGTTCGGAAATCAGCAAACTGCATCAGAATCTTGAAGCCACGATGATTTACGTCACGCACGACCAGACAGAAGCCATGACCATGGCGACACGGATTGTTATTATGAAAGACGGTGTGATCCAGCAGGTGGGGTCACCAAAAGATGTCTACGATACGCCGGCCAACCTCTTTGTCGGTGGATTTATCGGTTCACCGCCTATGAACTTCTTCCATGGAACACTTGAGGGCAACCATTTTAAAGGCGATGATATCGACATCGAAATTCCAGAGGGCAAGCTTAAAATCCTCCGCAACAAGAACTTTCTGGATAAACCGATCATCATGGGGATCCGTCCGGAAGACATTCATGATGAACCTGTCGTCATCAATTCCAGCCCGAAAAGCGTGATACAGGCCAAGATCAACATCCCCGAACTGACGGGGGCGGAATTTATGCTGCATGCTCAAGTCGGCACCCACAATTTCATTGCCCGTGTCGACGCCCGGACACCTTATCATGCAGGCGACAATGTGACTCTGGCTCTCAATGTCAGTAAAACCCATTTCTTTGATCCGGAGACGGAAAAATCACTGACTGCCGGCTGATTTTACGACAGAAAAGGCCCCGCGGGCGCTGCCGGACAGGCGGCGTTCCCAGGGTTTTTTTCTGAAAAATTTTACCCCTCCTTAACGTATAGCACAAGGGTGAATCATACCGGCAAATGCCGGGCTGATCACGGCATCAAAGAATGGAGAGATAAGCAAGGGTCAGCCCGTTCATCTCTTTCAGGGAGATGCCGGTCATTTCATAAAATTTCTCGATCCGGTATTGCAGCGTATTCCGATGCATGAACAGGTGCTTCGCCGCGGTGCTGATATTCCCCTGGCTCTCCCACAGCGACCTGATCATTCTGACGCAGACAGGATCATCGGTGATCATCGTCCGTACTTCAGCTAAAATCGCCCATTCGCTGATCAGCGGCTTCAGCAGGGAGAAAAAGCTGCATGCGACACTCGTCACCTCTTTCGGGGATGAAGCAGACAGGAATCTCCGAAATAAATCGCCTTCTTCCTGAAAAGCGCCTTTCAGCAATCCGGTTGCCGGATACCTGAGCCCGATCTGAAAGTAGGTTTTGACCGAGAAATCATTTTCCAGTGTATTGGCAATGGCACGAAGGTCCTCTGCCGGGACTGAAGGCTTCTCTTCAATGATCAGGCCCTGCGTCGATGAGAGGTATATGAAACTGTCTGATCTGTCAAAAAAAGCTTCCAGGGCCTGCCTCCATTCCGCCAGGTCATCCTGCGGCAGTCTGGCACTCATCTGAAAACGCGTCACCCGCACGCTTATGGACAGATCAAGATCTTTTACCGGCAACCCGCGGACCAGCAAATCGTACCACAGCCGGCCCTTACCGCTGTATACCGGCGGAACTTCCTGATTCAGCAGCATAACCAGCAGGTTTCGTTCACGGTCAGAGAGCGTCTGGGAAGGAATGCCAATATAGTACGGATCCTCATAAAAATAGAGCATATTCTTTTTGGGGACAAAGGGAGTCTTTTCCACTATGGTTCCCGGATAATTCCGGGCGAGACGGTTGATATTCATGATGGGCACCTCCTCCGTGTCACAATTCCATTAACTCTTTTATTATAGCCTGAAAAAAGCGCCGCTTCATTTATTTTCCAGATCGGGCAGTCGGCACACCTGATTCCTTTTTACTGATCCCGTAACCAGTCCATCCACTGGAAAAGCAGCCTGCACGCGGCTGCTTTTCCATGTCCGTTATTTATCCTTTCGGGTAAAATGCTGTTTCAGACGTTCAAGTGTCAGTTCCGCCGTCGATGCCACACGCCAGTCGGCAGCAGCAGCGGCAGGTGTCGCGATGCCAACGGAAAACATACCCGCTGCGTTGATGGCCTGAATGCCGGCAACTGCGTCCTCAATCCCGGCACATTCGGCAGGGCGCATTTTTAACTGTGCAGCCGCTGCAGCGAAAATCTCCGGATCCGGCTTTCCTTTTTTTAATTTTGCCGGATCAACGATTGCATCAAAAAATGAGGTGATCTGCAGACTGTCGAGGATAAACGGACCATTTCTGCTTGCTGAGGCCAGGCCGATTTTTATCCCCGCCTCTTTCAAATCCCTTAAAAACTGACCGATGCCGGGAAGCAGATCAGCCGGTGTCATGCCGGAAATCAGTCCCCGGTAGGCCTCGTTCTTTCTGGCGGCGAGTTCGTCCTTCTCTAATGCGGAAAAATCATCTGACCGGCCGCCGAATTGCAGGATAAGCTCTAAGGATTCCATCCGGCTGATGCCCAACAGGTGTTGATTAAACGTCTCGTCTATCTCGATACCGATCGATCGGGCCAGATTTTTCCAGGCTTCAAAATGATACTTTGCCGTATCGGTAAGGACACCGTCCAGATCAAAGATGACTGCCTTCACGTTTTGCCCACCTCCCTCTTTGTGCACAGTTTCCCGGAGTATGCGTGCTCAAGCAGGATCGCCCGTCCATAGAGTTTCAGCTGAAGAGGTTTGCCCGAAAGCAGATCCAGATGCAGGGATTGCTTTTCGATCCTGACTTGAATCAGCCGTCCGCGGTAGTTTACTTTAAATGAGTATGCCTGCCACTCGTCCGGTAAATAAGGTGCAAAAGAAAGCGTTTCCTGAAACGTACGCATCCCGGCAAAACCCTGAACGATGGCGAGCCAGCTGCCTGTCATGGAGGTAATATGCAGCCCGTCGTCTGTGTCGTTATTATAATTGTCAAGGTCGAGCCGCGCCGTCCGCTGATACAAAGCCAGTGCCTTTTCTTTCTTTCCCAGCTCCGATGCGAGGATGGCATGCACACAGGCCGACAGGCTGGATTCGTGCACCGTCAGCGGCTCATAAAATTCGAAATTCCGTTTCTTCTCTTCATCACTGAATTGATCATTGAGGAAATAAATACCCTGCAGAACATCCGCCTGCTTAATGAAACAGGAACGCAGGATTTTATCCCATGACCAGTGCTGATTGATCGGCCGCTCATCCGGGGAATTTCTGTTGCCGGTCTGATTTCCTTATCCAGGAAGGTATCATGCTGGACAAAGATACCCAATTTCTCATCGAAGGGATAATACATCCGGTCAATGATGTCCTGCCAGTGATCCGTTTCTTTCTGTGACAGTCCGAGCGCCTGATATTTTCCGGTACTGACCAGATCCAGTACGCTGAGTGTGTACCCTAAAGTCCAGGCGGCCATTTTGTTCGTATACCAGTTGTTATTGACATTGTTTTCATATTCATTCGGACCGGTCACTCCGTGAATCATGTACTTGCCCCGGCGTCTTGAAAAATGGACCCGGTCCGCCCAGAACCGGCAGATACCGGTCAGGACATCAATCCCGTACTGATCAATATAGGATTTATCACCTGAATAATTGACATAATTATAAATTGCATAAGCGATCGCTGCATTGCGGTGGATCTCCTCAAATGTGATTTCCCACTCATTATGACATTCAACTCCTGTGAAGGTGACCATCGGATACAATGCGCCCTTCAGTCCCTGCTGCCGCGCGTTATGATATGCACCATCAAGCTGATGATAGCGGTACAAAAGCAGTTGCCGGGTCACAGCCGGACCCGCAGTGGAAAGATAAAACGGTACCGCGTAAGCCTCCGTGTCCCAATACGTTGCCCCGCCGTATTTCTCACCGGTAAAACCTTTCGGGCCAATATTCAGGCGCGCATCATCGCCATAGTAAGTGGAAAAAAGCTGAAACAGATTGAAGCGGATGCCCTGCTGCGCTTCATCGTCGCCGTCAATCGTAATATCCGACTTTTCCCACCGCCTGTGCCAGGCCGCGGCGTGTTCTTTTTTCAGTTCTGAAAATCCGCTGTCTGCCGCCTGGCCGAGCAGTTCCCTGGATTTTGGCAGTAATTTCGGGACATCATCATCCCTGCTTGTCGTGACCGCCACAAATTTGTCAAGAGTCAGCGAACGCCCCGCTTCCAGATCGGCAGCAAAGGATTGTGCGACATATAAGGGCCTCTGATTCTCTGAAACATCTGCCTGAAAATCAGTCCGGACGGCCATCGAAGCAGCTACAGTAAAGACCGGTGTGCCAAACGGATTATCGATGGTCCGAACAGCCAGGCTGGAGCATCCCGGCTCTGACGACCTGCCTGTCTCAAGCCAGAACATCTCCTCATCGTTTGCATCCTCATTTCGCACGTCTCCGTCAAGGTAAGGGACGAGCCGGACGGAAACCGGACCGGATAACCCTGTCACGCGAAAGCGTACCGCGCAGATCTCTTTATTGACAATACTGAGAAATCGTTCGGCCTCAATCCGCGTTTTTTTCCCTTTTTTCACGATGACATAGGAATGCTTCAAAGTGCCCGACCGCATATCCAGTTCAAGTTGAAAATGCTCAACCGGATCCTTGTAAAGATCCACCTCTTCCTCATCGAGGAAAAGATGCAAACCGATCAGATTCATGCTATTGATCACTTTGCCGAAATATTTGGGATACCCGTTCTTCCACCAGCCGACACGGGTTTTGTCCGGATACCAGATCCCCGCGAAATACGTGCCCTGATGATGATCGCCGGAGTACGTCTCTTCAAAATTGCCGCGCATCCCCATATAACCATTCCCAAGCGAGGTCAGGCTTTCCTCCAGACGCATCTGTTCCTTATGCAGGCGATGGGTCGTCAATTTCCATCCATTAATATCAAATAATCGTGATCGCGTCATGTTACATTCACCCGCTTACTGCTTTAATCTGTGATTGCTTTTTCATCGAACTTTCCTGAAAATGTGTACGAAAGAACACAAGGCTGATCATGAGGATGAGCCCAATGGATTGGAACAGAAGTGCTGTCGCTATATTCATCCCGGCAACGCCGAGGATCATAGCTATAATCGATGGGGCCCCTGCTGACAGCATGACGATGGATACCGCCTCTTTAAAGGAGCGGATCGCTGAAAAGCCTGATCGGCCTGTCAGCCATAAAACAAAGGAAAAGATCCCCAGCAGGATCAGATTTGAGATCATCAGGGCCGCGAAACTCATCAGCGACAGAATGGCCAGCAGCAGCGGCTTATACTGCCGAAGCCAGAGCTGTCCGAGCGTTGCTTTTAACTGTTTCGCGTTCCCGGCCTGCCACTCTGCCTGTCTGACCGGATAGTGAATCTCGAATCCATAACCGCTTTTGTCCGTTATGATGAACTGGCTTCGTTGCATAATCAGGGCATTATCGACACCGCTGATCTGTTTGTGATAACTTCCACCCTGAGCCGACCACTTGTTTTCCAGATCCACAGCAAGTAACGTTCCCTTGCTGGAAAAGCTGAAAGAATCCGCGCCCTTCAGATTTCCCCCGCTGAGCCGGGCATTTTGCAGACGAGCTGCAAACCTGTCACCGATCTGACTGGTCAGTTCAGGTGCGACATTTCTAATGTCAAAACTCTTCAGAGATGAAAGCATCAGGCTGACAGGTACCATAAGGCAGGCGTTGATAAAAATAAACAGAAGAGTGAGTTTCAGCCAGCCGAACATTTTCCGATTCTGGAAAATTCGCTTTGGAAAACTCATTGTCATAAAGTAATTGACTGGAAATCGATATTTGTGCATGATACATTACCCCTTCGTGCCTCCTGCTGTCAGACCGGAAACAAAATATCTCTGCAGGTAGAAGAATAACAGGACGATAGGTAAAGCGATCAATATGGAACCCGCCGCGAAAAGAGCAACCATCTGATCCCTGGGATTAGAAATGAACTGCTGCAGCCCCACAGCAACCGTCAGACTTTCAGGCGTACGCAGTAAAAACTTCGCCAGCATGAAATCACCGAACGGTGCCATAAAAGCCCATAAAGCCTGGACAGCGAGCATCGGTTTGACAAGCGGCAGGTTGATCTGCCACAGGATCCGCAAATGCCCGGCCCCGTCTATTTTCGCAGACTCATCCAGATCCCTCGGTACGGTATCAAAATAACCTTTCATTAGCCAGGTATTCATCGGAATACCACCCCCAACATAAATCATAGTCAGGAACCAGTACTGATTTAACGCATTGAGGATCACGGCCAGGACATAGAATGCGGTCAGGGCAGCCATGGTTGGTACCATTTGAATAATCAGGAAAAACACCAGGCCATTCTTTCTTCCTGTGAAACGGTAACGGCTGAATGTATAACCGGCAAGTGTCACGATGACCAGCTGAATGATCATGGTCGACACCGCGATAATCAACGTGTTTTTATACCATGTCAGATAAAGGGTATCCGAGAACAGTCTCCGGAAGTTATCAAATGACCAGGATGAAGAGAAATCCAGCGTAAATGCGACCAGATTACCCGACTTGAATGCCGACGATGCCGTAATAAGCAGCGGATAGATAATGATGATGCTCAGCAGGATCAGGAACAAATACGTGAAGAACCGATTCCAGAATCGAGTGAACTTTTGATTTTTCAGTAATTCCTTCATTTACATCATCCCCTCTTTACCAAACGCATTCGTCTTCTTGAAGGCGATGAGTGAGATTGCGATAACGATTATCGAAATGACAATCGTCACGGCTGAGGCGAGTGCGAACTGCGGCGCTGTCCCGGTCGTCAGTTTGTAAATCCACGAGATCAGGATATCCGTCGTACCGGCACCGCCGCCGACATCTCCGGGTCCTCCCATATTGAACAGGTAGATGATCGCAAAATTGTTAAAATTAAACGTATACTGGGTGATCAGAACCGGTGCCGTCGCAAATAAAATCATCGGCAGCGTAATCTGATTAAACTTTTGCAGAAAATTGGCGCCATCAATCTTTGCTGCCTCATAGAGTTCATCGGGAATCGCCTGAAGGACACCGGTGACCATCACATAAATATAGGGGAAGCCGAGCCAGGTCTGAATCATAATCAGCGCCGTTTTTTCATAAAATGCGCATTAATGGTGCTGACGGCCTGCGATGCCGTGATTTTGTCTTCGACGAAGAAATCAATGATCGACTGGGTGAGTGGATAGTTCATCACGCTGTGAAATTCGTCGCCCTGCAGCCAGTTCCAGGCGTCATGCCAGATCTCCCCGACAATGTAAATGTCACTTTTTGCATCTGTTACAGCCTTATGGAATTTTTTCCAGAATGCATGGTCCACCTCATCCGCCACGTCCAGACGCCAGCCATCAATATCAAACTCCCGAATCCAGTAAGTGGCGATATCGAGCAGATAGTCCTGCACCTCAGGATTTGCCGTATTGAGTTTCGGCATTTTCGGGGTAAAGGCGAACGTATCAAAGGACAGAGTTGTTTTTCCTTCGAAATTTCCGTTCTGTCCCTCTTTGACCGGGAACGAGCGGATATGGAACCAGTCCCTATAACGCGACTTCTCTTCATTTTTAACGACATCCTGCCACTGCTTTGATCTGCTGCCGATATGGTTGAAAACCGCGTCGAGCATGATCCGGATACCCCTTTTGTGGGCTTCCTGTACCAGTTTGCGGAAGATCTCCCTGTTTCCGAAATGCGGGTCAATCGAAAAATAGTCCGTCGTGTCATATTTGTGATTTGTCGGCGCCTCAAAAATGGGATTCAGGTAAAGACCGCCGATGCCCAGATCCTGCAGATAATCGAGGTGATCGATGATTCCCTGAAGATCGCCGCCGAAAAAATCTTTGCGACCGGGATCCTTGCTTCCCCATGGCAAGGCATTTTCCGGGGATATCGATGGATCTCCATCTGCAAAACGTTCCGGGAAGATCTGATACCAGACGGTCGATTTAACCCATTCCGGGGCTTTAAATCGATCTGCTTCATGGATAAAAGGAAATTTGAAAAAGTTATCTGCTGCCGTAAACGTTTGCTTTTCTGCCGGCAAAAAACCTCGATCTCCGTAAAAGGTCGTTTCACCTTCAGACGAAGTGAGGACAAAACCATACTGAAGGCGATGAAAAGGCGGCTGAACCGTGCCCAGCCAGTAGTCATGCAAATCTGTTTTGACGATTTTCTCCATTTTCGCTTCACTGCTGAGCCATTCCCATTCTCCCTTTTCTTTTTTTACCGAGCGGAACGGGTCTCCGTAAATCAATGAAACGGACTGGATATCCTCTTTTTTTGTCCTGATCCTGATATGAAGCGTATCGTTATCATAAGGATAAGCATAAGCGCTGCAGGGCTGATGATAAACGGCTGATTTTTCCATTTTCTATCCCTCCTGTTCATTTTTTTAACAAAACGCGCAGTATTCACAGGGTGCACATACATCAATATTGTCAGCATCCCGGCACGTTCAGTACGTTCAGTACGGCGTGTGGCGACTTGAAGATCGGATTCAGCCGCAGGACGTTAACCCCAGGGGACCGAATGTCACTCGGCTTTTCAATGATCCCTCTGATGTTCTCGATCCCGTCCCCGTTTGTCTCTTTAAGTCCTTTGGATAAATGTGATAAACAATAGCCTGACGCCGACAGAGATGCTGCACGTTATCCCTTTCACTTGTTAAAATAGCATGCGCTTTCACAGATAACAATAAGAAGCCCCACTGTTAGCGATAACAGGATTGTGCAAGAAAAGAGGAACATGCCGGGCATGTTCCTCTTTTCCTGTATCTAACGGATAACCGTTGATTCGCGAATAATCAGTTCAGGCTGAAAAATACGGCTGCCAATATGGCCGTCATCCATGTCAATCTTTTTCAGAAGCATACGTGCACATTCCTGGCCCATCTCAATCACAGGCTGGCGGACGGTCGTCAGCTTAGGACAGGATATCCGGTCAAGAAAGACGCCGTCAAATCCGGTGACCGCTGCATCCGTCGGTATCGCTAACCCGGCGGCCCGGATGGCTCTGACGACACCAATGGCAATCCGGTCGGAGGCGCATATAAAAGCAACTTTCCCGTGAAGCTCTGTTAACAGAGCTATCGCCTGTGCCTGAGCGGTGTGCGAACTGTTTTTCATCAAAAATACACGTCCGGCCAGCTTGTGTCGCCTCACTGTCTTCTCATAGCCTCTGATTCTGGCAGCCATAAATGGTTCATCGAGCCTGATCCCGAAAAACAGGATTTGCTTAAAGCCAAGGTCTATGACATGCCGGACAGCCAGACAAATCCCCTTTTCATTGTCCACATCGACGAAATCATAACCTCGGTTATTCTGTCCGAATAAGACAACAGGACGCTCCAGTTTATCGATAATACGGTCATAATCTGCTTTCCTCATGCCCGTGACAATTAACCCGTCACAGGGACCTATTTCATGTGAAAGACGGGTGGCAAGCTGCAGCGCGTAATGGTTCTGATCAAGCTCTTTAGCGATTCCTGCCAGAAGATTCATATAGTAGGGTTCTGTTACATCCATCTCTTCAAGGATCAGGAACTTAATGATCCTTGTACGGTTCTGAACCAGAGCCCTGGCGGCGAAATTAGGGACATAATTGAGTTCTTTCATCGCCGTATAGACCAGTTCGCGGAGCTCATCCGAAACTTTGTCCGGATGGTTGATCACGCGAGAAACCGTCATTTTCGACACGACGGCCTTTTTAGCAACATCAGACAGCGTAGCCATTTGAACCCCCGCTTTCATGATCAAAAATATCCCAAATTGTATTATAACACAGGTTTAGAAACCGCTTACATAACGGAACAATATTGATTTTTAAAGGGATCGGGCAGTCACCCCCGATCCCTTTTTTTCTTCTTTCAACGGTCAACAATATCCACATGATAGGTTTCCAGCCACTCATTGATCATTGCCAGATGAGCGATCAGCTGCGGCCCGCTCATTAACTGCCCGAACCAGGGCACTTTAAATGACGCACCCGCGGTATCAATGATCGACTGTACCTTATCTTTTTGAACGAATTCAAGAAGCGGCGCACCCGGCCGGTCAATGACTTTCTTGAGCCATCCTGAAACAGCTTCAGTATACTTCGGGTGGAAGGTTTTCGGATAGGGGCTTTTCTTCCGATATAAAACCTCATCCGGCAGATAACCCCTGAGTGCTTCTCTGAGAATCCCTTTTTCCCGCCCGCCGTGCATTTTCATCTCCCATGGCACATTCCACAGATACTGGACGAGCCGATGATCGGCAAAAGGGACGCGCACTTCGAGGCTCGCTCCCATACTCATCCTGTCTTTCCGATCAAGTAAAGCCGTCATAAACCAGTTCATATTAAGATAAAACAGTTCACGTCTTTTTGCATCAATCGCTGATTCACTTTCAAGGTGCGGCGTCTCAGCTACTGTCTCATGAAACCGCATCAGGGCATATTCTTTCAGATTCAGCCGGCTTTCCCACTTCTCATTCAGAAGACTCTGGCGCGCCTCTGTCGAGCGCATCCACGGAAATCCTTCTTTCGCCGAAGTTTCCGGACTATGGAACCATGGATATCCCCCGAATATTTCATCAGCACATTCGCCGGACAGCGCCACAGTAAAGTCTTTCTTAATGCCTTCGCAGAACCAGAGTAAAGAGGAGTCCACATCCGCATAACCGGGCATGTCGCGCATGTGTATGGCTTTTTTCAGCCAGGCCACCAGTTGTTCATTATCAATCACCAGGCTGTGATGCACGGTGCCCAGATAGTCAGAAACTTTTTTCACATAAGGGGCATCGCTGTCCGGCTGAAACTTGCTTGTGTGAAAAAACTTGTCATTCTCCCGGTAATCAATCGAATACGTATGCAAAGGCGGTCGATGGATCTGTTTAAAATAGTTTGAGGCAATAGATGAGATACCGCTCGAATCCAGGCCACCGGACAGGAAAGTGGTTACAGGGACATCAGCATAAAGCTGGCGTTCCACCGCATCTTTCAGCAGATAGCGGACATGCTCTACCGTATCCTGCAGACTGTCCGTATGCAGCGCGCTCCTGACATTCCAGTAACGCCAGATCTTTAAACCATCTTTTGTAAAGGACAGGGCATGTGCCGGACGCAGATCATGAATCCCCTTATAAATACCGTGACCCGGTGTTTTCGACGGACCCAGCCCGAATACTTCAGATAAGCCTTCTCTGTCAATCGATGGCCTGACGTCAGGGTGGGCCAGAATCGCCTTGGGTTCGGAACCGAACAGAAAACGTCCTCCATTTTCACTGTAAAAAAACGGTTTAACCCCCAGTCTGTCCCGCGCCGCAAACAGTTTCTCTTTCTTCCGGTCCCAGATGGCAAAGGCAAATATGCCGTTGAAGCGGCTCAGGCAATCTTCCTGCCACTCCATATAGGAGGTTAACAGCACTTCTGTGTCCGAGTGACCTTTAAACTGATAGCCTTTCTTCAGGAGATCCTGTCGTATTTCTTCTGTATTATAAAGTTCGCCGTTATAGACAAGAATATATTCCCGATCCCTGACCGTTTTGCTCATCGGCTGGCATCCTCCCGCCGGATCAACAACAACCAGCCTTGCGTGACCCAGCGCCGCTTTTTCCGATACCCATATATTCAGATCATCCGGACCACGGTGTTTCATCGTCTGCGTCATTTTTTTTATCGTTTTTCCTTCGCCGCGCAGATCCTGACGCCGGTCAATCCACCCTGCAATTCCGCACATTATGGTCATCCTTTCCTCTCAGCATTGACTCTTTTCATCCTATGCAGGGCGGCCGGTCGTGTGAGGGGGCCCCTCCGATCGAAAAATTTCCTGTTTATTCGACATTTTTCGGTTGTATACGGACGAAAAATGACGATTCTAAATGAAAGGTTTATATAATGAGAGGTATAAAGTAAAATTTCAATCAGCCAGCAGGGGGGTCATGCGCACAGGATGTGCTCGTGCAGGCGTTGCGACAGGAATCCTTCGTTTTCGTTTTAAGCCTGAGCGCATCCCCCACTGATTGTCAGTTGAACCCATCGTGCTTCTGCGGGCAATCATCCCCCACCCGGGTCTGTTCATCTACCCTCATGACCCAGGTAGCACTACCCGTTCATACGGGATAAAAATACATGCAGGATTAAATAATATGAAAAAAATCATCACATTAATCATCTCTCTTTTTTCCATCATCGGTTTCTCCTGGCTTGCTCTTTTTATCATTTCCAGTCTTTACAGTCCTCAGGCCGATCATGTCCCGTTTCTCAATGATCACCGGGTCATCAGCCCGGAAATTGAAAATCAGCGTCCACTTTTCAGAAAGTATGCTAAAGCCAACGATCTCGAACCTTACACAGATCTGATCATGGCAGTGGCCATGCAGGAGTCGAAAGGAAAATCTTCTGATATTATGCAGGCGTCTGAAAGTCTGGGTCTTCCGAAAGACTCGATAGAAGACCCGGAAAAGAGTATAGAGGTCGGAACCAGATATTTTAAAAAGTCAATGGATAAAGCGGATGGAAACATCCCTCTGGCCCTTCAAAGCTATAACTTCGGACTCGGTTTTACTGACTACGTCCGGCATCACGGAGGCCGCTTCTCCAAGGAGCTGGCAGAGCAATTTTCAGACAGCAAAGCAAGAGAACTCGGCTGGAAAAAATACGGGGATCCGAATTACGCAGAACATGTCCTGCGCTATTATCAAAATGAAAAAATAAAACGATCAGGGGAAGCGAAATCCGGCGAATCAGAATGACACTTGCCGGCCGGAAAGTGTGAGGAAGCACAAAAGACTGCCGGCAAAAATGAGTATATGATGAGGAAATCACCGGATTCATTTAACAAGGCCGGACTAAAGGTGAAAAAAATCGGACCGCTCATGCACAGGCAGCGGTCCGATTGTCAACTTCTTCAGAAATTATGAATTCTCCAGTTGATAGTTTGTTAATTTTCCATTTTCCAGCCAGTAAATTTTATTGAAACACTGCTTCAGAAAATAACGGTCATGGCTGACTGCGATGACGGTTCCCGTAAATTGACTGACGGCCTCTTCCAGCACCTCTCTGGACTCGATATCCAGATGGTTCGTCGGTTCATCCAGAATTAACACATTAATTTTTTTCATCATCAGATCAGCCAGCCTGATACGGACGCGTTCACCACCACTTAATGAACCGATTTTCCGAAAAACATCGGCACCATAGAACAGGAATTTTGCCAGTTCACCTCTGGCTTCTCCTTCCGTCAGTCTGGCATGTTCACGGAATACATCGATCACACGTCTGTCTTTTTCTCCGGGATTCTCAAAAACGTGCTGTGATAATATACCGACATTCAGATTTGTTCCCTGTTTGATTTCTCCTTCCACCGGACTTGTCTGCCCGAGCAGACATTTCAGCAGCGTCGTTTTACCGGAGCCGTTCGGTCCCATAATGGCCATCCGGTCCTGGTAACGTAAATCCAGATTCACACCGCGGAAGAGGACATGTGTGCCGAAACGGACGGTCAGATCATGGCAGCTCAGAACGCGGTTTCCCGTGCGTTTACTGGCGTTAAAATTGAGTGCCATTTTATCTGACTCCATTTTCGGTTTCTTCAGGCGTTCCATTCTCGAAAGAGCCTTTTCCATGCTCTTTGCCCGCCGATGAAGTCCGGCATTCGGCGGGTTCGCCTGATTTGCCCATTCTTTCAGTCGTTTGATGGTTTCTTTCATCTTGTTTATTTTCTTCTGCTGCGTCTCAAAAGCCGCAAAAGCAAGCAGAAGCCGTTCCTGTTTTTCTTTTATATAGGATGAATAATTTCCGTGATAAACAGTGACTGTGCCATCCTCCAGATCAAGCACTTTGCCGACTGTGCGATCAAGAAAGAAGCGATCATGTGACACCAGGAGAATCGTCCCTTTATACTGCATAATAAACCTTTCCAGCCACTCGAGTGCCATAATATCCAGATGATTGGTCGGCTCATCAAGCAGCAGTAGATCCGGAGTGTTCAACAGCTGGCAGGCAAGCCCGACTTTTGTCCGTTCTCCACCGCTCAGCGAACGATAGGGTTGATCAAGCAGGTGGCCGATGCCGAGACCTCCTGCAACATGCTCAATGGAGTGATCGATATTGTAACCTCCGAGACGCTGGAACGTCTCCTGCAGTTGCGCATAAGTCCTCAGCATTTTTTCCATTTTGTCGGCTGAAACAATAGAGAAAGCAAGTTCCATCTCGTGCATTTTTCTGGAGATTTCCGTACATGCCGAGAATGTGCCTGCCAGGACCTCACGTACGGATTGATCTCCT
Organism: Sporolactobacillus sp. Y61; assembly: GCF_040529185.1. Taxonomy (NCBI): domain Bacteria; kingdom Bacillati; phylum Bacillota; class Bacilli; order Caryophanales; family Sporolactobacillaceae; genus Sporolactobacillus; species Sporolactobacillus sp. Y61. Next base: position 1,869,902 of record NZ_CP159510.1, on the reverse strand, counting down.
CCATCCGGTAATTGCCTCAAGTAACCGACCGAAGCCTCCTTTTTAATCGCAACATTGCCCTCGTCCGGCTTATCAAGCCCGGAAATTAAATTGAACAGAGTCGTTTTCCCACTTCCGTTCGCCCCGACAATGGCCGTCTTTTCACCCTCATGAACAGTAAAACTGACATCATGAAGGATTTCTTTACCAGCAATATTCTTTTTCAAATGATCTGTCTGACAGATGATCATAAGTGGTCACATCCTGATATTTATTCATTTTAGAAGCCTTCTCGCGTTGATCTCATTGAAAAAGATCAAAAGGTGCAGCCTTAGATTCAGAACACAAAAAATCCACGGAAGACTTTACCCGTGGATCAGAGAATATAAATCACTCATGGACTAGCTGTATTAAAAATCCGTCGAGCGGGCTGCGTCACCGTACAAAGCTATACTGTTTTCCCAGAAAAGGGCAGACTCCACCCTTTAATGAAAATACAGAAAAAATCGCACGAATCAGATAGAGAAAAGACTCTAACTGTATGCGACGCTTTGCAGCACAGGACAACAGACCCACCTCCTTTACTCTCTTCTTACTGTCATTTTACCAGATCATTTTTATTCGGGCAATCCATTTATACCTGCCTTTTTTTATGAAACAGTCCGAATACGGCAGCTGTTTCAACTACATTTGTAAAGGCTTTGGGATCTGTCTCAGTGACGATGCGTTTTAAGGCGTATAATTCATATCTGGTGATGACCATCATCAGGACATCCCTATTCTGATCCGTGAATCCACCTTTTGCAGGAATTTTTGTGATCCCCCGATCGAGCCTCGCGTAAAGGGCTTTCTGTACTTCCTTAGGCCTGCTGGTTACAATCCAGGCGGTCAGCTTCACATAGCTGGTGTGAATGGCGTCAATGACTCTGATACTGACGTATTGCTGGAGCAGGGTGTATAAAGCGCGTCGCCAGCCAAAAAAGAATCCTGCAGAGAGAATGATCACCGCATTCAAGGCAAACATATAGCCCCCAATCGGGCGGTCCTTTTTCATCGAGAGGACCATGGCAATAATATCCATGCCTCCGGTGGATGCACCGAATTTCAGAGTCAGCCCGACTCCTGTTGCCTGAACGACTCCGCCAAACACCGCATTCAGCAGAATATCTTCAGTCAGTGGATGAACAGGAATCACCATCATGAAAAGTGTCGTCAGGACGACACTGATCAGGCTGTATGTTGTGAAACGATGTCCTATTTTAATCCAGCCGGCATAAGCTACGGGAAGGTTGAGCAGAAGCAGCAGAATCCCGGTACTGATATGGATCGATGCGGGTCCCAGCAGTGCTGAAATCAGCTGGGCAATACCGGTCATACCACCGGACAGAACATTTGCCGGGATTAAGAAGAGGTTCAGCGAAGCGGCATTGAGAATCGCTCCGATTATAACAATAAACAGAACTTTGGTCTCCTGATAAACAGACATCGTGTCCATCATCCTCTTTGCGTCATCTTTTGTTCCACGTTACCATATTCTGGCGTAAAGCTTCAACTGTTGCACATCAGATGGCTCACTTGTCTTCTGAAGCGTCTTTCTCATTGTTTAACATGCCCGTCGTTCCGTCATGCCAGCCAAATTTGATTTTCAAGCTGAACTTTCACCGATAAATCTTAAATTCAGACCGATCATGTGAAACTTCAATCCGTGGGGAGCTTCATCTCCCAAGGATTGTCCGTTGAACCCATGGGCTCCTGCGGGATAAATGCCCCGCGTGGCGCAGGGTTTAAGGTATAAAAAAAGTTCCGATCAGGCGAACCCTAACGGAACCATGGATTAAACAGTTATTCAGTGACTTTAGCCGTTTTTCGGCTGAATTTATGCTTCAGTTTCATCAGAGCTTCATAAACAATAGGTACAATAATCAGCGTCAGAATGGTTGAACTGGTAATTCCTCCGATAACGGTGATTGCAAGGCCTTTTGAAATCATCCCTCCGCTGCTCTCCATTCCGATGGCAAGCGGAATCAGGGCACAAATGGTGGCAATAGCCGTCATCAGGATAGGGCGAATTCGAGTTCCGGCTGCTTCAAGCAGGGCTTCCCGCGTATCGAACCCGGCCTTTTCTTTGTGAATAACCCGATCGATCAAAACGACCGCATTTGTGACAACAATGCCAATCAGCATCAGCGCACCGATCAGGGATGATATACTGATGGTCTCCCCGGAAAGAAGCAAAGCCACCAGACTTCCGATAATAGCAAATGGAAGAGAGAAGAGAATAGCAAACGGTGCCAGTCCGCCTCCGAAGGTTACAACGAGAACAAAGTAGACAATAAGAATCGCTGCCAGCATGGCCATACCGAGCTGACTGAAAGATTCGTTCATTTGCTGCGCCACGCCGGCGAATGAAACACTTGCCCCGTCGGGAAGATCGAGCTTATCGATCTGTTTTTTGAGATCTGCTGTCGCACCCGAGACATCCCGGGCATTCACTTTTGCCGTTACCTCGGCGTACAGTTTACCATCTCGTTTCGTAATCGTTTGTGGAGATTTTCCGGATTTCACCGTTGCAAGTTCATCAATCGGTACTTCCTGACCCGTCTGAGACTTGACAGTTTTACCCGTCAGATCATTGATATTGTCCACACCTGCCTGTTCAGGGACTTTCAGATAAACATTCAGGTCGTCGCCATCACGCTTAATTGTCGTCAGCGGTTGCGCGTTCGACATGTTACCGGACGCCATCAGACTCTGAGCAATCTGTCCGGCGGCAATTCCGTACTGACCCAGTTTCTGCTGATCGGCAACGATTGTGTATTGATCATAGGCCTGCGTCAGACTGGAGTCCGCCTCCGAGAAATTCTTGTCCTTTTTAACGGTATTTGTGACATCTTCAACAACCGGCTGCAGTTCGTTCATCGAATCTCCATAAACATACAGACTCAGCTGGTTTGAACCTGCCCCTCCGCCAGTCATATCCTGTATTTTCCATTCGCCCTGATCGGATAAACCGTTCAGGCCTTTAAGCGTATCCTTTTGCAGTTTGTCAAAATTCTGTGTGCCCTTTTTATAGCTGACATAAAAGAGCGCCTGATTATCAGAGGTCTGGAACATCGGTGTTGATCCTGATCCCCCGATTGAATACTGCATTTTTGTCATGTCTTTATTTTCATTCAAATACTTTTCTGCCTGCAGTGCAACGTCTTTCGTGTCGTCCTGAGTCTGTCCCGGTTTCGGATTGTAGGTCAGAATCAGTTCCTTCTGCTGATCACTCGGCAGAAAACTTGCTCCGATATGAGGAACGAGGAACAGGCTTGCCGCGAAGAGCAGGATGGCAGAGCCGAAGACGATGGCTTTATGATTTAATGCCCCATTGAGTACCCTTCTGTAAAAGGCGGCAAGTTTCCCGGGATGCTCCTCACTGTCTATTTTCTTTTTCAATCCTTTTTTAAAGAAACTGTTGGCCAGCATCGGTACAATCGTAATGGCAACAAGAAGTGAGGCTAGCAGGGAGAAAACAATGGTCAGTGCGAACGGCATAAAAATCTGTCCGACAATGCCGGTCACAAGGGCCATAGGCATGAAAACAGCGATTGTGACTATAGTCGACGACATAATCGGGATAAACATTTCATGTGTCGCCTCACGAATCAGCTCTTTGCCTGTCAGTTTCTCGGTCCGCAGCGTCATCCGTCTGTAGATGTTCTCAATCACAACAATCGAATCGTCAACGACGCGACCGATTGCGATGGTGAGCGCACCAAGCGTCATGATATTGAGAGTGATATCCATCTGATTGAGAAGGGCCAGTGCGATTAACAGAGATAACGGAATGGAAACTACCGATATCAGCGTCGTTCGAATATTTCTCAGGAAGAGCAGGATGACAAGCATCGCGAACAGGGCACCGAAAATCGCTTTTTCAATCATTGTATTTACAGATTCAACGATCGGTTCACCCTGGTCAAACATAGCTGTTGCATGGACATCTTCATGCGTTTTTTCGAAGTTGTTGATTTGATCTTTGACCCCGTTGACGACGTCTACAGTATTGGCGTCCTGCCCTTTAACCACCGAAATACCGATAGATTCTTTGCCGTTTGTCCTGGAAATTGATTCTGCATTTTTAACAAGCGTGACATCGGCAACATCTGACAACTGTATCGTCGGCGGCTTGAGCTGCGCAGCCGGTCCGGATGCACCCGGCAGGGTCTGTCCGCTGTCTGTCCGGCCCATCTGCCCTGCCGCACTTTGCTGACTCCCGGCTGCAGCGCCTGTCTGTGGAACAACAGGTATTCTTATTTTCTTCAGATCATTTGCAGACCCGATATTTCCGCTGACAACAACAGATTTCTGGCTGTCATCAATCGTGTACAGACCCAGAGGGGTTGAAACATTGTTACCCTTAATCAGTTGAATGACAGAATCCTGGCTGAGTCCGTATTTCTTTAACTGTGACTCTTTGAATGCTATTTGTACCTGTTCTGACTGCTGACCGGATAACGTGACAGATGAAACACCGTCGACTCCTTCAACTGCCGGCAGCAGATCATTTTTCACCTGACTGCTGAGTTTTTCTAGTGATTCCCCGTCACCTGATATACTGGCGCTGTACACCGGCATGGCGTCCATGCTGATTCGCATGATTGTCGGCCGTTTCACCTGATCAGGAAAGGTCAGTTGATCGACAGCTTCTTTGACATCATTGACTGCCTGATCCATGTCTTTATCGAATCCGTATTCAATGATGACCGAAGACATACCCGTTGATGACTTCGAGCTGACGTTCTGCACGCCGGGCATGGTCTGCAGTCGCTGTTCAATCGGCTGTGTGACATTTTCATCTACATCACTGGGTGCTGCCCCCTGATACACAGTAGAAACACTGACAACCGGAATGGTGAAATCCGGCATGGTTTCCATTTTCATATTTGTTCCGGCGTAGACACCACTGACTATGACAACAATCGTCAGAAGCCATACAGCCAGTTTATTTTTCATTGAAAAAGAGATCATTTTACGCACGACATCCACTCCACTTTTTTATTTTACACACTGACTACACTATATTGCTTCTTTCTCCTTCCATGGGTGTATGCTACACGTTCTTCACAAGAGGAGCAACATTCCGGAGCCGTAGCGGGCTATACGACTTCAGGCTTAGCACCCATATTGAATATACTGTAGCGTTTTAATATGAACGGAAAATGAACAAGCCGTATTTTTTACAATAATTCCATGTGAACGCGGCTCCCTTTTCCCGACGGCTGAGCCGGTTCGACAATCAGCCTCCGCGGCAACCGTTCCCGCATTTCCGGTACGTGACTGATGACTCCGATCGACAGCCGGTGCATATGCAGTCTCTCCAGCGCCGTCACAACCGTATCCAGTAAATTCGGATCCAGCGTACCGAATCCTTCGTCCAGAAAGAAAAACTGGAGCGGGACCTTGCCGCGTAACTGAATCTGTTCAGACAGAGACAGTGCGAGCGACAGTGAGGTCAGGAAGGTTTCTCCTCCGGAAAGTGACGAAACCGGCCTCCTTAATCCCCCGTTTCCGTCATCCCGGACAATAAAACTGCCGGCATCATCAACTTCCAGCGCATAACGATTACGTGTCAGTTGTCCCAGTCTCTTCGAAGCGGCATAGCAGACCTGCTGCAGCTGTTCTTTGGCAACAAAGGAAACAAAGGCATTGCCTCGGAACACGCGCTGAAGTTTATCCAGCTGGTCTGCTGATTTCTGCCGCTGCTTTCGCTCTTTCTCCAGGCTGATAAAAAGGTCATGTTTTCCTTCAACATCAGACAACTCTTTGACACACGCCCCGTACTGTTCACTGAGCGCCTGACTCTTCTCCTTAAGCAGATTGCAGTCCTCTTGCGCCTTTTCCACTTGTTCCTTCGTTGCCGATCTTCCGGACAGTTTTTGTTCCAGCGTCAGAAGGCTTGAAGAAACGGCTCCTGTTTCTTTTTCGTAGCGGGCTACTTTTTCAGTTATCCTTTTGTTTTCTCTCTCATTCATTAATGCTGTTCTGACATCCTCACGGGAAGTAAACTCAGAAGAAGAAACTTTTTCCTTCCAGACTTTCACAGCCCTTTCCCGTGAAGCACGAACCCGGGTCAGGTGATCGGAAGCGCCATTCATCCGTTTGTCTTCGATGTGAAACAGGTCGAGGGCACGCTGCCAGCTTTCGTTGCAGGCATTCTGGTCAGCTTTTAATTTTTGAATCAGAACTTCTGTCGCCTTCAGATCTTCTTCAATCGAGGCATCCTCCGCAAGCCCCAGTGACCTCAGTTCGTTTTTACATTGCGATTCAGTATGGCGCCGGGCGTCTGCCGTCCCTTTCAGTCCGTTCCATTCAGCTTCCTGTTTTGCTTTCTGTTGCTGCAGATCCTGAAGCTGATCCAGTGTCTGGTTATATTTTTCACGGAGACTGTTCAGCTGATTTTGAATATTTTCCGACTGACTGTCGGATTCCCGGATTTTATCAGCAACCTGCTTAAGCTGATCCACTGGCGGCCATTCAGCGGGCCAGTTTTCCCGAATCTGCTCCATTTTTTCTTTTAATTTCTCTGCACTTTGGGCGATGTCCTTCTGTTCTTTTTCAACAAAATTCAGCGAAGAGGCGGTTGCTGCCTTTTCCTGCAAAAGAGTCTGAACACGGGTCTTCAGATGATCCAGCCTCCCGGTGATCTCCAGTACATCCTGTCGTCCCGCCCTGACGGAGGCTTCTGTCTCCCCTGTCAGATTCTCTGCCGGTGCATCTTTTCCGATTCTCTCCTCCGGCCACTGATCAGCACCCGTGATTTTCTCTGATTGAACAGAACCTGCCCCCATTCCGGGTAAAAGTGCAGAGGCCGTCCTGACCGCCTGCTCCAGATTCGCAAGCAGGATCCGGATATCCTGATCCTGCTGCATCAGCGTGTTCGCCGCATCCTGCCAGGATTGAATCGTCTGATCAGATGGACCCTCCCCGCTGTCTGCAGCTGCCGCAGGCGCAGGATGGTGCAGCGCGCCGCAAACCGGACAGGGGGCGCCTTCCTGCAGTCCGCCTGCCAGATTGTGTGCCAGTGTCTGCCTGTACGCTTCGTCTTTCTCGCTGACAGCCTCTTCTTTTTTGGCCAGAAAATCATTCTTAAGTATTTTGATCTTGCTGCTCAGGTCTGACAGACGGTTATAAACATGCATGCAGTGGGCAAACCATTCTTTCCCTTTTTCTGTCAGCCGTTTAAGCTTTGACTGCTGCTGATCTGCCTGCACGCGCAGCGACTGGTGATCTTTCTCTTTCATCTTCCACTTGATCCGTTTCTCATCAATCTGAGTGCGAAGTGAGTCTGCATCCTTCTTTGCGTTTTGTGCCTGGTCGACCTGTTGCCTGAGCCCGCTGGTTACCGTGTGCTCCTGAAGCCTTTGTTCAAGTTGCCGGATCATACTGGTGAGGCGATCCCTTTTTCGCGCTTCTTCGTCAGAAAGTTTGTTAAGTCTGCTGACCTTTTCGGACAATACTCTGATCTTTTCGGAAGCCGCTTCTGCGTCTTTTTTCGCCTGATCAAACTGTTTCTTCACGCTGATCCCCTGTATCAGCACCTTTTTCTTTTCGATCAGCAAAGGTTCTCTGGTCTCCAGTGCCTTTCTGGCCTGGATGAATGCCTTTTTTTCAGTCTGTTCTGCTGTTCTGGCCGCTTCCAGCCGGGCAGAAGCATTTTTCATTTCCTGTTCAGAATCGGCCTGCTCACGTTCAGAAGCCTCAAGCGTTTCAAGATAGGGGATGATCTTTTCCGCTGCATCACTCTTTGTCAGTCTCTTTTTTTCTTCTTCAATTGCAGATTTTTCCCTGATAAGTGTCTGGAGCTGCCTTTTTTTCATCGCAAGCTCATTCTGCAGATCAAAGATATTTCTTATTTCTTCCTGCCGCTTCTCCTCTAAATCAAGCTGCTTCCCCGTCTCAGTCAGTTTATGATGAATCTTTATGTTTTCTTCTCGCAGGGCACGGACATGTTCCGAAGACGCATCACCAAGAACCGCTTCTTTCTCAGCAATGACTGCCAGTCGCTGCTGAACCGAAGCCGCGTGATTTCTCAGGCGTAAGGTCAGCACATCCCCATATTGTTCGAGGTGAAAAATGCGCTGGAGCATCTGGCGTCGTTCGATTCCCCTGAGTTTCAGGAATTCAGAAAATTTCCCCTGTGGAAGGACGACAGCCCGCGTAAAGTCATCGTGTGTCAGTCCGAGAATCTCCTGAATTTTACCTGTCACATCACGTTCCTTATCCGCCAGCACAGTCCTGCTGCCGTCAGGGCCAATCTGAAACAAGCGGCAGCTGCTCATTCTCAGACCGCCTTCCTTTGTCCGCTTATAGGCCCGCTCAGCCCGGTAGCGTTCGACGGTGTCTCCATTAAGTTCAAAAGTAAAGCTGACAGAGAGCTGATCCTCCAGCTGGTTGAGTATACCCTGAGTATGATTGGATGCCCGCTCGACGGTCCCATACAAAGCCAGGGTCATAGCGTCAAGAATGGTTGATTTGCCGCTCCCCGTAGGTCCAAAAATACCAAAGATCCCATCTGCACATAATTGTTCAAAATCGATTCGCTGCCTGTTACGAAAGCTGTTCAGTCCCTGAAGTGTCAGTTCAATCGGTTTCATGTCTGTCCCTCCCTGCCGCAGCTTCCTCTTCTGCTTCATTGTCCTGAAGAAGCTGCAGAAAAAGGCGCACAAGTTCCGGTTCGGGTTCGGCTCCACGGGTCTGCTCTTTATAAAAACGGATAAAGAGCTGATCAATCGGGAGATGCGTACGGGCCTGATCCTGCAGATCCGGCCCTCCCGCCTGGTAAATGGGCCGGATACCGACTATGTAAGGGTCTGCTTTGCGCAATTCCTGAATCTCGTGCATATTAAGCGCGTGATCAAGCTGAATCTCCAGGTCGATCCACGCGTCACCGTCGCGCCCTTCATCAAGCCATCTGTGCACTTCGTCAAGGCCGTTTTCTCCTCTCCAGCGGACAAGCGGTCTCCCCGAAACCAGGGGTATTTCTTTAACCTGTGCCTTTTTTCCCGGCTGCACATCGATGATCGTCACCGATTTTTTGTTTCCTGCTTCAGAAAAACTGTAGGCAAGGGGGGAACCGGCATAACGGGTCGGAACCGGGGACCGCTCAATCGTCTGAGGACGATGCAGATGACCAAGAGCCACATACTGCGCTTCTTCGGGAAATGATGATGGATACACCGTATAGGCCCCTCCGACCTGAACCGGTCGCTCTGATTCCGACTCTTTTCCGCCGGATGTGAATACATGGGTCATCAGCACATTAACTGATCCCGGTGTAAATTTTCCGGCATGTTCGGAAAAAAGCATGTTCAGGCGGTCATTATACGCCTCCTGAATGGCGCTTTCTTCATTCATTGCACTCAGACATTCATTGAGCCGTGATTCAGAGGGATAGGGGACGCATCCTGCAATCAGTGTTTCCCCTGTTCGTTCAACAGGAACGCGGACCGGATCTGGCGTCGGACGTCCGATAATGGTAATGCCCTGCCGTCCGGCCAGTGGCCTTGAAGCCTGCAGGCGGTCGGGACTGTCATGATTTCCGGCAATAATTAAAAAAGGGCGTTTACCCCCTTTTGCGATTCTTTCTGCTGTTTCATAAAAAAGAGATTCAGAGATGGCAGGCGGATTGACCGTATCAAACACATCCCCTGCCATCAGTACAGCATCCACCTGTTCTTCATCTGCAATTCGGCAAATCTCGTCCATGACCGACTCCTGTTCATCCTGCCTGGAACGCCCTTCCAGCGTTCTGCCAAGGTGCCAGTCCGCCGTGTGCAGCAACCTCATTTAAAAATCCTCCTCTCACCGGTCAGATCCACGAATTTTCCAATATCAAAAGCATATAAACCGATTCTGGAAACGGGACGATGCCAGATTTTCTCAATGGCGAGCCGGTACAGATCGAGCTGCACGTGATACCGGCGCTTTAATTCTTTCATGGCCTCGCTCTCGTCCGGGAAACGGCCGGTTAAACGGTCCGTTTTATAATCGAGCAGGATCAGACCTTCCGCCGTTTCGATAATACAGTCAATCACTCCCTGGATCAGGACAGCTTCATCGGCAGGATCACCGCGCCATGTCGGATAAACCTCTCCGGCCGGAAGGACCAGACTGAACGGACATTCTCGCGAGACTTTTTCCGCCTGCTGCATTTTTCTTCCGGCAGATGTCCGGAAGAAAGCACTGACTGCCTGATAATCCAGACTGTTCTCCTGTTCAGGGGTCAATATCTCTTTTTCAACCAGCTGCTCCCCCTGAACGCGTAGCTGTCTGATATCCAGTGGGCCGGCCAGATTCAGATGCTGCATCAGAAGGTGAAGCGCCGTACCTCGTTCAGAAGCCGACAGTCCGCCGCTCTGAAGAAAACGAGGGCGATCTCCTGCTGTTACTGAAAAACGTCCGGACAGCAATCGATTATCCTGTCCCGCGCTGAAGTAATCCTGCTGCGATTTGATTTCAGTGACCGTCTGTTTGGCCATAGAAGTCGCCGCCTGTTGCCAGGGATACACCCACTCAAGCCGGCGGCTGACTTCATCTTCCCGTCCTGATGCTGAAGGGACCGGTCGGAAGTGCCTGACCTTTTCCATTCGGGTCTGATCTCTTTCCGGTTTCTCCTGTTCCCTGACCACCGCTGAAGAAGGGATCAGCTGCACATGCCATACAGAAGGATCGTGTGAAACAGAATCCCGGTCCGGTCTGACTTGAGCCAGGTCATGCAAGGGGACCGCCGAGCGGTGCCGCAGGATGCATGGACCCAGCCAGTCCAGAAAAGCGGACGCAGTGCTGCGATAGTATTCCGGAAGCAGCCAGTCCCGGGTTTTTATCGCTCCGGCCCAGTGTTGCACCGTTTTCTCCAGATTGCGAACCGCACCCGTCAGGATCAGTTTCTCCCGGGCCCGTGTCAGGGCGACGTAGAGGATTCTCATTTCTTCAGCATTGGCCTCTTTTTTCATTTGTTCTTTAATGGCCAGATAGGGCAGCGTGGGTACACTAATCCGCTGATCCGGATCAATCCAGCGTGTACCGAATCCAAGCGATTTGTGCAAAAGCGCAGGTGCCAGTGTATCTCTCCTGTTAAACTTTTTATTTATGCCGGCAACAAAAACCACCGGAAACTCGAGCCCTTTACTTTTGTGAATCGTCATGATCCTCACGACATCTTCCTGTTCACTGAGCGCACGAGCTTCACCGAGATCCCCGCCGTTCTTTCTCAGGCGCTCGATAAATCTCAGAAAACGGAACAGGCCGCGAAACGACGTCTTTTCATATTGCCTTGCCCGGTCATAGAACGCTTTAAGATTAGCCTGTCTCTGCGTCCCGCCGGTCAATCCTCCTGCATAATCGTAAAAACCGGTATCCCGGTAGATCTGCCAGATTAATTCAGAAACAGAATGACTGACGGACATATTTTTCCATTCCGACAGCTGTTCCAGAAAGGCGTTCAGTTGATCTCTCAGACTGCCCTTTGCTTCTGCAACATACTTTTTCAGCGCTGAAAAGAAGTTTCCGCTCCGATCGGTGATACGGATCTGTGCCAGCGCATCACCATCCAGCCCGACTATTGGTGACCGCAGAACTGAAGCAAGCGGAATATCCTGAAACGGGTTATCAATGACCTGAAGAACGGAAAGCATCACGGAGACCTCATTCGCGTCAAAATAGCCGGTTGACAATTCGGCATAAGCCGGAATTCCCCGTGCGTCAAGCACCTCTTTCATTGCCGTCGCCGTTTGACTTGCCGACCGCATCAGGATGGCGATATCCCGGAAACGAACAGGACGCATCTGACCTGTCTTTTTGTCGCAGACCCGAAAAGCAGGGCCCGTTCCATTTCCTGTCATAGCCAGAATCCGGTCGGCAATAGCTGCCGCTTCCAGTTCTTCATTTTCGTATTCTTCGACCCCGTTATCTGCCGCACGCTCTCCTTCAGCATCTCTTTCAATCAATTCCAGGTCGACCGCTCTGCCTGCTTCCGGATAATCTGCGCCGTACTTCAATTCGGCCGCCTGATCATAGGCAATGTCTCCGACTGCTTCATCCATCGTCTGTCTGAAAATAAAATTGGTGCCGTTGATGATCTCAGGTCGACTTCGGAAATTACTGGATAGATCGATTTTTTCACCATCTGTATCACTGCCGGCAAAGTTTTTGTATTTTTCAATGAAGAGAGCCGGTTCCGCCAGACGGAATCCGTAAATGCTCTGTTTCACGTCACCCACCATAAACAAATTACCGCCGTGCTTCCCGTCTCTTGTGATCAGCCGGATAATCGACTCCTGCACCCGGTTCGTATCCTGGTATTCATCAATCAGTACTTCTTCAAAGTGAGACCGGTATTGCGTGGCGACTACAGAAGGAGCTTCATGACCCGGCGCTGAACCTTCTTTTCTTAATACCGTCAGGGCTTCGTGTTCGAGATCGGAAAAATCAAGGACACCCTTCCGCCTTTTTTCCTTTTTAAATGCTGCCGCGAACTGCTTCACGAGTTTGCCTAACTGTTCAACGGAGGGAGCCATATCTTTCAAATCCCGTAGAGCCTCTTCAGATGAACGTGAAAACCACTGGTCTTTCAGATCACTGACCTCTTTTTTCACATGATCCCGTATTTTTTTCACCTGATCTTTAAGCGTTGCAGCAACGTCATGTCCTCTCGAGGCTTTCATTTTCCCAAAAGACAGAGCGAGTACTTCCGACCGAATCTCTTCCCAGCTCTTTCCCTGAGTATGCAGCACGCGCTCAAGCCCGTTCAGGTCATGAGACAGAGTCTCTTCATAGACAGCCGGTCCGCCCGGTTCCCCGCAAATCTCACACGCTTCAGAAAGTGCCGCTACAGATCCTTTTATTCTTCGAAACAGGGATTCTTTCAAATCCTTAATCCATGAGAAATCATCAATCGAAGCCTCTTCATCCGGATGGTAAGCGCGCACCATCTGATTCAGCCAGTCATCCGGCCAGGGATTACTTCGGGCAAAATGATACAGGCGAAAGACCAGATTAAGCAGTGCATCGTCACTCCTGTCACCGGAATAACGGTCGACAAGTCTGAAAAACTCAGGATCTCCGGAGGCATAGTTTTCTTCAAGTACCTGTTCCAGAACTTCCTCTTTGAGCAGTTCCGCTTCCGTTTCGTCAAGAAGACGAAATCCGGGATCAAGGTCAAGAAAATAGTAATATTTTTTAATAATGGACATGCAGAAGGCGTGAAGGGTCATAATGGGTGCTTTACTGAGCAGCGCCTGCTGCCTGCGGAGAAACAGATTTTCCGGATGCGCCGAAAGTTCTTTCTCCAGTGCCTGTCCGATGCGTTCTCTCATCTCCGAAGCTGCAGCCCTTGTGAACGTGACGACCAGCAGTTCATCAATATTGACCGGATGCCCGGGATCCGTGATCCTGCGAATAATGCGTTCAACCAGGACCGCCGTCTTTCCGGATCCGGCTGCCGCGGCAACCAGAATATCATGTCCTTTTTCCGTTATCGCGCGCCATTGCTCATCGGTCCATCTTGTTCCCTCAGGCTTTGGGGTCATCATTCTCCGTCTCCTTTCCCTTTATTTCTTCCAGTACACGGTCTGCAGAAAGGTCCTTCAGAACCCGGTAATTGTTGCCCGGACGGGACTGATCAAACAGACATACCGGTCTGAACGGGCAATAGGTACACGGGACGCGGCTCTTATCTTTAAAAGGAGCAATGCGGACATCCCCGCCGGTTATTTTCTGACCGACGTCTTTCATCACCGCTCTGGTGTATGTTCTTAAGGCATGAAACTGCTCTTTCCCGGCAACGGACGAGCCTTTGTAATAGCCGCCGTTTTTCTTCAGCCCGAAAGGCGCGATCTGTGACCAGCCGCCCTGAGCATGTGCATCATTCAGGAGCAGAGCAGGTTCATCGGCCAGCAGCAGTCCCTTCATTTTAAACTTTTTATACAGTTCTTCTTCGATCGCGTACCCAGGAAGCTTGTGATCGAGGCTGAGTGTCGGATTGTGTATGTGAAAATACAGGACACCCGCCGGTTCTGCCTGGGTACCGATCCACTTCTGTGAGTACGTAATCACCACATCAAGATAGGCAAGCATTTGCAGGGCAAGGCCGTAATAAACATCTGACAGATTTAAATCCTTTAATCCTGACTTGTAGTCAATGATTCTGAGCAGAATCCGGTCTCCGATGGTTGCCTTATCAATCCGATCAATCCGCCCGACAACCTCCATCCGGCAGCCTCCGGGCAGGTCAAATGTCAGTGCGGGAAGAGGCTTTCCCGGTCCAAACGGGAGTTCGAGGCCGACCGGAACAAACCCGCTTGACTGCGCGTGACGGCGCATGACCCGGGCTGCCCGGGCAACGACCTGCTCCAGTTTGTGCTGCAGGTAACCGTAGCGGCTGCTGCTTGTCAGAATCTGGTGCTGCAGATTCGGGGCGATCCGCGTCACGGTTTCAGAAGCCAGTTTATCGCAGTCTCCTTCTGACAGGTCATTCCAGGTCATGTGATGAGACATAATTTCTTCGATCATTTTTCTTACGGCCAGATGGAACAGCTGCCCGATATCCGGAGCATCGAGCTGAAAAACCTCACGCTCCCTGAGGCCCAGTCCGTAGGAGGCAAACTGGGAAAACGGGCAGGCGTTGAAGCGTTCCATCCTCGATACACTTGCCTGAATCGTCTCTCCGTAGAGTGCCCTGGCCGATGCCGGACTGAGAGAGGCTTCATTTCGCGAAAACAGACCCGAGAGACGCCTGCGTGCGGTATCTTTCCATTTTACCCGTGACGTATACCAGTTATATGTATCCCACCAGATATCGGACATGCCGTATCCCTTTTGCCATTCTCTGATTTGTGCGGCAAGATAACTTATCGTTTTCCCTGGTGCATTGATAAACTGCATCTGGTTCTCTTCGGAGAGCGCCCGCGGCTCCGATGGCGACAACCTCACTTTAAGTCCGGGGAAACGACGTTTGATCCTGCCGATCAGGGGAGAAGCCTTCATGGATTCTCCTGCTTCCGAGGCTAATGGATAAGACAGGAACAGCCTTTCCGTCGGGAGTGACAGAGCCCGGAAACACAGTTCATTTTCACCGGACATCTGTCCGTTATCACCCTCAGCAACATGCAATCCGCGTTCTTCCAGGAGTGTCCGGTCCTCGTCTGAAAACAGGCCGCGTTCGGAAGGTTTTGCCGGAAGGACGCCCTCATTGACGCCAAGCAGAAAAACGGCTTTGAGTTCAGTTGAGCGCATCCGGTCCAGACTGCCTGCCAGTACCTGATCCAGTGCAGGAGGTACGAGGGCGAATTCAAGCTGATCGAGACCGGTATCAATGATTTTCGTAAAAAGATCGAGCGACAGCGGTTCATCGCCTGCTCCTTCCACACACTGGTCCAGCATGTCGATGACGGCCTTCCAGACCTGCCCGTGTTCTTTTGCTTCTTCAAGCTGCCCCTTTTTTTCCGCATCTCTTGCCAGCCATTCCAGTTTATCCGGTATCATGAGATCGATCAGAAAATCGTAGATTGCCTTACATTTATCCCGGATATTTTTGGCTGATTTCAGTTCCTGCTCAAAACCCTGCAGAGGCCCGGCAATCAGAGCACGAAGGTGGTTAATCCGCTTCTGTGCCTCCCGCTCTTCTTTCGACATTTTCCCCGGCTCTTCTTTTAGCCCGCGATTCACTCTGTAATCCCACGGCTTCTTTTCCGTCCACTTTTTCCGGCCATATATGCCATAGGCAAGCACATAGTTTTCAAGTTCATCAATGGCCTCCCGTGCTTCAGAAAGGGGGATACCCGCGGGATGAATCAGGTCCGTTTTGGCACAGCGAAATACTGGCTCATAGCGCCAGTTCTGCTGCACTACCTCCAGGGCGGACCGGATCAGTTCGATCAGCGGATGATGGCGCATCGATTTCTTTTGATCGATAAAAATCGGAATCCCGTAATCTCCGAATATCGTTTCTATCAGATCGGCATATTGATCCAGATCCCGCACAAGAACCGTTATTTCCCGATATCTGATGGCGTGATCGCGTGTCAAAGCAATAATATCCCTTGCCGCCTGTTCAATTTCTTCCCTTTTATTAACGGCTTCAGTCAGAACAATACCATCAGTCTGATCACATGTCGCAAGCGGATACCGTCCAAATGACAGATTCAGATGCTTCAGGGCTCTTTTCTGCGTACGAACGACCCTGCTTTTAATGATCAGCGGTTCAGATGGAAGCTGCATTTCCTCTGCCCAGGCATGCAGCTGAATATAGAGCAGTGCAGGATGTCTGAACGGGGAGAACTCGTCGGGCGGCCTGTCATAGGCTTTATCCGCCCCGATGATAACGGTTGTCCGTTTTGCAGTCTCCATCAGTTCCTCTGTGACAAGCTGTTCTTCCGGTGTCATGGTCTGGAATCCGTCAACCCATACTTCCGCCTGTTTCAGAAAATCTGTTTTCTTCATTTTCCCTGCGGTTAACTGGAGATAATCATCGCTGTCGAGGTACTTTCCTTCAAGTTCTGCTTCAAAAGACTGATAGACCAGTGACAGATCGTGAAGCTTGTCCCCGAGCAGCCGGTCTCCATCATGCTCCTCATCGACTTCCTTTGCATGAGTGGAAAGACGTTCCGGAGTCAGACAATAACGTTTGAGCTCTGTCACCGTATCTTTAAGTACATCATAGAAGCCGTTCTGTTCCGATGCTTTACGGAATAAACGCAGCTCACCCCGGCTTTGCTCAACAATTCTGCGAAGCAGCATGGCGACACCTGTTCCATTCAGATGGATCCGTGTGATCCCTCCAGACTGCTGGAGGACGCGCAGTGCAAGCCGGGGAATACTGTAGACATTCAGCCGCGTCATGCCGCCTGTGCCGACAGCTCTGGCAAACTGATATTCCATACTGAAGGTCATGTGTTCCGGTACAAGATAAATCAGCGGCGGTCCGGATGGATTTTCCCGAAGCCGGCTGATGACTTCCTGCATACAGGCTGTCGTTTTCCCAGTGCCGGGGCGTCCCAGTATAAATCGTACCGACATCAGCATTCCCCCTCAAAAACTTTTATCCGATCACAACCAATCGAACTTTTTCTATTATAACATAAAGAGAACGTTTGTTCCCACCTATATTCTACATTTTACTCTGAAAACCTTCCTGAACCGGTTTCCTATCATCCTGAGTACCATAAAAAAAAGCGGTCAATATGAACCGCCTGAGTTGCTTCATTCATTTTGTAAACAGCTATATAGTTGTTGCTGACAGCCCTGCGACAGCCTTCTTTTTCTCAGGATTTCCGGTACTTTCCAACTTTTTCCTCAATCGATGTGCCCTGCGGCCGGAAATGAATTTTTACTTCAGCTGCAACTTCATCGGCGCCTGCCTCAACCGTTGCATAAATTGTTTTTTTTACGACTTCAAGCAGGTCGTCCAGTTCCCCTTCCATGACCGTCTCCAGGGCGTCAACTTCATATTTCACCCCTGATTTCTGAATTTCCTCAATCGCTTTGTCGACCAGGCCATATGTCTCTTTTTCTTTTGAAAAAGGAAGAATCTGCAAACCAACATTACTTTTCGGCATGGTACATGCCCCTTTCTTTTTTAGTCTTCCTGATCCCGGACTGTCAA
This sequence comes from Sporolactobacillus sp. Y61, assembly GCF_040529185.1. NCBI lineage: Bacteria > Bacillati > Bacillota > Bacilli > Caryophanales > Sporolactobacillaceae > Sporolactobacillus > Sporolactobacillus sp. Y61. Next base: position 1,852,276 of record NZ_CP159510.1, on the reverse strand, counting down.
TTGATCATGATATCACCGTTTTTCATTGCTCGAACCGTATCCAGTCCCTCTGTGACCTGTCCGAAGACAGGATGAACTCCGTCGAGATGCGGCTGCGGCGTATGGACGATAAAGAAGTGAAGGACGGGCCGTAAACATGCCCAGGCGGGGGATACCTGCCCGCAGGAGCCCGATGGGTTCAACAAACAATCATTGGGGGATGGGCCTAGGCTAAAAACGAGGACGTCCTGTTGCAATGCCTGCACGGGCACGATCTGTGCGCCCGAAAATCCCGGCTGATTGAAGTTTCACTTTATTTTCATCTTAACGGCATCCGCGCCTGGAATCAATAAAAATGACAATCAGTGCAGTTATTCCGACAAATACGCCGCCCATGCAGTAACCGGCAAGAATATCTGTAAAAAAATGGACACGAAGGAACGGCCGGCTGAAACCGATCAGAACGATCATCGCCAGACAAAGCGCGATCCAGAGTCTGCGCATGGACCTGTGACGGATCAGCGGAGCAATCAGAATTATAAGGAGTCCATAGACTGTGGCAGCGTTCATGGCATGGCCGCTGGGAAAACTGTAACCTGTCTCATGGACCAGGTGGGGAAAATCAGGGCGATCCCGCATCACCCAATGTTTCAGAAGTGAATTCATTCCCCGTTCAGCCCAGAAAGCCAGCGGCAGCAGAACCAGCGCCACAAATCTCTTTTTATAAATAAGAAAAAGAGAAGTCAGAATAATAATGATGATTAACAGCCGGCTCGCCCCAAAATCCGTTATTTTAGAGAAGAAAAAAATAGGGGTGTCTGTCCTGAACGGATCAAGTGCCTGGATCAGGCGATTGTCCAGAGAACGGACCTCCGGGACCCGCACAAGCAGAACGAAGATCAGAAACAGCAGTGCACTGACAAGCACCAGCCACAGCCAGCGGACGGCAACATTTTTTTGATTCATCATGAACCTCCTCCACTGATGTCTGTACAAAACTGCACGTCAGGTTTTGCCTGTTCAGACATCGAATCCCCGTTTTTGCAGCGACAACGGACAATCCTTTATAATGAAAGAAAGCGAATTAAAGAAGGCGATATTTTGACTGATTTTACCTTCCATGCCGGCGGATGCTGGCGTGGTTCCTGGGACGGCAGCGGCCGGATCAAAGCCGGCAATCTGGAAAATGTGATTTCCGTCGATCCGTCGATGGGGGGAGCCGGTACAGGAACAAATCCTGATGAACTGCTGCTCAGTGCACTTTCTTCCTGCTATATGATCACGCTTGGCATTAGACTGCATAAGGAAAACATCGTTTATGACCATATTTCTATTCAGTCGGAAGGTTCAGTAACCAAAAAAGGGGGACTTCATTTTGAAAGTGTGACACACCGGCCGATCATCTGTCTTTCCGGACAAATCACTGATCATCTGCGTGAAAGGCTGTCCTTCTGCATCAGACAGGCTGAAAAAGACTGCATGATCGCAAAAGCCGTACACGGAAATGTGCGGATCAACGTAGCTCCGCGTTTTGAAACAGTAACAGGTTAATTCAGACAAAAAGCATGGACAAGAGCACACGCTTCTGTTCATGCTTTTTCTTTTTTAATGAACATCATGAATTTATACAGGTTGTCACGTACGAGATAATTCGTCTGCTGAATCTGACGTGAAAGCTTCCGGACTTTTTCTTTCTTTTTGAAAAAATCCAGCTGCATGTTTGATATTTTCTCGGTCAGTTCATTTTTCTCAATGACGATTTTTTCCGCCTGGCGACGCAGGCGTTCACTCGTTCTGGAAATTTTAGCCAATGACCCCTTCATTTGTCTGGCCGTTCTTGAAGCTGAAACAAAAAAGCCAATGACCGCTGCGACAACCAGTATCAGGCTTAAGTAGACAATAATCATCATGCACGCCTCTTTTCGGATCGATCACTCCATGGTGTACCCTCTGCTCTTATCATACCCTAACCGGCGTTATAGATCATATTTTGTGTGTAAATTTTCCGGTAAAAACTGCGCCAGTTTCCTTCTCAATAATTTTCTCGAGGCATTCCGCGGCATGGCGTCAACCCGAATAACCCGGACAGGGATCTTGTAGCGGGCGAGCCTGCCTGCGCAGAAGCGGAGTATCTCTTCTTCAGTAATGTGCTGTTCGTTTTTGGCTATGGTGACAAAGGCACAGGGGACTTCTCCCCATTTTTCATCCTTTACACCGATGACACCGGCTTCTTTAATAGCAGGATGACTCATAAGGACAGATTCGATTTCCGCCGGATAAACGTTCTCTCCACCGGATATAATCAAATCACAGCGCCGGTCCAGGACATACAGAAAACCATCGCTGTCCAGATACCCGATATCACCTGTATGCAGCCATCCGTTCGTAAAGGCACGTTCGGTTGCCGCCGGGCGCCGCCAGTAACCTTTTGTCACATTCGGACCCCGCACAAGGATCTCACCGGGCGACCCGGAATCAGACTGGGCCGGGCGGTCAATGCGTACCTCACCGGGAAAAAGGGGTTTACCTGCTGATCCGATTTTCGAAAACATATATTCAGGGGACAAAGTAACCATTTGCGAAGCCGTTTCTGTCAGTCCGTATGTCTGATATACGGGGACGTGTTTTGTCTCACACCGGCGCAGAAGGGGAAGCGGCGCCGGTCCGCCTCCGAGCAGCATGCAGCGAAACGGTCCGGGATAATTTTTATCCTGCAGATCATCAAGCATGCGCCTGAGCATGTTCGAGACAACAGACATCATCGTCACCCCGTTAAAGCAGATCTGCCGGTTGGCTTCCTGCGGATCAAACTTTTTGCGCAGAACAACCGTCATCCCGTAAATCAGATTTTTCATCAGAATCGATAGGCCGCTGACGTGGAAAAGCGGCACACAAGAGAGCCATTTATCGGACCGTTCCAGGCCGAGATTCAGTGCTGAACCGACTGCACTCCACCAGTGATTACCACAGGTCAGAACAACGCCTTTCGGATGACCGGTAGTCCCCGAGGTATAAATGATCGTGCATGGGGCGCTCATATCCATTTCACCTGGCACTTCTCCGGCTGCTTCACGCGCGTTCATGATGTCTGACTTATTTATAAATGGGATCGAATTTTTCCTGGCGACGGCGATTCCCGCCGCTTCACAAGCCTGATCACTGATCACTTTTTTTGCCTCACTGTCCTCAGCCTGCCAGCTCAGTTCATCCACACTCAGTCGGATATTAAGTGGAACAGCGACGGCTCCGATCATCGCAAGGGCATGATAGAGACGGACGAGATCAAGTGTATTTTCACCGAGGAGAGCAATAGGATCCCCTTTTTGGATTCCAAGAGCCAAAAGGCGCCGTGCGATACCGGTAACCTGGCTGCACAGCGTTTTAAAGGTCATGTCCCCGTCTTCCGTTTCGAAAGCAATCCGATCAGGTGTCAGACGGGCGCGCTGAATCAGCCAGTTCGGCATTTTCAACTCATTCATGACTGATCATCACCTTATCAGGGAAACTTTGGAAATCTGCTGAAATCCGGGTCACGTTTTTCTTTAAAAGCGTCACGGCCTTCTTTTGCCTCATCGGTTGTGTAATAAAGCAGCGTGGCATCCCCGCCCAGCTGCTGCAGTCCGGCCAGGCCATCTGTGTCGGCATTAAATGAAGCTTTGAGGAACCGCAGCGCAGTTGCGCTTTTTGACAGCATTTCCTTTGCCCACTTAATTGTTTCATCCTCCAGATGTTCGAGCGGAACGACTGCATTCACGAGTCCCATGTCCAGCGCCTGCTGCGCATTATATTGACGGCACAGAAACCAGATTTCACGGGCCTTCTTCTGGCCGACTATACGCGCCAGTAACCCTGCACCGTAACCGGCATCAAAACTTCCGACTTTCGGTCCTGTCTGGCCGAATACGGCGTTATCCGCAGCAATGGTCAGATCACAGACCACCTGAAGGACATTTCCTCCACCTATGGCATACCCGGCAACCATGGCAATCACAGGCTTCGGGATAATCCGGATCAGGTGCTGCAGATCAAGAACGTTCAGGCGCGGCACATGATCACTTCCGACATATCCGCCATTTCCCCGGACCTTCTGATCACCGCCTGAACAGAATGCTAACGTCCCCGCACCAGTCAGGATGACTACACCGATACTTGAATCATCTCTGGCGCGTGAGAAGGCGTCAATCATTTCCATGACTGTTTTTGGTGTAAACGCGTTTCTTACCTGAGGACGATTAATCGTTATTTTGGCAATGCCTTCATACCGTTCAAAAATGATCTCATCATAAGGCTCGATGACCTTCCATTCAACAGAGGACATGTTAAAGAGACTTCCTTTCTGACAATAAAAGTATGTATGCGTTTCCGTGATTTCCCGCACATCACAGTTTATTTTATCACACGACAGATCATCAGTCAGAATCAAGGCTCACCACCGGTACTTTTCGCGTCTGAAATCAAAAAAGATCATACCGGTCTTGCCCGGTTTTCATCCGTTTTGCTATACTGTATGGGATAAAAAGGGGGATCTGAGTTGGGGAAAAAAGTAGCCTTGATCACCGGTGGGACAAGAGGTATCGGCAAAGCCATTGCTGAAAAATTTGCGCAGAACGGGTACACCCTTGTACTTAATTATGCACGGAAGGCCTCTAACGCTGAAAAAACGAAACAGGATATTGAAGAAAAATATGGAACAGAAGTGAAAACATGTAAAGCAAATGTCGGTGAAGTGGGTCAGATTCAGCAATTATTTAAATCGACGGAAGAAGCTTTCGGGAGACTGGACGTCTTTATCAACAATGCCGCTTCAGGTGTCCAGCGCCCGCTTATGGAAATACAGGAAAAACACTGGGACTGGACACAGGACATCAATGCCAAAGCCTACCTTTTTGCCGCACAGCAGGCCGCAAAGCTGATGCAAAAATCAGGGGGCGGACACATTGTCGCCCTTTCCAGTCTCGGCGCCGTACGTGCCCTGCCCAATTATGCCGTTGTCGGTGTTTCAAAAGCGGCTGTCGAAGCGATCACACGCTATCTGGCCGTTGCTCTGGCACCGATGAATATCACGGTAAACACGGTTTCCGGTGGTGCTGTGGATACAGACGCACTGAAACACTTCCCTAACAGGGCGGAACTGCTGGAACAGGCAGCAAAACGCAATCCTGCCGGCCGTATTGTGCAGCCTGAGGATCTGGCGGAAGCCGTTTATTTTCTCTGCACCCCTGCCGCGTTTATGATCCGCGGGCAGACCATTACGGTCGATGGTGGTCTGTCCCTCCTTGCCGAATAATACACCATCAGAAAAAAGGAAGAGGCTTAAGTCCTCTTCCTTTTTTTCGGTCATCATCCAAACCCGATCTGCCAACATTAACGGATCACGCCGCAGATAACACGTTTTCCGGAGTTTCCCGCAGGATCTGTTTTCTGATCATCCCCTGATTCATGAATAATCAGGGCTGAACCATCAGCATCCCTGAGTGAGTTCGCCTTTCCTTCTTCCAGTGTCACCATGGGATTAAAAATAACTGTTTTTACCCGGCCCTGACTGTCGGCAAAAATATTCGGCATATCGCCTGCATGCGGGCCAAGAGGATTTTTTAATCCATGTTTTTTATGTTCCGGATTAAAGTGTTCACCGGCAGACATAAAGTCCGGAGGCGAGCAAATGCCGTTTTCATGGAAATGGATGCCATGTATCCCCGGTTTCAGCTTTTCGGCCTGGAGGGCAATTCTGACCCCTTTTGCTGTTTCCGTTAAGATGGCTTCCCCAACCTGCTCTCCAGAGGAATCGGTCAGCTGGACAATCAGTCTCTGATTTTTTTGTTCTTTAGCACTTACGCGGTCACCTGACTGGTTTCCATAAGCTGCTGCGACAAGAATCACGACCGTACACACGATATAAAAAAATCTTCCGAAGTTCAATTTGGATCGACCTCCCGGATATATCATGCTCAGAATACGTCATTTTACTCATTACAGCCCTTTTCAACCGGGAAAAATGATGCTATCCTTTCGATGAACTTGAAATAGAAACGGGGGGAACCGAATGAAAATATTCAGGGAATTTAAAAGTTTTATCGCACGGGGGAATGTGATCGATTTAGCTGTTGCGGTCATTATTGGCGCGGCATTCGGGCAAATTGTCAACTCGCTGGTAAAGGATATTGTGATGCCGCCGATCGGACTCCTGCTCGGCAAGGTGGATTTCAGCAATCTGTATATCAATCTCTCCGGGAAAACCTACAGCAGCCTGGATGCGGCTCAAAAGGCCGGAGCACCGACGATCAACTATGGTTTATTTATTAACAATGTCATCAATTTTCTGATTATCGCTGCAGTCATTTTCTTTATGGTCAGGCTCATTAACCGCACACCCCTAAAAAAGCCGGTCTCACCGAAGACAAAACTGTGTCCTTACTGTCTTTCTTCCATACCTGCCAAGGCCACAAGATGCCCGCACTGTACGTCTCAGCTCCCTGAACAGTCTGAACGGTCTGAACATGCAGCCGGTCAAAAATAAAAATAGCAAATCTGAGGCAGCAGTCCTGTCATCACGGGCTGCTGCCACTTTAACAGGTTCTTAAAAATTCACTACAAAATAATCCAGAATTATGTATAATGAGTGATGCACGATATGTATGGGAGGCAAGTGAGCCATGTCTTTGCAGGATGATCTGATCATGATGACCGGCATTCTCCTGATTATTGCCGGAATCGTCCTGATTCTGAAAAAAAGAAAATGCACCTTACCTTCTCTTCTTAAGCGACGCCTGCGGCTTCCCTCAAGATTTTTTGCTACGCTCGGCATTATTTTACTTCTTGCCGGTACTGCTCTGATCATCTCTCCTCTGCTCATCGTTAATATGGGACTCGATTTCTGGATTGTGTTTTTTCTGGGTGTCCTCGCCTGTCTGATGCTGCTGATCATGTTTTTTTTATAATTCTCTATTCTTTATGGATTGCGGAACCGGTCGTATTTCCGTGTGAACCAGCTGGTTTCCGTTAAACACACAGTGGTAGTTTTTCGGCTGACAATGATCTATGTCGAGAGCATCCCGCATGAAACTGAATAAGGAAGGCACCGTCCCGAAATTATCCTTTGACAGGATCCATTGCTCTGTCTTCCATTCAAGTATCCCCTCTCTGGTCCTCAGTGGTGTATGAAGCGCCGCAGCATCCACTGCGCGAACGACAAACAGATACATTCCCTCCAGTTTCTCACTGTCAGCGTTCCATGTGACGATGCCCCGGTATAACGGGTGAGTGACCTGAAGGCCTGTTTCTTCCCGGATTTCACGGATCACGCATTGTTCCGGCGTCTCTGTCGGCTCAAGCTTCCCGCCGACGCCGTTCCATGCACCCTGCCACGGATTTTTTTCCCGGTTAATCATGAGTATCTTCCCTTTATACTGAATCAGAGCAAGTGTATAGCGCAGCATATGTATCCCCTCTAATGATTGACATGATCTTTTTCTTATCATTATAACAAAATGCGACCTGAAGACTTTATTTATTTATCCGAACCCTTGACAGAACGCTTGTTCCCGTTTATGATGATTATAGAACATTTGTTCTATATCTAATAATGAGGTGATCGTATGTCAGAATCAGAACAAAGAATTACATGTCACATTGTCGAACATTTCGGTGTTCTGTCAAAAGAGCCTTCCGGATGGACTCGGGAATTTAATCTGGTCAGCTGGAATAACCGTGAAGCAAAATACGATATCAGAAGCTGGTCAGCCGACAAGAAAAAAATGAGAAGAGGCATTACCCTGACCGGTGTTGAATGTGATGCGCTCCGGACACTGCTCAATGTCCGGTTTCCCCGGCCACGGATACCGGCATCTTCTGAACCGGGAACTCCCCATCCCTCAGTAAAGTCCTGACTCTTTTTTTGCCCCCACCCTGTACCCGTGCAGTCCTTCCGACAGGACCATCATTAAAAGCAGAAATGCTGCGTATGTACTTCAGGATTGACAGTACCTTACTAATCTCATAAACTAAAATTGTTACAAAAATGTCGAATTCGTGACCCTTTTGTCTCATCATTTCATTTTAACATTTATCGGGTGCTGTCAGCCGCCCGATGATATAGCTGCATGACGCAGGAGCACCACATGCGCTGAACGGCGGGCTCATTCGAGCTGTGCGTTACAGGCCATATCCTTCTGGTTGTGGCAGCTGATCGTCTGTCAGCCAATCTTCCTGCCCTTTCTGGCATCTTATTATAGGAGAGATCAAATATGAATGGATCCGTTTTGGAGAAGAATACAGGTTTTAAAAAATGGTGGAAGATGATCCGCCCGCATACCCTGACGGCTTCCTTTGTTCCCGTCGCACTCGGTACGGCACTGGTTCTGCCCATAAGAATTCCCAATTTTTTACTTTTTATCGCCATGTTAATTGCTTCCATGATGATCCAGATTGCAACCAATCTGTTCAATGAGTATTTTGATTTTAAAAGAGGCCTGGATGATTCCAGCTCAGTCGGCATTGGCGGCAGTATTGTTCGTGATGGATTCCGGCCAAAGACGATCCTTTATCTCGCGCTCAGTCTGTGCGCCGCTTCCATGCTGATCGGGGTTTATATCTGTATGAAAAGCAACTGGTGGATTGCCGCCGCCGGGTCGGTTTGTATTCTCACCGGCTACCTTTATTCCGGCGGACCGTTACCGATCGCCTATACCCCCTTTGGAGAAATGATCTCGGGCTTATTTATGGGTATCTTTATCATCTGGATCTCTTTCTTCATCCAAACGGATATGCTGACACTGAACACGGTCCTTATCTCCATTCCGATCGGCCTTCTCGTCGGGGGAATTAATATGGCGAATAACATTCGTGATTTATCCCGGGATAAGGAAAAGGGTCGAAAAACCCTGCCTGTTCTGCTCGGACGGCCGGCTGCCATTCGTGTACTCGCTTCCCTGTTTGTGATTTCTTATCTGTGGATCATCGGATTAATGGTCTTCCAGGTTGAATCAGCCTGGCTTCTGGTTGTTTTCGCCAGCCTTCCGAAAGCCATTCAGGCGACAAAGTTGTTTCGTGGAAAGACACGTTCTATTCAGCTGATGCCGGCCATGAAAGCTACGGCACAGATGCAGACACTCTTTGGCATCCTGCTCTCGGTCGGACTTGTACTGGATTATGTGATCTGACAACGGATCAGGGAGTTCAGATCAGGATTCGTATTTATGTGAAAAAAAGTCTTGATGAATACGCTTAACGGGTGTAAAATGTATGTGTAAATTGAATCAAATATTCCTTCAGGGCAGGGTGTGATTCCCGACCGGCGGTATTGGATTTAAACGTCCAGAGTCCGCGAGCCTTTTGGCAGATCCGGTGAGATGCCGGGACCGACAGTACAGTCTGGATGAAAGAAGGATGATGTGACGGCGCATTTTCCGCCTTCTATTCAGCGTTGAACAGCGAAGCGTGATGACAGGTCTGTCGTGCGCTCAGTGATATCAGCGAAGCCCAAAGGAATTTACTTATCCTTTGGGCTTCTTTATTTTTACCGGCTTTTAAATAACCGCTGAACCGATGGTTGTATCCTGATAGAAACTCACCGCACACATCATCCCAATACTATCATGGGGTGATCTATTATGAAGGCTTTATCTTTGAAGAAAATGGTTCTGGTGTCACTGCTTGCAGCTCTGGGTTTCCTGATTATGCTGATCGCTTTTCCTGTGCCGCTTTTCCCTGTTTTTCTGACCATGGATTTCAGCGATATACCTGCGTTGATTGGTGCCATCATACTCGGACCCGGGGCCGGTATTGCTATTGAAGCCATTAAAAATATTCTCCACGTGTTACTGACCGGATCACTGACAGTCGTACCTGTCGGTGAATTGGCCAATTTTACTGCCGGCTCGATATTAATTCTCGTTACCTGGTGGTTTTACAAGAAAAAGCATACACTCTTCTCACTTGCCGAGGGTATGCTTGTCGGCACACTGATCATGACCATACTGATGGCCCTTGCCAATTATTACCTTATCTTTCCTGCTTATGCTGTCTTTCTTGGACTGAGTATAGACAGTGCCGTACAGATGTCCCAGGCAGCCAACCACAACATTCAGAACCTGATGACATTAATTGTTTATGGAGTCGCACCTTTTAATCTGCTCAAAGGTGTAGTTCTGACCCTGTTAATGATCCCGCTCGGTGCACGCTTAAAACATTTTATTCAGAGAAAGCATACAGCTGCCTGATCTGTTCCTGACGAAAAACAGCCGCGGACTAAAAAAAGTCCGCGGCTGTTTTTATTACCGGTTCATCTTGTCGGCCTGCTTATTAATAAACGAATGCCGTACCAACAATGATCAGCAAAATGAACAGAACAACGATTAACGCAAAACCGTTGCTGTAACCGCCGGAAGTTGCACCCATATCGTCACTCGCCCCTTTATTCCGTATTTTGAGCAGTTTTCCCCACTCAACAGTACATTCTATGCAGGTCACTCCTAAAGGTGTGGACATCAGATATTGTTCATCTCACGGTCCCAGGGTTTGTCCAGTGTCAGCTTTGAAGCAAATTTTTTCGTTTCCAGACGTCTTTCCTTCCTGCGCAAATAGCGCTTTTCGGCTGACTTAAAGAGCATCCGTTCTTCTTCACTTTCCGGTATGACTTTAGGTACAGGAACCGGTTTTCCATTTTTACCGATAGCAACAAACGTAAGATAGCACGTGGTACACAATTTACGTTCACCGGTCATTAAATCTTCAGTAACAATTTTCACGAATACTTCCATGGACGTATGGTGCGTCCATGTCACCATCGCTTCGAGGCAGACAGACGAACCTGCTTTTATGGGGTGGAGAAAATCCACAGAATCTATCGATGCGGTGACCACCGATTGCCGCGCATGGCGCATGGCCGATACAGCTCCGATATTATCAACATACATCATCAGTTTTCCGCCGAAAAATGTGCCATGATTATTTGTATCGTTCGGCATGACGTGTACAGAAGTAACCGAACGTGATGCATTCATTTTTTTCGCTTCCACCTTGTTATCCCCCTGGTAGTTAATTTATACGATCTGTATTCTGTCCTTCTCTAGTTTAGAGCAAATTATTTTTTTTACAAATTGAGAGCACTTCATGATACCCGTCAGGGAGACAAATATGTAAATATTTTTATCATAAATTTGAGAAAACATATTGACAAATCCAAAAAAACTTATCTCATTGTTACAGAACTGTAATCTGACTAATACACGTCTGAGATGTTGAGCCCTTACAATTACCGTTGGATGCAAAACAGGCTATCCTGTTTTGCCCGCCTAAGGAGGTTTTTACTTAATGAATATCATTAAAAGGCTGACCGCGCTGACAACCCTGACGGTGTTTTTCGGTATTCTTGCACCGACAACGATTGCCTTCGCGAAAACGAGCAGTACAAATGATAGTCACGCTGTAAAAAGTCAAGATCCTGAACTCAAAACAGCAGTAGGATTCAGTCAGAATGATCCGAGTTTACAACCAGATAGTAACAGTATCACCAGAATATTCGGAAATAGTTTGTTGCAATTGGGAGACAGCGGTCCTTCCGTTGCAGAGATTCAGGATACACTTCGCTTACTGGGTTATTATGGAGGAGAAGTGAATGGCGTATTTGGGGAATTGACAGCAGATGCCGTGAAGCACTTCCAGTCAAACCAGCACATCGCTGAGAACGGACTGGTTGGCCCAAATACAAAAACAGCACTGTATACCGTGTACTCTTCGTCCGATGAAGCCAGTGCATACAAAGCAAGAGCCGCTGAAATGAAACAGGAAGAAAAGGCTGCTGCTGAGAGAAAAGCTAAAGCAGAAGCCAAAGCAAAGGCCAAAGCAAAAGCTGAGGCAAAGGCTGAGGCAAAGGAAAAAGCAAGAAAAGCTGCCGAAGCCGCAGCTATTGCGGACCGTGAGAAAGAACAGGCTGCCAGAAAACCGGTGAAGCCTGTTAAGGTCACTAAGGTCACGAAAGCAACTCATAAAGCAGCGAAAAAAGCGCCTGCGCCTCAGAGGCAGGCTGGTTCATCCATTACGGTTACAGCAACAAGCTATGCGCTCGGCGGCATATCGGCCACGGGTATTAACTTCTCAGATAACCCGAATGCAAAAGTCATTGCGGTTGATCCAGGCGTCATTCCACTCGGTTCGCGGGTCAAAGTACCGGGTTATGGTATCTATACTGCCGGAGATACAGGGGGAAATATTAAAGGAAAAAGAATCGATATCCATCTTCCGACCCGGCAGCAGGCCCTCCAATTCGGGCGTCGGACAATGACCATTCAGATTCTGCATTAATATGCGTTTTAAAAAGCGATGAGCCCTTCGGCTCATCGCTTTTTTTTCACTATCTTACGGCAAATTCAGGCTTCCGGCGTTTGCCGGTGACCAGGTTTTCTTTACTTATCGATCCGATACTGTATGGTTTGTTTTTCCCTGTGTCTCTCCAAACCGAGATCAATCAGTTTTTCAATCAGCTGTCTGTAAGAAACGCCGGTATGTTTCCACAGCAGGGGAAACATACTGAACTGAGTAAATCCCGGCATTGTATTGACTTCATTCAGAATAATTTTATGGTCTTTATCCCTGACAAAGACGTCAACACGTGCAAGGCCTGACAGATTCAAAGCCATAAATGCCCGCCTGGCCACATCTTCAAGTTCTGCTACCACTTTATCGGGAAGATCAGCTGGGATGATCAAGGTGCTTTTACCTTCCTGATATTTTGACTGATAATCGTAAAATGCCGCGTCTTTCGTGATAATTTCACCGGGAACGGACACAGACAGGTCATGATTACCAATCACACCGCATTCAATCTCACGACCACTTACCTTTTCCTCAACGATGACTTTCGTATCGAACCTGAAAGCATCGGTAATCGCAGCGGATATTCCGGTCTCACTCAGGCACTGGCTGATGCCGACGCTTGAGCCGCAGTTCGCCGGCTTAATAAAGCATGGATACCCGATTGAATTCTTGATCTCAAGAATAACCGAAGGAGCGTCGTTCTCCCACTGATAGCGGGAAACAGACAGATAATCAGGTCCGGGAATCTGATGGGTCTTAAGGATATCCTTCATCATGACTTTATCCATGCCTGTCGCTGATCCGGCAACGCCTGAGCCGACATAGGCAATATTCAGTAACTCAAACAGTCCCTGAACGGTACCGTCTTCACCATTGGGACCGTGCAGCAGTGGAAAAACAATATCGGGCTGATTTACCTTTGCAATGGGAGCGGACGGAGCCAGCCAGTGTTCAGACTGCTCTTCCAGCTGTGCATTTTCATTCAGGAGCAGCTGATCCTTACTCGTTAACTGCTTCGTAATCTCCGAACCCGCTACCCACTGACCGTTCTGCCTGATATGAACCGGGAAAATTCTATATTTACTTCGGTCCATGGCATTAATCACAGAGAAAGCGGTCAGAAGTGATATTTCATATTCAGTTGACTTCCCGCCATAGAGCACGGCGACTTTCTTTTTTTCATTCGTCATTATGAATGCCTCAATTCTCTTTCTGATTCCAGCGGATCTTATATACCCGCCGCTTTTTAGTTTAGCATAAACCATCATCAGTGGAGGAATTTTTTCATTCTTTATCTTTAAGATTCACCTGCTCCAGATATTGGAAGCGCTCAAGCATGGTCGGGTGATCATACTGGATCCATTTGACAAGTGCAGGTGGATTGATTTCCGCCAGACTGGCAGAAGAAATCTTCTGAAAGGATGAAATAGCGGCTTCCCGGTCACCGGTCAGATGGATGGCGTAGCTGTCAGCTGAACGCTCAAACTGTCTTGAAATGGCACCCTGTACCGGTTCAAAAGCAAAGGACAGAACTGAAAATATGAGTAAGACAAGCGGCAAAGCAGCAATATCTCCCGGATGGTTAAGATTGAGCCTGGCTCCCCATTTCTGCACCGCCCAGAGCAGAAATTTTGCTGCGAGGATTAAACCAACCAGCAAACCGGCAAGTGCAGCTGTGACTGCCCACACAATGTGATGCATGACGTAATGGGCCATTTCATGGGCCATAATAAACAGCACTTCCGGGGGACTCAATTGCCTGATCGTCGTATCCCAGAGCACAATCCTCAAATGAGAGCCCAGCCCGTTCACATAGGCGTTCATTGCATTCGTTTCACTGGACATATCTACCTCATAGACATCATCTGCAGGAATTTGGGCACGTGCGGCCAGTTGCAGAATCTCCTGCTTCAGCCTGCCATCCTGAAGGCTCTGAAAATGATTGTACAGCGGATCAATGACCACCGGCTGGATATAGATCAGAAAAACAACAAACGGAACAGCCAGCAGCCAGACGGGCAGCCACCAGTTTGCCGGATATCTGCGAATAAAAAAGAAAACGGCAGTCAGTGCAAAAAAGCCGATCAGGCTGTCAACCGCCAGACTGATCCCCTGATCTCTCAGCCAGTCGTAAAAAGGCTGAACAGAAATGCCATAGTGCCGAGAAATTTGATAGGAAATCAGGTCTGCCGGGAGAAAAACAATGGCGCCTACAAGGGACAGGGCGGCGAAGCCGATGAGCATCTGAATGAGAAAATGGCCGGTTATTCTTTCAGAACGGTTTCTCAGCCACACAGAGAAACCGCTGATCAGAACAAACAGATAGACACCCCACTCCAGCGGAATCAGGGCAAAAGATATAAAGTGCCGCAGGGCATTGTAGTTCAGGCTTTCCGTGATGCGGTCTTTACTCATAAACTGCGCCGGATCCGCAGGTGTTCCCTTTGCTTCTGCGGGGATCCCTGTTTTCGCCCATAAGAAAAAGTAGACACCGATGGCGATGAGATAGATCAGATAGATCAGGATGAATCCCCGGACAACCTTTTTCAAGATGAACCCTCCTTTTAGGGTTATGGGATCTTCAGTCTTCCGGTCCCCGAAAGGACTGGCCATTCTTATTCTAGTTTGTCCCCGGACTGTTTAGAACAGGCGCTCATCCCTCAGATCAGAACAGACAAGAGTTCCTCCTCACTGATTCTTCCGAAGTATTTGTGTACGTCCACACCATTTAACTTTTCTTCAATAGCCTTCCGGTCATATTTTGTGCCGACGAGAAGCTTCTCAATGTCCGTTACATCACCCGCACCAAAGAAGTCACCATAAATCGTCATTTTCTCAACCACACTTTTTTTCACATTCATTCTCAGGTCAATCCGCCCGCCGGGAAAGCGTTTTGCCTTTTGAACATTAAATTCAGGAGATTTGCCATAAACCCAATCCCAGTTTCTATAACGCTTATTGGCAATATCAACAATGTTTGTCCAGTCTTCGTCCGTAATCTGATATTCCGGAATTTTTTCCTGACCTTCAAAAATATAGTGAAGCAAGGTTTCACGGAATTGCTGAATTGTCATATCCTTCGTCAGATGCTCACGGATATTGGTGACCCGGCTTCGTACGGATTTGATCCCCTTTGATTCATATTTTGCCGCATCGGGATGGAGCGCTTTTGAAACATGATCCAGATTAACATCAAAAAGCAGCGTACCATGACTGAAAATACGCCCCTGAGTGACAAATTGCGCATTCCCCGATATTTTTTTACCATCAAGCGTCAGGTCATTTCTTCCTTCAAGCCGGGCTTCGACACCCATATAATGTAGAGCCCGAATAACGGGTTCTGTAAATTTACGATAATTGTTAAAGCTGTCTCCGTCGTCTTTGGCGATAAAGCTGAAACTTAAATTGCCCGGATCGTTATACACAGCTCCTCCACCTGAAAGCCTCCGGGTTACCGTGACCTTATTCGCCCGAATATAATCCCTGTTGATTTCTTCAGCCGTATTCTGATTGCGTCCGACAATAACAGTCGGTGCCATGCGATAGAACATCAGGTACGTCTCATTGATATCCAGATATTTTAATGCATATTCCTCCAACGCAAAATTCAATGTCTGGTCAAGAACATCCCGATTATTAATGTAAATCATGAAAAGTCCCCCAAAAAAGTTGTCACATCACTCCTTTCATTCTAAAGTGCCTTCAGTCTGCCGTCCAGGCGCAGGTACCGGTATTCACCTGTGCTAAAATTAATTTTATTCACGGCTTCACGATACGGATATTTTTTTTGCATCAAACCGAAATTTCCATTAAACTGATTCAAGTGGTCACAGTTTGTACGCGGCCAGGACACTGCCAGGAGGTCTGAAGATATGAAATCGATTTATTTGGTCAGACATGGACGGACATTATTCAACTTATTAAATAAAGTACAGGGAATTTCAGATACCCCGCTGACAGCTGAAGGTCTGAAGAAGGCAGCAGAGCTTGGTGAACGTTTTAAAAATAACGGCATTTCTTTTGACGCGGCATATACCAGTGACCTCAGCCGTACAAGAAAAACATCGCAAATTCTATTATCTCATTCAGCTAATCCTGAGCTTCCGCTCTTCGAAACGCCCTGTCTCAGAGAAGTCAGCTTTGGTATGTTTGAAGGCGATCCCAATGATTTCACATGGAGAGGGGCAAAAGAAGCATCGGGAATTCCCGGGCTGAATGGCGATTCCCCTGATGAACTGCGGATTCAGGGGCTCGCCGGCATTAAAAAAGCAGATAAAACCGGTCTTGCTGAAAGTTATGAAGATGTAAAAAAGCGGATTGAACATATTCTGGATGTGTTTGCCTCATCTGAAGGCTCTACCCTTCTTGCCGTGAGCCACGGGATGTATATTAATTGTGTCGTCTATACCCTGATGGAAAAAGGCACGCACCTCCCTCCTGTCCCCAATACAAGTGTCACAAAACTGATTTTTGACCACGGCACTTTCCGGGTGGATTATGTCGGCAGAGAGGATCCGTTTTAAAAATCTCCTGATTCACTATGTAAAAACGCCGGACGGATGCAGAATCCGCCCGGCGTTTTTTTGATCAATCAAAAAGTTAATTAGAAAGTTCCATAGGAGAACCGGATAACTTTCCTGCTTTATTGTTTTTCTGATCTCTGTGGAATTTGATTGAGAAGGTGATGATGCTTAACAGGAGTCCCACAAGAATAAAGACCAGAAGCGCAATAGAATTATTCACGAGCATCTGATGCTGGCCGCCGTCAATGATATTTCGGAATCCATTGACTGCATAGGTCATCGGAAGTATGGGTGAAATTTTCTGAAGCCAGCCCGGGATCAGTTCGATAGAATAGGCTCCCCCGCTCGTCACAAGCTGGAAGAGCAGAATCACGAGGGCAACAAACCGTCCTTCGTTATTAAAGGAACCGGCCAGCCACTGAATGATCGCCATGAAACTCATGCTGGTTAGAATGGTAAACCCAATGAAGGTCCACGGGTGATCGACGGACAACCCAAGTCCGCCCAGTACTGCTAGATCAACCAGCAGGGCCTGAGCGACGGACATCAGAATCGTGATGAAATATTTACTCAGCGCAATGTTCCATCCCGCTGTCGCAAGTCCTGCCGGTTTACCAAGATCATAAATAAGGGTCAGCACCAGTGCTCCGACAAACAGGCCGATGCAAATGAAATAGGGAGTAAATCCGGAGCCAAATGTATCAACCGCCTGGTTTGAGCTGTCGATCAGCCTTACGGGCTCCGAGAATTTCTGAGCATGGCTGTCGTCGGTTGGCGTCTCCGCCAGCTGACTGTGTGCATCGGACAGGCTTCCGGCCAGCTTCGAATTTCCCTTGTAAATCTGCTGTGCACCGCCGGCTACCTTATTTGTGCCATTAGAAAGCTGCTGCTGACCGCTTGAGAGGCCGGAGAGGCCATTCGTCAGCGATGCAGCACCATTTGCCAGTTTACCGGTGTTCCCGGCAAGTGCAGATGATCCATTTACCAGACTGGCTGAGTTGCTGTTCAACTGATTGAGACCGCTATTTAATGTCTGTGCACCTTGTGTCGCCTGACTGACGCTGGAAGTAATAAGTGGAATGCCGTTACGCCCGGACAGCTGCGCTGTTCCGTCAGCTAGTTGACGAGCGGCAGAATTAAGGGTCAGACCGGTTCTCGGATCTTTCTGCTGCATATTCCTGATAACACCACTCTTCATTTGCGCCGCGGTTTCCGTCGCAGTCTGACGGGAAACTTGTTGTGCCGTACTTAGAGCAGTCTCCGGAGCAATCTGTTCGGCAGTAGCAACAGCAGCTGCTGGTGCGACTCTCTGTGCAGTTCCTGAAGCTGTTTTTTTGATTGTTTCTTCTGCTGAAGTCTGGAGAGAACTTGCAATTGCATTCGTATTCTTTCCCGAATTGACCGATTCTCCGATTGTACTCGTTGTTGACTGTGCCATTACATTGTACAGGTTATTAATAACTGCTTTTGATGTATGTGGGTCATATCCTGCTTTATTCAACAGGGAAAGTAGTAATTGATTTAATTGTTTATTATTGTTTAATCCCGCAGTAACCTGGTCTATTGTAGCCTGACTCTTCACTGAATCTGAAATAGTCTTTGTTATTTTTGATGCATTTGCATCAGCCTGCTCCTGTATTGTACCTCCCGGCTGACTATTAGCGGCAGCCAGTGCCGCTGCTTCTACTTCAGAGTGATTAATTGAACTCTGTGCGGACTGAATAATTTGTTTCTCATTATTTTTTACTTGCTTTCTCGCAGCACTCTGAATTTCTGTTTTATTTCCAGCCACCTGTTGCATAGCTGTATTTCCAATTTGAGCCGGATTAATAGAGTGATCAATCTGTTGCGGAAGCCCTTGAATAATGGCATAAAAGTCCTGCATTCCGCTATTCAGTCGATTAACATTTCCGCCCAGGTTTTGCTGCTGAATGCCACTGTTCAGTTGATTTAATCCTGAGGCCAGTTGATTTGATCCAGGTGCAATCTGATTGCTTACCGCTCCGGTGTATTGCTGAACTCCGGAGTTTAACGTCTTTGCCCCGTCATTCAGCTCCGAAGCGCCGCCTGTAAGTTTTTCTGACCCGTCTGTCAGCTGACCGGTGCCATTTGCCAGGTCTTTGAAGCCGCTTTTTAACTGATTCAAACCGGCAAGTTCAGATTTTCCGCCGCCGGACAGATCATTTGCTCCTTTAGAGGCATCTGCCAGACCGTCAGTCAGTTTATCGATTTGTGTATACATCGTTTTGGCATAGGTTTTTGTGATTGCATCTGAAATACGCGTCTGAAGATTTTTTATGCCCGTATCTGCCATTTTCCCTGAAATAAAGTTATAATCCCGATTAATCCGGTATTCAATATTAGCTGGTCTGACTTTCTGATCTGATAATGTTGTTGCATTCTCTGAGAAAGAAGACGGGATCCGAACCGTCATGAAATAATGATTATCCTTAAAGCCGTCTTCAGCCTTTTTTTCACTGACGAACGACCACTTAAAATTATCGTCTTTCTTCAGATTATCTACCAGATCGTCACCCGCATGAAGCTGCCTGCCGGCAATCTCTGCACCTGAATCCTGATTCACAACGGCAACAGGCAGCTGCCCGGTTTTGCCAAACGCGTCCCAGAATCCATACAGGAACATTCCTGCATAAAGTAACGGAATACACATCACAGCAACCATCACAACAATATTGTGTGGTTTAGCCACTATGGCTTTCAGTTCCGCCCATATTAGATGGATTACATTCATGTTGCACACACCCTTTTCTTCTCATACTTGCCTGATTCCAGTTCAAAATGACTATTTTAGTCATTTAGTCACTTTCCTGCAAAAAAATAAATGTGATGCCCATCACTTTTTTAAACCTCTGACGAGATACAATCCAAACAAATCGGCAATCTCACTGCTGGACAGAGGAGCATGTCTCAACTCCCAGTCAAAGACGAGCGCGATATAGAGCCTGAGGATAACGAAAGCCGTCACCTTAGGATCGCAGGTCTTGATCTCGCCTTTCTTCAAGGCATTCTTAATATTGCCCTCCAGAAAATCCAGAATAGCATCCTCGACGTTACCTAAAGCCTGTTTTGCCTGCACGGTTCCAATTTCTTTGATCTCCTGAGTCAGTTTAATGGTCAGCTGATGCTCCTTGCGAAACTCCAGTACACTGTAAAGTGCCCGGTGAAGATTGGTAAAAAAATCATCTTCATCATGAATCGCACTGCTTGCGACCTTTTTGATTTTTTCAATAAACTGCTTCATGATTTCAAAAAAAAGGTCTTCTTTGTTTGTAAAAAAAGTATAAATCGTCCCCTTTCCGACATTCGCCATGCGCGCAACAAGATCCATCGTTGTTGCCTTATAACCAAAAGATGCGAATGTCTGCTCCGCGGCTTTCAGGATGTTTTCTTTACGGTCGACCATTCTTTGCCATCACCATTCTATTGACCGAATGAACATTCCAGTCAATTCGTTCTACTATGAAATATTAACACACCCGCCGTACCCGTTCAAGGGGTAAAATATCTGGAGACGGGAAACTCAGAAAAGGTTGAAAAAATGAATTCTATTATAAGAATAGACTTTGGAAAAGCCAAACAGTTAAAACTAACGTTGATAAAGTGCCAAAAGAAGTTAAGATGATTATTTTTCGGCTATTTTGCTTTTTTAAAGGTTTAATTAGTTCGTGTAGTGCTGCAGACCACACATATAAGGATGCTATGATAATGATTGTCATATACATACATTTATCAACCCCGCACTTAATTTTTTTATCACTGTTAATTTTACACTTGCACAGCTCTTTAGAACACCTCATTATATTCAAACTAACAAAGTAAATAATAACCCATTTCGCGCATCGATGAGAACGACCACAATAGTTATTGTCATACTGTTTGTTCATTTCAGCTCGAAACACATATTATTTTTGATACATAAGCAAAAAAAGGTGCTAAACGCCATGCGATTTAGCACTTTATTTATACGATTTTTTTGTTTTTCTCGCACAAAAACTGAACTACTTATCTCATGACAGGACTCCTTTATTTTTCTGACAGGCCTTCCATACTGCACTTGCCAGGGCCTCAATAAACAGAGGATCAGTATCCGGCATGGAGGGACGATGATAAGCCCCGCCCAGAGACTCCACCAGTGTACGACACTCCATATCATTATCATATAAAACCTCCAGGTGCTCGGAGACAAATCCGATAGGGCAGAAAATCAGATGTTTATAGTGATGTCCTGTCATTAACTCACGAATCTTATCCATTATATCGGGACCAAGCCATGGATCAGGCGTTTTTCCGGCACTCTGCCATGCCTGGGCAACATGCGGAATATCGGTTTGCGCGGTAATTGCTTGTATTGTTTCAGCGATCTGGTCCGGATACGGATCACCGCCGGTTAAGATCCGTCGGGGTAAACTGTGCGCACTGAAAATAACAACACTTGTGCTGCGCTCATCTTCCGGCAGAGCATCCAGAATCCCGCGGATTGCCTGTGACCAGTACTGGATGAATTTCGGTTCAGTATACCAGCTTTTAATCGGGTATATAGCCGGTCCCTGATCTCCCGCCGCCTTTTTGGCACGGTCTGTATACGCCTGAACACTGAATCTGGAATAGTGAGGTGCAAGGGAAAGAGCAATAGCCTGTTCAATTCCATCCTGTCGCATGTCCTCGACAGCATCTTCAATAAAAGGATGTATGTATTTAAGGCCGAGCCGGGATTGAAAGATGATGTCATCCTGTCCGTGATTTAGTCGTTCGGTAAGGGCGTCCATCTGGGCTTTTGTCAATCGGGCAAGCGGTGAAACACCGCCAATCGCTTCGTAACGCCTGGTCAAATCCTCTATCTGTTCCTGAGACGGGCGTCTCCCATGTCTGATGGCGGTATAATACGGAACGATATCTTCCTTTTTATAAGGCGTCCCGTAAGCCATAACAAGGAGGCCCATTTTTTTCTTATTACTCATCTTCATAGCTTCTTTCTTTATAAATTGGATACTGGTGAATAAAATCTGTTAACCGTTTCAGCTGCTGTTCATCAACTTCAGGGAACAGGCCGTGACCAAGATTAAAGATAAATCCCGGACGACAGCCCATAACGTCTAATATCTGCCTGGTCCGCTCCTTTAGCAGCGGAAAAGGAGCCAGAAGCATTGAGGGGTCGAGATTGCCCTGAACGGCCTTTGACAGATGCATCCCCCGGATGAACTGCGGGGACGTCCGCCAATCAAAGGACAGCACATCAACCGGAAGTTTGTCCCACTCTTTCAGTAAATGCCCTGCACCGGCAGCAAAGTAAAGGGTAACGGCATCTGTTTGTCGCAATGCTGTAAAAATATTTCTCATAACGGGGGCAATAAACGTCCGGTAGTCTTCTGCGCCAAGAGCCCCGACCCACGAATCAAAAACCTGTACGGCCTGAGCACCGGCTGCTATCTGAGCTTTTAAATAGCTCACCGTCATGGCCGCCAGATCCTCCATAAGCGCCTGCCAGTCATCAGGATGCGTGTACATAAATCCCTTTGTCAGGTGATAATTTTTTGAGGGCCCGCCTTCAATCATATAACTGGCCAGCGTGAACGGGGCACCGGCAAAACCGATAAGCGGAACGGAAAGCTGGCTGTGAAGCAGTTTAACCGTCTCGATCACATACTGAAGATCACGATCCGGGTCGAGGGTCCTGAGCGATGACAGATCGTGCGCACGGCGAAATGGATGTCTGATGACCGGCCCTGTCCCTTCAACCAGTTCAACATCTAAACCTCTTGCCTTTAACGGGGTCATAATATCGGAGAATAAAATGGCAGCATCCACGCCAAGATGCTCAACCGGGAGCCGGGTTACCCTCGCACACAGTTCGGGGTCCCTGCAGAGGTCGAAAAAATTGTGGTGTTGCGCGCGGATAACACGATATTCTGCCTGATAGCGGCCCGCCTGCCGCATGTACCATACCGGAATCCGGGATACGGGTTCCTGACGGCATGCTTTTAAAAAAGTATCATGAAACACTGGCTTCATTCCTTATTTGTTCGGATCTCTGTCCTGATTTTCTTTCTAAAACGTTTCCACCTCTTATTCTAAGGGAAATGTTCAGGAAATGCACCTGGTGTAACTGGAAAATGATTACAACTTTGAAAACCAGTTCGCTTCCACCTTAGGAGATGTCGCTCCATGCCTTCCGGTCTGCGGATTGTAAGGAATGACGTAATAGGAAGCATTAGCCATTGGATTGACAAAATCAATGCGATAGTGGTTTTCTCCGGTCACTTTTCCCTTTAATTTTGTTTTCCCGTTTTCTTCTGCATAGATACTGTAAATCATCCGTTTATCCTTAGAACCATTCCAGTTGAGTTCGAGTGCCGGCATGGCGAACTTGCCCAGTGTCCCTTTCGCCGTGAGGCGGGTCACCTCCGCCATTCGGATCGGCTGATCCAGATCTGCCACTCCGTCAGGTTTTTCAAAAGCCAGCCGGGATTGACCGGGAACACCGTTTATGATGGTCTTAAACAGACTTACCGCATCGTCGCTTGATCCGGATAAATACTGCTTCTCATTCGTCTGATCGTAGCCGATCCAGACAGCACCTGTCACTTCAGGGGTATATCCGACAAACCAGGCATCCGACAACCCGTTTCTTGAATACGCAACGGATCCCGTTTTCCCGGCAATTTCGGACGCACTGTATCCCGCCTGCCCTGTTCCGTTTTTGACAACAGATTGTAACATTCGAGTCATATACCAGGCCGTCTGAGCAGAGAAAACTTTCTTCTTTTCAGCAGGTTCTCCGCCAATTTTTCTGCCCTGATGATCGTAGAGCGTCTGGATAAACCAGGGTTCAGACTGCACGCCCTGATTATCAAAGGCCGTATAAGCAGAAGCCATTTGCAGCGGCGTGACGCCATCACGGAGTCCTCCAAGGGCAATAGCCAGCCCCTTATCCGGCAGATTAATATCCATTTTCTTCAGGTAAGATTTACTTTTTTCAATGCCAATCTGATTCAGCAGCCAGACAGCCGGAGCATTCTGAGAAACCGTAATCGCATCGTACATCGTCATCTCACCTGTATAACGACCGGTATAGTTTGTCGGTGCGTACTTTCCATAAGAAACTTCCTTATCCTGAAGCAGCGAATACGGCTGATATTTTCCTGAATCAAGGGCAGGTCCATATACTGCCAGCGGTTTGAATGAAGATCCCGGCTGCCGCGAGGACTGAACACGGTTCAGACTGCCACGTACATAGTTCCGTCCCCCCTGAGCAGCCAGCATCGCCCCGTTTTTATTCATCAGTACAAAGGCACCCTGCGGGGATAATTTCGGATTGGACCCGCGAAAATAACGGTTATCCTTAAACGCCTGGTATGACGCCTTCTGCGCTTCTCTATTGATTGGAACAACAATTTTGTATCCACCGCGGATCAGTTCATCTTCGTCAATGTGAAAACGTCTTTGCGCCTCATCTTTTACCAGATCAACATAGGAGTCATACTCCGGATGAGTCTGGATCCTCTGAATATGAAGGCCGAGAGTCGTTCCTTTCATCCTGACTGACTGTTCAGCGCTCAGCTTCCCGTGTTTCTGAAGTAAACCGATCACGAGGTTACGTCGCTCCAGTGCTTTTTTCGGATGAAGAATGGGCGAATAACCATTCGGGCCCTTTGGCAGTGCGGCAAGCAGTGCAGCCTCAGTCTCATTCAGTTCGTCTGCACTCTTATTGAAAAAGAACCTGGAAGCCGTCTGGATACCATAGATACCGTGTCCAAAGTACAGCTGATTCAGATACATCTCCAGAATCTGTTTCTTACTGTATCTTCGTTCCAGACTGATGGCAATAGCTGCCTCCTTGGCCTTCCTCATCCAGGATTTTTCATTGGACAGATAGGCGTTCCTTGCCAGCTGCTGGGTAATGGTACTCCCTCCCTCGCGCTTTTCACCGGAAAGGAGATTTGAAACAATGGCCCGGGAAATCCCGCGAAGGTCAATTCCCGAATGATCATAGAACCGGATATCTTCAGTCACAATAAACGCATCCTGTACCCGTTCGGGAATTTTCTTTAACGAGACCGGCTCACGGTTCTCTGCATAAAGTCTGGATATTTCCTGCCCCTTTTGATCGACAATAATCGACGTGCGACTCATCACGAGCTTCTCATCATCGGTATAGTGATTACCAATGAGCAGGATGACAAAATAGACAAAAAGGCCGACAATCGCTGCGCTTAATACAAAATAAGCTATCTGAAATAAACGCTTTTCTATCCTCTTTCTGTCCATATGATTCTCTCCGATCTTACCGAAGCATTCACGTAACCCGTGCATACTCATCCTCTTTACAGTGTTTGCAATTTCTTCTTTAACTTTACCAAAAAAAGAGCATGGCGTAACTTTTTTATAAATTTTTTGACAGAATGGGACAGGAAATAAGCCCCCCTTCAATATAAAAGAAGGGGGACTTTAATAAAAGAATTGTGTTTCTATAACCAATCAGTCATTCGCGCGCGGTTTTCGGTTGTCGATTCTCAAGTCTTAGAAGACTGTGACGACGGCTGTAGGCGAAATAAACAATTAAACCAAGAGCAAACCAGACAATGAACCGCAACCATGTTACCGGCTTAAGGCCTGTAATCAGATACGCACAGGAAAGAATTCCTAATATCGGTGTCACCGGATAGAACGGAACCTTGAATGATCTCTTCAGATCACTCCTTTTCTGACGCAGAACGATAATGCCTGCGCAGACAATGATAAAGGCAAACAGAGTACCGATACTTACAAGTTCGGAAACAATGCTGATCGGGAAGAAACCGGCTGTAAGGGCACATGCTGTAGCAACAATGGTTGTTGAAAGAGCCGGTGTCTGATGCTTCGGATCAACACTGCCGAGCACCTTGGGGATCAATCCGTCACGGGCCATGGCGAAGAAAATACGTGACTGGCCATACATCATAACCAGGCAAACAGATGTAATGCCGCAGATCGCGCCGACTGATACGAGTGCTGCACCCCAGTGGATGCCAATCTGGTCCAGAGCATAGGCGACTGGTGCCGCATGTCCTGCCGGTGTTTTATAAGCTGTGTACTTAACAATGCCTGTGAGAATGGCAGAAACAGCAATATACAGTGCAGTACAGATCAACAGGGAATAAATGATCCCTTTTGGCATATTTTTCTGAGGATTACGCGTCTCCTCAGCTGCTGTTGACACAGCGTCAAAACCGATATATGAAAAGAATACGACGGCCGCGCCAGATACGACGCCCTGGAAACCATATGGCATAAACGGTGTCCAGTTGGCCGGTTTGACATGCCAGACGGCCAGTACGATAAACAGGAGAACAACAGAAACTTTAATGATAACAATCACGCCGTTCACACCGGATGTATTCCGCACACCACTGATCAGAAGCCAGGCGATCAATCCAATAATGACCATGGCCGGAATATTAATCACTCCGCCTTCAAACGGTGAAACAGTAATGGCTTTCGGCAGATGAATGCCTATATTCCCCAGTAAATTCACAACATATCCTGACCAGCCAATAGCGACTGTAGCAATACCAACAGCATATTCCAGAATCAGATCCCAGCCAATAATCCAGCCCCAGATTTCACCCAGTCCGGCATAACCGTATGTATAAGCACTTCCTGCTACGGGAATCATGGATGCAAATTCCGCATAGCACAGTGCGGCGAAACAGCAGGCCAGACCGGAAAGCAGAAAAGACAGGATCAATGCCGGGCCTGACAGATCCGCCGCTGCTACTCCGGTAAGGACGAAAATCCCGGTACCAATAATTGCGCCGATTCCAAGCATCGTCAGGTCGAAAGCGCCCAGTGATTTTTTTAACCCCGTTTTCCCCTGCGATTCTTCCAAAAGTTCGGAAATCGGTTTTCTCCGAAACAAATCGCTCACTTTAAAGCCCCAAAAATTCAATATGAATAAAGAATAAAAAATAATTCTATATCTATTCATTATAGTTAATTGAATTTATTTTTCAATAACTTAGATAAATTTATGTAATAAAAGCTGACAATAAGTTAACAAATAAAGTGAAACTTCAATCAGTGGGAGGGCTTCATCCACCACTGATTGTTCGTTGAACCTATCGGGCTTCTGCGGGCTGTTATCCCCCTCTCAGGGCATGTTATTTTACCTTCACATCCCCCCTGAGGGGTACTGCCCGTTCATGCGCACTAAAAAAATGCGCAGTGGCTGTTTCATGGCCACCGCGCATTTTTACTCATGATCTGGACCGACGATACAAATCTTTGGATTTGAATCCCTTATCGAGAATCATTTCCATCTCGGAAAACCGCTTTTTTTGAGTTGATTCTCTTTTCGCACTATAGATATAACGGGCCCAGTCCTTTCGGTAACCCGGCGTCAGGCTGCTGAAAAAAGCGGACAGAGCAGGCTTGTCAGCCAGGCGGGACTCGATATACGGAATATAGGAAATATAGTCATTCACACGCTGGCTGGGCTTCGTGGATGGCTGACCCTGGCTGGCAGAATCTTTTTTCATGCCGACAATTGTAAAGGTGGCATCAAGACTGACCATGCGCGAAAATCTGATCGTACTACTGTCAATGTAACCTTCAGGTGGTGTCACGTGGAGCGCAGGGAATATCTCATCCCGGTGCACAAAATCCGGATAGGTTTTATTCCCTTTCTTCGGATAAGCAACGTATAAATAGCCCTTTTCTAATAAGCAGTCGAGATCCCTGATCCGCCGGACAAGCTGGACAAATTGATCCAGAGAAAAGACGAAAGCAAAGACCAGATCGTATTTCTTATTTTGCAGTTGTACATCATATCCACTCAGCTCATTGAAATGCACAGCTTCTTTTTCCGGAAGATGGAGTACAGCGGTTGACCTGTACCTGTCAAGTCTCAGTTTGTCTGTTATGTTCTTTTCAGCGATAAGGATCACCCTCGTACATTCAGGATTCCGTATATATAGAAAAGCCACCGTCATCCATTTCGTCCGGTGGCCGTCTGAATCATGAAATATGGAGCATAGGGGGATCGAACCCCTGACCTCTGCCATGCGAAGGCAACGCTCTCCCAGCTGAGCTAATGCCCCATGCGAACAGGTGAAAATGATCAACGTCGTTATTCTAGCAGAATGAACAATATTCGTCAATAATCGGGAATTTGAGTTGAGGAGAGAGCCGTCGGACCCGGCGGCTCTCTCCTCACATTTTTCCTGCCACCCTCATACATTTTACTTACCCGAATTTCAGATCACTGCAGCATTTTATCCCGTATTAAGGGCAGTACCACAGCGAACAATCCGTGGGGGATGCACTGGCGAAAAACGAAGGCGTTCATCCTGTGCGCCCCCCACTGATAGACGTTTCGCTTTATTTCATTTTGAGGATACTGAGGATTTTTTGAAGTCCGAAACCTACGACGCTGTATACGATTAGAGCAAAAACAGCTGAGAGATCCAATATATGTCCGCTGAATACGACCGAATCAAATATATTTCTGAAGGGATTGAGAAGCGGCGCGCTGAGACCATTCAGAAAAACCACAAACGGTGTTTCGTTCGCGCCGAAAAATTTAAGCAGAATATAGAGTGTAATGATAATTTGTATCACGGTCAGGAGAATACTCACCAGTTTTGGGAACATACCGCTGCTTTTCCCTTTCACATCCCATTCTTCCCTTCCAAGTCAATGTATGGATTAAGCTTCCGTTCCAGAAGACCGCTGCTCTCATGTTAATGGAAAAACGGTTCATCGTCAATTAAAAAAAGCCTGCCTGTCGCGGCAAGACTTTTTTCAACTTTTCATATTTTTTACCGGCACTCAGGTTGTCTCAGTGTTTGAGACGGCTTTCCAGAGCATCTTTTTCCGATTCGAAGCCAGGTTTACCAAGCAGAGCAAACATATTTTTCTTGTAAGCCTCAACTCCAGGCTGATTAAACGCATTGATGCCAAGCAGAAATCCACTGACAGCAACTGCCTTTTCAAAGAAGTAGAGCAGGTAACCGAAATGATAAGGAGTCAGTTCCGGTACCCTGACTACAAGCTGTGGCACCCCGCCGTCCGTGTGGGCAAGTCGTACACCTTCTGCTGCTCTCTTATTGACGAAATCCATGGTCCTGCCGCTCAGGAAATTCAGATTATCGAGATTTGCCGTTTCAGACTGGATCGTCACGTCTTTTCTTGGCTTTTCAACAAGAACGGCCGTTTCAAACATAACCCGGCTGCCTTCCTGAACAAACTGACCCAGTGAATGCAGATCCGTACTGAAATCCGCTGATGATGGATAAAGTCCCTTGAAATCCTTGCCTTCACTTTCACCAAACAATTGTTTCCACCATTCAGAGAAGTAATGCAAATGAGGCTCAAAGTTGACAAGCATTTCTACAGATTTCCCTTTATTATAGAGAATCTGACGAACAGCAGCGTACTGATAAGATTGGTTTTTTGCCAGATCCGGTTCGCTGAAATCGTCCTGAGCATCACGTGCCCCTTTCATCAGATCGTCTATGTCAATGCCGGATGCTGCGATTGGGAGAAGCCCTACAGCGGTCAGTACAGAGAAACGTCCGCCAACATCATCAGGAATGACGAAACTTTCGTACCCTTCTCTGTCAGCCAGGGTTTTCAGCGCCCCTTTCGCCTTGTCCGTTGTGGCATAAATACGCCCTTTCGCTTCTTCTTTACCGTATTTGTTTTCCAGAAATTCACGGAATATCCTGAAGGCAATGGCAGGCTCCGTGGTCGTTCCGGACTTGGAAATGACGTTAACGGATACATCCTTGTCCTTCAGTACATCAAATAATTCATTCAGATACGTCGAACTGATGCTGTTGCCTGCAAAAAAGATCTGCGGCGACTTGCGGTCAGAA
Source organism: Sporolactobacillus sp. Y61 (assembly GCF_040529185.1). Classification (NCBI taxonomy): domain Bacteria; kingdom Bacillati; phylum Bacillota; class Bacilli; order Caryophanales; family Sporolactobacillaceae; genus Sporolactobacillus; species Sporolactobacillus sp. Y61. The sequence goes on along the minus strand of NZ_CP159510.1, from coordinate 1,822,587 downwards.
TCCGCAAGTTCGTTGTAAAAGGAATGGTGAAGTGTTTGAATAGCGGCGCGGGCTCCAAGATAAGATCCACCGATGCCGATGACAACGAGTACATCGGAATCGTTCCTGATCTTTTCTGCCGCTTTTTTTATCCTGGCAAACTCTTCTTTGTCGTATGCCGTGGGGAGATCCAGCCAGCCAAGAAAATCATTCCCTACAACCGTTTTTTCATGAATAGCCTTGTGAGCTGCTGCTACCTGAGCCGATAAATAATCTACTTCATGCTCTGCCACAAAAGGAAGGGCATTGCTGTAATCAAAGGTTACTTTGCTGCTCATGTTCTCCTGCCTCCAATAAGTGATAACGAAGTTGTTCCATTTCTAACTGTACAGGACAGAGACGGTAAATTCAAGTTGCCGGGCGGTGATTTCACCACACTGGAATCGATTTCACACAGATGTCACTTTATCCCGCATTAACGGGCAGTAAAACCCCCACCTCAAAAGTAATGTGGGTAAACGAACTGACCCGGGTGGGGGTTAACTGCCCATAAAAGCCCGATTGGTTCAACTAACAATCAGTGGGGGATAAAGTCCCCCCACTGATTGAAGTTTCACTTTATCCCGCATTAACGGGCAGTAAAACCCCTACCTCAAAAGTAATGTGGGTAAACGAACTGACCCCGGTGGGGGTTAACTGCCCATAAAAGCCCGATTGGTTCAACTAACAATCAGTGGGGGATAAAGCCACCCCCACTGATTGAAGTTTCACTTTATCCCGCATTAACGGGCAGTAAAACCCCCACCTCAAAGATAAGAGAAAAGATTTCTTCCATGTATAATGACTGAGAAATGTAGACAAACTAGGGATGCACTGAATACCGGGCACGTCCACAAAGGAGGGAACAAGATGAGCGGTTTACAGAGAACCTGTCTCGCAATTCTCGTTATCGGAGGCATCAACTGGGGCCTGATCGGCTTCTTTCAATTTGATCTTATTGCAGCGATCTTCGGCGGCGCAAATACAGCGCTGGCACGGATTATCTACGGCATTGTCGGGCTTTGCGCTCTTTATTGTCTGACTCTGCTATTCAAACCCAGTGAGGAACTGGAGCACAGACGGGAAACAGAAACCCGGTAAAAAACCTGAAGAAAAGCCGGCCGGTATGTAGCATACAGCAAAGGCCGAAGCCTGGTTTTTCTGATATCGTATTAAAAAGATCCCTGAACGGGATCTTTTTCTATTTCAGCAAAATCAAGATTAATGAACCGGACGCGGGTCGACGTGCAGCGTTTTTTCAATATAAATCTGGTGCCACAGCATGAACATCAGAACAGTCCAGATTTTACGGCTGTTATCCTGTCTGCCCGCTCGATGATCTTCAAGTAATTTCAGCACATAAGACTTGTTGATATAGCGTTCAGTGCCACTTTCCTGAATGATTTTTCTTGCCCAGTCATACATCTCATTTTTAAGCCAGATACGGATGGGTACCGGAAATCCGAGCTTTTTACGGAAAAGGATGGAATCAGGTACAATTCCGCGCATAGCTTCACGAAAAGCATACTTCGTCGTTCCGTCTCCTGTCTTGAGTGAATCCGGAAGTGTTCTTGCTACTTCAAATACGGCTTTATCAAGGAAGGGAACGCGGAGTTCCAGCGAATGGGCCATCGTCATCCGGTCAGCAACCACCAGTATATCCCCGCGCAGCCATGTTTCAATATCAATCAACTGCATCTGATCCAGCTTTGAGTCGCCCGCTGCCTGTTGATAAACAGGATCAGTAATATCTGTAAACGGGGTCTGATCGGAAAAGGTCTTCAAAACATACTTCTTTTCATCCTCATTAAATATGAAGGCATTACCGACATAACGTTCGGACAGCGGAGTCGTTCCCCTCAGAAGGAAGCTTTTCCCTTTTATGCCTTCAGGTAACCTGGAAGCCAGCGCATGAAGCAGTTCTTTCCCGGGCTTCGGAACGGCGTCAAACCACCTGAGTGAAATCGGCTCACGATAAATATTATAGCCTCCGAAAAGTTCATCTGATCCTTCGCCGGAAAGCACCACTTTGACATGTTTTCTTGCTTCCCGTGCCACAAAATAATTGGGAATGGCTGCCGGATCTGCAACCGGATCGTCCATATGCCAGACAATTCTCGGCAGTTCCTTCATGCACATCTCAGGCGTAATTTCCAGCGCATAGTTTTCAACACCGAGTTTCTCTGCTGAATCCCTGGCAATATCGATCTCATTGTACCCCTTACTGGCAAATCCGACGGTAAATGTCTCAATATGCTTATTGAAGCGTCTGGCAAGCGCCACGATACTCGTTGAATCAATACCACTTGAAAGAAATGCCCCGACAGGAACATCACTTCTCATGTGCATTTTTACTGAATCGATCAGAACATCCTGAATTTTTTTCTTTGCCTCATCCAGGGTCTGTGCAACAGGTGCAAAGGAAGGTGTCCAGAACGTCTTGTTTTCAAGTGGGCCGCCGTTCTTCTTGATCAGATAATGTCCGGGTTCAAGACTTCGAATGTTCTTCTGCAGGGTATAAGGTTCAGGAACAAACTGAAATGTCAGGTAGTATTGCAGGGCTTCTCTGGCAACCGGATCCGGTTTTTCATCGATTAAAAGACTCTTCTCCTCGGAAGCAAAAAAGATGCCATGGTCTTTCTCCATATAATAAAAAGGTTTGATGCCGAAATGATCCCGTGCCGCAAACAGTGTTTTCTCCTGCCTGTCCCAGATCATAAAAGCAAACATGCCGCGAAGAAAATCGACACATTGTTCGCCGCGATCCGCATAGAGGGCTGCAATAACTTCCGTATCCGATGTTGTCCGGAAGGTATATCCTTTTTCAATGAGTTCATTTCTTAATTCCACATAGTTATAAATTTCACCGTTAAAAATGATATAAAAACGTTCATTATCATAAGGGAGCGGCTGATGCCCTCCCGAAAGATCAATAATACTCAATCTGCGGAAAGCAAGCTGGACCTGATCATCCGTGAAATAGCCAGCATCGTCAGGACCCCGGTGGTTAATCACTTCTGTCCGTGCGGTCATCGCATTCTGATCGTGCTGTCCCGGTGTTAAATCATTACTCTTTGAAATATAACCGCAAAACCCGCACATAATAATCCCCTTTCGTCTGTACCTCGATGGGATTCCATCAGGTACCGGCTTCACGCCGACCTTACTTTATTATTCCCGTATTCAGTCTATCATTCAAGCGGAAAATTTCAAAGAGTTGGAAACGCTTCATAACAAGGATGTTATTTCTTTGGATAATCTGTGCTTTCGGTAAATAATTCCTGAATGGGTATTTCCAGAATAGTCGCGACTTTTGCCAGCATTTCCGCCGTAATTTTGCTTCGCCCGGATTCCAGATAAAAGTAACCGTTCGGGCTTTGATAGCCCAGCTTTTCCGACATTTGTTCGAGTGTCATACACCTCTTGCGCCTCTCCCTGAGCTTCTTCAGATCTACAGTAAGCATCCTTCTCCATCTCCCCGAATTTACCTTTACGGTAATTTTTTCTATTCATTATACCATAAATGGTTCTGGTAACACGGTTCATATTACCCAATTGGCAATTTTCGATTCTATTTAAAAGTTACGTGATAAACTTTTTTGTATCTGGAAAAAAACGTTTGATCATCCCGGATTGGAGGACCGTTTCAATGGCGAACACGCTCGGAATCAGGATTCGATTCCTCCGCGATGAAAAGAATTTGTCGCAGAGGGAGATGGCTGATCAGCTGAATATTTCAAATGTCCAGTTGAACCGCTATGAATCCGGCGCCCGAAAACCCGATCCGGATATGCTGGTCCAAATTGCCGATTACCTGAACGTTACCACCGATTATCTGCTTGGACGCACGTCATCAGTCAGAGAATCTGATGTTCCCTATCTGACCAGAGAAGACAGCAGATTTATTCAAAAAGCAAAGCATGTTCACGGATTGATGGATTTTTTCCGATACCTGACAGAGCATCCGGATGAAGCAGAGAAAATAATGAAGATATGGTTGCTGATCAAAAAGGAATGACTCTTGTTTACAGAAACAGCCCGGCTGCATAGCAACCGGGCTGTTTCTTTTCATACTAAAATAAAATCAGAGAAAGTTTAATTTTCCTTTTCTCAGCATCAGACCCACTCCGCCGAGTTCAAGCAGATAGCGGTCATCAATCACTTTTTTCATGGCAGCCGCCGGTTTTCCCTTCAGCTTTTTATCATAAACAACACCGATTCCCTGATGGTTGCCAAGCGATGCCACGGTACCTCTCTTCTTATAAACAAACTTTTCTGTTGGTTCACCTTTAATCAGATGTTTCAGGTTTCTGGCGACAAGCTCCCCCTCCTGAACAGCAATCTGCGCTGTCGGCGGATAAGGACGCTTACCTTCAGCAGGAAAGACAACGGCAACATCTCCGACAGCAAAGACATGATCGTCATCTGGTGCACGAAGATCATCTGTAACCGGGATTTTCCCACGATTTGTTTTAAAGCCGGAATCTGCCGGAATATGGCTGGCTTTTACACCGCCGGTCCAGACGACTGTTCCTGCTTTAATCTCTTCCATTTTTTCTGCATCTTTTTTTTGAACAAAGACACCGTCCGGCGTAGCCTCCTTTATGAAGGTCCCCAGTTTAAAGATAACGCCCTTACTTTCCAGATACCTCTGTGCATATTCTGCAAGATCACGTTCGAATGGTGGCAAAACCATTGGCATACCTTCCACGTCAATGATTTTGACTTTATTCTGATCAATGTCATATTCCCTGCACAGGCCGGGAATACGGTCAACCAGTTCACCCAGGAATTCAACACCGCTCAATCCGGCACCGCCGACAACCAGAGTCAGGTCACTGTCTTTTGCATCCGGATCGTTATTATAGCTGGCGAATTTGTATTCAATGTGTTCGCGGATTTTTCTCGCTGTATTGACGCTGCGAATCGAGAAGGCATGTTCACTCAGTCCCTTAATGCCAAAGGTATTGGACTCAAAGCCAAGTCCGACCACGAGGTAGTCATAGCTGAGTTCTCCGTTTTTCAAAATTACTTTTTTATTATCCTTATCTATCTTAACCACGCTGTCCTGAACGAAATGCACTCGATTGGTGTTGATCACGTTTTTGATCAGCATTCTCGTCCGGTCATGATGAATCGTACCGGCTGCTGCTTCGTGCAGCCATGTGGTCTGGTAATGATAGTTATGCTTATTCACTAATGTTATATCTGCGTCATCCGGACTCAGTTCCTTGGCCAGATTAACGGTTGTGATCATTCCGCCGTAACCGGCGCCGATGATTAATATCCTGGGATTGCTCATGATCCAATGCCACCTTTTTATGTTTTATCCTGTTTGTGTAATTTATCACAATCACTGATATTTTTTCTTCACATCAATATTATGTCTTTTTTGTTAACATTTCAAGAAAAATATCCGAAAAAAACTGTTTCACGGTCAGGTCGCGCGTACTGACAGCATCTCAGGTATTCTGACTGTGTTATTGTTATCTTGCTTAGAGCGAAAGAGGTATGACTTCTGCGGGAGCACGCTCCAGAAGAGACGTCGCAGTGAGGGCACCGGGCGCTGAGGCTTATCCATCGCTGGCTGAAAGCAGGTACCTGGGGAGAAAAACATCTTAAAAAAAAGACCGAACAGTTTTACTCTGTCCAGCCCCTGTTATTCGCTTAGATTATCAGCAATCGCACTGTTTTGCTGGTTTGCCGGCATTGTCACTCGTTTTAAACGAGTTACCGCATCCGCATGTGGAAATGGCATTCGGATTATCGATCGTAAATCCACCGCCGGAAAGATTTTGTTTAAAATCAATCGTAACGCCGTTAAGCAGGGCGGCACTGTTTTTATCAACAACCACTTTCAGTCCCCGATCCTCAAGTGCCAGATCACCATCAATCATTTTATCATCAAAGCCCATGCCGTATGTCAGCCCGGAACATCCTCCGCCACCGACACCTACCCGAAGAAATAGATTCTCTCCCGGCTGTTCCTTCAGCATTTCTTTCACGCGGAAGTTTGCTGCTTCAGTGAGTGTAATGTTCATCTGATCAACTCCTTCTTTTTATTTCATTATACCTTGCAGTGACATTAATCACAATTCATAATATATACCCTTACAAATCACTTCAGCACTTCCGGTCATAAACACATGATCGTCAGAAGACCGCCATTCTATAGAAAGGGATCCACCCGCCAGGTGTACGGTCACCGGTGTATCCTTCTCTATTCTTGACTCAAGAATGGAAGCAACAACAGAGGCACAGGCACCAGTGCCACATGCCTGTGTGATCCCTGACCCGCGTTCCCAGACGCGATAATCCAGTTCATGGTCAGACAGGAGGTGAACAAAACCAACATTAACACCCTCCGGAAATAACGGGTAAGTGTCTGCGAGCAGCCGGCCGAGCTGATGAATTGGTGCCGCGTCCACATCGTTGACAAAAAACAGGGCATGGGGATTACCCATGGATACAGCTGTAAACGTATAATCTTCATGGTTCACCCGCAGGGGTTCACGAATGACCATCTGTCTTCCGTTCCCGCCAGCAACAGGGATCCGGCTGCGTTCGAGGATCGGTACGCCCATATCCACGGTCACCTGATCCACCCTGCCGTCCCTGAGATGAACTTCTGCCCGCTTATTACCGGACAGGGTCTCTATTGTGAAACGTCTGGTCGGTACATAACCCTGCTCATAAACATACCTCGCTACGCATCTTAACCCATTGCCGCAGTTTCTCGCTTCAGAACCGTCTTTATTAAAGATGCGCATACAGACATCGGCCTGTTCAGACGGGAGAATTAAGATCATCCCGTCTGAACCGATTCCCCTGAATGGGTCGGATACTTTAACTGACAGCTCTGCAGGTGAGGGAATATCCAGATGATTGGCTATTCCGTCCAGATAAATATAACAATTCCCAAGTCCATGCATTTTTGTAAATGGATATGTTTTTCCCATACTTCCACTTCCCGGCTCGTGTTATCTAAGTGGTTCCCTGGACCAGATGTAATCCCTGTCCATTTTTTCAATAACTATTTTATTGTGACAGCAGGGCATGACGACGTGAGTTTTTATCCCCTCAAACGCCCGATTAACCGCTTCTTCTTTAATTGGAATTAATACAGATGAAGCATGACAAAACGGGCATTCCTCAAAATAAATATCTTTCATGACACGTTCATACGGCCAGCTGTGGTGAAAATCCAGCATTCATACTCCATCTCCCGTAAGCCCGGTCGGACTCGTGCTTTTGATTTTTAATTGTAACACGGCAGGACGTTAATGTCACCGGCTTTCACCAACTCTTCGCCTGCCGCATCATTCATTCCTGCCGCTCAATATACTGCTGAACAGGCCTGAGGGAAATAAAACCCTCACCAAGTATCGTTTCTCCCGCAACCAGCAGCGGATAGAAATATTCGTCAGCCTTTATTTTATCGCAGAACAGGCGATCCTGCCCGGTCTGCGGCTGATTAATATCAACGTATCTTACTGTGATGCGGTCCCCGTATTTTCGCGTCAGCGCTGCCTCAAGCCATTCAGCGGTTGCTTTGGCGGGCGGTACCTGCGCGCAGCTGGCGCAGACCGCATCCGCTCCGTAGACTGTCATTTCCAGACGCGTTCACCTCACCTTTTTTCTGTATCATCATAGAGAGAAACCTGCCGACGGGCAAGTCCGGGTTCTCATCCATAAAATTTTTATCGATTCTTACTGTATAAATATATCATACCGTTTCAGACGAATCTTGCGGCACCTGATCTGAAAATAGATTTTTCACTGGAATGACGGTATAATGAGAGCAGATGAAAAGGGAAAGGAGTGTCTCCAATATACGATCAGGTCAGGGAAGTGCTGGATAAACTGCGTCCTTTTCTGATTCGGGACGGCGGTGACGTCGAGCTTCTGGATGTTGAAGATGGAATCGTTCGCGTGCGTCTCTTGGGTGCCTGTGAAAACTGCCCCAGTTCAACCCTTACACTGAAAGCAGGCATTGAACGTGCTTTAATAGATAATGTCCCCGGCGTCAGAGAGCTTGAACAGGTTTTCTAAGTCGTTAACCGCCTGATGATACAGGCGGTTTTTCATCATCCGGTCATTTCGCCGGTTATCCATTCCGGGACACGAATACCTGCATACCGTCTGGCAAGCCGTTTCAGCAGGTGTTCATAATCCGCAATCTTTTCTTCATTTAACCGGATCATCTCGCAAAACCACTGATGGTCCTGATCACCTGGTCCCCAAAAGTACCGTTCACAGCATTCGATATAGGAAAGTGGGAAAAGCAGACGGGCGAATGTGCGGACTGCGTGAGATGGATCAAGCGGATACATCGCTTCATAATCCGTAAGAAAAGTGTCTACCTCTAATTCAAATGCCTTTCCTCCGCGATTCCATGCATGCAGGCGGAGCCATTCTGCAACATCACGTGAAGGTCCGTCGATCACCCACAAAGCGGGATTTTCGAGAATCTGCGTGGAACGACCCGTATAACGATAGTGGGCGATGACGGCGGGTTCCCGTCCACGAATATCAATTGAGAGATCCGTCAAAAGCTGGATCGCATTTTCTGCGCATCCTGAGAAATAGGGGAAATTTTCATAGAACAGCTTTTCGAAGGCCGTTTGCGGGGATTTACTGTCAATTTGCCGGTATTTTTCCATAAGTGTATCGATACTTTGAATCATGCCGGCCGTTCTGCTGTACATCGGCGACTCAGGAAACGCCAGCGGGTCAATACCTGTTGTGAAAAGCTGAAATGAAGCCAGTGCAGTCCCTTCCGAAACAGCTCCTGCGGGTTCGGTTTCCGGAGCCTGCATGAGAACGCCCTGGACGCCGCCGTCTGTCACGACGAGCTGTCCTTCATGACTCCGGATCATCCGGCAGACCGGCATCCCGTTTTCGTAAAGCTGTTCAGACATGGTCGCGAGGGCTTCAATATTCTTATGGAAAAAATGATCAAGCGGCTGGAAAAAGAAACGTCCGGAAGCCTGATCCATTGTATCCCTCTTTTCACTAAACGTCTGAAATTTGCTTTCCATGTTATCCTCCGCCAACGTTCTTACCCTCATTCTATGCACCAGATCAGTGTGAGTATGAAAAAAACAGTCCCGGTTTTTCAGGCTGTTCCTTAATCAGAACTTCCATTCACTTAATGAACGAAGCGTGTATGTCGGTTGAATCTTCTTCTTTTTCAATGCATCAGGACTTGTTACACCGGTGAGAACGATCAGCGTATCCAGCCCTGCACGAATACCTGCCATAATGTCGGTGTCATAATTATCACCAATCATCAGCGTTCTTTCCTTTGTTGTGCCCGTTTTCTCCAGTGCCTGCTCAACGATAATCGATTCGGGCTTGCCAATATATATGGGTGAAACGCCGGTCGATACACGGATCACTGAAGTCAGCGACCCGTTCCCCGGAACCAGCCCGCGTTCATTTGGCAGGGCAACATCCGGATTGGTCGAAACAAAACGGGCACCGGCACGCACAGCGAGACAGGCTTTAGTATATTTTTCATACGTAATCTGCCTGTCCATGCCAAAAGCGACAAAATCCGGATGATCTTCCTGATAGTGCAGACGTTCCTGATCCATAGCTTGCTTCAGACCAGCCTCACCAATATAATAAACAGATGCATCTGCTTTCTGTTTTTTTATGTACCGTGCGGTTGCCATGCTGGTCGTTAGCACATCATTTGCCGTACAGGGGATACCGAAGCCCTGCAGCTGTCCGGCAACGGTTTCCTTTGTCCGTGTTGAATTATTTGTGACAAACAGATATCTGAGCCCTCTTCGTTTTAATTCTTTCACAAAAGTAACGGCTTCGGGAATCTCCTCTTTGCCCCGATAAACCGTTCCGTCCAGATCAAGTAAAAATGCGTCGTAAGTCTTTCCCATCATGTTCCTCCAGAATCGTGTCTTATTTATTATTCCCCGGCTGATCCGGTGAAAATGCGGATACCGGTCCAAGTTCTTTTTCAATATAATCCGAGATACGGCCGGAAAAATGTTTTAACGGACCCATGGCGTCACTCAGAGTCTGTTTCAGCCGGTTGTGATTGACAGCTGTATAATGCTGAACCAGCGTCTTTCTAAGCCCAACAACGTTTCTTATCGGCTCTGCTTCTTCATGAGGAAGGACCGATTCATCTTCCAGGATGTCGATCACATCTTCATATCCCCCGGGATCGCGCATGATAAATCCGTCAATCATCTGATTACCCACGTCAATCATCGACTCAATCACATTCTGTGTGATCCGTTCGAGGGCCAGCTGATTGATGTCCGTATTCCATTGACCCTTTTCAAAAAGGCCGAGCAGCCGGTCAAGATAATCCAGTATTTCCTTTATTTTGCGACGATCTACAAAGTACATGTCTGTCCCCTCTTTTTATTACATCCTGTATGTTATTTAATGAGAAATCGATTTTTAACACACAATACGGTTAATGAAGCTTTGCTTTTTTAGATATCTTTTTCAGTACAAAGTAGGCACACCCAAAGCTGCAGGATTCAACAAGATAATCCACCAGTGTACTGATCTTCGTATCAAACGAGGATTTATGGTTATGGTCATCATAGAAGCCGCGAAGTCGGAGCTGATTATATCCCCAGTCCCCGACGATGTAGTCGAATTTATTTAAAATTTCACTGTAACGACTGATAAACGCTTCTTCATTCCAGCCGTTGCGGACGTTTTCAACGACCTCATAATGGCTGTGATCGATGGAAACTACAGGATTCGTCACTGATTTTCCCTTCCTTTCCGGTTTCCGATGCAGTGCAGGACCAGTTTCTGTCTCTATTATAACAGATCGATTCTGAACAAAGTATGTTTGCCGTCTGACACATAACGCTTATAGAAAGGATAAGGACCGTAAATGAAGCTTCTGACACACATGACATGTTGCTTTTTGATTCTGTCTGCTTTGCTGATTGAAACAGCCGTGGGTAAAGAAAAATCCGCCGATGAACCCTTACGGGAAAGAAAGGCCCTTTATCTGAAAACCTCGGCACTGACCGGCGTCCCGTGGGAATTTCTTGCAGGCTGCGATCAATATGCACGGATGAGCACGCGGAAACAGACTTCAGAGCCGCTCATCGCTCTTCATTTCAGTAAAAGAGAATGGGCGGGACTTGCCAACCCGAATGAAGAGGATCAGAATCCCCTGTCCATTGCTTTCTTCGGAGGATCAGGACTGGACGGCAATGGTGACGGAAAGTCTGACCGTGAAAACCCCGAAGACCGCCTGTTTGCTTTTGCCCAGTGGATCGCTGCCGAAGGTCCGGGTCAGGATAACAACCGGATTGCCGCATGGAAGTTTTTCCGGCGCGGAAAGGCCGTTGAAATGATTGATGGCTTCAGCAGACTCTATTCGCATTATAACACCCTGGATTTATCTGCACATGCTTTCCCTCTTTCCCTTGCCGCCCATTACGATTATCAGTCAACCTGGGGCTCCCGGCGCGGGTGGGGCGGTCTGCGGATCCATGAAGGGACAGACCTGTTTGCCGATTATGGCACACCGGTACGGTCGACGGGTTACGGGATCATTGAGATGATCGGATGGAATAAATATGGCGGCTGGCGGATTGGTATCAGAGATATCCGGGGTAATTACCATTATTTTGCGCATTTGAAAGGCTACGCCCCGCATCTACAAAAAGGGCATATTGTTGAACCTGGACAGGAGATCGGTTATGTCGGCAGTTCCGGTTACGGTCCGCCCGGCACCATGGGTAAATTTCCCCCGCACCTTCACTACGGCCTGTACCTTGATAACGGAAAGACTGAATTTTCTGTTGATCCTTACCCCGTCCTGCGTGTATGGGAAAGAGAAGAACGGGCAAAAAAGAAAGCCACGCACTAAAAGCAGCTGTTACTCGCCTGTTTTCACTGCCCCCCGGCCGGACTGCCCAGGCGGATCAACCGGCACCGACGGAGTTACTCCACCACCGCCGTAAAAATAAGGGACGTTCCTGGGCAGTACATTAGATCCGAGCGGGATATGCTGCGAAATCATTTTCGTCTTCAGTGCGAAAGGGACAATGACATCGACTTTCACTTTCACATCAAGATAAATCGTATAGACGATATTGTTAATGCCAATGTTCTTGAAATCCCAGCGCAAATCAGTGGATATATTACTGACCACGTCCATCTCAACAGGTACCCTCGGCCCGTAATTACTGATAAGCGCATTATTGAGAATCTGACCGAGCGGGATGTCTGCGACAATCCCTTCGGTGTGATTGTTTTTCAGATATTTAAGATCTTCACCCGGTCCATTGGTGAGTGTAATTTTCCCCTTCTCGGCGGATCTGATAAACCAGAGAATACGGTTGGTTATCACACCCTTAATCCGATTCGCTTCCGCAGGATCCAGACTGTAATCACTGATTTCTTCCTGGTTATTCCGATTCGCCACAATCAGTTTTGTAAAATCAATATCCGGCATCTCATTCGGATCCCGGGGTCCTGAAGCATTTGTCAGGACGCTTTCTCCAATCCCATAGTTAATGGCATAGTTGGCAAGCTGCTCTGCCTGCGTCTCAGCAATAGATATAAGAGCGGGTTTCATCTGTTCATTTACCGTCCAGATACCTGCCGACGTCATGATAATAAACAGCATTAAGGTCAGGATAAAGACACGCCTGATCGGCATCATCCGCTTACGGTATCGTCTGCTCGGTTTAAACATGACAGCCCCCCTTTATCTCATCTATATGCAAAATAAAGGGGGGTTAAAAGTCTTTTTCTGTTTTTCATTATCCGTTCTGAACAAGCCGGACCCGGATCATGGATTCTGATCTGTGTTTGTCTGAAAATCAGGGTTAAGGCATTTTTAAAAGGGCCTCACGACCGATCATACCTGGCCTGATGCCATACTTTTCTGCTTCCAGGGTCACCTCGGCAAGCGGCGCATTCAGTAATTCTTCAAGGGTACGGACGCCTGTCGCCTTGCCGGCAATAATGCCGCGATCAGCCAGCCTGCTGTTCAACAGTCCGACATCAAGCGCTCCGCACATGATATAACTTTTGTCCGACGCAATGGCCAGCAGACTGGTTTTCGGCAGTTCAACAGATACAGCGCGATAAAATTTACCATCAATACGTAACGGTTTCAGATCGATCATTCTGCCGCCTCCTTTCCTGTTACATCTTATGGAAATTTGGGCGGTCAGGTGACAGGTGCCCTTAGTTGATTTCTTTCAGGCGCCACGCCAGCAGATCCCGCAAGGTTTCTGGCAGATAAAAACGCTGCTTCGCCTTGACAATCGGCGGGAGAAAGTGTCCCATCGTAAAGACGTCAATCGTACCCAGACTGTATCGTCTCTCCTTCTCAAGCGGAATGCCTTTAACCCGGATATCACAGGGATCCAGTTTGCCTTCCTTAAGCCGGGTATCGTAAGTCAGATGGCTGAAGACCAGTTTACCCAGTACTTTTCCGCGGAAACCGAATCCCTTCAGTTCATAGGTCTGAAAATCCTTTTTTAAACCGATGCGGATCATTTCCTCGATCTCCTGCCCCGTCACCTCAACCCGGCACGGATTAATCGGATGCGGACAAATACGATGCACATCAAACCAGGTGACCGGTCCCGCAGGAAGACCATCAAGGATCACGCCGGCATTGACGAGTCCAACCTCCGCATGGCACCATTTTCTCAGTGCGGCCGCCATCATTCGCGTGATCTCCGTATCTCTGAACCAGTCAACCGGCAGGGCATGGTCCAGCCAGACAATCTTCTGCTGCATATGAGCCACACCCTCCCCGGTTAATCTGCGGACTTCCTCAACAGCTTCAGGATCAGGTTTTTCCCGCAGAGTGACCAGATCTGCCCCCTTATGAAGGACGCGGTGCGCTTTTTCATCATATTCAACAACCACATGACCGGCATAGTGCCCATATTTTCCAGCCTGTGCGATTAATGTCGAATCAACCCGTTTGCCACGTTCGAGGGCATGATGCGTGTGTGCCCCGATGATCACGTCAATGCCGCTGATTTCTTCTGCTACCCGCTCATCAAACGGGAGGCCGACGTGGGACATGAGCACAATCAGATCCGTTTGCGGCCTGAGTTTCCTGACCAGCGATTTCAATTCAGTAAAAGGATCTCGTATGTCCCAGTCAAGCAATCTGTAGAATTTCGGAAAAGCTGCGGTCAGTCCAATCAGTCCGACCTTTACCCCTTGCATATCACAAATCACATAGGGCTTGCACCAGTCGGGCCGCCTGCCGTTTGTATGATAAAGATTGGCAAGGATCACTTCAAAGTGACGATCATCATAAACCGTGTTCAGTATATCTTTAGTAAATGTAATACCTTCATTATTGCCAATCGTAATATAATCATATTTTGCATCGTTGAGTAATTTCACGTTGCCTTTTCCGAGCAGACCTTCTGTCATGGGATGAAAACGATCCATATGATCTCCAAGATCAAGAGTCAGATAAGGCTGACCTTCTGCCCGGAGCCGTGTCCTCTCATGGTTCAGATAACTGATGAGGCTCCCCCAATGATCAAAATGGCTGTGTAAATCGTTTGTATGAAAAAAATGGAGTGAAATCAAAAAGAGCCCTCCCACGAGTGTACGAACAATCGAATCCACAGTATATTGTATCGCTAAAAAGAGGCCCTGTGCAATTCTGCAGATAACCGTCTTTTCGCCTGAATCCTGCTGCCGTCCCGTTCTGTATGTGTTCCGGAAAAATGAAAAAGCCTGCCGGTCCTGCGATCAGACCGAAAGGCTTAAATCTATCCTGTCACCTGTTTTATTTTTAAATCAGCCGATAGCGCCTGCCATATTATACTTGATCAGTCTGTTCATTTCGACTGCATATTCCATCGGAAGTTCCTTGGTAAACGGTTCAATAAAGCCCATCACGATCATTTCTGTCGCTTCTTCTTCTGACAGGCCGCGGCTCATCAGGTAGAAAAGCTGTTCTTCAGAAACTTTCGATACTTTTGCTTCATGTTCCAGTGAAATGTCGCTGTTCAGCACTTCATTATAGGGAACTGTATCAGATGTCGACTTGTCATCCATGATTAATGTGTCACATTCAACATGACCACGTGAATTTTTCGCCTTCGGGCTGAAATGAACTTTTCCACGATAAGTCACGTTGCCACCGTTCCTGGCGATCGATTTTGATATGATCGTCGACGACGTGTTCGGCGCCAGGTGAATCATCTTGGAACCGGAATCCTGGTTCTGTCCCTTTCCGCCGATGGCAATCGTCAGGGTACTCCCACGGGCGCCTTCCCCTTTAAGAACGACAGACGGGTATTTCATTGTCACACAGGAACCAATATTGCCGTCTACCCATTCCATCGTGGCATGATCTTCACAGATCGCCCGCTGCGTAACCAGATTATACACGTTGTTCGCCCAGTTCTGAATGGTGGTGTAGCGGCAATAGGCATTTTTACGGACATAAATTTCAACAATTCCGCTGTGCAGCGAGCTGCTGGAGTATACAGGTGCGGTGCATCCTTCCACATAATGGACGGAGGCTCCTTCATCAACAATAATCAGCGTCCGCTCGAACTGGCCCATACTTTCCGAATTAATCCGGAAATACGCCTGAAGCGGCGTCTTGCAGACCACGCCCTTCGGAACATAAACAAATGATCCACCTGACCAGCAGGCTGCATTAAGTGCAGAGAATTTATTATCCGCGTAGGAGATTACCCTCCCGAAGTATTCACGGAACAGTTTTTCGTGTTTCTTCAGGGCCGAATCCGTATCCATGAAGATAATCCCTTCTTTTTCGAGATCCTTCTTCATGCTGTGATAAACCACTTCGGATTCATACTGTGCGGAAACACCGGCCAGGTATTTACGTTCGGCTTCCGGGATGCCCAGTTTATCAAAGGTGTCTTTGATCTCACCCGGCACTTCGTCCCAGGTCCGCCCCTGATTCTGTACGGGTTTTACGTAATAAGTCAGGTCGTCGAAGTTCATAGCCGAGAGATCGGCACCCCACTGCGGCATCGGTCTTTTATAGAAATGACGCAGACCCTTCAGCCGATATTCCAGCATCCATTTCGGCTCGTTCTTCTTCCTGGATATTTCGCGGACAACGTCTTCTGTCAGCCCACGTTTCGTACGGAACACCGAAACATCTTTTTCCCTGAAACCATACTTATATTCGTCTATTTCCGGTACTTGCTGCTGTGTCGCCATCTGGAATCCTCCTTTTCTTATCCATTATCTATTCATACAGTCCCTGTTTATTTTCCAAGTCGTTATCTCTATTTTATCATAGTTCACATAATAGTCGAATTATTGATCCGCATGTTCTCCTGCGGCTTCTCGGAGCCCTTTCTCCATAGCCTTCCATGGGAGGGTCGCACATTTAATCCGTGCGGGATACTGAGAGACACCCTGCAGGGATTCTGCATCACCAAGGTCGAGATTGTCATCGTGCTCCCTGCCCTGAACCAGCTCGGAAAAATCATATGACAATTCATGTGCGTCTTTTATACTCTTACCTTTAATCACATCGGTCATCATTGATGCGGAAGACTGACTGATGGCACATCCGCTTCCGTTATGCCTGACATCAACAATCTTATCTCCGTCCAGTTTCAAAGAAAGATGAATTTTATCTCCGCAGGAAGGGTTGTTCATACTGACTGTAATCCAGCCCGGATCGTCAATCATCCCGTGGTTGTGCGGACGTTTATAATGATCCATGATGACCGACCGGTATAACTGGTCCAGATGGTTAAATGACATGTCCGAAGAACTCCTTTGCATCCTTAATTCCTTTCGCCAGCGTTTCAATTTCATCAAGTGAATTGTAGAAATAAAAGCTGGCTCTGACCGTTGATTCACATTTCAGCCAGCGCATGAGCGGCTGAGCACAATGATGCCCTGCCCGAACAGCAATGCCATCTGAATCCAGTGCTGTTGAGACATCATGCGGATGTATTCCATCAATATTAAAGGAGACCAGACCGGCGCGGTGCTTCGGTCCGTATACAGTCACACCATCCAGCTCTTTGAGTTTTTCATAAGCCGCATCAGCAAGTTCCGTTTCATATCGATTAATGGCTTCCATACCGATATTTTCCAGATAATCTACAGCTGCACCAAGACCAATCGCACCACTGATATGCGGTGTCCCCGCTTCCAGCTTCCATGGGAGTTCTGCCCAGGTTGCACTGTGGAAATCCACTTCATCAATCATTTCTCCTCCGGTCTGAACAGGTTCCATAGCTTCAAGAAGCTCCTGCCTGCCATAAAGAACACCAATACCTGTCGGGCCAAGCATTTTATGTCCGGAAAAAGCAAAGAAATCGGCATCCATATCCTGAACATCAACAGGCATGTGAGGCGTGCTCTGTGCCCCGTCAACGACCATGATGGCCCCTTTTTCATGAGCGATCGCCGCAATTTCCTTCACAGGATTGACTGTACCAAGGACATTGGAGACTTCCGTGCAAGCCACAATTTTAGTCTTGTCGGTTATGGTTTCCCGGATATCATCCAGATCCAGCGTACCATCCGGTTTCATCGGAAAGTATTTCAATTCAGCACCGGTCACCTGGGCAACCTGCTGCCACGGGATCAGATTGGCATGATGCTCCATCGGGGAAATAACAATTTCATCACCGGCTGTCAGATTCACTCTTCCATAGCCATAGGCCACAATATTAAGGGAATCTGTCGTCCCCCTTGTATATATAATTTCCTTCGTACTCTTTGCGTGAATAAATCGGCGGATTTTCTCCCTTGCCTCTTCAAATTGCTCTGTGGCCAGGGTACCAAGTGTATGGACACCGCGGTGAACATTCGAATTATAATTTTGATAATAGTCAACCAGCTTCTGAATAACCGAATTGGGCTTTTGAGAAGTCGCTGCGTTATCCAGGTAGACCAGCGGATGGCCGTTTACTTCACGGCCAAGGATCGGAAAATCTTTTCGGATGGTTTGTACGTCCAGCATCATCCCACCTTCCTTTCAATCAGCCCGGACAGCTGTTTGCGTACGCCCTCGATAGGGAGCAGATCAACGACCGGTTCGAGGAAACCTTCAACAATCAGCTTTTCAGCCGTTTCTCTTTTAATTCCGCGACTCATCAAATAATAAAGCTGGTCCGGATCGACACGGCCAACTGAAGCCGCGTGGCCGGCAATGACGTCATACTCGTCGATCAGGAGAATCGGGTTGGCATCGCCACGTGCTTTATCACTCAGCATCAGCACGCGCTGGGTCTGTTCCCCGTCAGCCTTGGAAGCGCCGTGTTCAATTTTCGTCCGCGCATTGAAAATCGAGTTGGAAGCATCTTTCTGAGCGCCCCGAACGAGCAGCCGGCTGACCGTTTCTTTACCGACATGGCGGATGTAATTATCAAAGTTCTGTTTTTGCGATCCGCTTCCGACACTGACGGCTTTCGTGTCACCGGAAGATCCGTCACCCTGCAGATTGGTTGCATTTTCCGAGACGGTATTCCCGTCGTTCATCTGGCCGAGTGCCCACTGGAGACTCCCGTCCCTTTCCACATTTCCCTGTCTGTTGATATAGGAAACCACGCCCCCTGTAAGGTTGTCAACGGCCCCATATTTGACCTGGGCATTCGTACCGACAGAGACTTCGTTGACCAGGTTGGCCACACTGTCTCCTGTGGATTCACTTGAAAGGTAACTTTCAATATAGGTGACTGAACTGCTCTCTTCAGCAATAATCAGTGAGTGAGCAATGAGTCCCGATGAGGGCGCGTCCTGATAATAGACGGTCTGCAGCGGTTCCTCAATGATAACGTTTTTTGGAACATAAAGGAATGACCCTCCGTTCACTAAAGCCGCATTCAGCGCTGTAAGTTTATGTTTGTCTGCCGGGGTGGTCTTAAAATAATATTTTTGTACCAGGTCACCGTATTTATGCATTGCGGTGGCCAGGTCTGTGAAAATAACCCCTTTTTGCTTAAGTTCTGCAGACAGCCTGCGGATGACAGGCCTGTTGTTATGGTGAATCAGAACATTCCCGCTTTTTTCCTCTTCACCAATCAGCTTGACAACCTCTTCCGGAAGCTGTGATTTTTCCGTCACCGTATTTTCCTGGATGTCATAATTAAAATTCGTAAAGTTCCAATCCGTGATTCTTGTTTTTTCCGTTTTCGGCAGTGGCAGTTGCTCTGCAAAACGTAGCCCCTCTAGACGTCTATTTAAAAACCATTCAGGTTCATTTCTTTTTTTTGAAAAGAGACTGATTTCTTCCGCGTCAAACGGAAGACTCATCAATTGCGTCGACATGTTCTCCCTCCTGACTCCCTGCATTTCTATTATGCCTCTACTGTCTCGTCGTCTTTGATGCCAAGTTCAGCTTTAAGTCCGTCATAACCTTCGTCCTCAAGCTTCAGGGCAAGATCCGGTCCGCCGGTTTTTACAATATGCCCATTCATCATCACATGGACCTTATCCGGTTTGATGTAATTGAGAAGGCGCTGATAATGAGTAATGATCAGACAGCCAAAATTTTCTGAACGCATGGAATTAACGCCCTTGGAAACCCACTTCAGGGCATCAATATCCAGTCCGGAGTCAATCTCATCCAAAATCGCAAACTTCGGTTCAAGCATAAGCAGCTGCAGAATTTCATTTCTTTTCTTTTCGCCACCGGAAAAGCCCTCGTTGACGTAACGTTCCGCAAATTTATGGTCCATTTCAAGAAGGTCCATCTTTTTATCAAGCTTTTTGATGAACTTCATCAGAGGTACTTCATTACCCTCACCGCGGCGGCCATTGATAGCGGTTCTCATAAAGTCTGCATTGGTTACACCACTGACTTCTCTGGGATACTGCATGGCAAGGAACAATCCGGCACGGGCCCGTTCGTCAACAGACATATCAAGGAGATTTTTTCCATTAAGTTCGACACTGCCTGCTGTGACTTCATACTTTGGATGCCCCATCACAGCAGAAGCAACCGTTGACTTTCCTGTTCCGTTCGGCCCCATCAGGGCGTGAATTTCTCCGCCTTTAATATCCAGATCAAAGCCTTTGACAATCGGCTTTCCTTCTACTGATACATGAAGATTTTTTATTTTTAATTCTGGTACTGTCATACCATAACCTCCAATAGTTAATGACGTGTGATCTGAAAGCTCACTGAAATAAATTCTCAGTCTATTCTCATTATCATCTTATATCACATGTAATCAGATAGCAACTAAAGCCCTCAGGAAAATACGTGAAAAATCTGTATAAACCTTTCTCTTCATTATAACGCTGATTTTACTCAAGAAAAATGGATGAACGGGTTTAGCATGACTCAGAATAAAAATAAAAATCCGTTTCCGGACAGTTGGCGGAAACAGATTTTTAAAACCACCCTCAGGTTAATCAGAGACCGGCAGTACAGCCCCTTTATATTTTGTTTTGATATAGTCCTGAATCTCCTTCGACTGAAGCACAGAGACAAGTTCTTTAATCGCCTTTTTCTTTTCATCACCCTTGCGCACAGCGACAACATTGGCATAAGGTGATTCTCCCCCCTCAAGAATCAGGGCATCCTTTTCCGGATTAAGTTTCGCCTGCAGAGCAAAATTCGTATTAATAGCAAACAGATCAGCTGCATTGTGCTGATAAGCTTTCGGCAGCAGAGCCGGATCAATCGGCTGAAGGAATTTCAGATGTTTTTTGTTCTCAATATCCTTCAATGTCGCCGCCATTTTGTCAACGCCCGGTTTTATTTTTAACAATCCCTTTGATTCAAGCAGCATCAGGATACGACCCTGTTCGGCTTTATTGTTGCTGATCTGGACGGTTGCGCCATCTTTAACATCATCAACAGACTTAAATTTACTTGAATAAATACCGAAGGGTTCAATGTGGATTTTTCCGGCGTTGACCAGATCCGTATGATGTTCTTTATTATATAAATCCAGGTACGGGATGTGCTGGAAGTAATTTGCATCAAGCTGTCCGGCAGCAAGTGCTTTGTTCGGCAGCACATAATCCTGGAATACTTTCACTTTCAGGTTGATGTTCGTTTTCTTAAGCAGCGGAGCCGCCTTTTTAAGTATTTCTGCATGCGGTACAGCCGTCGCGCCGACCGTCAGTGTTGTTTCTCCTTTTGTACCGCTTTGCGCACTGCCTCCGTTTCCGCAGGCAGCAAGCGCCAGAATAACGGATAAGGCCAGTATTAATGATAAAATTTTCCTTTTCATGTTGCAGTCCTCCAATAGTTCAGATGTGCTCTTCATTTAAAAATCCATCATTTATGATCTGTCTGTTTATCTCTTATCAACATGCCGGGTGATACGGTCACCGATAAACTGAATAATAAAAACAATAATCAGAATAATGACTGTCGCGACAAAGGTAATTTGATTATTATTCGCCTGAAAACCGTCATTGTATGCAATGGTGCCCAGTCCGCCTGCGCCGACAACGCCCGCCATCGCGGTATTACTGATTAAGGCAATCAGCGTGACGGTCATGCCGGAGATCAGCGACGGCCAGGCTTCAGGAAGCAGGACTTTAACAATGATCTGCAGGCGGGAAGCTCCCATCGCCTGAGCGGCTTCAATGACCCCTTTATCTACTTCCCGGAGACTGATCTCTACAAGGCGCCCGTAAAACGGGGCTGTCCCGATGATAATCGCAGGAAGAGCTGCTGTTGCGCCGATCATCGTCCGGACAATCAGAACAGTGAACGGAATCAGCAAGATAATTAAGATGATAAATGGAATCGATCGAAAGACATTGACAACTGCCGCAACAATCCGGTAAACAAACAGCTGCTCATAGAGCCCGCCTTTTGCCGTCAGGAAAAGAATCAGGCCGAGAATCAGACCAATAACAAAAGTCAGGACACCGGAAACCAGAGTCATATAAAGCGTTTGTTCGGTAGCCAGCCACATTCCCGGCCAGTCGATACTTGATAAGAAACCGTTCATCGGGAAATCACCTCAACTTCCAAATGCCCTGCCCGGAGCTTCTCAATGGAAGCTTTTATATCGGTTTCCGCACCGGTCAGATTTAATAGAAGAAGCCCTTCTGAACCGCCATTCACCGATGACAGATCGCCTTCAATGACAGCCACCTCAAGAGCCGGATTCCGGAATAAAATCGTCGACAGCGGTTTCTGGCTGTCCCCTTCCCTGAATGTGATGCGGATAATGGTCCCTCCCGGATGATGCTCCTGAAACGAGCTGATTCGCTCCTTTTCAGTCAGCGATTCGTCTGTCCGGCCGACAAACGATCTTGTGATCTCCTTCTGTGGATGCAGAAAAACATCATGAACGGAACCTTCTTCGACAATGATTCCCCGATCAAGGACAGCAACACGATCACAGATCTGATGAATGACATGCATCTCATGGGTAATGATCACAATCGTGATTCCCAGTTTCTTATTAATTTCGCTGAGCAGTCGGAGAATGTCCTCTGTTGTTTTCGGATCCAGTGCGGACGTCGCCTCATCACAGAGCAGCACTTTGGGGTTACTGGCAAGAGCCCGGGCAATGCCCACACGCTGCTTCTGGCCTCCGCTCAGCTGTGACGGATAGGACGAGTCGCGTCCTGATAGCCCGACGAGCCGAATCAGTTCCGACACCCGCTCCTTCCTTTTAGTTTTTGGAAGATGGGACAGTTCAAGCGGGAAAGCAATATTTTCAGCAACCGTGCGGGACCACAGCAGATTAAAGTGTTGAAAAATCATTCCAATCTGCTGTCTTTCCCTCCTCAATTGTTTATCTGATAAATCAGACAGCACACGCCCGTCCACTTCCACCTGACCGGATGTCGGCTTCTCCAGCATATTAATCAGCCGGATCAGCGTACTCTTACCGGCACCGCTGTAGCCGATGACGCCGAATATCTCACCCCGGCGGATGCTCAGGCTGACGTCAGACAAAGCTTCAACCGGTCCGGCATCAGTCTGGTAAACCTTTTTCACATCTTGAAGCTCAATCAACACCATTTCCTCACTTTCAAAACCTTTTCTATACGCTTAGCCGGATATTCCGGAAAATCCGAAACCTGTATCTCCTCCCTTTCACGCTTCATGAAGGTAAACAAAAAACTCCTCAATGAAAGAGGAGCCCGCTGCCTCTCTCATCTGCCAGAAACTTGCATTTCTGCAGGAATTAGCACCTTCCTGTCTTCCGAATAAACAGAAAACAGGGGTTGCCGGGCATCATCGGGCCAGTCCCTCCGCCGCTCTTGATAAGAGTGATTACCTATTCTTCTATTCTTATGCGTAAATTTAACTTAACATGGTGGCTGAAAGTTGTCAAATCGACGATTCAAAAAAACACCAGGCAAGATTTTCCTCCTGCCCGGCGTTTATGATCATTATGAAATTTTTAATTATTTTTTCGGCAACTTTAATTGATCACCTGCGAAAATCAGAGAAGAATGCAGATGATTTTCTTTCATCAGCTTGCTGACTGTCGTGCCATGCGCTCTTGCAATATCCCACAGGGTATCCCCGCGCTTAATCGCGTATGTTTTATTTGCCTGATTATGCGTCTGGCCTTTATTCTGCACATTGAAATTAAGCTTTTGACCCGGATAAATCACATCCGACTTCAAATGATTGTTCAGTTTAATTTCGGATACGCTGATTCCGTGATGTCTTGAAATCGCCCACAGGCTGTCACCCGTCCGGACGAAATAAGTTCCGCCGGACACTTTATCTGATTGAGCAGCGGCAGGACGTTCTGCCGACTGTGCAGGCTGCGCCGCTTCCTTAACTCCTGACTTATTAACCGTCTGTGCTTTCGGTTTTGCTGCAGGAACTTTAGCCGGTTCCGCTGCAGAAGCTGTTGTCGGTTTTGCTGCAGAAGCTGTTGTCGGCTTTTCTGCAGAAGCTTTAGCCGGTTTTGCTGCAGAAACCTTTGAAGGAGCTTTGGATGGCGAAATCGGATTGCCCTTCAGCCGGAGTACTTGGCCGGATCTAATCTGATTCGAGTTCAGCCCGTTCAGTGCTTTCAGCTGAGACACCGATACATCTGTCTTCTGACTGATTCCTGACAGCGTATCCCCGTCCTGAATTTTATAGGTTCCAGACGGCGTCGCCTGATTGTTGCTTGTGGCTTTCTGAGTCGTGTTCGAAGCCGGTGCGGCCTGTCTTACTGCAGGACGTACAGATTTTTTCGCTTTCTGAGCGGGTGGGGTGCTTTCAGAAATCCGTCTGGCGGTCACATATTTGGGTTCCCAGTAGCTGGATGCACCGCCATCAAAAATTTGCGTCTGACGGACACCTGTTTCTTCATTTTCAGCACTGATCATCTGGTTATTGCCCACATAGATCCCCACATGAGAAATTCCTTTATTATTGGTGTTAAAGAAGACGAGATCCCCGGCTGAAGGTTATCTCTGCTGACATAAGCACCGTACGCTGCCTGCCCCGCAGAACTGTGAGGCAGATTCACCCCTAAACGGGCAAAGACTTTCATCGTAAAGCCGGAGCAGTCGTTAGCTCCCCATCTGTATTGCTGACCAATACCCTGTCTGGCCAAACTTGCTGCATTTCCCGAAGGAGCTGCCTTTGCCTGATCTACTCCTCCGGCACCCGTTCCTGCTACAACCAGTCCGCCGATAAGCGTTGCTGATATAATTCCTTTTTTCTTCATTTTCGGATAACCTCCTGCTCGTATTTCAAAAATCACGCGTCGCTTATATGTACATGTGTATTAAACTTTTCAACAAGGTTAATCATAGTCCCCAGATTTTTCATGGCAGTTACATGCTGTTAACAGAAGCGATACGTCTTCATTACAGTTGTTTAATATTTGATGCAGGATAAGACAGCTATAAGAACATTTATCAGATCAGACAATTTTTTACAGAAAACAGCATGAGGATCTACCCGGAAAATGAAGAACAACGGCTTGCCCACTGGAAATCAGTTCTTCAGTTAAAAATTTTGCCCAAAAAAATAACCTGTCTCCTTTATCCGGAAACAGATTGATCTTCAAATAATGCACTTCAGCCTGCCGCCCCTGCCTGAACATCAGAATCCATGATTATGTTTTTCATCAGGCTTCCAGACGTTGCCGCAGGGCATGAGTCAACGCAACTGACCGCGGCTCACTGAGACGCATACCGCTCAGATCTTCAGCAGGCTTTTTCTTCTCCAGACCGTTAAAGGGATTTCTGAACAGTGAATTTTCTTTAATATAATGAAAAGTTGCTTTCGCAGCCTGGTTTTCACCGTTCTGAAATTTCCCCGTCAGCTCCCTGATAAATGGATACCAGACCGGTCTGGAGGAAGAAAGCTGCTGTTCAAGACGTAACGCAGAAAGCTGTCGCGCCTGATCCAGTGACAGCACTTTGTGAAACGCATTAGCCTTAAGATACAACAGGTATTTGCCCATCGACAGTCCCGCCTGTCTGGCATTCTGCCGTCCGGCCATCGATGCGATCTGCCACTTTGACGCCGATCCACTTCGTATGGCCGTCCGGGCCGTTCCTTCCGTGTATGCTTCGAATAATTTTCTGTTAAAATGGTCTCGCTCTGACCGCGTGATCTGATTGGTAAATACGGTCGTAATCAGACACAGGGTCTGTCCGGTTAACTGTCCCCGCGCATCGAGCCTCTCGAACAAATGTGATGTAAAGGCACTGAAAGACATATCCCGGAATGCATCCGGATCCGGAAGTAATGCTTTAGCATTCCCATCCAGGGTCTGAACGGAAATAATGCGCATGTCCGGATCGACACTCGCTTCAATATCGGATGCAACATCGAAACTGACATAGGCGGCAACCGGCCGGTCCGGCTGGAAGGTACTATGCGATAAGGGTGCAAAGCAGAACATGGAAAATCCAAGAGCCAGTACAGGTATAAGAAAATAACTGCCAAGATGAAATGAATGAGCAAGGTGAGCGGATAAAACCGTTTCCCCGACTGACAATGTGGCGGTGCGCCTCAGTCTGACCGATTCAAAATCACCATCATTTGTCAGAATGACAGCCCGGCGTCCCTGTTTGGAGACAAGAACTCCACGATTGTTCAGTTTCCTCCCCGCCCTTCTTACGTCAATGAACCTCTGAGTACTCCGGTTCAATATATGACTTTAGTGCATTGAATCCGCCGATATAGATCAGCGCTAATGCTATTATATACTTTCGATTCCTTTCAATGGTTTTGCGGCTGCATGAAACAAATTGCAGTAAATCTTTTATCGGCAGCTGCTTTTTCTTACGCAAAAACTGAACAAGCTCCTTGTGTTCTACAAGAATTTTCGCTGAAATCTTGGCGTTCTCACGGGCATCGGCATGTTTCGGGCAGTGCCTGCTCAGGACATCGAAGGTGATCCCGTATTCAAGCAACAGTTTTCTGTAACTGTCGATCTGTTCCGTGCGCTCACTGATCCGGCATTTTTCTTCATAAAAATCAATGGCTGCCTGCTGCTCAACATAGCTTTCTTCCATATTGTTTTCATCATCATGCTGCGCCTGATCCAGATAGATATTGCGCATTTGTCTTGATTCCTTACGTATGAAATCAATAATTCTGCGCCGAATAACCATATCGGCAAACGTCAGGAATTTACTGCCCTGTCCTTTTTTATACTGGTTTATGGCTTCATTAAAAGCGACCATTCCGACACTGAATTCATCCATGGTCTGATCAATAAAACGATTGCATACTTTAGAAACAACCTTTTTAATAAAAGGCTGGTACGATTCGATAATTTTATTTCTCAGGGTCTCATCGCCCTGCTGTGCTTTAAAAATATTGGTTTCAAGCGGAAAATTGTACGCTCCACCTATAGCAATCTGGCCGGCGCTCATCACGATTCCACCTCTCGCTTTTTTCTGGTCAATTGATCTTGATTTAAACATATCACGTCAATACAGTTCTGGTGAGTATTGTCAAAAACTTTTGTTAATGTCAAAATCTGTGCCGTATTTTCAGTCGAACGACATCGTTTCCTGTCAGAATCAGTAAAATGCCCTTGTCTCTTTTATACCATGACAGCTACCGCAGGGGAAGCGACATTATGGTAACATTCAGATGACAAGGGCTGTTAAAAAACATGATATTTTTACCAGATGGAGAGGGAGTCTGATCTCAGCCTTTTTCGCCGATCAGTTTCTCATAAGCCGCTGCGTCAAGTAACTGATTGAAAGCATCTGAGTCCACAGATTCAAGCTCAATCATCCAGGCCTTCTCATAGGGTGATTCGTTAACAAATTCGGGAGAATCCTCAAGATCACTATTTGTGTCCGATACCGTCCCGCCAACAGGTGCATAAAGTTCCGAGACGGTTTTCACCGATTCGACACTGCCGAACGAGTCTCCTTTTTTTAATTCATTGCCTGTCTCCGGTAATTCGACAAAAACAATATCACCTAATTCCTTCTGAGCGTACTCCGTGATTCCGATTCGGACTTTGCCGTCTGGTTCTTTTTTCACCCATTCATGATCTTTCGAGTAAAGTAAATCTTCAGGAATACTCATTATAATGCCTCCGTTTCAGTTAAGCGGCTGACCGCACTGTGTCTTTTTATTTTTTTTCAATACCATTATATCGTAATTTCTCTGTGATGCCCTTTAATTTTCCCTCATGACTTTGCCCCAGATGGCTTCGAACTGCTGCGGATTAAAGCCAACCGTAACATGTTCCCCGTCGGTTATAATCGGGCGTTTGATCAGCATGCCGTCAGCAGAAAGCCATTCCAGCCATTTTTCTTCAGGTTCGGTTCTGATCTTTGTCTTTATATCCTGGTCCCGATAATGTCTGCCACTTGTGTTAAAAAATTCCTTCAGAGGCAGTCCTGATTTTCGGTAGAGACTTCTGAGTTCATTCTTTGCAGGCGGATGCTCAGCAATCTGTATCTCGCTGTAGTTGATATCGTGGTCGTTTAACCATTTTCTCGCCTTTTTACATGTCCCGCAGGTCGGATAACCATACATCGTCAGCAACGTGCTTCACCACCCCTTCGCTTATTCTTTTTACCGGCTTTGTCCGCGCTGCCTGTTTTGCCCTTAATGGATCAGTGGCAGGTGCGACACTCCGGCGGCACCAGCAACCTGGTGAGCCCCCGCAGCGAATATACCGGGCGAGGAAAGGCACGGATCGCCCGCGGAAAATGACACCTGAGTGAAAAATAACAGGCAGGCTGAACGGGCCTGTTTCTTATAGTATAGCCTATTTCATAAGATCATCTAAAGGCATGTGACTGTTGTTTCCTGTAGAAAATAAAAAGAAAGCCAAATGATTTCCGCACGCAGGGACATAATACACCTGAGCACCGTCACCATTAATTTAATTAACAGAGGAGTGTGAAACACACATGTTTATGCAGCAGGGCGGGCAGTCTCAGACGAACTTCCCGCAGCCGCCGGACATCCTGTCCACTAAAGATCATTTGTATATTGAAGACATGCTTTCATGGAACCTGGATCTCATCAAGAAAGCACACGCCTATGCTTCTATGTGTCAGGATCAGGATGTGATGCAGGCGATGAATCGAACCTGTCAGCTTCATCAGCGCCATTATCAGGATATCCTGAATCACCTAGGTAAACACATACAGACCCCTGTTACAGGAGGGATTTCGAAATGATGAAGCAGCCCGCACAGTCGACGCCGATCCAGAATACAGAATCCCAGGTTCCGAAAACGCCGCAGATGAATGACAGGGATTATTTAAATGATTTGCTCCTGTCGGAAAAATATATGGGCATTTCCTATGTACATGCCATGCAGGAAGCGAGTCATCAGGCGCTTTATCAGGATATTAAATCTGTTTTTGATGCCACCTGCGACCATCAGCGCGATCTGTACAATCTGATGTTTAACAAGGGATGGTATAAATTTGAATCTCAGGAACCTCAGAAAATGCAGCAGACACAGCAACAGTTCAACCAGTATGCCCGGCAGCAGTTTCCCAAATAAGAAGGGGCTGAAAAAAAGACTGCTCTGGCAAGTTGCCGATGCGCCAGAAATCCGGTTTTTCTAATCCTTTCTTAATCGAATGAATTTACAGCACTGTTTCCTGAATGGAGCAGTGCCTTTTTTTACATAGAGGAAGGATCACAATCTATGGATGCAACTCGGGTTCAGCCGGCGCCTCAGGCCTGGCTAAACCCGTGGATTTCCCGGGAAATAGCATATCTTGACGCGCAGGCCGGTTTTTCCATTTAACTGGTAACATCATGCAATTTCTTTTGTACCCCTCCGAAAGTCTCATAATCTCGAAACCTATTGACCAAGGAGGGAGTTACAAAACATGTTCAAAAAAATTCTTGCTTTAACTCTTGCTGGGTCGCTTGCCTTGCCATTCGTTTCAGGGGGACACGCAGAAGCTGCAGCTCTTCCAAATAATGTCCAGCTCAAAGTTGCTGCGACTGACCTTTTAAATCTGTGGAAGTTGAAGGACAATCAGTTGCCCGACGTCAATGAACTGCTGAAAAAGTTCGGCATTCAGGTTGATCTTTCTCATCTGAAAAATCAGCCGATCGTGGTGGATATCGGTCAAAAGACAGATCAGCCGCAGAAAAACCCGGGACAGGCAGCTCAACCACAAAAGCCTGAGGCACCGGCAAAGCCGGCAGCCCCGGAAAAACCCGCAACTCCGGAAAAACCGGCACCGGACAAAAGTCCTGAACCTTCTGATCATCAGCAATCAACGAGTCAGATGAATGCATTTGAAAAGAAAGTCGTTGAACTGACGAATCAGGAACGAACAAAAGCCGGACTGGCGCCGCTGAAATCGGGAAATGCCCAGCTGGCGAAAATGGCACGTGCCAAATCGCAGGATATGCGAGACAGGAATTACTTTGACCACCAGTCACCGACCTACGGATCTCCTTTTGATATGATGAAAAAATACGGAATCAACTATAGAGCAGCCGGAGAAAATATTGCAGCCGGTCAAAAAACCCCGGAAGAAGTCGTTCAGGGCTGGATGAACAGCCCGGGACACCGTGCGAATATTCTCAACGCTAATTTTACAACAATTGGTGTCGGCTTTGTTGAAGGTGGATCATACGGCACGTACTGGACTCAGGAATTTATTGGAGAATAATTTTCAATCCGTTATTTTAATTCATTAATCATAAACTATAACAGGCAGCGCCGGACCATGTATCCGGCGCTGCCTGTTATTTCAAATCGGTAAGGTAACGTTGCGGGCGCTGCTGAATAGTATGAAAAAAGAAGCTTGACTTCGCGGAGGTTATGACGATGAGTAACCCGCTATATGTAGCCCTCGGCGATTCTCTTACCGTGGGCGTGGGATCAACTTTATTTTATCCTGATTTTGTCAGGCAATATCACCGTATTTTGAAAGACCGCTTCCGGCTCCCTGTCAGGCTGAAAGTGTTTGCAAGAAACGGTGCAACGACAGCAGACATTCTTCGCAGTCTGGCTCATCCGGCCGTCTCCGAAGCCGTCCGACAGGCTGGATTTATCACAATCACAGGAGGCGGGAATGATCTCCTTCGTGCCGGAAGAGCCTGGCTGAAAACCGGTGATGACAGCATAGCGAGAACAGCAGTCCGTAAATGTCTGGATCAAATGGAACGAATCCTGTCAGCTATTCTGGATATTCATCAGACCGGACCTCTCATGATCCGGGTCCTTAACCTTTACAACCCTTTATTTCATGTTCCCGGCTCGAGCCTCTGGATTGAACAGTACAATCAGGGCCTGTCTGCTCTCGAACGCTTTCCTTTTGTCCGCACGGCGGATATCTATCAGGCTTTCACCGGCTATGAGCCTTATCTGCTCAGTTTCGATCATTTGCATCCCAATCCGGCCGGCTACCGCCTCATGACGCAGGTTGTTGCTGAACTGGGGTTCGACCCTTACCAGAGATCCGGTTCCGAACATACCGGTAAGCTGCCAGAGAACTGATTTTTTTATCTATACATTCAGCCGGAACTCCATCAGCCCGGCTGTTTGACGGCTATGCCCGCCATTTAGGTGGTATATTTTTCCCCCAGTATATTTTCTTCAATTCATGATGTGCCTGAAAACCATCCCGCGCAGAATGATAATGAAAATCAAACCAGTAACCGTCAAGCGGCGGGTGATCCCGGCGGACGTGCAGTTTGAGTACATTTTTTCCAGAATCCGTATTGTAAATGTGCAAAATTCGTTCACCCAGTCCCGGTGCAGCAGAGTGCGTTACGGCAAGACTGCGGACCCACTCTGAATCATGGCCGCGACTTAGCTCCCGTATGACGGCTGCAAATGCAGGAGCCACTTCAGTAGCATACTGATAACCCATTTTCTCTGTGATCCGCCGACCAAATTTATGCAGGCCCTGATACCTGACTTCCAGGAGCGCATAGGACGAAAAGGCACTGATCAGTTTCTCCACCGGCTCATTGTCAGGAACTGCGGCACTCCAGCCTGTTCTCCTGCTTGCTTCCTGCGTCTCTACATAAGCTGGAAGATCTGTTTTCTGACCTTTCGTGCTCTGGATATTTTGCTTATCACTTTGTTTATCAAGATAATTCGCCGGAAAAGTGGGGACAATGGCGCCAAATGTCAGTACAGCGACTATTCCAATTAGTGTTTTTCTCATGAATTTTGGAATCAAAAAATCCCCTCCCGGCTCTCCGTCATCTGTACTCTTATTATATCATTCGCAGCGCTCCGAAACATCAGTCCTTCTTTCGAAAAAACAGCCTGCGAAGAGGATCACAGGCTGTCAGGAGTTACACATTATCAAATTTAAAATCGTCGTCAGTTAAGGGTTCGATATTCAGCGGAACAACATAATCTCCTTTTGTTGAGAAGAAATCATGATTGATCGTACCGGTATCAATCCCGTTCAGCACAATCTGGCTGACCGGATCATGTTCGTATTTATCGTCCCGGCCCAGATTCTGCAGTGCCCGGTTGGCATTATACAGGACGTAATCGTTCACTTCTTTCACCAGACCGACATCCGCATAGATCTTTTGCGTGTATCTCTTCTCGATATCAAGCAAATGGTCAAGGAGTTTAAAAGATTCATGATCCGCCTTCACTCTTTCACTGTCCGACAGATCCTCCTGGTAAAGCCTCTGGGCGACCATTCCGGTAAAACTCCCGTGAATCGATTCATCCTGAATGATTTTCCGGATGATCTCACCGCTGGCAATCATCCGCCCCTGTCCGGACAGGTAAACCGGATAGAAGAAGCCACTGTAAAAGGAAAAGCTTTCAAGGAAAACGGATGCGGTCATGGCCATATACCGTTTAAACGGCGTCACATTTTCCCGCCGATCATAAAGCTGGTTATACCAGAAGGCAATCGCCTGATACTTTGCCTGAAGTTCCGGCTGCCGATCTACCCATTCACCCAGATAATAATTGGTTTTCTTCGATGGTATGAGCGTTGAAAAAATATGGGAATAAGATTTTGCATGGATATGTTCCATCATCCCCATCCAGGCAAACACAGCCTGCTCATGCATATTATCATGATGAATCGAGATCAGGGGCATGCCGTTATCCCCCTGTTCACGATCAAGCCCTGTCAGCCCGGACAGGACTTCGACATAGGTACGCCGTTCTGCCTCAGTCATCCGGCCCCAGTCGGGCAGATCCCGTGAAACCTTGAAGGCCTCTTCTGTCCAGAACTGATTGATATTTTGCTTCCAGTATATCTTTGCAATCTGGTTATCACTGTTGTTCCAGTTTATAGCTTTCATTTTCCAACCGTCCTTACATGCTTGATCGTATCATACGGCGCAGGCTGTGCATTCTTCCGGCGACAGCAGCTGTGTCCGCGTGTAATACAGTGATTTCAATCCTTTTTTATGGGCATAGACATAAAGCCGTGCCAGCTGTCTCGTGCTGGTCATGCTGTCAACATACAGAATGGTCGACACGCCCTGATCCACATGTCGCTGGATTTCGGCAATCATATCAATGACCCGGTACTGATTCGTCTGATACGCCGATTTAAAGTACCACATCGTCTGCGGGGACAGGAAGGGCATGGGATAGATGGTTTCGCTGTTACCGTATTTGCGCCGCTCAATGACATTGACAACAGGCATGACCGAACTGGTTGCATTCTGAACATAACTGATGGACTGTGTCGGTGCGATCGCAAGACGATAGGCATTATATAACCCGAATTTCATCACCTTTTCTTTCAGATGCGCCCATTCTTCCGTTGTTGGAATGTGAATCGCCTGAAACAGTTCGGCTGCACGTTCTGTCCGCGGACCAAAATACTCCTGTTCGTACTTTTTGAAGTAAGAGCCATCCGCATAGTCGGACTTTTCAAACCCCTTAAATGTTTCCCCGCGCTCCCGGGCAATCAGCATCGATTTTTCAATCGAATAATAATTGACCAGCGAGAAAAAGGTACGAGCGAAATCCCGGGCCTCTTCCGATTCATAGGCGATCTGGTTCTTTGCGAGGTAACCATTCAGATTCATTGCACCCAGGCCGACGGAATGCAGTTCCTGATTTGCAAGGCGTACTCCGGGAGCATTGGCAATGTGGGTCATATCGCTGACCTGGGTCAGTGCCTCGATGCCCGCATGGACAGAATCACGGATTTTGCCACTTTCCATCACGTTGACGATATTAAGTGAACCCAGAATACATGAGACATCACGGCGGATCAGATCAGGTACATCATAATCATTGATTGTTGACGTTTCCTGCAGCTGGAAAATCTCTGTACATAAATTAGACATTTTGATATTTCCGAGCCGGTGCAGCGGATGATTTTTATTGGCGTTGTCCTTATAAAAAATATAGGGATAGCCGGACTGCATCTGCATCTGGGCAATCAGATTGAGAAATTCACGTGCATCGGCACTCTTCTTTTTCACCGACGGATCAGCAACCAGCTGATCATACATTTCATCCATGTTCATATCATCCAGGTGTTTGCCATAAGCTTTATATACGGTATAAGGAGCGAACATGAAGAAGGGCTTTCCCTCTTCAGCCAGTTCGAAAAATTTTCCCGGTACGATCAGTCCGATGGAGAGCGTTGACAGCCGAATATCTTCGTCCGCATTCTCCTTCTTAGTATCCAGAAATTCTGGTGCATCCCAGTGGAAAATATTCAGATAAGCGGCACCGGCACCCGGTCTCTGGCCGAGCTGATCGGCATAGGAAAAACCAAGCTGCAGTTTCCGTGCAACCGGCACAACACCCTTTGCCACCCCTTCAACGCCTTTAATCGCTTCACCGCGGGCGCGTATTTTCGAAAGATTAAGGGCCACCCCTCCGCCAATTTTCGACAGCTGCTGGGATGTACTTTCTATGTAGTTGATTGAATTCAGAGAATCATCGGCTTCAATCAGAAAGCAGGACACCATTTCACCGCGTCTGGCTTTGCCTGCATTCAGGAAAGTCGGAGTCGCCGGCTGGTAACGTTGCTCCATCATGGCATGCATCAGCCGCAGCGCTTTATCAAAATCACCATGTGCAAGAAAGAGTGAGACAATAGACACGCGTTCATCATAGTTTTCCAGATAGTGAGATTTATCATTGGTTTTCATCGCATAGTCACGATAAAATTTACTTGCAGCCATAAAGGACTTAAATGTGAAGTTATAATCCGCCGCCATCCGGTGCAGGGATTCTATTGCCCTTTCATCATACTCACTGAATACATCATAATAGTAATGATGATCAACCAGGTTATGCAGTCGGTCTAAAATACTGTCGAACCGGACGGTCTTTGCACGTACTTCTTCCAAAAAAGCCTGAATAGCCTCCTGATCTTTTTCCAGCTGATAGAAGCCCTCTTTTCCACGTGTGAGCACCTCATTATTCAGCTCAATGTATGACTTCTGCCTGGTCGCTTCGTTCAACAAATGCCCTCACCCTTTCCCGAAAATTCACAACGTCTTCTGCTGTTCCGCCCAGCTCAAATTTGTATAATACCGGGACATGGCAGGTCTCTGCAATTACATCAGCGGCATGGGCAAAATTTCTGCCCCAGTTCCGATTGCCGCTCGCTGCTACTGCCCTCAGATAACGCCCGTTTCGCGCCAGAAAATGTTTGACGCACTCAGGGGCATCGCCGAACCCAATGGTGTTGGTCACCAGGATGAACGGCTGATCGACTGTATCTGTTTGACTGATGGGCTGAAATGAAAGCCCCGTTTTACTTAAAAAACGTCTGACATTTCCGGTCATACTTTCATATAATATGAGCACCGGAATCCCCCCTGAAAAAAGAAAAAAGCCTGTTCAGACTGTTTTCCAAATTATGTTCATTTTACTCGGATAGTACTACATATAGCCTGTAATCATTAATTTACCACAATATATAGTAAGTGGCAAGCAGTCAGCTCTTGTTCTGGCAGGCGAATCAGGGAAACACGGGAGATAAGCGGAGCGCATTATTTCTGCTCCTCCGGATTCTCTTTTCCGACGATCGGCGTAAAGGTACGCTGTTCATGGATGGACTTATGGCGGGTGATGGAACGCTTCTCCGCTTCACGTGCAAAATACTCCTGTGCATTCATTGCTGTTTTCCCTCTCCGGTCCTTCTTTCTGTATTTTCCGTCACGGCCAAGCACCCGGGTTTTCACATTATCGTTCATCATAATCCGGAAAATCTCAATAATCTGTGCCCGTATCTTTTCATCTTCTATCGGGAACATCAGTTCAACGCGTCTGTTCAGATTGCGCGGCATCAGATCTGCACTGGCCAGAAAAACTTTCTCTTCGCCGCCATTTCCAAAAATATATATCCGGCTGTGCTCCAGATAGCGCCCGACGATGGAATGAACCTCGATATGCTCACTGATTCCGGGTATCCCCGTCCTGAGGCAGCAAATTCCGCGGACAATCAGTTTAATCTTTACGCCTGCTGCAGATGCTTTATAGAGTGCCTTTATCATCCCGTCATCGGAAAGAGAATTCATTTTTGCATGGATGAAGGCCGGTTTCCCCGCCCGCGCGTTTTCCGTCTCGCGTTCGATCAGATCAAGTAACGTGTTTCTCAGCCAGAGCGGCGCCATGACCAGTTTGTGAAAATAAGGCGGCTCAGAGTAACCGGACAGCATATTGAAAACATTCGAGGCATCAATACCCATCTGCTCATTACTTGTAAGCAGACCCATATCCGTATAAAACTTTGCAGTAATATCATTGTAATTACCCGTTCCAAAATGCATGTAACGCTTGATACCGTTTGTCTCCCGTCGGACAATCAGAGCCATCTTACAATGCGTTTTCAGCCCGACAAGCCCGTATATGACATGGCATCCGGTTTTCTCCAGCTTTTGTGCCCAGTTGATGTTGTTTTCTTCATCAAACCGTGCTTTGAGCTCAACCAGAACGGTGACCTGTTTCCCGTTTTCCGCCGCTTTTTCGAGATAACGGATAATCGGTGAATTTCCGGATACACGGTAAAGGGTCATTTTTATCGCAAGTACACTTTTATCGCTGGACGCCTGCCTGATCAGCTCAATCACCGGTTCGAATGAATCATAAGGATGGTGCAGAAAGATATCATGTTTTCGCATGGTATCGAAAATAGAATGTTCCATCAGTTCATAATGAACGAACGGGTGATGAACCGGAAAACGCAGATTCTCGTTATCATCAAGTGTATCAATCATCTTCGAGAGAAAAGTCAGATCAATCGGTCCATTGACGCGATAGACGTTGTCGGCACTCACCGAAAGACGATTGATCAGTTTATGAATCAATCGATCACTGATCCCGGCTTCGACATCCAGGTGAATCACGTTACCGCGCTGTCGAAGACGAAGCTGTTTCTCAATTTCTTTCAGGAGGTCTTCCGTATCTTCCTCATCGACTTCCAGATCCATATCACGCATCACCCGATAGCATGACGCTTCATCAATATCATAGCCAATAAATAAGTCTCCCAGGTGACGGCGAATGACATTTTCAAGCAGGACAAAACTGACGCGGCCCGCCTCATCCGGAACCCGGATCACGCGGGAAAGGACATTGGGTACCTGAACGGTCACAAATTCAAGGTGTCTGGTGCCGCTCCCTTTTTTATGGATCAATGCGGCAATGTTGATGCTTTTATTTAAAATAAGCGGGAAAGGGCGCGAAGAATCCACCGCCATCGGCGTTAATACAGGGTATACTTCCCGGCTGAAATAGTGATCTGTATAATCGAGCTGTTTTTCACTGAGTTCCGCAAGCTCATAGATCCGGATGTTCTGCTCACTCAGCAGTTTTTTCAGGATGCGGTTATAAGTGGTGTACTGCTGTCCAATCATTTTGTGTGCCGCTTCACTGATCAGTGAAAGCTGCCTGTCCGGTTTCAGACCGGCGGGATCCGCCTTTTCATAACCGACGTTAACCATGTCACTGAGTGAGGCCACGCGAACCATGAAAAATTCATCCAGATTACTGGCCGTGATCGAAAGAAATTTGACGCGTTCAAACAACGGGTTATCTTTATCACGCGACTCTTCCAGTACACGCTCATTAAATTGCAGCCAGCTTAATTCACGATTTGTAAAATATTCTGTTTTCCCGTATTGATCCATGATTGAATCCCCTCATCCTTTTAATATCGGTTTCAATCCGTAAACTTCTTCAAAATATCCAGATTTTTCCCCAAATGTCAAATGTTCAAGGGATAAGTCATCTTCGGCTGCCGCAGTAATAACCACCTGGTCGTGTTTAAGAGAAACCGTGATACGTCGGACCTTCTGCTGGCGGCTGTCATCAAGGGCATCCGCAAGACGCAGAATAGCGGCAAGCTTGGCTACAATCAGTCTGCTGTCCGGATCAAGTATACTGAATGCTGCAGACCCTTTCACCGGAGTTTCTACACTGTGATAACGTGCAATACAGGCAATAATATCCCGTTCTCTGTCTGATACGCCAATGATTTCCGATGATTGGATGATGTAGTAAGAATGAATATAATGCGCATTCATATCGATGAAGCTTCCGGCATCCTGGAGAATCGCTGCCAGCTGCAGCAAAAGACGGCACCTTTTATCCAGCCCGTGAAGCGGCTTCAGACGATCAAATAAATGCAGCGCAAACTTCTCGACCGTAGCAATATGCTGCGCATCACAATTATATCTTGCCGCAATATTGCGTGCTGACCCGATAATATCCTCTGTGAAAGAATGATTAAATCTCCTTTTGTTATGTTCCAGTTCATTATGGATCAGGAGCCCGTCTGCCAGATCTGCTTCAGAAAGCAGAATACTCTTTGCGCCGGTCATCTCCAGCATGATTTTCAGTATCATGGCAGAAGGAAGAAGCTGATTGGCAGAGTCATAAGGTACCCGGTATTGCCGGGCAAGAACCTGAACCGGCATATTCAAAATATGGCGATAGAGTTCATTAAAACGTTCTCTGTTGATTTTATCGCTGCTTGTTTTCAAAAATGCTCTTTTAAATGCGAGGAGATCCGTTCCGACAAGAACAAAATGTTCGTAACGGACATTCTTCGGTGCAAACTGCTGATACCCGTTAATCTTGCTCATAATATAATCTTCCATGATATCTACATAATTACCCGTCTGCCCTTCAAGATTGCCAAGCATTTCGCGGATACGGAGCGGTCCCAGTTTGATGTTTCTGGAAAAAATAAATTGCCCGTTATTATAGACGGTCAATTGCATACTCCCGGAGCCGATGTCAATCAGCATGGTCCCTTCCTCAATCAGTTTACTGAATCCTTCTGTTTTATATGAAACCGCCTGATTATGCAGATAGCGTTCTTCCGCATTTGACAGCCATTCAAGATTAAGTCCTGTCTTAATCCGGATCTGTTCTTTGACATAGGCGGCATTTGCTGCCTCCTGAACAGAACTTGCGGCAACTGCTCTGTATTCATCCACGCCATAATCTTTCATAATCCGGACAAACCCGGCAAGCGCCCGGCAGGCCTGATCCACCGTACGGAAAGCAATCATGTCGTGATTATAGATATCGGCACCGATTGTGACATCGGCACTGACATCTTCGAGTACCTTAAGACTCGTCATATCGGCAATTTTCAGGTCGATCACCTGTAATCCTACTGTTATGGACGCAAAGAGTCTGTGTCTTCCCGTCGTCTTCACCCCATTTTCACAAGCCCTGTCTTTTCTTATCCGTAAAAATTCTTTGGATGATCGTGTCAGCGAACCCTGCCTCAGCCGGTGCCAGAGGCGGCCGGCCGGCAGGGTTTTCTTCATGAAACGGCATATTTCTGTCTTTATTATAAAGTAAAAGAACAAAGAACTTAACCGTCC
This sequence comes from Sporolactobacillus sp. Y61, assembly GCF_040529185.1. Taxonomy (NCBI): domain Bacteria; kingdom Bacillati; phylum Bacillota; class Bacilli; order Caryophanales; family Sporolactobacillaceae; genus Sporolactobacillus; species Sporolactobacillus sp. Y61. The sequence continues at coordinate 1,783,421 of NZ_CP159510.1, read as the reverse complement.
TGACCGATCTTTACAAAAAAACACAGGATACTCCGGTCTCAGGTTTACTCCTGTCACCTGGATAAGACACTAAAGACAAAGAAAAACCCCGAACATTTTGCAGATGTTCAGGATAATCATACATGATCTTTATTTTCCTGTCTCATTCATTTCATCAGTGCATATTTTTTGTCCAGATAAAGATCGACAGCCGCAGCAACCCGGCGCCCCTCTTCGATTGCCCATACAATAAGGGAAGCACCCCGGCGCACATCACCTGCTGCAAATACGCCTTCCCGGCTGGTCATATAACTTTCTGCATCTGCCTGGACCACACGACCCGACGGATCTTTATCAACCTGAAAATCATCGATCAGCCGGTCTTCCGCACCAATGAAGCCGATCGCGATCAACACGATGTCGGCATCCCAGATCCGCTCTGTCTCATCTGACTGATCTGACTTAAATAATCCGGTAACCAGCTGTTTGACATGATTCTGCTCATCACCAATAAACTTGTTTGTCTTTATATAGTATGCACGCGGATCCCTGCCGAGCAGCTGGTCAGCTTCTTCGTAAGCATAATCCAGTGAGAAGACATTCGGATGTTCCGGCCAGGGATTATCTTTCTGCCGCTCGTCCGGGAGTCTGCCATGCTTTCCGAACTGCACGACACTGGTGCATCCCTGACGCAAAGCTGTTGCGACACAGTCTTCCCCTGTATCACCGCCGCCGATCACGATGACGCGTTTTCCTTTTGCATTTAAATCCGCTTTTAGCGGTTCACCATAGAGTAAATGGCGATTACTTGCTGTCAGATAAACCATCGCCGGATTAATGCCATCGAGATTCCGTCCTTCAATCGACACATCCCGGTGCTTTCCCGCACCCGTGCAAAGCACAACGGCGTCATAATCGTCCCGAAGTTCTGACGGCGTGATGTCCCTGCCGACATCCACACCTGTCCGGAACGTTATCCCTTCCTTCTTAAGCAGACTGATCCGTCGATCGACAATATCCTTTTCAATTTTCATGCTGGGAATACCGTACATCAGGAGACCGCCCGGGCGGTCTGAACGTTCAAATACCGTGACCCTGTGGCCGATCTTGTTGAGCTGATCGGCACAGGCAAGTCCCGCCGGGCCCGATCCGATGACAGCTATTTTCTTATTTGTTCTGCGTCTGGGCGGATGCGGCGTAACCCATCCTTCTTCAAATGCCCGGTCGATAATGGCCCGTTCAATAGATTTAATGGAAACCGGCTCACTGACAAAACCTGCCGTACATGAGCCTTCACACGGTGCCGGGCAGGCTCTTGCCGTAAATTCCGGAAAATTATTTGTTTTCGTCAGACGTTCGTAAGCTTCTTTCCAGAGTCCATGATAGACAAGATCGTTCCACTCCGGAATCAAGTTGTGAATCGGACAGCCGCTTGTTCCTCTGTTCAGAACAGTACCCAACTGACAGTAGGGTGTCCCACAATCCATACAGCGGGCAGCCTGATTTCTGACATCTCCTTCTGACATGGTCAACCGGTATTCATTCCAGTCATGAACCCGCTCAAGCGGTAAACGTTCTTTCTGATTCTTCTTCTCTATATTCAGGAAACCCATCAGTTGTCCCATAGTCACTCTTCATCCTTTCCGGATTTTCCCGATAATCACTTATTATACCGGCTGGTATTTGACATAGCCGGCCGTCAGCTTTCCACTCTTCTTTAAATAAAAAGCCTGTTCCTGAGCCTGCTTCTGAGACAGGCCTTCCGACTCCAATCGACTAATCTGTGCCAGCATGGTTTCATAATCGCGCGGGATGACTTTGACCAGCCGCTCAAGTGTCTCACTCCAGTGATCAAGCGCAGCCTTTGCTTTCGGGCTGCCGGTATAAGCGAGATGATTTTTCATCAGTTCGTATACCTTCATCTGCTCATCTTTCTCCGTCACTCGTTCGATATTGACGAGCGCCTGATTAATATGATGAACCAGCTGATCTTCGGGCTGTTCAGAAAGGATATAAGCCACTCCGCCGGACATTCCGGCAGCAAAATTCCGTCCTATTGCACCGAGAATGATCACGTTTCCGCCTGTCATATATTCGCATCCGTTCTCACCGACTCCTTCGACCACCGCCTGTGCCCCACTGTTGCGGACACAGAACCGGCCGCCGGCAGTACCACGGATATAGGCTTCTCCATCCGTGGCACCAAAAAAGGCAACGTTCCCCATCATCGCCTGAGCGTCGGTATTCACACCGGCCACTTCTTCAGACCTGATGATCACTTTACCACCGGAGAGACCTTTTCCTACATAATCGTTGGCGTCGCCGATAAGTGACATCGTGACCCCTTTGGGAATAAACGAGGCAAAGCTCTGGCCGGCACTTCCGGCAAACTGAAGATTGATGGTATCCTCGGGTAAACCGCGACCGGCTGTAGACTTGGAAATCACATACCCCAGGGTAGTGCCCACCGTCCGATCTGCATTTCTGATCTTATAGGACAGATGAATCGGATGTTTATTTTCAATCGTCGACAGGCATGTAGATATCAGATGACGTTCATCGAAACGACGTTCCATATGATGATCCTGAGCCCGCGCAAAATGCCGTTTGGAGACATCGCTTTCGGCCTGATAGAGAAGATCCGAAAGATCAAGATGCTTTGCTTTCCAGTGATTATGCACTTCTTTTTTAATCCGCAGCAGGTGCGCCTGACCGATCACCTCATCCAGTGAGCGATAACCCAGATCAGCAAGCTGTTCGCGGAGATCCTGAGCGATGAAAGTCATAAAGTTGACAATGTAATCCGGACTGCCGGAAAAATTTTTGCGCAGTTCAGGATTCTGAGTCGCAATGCCGACAGGACAGGTGTCCAGATGACAATGGCGCATCATCAGACACCCGAGCACAATAAGCGGAGCTGTCGCAAAGCCGAACTCTTCAGCACCCAGGCAGGCAGCAATCAATACATCGCGGCCTGTCATCAGTTTTCCATCCGTTTCCAGTCTGACACGGTCGCGAAGCCCGTTCTTCATCAATGTCTGATGGGCTTCGGCCAGGCCGATTTCCCACGGAAGTCCGGCATGCTTAATCGATGTTTTGGACGCGGCACCTGTCCCGCCGTCATGGCCGCTGATCAGAATCACGTCGGCTTTTCCTTTCGCAACACCGGCAGCGATTGTTCCGACCCCGCCTTTGGCGACCAGTTTCACACTTATTCTCGCTTTTGGATTACTGGATTTCAGATCATAAATCAGCTGCGCCAGATCCTCAATAGAATAAATGTCATGGTGAGGCGGGGGTGAAATCAGGGCCACACCGGGCGTTGCTCTTCTTGTATGTGCAATCCAGGGGTACACTTTACCGGCAGGGAGCTGACCGCCCTCGCCCGGTTTTGCACCCTGTGCCATCTTGATCTGGAGTTCTGATGCTTCCGAAAGATAGTAGCTTGTTACGCCAAAACGTGCCGAGGCCACCTGTTTAATGGCACTCCTGCGCCAGTTACCCTTTGCGTCAGGGGTGAATCGTTCGGGATTTTCGCCGCCTTCACCGCTGTTGCTCTTTCCGCCAATCCGGTTCATGGCTATGGCCATGGCTTCATGTGCTTCTTTGCTGATTGATCCATAGGACATAGCCCCTGTTTTAAATCGTCTGAACAGGTTTTCAACGGGTTCGACCTCATCGACAGGAATCGGTTCTCTGTCTCTTTCGAAAGTCAGCAGGCTGCGAATCGTTGAGAATGGGGCATTGTCAACCATTTCCGCATAATCTTTATATAATTTATAATCATTTCGTCTTGTCGCCTGCTGAAGCATATGAATAATGAGCGGTTCAATTTTATGCTGCTCACCGCCCCTGCGCCATTGCAGCGTACTGCCGGCATCGAGTGATCTGAGTCTTCCTTCCCTGAGTTCATCAGTGGCTTTTCTGTGCCGTAAAATCGTTTCCTCAGCGATCTCGTCGAGTCCGATACCGCCGATCTGGGAAACGGTACCTTTAAAATATTTTTGAATCAGTTTATCTGAAAGGCCGAGCGCTTCAAATGTCTGAGCACCCCTGTAACTCTGTATAGATGAAATACCTACCTTGGACATGATTTTCACAAGGCCGCCGACAAGTGCGGCTATATAATTCTTTTCGGCCGTTTCCTCATCCATAGTCAGATGTCCGGCCGTTCTCAGCGCACAGACCGTTTCAATGGCCAGATACGGATGAATGGCGTCTGCTCCGTAACCCAGCAGTAAAGCCACCTGGTGGCTGTCGCGCGGCTCTCCGGAATCAACAATCAGACTGACCTCCGGCCGGGTCCCCTTATCAATCAAATGATGATGCAGGGCACTGACTGCCAGCAGCGAAGGGATCGGCAGGTGATGTTCATCAATTTTTCGGTCAGAGAGAATCAACAGGGAAACCCCTTCATGGATCAGCTGATCAGCCCGTAAAATCACCTGATCCAGCGCATCGGAAAGGCCCTTCTCCCCCTTATCTGCCGTAAAGAGTGTGTCAATCGTCGCCGACTTGAGCCCCTGACGGGTTACAGCGCGGAACGTGCGGCGATCCAGTATCGGATGCTCCAGCCGAATTTGTCTGGTCAGGTGATGCGTCGGGTCAAGAAGTCCGACATGAGGGCCAAGCCAGGTGATCTTCGACATGACCCATGCCTCCCGGATCGCATCAATTGGCGGATTCGTCACCTGGGAGAACCATTGCTTAAAATAATCAAATAAGAGCTGCGGTTTATTGGAAAGAACAGCAAGCGGGGTGTCGTTTCCCATCGAACCGGTGGGTTCCTTTCCCTGTTCTGCCATCGGCTGTATCGCTTTGGTTACATCTTCATACGTATACCCCTGCACTTTCTGCTGATAAAGTCGCACGCTACGGGGAGTTTCTCCGGTTCTGCTGCTCCTCCTTTTAATTCAATAACCGTCTTTTTCAATAATTCCTGATAATTTTCAGAAAGGCTGATCTCTTTTTTGAGCTCGTCGCTCGGAATAATTCTTCCTTTCTCCGTGTCAATGAGCAGCAGCTGTCCAGGCTTCAGGTGACATCTTTCACGAATGTTTGCCGGATCCAGATCAGCCACACCCACCTCGGAGGAGAACACAACCTTGTCATCATTTGTAATATAGTAGCGGGCAGGGCGCAGACCGTTACGGTCCAGAACAGCACCAATCTGTTTACCGTTACAAAAGCCGAGCGCCATGGGACCATCCCACGGTTCCATCAGCCGGCTGTGAAATTCGTAGAACTGACGCAGATAATCCGGAAGTTCAGAATCCCCTTCCCACGGTTCCGGCACCATCATCATAATGGCATGCGGCAGCGAGAATCCGTGGAACGTCAGAAATTCCAGCACATTATCAAAAATGGCTGAGTCACTGCCTTCCGGATCAATAATCTGAGGCAGTCTTCCGCCCGACAGCCGTTTAGCCATGGCATTAAACCAGCTTATATTCCCGCGGATGGTATTGATTTCGCCATTATGAACAATCATACGGTTCGGGTGTGCCCTCTCCCAGCTTGGGAACGTATTTGTACTGTAGCGGGAATGCACTAAAGCGAGTGACGAAATAAAACGCTCATCCTGTAAATCCGTATAATAAGCGGCCACTTCTTTTGCACGAAGCATACCTTTATAGACCAGTGTCTGGCTGGAAAGACTTGCGACATAGATTTCACCTTTCAGCTTCTCTTCGATCGCTTTTCTTAACAGATACAATTTGATGTCCAGAGCCTGCCCTGAATCGTGAGATGCCGTCCCGATAAACATCTGCATCATAAACGGCGCTTTACTGCGGGCAAGCGGCGTGATTTCATTTTCAGATACCGGAACATCGCGTTCTCCATAAAGTCGCATGTTGCGTGCGGAAATACATGCCTTGATCTTTCCTATGGCCACAAGCCGGCTTGAACGGTCCTGAGGAAGGAAAAACATGCCGACGCCATAATGCCCGGCTTCAGGAAGAGAAAACGTGCACACTTCCTGAAAAAAACGATCCGGAATCTGTACAAGAATGCCAGCCCCGTCACCTGTTTTTCCATCAGCAGCTTTACCCGCCCGGTGATCAAGACGAGTGAGCATTTTAAGTGCTGTCCTGACCACATCATTTGTCGCCCGTCCTTTTATATCCGCATACAGACCAATACCACATGAATCATGTTCAAATTCAGGACGGTACAGGCCTTCCGTAACCTTTTCTCCTGTTTGACTTGTTGGCAGCATTAACCTCATCCTTCCTTCTGTATGCCATCATCACTCGTATATCTGCATCTATCTGTTCCACTTTTCAGAAAATGCTTTTCTGTCTCTTATCATTTTATTCCGAAAAGTATGTTGATTATATTTTACACTTTATATATCAATCTTTACAATATATAATTAAGAATATATCAATCTCATATTGATATGAATGGAGTCGGGATACATGGAATTGCGGCAAATTGAATATTTTATCGAAGCAGCAAAACGTGAACATATGACTAAAGCCGCCGAATCCCTGCACGTTGCCCAGTCAGCAGTCAGCAGGCAGATTGCGGTACTCGAAGAAGAACTTGGTATCGCCCTGTTCACACGAAAAGGCCGAAATATCCAGTTGACACCGGCCGGGAAAATCTTTCTGGAACATGCAGAGCGGGGATTAATAGAACTGAATAAAGCCAGACAAAAAATCAGGGAGCATCTTAATCCGGAAACAGGCACGATTCCTCTCGGGATCTCGACAAGCCTTTCCGTTCATACGCTGCCTGTCATCCTGCAAAACTTTAGAAAAGCCCATCCGGGCATTAGTTTTCAGTTGCATCAGGGGACGGTTCCCTACCTGATCCGGATGATTGAACAGGGGCGGATTGATCTCGCCTTTGCCTCCCCCGTCCCGAAAGATATTGACAGTGTTTCAAGCAAAATTCTTTACAGCGAACGACTGGTACTTTTGCTGCCGAAGCATCACCTTTTTGCAGGGCGCGGCCCGGTATCCTTATCCCAGCTGAAAGACGAACGGTTTATTACGTTCCGGAGCCGGCTGTCCCTTCAGGAATTGTTCCGCGAGGCCTGCGCGCAGGCAGGATTTAAGCCGAACATTGTCTTTGAAGGAGAAGATATGGATACGATTAAGGGACTCGTTGCTGCTAATTTCGGTATTGCGTTAATGCCGCAGAACTCGGTAGCCTATAATCTGTCTCCTGAGATTACAACCGCTGCGATTGAAGCGCCAAGAATATCCCGAACGGTCGGAGTCATCCGGCCGCGGGACCGGGAACTCGCCCCGTCAGAACAGCTGTTCTCCAGTTTTACAGATCAGTTCTATGAACGGTTGTATCGTTTTGGGCAGTAATACATGTGATGATATAAAGCGGGCATCCGGTTTGAAGACCGGATGCCCGCTTCCTATGTGTCAGGCCGTCTTTGTCTTTACTGACCGGACTCTTCTTCCTCAGCAATCAACCGGTCATGCCTCCTGCGTGACTCTTCGCCCACCTGTTCATCAGCATGATAGGAGGTACGCGCGAGCGGTCCCGACACACAATGACGAAAGCCTTTGGAAAGGGCAATTTCTCTCAGCTCATTAAATTCTTCCGGACTGTAATAACGCACAACGTCCAGATGTTTTCTCGTTGGCTGAAGATACTGACCGATAACCATAATGTCGACATGGTTGGCCAGTAAATCGTCCATAACCTGCAGTATTTCTTCCTTTGTTTCACCAAGACCCAGCATAATACTGGATTTAGTAGGTGTATTCGGGCTCAGTTCCTTGACCCGGCGCAGAACGGCAAGCGATCGGTCATAAGTTGCGATCGCCCGGACTCTTTTGGTTAATCTGCGAACGGTTTCTACATTATGGTCAAAAATATCAGGCTTCGCATCCATCAGGGTCTCGATACTTGCATCGTCACCCTTCATATCGGAAGGAAGAACCTCAATGGTACAGTATGGCACTTTTCTCCGGATGGCCCGGACCGTCTCGGCAAAAACACCGGCACCGCCATCATTCAGATCATCACGGGCAACTGCAGTAATGACGACATGACGAAGTTTCATTCTTTTCACTGAATCGGCAACGCGCTCCGGTTCTCTGAGGTCAAGTTCTGTCGGCCGTCCTGTCTTAACGGCACAAAACCTGCACCCGCGGGTACAGATATCACCAAGAATCATAAAAGTTGCGGTTCGTCTTGAAGCCCAGCATTCGTGGATGTTGGGACATTTCGCTTCTTCGCAGACCGTATGCAGCCTCTCCTGTCGCACTAATGTCCTGATTCCGCGAAAATCCTGGTTTGTATTCAGTCTGATCTTCAGCCAGTCCGGTTTTCTCAGAAATTCTCTATGTTTCTCCATTGAAGTTCTCCCCTTCCGGATGATTTATCTTTTCCAGTTCCAGGCATCCGTCTCATATTTTGTCCGTGCAAGTATCCGAACCTGTTCTTCTTCCGCCCGTGTGATGCCTTCTGTCTCCAGTTTTATGCCAAGGCCCTGCTCAAACCCTTGATAAAAAGCCTGTTTCACCTCATCCAGAGTGATTCTCCGGCGGGCAATCTCATCAATCGTCACGGCTTTGTGCAGAAAAGCCTGCCTGGCGCGGTCGCGGACCCGATTGTTCGGGTAGATGAAACAATCGAAGAGTTCTTCCCTGTCGATATCAATCGGGATAGATCCATGCTGAAGAATCATCCCTTTCTGCCGCGTCTGAGCACTTCCTGCTGCTTTTCTGCCTTCAACAACAAGTTCATACCATGACGCCTCTTCAAAGCAGACGGGTGAATGACTGTGGCTTTTTTTCTTTTCAGGTATGGCAAGTTCTGCGTGGAGGCCAAGATGGCTGAACCCTTTGAGCAATCCCTCTGAAATCAGTCGATAGGCACCGACAACACTTCCCGGCATATCCGGATCATCCTCCGGTATCAGGACACTGTAAGTCAGTTCATGATGATGAAGTACAGCCTGCCCGCCTGTCAGCCGGCGAACCAGTTTGATTCCGTGACGCCGGATTCCCTCGCTGCTGATTCTTCCTTTTGTTTTCTGAAAATAGCCGATGGAAAGGCCGGGCGGATCCCATCCGTAAAACCGGAGAACCGGCTTTTTTCTGCCGCCTGCTCCGCGATTCAGAAGATATTCATCAAGGGCCATATTATAGGCCGGGGTCTGCCTGCCTGAATCCATAAAAGACCAGTGATCTGACTGCATCTTATCGTTTCGCCCCCAGGGGCAGTCCATAAAATGTTAGCGCTGCCATTATTCTGATTCTCTCACGTCGTCCTTCTCCTCTATCATATCAGGAATTCCCCGTTAAGGGTAGCAGAATCATAGCAGCACGTCTTATCCGGCTGAACTTCCCCTTTAAGGGTCTGTATCATTGAAACATGGGATATGTTAAACTTAAAGGATAGATCATTTATGACGTTGCCGGTTCGGGAATTGCCCGACAGCTGCATCTTAAGGTTGTTCCGAAGTGAAAAGGAGATTATTGTACGTGAAGTGTTACCTGCAATTGACTTTCATCCCTCAGATTGAAAAAGAGCAGAATTTTTTTCTCTGGCTGACAGATGAAAACGGTCATCCGCTGCCGTTTCCGGGAACCGGTGAAGCGGAAGAAGCTGGACCCGAATGGCTGAAGGCAGGGTCGCCTTACCATCTGGTCCCGGCTCAGGCGTCCTTTATCAGCACCGACCGTACGTATCCGGTGTCCGGCGCTCTGTCAACAATGGAAAACGTTTACCGGATGATCCGTCATCTGTGCCCGGCAGAACGGGTTTCGGATATAGCACCCGGCCAGACCATGCAATGGTTCGGTCATATCGCCGAAGCTGTATCACTGATCATTGATCAGGGTCAGTTCTATCCGTATATGTATCACCTGGAAGATGCAGACCGAACCCGCAGCTACTTCTGCACCTGGTTGCCTGTCCCGGGCCCCCTTCTTCAGAGCGGGCTTTTTTCTGACTGGCTCAGCCGGCTTCCCCATCTGTCCTTCGAAATTGCCGACCTGCAGGATGAACGCGTGCAGCAATGGCTCTATCTCATTGTCATTTACTGGATGAATGCCCTTATCCGGCATCATACTGCCGCTTCTGAAATGAAGGGTCCTGATCACCTGACCGGACGACTGGAAAGATCTTTTCCCTTCAATTTTTCGGAAAAACCGTGGATCACAACAGCTGATCCGGATCAGATTGAAAAACTGAATCTTCTGGAACTCGAAGTTGCCGAATGGGTGGAGCCGGCAGCCGGAAAAGAGTCCCGTAAATGGATAGCTGCACTGATCAATTTTAAAAAGAAGCAGAATAAGGAAAACTTTCTCCCAGACAGGCTGACTGTCTCACTCGAACCGGACCATCCGGAAGATCCATTTTCAGCCAATACGCTTTGGGCTTATGATGTCCACGTGTTCGGTACCCAGGACGGAGAACGACTCGAAAAACCACTGGAGGCATTTCGGAATACCATCGCACTGGCAGGCAAAAAATGGCTGGATAAGCAGCTGAAACAACTGAGCGATGCAGTTCCCGAAAAAGTGATGCAGCTGTTTGAAGGTTCGGGTCGCGGATACCTCAGTTCTCCCGACATCTCCGAACTTTATCAGCAGAAGGGTACACTTGAGACGTATGCTGTCAGGCTGCTTTTCCCGGCAGATCTGAAAATCAGTGACAGCCCCGACACAGTATCTGTTGATCTGAGTATTCATTCAGCGCCCGGACAGGATGGATCACTGTTCAGTCTTGCCTCATTAATCAGTTACGACTGGCGGATTTCCATAGGCGATCTTCAGCTGTCAGCTGAAACGTTCAGACAGCTTGTGAAAGCCAATCAGTCCTTCATCCGCCATGGCAACAAGTGGATTCACCTGCCCAGACTCAAAATGGAGAAGGCCTTTCAGGAAATCAGCGACGCCATGGAGTTGTTTGAAAACCGGCCTGATGTCGCAGCAGCTCTGCGTCTGGAAGCGGTAACGCGCAGAAAGCGGAACCGGCTCACCCACATACGCATGACAGCCGATCTGGAAAATTATTTGAAAAATATCCTGAAAAAGCCCTCACGTACCGTTCCTGTTCCGTCAGGATTTACAGGCGAGCTCCGTCCCTACCAGAAAAAGGGATATACCTGGCTCGTCAACCTGCGACGGAGACATGTCGGCGGTTGTCTGGCAGATGATATGGGGCTGGGAAAAACGGTTCAGGCCATTGCCTATCTCGATTATTGCCGTCAGCTTCCTTCAAAGGAAGCACCGGATACCCCGTCCCTGATTATCTGTCCGACCTCGCTTGTTGCGAACTGGAAACACGAATTTAACACTTTTTCACCCGGGCTCGACATTTATATACACCATGGATCCGCCCGACTTCACGGTGATCGGCTGATGCAGCGGATCAGACAGGCCGATGTCGTCGTAACCAGTTATACGATTTACACCAAAGAGGCCTCCTGGTTTGAGCAGATCGTCTGGCGCAGCGCGATCCTTGACGAGGCTCAGGCGATCAAAAACCCGCACGCACAGAAAACACGTGCCCTGAGAACCATACGATGCGCGCACAGACTGGCTTTGACCGGCACGCCGATTGAGAACAGGCTTGAAGAACTCTGGTCCATCATGGATTTTTTGAATCCCGGCTATCTCGGTACGCTGGAACGGTTCCGCAGACAGTTTATCCGTCCGGTAGAGAAAAAGAACAGCCGCACGCGGGCAGCAGATCTGACCCGGATTATTCAGCCGTTTATTCTGCGCCGGGAAAAAACGGACAAACGGATCATTCGTGATCTTCCTGATAAATTTGAAACCAAAAAAACCTGTTATCTCAGTAAAGATCAGGCTTCTCTTTATCAGTCTATTGTCAATCGGCTGGAACAGAAAGTCAGATCTGCCGGCGGTATTCAGAGAAAAGGACTGATCCTGTCCGCGCTGACCCGGCTGAAACAGGTCTGTGATGACCCGGCCCTGATTATGAGTGGAGAGGGCGGTAAAAAAGCATCGGGAAAACTCGCACTCTTTTATGATCTTTTGGATCCGTTGTTCAGCCGCGGGAAAAAAGTCCTCGTTTTCACCCAATATGTCGGGATGGGAGAAAAATTGCTCCATGAAACGAAAAAAAGATATCCGGACGCTGATATCTCTTTCCTTCATGGATCTCTTTCGGCCAGAAAGCGGGAACAGTTCATCCGCAAATTCCAGGAAGATACCCAAGGCCCTGCCTGTTTTATCCTGTCCCTGAAAGCCGGTGGTGTCGGGATTAATCTGACAGCCGCAAGTTACGTCATTCACTATGACCGCTGGTGGAATCCGGCCGTCGAAGAACAGGCGACAGACAGAGCTTACCGTATCGGCCAGAAACATAATGTACAGGTGTATAAATTAATCTGCAGCGGAACACTTGAGGAAAGGATCGACCAGCTGATTGAACAGAAAAAGACACTTCAGCAGCAGATCCTTAATAAAGGAGAAGGCTGGGTGACCGAACTGAGTGACAGTGAAATTTTCGATCTGATTCGATTAAGAGAAGGCGTGATGTAAAGTGAAGGGGCTCATTTCGATACATGATCCTCAGCTGGCTGACTGGCTGATCCATTTTTCCGGGACAATAGACCGTACAAAATTCAGCAGAGGTTATGATTTTTGCCGCCGTAACCGTGTATGGGACTACCATGCTTCACAGACATCGATCCACGCCAATGTTGAAGACCGTCATTCGGAATTTTGCCAGGTCGATATCAGATGGGATGCAGCCCGCAGTGATCCTGCCGGCCCCCTCCCCCGGTACATGGACAAAAGAACTTTCCATTGCAGCTGCGGCGGAGAGCTGCCCTGTGAACATATTGCAGCCGTCATCATTTACCGGATCTCCGAGCTCGATAAATCAAAAAAGGTGCAGAAAATCTCTGCTGTTCTGCCTGTCAATGATGATTTTGAATATCAGAGGATGCTCTCTGTATTCGGAAAACAGATAAAAAAACAGACGCCTGCTTTTACCCGGTTTGATCCATCGAAACTCCGGATCCGTCCTGATTTTCAGAAGGAAGCCTGCCGTCTGATTGAAACCGCCATGAAGAGCATGCGCGAAGATCCGTGAGCTCCTGTTTTCGGATGGCTTCAGGTCGTAACAAGGCAAGCTCCCTCTCCCGGGCAGTAAGTCACCATCCCCTGCCGGAAAACAGATGTGGTCCGGGCCTTCCTTTTTCCTGCGGCAGTGTGCTAAACTATTTTTAAACCCATTTTTTCGGTATGACACGCCTTAACACGACAGGCATACGGATTTTAAAATGATTTTGCCATTAAGTGAATCTTGTTGTCTCTTTAGCTTCGGGTTATAATGCAAGATATATATAGACAAAAAGCGCTTTCCGCCACCCGGAAATCAGCGAAAAGCGCGGGGATGACCGGATAATCGCAAGTGTTACGGGGAGTGATGGGATTGGAAAAAGTAACTGTGGGGCTGCTTGGTTTCGGTACAGTAGGCACCGGTGTTGTCCGACTGTTGACCAGGGATCAGGAAAGACTGAAGAAGAGAACCGGTTGCAGAATTGATTTAAAAAAAGTTCTGGTCCGCAATAAAAACAGACCCAGAAAGGTGCTTATTGACAATCGCAAGCTGACAACCGATATTTCAGATATACTGGATGATCCGGAAATTGATATCGTTATTGAGCTGATCGGTGGAGTAGACAGAGCCTATCGCTATATTCTGCGCGCACTCCATGCCGGAAAAAATGTGATTACAGCTAACAAAGACCTGATGGCCACTTATGGTGAGGAACTCCTCATGTCAGCCAGGGAAAGGGATTGCGACCTCTATTACGAAGCCAGTGTGGCAGGAGGTATCCCCATTCTCAAAACCCTGACGGACAGTCTGGGGGCCGACCGGATCCGGAAAATGATTGGTATTGTCAACGGAACGACCAATTATATACTGAGTAAAATGAGTCATGACGGGCTGTCTTACGAAAAGGCCCTTTCATCCGCTCAGGCACTCGGTTTTGCCGAAGCAGATCCCACATCGGATGTTGAAGGTCTGGATGCCGCAAGAAAAATGGTCATCCTCAGCCACCTCGCCTACTCCATTCCAGTGACGATGGATGATGTGCGGATTGACGGCATTACCAATGTCACGCGTGAGGATATTATTTATGCCCATAAACTGGGCTATACAATCAAACTCGTCGGTATATCAGAAGTCAGCAATGATGAAATTGATGTACGGGTTGCACCGACACTGTTACCGGATGATCATCCGCTTTCGTCTGTAGATAACGAAAATAATGCGATCTACGTATACAGTGAAGCACTTGGTGAAACGATGTATTACGGGCCCGGCGCAGGTGAAGGCCCGACTGCAGTCTCCGTGATCTCGGACCTGATGTCCATCGTGCGAAACATCCGTCTGGGCGTAACAGGAAAACATATTTTCCTGCCTAAGAAAGAAATGCATGCCCGAAAAGAAAGTCAGATGGAAAGCCAGTTTTTTGTCAGGCTGCATATTAAGGACGAGCCCGGCTCTTTTTCAAAGCTGACCGACTTATTTAAAGAACAGCATATCAGTCTTGAAAAGCTGTATCAGGAACCCATTGCCGGTGATCAGGCAGCAGAGGTTTCCATTATCACCCATAAAACCGGCAAGTTACTTTTCGAAAAATCTTTTGAAAAATTAAAAAGTCTGGATGTTGTGTTAAACATAAAATACTTTGGCGTTGAGAGGGGATAAGCAAATGGTCTGGAAGGGGCTTATGGAAAAATACAAAGATGTCCTGCCTGTGACAGAGAAGACACCACGGCTGACCTTACTGGAGGGGAATACACCCCTGATTCCGCTGGACAAACTATCAGAACAGCTGGAATGTGAGATCAGTGTGAAGTTCGAAGGGCTGAACCCGACCGGAAGTTTTAAAGACCGCGGGATGTTTCTTGCCGTTGCTAAAGCAAAAGAAGAAGGGGCTAAAGGAGTCATCTGCGCATCAACAGGAAATACATCTGCTTCAGCTGCTGCATACAGTGCCCGCGCAGGTATGGACTGCATCATTGTGATTCCAAAGGGAAAAATTGCGCTCGGGAAACTGGCCCAGTCGGTCATGTACGGTGCCCGTATTTTTGAAGTCGATGGCAATTTTGATCAGGCGCTTGACATCGTCCGGTATACCGGGGCTCACTCTGAATATAAAATTGTGAATTCAATCAATCCTTATCGTCTTGAAGGGCAGAAAACAGGTGCCTACGAAATTGTTGAACAGCTGGGCGGTACAGCCCCGGATGTTCTTTGCATCCCGGTAGGCAATGCGGGCAATATCTCTGCTTACTGGAAAGGATTTAAGGAACTGCGCGACAAGCGGCAGATTGCCCCTCCGGAGATCCACGGTTTTGAGGCAGAAGGAGCTGCCGCCATCGTAAAGAACAAGGTGATCGAGCATCCCGAGACGATCGCGACTGCCATCCGTATCGGCAATCCGGCCAGCTGGAAACTGGCCGTCGCTGCTGAAAAAGAATCCCATGGTGAGATTGATTATGTGACTGACATGCAGATTCTGGAAGCTTATAAGCGGATAGCCCGGACAGAAGGTGTATTTGCCGAGCCGGCTTCCTGTGCTTCGATCGCCGGACTGATCAAGCATATCAGCGCAGGTAAAATCAAAAAGGGATCAAAAATTGTCTGCATCCTGACCGGAAACGGACTAAAGGATCCCGCTACCGCTATGGACACGCTGACTATTGAACCGACTGAGATCGGTGCGGAAAAATCCGCGGTCGTCGATTCACTCCGGCAGGTGGCAAAATGATACATCCTCCCGCTTTCCAGATCAAAGTTCCGGGCAGTACGTCCAATCTCGGACCAGGTTTTGATTCAATCGGTATGGCCGTCAATCGTTATCTTGTGCTGGATGCCCGGCAGGCAGACCGATGGCAGTTCAACTATGTGGATCAGCCTGACTTTCATCCTCCTGTTGCAGAAAATCTGATTTACAGGACAGCGAAAAAGCTTGCAGAACACTTCCAGGCATCTCTTCCTCCCTATGAAATCACCGTGCACAGTGATATTCCCCTTGCACGTGGTCTGGGAAGCAGTGGTGCAGCAATTATTTCCGGGATTGAACTGGCTGACTTTCTGCTTGACCTGAAGCTCAGCATAGAAGAAAAATCATGGCTCGCCTGCCGCACCGAAGGCCATCCGGATAATGTCACAGCCTCTCTGTACGGGGGGCTTGTGATATCCACCCAATCGGCTGCGGCTGTCCATTCGGTTAAATTGCCCGTGCCTGATTTTGATTTTGTCACACTGATTCCTGATTTTGAACTGAAAACCAGTGATGCCCGTCATGTCCTGCCTGATGTCCTTCCCTTCCATCAGGCTATAGAAGGCAGCAGTGTGGCTAATGTACTGATCTGCGCTCTCTTGAGTCATAACGGCAAACTGGCCGGTCAGATGATGGAGAGTGATCATTTTCATCAACCGTACCGCGCGAAACTGATTCCCGACCTCGAGGGGATTTCTTCTCTTGCGAAGTCAGCCGGTGCATTCGGCACTTTCCTGAGCGGAGCCGGTCCGACCGTGATGTGTCTGGCTCCTCAGGGAAAAAGTTCCGCCATAAAGGAAAAACTGCAGACAGCTTTCCCAAATGACATCTGTGTCACCCTGCACCCCGTTTCAGAAGGGGCTGTTTCCAGGGTGACCGAAGCGGTGCCACGCACAAAAGATCAATAACAGACCTGACCCGGACACATAAAACTCCCTCTTCTGCCAATAATAAGACAGAGAAGGGAGTTTTTTTATGAAAGTAAAAATTGGCTGGGGCTTTATCTTTTTCTTTGCATGTTTACTGGGCATCTTATATGTTGTCTATCTCGTTGTCCATTCCCACTAGATGCTATTGCAAACGTTTCCAAAGCAATCATTTATGAACACTCTAACTCTGGAGAACAACACGTTCCTGCTCATTATGGCGGTCTTTCCTGACACGTCGCATCACGTTAACAAAAAGGGCATCGATCAGTGTTAATTGTGCCGCCCGGGCGACATAAGATTCTGATCTGTAGTCGGCAGATACAGACACCGTGTGAAGAGACACATCCATCAGATCACTGAGTGCGGACTTCATAAATCCGGTCAGACCGATTGTCGGGCTCATCTTTGACTTTGCCGTTCTGGCAACCTGAAGCAGGTGCTTATCGGACGCTGAATACGAGATAAAAACGGCCGCATCACGTTCACCCAGCTGAGAAGCCGAAAGCATCTGGAACTCATTATCCGACGGAGCAAAAGTCATCATGCCCGCCCGGACAAATTTACGGTGGGCTTCCTGAGCCATCATCGCCGAACCGCTGCTGCCAAAGAAGGCAATACGCCTGGCACCGGACAGGATTTTTACCGCCTGCTTAAAATGATCGCTGTTCAGGATCTGAAACGTGTTCTCAAGCGTGCGGATATTATCTCTGAAGACATGATCGGCAAGCAGCATCTCTTCGTCGCCGTCAAACCTAACCTTTTCCTGTTCAAGATGGCGGCTTTTGGCGATGTCTGCCGCCAGAACAATTTTCATTTCCTGGAATCCCTTGAATTCCAGCCTCCTGCAGAAACGGAAGACCGTCGCGTCAGCTACTTTAATTCTCGCCGACACCTGATTAATACTGCTGTGCACCGTCTCTTCCGGGTCGTTCAGAATATAATCGGCAATCCTTTTCTCCTTTTCGCTCAGGTGCGGGTATGCCGACTGAATGCGAATCAGACATTGTTGCTGTGTCATCATTCTTCCCCTCCCTATTTATATCATATCTTTATTGTACATCAAACGCTTACATTTGAAAATAATTTTCTGTAAACGTTTGCTGAAATTAAACAAAATATTTAATCTGAATCGCTTTTCTTTTCAAGATGCTTGCTGATTTCAAAGATTTCACCAAACAGTTTTTGCAGAGAGGCGGTAGGAAACGGGCCTCTGTTTTCCTCTGCAATCCGGTTCAGTATTTCCTTTTCACGCAGCGAATCGGTGTAGGCGGTCCCTGCTGCCTTTTTTTCTTTGCCCACCTCCCGAACAACACGGGCCCGCTGATTCAGTAATCCGATCAGTTCTCTGTCAATAGTATCAATCTCCCTGCGTAATTGCCTCAGACGATCTGCCGTCACTTGCCGTCCCTCCCGCTTCTGCCGCGATAAAATCAGTATGAACACAGATTATAAAAAAATGTCATTCAAGTCAATGGGCTCGTCCGATAACTTCATTCGCCCTTATGTCAGGTCTCTTTACATAGCAGAACCGGCGTGTTTAAATTGAATCATGAAGGTGGCCATTCTGCACATTTCCCGAAAACGGCACCTTTACCCAAAAAAGGGCAATCATCATACATATATCATATCGGTTAAATGATTAACAGGGAGTGTCTGACATGTTTAAAAAAAATCTCGCTCATCTGCGGGCTTATGACCCGGGGCCGTCTCCTGATGAGATAAAAAAAGCATATGGTCTGGATCATCTCGTCAAACTCGACGCCAACGAAAATGTTTATGGATCTTCACCTGAGGTAGCCCGGGCTATCGCTCAGGCAGCCCTTCTCCCTGAGCTGTATCCGGACTGCCAGGACAGCGCTTTGAGGCAGGACCTGGCGAAGCGGCTCAACATTAATGAAAACCAGTTGCTGTTCGGACTGGGGCTGGATGAAATTATTGTGCTGGTCAGCAGGGCTTTTCTTGCTCCCGGAGACAGTATCGTCATGGCATGGCCGACGTTCTACGAATATTACTGCCATGCGCAGATTGAAGGGGCACAAACGCGCAAGATCCCCTGCAACAGGGAAGGCAGGCACGACCTTCAGGGCATGCTCGACGCGATTGATCAGACCACCAGAGTCGTCTGGATCTGTAACCCGAATAATCCGACGGGCACCTATGTCACCGGCAGAGAACTTTACGCCTTCGTGAAGCGCGTACCGGGCGATGTGCTCATCGTCCTGGATGAAGCCTATATCGATTTTGTCGTTGCAGAAGATTTTCCCCGGTCACTTGAATGGATAAATGATCAGGAAAACGTACTTGTCCTGCGCACCTTTTCAAAATCATACGGTCTTGCCTCCTTCCGAATCGGCTATGCCATTGGCCGGCGTCGCGTGATTGAAGAAATAGAAAAAGTCAGGCCACCGTTTAACAATCCGCGGCTAAGCCAGATCGCAGCCTTCGCCGCCCTCCAGGATCAGGCCTTTAAAGAGGCCTGCGTACGAAAGAACAGAGAAGTTCTCGATATGACATACGCTTTTCTGGACAGGAAAGAGATCCCTTATTTTCCTTCCCAGGCGAATTTTATCTTTGTAAAAACGGGGCATGCCAAAGCCGTACAGGAGATCTGCAAACGAAACGGTTATCTGATTCAGGCCTTTGAAGACGGGGTCCGAATCACGATTGGAAAAATGAATGATATGAAGGGCCTGCTGCCCGTCCTTGAACAGGCGATGAATGAAACCCTGTCCGAACCCAGTTTGTGAAACCCGGTAAACATTTTTGAAAATATTTTTCTTTACAAACTGCCAAAATGCTGTTACAATTTGTACACAATTAAAATAACAGTGATGAAGAAGATAACAGGCTTTGGAAAGGTACAGACAGAGAGCCGGGAGTGCTGGAAACCGGTGTATGTTTCTTCAGCTTTAGCCCTTCGGAACTGATCGGCTGAATGTTTCAGTAGGCCGGTCCGGTAGAAAAATCTGACCGTTATAGCGTAAGGAAGGCCGTTTGCAATGCAGACGGTAAATGAGGGTGGCACAGCGATAATCACGCCCCTCGCAGTGAGTTTATGCACACTGCGGGGGGCGTTTTTATACTCTAAGGGCAATGTTCATGCTATATACTGGCTGATTCGGGATACCGGCCGGATCGAGAATCAACAGACATGGCGGGCAGAACCTGAGCAACAAAAAACAGAGAAGAGAAGGGATGAGTTAAATGATGAGCAACCTGTTTCTTGATCAAACGTATTTGTTCACACCGGGTCCGACTCCCATACCCAATCGAGTAAATGCAGCAATGGCCCGACCGATGATTGGCCACCGCAGTCCGGATTTTTCCGTTCTCATTGAAGAAGTGGCCACTAAACTGATGCCGGTTTTTGGTACGAAACACCCGGTACTCGCCCTGACAAGCAGCGGTACTTCGGCACTTGAAGCCGCCGTTGTCAATACGGTTGCCGCGGGCGAACACGCTGTGGTGATTGTGGCCGGATCCTTCGGTGACCGATTCGCGACAATCGCTGAAAACTACGGCGTTCATACGCACCGGCTGAATATTGAATGGGGCAAATCCTGTTCTCCGGATGAACTGGCAGCTTTCCTCGACAAACTGTCAGGAACACCTGTAAAAGCCGTATTTGCCACCTTCAATGAGACGTCAACGGGTGTGCTGAATCCCATTCATGAACTGGGCAAGGTGGTCCGTAAAAAAACAGACGCTCTCTTTATCGTCGACGGCGTCAGCTGTATCGGTGCGGTTCCGGTAGATATGGAAGCCGATCAGATTGACCTGCTCGTCACAAGTTCACAGAAAGCCTTGATGCTGCCGCCGGGGCTGGCTTTTGTTTCCTTCAGCGACCGGGGCCTTGAGGCCATTAAGGCCTGCCCTGAAAGAAGATTTTATCTTGACCTGAACCGGTACGTAAAAGCCTATGAAGAGCAGAAATCCACACCCTTCACCCCGGCTGTTTCGCTGATTGCCGGAGCCCGTGAAGTCTGCACGATGATTGAAGAAGAAGGCTGGAACCATGTCGTCGAGCGTCATACCCTGCTCCGGGACATGATGCGTGCCGGCATCCGCGGGCTGGGTCTGCCGCTTCTGACAAGCGATGAAGATGCCTCTCCGACCGTCACCGCGGTTCAGCCGGAAGACATTCCTGCACCAGACATTCAGAAAGCATTGAAAAAAGATTTTTCGATCACCATAGCCGGCGGTCAGAAGAAACTCAAAGGAAAGATTTTCAGAATCGGGCATATGGGGTACTGCACACCCTTTGATGTGCTTAAAGTGCTGAGCGCTCTTGAACTGACACTTGCAAAACTGGGTCAGGAACCACAGCTTGGTGTGGCAACGAAAAAAGCAGAGAAGGTGTGGATCCAGCATGTATAAAGTTATCGTTACCGATCCAATAAATGAAACAGGATTAAAAGCGCTATTTAACCATCCCGACGTCCAGGTTGATCAGCGTCCGGGACTGCCCCGGGAGGAACTGGTCCATGCTATCAGCGGTTATGATGCCCTGATTGTCCGCAGTCAGACACAGGTGACACGCGAGATCATTCAGGCAGCCGATCATCTGAAGGTGATTGCCCGCGCCGGTGTCGGTGTAGACAATATCGATATCGATGCAGCTACGGAAAAAGGGGTAATCGTGATCAATGCTCCGGCCGGTAACACGATTGCCGCAACGGAACATACCCTGGCCATGATGCTTGCACTTGCCAGGAACATCCCGCAGGCGTACGGTTCCCTTTCTTCGGGAACATGGGACCGCAAACGGTTTAAGGGTGTAGAACTGTACCAGAAAACGCTCGGCGTTGTAGGCATGGGACGCATCGGGACAGAAGTCGCGAAACGGGCAAAAGCCTTCCGGATGAACATACTCGCCTATGATCCGTTTCTCACTGAAGACCGGGCAAAAAAAATGGGGGTCACTAAGTCCGATCTGGACACGATTGCGGCGCAGGCGGATTTTATTACGGTACATACTCCGCTGACCGCTGAGACTCGAGGTCTGATTGATGCCGGCTTTATGGCGAAAACCAAAAAGGGCGTTCGGTTCATTAACTGCGCCCGCGGCGGTATCATTGATGAACAGGCACTTGTAGATGCCGTAAACAGCGGCCAGGTGGCGGGAGCCGCCATTGATGTTTTTGAGCATGAACCCCCGGCAAACACAGGGCTTACGCAAAATCCCAAGATTATTGTGACGCCGCATCTTGGCGCCTCAACTGCCGAAGCTCAGGAGAAGGTAGCCCAGTCGGTCAGTGAAGAGATTGTCGGAATTTTTGAAACGGGAAGTGTCCAGCATGCACTGAATCTTCCGCATATCTCTGCTGCCGTTCAGCAGAAAATCAAGCCCTACCTGACATTAAGCGAACAGATGGCTGAGCTATTGATGCAGATTTTCAAAAAAGCGCCCAAAAAAATTACGATCAATTATTATGGCGAACTTTTTCTGGAAGATACCGGACTCCTGACCAGACAAATCATTAAGGCTCTGCTCTCATTTTATCTGGATACATCAATCAACATCGTTAATGTCATGCAGGTACTGAAGGCACACAGTCTTTCTTACAATGTACAGAAGAATGCGGCGCATAAAGGGTTCACTAATTTTATTGAACTCGAAATCGAACATGACGGTGAAAGGGCGACCATCGCCTGCACCTATCTGCCGGGATTCGGCGGCCGTATTGTTTCCATTAACGGTTATCGTCTGGATATGGAGCCTGAAAAATATTCTCTCTACATCACCCATAATGACGTGCCCGGCATGATTGGCAATGTTGGATCACTGCTCGGCAAAGATCATATCAATATCGGCAGCATGTATGTCGGCCGGCAGGCGGTTGGCGGGAAAGCGGTGATGATCCTCACTGTAGATAAGCCCGTTTCCGGGAAATCAGAAAGGAAATCCTCTCCCTTCCGGATCTGGATGATGTTCAGTTCGCGGAAATTGACGTTCCGGAAAATGACTGATCAGGTTCTGATTTCTCGTTCCCGCCGGACAATTTTACAGAACTAGAAAAAATCCCCTTCGACATCCGGAGGGGGTTTTTTCTGTACTTTTAAACGGCATATAACTTTTAAGGAAAAAAGGTTCAGAAAAACAAAATCCCCGGTGGCAGGGATAAATCTCGATCGGCTCAGCCGCCGGAGGCTCCACTTTGCTGAATTTTCTTAACAAAACGGCTTATTTATTCAGCTTTTCAAAAACAAGATCTTCCATATCGGCTATGGAATCAAGAATGTAATCTGCACCGTGTGCTTCAAGTTCCGGCTTTGCTTTCTGACCGGAGAGACCGGTCAGAACACCGGCGAAGCGGCAGCCCAGCTGACGGGCGCAGAAGAGATCGGCAAGAGAGTCCCCGACGATTAACGTCTCCTTCCCATCTGCAAGTTTTTCCGGTTTCCTTACCGTCAGTGCTTTTACATCGCTGTCCTTTCCATAACGGGCGAGCAGATAGGTAAATGGATGCGGCTTGGCAAGCGGGGCTGCATCGTATTTTTTTTCTGCCATAAGGACGTCATCGGCTGTCGCTATGTGATTCTCATCGAGCAGTTCCAGCCAGTGCAGATAACCAAAGGGTCTGAAGGTTTCAAGATGCGGTCGTCCGGTTGCAATACCGATCTTCACTCCGCTATCAGAGAGCCGGCTGAACAACCGGCGAATCCGCGCCGGATCTGCCAGTGTCCGTTCTTCATTCATGAAGCCCTCTTTCCCTGTCTGTACGGAAGGCATACCTGTTGCGGCAAGTACATGATCATCACCAATATACCATTCCTGGGAAGCATGTTCCCCGATATGCCATAACGCACTTTTCGGCCTGAAAATGTCCGTTTCCAGTCCCAGACGTTTCCCGGCGATCTGATTCAGATAGAGGATGATGCCCTGACGGGTTACCTCTGTATCGGCAAAATCAGTCATAAACTGAGAGAAATCAGGCTGAACCGGATATTTCCGGAAAAGCGTTCTGAACTGATCGAGTGACGCCCTGTCGATCGGTTTCTGAAACCACTTTTTCGCCTCCTCGCGTGCATCTTCCGGCAACTGTGCTGTTAAGTGAATCAGCTGCACGGAAAAAGTGACGTAAATCATATCCCAGTTTGCATTCATGCCTCTGGATTTCATAAAGTTTAATACATCATCGTTTAGAAAAATGTTCGCGCGAATGCCAGCAATTTCACGGTCGCTGTACCTTGTCTTGAACTCATGCGCCCTGCCGAGTCCAAGATAATGATCACTTAGCAGCAGCTCCCTGACCGTCAGCGCCGAAGCGTCAAAGTAGCGTTCTTCACTCAGGAAAACCCCGTCGACATCAAATAAAATTGTTTTTATCATTTTCCCCTGTTCACCAATCCCATCACTCATTTTGAACACTGCACTTCATGTCTTGCTTCAGTCATCGTTGTCCGTCCCGGAGTGGTCTGAAGGGCTCAGAAAAGTGTCAGAAATTGCTGCCGTCCTGTCCGTCGCTCAGTGGAGAGATAAAGCACGGCCGTTTTGAGCGATAATGACCCAGTTTTGACCCCCGTTTTCCGTCATATAAATATTTCCACCTGCTGTGATCAGAACAGCCTCCTGATGACGTACGGGATTCTGCTTTATTTGAATTAGCCGGTCGCTCTCAACCGAGCCGATATCCAGATGAATCGCCTTATCCTCATCGGGAATGATGCTGTAGAGCGCCGTTTCATCCCCTGAAGTACCCGCAAGCAGTGTCTGGCGGCTGTTAAATCCGTATGACACACTGGTGACGTTCTCACCTTTCAGCATAGCAATACCCGTCTTTCCGCCATCCGAAGTCAGATAAAGTCCCCGATCTGTTGCTACAGCAAAATTTCTGTCGTTCCCCGGGTCAATCGCCAGTTGCTGCGGATTTCCTTTGATCCCTTCCAGCTGTTGGTCCTCCCAGGAGTTTCCTGAATCTACGGAGATGGACAACTGATCTCGGCTCAGGTGACTGATTGCGTGCGACTTGTAACCGGCAGCCCAGACTCCCTTACCGAGCCCTGCAGGCAACTCATTCTTTGTAATGACCTTTCCATCCGCTATGTATTCAATCGTTTTTCCAGTGATTCGGAAATAACCGTTATCCACCGGAAGGAAAAAGGTCCCTTTCGTTTTGTTCTCAGAACTCCTGCTCCATTTCCCGTCATGGTAACCGGCAAGGCCCGAGTCGGATGCGACCCAGAGCTTTCCGTTCTGCGTGTAGCCACTGCCTGTAATATGTTTGAAGTGAAGACCTGAGTTGTCCCCTGTCACCGCCTGCTTCACCACATAAATCAGCCAGACTGCAAAGCCGGCCAGTAGCAGAATGAGTGCGATTTTAGCAACAAAGAGCCAGAATACAAGTTTAAAACTCTTCCTGTCTGATCCGTTTCCTGATACCTTTTCTCTGTTTCCCACTTTTTTAGCCACTCCAGTAAAAATTGGTATTCAATATTTTGCCCTGTATCCATTCTTACATGATCCGGAAGAGATCTCAACTGAATCGTTTTCACCCATCGGCACGGGAGTGATTCTCTGCCGTCAAGCAGGTCAAAAGAGCCAGCTCTCACCAAAAATCGTCACCCGCTTTTTGCAATCACCGTTTCCCCGGGATCAGGCCCATCCGGACATCCGGCAAGTCCTGCCCTTCAATCACAGGTGATATCATGGTTATTCACACTTTTTTCCTCCGAATGATCAGGATGATGGATCTATATAGAATTATACTAAATGTGAAGCAGGAAAAGAATCATCTGGCACCGGCCCTCGCGCAGGTCCGAGGAAGCATACCCCTTTTTTCATCCGGTGCGGCACCAGTCGTTTGACCGTTCACGGTATAAAAAAGCCCGGTGTTACCGGGTTTAAATGCATCATCGTTCTGTTTGCGGGCCGACTCAGCCCTCAGTCACCTGAATTTCTTTTTCAAGATCATTTCGTGCCAGGTCGGCTTTCAGGAAAGATTCGGTATGAGGGGTATACAGACTCTGATGCGTCTTCTGATCAATCAGCAGCGTGCCATGGTCAAGGACATAATCAAGCACATGGCCTCCCCCCTGTTTCTCTTCGTCGATGAAATGAAAATGATAACCCGCAACCGCTATGCCCTGGGCGAAAGCAGGCGTCCAGAATCCGATAATCGTCCCCTTTCTGTTTTCAAAATCAAAAACAGGCTGGGTTTTTACCGCTTCTGTCATCGGCACCGGCTTCTCCTGATAAGCGACGGTCCGTGTCCGTACTTCCCTGAACACACCGTCAATCCGGTAAGCATAGAACAGATTATCACTCGGTACCAGCCGGTGCAGTTCCTGCTCAAATTCCGCTTTATTTAATGGCTTATCGAAATTTTTTTTGATTTGCGGACGGAAGTGAGTCAGCGAGCAGAAAGGCGTCTTGTCTTCCGGTTTCAGCGGTGTGGCCGTCCCGTCACCACGCAATCGATAAAATTTATTGTCAAAGCCGATCATTTCTCCGTCGAGATGTTCAAATGTTCCAATACCAAAGTCACCGTGTTCCTTAATTTGATGATAGTTCATAGCCCCTTCATAGACACCTGCGAGCAGCGAGGTCATTGTAGAAAGCTGAAAAACTTCTCCGGTTTCTTTGTTTCCTTCACTTGTCACAATTAAAATCTCCTTTACAAAAAATGGTCACTGTATTTCGAGTGCATGACTCCAGATCAGTTCAGCTGATTTGGAATCAGACTCTTTCCAAGTGCAATATTATCACTGTAATCGACCGGAACGTCAATGATCACCGGTACATCCTGAATGTCAAGCGCTTTGCGAAGGACAGATTCCAGATCATCCGGTTTGTCTACGCGCATCCCGATTGCACCAAATGCTTCAGCATAAGCCACCACATCAATTTTTCCGAAATCCACACCTGAAGTCCGGTTATATTTCATCTTCTGTTGGAAGGCAACCATATCATACGCGCCGTCCCGCCAGACAATATGGACGATCGGCAGTTTCAGCCGTACCGCCGTTTCAAGCTCCATCGCCGAGAACAGAAAACCACCGTCTCCCGACATCGAGATCGTTTTTGCCTTATGATGAATCAGACTTGCTGCCATGGCCCATGGAAGTGCCACGCCAAGGGTCTGCATCCCATTACTGAACAGCAGCGTTTTGGGTTCATAAGAACGGAAATGTCTGGCCATCCAGATATAATGGGACCCAACGTCGCAGGTCACTGTTGTCTCATCACTGATCAGACGGCGCAGGGTATGAATCAGCTGCAGCGGATGAACCAGATGACTCGCCAGGTTTTCCGGCAGTTCATCGTAAGCGTCCAGGCGCAATCTCATCTGCTCCAGATCATCCAAATTTTCCGGTGCGATACTGAGGTGTGTCAGTTTCTTTTCAATTTCTTTTACCGTCCCCGGTATATCCCCAACCAGCTCTATAGACGGCTGATAAAAGTGGTCAATATCGGCACGTATCTCATCCAGATGGATGATCTTCCGGTGACCTGAATGGTTCCAGAATTTCGGATCATATTCTACAGCATCGTATCCGATCGTCAGCACCACATCTGCCTTCTCCAGAATCAGGTCTCCCGGCTGGTTGCGGAAGAGTCCGATACGTCCAAAGAAATGTTCCTCCATGTTGCGTGGAATCAGTCCTGCTGCCTGGAAGGTTTCAACGACAGGTAAGGAGATCTTTCTCAGAAGTGACCGGACGGCGGATACGACAGAATAACGATTGGCACGCATCCCTGCCAGAATCACAGGCATCTTCGCATTACTCAAAGCGTCAACGGCTGCATCAACCGCCGCATCAGAAGCCGTCCCGAGTTCAGGGGTCTTTAGTGGCCCGAGCGCGGTGACATCCGTTTCCGCCTGCATGACATCCTGAGGGAAGCTGACGACACTTGCCCCCGCCGCTGTGGATTCGGCAGCACGAAAGGCATTTGTCACTACTTCGGCGACATTCTTCGGATCGACGACTTCAGCGCTGAATTTTGAAATCGGATGGAACAGTCCGGCGTTGTCCATGGACTGGTGGGTTCTTTTCAGCCGATCCGCCCGTGGTACTGCCCCCACAAGCGCGACAACCGGATCATTCTCAACGTTCGCGGTAGCGATTCCGGTCGCAAGATTTGAGGCACCGGGTCCTGAAGTGACAAGGCAGACCCCCGGCTTACACGTGATGCGCCCCACAGCGGCTGCCATGAATGCGGCGTTCTGCTCATGGCGGCAGACAATCAGTTCCGGACCGCGATCCTGTAACACATCGAACACTGCATCAATTTTTGCACCGGGAATACCAAACACATACTGAACACCCTGTCTGATCAGACAATCAACGACCAGCTCTGCACCTGTTGTCCGTGTCTTTTTCTGCTTTTTCTCAATACGGCTCATTGATTCTCACTCCCTTAACTCATCTGAAAAGAGCGCAGATCCCGCCTTTTTCAGATCAATAACTACTCTGTTTAGTATTTACTATCATTTTACATGGCATGTTCATTGTTGTGAAATATATTATTCTTTTCGTTGTAATATATAATATATATTAATTGAAAATGAAAACGGCAACAATTATAATGAAACTACTTACAGGATTCACGAAAGGGAGCGGCAATACGGATGGAACTCCGTCAATTTATTTATTTCATCACAGTGGCTGAGGAACTGCATTTTGGCCGGGCTGCTGAACGGCTGCGTATGACCCAGCCGCCACTCAGCAAACAGATTCAGCAATTTGAGGAAGAGATTGGTGTTACCCTGTTTAAGCGAAACAAAAGACATGTGGAACTGACAACGGCCGGAGAATTTTTCCTCCCGGAAGCCCGGCAGGTGCTCGCTCAGGCTGAGCAGGCGGTCAGTACCGCGCAGCGTGCACAGCGGGGGGAGTTTGGTCGCCTGGTCATCGGATTCGTCGGTTCGGCTACTTATGATATTCTTCCCCGATTTATTCGCGAATATCGAAAGAACTTCCCGGACGTGGCAGTGGTTCTTCATGAGCTTTCCACTCCCGACCAGATCAGCGCACTGATCGGCAACCGGATCGATATCGGTTTGCTTCACCCTCCGATCAGTTCATCACTGATTGAAGCAGAGCCTGTGAAGCAGGGTTTTGCCGCCCTGGCCCTCCCGAAAAATCATCCGCTTGCTGAAAAAAAGAAATTACATATCGAAGATTTACGTGATCAGTCCTTCATCCTGGTCAGCCGTGAAATCTGGCCCGGTCTGTATGATGAATTTCTATCGCTGTTCCGTGATGTCCCCTTTTCCCCAAACATCGTCCAGGAAGCAACGGAATATCAAATGGTCGTCGGACTGGTCTCAGCCGGGATCGGTATTGGTGTCGTACCCGCCGGTGCCGAAAAGCTGTTCAATCTTGATGTCGTCTATCGGGAAATTGCAGGGATTAAACTCCATGCTGTTCTTTCACTGGCCAGACGCAAGACCAACAGTAATCCCGCCATGCACCAGTTTATCAGCCTGACCCGTAAAATCGGGAAAGTGATCGACTGACGGATTACTTATCAATTAAACTGTCATCCTTACTCTTCTTTCTCAGACGGAATAGCCTGACGGCGTGCATCACAATCGTTTTGATCATCGCATAGGTGGGTACCGCAAGAATCATCCCGATGGGGCCGAGCCATTTCCCTGAAACCAGGAGAAGAAAAATAATCGTCAGCGGATGCGTCTGCAGTCTTTTCCCCATGACAAGCGGAGAAATAAGATGACTATCCATCTGCTGCACGGTCACAATGACCGCGAGAACAAGCAGTGCTTTTGTCGGCGAATCCATCAGTGCGATAATGATCGCCGGTGTCGCGCCGAGTATCGGGCCAAGATAAGGAATGATGTTCGTTATACCGACAACAAGCCCCAGAAGCAGGCTGTAGGGCAGACCGATGATCGAAAATCCGAGGCTTGAGCTGATGCCTACAAAAGATGCAACGATAATCAGGCCGTGAATGTACGATGAAAGAGTTGTACTCAGATCTTGCAAAATCTTTGTGACTTCGTGATGATACTGAGAGGGGAAAAAACGTGTGACGGCATGTGGCAGCCTGTCCCCATCTTTCAGCATGTAGAATAGAATAAAAGGTACAGTCACCACCGTTAATGTAATATTGACCAGAACATTAAAAAAGGTGGAGATACCGGAGCTTGCGTTTTTTGAGTAATTCTGAATCATTTCAGCAAAATTTTTCTGGATGTTATCTATTGAATAATAATCCTGATGAATCAGCCATTTGAAGCCGCGCGTATCCGCCAAATGCTCGATCCCTGTTTGCCAGTTTCTGATATAATCCGGGATCTGTGCAAACAGAGACTTGACCTGATTGCCGAGCGGAGGACCGACGGACACCACAAGCAGCACGATTAAGCCGGCCAGAAGGATGTAGATCAATAGAATCGCCAATCCTCGGGGGATTTTAAAATGCTGAATCAGATCGACAAGTGGACTGAGCAGAAAAAATAAAAAACCGGCGACGATGATCGGAAAGAAAAGTGTCGTGATCAGCGTAACAATCGGTACGAAAATGAAGGAAATTTTTGTCAGAACAAAAATCAACAGAGAAAGTGCAAGCAGTTCAATTGTCCAGAATATCAATTTTGAATGTTTTTTTAGCACAGTACGTGATCACACCTTTATCAACTTTCGCCACCGGTCTCGGGACCTTTCGCTTACTCTATTATAGCGTGTGCAGAATCAATGAATCAACGCAGACACTGGCAGGATACCCTGATTTTCACGATGACGGGCAGCAGTGAAATGAAAAACCTCCCTTGCTATCATGCAGATGCTGGCAGGGCTGTCTGTTTTTGTTATATAATTTAAACGCCTGCTGGCGCGGGGTAAAGGATGTGTGTTTGAATGACCATTACGACTATACTGCTGGGCGTCATTATTTTATCTAATATTTTCCTGGGAGCAACAGTTGTCTTTCTGGAAAGAAAAAGTATCAGTTCCACCTGGGCATGGCTGATGATTCTTAACTTCATGCCGATTGTCGGTTTTATTTTTTATCTGGTTTTCGGGCAGAACCTCAGCCGCCGTAAGATTTTTAAATGGGACCATAACGTGCACTTGCGTACCCGTGAGCTGGTAAAAAAGCAAATGCTGGCGATCATTAATAACGACCCGCCATTTACCCAACCTGTTCTCAGAGATTATCACGGACTGATTTATATGAATCTGAATAATGATGAAGCACCGCTCACGCTGAACAACAGCATGACCATCTACACAGACGGAGAAGAGAAGTTCAGACAGCTGCTTCAGGATATTAGAGCGGCAAAATACCATATTCATATTGAGTATTATATTTTCCGCAGCGATTTTCTCGGTAATGAAATGATCGATACACTGGCGCAGAAAGCTGAAGAAGGCGTGATCGTCCGTCTGCTCGTTGATGATGAGGGATCACGCCACCTCTCAAAGAAGCTGGTCCGGAGGCTGACTCGTGCGGGAGGCAAGTTTCAGACGTTCTTCCCCGGGCGTCTTCCGCTGTTAAACCTGCGAATTAATTATCGCAACCACCGAAAATTAGTCATCATAGACGGAGAAATCGGCTATCTCGGCGGTTTTAACGTCGGCGATGAGTATTTGGGGCTGAGTGCCAAATACGGTTACTGGCGTGACACGCATCTGCGTATTATGGGTGAAGCAGTGAACAGTATTCAATCACGCTTTCTCCTGGACTGGAATCAGGCGTCAGGCGAACAGGTCCCTTTTCAGCAATATTATAAGATTAATAACAGGAAGCATTACGGAGAAGTCGGGATTCAGATTGTATCAAGCGGACCGGATAAAAAATGGGAGCAGATAAAAAACGGGTTTATTAAAATGATCCTGTCGGCCAAACAGACCGTCTATATTCAAACCCCTTATCTGATTCCTGATGAGAGTCTCTTGACCGCTATTTCTATTGCCTCGCTTTCACAGGTGGATGTCCGGATCATGATTCCGAACAAACCGGATCATCCCTTCGTCTACTGGGCGACTCTTTCCAATGTCGGACAGCTGCTTGAAGCAGGCGCACGCGTGTACCTGTATCAAAACGGATTTCTCCATGCCAAGTCTATGATCGCAGATGAACGGCTGGCAACGGTGGGTACATCCAATCTCGATTTTCGCAGTTTCAGTCTTAATTTTGAGGTTAATGCTTTTATTTATCATGAGCAGACGGCGCGAAAACTGGCTGATATCTTCAAGCGGGATATGCGATTGTCACGGGAATTAACGTTGGAAGATTATAAGAAACGCTCAGCACTGATTAAATTCAAAGAATCGGTCTCACGCCTGCTCTCCCCTGTTCTGTGAGCAGTGAGCGAATTTGCCGAAATCATGCGGCAATCCCTCACGCCTGCTCTCCCCTGTTCTCTGAGGCGCAAAACCCGGAACAGATCATTCATACACGTGGCGTGGTCGGCCCGGAAATCTGCAGGCTTCGGCTGAAGAAAGGCATCAATCAAAAAAACAGGGGGTCACACATGCCGCCGGAGTGCTGGAAGATTTGTCTGGAAGTGTTTGATCAGACCCTCTGGAAATTTGGCCAAAATTCGAGATTTATCAGCTGGGTTATCAGCTGGGTTGACACGTGATTTCAGCGGGCCGGAAATATATCAGCCGATTTCCACGTCAATTCAGCCGGGCTGGAAAATTTATCAGCCGATCTACAGGTCTTTTCAGCCGGGCGGAAAATTTATCAGCCGGTCTACGACTTATTTCAGCGGGCCGGAAATTTATCAGCCGGTCTCCACGTCATTTCAGCCGGGCCGGAAATTTATCAGCCGATCTCCACGTCATTTCAGCGGGCCAGGAAATATATCAGCCGGTCTCCAGTTGATTTCAGCGGGCCGGAAATATATCAGCGGGTCTCCACGTCATTTCAGCCGGCTAGAAAATATACCAGCGGGTTTCCACGTCATTTCAGCCGATCAGAAAATTTATCAGCCGATCTCCAGGTCTTTTCAGCCGGGCCGGAAATTTATCAGCCGATTTCCACGTCATTTCAGCCGGCTAGAAAATATATCAGCCGGGTTCCACGTCATTTCAGCCGGCTAGAAAATATATCAGCCGGTCTCCACGTCATTTCAGCCGGGCGGAAAATATATCAGCCGATTTCCACGTCATTTCAGCCGGCTAGAAAATATATCAGCCGGTCTCCAGTTGATTTCAGCCGGCTAGAAAATATATCAGCCGGGTTCCACGTCATTTCAGCCGGCCGGAAAATATATCAGCGGGTCTCCACGTCATTTCAGCCGGGCGGAAAATATATCAGCCGGTTTCCACGTCATTTCAGCCGGGCGGAAAATATATCAGCCGGAGGTTACCTCCGGCTGAGTGTTTGCTGTCCATTCATGTCACACCATCTGAATATCCTGTCTGAACAGCTTTACGAGAGATGCAGGGCTGCCCGATATTCGGATGGTGATTTTCGTTCGTACTTTTTAAACATTTTTGTAAAAGAGGCATTATACTCATAGCCGACCTGGTATGAGATGTCCAGTACACTCATCTTTGAGTCATGAAGCATTTCTTTTGCTCTGTGAATACGTAAAAAATGAATATACGCAAGGGGGGTCATTCCGATTTTCCGCTTAAACCAGTCACAATAATAAGAAGGGGTATAATGTTCCATCGCAGCTAAAGCTTTGATGTCAATTTTTTCAGCATAATGTTCATGAATAAAAAGGATTGAAGGCGTTACCGGTCTCTCGGTAATCTTGTGGAGCAGATAATTGAGAAGAAGTAAGGACTCATCCCGGTGATGTTGAAGTACTTCACGGATCAACAGCTCTTTCACCGAACGCAGTACGGTGTCCATCTCCAGAACATCCCCCTCACACTCCGTATATCTGGATTTAAAGTAGTGAACCGCGTAGATTTCATCAATTTCGATGACCAGGCTCTCGTTCGATCCGTCTGCACAGAAGGTACAGGCATGATGAATTGGAAGCAGACAAATCTGCGTACCGCTGATTCTTTTATTTCCTGCTGATGTGACCATGCTGATGCACCCGTGAACAGGCAGCATCAGTGTAAAGCAGGATTGATTCAGACAAGTGACTCGAGAATCAAGCGATGCGAAATGAAATGAGATGTCGTGCACGTAACAGGTCCTCCCGGTACATCTTAGATGCTCACAACGAGGAGTATATCAGAAAATGGAGCCACGTTTTGTGACGATGTTGTTACATCTGAGCCGCTCGTTCCAGTCGTCCGGGCATCTTTTTCTCCTGTGGCGCCGGTATTTAACTGTAATCCCTGAACAAGTTGGGAAATTTGCATTTTGAAAACGGATACTCTTAAAACTGGATAACAATCTCCTGTAAATCGGAAAAGACAGCCTGTTTTTCTCCCGATATACTCATTCAGGTATAAAAAACAGAAATGATGATTCAGGGGGAAATGTTGAACATGCATCAATTAGTCGCGGAATTTCTCGGTACAGCGCTGATGATTGTCTTCGGTGTCGGCGTCCATTGCTGCGAAGTCCTCAACACGTCGAAATACCAGGGGTCCGGACATCTTTTTGCGATTACAACCTGGGGATTTGGGATCACCATATCCTTATTTATTTTCGGAGAGGTCTGCATTAACCCGGCGATGGTTCTCGCGCAGGCGATCCTCGGCAACATTACGTGGGCCCAGGTAATTCCGCTGAGCATCGCTGAAGTCCTTGGCGGTATTTTCGGTTCTATTGTAGTTTATATTGCTTATGCTGATCAGTTCAAAGAATCTGTCACTATTGATCGAGTGAAAATCAGAAATATCTTTTCAACAAACCCCAATGTACGCAATCTGCCTCGTAACTTCTTTGTCGAATTTATTGATACGTTCATATTTATTACAGCCATTCTTGCCATCTCCGGAGTCAAAACACCCGGGATGGTTCCCATTGCGGTCGGGCTGCTTGTCTGGGCCATCGGTATGGGGATGGGCGGACCGACGGGCTTCGCCATGAATCTGGCCCGTGACATGGGACCGCGAATCGCTCATGCTATCCTGCCGATCCCCGGCGGTAAAGCAGACAATGACTGGCAATACGGCATCATTGTACCAGGTATCGCCCCATTTCTTGGAGCGGCCGCTGCGGCTCTGTTTGCCAGAGGATTCCTTGGCTTATGATTTCACCCGCACAGAATGAACCGGCAGGTCAGAAAGTCTCTGACCTGTCGGTTTTCATTTTACCCGGGAATTACCAGCTGGATTTCCTGACACCCGGGATCTGACCCTTATGTGCGTATTCACGAAAAGCAATTCGAGACATATGGAATTTTCTCAGATAGCCGCGTGGCCTTCCAGTCAATTCACAGCGATTGTGCAAACGCGTCGGTGATGAATCACGGGGTAATTTGCGAATGGCTTCATAATTTCCCGCTTTCTTCAATTCCCTTCTCCGTTTTGCATACTTCGCAACGATCGCTTCCCGTTTTTTCTCCATGACGACTTTTGACTTTTTAGCCATACAAAAGATCTCCTTGTATTAGACTCATCCCTTCTATTATTTCACTCATGTTTCATGAGTGCAAATTTCATGATCATAACTAAAAAAGCAGGCACCCGCCACAGGAACCCTGCCTTTTTCAATCAGTTTTCGGTTTTGTTACGGAACGTATTGCTCACCCAGACCAGCAGAATGGGTATCACAGAAATGAAAATAATCAGCAGCATGATAATGGAGAAATGTTCACTGATAAATGGAATCCGTCCGAAGAAGTACCCGGCAAGAAGTCCGACCAGTGTCCATACCGTTCCGCCCAGAACATTGTAGAAGAAGAAAAACGGGTAATGCATCCGGCTGCCGCCGGCAATGAAAGGGATGAATGTTCGGATAAACGGAATAAACCGGCCCAGAAAAACAGCAAATCCGCCATATTTATTAAAAAACTGTCTTGCCTTTTCCATCTTTTCTTCATTAATCAACCGGTGAAAAAGATGATGTCGTTCCAGTGCCTGCCCCAGTTCACGTCCGATCCAGTAGTTGACTGTATCGCCCAGGACCGCAGCAACAATAATCAGAACGATCAGTAAGAACAGATTCAGACCGGAACTGCTGTTGGCTGCAATCGCCCCCGCGGCAAACAGCAGTGAATCACCGGGGAGGAACGGGCAAATGACGAGACCAGTTTCAATGAAAATTACGACGAAAAGTATGCCGTAAGTCCAGACTCCATACTGACTTACGATCTGAAGTAAAAACTGATCAATGTGAAGAAATACATCGATCACCCAGGATACAGCATCCATGCGGATATCTCCTTAAATGAAATGAAAGATCTCTTCCTATCGTAACTGAAATGGAGGCATTAGAAAAGGGATTTATGTGGTGAGCTTTTTCAATGTTGATTTTTTTCATCACACCAATATTAGCGGCGCAACTTTTCCGGATTGTCAAAGGTTTTCCTTCCTGACGTATTGCGATCCCTTTCAAAGTAGCCACAGGCCATCTCCTATCTTGCGAGGGCTTTCATCTGATTTACTTGTCATAAGATGTTTTGTCCTGAGAGCAAAAAGTAAAATAAGCGGAAATTTTCCGGTTAGGGGCAGAACGGCATTCTTTTCGGGGGATATAAGCGGAAACTATCCGATTATGCCAGACAAAAAGCTCTATTTTCCAGCTTTTCAAAGCAATAGGCGGAAGCTCTCCGTCTATGGTAGCTTATTTTTCATTTTATTTTCTAAATAAGCGAAAGTTTTCCGCCTATTCATCTGATCATGCGCTTAACCTGATCCCCCAACCGATAAGAGCGGATACCAGGTCACCCTCCCCAGTATTTTTCATATGGGGGTAAATCGTCCCTAACTTTTGACCGTACGAAAATTTGCCTTCTACTTTGGAAGAAAATAATTTCTGAACCCTTAACGGCACAAGGGGTTCCCCACAACACAATAAGCTCGTGACCCTGTCGGTAAATCCTGAAAAAAAGCTAAAAAAAAAGACGGATGCTTATCCGTCCGTACCTGTTACTCCGCTCACTCACCAAACGCCTTTTTCATAAAGGCGGTAATGGTTTCAGGCTTAGAATCGCTCAGAACATCGCCTGTTTTTTTATCAATGAACGTCGGAACAGTTAGAAAATGATACTTTTCTCTCAGATCAGAGAAACGCTTTTCATCATCTTCACGTACAAAAAATTCTATCCGATCATTATATTTGCCTTCGAGTCCTTTATTCAGTACAACCTTCGCCCGCTCACAGTATGGGCAGACCCTTTTCGTAATCATCAGTACCTTTTTTTCAGACAACTGAAACAGCTCCTTTCATCTTACATAGCGTATTTTATCAGAATCGAATAGACCTGTCCTCATTTCTGCCTGAGTCTGTTTGACAGAACGGACCATTGAGTGTAAAATAAGCGCAATTCTTATCCATTATCCCTTGTATATTTATAGGAATTATTACTTATCTTACTTTTTTTGAGGAGGACATCATTATGAGTCGGACAAAAAACGGTTTTGGCGTAAG
Source organism: Sporolactobacillus sp. Y61 (assembly GCF_040529185.1). Taxonomy (NCBI): domain Bacteria; kingdom Bacillati; phylum Bacillota; class Bacilli; order Caryophanales; family Sporolactobacillaceae; genus Sporolactobacillus; species Sporolactobacillus sp. Y61. Next base: position 1,746,328 of record NZ_CP159510.1, on the reverse strand, counting down.
TGACATCGTGCTTGTGGCACTGTTCGCCGCAATCACCTACCTGGGTATTTCCCTGTTTCGCATCCCGCTCCCGGCTGCGATAGGCGCTCCGTTCATTCATTTCGGTAATTCACTGGTCGTTCTTTCCGCCCTGCTTTTAGGCGGTACACGCGGAGGCATTGCCGGCGCAATCGGTTTGGGTCTGTTTGATCTTCTGAACGGATACGCTTCAACGTCACCGGTTACAGCACTCATGGCGCTGATTATTGCAGCAATTGTTACCGGGTCTTTTCGCCTTTTCGGACGTCGCGATACCGTGCTCCATATCCTCTTTGTGGCGATTATTGCCGGGGCATCCAAAATCATTCTGGAATTTATTTATCATGTTATTCTTGCCCTGTTATCAGGAAGTGCATTCGGACCCGCAGTGATTGCTTCAATCACGAGTCAGTTGGCTACTTCGATCAATGCGGTCTCGACTGTCATTATTGTCACCATCCTTTACTTCCCGCTGAAAAAGGGACTTGAAATTTTCGATTCAAATAAAGGGGTTTCCAAAGTCTGAGGGAATTTGTATGATAAGTTCGGGCAATGAACATCTGTCCGGACTTTTTCATTTATAATGAATAAACAAACGGCCCCGGTAGGGAATCGCTTTCCGCAGCAGCCCGATGAGTCAACGAACAATCAGTGGGGTTGAAGGACTTCCCCACTGATTGAAGTTTCACTTTATCAGGAAATGGGAGGTATACCATGGGACACCTGATCGAAGTCAGAAATTTACATTTTCAATATCTGCACCACCACAACGGCAGGCCGTGGATTTTGAATGGAATCAGCTTTGATGTGGCGGCCGGTGAGTTCGTGGCCGTTCTTGGTCCGAACGGATGCGGGAAATCCACTCTGGCCAGGCACCTGAACGGACTTCTGCAGCCCTCCTCGGGAGAAGTCCTCATCGACGGCATGGATACAAGGGATGAGGAGAAAAAACAGGCCATCAGGCAGACCGTGGGTTTAATTTTTCAGAACCCGGATAACCAGATCATTTCGACTATCGTTGAAGAAGATGTCGCATTTGCTCCTGAAAATCTTGGTATGGAGCGCTCAGAAATCCGCAGACGCGTGGATGAAGCCCTCAAGGCGACAGGTATGTTCGATTATCGTCTGCACACCCCCTTTAAGCTCTCGGGAGGTCAGAAACAGCGTATCGCGATAGCCGGCATCCTGGCCATGCGTCCAAAATGTATTGTCCTGGATGAACCAACATCGATGCTTGATCCAAAAGGGCGCCGGGATGTCATGAATACCATCAGGGGGCTCAACCGCGACTACGGGATCACGATCATACTGATCACGCACAATATGGAAGAAGCAGCTCTTGCGGATCGACTGATCCTGCTTGATGCGGGCAAGGTTTATCGTGAGGGGAAACCGCAGGATATCCTGACACAGCCTGAGCAGCTCCGGCATGTGAAGCTTGATGTTCCCCAGATCGTGGAACTGTGCAGTCATTTACGCCGCCACGGCATCCCCATACCTGAAAAAATAACAAGTGTCGATGAATGCGCGACATCACTGATCGCCAGTCTGGAGGAAAGTCATGCCGATCATTGAACTCAGGAATGTCTCCTATCGATATGGATCCGGCACGCCTTTTGAAAAACAGGCACTGTCGGATATTTCCCTGTCGGTTTCTGCCGGCGCATACATAGGTATCATCGGCCACACAGGCTCCGGAAAATCAACCTTGATCAAACAGATGAACGGACTTTTACGTCCGGACAGCGGACAGGTACGGGTAAACGGCGAAGATATCTGGCGTACCCCTCATCAAATCCGCTCTGTCCGGTTCCGTATCGGCCTTGTTTTCCAATATCCGGAAACACAGATCTTTGAGGACACCGTCCAGAAAGAGATCATGTACGGTCCGATAAACATGGGTCTCAACGATCGGGAGATCCAAAGCCGGGTGCTGAATGCCCTGAACTTTGTCGGCCTGGATGCCTCTTATCTTGAACGAAATCCGTTCCGGTTATCCGGCGGTGAAATGCGGCGAATCGCCATTGCCGGTGTGATCGCCATGCGCCCGCAGGTTCTTATTCTGGATGAACCGACGGCCGGGCTTGATCCTGCAGGAAGGAAAGAAATGCTGGATCGCCTCGAATCCTACAGGAAGCAAACCGGGAGTGCCGTCATTCTGGTCTCGCACAGTATGGAAGATATCGCTGAACGCGTAGATCAAGTCATCGTTATCGATCAGGGAAGTCTGGTCATGTCCGGCGCGCCAGCTGTTATTTTTTCACAGGCTGATCGCCTCGAATCACTGGGGCTGGATATTCCCCGGTAACAAAACTCCTGCATCTCTTGAATCAAGCCGGTTATCCTGTGAATACGGCAGCATTGACCGTCAGTCAGGCGGAAGCTGAAATTCTTAAGCTGTTCAGAGGGAGTGACGGACTGTGACGCGTGACATCACTGCAGGGCAATATATTCCGGGTCATTCACTGATGCACCGCCTGGATCCCAGAGTGAAAATAACCCTGACCTTTCTTTTCATTATTATGGTCTTCATTTCGCGAAGCCCGGCAAGCCTGGGTTTCATGGTCACTGTTCTTGCCGTCCTGATCGGCCTCTCAGGCGTATCGATCAGGCAGGTTTTCACCGGCATCCGTCCATTGATTCCTGTCATCATTTTTACAGCACTGATGAACCTGTTTTATGTCAGGGGCGAACCGCTTTTATCTTTTTATTTTATACACATTTCACGTGAGGGGCTGTTTGTCGGCCTGTCGCTCATGATCCGGCTGACCGCCATGATTGCCGGCAGTTCACTGATCACCTATACCACTTCGCTGAATGCCCTGGCAGCAGGCCTGGAGCAAATGCTGCGTCCTTTAAGGAAACTGCATCTCAGAGTCGATGATCTGGCTATGATCGTCACGCTTTCGCTGCGCTTTATTCCGACACTGGCTGATGAAATCGGACGGATTACCGATGCGCAGAAAGCCCGGGGTGCTGAAATCGGAAGCGGCCACCTTATCCGCCGGATTCAATCGTATGCTCCGATCATCCTGCCGCTGTTTATGTCTTCCTTCCGCCGCGCTTTCGAGCTGACCAATGCCATCGAGAGCAGATGCTATCACGGGGGCAGTCAAAGGACGCGTCTGACCGTTCTGAAGCTGAACAGAAACGACGTTCTGGCATTGATCCTGTTTCTCATTGCCTTCTGCACCGGCCTTTTTTTAAACCTGGTCTGAAGATCCGGAGAAGCTCTATAGCAAAAAATCCCTCTTTTTCGCAGTCATGTATTCCCGTTATTAGGGCAAATTATTTAGCGAAAGGGGATTGATGAGATTGACACACACACTGAAAGATATTATGTCTCATGACGTCATCTGCTGTCGACCGGGTCAGACACTGAAAGAAGCTGCTGAACTGATGAGCCATCACCATATCGGTTCGATTCCGGTTGTCGATAACGATCACACTCTTCTGGGAGTGATTACAGACCGCGATATGACGCTTCGCTCCACAGCACGTGGAAAAGATGGCGATCAGATCCATGTGGAAGAGTGCATGACGCGTGATCATCTGATTTCAGGAACACCTGATATGGATATCCATGAGGCATCGCGCCTGATGTCTGAGCATCAGATTCGCCGGCTTCCTGTGGTCGATCAGGGAAAATTGATTGGTTATGTCGCACTTGGTGATCTGGCTGACAGGGATCACTACCGGGATGAAGCCGAAGCTGCCCTTTCCGGTATTTCATCTTCCCGTTAACCGGTCACCATGAAAAAGAAGGAGGAAATCCTCCTTCTTTTTTGCTTTTGTCCCTACGACTTTTGCCCATGCCGGAGCGGGCCCTCTTTCATACAATGGACTATCTGATGGATGAGGAGGTGTTCTGTGTGGGAGCTCCTTATGATAATGTCGGAGGTATTGGACACGGCAATGGTTTTGCGCTGCTCGTTGTTCTCTTCATTCTGCTGATTATCGTCGGCACCGCATTCTGCTATTAATCAGTCTGCGAAAATAATCTGACGGATTCTTCCGTCAATAAATACGAAATCGAAGCATCCGAACCTGCGCCGGATGCTTCTCCTCTTTTCAATCTTTAAAATTCCCGCTCTCGACATCCCTGATAAAAGTAGCCAGATGATCAAAATAGACCGGGGCGTTGTCGATCATATGGTGATGACCGCCTTCCGGAGTTGTGGCCAGCCGTGCGTGAGGGATGCTTTCAGCCATACGCCTGGCTGCCGCAAGTGGCATCGTCTCGTGTTCACCGAATGTAAGGAGCGTCGGTACCTGGATGTTTTTCAGCTGGTCCCGTACGTCCCACTCTTTCAGTTTTCCGGTCACGACAAATTCGTTATCTCCCTGGAAGTCATTATAGACCGGAGTCGCCATCGTACTGATCAGATGGGAAATGGCCTTCGGGTGTTTCCGGTCGACATAGCCTTTATTTAATTGATCAACATATCCCTGGTAGCGGTCATTATCGTAATGATTCTCAGCCTCACACTTTTTCATAAAGGCCACCGCATCAGGGGACAGTTCTTTTTCCCGGATCTGATTAATATGTGCGACATACTCATCAATATTATCGGTCATGGAAGAAATGATGGAGCCTTTCAGGTGCTGCCCGTATTTCAAAGCGTACAGCTGAACCAGCAGTCCGCCCCAGCTCTGACCAATCAGATAGAAATGATCAAGTCCCAGTTTTCTGCGGACCTCATCAACTTCTCCCAGAAAATAATCATACGTCAGATATTTCCCGGCCGTCTCCGGATCGGAGTAATCCGGCTGATCAGAATAAAAAGAACCAAGCTGATCATACATATGGACCTGAATATCCAGCCCCTGCCCGGCAAGTTTCTCCGCAAAGTTCTCGTAATATTCATGGGTGCCCCCCGGCCCACCGTGCAGGCACAGCAGGTGTATATTGCCAGTTCCCCGCGTATGTGTCCAGAGATGGTATCCATTGTCAAGCGTAATAATCGTTGTCCCCTGTTTCACTGTTATCACCTGATTTTTATAGAATCTATCCTTATCATAACACGAATAGGCGCAAGCGGAAAAAAATTCCGGTTCTGCCCGGAAACAGGTGAATGTGCCGGCTATTCGTATTTTCGGACAATATCCATAAATTTATTCACACGTTCGGTCAGCTCCAGCGTTTTCCGGTAAACCATCATCACGGTCAGAACCGGCTGGTCCTGATCTGTCAGGGGGATGCTGACAATCGGATCCCCAGGCAGAATGGACAAATCTGCAATATAACTGATGGCCATGCCACCGCTGACGATCCTTTTCAGTGTGTCGATATTACTGGTGCGATAGATGATTTTCGGTGAAACACCCGCCTGGCGGGAAATACGCGCAAAAGCGACCGGATTGGCATAATGGTTGTCCAGAACAACAAACGGGAAATCACCGACTTCACGAAAACTGACCGAACGGCAGGCCGCGAGCGGGCTGCCCGGACCCGCGACGATTTTAAATGGAACCACTTTCAGACTTTCCTCTATTAACTGCTCATCCACTGGCGATGTGACACTGCCAATCAGTCCAATGTCAATCTTCCCTTCCAGGACGGCGTGCAGAAGTTCCCGGGAACCGGCTTCGTACGTGTACAGGTGATTCAGCAGCCCGGACTTTAATAACTGATAGGTCATACCTGGAAAAAAACGGGCACTGATCGTCGGCGACATCCCAAATCGAATAATCTGCCGGTTAAGCGCGTAAATCTCCTGATGGGCGAGCCGCCACTCATTCAGCATAGGCTCAACATGGTGGTAAAGCTGCCTTCCGCTTTCCGTAATCTGCAGTTCATTATGGTTATGGTTCCGCTCGACCAGTCTGGTCTGAAATTCTTTCTCCATCCTTTTAAGGGACAGAGTGATGGTCGGCTGGCTGACATGATAATATTCCGCTACCTTTGTAAAACTCCGCTCCTGGACCAGCCGCTGGAAATATTTCAAATCCTGTAAATTCATTTGTCCTCTTCACTGATATAAATATTTTTTATGACCCTATGAACATTTGACTATAATTCTAGCATTGTTGTATGCTCGTTGATACTAATTAATAAGTAAATTTTATGACGATTTATGACTTGTCGCACAGTGATGGAGGCCTTTATCTTGGGAACGTTTTTTCAGGGGATCCAGGGGGTTCTTGTGATCCTTGTCATGATCAGTATCGGCTACGTATTAACCGACCGTGGCTGGTTTGATCGGAAAACCGGTAAATTAATGGCGCGACTGGTCACACAGATCGCCCTGCCGGCTTATATGATCAGTACCATTACCGCCGATTTTACCAGTAAGGAATTAATGGTATTGCTGCCTGACCTGTTTTTTCCGTTTTTGTCCATGTTTATCCTGTTTGCCCTTTCTTTTTTAGCCGTCAAACTGTTTGCCGTCCCGAATAGTCACAGCGGTCTGTTTAAATCGATGTTCTGTAATTCGAATACCGTTTTCATCGGTTTGCCGGTTAATATGGCGCTGTTTGGTGATGATAGTCTGCCCTATGTCCTTGTTTATTATATGGCCAATACTACTTTTTTCTGGACTCTGGGTGTTTATCTGATTCAAAGAGACGGGGACAGCTCTTCACGCCTGAGTCTGAAACAAACGTTAAGTAAAATCTTCTCACCGCCTCTGATGGGTTTTATTGTCGGCGTGATCCTGATCCTGCTGAATATTCGGCTGCCGAAATTCCTTATGTCGGATCTGAATTATATCGGAGGTCTGACCATTCCTCTGTCGATGCTCTTCATCGGTTTCGCCATTCATCAGGCCGGACTGAACAAATTAAGCCTGAACAGGGATAATATTGGTGTCCTGGTCGGACGATTCATTGCTGCACCTGTCTTGATGACCCTGCTCGTCCTGCCGGCACCGATGCCGCTATTGATGAAACAGGTTTTTATCCTGCAGTCAGCGATGCCGGTGATGACCAATGCGCCGGTCGTCTCCGAACTTTACCATGCCGATTCGGACTACGCAGCAGTGATGGTGACAGAAACCACACTTCTCAGCCTGGTTGAAATTCCTGTCCTGATGACAATGATTTGACAATAAAGCAGTAAAAAACCGGGATGTCCTGAGCAAAGAAAAATTTCCCGGTTTTTTCCTGCGCCTTGATCCCTGTCATACCCATAGCGTGATATAACTTGTAAAATAGGGTTTGGCAGAACCCTGATCGACGCTTGAGAAGGAAGGCTAAAGAAATGGGAAAAAGAGCATTAAATAACGGCCCTGTAATCCGCAAAGAAAAAGAAACCGTTACCAAAATGATCGAGATTTTCTGCAGAAAAAAACACCATCAGAAAGAACTGTGTGATTCGTGTCGCGATTTAAACAATTATGCATTAAAACGACTTTCCTATTGCCGTTTTGGAGAAAATAAAAGTGCCTGCTCCAATTGTAAAGTCCATTGCTACAGTCCGGTTTATCGAAAAAAAATCAAAGAAGTCATGCGTTTCTCCGGACCGTGGATGCTGCTGTATCATCCCATTTTCTCCATTCGGCATCTCTTAAAAAGATAAGGATCAGCTGCGCAGTATTCCTCGGGCCATATAAACGTTAAAAACACAGCAGCAGGTGATACAGGATGAACAGGAAGCGACAACTCAGCGATTTTTTCAGTCAGCAGTCGACTCCCGATATTGCCCGCTCCGTTCTGGGAAAACAGCTCGTTTATGAGCACCCCGAGGGGATCATGAGCGGATATATCGTTGAAGCAGAAGCCTATCTGGGGCAAAAAGATTCAGCAGCGCACGCCTATAAAGGACGACGCACACCGGCAAACGAAGCACTGTACGGGCCGCCCGGTACGATTTATATTTATTTGCTGCACGGACGGGCCATGCTGGACATTGCCGTGCAGAAGAAAGAAGTTCCCCAGGGGATACTGATTCGTGCCATTGAGCCACTGGACGGCAGGGATCTGATGGAAAAGAACCGAAAAAAGCATGGCTTTGAGCTCACAAATGGTCCGGGTAAATTCATGGAAGCACTGGGCATCCACGACAAATCGTTAAACAGGAAACATATGGGGGACGCCCCTCTGTACATAGATCTGTCTGCAGAAAGGGAACCGGAAGAAATCGGCGTTTCCGCCCGTAAAGGGATCAGCCGCCGGGGAAGTGGCACCTGCTGGCCATTCCGTTTCTTTGTCAAAGGCAACCCATATGTGTCTGGCATAAAGAAAAGCGAAGTGAATGACCGCTCATTTGGTTGGAAAGAAAACAGGTGAACAGACCCGGATGCATCACTAAGGTTTATAATATAGGGATAGACCTTTTCATGACGAGGAGGATGTAAAATGGACCCTAACTGGATAAGCAAGTTGCCGCTTAAGGATATCCGGTCGGTAACACGTATTGGCGGTGGTGATGTGAATCAGGCTTACCGTGTCGATACCGGCAGGGAAAGCTATTTTCTTCTGGTTCAGCCGAATCATCCGCAAAGCTTCTACGATAGTGAGATTGCCGGATTAAAAGCATTTAAAGAAGCAGGTGTTCAGGCTCCACAGGTCATTAAGAGCGGACAGATCCACGGTGATGCCTATCTCCTGCTCAATTACCTTGAGCGTGGAACCGGAAGCCAGTCTGATTTAGGAAAACTGGTTGCCCATCTTCACCAACATAGAAGCCCGAACGGTAAATTTGGCTTTGATTACCCCTATTCGGGTACAAGCATTTCATTCAATAATGATTGGACAGATTCATGGACGGAGCTGTTCGTCACCCGGCGTCTGGACGTACTTGCTTCAGCGCTGCAAAAGAAAGGCCTGTGGACCGGACAGGAAGAAAGATTATATAAAGAAAGTCGTGCCTGCATCGTCTCCGAGCTGGCACGACATCCGAGTCAGCCCGTCTTGCTGCATGGTGATTTATGGGGCGGGAACTATATGTTTACAGCAGACGGGTCCCCTGCATTAATTGATCCGGCAGCCCTTTACGGCGATCGAGAGCTGGATATTGGCGTGACAACGGTCTTTGGCGGTTTTACTTCTGAATTTTACCGGGCTTATGCGGCGTCCTGTCCGTTTGATGAAGGATATGAAAAACGTCTGGCGTTTTATCAGCTGTATTATCTGATGGTTCATCTGGATAAATTTGGTCTGGGTTATGCCGGGAGTGTACTTGCTATGCTGAATAAGATTATTAAAGAAAATTAGCGTCCGGCTTTGACTCACAGGCCACGTCTTTTCAGGGCGCGGTGGTATACTCACTATATACTTAGAACCGTCATGGATGGCTGTCCAATTAATCACTTACGGATGAACGTCTGGCAAGTTTTTCCGGATTTGGTCCCCGAAGCCGTGCCCACTCCAGTGGAGAACCACTCAGGATCAGGTCTTTTCTGCGAAGAGAGGCCACATCCGGGCAGCCGAGCAGCAGCATCATTTGAGTCAGCTGTTCTTTCCATTCTTCAATCTGTCTGATCAGTCCATCCGCTCCCTCTGCCAGAGCGGTATGGAGAAAAGTACCTGAGATGCCAACCGCACGGGCGCCCAGTGCGAGCGCTTTAAGGATGTCAAGAGGATGACGCACCCCGCCTGATGCAAAAAAAGTAGTCTGATCAAGATAAGACTGCGCTTCAAGCATGGAAATGACTGTCGACTGACCCCAATTCTCCAGATAATTGTATCGCGCCCGGTTCCGGCGGCGATTCTCAATGGAAATAAAATTAACACCGCCTCTGCCGGCAACATCGATCACATCCACGCCTGCATTCACCAATTTCCGAAACGTTGCCCTGCTCATCCCGAATCCAACCTCTTTAACGACAACCGGTACATCAACCGAACGGACGATTTGCTCCAGATTTTTCAGCCATGATGAAAAATCCCGGTCTCCTTCCGGCATGACAATTTCCTGAGGTGCATTTAAGTGGATCTGCAGCGCGTTTGCTTCCAGCATATCGATGGCTCTTTTCGCCTGTTCCGCATCCAGCTCAGCACCTATATTGGCAAAGATAAATCCATCCGGATTGACGCGGCGCAGCACGCGAAATGTACCGCGTAATTCCGGATCTTTTAAAGCCGCCTTCTGTGAACCGGAGGCAACTGCTATCCCTGTTGCTGCTGCTGCCCGTGACAGGCTTTCATTGATTTTTTTAGTTTTCTCGCTTCCTCCGGTCATCCCATTGATAAAAAAGGCATGCGGCCATGAAGTAAACGGCAGTTCCGTTGTACAGTCAATCTGATTAAGGCTCATTTCCGGCAAAGCATCATGAATAAATTTTACAGAATCAAAATCGTTCTCGTGTTTCCGGTAGGTTTCCTGAAATAGTCGGACATGCTGATCTTTACGTGACTCCATCACATTACCCTTTTCCCTTTTAGAATACTTTCTTCGCTACATGCAGATCTAACGGCAGGATGCCATGCTTTTTCCATTCGGCAAAGAGCGCTTCTTTATCGACTTTTCGATGAGCAAGCGCGATGCCGCAATCTCCTCCGCCGGCACCGGACGTTTTCGCTGCGCCCTGATGGTTTTCAGCAATCCTGCAGAGCTGGTGCAGTCTGTCGGTTTCAATTAACACGCCGCAAAGCCTCGATAATTGGGCCAGAATCCTTCGATTTTCCCGGATCCCCTCTAATATGGCCGGCGCATGCTGTTTGAGAAAACCGCCAATCATCTTTTCTACACAGGCCTTGCTTTGATTTAAAAAGTGCCGGTAACCCTGCTCCCTCGTCCGCCTTGCTTTTTCCACCCGATCAACGAGTTTGAATGTTGATGCCGGTTTCCCCGTCCAGCCGACCAGCAATCGCAGATCCGGCGGAAGCGCGAGTGAGCGTATCGATAACATGGGCCAGTCTGTATGAAGCAATCCAAGCCAGTCTGCTCCTGAACGAATCATCTGCGCCAGCCATCGGTGATCAAATGATGTATACGCAATCCAGCCGCCGTAAACACTGGCAGCAATATCTCCGCAGGACCCGTTCCCCTGAATGTGAAGATGGGCGATGGCCGACAGTTTAAAGACGGTTTCCCGGTCCATTTTTACTTCATAAAAAGCAAGGATGGCCTTCACACAGGCGACTGTTACAGCAGCGCTGGAACCCAGTCCATATTTTTTCCCATCTTTTCTTGTCAAATCACTGCTGATCGTTATTTGATAGGTATCAGGCATTTTCCCCAGCGACTGTATGTATTGCTCCGTCCATTCAATCGCCGATAATACAAAGCGAAAGGGACGGGCGTCTCCTTCAGTAATCCAGTGACTGGCGCCATTGCGTCTCAGAACCAGCGCTGCGTCAGCCCATTGGATCCGCCCGGTTGTTTCGTTATGTTCAATTTGTACCGTCACGTACTTATCGACGGCAACAATGATCGCAGGATAACCCGGTTCAACGACCGCATATTCTCCTGCTATATAAAGTTTTCCAGGTGCACATTGTATGAAGGGCAATTAAATCTGTCTCCTTTACTGAACCGGATGATCCAGATACGCAACACCTGGACCCGGTCTGGTCACGATGAGCGCTTCAGAGGGGAAGAACCTGGACAGATCTTCGCGAATCCGGTTAACATGCGGCTGCAGGCAAAACAGTTTGACATTCGGTCCGGCATCAATCGTGAAATAGCACGGCACCCCCTGGCTGCGCAGATATGCGGCGCGCCGCATCACGGTCAGGGTGCCTTCTTCCCAGTACGTAAAAGGCGGATCGGCCGCCAGCATGGCCGCATGCATCCTGAGCGCATTGGCTTCCGCTATTTTGCCAAGAGATTCAAAATCATGTGCCCGAATCGCCGGCTCTATTCCGGCAAGGTCCTTTTCAGACTGCCGAACCCAGGCAGGATAAAAAGGTGAGGTCTCAACTGTTCGCTTCATCCCCGCACGACTGGAGAGCCTTTTCGCTTTTCCATTCACCACAACCGACAGGACGCGAATGGGCCATCTGGCCGGATCCACCGGCAGTGCATAAGAACTTGCATCATCCGTTCCCTTCAGCCATTTCACAAAACCGCCGTAAATCGAACGCGAAGCTGATCCCGAACCGCGACGGGCAAGCCGTGACAGGGCAGCGGGGGAGCAGTCCAACCCATACACGCGGGCGGCTGCGGCCGCAAGCGCTGCAAAACCGGAAGCTGAAGAAGCAAAGCCGGCAGCAACCGGAACATGATTTCTGGTGACAATGCGCGCGAACAGACGACTTCCCGATTTTTCGCGAATCAGATGCATAAAATGTCTGACTTTTTCAGCGGAAGCGCCGCTCAGAAGCACGCCATCCATGACGACTTCATCTTCGTGCAGCGCTTTTAGCGGTTCAACGCCTGTTTCCGTGTAAAACGTATCAAGAGTCAGCGATAAGCTGCTGTTCATCGGTAAAATCAGCTGCTCATCCCTTTTTCCCCAATACTTGATCAAAGCAATATTCGTATAGGCTCGTGCAGCATCCACAGCATTCACTCCCTTTCCCATGCCACGCCGGGCATGGATTCAGGTTCTGACTGGAATATATCCATCCTGAAACGGCTGAATCCACGTATTGTGCGCGCCTGCACTCACTAACTTTTTCGCCAGATGTGACGCCCTTTCTGCATCTTTAACCAGTGCGATGATGCAGCCGCCGCAGCCGCCGCCGGTCAGCTTTGCTCCCATCGCTCCATTCGCCATGGCGGTATCAACCAGATGATCCAGAGTGGCATGGCTGACGCCGAGTTCTCTGAGAATCAGATGGGCATCGAGCAGGATTGGTCCCAGCGCTTCCTCTTTAGCTGTTTCCAGTGTTTTTCTTGCCAATGAAGTCAGCACACCTAACTGTTCTATTTTTCCCCGGAGATGTACGCTTTGCTTCAATCGCTTTTTCAGGCTGGCAACCGCGTGAAGGGTCTGGCCCTTTAAACCGGTATCGGCAATCACCAGAGTGGCATGCAGCGTATTGTGGATCCATTCTGTTCCCTTTTCCTTCATAAAGAAAATCGGATGTGCACTGCTGGCTGCAGCCGCATCAATACCGCTCGGATTTCCATGACAGCATTTTTCAGAAATTTCGACGAGACTGAGGAGTCTGTGCCGGTCAAGCGGTGTATTAAAATAATGAAACAGGCTGCGGACAACCGATATGGCCACAGCTGCACTCGAACCCATGCCCCGCTCTTCCGGTATGCGGCTGCTGATGGAAATCATAAGATCCCGTTCAGGTTGTTTTAAAGCGCGCAGAACGGCCGGAATCATCTTTTTGAGTCCGGCAATGTTGTCATCACCGTTGCTCAAAATCCCATGATGGAAGGCACACTCCAGCCTCAGCGGTCCGGGGCAGTGCATGGTCCGGGTCACTGCACGCACGACGGGTACGGGCATGGCGATTGCCGGTTGCCCGTAGACCACCGAATGTTCACCAATCAGAATAATTTTACTGCTGCTTTCTCCAATACCAGTTCTGTATTTTGTCATCATCGTATACCAGCTTCTTCTATATTCTGTATCGACTCTATCGGAAATAAATTTAGAAAGACCCGAAAAGCAGGACAATTTATCGATGGAACAGGACGTCCCGGCTCCTGAATGGATTCACTCTCTCCTCTAAACATTCTATGGGTAATACGTCCTGTTTTCAAGAATAAGATCTGTCCCTGCGACCCGCTCAGAGATGGCACCGACAGAATATTGCCCATACCCGGCGTGCCTTAATAGCCTGTTTTTCCTTGATCTGGTCGGGCCTGACCCATGTGACAGATGTTTCCTTTTCTCCCCTGGCTGTGTGTTTCGTTCACAAATTTCCGTTCAAAGCCCAATCCACGGTTTCTCATCTGCCCTCCTGCTCTCCCGGCATTCGATTTTGCTTTCTTCTGCCCCCGCGAAAAACCGGCGCACTGCGTCCATACAAATCCTCTTGTTTATTCAGCCGATAATTAACAACACGGGCAGCAGCAAAAAAGTAATCGGAAAGCCGGTTCAAATAGTGTAAGGGTAATAAGGATTGTTTCTGATCCACCTTCACCAGTTTAACCGCACAGCGCTCTGCCCGTCTGGTTACCGCGCGCGCCAGGTGCAGCGAGGCGGCTGGCACTGAACCTCCCGGTAAAATGAACTGTTCAATATCCGGAGCTTCATCAATCAGCCGATCGATCCGTTTCTCCAGATAATCAATCATTTCCTGATTCACATGTTTTTTACGATGTTTCGTGACCGATGCCAGATCGCCACCGCAATCAAACAGCTCATTTTGAATTTTCTTCAAATCGGTAAGTAAATCATGAAAACGCCCGGGATCAAGTTGTGCGACAGCCTGACCCACAAAACAATTGGCTTCATCAATTGTACCAATGGTTTCGACGTGCAGATCGTCTTTATCTACTCGACCGCCGATAATCGCGGTTTTCCCCTCGTCACCGGTTCGCGTATAAAGAATCACATTAATTCCTTCTTTCTTTTTAAAGATTCAGGAGCCATTCATTGTATCCTCAGCTAATTCACATTCTGCTCTCTATTCATTCTATTGATAACGATTATCAATTTCAACATCATGTTTACATCTCAATTTTACCAGACAACCGGCAGCAGCATACAAATCCTTAACCTTCCTGCCGCAGGCTCCTCACCCGTTTTGCTGCTTAAAAAATGACAATTACGTGACAGACCGGATCATCCTGCCTGTTCGCGTCGATTAGCGTGTATTTTTTTAAATGCCTAAAAAGCATAAAGCAAAAATTGCCTTCTGACAAGTCGCAGGTAACAAAAAAATCCCATCAGGGAAAGGCTGATGGGACAATCAGACAAAACAATTTTTAGTTCTTCCGGAACAGGTGCTCTCTTTTTTTAAAATAGAACACGGATACCGGAATCAAACGGCCGCGCTTCTTTATTTTCAGACCTCCATTTCTTAGTCGTCATCCTCTTCTTCTTCTTCTAAGCCCTCTCGAGGCGCATGACCCAGGTAAGCCTGTAATTCACGGATCTGACGATTATTCCAGCTTAATTGCTGCACCAGAAACGCCTGAAGGGCCGGTTTATCCTCTTTCTCAGCTAATTTTATAGCACGCGTGATAAACAGATTTTGCGTATCAAAGTCTTTGACTGCAGATGCAAGCCATTCTTTAGCCGAGAGATACTTGAATTTTCCATGTTCCTCCAACATGCTGTAACGGCTGAATTCTTCAGTTGTTGTCGGAATCACTTCGTCTTCATCTAACAACAATTGTGCAAGTCCATCAAATAACCTGTTTTCAGTTTGAATGGCCTGGCTGAAGGACTTTTTTAAAAAGGGCCTTTCGGGTCCTCTGGCATAATAAACAGCCTGAGCCAGCTTCTCCTGATGAATCTTCAGATTGGCTAAAATATGGCCGGTCATCGCTCCGGCAGTCGGGATATGGTGATCTTTCTCCGTCTGGGCTACTTCTGCTTCATATAATGTATCGATTGACATACGCGTTCCTCCTCTGAATTTGTAAATCCTTAAGCTTCTTTTTCTTTGACCGATTTGACTTCATAACCGAGTTTCGACACGATCTGCGCCACTTCTTTGGCTGAGATCTTATCTGGATCGATCTCTGTCTTCACCTTGCTGGAATTAAACAGGACTTTCGACTTTAGAATGCCTTCCTGATGCGCAAGGCCGGATTCAATTTTTTGCAGACATGACGGACAAGTCAATCCCTCTAATTGTAAAATCACTTTTTTCATCTTGAATTCCCCTTTCTTTTGTTTACATGTTCAGTTTAATGCGGCTCGTTCATTAATAAATTGACAGTTATCAACTTTTAAAAATAAAGAGCAAAGTGTTACGCAGCCTGCTTCGTGTGGTATCTTAACAAACGCATCCCGTTCATGATGACTACTAAAATGCTGAGTTCATGGACGAACATGCCGCTCGCCATATAAATGTAACCAAGAATCAGACCGACTAATAAGAACGCAACGGTAGCAATGGCAATCACAATATTTTCTTTCATATTTCTTACTGTTTTCTTCGTTAATCCATAAGCATGGACAAGCTCAGAAAATCTGGATTTCATTAAAACAATATCTGAGGTTTCCACTGCAACATCGGTCCCGCTGCCCATGGCAATGCCGATATGTGCCGAGGCAAGGGACGGGCTGTCATTGACGCCATCCCCGATGAAAGCGACATGATGGCCCGCCTGCTTCAGCTTTTCTACATAACCCACTTTATCTTCCGGCAATAACTCTGCATGAACTTCATCAATACCCAGTTGCTGGCCAATCGCCTGGGCGGTCCGCGCATTGTCACCCGTCAGCATCACCATTTTTTTGATGCCCATTGTTTTTAAAGCGGCTAAAGCGGATTTAACGCCGTCTCTTGGCGTATCGGCAATACCCAGCATAAGCGCGGGCTCTTGATCGATCGCAACTAAAACAGTGGATATTCCTTTCTCTTCCATCTCAGCTAATTTTCGTTCCTGCTCAGGGTGCAGTTGCACCCCGGCTTCAGTCAGCAGGTTACGATTACCAACCAGAACGTTCTGATTCTCTACAACCGCCCTGATTCCTTTACCCTTGACCACCTGGGTCTGAGTCACCTTCAGATGACTGTAATCCATGTCATGCGCCTTGGCATAGGCCAGGATCGCCTTGCCAAGTGGGTGATCGGATTCCTTTTCAATAGCAGCTGTATAGGCTAATCCATGTTGCTGACCAGGCACGGCATGCATTTCAACGAGCTCAGTCTGCCCCTTCGTCAGCGTGCCCGTTTTGTCAAAGACTAACGTATCCACCTTACTGAACGTATTCATGATCTCGCCGCCTTTGATCAGAACGCCGCTTTTTGCGCCATTACCGATACCGGCCACATTGGACACCGGAGCACCGATCACTAAGGCTCCCGGGCAGCCCAGGACTAAGATTGTGATGGCCAGCCGGATGTCCTGCGTGAACACCCAGACAATCAGTCCTAATAATAGAACGGCCGGCGTATAATAACGGGAAAAATGATCAATAAACTTTTCCGCATGTGATTTTGTATCCTGAGCTTCTTCAACCAATTCAATGATCTTGCCGAATGTGGTATCCTCACCCACACGGGTTGCCTTCATTCGCAGGGTTCCGTTGTCTAAGATCGTCCCGGCAAAAACGGTCGCGCCTACCGGCTTATCAACAACCTTGGATTCGCCCGTGACACTGGCTTCATTCAGATAGCCGTGACCTGAGGTGATCACCCCATCCACCGGAACCTGGGCCCCCGTCTTCACTAAGAGCTCATCACCCTCATTCACTTCATCAATATCCGTTTCCTGCGCCTGACCATTCTTTTGGTAAACCCAGGCTTTCGTCGGGGCCATTTCGGTCAGGGTTTTAATTGAGTTGCGCGTTTTCTGCAAGGTTTTCTGCTCCAGATAACTCCCGAACAGAAACAGAAAGACAACGATCGCTGATTCGTTATATTCACCAATAAAAAGGGCACCGATCACAGCGATACTGACTAACAATTCGATACTGATGACCTTCACTTTCAGGGCCTGCCAGGCATGAATCAAAACTGGTAAGAAGCCGATAATTGTAGCCGCGATAAATGTCACATTATAACCTGTTTCCCAATGGAAAAGTCCTTTACTTAAAAAGCCAAGTACAATCAAAGCACCGGTCAACCAGGTGATGTGTGTATTATGTTTCTGTAACCATTTCTGGAATTTCATATTGCCTCTCCCTCCTTTTATAATTCAAGGATAAGCGGAAACGAAGGATATAAAATTGACAGCAGTCAAGAAAAGAAACTTTTTAACATCCATTCGATATTCGCAATATATTTAATATTCCAATAATTTTACAACTGACGCAACTGACTCTGTCCTGAGTGGAATCAGACAGAGGATAACTAACCGTCATTTTTTAAAATCTACTCTCTGAAAGGAGGGGCTTATTATGCTTCCGCACTGTAAAAATATACACACGGGGCAAAAATGGTTTACGAATTTGGGAAGTTCTGGGATGTTTTCATTAAACGATCGAAATGGCCAAAAGAAAGAGCCCGAAAGCATTGATAAATCAAAACTTTCGAGCTCTTTCCATATTCCATAGAATTGTAAAAATGGAGACGGTGGGAGTCGAACCCACGTCCAGAAACATCGCCATTTAAGTTTCTACGAGCGTAGTCGGTATATTAGCAATTCGCCCGCGCGTCGGCCCGCCGACAGGCTTTCACGGAACTATCCCGATTAATCTCTTCCCTGGCCCTCAGAATGCGGGCGTCCGGCGTATCCCACTAGAGTGAGTCCCTGACCCTACCACGTGGGCGATGGAGGGAGGAACCGCAAAAGCTACTTACGCAGCTAAAGCGAGGTTTTCGTTCTTTTTGCCAGTTATGGCTTTGGCGTTTTTACGAGGCCGACCCCCTCGGCTCGCCGCTTAAACTCAACCTGCCCCTGTCGAATCCGTAACGTCCCCGTTTGGTAAAACGGGCGTGCGAAAAAATCAGCCATAACTTTGATGGCAGAACATAGTATATCAGTAAAACTGCAAAAAATCAAATTACATTTTCTGCCTGCCTCTGAACGCTCTGGCCATTTCACGCTCAGCCGTTTTTTTCTTCATGGTTTCACGTTTATCATACATCTTTTTGCCTCGTCCTAACCCAATCAGTACTTTGGCAAATCCGTTCTTTACATAAATTTTAAGTGGGATCAGGGCATAACCTGTCTTATCCGCTTCTGCACCAAACTTGGCAATTTCTTTTCGATGCATCAGCAGTTTACGTGTTCTCAGCGGATCATGGTTATATCTGTTTCCCTGTTCATACATGCTGATATTCATATTGTAAAGATAGGCTTCTTCGCCTTCAACTCTGGCAAAGGCATCCTGAATACTGACCTTTCCCCGACGAATTGATTTAATTTCCGTTCCCTGCAGGACGATCCCTGCTTCGACCATCTGCTCAATAAAATAATCATGTCTTGCCCGGCGATTCTGAGCGAGTACACGGCTTTCCTTTTTTGTCACTGTGAACACCTGCCTGACTTATCCATCATTTCATTATAAGCTACGCGGGCAGCAGCCGGCAAGCCGGACTGTCTTCCTGCTTATTTCATCCGTCTGTGCTGAGCCAGATCAAGAAGCATCAGGATGACAATGAAAACAACGGAAGCAAGGAGCATATCCATCAGGCTTTTATCCGGACGCGGCATCATATAGGTAAACCAAAGCCATTGTATGATCAGGCTGGCAGCAAACAGGCCGGCATAGCTGATAAACTTTTTCATACGTGTCCTCCCTGTCCCTGTGCCCTTACTTTTTCCCCAGTTCATGATAGATAGCGTGTGCCACGCCATCTTCCGCACAGGTCAGTGTCACACGATTACATTGATCCTTAATTTCCTGATCTGCATTCCCCATGGCAACGGAGATACCGGCGACGGCAAACATCGACAGATCATTATAGTTGTCGCCAATCGCCATGACCTCGCTCAGAGGTATATCAAGATAGGACGCCAGATGATACAGGGCATTTCCTTTGGATACGTTACGGGCCATGATTTCAAAGTTCCCGCTGCCACTTGAAACGATGGCGTATTTATGTTTTGCTTCATATTTTTCCCGGGCCCTGCTCAGTTTCTGATCATCAAATGAAAAAACAAGTAGTTTATAGATCCCCTCTCCGCTCGCCTGAATCTCTTCCGGGCTACTGTAATTTCTGTGATAGGTCTGCTTTGCGGAACGCTGATAGCCTTCTCCACGGACATCAGGCTTATGAAGCCGTTCAAGCTCCTGACGAAGCCACAGCTCCCCGTTTTCCGGATGGTAAATACCATGTTCCGTACTGACGCTGACAAAATACTTCTTCGCTGTCAGATCGCCGACAATCTCAAGCGCTTCTTTTGTGTCCAGAAAATCGGCACCTAACAATTTTCCGTCGAGCGTATGGAGCGTGGAACCGTTACCACCAATGACATGCGCTTCGATATCCGCTTCTTTCAGGAGATTCATCACATCGAAGGGTGCTCTTCCTGATGCAATCGTTAGCGATACACCTTTTGACCGGGCATAACGCATGGCCTTCAGATTCTCCCAGCCGATCTCGTTGTGACTGTTGAGCAGAGTTCCGTCCATATCCATCGCAATAAGTTTAATCATAAAAGCCTCCCAATTTGCCTGCTGTGTATTGTGGTGTGGAGCAGACTGGCAGCCGGACCCTTTCTGTTCAGGGAACCGGCGTCCTCATTATATCAGATTCTCAGGCTGTATTTTTTTACATTAACCCGAAAAATTGAAAAAAGAACCCCGCCCGGAGTTCTCTTGTCTCGTTCTGTCATTTACTTCTTCCTTTATTTTTTGCATAGGGTCGGTTTTTACTGTCGTACCCGCCTCTGTGTCCGGATCCGCGATGATCTGAAGCTTTGCCGCCCGGTTTTCCTCCGAAGCGTCTCTTCCCTTTGTCATCTTTGCCATTGCGATTTCCCTGAATGATCGTTGGGCGGGATTTACGCACACGTGGTTTCTGCGGTTTCATACCCTCAACTTCAAAGTCCACAGCACTCTCGTCGAGATTCACATCAAGCACGCGGACCCGGATCTCGTCGCCAATTCGGTACAGATGACCTGTCCGTTCACCGATCAGGGCCATATTTTCTTCACTGTAACGGTAGTAATCATCCGTCAGGTAGCTGATATGAACCAGACCTTCAATCGTATTCGGCAGTTCAACAAAAAGTCCGAAGTTGGTGACCCCGCTGACCACGCCGTCAAAGGTCTGCCCGACCTTATCCTGCATGAATTCAGCCTTTTTCAGATCATCGGTATCGCGTTCCGCCTCAACTGCACGCTGTTCGCAGGCGGATGTGCGCTGAGCGATGTCCGGAAGCTGCTCTTTCCAGACTGCCTGCGTCTTTCCATCGGTATGCCCTTCAAACAGATATTTGCGAATCAGTCTGTGCACGGTGAGGTCGGGATAGCGGCGGATTGGAGAAGTAAAATGGGTATAATACTCCGTCGACAGGCCGAAATGTCCGAGACATTTATCATCATATTTTGCTTTTGCCATTGATCGCAGCATCACCGTACTGATCAACGTTTCTTCAGGCTGTCCCTTGACTTTTTCCAGCAGGGACTGAAGCGTACGAGGATGAACATGATCTTTCGAGCCTTTGACCACATAACCGAAGTTTACAACGAAATCGAAAAATTTCTCGAGCTTATCCGGGCTCGGTTCTTCGTGTACCCGATATAAAAAGGGAAGATGCAGCTTTTCAAAATGCTCTGCCACTGTCTCATTGGCAGCGAGCATAAAGGATTCAATCAGGCGCTCCGCTTCCGTGCGTTCACGAATCACGACATCGGTCGGTTTGCCCTGCTCATCAACAATAATTTTTGCCTCTGTAAAGTCAAAGTCAATAGCACCACGTTCCTTGCGGTGTTTCTCGAGAATCTCAGCCAGTTCTTCCATCAGGTCAAAAAACGGGATCAGATTATGATAACGTTCAAGGACCGCCTCGTCTTCTCTTCTCAGGATCTTGCGGACATTGGTATAGGTCATCCGTTCTGTGGAGCGAATTACACTCGGGAAAATCTCATGTCCGACAACCTCGCCCTTTGGCGTGATTTCCATGACACAACTGATGGCCAGTCTGTCCACATGAGGATTCAGACTGCATATCCCGTTCGAGAGCCGGTGCGGAATCATCGGGATCACCCGGTCGACAAGGTACACACTTGTTCCGCGTTCATAGGCTTCTGCATCCATTGGTGATCCTTCCGTTACATAGTAGCTGACATCGGCGATATGTACACCCAGCTGGTAATTGCCGTTATCCAGTCTGATGACATTGACCGCATCGTCAAGGTCCTTGGAGTCCTCACCATCAATCGTCACAATCGTTTTATTGCGCAGATCTCGGCGGCCCCTGCGATCCTGATCCGTGATTTCATCCGGTATCGCTTCTGCCTGGGCAAGCACTTCGGGAGGATATTCAAGCGGAAGGCCGTGCTTATAGATAATGGAGAGAATATCGACGCCCGGATCATTTTTATGTCCCAGGATCTGGGTAATCATGCCTTCAGCATTTTTCCTGCCTTCAGGATATTTCGTAATCTCGGCAACCACTTTGTGCCCTTCCATCGCCCCATGTTCCGCATGTTCAGGGATGAATATATCACTTGTAATGCGGTTATCATCCGGAATCACAAAGCCGAAGTGTCTGCCGGCATTAAACGTTCCGACAACCTGCTTCACGGCACGCTCAAGAACACGGATGATTGTCCCTTCTGCCCGGTCACCACGATCTGACTGCTTGTATGATACACGAACGATGACAGTATCTCCGTTCATCGCGCCGCCCATATCGTTCGGGCTGACAAATACGTCATCCATTCTGTCATCCTCAGGGATAATAAATGCAAACCCTTTGGCATGCGCCTGTACGCGGCCTTTCATCAGATTCATTTTTTCAGGAAGCCCGTACCGTTCCGAACGTGTTCGGATGACCAGCCCCTGTTTTTCCATCTCAGTCAGTGTCCTGACAAACTCCGGCAATTGATCCGCCTGATCCTCTCCAAAAGCTGTTTCAAGCTCCTGAAGGGTCATTGGACGGTACGTTTCATCCCTCATGTAATCAAGGATTTTCTGAATGCGTTCTTCTGCCATAAATAAACCTCCCTGTCCTCAGGAAACAGACCAGTCCAGGCTTTCGAGAAACGCATAGACATCCTGGTTTAACTGCATTTTTTCTGCTCCCAGCGTTATTACGTGTGTTGCCTGTTCATACCATTTCAATGTTTTTCTTTCCGATTGCAGTGCGTCATACATCTTCTGTGCATCATCCGTATTAATCATTTCATCCTGCCGTGCCTGAACAATAAAAACGGGCACCCGGATCTGTGGCAGATGATGCCGTGTCTCGTCAATCATCCGGCTGAGTCCTGTAAGCATGGCCGGAATTTTCTTCCGAATATCCGCCATATCCGCGGCAATTTCCTGCTTATTTTTCCCCTGCATGGCCATATAATTCTCAGCATAGCGAAGAACACCTGCATGAATCCGTTCCTGTGCACCGGACCGGATCGGAGCGCACATCGGAATCAGTCCCTTTACTGGAAAAGTGTATCCACATCTCAGAGAAAATACCCCTCCCAGTGACAAACCGCATACCGCAAGTTCCTGATATCCGAGCCGCATCATGTACCGGTAAGCTTCCTGCACATCATGCCACCAGTCCGCAGCAGTTGTCCGAACGAGTTCCTCAGGAGGTACGGCATGTCCTGAATAGTGCGGCCCGTAACAGGTGTATCCCCGTTTATTGAGATATCTGCCCAGCTGCCGGACATCTGCCGAGTTGCCTGTAAATGCATGCAGAAGTAAAACGGCACGGGCACCGCCTTCAAACAGAAACGGTTTTGGCGGCCTCACCTTCATGTTTCCGTCATCCCCCCGTTAAACAGTCATCAATTGTTGAATCAGATAACTGGCAGTTCTTCCCTTTTCTATTCATTTATTATACGCTATATTCACTGTTTGGTCTAAGAGATCGGGTATTCCCGGAACAGAGGTATAAAAAACCGGAGCGACAGCTGCTGTTGTTCAGCCACCCTTCCGGTTCGTCACTCAGCATGAAATTCAAAAATAGTAACCAAGCAGGAACGCGCAGAGAAAAAAGATAACAGAGAAAAAGATGGTCAGACGGCTCAGGCCAACTTCAATGCCTCTTGCTTTCTGTTTACTGAATAATTGTTCTGCCCCGCCTGTAATCGCCTCTGATAATCCGTCGCCACGGCTTCTCTGCATCAGAATCAGGACAACCATAATCAATGCAGAAACAAGCATCACGATCATTAAAAATGTATGCATGAAATAACGCTCCTATCTTCAAATAAACGTACCCTTCTCAATAGATTTAATGTACCATACGGGACGGGGCATCGCAACTTTTTCAGAGGTTATGTTCATGAGTCTGTTCCGCAGCGGCCGAAAGCTCCCCTTCTGATTGCGCTCTTCTTTTCAGCTTCCTGCGCCAGGTGATCGCGGACAGGGTCACACATATTTCATAAAGGAGAAGAAGCGGTACAGACATCACCGTATCCGAAACAAAATCCGGTGGGGACAGAGCAACCCCCAGAATAATCAGGACAAAATAAGAGATTTTTCTCATTTTTCTCATTCGGACCGGATTCAGAATCCCGAGATTCGTCAGGAAAACGACGATCACCGGAAGTTCAAAAATCAGCCCAAACGGCAGGACGACCTGCATCATGAAGCGAAAATAGCGTTCAGCCGTAAAGACCAGCTGGAACATGCCATCATTCATTGACATCAGAAAGTGAAAAATGTTTGGGAACACAATGAAATAGCCAAATGCAATCCCGCCCAGGAAAAGCAGAAAAAGGGCCGGAATGTAAGAGAGCGCAATCCGCCGTTCTTTCCGGGTCAGTGCAGGCGCAACGAAAAGCCAGAGCTGCCAGGCGGCAAAAGGGATGGTCACAGCAATTGCCGCAACACCGGCAATCATGAAATACACCGTGACAATATCTGCCGGACTGAGCACGGCCAGCTGGCCGTCGACATGCAGGTCACGAATCAGCCACAGGTACAGCCGTTTCGTGAAAAAAAGCATGACGGCAGCACTGAGGATGAAGGCGACGAAAACGGCGATCAGCCTTCTGCGCAGTTCATTTAGATGATTCAGCAGACTCATATTTTTCCCCGTCATACCCGCACCTGGATTCTTCACGCATTTTTACCGTCATCTGTATGGTTCTTTTCCTTGCGAACTTTCTGCGGGGATTCATGGGATTCATCATCAACGAGATTGTTGGTTTCCTTCTTGAATTCCCTGAGCGTTTTACCGAAAGCTTTCCCAATTTCAGGGAGCTTGGACGGACCGAAAATGACAAGAGCAATCACTAAAATCAGGATCAGACCGGGAATACCGATTGATTGAAACATAGCAGGCACCTCTTTTCTAATTTAGCAGATCCGCGGCAGCATCATGCCGGACAAGCGATGCAACCGCCGTTTACTCCCGAGCGGCGTTTCAAGAACTAATTGACCATGACCCCTGCCGGTTACTTTCCCGATGAGCGTTGCCTGTGACCCTTCCGGAGTGGCATGCAAGACCTCGAGTGCACGTTCCCGGTCCTTATCTGCAACAATCAGGATGACTTTTCCTTCGTTAGCCAGGTACAGCGGATCAAAACCGAGAATATCACACGCGCCTTTTACTTCATTTCTGATCGGAATCCGGGATTCCGTAAGTTCAATCTGCACGCCGAAGTCTTCGGCAATCTCAACGAGTGTGGTGGCCACACCGCCGCGCGTCGGATCCCGCATCATTTTGATGTCAATACCGCCCTGAAACAGGCGGTCAATCATCTGATTGAGCGGTGCGCAGTCACTTTTGAGATCGGTGATCAGACCCAGCTCGCCTCTGGCGGCAAGGATCGCGATGCCGTGATCTCCCGCGGTACCGCTGAGAATCACCGCATCACCTGCTTCCATGCGTTCAGGGGCGATCCCGGTCTCTTTTCTCTTCAGACCGATACCCGTTGTATTAATATAGAGGCCGTCAGCTCCTCCTTTTTCAACAACCTTGGTATCCCCGGCAACCACATGGACACCGGCCTGTTCCGCTTCGCGCGCCAGTGAACGGACGATGGTACGCAGATCAGACAGCGGGAAGCCTTCCTCAATAATAAATCCGGCTGTCAGAAAGAGGGGCCTCGCCCCCGCCACACTCAGGTCATTAACCGTTCCTGAAACGGCGAGTTTCCCGATATCCCCGCCGGGAAAGAACAGGGGATGAACAACAAAGCTGTCTGTGGTCACGGCGATTTCCCCGCTCCCGACTGAGAGAAAGGCAGAATCAAAATGTGAAGCCGTCTCATTACCAAAGGCGGAGACAAAAATCTGCTGGATCAGTTTATGGGCCAGTTCCCCGCCATCTCCGTGAGCTAAAGTAACTTTACGATCCATAAGGAGTCATCCTTCCTCTCTCAAATAGGCGTAATGTGCCGCGCAGCTGCCTTCTGTCGATACCATGCAGGGACCGACAGGATGAAGGGGCGTACAGGCTTTACCAAACAGGATGCATTCATCGGGCGCGGCGAGTCCGCAGATCATGTCCCCGCACCGGCAGCGCGTTTTCTTCGGCTGACCGACATGGATATGAAATTTCTTTTTCGCATCAAACCGGCTGTATTCCCGGCGAATAGCCAGTCCGCTTTGCGGAATGATCCCCATTCCGCGCCACGCCGCGTCTGCCGGCTCAAAATATCTGAACATCATATTCCGAGCCGCTTCATTCCCGTCAGTACGAACGACGCTTTTATAATTGTTCAGAATAGCCGGTCGCCCCTCCAGCGTCATCTGAAGCAGCTGATAAATGGCGCTCAGCATCTCAACAGGCTCAAAACCGCTGATGACCCCGGGCATCCGATAGTCATCCACAAGGAACTGATAGGCTTTCGCGCCGAGCACGATCGATACATGGCCGGGCAGTAAAAAACCGTTGATTTTGACCTTCTTTACAGAAAGCAGCGTACGCAGTACCGGCTGGACAAGCTTTGCCTGAGTCCACATCGAGAAATTCGCGACCTGTTTCTCGTTTGCCAGCTGCAGGGCAGCAGCCAGGACAGGTACGGTGGTTTCAAATCCGACACCGAGAAAAACAACTTCCTTATCCGGGTTTTCTTCAGCGATCCGCACCGCATCCAGTGGTGAATAAACAATGCGGACGTCGCGCCCTTCGGTTTTTGCACTGAGAAGACTTCGTTTCGATCCGGGGACGCGCATCATATCGCCAAACGTACAGACAATCCGCTCCTCAGACTCGGCGAGTTCGATCATCGCATCAATTTGCTTCTGGTCAGTGACGCAGACCGGACAGCCCGGTCCTGAGATCATCCGGACATGTCCCTTTAAAATCAGTTTAACCCCTGTTCGCGCGAGCGCCATCGTGTGTGACCCGCAGACTTCCATAAAGGCCGGCAGCTCACCGGTCTTTTCCCGGCATCGATCTGCCAGACGGTTGACTTTTTCCGCCAGTTCTTTTGCAACTTGCGGATCCGCCGGTTCAAATAACGTTTGCATGGGCCATCTTCTCCCACTCATTGATGCTTGCCCTGGCAAAATCACGATCAACGATGGACATCCCCTGACCGGCGTGAACAATCACATATTCACCTGTCTGAACTTCAGGGACAAACAGAATACCGACTTCCATTCGCGTGCCCATCACATCAACAAGCGCCGTATAATCTTTCTTTTTAATAACTTTTGCCGGAACGCCTACACACACCGGAATCACTCTCCTCATTTAATCTCTCTTACGATCATAATGACTCTGCAGAATTATTTTTCACCTGTTAGCGGACGATCTGCGCGCCTCCGCAATTATCAGCTGCCCCAGGCTCAGGCCTCCATCTCCGCAGGGGACATGCTGATGCCTGAATACAGTGAAACCGGACCGGCACAGCGTCTGATCCATCTGTTCTGACAGATACGGATTGTTAAAACTCCCTCCGGACAAAACGACACGCCGGCCATATTCCGGGTGAGCGCGGTGGATCTGATTCAGAACCGTGCAGCAGGCCGCTTTTACCGTTTCATGGAAGCGCTGACTGATCGCTTCGGAAGCTGCGCCCCTGAGATGATCTACGGCAATTTCCTGCAGCATCTCGGACGGATCAATCACCAGCATGTGATCCTGCTCTCTGATTGTAAACGGATAAGATTGCGCCCTCTTCCCGCTTTCCGCGAGCTCTGAAAGTAGAACAGCCGCCTCTCCTTCATATGTGGATCGCCGGCAGACGCCGAGTATCGCGCTCACGGCATCAAATAATCGGCCACAGGTACCGGCTGACGGGCTGTTCACTTCCCTTTCTGTCATACGCTGAATGACCGGAAGCAGCTGCTTTTTCTCGGGAAACAGGCGTTCCGCCAGCTGCATGCCTTCATCGCCATGCAGGCTGATCAGCATTGCGGCAGCGTTGCGCCAGGGCTCAATGACCGCCCTGTCACCACCCGGAAGCGGCGTATAGCGCAAGTGAGCAAGCCGCCGGAACCCGGCTGCCCCGCCATACAGCACTTCAAAGCCCCATATGGCACCATCTTCTCCGTACCCCGTCCCGTCAAGGATGATCCCGAGGCAGCAGCCGCCCAGATGATTGTCTGCCATACACGAAACAAGATGCGCATGATGATGCTGGACTTCGGTGACCGGCTGACCCAGTCCGGCAGCTGTTTCTCTGTTGCTGTAGAGAGGATGGAGATCTGCAGCAACCGTCTCGATTCGGCTTCCTGTCCATGCGATGAAACGTCTGAGCGTCCGTTCATAATGTCTGATACTTTGATCAGACGATAAGTCACCCAGATGCGGGCTGATAAAAATCTGGTGGCCGCGGCCAAGAGCGAATGTATTATTCAGCTGACTGCCAAGCGCAACGATCCCGCTCACATCGCCTGGGGCAGCGACAGGCTCCGGGGCATACCCTCTCGCCCGTCGTAAAAAGAAAGGGGCTTTTCCGTCTGCCCGGACCACCGAGTCGTCAATGGCGTTGTATATCGGACGGTTATGCGTCAGAATGGCCTCGGCGATCCCTTTCAGTCCGGAGAGCACCTGCCCGTCCTCGTACAGGATCGGAAGGCCCGAATGATTCGCACTCGTCATCACCAGACAGGAATACCGGCCCATGTCAAACAGCAGGTGATGAAGCGGCGTGTACGGCAGCATGATGCCCACAGTCCGGATGCCTGGAGCGATGCCACGCGCAATCGGAAGTGACGGACTGTCCTTTTTCCCGAGCAGGACGATCGGCGCTTCCGGCGAGCGCAGGACGGCGGCTTCTGTATCGGATACTGCGGCCATCTTCCCGGCCGCCTCAACCGTGGGAACCATAACCGCCAGCGGTTTGTCCGGCCTTCCCTTGCGCTTTCTCAGCCGGGCAACAGCCGTTTCATTCGCTGCATCACAGGCCAGGTGATAACCGCCAATCCCCTTGATGGCGACGATCTTTCCTTTTTCAAGGAGGCGAACAGCCACGCGAAGCGCCTGCTCACGTTCGCTGATCGTGCGCCCATCCGGATCCAGCAGGGATAGATGCGGGCCGCAGGAGGCGCAGGCAATGGGCTGTGCATGATATCTCCTGTCGGCCGGATGATGGTATTCATCGGCGCAGGGCCGGCACATGATGAAGTTTTTCATCGAGGTGTATGACCGGTCGTAAGGGAGCGCGTCAATAATGGTGTACCGCGGACCACATTGCGTGCAGTTAATAAACGGATAATGGTAACGCCGGTTTGCCGGATCGCGCATCTCACGCAGACAATCATCGCACACCGCCGAGTCGACCGGAATGATCAGCGACGAACAGCCGCTGCGGTCACTCGGAATGATTGTAAAACAGGACGCACCGGAAAGGGCGGTCTTCACTGTTTCCACGTGATCAATCCGCGCCATTGCCGGTTTTTCATCAATCAGCCGGTTCAGACCGGTCCGAATCGTCTCCTCCTGCCCCTCCCAGTGAATATGAACACCGTCCATATTATTCTGAACCGTCCCTTTCAGATCAAGCGCCTGTGACAGGCGATAAACAAACGGACGGAATCCGACTCCCTGCACACGTCCGTGCACGGTGATGCTCAGTCCTTCACGCCATCCTGATAAGCTTTTCTGATCCAGTTGAGCCATGTATCAAAACCTTCTCCGCTTCTGGCTGAGAGCGGCATCAGACGGGAATGGGGATTAATGCCTCTCAGATCCTTTTTTGCCTGATCCAGATCAAAGGACAGATAGGGTAACAGGTCGATCTTATTGATCAACGCCAGATCAGTAACATGGAACATCAGGGGATATTTTGTCATTTTATCATTGCCCTCCGGGGTACTGAGCACGACAATCCGGTAGTTCTGACCGAGATCGAATTCAGAGGGGCAGACCAGATTTCCGACGTTTTCGATGAAGAGAATGTCGGTCGTATCCAGATCGATCTCAGGAAGGACTTTTGCCACCATTCTCGGATCAAGGTGACATTCTCCTTCTGTTGCAATCTGAACGGCCTTCACCCCGTTTCTGCGGATCCGTTCTGCATCACGCTCTGTCGCGATATCGCCCTCAATTACTGCAATCCGAAATTCCCCTGCAAGAGCGGACACCGTTTTTTCCAGTATGGCTGTCTTCCCGGCACCCGGCGAACTCATCATATTGATCACAAGCGTCCCTGTCCTCCGGAACAAATCCCGGTTATAGGACGCTGCATGATCATTGCTGTCCATGACATTCTTGTCCAACGTGATTTTCATAACCTCAGCTCCCCTCGTATGATTGAATTTTAAACGTTTCTCCTTCAAGCAGGACACCGAAAGGCATGCCGCATTTCGGACAGGTGGCAATCAGCTCATCCGGTTCATATTCCGTATGGCAGACGGCGCAGCGTGCCCGCCCCCGCTCGCGGATAATGGTCAGGGACGCCGACGGATCCAGCAGCGGGACCTCTCCCGTTCTGCGGAACGCGTCAAAAGCAAAACGCAGGGCGTCGGGAAGTACATTGCTCAGATCACCGACAATCAGGGAAATTTTCTCAACTGAGGACATGCCCCGTTTTTCAGCATCCGCGGCAACAGCTTCCAGAGCGTCGGCCATCAGACCCATTTCATGCATGGTCCCCCGCCCCTTTATTGGGAAGTGCCGCCCATACCTGATCCCCTTCATGCTTCAATTGAATAAATTCAGGGTGAAGGGAACCTTCCTGTTTCGCAAACGTATAAAATTGGTCGCAGGACAGGCAGGTCAGCCGCTGAAGCGGGGCGATCCATTGCAGCATACCCCGGCAATCCGGACAGATCTTCCGGCAGGCCGTGATTTTTTCACCTGCTTTATACAGACAGACAGCCTGCCCGGCACGAAATGACTCGCTGTACCCGTTCGGCACCCTGTCGAGCCGATACCAGTGCATGTCCTGAAGCAGATCGGCAGCCTGAGTGATTTTCCTTACATCTTCATCAATAAACGGGGAGGCGATTTGCTTCGCCGTCTCTGTCAGGCTGCCGGCGAGTTCTTTTAGAAATGAACGGCGATTCATTGGCCCTCACGCCAGTCTCTGATCTGTTTTTTTATTCTTTCAATCAGTTCCGGAAGCAGCTGTTCCACCGTTTTGCTCAACTCTGTTCCCAGTTTTAATGACGCGGGCTGAATACCGAACATGACCATTTTCTCCGGCAGTCGGTCACGGAGCTGAGCCGCCGATACCACTTCCTGAAAACCGATCTGATGGACGGACATCTTGATTCCGGAAAAGGAGGGAATCTGATTTTTATTCAGGGTAATCAGGGTTCCCGGCTCTTCCCCGGCATTAATGGCATCAATGATAATCAGCTGATCGGTGTCTTCAACCGGTCCGAGCAGCTGCATGCCTTCCGTTGACCCGTCGACCAGTTCCAGATTCGGCACATCCTGAAGCGCCGTCCGGAGTCTGTTCAGCACATGAATCCCTGTCCCTTCATCTGAGTGCAGCGTGTTGCCAATACCGAGCACGGTGATTTTTTTTACCCCATCCAGAGATGATGGAGCTGCGTCGGCCGCGCCTTTCTGACGTTCTTCCGCTCTGCGGGCCGGTTCAAATTTATACCCGGAAAAAATCGAAGACATCGTCCCGTTTTTACTCAGCCAGTCCTCACGGAACGCCATATAGACATGGATGACAATAAAAATCATAAAGGCCCAGGCGACCAGATGGTGCCATGAACGGACCGTGAAATCGGACCCTCCGAAGAGGAAAACCACCCAGTCAAACGCTTTCGCATACCACGCATCCGGCTGCGGCTGAAACAGCATATAGTAGCCGGTAAAAACCATGATCACGGAACCAAGCCCGATAAAAATCCAATAACTGAGCTGAGCAAGCGGATTATGGCCGATGTAGTGCTTCTTGTGGTTCGGCAGAAAAAGGTATCCCTTGAGCGTTTCAATCAGACCGGTCCAGAAACTTTTCTGCAGAATCTGCGATTTGGCATAATGATTGCCCTTAAAGGTCCAGTACGCGCGGAAAATCAGGTTAGCCGTGAAAACAAAAGCTGTGATAAAATGAATGATCCGCACCCAGCCCATCAGATAATCATAATAGGCTTCGCCGTTTGAAGCCGGCGTGATGAACGGGTGACCAATGTAAATGCCGGTAAGCATCAGAATCATGATTGACGCTGCATTGACCCAGTGAAAGATCCGGATCGGAAGTTCCCATACATAAACAGAATGTTGTTCACGCAGCTGCGCAGAGCGGCGTTCACTGATCTTTGCTCTCAGATTTTCTTCGGCATGTTTGCGGCGGAGCGCCGGTTTTGTCTCCGTAAGTGTTCTCATCACGCTACCCCCTTACTCCACATGGACGGAAGTCAACGTCCGGCTTTCCGTATCGGTCAGATGAACGGCGCAGGCGAGACAGGGATCGAAGGAATGAACGACGCGCAGGATCTCCAGCGGCTGTTTCAGATCAGCAACCGGCACGCCTTTAAGCGATGATTCATAGGCGCCGATGTTCCCCTGACTGTCCCGGGGTGAGGCGTTCCATGTCGTTGGGACAACGGCCTGATAATTTTTCGTTTTACCATTTTCAATCTCAATCCAGTGACCGAGCGCGCCACGCGGTGCTTCACTGGTCCCGGCACCAAATACATGCTTCGGCCAGGACTTCGGTTCCCACTTCGTCTTATCGAACGTGGTCTGGTCTCCATTTTTAATATTCTGAATCAAACTGTTGAAATCCTCACGCATCCATCCGACGATCATGCCGGCGTCGAGACCTCTGGCCACCGTGCGTCCAAGTGCGGAGTGCAGGGCAGTAAGCGGAAGGCCCAGTTTTTTTAACGTGTCATCAACAATCGGTCTGTAATCCCCCTTATCTGCCGCATAGCCGACGATCATCCGGGCAAGCGGACCGGTTTCCATCGGCTGCCCTCTCCAGCGCGGCGCCTTGATCCAGCTGTACTTCTCATTCGTGTTCAGGTGCTCATACGGCGGCTTCGGGCCTGTATAATTCAGTTCGGTCGACCCTTTCCACGGATGCCGGCTTCCGGTTTGCGATCCGCCGTAGGTATACCAGGCGTGATCGATTCCTTCGGTAATCTGCTTCGGATCGTGCAGATCGACATCCTGAATGTCGTTCATGTTTCCGTTCATGATGATTCCTCTCGGCACGCGGTACAGCCGGGTATCACGGATATCCCCTGTTGAAAAATCACCGTAGCACAGATAGTTCCGCAGTCCGCCGCCGATTTCAGCACTGCCCCAGTCTTTATAATAAGAACCGATGGCCAAAAGATCGGGCAGGTAAACCTGATGGATGAACTGATCGGCCTGCGTGATCAGCTGATCAATCTGCTGCAGGCGTTCTGAATGAATTCCGTTATCCATATTGATGTCAAGCGGCGTCGCCATACCGCCGACCAGATAGTGCGGGTGCGGGTTCTTCCCGCCAAGAATTGTCTGGATTTTCACGATCTCCTTCTGCCAGTCCAGAGCTTCCAGATAGTGAGCGACAGCCAGCAGATTGACTTCCGGAGGCAGCTTATAGGCGGGATGCCCCCAGTAACCATTGGCGAAAACACCCAGCTGTCCGCTGTCAGCCACTTTTTTGATTTTATCCTGAACACTCTTAAAATAGCCGGGTGAGGAGTTCGGCCAGGCGGAAATGGACTGAGCAATCCGGCTTGTCTCTTTCGGATCTGCTTTCAAAATGCTCAGCGCGTCCACCCAGTCAAAAGCGTGCAGGTGGTAGAAATGGACCACGTGATCATGCAAGTTGAGGGTGCCGTTCATGATATTTCTGATCAGGCTGGCATTCTTCGGCACGCGGATGTCCAGCGCATCTTCCACAGCACGGATGCTTGCCAGTGCATGTGACGACGTACAGACACCGCAGATTCGCTGGACATAGCCCCAGACATCGCGCGGATCCCTGTTTCGGACCACCAGTTCAATCCCGCGAATGGCTGTTCCGGAACTGAATGCATCGGTGATCTTTCCATTCTGAACATCCGCTTCAATCCTCAGATGTCCTTCGATCCGGGTGACCGGATCGACAACGACTCGTTTACTCATTCTGATCACCTTTATTTTCTGACTTCTTCTGATGGTGCTTTACTGCGGCCGTAATGCCCGCATGAGCACCCACGCCGACAACAGCAGCACCGGTCAGCGCAGCACCCCATTTTTCCGGATTGATTGTCGTTTGAGTCAGCGGTATTTTGGCGTGACGCGTGTAAAACGGTCCATTATCCCAGAAATCAGCTTCGGAACAGCCGATACATGGGTTGCCTGACTGAATCGGATAACTGACGCCGCCGTTCCAGCGCAGTTCCGCGCAGGCATTATATGTCGTCGGACCCTTGCACCCTAATTTATACAGACAATATCCGGCTTTGAGATTCGGATCGTCAAACGACTCGGCAAACAGTCCGGCGTCAAAGTAAGCCCTGCGGTTGCATTTATCATGGATCCGATGACGGTAAAAGGCTTTCGGACGACCGAGTGAATCCGTTTCCGGCAATTGATCAAACGTCACGATATGTGCCAGCACACCGGTCATGACTTCTGCAATCGGCGGGCACCCGGGGACACGAATAATCGGAATGCCGCTGAGAACGGCAGAAATCGGCCGGGCACCTGTCGGATTCGGTTTGGCTTTGGCAATGCCGCCCCAGGATGCACACGTACCAAATGCCAGTACGGCTTTTGCATTTTCCGCCGCTTCCCGGAGCAGATCTTCACCCGATCGGCCGCCGATAGTCAGATAACCGGCCTGTTCCGGTACACTTCCTTCAACGACCAGCACATATTCACCCTTGTTTTTTTTCAATACGTTCTGTTCTGCCGCCTCAGTCTGAAACCCGGCTGCTGCGGTCAGCAGTTCCATATATTCCAGAGAAATCATGTTGAATATAACACTCTCAACTTTTGGATAAGATGACCTGATAAATGATTCCGAACAACCGGTGCAATCCTGCATCTGCAGCCAGATCACCGGAATACGTTTCTTGTTCTCCAAAGCATGTACGACTTTATCGGTTTTCGAGAATTCCAGTCCCATCGTCGCTGCAAGAGCTGCGCATATTTTTAAAAAGGTACGTCGTGAATAGCCTTTTCGTAAAACGCTTTCATAAATGGTTGGTTCTCCTGACGTCATACCGCTGCCTCCCCCTGTCCCGTTTTTAATACATATTCCTGTCAGAAATTTTAAAAATCTTTTTCAAAGTATGTGATCAATGTTACTGATCGGATTAATAATAGACAAATATAATTCAAATATCTATGACTTATATCACAGACATTTTGTTTTTCTTTTTTATATAGCCTCAGATAAGTGACAGAATTGTGGAGAGAAGCTATGGAAAAACCTGCCGACTGTTGGGCCACAGGAATGAAAAAAAGAAAGTCCATGATACAGACTTTCTCACAGCCAGGTTTCACAAAATTATTTGAAAAGCGCCGGGAAAAGATGAACCTCCCCACCCAGGTGCGATGCCCAGGAAATGATGGCGATGCCGGCAATGAGGGCAACTACATAGATGCCCTGCCCTTTCAGAATAATTTTTGCCCGGTCAGCTTTGAAAAAGAAAACGGAACGGACCGCACTGAGCAGAATAAAGAAACCCATCGTGATCAGGCCAAACAGTTCATGTGCCTGTAATGCCGTCTCGTCATAAACTCTTGGCGGATTCAGTGTTGGCATGGCAGCTGCACGCATGTAACCCGAAATGACCGTACCGATGATGACCACCGTGCCGAGAATCAGGAAGTAATACCCCATTCTTTTGAAATCCTCCGCATAGTTCTTATTTCTTCCGACCATGGCAATTATATCGGCAATAAATCCGGAAATGATCAATGGCACCGTAAACTGGAGCAGAGCAAAATGCGAGAAGCGATAAACCTTGAATTGTGTGAATACCAGCAGAATCCCGGCAAAAGCAGCGACAAGATAGAAAATATGATCACTAATGTCTTTCTTCAGTTTCCAAACAAAATAGCAGCGGATAAAACTGAGAAAAATGGCATAGCTGGTCACGAAAACGGCTTTTGATGCGTGGACAATGATTGGTGCACCGACGCCAAGCATCTGTGCAGCAATAAATCCGGACAGTACAGTAATGATCGACATAAATGTACCAAACAGCAAAGTGAGGAATCCTGCTTTGTGCAACAGGTCGTGCGCTTTACTTCTCTTCCAGATTGCTGCGATCAGATCAAGGACAAAACTGAGAATCAGCAGAGCAATAGGAAAATGCAAAACAAGGAAATGCAACGTATTAAACAAATTAGGACTCATGATCTCTCCCCCTCAGATAAACAGAATAGCTTTTTTATTTTTTATCTGTCTTGCAGGGATAATCATAGTTTTTCTCAGACGCTGTGACTTTGCATATCTGACGCTTTTTTTGCGCATTTGCCACAAATCAGGCATTCGTGGTCAATAGTGTGGATGATGATAATAGTTCTCATTCATCCTGCAGGTAGACTCCCACCTCAAGGTAATGAGGAGAGCATCGTTTGGCTGCCCGTCATCTGCAACCGGGAGTTATTCTGTTTCGGTATGCTTTCGGGGTAATTCCTGCACATTTTTTAAATGTCCGGTTAAAATGGCTGATGTCATCGAACCCGACATCATGGGCCACCTCAATAATTTTTTTGTCAGAAGTACCCAGTATATCTTTTGCCGCATTAATTCTGATTCTATTTCGATAGTCGATAAACGTCCGTCCGGTTACCTTCTTAAACCGGGCTGTGAATGCAGACTGACTCATCCCACACATTTCAGCGATCTGCCCTAGAGTCAGATTCAGTTTATAATGCTGTCTGATAAAGAGTGTTAGATCTTTGATGATGTTCTTCGTGTTTCCGGCAGAGTGATTTTCCTTCCCTTTTTTTTCTGACCACCTGCCCAAATATAGAAACATTTCCGTCAACAGCATGCGAACCATACAATGATAAGCCCAGGGTTTCTGGTTGTACTCGGCCATCATCCGGTCTATGAGTACAGTAAATTCTATCTGTTCCTCGGGATTTAAAGAAATATGAGATGGAAATGACTCGTTGCTGCTGTAATGAGGATCGATGAAATAAGGGTCAATAAATGGTGTCGCATGATTCAGTGACGACCATTCCCGGCTAAGCAGCTTCTGATGAAACATGATCCGGCAGACGCGAAGGAAACCTTGAGATTGAACACGATACGCATGCACTTTCCCGGGCTGGATAATGAAGACATCTCCCCGTGCAACGTCTGAAATGGAACCGTTGTAATTATGTATGCCTCTGCCTTCCGCAAAATAAATGACTTCGGAAAAAGCATGAGTATGAGGATGAATCATTTCCGTCTGATGAAGATTTTCAATGCTGATTTGAAAGGGAAATTTAAAGTCTTCAATATGTAAATGCCGCATATTTGCCTTTTTATTCTCGGCCAATAAAATCATCCTCTGTTTTCCGATCTATATTGTGAGAATAACATGAAAGAGACAGGTGAACAACCATTCTGTAAAGAAAAGCCTGCCGACTGTTGGGTCACAGGAGCCACCAGAGACGCAGTCTTTCTGAATCTTTTTTCGCAAAAAAAACGGACTCCGCAACATGCGAAGCCCGTTTTTGACAAATTCTGTTATTCTGGTCTGCTCATCCTTATTTGATATTGTAGAAGGAATCGTTGCCGAGATACTGAGCGGCACCGTTGAGTCCGTCCTCAATTCTGATGAGCTGGTTGTATTTCGCAATACGGTCTGTTCTGGCGAGAGAACCGGTTTTAATTTCACCGGCGTTTGTAGCCACAACGATATCGGCTATCGAAGTGTCTTCCGTTTCACCTGACCGGTGTGAAACAACAGCCGTGTAACCGGCCTTCTGAGCCATTTCGATCGCATTCAGTGTTTCCGTCAATGTACCAATCTGGTTGACTTTAATCAGGATCGAGTTAGCCACACCAAGGTCGATACCTTTCTTCAGGTAGTCGGTGTTGGTGACGAACAGATCATCGCCGACAAGCTGTACCTTGTGACCGAGTGCTTTGGTCAGTTTCTGCCAGCCTTCCCAGTCGTTTTCATCCAGGCCGTCTTCGATTGAGACGATCGGGAATTTCTCAACGAGGTCAGCGTAGTATTGAATCATTTCATCAGTTGTTCTGACGACGCCTTCACCCTTGAAGTTGTACTTGCCATTTTCATACAGTTCGGACGAAGCCGGGTCAATGGCTAGTTTCACATCATCGCCCGGTTTGTAGCCGGCTTTTCTAATAGCTTCGACGATCGTTTCAAGCACTTCTTCATTGTTCTTCAGGTTCGGAGCAAAACCGCCTTCATCACCGACAGCGGTCATGTGGCCCTTAGCAGCCAGAACGGATTTCAGTGCGTGGTAAACTTCTGCACCAATCCGAACAGCTTCTTTCAGCGTCTCAGCACCAACAGGCATAATCATAAATTCCTGGAAGTCAACACTGTTGTCTGCGTGCTTGCCACCATTGAGGATGTTCATCATCGGGGTCGGCAACACTTTCGCATTGACACCGCCAAGATAGCGATACAGCGGAATACCGAGTTCATCGGCAGCTGCATTTGCTGCGGCAAGAGAAACACCAAGAATCGCATTGGCACCCAGTTTACCCTTATTTTCCGTACCATCGAGATCAATCATCGCCTGGTCGAGGGCTACCTGTTCGGAAACTTCCATACCGACAACCTTAGGAGCGATAACGTCGTTAACATTTTTTACAGCCTTCAGGACACCTTTACCGCCAAAACGGTTTTTGTCTCCGTCGCGAAGTTCAACGGCTTCGTGTTCGCCGGTTGAGGCACCGCTCGGCACGAGTGCGCGGCCAAAACCGCCGAGGTCCGTGTAAAGTTCTACTTCAACCGTCGGATTGCCACGAGAGTCGAGGACTTCACGGGCATAAACATCAGTAATCTGAGACATCTGTTCATCTCTCCTCATATTTCTATAATCATCAGCCGCTGTCCGAATCCGCACAATGTCCGGACAAAGCACAGATTCAGATATACAGCTTATGTTCCATTCACTTTCAATTTTGCAGAATCAGCCCTTTGCTCCTTCAAGCAGAGCAAGGAATGATTCAGGCTGCAGGCTGGCACCGCCGACCAGTGCCCCGTCGATATCCGACTGATTCAGGAAACTGGCGATGTTCGCCGGTTTTACACTGCCGCCGTACTGGATCCGTACTTCCTCAGCCGTAGCTTCGCCGTACAGTCCGGCAATAGTGGCACGGATGTAGTGGCAAACTTCATTGGCATCTTCTGCTGATGCAGATTTACCGGTACCGATCGCCCAGATCGGTTCATACGCAACAACAACGCCCGGTACCTGATCGGCAGGTACGCCTTCAAATGCTTTTGTGACCTGCTTTTTAATAACAGCCTGCCACCGTCCGCCTTCGCGCTCATCCAGCGATTCACCGACGCAGAAGATGGGCAGCAGATGATGAGCCAGTGCAGCAAGTACCTTTTTATTGACTGTATCATCGGTTTCGGCAAAATAAGCTCTGCGTTCGGAGTGGCCGATGATGACATAGTCAACACCCAGATCTTCCAGCATGACCGGGCTGACTTCACCTGTATAAGCACCGGAATTTTCAAAGTGGACATTCTCTGCTCCAATCTTCAGATCAGAGCCTTTCGCATCGGCAACAAGCCGGTCAAGGTCAATAAAAGGAGCAGCAACAACGGAATCAACGAGGTCCGGGGAAGGAACCTTGTCCTTGACCGCTTCGACAAATGCATGTGCTTCCTTTACTGTCTTGTTCATCTTCCAGTTGCCGGCAATAATCGGTTTCCGTGACATAACAGACACTCATCCTTTCTTGCGGTTATCTTATTATTCAGCGTCGTTCAGTGCTGCGACCCCGGGAAGGACTTTGCCTTCCATCAGTTCAAGTGATGCGCCGCCGCCTGTTGAGATGTGGCTCATTTTATCGGAAAGATGGAACTTTTCAACGGCTGCAGCAGAATCTCCGCCGCCGATGATGGTCGTTGCATTTGTCGCTTCCGCCAGAGCTTTTGCCACAGCTTCAGTTCCTTTTGCAAATGGATCCATTTCAAAAACGCCCATCGGTCCGTTCCAGACAACGAGTTTTGATTTCTTGATGGTATCGGCATAGAGAGCAACCGTCTTCGGTCCGATATCAACGCCCAGCCAGCCGTCAGGCATCTTGTCGATGTCGACCGTCTTCACATTGGCGGTTTCCTTAAATTCATCCGCAATAACCGTATCGACAGGAGTCAGGAAGTTGACGCCCTTTTCTTTTGCCGCTTCCATAAATTTCTTTGCCAGGTCCAGCTTATCTGCGTCAAGCAGAGATTTACCAATACCATAGCCCTGAGCCTTGACAAAGGTGTAGGCCAGTCCGCCGCCGACAATCAGGTTGTCAACTTTGTCCAGCAGATTTTCAATCACACCGATTTTATCGGTGACTTTAGCGCCGCCAATAATCGCGGTGAATGGATGTTTCGGATTGTCCAGTGATGCAGCCATAACGGTCAGTTCTTTTTCCATCAGGAAGCCTGCGACAGCCGGGAGATATTTTGCAACCCCTTCAGTTGAAGCATGGGCCCGGTGAGCCGAGCCAAACGCGTCATTGACATAAACATCAGCGAGTGCGGCAAAAGCCTTGGCCAGTTTCGGATCGTTTTTCTTTTCACCTTTTTCAAAACGTACGTTTTCAAGCAGGAGGACATCACCGTCGTTCAATTTGGCAACGGCAGCCTCCACTTCCGGTCCAACCACTTCATCAGTTTTGGCAACCGGTTTGCCGAGCAGTTCACTCAGGCGGTCAGCCACCGGATTCATCCGGAGAGATTCCTTGTTTTCAGGTGTCGGACGACCCAGATGCGAAGCCAG
This sequence comes from Sporolactobacillus sp. Y61, assembly GCF_040529185.1. Taxonomy (NCBI): domain Bacteria; kingdom Bacillati; phylum Bacillota; class Bacilli; order Caryophanales; family Sporolactobacillaceae; genus Sporolactobacillus; species Sporolactobacillus sp. Y61. The sequence goes on along the minus strand of NZ_CP159510.1, from coordinate 1,705,551 downwards.
GATCAGTCTGGCACCGTGTTCTGACAGATATTTAATGGTCGGCAGAGCCGCGCGAATACGTGTGTCATCCGTTACGGCCTTGCCACTGAGCGGAACATTGAAATCAACGCGACAAAAAACTTTTTTACCCTTAACATCAATGTCGCGGATGGTTTTTTTTGCCATGTAAAAGCCTTCTTTCACTTTGATTCAGAAGCGGAACATCCGGAGCATCAGGAGCTCACAATGTCCTCTTTCATGATAAAATAGCGGAAACAACAATGCTGTTTCCGCTATTCAGGTTCTATTTACAATCGCCTGCAAAGCCTTATTTGTGCAGTTTGGCGAAGTATTCCAGAGTTCTTACAAGCTGAGAAGTATAGGACATTTCGTTGTCATACCATGCAACAACCTGAACGAGCTGCTTGCCGTCAACGTCGAGGATCTTCGTCTGAGTGGCATCGAACAGTGAACCGTAAGTAATGCCGATAACGTCAGAGGATACGATCGGATCTTCGTTGTAGCCAAGTGTTTCGTTCGCAGCAGCCTTCATTGCTTCGTTGATTTCTTCAACTGAAGTTCTCTTAGACAGAGTTGAATAAAGCAAGGTGACAGAACCGGATTTAACAGGAACACGCTGAGCGGATCCGTCGAATTTGCCCTTCAGTTCAGGAATAACAAGGGCAACTGCCTTTGCTGCACCGGAAGAAGCAGGTACGATGTTTTCAGCAGCGGCACGTGCACGGCGCAGATCGCCTTTTCTGTGCGGGCCGTCAAGTGTCATCTGGTCACCGGTATAAGCATGAACCGTCGTCATCAGGCCTTTTTCAATACCGAATTTGTCATTCAGAACTTTAGCTACAGGAGCCAGAGAGTTGGTTGTGCAGGATGCACCGGAAATAACTGTTTCAGAACCGTCAAGTGTATCTTGGTTAACATTGTATACGATCGTCTTCACGTCACCTTTTGCAGGAGCGGAGATAACAACTTTCTTAGCGCCGCCCTTGAGGTGAGCTTCTGCTTTGTCTTTCGTAGTAAAGAAGCCTGTGCATTCGAGAACGATGTCAACGCCAAGTTTGCCCCACGGCAGCTGTGACGGATCAGGATTTGCGAGAACTTTTACTTTCTTGCCGTTAACAACAAAGTAGCCTTCCTCAACTTTAACTTCGCCGTTGAAGCGACCCTGAGTCGTATCATATTTCAGAAGGTTTGCAAGCATTGCCGGATCTGTCAGGTCGTTAACTGCAACAACTTCCAGTTCCGGAACATCCTGAATTCTTCTGAAAGCAAGACGACCAATACGTCCGAATCCATTAATACCAACTTTTACTGTCATTCGTGAATGACCTCCTAGAATAATTTAGAATGTAGTTAAAATCTCTTGCGCGGCACCCTCATCCGTAATCAATACCGAATCCGGGCCCCTTTTAAAGTAAGCCTTAATTGCCTCAGCCTTAGACCTGCCACCGGCTACGGCAATGACTGACCGCGCTCCGAATAGGTCTTCCCACTGAAGTCCTATCGTCTGGACCTTGTGGATCACACGGCCTGTCTGATCAAAGAAATACCCAAAAGCCTCAGCCACAGCGTGTTCCGCACTGACCTTTCTGAGAATATCGGCACCGGAATGACGGCGGATGGCCATCGATCTGGCATCACCGATCCCGTGTACGATAATGGTCGCCCGGTGAATCAGCTGCAGCACCCGGTGAATACTGGGCTCTTCCATCAGGCTGTGATAAGATTCGTCACTGAGCTGGTCGGGAACATGGAGCAGATGATAGCGTCCTTCAGCTTTCTCGGCCATTTTTGCACAGATCGTGTTTGCCTGATTTTCCACCTTTTCACCAAGGCCGCCCCTGGCAGACACGAACAGAATATCCTGATGTGTCTTTTTCAGCGGGTGCATCATTTCTGCAGCTGCCGCAAGAGTGGAGCCCCCGGTAACCGCAATGATGTTCTCACCGTCCAGGCTATGTTCAATCTCCCGGACGCAGGCGAGCCCAATCTCACTTTTGACCAACGCGTACTGATCACTGTCGCCCGAAACAATTACTGCCCGGGAGACCCCTAAGGCGTCCTCCAGGTTTTTCTCCATCTCTTTCAGTCCCGAAACGTTCTTCATGACGTTGCCCAGTTGTTTTACAAGGGCCTCACCATGATCTGTCAGATGCATGCCGCTTGACGCCATATGAATCAGGCCCTGCTGACTGAGGAACGTCACCTCTCCGCGCAGCACGCGCTCTGTCATCCCAAGATGGGAGGACAGGCTGCGTCTGCCGATGGGCTGAAGAAAGAATAAAGACTGGAGAATACGGTAGCGGCTGGACATTATGTCTAAGACATCAGGGATGAGCTTTTTCTGAAGATCAAGCAAATGTTCCACAGCGTCCCCCTCGATCAGCCAACACGGCCTGAAAATGTCCCACATAGTCATTTCATGTCCCATCTGCTCCACGTTTCATGTTATCAACTTTCAACATGGTTTTCAAGCAAAAAAATGTAAATCTTTTGTGTGATCCATGCATTGACGTAGAATTGTCACATCTGACAGAAAAGCCGACAGTCATGGACTTATTGCACTATTCCAACTATCTGCAAATTCGGAATTAAATCTGCACCTCCATCGTTTCAGATCTTCTTCATCTGACGATATTCATATTAAGTATTTCCTTTCTCGTCAAAAAAAAACATAAAAAAATTTCGCCGGACGCCTTCTTTTCAGGCGATACAGGGACTTATTATGTCCATCAAATGGCTTATGGACGTCTCCTGTCTTACCTCTTTCTTCTCAGGATGGTCGACCCGATACCACTGGCCTCACGATATTTGGCCACCGTCCTCCGGCTCAGCCGGTAACCGCTTTCGCTAATGCGGCGGGCGAGCTCCTGGTCAGAATACGGTTTACCCGGATCCTCTTCATCAATCAGGGCTTTAATCCGGCTGATAATCTGGTGAGAGGAAATCTCCTGTCTGTTTTTCTTCATCGGCCGGACAAAAAATGTTTTTATTGGAAACAGCCCATACGGCGTCTGCAGATATTTATTGGCAACCGCACGACTGATTGTGGATTCATTGACTGACATCGCCTGTGCAGCTTCTTTCATCATAAATGGACGGAGCGTGCCCATGTCTCCGGTTCTAAAGAAGTCGGCCTGTTTATCAACCAGCAGGGTAGAAAGCTGCAAGACCGTCTTTTTTCTTCTTGACAGACCATTAAGCAGCCACTGGGCTTCTGCCTTCTTTTGCTTCAGATAGCGCTTTGTTTCCCGGTCAGCCTGCGTCATATACGCCCTGTAGGCACCGGTTTCCAGAGTAACTTTTGGCAGCAGCCGGTCTTCCAGTTCACAAACGAGTCCGTTCTCCGTCCGGCGCACGACAACATCCGGAAAAACATACGGTGTCTGCTGACCCGTATGATCATGGACAGGTGCGGGATCAAGGGTACGAATCAGCGCCACCGCTTCCTTGACCTGCTTTTCACTGATTCCGAGTTTGCCCGCCAGCTCCTGCCAGCTTCCGGAAAGAAAATAATCGCTGAAGTCAGAAATAATCTTTTCGGCCAGAGGGCTGCGCGGCTCCATTCTATCCAGCTGAAGTCTGAGGCACTCCTGCAGGGTACGCGCACCCACTCCTGCCGGCTCCAGGGTCTGCACAACCTGAAGTGCCTGTTCAGCCAGATCCGAATCCATCCCGAAACGATCCAGAATCTCTGCCGGATTTTCCGTCAGATAACCGTTCTGATCAAGACAGTCGATGAGAAGATCTGCTGCAGCGATGCCGTTCTTGCTGAGTGAGAGCTGATGAAGGTCCATATGAAGCTGATCACGAAAACTGCCGGGGCTCTGTACCGTTTCCTCAATGACATCCGTTGTACTCCGGGCTTCTTCCCCTGCAACCGAATGCGCAGGGGTATAGCCGAAGTCTGTTTCCCCGACATGCAGAAGCGGATTACCCGTTGCCTTTTCTTTAATATAGTCGGACAACTGTTCATGGTTAAACTGAAGCAGGGTCACAGACTGGAAGAGTGCCGGCGTCAGTTTCTGCTTCAGCGACTGATTTTGTACAAGAGCCAGGCCCATCACGCTCACCTCCCTGATCTTTATTATATCAGGGAAGCGATGAAATGACTACGCTTTCATGAATGATTTTTGTCGTTTCTGATCGAAATCGAACGAAAAAAGCGGGTAAAGAAGCTCCACCCCCGGCATCGGCTGAACCTTTGTCCGTGACCCTGTAACTAAAAAACTTCAGCCGGATTTCGGCTGAAGCCAGGTCCTTCAGAAATATTTCTTTTTCCAGAAAAACAGTGCCGCAATGCCTGAGATGGAAACAGCCATGACCAGCGGTATCACATACGCATGGCGAATGCTCGCCCACGGGATATCAACATTCATGCCGTACAGACTGAACACCATCGTCGGGATGGAAAGCACAATCGTAATGGTGGTCAGAAACTTCATGACCACGTTGACATTGTTCGAAATGACGGAAGCATACGCATCCATCATCCCGCTCAGGATATTACTGTGCACTTCCGACATTTCAATAGCCTGTTTGATTTCGATGATCACATCTTCCAGTAAATCCTGATCGTCCTCATACATCCTCAGGAAACGCTGCTTCGTCATTTTTTCCATCACGATACTATTTGATTTCAATGAAGTTGTAAAATAGACGAGCGTTTTTTCCAGACTCAGCAGATCGAATAATTCCTTATTTCGCATCGATTCATGCAGTTCCCGCTCAATAGCGGCCGTCCTCCGGTCAATTGTACGCAGATATCTCAGATAATATCTTGCGATCGCGTAGAGGATCTGCAGAGTAAAACGTGTTTTTTTATAAGTGAAAAAATTTTTGATTTTATTATTGATAAAATCCTCGACAACCGGGTTGCTCTGCAGGCAGACAGTGACAAAGTAAAGCGGTGTGACAATGATACCAAGCGGGATCGTATCATAAGGAGCCGAATCTGACTCATCCTGCACCAGCACAGGAAAGTCAACGATAATCAGCACCGTATCGTCTTCCTTTTCAATTCGGGACCGTTCATCATCATCCAGTGAGTCACGGATGAAATCCGACGGAATGCCGGTTCCCTTAACAACCTTACCCACTTCAATTTCCGACGGCCGGGTGAGGTTGATCCAGCACCCTTTGGCCAGTTCATCTTTCTGTACCAGATTATCCTGTTCATCTGTTAAATAAATATCAATCATGATGCCACCTCCTCATTTTTGAGGAAGCTTTCAGTTACCCGGCCGGCAGGGATAATGGATCAAATAATGAATGCCGGTATTCAGCTGGTATGAAAGCTTCCCTCTGCCATCCTGGGCCAGGGTTCGGCCTGGGCGAACTGTCGGAACTCATTCAATGATCATCTCCCTGCACCTTTCGGGGTTATTTTGACTGTCGAAAACGTTTCAGCAGACATTCTTAATAATACATGTCCGAAGCAAATAAAACAAATAAAGTGAGAGGTCAATCTTCTGAAAATCTGCCTGTCAAAAAAAAAAAATCTGACCGCTGCTTCCGGGCAGCAATCAGATTCTGTGTCTGTCTTTTCTTTAGCAATGCGGCCTTGGGAAGCAGGGCTTGCCGCACTGCACATCAAAATGGCGTTCATCGCATGTATGGGAAACCGACTGTGGGTAAAAATGCTGGTGCTCATAAACAAAATGCGTTCTGATCTGTGTGTGCATAGGATGGATATGCCGGACAACAACCGGTTTATAAACGTCTGTCACATTGACGGACTGTGGATCAAAAAATGATCCACCCTGTGTCGGCGGGCAGTGTAGTGGCTTCCCGTGAGTCACTGGACCCGTAGCAGGAGACATCGCTCCCGGATGCATGCCCATCCCTCCGGCATGCGATTTTCCAGCTGGACTCATCACCGGCATGTTCCCGCATTTTCCCTTTGACGCAGGTGAAACGGCAGGTTTGTTCACTGGTTTCATTTCCGGTTTCATAGCAGGGTATTTATTCTCGTGATGTGCATAAGGATTGACCGGCATCGGGTGTTGATTCGAATAAGGCGAGACCTCCATGATTTTTCCTCCTCATCGATTTGAATACACTTATAGCCTATGAACCGGGGATTTGCCTTGCCTGGTATGAATACCCAGTTTTCCGCGATCTGATAAAAATAGGCATTTGATTCTGACGGGCAGCTGCTTCCCCTCCTTTTTTTACTCCTGAGAAGAAATAACCTTTTTTATACTTGCAAAAAAAGTCGGTATCGCTTAAAATAGACAATTGTCAGCAGTAGAAATTCAATTATGCGCTCGTAGCTCAGCTGGACAGAGCAATGGTTTCCGGTACCATGTGTCGGGGGTTCGAATCCCTTCGAGCGCATTTTATTTCAGGAGATCAGCCATCGGGTATATGGCTGATCTTTTTATTTATACTATAAGGAAAGTACAAATTTTGTCAGGTTACAGGACCAGACTGAACTCCGGCAACTGGCCTCCCGGCAAATTTTCTTCAGTATACCCCTGCTTCCCGCGAAACTCCCTCTTTGGCAGGATCAGCTTGCCTGATCGCCGTTTTCGTGTAAAAGAGCCTTTTAGGATGTGGGGAACCCCTTGTGTCAGAGGGGATGATAAGGAGTTTTGAAGTGATTTTCTGCCAAAACAGGGGCAAGTCTGAAGTCGCAGGGTCAAAAATAAGGAAGGAGAGTACCCGGGATCCACTCTTGTCGGTTGGGGATCAGGTTCGTGCATGATCAGATGAATAGGCGGAAAAATTCCGCTTACTTAAGAAATTCGATCTAAAAACAGTTAAAATAGACGGAGAGATTCCGCTTATTGACTGGAGAAATGGAAAATGGAGCTTTTTGCCTGGCATAATCGGAAAATTTCCGCTTATATACACTCGGAAAGATTTCCGTTCTGCCCCTTACCGGAAAATATCCGCTTATTTTCCTTTTTGCTCTCAGGACAAAACATCTGATGACAAGTTAAGTGAGATGAAAACCCCTGCAAGATGGAAGATAGTCTGCGGCAGCCTCGAAAAGGATCACAAACCGCTGAAGAAGATTTGCCCGGCCAGGAGGGCAAACCTTTGGCAATCTGGTAAAGTTGCACCCCTTAGATTGGCGCGAAAAAAAATGAACATCGTCAAAAGCCCAAAATATTTGACCTATATTGACCATTACGGTATGATTGATTCTGGTTAAAGAAAGTCACACACTTGATTGAATGGAGGTCAGTATCATGCCTTTAATACCGACAGTTATTGAACAGACAAACCGTGGTGAGCGTGCTTACGACATTTATTCCCGGCTGCTGAAGGACCGAATCATCATGCTGGGAACAGCTATTGATGATAATGTGGCAAATGCTGTAGTCGCTCAGTTGCTGTTTCTTGCTGCTGAAGATTCCGAAAAAGATATTTCGCTTTACATTAACAGCCCTGGTGGATCAATTACCGCAGGGATGGCGATCTATGATACGATGCAGTACGTCAAACCCAATGTTTCCACAATCTGCATCGGGATGGCGGCATCCATGGGCAGTTTCCTGCTGACAGCAGGAGAGAAAGGGAAACGTTTCGCCCTTCCGAACAGTGAAATCATGATTCACCAGCCGCTCGGCGGCATGCAGGGACAGGCATCGGACATGGAAATTCATGCCAAACGGATTCTGAAAATCCGTGAGAAGCTGAATCATATCTATTCCGAACGGACCGGACAGCCTTATGAAGTCATTGCGCGGGATACGGACCGCGACAACTTCATGTCAGCTGAAGATTCTAAAAAATATGGTCTGATCGATGAGATTCTGACGACGTCCCGATAAAGAAGGCAAAAAAAGGAAACCCGGAATACAGCTTACAGGCTGCATTCCGGGTTTTTTACTTATACTCAGGCCGTCTCACTTATCTCGCAAGTCTCAAGTAAGGTGAAACGCCAATCAGTGGGGCTTCATCCACCACTGATTGTTCGTTGAACCCCTCGGGCTGCTGCGGGCAGTGATCGCCCAGCCGGGCATGTTTATGTACCCTCCCTGCGGGGTACTGCCCGTTCCTGAAGGATAACGCTTACAAAACAAGCCGCAATAAAATATTATCCCTTCTGATTTTCAATAAAAGACGACAGGGTGTCCAGCGCTTCCTGTTCATCCGGTCCATCCGCCGCAAGGACGATCTCTTCACCGAAAGCCGGAGCGACGCTCATGACGCCCATAATGCTTTTTACATTGGCGACCTTCCCGTCTTTCTCAAGTGTCACGTGCGAATGAAAACGTCCGGCTTCCTGGACAAAAAGCGCTGCCGGGCGGGCCTGAAGACCTTCCCGCAACTGAACGGTGACCCTTTTGTTCACCATATGCTTTCCCCCCTTTCATTTATTTCTGCCCCTGTCTGATTCTGTTTGCAATGGTATCCAGTTTCCTGAAACGGTGGTTGATTCCTGATTTGCTGATCGGTTCGCCGAGCAATTCACCCAGTTCTTTTAGCGTAATATCCGGATGCTTGAGACGGAGCTCAGCGATTTCACGCAGTTTATGCGGAAGCTCATCCAGACCGATGCTCTTTTCAATCAGACGGATATTCTCCGTCTGACGTATGGCTGCCCCAACCGTTTTATTCAAATTTGCTGTTTCACAGTTAACCAGACGATTGACGGAGTTACGCATATCTTTCACGATCCGGATGTCTTCAAAGTAGAAGAGTGCCCGGTTCGCTCCGATGATGCTCAGAAAATCGGTAATCTTCTCGCCTTCTTTCATATAAATAATATACCCGTTTTTTCTTGGGAGTACTTTGACATTCAGTTCGAATGTATTCATCAGTTTAGCCAAAGAACGGATATGATCTTCATAATTTGAGAAAATTTCCAGATGATAGGAAGATTCCGGATGATTCAGCGAGCCTCCTGCCAGAAAAGCACCGCGCAGATACGATCTGCGGCAGCATTTCTGCTTAACCAGATCCGGAGCAATTTCTCTGGTAAACTGTCCCTGGTCGTCGATAATCTCCAGATCCCGCAGAAACGGACGGGCCGACTCTTTCAGTCTGACAATATAAACATTATTCTTTTTCAGTCGCATTTTTCTACGGACAAGGATCTCAATCTGGTAATGATAGACCTGCTTGATCAGACGGTAGATGCGTCGGGATATCGCTGCATTTTCCGTTGCAATGTCCAGTTCAACGCGTTTGCTGCGAATGGTGATAAATCCATTCATTCGCGTCAGCGCAGCAAGTTCTGCTCTGGCGCAGCAATCCTTAACTTCAAGCATGGTCAGCTCTTTTTTTGTGTCTGCAGCGAATGACATCGGCAGCCCTCCCGCAACTTTAACTTATTCCCCGGAAAACAAAGTCATCAGAAGCTGCGCAATCGCCGCTTCGTTATGTCGTATGACCCCACCTGTCGTCCGGATCACAGGCGCACTGATCACTCTCAGGCCCTCTGCCTCCAGCTTATCACGGTCAACAGAAACCGGTTCTGCCTTTTCTGCAGCATAACGCTTCAGGATATCCGGCGCAATCGGTTGATTGTTTACGATAATCGTATCAAGAAAAGGGGTACCCACATGCTGATTCATCACGGCCACATGATCCGATGCAGAAAATCCATCCGTCTCCCCCATCTGGGTCATCACATTACACACATACACTTTTTGCGCTTTTGACCGGGCAATCTCTCCGGCCAGTCCAGGTACGAGCAGGTTAGGTAACACACTTGTATAAAGGCTCCCCGGTCCAAGCGTAATCAGATCAGCCTCCCTGATCGCCTTGACGCTTTCCGGCAGCGGCCGTATATGATCCGGTTTTAAAAAGACCTTTTTGATCTTTTTCTTAACCTTTGGAATACTGGACTCACCTTCAACGATCGTTCCGTCATGCATCACTGCTCCGAGAATGATGCTCTGATCGGCCGCCGGGAGGACTTCTCCATGTACATTCAGAATGTGGCTCATTTCCCTGACTCCCTTAACGAAGTCACCGGTGATCGAGGTCAGTGCGGCGATCAGGAGATTACCCAGAGAATGGCCGTTCAGCCCGCTTTCTGTCTTAAAGCGGTGCTGAAGCAGCTTTTCAAATATCGGTTCTACGTCAGACAACGAAACGAGCACATTGCGGATGTCGCCAGGAGGCGGAATGCGCAGTTCGTTCCGGAGCATACCACTGCTTCCGCCGTCATCTGCAACAGTTACAATCGCCGTAATATCTACGGGATAATGCTTCAGGCCACGGAGCACGGCAGGCAGTCCTGTACCCCCGCCGATCGCAACAACTTTTTTTCGTACCGTCATGGTCTCAACTATCCTCTCTTAATGTCCCGGTGCGACACACTCGTCGGATAGTCAGCTGAAAGAGTCTTGCCGAGCCATTCCGTCAGAGCTACCGAGCGATGTTTCCCGCCCGTACAGCCTATGGCGATCACCAGCTGTCCCTTCCCTTCCCGTTTATACTGAGGGAGCATAAAGTGCAGCAAATCAGTTAATTTCTTTAGAAACTGCCGGGTCTCTGTCCACTTAAGCACATACTCCGAGATATCCGCATCCAGACCCGTCCGGTCACGCATATGTCTGACATAATACGGATTGGGCAGAAAGCGGACGTCAAACACAAGATCCGCATCGATCGGAAGACCATATTTAAATCCAAACGAAAGCAGGTTCACGCGAAAAGATGCACTTTCCGAATCAAATTCACTGATGATCCGGTCGCGTAGCTGCCGTGCAGACAAATCGGTTGTATCAATATAGTACTGTGCCAGCCCTTTAACCTCTTCAAGTTTCTCCCGTTCACGCCGGATACCGTCTATCGGCCGACTCTGCGGCGACATCGGATGGGATCGGCGTGTCTCTTTATACCTTCTGACGAGTGTCTGATCTTTCGCATCCAGAAATAAAATTTTAGGTCTGATTTTATCTAACCTGCTTAACGCGTCCAGTGATGAAAACAATGAATCGAAAAATTCCCGCCCGCGCAGATCCATAACCAGAGCCACTTTGTTTAATTTATCCGAGTCCGAATCCTGAATCAAATCAATAAATTTCGGCATCAGGGTTGGAGGCAGATTATCAATACAGAAATAACCCAGGTCCTCGAAAATCCGTGTCGCAACAGTCTTTCCGGCACCGGACATTCCTGTTATAATCACCACTTGAATGTCTTTCATCCATGATCCTTCCCATCGCCTCTGAATTTCGGAAATGCTGAGTCATCAGGACTCCTGTCACTTCTTCTTTCAGTATACTCGAAAACCCGTGAATCAGGAAGGCTTTGGAAAATGGCTGCAAAAAAAAACAGCACGGAATGACTTTCGCGCCGTAAATGATTTATTAATAACAAGGGGGGTCAATTCAATTTTATGATACCCCATTTTCATTTCAGAACCGTTACATCAAGATTAAAGATGGATAATACTGGAGCTGAAAAGGCGCTTTACGACTGCGACCAAAGGCACATTGTCCAGGCGCACCTCACATCAGCTAACCGCCGAAGCATCCTTGAGTTTCTCAACATACTTCTGAGCATTATCAGCTGCAATACTTCCATCGCCGGTTGCTGTTACAATCTGGCGAAGGTCTTTCTGGCGCACGTCGCCTGCAGCGAAAATACCAGGTACGCGCGTCTCCATCTGTTCATTCGTCACAATGTATCCGTGCTCATCGGTGATGTTCAGATTCTCGACGGCTTTAGAGAGAGGATTCATCCCGACATAGATGAATACGCCGTCTACCGGGAATTCAGAATCCTCACCCGACTTCTTATTGTGCAGAACAAGGCTCGATACTTTTCCATCCTTACCTTTAATCTCTGTGCAGATGGTATTCCAGATAAAATCAACTTTTTCATTATTGAAAGCCCGGTTCTGCAGGATTTTCTGCGCACGCAATGCGTCGCGGCGGTGAATAATCGTGACACTCGAAGCAAAGCGCGTGAGATAAGTCCCTTCTTCAACCGCCGAATCGCCGCCTCCGATAACCGCCAGCTTCTTCCCCTTAAAGAAAGCACCGTCACAGACCGCACAGTAGGAAACGCCACGTCCGGCAAATTCCTTTTCACCGGGAACACCAAGTTTCCGGTACTCGGCTCCGGTTGTCACAATCACGGTACGGGCTTTATAAACCTTGCTGCCGCAGTCCACGGTTTTATATTCCTTTCCATCGCGAATCTCTTTAATGTCCCCATAAGCATATTTGGTACCAAACTTCTTGGCATGCTCAAACATCTTATTGGAAAGGTCAGGGCCCAGGATCGATTCAAACCCGGGATAATTTTCAACAGCTTCTGTGTTGGCCATCTGTCCTCCCGGAATGCCCCGTTCTACCATAATCGTTGTCATGTTTGCTCTGGCAGCATAGACCGCTGCAGTCATCCCTGCCGGACCTGCTCCGGCAATCAGGACATCATAAATTTTCTCGTCTTCGGCCAATGTATATCTCAGTCCCTTCCTGTTTTTCCATGATCAAATTGTAATCATTATTATCTGCTCATCACTTATTTTATGCTAATGAATCGAAAAACCAATGTCCAGAAAGTTGCTCAGACAGCCGCTTAATCATGCACCAGTTCCTCTTCCCATTTACGATTCAGCACCTGAGAAAGCACGCCAATATGTTTTCGAATCCTGTAAACCGTCGTCCCGGCCAGATCAGCAACCTTTTTCTGAGAAGTTTTGACACCGAATTCTTTCTCCCATAAGTAATACAGAGCTGCCGCCCAGCCCAGACTGTCTGCTTCTTTGTCCGGTCCGATCACAGAATCGACCACGGACCAGAAGCTGTAGATTTCCGGCTGCTTCATCGCTTCTTTCTCGCCGCCTGTCAGCTTTTCAACGATCCGCATGATTTCAAGGCGGCTATTCTTCATCCCTGTCTGATTTTCTTCAAGTAAGCGACCGGCAATGTCCCTGATCTGGGGCGTCGGACCTTTTCGAGCTGTATCCGCGAGCAGCTGCGCATCTCCATGATGAGAAAGATAGAAAAGTGAAAACAGCTGATAGGACAGGTTGTTCTCCCAGATTTCCTTTCGCAGCAGATCCTTCACCATAAAGTTATCTGCCGTTGATTCTTCAAACATCATATCCTGAATTTTATTGTATTTGAATGGATGGAAGGGTTTATTACTGAAATAGTCCACACGCTTCCAGTTTTTCTCCGCCTGCTTCCTGTCGCCTGAGTGAAAGGCGGCCAGCGCCAGCCAGAAGCGAAAGACCTGATCACAGTGAACCCCTCTTTTTTCCGCTATCCTGAGCCACCTGTAAGCCTTTCTGTATTCACCAAGATAAAGATAGGTCGATCCAAGTTTTCCACAGTGCTCCGGTACCATCGGATACAGGCTGTCCAGCCGGTTCAAAATCTGTTTCAGATGCGGCGTGTCCCCCTCCTGATAAAAAAAGGTCGCCATATTGCAGAGGGCATGAACGTTGCCCGGATCCTTACTCAGAACCAGGTCTGTTTCGGCAAGGGCCTGATTGATGTTTCCTGTTGAAAAATAGGCAATCGACAGGTTGTTCTGAGCCGCAAGAAAATCCGGATTCAATTTGAGAACCCGCTGAAACAGCGCTGCGGCTTCGGTAAAGCGGCCGTGCTCAAGCGCCATCCGGCCCTTTTCATGTTCTTCTACATAAGCCGGCTCATCATCGGGCAGTTCATCATCGGAAGACAGCATGTCGCACAGCTGCCTTGCTTCATCTGAAAAAGCACCATGGGGCTCCAGCGTCATATAAAGCTTTGCCGCATCCAGCGCTTCATCGAATGCCCCCATATAGGCATAGTTATTTGCCATAAAAAAGTAGCATTCGGTCATATGTGTATCCAGCTCGCAGACCACTTTTTTGAGCAGACCGATTGAAGAATCATACTGCTCCAGTTCGGACATGATGGCGGCCTGCTGACACAGATATTCGACGTCATTCGGCCTTATTTTCAATGCGCGTTCCATATATTTGCTTGCGCGATTAAGATCTCCTTTTTCAAAACAGGTCATACCCCTCTGGTAGAAAAATTCGCCATTGGGATAAAAAGAAATCACCTGGGCCTTTTTGGGCCGGTTTGCTTCTTTCATAACTTCTTTCTGCCTCCGTAAAGCATGATTCATCACGTTCATTTCAGTATAACATACGATTAGGAAACATACCGGTGACACGTTTATTACGTTTCATTTCTGCAGCACGCTTCCCGCTTTACATGGCTGCTGAATCTTCCCGACGGACGATGTCCAGCAGGTCAATCATGGAATCAAGGAAATAATCCGGGTGAAGTCCTTCCAGAACGGAACGCTCTTTGAGTGACCAGCTGACAGCCGCTGTCCGAACATGCGCCGATGAGCCGGCAAGAATGTCCGCCGGGCTGTCACCCACCATCATCGTTTGTTCTGCTGTTGCATGAAGGCGGGCTATGGCCGTTTCAACCGGTTCAGGATCCGGCTTAAAATGTCCGACTTCATCTCCGGCAACAATCGTCGAAAAATAATCGTTCATATGGGTTAACGTTAATCCGCGTTCCACCATATCCCGCCTTTTCGTACTGACCACACCCAGATGGCACCCGGCCTTCCGGAGATTCTGAAGCGTCTCATGTACGCCCGGGAATTCCGTTACCAGCTGGTCATGATGCCGACTGTTATATTCCCGGTATACAGCAACCATCTCGCCGGCCAGGCGGGCATCCACCCGGCTGAAACTGGCATGCAGCGGCTCGCCGATAAACGGGATCAGATCCTCCTTGGTGTATTGACCTGGAAAATAGCGATCCAGTGTATATTGAAAGGACGCAAGAATCAGCCGGTTTGTATTGATTAGTGTTCCATCAAGATCGAACAGCACAGTCTGAATCACATTCAGACCCTCCCTCTGCATGTGTTGTGTTGCCCCCGGACATACTGAAGTGCCGCCTGTATTTTTCGAGCGGCACTTCCTGAATCTATCCAGCTAGTCCAGATAACGCGGACGCTTTTTATCAAATATCCGCCAATACAGAATCAGTCCGATACCGATAATGATCAGCACGACCGAGAGCCACTGGGATACCCTGAGCGTGCCAAACATCAGACTGTCTGTACGCAGTCCTTCAATCCAGGCGCGGCCAGCTGCATACAGCATCATGTATGAAACAAACACTTCGCCGCGTTTCAAATTCACACGTCTCAGGATAAGAAGCACAATAAAGACCAGAAAATCCCACACGGATTCATATAAAAAAGTCGGAACATAGTAAGAACCGTTAATCAGCATCTGATTAATAATAAAGTCGGGGAGATGGAGATTTTCCAGTGCTTCACGTGTTGTTTCAGCCCCATGTGCCTCCTGATTGATGAAGTTTCCCCAGCGTCCGATGGCCTGACCTAGAATAACGCTTGGTGCTGCGATATCCGCGACCTTCCAGAACGGCAGCCGGCGGACGGCACAGAAAACAATAGCCGTTCCCACCGCACCGATCAGGGAGCCATAAATCGCAATCCCGCCGTTCCAGATGGCGAAAATTTCCATCGGATGTTTTGAATAATAGGACCATTCAAAGATCACATAATAAAGTCGTGCAAAGATGATCGAAATCGGTGCAGCAAACAGGATCAGATCAACGTATGTATCCTGGGGCAGACCGCGTTTCCTGCCTTCCCGTATGGCGAGCAGCAGTCCGATCAATGCCGCAGCGGCAATAATGATCCCGTACCAGTATATGTGAATCGGCCCCAGCTGAATGGCGACACGATCCAAAGGCTCAATGTTCTGATCCATCTTTAGTTGTTCACCTCAGTCTGTCAAGTATTCAACAGTTATCTTTCATGGAGTGTATCATTCAGGCGGTCGGAGAATTGCTGTGCCGCATGAAAGCCCATATTTTTCAAACGATAGTTCATTGCAGCCACCTCAATAATGACGGCCAGATTTCGACCGGGGCGTACCGGAAGAACAAGACGGGGAACCTCTGTATCGATCAGTTTCGTCTTTTCTTCATCCAGACCCAGTCTGTCATACACTTTGTTCTGATCCCAGAGTTCCAGATGGATCACAAGGGACACGCGTTTATAATTTCTCACTGCGCCGGCACCGAAGAGGGTCATGACATTAATGATCCCCAGCCCGCGTATTTCCAGTAAATGCTGGATCAGCTCAGGTGCATTGCCGATCAGTTCGGATTCACCCTCCTGGCGAATCTCCACTGAATCATCCGCGACCAGTCGGTGTCCGCGTTTCACCAGTTCCAGTGCCGTCTCACTCTTGCCGACCCCGCTCTCGCCGGTAATCAGTACACCGACTCCGTACACGTCCACGAGTACGCCATGTACAGCAGTCATCGGCGCAAGACGCGATTCCAGGTAATTAGTAATCATGCTGCTCAGACGTGTTGTTTTCATTTTTGACTGAAGAATCGGTACATGGCGTTTGTTAGACGAAATAATGAATTCTTCCGGCACGTCAATGCCCCTGGAAATGACAATACACGGCGTCTGAGCTGTACAGAGCTGAGAGGTACGCTTGTAGCGTTCATCCATGCTCAGTTCATTAAAAAAGGAAAGCTCGGTCCGTCCGAGAAGTTGCAGACGGCGTCTGGGATAATAGGTAAAATAACCGGCGATCTCCAGCCCCGGCCGTGAAATATCGCTGACGATGATTTCACGGTCAATTCCTTCTTTCCCGCTGACAAGTTTCAAATTGAAATGATTAATCAGTTCACTGACACGCACTTTGTTCATGAGCCTGACCGCTCCTTATTGCTGTTGATATGAAACCGGCCGGCACTGCCCGCCCGGCTGCCATGATGAGGCACCTTTTGCCTTTATTTTACCATATATTTTCGCATTTCGGATCAGCGCCGGCGAATGGGTTTAATGATAAATGTCTGAATGATCAGCTGGAAGATTGCCATGATAATGGCAACAATCAGGGCACTGCCGAATCCGTCCAGCTGAAAGGCGGGGCCCATAATCGCCGAGGTCAGAAGCAGCATCAGGGCATTAATCACAAAGATAAAGAATCCAAGGGTCAGTAAGGTCACCGGCAGGGAGAACAGGATCAGGATCGGCCGGATGAAAAAATTGAGCAGGGACAGAATCGCGCTCGCGACGAATGCCGCCCCGACTCCGGACAGATAGACCATGGTGTGTAAGTATCCTGCCAGCGTCATTAAAATAATCATATTGATGATGATATTTATCATAACGTTGGCAAACCATCTCTTCATCAAAAAATCACTCTCTCTGTTCGGGGATCACAAGATAAGCCAGAAAATAGCCGATCACACAGGGAAAAAAGGCCGTAACGATTAATAATACAATAAAAATCAGACGAATCAGCGTCGGATCTATATTAAGGTATTCACCAATGCCGCCCAATACGCCACCAAGAATTTTATTTTCTCTTGACCGGTACAGCTTTTTCTGCATCTTTAGTTTCCTCCCGGAAAATATTTTTTCTCACTTATTCAACTATACCCTTATGCCCTGCAGATTAACAAGCAGAATGTAGTCAACTTTGCTCCGGCCGGTCTGTGCGAATGGCTCTTTTAAGCTCCTGACGATTTATCTATTTATCCCGCATTAACGGGCAGTAAGAACCCCCACCTCAAAGTAATCAGGATAAACACACATGCCCGGGTGAGGGATCACTGCCCGCAGCCGCCCGATGGGTTCAACGAACAATCAGTGGGAATGAAGCCCCCCCACTGATTGAGTTTCACTTTATCTGGCTTCCGGCCGCCATTTTCTGGCTCTTCATCCGGTCAGCCATCCGCTTACGGTCCCGTTCAAGGATCGGTTTCAGATATTTACCGGTATAAGATCCGGCTGTTTCCGCAATCTGTTCCGGTGTACCACTGGCTACAACCGTTCCTCCGCCTGCACCGCCTTCCGGTCCAAGGTCAATCAGGTAATCCGCGCATTTAATGACGTCCAGATTGTGTTCGATAATCAGGACGCTGTCACCGCTGTCGACCAGGGCCTGGAGGACGCGCAGCAGTCTTGCGATGTCATCGGTATGCAGCCCGGTCGTCGGTTCATCCAGAATATACAGGGCGCGCCCCTTTGTCCTTCTGTAGAGCTGTGAAGCGAGCTTGACACGCTGCGCCTCACCGCCGGACAGTGTGGTTGCCGGCTGCCCGAGCCGGATGTAACCGAGCCCGACCTGATCCAGTGGTTCAAGGCGACGCTTGATCCGCGGTACATTTTTAAAGAACTCCAGTGCTTCCTCCACGGTCATATCCAGGACATCGGCAATGTTTTTCCCTTTATACGTGACGTCAAGCGTTTCCCGGTTATAACGTTTCCCGTGACACACTTCACAGGGCACATAAACGTCCGGAAGAAAGTGCATTTCAATTTTAATAATCCCGTCACCGCTGCATGCTTCACAGCGCCCGCCTTTGACGTTAAAACTGAAGCGGCCTTTTTTATACCCGCGGACCTTTGCCGCACTGGTTGCCGCAAAGACTTCACGGATCATATCAAAAACACCGGTATAGGTGGCCGGATTGGAACGGGGAGTCCGTCCGATCGGTGACTGGTCGATTTGAATCACCCGGTCGAGTTCTTTGATGCCTTTAATCTGTTTAAAGGCGCCCGGCAGTTCCCTGCGCCCGTGCAATTTCTGAGCCAGCGCTTTGAACAGCACGTCATTGACGAGCGTACTCTTCCCGGATCCGGATACACCGGTGACGACCGTCATGACGCCAAGCGGGAAACTGACACTGATGTCTTTCAGATTGTTGGCTTTTGCTCCGGTAATTTTAATCGCCCGTCTGGTAACCTTCCTGCGCTTTGCCGGAATGGGAATGAACTTTTTCCCCGACAGGTACTGGCCGGTCAGCGAATGGGTATTCTTCATGATTTCCGCCGGGGGACCCTGGGCAGTAATCTGTCCGCCATGTTCACCTGCACCGGGACCGACATCAATGATGTAGTCCGCGGCGAGCATGGTATCCTCATCATGTTCCACGATAATCAGCGTGTTACCCAGATCACGCATGCCGAGCAGGGTATGAATCAGACGGTCGTTGTCCCGCTGATGCAGGCCGATCGACGGCTCGTCAAGGATGTAGAGCACCCCCATCAGCTGCGAACCGATCTGAGTGGCCAGTCTGATCCGCTGTGCTTCGCCGCCGGAGAGCGTTCCCGCCGGACGGCTGAGTGTCAGATAATCAAGGCCGACATCGATCAGGAACTGAGTCCTCTGCCTGATTTCACGCAGAATCAGTCTGGCGATCGTCTTCTCCTTTGGTGTCAGTTCCAGAGAATTGAAGAACGTCTGCATGTCACGGATTGACAGCTCCGTCACTTCACTGATCTGTTTTCCGCCAATCTTCACAGCAAGCGCTTCAGTCCTGAGCCGGTATCCGTGACAGGTCGGGCAGACTTTCCGGGTCATATACGTCGACATCTGATCGCGGACAAAATCGGAACTGGTTTCCCTGTAGCGGCGTCCAATATTCGGGATCACACCTTCAAAGTACATGTCTTTATCACGTACATCGCCAAATTCATTTTCATAATGGAAATGGATCCGCTGCGTGCCTGACCCGTACAGAATAATTTTCATCTGTTCCGCCGGCAGTTTTTTAACCGGGATGTTCATATCAATGCCGAAATGCGCACAGACGGCTTTCAGAAGCTGCGGATAATACTGCGAGCTGGTCGGTTCCCAGGCAACAATCGCCCCGTCGGCAAGGGATTTGCTTTTATCAGGAATAACCAGATCAGGATCAACTTCCATCCGTGCACCAAGCCCGTCACAGTCCGGGCAGGCACCAAACGGACTGTTGAAAGAAAATAGTCTCGGTTCCAGTTCACCAATTGAAAAACCGCAGTACGGGCAGGAATGCTGCTCGGAGAAAAGCAATTCTTTTCCGCCGATGATATCGACAATGACACGACCGTCTGTCAGCTTGCAGGCTGACTCCAGTGAATCTGCAAGGCGCGCTTCAACACCGGGTTTCACAATAATCCGGTCGATGATGACATCAATCGTGTGCTTTTTATTTTTTTCAAGTTTAATGTCTTCGCTGACTTCATGGATCTCGCCATCCACCCGGACACGGACATAGCCTTTCTTTTTAATGTCTTCAAGAACCTTCGCCTGCGTCCCCTTCCTTCCTGAGATCAGCGGTGCGAGAATCTGCAGCCGGGTCCGCTCGGGGAAGACCATGATCCGGTCAACCATCTGTTCAACAGTCTGTGACGAAATCTCAATATGGTGCTTCGGACAGAAGGGATGGCCAATACGGGCAAAAAGAAGGCGCAGATAATCATAGATTTCTGTCACCGTGCCGACGGTAGAACGCGGGTTATGACTTGTCGTCTTCTGATCGATAGAGATGGCCGGAGAAAGCCCCTCAATGGCGTCCACATCAGGCTTTTTCGTCTGACCCAGAAACTGGCGGGCATAGGCGGAGAGCGATTCAACGTAGCGCCGCCGGCCTTCCGCATAGATGGTGTCGAAGGCCAGTGATGATTTCCCTGATCCGGACAGTCCGGTGACCACAACCATTTTGTCACGCGGAATGGTCACGTTGACATTTTTCAGATTATGTTCACGGGCACCTTTTACGACGATATTTTCAAGTACCATGAGTCTGTTATCCCTCCGCCTTCAGTTCATGAATAATATCTCTGAGCTCAGCGGCCCGCTCGAAGTCGAGTGATTTGGCCGCCTTCTTCATTTCAGTTTCCATGCTGATAATAGTTTTCTTCCGTTCCGTCTTTGTCAATTTGCGTTTCTTCTTCTTACCGGATTTCTTCTGATCCTTCGCTTCATACGTAGCCTGAATCAGTTCCGGAATGGCTTTGCTGATCGTCTTCGGCGTGATATGATGTTTTTCATTAAAGGCGTTCTGGATCGTCCGCCGGCGATTCGTTTCATCAATCGCTGCGCGCATCGAATCCGTGATCCGGTCGGCGTACATAATGACCTGCCCTTCCGCATTACGCGCCGCCCGGCCAATCGTCTGGATCAGCGACCGTTCAGAACGCAGGAAGCCTTCCTTATCGGCATCAAGAATCGCAACGAGCGAAACTTCTGGAATGTCCAGCCCTTCACGGAGCAGATTGATGCCGACCAGCACATCAAACTCACCGCGCCGCAGATCACGGATAATCTCAATCCGCTCAAGTGTTTTAATTTCTGAATGCAGGTAGCGGACTTTAACCCCCATACCCTTCAGGTAATCCGTCAGGTTCTCCGCCATTTTTTTAGTCAGCGTCGTCACAAGGACACGCTCATTGCGTTTCGCCCGGATATTGATTTCATTATAAAGATCGTCAATCTGCCCCCTGATCGGACGGACAAGAATTTTCGGATCAAGCAGTCCGGTCGGGCGGATGATCTGCTGCACCGGCTGACCCGAGTGTTCCATTTCATAGTCACCGGGCGTTGCAGAGACATAGACAATCTGATTGACTTTATTCTCGAACTCATCAAACGTCAGCGGACGGTTATCTTTCGCCGATGGCAGGCGAAACCCGTGATCGACAAGGACATTCTTCCTTGCCTGATCCCCGTTATACATCGCCCGTACCTGGGGAAGCGTCACGTGCGATTCATCCACCATGATCAGAAAATCATCGGGGAAATAGTCCAGAAGCGTATACGGCGGATCTCCCGCCTTGCGAAAAGTAAGATGCCGGGAATAGTTCTCAATCCCTGAACAGAACCCTACTTCCTCCATCATTTCCAGATCATAACGGGTCCGCTGTTCCAGACGCTGCGCTTCCAGCAGTTTGCCGTTATCGCGCAGCACCTTCAGCCGTTCATCAAGCTCCGCCTGAATATTTTTAATGGCCCGTGTCATTTTCTCCTGGCCGGTAACGAAGTGCGAAGCCGGATAGATGGCCACATGATCCCGCTCACCGACAATTTCTCCGGTCATCGGATCCATTTCGGTCAGCCGGTCAATTTCGTCACCGAAAAATTCAACACGGATGCAGTGATCGTCACGCGATGCCGGGAAGATTTCAACCACATCGCCGTGCACGCGAAACGTTCCGCGTGTAAAATTCACATCATTACGTGTGTACTGGATATCTACCAGCCGGCGCAGCATCGCGTCTCTGTCTATTTCCATCCCCGGCCGGAGTGAAACAACAAGTGACTTGTACTCTTCCGGAGAACCGAGGCCATAGATGCAGGACACGCTGGCGACAATGATCACATCGCGGCGCTCAAAAAGTGCGCTTGTTGCCGAGTGCCGTAATTTATCAATCTCATCATTAATACTCGAATCTTTTTCAATATACGTATCGGTCTGGGGGATATAGGCCTCAGGCTGATAGTAATCATAATAACTGACAAAATATTCAACAGCATTGTTCGGGAAGAATTCCTTAAATTCATTGTACAGCTGGCCGGCCAGTGTCTTATTGTGGGCGATGACCAGCGTCGGTTTCTTTACCTGCGCAATCACATTCGACATCGTGAATGTCTTTCCTGTTCCTGTTGCGCCCAAAAGTGTCTGGTGCTTCTTTCCACTTTCAATGCCCTGAACAAGTTCACGGATGGCCTCAGGCTGGTCCCCCTGCGGCCTGTAACTGGATACAAGTTTGAAGTCCATGCATCCGACCTCCCGTTTCTCGAAATCGTTAGTTCAAATTATATCATATCCAAAGGGTGAAAGGACAGAAAAAGCGAACAAATATTCCCGGAAGGAAGGTGCGCTTTTCACTATCTGAACACACAACAAAAACGCTCCCTCACCCTGTGACGGCTGGAAGCGTTTGTACTGTAACGTATCATATATTTTTTGAATGTGCATCTTCACCCATATACTTTTCTATTTCGCTGACTACTTCTTTCGCTGCTTTCCGGCTCAGAATCAGTTTTCCGTTTGCCAGAACCAGGTTGTCCGGCGAGACTTCATTCGTAATCTGGCAGGCCATGCTTGGAACATATTTCTGGAAAATAATTCGATCCTCTTCAGTAAAGATTTCCAGTGGATCGCCTTCTTTAATATTCAACGTTCTTCTCAGTTCTATGGGAATCACGACGCGGCCCAGCTCGTCTACTTTACGTACAATACCGGTGGATTTCATGCTTCATTTTTTCTCCTTTCCTGGATTTATACGATCCCTAAGTAAATCATAGCACAATACTGGATAACATTAACATTTAACGCCCATGGAATTTCTTTGTCCGTCAGCGTTTTATTTCAGATTTATGGAACATCCGGGAAATGCTCCGATACGGCTCCCGCTTTCAGACGTCACGGGCAGCGCACCTCTCAAAGCTCCATTTCCAAACTATGAAAATCTGGAAAAAGAGCCGCTCGGTTATTTTACCGGATTATGTTCCATACATAACCTTCGCATGAGGCAGGTCCGCTTTGTCTTTTTAACCCATTTCCGGCTCAAGAAAAAGCAGTCCAATTCTGTGACTGTCACCCTCATGTATTGTGCCCTTAACAAAGCGTGGTTCCCCAAACCGGTCGAGTACTTCCAGTTTACAATAGGCCGGATTTTTCTGCAGAGCCTGATAAAAATCATATTCACTTGTCACCGTAACATCATTCACCTGCAGAATCTGTTCACCGGAGAGAATTCCCATCCGTGCGCCAGGAGTATGCGGAATGACGCCGATGACGCGAATGCCCTGATTCGGCATGGTGTAATAAAAGGGGCGCGACTCGCGCAGGTAATGATGATACCAGACCAGACCCAGGCGCCCGACCAGGGCCAGAAGACCACCGATCACCGCCATGAAGGGCAGGTGCAGATCCGGCCAGGCCAGCCCCACAAAAAGTGCCGTAAATCCTGTACAGATTAACAGCCAGTGACCCGTCTCACGTACAGCACGCCCGGGAAGTGTGTGCGTGATCAGCTGAGCAATACCGACGCCAAGTGGAAACATGATCAGACCGTACGAACTACCTGTATCGGGAATAAACGGCCAGGGGCCCGCCGACCCTATGGGTCCCGAGGGAGAAGGAAGTAAGAGCAGGAGCGGGACAATCCATAACTCACTTGCTTCATGAGCCCCTGCGAGTCCGCCGCGACGACTGTTAATCAGCCGCGGAGAGGACTGAGACGCACCCCAGAGATAAACGAGCAGGCACTCCATCAGCATACAGACGACGACGAAGACGCCGAGAGAAAAGAAGTTCACCTCGCGGATCTCACTGATCCAGCGGTTGATCAGCGAAAAAGGCGTCTGAAAATCAGGCATGAACCATGCAGCAGGCATGGCCAGACCACCAGCAATCGCCGGTGAAAGAAAACGAAGCTGCGTCGTCAGCATGATGACCAGATAAGCACAGGAGAACAGCACGATTACCCCCTGCGTCAGCGCCGTACCGGAAACAAGCAGGAGTACTGATCCGCTGAGCCCCATGAGTAAAGAGGGCACAATACTCCTGAAAATCGTATTGAACATGCCATATGCCTTAACATGAAATGAGCGTCGCTCCCGCCGGACACGCTGCGCACTGAACAGAAACAGTCCGGCAACCAGCAGGTAAAAAACCGGATTTAAGAAAAAAGAGGCAAGGCCTGATAAGATCGATCGCACAATATCCGCCATTCGAATTTCCTCCACAATCATCAGCAAAATGAAGAATCTATTAGTTTAAGAATACAGCAAAAACACTCCCACTGTGAACAATTTGCTGAAAAAAACGATGAAACGGGGTAATCATTCCCAATAAAATAGATTCTATTTGTTATTTTGAACAGGGAAGGTCTCTGTTGGAGAACATCATATTCAGTTCGAAAAATCTCCGGGGCAGTAAAAAATTTAAGCGCTTTATTATTTTCTACGGTCAGGTACCGCGAAAAAACAACAAAGGAATGATAACATGGGAAAAAAAACTGACGCTACTTTACGTGAGGTCCAGGGGTTTTGGAATTCTCCTATTCTTTTTTGGCCGGTGATTTTAATTTCTGCCTCCGCATGGATAACATTTATTTTAAATATCACCTTATTTAATAATATTGACACTCCACGTGATTTATCTGGCTATTTGTTATTGCTTGGAATTTTGTTCCCGCTATTATTCTTTCTTGTCACGTTTACTATTGAGGTCAGGACAGACGGTGTATATTTTCGATTTTTTCCGTTTCACATTCGCTACAAAAAGATTCCCTTTAAAAGTATTGCTTATTATTATCCGGTAAATTATAGTACGATCTCTCGATTTGGAGGAATAGGAATTCGATTTAACTCTCGTGGTGAAAAAATATATAATTTGGGAGGCAACAAGGGAGTTGAATACAACAGGAGAAAAATTGGTTATAGGTACGAATCAAGATGAAAGACTTAAAAAGGCAATTGATCAAGTGAGATTCAAGTAAATTTTGGCTTTTCGCCGATAAGACCTGAACTTTGGCCATTAAATTTCTGTCCTGAAAATAACTTGAGTCCTGAACTGAAAAAGCGATCGATTCAGCATTCATATATTCAGGCTGACCGCGCGTGGCGACAGGATTGCCAGAAAGAAGAAAAAACCGGGTTTCCCCGGTTTTCATGCTTTGTCATTTATTTGATTTCTTTCAGAACTTCCTGAACCGCCGCACTGAGCTGGCGATCGTTCTTCGGACTGGCAATGGCTTTCAGCGTAGCTGCCTGAAGCGCTTCAGCTGTTTTCTGATCAATGTTTCCTGTCACAGGCAGACTGACGTCCTTCTGAAAAGCGCTGACCGCACGGGTTGTCTCTCTGCTGAAGTACCCGTCAGCACGCTTCGGATCAAATCCGGCCGCTTTCAGCATCTTCTGAGCGTCAGCAATATGCGAGCTCGTCTGATCCGGCTTCAGAACCTGGTCCTTCTTCAGAACCAGCGGTGCGGCATAGAAATAATCCGGCTGCTTCACTTGAATTGTCGGCTGAACCCCTTTCTTGTGGATCCAGTCTCCGTCTGGCGTCAGCCACTTATTGGTGGTCAGTTTCAGTTCACTTTTATCAGAAAGCTGAATGCCCTGCTGAACCGTCCCTTTACCGAATGATTTTTCACCGACCAGGCGGTAACCTCCGGCCTGTTTCAGGGCGCCGGCCAGAATTTCCGACGCTGATGCACTGCCGCCATCGATCAGACCGACAATCGGATAGTTCTTTTTCTTATTCGATGTTGAGTAAAACGGCTGACGCTTACCCTGTCGGTCTTCGATCTGAACAATCGGCTTCTGATTCGGCACAATCAGGTTGGCTATTTTTTCAACAGCCTGCAGATAGCCGCCCGGGTTCCCGCGCACATCCACAATCAGGCCCTGCAGTTTCTGTTTTTCAAGAGATGTCAGGGCGTCTGCAAACTCCTGGTCGGTTTTTTCGTTAAACTGTGTAATGGCGATATATCCGATCTGACTGCCTGACTGCCGGATCATCCGGCTGTCAACCGTGCGCAGCGGAATGTCATCACGCTTAATAGAAAAGCTAAGTTCATTATCCGTGCCCGGACGCCGGATACCCAGTTTGACGACCGTTCCTTTTTTTCCGCGGATCCGGCTGACGGCTTCGTTGATGTCGAGGCCCTCCGTCGTCTTCCCATCGATAGAAACGATCTGATCATTTGGCCTGATGCCGGCTTTCTCAGCCGGTGATCCCTTGATCGGTGAAACAACACTCACTCTGTTTCCGACCATCTGGACTTCGGCTCCGATCCCCTGGAAGGATGAAGAAAGGGATTCGGTGAATGCTGTGGCATTTTTGGCATTCATGTAGCTTGAGAAGGGATCACCCAGCGCGCTGATCATCCCTTTTATCGCGCCGTCATACAGCTTGCTGCTGTCGACTTTCTGAAAATAGTCTTTTTCAATTAAATCGTGAATGGCTTTTATTTTTGCGGTCTCCTGGTCTGCCGCGGCTGAACCGGTCTCCACGGCCGGCGCCGTCGTCTGTTCATTGCTCTTGGTCAGGCTGTATACCACAAAAGAACCCGCCGCTCCACCAATCACGAGCGACAGCACCATCAGTAAAGCGACTATTTTGCCGCTGAATTTTTTCATCCTGCTGCCTCCTTCAGTATCTGTAAAATACGCCCCGGGCAGCAGTCAACAGCTCCAGAAATGATCATCGTCCGTGGCCGGTGTTGCCTTTCAGACCTTGAGAAATTTCCGTACTGAACTCAGACTGCCCCAGACGCCGATTGCTGCGCCAATGCCGACCAGAAGCAGGCTGAGATGAAGCGTCATCGTTTGATAAGGAATCAGCCTGATAAACATCTGGGATAAACTGCCCCCAAGATTATAATAGGCAAAATGATAAACAATAATAACCAGAACGACCGGAATCACTGCTCCAAGAACGCCCATCATCAGCCCTTCAAGGAAATAAGGCCAGCGGACAAAGGCATTGGTCGCACCGACATATTTCATAATTTCGATTTCCCGGCGTCGGGCAACAATCGTCAGTTTGATCGTGTTGGCGATCAGGAAGATCGATGTAAACAGCAGACCGATAATCAACACGATACCGACATTCCGCGCGATGTTGATGAACTTGAACAGTTTCTCAACAGTCCCTTTTCCGTAGCGGACGTCGGACACATGCGACAGACTTTTCACTTCTGACGCAACACCGATCGTCTGTTCCGGCTGATCGGTTTTCAGGATAAAGGCGTTCGGGAGCGGATTCTGTTTCGTCAGATCCTTAAACGTCTTCTTGTCACTGCCGAGACTGTCCATCAGATTATTCAGCCCTTCTTCTTTAGGCTGATAGGCGACGGACTGCACATTATTGATCCCCTTCAGCTGATTCTCCAGCCGGTTTGTATCCGCCTGCGTCGCCGACTGATCGACATAGACGCGAACTTCCACATCACTCTCAATATCTCCGGCAATTTTATTCAGATTGAAGAGCACCATCAGAAACAGTCCGACCAGAATGAGAGAGACGGTTACGGCACTGACGGAGGCAAAGGTCATCCATCCGTTTCGACCCAGGCTTTTGAAGCTCTCATTAACGTGTCTGTGCAGTGTCCTAAGCTTCATAACCGTAACCCCCTTCTTCTTCATCCCGGACGATCATGCCGCCCTCAAGGGCAATGACTCTGTGCTTGATCCGGTCCACGATATCACGGTTGTGTGTCGCCATGACAATCGTTGTCCCCTGTTCGTTGATCCTTTTGAATACATCCATGATCTGCCAGGAGGTTTCCGGATCGAGGTTCCCCGTCGGTTCATCGGCGATCAGGACCGGTGGACGGTTACAGATAGAACGGGCAATCGATACGCGCTGCTGCTCGCCGCCGGAGAGCTGATTGGGGAAGGAACGTATTTTATGCTTCAGTCCGACAAGATCCAGGACCTCCATCACGCGGCGTTTGATCACGCGCGGCGGCTCCTCGATCACTTCAAGCGCGAAAGCGACATTTTCATAAACAGTCAGTTTCGGAAGCAGACGAAAATCCTGGAAAACAATGCCGATCTTCCGTCTCAGATAAGGAACCTGTCTTTCTTTCAGCTTAGCTATATCTTTATGAGCGACAAGAATTTTGCCTCTCGTTGGTTTCAGTTCTCTGAAAATCATCTTGATAAACGTTGACTTGCCGGCCCCACTGGGTCCGACGATATAGACAAATTCGCCTTTCTTAACCGAGAGATCAATACCATTTAGTGCCATGACACCATTAGGGTAAGCTTTCCAGACATTCTGCATCTGAATCATGTCTTCCATATGTTGTGTTCCCCCATGCTCCCTTTGAAAAATTTAACCAAAGTCTCTCTGTTTCCCTGGCAGAGCCTGTTTTTAAAACTATTCGAACAGCCGGTAAAATAAGCGGGTATCCCGGCTGATGCAAAATGACACAGGTCGACAGATTCTGCGGATTTCTCTGCCTGCTCTGCCGCCTTCCTTATGTATCAGAACTTGCCACGAGCGACCTTAATCAATTTTTATTATACCATTCAAACCCGACCGATTACGTAAGAAAAATATTACATTTCAATTTCAAGATCTGACAGGATGCGACAGAAATGAAAAAAATCAGACTCCCCGGTAAAATCCCTTGCCGAATACTTCCGTCGCATTCGTGACGATAAAAAAGGCTTCGGGATCAATGGAGCGGATCAACTGTTTGAGATGAGTCAGCTCGCTCTGCGAAACGACAGTCATCAGCATCGGCCGGTCATCCCCCGTATAGCCGCCGCGGCTGCTGATCCGCGTCACCCCCCGGTCGATCTCCTCGAGAATGGCGCGCCGCATCTTGTCTTCCCTGTTTGAAATCACGAGAGCCATTTTCTCTGTATTGAACCCGAGCTGGACGACGTCGATCATTTTTGCCTGAAGATAAATGCTGATCAGCGCATAAAGTGCTGATTCCAGGGAGAGCGTAAAGGCAGAAGCAAGGACAATCGCACCGTCAATGGCCGACACGCAGAAACCAAGTGAGAGCCCGGTAAACTTCTGGAAGACCTGACCGGCAAGCGCGGTGCCACCGGTCGAGCCGCGTCCGCGAAAGACGATGCCCAGCCCCAGTCCGACCCCAATCCCGCCAAAAAGTGCGCCGAGCAGCGCATTGTGGGTCGCAGCCGGCCAGTCTGCCGTCAGAAAAACGGAGAGCGGCAGCATCAGCGTACCAATCAGCGTCTTAAGCGCATAATCAAAATAACCGAAGCTCTTCCCGAGCATCAGGATGCCGATGATAAAAAGCGGGATATTCAGTCCCCAGAGGACATAGGCCGGCTCCCAGCCGAGTGTCCAGTGCAGAATAATGCCGATCCCGCTGACACCCCCCGCTGCAATTTGATTGGGCAGCTGAAAAAGATTAAAAGAAATACCGAGAATTGTCGCACCGGCAATCACATAAAAATAATCCAGTACCGCCGCTTTCCATCCGCGTGGTGCGGCAGCATGCTTGTCCCTTTTCGCCAGGAAAGACATGACTTGTGCTCCTTTGTTCCTGTTTTTGATGAGGAGCCGGGACACATCCCGGCAATAAGATAAATAAAGTGAAATTTCAATCAGTGGAGTTTTTCTTCTCAAAGTAAAAAAAGGAGCCGTCGAGGCTCCTTTTTCAGTCCTGATCATGACAGATTCAGTCTGAGACAGGCATCGATGAATGGATCGATGTCTCCGTCCATCACCCGGTTCACATCGCCGATTTCCACATTCGTCCGGTGATCTTTCACCATCGAATACGGATGGAAAACATAGGAACGGATCTGACTGCCCCAGCCAATTTCCTTCTGTTCACCGTGCAGAGCGGCTTTTTCTGCTTCGCGTTTTTCTTCCTCCATCTGGTAGAGACGCGATTTCAGCATCTTCATCGCCTGATCCCGGTTCTGAAACTGAGAACGTTCAGACTGGCAGCTGACCACAATCCCGGTCGGAATATGGATCAGCCGGACCGCCGATGACGTTTTATTGATATGCTGCCCACCGGCGCCGCTGGAACGGAACACTTCCATTTTCACGTCTTCCGGACGGATGTCAATGTCGATACTGTCATCGAGTTCCGGAGTCACCTCGCAGGAAACAAAGGACGTATGACGCCTGCCTGCTGCGTCAAACGGAGAAATACGGACCAGACGGTGAATGCCTTTTTCCGTTTTCAGATAGCCGTAGGCATCCGGACCTTTGATCAGCAGGGTGACGCTCTTCACACCGGCTTCATCCCCCGGCAGATAGTCGAGCGTCTCGACAGAGTAGCCGTGGCGTTCCGCCCAGCGTGTGTACATCCGCAGCAGCATGGACGCCCAGTCCTGGGCCTCTGTCCCACCGGCGCCGGGATGCAGTTCCAGAATCGCATTGTTCCGGTCATGTTTGCCGCTGAGCAGCAGCTGCGTTTCATAATGATCGAATGCCTTACCGGCTTCGGCAAGTGAGGTCTCCAGTTCGTTTTTCAGGTCAGCGTCATTTTCCTCTTTCACGAGTTCATAGGCCACCTGAAGATCTTCAAACTTCGTGATCAGCTCGCTGAGGGAGTCGACCTTGCCCTTCAATTCATTGGATTCATCGATCACTTTCTGGGCTTTTTCATTATCATCCCAGAAACCGGGCAGGGTCATCTGTTCCTCAAGCTCGGCGATACGCTCCTTTTTGCTGTCTAAGTCAAAGAGACCCCTAAATTCTTTGAGACGGCCTGCCATCTCGTCGATTTCATGTTTCATTTCTGATAATTCCATTGTTCATCCTGCTTTCTTACTGCCTGGACTTATTTACCGTGGCAGTTCTTATATTTTTTACCGCTGCCGCATGGGCATGGGTCGTTACGCCCGACATGCATCTTACGGACAAACGGTTTTTTCTTCTTCGGCTTATCATCCTGACCGCCTGAAATGACGTGCAGACCGTGAGTGACGCGCTCGCGTTTAATCGGCTCTTCCGGCTCACGAATTTCAGCACGCATCAGGAAGTTTACTACTTCCTCTTCGATGCTCGCAATCATTTCTTCGAACATCTTGTAGCCTTCGACCTGATAGGCGCGGTACGGGTCAACCTGGCCGTAAGCCCGGAGGTAGATCCCTTCGCGGAGCTGTTCCATCGCATCGATGTGATCCATCCACTTCGTGTCGACCGTCCGCAGCATGATCACCCGCTCGAATTCGCGCATCCGCTCCGGCGTGAACTGTTCTTCCTTCTTGTCGTATTTGGCAATTGCCCTGTCATACAGGTCGTCAATCATCTCTTCCGGATCCTTGCCCTCAAGATCCTTAAGCGTCAGAACGCCGTCATCAAAAATACGTGCGTTCAGGAAATCGATGACCGACTGAAGATCCCACTCTTCCGGCACTTCATGCTCCGGCGTATGAGCCTTCACTTCATTTTCAATCACCGTTTTGATCATATCCTCGATATCCGGGCGAACGTTCTTCGATTCCATTACTTCCATGCGCTGCTTATAAATAATCTCCCGCTGCTGGCGCATGACATCATCGAATTTCAGCAGCTGCTTACGGGCATCGAAGTTGTTGCCCTCAACGCGCTTCTGGGCTGATTCAACAGACCGGCTGACCATTTTACTTTCGATCGGCGTCTCATCATCCATGCCAAGCCGTTCCATCATGCCCTTCATCTTGTCCGATCCGAAGCGGCGCATCAGATCGTCTTCCAGGGACAGATAGAACCGCGATTCACCGGGGTCCCCCTGCCGGCCGGAACGACCACGCAGCTGGTTATCAATACGCCGCGATTCGTGACGTTCTGTACCGAGGATGAACAGGCCGCCAAGATCAGCCACGCCCTCACCGAGCTTGATATCTGTCCCACGGCCAGCCATGTTGGTTGCGATTGTGACGGCTCCGACCTGGCCGGCATTTTCGATGATTTCCGCTTCACGTTCGTGGTTCTTCGCGTTCAGCACATTGTGCGGAATCCCGCGCCGTTTCAGCATTTTCGAAAGCATTTCCGACGTTTCAACGGCAACCGTACCGACCAGCACCGGCTGACCGCGGTGATACAGTGTCGCAATCTCTTCCACGACGGCTTTGAATTTACCTTTTTTCGTTTTGTAAATCAGATCCGGATGGTCTTCACGGATCATCGGCCGGTTCGTCGGAATCACAATGACATCCATATTGTAGATGCTCTGGAATTCTTCCTCTTCGGTCTTCGCCGTACCGGTCATACCAGCCAGCTTGTTATACATCCGGAAGAAGTTCTGCAGCGTGATCGTGGCCAGCGTCTTGCTTTCACTCTGGATCTCCAGACCTTCCTTGGCCTCAATGGCCTGATGGAGGCCTTCGCTGTACCGTCTTCCCTGCATCAGCCGGCCGGTAAACGGATCAACGATAATGATCTGACCGTTCTGAACGACATAATCCGTATCGCGGTGCATGATCGCATGCGCCTTCAGGGCTTCGGTGACATGGTGGTTCAGAGCGACATTGGAATAATCATACAGATTTTTAATATGAAAGAATTTTTCTGCCCGGGTCATGCCCTCTTCGGTCAGCTGTACCGTCTTCGTCTTGAGATCCACTGTGTAATCCTGCTTTTCTGTCAGAAGCCGTGCAAACTGATTAGCGCGGATATAAAGATCCGTCGACTTTTCCGCATTTCCGGAAATGATCAGCGGCGTCCGCGCTTCATCGATCAGGATCGAGTCCACTTCATCGACAATCGCATAGTTCAGCGGGCGCTGAACCATTTCGTCCTTATAAAGCACCATGTTGTCACGCAGATAATCGAAACCGAACTCGCTGTTCGTCCCGTAGGTAATGTCTGCGTTATACGCCTCACGTTTCTCTGCAGGCGACATGCCGGCTACATTCAGGCCGACCGACAGGCCGAGAAAATTATACAGAAGACTCAGCTGAGTCGCATCGCGTTTCGCCAGATAATCGTTAACGGTGATCAGATGAGCGCCCTTGCCCTCGAGTGCGTTCAGATACAGCGGCATCGTCGCAACGAGTGTTTTCCCTTCACCGGTTTTCATCTCGGCGATATTCCCCTGGTGCAGCGCAATCGCGCCGACCAGCTGCACGTAAAAAGGCGTCAGTCCGAGGATACGTGTCGATGCCTCACGGACAACGGCAAACGCTTCAGGCAGTATATCATCAAGTGTTTCACCATTTTCCAGGCGCTGCCTGAACTCCGGGGTTTTTGCCTGAAGTTCTTCATCGCTCAGCGCCTTCATTTCGTCGGCCATGCCGTCAACGACATGGGCCAGCTTTTGCATTTTGCCAAGCTTGCGGATGCTTGTATCGCCCAGAACTTTTTTAAGCATTCCTATCATGCCTGCATACACCTCAATTTTGACTTCCGCGTCATGCCGGGCCGGCACGCCGGGATGGTTTTGGTTTTTATCAGTCCTGTCCCTAATACTCACCTTCAATCACGTCCGGCAACTCTCCCGGCGTGATCTAATCATATGCCTTCTATTGTAACAATCTTCCCGAACAGTGACAATATATGAAAGAATGGTGAAAATTCACTGTTCAGTATATCTTTTCGCAGGGCACTCCGCCGATCAGGGGGAAAGTCACCCTGATGTCGTAAACAGCCCTGAAATACACACAACTTTCATTATACGCCAAGTTGAAATACTTGAAAACAGCCAGGCAGCTCTCTTTCTGAAACCCGGGCATGAAGAAAACGACCGAGCGGCACATTGCAGGCTTAATTTATCTGATACGACAGCCTGAATTCAAACGCTCATTATCACGCTAAAAAGAACCGGAAAGGATGTCTCCTTTCCGATTCCCCGTTCGACCTGCTTCTTCACCTGATGCTATTCCTGATCGATCAGCCCATACCGCCCGTCTTTCCGGCGATAGACGACATTAATAGTGTTACTTTCTGCATTTTTAAAAACAAAGAATGAGTGTCCCAGCATGTCCATTTGCAGGATCGCTTCTTCCACCGTCATCGGCTTCAGAACAAAACTCTTTCTGCGCACGATTTCAGGCGCGTCCTCCCCTGTTTCCGGTTCCGCCGTCCTGGTCAGCGTTGCACCGGCTGCTTCGCGTACCTGCCGGTCGTTCTGACGGCTCTTGCGGTACAGCTTCGTCTTATATTTCTTAATCTGACGCTCCAGTTTGGAAACCGCCTGATCAATCGATGTGTACATATCCTCTTCGCCCACTTCAGCTCTCAGGAGAAGCCCCTGTATCGGGATGGTGACTTCAACCACCTGTTCTGTGTTGTGCACCCGCATGTTGATGCGGGCACTCGTTGCCAGAGGCTCACTGAAATATTTCTCCAGCTTGCCAATCCTTTTCTCCGCGTATTTCTGCAGAGACGGTGTAACAGCGATATTTTCTCCCCGAATATTGATATCCATGAGAAAGCCTCCCTTCGATATTATATACTTTCGACATTCCCGTCCTGATTCCTTCTCAAACTGTAAAATTAATTTACAACACCCGTTTTCACCGACAAGGATCTGACAAAGTTTTTCGTTTGTTCACAAAATTGCCATCGATGCAAAACAAGTACTGATTTCATGCAATAATTCAATAGAATCTAAGCCAATGAAAGCGCTTTTTTCTATTGACCTTCCCCTGATTAACACATATAATAAAAACGCAATGAGGGATAACCCCCTCAGAAAGTGACGGGTTTCACAGGATAACCTGTTGCTCAGTGGTAGAATAGAGGTTTTGTCTGATGAACACTTTGTGATTATTTTCACGATGATGCTGTCAGCCGGTGAACCTATTACCAAAAAGGGGAGACATGACATGTCTGTACAAAAAGAAGAAATCATTGAACTGTTCGAAAAGCTGAATGATGATGAAAAGGAATCGACCTACAACTATCTGCAGTTCCTGGCCAGCCTGAATACAGAAGAAACTGCGGACAACGAAGGCGAAGCCGTTGCTGCTGACTAATAGACAAACCAACATGAACACGGAAAGGCCCATACGATGACATCAGATGCCATCGAATGGGCTGTTTTATTTTTTTAAAATGAAACTTCAATCAGTGGGAGTTTCGGGCACACAGGGCGTGCTTGTGCAGGCGTTGCGACAGGAGGCCCTCGTTTTTAGCCTGCATCATCTCCCACTGATTGTTCGTTGAACCCATCAGGCTGCTGGGACCCCACCTGGATATGTTCGTTTACCCTGAGATGGGGTTTTTACTGCTCGTTCATACGGGATAAAAAAACCACTGATCCACGGTCAGCGGTCACTCTCTTTTATCCAGATACATGCCATCTTTTGTCGGTCCGGTGTACGGATTGCGGTAGCGGCTGACGGTACGTTTTCGATGCTTAAACTGCTGCATCTCCTGGACGATGTCCTGGCGGATGGACCGCAGCTGCATATTGATGTGCTGATTGATCTCCATGATGTGCTGGCCGATCGCCCGCTCATCGGCACTGCACGTACCGGAGAGCCGGCTGAGCAGCCGGCCGCGCTCATCAAGCAGATGCTGCAGCTGTTTAATGAACGTCTCACGCGGCACCTGCTCCTGTTTTCCAAGCAAGTCCTCAATCTGCACCGTCTTATTGTAAATCTCCTGCATCAGCATCTCAGGCGCGGTTCCGTTTCGGTTGATTTTTCTGTGTGATCTCAATGACCTGCTTCCAGGTATCGCGGAAATCGGTGACCAGTCCCTCGACCTCATCCAGAATCTCCAGATCATTTTTCAGGTTCGCTTCAATCATCCGGCGGTAGATGTAGTCGTAGAGCTGCATCATACTTTTTGCGACCGGCTGCTTCTGGTCAAGGGTCACCATCAGCTCGTGGATGATTGCCTGCGCCTTTTGCAGATTAATATTTTTCTGCTCTGTTTCTTTCATTTGAACAGCCCTTTTCGACTGTCTGATAAATTTGAGACAGCCGTTATAAAGCATCAGGGTCAGTTCACCCGGTGTCGCCGTCAGTACCGAATTCTGTTGATAGGCTTTATATGCACTTGCAGGCATGGTTTTGTCCTCCTCTGTTTATTGTCCCATGAACTGTTGCAGATAACCAGCCTGGCTGTTCGCCTGCTGGATGGCCGCTTCCATGGCGTCAAACTGGGCATAATAGCGATTTTCGACATCAACTAATCGCAGCTTGAAAGCTGCAATCCGTTCATTCATGTCATTAATGCTGCGCCCCATCGAGTACTGATCTTCAACCCAGCTTGTCTTCCCGGCCTTCTCTTCAATCTGATCGACCGTTTTCTTCAGCGTCCCGTCGAGGCGCTGCATGATCCCCTGATCAGCTTCCGTCGTCCCCTGTTTCGAAAACAGGTTCATTACCGCCTGCGGATCGGTACTGATCGCCTCACGCAGCTTTGCCTCATCGACAACAAGCTTGCCGTGTTCCAGATAATCGGTACTCGTCGTGATCCCGATCTCAGCGAGCTGATCCATCTCATCATTACCCGTTCCACTGACTGATGAATAGATATCCTGACGCATCTGCGCCAGCGCGCCGGTCAGGATACTGTCGCTCGCCAGCATGCCGGATTTCGCCCGGTTCGTCCAGTTCTCGATGTCCGAATCTTTCATCTCCGATTTCTGAAGATCCGTCAGAGGCGGATAGTCGCGGTAGCGTTTCTCTGAGATCTTGTCGTTGATCTTCGCGATCGTGTCATTATACTGATCGACAAAATCCGTAATCTTTTTAAATACGGCTTCCGTGTCGTTGTCAACACGAACCGTTGCCGTTTCACCCGGTGCGGTATTTCCCTGAAGGGTGTAGGTGACACCGCCGACAGTGAACGTGTTAGAGTGGCGGTGCGTGTCCAGTCCGTTTATAGTGAATTCGGCGTCCGACCCATCAGTAAAATTAGCATCAGTACTAGTCATTTTGAGGGTATTGGTGATAAAATTACCACTAAATACAATATCCGATCCATTTGGATTTAAATTTCCAGTTTCCTTTCGTGTCATAGCTATTTTATGAGTAAAAGGATCATAAAACGCATTGACACCTGAGTTGGAATCAGAAATCGTTTTCAGCATGTCATTTAACGACGTTGTACCAGGATCAAAGGAAAATGGTGGATCCGGGGCAATCGGTTTTCCATTCTCATCATAAGTCGTAATTGAAAAAGTGATGCTCTCTGGTAAACTACCTAAAATTTCACTCTGACTTGCCAGGCTTTTATCCGGATCAAAATCAGGATTAGTAGTAATCTCTCCACCTACAGCACTTGCTGACGCTGCCATTTTAACGTTTGATAATTTATACGTTGTATTCCCGGCATTTGGAGTGGCTGTCGCTGAGACAATCGAATCATTACTCGATGTTGCTGATTTCGTCAGATAGCTGTTCTGCAGCTTCATCGGAAAGATCGTATCCTCAAGGTTACTGAGCAGCGTATTCATCGAACGATAATCATCGCGCAGCCACTCCGTCTGCTGCAGTCGCTGCTGCATCTGAATCATCGGCTGGCTCTCTGCCGTCATGATCTGCGTCATGATACTGTCTACGTCGATCCCACTGGCAAGCCCGCTGACCCGGTTACTGTTTGTCGAACCGATCATACTGTTAATCGAATTAATGGATACACCGCTCGTTGAATCAGCCATTCTGACCACCTCTCAATAAAAAACTTAAACCCGTTTATTCACAATTAACCCAAGCTTCTCCGCAATTGCTGCATACATATCCATGAACTTTTTTGGAGGAATTTCCCGGATCAATTCATGCGTTACCGCGTCCTCCAGACGGATATAGTATGTATTCAGTTTATCATGAAGTACATATCGCATTTCTGTTATATTTGAACTGAGTAATTTATTTGCATCCTTTACCAGATCGTCCAGTTGTTTTTTTGTGAAAGATGTGTAAATCCTTTCTTCATCAGGTTTGCTGACAGAATTTTTGTCTTCCGCAATTTCCCGTGAATCCACCGTGCCCGGCATTGCAATCTGCACATTCTGATGATGAGTCACCGATGCACTCCCCGTCACATCAATACCCATGACCAGCCCTCCTCAACCTGTCCACTTGTTTTCCTATTGATAATATCGGCGTCTATCAAAAAAAGTTAAGGCTATGAACCGTTTCGTTCAAGGAAAAACGGACCTCCATTGATGGAGATCCGTTTCTGATAAAATGTAAATTCTAAATGAATTATCGCAGTAACTGTAGAACACCCTGAGGAAGCTGGTTGGATTGAGCAAGCATTGCCTGAGCAGCCTGGTTCAGGATGTTATTCTTCGTGAAGTTGCTCATTTCTTTCGCCATGTCTACGTCACGGATACGTGATTCAGCAGCCGTCAGGTTTTCCGAAGAAGTACCCAGGTTGTTGATCGTGTGTTCCAGACGGTTCTGGAAGGCACCAAGTTTAGAGCGTTCAGAAGAAACACTTTTAATAGCGTCATCTAAAGAGGTAATAGCTGATTCTGCCCCAGTAGCAGAAGTAACATCTACAGTATCAACTCCTAAAGCAGTAGCTGACATATCATTAACAGCTAAATCCATTGTTTGATCTTCATTTGCTCCGATGTGGAATTGTATTGAATTATTTACAACATTTACATCAGTCGCACCGGCAGCAACATTAGAGTTGAACTGAAGATTGACGCCTGCTACTTCGAACTCACCTTTAGTTAAATTATCAACAGTTGCCGTAGCTACTGTTGTAGCACCATCAGTCACTGCAACTGAAATATCAGCATCCTCAGTAAACGAATAAGAGCCATTGGAAATGGTACCACCATTTGTAAATTCATAACCAGCAATGGTATAAGAAGTAGTGTCATCCGCCTGATTATTTAGTGTCCCTACAGTTTTTCCTGTGTCTCTGTTCACTAATGTCAAAAGTTTCTTACCTGCGTTTGCTGAGTCGTCAGTCACATTTAATTGATAGTTCCCAAGCGTGTGATCTCCCGCTGCAGAACTAGTCACTGCAGTAACACCTGTACCTGCATCAGTTTGACCACTAACTGCAGCGGCGTTGTCTACTGTAATAGTGAATGTATAGGCCCCAGTATCAAGTGAAGGTGTTTCAACTGCTACACCTGATAATCCAGCAGTATTAGTTGTCCCAATACTAGATGTTGCACCAATGCCACCACTGATTAATTTTTTGGTGTTAAATTCAGTATCACTTGAAATTCTATTAATTTCGCTTTTTAACTGTTCAATTTCTTTTTGAATTTCAGAACGATCATCTGTAGTATTTGTATCGTTTGCAGATTGAACAGCTAATTCGCGCATACGTTGAAGAATTGAGTGCGTTTCGCTCAATGCTCCTTCAGCAGTTTGAATAAGAGAAACCCCGTCTTGTGCGTTCTTATTTGCCATATCCAGCCCGCGAATCTGTCCACGCATTTTTTCAGAAATGGCGAGACCTGCAGCGTCATCACCTGCACGGTTAATGCGAAGGCCTGAAGACAGTTTTTCAAGTGATTTCTGAGTTGCCGCTGTGTTCTTGCTCAGGTTATTGAGCGTATTCAACGCAGCAATGTTGTGATTGATAATCATAACTAATTTCCTCCTTGAATTATGAATTCCCACGTCCATGTGGAATAGTATCTTGGCAATTGGAAAGGCGCCTTCCCAACTGCTTACACTGTATATATCGTCAGAGGAGGAAGGATGTTTAGTAGACTAGAAATAATTATACATTTTTTAGACATGTATTGAGTTTTGATGTATGGGAGAGAAATTTCGAGGGTGGGTTTCAAATTCTACGATTCATTGAGAAATACCCGTGAAAAGTTCTCAGCTTCATCATGAAATGCTTATAATACGTAGATATAAGTCTCGTCATTTTACCAATGTTACCTTATGATATAAATAAATTAAGAATAAGGAGGACAAGAAATGAGTGAAGCATCGAAGCAGGACCGCAATCTGAATATATGGGCTGAAGTGTGGTGGTCAAGTGAGAGAAATCTGTTTTCCACAAGTTCAAAGTAAGCGGCTAATCTTTGTTCACGATCACATTATAAAAATATCCCTAAAAAGCAGAAGGAAGATGATGACTTTTATGGTTCAAATAAACCCTTATCCCATCTACCCTGGCGAATACCGAGAAGCTATTTTATTATACAAGGAGGAATTTTCATGATTATCAAACATGCATTGATAATGCCAATTCAATCAAATTTTCAAGATCCAAAATATCCAGTTAAAGTAGAATTAATTGATCAAAATGGAACCCATTTCAAAGGGATAATTACTTACTTTCACGACCGTATTCTAGGGAAATACTTATATTACAACAATGATATAAAGTTCAGGGAATTCATTGAGAATATTCAAGGAACAAGGGAATGGAGAAAATTAAAAATAGACATTAGCAATTTAATTTTTTCGTCAGATCAAGACCAATTTAAGAATCAGAAACTGAATAAAAAATAACTTTGATGTAGAGAAGTATTATATGAAGACTAAAACACTCAGCACTGAAAAGTACTGGGGTTTCTTTTTCAGCTGAAAATCGTAGTTCCAGTTAAAAACTCCATGTTCAATCATGCTTAAGCTTTCGGCTGAAACCCAATTCTTCACAATCTTAAATGTGTCGTCATTTCGGCCATTATGCTGGTTCTCAATATACTGTTTGATTACGTCCTCTGTTTCAGTTCCCTAAACTCATCCTGCAGCAGTGTGGATGAGCACCCCTTCAGATACTGCATGATTTAACTCGGGACAAGACTCGGAAGACAAGAGATCAGCAAATGGATATGTTCCTAAACTCCCCCGAAGCATGGTGAATCCGCAAGCTTCACATCCCTGTCGGATCAGTGTTCACACAATTGAATGGCTATCTGACCCAGCAGCACTTGTTATAGGCATTTGGTCACACAGATCAGATGATACTTGATATTGTAGACCGCATGACCACTTTTCTGATAACCATCCATACTTTTCACCTCTTTTGAAAAGTATGGATAGGAAAAAATATGGCTATAAGCGGATACCATCTAAAGAC
Source organism: Sporolactobacillus sp. Y61 (assembly GCF_040529185.1). Taxonomy (NCBI): domain Bacteria; kingdom Bacillati; phylum Bacillota; class Bacilli; order Caryophanales; family Sporolactobacillaceae; genus Sporolactobacillus; species Sporolactobacillus sp. Y61. The sequence goes on along the minus strand of NZ_CP159510.1, from coordinate 1,664,431 downwards.
GGTGAATTTGAACTCAGTTTTTGTAAACAAAAAAGAGCACAATCAGATGTACTTGTCAAAAATATTTCTTTTTAACAAGACAGATTTCAGACCCACCTGATTCTATCTATGTTCTCGCCTAGCGAAATCGACAAAACGAAATTTGTCGTCCCGATGTCTGGACTCGGTATATTGAAACAGGCGTGTGTCATCCAGAAAGACCAGGCTGCGCACAACAACCACCTTGTTTCTGTCCCCAAGATCCAAATATTTATGATCTTCCTCCGTTGCCGGCTCAACTGTAATTTCTTTCTTGGCGAAACCAATAGCGAGCCCAAGCTCATTCTCAATATAATGATACAACGATTGTTCACATTTATCTTCCGTTAATACCGGCACCACATCACGGATCAGGAAATCTTTGTCTAGAATCACCCGTTCTCCCTCTGCTGCCCGGGTACGTACCAGTTCCCAGACGTACTGATCTGGCTCCAGATTCATAAGCTGCATGAGACTGGGGCTTGGCCGGTTCAGAACCAAACGATGAACTTCCGTTTGCCATTGTTCCTTCGAGTGATGACTTAATTCATAAAAACTGGTCAACCCGGAAACTGGAAAATTGAACCGGCTGACGTCGAGAACAACTGATCCTTTCCCCTGAATCTTTTGGATATAACCATTTGCTTGCAACAGTGACAGTGCTTTTCTCACGGTCTCGCGTGAAGCGTGATAGATCTGGCAGAGCTGATTCTCGGACGGAAGCAGATCCCCGGCCGCAATCTTTTTATGACGAATCTGTCCCGTGAGAGACTCATAGATGTTCGTAAACTTTTTTCTGCCCAATCAATTCACCTCCATGTGCGCTTTCGACCTGTTTTGACAACAGAATAATATGCAAACAGCTTACGCTTGTTATGCGTCCGTTATACCGATTATGCTGACTCCAAACCGACAGGAAAAAGGCAGATGTATCCCTACTTCTGCCACAGAATATTATATCAGATCCTGTACTTTTTGGATATGCAGTCTGGTTCCAGAACCGATGTTGCGGTCGAAATAGAAATCAGTATGGTGATACCAACTTATCAATTCAAAAGTTTTTCAGAATACAAAAAAAGCCTGCAGATCCCAAAATATCAGAGATTTACAGGCATATTTCAACTGGAACGGCCTCTGCGGTCGGTCGTTCCAGAAATTATTGTATCTGCACCGTTGGCTGTGACCTGTCCTTATTTACTGAGTGTGGATGTAAACAGGACTGTTTCGCCTGCGACTGCTTTCTCCGGCTGTGCCCATTCGAATTGGAAGACACCTGAATGACTATTGGTGATCACAACCGGGACAATGATCCCCTTCCCTTTTTCACGAATATGTGCAAAATCGGCTTCGATAATGGGATCACCAGTCTTGACGTGGTCACCGACTTTTCCAAGCACGCGGAAACCTTCACCCTTTAGTTCGACAGTATCCAGCCCAATGTGCACCAGGACTTCTTCGCCCATGATTGAGCGGATACCGAAGGCGTGTCCAGTTTCCGCCAGCTGAATGACTTCACCGTCAACCGGGGCCACGACCTGCTGTGTTACCGGCTCCGGATCTACAGCCATCCCTTCACCAATCATCTTCTGCGAAAACACCGGGTCAGGTACGTCTGTGACATCTTTGGCTGTGCCGGAAACTGGTGCCACAATGCGTTCCTCTGTTATTTTATCCTTATGGAACAGTTTCCCAAACATGATGACTCCTCCTTCAGAGGTAAATCTCACACTTCACTGATGTAACTGACTTCTACTGGGCTTCCGGGTCAGGTGATACACGATCGACTCGTAGGGCCTCAGCTGTATTTTTCGAAAATCTGTCGGTGAATCCGAATAGTTGCTGATCAGAATGTGACTGTCATAACGATTTGCAGGTACGCTGTCTGGCAATGCGAACGTAACCGGTGCTTTGAAAAAGTTGCTGACGACCAGCAGTTCCTCAGCCTCACCATGACGCAGATAAGCGAAAATTGCTGGATCATTGGGCAGGAGCAGTTCATAGGCACCTTCAACAATGATCGGATATTTCCGGCGCAGAGCAACCAGTTTCTGATAATGATAAAAGATCGACTGCCGGTTCGCCAGAGCTGCTTCAACATTGATTTCCGGATAATTCGGGCAAATTGGAATCCAGGGTGTACCGCTTGTAAATCCTGCATTTTTTCTGTTATTCCACTGCATCGGTGACCGACCATTATCACGGGACTTATGAGCAAGAATGTCCAGGATCCCGGTTTCAGAGAGCCCTTTTTTCTTTAACATCCGATATGCATTCAACGACTCGACATCGCGGTAGTCTGAGAGGCTCTGATACTTCGGATTGGTCATGCCAATTTCTTCACCCTGATAGATATAGGGTGTGCCCTGCATCATATGCAATGTCGTAGCCAGCATTTTGGCCGAAACTTCACGATATGGTCCATCATCGCCAAAGCGGGAGACGATCCGCGGCTGATCATGGTTGCACCAGAACAGCGCATTCCAGCCTCCTCCGGCATGCATTCTTGTCTGCCAGTCGGAAAGAATCTGCTTCAGCTTCAGAAAATCAGGCCTGGCAACCGTCCACTTTTTCCCACCTGGATAGTCTACTTTCAGATGATGAAAATTGAACACCATGCTCAGTTCGTGACGGTCCGGTTTCGTATAGCGGATACAGTTATTGATGGAGGTAGAGGACATCTCACCCACTGTCATCATCTCTATCCTTCTGCTGAAAACATTTCGGTTCATTTCCTGCAAAAATTCGTGTACTCGTGGTCCATCTGTATAAAACTTCTTACCTCGGGCATCCGGAGGTGCATCTGCATCGTCCGGAAAACGCTGATTCTTAGAGATCACATTAATCACATCCATCCGGAAGCCATCGGCTCCTTTATCTATCCAGAAATTCATCATCCGGTAGATAGTCTGTCGAAGCTGAGGGTTTTCCCAGTTCAGATCGGCCTGGGTCGGATCATAAAGGTGCAGGTAATACTGACCGGTTGTCTCATCCCATGCCCAGGCGGATCCGCCGAATTTTGACTGCCAGTTATTTGGCGGTCCGCCATCCGGTTTCGGATCCTTCCAGATATAGTAATCGCGAAATGGGTTATTTCTGTTTTTCCTGGATTCCTGAAACCAGTGATGTGCCGTCGATGTGTGGTTAACGACCATATCCATCACTATTTTCAGATGACGTTTGTGAGCTTCAGTAAACAATTGCTCCAGGTCTTTCATCGACCCATATTCCGGCTCTATACTGTAGTAATCACTGATGTCATATCCATTATCCTTCTGTGGCGACTGGTAAACCGGCGTTAACCAGATTACCTCGATGCCAAGTTTCTTCAGATAGTCCAGTTTTTCAGTAATACCGGGAAGATCGCCTATACCATCTCCGTCTGTATCAAGAAAGCTTTTCGGGTAGACTTGATAAATCGTTGCCTGTTTCCACCAGGGCTGCGTCATTGTACAAACACCACCTGAACAATATTTTCAGTCAGTTACTGTAATTCTGCTTCTGTCTTTTTTTTACTGAATTTCGAGAATACCCAGGTCAGTAAGAATGGCAGTACCAGTACGATGGCCATACCGATAGCGAAGGCCCCCCAGTATTGCGGAATAATCGACAGGATACCCGGGAGTCCGCCAATGCCGATTGATGTCGCCTTAACTCCGAGTACCGAGATAAAGGCACCACCTATGCCTGCACTGATAATGGAAGCGAAGAACGGATAACGATAACGCAGGTTCACACCGAAAATTGCTGGTTCTGTAACTCCAAGCCAGGCCGAGATGGATGACGTTAAAGCCAGCCCTTTCATTTTCGCTTGACGTGCCACGAAGAAGATGGCGAAAGCAGCAGTACCCTGAGCGATGTTACACAATGCCAAAATCGGCCACAGGAATGTGGAATTTGTGCTGCCAATCAGCTGCAAGTCGACGGCAAGGAACAGATGATGCATGCCGGTAATGACGAGTATGCTGTACAGGAAGCCATAGACTGCGCCACCGATAATCGGAGCGATATCAAACAGACCGACCAGACCCTCAGTGATCCAGTTGGCTAATATCATGGTAACAGGTCCGATGAACAGGAATGCCAGGAAACCGGTAACCAGCAAGGCAACCGGTCCGACAACAAGCAACTGAAAGTTGTCAGGCACATGCCTTCTCAGGAATACATCAATTTTGGCCAATACATAGGAAGCAAACAGGACGGGGAGCACCTGACCCTGATAGCCGACTTTTTCTACTTCCAGACCAAACAGATTCCATACCGGAACCGTACCCTCACTCCTTGCCTGAGCAAGGCCATAAGCATTCTGCAGATCCGGATGTACCAGAATCAGTCCAAGCACGATACCGAGCAGCGGACTGCCCCCAAATCTCCTAACCGCTGACCAGCCGATCAATACTGGCAGAAAGGTAAACGCCGCATTGGCAATTACAAAAATAATATTGGCGAACCCGTCCCACTGCGGGTAAACTTGCACAATCGATTGATTTTTAAAGAATATACCTGGATTCGCCAGGATGTTGTTGATGCCCATCAGCAAACCAGCTGTTACGATCGCTGGCAGAATGGGGATGAAAATATCGGCGAGAACTTTAATCCCCCGCTGCAGCCAGTTGCCTTTTTCAGCAGCTACATCTTTGACTTCCTGTTTTGTGGCTTCACCAAGCCCAGTCAGTCGAATGAATACGTCATAGACCTTATCCACCGTCCCCTGACCAATGACGACCTGGAACTGTCCGTTTGCGGAGAAAAAACCTTTCACCAGATCGACTTTATCCAGGTTCTCTTTATCCACCTTACTCTCATCGTCCAGTACCAGCCTTAAACGTGTCACACAGTGGGTACCGGCTTTGATATTATTTTTACCACCCACATACTGAATTATTTTCCGAACAGATTCTTCATTAACTGATGCCATCTCTATCCCCCTAATCTATCCCTGTACGGTATCTGTCATCAGATCTGTGTTGATTACGTTTACATTCTGCTGCAGCCATTTTGTAAACCCCGGGCAAATCCGAAAACATTTTTTGAGTCACAGGGCTCTTTAATTACATGTTTATTATAGCGCTTTCATTTAAACTTGTATAGTCATGTTGATTATATTTTGCATACTTGTACATATAAATATTTGCCCGACAGTGTCAAAAAAACTGCCCTGTCTGTTTGAATGTCAGTAAACATTCAGGTGATTTTATTGCCAGAAACAGACCGGTATATATCGATCCACTTTCCGGGGAATCAGTACAGCAAGACGATGATGTCCCCACAAAAGCTGAAATGATTGACAGGATCAACAGGATCTGGTGGCCGGAGGAGAAACCCTTTTGACAGCTATCATCACTGAATGGGCTGAAATCTGTCATCTAAGCAGTCCTGGTCCTGAGGAGTCAGAAGGTATGGCCGGACAGCAGCCGACTGCACGTTGGATGAGTTGTCCGATCCGGCGTCTCGTTGTAAAATAGCCGTTAAATACTCAAACTTATACAGAGGTGGTCTTGAATATGATCGATCAGTTTAAACTGACTTTTCGTGGAACACATCATCCTCCGGTCTGGATTCGAATCGAAGTGGATCAGAATATGACCTTTAGAGGACTTCATGAACTGATTCAGGCCGCATTTGACTGGGGAGATATCATGCTGCATGATTTTGAAGTTCCGAACCCTCAGAATACGGATAAGCAAGTCGGCGGTCTGGATTTGAATCATCTGGTTGAGTTCGCTGTAAAGTATATGTTACCGACCAAACATATTGGACCAGCGGACGATTTTGATGATGCTTTTGATGAAATTCTGGATGAAGAGAAATGCAAGCTGAAAAATTTTCTGAAAAATCCGGGCGACAAGGCGGTCTATACCTATGACTTTGAAGAGGACTGGGAAGTAAATGTGCGACTTGAGGAAAAGCACCGTGCGGAGAAAAATATTTCCTATCCACGCTGCATCAAGGTAAGTCGCGGCTATGTTGATTTCATGACGGAACAGGGCGAATGGACCCGTGACCATCCCGACGTTCAGTCTGCAGACGTCATTGAGACGAATCCGAAAGCATGGGTTAAAACGGTGAATCAGTCTTTCAGGAAAATTTCTTTAAAGTAACTCCCAGGATGATCAACTAGATTTCCTGTCGATTTTCTAATGAGCGTATCAGGAATGTTTGAATTTCTGTTCATTCGGGGTCAGAGGAAATATTCTGAGATCTGAATTCTGAGTTGATCAGCATTTTATAGACCTGATCTGGGGAATATCTCCAGAATCCTGATGAAAAACTTAAATGCTTTCTTCCCCATCGTTCACCCATAGCACCTTAACCAGAATATAATGGCAAATCCTTTCCTTGCAATAGTGACCTGTGATATCTCCTATCCCATTTCAGCCGGAAAAAGTTAAAAAATGTATCCTGGCCTGCAAGATATACTGAATAGAGCGCGATTGCGACAAATTAAACGCTTTAACCCGAAAATCATGCATTAGCTTTTTAATTTATCATCCTTTTATAATAAAAACAGATTAATGATCCCTCAGGCAAAGTAATCATCCGTAAAATAGAAGAAACGGATTACCTGCTCAACCCGTAATCCTTCAGCAACTTTTTAGCAACAGCAATCCCTTTTTCTGAAAGATAAACAGATTTTGCCTTGTGGCTGACGCTGATCAGGCCTTTATCTTCCAGCTCATTGAGAACGTCAAAGTCGTAGCCTTTCCAGGCGCGCAGATCACGTCGCTCGAAATCGCTTTCTTCCCAGGAAGTCAGATACAGCAGTATCATCGTCAGACTCCTGATCAGTTGTTCGCTATGATTCATCAAATGAATCCTCCCTTCATCATGCACATCAGCAATAATTGCCAGTTTATAAACCATTACTTCCATTTTAAGTGTAAAATATGGTTTATGCGATAGTCAGTCTGCATTTCATCGCCACATGGCTCCCTGAATCTGTACCCGGTCAAACTGAAGTAATGTGGGTCCACATCCTCTGCCTGTTGGATGAGCTGATCACCCGGCCAACTCTGACCTCACGTCGTAAAATAGCAGTTGAATAGCTGGCCTTATTACACAGGTTAATCGAGCAGCTTAAACTGATTTTTCGCGGAACAGAACATATCATCCTCCGGTCTGGATTCGGATCAAAGCGGGCAAAATAACCAGATGAAGTGGCGAACCCCGCAGGCCTCTGAACAGCCTTTCCTTAGTCCATGAGAAAGAAGGGATCCATCCATGATTTACCAGTTAAAAATAACGATGAAGCAGGTGCATCCTCCAATCTGGGCGCGTCTGCAAGTAACAAGCGACAGCACTTTTGAAGATCTCAATGATTATTTACAGGATGTATTCGATTACGAAGAGGATCAACCGCATATTTTTGAGATGCCTGAAAACCCGGATAATCAGAGAGGTCTCGCTGGTGAGATCCAACGATTTCTCCCGATCACCGTACAGATTGTTTCTTCTATTGATTCATGGGATACTGCGACCGATAAAGAGCTATTAGAAGAAGAAGATTTTATACTTGAAAATTTTCTGTGCAACTCTGGTGATAAGGGAACCTATCAATTCGGCAGTGATGTCTATGAGATTCTTCTTGAAAAGCGTATCCATTCAGACCAGGGCAATTTCCCGAAATGTGTAAAAATCAGTCAGGGATTTTTCAACTATCTGAACGAAAAAATCAGGAAGGATGACCGGGAAGCAGTGTTATTTGCAGACCCTTCCGAAGTTGTTGATGAAATGAATGATCTTTTTGAACTATATAACGAAGAATTATTTGATCTGACAGAGAATGCCGATGACTGGCGGATATTGATCGACTTCGCCAGTCGTTACAGGGAACTGGCGCCCTGGAAGTGGCTGGATTCCGATCAGGTAATTGCTCTGGATCTGCCAGGTTATACAGACCGGGCCTATTGCTTCATCCTCGGCGCCGACAATATGTTATTTGGCCTGGCCGTTTATCTGGGGAAAACAGGACTGGCACGTGTGAATGAGACGTATGAAACGATCAATGAAGAAGAAATGCCGGAGATTTACCGTCGTAATCGTGGACTGAATCTTTCATTTACCGGCCAAGAAGACATGTCACCGGAAGAATGGTTATTGTTTGAAGAGCTGGGCCTTTACCCGGACGAGGGAGAATGGCCGATGTTTCGCAGCTTTACGCCTGGGATGGCGCCATGTTTCCTGAAACAAAATGAGATTCGGCAAATGTCGGCCATTCTTGAGCAGATTACAGATGTAGCTGTTCAAACAAAAAAGTCGCCCCGATCTATTCCACACTATCAGGATGAACAGTGGTTTCTACGGTCGTTCCACGATACATCTGAGACGAAGCTGGACACCCTGTTCACGCCGGACCGTGAAACGGAAATACGGAAATATTCCACGGATGTCCCACTGGGTGACCTGGGATTCAGCCTGAAACAATTGAAAAAGAGCAGCCCTGTGTTGAACGTCTGGGCGGAGGTTGGCGTCCGCTATGCCCCTGTCCCGGTTAAGTCTGAAAACGATCCATGTCCCTACTATCCAAAAATCTATTTAATGGTGGATCATCAAAACGGACAGATAATGAAATTCGCATTAGTCCCTCCTGAGAAAGAAATCGATAAAGAGGCTTACGCTCGCTTCATCCGTCTATCGTTTCTTGAACTGATTCAGGAACTTGGACGTCGCCCGAGCGGAATCTTGATTGATAGCAGCGACATGCGGCATATCCTCCAACCCGTCTGTAAAATACTGGGTATCTTCTGCAACGAGTCGACAAATCTCCGAGGGTTATCAGCTATGCTGCTTGCCATGGAGGATGAGATGGGAAATTTACCATGATATGCCATCAGAAGTTGGTCTGGAAGATTGCTTTCAATTCGGTGATATATGTCTGAATGTAGATGGCCACACTTTACCGTACAAATTACGTCATCTTTTTTTACCCATTTTTCGTCGCCCTTATTTATCTGTCACAGGAAAATCCTATGCTCTTGCCTGCCGTCTGATCAGAAGTATGGCTGCGTTTCCATTACATTTAAGTGTACATTTATTTGTCTAATTTGTGAATATGAAAAAAAGCCTGTGTCACGCGCAAATGTGACCCGATCGACAGATTCCGGCCGCATCCGTCAGGAAAAATCAGGACGACATTCTCAAAAATTATCCGGTTTACGACAGACAATTAACCGCACCGTTAACTGCTCAAACCCGTCATGCAAGTCCCCGACCGATCAAATATACTGTGCAATTTGTGCATTGGCGATCCTGTTGTATAATAAAATTTCCGGGGTTATGCTTCTGCATGGTGTTTGCCTGATTATATTGTGACTGCTCTCATAATCATAAGGACCGCACGCCCGGTTACCTGGATCGTTCATCGTTAAGGACAGAGACAGAAAAGCAGTAGACGGTAAAGGTGGTTAAATAAATTGAAGAAATTTGGTTTGGCAACGCAGATTTTCGCCGGACTGATCCTGGGGATTGTGGTTGGGGCTGTTTTTTACGGTAATGAAACAGCGATGGCTATTCTCCAGCCGTTCGGTGATATTTTTATTCATTTGATCAAGATGATCGTTATTCCGATTATTGTGTCGGCACTGATTGTCTCTATCGCCAGTGTCGGTGATGTGAAAAAACTTGGGAAACTCGGCGGGAAGACGATCATCTATTTTGAAATCATCACAACGCTGGCACTCGGGATCGGTCTGATTTCCGCCAACGTATTCCATCCGGGGTCGGGCATTAATCTATCCAGTCTTTCGAAGGGGGACATTTCCACTTATGAACAGACAGCCAGATCGAGTGAGCAGACAGGGGTGGTCAGCCATTTTGTCGACATCATCCCGAGTAATGTGTTTCAGTCACTGGCGCAGGGCGATCTGCTGCCGGTTATCTTTTTCTCAGTGATTTTCGGAATCGGCGTGGCATCGATCGGCAGACGCGGACAGCCAGTACTGAACTTTTTTGAAGGCACGCTGGAAGCGATGTACTGGGTCACCAATCTGGTCATGAAGTTTGCGGCATTCGGTGTGTTCGGGCTGATTGGCGTCAATGTGGCCCGGTTCGGTCTTTCTTCACTGATCCCGCTCGGCAAACTGGTGCTTGTCATTTACGGGACGATGATCTTGTTTGTTCTCCTCGTTCTCGGGCTGATCGCACGAGCTGCCGGAACACGTATTTTCACATTGTTCCGCATTCTAAAAGACGAACTGCTTCTTGCCTTCACAACTGCCAGTTCGGAAGCGGTCCTGCCCAGGCTGATGGATAAAATGGTCCGGTTTGGCTGTCCGAAATCGATCACGTCATTTGTGGTCCCGACCGGATATACGTTCAATCTGGATGGATCGGCAATCTATCAGTCGATTGCCGCCCTGTTCATTGCACAGATTTACGGTATTCACCTTTCCCTCGGCCATCAGCTGACTCTTCTTGTTATCCTGATGCTGACATCGAAAGGAATGGCCGGCGTGACCGGGGCATCGTTCGTTGTCCTTTTGACGACACTGGGGTCGATGGGACTGCCGCTGGAAGGCGTCGCATTCATTGCCGGCATTGACCGTATTCTGGATATGCTGCGGACTGTAGTCAATGTCGTCGGCAATGCACTCGCCTCAGTAGTCATGTCCAAATCAGAAGGTGTGTTTGATCAGAAAAAGTCAGAGGCCTATCTTCTCTCTCAGCATAAATTAGCGTGAAACAGGCCACGCTGCGGGGAACCCGGAGGATGATGTGAATCCCAAAAGTTGAACGCATCGGGCTGCTCCACCCGGGGGCTGCCCGTTAGTGCGCACTAAAAAAGTCCGGATCAGGTGGTCCGGACTTTTTTCTATATATCACGTTCAGGCAAATTGTTTATCAATGGCCTGATAATCTGCATCACTGAGCGAGACGTCGTACGCTCCGAGATTACTCAGCAGCTGTTCCGGCGTTCTGGCTCCGGGAATGACGGGCCCGATCAGCGGATTTTTCAGATACCACGCCAGTACGAGCTGAGCAACAGTCGCATGGCTTGCCTCGGCGATCGGTCTGAGCCGGTCCACTTTCCGGATATTCGCCTCCAGCTGATCCGCGGCGTACAGATCAATCTCGTGACGGTGATCCTCTTTCGTAAAGGTCGGCATATGATCTGCAGAATAACGGCCGGTGAGGAGCGCCGCCGCAAAGGGCTCATATGGAACGAAGGAGATCCGGTTTTCTTTCAGATAGGGCAGCAGCTGCTTTTCTGCTCCTCTCTGAAACAGATTGTACTGATTTTCAACCAGGTCGACATATCCGTCACGGTTTGCTTCCTTCACCTGTTCCAGTGAGAAATTGGAAACCCCGATGGCGCGGATCTTCCCTTCTTCCCGCAGTTTCTGCAGGGCACCGACGGCTTCAGCTTTCGGCGTATCTTCGTCCGGGAAGTGGATATAGAAAATATCCAGATAATCCGTCTGCAGACGTTTCAGGCTGTCCTCCACCGCCTGCCTCAGAAACTCCGGCGAATTGTTCAGTGTCACTGACCCGTCAGACGCCACCTGATGCGCCGCTTTAGAGGCCAGAATCACCTTGTGGCGGTCATTGTGCTGCAGAACCTCACCAATCAGTTCCTCCGAATGGCCGAGCCCGTACATGAAGGCCGTATCAATCATTTCCACCTTATGATCGATGGCTGTCTGAACGACTTTCCTGCCTGTTTCATCATCCAGATTTGGAAACAGATTATAGCCTCCGACTTTATTTGTGCCAAGTCCGAGCGGATTCACGTGGATTCCACTTTTTCCAATCACTGCTTTTTCCACCAATATGCACCAGCCTTTCTCTTTCTTTATTCATCGTAACCGGACAGGTCCATCATGGTCAAAAGATTTGATTGAGAAACATGTCACCGTTCATTTGCCCTCCAGCCTGCATTGGGGGGCCGGGCGAACGGGACGCGGATTTCACCCTGAAAAGCAAGGGAGAACAGAAAAAAACCGCCTGTTCGAAAAGGGCGGTCTTTTCCCTGTCGTCAGCTCATCAGCCGTTTTCTTTTTCCAATTACAAGTGCTAGTGCAATAAAGGCTGCTGTGAATATCAGAACAATGACCATGGCTGAAAGCGCAGGCTGAAGACTTTCCCAGCTGAAATCAGTCAGCCTGGCGATGTTTGCGTTCGCCTGGACATACCAGTAGGTCGGTGTAAAGCTGGCTATTTTCAGTACCGTGTCATTCAAAAACTCCTGCGGGACAAAGACGCCGCTGATAAAACTGGGGCCCAGTGTCAGGACATTAGCTACAGCCGATATGGCACTGAAATTTTTAATCAGGCTGCCGATCAGAAAACTGAGGCCGGAGATGCATGCCGTAAAGACCGTCGCATTCAGAATAAAATAGACCATGTTTGGTGTGCCGATGCTTTTGCCATCAAGCAGAAAACAGAAACCGACCAGCACCACCAGAGACACCACGGCGAACAGCAGAATGGCAGAGAACATTTGCAGGTTAAACTGCAGATGACGGATCGGTGAGCAAAAGATGCGCCGGCGGACATCAAGCTTATTGAACACCATCAGAACGGCGGAAATGCCCAGAATCAGAACGGCTGAAAGCGTATAGGAGAGAAAGTTGAAATAGTACATGGAAAAGCTCTCCGAGGTTTTCGCCTGTTTCTGTTTCTGTACCGTAACGCGCGTGTCACCGGCCAGGTTCTGTTTCAGTCGTTCGGCCAGCTGCTGCTGCGTCAGATCAGGGTCATGTTTCGCATACAGACGCACGAGATTCCAGTACTGCCGGACATGGAGGTCGATATAGGCGTTTTCTGCCGAGTTGGGGACAACCGTTTTTTCAATCTGCATCGAGCCGCTATCCAGCATATTTTCACTGTATCCCCGGGGGATGCGCATAATATATGTCACATTGCGAAAAAACAGGGCATCCTGCAGCTTTTCCGTCTGATCCGGGATGGAGATAAACTCGGCACTCTTTCCCAGCTCCTGGCGAAAGCCTTCAGTCAGCGGCGTTTTTTCTTCATCAATGAACGCGATTTTTGCCTTTTCCTGCCTGAAACCGGTCCGCCCTTCATATGTGCTGGTCGCTGAGATGGCGATGGAAATAGCCAGAAAGATCACGATATAAAGAGAAACAGAAAGCCAGTTTCTCAGGAATAGTTTCATACACAGCTTAAAGACTGGCATATTTTCGCCTCCTGACCATCAGATAGGTGCCCGCGCAGAACAGGATGATAAATCCGCACATCACGAGCAGGTTGAGCGTGAACCGGTGAAGCGAATCATAATAGTAAAGGGCATAGAATGCGTCGGTTAATAGATTGACCGGATTGATCCAGGCCAGCAGCGGGACGTGTTCGGCAATCAGGTATTTCATATTCAAATACATCATCCCGGCCAGGAAGGATCCGACCATCGTCACAACGATGAGGAGAGCGATTTTCAGCCCTTCTCCGGTTTTCACGATCGCACCGATAAAGGCACCGAATGACTGACCGAGAATACTGCCGACAAACGCAGTCAGAAGGACGTAACCGGTCCGGTGCCCGAAATCAATCCCCAGTCCATAATGGAGATAGGCCAGCAGTAGCAGGATTTCCGCATAGAGGATCAGTAACCCGGCGAAACTGCCGGCCAGAAACGCCTTCAGTTTATGAACGGGCGCCATATTGACTCTTGCCGCCCGGTCGGAAATGTCCGCCTGAATATCAGTCACTTCTTTCATGCCCCAGAAACTGCCGTACAGACAGGCCATGGCAATCAGCGAATAAAAGTAATTGAGCAGGTTATCCGGTTCCGCGCTGCCTCCTGCCGTTTCCTTGACAAAGTGATGCTGATCGCCAATATCGCTCAGCAGGCCGTCCTTCATGGCAACCGGATTTTCTGAAGCAATGCGCGTCACCGCCGCACTGGCGGATCGGTACTGATCGGCGAAGCTTTTCATGATGCTCTGATTCATGCCTGTCTCTTTGACCGTCAGTTCGATCGTCCGGCCACTTGTGTAATAGCCGTCAATCTTTCCCTGCCTCAGCCACTGATCAGCTTCAGCACGGCCGGTTGCCTGCTTCAGGTTAAAAAGCCGGTCCTTACCTGTCGACACCTCTTTCATCACGGCCTGAAACGGGGCGTCGAACGACTCTTCTCCGCCTGGGACGAGCGCCGCGTCAATCGGATGAAAAGCTTCATTATTGCCGATGTTCATAAACGCCATATAGAAAAAGGTGCCAAGGATAATCGGGAACAGAAAGGTCCAGAAGACCAGCTCCCGGTCGCGGATCAGACATTTCAATCGGTAAATAAATACATGCCGGAACATGACCCCACCTCCTTTTCAGTCCCGCAACTGTTTCCCGGTGATTTCCAGGAACACGTCGTTGAGGCTCGGTAGTTCAGAGTAAATTCTTCCAAAACCGATCTGATTTTTCTTTAAAAATTCAAGCACAGCCTCGAGGTTATTCGTTCCCTTGCCGGACTTGATAATCAGTCGCTTATCCGGATGTTCAACGGAAACGATGCCGGGCATATGGCGCAGTTCCTGCAGCTGCCCTTCATCAATGGAAAAAGCCTCGATTGTGATTTTTTCACCAAGGGTGATCATCGCCTTCAGTTCCTCTTTCGTGCCTGATGCAATCACCCGTCCTTTATCAAGGATGACGATCCGTGTACAGATCTGTTCCACTTCCTCCATATAATGAGAGGTATAAACGATGGTCGCCCCCTCTGCCTGAAGGCGTTCGATCCCTTCAAGAATCTTGTTCCGGCTCTGCGGATCCACCGCGACGGTCGGTTCATCAAGAAATATCAGTTTCGGTTTATGAGCAATGCCGCAGGCGATATTAAGTCGGCGCAGCAGGCCGCCGCTTAATTTCTTCGGTCGAAACTTGCGCCAGGCATCGAGTTCAACGAAGTGAATCGCCTCTTCGACAAGACGCTTCCGTTCCTCTCTGTCACTGATATACAGCCCGCAGAAATAGTCAATATTCTCATAAACGGTCAGTTCATCAAAGACGGCAACGTTCTGCATTACAATCCCGATATGTCTTTTAATCTCATAAGCGTCCGGAGACATCTTTTTCCCGAAGATCGTCACTTCCCCTTTATCAAACGTGAGCAGCGATAACATACAGTTTATCGCTGTGCTTTTGCCTGATCCATTAGGTCCGAGCAGGCCAAAGATCTCCCCTTCATGAACGTCAAGGGACAGGTGATCCAGGGCAACCAGATCACCATACCTTTTAACCAGATTGTGAACATGAATCATGGCTCGATCAGCTCCCTTCCCTTATATCTCCAGTGTATCCGGCGCCGCGCTTCTCTGGTAGTGCCGGCAATCATCAATTGAAATGACAATTGTCATGAATCACCGGCATTGTACCTGCACCGGAAAAATGCTTAAATAAATGTAACAGAATGAATCAGGGATGGAAGATCGCTATGGATGCACTCATCGATAAACTCATTTTAATGACCGGCTGTCTGGCCGTATACCTGACCGGGGCCACATTCACCGACAATGTAGCCCCCGTCCTTCTTTCCTTTACGTGTGCCTGTCTGCTCAGCTACTATGACCAGTCGCGCATCCGGCTCTTCCTGACGGCCGTGTACCTCTTACTTTCCTTTTTCCTGCCCTGGTTTTATGTTTTTCTGCCGCTGATCTGTTATGATTCCTTTTTTTCAAAAGGGCAGTGGATCCTGCTCCCGGGCGTGCTGTCACTTGCCGTCTCCCGGCCATCTGATATTCGGATTCAGATGCTCGTCCTGGCGCTCTTGCTGCTCTCCGCCTGTCTGAGATACCGGACGGCGTCCCTTTTTAAATTAAAAAATCAATTCTACGATCTGCGTGATACGAAGAAGGAGATGGCTTTTCGACTGAAAAAACAGAATCAGGATCTGCTGATAAACCAGGACACGGAAGTCCGCATGGCAACGCTTGGCGAACGCAACCGAATCGCAAGGGAGATTCACGATAATGTCGGTCATCTGCTCTCCCGTGCCCTGCTGCAGACCGGTGCCCTGCTGATCATCAACCGTGATAAAAAAACGAAAGAGGAGCTTTCGCGCTTAAAAGAGACACTGTCCGAGGCGATGACCAGCATCCGCTCCAGTGTACATGATCTGTATGACGAGTCGATCGATCTTGAAAAGCAGCTGAACGATCTGAAGGATAAGTTCACCTTTTGCCCGGTCACGCTTGATTATTCGGTTCATAAGCTGCCGGGAAGCAAAGTCAATGTCGCACTGATTTCGATTGTCCGGGAGGCTTTGTCCAACATGGCCCGTCATTCCAATGCGACAGCTGCCCGGATCATCCTTCGGGAACATCCGGCTTTCTACCAGTTAATGATTTCCGATAACGGGCAGGCGCGTCCGGTCGATACCGGTGAAGGCATCGGCCTGAAGAACATGCAGGACCGGGTTGAAGCGTTACGGGGTGTGATCAATTTCGAGATGGGGCAGGGATTTAAAATCTTTATTTCCGTACCTAAAAAGGCAGAGCAATTAAAGGAGGCAGAGCCATCATGAAGGTCCTTATTGTGGATGACGACCAGCTGGTGTCCGCATCGCTTCAGACGATACTTGAATCGGATCCGGTGATTCAGGTACTTGCATGCGGCGCGTCCGGAAGTCAGGCCATCTCCCTCTATCGCCGGCTGAAACCGGATATTCTGTTGATGGATATCCGGATGGACGCCATGACCGGGATAGACGCCGCAGCGGTGATCCTCAAAGAGGACCCGCAGGCAAATGTGCTCTTCCTGACCACGTTCTCAGATGACGAGTATATTATCGAAGCGTTAAAAATCGGAGCTAAGGGCTATATTCTGAAGCAGAACTTTGAAAGCATTATTCCGGCATTAAAAGCGGTGGCAAGCGGCCAGCGGGTCTTCGGCGATACGGTTGTCAGAAAAATCCCCGGACTGATCAGACAGAAGAGCCGGCCGGATTTCGAATCGTTTCATCTGAATAAACGTGAAATTGCGATGATCGAGCAGGTCGCAAGCGGGAAATCTAACCGTGAAATTGCCCAGGCCCTCTATCTCAGCGAAGGCACCGTCCGCAATTATATCAGTTCAATACTCGTTAAACTGGGGCTGCGTGATCGCACCCAGCTGGCCGTGTTCTACTATAAACAGCAGGGCTCATGATCCGCCCGCATGGAAAAAGGACGCAGGCTGTATACCCACGTCCTTGTTATCTTTACGCAGCCTTAGCCTATCCGCTGACCGCCGCTGCTGATGGCATCAATTTCTTTTCCCAGTTCCAGGCGTTTCTGTTTCAGGGCAAAAAGCTGCGCGGCGATCGCATCTGTTGGTTCAATCATATGGGTGCGGATTTTCTGACAGAGCGTGAGCAGCGCGCGGCTGACTTCCACATACTGGCGGCGAAGGGTGTGTTCATACCTCTCTGCCGAACTCCTGAACGCCTCCAGTAACTCAGTCAGCTTGACCCGAATCTGTGCCTGCCATTCTTTATCCTGTAATTCACCGGCGTAAAGGTATAAATCAAGATAGTTGTCAATCTGCGCGTATTCTGCGTCCCTGATCATGCGGATCTCCCCCTTTAATAAAAATCTTGTTCGTTTGCTTAATAAGCGGAGATTTTCCGCTTAAATGCAGAATAGAACGGGTTTCAGCGTATCATAAGCGGAATTTTTCCGATTAGGCAATGAAAGATCCTCTCTTTTCATGTTTTTGAAACCAATAGGCGGAATCCCTCCGTCTATTGAAGCTGTTTTGTATTCTTTTTACTAAGTTAAGCGGAATTTTTTCCGTCTACTCATTTACAGAGCCACCTGGCAGCGATGCCGAGCCTGTTTTCCGGGCAACGTCCACGACCGGCTGTTGGTCAGGCAAGTTGTCTCTATCTGCACAAAATTTCACGGCTCACAAGCTGCGTCCTTTGGAGCGTGGTGATTGACCCTCCCTGACGGAGCGGCGTGACACGGGCTATCTGCTGAAAAAAAAACGATTATCTTTCTTTTATACAAGAAAAATAATCGTCGGGTTTTTACGTTTATTTTTCTTATCTCTCAGATTGAGCATCTGCTGGAATTGACACCATACACCTTTTTCGATGCTGGTTGTCGGGTTTCATCGGGCCAGTCCCTCCGCCACTCTTGATAAGATATATTAAGTTGATATTAGTCTACTATGAATCAGGCCATTCTGTCAATGGAAAGAGCTTTCGGTTCATCACCTGAATGTCGGCGGACTGATATTTTCTCCAGTTCCCTGTGGTTCATATAATTCTGAATTCTGGTTTCTTCCGCTGCAGAAAGTCGCTGAAAAGCACACCATATTCGACCGCTGTCCTCCCATGTTTCACCTTTTTCCAGGCAACTGTTCCCTGCATATGTATCAGTGTCCCCTCATCCATCGGGAATGAGACATAGATAAGCACTTCCTCCTTTATCGGAAAATTAAGTGGACAGGAGAGCCTGATACCGCCAAGGCTGATGTCTTTTATTTTTGCATCCACATTTTTATTATTAAGTTTCCGGAGGTCGCGATCCCCGAAATCAAGGATCCGCACCTGGCACGGTTCATCGTCCACAACCAGCCGGTAGTGCTTTCGCCTGTCCGGGACCTTTTTTGATTTGGCTTCAAAAATCTGTTGTTCCAGTGTTCTGCCGGAAAGTTTCGTTTTCTTAACTGCACGTCTGATGTGGATGTAGCACAGGGTGACCATACAGAACAGGACGAGATCCAGACCTGATAAAAGCCAGATCCATGCCTGCGAACTAAGCATGCCCACGCACCGCCTTACCCAGCAGATGCGGACGACCGAGCGCATAGCCCTGCGCATAATGAATGCCCATTTCTCTGATGTAGTGAATATCCTTTGCGGTTTCAAGGCCCTCAAAAATCAGTTTTGTATGAAATTTTTCACAAAATCGGATAAGAAAAGCGACATACGCCTGTTTCTTCTCCGACGTTCTCAGGTCAATCGAAAAGTAACGGTCCAGTTTAATGTAATCGGCATCAATCTCGATCGTCCGGTTCATGTTATCGGGCCCCTTACCAAAATCATCCACGGCGATCCGTATGCCGGCCTGCCTGATCAGCTTCAGCACGTCCTGCAACCCGGACAGATCATCAATACGCTCGTTCTCAACCATCTCGAAAACCAGCTGTCCGGCAAGAAACGGATAAGTCCCGATCAGATCCTTGATCACGGAAACCAGACCGGCGTGCAGCAAGGTCGAAGGATAAATATTCAGGAATAACTTTTGCCCCTTATCCTTCTGCCCGGACTCGGCGAATGTACGGACGGCTTTTTGTACGGAATGAACATCCAGTTCATAAAGTCTTCGTTTCTTTTTGGCCAATTGATAAGCCTCCTCGACAGTCGAAAAAAGAGGCGACCTGAACAGGGCTTCAAAACCTTCAATCGTCCGGTTCTCCAGATTGACAATGGGTTGAAAATGGTGAAAAAATTTTCCTTTTGTAATGAAATTAATCCACAACACAAATACGCTCCTCCCTGAACATGAAGAAAAACTTGCCAGCCAGAACCCTGACAGCATAAGAAACCTTATCTTTCATTTCCTCCCAAAGAGAAAAAAACGGCGCGCCGAAAAACTCGGCGGCCGCTGCGGCTCTTCCTGCATTTCGGCAACCCGGCGATCCTGGCTTTCGCTTTAGACCCGCGGCTTTGCGACCCTGCCTTTCAGCAGGTGTGCTCTTTTCGTCAGAAAAATATTTAATTTAGCATTTATACGTTGACACATACAGGTCTTTATGTCAATGACTTTTGACCTGTTTTTCTTCATAAAAAGAAAAAAATCAGAATCTGTTATTTCTTCCTGATTTTCTTCAAAGCGTCCAGAATATCTTCAGATGGCCGGTTCACGGCCGCCTGACTGTTCAGTTTCTGTATGGCCTCATAGACTTCGCTGCGATTGATATCCACTTCACGCGGGGCTTCGATTCCGAGCTTTACCTGATCTCCGTCAACAGCAACAACTTTTACTTTAATCTGTTCACCGATCCGGATCGACTCTCCCGGTTTACGTGTCAGAATTAGCATAACTTCACGCCCTTTTCGCGGCCACGTCATCCGTCAGACGCTGACGCAGGGAATAAGGGGAATGATCCGGGATGTACTGTTTACCTGTTTTCTTTCGTGTGTTAATGATCACCGGGGCCTTCAGGTTCACCGTTGATTCGGTAAACGGATCCTGAACACTGACAATCACCCAGACACTGACTTCCTGCCGGGAACGCACATCCAGCTGCCTGACGAACACATCCGGAAGATGGATACTGTAAGCGTTGAAAAAAAGGAAGGGTGACGTGATAATAAATGCGACATCCGGATGATCGACGGACTGCAGGATGGAGAACGCTTCCCCGAATGGCTGGATAATGAACCGCTTATCATCAGCAAACCCGGGCAGCCCCGAAGAAAAGGATATGATCTGCTGTTCATCGATCTGCTGCATGCCATAGTATTTGGTTTGAATGTTCATAAGCGGCTGTTATCCTTTCTGATCTATGTATAAGCCGACGGCCCGGATGTCAAGCGACGGGTCCTGCTGCATCGCCAGGCGAACCTCGCCGGGATGATAGGTGACTTCCGGCGCGCGGATCCGGGCGCTGATCTCCGGCGGACGGGTCTGCCACCTGATCCGAAGCTGGTCCGGGACCACCTGAATGTGAACCGCTTCTGACACCGGCGTGTTCCCTGTGTTATAGTGCGTGCCGATGACTGCCATCTTTGCATGTGCCGCGGCCTGATCGGCAATGATGTTTCGGCCCTTATTTTTTTCAATATGCAGGAGTTCTTCTGCCTCATGTGCGTGACGGGAAATGCCGTCCAGCACGGCCTGCGTGCCAGCTTCAGCCGCCTCCTGTATCCGGACGGCAGCCGACTTCAGATCAAGATTGTGCCAGGCGACCGACTGATCCATCCGCAGTTCGGCGGACCTGCGATCCACATGCATTTCTGCAGGAGACTGGCGGATCAGGACATCGGCCTGCGGCTGCCGGATCTCCTGCCGGGCGTTCTGCGTCCGGATGGAAATTTTTCCGAAAGTCTGATGCATCTCCAGATGAGGTAAAATACCCATCATGATTTCCCTCCTGCCCTTATTTCAGAAAGTCGAGGAGTGAGGTCTGGATAATCCGCGCACCAACGGCAAGAGAGGCGTTATAGATATTCTGCTGCTGATTCAGCTGGATGATCGTCTCCGCATAATCCACATCCTCATTATTGGACATAATTTTTGTCGCAATCGTCTTCTGCTGGTTCAACCGGTTACTGATCATATCGACCCGGTTCGTTTTTGCGCCAAGTTCAGCCTGCGCACGGGCGACTTCATCCAGATGGGTATCCAGTTCTCCAAGATGCGCTCCGATTGCCGCTTCATCGGCGTTTCCATTGTTCAGGTCACCGATCAGGCGATCCAGATCACTGAAAAGGTCCTCAGAAAAAACACTGTCCGGGGCGATATTCACCGACACACTGATCCCGTCATTGACATCGACAGCCAGATCCGGATGGCTGAGCGCATCCGGGCGAAGGGTGACGGTCCCGTCATTACCTGTTACAAGGGGCGGATTGGCGGTGTCACTGCCACTGAATATGTACTGACCTCCGACCTGTGTATTTCCGATGGTCACGAGCTGCTGCTTCAGCTCGGCAACTTCTGTCCCGATCGCCTGACGCTGTTCAGCGGTATGGGTTCCGTTACTCGCTTCTACGGTCAGCTCACGAATCCGGTTCAGTACGTCATCGGTCTGCTGCAGGGCGTCGTCTGAACTGTCGAGCCACTTATAGGCTGTGGTTACATTTTTCCGGTACTGTTCTACGTGACCGACATCCGTCCGATAGGAAATCCCCATGGTCGCCACAATCGGATCCTGCGAGGGCCGCGTGATTTTTTTACCCGATGCCAGCTGATTCTGTGAGTCGGCCACTCTACCGTAGCCCTGTGTTATATTCTGGAGGATTTGATTCGTCATCATCCCCTGCGTCACGCGCATTGATTATCCCCCCATTCTATTGATCAGCGTATCGAGCAGGGTGTCAATCGTGGTGACCACCCGGGCTGCCGCACCATAAGTGTGCTGAAACTGAATCAGATTCGTCATTTCTTCATCCATGTTCACCCCGCTGATCGATGCCCGGCGGTTCTCCGCCGCCTGACGCATCGTCGCTGAGTTACCGTTAAACTGCTGAGCGGACTGGGCGTTGACACCAATCTGCCCGATCAGGCCCTGAAGGTAATTTTTTAACGTAGTCTCTGACCCGTTGCCGTCAAAATCAAACCGGTCAGCCGCAATCACATCGGCCAGGGCCAGTGCTCCGGCATGATCACCGGAAGGGGCATCTGCCAGATTGGATGTGATATCTGACCCCTTAAGGGCCTCGTTCACATGGAGATTTTCAGCAGTCACCGTCCCGTCCTGCCCCTGAAAAAACCAGTCTATACCGGATTCCTGTGATCCACCGGTCTGCTGAAAAGCATCGTTAAAGGAGGTGGCCAGCTGCGCTGCCATACGATCCAGACTCTGCAGCACAGCCGGATAATCATTCGTATAGGCCTCAATCAGTCCCTGAAGTTTTCCGGAAAAGCCCGACAGTTCCTGACCGTCCATGGCCACGGTCACCGATGGCTCGGCAGAGTCGATCGCTGAAGCAAGATTTGCGGCAGTCAGCTGCTCCCCGTCGACGAGCCGTGCGGGCGGGTCAAATGAACCCCCGTTCTGATCAACCATTTCAATCGTGTATTTGCCCTCGGCAGTTGCCGAAGCATGACCTCCGCTCGGAACCGGGGTCACTTTAATATGAACCAGTCCGGCAAGCTTATCCGTAAGTAGATCACGTTCATCATAAAGGTCATTAGCCAGAAAACCGTTTGCTTCCTGCAGACCGATTTCTTTATTCAGTGCATTGATCCGATCTGCATAATTGTTAATCAGATGCGTATTTTCCGTGATCTGCTGCTGCAGGTTATTTTGCACCTTCGCAAGCGATCGGGCGATATAATTAAAGGTATCCGCCACTTCTTTGCCTCTTTGCAGAACGACTGTGCCCGTTCCTCCTGTACCCGAGTGACTGGCCAGGTCCTGAATCGACTGCCAGAAACCATCCAGAACAGAAGAAATTCCGGTTTCTGAGGGTTCATTGACAATGTCTTCCATCTGGCTGTACGCGTCACTCAGGGCGGACCAGTACCCGTTCTGGTTTGCATTTTCCCGGACCTGCAGATCCACAAACTGATCCCGGATCCTGACAATAGAATCATCGATGACCCCGGTGCCGGTCTGGCCCGCTCCATGTGGTGCATTGATCCCTGCTGCGGGATACGGCAGCCAGCTTTTCAGATTGACGCGCTGGCGCGAATAGCCATCCGTTCCGGCATTGGACACATTATGTCCCGTTGTCTGGATTGCTTCCTGCGTCACCTGCAGCGCGCGCTGCATCATATTCAGACTTGAAAAAATAGGAATCATCTGCTTAAACCTCCGTCTCTGTCAGGCACGTGAATCAATCCGTCCGCTGAACCTGCCGGCTGATCCGCTCTGAGCGTTTCCCGGTTGGCCGTAACCTGAAGGCCCGGTACCCGGCATCAGCAGATTCAGATTCAGTCTGACCCACTGCAGGGACTGGCGCAAAAGATCCTGATTCAGCTGATTGAGCTGTTTCAGCGTCAGAACCGAACGGCTAAGCTTCAGATACAGGGCATGCCACTCCGGCTGTTCTTTTTCTGAAAGCGCGGCCTTCTCCCATTCACTGAATGCAGCATTCGCTTTTCCTGTATCTTTCCGGACAAGCTGCGTCCTTTTCTGTTCCAGAGCGCGCAGTTTTTCGGCAAGCGGCTCTTCCTGCCTGGTCAGACGGTCGACTGCATCGGCGTCGCCCTTTTTTATCGCTTCTAGCTTGGCAAGACCGGTTTCACGCAGGTGCTCCTGTACACTTATGATCTGCAGAATCGTTTGCTTCATCATTTCAGCCGGCATCACTTCAGCCTTCTTTCTTAACCGCGTCCGGACCCGGTCTTATTTCCGGTTCCACCACGCGTACATTTTTCGTGCAATATCTTCCGAAGAGACATGATAGGTACCGACGTCAATCTGAGCCTTAATGTTCTGTACCTTATCCAGGCGCTCCTGTTCCAGTCGATGAGCGCCCTGCATCCGCTTCGCTTCAGAAGAAATTTCAACTTTATCGGACTGAGCCGGAGCGGTGCCCGGCTGTTTTCCCTGATGGGGCAGCGGGTATTTCCCATAAGGCTGGACCGGCTGGTAACCATCAATCTTCATCCTGTTCACCTCTGTTTCAGATTTTACATGCAGCGGCTGATCACGGTCACTCTGCTTCCGCCGCCTGCCGGAGAAACAGTCCGTAAGTTTCTGCCTGATCGTTTCAATCTGTATATCGGATGAATGGGTTCCATTGTTTAACTATTGCGCTTCGTGTGGTAGGTCCTCGAAACCCGCGACTGCTCCCTGAATGCTTTTTCTTTCTCATCACGCCGGACAGCCTCTTCCAGCTTTTGGCGGCAGTCCGGACAAAGCGCCCCTTCCGTGATGATTTTCCCACAGCTTTTACAGGGATAGCCGAGATTGGGAAACATGGAGGAGACCAGACGCCCTTCACGCACCCACTGATAAATCAGTTCCGTTTCCACACCGGTTGCCTCGTGAACCTGCGGGACAGTGGCCATCCGATTCTCCTGTTCGCGGATAAAAGCGTAGACTTTGTCAAATTTATCTTCCTGTTCTTTCCGACAATCCGGGCAATATGGGGAGGACGTGCGGACAAACAGTTTCCCGCACTTGATACAGTTCGCAAGTTCAGCCACTGCTGTCCCTCCTTCACTACTTGTTTTTATTATAGCCGACAATGACTCCGATTACATTATCGGCACACTGAAAAAATAGTTAAGTGAAAAAGAGAGATCACCCGTGAATCAGCGTCAGCCCATGAATCTGCACCGGACCGGCCTCACGGAGCGCTTCTGCAGCAAAATGCAGCGTGGCGCCTGTCGTGTAAATATCGTCAATCAGCAGAACGCTTCTGCCGGTCAGCTTCGCGGCAAGGCTCTGATCCAGTTTGAACGGGTTCTCCCGGTTCAGCCGATCATGGCGATGCAGCTTGCTCTGCTTCTGCTGTCCGCCCGGGCGTCTGAGTGCCGGAACCGGGGTCCCCGGAAGGAGACGCGCCAGCAGTTCAGCCTGGTTATACCCGCGTTCTTTTAATCGTTCCGGGCTGAGCGGCATCGGAACAATAACCGGCGGATCCGGAGCGCGCTTCAGCGAGAAAAAACGCCGGCGCCCGCTGATCCGGTGATAGGCCGCGCGGAACTCCTGCCTGAATCCCTCGACAAGTACGGCATCTCCGCGAAACTTGAAACGCTTCATGATGTCCTTCATCTGGTTATTGTAGCTGAACAGGGCCGTATTCTTACCGAACGCCCTGCTTTCTTCACTGGATTGCCAGAGCAGACAGTCGGCGCAGACCTGATCCTTTGAAGGCATGCCTTCGGGGACCAGACGCAGATCTCTTCCGCAGAACCGGCAGCTGTGTCCGCCAGGAATCGGCAGCAGCCTGTCCCGGCACGACCGGCAGAATCCGGGTGGATTTTCGGGTGACAGAAGTGTACGGAAAGTCAGAGGTTCCCGTCGCTCTGACCCGCATAACAGACAAATCAGGCCGTTCAAAATCCCGCCTCCTTATTCATCTGCTCGATATGCCGCCGCGCGCGGATCATCTCGATGGTCTTTCCGTCATGAAAAAACAGGACATCACCGCCCGGATGCTCCGGTGATCTGCCTGCGCGTCCAGAAATCTGGACGAGCGCCCGCTCATCAAAAACCGGATCATCCGCACCAAAGACCGCCACTTCAACACCCGGAACGGTTACACCGCGTTCAAGAATCGTCGTTGTGACCAGAATGCGCAGTTTTCCTTCCCGGAAAAAAGCCACTTTTTCATGGCGCTCAGGATCATCCGCATGGACGCCGGCGACGCGCTCCATCCCCTTTTTCTGCAACAGTCCGGCAAGCTGCCGGGCCAGCTTAACGGACGAAACAAAGACAAAGAGACGGGTTTCGGGCGCCGCTTTTTGGCGCAGCCAGCGATAAAAAGGCTCAGGAATCTGCTTTTGGGCCATCGACTTTTTCCAGTTGCCGATCCACTGAAATCGGGGAACCGGCAGCGGATGCCCATGATATCTTCCGGCGATTTTGACCCCGCGCAGTTTTCCTGACAGAAAGGCGCGCTTCAGGCCGGCAGGCGGCGTGGCCGTCAGGAAGGCAAACGGGGCCTGTTCTTTCGCTGCTTTATGAACAGCAAAGGTAAGGACCGGATCAGCATGAAAGGGGAAAGCATCTACTTCATCGATAAAGACGCAGTCAAAACAGTGGTAAAAGCGCAGCAGCTGGTGGGTTGTCGTGATCAAAAGCGGGGCATGAAACCACTTTTCATGGCTTCCACCGTAAAACACGCCGACCGGCACCTCCGGAAAAGCAGCACGGATTCGCGGTGCAAGCTCCCTTACGACGTCTGTCCTCGGTGAGGCAATTGCTATCCGTTTCCCCTGTAAAAGCCGGTCTTCCACCGCCGGAAAGATCAGTTCCGTTTTCCCTGATCCGGTGACCGCCCAGATCAGAAATGACCGGCCTTCAGCAAGTGAACGCCTGAGCTGGCCGGAAGCGGCGGCCTGCCGGGGTGACAGGGTTCCCTTCCAGACGCACAGTCTGCCTGATTTGTTCACATGAGGCACTTGTGCTGCAGGCGCCGGTCCGTTCCACGTCAAAAGGCGGGTACACGAACGAATCACGCCCATATTCAGGCAGCGGCGGCAATAGACGCAGAGATGCCCGCAGCGACCGCAGAAGTGCATTCCAAAGGCATCCGGATCTGTGTTTCCACAACGCCGGCAGATATTCTTTTTGACAAATGAAAAAGGAAACGGCAGCGCGTCAGCTGTTTCAATACCCGGGCGAAGGGTGATCCATCCCTCTTGTATCTGCTTACGGATCACCTCATCAGGAAAGGGAAGCTCTTCCGGGAGGCATTCCCTGCCATACAGAAACTGCTGCAGTCCGGGATGAATGGACGAATGATCTGATGTGTGCATCATGAGTAAACCCTCTTTCACATCAAGGATAAAGTGAAACTTCAATCAGTGGGGATCTTACTGCCCGTTCATGCGGGATATAAAGGGGGTTTGGGGCACCAAAGGGATGATGGCAGAAGAGACAGATCGTGATTGATTATTTATTCGACAAAAAAAGAAAGGATCCTCCTTCCTGTAACAAAAAGGGATCCTCTCTTTTAAAAGATTAATAGATTTTTACCCAGCCATGCTTAATCGCTTCCACAACGGCCTGCGTGCGATCTTCCACACTTAACTTCTGCAGAATATTGCTGACGTGGTTTTTCACCGTTTTTTCACTGATGTATAAGTGCTCACCGATCGCCCGGTTACTCTTTCCGTCAGCCATCAGCTGCAACACTTCGCATTCGCGGTGAGTCAGAATATGCAGCGGAGGACGGTATTCCATATCACGGAAACCCGAGGGCTCGCTGTAATAGCCATTGGTTGCCAGCCGGCGAAATTCATTGACCAGATTGTGGGTCACTTTAGGATGTATGTAAGCTCCGCCCTGTGCCACGATGCGTACGGCTTCAATCATCGAATCGGCGTCCATTTCTTTAAGCAGATAACCGAGTGCCCCGGATTTCAGCACATGTGTCACATAGCTCTCATCATCATGAATCGAGAGAATGATGACTTTCAGATCGGGATGATTTTTAATCAGCTGGCGGGTCGCTTCAACACCGTTCAGCTTCGGCATATTGATGTCCATCAGGACCACATCAGGTTCGGTTTCTTCAATCAGTTTTTCAGCGACACTTCCGTCGTCGCCTTCTGCAACCACCTGAAAGTCCGGCTCCATATCTAAAATGCGTTTCACACCTTCCCGAAAAAGGCGGTGATCATCGATCAAAGCAATGGTCGTTGTCATCGGACGTATATTAGTCACGCTCACTCTGCTGCACGAACATGGCGATGTGAAAAAGATCATCGACGCCGGTTCATCTCCCCTTCCTCTCCATGTGTCCCTGATGCAGCAGATTGTTCACCTCTCTTTTATAATCGGAAATTGCCTGTTGACGTACGGGACGAACGCGTATCCGATCTTATTTTTCCTGTCATGATGTCATTTTCCCAGTTTATCTTCCGGTTGAATCGGAATATGAACCAGCACGGATGTACCGTGATTGGGTTCTGAATGGATGGTCAGTTCACCGTTCAGCAGTTCCGTTCGTTCACGCATGCCGATCAGCCCATAGCTGCCTTCTTTTTTCTTCGTCTGATCAAAACCAATGCCGTCGTCCTTTACCAGAATGATGACCTGGTCTTTTCTGTATTCCAGCCGGATCTTCACATGATTCGGTTTGGCGTGGATGCAGGCATTCTGAACGGCTTCCTGAGTCAGTCGGAATAAAGCAGACTCAATCCGTGACTGAAGACGGAGTTCATCGCCGATACTCTTAAAACTAACAGCGACAGAAGGAAAATCGCCATTCAGCCTGTGTAAGTATTTCTTCAGGGTCGGAACCAGGCCAAGATCATCCAGGCTCATCGGGCGCAGGTCATAAATGATCCGGCGAACTTCAGCAAGTGCGCCCTGCACCATACTCCGATACTTACTCAGTTCCTCACGGGCGGCCGCTTCGCCTTCCCGCTTGCTGACACGCTCAACGATCTCCAGACCCAGCAGAACCTGTGCAAGGGTCTGTGCCGGTCCATCATGAATTTCACGGGAAAGCCGCTTACGTTCTTCCTCGAGCGCTTCAATAATCTTCATGCCCAGAGCCCGCTGTTCGCGTGCACTGGCTACTACATCGCCGACCTGCTTCAGATCGCTCGTCAGATAGTTAAGCACAACGGTGACCTGGCCGGTCAGTTTATCCGCTTTTTTAATGGTTGCTTCCAGCTGAACCATCCGCCGCTCAAGGCCGTTTCGTCTCAGTTTGAGCTGTTTTTCCATCTCGCGGACGACAGAGAGACCGTTCTGAATATGATTGGCCTGTTCATACGCCTTCCGGATATCTTCTTCCCCGTACCGTTTGAAGTCCTTACTGATATCCGCCAGCCTGCCGCGTGATTTTCTGGCTTCAATTTCCAGCCGGTCGCTTCGTTTAATGACTTCTTCCAGTTCTTTTTTCACAAAGCGGAGTTCTTTCGTAACGGTGTCGAACTCTTTTCTTGACTCTTCACCAATTTCGAAGATCTGCTTTTTGCTGCTGCTGACGTTCTCGACCATGTTATCAATAATCTTGTCGAGCCGCCTGATATCAAGCGGTTTATTTTTGTTCATGCCGGCTGACATTATTTCCCTCCAACATTCACTGTAACGAATCAAATCAGGTCACGCTAGACACATAATGCCTATCTCTGCATAGGACATAAGCACTAATTCCCGCCTGAGGTCTTCACTTATCATTTTTGCCGAAGCAGGACGGGATAGCAAGTGTATTTTTTACCATTCTTATTATTATAGCAAATTATCCGGCCGGTCATGGCACCTGCATGCTTTTTCTGCTACAATTTTCACCATGGAAGACCAGTAAACTAAGGGGGAAACCATGGATGGTACTTATCCCTTACCGGACAGTCAGGCATCAGGGGCGTGCAGAAACTGATATCCGCCGCTCACGCTTTCTCACATTCGCCGCCCCTGTTCAGACAGAGGAAGAAGCTGAAGCTTTCATTCAGTCCAGACGAAAAGAAGACTGGAAGGCAAATCATCACTGTTACGCCTATATAATAGGGAAAAAGAAGGAGATTCAAAAAGCGAGTGACGACGGTGAACCGAGCGGGACAGCCGGTGTACCGATCCTTGACGTCCTGAAACGGCGCGGAGTAACCGATACGCTCGTTATCGTCACACGTTATTTCGGCGGAATCAAACTGGGGGCCGGCGGGCTGATCCGTGCTTATGCGCATAGCGCCGCAGCCGGACTCCATGCCGCTGAAGTAATCGATCAGATCCCCTCCACCCTCTGGAAAGTCACGGTCGATTACCATCTGAGCGGGATGCTGGACAACCGGCTCAGAGACTCTCCCTGGCAAATAAAAAATGTAGATTATACGGATCGGGTGACCTGCCACGTCTATACAGAACAGAAAGCCGGTAAACAGTTCCGCACGTGGATACAGGATCTGACATCTGCACAGGCAGAGGTTGAGCAGGAAGAGGAACTTTATCTCAGCCGGAGGGCACCTGAGCCGGGAGAAGAGCCCTGAAAAAGATGATGAATTTTGTCATATTTCATTGCCCAATGGGGACAACTTCTGTAGAATGTTCTTAATATATACAGCGCCTGGTAATTATTTTCAAGTCATTTGCCGGGGAAATGCTTCGAATAATTTATTATGTTGCTTGAACACAGCGGCATCATCTACAGGTCTGAAGGAGAACTGAATCCAAATGACAGTAAGCAGACACATCAATCGGCAAAACAACAAACGACGCAGGCGCAGAAAAACACTGTTGATTATTTTAGCAGTTTTTGTTGTTCTCGCAGGGTGCGCGGCAACATATGGCGTTTATCTGACAAAAAAGTTGCAAAATGTCACAGATCATGCGCAGAATCAACTCACACGTGGCGATAAATCTGATTTGCGAACAGAACAGGTGGATCCGGTAAAGGACAATTTCTCAATTCTCTTTCTGGGGATTGATAAGCGGGAAAATGAACCTGCCCGTTCCGACGCCATGGTGCTGGCGACTTTTAATCACGGCTCGAATAAGGTCAAGATGGTCAGTATTCCGCGTGACTCCAAGGTTCAGATTGTTGATCCGACGGGCACCCGCGACTATGGCATTTCTAAAATCACCCACGCTCATGCGTATGGTGATGCCAATGATAATCAGGGCGTTGACTATACGGTGGCCACGGTAGAAAAATTATTCGATATTCCGGTTGATTATTACGTTCAGGTTGATTTTAAGGCTTTTGTTAAGATCATTAATGCCCTTGGCGGTGTAAAAATGGATGTACCGGTACGCCTTGTGACTCAGAACAGTAAAGATAAAACGGGCAATGATGCCATCGTGCTTGAACCCGGCATGCAGACGCTGAACGGAGAACAGGCCCTGTCTGTCGTCCGAAATCGTAAATCACCGGGATCCGGCGGCGACTTTGGACGCGGGCTGCGGCAAATGGAAATGATTGAAGCCATTGTCAAAAAAAGTACACAGCTCTCCTCCGTGACCAAATACGGCAACATGATTGATTCACTGAACGGCCATTTCCAGACCAATCTGACTTTTGGCCAGCTGCTCAGTCTGCGCAAATATGCCGGTTCCCTTTCCAGCATCGATTCGATGCAGCTGAAGGGGACGGATGATTCAAGTACCGGGGTCTATTATTACACACTTGACCAGTCGTATCTGCAGGAAGTCAGCAGTGAGCTGCAGAATCAGCTGGGCGTCACGCCTACCGCAACCGACGGAGCCGGCAGTGACGCAGACCCATCAGACGACCCCACAGGTCAGTCCAGGGCGGCCAGTCCGAAAGCAACACACTGAATGAATAAAAGGGCGCATGAAGAAAAACCGGCCGGCCGGCCAGTTACCTGTAACTTATTTATATGGGGGGGCATCCATGAGGGTGACCCTCCCTTTTTTGTATCCCCTCTACCTGACTGCCCCGCGCGGGTGTCGAAGTCTGTCATTTTAATTTCATTGACCGATGAAACGGATCATGTGTATGATAAAGGTGCAAGATTCCTGAGGGAAATAGAGTTAGCCACAGGAAAACAAGTGCGGCGTCTTACTTCTCACGTCAGTGGCCTGGCCGGCCTTGCTGTTCCCTTCTGCAAATTTAGAGAACGGCCGGATCACAGATTTTTATGAACCGACCCGCTGATTTTTTTTAGCCAAATTGTTTCCTTGAGCTAACTTTGTTTCCCGACCAAAAAAGGAGTGAGGACACACGTGGATTTTTCAGAAACCAGACGAATTTTTACCAGGCTGTTCATGATCCTGCTTGCTTTATCTGTGATTACCGGTTGTACCAGCCGGCCCGGTTCTCCTGCAAGCGGAAAACTACAGATCACAACCACCGTCGGCATGATTCGCGACATCGTTGAGCAGGTCGGCGGGGATCATGTCAAGGCAACCGGCCTGATGGGACCCGGCATCGATCCCCATCTGTACAAAGCCTCTCAGGGTGATATTCAGAAGCTGGAAAATGCGGACATCATTTTTTACGGCGGGCTGCATCTGGAAGGAAAGATGACCGAGATCTTTGAAAAAATGGATCAGCGGAAACCCGTTGTTGCCGTGACACGGGATATCCCGGAAAAAGACTTGCGCACAACCGAAGAAGGTGCCCATGACCCGCACGTCTGGTTCGATGTTCAGCACTGGATCACGGCGACTGAAACCATCCGCGAGACCTTAATCGAAGAAGATCCGGATCATAAAGAAGATTATGAGAGAAACGCGAAAGCCTATATCGCGAAACTGGAAGAACTGGATCAGTATGCCCGTGAGCAGATCGCAACCATCCCCAAAGAACGCCGGGTACTGGTTACCGCCCATGATGCGTTCGGCTATTTCGGAGACGCCTATGCGATCGAAGTCCGGGGGCTTCAGGGATTGAGCACCGCTTCTGAATATGGATCAAGGGATATCAGTGAACTTCGGGATTACCTTGTCGATAAAGGGATCAAAGCCGTCTTTGTCGAGTCCAGCGTGCCCAAACGGTCCATTGAAGCGGTGGTCCGCGGGGCAAAAGAAAAAGGCCACCATATGGAAATCGGCGGAGAATTATTCTCTGATGCGATGGGGGAACCCGGAACGGAAGCGGGGACCTATATGGGTATGGTTCGCCATAACGTCGACACCATTGTCCGCGCGCTAAAATAGGCAAAGGCCGCTCTGCCGGAAAAACAGTTGAAAAGCAAGACCAAAGGAGGAATTTAAGATGACCGCACCCTTAACCGTAAAAAATCTGACTGTCGCCTACCAGAAACAGCCGGTTCTGCGCAACGTGAGTTTTGACATACCTGAAGGAAAACTGATCGGGATTGTCGGGCCGAACGGAGCCGGAAAATCCACCCTGATCAAAGGAATCCTTGGATTAACGCCGAAAGTCAGCGGCGAAGTGGCTATTTACGGAAAAACTTATAAAGAACAGCGCAAACTGATCGGCTATGTCCCGCAGCGTGAATCCGTCGACTGGGATTTCCCGACAAACGCACTGGACGTTGTGACGATGGGGCGCTACGGACACCTTGGCTGGTTCCGCCGCCCCGGAAGAAAAGAAAAGGAGCTGGCGATGAACTGTCTGCGCCATGTGGGCATGGAAAACTTCACCGACCGGCAGATCAGTCAGCTCTCCGGCGGACAGCAGCAGCGCATCTTTCTCGCCAGGGCACTGGCTCAGGATGCCCGGCTGTATTTTATGGATGAACCGTTTGCCGGTGTGGATGCCCGAACCGAAAAAGCCATCATCACCCTGCTTCATGAGCTCAGGCAGCAGGGGAAAACCGTACTCGTCGTGCATCATGATCTGAATACGGTCAGGCAATATTTTGACTGGCTGATCTTACTCAATGTCAGTCTGATGGGTATCGGCAAAACAGAAGACCTCTTTACACGGGAAAATCTGCAGCACACCTATGGCGGAAAATTAGTCATGTTTGATTCCGATAAGAAGTCCTCATTCATGATCAACTAAAAATTGGAGGTGGTACGGTGTCCTGGCTGAACTTTCTTCAGGATCCGAATACGCGGTGGATATTGCTGGCCACCACACTGCTCGGACTAAGCAGTGGTGTCATTGGCTGTTTTGCCTATTTGCGCAAACAGTCGCTCATAGGGGATGCCCTTTCTCATGCGGCTTTACCGGGCGTTTGTTTAGTCTTTATCATCACCGGATCCAAGTCCATACTTCTCTTTTTGACCGGAGCACTGATTGCCGGCATTCTGGCAACCCTTCTGATCGGCTATATAACGAGGCACACCCGTATCAGTCAGGATGCAGCGCTGGGGATCACCCTGTCCTTTTTCTTTGGTATCGGCATCGTGCTTCTGACGCAGATTCAGCACAGTGATGCAGGCAATCAGAGCGGACTGGATAAATTCCTGTTTGGTCAGGCTGCATCTATGATCCAGGATGATGTGATCACGATGATTGTCATCTCGGCCATTCTGGTCAGTGTCTGCGCCTTATTCTTCAAGGAATTCAAGCTGCTTTCCTTCGACCCTGGATTTGCAAAAGGGATCGGCCTGCCTGTCGTGATTCTTGATCAATTGATCATGTTACTGATTGTCATCGCAGTCGTTGTCGGGCTGCAGGCCGTCGGCGTCGTCCTGATGGCTGCTCTCCTGATTACGCCTGCCGTCGCGGCCAGGTACTGGACGGAAAAACTGCACGTCATGATCATGATTTCCGGCATGTTCGGGGTATTGAGCGGTGTCATGGGAACCCTGCTCAGCACCGTCGTTAAAAATATGCCGACCGGTCCGCTGATTGTCCTGTCCGCAACCATTCTTTTTATCACATCCATGCTCTTCGCGCCAAAACGCGGATTAGTCGCCCGGGCGCTTCTCCGGGCATCGGTCAAGAATAAAATACGGGTTAAAGAAACGGGGAAGGAGCTTCACTGTGAGTGATTTCTGGATTATTTTGATCGGAGCACTGGTCGCCTGCTCCTGCAGTCTGGTCGGCTGTTTTCTCGTCCTGCGTAAAATGTCCATGATCGGAGATGCCATCAGCCACTCCGTCCTGCCCGGAATCGTGATTGCTTTTCTGATGAGTGGGTCACGGGATTCCCTGGTGATGATGATGGGGGCCGCTGCCATAGGTTTGCTGACTGTCTTATTGATCCAAATGTTTCACCACAGTGGCGTACAGTCCGACGCCTCTATCGGTGTTGTCTTTACTGCACTGTTCGCGCTTGGTATTGTCCTGATCAGCGTCAGTGCCGGCCAGGTCGATCTGGATTTGGATTGCGTCCTGTACGGTGAAATCGCCTATGCGCCCTGGAATACCCTCACCGCCTTCGGTATCGACATCGGCCCGAAAGCCGTCTGGGCGGTGGGTTCTGTTTTCCTGATCAGTCTGACTGTTATTGGCCTGTTTTATAAACAATTCAAGCTATGCGCCTTCGATCCGGCCATGGCGGCAGCCGTCGGCATACCGGCTCTCCTTTTTCACTATTTATTAATGAGTCTGGTTTCTCTTACAACCGTTGCTTCCTTTGAAAGTGTGGGTGCCATTTTAGTTGTCGGCATGCTGATCATTCCCGCTGCCACCGCCTGGCTGCTGGCTGAAAAACTGAGTATCATGATCGGCATCAGCATGATCCTCAGCATCCTCAGTGCCGTAACGGGCTACTACTCCGCTTATCTGTTCGATGCATCAATTGCCGGAGCCATGATCGTCGTTGCCGGTGTTTTCTTCCTGATTACCCTGCTCGTCTCCCCATCACATGGCCTGGTGATCAGGGCATTAAAGCGGAGAAAAACAGCAGCACAGGTATCATGAGTGGAAATCCTATTTATTTCAGAATCCTGTTACCCCTTCTAAGACACAGGGCCTGTTGTTTTTCGCTGCGGGTTTCCAAGGGTGGTCCGTGAGCCTCTTCGCCCGGTACTCTCGCTGCGGGAACTCATGATCCCGCGGGAGTCTCGCATCTCCGGCTGAACTCTGAAGGGCAACGTGAACCTGGCCGGGGCATATTAAAGAGAGAACCTGATCCTTCAGGTTCTCTCTTTAATCAGTAAAATTGTTCGTTTCATCAGAGGATAAGCTCCCCATCCCACCTGCGGCGACGGGCATGTCCCGGATCTCAGCCGAAAAATGTCTGGTAAAGCAGGAAGATATTCAGGCAAATGATGATTCCGGCAATAACCCAGGCGACCGATGAAGTCAGCTTGCGGTTGACCAGGTTGCCCATGATGTCCTTTCTTGCAGTGAAAATAATCAATGGAATCAGAGCAAGCGCGATGCCAAAGGACAGCACAACCTGGCTCATCACAAGTGCATACGTCGCATTGGCACCGGAAATAACAATCGCCAGCGGCGGAACCATAGAGCAGATCCGTCTGATAAAAATCGGGATTTTTTTTCGGATGTATCCCTGCATAATAATATCGCCGGCCAGTGTGCCAACCGATGAGCTGGACAGACCGGCTGACAGGAGACCAATGCCAAAGAGCAGCGCGGCAGAGGGGCCAAGCAGATCGCCAAACTTATTGAACGCAACCGTCAGATCATCAATAACAATTCCCTGTGTATGGAAGGTCGAAGCAGAGACAATCAGCATGGTCGCGTTAATAAAGCCGGCCAAGATCATGGCAATCAGAATATCAACCAGTTCAAAATGAAAGATCCTTTTCTTCTCTTCAGGTGACTGACCAATGACTCTTCGATTGGTCAGGCCGGAGTGCAGATAGATCGCATGCGGCATAACCGTTGCTCCCAGAATCCCGGCAGCAAGCATGATACTGTCGGTGCCCTGAAACTGCGGGACAACCATCCCTTTGAAAACAGGGGCAAGGGGCGGAAACGCCATCAGCATCTCACAGGTAAATGCCCCGACAACCACGAAAACCATCATCGCAATGACCACTTCCAGCGGTCGATACCCTTTCACCTGAAAGAGTAGAATAGCAAGCGCACAGATCGCTGTCAGAATGGCTGAGGGAACCATTGGAATACCGAAAACCAGATTAAACCCTAATGTGGCACCGATAAATTCTGCCAGGTCAGTCGCCATAACCATGACTTCCCCCTGGATCCAGAACAGAACAGAAGCCCAGGTCGGATAATGTTCACGTGACACTTCAGGAAGATTTTTTCCTGTGGCTATGCCCAGTTTCGCTGACATCGTCTGAATCAGGATCGCCATCAGATTCGAGGCCACACAGACCCACAGCAGCATATATCCATATTGAGAACCGGATTGAATGTTCGTCGCATAGTTCCCAGGATCGATATAAGCAACTGCGGCAATGAATGCCGGTCCGAGAAAGGGTAACACCTGCTTCCAGCCCTGTCTCGACGCAATCACTGACTGAAACGTTTTGGAATGATCTTTTCTCCCCCGGGTTCGTGGCACCGCCTGAGCCTGGGCACCGTCTACGGCCTGCAGGATCGATCGTTCATCCTCTCGATAAGACACGCTATCATCCTCCTCTTTGCCCGAAGAATATTTGTTTCTTTAGGGCAACTCTTGTTTCCACTAACAACATACACCCGTCACCGAATCATTGCAACCGATTTTCCCCTGTGAAGCGATTACAATTAAATTTTTTTTATGGGATCAGGCTAAAGCGGAAAACTGGGAAACGATATCGGGTTGCCGGTTGTTCTATCCGATAGAATAGCGGCAGAATGTGACGGGAGCAAAGGGTCATCTTTCTTCATGCGTGAAAAAAACATGACCGGGAAATTTCCCGGTCATGCCTTTCAATCTGTCTATCTATAAAACACTCATTCAGCATACTTATTTTACTTTGCCAAAGCTGACGAGACGCTTGTACACTGTCAGTAGCGGCTTATAATTCGCGCTGACCAGACCCACGCCTTCGACAACGAGTTCAATCACGAGCATGACGCCGACAATAATGATCAGTGACCCCAGCAACGTCGATGTAGACAGCAGGATTGCGGCCAGTGCAAAAAGTGCACTCATCCCATAAATCAATAATACGGTCTGCCCCTGAGTAAATCCGAAACGGAGCAGGCAGTGATGAAGATGAGATTTGTCCGGCGCTGTTATCGGTTTTTTGTGGACCAGCCGGCGGATAATCGCAAACAGCGTATCGGAAATCGGGACCGCCAGAATAACGATCGGAACAACCAGCGAAAACAGGGTGACATTTTTGAATCCCAGTAAGGCCAGTACAGAAATGACATAGCCGAGGAAATAACTTCCCGTGTCCCCCATAAAGATCTTCGCCGGATGGAAATTATAGGGCAGAAAGCCGAGTGTACTGCCGAGAAGCAGGGTGCTGACCGCAAAGACAAACATATTGCCCTCGGTCAGGGAGAGCCCGGCGATCGTCAACAGAACAATTGAGGAAACCCCCGCCGCAAGCCCGTCCAGCCCGTCGATCAGATTAATCGCATTCGTGATCCCCATGATCCACAGCAGCGTGAGCGGCACGCTGAACCAGTAAAGGTGCAGTACACCATTAAACGGCAGATTGATAAAGGTGACCGTAATGCCACCCTGAACGATAACCAGTGCCGCACAGAAATGGGCGACAATTTTAATTTTCGGTGACAGTGAAAACAGATCATCGAGAACGCCCGTCAGAATAATAATGACGCTTCCGATCAATAGCGGGACAGTATAACTGCTGTCCGGCCAGATCACCAGCATACCGGTGATAAAAGCAAGATAAATGGCCAGTCCGCCCATGCGCGGCATGATTTTCTTGTGAACCTTTCTGGCATTTGGAACATCGGTTGCGCCGACCCGAAGTGCCAGTTTTTTCACGAGAGGGGTCAGCCCCAGTGCAATAAGGAAACATATAAAGAACATAATGTAAACCATTGACCGCCCCTCCTTATCTATTAAACGGACAAACTATGACTCAAATTAACCAGAAGACTCATTTCTCCAAGACATTATATCACATTGTAAAGGCTGCACCATGATCAATTTACAGCTGATTTACTCTGTACACAACTCATTAATATTAGTGTACAATGTTTTTAGCTTAAGAGACAAAATTCGGCAATTTTTTGACTTTCTTTTCAGATGACTGATACAGCCTGCGAAAGAAGTGATTTTACTTGGATAAAAAAAAGAAAATTGGCAATATATATATGAACGTTTTTTCATCAAAGAAAGAAGCGCTCGCGGCCAGTCTGTCCTTCATAGCGCGGAAATCAAAGCTTGATCTGTTTTTCCTTAACGACTATGGATTTAATATCGCGCAACAGGACGGGGCATATCGTAAGATTCTGAATCAGGCCGGCCTTCTTCTGAACGACGGGATCGGTATCAAGATTGGAGCCAGAATCTGGGGGATTCAGCTTCAGGAAAATCTGAATGGGACTGATCTGATCCCGCTCTTATTAACACATGCAGCAGCGGAAAATCTGTCCGTGTACCTGCTGGGGTCTACAGAGCAAAATGTACGCCTTGCTGCTGAACACCTGAGTCAATCGATCGGCGGACTGAAAATTGCCGGCTGCCATCATGGCTATTTCCAGTCAGATGACGAAGTGGTCCCGGCTATTAATCAGTCCGGAGCAGATATTCTGCTCGTGGGGATGGGCATGCCTCTGCAGGAAAAATTTATTGCCCGTAATCACGCATCACTCAGGCCGTTAACCCGCATCGCTGCCGGCGGTTTCATCGATTTTGCCTCGGGGATGAAGCCACGCGCACCGAAATGGATGCGAAAGCTCAATCTTGAATGGCTGTACCGGATGTGCCTCGAGCCGAGGAGGATGTGGCGGCGTAATGTGATTGGCCATGCGCAGTTTTTTTTCCACGTAATCCGGCTTAAATTAAAAGCAGGTCGCGACGCCTGACTCTGATTGAGTGGCAGGTTACCTGTTCTTTATTTGAAAAAAGCGGTTTACCGGATGAAACAGATCGTCATGATCAATCGGCTTGTGACATGATAAAATAGAAGAGGACGTAACACAACACGAAGGAAGGCTGAACGATGGATAAACAATTTTTCACCCGTAATCGGAAGAAGCTGTATGAAACGCTTGAAGATCAGTCCCTCACCATCCTCTTCGCCGGGGAAGCGGCGCACCAGTCGGCTGATGAAAGCTATCCCTTTTATCCGAACCGAAATTTTTACTATCTGACAGGCATTACAGAACCGAAAATTGTCTTCGTCGCGACAAAATATGGCGGGCAGGTTCATGAAACGCTGTTTATCCAGCGGGCTGATCCCTGGATGGCCCGCTGGTACGGTGAAACAATCACGGCTGACGAAGCACGGGAAGCTTCCGGCATCGAAAATATCGAACTGCTGGACAAGCTCGACAGCTTTATCCGGGGTGAATTCGATGGCCGCGTTTACAGGCACCTCTATGCGGATCTTGAAGCCAAATCATGGGAATTCCCGTCAAAACCGTCGAATAAATTCGCAGCTGAAGCGGCGGTCCACTACCCGTACCTGACGATCCACAACCTCTACCCGGTACTCAGTAACTTCCGGGTCATCAAATCTCCGGAGGAAATTGAACAGAT
The DNA here is from genome assembly GCF_040529185.1 of Sporolactobacillus sp. Y61. Lineage (NCBI taxonomy): Bacteria > Bacillati > Bacillota > Bacilli > Caryophanales > Sporolactobacillaceae > Sporolactobacillus > Sporolactobacillus sp. Y61. The sequence goes on along the minus strand of NZ_CP159510.1, from coordinate 1,624,250 downwards.
TCGAAAAGCTGGCCAGATTACCGCAGACGGCATCCGGCACGTACTGGCCAACGCCCGTCCGGGCATGCGGGAATACGAACTGGAAGCTTACTTCAATTTTATCCTGAAAAGCCGCGGTGTGACGGAGTTTGCCTTCCCAACCATCCTTGCGAGCGGTTATAATGGCACCATCCTTCACTACTCGGCGAATACGGGCACGGCAACAGATGGCAGTCTGGTGCTGCTTGATCTCGGGGCGCAGTACAATTATTACAATGGCGATATCAGTTACACCTTCCCGGTCAACGGCAGGTTCACTCCCCGCCAGAAACAGATATACGACATCGTTCTGCGCTGCAACCGGGCAATTACGAAAAAGGTCAGGCCCGGGCTGCCGTTCAAAGAACTGAATCAGTTTACGATACGCTTTTTCACTGAAGAACTGCTGAAAATTGGTCTGATTAAAAAACCGGAAGATGTGCGTAAATATTATTTTCACGGCGTCAGCCATTCTCTTGGTCTCGATACGCATGATGTCGGCAACTATCGGGAAACAAAACTCGCCCCGGGCGAAGTCATCACCAATGAGCCCGGGCTCTATATCCCTGAAGAAAGCATCGGCATCCGGATTGAAGACGATATTCTCTGCACCGAAGACGGTTACGAAGTCCTTACGGAAGGTCTTCCGCGAACGACTGATGAAATTGAAACCTATATGACTGAGCACAACGCAAACATGAAATAACGGACTCAAAAAGGCCGATCACCACCTTCTGAGTTACAGGAGTACGAAAACTGAAAAATTTATCAGAGGAGGTTTTTTGATGAACTATCGTCATCTGGGTCGCAGCGGCCTCAAAGTGAGTGCGGTAAGTCTCGGAAGCTGGCTGACTTACGGTGGTTATGTGGAAAACCGGGCAGCCGTGGATACGATGCACAGAGCTTATGATCTCGGCATCAACTTTTTTGACACAGCCAACGTTTATATGCGCGGTGAAGCGGAGAAAGTGGTCGGAAAGGTGATTAAATCATTCCCGCGTGAATCGATTGTCCTCTCCACCAAGGTGTTTTTCCCGATGGGCGATGGCCCGAACGACCGCGGCCTGTCACGTAAACACATTATGGAACAGGCGCATGCCAGCCTGAAACGCCTCGATGTAGATTACATTGATCTTTACTACTGTCACCGATTTGATCCGGAAACGCCTATTGAAGAAACACTGCGCGCTTTCGATGATCTGATTCATCAGGGCAAGGTGAATTATATTGGGGTCAGTGAATGGACAGCGGAACAGATTGCCGAAGCGGCGCATCTTGCCGATGATAAACTATTGAACCACTTTGTAGTCAATCAGTCTCAGTACAGCATGCTGCACCGGGATATTGAAAAGGAAGTGATTCCTGCCAGCAAGGCACACGGCGTCAGTCAGGTCTGCTGGTCTCCTCTTGCCCAGGGCGTTCTGACAGGTAAATACACATCTGTGAACCATATTCCAGCCGGCAGCCGGGCCAGTGCACATAAAGGCAACATAAACAGATTCCTGACAGAGGCGAATCTGAAAAAAGTAGCGGAACTGAAGAAAATTGCCGCAGAACTGGGGATCACCATGGCCCAGCTTGCTCTCGCCTGGATTCTCAGACAGGATAATGTCGCAAGCGTAGTGGTCGGTGCCAGCCGTCCGGAACAAATCGAAGACAACGCTGCAGCAGCTGATCTCACACTTGAACCGGACGTTCTGAAAAAAATTGAAGGGATCCTGACTGATTAACAGACAAACGGGCAAAGCCTGACCCGCTTAAATGACAGCGGGTCAGGCTTTTTCCTGCACGATTTTCTCAAATCCGGGACAAGTCGACAGATTATTTCCCGGGTAATCATAGAACCTGATAGAATAGATATAGACTATAAGAAGGGCGGGAGCATATCTGTTATGAAAATGGTTATTGCACCTGATTCATTTAAAGAATCCCTGACTGCACTTGATGCCGCCCGTTCCATTCAGCGCGGTATGAAACGTATATTTTCCGATGCAGATTACGTCCTCGTTCCCATGGCAGACGGGGGTGAAGGAACGGTCCAGTCGCTGGTCGACGCGACGGGAGGAAAGCGACTGAACCTCACAGTCACCGGGCCGCTTGGCGCGCCTGTCCCTGGATTTTTTGGCCTTCTGGGGGACGGACAGACTGCCGTAATCGAGATGGCTGCGGCCGCAGGGCTCGAATTTCTCCCTCCATCATCGCGTGATCCGCTACGTGCGACCACCTATGGAGTTGGTGAGCTGATTCGGGCTGCCATGGATCATGGCGCGCGGCATATTATTATGGGGCTTGGCGGCAGCGCAACAAATGACGGAGGATGCGGCATGGCCCAGGCACTCGGTGCCCGGCTGCTGGATGCGGCAGGCAGGCAGATCCCGCCGGGCGGCGCCGCACTCTCACGCCTGAGCAGGATTGATTTGTCATCGGTGGATCCCAGGGTCCACAGTACCCGCTTTGAGATCGCCACCGATGTCACCAACCCGCTCACGGGCAGGAACGGGGCATCAGCCGTCTTCGGTCCTCAGAAAGGCGCCGATGCATCAGCTGTTACCCGGCTTGACCAGGCACTGGCTCGTTTTGCGGAAGTGGTCGCACATGACCTGAACATAGCCGTAGATCAGGTGCCAGGTGCTGGTGCAGCCGGGGGCCTTGGCGCCGGCTGCCTCGCTTTTCTCAAAGGACAGATCCGTCCCGGGATTGACCTTGTCATACGTGAGACAGGCCTTGAGAAGAAGCTGAAGGATGCCGATCTGGTCCTTACGGGGGAAGGAAAAATTGACGGGCAGACCATTTATGGTAAAACACCGGTTGGCGTTGCCCGTGCGGCAAAAAGACACCATATCCCGGTGATTGGTGTGGCAGGAGCCCTGTCCGCGGGATACGAAGCCGTATACGCAGCCGGTATCGATGCCCTCTTTTCTATTGTTCCAGGAGCTGTGCCCCTGAAACAGGCACTGGCAGAAGCCGGGGCAAACCTCGAACGCACGGGTGAGAATATCGCCAGACTCATTCAGCTTACGGGCGGGATGAAGAAAAACTAAGCGACCGGCAGCATCGAGACGACTCCGGAAGCTGAGTCATACTGAATCTGTTTTCCAATGAAAAACAGCTGAGGCCGTCCTCCTGATAAAGGATGACCCCGGCTGTTTTTATCCCGCATTAACGGGCAGTAAGATCCCCACCTTAAAGCATGAGGATAAATGAACTTGTACGGGTGGGGATCACTGCCCATAAAAGCCCGATGGGTTCAACGAACAACCCGTGGAGGGATGAAGTACACCCCCACGGGCTGAAGTTTCACTTTATTTCTGATCTTTATTTTTTTCTAAACCCCATGCATCACTTATGTAATCCAGCCAGACCTGCCGTCCCTGACTGTTCATCGTATGACCATCCGAGGCGACCAGTTTCTCCGGTCGTCCCCCTTCGCCCATTTTGACAGGTAATCCAGCTCAGGGATTTTCTGATCTTCGATATACGATTTCAGTCCATCGATTCGATCATTCATGTAATCAGCATTCGCTGAATAATTAGGCAGAGAGACATAGAAGGCGACATCAGGATAACTGATACGGATTTTTTCTTCAAACAGTCCGGTGACTGTTTCCGTATCACTTGTACTGACCTGATGATCGTCATTATAAAGTAACGGTGTAAAAATAACCGCGTCCGGTTTGCCGTTCAGGTTTTTAAACAGGTCATTAAGTTTCTTCTCGTTAAGTGCTAGAGAGGTTGACGTGCCCAGATCAACAGGCGTCACCTTAAAAAACAGCTCGCCAAAAGTCTGGTCCAGACGCTGCTGAAGAAGCGGGGCAAGCGCCTGGGTACTGTCTGCCCCAACCATAGCAACGCGAACCTGACTCTCTTCTTTCTGTGCCCGGTTTGCTGCTTTTTCAAGCGCTCCGGGCAGGGCTTTTATTTTCGCTTTCAGATCTTTTCCCGATGCATTGGCCGGATCAGCATCATTTTTCGATTCAGCCGCCGCAGCATGAGCACTTCCCGGCCGGAAACCTGGTCGATTTGATGATTCCAGTATGCTCTGCCGGCCAGTATGGTAATAATGCATAAAATAAGAACAAGGATCACCCAGATTTTCTTCACATGTCACACCCTCATCAGTAGTTCAGTCCAAAATTAAAGAAATCATCTTATAATCAGCTTATCGACAGTGACTGAAAAAAGCAATATGTTTACGGCAAATTCCGCCATTTTAATTAGCAAATTTTGCTTCAATTTGTCTTTTCTTCCCTGATCACAACGATATTTACGCGCCGGTTCATTGCTTTATGTTCCGGTGTGTCATTCTTAACGACAGGCCGATACTCCCCGTAGCCGACAAAGTGAAACCGGGCCGGATTCAGTTTGTCATTTTTGATTAAGAAATTCATCACACGCTGAGCACGGACACCTGAAAGTTCCCAGTTGGAATGGATGTATGACCGACTGCCCCTGTAAGGTGTGTTATCCGTATGCCCCTCAATACTGATTTCATTGGGTACCTCACTGAGAATGCCCCCGATTTTTTTCAGTACAGGCGCAGCATTGGGCTTAAGATCGGCACTGCTCAGATCAAAAAGAATCTGTTCGCGGAAGGTCATTTGCACACCACGCGGCGTCTCCACCAGAGAAACGTCAGAATTAAGATGACTTTCATTGATATATTTACTCAGTTGTACATACAGTGCATCCAGCTGCCTGGCATCCTGCTTTTTTTCATCTTCGGTAGGCGACTTCTTCTCTTTTACAATCGGGATATCCGGCGTCTTCTGACTTTTGTCGGTGCCCGGATAGCCCATACCCTCAAGAATGGAATCCCCCTGAAATGACGAGCGCAGAGAACTCACAAGTGCGTTGAATCGCTGATTTTCAATCGTACTCATGGAAAACATGACAATAAAGAAGACAAGCAGCAGCGTAATGAGATCCGAATAAGTAATCAGCCATCTGCCCGACTTATCAGGTGTATCAACTTTTTTGATTCGACGGCGTTTCCGTTTATTACTCATGACTTCCTGCCCCTTGATAGTTTGCCTGACCGGCTGCTTCCGACCCGCTGATCACTTCTTCGGCCGCGGCACGCTCATCGATACTTAGGAAGGCAAACAGTTTCTGACGAAGAATCATCGTATTCTCACCATACTGAATGGATAAAATTCCCTCAGCTTTAATCTGGCGGATCAGAACATCCTGGGCGAGGTTTGCCTTGATTTTATTGAAAATAGGCAGGAAAATCACATTGGCTCCGGCAACGCCGTAAAGTGTCGCAATAAAGGCAACCGCAATAGAAGGTCCAAGATCTGTCGGACTGGTCAGGTTGCCCAGTACATGAACCAGGCCCATGACTGTCCCGATAATCCCCATAGTCGGTGAAAATCCTCCTGCTTCTTCAAAGATTCTCCCGATTGACAGAATCTTCTGCTCGTATAGTTCAATATCACGGTTCAGGATATCGTCAATAACATCCGAATCCACCCCGTCTACAACCATCTGGATGCCACCGGACATAAAGGGGTCATCCCTATATTTCTCCTGCTCACTTTCCAGAGCAAGCAGCCCTTCCCGCCGGGATATATTCGCCAGCTCCATCAGTCGGGCAATCACTTCACCCGGTTTTTCTTTTGGCCGGGCAAAGGCATACCTGAGAATAAAAGGTAATTTGGCAAGTGTTGCTCCGGGAAAACTGACAATCACCGCACCGATCGTCCCGCCAAAAACAATCAGAAGCGCAGTGACCTGGAAAAGAGCCCCCAGTGTCCCGCCTTCCAGCATGAATCCAAGCAGTAACGACAGTATTCCTGTAAGCAGGCCAATTACCGTTGCAGCAGCCATAATCTTCATCCTTCCGTTTTAACCCTGTACCTTTATTATCGACCGGTCTCGACAAAAGTTGAAGGAAGGCTCTGATATAGACCTTTTGGCCTGTTTTTTCTGATCGAAGCAGGTCTTTTTTCCTGTTTTTAAGTAAAAGGCTTCCTTTCTCACCGTTCCTGATCCCCTTTTTCATGCTCCCGCGCAATAAGGGGACAGAATATTATTTTTATCTACTTCCCTTTTATCCGGTCTCCTGATAAAATGAACCGTGTAATTTGTTCTCATTTGGCATAATATGTTGTGGGAGCGGAAGGAACACCTGCCGGACGGCAAGTCGCAGGCGCCGCCGGAGGCTTCGTTTTTCTTAGCCCATTTTCCGCGAAAAATAAATTCTTTGTTAAAGTCAAAGCAAAGACAGGAACCAACTCCTTATCTCCGGCAGGGCCGGAATGCTTTTAAATTGCTGAAATTCAGCCGGGAGTGAACAAACCTTGCCGAAAGCAGTCACACTTGACCAACTGACTGGAGAATGCCTGCTTGCAAAAGATATATACATAAATTCAGTTGTCCTTTACCGTGCCGGGACCTGCATCACATCAGAAGTAGCCGCGGATCTTGAGCGCAAACGGATTCATGAAATATCAGTCATGGATCAGCCGGTTCCTGTTTACGGAGGACGCAGCCATCAGCAGCTGTCAGCTCATCAGAAACGGGCGCTGACGGACCGGTTTCAGAATGACATGGCACAGATCGCCAATGAATTACGTTATGGACGTATCCTCCATTCAGAATCCTCCTACCAGTGGCTTCTGACGATGTATGTCCATGAATTTGCCGAGCCTGCCGTTCGTCTTCTGATGGACAGCCTCAAACAATGGGATCCCGCCACATACATTCACTCCATCGATGTATTCGTGCTTTGCAGTCTGTACAGCAGGCACTGTTCCGGCCTACCATCAAAGGACTTTATTCTGGGCAGCCTTTTGCATGATATAGGCAAGCTTTATACGCCGAAATCGATTCTTCTGAAAAAGGGGAAGCTGACGGAGCGCGAATATGCAAAGGTCAAAGAACACACCGTCAAAGGATATCAGCTTCTGAAGCGGCTTGGATTTCCGCGGGAGACGCTGAGAATTGTCCGTTCACATCACGAACGGCTGACCGGATCAGGCTATCCGGATCACCTGGACCTGACAGCACAGGATAAAGATTTGAATCTCATTGCGATGACCGATGTCTACTCGGCTCTGACCATGAAACGTTCTTACCGGAAACCGATGAGTGCCATCATGGCGCTTCAGATCATTCTGTCAGACAGTGTCAACCGCCGGCTGTTCGATCTCCAGGATTGTTACCGTTTGATTAATTTTCTCCATATCTTCCCTCCGGCAACTCAGGTTCGGCTGACGAACGGAGAAGCAGGCACCGTGCTGCCCAACCCGAACGGCTCCGATATTCTGCCGAAAATTAAACTGGATCGGAACCAGAAAGTGATTCAGCTTCCAAGAGATCTCTCCATAACCGTGAAAAAAGTGATTGGCTGGGACAGCAGTGTCACCGACTCCCTGCTCAGACAGAACTGGGAGAACTATTTAAAGAATCTTATCGAGGGCGATCCGCTTAAAGCCGCAGAATGCTTCGAGTCTCTGTCGGACGGCATGCGGATTGAAGATATATTTACCAGATTGCTGGAACGCGGGGAAAAGGAAATCCGCTCCGATGTGGCCAGGAAACGCCTCCGGCCGTCAGACGCCCTTGTTGCATCCGCGACAACGCAGACTCTGCTTGACTGGAACATGCGGAAAATCGCCGGAGACTTAAAAACACATATGGGAAAAGTGATTGTCGCAAACCTTGGATCCAGTGAGATATGGGGACAGATGAAAATGGTTGATAACCTGCTGGCGATCAACGGATGGAAAACGTATCTTCTGGCCGGGAACGCCGATGCATCCATCATTTTTGATCTCATTGAACGCAAGAAGGCCCGATACCTTGCCCTGGGCCTGACTGAACAAACTCAGGAATACATGCTGAAGCGGATCCTGAACCGCCTCCGACGGGATTACCCGGACCTGATTCTTTTCATTCACGGAAAAGGAACGGTTAAGGCGGACCTGCCCCGGGGATCCATTCTGCGGAGCAGGGATCTCGCGGAGTTCATCACGAACATGAGAAGCTGCTTCCCCGAAGCCCGGACTGCCAGGCAGTCACCACGGTAAAATGAAGAAAAAACTACCGTCTGGCAAGTCGCCGGCACGCCGGAGACCTCGTTTTTCTGATCCTTATCGCTGCCCGGTGGCTTTTTAAAAGAAGTTCCGCTTCATTTAGTGAAAAGAATAAAGGCGAGCCTCAATAGACGGAGGAATTCCACTTATTGCCCCCAAAAATGAAAATGGGGGATTTTTCATTGGCTAATCGGAAATTCTCCGCTTATGATACTCTGAAACCCGTTCGATTCTGCATTTAAGCGGAGCATTTCCGCTTATTAAGCAGAAAATAACGATCCTGTCGTTCATCTGATTCGTGCGGCTGGTGAGGTGGTCGAGCAATACATGAAAAAGCCTTCTCGGGCTAAATGGAGGGCCTTCATCCCCTGCCTGAGGGCACGAGATTTCGGCCGAAAATGTTCATTAAAATAAAATTAAAACGTGAATGATGCGGATCATCCGCTCACTCACGTTTTTTTAATATTTCAGTTTCCCAGCTGTTCACTGATCATATCATGTACACGCTGCTTCTCAGCGCTGCCGACTACCAGGTAATAGATCCCGTTAATCTTCTGACTCTGCCCTTTAACTTCATAATCAATCGTGTGCTCTCTGGCATCTCTGTAATTCAGGGCAATATTTTTCATATCATCATAGGTCAGATTGGTTTTGACATTACTTCCCAGTGCGTCAAGAATATTTGTAAACCGGGAAATGGAGGACACGCTGGCCATTTTATTGACAATCGCCATAATCACATCACGCTGACGCTGATTACGCCCGAAGTCACCCTGCGGATCCAGGTGGCGCATCCTGACATAGCCCATTGCCTTGGCACCGGTATCCAGCGTGATATTACCCCGCGCATAATGATACCCTTTTTGATAATAGCCTTCGTCATGCCAGTCCAGTTTGTTGTTGACCGTGACGCCGCCAACAGCATCGACCAGATCACTCATGCCTTCCATGTTGATTTTAATATAAAAATCAAAGGGAATATCTCCTGTGAAATTCTGGACCGAATCCTGGGCCATTTTGACGCCACCATAAGCATAGGCGGCGTTGATTTTATCCATTGTCCCTCTGCCGACCATCTCAGTCCGCGTATCACGCGGGATCGAAATCATCTGCATCGTCTTCGTATTTGGATTCAGTGTCATCCCGATAATGGTATCGGAACGGCCGCGATCTCCCTTACGCTCGTCCACTCCGAGAAGCAGCAGATTGATCGGTTTTTTATCGGTTACCGCGGCATGATTTCCATTACCGCCTTCTGTTTCATACATGTCGCCTGCCGCGCTCTTAACCGAGTTCAGCACATGCCAGACGTAACCCGCACCTGCCGCAAACAGGACGACGATAATACATCCAATCGTCAGAAATATTTTCTTTTTCATATGTTCTACCCTTTTCTTCAGTATGGTTATTTAATCGTGCTGTTACAGCACGAACGGATCGGGTAACAAAATCATTCGGGATAAACTGTCCCTGTTGACTGAAAAATAATATTCGCCGGCATTTGACAAAACAGGGGGTAATCAGAGCAAAAAAAATGACCCGACAGAGTTCCCCCTCGGATCACTTTTCCCTCAACGGAATGATAATCAGTCGACAACTTCGATCTTGTCTTTGCCGCCGTATTTTTCATACCATGGCGTTGCACTCTTAGCGAGAATGGCGTTGAGTTCTTCAACGTTCTTTTTGCCTTGAGTCTTCAGCCAGTCATTGGCACCCTTTTCTCCGTTTTTGCCATAAGCTGCAACACCTTCACGCCATGTTGCACGGCCGCAGAGTACACCATTATATTTCGATCCGGCATCATGAGCGAATACCAGAGTCTTCTGGAACAGGTCCGTAGAAACACCGGCACTCAGCCAGATGTAAGGAAGCGTTGTTTCCTTGTCCACTTCACGGAAATACTTCCCGGCTTCATCCTTAGAATAAACCGGTTCGTTGTCGCCGACACCTTCAACGCGGCTCATATCAACAGGAACTTCGAGCTTCAGAACGTCAATGCCATAACGGGGCTGAGTAAAGGTCTTGATCGATTCAAGCACCTTATGAGGTTTAACCTTGGCATATTCAGCCTTGTCCGAAATTTTTTCATCATATGTGACGATTTCGAAGAACAGCGGAATGTCTTCGGCCTTGCATTCAGAGCCGACACGTTCTACAAATGCCTTCTTCACATCGTTAATGGTATCCGGTTCATCCGGATCGTAGTATACAAGCAGCTTAACCGCGTCGCCGCCGTTTTCCTTGATCCGTTTAACCGACCAGTTCGGGAGCAGGTCAGGGATACGTCCGGGTTCCGTAGCGTCATATCCGGTCTTTTCATAAGAAGTCAAGAGGCCGCAATTTGCGTCGCGCTTCTTGCCGGCAGGAAGACCATATTCCGGATCAAGCAGAATCGCGCTGGTATATTTTGTCAGTTCTTCTGATACCAGTGATTTAAAATCTGAAAGTTCCTGATCTGTTGCGTCTTTGCCCTGAGCAGCGCCGATCATTCTTTTCAGAGAACCACGCTGATCAATAGCGAGGGCAGCAATAACGCCATCGTTGTTGGACAGCTTTTCAAGGAACTGGAACTTACCTTTTTGCAGTTTAACCATTATTTAATTCCTCCACAGCTAAAATTTGGGCGCAAAAATTCCCATCTTATTCAATCAGCCGGTATAACTGTAACGCCGGCCGCGTTCTCTCACAATTTTCATTTTACGTCATTATCCTTCATAAAGTCAATTTGACAAATTCAATAATCCTGTGAACAATTACCGGCTTTCCTGTTTTTTCATCACATAGATTGCCTCACAGAAGCTGAAAATATAGAAGAATTTTTCAGAGGAGGTGAAAAATATGGCACAGATGAACGGCAACATTATTCCTGTTCTCGCCGCATGTGGCGCAGGCGCTGCTGCATTTATGTGGCTGAGAAGCCGGCAGAACAGTTTACCTGATATGGTCAACAAGCCGATGCAGCAAATGGGAAAAACAGCTCAGCAGATCGCAGGAAACCTGACCCCTCAGCGATAACGATCATACGTGCAAAGCCCTCCCTTCTTGATCCGGAATGGAGGGCTTTGTTCTGCCGTTTTCACCATTTTTCCCCTGATTATTGTCCGGTAACCGTCCGGAACAGTAAAAACATGTTCAGACAAACAACCACTGCCGTAATTCCCCAGGCGGTAATCGTCGTCAGCCGTCGATTGACAAGCGAACCCATAATTCTTTTTTTACTTGTAAAAAGGACCAGAGGGATAATCGCCAGCGCGATGCCGAAAGATAAAACGACCTGACTCATTACCAGGGCCTGTGTCGCATTGGCACCTGAAATAATCAGGATCAGCGGCGGCAGCATCGAAAAGATCCGCCTGATAAACACGGGAATCCGTTTTCGAATAAAGCCCTGCATCATGATGTCCCCGGCCAGCGTCCCGACTGAAGAGCTGGAGAGCCCTGCTGACAGCAGCCCTATACCGAACAGAAACGCTGCTGTGGGGCCGATATACTGATCAAAACCATGGAAAGCAACGGTCAGATCAGAAATGACTTCTTTTCCAAAAAATGTCGATGCGGATACGGTCAGCATAATCGCATTAATGATTCCCGCAATAATCATCGCAATGAGAATATCAACAAGTTCAAAACGGAAAATCTTTTTCCTTTCTCCCGGTGTCCGGCCAATAACCCGTCTGCACGTCAGACCTGAGTGCATATAAATGGCGTGGGGCATAACCGTCGCCCCCAGGATTCCGGCAGCAAGCAAAACACTGTCCGTTCCCTGAAACTGCGGGATAAAACCATGCATCAGCGGCTCAAATGCCGGCAATGAGAATAAAATTTCAAAGCTGAACGCGATCACGACAATAAAGACCATCGAGGCGATCACCATTTCCAGCGGCCGGTACCCTTTGACCTGAAAAGTGAGAATAGCAAGAGCACAAATTGCCGTCAGAATGGCCGCCGGAATCATCGGCAGACCAAATACAAGATGAAACCCGAGGGCGGCGCCGATAAATTCTGCAAGGTCAGTCGCCATGACCATGACTTCGCCCTGTATCCAGTAAAAAATGGAGACCCCTTTCGGCCACTCATTCCGTATCGTTTCCGGCAGGTTGTGTGAAGTCGCTATGCCCAGCTTGGCTGACAGCATCTGAATCAGAATCGCCATCAGATTGGAAATAACGACAACCCACAGTAACATATAACCGAACTGCGACCCGGCCTGAATATTGGTCGCATAATTCCCCGGGTCGATATAGGCAACCGCGGCAATGAATGCCGGCCCGATAAACGGCAGCAGCTGCCGCCAGCCTTTCTTGCTCCCGACAGCCCCTTTGAAGGACTGAGCAGGCGGCTCACTTTTTCTTTTGCGACCCTTTTGGGGAACCGCCCCGGCGGCAAAAACATCTCCTGCAGCTATCTGCCGGGATGTTCGATCATCCTGTCGATCGGACATTTAACCATCCCCCTATTCACTTAGCGAATATTTGTTTCCCAAAGGAAACTCATGTCCTAAATTCAACATACGACATTTAGCTTCAAAATGCAAGACAAAGAAAAGATTTTTCATGATAAATTTATGTGTCATTTTTTCCTGTATCTTTTTGGACGATCAGAAAATCAGGGAGTTTTCTCCGGCAGACGAATGAGGCCGAAGTAAAGAAAAACAGCGGCGCAGAGGGCGGCATAAAGAGGATAAAGGGTTGCGATCAGCGAACTGTAGCCGGCCTGCCCGATCAGAAGTGCACCCGCAGTCAGACTCAGGAGGGCCCTCCCCGGAGTGAATACGGCCGGAAAGAGGCTCTCTAGCTGGCGGGCAAGGCCAAAAAGATTACCCGTGAATGTCGTCAGAATTTCACCAAAAATGACAGCAACAAAAACAAGATGCAGCGCCGGACCAAACGGGCGGATCAGCTCAGCTACCGGCATGTCAAACAGGGTAACACCCGTGTTCCCGAGAATCAGGAAGTGTTCAAGTAAAATCAGACCGGTCAGTCCCGCCCCGCCGAGCAGACAGCCGGCGCCGAGCACCTTCTCATCCCGGATTTCCTGAGCCAGCGGAACCAGCACAACTAGCGCCGTCAGCATATTAAAGGCGGCATAACCGACACCGGAAAGCACCCAGTCGGCCTGCGGGGTCAGCTGCCCGCTGCCGGCGCACGGACTGCCGATGAAAAAGACAAGCAACATAAAACCGGCCATCACCGGAACAACGAGCGTATTCATCCAGAGCAGGCCGCGTACCCCTTTCAGTAAGAAGAAAAGACCCGTCAGAATCGTGAGTGCAACCCCGACGTGGCGGCTCCAGCCCAGCTGTTCCTGAAAAACAGCCCCCGCTCCCGCGAGCATCACTCCGGTCATTCCAAATATGATGAAAAAAAGCAGCGTCTCAATCAATGTACCAAACCGCATGCCCAAAAGATGCGTGATCAGCTCATTGAACGACCAGGCTTCAATCCTCCTTGCATAAAGCATCATCTTCGTTCCGATCCAGGTCATCAGAATCCCGCTGACGATCACTCCCGCCGTCCCGGCCGGGCCATACTGGGAAAAAAACTGAATGATTTCCCGTCCGGAGGCAAAACCCGCCCCGACAATCGTTCCTATATAAGTTGCGGCGATCTGCAGCGTGCCTGTCACCCTTTTCATCCTCTGTCTCCTCCCGGCCTGTCCTGCTGACCTTTTCATCTTATGCGTGCAGCGTCCCACTCATGATTCTCTCTTTACACGGCAAACGCTGTCCGCTATACTTATTTTGAAAGAATCAGCAGGAGAAAGGGGACATGTATTATGGCCGTTATCAGAAGAAAGACCTCAGACAAGCTTATTGCGTTGACCGGCCTGTCCCCTTCTGTCATGTCTTCATGTTGTTTTTGACTGACGGGGGCAGCCGGATAAGTATACAGGGCTGCTGTCGGATAAAGTGACGAATCAGGCTGTGTGTAACAGCCTTTTTTTATGCCCGAAAATCAAAAACGATGGAGGACGAACACATGACATTAGCTGATTATGGATGGAATCAGACGCTCAGAACCCGGGCGGCAGGAGATCTTGCATCTGGATTATCTGCCGCACGTGTGATTTCTGAATATAAGGGACAATACAGGATTGTCACAGAAAGCGGATTTTTCCCGGCGGAAATTACCGGCCGAATGCGCCATCTGGCTGCGGGGCGCAGGGATTTTCCTGCCGTCGGCGACTGGATCACAGCAGATGTGCGCCCATCAGACGGCCGGGCAACGATTCACCGCATCCTGCCCCGCATGAGTAAATTTTCCAGAAATATCGCCGGAGAGACGACCGAAGAGCAGATCGTCGCCGCAAACATGAATACGGTTTTCCTTGTCATGGCGCTGAACCATGACTTTAATCTCCGCCGGCTGGAGCGCTATCTGACGATGGCCTGGGAAAGCGGGGCAAACCCGGTAATCCTCTTAAGCAAAGCCGATCTCTGTCCGGACGTCGCGCAGAAAATTTCCGAAGTGGAAGAGGTCGCCATCGGGGTACCGATCTTTCCGGTCAGTGCCCTGCAAAACCAGGGAAGAGAGCAGCTCGATCCGTATCTGGGCAAGGGACAGACCGTTGTTTTTCTCGGCTCGTCAGGTGCCGGAAAATCGACCCTGGTCAACTGGCTCTGCGGAGAAGTAAGGCAAAGCGTTCAGGAGGTACGTGCGGATGACGACCGCGGGCGTCACACGACGACCAGCCGTGAACTGATCCTCCTGCCTTCCGGAGGGGTGGTGATCGATACACCCGGGATGCGTGAACTGCAGCTCTGGAACGCCTCGGACGAATCGGTCGGTCACAGCTTTGCGGATATTGAAGAACTCGCCTCCCGCTGCCGGTTCCGCGACTGCACCCACACCCATGAGCCGGGCTGCGCTGTTCGTCGTGCCCTTGACGATGGACGGCTGGATCAGGCGCGATACACCAGTTACCTCAAGCTGCAGCGGGAGCTTGCCCACGTGAGACGGAAGACGGACAGACAGGCAATGCTTCAGGAAAAGGCACGCTGGAAGAAGCTAAGCAAGACGATGAGAAAACAAAACCATCATTAAAAGAAAAGAGAGGAACGCGGCTATGGCGTTTCTCTCTTTTCATCATGATTCACATGCTTTTCCAGCCTGATCAGTAAACCCAGGTGGCTCCGATGATGATCAATAGAATAAAGAGGACCACCAGCAGTGCGAACCCCGAATTTTTACCATATCCTTCAACAGCACCCATGTCCGCCGTCACCTCCGTCATGTATTCCGTATCATTCTATGCAGGGCGCCTGATTCGGTCCTTATTTTCAAAGAAATTGCCCGGCAGAAACGCGCTTCGCAAACCGGCGTGATAAAATGGAAATCAATAGAGTGAACAGGAGGCTTTTTCATGAAAAATTTTGATAATCTGCTTGATCGGTATGCAGATATTACCGTCCGTATCGGCCTGAACGTTCAGAAAGGTCAGGACGTCGTCATTTTCGCTCCGATTGAATCGCCCGGCTTTGTCCGCAAGACCGTCCGGAAGGCTTATGAGGCGGGAGCAGAAAATGTGTACGTCGACTGGACGGATGATCAGATCACGCGGATCCGTTTCGAAAAAGCGCCTGATCGGACGTTCGACACTTTCCCGTCCTGGCGTGCCCGTTCCTTTGAGGAACGGGCAGACCGCGATGCGGCATTCCTCTATATCTATGCACCGAATCCTGAACTGCTGAAAGGGATTGATCCCGGCAGAGTCACCCGATCTCAGAAAGCATCGGTCACAGCCAATAAAAAGTTCTCCGATGACCGGCTCAATGCCCGGGTCAGCTGGACCATCGTTTCTGTCCCAACTGCCGGCTGGTCGGCGAAAATCTTTCCGAAACTCGGAGAAGCGGAACGGATTGAAGCCCTGTGGAAACAGATCTTCACCATCACACGCGCGGACCGGGAAGATCCTGTAGCCGCATGGCAGGACCACATCCATACACTGACGGAAAAGCTGGATTATTTTAACGAGAAACGGTTTAAAAAACTGTATTATAAAGCCCCGGGCACCGATCTGGAAATTGAACTGCCGGAAGGGCACCTCTGGGTCGGCGGCGGCATGACGACGACGAAAGGGATCCGTTTCCAGCCAAACATGCCGACCGAAGAGATCTACACCATGCCACTGAAAACAGGGGTCAACGGAACAGTCTCCAGCACTAAACCGCTGAATTTCGGAGGTCATCTGATTGAACGGTTTTCAATCACATTCAAAGAGGGCCGGATTATCGACTTTCAGGCAGAACAGGGCTACGAGACACTGAAAAAAATCATCGATACCGACGAAGGGTCACACTACCTGGGCGAAGTGTCGCTTGTCCCGCACCGTTCGCCGATCTCGGAGACGAATCTGATTTTCTACAACACCCTGTTTGATGAAAATGCTTCCTGCCATCTGGCCATCGGCACCTGTCTACCCTTCAATTACCGTGGCGGGCAGGAGATGAGTGAGGAAGAGCTTGCGGCAAAAGGTGCCAACTTCAGCCTGACTCATGTTGATTTTATGGTGGGATCAGCCAAACTTGATATTGACGGAGAATCGCAGGACGGAAAACGGGTGCCTCTGTTCCGAAAAGGGAACTGGGCGATTTAAGCTGCGGGGGCTCGTCTTTTTCGCTCCAATCCACACGAAGCATGAATAGAGCTAAAAACGCCGGGGATACTTTCTCCCCGGCGTTTTCTCCTCTTTGGAATTATATTTTAAAGTGCCTGATCGCGTCTTCCATCCGCTGTGCCTGCTGACCAAGACCGGTAGCCAGTTTGCTCAGCTCTTCCATCGAAGCCGTCTGCTGCTCAACTGAAGCGCTGACTTCTTCCGTACTTGCCGCCGTTTCCTCACTGGTCGAAGCAATCGTCTGCGTTCCCTGACTGATCTCTTCAATATTGTCCTGCGTCTTGCGGATGGCATCCGTTATCCGCCTGATGCCGGAAACATTCTTCGCCACTGTGGCTTCAATCTGGTCAAAGGCATGGCTCGTATCGCTTACAGCAGTCCCCTGATCTCGAATCAGACCGCTCGTCTCTTCACACAGACTGACGGCCTGCGCCATGCCTTCCGTCATCATCCGGACGGTTGCCGTCACTTCCTTCAGCGACTGACCGGTCTGTCCGGCAAGCTTGCGGATTTCACTGGCCACAACAGCAAAACCTCTGCCATTTTCACCGGCATGCGCCGCCTCAATACTCGCATTCAGAGACAGCAGATTGGTCCGTCTGGCGATACTGTCCAGCACATCGATGATCTTACTGATTTCTTTTGCATGTTTCTGCAAATCCGTAACCGCCGCAATAATCTGCCCGGTCGTCCTGGTGGACGCGTCAGACTGCTTAGACAGGTGCTTCATCTGCCTGCTTCCGCCTTTTGACGTGGCATCCATCTCATTTGCGCCGTGGAGCACTTCCCGGCTCTCCTGATCCATACGTTTAACCTGCTTAACCAGCGAATCCAGTGAAGACTGACTGTGATCAAGTGCTGATGCCTGACTCGTGGCCCCGGTCGCAATCTGGGTGACGGTCGCACTGATTTCATTTGAGGAAGCCGTATTTTCTTCCACGCTCGCCACAAGCGTCTGCGCCGCCCCGGACAACTCTCTGGCCACTTCAGAGAGTTTTCTGAATACCTCCCTGTTAACGGCAGCCATCTTATTGATACTTCCGGTCAGTTTCTCAATCTCATCCGATCCCTTTACAGGCAGCGAGACAGTCAGATCCCCTTCCTCGATCCGTTTTGCCGCCTCCTGCAGATGACCCAGGCGACCGGTGACCTGTCTGACCAGTACACTGGATATCAGGACGACGGCCAGAATAATCAGAATGACCGTTATCGCTGACGGCAGAGCGATGACATTCGCCTGATTAGAGATTTCACTTTTATCGATAACACCCGCTAATGTCCATCCGGTTGTTTTGTTTGTCTGAAAGCAGAGCAGTTTCTGCTGTCCGCCGATTTTTGTGTAAAACTGGCCGCTTGTTCCCATTTTTTTCATTTGATCAAATACGGACTGATCCAGCCTTCCGGATCCCGTCCGCTCTTTACCGGGTGATGCAATGTACTTCCCCGAACGGTCGAGAAGCACAGCATAACCCGTCTGTCCAAAACGGGCATGCTTCACCTGATTGACAATCGAGAGGATGAACAGATCCAGTTTCACCACACCTCTGACTTCTCCATGGTTCATTACCGCCTGGCTGACACTGACCACATTCTGCTTCGTCACGGTATCTTCATAAGGATTAGTCCAGACTGATTTACCCTCACCGCGGATGCCGGACTGATACCATGCTTCCTTTGTCGGGTCATAGCCTTCGGGGAAAAAATAGAGCGGTGAGCGAATCACTTCTTTATTCGCCGATCCGAAAGTCAGTGCCTGATATTTATCATTCGAACTCAGGACATTCTGGAATGCATCATGAATCTGTTCCTCATTTTGTGACACATCGTTCAGCATCTTGTTAATCGCGAACTGACGGACAACGGATTGTGCATCCGCGAAATACGTCTCAAAATTGGTATTTGTCGACTGCAGCTGAGCCGCCGTGGAACGGATCAGTGCCTGAGTGGTCATTCTCGCCCCGATAAAATAACTGACGATGCCGCCGGCAAGGCCGATGATCACAACCAGCGTGATCATCGGGACCAGCAGCTGACCCCGTATGGACCGGGACTGAAGGCTGCGCAGCGGCAACTTTTTCTTCAGACCCCGTGTCATTCTGTTTTTGATCACGGCAAAACGACCTGAGCGCTTATCAGAAGATGGATGTGCTCCGGCCGCCGGCTTACTGTCCCCTTCCCGGGTGGCATCTTTTCTGTCCTTTCCCATACTCTGTTTCACCTGTTTCATATGTATTCTTCTGCCGGTTGTTCCGGATCCCTCATGAATAAGTATAACGGGATACAGCCCGGCGCAAATCTTCAGCGTTCTTTTCCAGATCCGTAGCCAGCGTCGACAGTTGTTCCATTCCGGCCGTCTGTTCTTCGATTGAAGCCGTCACTTCCTCGGTGCCGGAAGCCGTCTGCTCACTGATCTCTGAGACGCCGTCTATGTTCTGTTTCATTTGCCGGATCCGCTGAATCATTTCATGGATGGCGCCAACGATTTCTTCAATCCGTGCATTGTTTTCCGATACGGCTTTTGCCGTCTGTCCGGCTTCGTTTTCAAAATCGGCAACCACACCAAACTGTTCTTCAAGCACTTTACTGGTATTTCCGGCAAAAGCGACCGTATCCGCCGTATCTTTCTGAATCCCGGTCATTAATTCCGATACCTCTTTAAGGGCACGGTCAGTCTGCTCAGAAAGCTTGTGCACTTCATCGGCAACGACAGCGAAACCCTTCCCCTGCTCACCGGCACGTGCGGCTTCAATTGCGGCATTCAGTGCCAGGAGATTCGTCTGTCCGGCGATATCTGAGATCGTCTCGATGATCGAACCGACATTTTTCGAACGCCCTTCAAGCGAACGGATCGCTGAAATTATATCTGCTGTTGCGCCGATGGTTCGCTCGGAATGCTTGCGCAGCGCCGCAACAGACTTTTTATTATGATCCGATGCTTCAAGCAGGACTGCAGCGCCCTTTTTCAATTGATCGGTATGCTGCCCGATGTCCCCTGTATAACGTTCCAGTTCTTCAGCTGCCTGGCCTGTTTTACTCATCAGTTCCGCCTGGTTGGACGCGCCGGATGCAATTTCAGACATCGCAGATCCGATTTCACCGGCCGATGCCGTATGCTCTTCGCTGTTCGAGACGAGCGTCTGCGAAGCATCACCGACTTTTTCCGCGACCTGGTGAATATGGGCAAGCATCTTCTGATGACCGGTGAGCATCCTGTTGACGAGATCGCCCAGCTCCTCCAGTTCATCGCTGCCCTTCAGCGAAGCACGGACGCGCAAATCGCCTGCCTCCGCAGCTTCCACTGTCTGTTTCAGCTGATGAATCCTTTGATTATAAAAACGGAAAACCAGACGGAGCACCAGAGCGCTTGCAACCAGCGTCAGAACAAGCAGTACAGCAGCCTCAGGTACTTTGTCATACCTCCCAAACAAAAAAAATATCAGGGCAAGCCCCGTAAACGCAGCCAGAAGCAGGATTAGGAGGATCACCTGCCTGACATGCTTTTTCTCTGACCGGGTGTTCACTGCATGATTCGGCTTTTCAGAAGACATATTTCCGATCACCCTTTCCCATTCAGGCCGACTCATCAACCCTCTCAATCTCGTTATCGGCATCTTTTTCGAAAATCTTTATTTTATCAGGCTAATGGTTTCCGAGATGCGGATTCCTCTGATATCCGCTCCCGGTATACAGCAGTCTGAAATAGATATCCAGCAAAAAAACGGCAATCATAGCCAGCACCATCCCCGCCAGATCAAAAGTAAACGCATCAACGAAATGGCCGGTTCTTCCCGGGATAAAGGTCTGGTGCCATTCATCAAACATGGCATAGCACAGGGCTACGGCCGGGCCGCACAGGTAAGAGAGCAGACGCGGCATAACCGTCGTCATCAGCATATTAATCAGCATAAATGTAAGCAGGGCATATTCTGCGACATGGCTCGCCTTACGTACGGCGAATTCAAAAAAGGCATAGGGATTATTTGTCGTGACCAGCACCCCGTCATACATAAAGTCAATATGCGGGAAGGTCTCCGCCGTCCATTCAAAATGTGCCTTTAAAAAAGGCTGTAAATTCTGTTCTGAGTAAGGCATAGACGAGCCTCTGTAAATACTTGCGATGATTAGAGCGGAGAGAATCAACCAGAACAGGAAAGCTCTTCTGTTTTTTAACATCAATGACACCCTCCTCTGAAGGTCTGCAGTGCCCTGAAAGAGTCCGGCCCTGCAAATGGATTTATCCCGCATGAACGGGCGGTAAGATCTCCACCTCAAAGTTATGAGGGGAAACGAACATACCCAGGCGGGGCTGCCCGATGGGGTCAACGAACAATCAGTGGGGGATGAAGAGAACCCCCACTGATTGAAGTCTCACTTTATTTCTCAATTATAGCGCAAAAAGAAGAGAGATTTGTAGTTTTTTTTCATCGGTACGTCTTCGTGAACTTTCTCTGAAACTTTTTTCCCCGATCCTGCAGGTTCAGACCGGACCAGGAACACGGAGCAGCGGTTGTAAGGCTAAAGGAAAGGGGACCCTCTCAGACTGAAAGGGTCCCCGCAAGCGTTAAACCTGTTGATAATAAGTCTTCCATTCTTCCGGCGGCACCATGCCGCCTCCGGTCGCCCAGAATAAATGCATGGCCTGATCTGTTTTCCCCGTCAGGCGATGATCCGACAAATACTTTTGTCCGGCTTTCGTTCCAAACAGCAGCTCCGGACCGATCAGACCGGCCGCAGCTGAAGGCTCAATCCGGTGCCCTTCTGTATCCCAAAGGCTCTTCAGGTATTGAAACAGACGCCGGTCGTCAATAGTCATGCACCCGGATATCAGGTGTCCGGCCGCTTTACCGACGAGTGCCGACGGTTTCGGTACCGCCAGTCCGTCCGCCGCGGTCTGGTTATCCAGACCGAAATCTTTTACATTCACCTGATCATCAAGCCCCGTCATCAGCCCAAGTAAAAAGCACGGCGCGTGCGTCGGCTCGACGAAAAAGGCGTGAACATGCGTGCCGAACGCCTGCTTTAGTCCGAAGGTGACGCCTCCCGGTCCGCCGCCGACACCGCAGGGCAGATAAACAAAAAGCGGGTGATGCGCATCCACCTTTATCCCGGCGGCATCAAACTGCTTTTTCAGGCGCATGCCGGCCGTCGCATAACCGGCAAAGAGATCCTTTGAGTTCTCGTCATCGATAAAATGGCCGTACGGATCAGACAGCGCCTTTTTCCTGCCTTCGCGGATTGCAACACTGTAATCGTCCGGATATTCCCTGACCATCGCGCCCTTCTCCCGCAGCAGATCCTTCTTCCACTGCCGGGCGTCATGTGACATATGGACCGTGGTCCGAAATCCGAGCTTTGACCCGACGATACCGATGCTGAGGCCCAGATTGCCTGTTGAGCCGACAGCAAGCGCGTATTTCGAAAAAAAGCGGCGGAAATCCGGATGTGCCAGTTTCGCATAATCATCTGTTTCGGACAAAAGACCGGCACGGACCGCCAGCTGTTCAGCCGTCTTTAAGACTTCATAAATCCCGCCACGCGCCTTGATCGATCCCGACACCGGCAGTTCACTGTCCGCCTTCATCATCAGGCGCCCGGGTATCCGGATACCTGATGACGCCTCCAGCCAGTCTCGCATCTTCGGCACAGGGTAAAAGGGCGATTCAATCAGTCCGTGCGCGGCCCGCGTCTCCGGAAAAACGGTTTTCAGATACGGCGCGAACCGGCGCAGCCGTGCTTCCGCTTCCGTTACATCGGACGCCGTCACAACACCTTTTCCGGTTCCGCCATACCGCGGATTGAGCCATAAGATCTCCTTTTTATCTATTACGGGCTGAAGATCCGGGAGTTCCCTCAGCCACTGCGCCAGACTTTTTCCGGCTATTTTCTCCGCCATCGGCCAGCCTCCTCAGGGCGTCGTATCACAATCCGGCCTGTTTAAATGCCTGTTTCAGGTCGGCGATCAGATCCTCTGCATTTTCCAGGCCGACACTGAATCTGAGAAATCCATGTTCTCTGAAAATCTCAGGGTAATAGTCTTTCCGTTCATCATCCGGTCCGATGTAAACAATCAGGCTCTCATCATGACCGAGTGACACGGCAGAAATGATCAGTTTCAGTGAATTGACAAATTTATTATTGGTCTCAACATCTGCATCTAGTCCAAACGACATCATACCGGAGTACAGGCTCATCTGCCGCTTCGCCAGTTCATGCTGCGGATGGCTCTTCAACCCGGGATAACGGACAAAAGTCACCGCCGGATACGATTCGAGAAATTCAGCCACCTTCTGCGCCGTCTCACTGTGCTGCTTCATCCGAAGCGGAAGCGTGACCACACCACGCATAATCAGCCAGGCGTTGAACGGGCTGATCGCCCCACCGAGATTGACCATTGCCTGGGCCTTAATCTGGTCGATCAGTTCTTTCCGCCCGATCACGGCACCGCCCATCGCGTCACCGTGCCCGTTAATGTATTTCGTCAGACTGTGAATGACCAGATCAGCACCCAGATCAAGCGGATGCTGCAGATACGGCGAAGCAAACGTACTGTCCACGGAAAGAAGGGCACCCGCTTTTTTCGCGATTTTCGCAATCGCTGCAATGTCACTGATCCGCGTCGTCGGATTGCCCGGGGTCTCCAGATGGATCAGTTTCGTATTTGGCCGGACCGCAGCACGGATCTGATCCAGATCGGACGTATCGACAAGCGACACCTCCACCCCATACTTATCCGGGTAATATTCATTTAAAAGCCGGTATACAGCAATATAGGAAACATCTGTGCAGATGACATGCGAGTTTTTATCAAGAAAAGTGAAGAACACACCGGCCAGTGCCGCTACACCGCTGGCCAGGACGACGCAATCTTCCCCGCCTTCGATCGAAGCCAGACGCTCCTGCAGATAAATTTGATTCGCCGATGTCGTCCGTGTATATATCAGATTATTCGGATCACTCCAGTTGATCGTTGAGGCATCATCCGGCAGTCTGTAACTGTTTGCCATCGTAATCGGACGCCGGATCGCCCCCGTCTCTTTATCAATTCCGTTTCCCACATGCACGCAGCGTGTCAGAAATCCCTGACTGTTATCGTCTGCCATTTTTCTTCCCCCTCAGCTTCAAATTTTCTATGTATTCTTCATTGTTATTAATTTTATGATAAGCCGCACTTTTCCAGCCGTCAATCCAATTCACAGTATTTATATCATATTTATAAAATTTAATGAAAAAAAGGGTCGACCGACATCGCCGGCGACAGACATCAGAGGTTTCGTTTTTCTGAACCTTTTTCCGCAAAAGTTGATTCTCATAAAAAAAACACCGCCGGATCCGTTTCCTGATCGAACCCGGCGGTGTTTCAGATGTCCGCATCATCAAACGCTTCAATTTCTGTTATGCCAGTCCGCCCAGAGAATTCTGCAATTGCGGCAGGTCTCCTGCAGAGCATGAACAACCGACTCCTGCCTGCGGTTGCTGCGATATATATTCAAAAACAGGCGAGACATCCGTAAGCGCTTCTCCCATTTTTTCATGGAAGCCATCATTCCTTTGTTGTAAAAACTTTCCCCTGTATTATAAGCAAAACAGGGATCATGTGACAAACAGCATAGCCTTCTGCAGAAGGATTATACATTTGTTTCAGTCAGGGACTGATTGCTAGACTGTTGTCCATCGATGCATGAATTAAAACATGGTGACCATTATCGAGCCTGCCGAATAACGGATGGTCTAATTGGTGTACTGATCAGATTACCTTCCGGAAACATGATCAGTAAAAAGGGAAGCGCGACTGACGATCGTCATAATAATGCTGATGTGAATCAACAGGTCGTGTATGTTCCAGCTGATCACCATTCAGCAGGTATGACACCCGTACAATTCTTTTTCATTCTCACCTAACCGGAGATGCTTTATAATAGGAAGTTAATAGGAGGAACCTTTATTATGACACTTGTCTCTGACTCGAAAGGTCTGACTTTTAATAGTTCACATGGAAATCTGAAGATCAATACGGAAGGTGATTTCACCCCGGGCGACTTGCTGGTTACATCCGTCGCTGGCTGCAGCGGACTTGTCTTCAAAAAAATTCTGGCCAACCGTGGCATCAGCTATGATGAGCTGAGAGTTGACACCACACACAAACGGGCGGACGAAAAACCCCGTCGGTTTACACAGATCACCATTCATATGACACTTAAAGGTCATGGGCTTGATGAAAAGCTGATCCAACGCCTGTTCACACACGTCTATCCCAACTGCACTATTGCCCAGTCTGTCAAAGGTGCCATTGACGTTGAGGAAGAGCTGGAGATTGTGGAGGATTAATGGTTTTGTCATATCGACAATCATTAATAAGCAGGGAAACCGTGTGCCAATAACAAAATTTACGACGAAGTCAGGCATTTCCAATCGATATTACTATCGGAATAGAAATGTGATTGTATTTCAAAGATATATAAAACATGATTGAAGATTTACTGCAAAGTTTAATCGGGATGCGTTGTAATAATACTTTTGAGCGTTGGGACTTCTGTAATCTGAACGAAGTGGAATATTATTATTATGTATCTGTCTCCTGATCGCCAATTTCATCCATTCAATCCACGCACCTATGTAAGGTGCGACGTTCACGCATCAAAGCTGTTGTTTTATCCGTGGAATTTCAATCCACACACCTATGTAAGGTGCGACAATGATATTTTATCATGCACATGTGAAATAAACAATTTCAATCCACGCACCTATGTAAGGTGCGACACGGGCAGTTTGTATCAGACTTGCTTCAGCAAACTATTTCAATCCACGCACCTATGTAAGGTGCGACATCCCTTGGATGTAAGTCAATATATTGGACACAAAAAAGTTTAGATTGAGAGCTTGTTGCATCATTTTGAGCTTGATCGCTTGACATGGAGCCTCTACGGGCGATGTTTTTTGGCGTAGAGCGAAAGGGTAAATCTCTTTCGCCTGGCGAGATAGCCTACATCGCTCGCCTCTCCATGTCAAGCGGTGCTCGTGCGGCATGTTGATCAGGCCGTCTTCAAAAACTTGTCTTCTGCTTCCTGAGGCGTCAGATAATCGAGAGAGCTATGTATTCTAGCCCTGTTGTACCAGCCTTCAATGTATTGAAAGAGAGCACGTCTTGCTTCATCGAAATCTTTATAGGTCGTCTGATGAATTTCCTCTTTCTTCAAGGTCGCATGAAAAGATTCAATGCAAGCGTTATCGTACGGGCAGCCTTTTTTACTGAAGGAATGGACGATTTGTTTCTCTTGATTCGCTTTCTCAAATTCATGACTTGTATACTGGGAGCCAAGATCCGTATGCAGGATCAGACCAGGTTCAGGATTTTGATTGACACAAGAGTTATCTAAAGCCCGCAGGGCGAGCTCCGTGGTCATGCTCCGTGAAAAAGAATAACCGACAATTTTTCGTGTACACAAGTCCATGACTGAGGCCAGGTAGCACCAGCCCTCTTTGATTGTGTGAATATAAGTGATATCAGCCACCCATTTTTGGTTGATTTTTGTGGCTGTAAAATCTTGAGCCAGTACATTTTTTCTGTTCTCAACTGGTCCCTGGTTCGATTGCGGACGATACTTTTTCACAATGATGGAACGCAGATTGGCTCGTCTCATCAACCGCTGCACGCGTTTGAGGCTGACCCTGAAGCCTTCTTTTCTCAAGCCGTTTCTGAATCTTGGGAGCTCCGTATATTCGTTTACTTTCTGTATAAAGGGCCTGAATGCGCTGCATCAACTCTCGATTCTCACGGGCCAGGCTGGACTCACAGGCACTTTTAGCCTGATAATAAGTACTTCGCGGCATGTCCAGCACTTGGCATACCGTTTTTATAGGATGTTTTTGTTGCAGGCGATCAATCAAAACACACATCTCAGCTGAAGTTACTTTTTTGCGAATATGGCCATAGCTTTTTTTAATATTTCATTTTCCTCCTGAATGCGTCGTATCTCTTTCTGAAGCTTCAGGTAATCCTCAGGAGTGAAGGATTTCCCATCTTCTAAAGGAATGGGATTCAGTTTCTTAATCCATTTATAAATCGTCGTTTCCGATACGCCATATTCGCTGCTGAGATCTTTGACCGGAGTGCCTGCCTGGTAGAGCTCCACAATCATCTGCCGAAATTCTTTATTGAATTTTTTGGTCGTCTTTCCGCTGTCCATACGGGACACACCCTTTCGTTAATTCTTAGTTTAACTAAAATGTGTCCGTAAGACTATCCTAACATCACCTCTTTCGATATTGTTTAAGTGGTCCTCGTTATTTCAATCCACGCACCTATGTAAGGTGCGACGTACAGCGTTTCGGATCCACGTCACGTCAGACAAATTTCAATCCACGCACCTATGTAAGGTGCGACTTGGATTTTTCTGAGGCTAGATCAATCTGTTTAATTTCAATCCACGCACCTATGTAAGGTGCGACTCCAAGTTTTTTATGGACGTACGATCACAGCCATTATTTCAATCCACGCACCTATGTAAGGTGCGACCGGGAAACAATTAATCAATACTTGAGATCGTCTGATTTCAATCCACGCACCTATGTAAGGTGCGACACAAAGAAACGTGCTGAGTGGCTGGATAGATATTTATTTCAATCCACGCACCTATGTAAGGTGCGACGACTGCCCACCGGACGATCATCAATCATTGTATTATTTCAATCCACGCACCTATGTAAGGTGCGACTGAAGATAATGACTTCTTTAGCAAGTTTGGTGGTATTTCAATCCACGCACCTATGTAAGGTGCGACCTTAATTTCTCTGCTGTAATATCCTTTCCGATAAAATTTCAATCCACGCACCTATGTAAGGTGCGACGTTTGCCTGCTATCTCATATTAAATGGAGCAGAGATTTCAATCCACGCACCTATGTAAGGTGCGACCGTTCGTTTCGATGACATAGGCCTGATCCAGTGAATTTCAATCCACGCACCTATGTAAGGTGCGACTGTCCACGCCATAGTCACGAGCACCTGGAAGTCCTGATTTCAATCCACGCACCTATGTAAGGTGCGACTCCGATCAGCTTACCAATTGCCCGCGCTTTTGGTCATTTCAATCCACGCACCTATGTAAGGTGCGACGTTGCTGGCTTGTGGTTTTAAAAGATGTGCATAGCTATTTCAATCCACGCACCTATGTAAGGTGCGACGCCTACGGCATTCTGATTAACGACTTTGTTTATCGCATTTCAATCCACGCACCTATGTAAGGTGCGACCCGGATCCGCACCGCTGTACATAAAGCCTTTGGTGAATTTCAATCCACGCACCTATGTAAGGTGCGACTAAAAGGGACACAGACAAGCGTCTCGGGAAAATGATTTCAATCCACGCACCTATGTAAGGTGCGACTAGCATCCCTGATACAACACTTGGAAGAGATGTTTTTGAATTTCAATCCACGCACCTATGTAAGGTGCGACTTTAATCAATATCTGAGGGCAACTCTGTTTAATATTTCAATCCACGCACCTATGTAAGGTGCGACTTTGCCCAAGCTCCCATCTACTAACAGTTTGCTTTATTTCAATCCACGCACCTATGTAAGGTGCGACGCCGCTTATCAGATCTACTCAACATGTCCCAATCCATTTCAATCCACGCACCTATGTAAGGTGCGACGTAACGCGGCACGGTTGGTTCGGGATGGGACCGATATTTCAATCCACGCACCTATGTAAGGTGCGACACAGATGGAAGTAGACGTATTTTTACAATACTTGGATTTCAATCCACGCACCTATGTAAGGTGCGACGCGAGCATAAGATGCCGATTACGACGCTATTTACAATTTCAATCCACGCACCTATGTAAGGTGCGACAACAGCTGATGGACATCAAAATTAACCAGAGAGGAATTTCAATCCACGCACCTATGTAAGGTGCGACTGTCACGCTGGGACATGTACCAGCCGCCACGTCCGATTTCAATCCACGCACCTATGTAAGGTGCGACTCGTCCAAAACGCTGACCGGTTAAATCCCGACCTATTTCAATCCACGCACCTATGTAAGGTGCGACGCTGAAAAATATTACAACCACTTTTCAAGGGAACTATTTCAATCCACGCACCTATGTAAGGTGCGACGGTTTTATACCTAAAAGTATCCATTGCCTCTAGGGATTTCAATCCACGAACCTATGTAAGGTGCGACGCGTCGTCTAAACGATTAAATCTCGCACAATAACCATTTCAATCCACGCACCTATGTAAGGTGCGACCGGGAAATGAGTTACACATGACGTTGACGTATCGGATTTCAATCCACGCACCTATGTAAGGTGCGACGATGCGCGTAATGACCTTTATAAGGCGGAGTTTTCATTTCAATCCACGCACCTATGTAAGGTGCGACGATAAGGATCGAAAAAATCAGAATCGCTGACGGAATTTCAATCCACGCACCTATGTAAGGTGCGACACCTTCCATATTTCTATACTAACATACTATGTTCTATTTCAATCCACGCACCTATGTAAGGTGCGACTTTCATACAGCTGGTAAAACACCGGATCAGATTATATTTCAATCCACGCACCTATGTAAGGTGCGACGACGAGGCCGGTATATCTTTTAATAGCCGCGATTGATTTCAATCCACGCACCTATGTAAGGTGCGACGTTACCAAGCGGACAGTTATCGCATGGGAAAATATTTCAATCCACGCACCTATGTAAGGTGCGACCCCTTTCTGCTGTTTAACCTCCTGATCCGCGGAATATTTCAATCCACGCACCTATGTAAGGTGCGACTTTACTGGGCGGTCGTGCATGAGATAGAATACATGATTTCAATCCACGCACCTATGTAAGGTGCGACGGCCAATACAAAGTCAAACAGGATGCACCGGTAACTATTTCAATCCACGCACCTATGTAAGGTGCGACGTCTCGCAGATCAAGAGCATCTTTCTGGGCAAAGATTTCAATCCACGCACCTATGTAAGGTGCGACAGTTGATAAAGCGACAAAAACGATTGCATGGCATATTTCAATCCACGCACCTATGTAAGGTGCGACTGTCTGCACGTTCCCGTGGCATTTCCAGCAGAGCAATTTCAATCCACGCACCTATGTAAGGTGCGACCGGTGAACGTCTTTGCAAGTTTAACTGCTTTCTTATTTCAATCCACGCACCTATGTAAGGTGCGACTTTGTAATCACGATACGCAAAGTTGAAAGGAGTTATTTCAATCCACGCACCTATGTAAGGTGCGACGTTAGATATTATGATATAGACCTTGAAACTAATATTTCAATCCACGCACCTATGTAAGGTGCGACGACACATCTGATTCGTGGATAGACAAAAAAAGCGTATTTCAATCCACGCACCTATGTAAGGTGCGACTTTTTAAGCCGATACAGTCGATCCTGTGCGTTCAATTTCAATCCACGCACCTATGTAAGGTGCGACCTGGTGTCATTCCATGCACCCCACGCCCCTACGTATTTCAATCCACGCACCTATGTAAGGTGCGACAACATGGGAGGCGGAGCCGTTGAAACAAGATACAGAATTTCAATCCACGCACCTATGTAAGGTGCGACGTTTTCTCGTTCCAGACATACATGTAAATCTCTTTTTTATTTCAATCCACGCACCTATGTAAGGTGCGACCGTTATCTGGAACATACCGAAAAGAAATCTCAAAAATTTCAATCCACGCACCTATGTAAGGTGCGACTGGCATACGTTGATACAGACGGCAACGAGCGAGTATTTCAATCCACGCACCTATGTAAGGTGCGACGAGTTCACAAAAAAAGACCTGTCACAGATGTTATTTATTTCAATCCACGCACCTATGTAAGGTGCGACGGATCGGTATTCCGGCGGATAGACGGCGGCCCTAACATTTCAATCCACGCACCTATGTAAGGTGCGACGGTACGGCTGGGCTTCGTGCCCTTCTTTTTTACGCTGATTTCAATCCACGCACCTATGTAAGGTGCGACGGGTATATCCAGACTGGATAAGTATGTCATCGTGTCATTTCAATCCACGCACCTATGTAAGGTGCGACCGCCTGTTGTATCGCTGATGTCGGTACTTATCCATTTCAATCCACGCACCTATGTAAGGTGCGACGTGGTTTACCACCTCTACGACAATATCTTTTATAATTTCAATCCACGCACCTATGTAAGGTGCGACATGTTCTCCAGCTCATACATTGTCGGCATTGTTAAAATTTCAATCCACGCACCTATGTAAGGTGCGACAACTTTAAACATCGGCAAGAAGCAAATTGAAGCATTTCAATCCACGCACCTATGTAAGGTGCGACTTGTCATGTGGGCAATGGAGACGTTCATCGATGAATTTCAATCCACGCACCTATGTAAGGTGCGACGTACCCATAAACAAGAATGATAAAGAATGTACTAAATTTCAATCCACGCACCTATGTAAGGTGCGACCTTCTTCGGTGTATTTGTCAACTGAAAAATCCCCCATATAGTCATTTAAAATTCCCCCACCCAACTTATTAAGCTCATGGGGGAATGGGATAGAGTTCAACCGATTTGTTGCTGCTCCATCCAAGCTTTTGTTTCTTTCATTCGATAGGAATTGCCATTCATATTGACTAAATACGCCTGATGCGTGAGTCGATCAATCATCGCTGCAGTCATGACGGGATCCTGAAAGATTTCGCCCCATCGTTCAAAGGATAAATTTGTTGTGATGAGGGTAGACTTTTGTCCTGCCCGTAGTGAAAGATGAGTAAATAAGAGTTCTGCCCCTTCCTTGTCAAAAGAGATATAGCCCATCTCATCCAAAATGACCAAATCATATTTTTTAAAGCGGGTTTGAAAGGCGCGAAGCGTCCGTTCTGATCGACACTCTTTCATATAATTAATGAGCAGGGGAACCGTCGTAAACCAAACGCTATACCCTTCCTCACAGGCTTTGATGCCAAGTCCAATAGCTGTATGGGTTTTCCCGGTTCCGGGATTGCCGGCTAAAATAAGATTTCTTCCTTCCTGGATGAATTGAAGGGTTCTCAGTTGTTTGTATTTCTTTTGGGCATCCTCCGGCAAGTCCTGAACGGACAGATCTTCCAGATATTTTTTGTATGGAAATTTAGCGCGTCGAATGCGATTAGCCTGTGCAGTCTGCCTTCGGGCATCCCATTCCTTTTGCAGGAGTTCTGCTAAAAAGGCTTCATAATTGATGTCACGGATCACCGCATCATTAATCTGTTCCTTAAAGCATTCACGAATCGTCGGTAATTTAATATCCTTGCAATACTGGTAAATTCTATCGTTCACGTTGTTTGACTTGTTCATACGCATACCTCCTCATGCTGTCCAACCTTTGTCGTGTTGAATAATTCGTCATAAAGTCTGAGATGCCGTTCTGCCTGACTTGCAATGGATTGCGTTTCCTCTGATGTGAGCGGGGGAACATCCTTGGGTATTCGATTTTTTGCACAGACGGCTTTAATCTTATCGGTCGTTACATGATTCGGTCCCATTTGTCTGAGCTCCTGAATGCTCTGTTCAATCTCCGGCAGTGTAGCTTTTTCTTTTAAATAATGAATCAGTTCTATAAAATCACGCTCACGGTTGATATAATGGGTAGTGTAGATATTTCTGATTTTGGGATCTGCCTGTTGCAGTGCTGCGCTACCAGCTAATGCACCGGGCTTTTTCCTTAGGGTCTCAAGGTAGTGCTCAATCTGAAGACCCCATTCATGACAACCGGTCAGTAGTTTGTGCTCAGCGACTTTTTGTTCGTTATAGAAACAGTGAATCCGATTCGTATAAATTTTAACCTGAACCTGTTCACCCACTAAATGATCTGGAACCGAATAGTGATTTTGATCAACCACAACCGTGGCATATTTGTCTACCCGCAATGTCGCGTATCGAGCGGCGTCAAAGGGCTCAGGCAGACGAAGGAAAAAGGGACGTTCAGCCTCCAGAGCCACTACAGGTGTCTGATCGTTATATGATCGCTCCTTTTGATTTAATCGCATGCAGACTTGATACAAATAGCTATTGGCTTCCTCGATGCTTTCAAAGGAATCTTGAAAGGCAAACGCTTTCCTACGAATAACTTCCACGCTCCGCTCAACATGCCCCTTCTCATTTCCGCGTCTTGTATTACAGAAACGAAAAGTGAATCCATAATAGATCGACAGTTTAAGCAGACCCTCGGTCGGCTCTTTTTCATTCGGCCCGACAAAACGTTTCACCGCCACACGCATATTGTCGTAAACCATGGTATGATAGACACCACCCACCTCTTTGAAGAACATCGCGTGTGCTTCTTGAAAACACTCCGTTTTTTGTTTTGAAAACAAGTACGCCATGCGAAAATTGCCATAAGCAGACGTAAACACGGCCATCTGAAACGTTCTCAGCTTTCCTCCAATCTTTATTTTGACTTCACCCCAATCAAATTCACAAATGTCCCCTGGAGTATAAGACCCTTTAATATAAGCATCCTTCACTTTTTTCTCGATGGATCGAACGGTTCGAAGAACCGTACTGTAACTGATAGGAACACCTCCTGCCTGCAGCGATTCGAAAATATCCATCGGTTTCTTTTGTTGCTTATGGAGCCCCTGTTTCCGTTTGTTCTCATTTTCCTTAAGATGACCCCGAATCATTTGTTCAATCTCATCCGTTACAACGCGCTTTTTTCGATTGTTCACGTGATACCTTGGCTTCTCAACTAACTCCTGGATTAATTCACCTCGATCGACCTCATGATCAACCTTTTGAAGCTGTTTCAATTTCTCCTCGTAGTCATGGATATACTTCCGAATGGTTTTTCGATCAACCCCCGTTTCTCTCGCAATCTCTCTTTGGGATCGCCCCTCCCTCAAATACATAAGTAAAATGTCTTGTTTCTGCATCAAAGCAATCATCTTCCCATTCTCCCCACAAAAGAATTTATAGTCTGTGGGTTTATTATAATAGAGTGGGGGAATTTTCAGTGACTATCCTGGGGTACTTTTAGATTACTATATACACTTCGGTGTACATATTTCCAAGGTTCCCGGATTTCAATCCACGCACCTATGTAAGGTGCGACTTTCCGTGCTCAATATACCGGCTCGGTTGCAGATTATTTCAATCCACGCACCTATGTAAGGTGCGACACGCATAGCCACCAACTCCGGCAATCGCAACTGTAATTTCAATCCACGCACCTATGTAAGGTGCGACCCAGTAAGGACTATCGCTGGTAAAGTCGATGTTATTTCAATCCACGCACCTATGTAAGGTGCGACTTTGTCTTTTGCTTATGGTATTGATCAAAGAGAATTTCAATCCACGCACCTATGTAAGGTGCGACCGTTCTAAGATTTACTGGGAATCCAGGAGACGCTATATTTCAATCCACGCACCTATGTAAGGTGCGACGGCCAATCAGGCGGTCGGTCATGATGCCGTTGACATTTCAATCCACGCACCTATGTAAGGTGCGACGTTGCGAAGTTGACATCTAAAACGAAATAAAGGGAGTATTTCAATCCACGCACCTATGTAAGGTGCGACTAGTTAGCCTCAATCGTTTCCCCATTAGCAGGTATTTCAATCCACGCACCTATGTAAGGTGCGACCAGTGTATCATATTATAGGACACGATGCACACTGTATTTCAATCCACGCACCTATGTAAGGTGCGACCGTTAATTAGGGGTCTCCTCCTCTTCTAAATATTATTTCAATCCACGCACCTATGTAAGGTGCGACGGGTATTGTTCTGATAACATGACGGACGGATAACTAATTTCAATCCACGCACCTATGTAAGGTGCGACGGCTTAACCAGGCACAGACTGACAAGATCTATCTAATTTCAATCCACGCACCTATGTAAGGTGCGACAGGCGCCACATCAGCAACTACATAGTCATTCCAATTTCAATCCACGCACCTATGTAAGGTGCGACTGAGATTTTGCTTCTCGTGGGTTTCACGTAAGTTATTTCAATCCACGCACCTATGTAAGGTGCGACTTTTATCACGTAAAGCTAAAGGCGCCTTTTTTATACAATTTCAATCCACGCACCTATGTAAGGTGCGACATTGCGAATGAGGAAGATGAGCGCAAGAAGAAACTTATTTCAATCCACGCACCTATGTAAGGTGCGACACAAGCCAAACTTGACGCCGACATTGTCGAAAAATTTCAATCCACGCACCTATGTAAGGTGCGACAATATCTGAATTGAAATGGGCGATTAAAGTGCAAATTTCAATCCACGCACCTATGTAAGGTGCGACGATAGAGGACTGAAGGTCTATTACATGGATCTGATTTCAATCCACGCACCTATGTAAGGTGCGACGTATCTACAGGCGGCGAATGCTCAATCATCATTATTTCAATCCACGCACCTATGTAAGGTGCGACCGGAAAGGTACTATAATCACTTTTCACGGGAATTATTTCAATCCACGCACCTATGTAAGGTGCGACCGGAAAGGTACTATAATCACTTTTCACGGGAATTATTTCAATCCACGCACCTATGTAAGGTGCGACAACTATGGGGACATTTCCCCGCTGGAATATGGTGATTTCAATCCACGCACCTATGTAAGGTGCGACCGCTGTCCACGGATACGCTTCAGCGTGGTGTTATCATTTCAATCCACGCACCTATGTAAGGTGCGACATTAGGTCGAAAGACCGTCATCAACGGGGGTGACAATTTCAATCCACGCACCTATGTAAGGTGCGACACGTCCATGTCATAGTATCTGACAACGTTTTCTAGATTTCAATCCACGCACCTATGTAAGGTGCGACGACAGACTATGATATATACTTGCCTGTATATGCCATTTCAATCCACGCACCTATGTAAGGTGCGACCGCTTGCAACAATGCCATAGGCGATATACTGCAGTATTTCAATCCACGCACCTATGTAAGGTGCGACCGCGGACAAGTGAGCCAGCAAAATTTGTCAGAAGAATTTCAATCCACGCACCTATGTAAGGTGCGACTTTTTTGTAAGTTATTAACCGATCAACGCTAGAATTATTTCAATCCACGCACCTATGTAAGGTGCGACTCTGCCGGTACACGTTACAAAACGACAACGAAAAATTTCAATCCACGCACCTATGTAAGGTGCGACACTTCTTTCGCTTACAAGGTAAGCGATAGAATATGATTTCAATCCACGCACCTATGTAAGGTGCGACGTGATTCATATGGTCAGCCGTCAATATTAAAAGATTTCAATCCACGCACCTATGTAAGGTGCGACTTATTGCTTCACGTATTTCTTCCATGGTAAAATATTTCAATCCACGCACCTATGTAAGGTGCGACGTACATCTGCCATCACCTGTCACTCCTTCACGGAGATTTCAATCCACGCACCTATGTAAGGCGCGACTGAATAGTCAGATAATTAAAGATCTAAGTTTTCAATTTCAATCCACGCACCTATGTAAGGTGCGACTTCACAGATTCAGACATAATCAAGGCTTTACAGATTTCAATCCACGCACCTATGTAAGGTGCGACTCAAGAAATTAAAGATGCGAAGGCGGATGGAATTATTTCAATCCACGCACCTATGTAAGGTGCGACTCTCTCCCTTCAGCCTTGATAAGTGCTGCGACGAAACATTTCAATCCACGCACCTATGTAAGGTGCGACCTTTGTCCTGGTTACATTGTATTTGGTCAGGACAATTTCAATCCACGCACCTATGTAAGGTGCGACCACAGATTTTATTAGTAATGCTGATAACGAATCAATTTCAATCCACGCACCTATGTAAGGTGCGACATTGATACTGGGGCAGTAACAAGTGGTATTTCTATTTCAATCCACGCACCTATGTAAGGTGCGACTACTTTGCACATTGTCACCCCTTTCGTTTTTAATATTTCAATCCACGCACCTATGTAAGGTGCGACGCCAGTGATCGAGTATTTTTTTCCACTTTTTTTTATTTCAATCCACGCACCTATGTAAGGTGCGACGGCATGTGCAGTATCGGGCTTACTTTAATCCCAAAGATTTCAATCCACGCACCTATGTAAGGTGCGACGATTTCAACCTTACCGAGATGTTTCTTATTAAAAATTTCAATCCACGCACCTATGTAAGGTGCGACGAACCCACGCGATGCGCTTGTCAAACATTGCAAAATTTCAATCCACGCACCTATGTAAGGTGCGACTTACTATTGATTACACTTGCTTTCCAGACTTTATCATTTCAATCCACGCACCTATGTAAGGTGCGACGTAATATGGTATTGATAGCTTAGATGATATAGATTTCAATCCACGCACCTATGTAAGGTGCGACACGAGTTCTGCGGATAAGGCAATCTCCCAATCAGAATTTCAATCCACGCACCTATGTAAGGTGCGACGAAAGAAGATCGTCAATCCACTCAGCCCGAAGGAAATTTCAATCCACGCACCTATGTAAGGTGCGACACAGCCTGAATACGCCAGAGCCAATTAATACAAAGATTTCAATCCACGCACCTATGTAAGGTGCGACTGGTGGCAAGGTATCCAAAGTAACCTGTGATAATATTTCAATCCACGCACCTATGTAAGGTGCGACGACTGATCAGGCAGCCGGAAACATCGGTCAAATGATTTCAATCCACGCACCTATGTAAGGTGCGACTGGGCTGCGAATATATAAAACAAGGCCTAAAATTTCAATCCACGCACCTATGTAAGGTGCGACGTTGATCTGGTTAACGACATCGTTTTTGGACACTCATTTCAATCCACGCACCTATGTAAGGTGCGACTTTTCCAGGTGCCCGAATCGTCTTTGTCGAGATATTTCAATCCACGCACCTATGTAAGGTGCGACAAAATATAAATTATTTGGTATCAGGTAGCGAGGATTTCAATCCACGCACCTATGTAAGGTGCGACTGTCTGGTGGCATGCTGTCTATCGGAGTGTACGGATTTCAATCCACGCACCTATGTAAGGTGCGACCGTGGTTGCTATTCGACAAAGACAGTCAGGACAAATTTCAATCCACGCACCTATGTAAGGTGCGACCGGTTAAATGGCCCGGAGCGGTAAATCTA
The DNA here is from genome assembly GCF_040529185.1 of Sporolactobacillus sp. Y61. Classification (NCBI taxonomy): domain Bacteria; kingdom Bacillati; phylum Bacillota; class Bacilli; order Caryophanales; family Sporolactobacillaceae; genus Sporolactobacillus; species Sporolactobacillus sp. Y61. The sequence continues at coordinate 1,586,487 of NZ_CP159510.1, read as the reverse complement.
TCACTAATTTCAATCCACGCACCTATGTAAGGTGCGACGACCATGGCGAAAACGGCCGATCCATCCATTCCGATTTCAATCCACGCACCTATGTAAGGTGCGACGTTTATTTATGCGCTCGAACAAGATCCGTTTTCGGATTTCAATCCACGCACCTATGTAAGGTGCGACTCGTATAGCTGTCATACGGCCCGCCGTATGTCGATTTCAATCCACGCACCTATGTAAGGTGCGACGGGCGTATCCCACGTTTTTCCAGTACTTCGTATATATTTCAATCCACGCACCTATGTAAGGTGCGACAGTTCGCTCAATAAGGCACTCGGGATGTCCGATGTATTTCAATCCACGCACCTATGTAAGGTGCGACTGATGATCTTATTGAGCATCATCTTGACCGGCTCGAATTTCAATCCACGCACCTATGTAAGGTGCGACCAAACAGATTTATTTAAACAGCTAAGGAGGTGAGATTTCAATCCACGCACCTATGTAAGGTGCGACGACTTGCGATGTGCCGATGTGTGAGGAGTGTGCCAAATTTCAATCCACGCACCTATGTAAGGTGCGACTATCGCGATAAACAATAATAGGCGGCAGATTATATTTCAATCCACGCACCTATGTAAGGTGCGACTGCAGGGCATGGGGTTTGACATTCGAAAGGTCGAGGTATTTCAATCCACGCACCTATGTAAGGTGCGACTCCGAAACTGGAAATAGCGTATAGCAGTCACATATTTCAATCCACGCACCTATGTAAGGTGCGACGAAGCACGCCTGTCTGGTTATGGTGATCCGATCGGATTTCAATCCACGCACCTATGTAAGGTGCGACTCTGGCGGAAGAAAAGCTGGAAGGCCTTTTTGATATTTCAATCCACGCACCTATGTAAGGTGCGACAAAAATTCACTCTGCCGCACGGGGACTTGTTCGCAATTTCAATCCACGCACCTATGTAAGGTGCGACACTGAGTAAATGGTTTCCAACAGCATCCCTGTCTATTTCAATCCACGCACCTATGTAAGGTGCGACTCCCGGTCGAAATGGTGACCTGATTCGCGACAATATTTCAATCCACGCACCTATGTAAGGTGCGACGGCGATTTATCATGATTTCAGTTAAAAAGATATCCCCTATTTCATGAAATCGCGCTAAAAAGACATAAAACATACATAAAATTAACATAATTTTACATATATTGAATATATATTCCAAAAAAATGGGTGCGAATGATTCCTGGAATTTCTGTGTGCTTCACATTCGCACTAGAACATCAACGGGCCTTCAACATCTATAGTTTCCTTATTACCAATATGTTCAATTTTATTTTTGTAGTTATTCCCAAGTTGATAAAATCTGAGACTATCCAATTTTTTGTCTATAGTACTGGCGAGTCTTATTTTTAATGTTGCAAATTGAGTGGCATCAATAACGCACTCAAACACTGAATTCTGAACACGTAACCCATAGTTCTGGCATATTTTAGCCACTTTTCTCAGCCTTTTTTGACCGGCAGATGTCACCGTACTGACATCATAAGTAACTACAACCATCAACGTGCAACACCTACTTCCATAAAAATGGCGGATATTCATCAAGATCATTTCTCAAAAAACGGGCTAATAGTAAGGCCTGTGTATGAGGTACAAGCCCCCATGTAATTTTTTCTTTTAAGAACGGATGCATGATTTTCTCTTGCTTCCTGTTCTGCCATGCCTTCAAAAAGTTTTTTCGTGCATCTTCAGTCATGATGACTGCACCATTTTCCTTTTTTAAGAAATCATCTGCATGCACTACTTTCTTATTTATTTGAGATAGTACAAAGCGATCTGCATATACTCCACGAAGTTCTTCCATTAGATCGAGTGCAAGCGAAGCTCGTCCAGGCCGATCGCGATGCAGAAATCCAACATACGCATCCAATCCCACTCCTTCGAGTGCCGAAGTCATGTCATTCGCCAGCAGTGTATAAGCAAATGACAACATCGCATTCACATTATCCATTGGTGGTCTTCGTGTTCGTCCTTTAAATACAAAGTCTTCTTTCTGCTGAAGAATCATGCTGTCAAACTTTTCGAAATAGCAGATTGCTGCCTGTCCTTCCAAACCTCTCAGACGTTCCAGATCCTCACATTCACGTATATCTTTAATTAACAGGGACAGACCGTGTGAAGCTCGTTTAAAATCCGGAACATTAACCCGCAAAGGATAATCACGAGTTACACGCTCCAGTATCCATTTATGGTTGTATACTTTCCCAATGATAAAATTTCGTGCAATTGCAGCCGACCCCTCTTCACTATCAGAAACGCGGTACTGTTTCTTTCTAAGGACGACGTTGCCTCTGCTTTTACCAATAACACGAGCCAAAAACCGGCCATTTATAGTCAGAAAAGAAATTGAAATATTGTGTTCGGCACAATAGCCCATTAGTGCGGGACTGGCTCCTGTATAGCCAAAAGCCACAACGGATTCTAGATTATGAAGCGGGAGTCGTCCAATCTTTTCTCTATCTCTGGATAAAACGATGTTGTCACCATCTAAAGATATATAAGTGTCCGGCTGAGTAATATACAGGGTATTTAAGAGCTTTTTCATTCATTAATTTTCCCTTCAATATAGCTCTTAACTGAGCGTTTTTTTATCAACTCAGGTAAGCATATATTTTGAAGTGAGCAACTCCTGCAGTATGAACCTGTTCGAACCTTTGGCGTATAGCGTTTTTTATAATATTCCTGCATCTCAGAAACCATTGACGTAACTTTTGATTTAATAGAGTCGTTCAATGCCACTTCAATTCTGTGTTTAATCTCATTGTAAAAAATATATCCCTTTGGCACCTCACAGAGCAGCATTTCTTCGAGACACATCGCCTGTGCTGCAAGTTGCAGGACATCGGCATCATCGACTTTAGGCCTGCCATGCTTATATTCAATGGGGTAAGGTGTATACTTGCCATCCATACCGTTAATTGTGACACCTTGCTTGTCATCCTTAGTAAATTCAACAACATCACAAATACCGTTAATTTTCAATTTATGTGATTTGACAGGCATAGCTCTTACAACTAATTTATTGCCTCGTTTTTCTCGTATAAACGGCTGATCAGCATTCCGATGGAGAAATTGACCCTCGATGGTCTGTACATTCTCATCCCATTGTTGTTCGATGTGAATCAATGCCCATTGTCTTCTGCAGAACTGGAAATGCTGAATGCCGGATAGCATAAGATAGTCATCATTCTCATTATCTGCCATTTAACTCTTCGACTTCCAGTCCGTCCAACTTATCCAGCGTAATTTCATAGTCCTCCAGCTTTTTCGGCAACTCAACAGCAGGCTTTACTTCAAGAGAATGGTGAACCTTAGCCGAAGAATACTGGCCAAGTTTATTTCTGTGTTCCCACCAATATACTTTGTAAACCTCCATGCTTCCTTCCGGGCGGGCAGATGATGCATCATTTTCGAAAAGGGATAGGAGCGCTTCTTTAATTTTAATCGCGTCTTCATTTGTAAAACCTGTTTTTTCTGCAAGCTGTGTATTAATGCTCCCATTAAAACGGTAGAGTCCAAAGTCAACACGATGCTTCATGCCCATTGTATCCGATCCTCTACCTTCACCTGGCTCAGAATTCACACTCTTAGTGATCTGCATGCTTGAAATATCAATTGGGGCAATGCTGACCGCAGTCTGCACCGTAACGGGCCCACGGACGCCGACAGAAACTCCCTTCCCGCCGCTTGCTTTAAAGGCAAACACTTGACCGAAGCTTCGAACATCAATCCATGTCTCGCATGCTGCAGCCGCATAATCATCGCTGGATTTTTTCTTGTCTTTTGCAATTTCTTTTAATTTCTCATTTCCATCTGCCCTTTCTCGCAGACTACTGAACTGATCTGTTGTCCGATCATTAGACTGAACGAAAATAGCTTCACCCATGTCCTGAAGTCGATTTCTTATCTTGCGCTTGATTGCAACATCGGAGATTTCTCCATATCCTTCAAAATTCTGTCTTGGACGATTTCCGTTCAGCGGATCCCCATTTGGGTTGGCCTTAGTAACAGTTAGTAGAACGGCAAAATCAATTTTATGATCAAGAATTGTCATATGAATCTCTCCCAATTATTTAAAATTTTCATAATATTAGTTTGTCTTTTTATTCGTTAACAGATGCTACATTCGGCTTCTTTTGATAAAGCTGATAGCGCTGGCTGTAAAAGCCGAGCAGAAACTTACCATTCAAAGGTTCATTATTAAATTTGTCAAAACTGAATTTAGAAGATACATCGTCAATAAGCTGAGTCAGGTACCATCCTCCCCGACCAAGTTTTGCCTGATAGGGAATAAGGCTTGCCTGTATGGTTTTCCATGTCCGTTCAGGATGTTCTGAAAATTCGTTCATATATCTCATTGCATTACTGAGCCGCCAATCTTCCGACTTCAACGCACGATGCTCCAGTACATCAGCGATAGCCAGCAGTCGTCCAAATAAGTAATTTCGATCTGTTTGTTGTTCGTCCAATACCACAGTGTATCCCCTCTTTTTCTGTTCAAATTCCTGCCGATTTATCAAAGCACAGGTGATACTCAAAGTCTTTTCCCATTCCCATCTTTCCATTGCTTCCGGTCTGGTTGATCGAAAAAAGCTCGACCGAACAATATCCGTGGGTATTCTTTGCTCATCAACGATAACTGGCAGTATTCTTTCCATTAGGTTCTTTATAATCTTGTCACTTGCATTTGGTCCATAAGCTGCAAAAGCAATATCCTTTGTCGCAGGAGCACCAAAATAAGGTTGTGCCTGTTTGTCCTTTCCACGTCTGTAATTGTGACACCAGACACATTGCGAATGCCAGTTGATCAGCCGCTGAAAATAAATGTCCTGCTGCATATTTCGGTAATAAAGAACAGCTAACCGTCCAGTTGTCGCAGAATCAAGAATTACAATATTTACTTTCTCATTGTGATCCAGACTGTTGTGGAAACCATCCATGGCTTTGCTGAACTGCTCAGCAAATTCTTTATTTGTATAAGCACTACGTTCGATAGCCTCATCTGCAGAACTTAATTTGGAAATATCATATATATCATCATTTGGATCAGGCAATGTATGATTGTCAATTGACCACACCAGAAAAACTCGGTTATCAACAATTCTTGCCTGACGCCGGATCAGCCATTTCAATGCATTGTGTGCTTTTTGAGAGACTTCATAGCTAATGGTAGCTGCCTCTTCACTGTTTTCAAATCGTCCTCTGAATGTAAAACCTCTGTCATCATTTGAGGAGATTAGCTTAGCCTTGTCTCCCGAATTTCTGATCTTGTTTGCATGCTTCCCGGTCGCCGGTAATTGCTTTCCTGTCACATAGCAGAGCTTTTTGTCATGCAGTTGATTGTTATAAAAATCAATGAAAGAATCATAGACATTTTTATCTTTCCAGGTTTCAGGCATGATTCTATTTTGTGAGTAAACAGTAAACCGGACAAAGGCACTGCCCTGATCTGATGAAACAGCCGAAAAAATAACCGGTTTCACCCCACCACAGAGAGGCTTGTATTTTTCTTTCCATTTTCTGATTAAGTGACCATTTTCATCCAGCCAAAGGACTTTCTCAGTAACAAGATCCTTAATCAGGCATTGCTTACTCAGATAGGTATAAATACTTTTTATCTGAGGACAAGCATAAGCAGACTCTGCCCACTTTTTTAGGTTTGTAATGTATTTTGTATACTCTTCCTTATTCTTAGATGTTCCTCCATATGTTGCATAGTCTCCTGCTACATAGTTAAGTTTATCGTGTAATGGATATGGGGCGTTAGCTGCGCCTGCACGGCTTGCGGAATCCTCGGTGCACGGAATGACGGTGTCCCGGTCATTCTTGTCTTCAATAACATACGCTGTGTGAAAAGAACCATCCTCATTCACACTGACCTCAATATGAGCCGTTTGTGTTGTGTGAGAAATGGGAAGCAGCATAAACGACTTTCCGCTGTGAGTTTTTTCAACTTTTCCTATAAAGTCCTTATTAGCTTCATAGGTTTCATACAGGTTCATTAAGAAGCTCAATGTCCGGCCCCCCTTTCCATATCTTCAAGCAGGGTCTCCGCCGTTTCAATGTCATTCAATTGAAACTTCTTTGGAACCATGTCTTTTACTTTTTTTACGAGTGTACACGCTTCCGGACGGATAAATCGAATCACGCCTTTATGCATAACCGGCCGCCAGAGGCGAACTTCAAGTTCATTTCTTCCAGTTTCATCGGGATAAGAAATGCCATGAACCATGGTACCGAAATACACATCTTCCTGCTGATTATCATAATAACCGGTGCCTTCATCGAATGAGCAAGGTTCGACATATCCCTGGCATTCGCGGGTCCCCAGGAAAATGTCCCGACGTCCGCCTGCCTTCAAGGCTCGTTGAAAAATGCTAAAGTGCTTTCCTTCGTTCCGGTCTGGCTCCAGATCAGGACGGTTCATGTTAAACTCAAAGTGTCCCTTCACGATATATCTGGGTTCTTTCAAATAAGTATAATTTGCCAGAGTATTCCCCCCACTATACTCAATTGGACGTATGCCCTTGGACTCCATTCGGATCACATTCATAATTCGGACAGCGTCAATATAATGGACGATCGTCGGCTTCCAATATATGGATTCTGCAATTCCTTTCAACGCCTGGTATGGGGGAATCGGGTAACTGCTCTTCTCTCCCCCTATTTTTGTCAGCGGATCAGTGAATAATCCATAGTGGCCGTAGACAACAAATTCATAGGCATTCTTCATCTTTATCACCTCCATTGAAAATGATGGTTTCACAATGGAATGATTTAAGGGTACTTTTTCCCATCCATGTTGCCCCCTCCTACTCATTTGTTGAACTTCATATTTTGATGAACTTGTCCTATTCCCACTATATACCATATTTTAATTATGTCAATAACATATAATGAGGTTTATAAATATAAACCTCATTATTATATGAAAATTAATTTACTGTTTTTTATTCATTTTAGTAAGTGTGCTATAATACGATCATCGCTTTGATAAGCGCGGATTGAAAAATATAATAATGTGTTTGTTATTGAAAACCTATTAACAACCTTTAATAGGTTTTTAATATACATACGGATCATGTTTGCTCTCCCCTTCAACATCCAACCCATATTCATCACTGTATGACGCCTCGTTTAAAACAATAATTTGTCCTTCCAGATAGAATGATAATTGTTTGGCCTGGCTCAGACGTATCTTTTCCTGTTCATACATATTTACCGAATAGTGTTGGGCTCTTTTTAGTATGTTGCCCAGGTCCTCAATAGACCTTTCACTGCTCAGCTGTGCAATGATCTCCTTTCCTTTACCATATGGAACAATAACTGATGTCGTTGCATTTTTAATCACATAGAATTTGTCTGCGGCTGTTCGCAGGCTGCTGACAAGACACAGCGGAAGACGATGATGATAGCTTTCACTATAGGCTTTTGCATAACCTGTATTTTGATCGTCATACAGAAGATGAACCATCGTCGATTGCGGTTGTTTCACGTTAAAATCCAATTCGTCACGCATCAACGAAAAATAATTTTTAAAGTACCAATCCATGGCTGATTTTGATAAAATGTTACCTTCATATTTTGATGGATCGCGATGCAAATCAGCCAGTAATTTCTTAGTGACAGATTTTCCCTCACGAATTGCTTTCAAAGCAGGCGAAGCCAGTTTCTCTTCTGAATGATCAATGATATAAACCTTACGCAGACCATCGTATTCACCATTTCGGTTGCATCGGCCGGCTGCCTGAGCAATTGAATCGAGTCCGGCAAGAGAACGGATGACACACTCAAAGCTGACATCAACGCCTGCTTCAATTAACTGCGTACTTATGCAGATTACCTTATCGCCGTTCTTCAGGCACTCTTTAATCTCCGAAAGAATCTTATCCCTGTGTGCTGCACACATTGAAGTACTCAGATGGAAAAGATTGATGGGCTGAACGCGATCCTTTAAAATCCTGTATAGGTTGCGAACAACAGTACGCGTGTTGAGTATGACCAGCATACTGTTAATCTTTTGAAGACATTGATTGATAAAATCTGCAAGCTGTTCATTATTAAATGTTTTATGATAAGATTTATCAATGATCTCAACCCGTCTGAACGCTTCGGATACATGTCCTAAATTGCCGACTATTTCTCCATCGCTGCTTACTTCAAGGCGATGTTTGACAAAATCAAGTGCCGGTTGTGTTGCAGTACAGAGCAGGATTGTTGATTGTCCAAATGTTTTCAGGAAGTTCAGAGACTGATTGAAAAGTGTGATACAATGAATCGGAACTTTTTGCACTTCATCAAAAATTATGACTGCCTGAGTCAAGTGATGCAACCGACGAATATCTCGTGAGCTGCGTTTATAAAAAGTATCCAGAAACTGGACCATTGTTGTTAGAATTATCGGACAGTCCCAATTGTCTTTGGCCAGCTCCAGTTTTTCACGAACGGATAATTTCCCTTCATCCATTTCGCTATCCTGTTCATCTTCGATCACCAGATTAGAATGGTGTTCCAGAATATGCTCATCATCTTTCAACACTTGACGGATAACCTGAGCATTCTGTTCAATAATTGTTGTATAAGGCACAACATAAATGATTTGCTTCTTATTATATTTTTGCGCATGCTTTAAGGCGTAACGCAAACTTGCAAGTGTTTTCCCTCCACCAGTTGGAATCGACAGCGTATAGGTTCCTGGAACATTCTCAGCGAATTGATCACATTGTAAAGACATTTTTTCTCTTAACACATTAATCGTTGAAAATGAAGTCTGGTCCGCATTTAATTTATTAAGATAATTTAATAAACTTCTATAGTAGCGTTGAAAAAGAATTTTTCGTTCAACAGGTAAGGAGATTGGATTGTTTTCTTCAAACTCACGTGTATTGGTTCGATCTGCATCAATCAGGCAGCTAAAAATGAAGCGAATAAGTAAAGTCAGTTTTTCCATAATGTTCCCGGGGTTATTTTTTATGTAAAGTTTTAATTCATGAACAGCTGCTTGAATATAATTATGTAGATCATCATAGGACATTATTTCCCGGTAAAAAATTTTAACAGCTTTTGCGTAACCTGGAAGGTCTTCTTCTTTTTTTGTAACTCGTTTCAGATATGGAGACCCCAGATCCGGGTCCAGAAAATCATAAAGATATGAATGATGAGAAATAATGACATTCCCAACTATTTCGGCCAATATTATACTGTAAACATCTTTATGATTCGCGTTATGAAGTATTTCAAAAAGTAATTTTCCACCTGCTGATGCGTGATCAACAGATCCACGTCTCGGAGCTTCTTCAGGATAAAAAACGACCATATAGAGATAATTTTGAAATGCATCAGTGTACTTTCCCACATCATGCAACATACCAGCCAATCCTGCTATATGGCTAACTTTCAATGCTTTTGCATAATGCTCAGCAAGTTGTCGCACCTTTAACAGATGATCTTTCACTGATTGTGGTTTATGGTCATCCCTTCTATAATGAGCAGTAAATTGTCTTGAAATCAAACTCATTCGTCCCATCTCCAAACATGTACATATGTAACAATTCCACATAACCATAACTTCTACATCAATCGACAAAAATCCTCTATTATAGTTCATTTTTCTTAATCTCTTTAGACTATTTTTCCTTGTGTAAATAATTTATTGGCGGAATTAGGAGGAAAAGAAAATGTTTTAGCGAAAAGGTAGCTTTTTATCTTGTATTCACAGCAGAAACAGGATAAAAAATAAACCGCCCTGATGGAGCAGCATCAGTCATCGTTTCCGGCATAAAATCAGCTTCCTCCCACCATCGCCTTTTCTCCAGATCCTATGTGTTTCCTGTGCTTCAGGAAATCGTTAGTTTTATGTTATAAAATAGACAGGGAGATTTTTAATTCAAATGATAAAGGGATGACATCATGCCTCACAGAAAACACGGCGCCTGTACGACGATTCTGGTCGGCAAGGGCGCAACACTTGACGGGTCAACGATGATCGCCCGGAACGGGGACAGTTACGATGTTCTGGTTCCGAAGAAGGTGGTCGTCCACCCACATCAGCTTCTGGATCATGAAGACACCTGCGTCTCGCCGAATAACCGGTTTACGATCAGCCTGCCAAAGGAGCGGTATCGTTACACGGCGATTCCGGACCGGGAAGAGCGATACCTGACTTTTGAGGATGCGGGGATTAATGAAAAGAACGTTGGTATGAGTGCGACGGAGAGTATCTATGCCAACCCGCGCGTGCTGGGCTATGATCCGCTTGTTGAGAACGGGATTGCCGAGGATTGCATGGTGACGGTGGTGTTGCCGTATATTGATTCAGCACGGGACGGTGTACGCCGGCTGGGTGAGATCGTTGAAAAATACGGCGCAGCTGAGTCGAACGGGGTGCTGTTCTCCGATAAAGATGAAGTCTGGTATATGGAGATTGCGACCGGACACCTCTGGGCTGCCCAGCGCATTCCGGATGATTCGTATGCTGTTGTTGCCAATCAGATGGCGATACAGGAGATTGACCCCGACGACAAGGACCGCTTTATGCTTGCACCGGATCTGATTGATTTCATTGACAGGCATCATCTGAACGCGGGTCCTGAGGGGATTAATTTCAGACAGATTTTCGGCACACGGACGGTTCAGGACCGCCACTACAATACACCGCGCGTCTGGTATGGCCAGAAGGTGCTGAATCCGGAATTGGAACAGGATCCGATGTCCGACCAGCTGCCATTTATCCGCAAGGCGAGCCGGAGAATCGGTGTTGAGGATATCAGCTATATTCTCAGCTCGCATTATCAGGAGACGCCGTATGATCCGCTTGGCAGCGGGAGTGAAGCGGACCGGACACGGTTCCGGGCGATTTCGCTGAACCGGACGCAGGATTCGCATATTCTGCAGATCCGCCCGAAGAGATCAGATGCCCTTGCCGGTATCCAGTGGATTCAGCTCGCCGGCACGTTTGCCCCTTATGTGCCCTTCTACACGAATATCACGTCGGTGCCGGAAAACTACGCCGTGACACCGATGAAGCTGTCACTGGATTCGGCTTACTGGCTCTATAAGACGATTCCTGTGATTGTCGAACCACATTATCAGGCCTTCTATAAAGAAGTGATGGATTACAAGGATCAGCTGCACAGTTTCTTTCTCGGGCAGATTGAGAAAACGGATCAGAAAGCGGCAGAGCCTGAACGGACAGATGTGCCGGAGCTATTGACCAAAGCGACTGCCCTCTGTGCGGAAACGGCACTAGACCGGACGCGCGCCCTGCTCCAGAAACTGACGATGGACGCCATGTCCCTGTCAAAACTGACATTCCGTATGGATAAAAACCTGTAATCCAAAAAACAAAAAGAGCGATCCGATGTTTCCTGAATCGGATCGTGATCTCCAAAGTGAGTATCCCGGTAGTTGACGTCCGGCATGTAATCGGGCTTCAGCCACCGGTTTTTTTCTGATGATTTCCTGTTTGTGATTCGGCTTTATGACACAATGGACCGGTTCAAAAAGAGGCAGCCTCTCTCGACGATCAGAGGACTTCCCTTCCCCGCGAGGCTTCGAGTATTTTAAACCAGTCTTTGTTCGTCAGTTCGATCCCCCGGGCATCGATCGCCGACTGAACGCGGTCAAACTTTGTCGATCCGACGACCGGGCAGACTGTTGCCGGCAGTTTATAGATGAAGGCATAGGCGATCTTGTCGATCGAGTCCACTCCGTATTTTTCAGCCATTTGCTGCAAAATTTCACGGGTACGGAATTCCTGACCGGTTTTCGGGTGGAACAGGCGTCCGCCCCCCAGCGGAGACCAGGCCATGACCGGGATCTCATGAATCAGAGCACTGTCCATGACCCCATTGAAAAGGGTATCCGTATGGAGCGGACTAACTTCAACCTGGTTGGTGACGAGCGGCGTTTTGACATATTTATTGACCATTTCAAAATAGGTGTAGCTGGCGTTTGAGATGCCAATGTGTCTGACTTTCCCCTGTTTGATCAGCCTGTTGAGTCCCTCTGCCAGTTCTTTCGGGTTCAGCAGCGGATCAAGGCGATGTATCAGCAAGACATCGACATAATCGGTATGCAGGACTTCAAGAGATTTATCCAGCGACTCATTTAAGTGCTTAACTGATGAATCGTAATAATGAGCGTATCCATTTTCTTTACGCGGCAAAATAATATTGAACTTGGTCACAATCTGCATTTTGTCTCGAAGTGCCGGATGATCCTGAAGTACCGCTTCACCGAACAGACGGCTGCTCTCATAATATCCGTAAATATCGGCGTGATCGAATGTCGTCACTCCGGCGTCCAGACAGCGGTCTACAAAATCGGCCATCTTTTTCCCGGACAGGCCTTCCCGACTGGCCCGCATTGTGCCTGCAATAACCCTTGAAAAACGAAGATCCTCTGTCACTTTCACATATTCCATGCATAACCCCTCCTCATATCATAAAGGCCGCTCCTCTGTACGCAGAAAAAGCCGGATCACCCGGCTTTTTATAACTGGTCAGACAGTTTGTCCGGCGACCTCTTTATTTTCTTTTACATCGGGCAGATTTCTTATATAAACCAGTTCCGTGATCAGGAAAGCAATTGTGGATTCTGCCCCCTGGTTTCGGTTGACGCCGTCCGGAAGCAGGCCGTCATAGCCGGCACCTGTTTTCAGATTGGCCATGGGGCGCTGCCCGTCATTTTTCCCGAGGAACCAGGCATGAGCTTTTTCAATCACATCCAGATAGCGTGCGGGATGGGCGGCTGCACCCGCCGCCTCTTCCGCCGCCAGAGCGAGCGCCATGATATCCACCGGCTGCTGGTCCCACATGGCGCAGCTTTTCCGCGTGCACCAGCCTTTGTTTCCGACCGGACGAAGATGGCCTTCCGGCGCGGTCATCTTCTCAATCAAGAAGTCCAGTGCTTCGCCTGCGATACGCAGTGTATCGCTTTTTCCGGTAATCAGGCGGGCTTTCAGAAGAGCCCAGGGCAGAATGCCGTTGCTGTAGGTGATTGAAGGGGCAAACCAGTGCCAGTCCTGATCGGCATGATCCCGATAATGGGCCTTCAGTTTCGATTCAAACTGATCAATCAGCTCCGGCATCATTTTATAAATAAACGTCGCAAATCCTGGCTCAGTCGGAACGGTTTCAGCCATCTTCATCAGTGAGCAGGCCGCCGCCAGCGCATAGGCGATCCCGCGCAGATGCACGAGACGGTCGGCAGTACAGAATCCATTCTGCAGCAGTTCGGCGAGCACATAGCGACGGTCTTTATCCGGGAGAAGGCGGCAGGCCTCGGCACATGAAAAGAGCGTCCGTCCGAGACAGTCGTCGGACGGCTGTTCCGCTTCCTTTCTCCGGTCATAGGCAAAATTGTTGTAAAAATGGCCGTCCGGCTCCTGCGCCCAGACGAGAAAAGCGAGATAGGTGTCTGCCAGACGCAGGAGGCGCTTCATCTGAGCTCTGTCCGGATGAGCGGACTGAGCCAGCTGGTGATACCAGCCGGCTGCGACCCAAAGCGCGCGGGCATTGTCATCTGTTGTGTACCCCTCGCCGCGGCGGGGGAGGCTGCCGATGGCGTGCTCAAGAAGGCCTGTGTCGTCCGTCATGTTTTCCAGATGAGTGAAGTCAGCTGGTTTCTCCGGCAAGATTATCCGCCTCCGTCATCACAGACTCTGCATGTGCACGGGATGCCGATTCGGCGAATAGCTGACTGTATCTTTTGCCCACCTGAGGCCAGCTCATAATCTGACCGATGTGGGCGATGCTATTCTGGTATTTTTTCAGAAGTGCCGGTTTTGAAAGCAGGACACTGATTTTTTCCGACCAGCCTGCCTGATCGTTGAATGGAACGAAGAGGGCTTCATTTCCTTTCAGCAGATCCTGGGCATAACGATAGGGCGTTGTCAGTACCGGCCGACCGAGTCCGACCGCATAGGCCAGCGTCCCGCTCGTGATCTGCTCCATGCCCGGATAAGGGGTAATATACAGATCACATGCCGTAATATAGTGAACCAGGTCCTGCTCCGTCATAAACTCGTCGATCATCAGGACATGTTTTTCAAGCCTGTTTTCGCGAATGATCTTTTTAAGAAAATTCCGGTAGGACTCCCCTTCCTGCCGTTTGACATTGGGGTGGGTCTGTCCGGCGATGACATACAGGACGTCCGGAACCCGCTTTACGACGTCAGGCAGGGCACGGAGCACGGCTTCGATCCCCTTGTTCCGGCTGATGAAGCCGAAGGTCATGATGACTTTGCGGTTTGTCCAGCCGAGCGCTTCCCGGAAGCCTTCCCGCCCCTTCAGATCAGGCTGCGGTGTGCCATGCGGAATAAACGAAATCTTTGAAGCCGGCAGATGAAACATACGGGTCAGATAACCGACGGCCTTGTGGTTCATCACAATAATCCGGTCACTTCTGTCCGCAATCTCGCGCTGGATGGGGGTGTACGGAGGCACCGGCGTCCTGAAGACGGTATGGAACGTGGTAACGAGCGGCTTTTTCAGTCTGCGAACGAGTTCGAGAATATATTTCCCGCCTTCTCCCCCGAAAATGCCAAATTCATGCTGCAGGGAGACGACTGATACAGAACTTTTATTCAAAGCTTCAGCCGCTTTGATGTAATCCTCCCGGCAATCTCTTTTAATCGCTATATTAAAAAAGTGATCTTCAGGATAGTGTATATGTTTATCCTTTATCACGACGACGGGATCATCCAGCGAGTCGCGTCTTGCCTTCTGGACGTTTTGTCTGAGATGGTACGTATACGTCGCAATGCCGCATTTTTGCGGTAGATAAGTACTAATGTAGGCAACCTGATAACTCATAATGAATCGCATCCTTTCAATTAAACAAAACACTTGCATTAAGGTTATTCAGGGTTTCGTTAGCACTCAGAAAGTGGTGCTGCTAATACCATAATAATTTATTTTTTCGGAAAATTCAAGGCCTCCCCTGTCCATTTGTGGAGACAGGCCCCCCTGTTTTGCCCGTTTTCAGGCAGGATTCCGGTCACCTTATTTTTTTCGCACCGGATACTCGCGTGATCCGTGACCGGCTCACCCGATCTCCCCGCCCCTGGGGTCTCACCTGGCCTCTGGCCTGCGGGAGTCCCGCACCTTCCGCTCAGGCTCATAAAATCAGTGGGGGGTTTTGGCTGCACCGGACGTGCCCGTGCAGGCGCTGCGCCAGGACGCGTTTTCAGCCTGATCCCTCCGCTTTTTTGAACAACTCCGGAAACATGTTGCAATAAGACGCCCTCGTTTTCAGCCTGCCCGCATCCCCCGTTGAACCCGTCGGACTTTTACGGGACCTCGGGCCTGTACGTTTCCCCTCATGACCCTGAGGGTGTGACGCGTTCAAAGCAACAGGCCATGTGTGACCCACGGCCTGAAGTTAAAAAAGCCGCTCCTGAACAGGGAACGGCCTCAATCAGACTGTATTTACTTCTTCCGCATCAGAAAATGCGGTTCGACCGGCTGATCCACCGTCATCCTGCAGGTCATCATCGGATTCGGTGCGCGGTCAATAGGCTCGCCGTTTTCATCAAAAAGATCGTGAACGGTCTGTTTGAAATGAACAAAACCAGGTCCGTAAAACTCCACTTCCTCACCTGTACCAAAGTTGTTACGCTGCTGCAGGGTCGCCATCTTCGTTTCCGGATCGTAGCTCATCACCTGTGCGGCAAAGGTGTATTTCGGAATCTTACGTGGTTTGCCGAACAGCTGCTCCTTCTCTGTCGGTACGCCGTAGTAAAAACCGGTCGACAGATCGCGCTGAGCGACTTTCCATATTTCATCTTCCCAGGCCGGATCAAAGGTGTAATGTTCCGGATCCGCACAGTACGTGTCAACGGCTTTCCGGTAAACATTAGAGACCGTTGAGACATAATGAATCGATTTCATCCGTCCTTCAATCTTCAGGCTGTTCACCCCGGCGTCAATCATGTCAGGCAGATGCCGCAGCATCGACAGGTCAACGGCACTCATTGAGAACGCCTCCCCGCCTTCAGGAATCAGACTTTTCGCTTTGCCGCCCTCCATGTCGAACAGAT
Organism: Sporolactobacillus sp. Y61; assembly: GCF_040529185.1. Taxonomy (NCBI): domain Bacteria; kingdom Bacillati; phylum Bacillota; class Bacilli; order Caryophanales; family Sporolactobacillaceae; genus Sporolactobacillus; species Sporolactobacillus sp. Y61. The sequence goes on along the minus strand of NZ_CP159510.1, from coordinate 1,570,386 downwards.
CATACTTCCAGCGGCAGGACTGGGCACAGCCGCCACGGTTGGCGTCACGGTTCACCATATGATTCGACAGGGTACACCGGCCGGAATAAGCGATACACATGGCTCCGTGAATAAAAGCTTCGATCTCGATATCCGTATGGCGGCGCATCTCGCGAATCTCCTCAATTCCGACTTCCCGCGCAAGAACCACCCGCTCAAGGCCGATTTTTTTCCAGAATTCCAGCGCTTTATAGTTCGTCGCCGAGGCCTGAGTCGAAAGGTGGATCGGCAGACCGGGAGCCGCCGCCGCACAGATCATGATCATCGCCGGATCGGAAATAATCACAGCGTCCACACCGATGACCTGAAGGGTTTTAAAAAAATCATCCGCACCCGCGGCATCCCCTTCATGCGTCACTATATTGGCAGCGACATAGACTTTCGCTGCGCGGTGATGAGCGAATGCGACGCCTTCCTTCATGTCATCATAAGAAAAATTGCCCGCCCGGGAGCGCAGGCCGTAAGCCTGTCCGCCGATATACACGGCATCAGCACCGTATCGGATGGCCATTTTCAGTTTTTCCAGATTGCCGGCCGGCGCCAGTACTTCCGGCTTTTTGACCCTTGTTCGCATCATGTCTTCCCTTCGTTTCATCAGTTTACTGTTAAACTCAGTGAATCTCTTTCGGATCTTTCAAGTAAAAACCCGTTCCGAGCGGCCGGTTTGCCGGCTGCAGATCTTTAAGACGGTTGCAGTAGCCGGCGGGTTCAAAGGTCCCCGATTCAACGGCCTGCTTTGCCTCAGCAAAAAGAGCAGCGATCCGCACAAACGGCTCGCCGCGGAGCAGCACGCCATCCAGCTTCCACCAGATCAGCCGGTTCTCTTTCAGATCCTGCAGCTGAGCCATAAGCGACAAATCCTCCGTTGAAAAAATATGCGTTCCGTCTTCGTCTTCAAATATCGGATACTGACTTTCAGGATTTTTCGGATCACGAAGGAACAGGCCGCGGTCTTTATCCGACCGCTCGCTCATTCCTTCATAGCGATAGTAATTGGAGAGCAGGGGGCGGCCGGACTGATGGATGCAGGTCGGTCCATAGACCAGAACTTCGATCGGCTTCTCCAGCCTGCTCTGCATCTCTTTTAGTTCGATAAGGGTCAGTTCACGGGCGGCCACCGCGCCGACAGCATGGTGTTTCAGCCAGAAGGCAATCTGTTCGGCCGAAGTCACCAGCGTTTCTCCGTCATAGATATAGGGCAGCGGCAGTTTAAGTTCCTCAAGCGTCAGAATCGCGCCGGGATCGCCCACGGTTATAGCATCCGCCTGCAGTTCGGCCAGCCTGGACAGATACGCGCCGAGCTGCTCGATCTCTTTGTTATGCATCAGCGCATTGCAGGCCACCGTCACTTTTTTCCCGCGTCCGTGGGCAAGATGAATGATCTCCTTAATTTCTTCGATGCCCAGCGGACGGGGCAGCCGCAGACCGAACGGATGCCCGCCGACATAGAGCGTATCCACACCGGCATCAAGCAGCGCTTCCGCCTGACCGACTGACTCCGCTGTTGCAATCAGATTGATCACAAGATAACCTCCGATAATGTCAATTCAAGTACAAAAATTATTATAACATGCTCGCCCGTTCGATGTTTATAGGGTTATAAGGCATTTCTTTTCAGTGCTGCCAATCTCTGTGCTATGCTATCGATGGATGGATGATTCTTGAAAAGGAGAGAGCATAAATGATAGGATTTATCGGAATCGGTATCATGGGCAGTCGGATGGCCGCCCGTCTCCAGAATGCAGGTAAAGCGCTCGTTGTGTACAACCGGACAAAGGCGAAAGCCGACACCCTGGTTGCTCACGGAGCAAAATGGGCGGACACTCCGCGTGAAGTCGGGGCTCAGGCGGATGTCGTCTTCTCGATGCTGGCCAATCCGCAGGCCGTTGAGGCGGTCGCCTTCGGTAATGACGGATTGCTGAACGGACTGAAGCCGGGCAGCATCTGGGTCGACAGCAGTACGATCAACCCGGCGACTTCGGTAAAACTTGCGCAGGCCGCTGCCGAAAAGGGCGTTCATTTTCTTGATGCACCGGTTGCCGGTTCGACCGGACCGGCTGAGAAGGGCGAACTGGTCTTCTTTGTCGGCGGTGAAGAAAAAGAGCTGGAAAAGGTACGCCCGCTCCTGGATATCATGGGTAAAGCCGTACAGTATAAAGGGAAAAGCGGAAGCGGAACCGCAATGAAACTGGTCAATAACCTGATGCTCGGGCAGGCCATCGCCGCCTTCTCGGAAGCTGTTGCCTTCGGGGAAAGTCTGGGGCTGGATAAAAAAGGCCTCATTGAGTCGCTGTTTGCCGGTCCGACCTGCGCCCCTGTCCTTCAGTTCAAAGAGCCGAAGTTTCTCAAGGAAGATTTTGATCAGGCGGATTTCAAGGTCAGCAGCATCTATAAAGATATGGAGCTGGCTTCTGAGGAAGCCTACGCCCACAACTTTGCCCTGCCACTCTCCAATTTTGTGAAAGCTTTGTACGGGTTGATTAAACAGCAGGGTAAAGGGGAGTACGACTTCGCCGCGATTTACTCGCTGTTGAAAAAATAACACAGCTTTTTTCGCGAACATATGATATGTAAAAGCGGATCCTCTCCGGGGTCCGCTTTCATTTTACCGTTTTCAGTTTCCTTCTGCGCCACTTTTTCCCGATGGACCGTTTTCTGTAATTTCCCGCTTTCGGGAGCATCTGAATAGCTCTGCGTATTTTTTCAGAGAGAGCCATGGAGGGAACGGGATCAATGACGACCTTTATCTGATTTTTTTTTGCCAGATCTGCTATGCGCATCACGGCACCCACAGTCACATCATGCATCAGTAAAATCAGTTTGCTTCTGGCGATTATTTTTTCAGCCGCACGTATATCCGCCTGATCTGCGCCGCGATCCCCGCCACGAACCAGGATCAGCCGGAAGGCAGGACGTCTCAGAACAGAGACGGACCCCGTTCTGCCCGTCGCAGGATCTGAAACGGGTGCCACCATCGTTCCGCTCTCTTCAAGATAGCCTGCCCGTTCCACAGCCGGGTTTCCGATAAGCGTGATCGTCGGCACATGCCTGAACCGTCTGCGCCGCATCTCAAACCGGATTGGAGACGATCAGGTCGAGTTTGCCGGCAAACGATATCGCTTCAACGGTTGATGGGACCACCAGATGATCGCCTTTTGTCAAGGTATATTTTGTCTCATCAATGATGAGTTCGCCGTTTCCGTCCAGCACACTGATCAGAAGGAATGGCCAGTTTTTCTTAATCGGCCCGGACTGACCGCGAATGTCCCAGTGCGATACCGTAAACAGTTTTTCACGGAGCAGTTCGGTAAATTTTGCCTGCGCTTTCTGACGGACATGATAGGTCAGCTGCGGATCGACATGGGGACAGTTCGCACAGTCAATGGACTGCCTGATGTGCAGTTCACGCGGCTTTCCGTCCTTTCCCGGGCGATCATAATCATAAACGCGGTAAGTCGTGTCCGAACTCTGCTGCGTCTCAAGGATCAGGCAGCCGCCGCAGATGGCGTGAATCGTTCCGCTCGGCACATAGAAAAAGTCGCCCGGCTTGACCTTCACGCGCCGGAGCAGCGTGTCCCATTTTTTCTCCTCCACGGCCTGACGAAAGGCCTCCTTCGTCGGTGCGGTATGGCCATAGACGATCTCTGACCCTTCATCACAGTCGATAACGTACCAGCATTCCGTCTTACCGAACGGCACATGCTCATGCTGCTGCGCATAAGCATCATCGGGATGCACCTGAACCGACAGATCGGTCCGGGCATCGAGAATCTTCGTCAGGAGCGGGAAAGCGTCACCTTTATACTGATCAAAAAGTTCGCGGTGATCCTTCCACGCTTCAGCGAGTGTCCGGCCGGCGAGCGGTCCGTTTTTAATCACGGCCGGTCCGTTCGGGTGCGCAGAAATGCCCCAGCACTCGCCCGTCGTCTCACTCGGAATGTCATAGCCAAAAACATCGCGAAGTTTTGTTCCGCCCCAAATTTTTTCATGAAGGGCAGGTTGTAAAAAAAGAGGTGTCTTATCCATAGAAGTGCCTTCTTCCACTAAGTTCCGTCTGTTGATTGCCGCCATGATCCGGCGGCTTCTGTCCAGTTGTTATTATACCATGACCGGTCACAGAATAAGGGGGAATTCCTGACAATCTGCTGAAGACTGCAGATCACTCTCTAGTGCGTCTGATCAGGCGCGGACGGGGCGACCATCATCGCACCTGTCTTCGGCCGCGTCCTGCTGAAGAATCTGTACACGCCAAAAGAGGCCATCTCCCGGCCCGTCACTTTACCGCCTGTTCCAGGGTGACCTGTACCGGTCGCATTTTACACGCCCCTTGATTAGAAACAGGTTATGGCTGAATGCTTTCCGCGTCTTCCCGCTTGCCATTTTTTAAGTAAGCGGTTTATAATCTTAATTATAACAATATAGCGAATTATTATAATTGTGTTCTGATGGTGTTTGCATCAGAGCAGGGTAAATGGTTTCGGGCGGCGATGTGATCGGATTCTATTGATCCTTATCCCTGTCAGAAAAAGAGTTGAAAGATTGCCGGAAGCAGCGAAAGCCTTGGCACGCAGGCAGCGCGATTCCTGGACGATTTTTTCCCGCAACCTTAATCTTTCAATGCATGGACAGTGAGATTGCCGGATGTGGATGCCTGCGGATCGCCTCTTTAGGAAGCGTGCAAATGTGGGTATGACCGGGCAGCATCTGATCGCATACGCGCACAAAAAAACAGCTGGAGGGATTCATCTGCATGAAGCATAAGCGACGGTTTTTACCTATCGTACTCTTTCTGGGACTGGCCCTGGTTCTCGGTGCCTGCGGCGGCGAGGAAGCCGGTTCAGGCTCGGATAACAACGATACAGACTTTATCAGTGTTCTGACCGGCGGCACAGAAGGCACCTACTATCCGCTGGGCGGAAGTTTTGCGAAAATCATCAACACCCATGTCGACAAGGTCGAGGCTACAGCGACGTCTACCGGTGCTTCTGTAGAAAATATGAACAAGCTGAAAGACGGCAAAGACGACCTGATTGCCTTCACGCAGACGGACATCGCTTCCTACGCAGTGGACGGAAAGCAGATGTTTGAGGGAAAGCCGATTGACAGCATTCGGGCGATCGGCGCCCTCTATCCGGAAACAATTCAAATCGTTGCCACCGCCAAAAGCGGGATCCGGACGGTTGAAGATCTGGCAGGCAAAAAAGTGTCGGTCGGTGCCCCTGGAGCGGGAACCTATGCGAGTGCCGAGGACATCCTGGCTCTTTACGGCATGTCCATGGATGATATCGACGCGCAGAATCTCGACTTCGGCGAATCGACTTCAGGCATGCAGGACGGCACCATCGATGCAGCGATCATTACGGCCGGAACGCCGACAGGAGCGGTCGAAAGCCTGGCGGCAAGCACGGACATCTCTATCGTCAGCCTGGATGAAAACAAAATCGCCGAATTAAAGGAAGAACTCCCCTACTATTCTGAATTCACAATTCCAAAGGGAACGTATGGTCTCAAGGGAGACGTGAAGACCGTTGCCGTTCAATCCATGCTTGTGACAACGGAAGGAATGGATAAAGATCTCGTCTACAACATCACGAAAGCCATCTTTGAGCATACCGACGCTATCGGCCATCAGAAAAAAGAAGATATTTCGGCTGATACGGCTTTGAACGGTGTGGGTATCGAGCTGCATCCGGGCGCAAAGAAATATTTTGATGAAAAGGGCATAAAGAAGTAACCCGGTTTAACCGCATCGCCCTTTGCTGACGGCAGCCAGCCTGTCACTTTCAGATGACACACTCAGGTCGGGAGCTCGGTTTCCGGCCTTTTTTCAGAGGGATGAAATGACGCGCAGAATAAGCTATATATCCATTGTCATCGTTATGACGGGGTCTGTACTGATGTTTTTGTTTTACCCAAATCGTCCCGCCCTCATTTTCGAAGATCCCGAAACCCATCGGCTGCTCGCCAGTCTTCCGGTCGACGAGAAGGACCATTTTCAGATTGTGTTCACCCATTCCGTACATTTATCCGATGTCTGTGAAGAATATGTGCTGAAAGAAGGCAAAATTTATCCTTTTCAGCTCACGTATTCCGATACCGCGGTCGGCATGCCGGCAAATGCCGGCGACGGGGAATCCTTTTCGGTAAAAAACGGAAAGTACAGGATACAAAATCTGAAGGGGGCCTATCACGGGCTGAACCTGACAATCGGCGCGATCGTGGCCAACCATCGGATGATCTATCAGGGAAAGACCTATTCATTAAAAAATAATTTTGGGCCCGGAAAAAATATTCTGATCACATATAAAAAAATCAGTTACTGGAGCTTATGGCGGGGAGGAAAGCTGACTTGATCCACAAAATCGACCGAAAGAATCGCACTTCAGCAGAAAACCAGCAGGCACTTCTGGAAAAATATGATAAAGAATCCCGCCTCAGGCCGTCAGGCGGAAAGATGGCCGGCATTCTTTTCTTCATTCTTCTTGCTTTTTCCCTTTACCAGCTGTTTACCGCCACTGTCCACCAGTTTCCGGCCCAGATTCATCGATCGATTCATCTTGGGTTCGGTCTCGGCCTGATTTTTTTACTCTTCCCGGCATCGAAGCGAAAACGAAAAAGCCGGCGTATCGCCTGGTATGATTATCTCTTTTCGCTTGCCGGATTTGCCGTCGGAGCTTACTGGCCGTTGATGTACACACAAATTGTCAGCCAGGCCGGTCAGATCACCTCAACAGACTTCATAGTCGGTGCCGCTGCCGTTCTGCTCGTTCTTGAAGCGACAAGAAGGACGGTCGGTCTGCCACTTGCGTTAATCGCCGTTGCTTTTCTCGCCTACGCCTATTATGGGCGGTTTATGCCGGGCTTTTTCATTCACCGCGGCGTTAACCTGGACAGTCTCGTTCAATCCATGTTTTTTACGACCGAGGGCATTCTCGGCACACCGCTTGCCGTATCCTCGACGTTCATTTTTCTCTTCCTGTTATTTGGTTCGTTCCTGATCAAAACCGGCGTCGGCAACTATTTCAACGATCTGGCGCTGCTGATAGCCGGAAAAAGGGTCGGCGGACCGGCCAAAGTCGCCGTTTTCTCCAGTGCCCTTCAGGGGACCGTCAGCGGGAGCTCAGTCGCCAACGTCGTCACTTCGGGCGCCTTCACCATCCCGATGATGAACCGGCTCGGCTACAACAGAAACTTTTCCGGTGCAGTCGAAGCGGCTTCGTCAACCGGCGGCCAGCTGATGCCTCCGATCATGGGCGCCGCTGCTTTTCTGATGGTTGAATTCATTGGTATTGATTACTGGACCATCGCCAAAGCAGCTCTTATCCCCGCCCTGCTCTATTTTCTCGGGATCTGGATCATGACACACTTTGAAGCGAAAAGAACAGGTTTACGGGGACTGACCAGAGAAGAATTGCCCAGGGCAAAAGACGTCTTGAGCAAACTGTACCTGCTCATCCCGATTGTCGCCATGATCTTTTATTTAAGTTCGGGGCTCAGTATCATGCGCGCGGCCGTCTACGGCATTCTGACCTGTATTCTGGTCGGCCTGTTAAGAAAGGAAAGATATCGCCACTTATATACCGTTATCTTCGGTCTTGTTTTCGTCCTTTATCTGATCTACAGCAGCGTTTCGGGCCGTTTTTCAATCGGAACCGCGCTGATTTGCGCCGCCCTCGTCACGGTCATCGCCAGCTACTTTTTCGACGATAATTTTAAGGAAACGCTCGAAGCGCTCGCAGACGGCGCACGAACCGCACTCAGCGTTGTGTCCGCAACCGCTGCCGCGGGAATCATCGTCGCGGTGGTCACGAAAACCGGCCTCGGTCTGAAACTCGCCAACGGACTGATCGACCTTGCGGATGAAAAACTGCTGCTGACCCTTTTCTTTACAATGATCGCGTCGATCATCCTTGGCATGGGCTCCCCGACAACGGCAAACTATATTATCACATCGACAATCGCCGCTCCGGCCATCATCCTGCTTGGCGTCAGCGACCTGCCGGCTCACATGTTTGTTTTCTACTTCGGCATTGTCGCAGATATCACGCCGCCGGTCGCGCTGGCCGCATTTGCGGCTGCCGGGATATCAGGAGGTCGGCCACTGCAGACGGGCGTCATTTCAACGAAACTCGCCATCGCTGCCTTCATCATTCCTTATATGTTCGTGCTTGAACCGCAGCTGCTTTTAATGAATGTCGACAGTTATCCGTATTTGGCCTGGATCCTGACTACAGCGGTCGCCGGCATGATTGCCCTCGGAGTTGGTCTGATCGGGTACTGGTACCGCCGGCTGTATTGGATCGAGCGCCTCATTTCCGTCGGCGGAGGCATCGCGCTCATCCATCCAAATATCGTGATCAGCCTGGCCGGCGCTGTGGTATTCGTTCTCCTTATCCTTGGCCAATATCTGATCAGGCGCTCCGCTCCTCAGACGGAACAGGCCGGGGGATGATTTTGTTTTCGCTGAGTTACGAGGCGAAAAAGGCAGCGCCGAAAGCAGGTGCCGGTCAGCGTGCCCTTACGCATGCAGCGCATACCTGGGGGTGGCTGGTCTTTTTGCCTGCTGAAGGGCCATCCAATCTGCCGGCCGGAAAGGGTCAACCGGAAAGCTTAGAAGCGGGATACGTGCTCCTCTCCCCAATTCAACATTTTTCCATTTTTAGTCATCTGTTCAAGAGGGGCTCAGTTTCTGCCTGCCTTTTGTCAGCTGCAGCTCTGGAATGTTTTTTTCGGCATGCAGGTCCCGCTCTCCTGAGTAAAATAAATACTCATGTTTCTTAAATTCGGATCTGAATGGGCGCACCGTTCTGATTCCATTAGACTGCTTCATGATCAAACGCGCCGGCTGGATGATCAGAATGGACACCGTTCTGACTCCAGGCGGCCGCTTCAATCTGTTAAAATTGAAGATTGCATGACATAAAAAAAATTCCTTCTTACGGATTCTGCTGCCTGTCCCCCCAAATCTGCGCTGCAGAGCCATTTTTCGTCCGGGCCGTCGTGATACCACATATAGATCACTCCTTTGACTGCGGCACAATATATGGTATTATAATCAGGTAACTTACTGGAGGTATCCGTTTATGAACATTAAATTATCTGACGACTATATCAGGAAAATAAAATCAACCGTTCATCCGCACTGGGGAGAACTCGGATGGGTCACGTATAAAAGGACCTATGCGCGCTGGATTGACCGGCTGAACCGGTTTGAAGAATGGGACGAAACGGTCAAGCGTGTGGTTGAAGGCAACATCAATCTCGATCCGCGTCTGCAGAACGGGACAGCAACACCCGATACCGTACGCCTGCTCAATCAGGAAGCAAAGCACCTGTTTAAACTGATTTACGGTCTGGCCTCAACGCCATCCGGGCGTAACCTGTGGATTTCCGGTACAGACTACCAGAAGCGGGTCGGCGATGCGCTGAATAACTGCTGGTTCATTGCGATACGGCCGCAGGCATATGGGGACAGCCATATCGTGCCCTTCTATCTGAAAAAAGACCAGCCGGCCGTTTCGATGCCCTTCTCCTTCCTTTTTGATGAACTGATGAAGGGCGGCGGTGTCGGATTCTCCGTTTCCCGGAAAAACATCAGCCAGATCCCGCCGGCAGATCGCCAGGTGGATCTGGATATCTTAATCAGTAAAAAGAACGGAGATTACGCCGCAGCGGTTGAGGCCGGGGCCGTGGATGCCGAGGACTGGAAAAAGCATCACGATCCTTCAGCCGTGATGACTTATCAGACACCGGATACCCGCGAAGGCTGGGTAGAGTCCTGTGCCCTGCTCATTGACGCTCACTTCTCATCGATCATAAAAAACGGCGGTCATCTGGCCATCGACGTCAGCAAAATTCGTGAAAAAGGGAAAAGAATACATGGCTTCGGTGGGGTAGCCGCCGGACCGGTGCCGTTTATTGAGATGCTTGGCGCCGTCAACCAGGTGCTGAATCAGGCCAGCGGCAGACCGCTCACCTCCGTTGACTGCACGGATATTTGCAACTTAATCGGTAAAAATGTCGTCGCCGGTAACGTCCGCAGAAGCGCCGAAATTGCACTCGGCGATCCGGATGATCAGGACTTCATCACCATGAAACAGGATCAGAAGCAATTAATGGATCACCGCTGGGCATCCAATAACAGTGTCCTCGTCACGCCTGAATTCACCCATTACAGCAAGGTTGCGCGTGCCATCGCCGATAATGGCGAGCCGGGCGTCGTGAATATGGATATGATCCGTAACTACGGACGGCTGGCGGACGGCCGGCAGCCCGGGATTGACGGCGAGGCTGAAGGAACCAATCCGTGCGGGGAAATCTCACTCTGTAACGGAGAACCCTGCAATCTGTTTGAAGTCTTTCCGGAAATTGCAGAACACCAGGGCTGGGCAATGGATGAGGTGCTTCGTCTTGCCGTCCGCTATGCAAAACGCGTCACCTTTTCACACTATGACTGGGCCTGCTCCAGAGCGATTATCCGGAAGAATCGCCGGATCGGCATATCAATGAGTGGTATTCAGGATTGGGTCCTGAAGCGTTTCGGTGAACGTCTGGTGACCGGGTTCAGAAACATCCGTGATTCGGAAACCGGAGAGACTTACCGGAAACCGGTCTTTAACAAAGAAGCCGCCCGAATTTTTGATGCCTTTTACCAGTCCACCGTCGCTGCTGATCAGGCCTATTCAGAAGAACTCAGCTGCCGGCCGTCTATCAAGCATACAACCGTCAAACCTTCCGGAACGGTCTCCAAGCTCGCCGGGATTTCTGAAGGCATGCACTTCAGTTTCGATAAATATCTGATTCAGCGCATTCGTTTCCAGGACAGTGACCCTCTGCTGCCTGCACTGCGTAAAGCCGGCTATAAGGTTGAAAAAGACGTCTACTCTGAAAATACGATGGTTGCCGAATTCCCGGTCAAAGCCGGCGGTGCTGAATATGATCGGTTCGTCTCCGCCAATGATGTATCTATTGACGAACAGTTTGCAACCCAGCTTTTTCTTCAGACGTACTGGGCTGATAACTCGGTCAGCTGCACCATTACGTTCCACAAAGATGAAGCCGGAAAGATTGCCGGACTGCTCCGCCAATACCGGAAAGCTTGCAAGTCCACCTCGCTGCTGCCTTACAGTGGACACGGATTCGCACAAGCGCCAAAGGAACCGATCAGTAAGGACAGATACCGTGAAATCAAGTCAGGGATTACCGGTGATGTCAAAACCATCTATCAATCCTTAAACAGCAATCAGTCAGAAAAAGACCTTGAATTAGTTGACCAGAGTGACTGTGCAACCGGCGCCTGCCCGATTAAATAATCGTGTTCATCATGCCGGACATTCGTAAAATCACACTGCTGGCTCTCCTGACCGCTGCCGCTGTTGCCGGACGGCTGATGATTCATGGCTTTAATGCGCAGCCGGCAACGCTGATTATCATTCTGACCGGATGGTTTTTCGGCTGGAAAATGGGGTGTGCAGAAGGCATGCTGACTGCTCTGGTTTCCGATCTGTTTCTCGGTTTCGGATACTGGACCCCCTTTCATCTTGCCGCATGGGGACTGATCGGCCTGCTGTCGGCATGGCTTCCGAAGAAACACTGGATCTATTTTTTATGGCTGATTCTTTCCGCCTTTTTATTCGGCCTCATTATGGCCCTGTCCTATTTCGCATTTTCTGCTTCTGTCCTGACCGTGATCAGTCTGTGGATCAGCGGCCTGTGGTTTGACAGCTTCCATGCGGCAGGAAATCTGATTTTCGGCCTGTTTTCACCTCTTCTGTTCAGGATATTCGGGCGTGAAGCCGAAAAAATAAAAGCCGGCGAGTCTGGCAGGTATCCTGGGAGGTGAAGTTGTTGTGAAATCATTCTATCGAATCATCATTTATCTTATTGCCGCCCTTCTTTTATTTGGGGCCGGATTTCTGACCGGACAAAAGACCGCTCCGAAAACCGTATCGGATCCCCGGCGGAGAAGAGTGCCGTATTCATCAGTATTGATGACGGTTCCGATGCAGGTGTGCAAAAGGGAAAAATCACACTATCGGAAGATGAAACAGTTTTTACAGCACTGCAAAAGTTTACTGAAGCAAAGCATATCGAAATGAGCAGCAGCGGTAAAGGAAAAATGGTTTATGTGACCAGCTTGAATCATAAGAAAGCGGCAAAAAATGCCGGATGGCTGTTTACAGTGAACGGGAAACAGCCGGACGTCGGTGCCGGCGCATTTACCCTCCACAAAAATGACCGAATTAACTGGCACTACAGTCATTTTTAACGGTCATTGAAATGCAAGAGGCTATATCACATAGAACGGGAAAAGAGAGACTTCATCAGTCTCTCTTTTCTTGACTTTGAATTGGACAGTACAAATAAAGTTCTTTAATTGAAAAAAGGTGTTGAAGCCGACGGTCTGGCTGAAATATTTACGGAGCGGCTGATATAATCTGGATTGCGGCTGAAATATGTTCTGGGTCGGCTGATATATCCGGAACCCGGCTGATATATTTACTGAGCCGCTGATAAATCCCGAAAGGCGGCTGAAATATGGTCAGACGCGGCTGATAAATCCGTGCCTGGCTGATATATTTCTGGAGCCGCTGATATAATCCGGATTGCGGCTGAAATATGCTCAGGATTGGCTGATGAACCTGGGACCGGCTGATATATTTCTGGAGCCGCTGATATAAACCGAAAGTCGGCTGAAATATGGTCAGAAGCGGCTGATAAAATCCAAGAGTCGGCTGATATATCCGGAACTTGGCTGATATATCTTTTTCAGGCAGATCTCTGCGCCCCGGGAACTGTGCAGCTATCACCGGGTCGTGCAGGCCGACTCTTCCCTTAATCAGCGGTCCAATGGAGAAGTCTGTGCCTGCGTTGTCACATTTTCACTGCGTACCCTCCCCCATTCCAATGTGCCGCTCGCCTTTGCAACATATTAACTAAATACGACGTATCTGTGTGAATTTATCTAACAAAAAAGTCCTGACCTTTGCGACCAGGACTCCATTCATTGACTTGACGAGATGATGATGGTTCATTTTTACTCCGTCATGATCCAGGACATTTTCCCGAAACCAGGTCTGATTTTTGGTTACCTGACAGGGTGCAGCACAGACGGGCGAATCCACTGGCCCTTTGCCGCCTGACTGATCTTACCGTTTCGGAAGACAACCCGGCCGCGGTTGATCGTGGCAGCGACAGAGGAAGGAAATTCGTGTCCCTCATAGAGACTGAATTTATTTTTCTGAAAGAGTTTCTCGCGCTCGACCCTGAATGGGGCGTCCGGCCTGATTATCGCCAGATCCGCATCGGCACCTATACGGATCTGTCCCTTGTCATTCAGCCCAAAGCGGGCAGCAGGAGCTCCAGCTGTCCATTCGGCGACACGTGTGAGCGGCAGATGACGGGTTTTGGCGATTTCAAGCACACTGAGCAGAGTGAACTGTCCGCCGCCGATCCCGCCCCATGCCTGAAACAGATTGTCCCGCTCTTTGTCTTTCCACTCACAGGGTGAGTGATCGGAGGAGACCATATCCAGGTCTCCGCGAATCAGGCAATCAATCAGACCTTTTCGCTCATCTTCGGAGCGAAGCGGCGGCGCACATTTTCCCACGACACCCAGCCGGCGAAAATCTTCATGACTGTACATCAGATAGTGGGCACACGTTTCCAGGGAAACATCCTGGCCCTTTTTCTTCGCTCTTTGAATGCAGGCCACAGCCTCAACTGTACTGATATGGACAAAATGCAGCCGGCAGCCTGTCAGTTCACCGAACATTAATGCACGGGAAACCGCCTCAGCTTCAGCCACCGGCGGCCGGCTTTCGGCATAATCATCATATCCGGTCAGGCCCTGTGCCTCTCTTTCCTTTTGCAGAAAGGTGACGATCGGAGCACTTTCAGCGTGCAGTGCGAGGATGCCGCCGAGCGAGGCGATCCGGCGCATGCCGGCAAGCAGGGACAGATCATCGACCGATTCGAATTCCGGATTGCCTGAAGGCGACATAAAAGCCTTGAAACCAATGGCACCGGCGCGGCTTAATCCTTCAAGATCATCAACATGGTCAGGGACCAGGCCGCCCCAGAGGGCAAAATCCACATGTGATTCATTTTCGCCGATCCGAACTTTTTCCTCAAAAGCCGGTCGGGTGACAGTCGACGGGATACCATTGAGCGGCATATCGAAAAAGGTGGTGCATCCGCCTGCAGCAAGCATCGATGACCCTGTCTCAAAGCCTTCCCATTCCGTACGGCCGGGCTCGTCAAAATGAACATGAACATCGATCATGCCGGGGAGTACGGTCATCCCCTCCGCATCAATGACCTGACCGGCTTCCGCATCCGGTGCACCGAGGGCCGCAATTTTTCCCTTGCTGATGCCGATACTGGTTTTCACAACACCGTCCGGAAGCACCACGTTCCCATTTTTAATCAAAAGATCAAAAGACATGACGTTTACCTCCTTCACTGTTTTCTGTTCCGTATCCAGGACAGTTCAGCTTCTTCATCGTGATTCGGCAGTCTTTTTCAGGGAGGCTTCCCGGGTATAAACGTCTATCGCGGCCTGAACGCCTTCCCCGCGGTTCACCTGCGCACCGCAGCGAATCAGGGCCGCTTCCAGTCCGGCAAGAACGGAAAGAACCCGGTCTTCCCGGCAGCTGTAGCCCATCGTGCCGATCCGCCAGATTTTCCCCTGCAGAGCGCCGAACGATCCGGCAATTTCAATCCCGAAATGCTTCAGCAGCACCTCACGGACTTCATCTGCCCGGATGCCATCGGGCACGCTCACGCAGGTTACGGTCGGCATGATACAGTCCGGATCGCCGAACAATTCAAGACCCATCGCCCGGATGCCGGCAATCAGCGCCTTCTGGTTCAGCAGGTGCCGGGCAAAACGGTTCTGGAGCCCTTCATCAAGAACCAGCTTCAGTCCTTCATGCAGGGCGTATTCCATTGATGTGGCCTCCGTATGATGATTCAGGCGCCGCTCGCTCCAGTAATCCTGCAACTGACCGAGATCGAAATAATTACTTCGAACCGGCACATGTCCTTCTGCCTCCAGTCTGTCGGCTGCCGTTGCGATCCCGCGCTCCACTTTCTTCCTTTTCTGAATCACCTGCCGGACGCGGTCGTTATAAGTTATCGGAACAATGCCTGATGGAATCGACAGGCACTTCTGTGCACCGCCGATCACGGCATCAAGGCACCATTCATCGGTTCTGATATCCACTCCGCAAAAAGTGGCGACCGCATCAACGATGAGCAAAGCACCGTTCTCGCGGCAGGCACGGCCAATTTCTGCCAGGGGCTGCATCCGTCCTGTCGATGTCTCGCCATGAACGAGCGTGACGACTTTTGGATGTACTTTTTTTATTTCCGCGATCACCTTTTCCGGATCAAAGACGGTTCCCCAGGGGCAGGAAAGGGTATGAATTTCCGCACCGTAACGTTCGCCAATCTCAACAAACAGATCACCGAACCGTCCGAAAATCGGAACAAGCATTTTATCTCCAGGCTCGATCAGACTGGCAATCAGTGCTTCCGTACCTGCACGTGATGTCCCGTCAATCGGGTAGGCCCAGTGATTTTTCGTCTGAAACGCCGCGCGCAGCATCTCCATCACTTCATTCATGATCTGTGTGAACGCCGGATCGAATTGTCCGAGAATCGGCATCGATAACGCGCGCAGCACGCGCGGGTCGACTTCAACCGGTCCCGGCGTCATGATCGTGCGCGGAGGCACCGACAGATTTCTCGCTTCAGATGGGTTTTTCGTCATTGTGAATCACTCGCTTCCCTGATTTTTCAGATGTCCAGGCAAGCTGATAAAGCAATTTCATCAGCATCCTGACACCTGTCGCCAGATCCTCCGGCCGGGTAAATTCTTCCGGAGCGTGGCTGATCCCCCTGTGGCTCGGAACAAACATCAGGGAAGTCGGGCAGTATGTTCCGAATATCTGCGCATCATGACCGGCTCCACTGACCATCTGCTTACAGGGGAGGCCGGCTTCTTCCGCCAGCTTCATATTTAAGGCCAGGAGCTGTGGATCCAGCCTGACCGGAGACACATCCATCCATTGATCCATCTGAATGTCCACATGACACTGCTCCGCTGTTTTTTTAAAAAAGCGGGTCAGTTTACGACTGAATTGATCAATAACCGACTGCTGATGATGGCGGATATCGAGTGAAAAGCGGCATCTGCCGGGAATCACATTGACTGTATTGGGTTCCGCCTCAATCCGGCCGACGGTGGCAACAAGACCATTCGTCATTTCCGCTGCATCCCGACTGACTCCGGCAATCATCCGGGCCGCTGCAGCCAGTGTATCGCGCCGGCTGTCCATCGGCGTGGTGCCGGCATGGTTACTTGCGCCGGTGAGCGTGATCGTAAAACGCCTCTGACCGACGATATGGCTGACCGGAGCCCACACCTGGTGCCGGTTTTCCATCGTCATCCCCTGCTCAATATGTGTTTCCAGAAAGCAGGCTATATCCCGGCGTTCGGGCTGACTGTATTTTCCCAATCCAAACCCGGCGTCCTGCATGGCCTTCAGGAGTGAGATCCCCTCCGAATCGACAATATGTCCGGCCAGATCCGGCCGATACTTTCCTGTCAGATTACCTGATCCCCAGAAAGACAGTGGGAAGCGGCTGCCCTCTTCTTCACAGAGCGAAACAACTTCGATCGACCTTTCTGGGGTCCCGTACTTCCTTAAAAGACGGCTGACAGCAACCATCGAGGCAAGGATACCATATGCTCCATCGTATTTACCGCCATCAATCACGGTATCGATATGGGAGCCGGTTAAAATCACCTGTTTATCCGTCCCTCTTCCCTGGACGCGTCCGAACAGATTTCCGACATCATCGAAACGGACCGAAAACCCCATGTGCTTCCATTTTTCCGCTAATGCATGCTGGGCCTTGCGCCATGCTGAATCATAAAGCAGACGCCGGACGCCGCCGGACGGCGTTTTCCCGTAATGGGACAGCCATTCGATAGAATCACGGAGTTCATCCCTGATTAACACTGAGGTCTGATCAATCATCATTCCTCACCTTCTCATGTTGTATGACCTGACATATACTGATTGAAACATGTTTATTGTAGCAAATGATGATTTCCCGACCATTATCAATTCATCTAATTTTCACCTGACGGATTGGTTAATATGGCTAAAATCCGGGCATCCACAGGGCATCTGAGCACCGGTTATCCCGACTTACACTTTTTAAGATAAATAATACAAAAACACTTCGGACTTTAGACTATCTGTACAAAAATCGCCTGTTTTTGTCAGATATGCTGACATTTTATTTTCGTTCTTTTCAGATTTGTTATAAGCTTTTAAAGAATCAAGCAAGAAGTAAAGGAGGAACCAATATGGCGATGATGTCTGTAAAAAGAAGCACGCCACTGCCGGCGGATTGCACATTTACACCAGAAGACTGGAAGGTGCTGGCCCAGTACTGGTATCCCGTAGCAAAAAGTGAAGAGGTGACGGATCAGCCGCTCGCGGTTAAACTGCTGGATGTGGCGCTCGTCGTTTACCGGGCGGGTGCGAAAGCCGTAGTGGCAAGGGACCTCTGCATCCATCGGGGGACACCGCTCAGTATGGGCTGGGTGGAAAATCAAAACATCGTCTGTCCCTATCACGGCTTCAGCTATGCGGCAGATGGCAGGTGCGTCTCGATCCCGGCCCACCCCGGTGCGAAAATTTCTCCACGCCTCTGTCTGACCATCTATCCGGTCGTCGAACGCTACGGACTGGTCTGGACAACACTTAATGGAACCGATGAAAATATCCCGCCGCTTCCTGTATGGCAGGATCCGGATTACCTGTCCTTCCTCGCACCGGTGATTGATATCAACGGATCGGCCGGGCGTCAGGTGGAAGGTTTCCTGGACGTCGCACACTTTGCCTGGGTCCACACCGACACGTTTGCCGACCGGAATAATGCATTTGTTCCCAGTTACAAGGTCACGCGCACGGATTACGGGATTCATACCGATTATCTGAGTACGGTCAGCAATTATCCGAAGGGAATGGAAGATCCGTCACCGGCTGATTTCAAGTGGCTGCGTGAATATGACGTCTACCCGCCGCTCGCGGCTCGGCTGGTTGTTCATTTTCCCCGGGGAAAACGGCTCTGGATTCTGAATGCCGTCTGCCCGGTTTCCGCCAGAAAGACCCGGCTCTTCTGTCCGATCGCCCAGAATTTCGATAAAAATCTTTCAGTCGAAGAGGCCTGTACCTTTAACCTGCGGATCTTCAATGAAGACCGGGAAATGGTAGAAAATCAGAAACCGGAGGAGCTGCCGCTTGACCTGCAGGCGGAGGCGCACATTATGGCCGACAAAACGTCTATCGCCTACCGTAAACTGCTGAAAGAGATGGGACTCGGCAAACAGTATACGAGCTGATCATGGACATAATAGTAGAGAGCTTAGAAGACCCGGCAAATCGTTTACAAGCTGATCCCGTGATCATCTGAAAAAAGAAGGTGAGTGAATTGGCAAAATACGTCATCGTTGATAAAGATACCTGTATTGCCTGCGGCGCATGCGGATGTGCGGCGCCGGACGTATTCGGATATGACGAGGAGGGATTATCCGAAGTCCTGCTGGATCTTAATCAGGGAACGGCAAAGATTCCGGATGAACTGCTCGATGATGTGGAAGACGCTTTTGAGGGGTGCCCTTCAGAATCGATAAAGATGAGCCATACGCCGTTCAACGGAAATCCGCTGAAGGCAGAAAATGAGGCAAGCTGATTTTTTTAACGACATCCTGCGATTGCAAAGAGTTTAAGAATGGGAGTGAAAAATTTGGGAACAACAGATAAACCGGGAAGAATCATTTCACTGGGTATCCAGCATATGCTGGCCATGTACGGCGGTGCCGTCATTGTTCCGCTGATTGTCGGGGCTTCAGTGGGCCTGGAAGGAGCGGAACTTGCTCTGCTCGTCTCGATTGACCTGGCGGCCTGCGGTATCGCTACTTTGCTTCAGGCATGGAAAAACCGTTATTTCGGTATCGGTCTGCCGATTGTGATGGGGTGCACCTTCACCGCCGTTTCCCCGATGATTATCATTGGAAAATCGTACGGGATGGCCGGTATATGCGGAGCGATCCTCGTTGCCGGACTGGTTGTCCTTCTGATGTCCACCTTTTTCGGAAAAATCGTCCACCTCTTTCCACCTGTTGTCGTCGGTACGGTCGTGATGATTATCGGCATTACACTGATTCCCGTTGCCGTCAACAACCTTGGCGGCGGAGTCGGCGCTGAAGGATTCGGCAGTGCTCAGAATCTCGGACTGGGATTCGGCGTACTTGCCCTGATCATTTTCATGAACCGCTTTTTCAAAGGCTTTCTGCGGACCCTGTCGATCCTGATCAGTATTATTGCCGGAACCATCGTCGCCGCCTTCATGGGCATGGTTGATTTTTCTACCGTTTCCGGGGCCGGCTGGTTCAGCCTGATCTCACCGTTCAGCTTCGGCCTGCCGACGTTTCACATTGATGCGATTCTTGCCATGTCCATCGTCGGTATCGTCAGTATGATTGAAACCACAGGCGTCTATCTGGCACTCAGTGAGATCTGCGATCAGCCGATCAATGAAAAGGATATGCAGAAGGGCTATCGTGCGGAGGGACTGGCCATTCTCCTTGGTGGATTTTTTAACGCCTTCCCTTACACCACTTTTTCCCAGAATGTCGGGCTCGTTCAGATGACACGTGTAAAGACCCGGAGCGTGGCCATCGTCTGTGGGATTTGCCTGATTGCGCTTGGACTGATTCCGAAAATCGGTGCGCTGACCGTGCTGATTCCCAATGCAGTGATTGGCGGCGCAACCCTTGCCATGTTCGGCATGGTGGTTGCTTCCGGTGTGCGGATGCTTGGCAAGGTTGATTTTTCACGTCAGGAAAATCTGATGATTGTCGCCTGTTCCGTTGGTGTCGGACTCGGCGTCACCGTTCAGCCGGATCTGTTTGCCAAATTCCCCGGCCTGATTCAGATCCTGACCAACAACGGCATTGTCTCCGGCAGTCTCACTGCACTGATCTTAAATATCATTTTCAATGCCGGCCGCCACACTGAACAGAAGACATCCACCAACCTCTCCGGCCAGGTGCTCGCGGAAACCAGTGCGGCAAAATCCTGATCATCTTTAATAAAGAAAGAGCACGGCGCATATTGACGATGAGCAGCCCGCCTGATGGGCTTCAGCCATCTTTCATGAAAAAGAGCGCGACAATCCCTGTCGTGCTCTTTTTCTGTGCTCAGCTGCCGCGATACACCTGGTACCCGTATGGGGAAACAAGCAGCGGGACATGAAAATTCTGGTCCGGATCGGAGACGGTAAATCGGATAGTCAGTACATCGAGAAACGTCCGATCCGGCTCGATGCCAAAATATGAGCCAATATGCACATGCAGCTCATACCGCCCCTTTTTCAATGATCGGATCAGCGGCTCGTCCGGCCGTCCGTCCTTGTTTGTCATGCTGCTGCCAAGGAAGCGAAGAGACGCCCCGTCACAGACATAACAGTCAATCCGGACGTGCGCTGCCGGTTTCCCCCGGGTCAGGTCGAGAATATGTGTCGTTAATGCTCCCATTGCCTGTCACGCTCCATTCCTGTTTCCGGAATGATCCCGCTCCGGATCGAACAGGTCATCAAAACGGAAACGGGCGATTTTGATGATTTCTTCAATAGCAGTCGTGAACTCGACGGCCCGAGTGTGCGTCAGACGCTGTCGCATGTCGATCAGAATCTCCTGCTTCTTTTTCCCGCGCAAAGCCAGAATAAATGGAAAACCGAAACGCTGTTCATAAGCCGCGTTTAATGCCGCCATATCCGCCGCTTCTTTTTTCTCCAGCTGACTGAGGCCGGCCCTTTTCTGCTCATTCACGGACTGCGCCGTCATCTTTCCGGATCCGCCGAGCCGCGGATGATGGTTGATCAGTGCCCGGCGTCCGGCCGGTGAAGCCCCGCGGACGGCCGCCGCCAGGGCCGAGAACAGGTCATCTGCTGAGCGAAAAGGCCTTTTCCCTGAAACCGCCCGCGCCACCCATGGTGATTTTTCAAAGATGCCGCCCAGCATCCGGACAAACGCCTCTTCATCCATCTGATTGCATGTCGTAATGTCCATCGTGCTGCCTCCGTCCTGTATTTTTCAC
This sequence comes from Sporolactobacillus sp. Y61, assembly GCF_040529185.1. Classification (NCBI taxonomy): domain Bacteria; kingdom Bacillati; phylum Bacillota; class Bacilli; order Caryophanales; family Sporolactobacillaceae; genus Sporolactobacillus; species Sporolactobacillus sp. Y61. The sequence continues at coordinate 1,549,165 of NZ_CP159510.1, read as the reverse complement.
CGTCTTGATCCAAGAAGTGGTTTCAGCCTCAGCGCAAAACGCAGCTGAAAGACAGTATCCGGATCCTTCAAATCTTTTCCAAGCAGATGTTCACATTTGTCCATTCGGTATATGACCGTATTACGATGAACAAAGAGCTTCTTCGCTGTTTCCGAAATCTGACAGTTTGACTCCAGATAGACATACAGTGTATGGAGCAGATCCCGATCCTCCTCCCGCTTCGGAAAAGCGAGACTCTGAAGCGTCTCCTCATAGAGTTTGGCGAGATCTTCTTCAGGAAGCCTCCGCAACAGGTCGGCGATGCCCCGGGACTGATAGTTCTGGATAAACGCGCTTCGCCCCATCTGCATACCGGCATGAAGGGCATCGACGGCTTCCTGAAAGGCTTCCGGGATACCGGCCACTTCATCAAAAATATTACTCAGGCCAAAAGAGAGCGTATGCGGGAAGAAGCGCGCCACCTGCTCCTGCATATGGGCGAGGGCCGGTTTCAGAAAACGCATGGCATGCTCCCCGTTCATCATGAGTTCAATAATCAGGATGCAGGTATGATCCCTGACGAATAAATGGCCCGGAAACGGCAGATGGCCGACTTCCCCTTCAAGGTATTCAAACTCTTCACCTGTCTCCATCTGAAAATGTGTGAAACTGATCGGCGTCTGATCCATATCCAGTTCTGCCGCGGCACAGACGCAGGGCCGCCCCTGGTGCAGCCCGAATTCCTTCGCCCGACCCTCTGCTTCTTCAGCCGTCGCAAATGACCGGCTGACCAGATTGGCAAAAAAGGCGTCACGAACTTTTCGGTCGGTCTGTTTCAGAGCCTCGTCTTTCATCAGCTCGAAGGCAATCACATTCGACGCCTGTTCGATCGTCAGCGTAATCAGCCGTTCAGTGGAGGGTACCCATCTGCGGATCAAAAGAAAAAACCTTTTCCGCTTATATGTATAGAGTGTAAATAGAGAACAGGTTTCCCGTGTCGCAATAAAGGAAAACGACGTGACACGCGACTTCATCTGAAAAAATACCTGACCCATTTTTCCGAGCCGGGAAAGAAAATCAGGCTCAGACGCCGCGCCTGAGGAAGTAATCACTTTGGACCAGGAATCCAGAAGAATCACCGGGGCACCGATCAGTTCGGCCAGCCTTTTGAGCAGGCGGTCGATACCCTCTCCGCGCATAATATGTTTGGTAAACTGCTGATGGGTGTCAATCGCGAACTGCAGTTCCTTCGTCCGGGCATCAAGAATCGTGGACAGGGTCTGATTGGCAATATCCACAAGCGCAAGGCTGTTGGGCAGGTCAATCAGCGGAAAAGACAACCGATCGGCGAGCCGAATCACTTCAGCCGGTACGCCGTGGATGAAGCGGCGGGTCTTAATCCCGAGTGCTGCACAGCTCTTCTCCGCCATCCGGGCCACCAGACGGCAGAAGAACTCCGGATTATCCTGCAGATGATAGCCGGTCGTAATCAGCCAGTCATCCGGCTTCAGATAGTCGATGATATCCGGGGCATCCATCATGTTGACATTCCGTATTTCCCGGCCTGTTCCGTCCTTTCCGGCCAGAAGTCGGAAATCACTGAACGCCGGATAGTGAAATAAATCGGAGACTTTCATCATTAAAGCACTCCCGTAGTTATTGTTTATCCGCCTTCCGTGCCGGCAAAGTGTGCAGCTGCCCATCTGAGCAGCTGCCGGTCCGTCCCCCGTCCCGAAATAAAGGACAAACCAATCGGTCCGTCCAGATGCGGGACGGGCACCGTCAGCTGAGGCAGGCCGGAAACACCGGCAATGCAGGTCAGCTGCATCGTCCGCGACCGCACACGTTCACTTTCTTCAAATGAAGCCACCCGTTTCGGGGCAGGTCCATAAGTCGTCGGAATCAAAATCAGTCCGTTTGCCTGTGTCATCCGCGCCATCGCCTGACTGAACTGTGCCTTGACTGTGGCGGCTTTTTCAGATTGCGCATGATCTGTCATCCGTGACGCCGCTTCAAAACGTCCAGCGATATCGCGCCCGAAGGCTGGGTGCGTCCTTTCAATCCATGCGCCATGCATCTGCCACGCCTCTGTCCCCTGGATGATCCGGAAGGTTTCCGCAATCTCAGGCAGCGATGAAACAGGCAATGGAACCGGTTGGGACGTTATAGCGGGGCAGGTTTTCCTGATAAAATCCATCAGCGTTTCCCTGACGGACGGATCACGGATCAGATCCCAGGCTTCCTGAAGCACATAAAACCGGGTGTAAGAACGAAGCGGCTGTCCCGGAAGCAGGCAGGATCCGATATTTTCAAGCCCCTTCGCGCAGCGCGCCATCCATCCGACCGTGTCGAAAGAAGGGGCAAGCGGAATCACACCTTCGAGCGATATCGCGCCGTGGGTTGGACGAATCCCGAACAGGCCGCAGTAAGCAGATGGAATACGGACGGACCCGCCGGTATCGGTACCGATGGCAAAGTCAACCTGTCCTCCGGCGACGGCAGCCGCCGATCCGCTCGACGATCCGCCCGTGAACGCATCGGGGACAGCCGGATTAATGGTCGGTGGAAAGTGAATATTGTCCCCCTTCAGACTGTACATCAGCTCATCGGTCACCGTGACGCCGCGCAGCAGGGCTCCGTTTTTCCTCAGTACGGCAACGGCCGGGGCATCGGCTTCGGCTGCCTGGTGCGTCTTCAGCCAGTCCGGATTTCCGGCACTTGAGACGTGATCCTTTATTGCAAATATATCTTTTACAGCAAATGACCGGCCGCGAAGATCTCCGTTCCCGGTCGGTGCCAGATTCATTTGATCCTCAATAAACGCGCCGTAATCCTTTTTCATCCGGACCGCCTCCCGTTTCCTGTTTCAGAAATTTCATTTTTATCTATTATACTGCAAAAATCAGACATTGCGATAGAACATTCCGGGCGATACAATCCATATCTGTTGAATCTGCCCAATGTCCTAAAGAAAATTTAGATATTTTACAATTGAAGTCATGGCAGAATGACGTTAATATAAATAACAGACGATGTCATATAATGAAACAGACCGGCTAAAAGGGAGGCAGGACAATGACCCTCGCAACTTTGAATGAACGCGTGAAACAGGATCTTTCATTTCTTGATTTTAATCGTAAAAGTTGGGTTCGCCCGCTTCGCCATCCGGAGGGACATGTCTACGATACGGTCATTATCGGCGGCGGGCAGTGCGGGCTCGGTATTGCCTTCGGACTGATGCGCGAGCGGATCTTCAATATTCTGGTGCTTGATGAAAACGCAGAAGGCCGTGAAGGCCCATGGGTGACCTATGCGCGGATGGCGACCCTGCGTACGCCGAAAGAACTGACTCCAGTCAATTTTGGCGTCCCGTCCCTGACTTTCCGTGCCTGGTGGGTGGCCCAGTATGGCGCGGAGAGTTGGGACGCGCTGGACAAAATTCCCCGCGAGGACTGGATGCGTTATCTGCGCTGGTACCGGAACGTACTCAGCCTCCCGGTTAAGAATCAGGTGCATCTCGATCTGGTCGAACCGCTTTCAGAGGGTCTGTTCCGTCTGCATGTTTCAGGCGCCGGTGCTTCGACAGACCACCTTCTGGCCCGGAAGGTCGTCCTCGCCACCGGCATACAGGGGGGCGGGACCTGGTATACGCCGCCGGTCGTCACGGAAAATCTGCCGCACCGGCTCTACGCGCATACATCAGAAAACATTTCTTTTGACCGGCTGAAAGGGAAAAAAATAGCGGTCCTCGGTGGCGGAGCTTCTGCGTTTGACAACGCCGATTTTGCATTAAAAGAAGGCGCCGCGGAGGTCCACATTTTTGTCAGACGTAAAAAACTGCCCCGGGTTAACCTGATCCGGCAAATGGAACCATCCGGCCTGATCGAACATTTTCAGAGACTGACCGATGCAGAAAAGTATGCCGTGATGGCTCACTTTTTCAAACTGAATCAGCCGCCGACCAATGATATGTTCAGACGGGCTTCTTCCCACCGGGATTCCACCTGCACCTTCACTCGCCCTGGCTCAGCGTGACGGAAAAGGGCGGACTCGCCGTTGTGACCACGCCTGATCAGACGTTCACCTTTGATTTTCTCATCATCAGCACCGGCCTGCGCACGGATCCGGCGCTCAGGCCGGAACTCCGTCTGGTTGAAAAACATATTGCCAGATGGGGCGACCGCTACCGCGCACCGGAGGAAATCGCCAATCCGATTCTTGATGCTCATCCCTGCCTGAGTCCGGGGTTTGGCTATCAGAGCCGCGATGAAGCCGGAAAAAAGCAGCTCCACGGTCTTTATGCCTATAATTATTCAGGCATGATCAGCTGCGGTCTGTCGGCTTCCGCTCTCTCAGGGATGAAATACAGCCTGCCGGCAATTGTTAAAGATATTGCCGGTCAGCTTTTTCAGGATGACAAAATGACGTATCTGAACCGTTATTTCGCCTACGATGAACCCGAATTTACCGCTGAGTGGTCCGGGGTCCACTGAGTTGTCATGTGTAAATAGCACAGGGTGCGCTCCCAAAATGGAAGCGCACCCTGTGCATCATACTTCAGATTACGCGTATTTTTTATCCTGCTTTTTTTCATCAAGGGTCTGCCTGGCAAGAATCAGCGCACCGGTTATTCCGGCATTATCACCGAGCGCAGGCGGAACCACATAATCATTAATATTTTCTTTTACTTCAGAAGCGACAATGTAACCGGCAAGCAGTTCCTGCAGCCTCCTCCGAATCATTGGAAAGAGCTGCTTCTGCTTCATCACACCCCCGCCCATGACGATCCGTTTCGGTGACACAATCAGCACGTATTGCATCAGTGCCTGTGCCAGATAATCTGCTTCGATCGTCCAGGCTTCGTGATTGGCCGGCAGTTCGGCAGCCGGACGCCCCCAGTGCGCCTTGAGTGCCGGGCCGGAAGCAAGCCCTTCCAGGCAATCCCTGTGATACGGGCAGATCCCTTCAAAGTCATCGCCCCGGTAACGCCGCGGGAGAATATGGCCCATCTCCGGGTGCGTCACCCCATTGAGCAGCCGGTTTTCCGTAATCAGCCCGGCACCGATGCCTGTACCCACGGTGATGTACAGGCAGCCGTCAAGTCCTTTCGCGGCGCCGCATGCCAATTCACCCAGTGCCGCTCCGTTCACATCTGTCGTAAATCCGGCGGGAACATGCAGTGCCTCTTCCATTGTCCGGACAAACGGATAATTGGCCCACCCCGCCTTGGGCGTCGACGTAATATATCCATAGGTTGCACTGTCCCTGTGCAGGTCAACCGGTCCAAATGAGCAGATGCCGAGTGATTCGATCTTGAAATTTTTAAAAAAACTGATCACCCGGCTCATGGTATATTCCGGATCCCTTGTCTCGATTTTTTCTTTGGCAAAAACGGTGCCCTGATCATCTCCGACGGCACAGACAAATTTCGTGCCGCCTGCTTCAATACCGCCTAAATACATGTCTATCGCATCCAATCACTAATATTAATGTAAGCTCACCGTTATTAATGTAAGCGCTTTTTCAACATATTTATTATAACATATTTGACTCTACTTTGTTTGTAATTATGTGACATTTTTTTATAAATAATAGATAAATATTCCCTTATTTATTTGATTTTTCTGTTTTATTACGAATTCTGTTTCTTCTCGTTTGTGAATATATAAAAGATTTCGTATAATTGACACATAATAGACAAAAAGCAAATCTATAAATCATCGGAGGAAAATGATTTGGATCACTACACTGAAGAAGAACTGGCTGTCAGGGCCTCGGGACTAGTGAAAATATTTGGTAAACACCGGGCTGTTGACGGGGTGGACCTGGCCATTCCGCGCGGGATTGTCTACGGTTTTCTTGGTCCGAACGGTGCAGGTAAAACGACGACAATCCGTATGCTATCGACCCTGCTGAAGCCGGATGGAGGATCAGCAAAAATTCTCGGCCATGATCTTGTGACTGAACCGGATTCCGTGCGCCGCCGGGTCAGTCTGACCGGACAGTTTGCCTCGGTCGACGAAGACCTTTCCGGAAAAGAAAACCTGATTCTGATTGCCCGTCTGATGGGTTATTCCCGGAAAAAAGCCGGAATCAGGGCCGATGAACTGCTCGGCGCCTTTGGACTTGAGGAAGCGGCGAAACGGCAGGTCAAAAAATATTCAGGCGGGATGAGACGACGGATCGATATTGCCGCAAGTATCGTCGTCCGGCCGGATCTCCTGTTTCTGGATGAGCCGACGACGGGCCTTGACCCGCGCAGCCGCAATCAGATCTGGGATATCGTCCGCGCCCTTGTTTCAACCGGAACGACCGTGCTCCTGACGACACAGTATCTGGAGGAAGCCGATCAGCTGGCAGACCGGATCGCCGTCATCGATCAGGGACAGATCATTGCAGAGGGAACAAGCAGTGAGCTGAAAGCGTCGATCGGTTCCGGTGTGCTTCATGTCCGGCTGAGCAGTGCAGATGAAAGACCGGAGGCGCAGCGTCTGTTAACGGAGCATTTGGACGTACCGGTTCAGCTTGCCTCCGACCCTGCCGCCCTGTCCGCGCGAATGAACCATCCGGAACGCGCACCGGAGGCACTCACTGCTCTGAGTCAGGCGGGGATCCGTATCAACAGTTTCTCGCTCGGGCAGCCCAGTCTGGACGAAGTATTCCTGACATTGACCGGTCTGCCGGCGGAGGATGAAAAAGAGACAGCGGAGGTACAGGCATGACAACAAATGACTCACAGGAAAAATTATCCCGGCTTCAAGAGGCCTTTTCCGGACAGACGCGCCCGCCGCGTGCCGGCGCCCTGTCCGCATCGCTGACATTCACGTGGCGCGCTCTGCTGAAAATCAAATATGTTCCCGAGCAGCTGCTGGACGTCACCTTTTTCCCCGTGATGTTTACGCTGATGTTCACGTATCTGTTTGGCGGGGCGCTCGCCGGGTCAACGAGTGAATATCTGAAATTTCTGCTCCCGGGTATTCTCGTCCAGACCGTCGTTTTTACGACAGTCTATACCGGGGTCGCACTGAACACGGACATCTCCAAAGGGATTTTCGACCGCTTTCGTTCGCTGCCGGTCTGGGGCCCGTCCCCGCTCGTCGGCATGTTGCTGGCCGACACGTTCCGTTATACGATTGCCTCGGTGATTGTCATGCTTCTTGGTTTGATTCTCGGCTTTCGCCCGGAAGGCGGACTGATCGGCGTTATTCTTGCCATTGTACTAGTTTTGATTTTCTCGTTCAGCCTTTCATGGGTGTTCACTGTACTGGGGCTGATCCTGAGGACACCAAACTCCGTCATGGGGATCAGTATGACCCTGCTGTTTCCGGTGACCTTCGCCAGCAATATTTTTGTCGATCCCTCGACGATGCCCGACTGGCTCCGTGCTTTTGTCGACGTCAACCCCGTCTCGCTTCTGACCACCGCCGCGCGCGGGCTGATGCAGGGACGCGCAGCTTCCGCAGACATCATCTGGGTGCTGCTGTCTTCTGCAATCCTTGTTCTGATTTTTGCACCGATCACAATGTATCTTTATCGGAACAAGCGGTAGGCTGACCCGCGCAGTACGGGTCCAGTTCGCCGGCAGAGTGGGTGAATTCCCATTTCCGGCTGAAATATCGGGGAGCCCCGCTGATTTATTTGGGGAATCAGCTGAATTATGGCGTCATCCGGCTGAATTCCATTTTCCCGGCTGAATTATGGCATCATCCGGCTGAATTCTCCGGGAACCCCGCTGAATTATCCGGGGAATCGGCTGAATTATGGTGTAATCCGGCTGAATTCTATTCCCCGGCTGAAATAAGGCGCATACCGGCTGAAATATCCGGGAGTCCCGCTGAATTATTCGGGGAATCGGCTGATATACAGTGCCAACTGGCTGAATTCCATTCCCTGGCTGAAATAAGGCGCACACCGGCTGAATTATCTGGGAGTCCCGCTGAATTATCCGGGGGATCGGCTGATAAACCAGTGTAACTGGCTGAATTCCATTTTCCCGGCTGAAATAAAGCGCACACCGGCTGATATATCCCGGATCCCCGCTGAATTATTTGGGGAACCGGCTGAATTATCCAGGAACCCCGCTGAATTATCCGGGGGACCGGCTGAATTCCATTCCCCGGCTGAATTATGGCGTCATCCGGCTGAATTATCCGGGAACCCCGCTGAATTATCCGGGCAACCGGCTGATAAACAGGGGCATCTGGCTGAATTCCTCGCCCCCGGCTGAAATAAGGGGTAAACCGGCTGGAATATCCGGGAGCCCCGCTGAATTATCCGGGTAACTGACTGAATTCCTCGCCCCCCGTTAGATAAGCAGCATTCTGACTGCCCACCGCCGTGGGTCTTTCACCTTGAAATCCACTTTTCATAATAAATAAAGGGAGCTTCTCCTGGTATCAGGAGAAGCTCCCTTAATCATTCATTACACATTTTTCGATGCTAAGGATACTCTCTGTCTCCGGTAAAACATCGCAAAGAGAACCCCATAGAGCATCATGCCAAGAAACGCCACCGCAGCCAGAATGATAAAGGTTGCTGGATAACCAAACCAGACGGTCATCGGAATAGCAATCGGGGCAATCGTCCGGCCAAGCGAGAAACGCAACCCGGATGTGGCAAAATACTGTCCGCGCAATTCAGGCGGTGACAGTTTTGCAACAAAACTGTCCTGAACGCCGACTGTCATCAGTTCCGCCCATGAGAACAGCACAATACCAAAAAGCAGCAGCCACGCATTTACTGTCGATCCCATTAAAATCATCGCCACACCATAGCACAGGGAAGAAATCATGAATACTCCGCCTTCCCGGTATCGCGCCATCCATTTCGTAACCAGCACGGTGAAAAGGGCTACACAGAGTCCGTTCATCGAAACCATCAGGCTGAACAGCTGGTGACCTGAGGCGGTGAAAGACCACCCGCCAAAGGACAAAAGTGTCTGATCCGGCACCTTGTCAGAAGTATAGACGGCGATCAGCATATCAAGTTGCATGAAAGTCTGTGCCACCAGCACACCGGCCAGAATATAGAGCAGGAAAATACGATCTCTGAGAATCACACCATAATCCCGAAACTGATTTTTTAGAAAGGGAATCCATCCAGATGATCCGTTTTCTTTTTTACATGCAGCAGCCGACTGCGGGACTGTCTCGTGAATCCACACTCTCAGGGCCTGAAGCAGGATAAAACTGACGATGGTGCAGGCAACAAGCAGGGCAAATCGGTGTTTGAAAAAAAAGAAGCCTCCGAGCAGCGGACCAATCACCACCGAGACATTGATTGACGTATAAAATATAGCAAAGACACCCGGCCGATACTTCTCAGGAACGACATCCGCGATCATCGCACTGCTCGCCGGCCAGTACAGCTGTCCGAACAGACCGAGCAGTGAAAAGCTGATAAAGGTCAGAAACGGTGACTCCAGCCAGGGAGAGTTAGCCAGCGCAAAGAAAATAAAGCACGCCGCCTGGCCGGCTCCGGAAAAAACCATCATCTTTTTTCTGCCAAAATGATCAGCACAGTACCCGCCGAACAGACCGATCACCGTCCCGATAAACTGTGACAGAATCAACAGCAACCCGGCCGTCTCCTGCCCGAAATGTTTAGAAAAATAAATAGCCATGAAAGGAAAGAACATCCAGAATAGAAGATTAAAAGTTCCTTCACCAATTAAACGAACTTTGAGATTAATATCCCAGTCGCTCCATTTCAAATCGATCTCTCCTGTCCCTGTTCACACAAAAAAGCCTGCCGCTTGAAGCAGGTCTGAAACATACTTCAGCAGCAGGCTCTAAAAATTACCGAATGCTTACGAATCTGTCCACGGTGCAAATGATTAAGCAGTCTGAAAGCTCAATATAAACCGTTCATGCATAACCCCCGGCGTTATGGTGCCTGCTTCAGAGCCATAGATTCGATTATACTGTGCTATAAATCATCTGGCAACTGTCACCCGGAAAGCTCATACCTGCTCTTTGAAGATCGAGCAGATCTTTTGCATTTCCTTTTTCGGTATGGGTAACCGAAACTTTCTCCTGACACGAAAAAGGAGCCGAACAGCTCCGATCGTTACAAGTATAAGTCCGTAAAACAGCCAATAATCCAGGCCACCCTGTTAAAGGCAGCGTCTGTCTAACGCCGTCGCCACTGGAATCACGGTGTCGGCTTCACTCCTGAGCAGCGTAACCTTCAGGAACGGAATCCATAAATTACCAATCACCATCAGACAGGTAAAGCCGCCCCGCCCTGATTTTCTTATCTGCTCAGCACATCCTGCAGGATCGGATCCTCATGCAAAATGCGATGGGCAAGCTGACGATATTCCGCAACGTGCAGATACGTGCAGCGCATCGGTTTGATCTCAGGCGCCTTGTCAATCGCCATATCGAAATCAGATAGCCGCATCCCTGTTGTTTTAGCATAATCAAAAAAACCGGTCCGTGTCAGAACATTCTTTACCCGCTCATAGCGATGATTCTGCACACGGCTCATCAGGTAAGTCGCCACACCGACCTGCAGACCGTGCAGCTGCGGTTGTTTGGCGTAACGGTCAAGCGCATGTGAAATCAGATGTTCGCTTCCGCTTGTCGGCGCGCTGCTGCCGGCAATTTCCATAGAAATTCCGGCCATCGTCAGTGAATCGACGAGTTCCTTAAGAAACAGATCATCGTGAATCGTCCCGAAGTCCGTCCGGACGAAGCTGTTGACTGCCTTTTTCGAAAGCATCAGTGCACAGTCATCAACCCTCATCCGTCCGTTTTTCTCTTCAAATATCCAGTCTTCTGCCGCCGTAATTTTTGAAACCAGATCTCCGACGCCTGAATAAATAAATCGTTCCGGTGCCTTTTTAATCACATCAATATCGATAATGATCCCATAAGGCATTTTGGCGTGCACGGAAATTCGCCGGCCATGGATCGTCAGTGACGTGTTGGAGCTGGAAAATCCGTCATTTGACGATGAAGTGGGGACACTGATAAACGGCCATTTGCGCAGAAGTGCCGTATATTTTGCCGCATCCAGTGCTTTTCCACCGCCGATGCCAAGAACGGCCTCCGTCTGTGCCGGAAGCTGGAATGCCCGGTCGACCACCGCATCGATATCAATATCGGATACTTCCTCTGTGCTCAGACAGTCCACACTGTAATCTTTCAGCGAATTCAGCACCTGCCCTCCAAGCAGATCGGTCAGACCCTCTCCAAAAAAAATCACGACCTTCATCAGTCCATGGCGCGTCAGAAGACGTCCAACCTGTCCTAGATTCCCTTTTCTGACATCCAGCAAAGTAGGAACAACAATCTGATGGTTATCGGCTGCCATCAGTAAACACCTCCTTATGACGGTTCAGATAATCTTCCACATCCGCAAAATTACGGATAGCGACATACGGTTTCTTTTTTTCATCCAGAAGCGGCTGCAGCTTCCCTTTGGCAAAGATCGTATCTGCGAGCAATGCGGCCTCGAGATCCGGACGGCTGTCTCCGGCATAAAAGACGGTTTGATAATCCTGCATCAGATCCCTTGCAATCTTTTCCTTGTCAACTCCATAAAGCGGAGAGTAATATTTCCCGGCCGGATCCACATTCAACCGGATCCCGCGGTTGGCATAAACCCCGGGATTGGAGAAAATGCGGACATGCGAAATGCCATAATGCTGAAATATTCTCCGGATATAATAATCTGTGCCTGCACTGATGACAACGAAATCACCGCCAAGCCGCTGAACGTGATCAATCACTTTTTTTGCATTCGGATCGAACGGAATACGCAGAATATCTTCATCAATACCGGCCTCATCCCGCCCGATCGACTGGAAAATCCGGCTCAGATATTCGAGATCCGTCATCACTTTATGATCCCAGTCTGCATACAGCTTCTCGCTGTCTTTCTGAAAGTACGTGTCGATGATGACATGGAAGAAATCTTTTTCCGAAAGCGTGCCGTCAAAATCAGAGAGAAAAAGGAATTGTTTTGTCATACAATAATGCTCCTTTTCTTGTTCTGTTATATTACAGTCCAAGTATATCAAAACACCTGACTGCGGGATGACTTTGCAAACGTCGCCAATATGGCGAAGTCGTGAAACATCATTATTCTTCCCGTAATCAGATGTCAGACATGCATACCCGGGCGGATTACTGCCCATGGCCGGTTTCAGGCGATCCTTTCCTCAGCAGGGTATCCACCTCTTTCATCCGCATCGGCCGACCGTACAAGTAGCCCTGGATGATATCGCAGTGATTCAGATCGAGAAAAGCATTCTGCTCGCCTGTTTCTACCCCTTCTGCAAGGACCGGCAGATTCATCTGATGCAGCATGGAAATGATCGTGCTGACAAACTGATTGCTCTTCAGATCTGTATGGATTTTGTGAACCTCACACGACTAAAGTCGTGTGCTTCTAACTTCTCAATTAGAATTTCCTATGAACAATCTGTTTGCTTATCTGGATAAAGCGATAAGTAGAGGCAGATTTATTTTAATAGGCTAACTCCGTCGTCCCAACGGTTGTTTTTGTTTATACAGTCTGTAACTGTCTTATTCCTTCATTAAGAATGTTCTTAGCCGCATTAATATCTCTATCGTGATGAGTTCCGCAGTTGTCACAATTCCATTCACGAATATCCAGTGTCTTTTTACCTGATCGACATCCACATTTAGAACAAATTTGACTGGAAGGGAAGAAGCGATTAATCTTGACTAGTTTCTTCCCATACCATTCACATTTATACTGCAACTGTCGTGTGAACTCATACCACGATACATCAGCGATTGATTCAGCTAATTTATGATTCTTCATTAATCCTTTTACATTTAAGTTTTCAACACAAATAATATCTTGGCTTTCGACAATTTGCTTTGATAACTTATGTAAATAATCATTTTTACAATGATTAATTCGTTCATACAATTTAGCCACTTTAATTTTTTGCTTTCGATAATTCATACATTGATCCCATGTTTTATTAGGATCCTTCCAAACCCTCTTTTTAGCAATTAATTGACGATGAGATAACTTACGTTTTTCTCTTTTTAATTTTTGTTCTAACTGTTTTGAAAAATGCATATTGGGTATCTTAGTTCCATCAGACAGGATGGCGAAATCAGCTAATCCCAGATCAATGCCAATCTCAGAATTTGTTTTAGATAATTCATTAATTTCACATTCCGTATTAATCGCTATAAAATACTTACCACTTGGATTCTTCCTGACTGTTGCTGAAATAATTCTTCCTTCGATTTCTCTTGTCCTGGCATATTTAATTTTGCCTAGTTTAGGTAATTTAATATATTTATCGTCAACGATTGCAATATTGTTATTCGTAAAGTTGGTCTTATATGATTGATGAGGATTCCTTTTGCTCTTAAATCTAGGATACCGGGACTGTTTTTTAAAGAAACGATGATAAGCATCAGATAAATTCCTTAATGAATTTTGAAGAGCAAATTTATCCACCTCTTTAAGCCATATAAATTGCTTTTTAAAGGCTGATAGTTGACTTGAGCATTTATTATAAGTTAATCCTTTTCCTGTTTCTTTATAAGCCCTCTTCCATAAATCCAAAAAATGATTATACACAAATCGTGAGCATCCAATCGTCTTATCTATTTGAACCGCTTGCTTTTCCGTTGGGTAAATTCTGACTTTGTATGCTTTTTGACGTAACATGCGATCACCTCACTTCTTCTTTTGGTTTCTAATATATTCTCTTACTTGTTCTTCGGTATTTTCACTTACTGTTGCAACAAAATATGATGGATTCCATAAATTACCTCCCCATAATTTATTTTTCAATTCAGGAAATCTCTTGAACATCATACGAGCAGAAGTCCCTTTTAATGATTTAATCATATTAGGTATTGATTGCTGAGGCGTGCAATCGACTAACAAGTGGACATGATCTTTGTTCACTTCCAATTCAGATATAGTGAAATCATTCTCATCTGCTATGTTATACAATATCTCTTTGAGTCCATTTTCAATATGATTAACTAAAACTTGATGCCGATATTTTACACACCAAACAATATGATATTGGATGGAATAAACGTATCCCCGTCCATGTTTAACTTCTGACATTTTTATCACCGTTAATAATATAACATATGTTAATAGATTATGGAACTTAATATACTGATATTGTAGTATTTTTTAAATGTACGATAATAACATATGATCACTTACTCATGACTGAAGTCACGAGTGTGCGTTCGCAACAAATCAATAAAATTATGGCTCCTGTTTATTCAGCATCAGCGGTCCAGAAGAATGGTCAACAGGAAACAGCGACCGGGCATACCGCTCAGAATCTTCAGGACGCGATAAGACAGGCAGGTGCTCATCTCATTCGCATCTCCTGATCTGTCTTCAGCGAAAAGGTTCCTCTTTCATTGAACTGTATATGAAGCTGCGGCCCGTCTTCTCTGATTAATGCACCGGTTTCCATCATCTGATAGGGTGAGATACGCAGTCTGATCTGGTGCCGGAATTGTGTGGTTCGCATCGTTTTATTTCGGAACACACTGACGGGTACCGGCAGTCGCAGGCTCTGATCATGGGTCATATGTACGAGAACATCTTTTTGCCCGCCGTCTTCCCAGTTGTTCACATGGGAATGCCCGATCCAGATGCAGCCGCGCTGGGACTCAGACATTAAGGGATAGAAATAGATGCCCAGTTCATTGCAGATGCAGATGGGCGGCATACTCCTGAAGCCCAGACAGGCTGCCCCTTTCTTTCTTCCTTTATAGGTGGATCCGAAATAGTTGCATGAATTCTGGACAATTTTAAGAGGTGAAAGTAAAACTTCAAGCATCCTGCCCTCTTCCACAACGATGGTGTGCAGACTGCCATCCTCAGCATCAAGTGGCAACAGGGCCATTGTTTCTCTCCTAATGATATACTGATTCAGTGTTTCCATCATCTTTACAGCTCCTTTATGCTTTTTTAGTTTGCCATGTGTTTACTGATTGTCCTGAAATGCGAACGGGAAGGGGGTTCTGGAAGCAATAACTGAGGATTGCTTATGAGTCGACAGATCTATGAGGAATCTCTTATATCCACAATTATACAGAAATATAAAAATCATTCAATAATTAACAATGTGTTAAGTTAAAAAAATGTCCACTGCTGAATACTTGTTCGATAAATAGACAAAAAATAAGAACCAGAGCGTCACTCCTCCGGTTCCTGCCATGACCTGTATTTCGTTCTATTTACGCATCTGCGCCGTAATCCTCCGCTTTATAGAGGTGAAGCACGCGGCGACAGAACCATTCAAAAAAGAAACCGCCGGCAAAAGCAATGACCAGGTAAACCAGAACCAGGATCAGAAAATTGACCGCTGTCGCACCCCCCTCCATAAACTGGATCGCATTAATCGGTCCGACAAGGCCGGAAAATCCAAATCCGGCACTGATCGGCGTGCCCTTGATGTCGAACAGGACGCCGAAAATACCCAGCACCGCCGCATTCAGCATGATTGGTATGGCGATCCTTGGATTGCGGACCAGCGCGCCGATCATGATTTTCGGTGTACCAAGGACAATTGAGAGAGACAGACCCATCGGATTGATACGCAGACCGCCGACAAACATCCCGACCGCTGCCGCCACACAGCCGAGGTTGCCGGCACCTGAAGCAAGGTCACTCATACTGATTGCTGTAGCGATTGCGACCGTCGAAACCGGTGAAATCATAATCACTGAGAAACTGGCGGCGACCAGAATGGCCATCGGGATTGGCTGCAGGACGAAAAAGCTGTCAACCACCCGGCCGATACCGACTGTAATCGCATGAACAAAAGGATAGGCAATCACGCCCATCCCTCCGCCGATGACGCTGACAATCGGCGGCATAAGCAGCGGTTCGAACGAGCCCAGTCTTCCGTCGATGAGCAGAATCAGCCCGCAGGTCAGACTGATTGTGACCAGCGTATTGACCAGGTCGCCCATGCCGTGAACCAGAACCCCATTCGGCGTAAATTCCAGTGCGCCTGATCCAATGAAGGCTGCCGCAGCAGCGCAGACCATCGGGATCGGCTTCATCCCGAATTTAAAGGCGCAGGCCGCACCAATCAGGAGCGGTACGGCAATCATATAGGCTGTCACCAGCTGATAAATCGTACCGAACACCGGAAGCTGGTTCTGCAGTGCCTTGCAGATTTCTCCGAGGAGAGCTGATGGAACCAGTCCGGCAACGATTCCGATCGCGTGTCCGACCAGAATGTTATTGACAAAAGTTTTTACCGACATTTTCCCTTTAACCGGCTGACCTTCCAAGGATCAACACACCCTTCTGTTTGCATTTCTCTCTATATACTAAAAATCAGACCTGTGCCTGCTATTCTAACAGCAATTAGCTAATTTGTCGATAGAACGCGTTTAATCGCTAAAGCATTTCTTCAAAAAAAGAAGGTGATCCGGTTCAGCCGCCATACTGCGGGCGGATTCCAGTCATCCTTTCACGTCCGGAAAAGCGACTGTTGAGGCAGCCTGCGCTTCCTGATCATTTTCCTTTTGAATAATCTTCTTCGGAAAATCCAGACGATAAACCCTGAACCGGAGACCAGCGACAGGAAGATCCCTGCAGTGAGTCCCGGTGTATGATAATTAAAACGAATGATATTTTTTCCTTCATACACCGGGACCATCATAAAGCCGTCGCTGTTGATAATCTGAACGGCGCGTCCGTTCACGGTCGCCGACCAGCCCTTATCATAAGGGACACTGAAGAAGGCGAACTTATTCGCATCCACATCGATCTCCGATGTGAAGCCGCGCGCATCATGATGAAACGATCTGGACGCCTCTTTCTGACGCGCCTCGAGATCCTTCCTGTAATCGTTTTTCTCAAAAGTGAAGATCTGGGACTCAGGCAGCGGCAGCATCCTGTTCCTGACCCTGTTCACCTCGCCGTCAGGCAGAACTGCTGCCTTCAGTAAGACAAGATGTTTATACTGATCGGCGATATGGTCGAACCGGCTTTCCGTCAGATAGTAATCGTAGGTAAAACCGACGGGCAACGCATCGGGATTTTTATAAATATAGATGGTATTCGTGCCGTTAAAAAAAGAAGCATAAGGCTTCTGTTTTGCCCGGGGCTGCGTCTGAACAGCATAGCCGACCGAAAGCAGCGGCTTCAGTCCGTAATAGTCTTCAGGGATGATCGTTTTCACATCGCGCGGTGAACCGATCGATTCATAGAACTGAAAAATGGACCCGTTAACCATACTGGTGAACGAATTGACCGTCGGCGTCTGCGATACCATCGGCAGATTCCATCCGTTATCACTGATACTGATCCGGTAGTCCTCCCGGTCAGGAAGGACCCGCTTCACTTCCTGACCCGTTTTGACTACGGTATCCTCAATGGCCTGGGGAGACTGCCAGGGATAGATCGAATGAATCGAAGCGATATTGAAAAAGCCCAGTCCGCCTGAGAACAGAACGACACCGATCGTGGTGAACAGCATCCAGCGCCTGGCATTCCGGAAGCGGATGAGCAGATAATAGGCTGTCGTCAGACCGGCCGCCGTGCTGCACAGGTAGAACAGAAAGAGATCCATCTGCAGAACAGCGCTCTTCTGGCTTTCACTCCATGGATAGAAGAGCAGAAAACCAGCGAGCAGACCGGTTACCACGCTGGTTACAAGAAGTGCTCTGCTGCAAGGATACGCTTCCCTTTTTTCAAGAACAACAGCGGTCATCAGTGCCATGATCAGAACGGGCATATAGAGCCAGCGCGCGTAGTAGGATGCATTGAACGCATAGAACAGACTGTTCAGAAGCGGCACACAGGCCATCACGACAAGGACTTTGAACAGCCGGCTCATCCAGCTCTTTTTGGACCCGATAAGCAGGGCAAAGACGGCGACCGGGCCGAAAAGCGGCAGCCAGGCGCCGCTTGACGTAAAATCAGACGGATAAATGGCGGACTGGTGCGGCATGATATCTGCAGGCATAAAGAAGGCTTTGAGCAGCTCCAGGTACCGTCTCCCATCAAAAATCAGTGCCGTCGGACCATAAAGAAATGCATCCAGGCGCGGATTCTGCAAGGTAAACAGCACGGCCGGGAGCAGCAGGACACCGGCCATACCCACGCCGATCACGCCTTCAAGCAGGACAGCCGGCAGGCGCCGGACATATCGCTTAAAATCTTCCGCCAGAAAGCGTACGATAAAGTAGAGCAGCAGAAAGACCACTTCTCCGGTGAAAAAGAAAAAATTCAGAGTCGCATTCAGCGCAACCGCTGCAGCAAACCATCCGCACTTTTTATTCAGAACCAGCCGGTCAAGACCGAATAACAAAAGCGGGAAAAGGGCAATGACATCATGAAAATGATTGAACATCAGATTCACAGTTGAAAATCCGGAGAACGCATAGAGCAGCGCACCAATGATTGCATAACGACCGTCTTTGACATAGCGGCGGATATAAGCGTAAGCCGTCAGACCGGCCGTGCAGTATTTCAGCATCAAAAGCGGAGCAACCACATAAGGAAAAGCAAACGGCGGAAACAGAAGGCTCAGCCAGAAAAACGGACTGCCCAGTGTGTAGAAACTGTAGGAACCGATAAAATTACTGCCAAGATCCGTATACCAGTTCCAGAATATATCCCCCGATTTAATTGCCCGGTTGCTGAGGATATTAAACGGGATCTGCTGATAATTAAAATCTCCGACAAGGGAGAACAGACCTTTATTCATCAGAAGTGTCGGAAGAAACATCATTCCTGAAGTCAGGAGGCAGAGAAGAAAAACTTTTGTATAATCATTTTTGCCTATTTTTCTCAGCATGTATTGCGGCATAAAAATAATGACTCCCGTCCTCTCTTTAGAATCTGAGAAAGTTATACTTCTATTATATTATGCATGTTTCGTCTGAATTTCGAAACCACCGGATTCTGTCAAATTTCAATTGGCGCGTCCGGCGAATGTCTGCAAATAAATTTTCAGGAGATGTAACCGTCATGAAAGGGATCAATGATCAGGAAGCAGAAAAAATCCGTACCCAACTGGCCGCCCGCAGCGTGACTTTACCTGACGGGACAAAGGTCCCTGCGGTGGGACAGGGTACATGGCATATGGGCGACGATCCGTCCAAAAGAAAGCAGGAAATTGAAGCGCTCAGAACCGGGGTTGATCTCGGCATGGTCCTGATTGATACTGCGGAATTATACGGTTATGGAAAATCTGAAAATCTGGTTGGCGAAGCGATCAGGGGGATCCGTGACCGCGTTTTTCTCGTCAGCAAAGCCATGCCAAGTCATGGCAGCCGGAAAGATCTGGCTGCTGCCTGTGAGAGAAGTCTGAAGCAGCTTGGCACGGATCATCTGGATCTCTACCTGCTGCACTGGAAGAGCAGCGTTCCGATTGAAGAAACGATTGAGGGGATGGAAGCCCTGAAGAAAAGTGGAAAAATTCTGCGCTGGGGCGTCTCCAATTTTGATACAGCTGATATGGAGAACCTGGTAAGCCAGCCGGAAGGCGCGCACTGCACCACAAATCAGGTCCTC
This sequence comes from Sporolactobacillus sp. Y61, assembly GCF_040529185.1. NCBI lineage: Bacteria > Bacillati > Bacillota > Bacilli > Caryophanales > Sporolactobacillaceae > Sporolactobacillus > Sporolactobacillus sp. Y61. The sequence continues at coordinate 1,529,671 of NZ_CP159510.1, read as the reverse complement.
TATCACCTCGGCTCACGCGGGATTGAGGTGGATCTTCTCCCGTGGCAGCGTCGCCATCATATGCCGATAATGGCCTATTGTCCGCTCGCCGAAGCCGGCTCCCTTAAACGCCAGCTGACTTCAGACACACAGGTCCGGCGAATTGCTGAGGCCCACCACATCTCACCACTTCAGCTTTTACTCGCCTGGTGCATCCGTCATACAGAATCGGATGGGATCATCGCGATCCCGAAAGCCAGTCAGGCGGCACATGTCATTGAAAACGCCAGGGCGGCCGGAGTCGTTCTCACTGAAGAGGAACAGCACGCACTTGACCGCGCCTTCCCGCGTCCATCGTCGAAAGTTCCTCTGGCTATTGTCTAATCAGGTCTTTCCGCCGGCAGAAAGACATTGTACGGATTCACTTAAAAAGGCATCCCTGTTCAGGGGATGCCTTTTTTATATGAAGGGATTATAATATCTGCTGCCACGGATCAGCGTCAAAGCCAGCGAGACGATCAGCAGTGCTGCTGAAAAACCCATGGCGAGGAAATCTCTTGCAGCAAAAGGACGGGCACTGTACCATGTCCGTTTCTTCTTTTTGCCGAAACCGCGCAGCTCCATACCGTTACTGATCGTCTCGATCCGGTCCAGGCAAGCAGCTCCCGGGCCGGTGCATGAAGGATTTTCCAGACGCAGTTGCCCACTTCCCGCTTTGTGTTTTTGCCCGGCCGATCGCGGACGTCGGCCCGGTATCGCTGCCCGGCGAGTTCTATAAATTAGGCGGAAAAATTCCGCTTAACTGAGTAAAAAGGATAAAAGCGAGCTTCAATAGACGGAGGGACTCCGCCTATTTACTCGGAAACCGTGAAAATGAGGGGCTTTTCATTGCCTAATCGGAAATTCTCCGCTTATGATACTCTGAAACCCGTTCTATTCTGCATTTAAGCGGAAAACCTCCGCTTATTAAGCAAAAAAAATAACGATCCTGTTAAAGGGTCGTCTGTCACCTCCTCTAAAGGGCAGTCAGATTTTCCGTAATGAGATTCTCCAGTTTGTCCCGGTTCCGATACTGTAGGCTTTGGCAAATGAGCCCTGGTTGATCGCCACCCCCATATTCTCCAGCGAGTTCACATAGATCACCGGCTCACCGATCGCTACAGAAGCAAACGAACGGGCAAAAACCATTTTGTTTTCATAGACATTCCGGCTGTCATTCGTGATATTGACTTCCAGACGGTCGCCGTGCTGCACGTCAAGTGTGTGGAACAGGGTATTGCCGATATTTGTCCAGAGATTGCCGAACCGCACATCCAGGACATCAATTATGCCGTTGACCTGATTTCCTTCGCACCAGGATGGGGTCACGGGCAGCTCGACAATGGAGTCGACGGGAACCTCTTCGCCGAAGTGATCATAATCAATTTTCCCTGAAGCGAGACGGGCGCCGGTATAGGCGTAGATGTCACGGCCGTAGAACGTGTACGATTCACCTGCGCTTGCCAGCTTGTTCTTCTTTTCATCAAAAACCCGGACGCTTTTAATGCCTGCAACCTTATTAATATGCGTCAGCGTTCCGTTATCAGGTGTAATGATATACTGGTTCCGCCGTGTTTTTGCGATTACACTGCGCCTTTTGGAACCTACGCCCGGGTCTACTACAGAAACAAATACAGTCTCCTCCGGCCAGTAATCAATCGTCTGGCGCAGCCTGTAAGAAGCTTCCCAGATATTATATTGTGGGATCTCATGAGTCAGGTCGACGATTCTGAGTGATGGATCAACCTGGGTCGCAACGCCATACATCGCACATACCGCCCCGTCTCCTAAACCGAAATCTGTCTGAAATACCAATGCTCGAGTCATGTTCTTCACCTTTCCTTCTGTTTTTTTCGCGGCGTCCCGTCTCTTTCTCAGCTAATTTTAATCCCGTAAGGCCCTACTGATTGAAGCCTCACTTTATTATTTGCCGGAAAATTTAAAACCCCGTCCTTAATCATAAGGACGAGGTTTTAATTCGTGTAACCACCTTTATTCACCGGTAACTCACATTACCGGCCTCAGTAAGTACGGGACTGCCGTGCAGTTCTTATACTCCGGTTGTTGTAACGGGTATCCTTACCCGTCGTGTCTTACTTCGGTCATTCCGTTATTCAGACACGCAGCTCTGAGGCCATGTTCGAAAGGCTACTTTTGCCCCCTCTCACCGGACGGAGGCTCTCTGCGGAAAAGCAGCGTTTTCTACTTCTTCTCATCATCGCTTTTTCACACATTTTTAAAATGATAAAACTCCAGAGATCATACCCCGGTGCAGCCGGAGTTCAATCCAGGCCGTGAAAATCTGGTGCCGCGAAGTTTTTCATTAACACTTATTATTGCGACTGACATGCAAAATGTCAAGAATAATTTATTTCTGGTGTCCCTTGAATTTTTTTATCATTAGGCTTAATATTTTACTAGATAATGATAATCATTATCAGTTAAACAGGATGGCGAGGTGATCATTTGATTAAACGCGGAGCCGGGCATGATATCATTGGTTGTTTCTTCTTTCCGATCTTACTTTTCCTTCTCTTTCTGATCGCTGTATCGACAGTATTTTCGGTATCAACAGGACAGGTACATATTCCGTTCAACCAGTCAATGAATGTTTTACTGCATGTTCTGACCCACGGCCGGCTTGGTTCAATAGACGGCCTGACTGAGGATTCTTATCTCAATATCATCTATCAGATTCGAATGCCCCGGGTTATTTTCGCTTTACTGATCGGCATGGGACTTTCCCTGTGCGGGACAGTTATGCAGGCCGTCGTACAGAACCCGCTTGCAGATCCCTATATTATCGGAATTTCTTCAGGTGCCTCACTTGGTGCAACGGTTGCCATCCTTTTCGGTTTTGGTGCAAGCGCTTTTTTTTCAAATTTTGGCACAGCATTCGGTGCTTTTGTCGGTGCAGCAGTCACATCAGCTGCAGTGCTTTTGCTTTCGAGCATTGGCGGCAGGGCAACTTCAGTGAAGCTCGTTCTCTCCGGTGTCGTGGTTGGTGCATTCTGCAGTTCATTTGCCAGTCTGGTGATTTACTTTTCCAACAATGCTGAGGGAATCAAGAACGTAACATTCTGGACAATGGGGAGCCTTGCTCAGTCGAGCTGGGATAAAATTCCGATTCTCTCTGTTGTTGTGCTGAGCGGCTGTTTTATTTTTCTGTTCCAGCACCGTGTGTTAAATACCATGCTGCTCGGTGATGAATCCGCTGTTACCCTTGGGATCAATCTGAGCGCCTTTCGCAAGATTTATATGATTATTGCAGCGCTGATTACAGGGACAATGGTTGCCTATACCGGCACAATCGGTTTTGTGGGACTGATTGTACCGCACATTTGCCGGGGTATCTTCGGCTCAAATCATAAGCGGTTGGTCCCGGCTAGCATACTTGTCGGCGGTCTGTTCCTCATCTGGGCAGATATTCTGTCACGAACGCTGATCCCGAATGTTGACCTGCCGATCGGTATTCTTACTTCTTTAATCGGCGCCCCGCTCTTCATCTATATTATCGTGAAAAAAGGCTACAATTTCGGAGGATGAGGTTATGAAACTCGCTGCAGAAGACCTGAAGGTGAGAAGAGGCAAAAAAGAAATTATCAATAAAGTTTCTGTCTTTGTGAAAAACAGGCAATTTGTCGGCTTGATTGGTCCTAACGGATGTGGAAAGTCAACACTGCTGAAAAGTATCTATAAAAGTATACAGCCACAAAGCGGAACCATATTTCTGGATAAACTGGATGTTTTGAAGAGTTCCGAAAAAAAGGTGTCGCAACATCTGGGGGTTGTCGGTCAGTTTAATGAAATGAGCTTTGACCTGACAGTTGAGCAGATGGTCCTTCTGGGAAGGACGCCGCATAAAAAACTGCTTGAATCAGACAAAGCACAGGACTATGAGATTTTCGAAGAGGCCCTGCGACGTACTCAGTTGCTCGATTACCGCAAGCGCAGCTATCTGTCACTGTCCGGCGGTGAAAAGCAGCGCGTGATTCTTGCACGCACCATAGCCCAGCAGCCGCAACTCATGATCCTTGATGAACCCACAAACCACTTGGATATTCGTTACCAGTATGAAATTCTGAACTGCGTGAAACATCTGGGTATCAGCGTTCTTGCAGCTCTGCATGATCTTGAACTGGCTGTGATGTACTGTGATTATTTGTATGCAATTAAAGACGGGGAAATTTATGCGCATGGAAAACCGGAAGAGGTACTTACACCTGGAACGATTGAAGCCCTGTACCACATAAAATGTCAAACCTATGAAAATCCTGTGACCCATCGCCTCAGTTTCGCTTACGGGTTCTGATCACTCAAAAGCAATACTTACTGTTTCACAAAAGGGGAGAATAGAAAATGAATAAGTTGAAAGTATTGGTCGCCGGTTCTCTGGCCATGGTTCTGCTTATTGCCGGCTGTGGGAGTTCAGCAACAGAAGAATCAGACGGGAAAGCAGGCAGCAATCCATCCCATTATCCGGTCACTGTTCATAACTATACAAAAGCAGAAGGCAGCGCAGAATGGCACGGGAAGGATCAGGTCTTTCAAAAAGAACCGAAAAGGATTATGGCAACGACACGGACCGTCGCTGAGTTGCTCCTTCATCTCGGGCTGAAAAACCGAATTGTTGGTGTCGGAGGAGACTTCGGGACTCCTGATAAATCTGTCTCTTCTGATTATGAATCACTGAAGAAACTGAGTCATTTTTATGTGGGAAAAGAAGCAGCAATCGGAACGAATCCGGATATCATCGTCAGTCGCGGAGGATTGTTTGAAAATGCAGACTGGGGTGTCGGTACCATCGACTCACTGAATAATATGGGCATTGGAACCTATGTTCTTGAATCCTCTATTCCTGGTGGTTCATTTGATTCCATTTACACAGACATCAGGAATCTCGGGAAAATATTCAACGTGCAGGATCGGGCACAGGCTTTTTCCGATCAATTGAAAGAGCGTCAGAAAAAGATTACCTCCAAATTATCAAAAATCCCCAGGACACAATCTTTTGCGTATCTGCATATGTCGGATCTGAACAATATCTATGTTTACCCTGCGTATGGAGAAACCTTTTTCAATAAAGCATTTCAGATGGTTAAACTAAATAATATATTTGCCCATAAGCGGGGGGATATCAGTGTTGAGACTCTGGTTCAGTCGGATCCGGATGTCCTGATCGTTCTCGAATGGCATCATAACAGGGATGAAATCAGAAAGGCGCTCTATAACAATCCGAAACTGTCCAGTATGAAAGCAATTAAAAACAGGCAGGTATACACCATGGATTATAATTATTTGTTCAGTTACAGCTACAATACACTGGACGGGCTTGAACAGCTGGCAAAAGATATGTATCCGGATCTGTATCACTGATCTTCATCAATATGAGAAAGCACGAGTTAATCATTGATGCATAAAAATTTTTGAAGAAAATGAGCTTCACAGTAAAGGAGCACAGCAATGAACGATTTATACGATGTGACGATTATTGGCGGAGGACCAGCAGGACTTTACACCGCTTTTTACAGCGGCATGCGTTCCCTGAAAACAAAACTGATTGAGGCAAAACCTGATTTAGGTGGCGTTGTCACGCATTTCTATCCGGAAAAATGCATCTATGATGTTGGCGGAATTGTAAAAATCAGAGGTGAAGAACTGATTGAACAACTGACACAGCAGGCGAAAACATTCCAGCCGAAAATTGTAAAAAATCAGGTGATTGATCGACTTAAAGTCCAGGAAGATGGTCTTTTTCAGTTGACCAGCACAAATGGTGATGTGCATGTTACACGTAAGATCATTTTAGCCGTTGGCTGTGGAACATTTGAAGTGAATAAATTGCAGCTTGATGGTGCGGAACGCTTTGAAAACACCAGCCTGTTCTATGCCGTTCATCAGATCCGGCAATTTTCCGGCAAGCGTGTAGTCATTTCCGGTGGCGGTGATGCCGCGCTAGACTGGGCGGCTGAACTTTCGCAGGTTTGCAGGCAGGTTACAGTCGTGTACAGAGGTGATTCGTTTACTCATGCATTGGAGCACCAAGTACGTCGATTGAGAAAGCATTCAGTTAATGTGAAGCTTAATTCTGAACTGATCGACTTGTCAGGTTCGGATAAATTGCAATCCGTGACGATACGGGAAACGAAAACGAGCCAGACTAAAGTGATTCCTGCGGATGCCCTCATTGTTAATCACGGGTTCCGGTTTGGGCTCGGCGGGATTGAAAACTGGGGGTTGTCAATAGAAAATAACGGGATAGTGGTCGATCAGCGGATGGAGTCTTCCGTTAAGGGTATCTTTGCGATCGGCAACGCTGCCTCTTATCCGAACAAGTTCTACCTGATTGCTGTCGGTTTCGTTGAAGGTGCTGCGGCAGTTAATGCTATTAAGCACGATTTGGATCCGGAGGCGCCCTCTCAGGCAACGGTGAGCACACATCATGAAAAATTTGTCCAAAAGGATTAAGTAAACCGGGCTGCCTGAGTCAGTTAACAACATTCATGCTTTGTCTATGGGCTAAATGACGATAAAATGAACTTTATTAGAAATGGAAAAGGCAGAGGCATCACCATTTTTCAATGCTTATTAAAACTGCATCAGATTTGCCTGACAGCTGTCCATCTGCACGATTGCATACTGAATTGGGAATACCAACGCATAAAAATTGCTTTACTGAAATGAATCTGTTCAGGATTTTAAATGGCCGGCTTTACTCATCCTCCGATGCGGCAGATGCAGGCCGAACGTCCATTTTCGATTCAGATACAGGTGCAGCCTTTTATCGAAGAATATGATAAAATAGCCCATACATAAAAAGCTGACCGCTGTTCCGAGACTGATCCCGATCAGCTGATGCTGCGACAGACCGATCATGAGTGCGATGGAAAGCGGAATGCCAAGTGAAATCCGCTGAGCGCGCACGACATTCCCATGCAAATACTTTTCACGGAGGATTTTCATCAGATCATCAAAAGGGTGGAGGCAAAGATTGACACGAAAATAGATGGAAAGCGCTGCGCCGATACAGACGACTCCGAATACACAGACGACGACCCTGAACAAGATCCCGTCAATACTCACGCGCTGTATGACAAAAAGCCAGAGGTCCACCACATAACCGAATGAAAGCAGATACAGAAAATTAAAAACATCTTTAATCCCGTTCCAGTGCCGTCTCAGAAAATCATCAGCAACCAGAACGACCAGTCCCATGATAATCAGCGCGTTTCCGACTGTTATCCCGGAAACATGGGCCAGATTCAGACCTGCCGCCGTCCACGGGCAGATCCCAGAGCCGCCTTAACGGTCAGTGCATTCCCAAAAGCATTTATCAGCACGCTCGCAATCAGCCAGATAATCCCTTTTGTCATGAAAAAACAATCCCCCGGAAATTTTTTTTAAAAGTTATGTTCAGCATCCTTAACCTATCAGCCTCGCACATGAAAAGTAACCGGAATTTACGTCTTTTTTGTGCCGTTTTCCCGGGTGAGGATCTGATATCAGCACAAACCGGAGCAGCCTTCAGCTGCTCCGGTTTGTCCCTTACACCATTTTTTCTTTAATCCGGTCACATTGACTGACAAAATGACGGAACAGACGGCACATCATCGGGTCACCGCCTGAAGCCATTGATTCAGGATGCCACTGGACACCGAGAATCCGGTCATTTGTCTCGTGTTCAATGGCCTCAATTACGCCGTCCGGTGCGACAGCGGCCGAACGAAAACCCGCAGCCAGTTTTTTAATCGCCTGATGGTGAAGACTGTTCACATAAAGCGACTCTTTATCGTCAAAAAGTGCCGAAAGACGGCTGCCCGAAAGCAGACGCACGCTGTGGCTGGCCTTCTTCCGCGGCACTTTCTGGTCATGCTGCAATGGATTTTTCCATTCGGTCGGCAGATCCTGCACCAGCGTACCGCCATACATCACATTAAGCACCTGCATGCCACGGCAGATACCCAGAATGGGCTTGCCCGCAGCAACTGCTTTTTTCATCAGCGCGAATTCGATCCGGTCTCTTTCCGTGATGAATGTATCCAGATAAAGGGATGGCGACTCGCCGAAAAACCTCGGATCGACATCCCCGCCGCCGCTGAAAATAATACCGTCACACAGGCTGAGATAAGCGTCTGCCGTCTCTTCCGGGGCAATCGGCAAAATCACCGGCAGAGCATCTGCGTTTAAGAGGGCCGTCACATAATCACGATGTGTATAAGGTCCGAGAGAAAAATCGGTCTTCTTGACAAAGCTCGCCGTCACTCCGATTACCGGCCTGTCTCCCATACTCATCTCTCCCGTTCACAAAAAGCTTTTAAAAACAATATATTCGACTTTTTGCGAACCGTCAAACACTTTATCCTTTTTTTCTGCTGTTTTTCCTCTTCAGGAGTATGAGGGTAAATGAACATGGGCAGGTGGGGACAACTGCCCGCAGCTGCCCGATTAGTTCAACTAACAATCAGTGGAGGATAAAGAGTCCCCCACTGATTGAAGTTTCACTTTATTCGAAGTGCTTATTTCTCCAAATTTCCGAGTTCATACATGGCATCTGCATAAATTTCCGATGCCTTCAGGAGATCATGCAGTCTGACATGCTCGTCCACCTGATGGCCGGTATACGGATAACCCGGCATGCAGGCGCCAAAGGCTACACCTGCGTCGAGATACTGGGCGTAGGTCCCGCCGCCGGAGGTCAGGAGCGTCACATCTTTCTGGCCCATGTGTTCTTCATACACCCGCTTCAGAATCTGTACACCCGGCAGCTTCGGATCCATATAGAGCGGCTTGCTCTTCTCAAGCCTGCCGATTTTGAAACCGAAGCCTTCTACTGTCTGTGTCAGCGTTTCTGCCGTCTGCTCCAAATCAGCTTTAATCGGGCAACGAAGATCAAGAGAAACTGACCCCCCCTGACCGCCTTTGTAGCGGGAGAGTCCCGCGTTTACCGTCAGGTCTCCTGAAATGTCATCACTGAAAGCGACATGGAGCCGTTCACCGGAAAAATCACGATTCAGCGTATCAGCCAGGAGTGAGATGAAGGCTTTTTCCGATGAGGCAAATGGAATCTCTCTAAGGGCTGATGCAAGGAGAAAGGACGCATTAATGCCGTCCGCCGGCTGTGACCCATGGGCGGACTTCCCTTTAACCGTCAGTTTGACCCCTCCAGCTGTTTTTTCTGCTGAAAAAGGGGTCCCCTGATCGTTTAATTTTTGCTTCGCCTCATTCGCCCATTTTTCTACTTCAGCTCCTGAAAGCACCGCATACGCATGATCCGGGACCATGTTCACCCGCTCTCCGGAGGTAAACTCCGCCAGTTGGACAGCGCCTGCCTCCTCTTCCCCCGGTACATCGATGCGGGCAAAGATCCGCCCTTTTTCAGCGAAGATCAACGGAAACTCGGCATCCGGCGCGAAACCGAACAGCGACATCGGTTCAAGCTCGTTGTACTTAATCAGGCATTCACAGCCACTCTCCTCATCCGTACCGATAACCAGCCGGATCCGGTGCCTGATCGGCAGGCCGGACGCTTTCAGGGATTTGAGGGCATGGTACGCCGCTAATGTGGGCCCTTTGTCATCGATTGCGCCGCGGGCATAGAGCGTGTCGCCCTCCTGATACAGGGTAAAAGGGTCATGTGACCAGTTACCTGTCGCCGGCACGACATCGACATGTCCAAGGACGGCAATATAGTCCTCAGCATCTTCCGGTCCGTATTCAATATACCCCGCGTAGCCCAGCAGGTTTTTTGTCCGGAAGCCGTCGCGTTTACCGAGTTCAAGCATGTGATTTAATGCCGCAAGCGGTCCGGGACCAAACGGGGCTCCGTCTTTCGCTTCTGAACTCTCCTTCGTACTTTTAATGGCAATGAGCGCCGACAGGTCTTTCAGAAAATCTTCCTTATTCGGCCTGACCTTTACTTTTTCCGTCATACATCCATCCCTCTTCCTGATTTCTTCAGCCCCTGATGGAGGCACAGTTTTCTTCAATTTCTTTCCAGTTCAGATATTTACGGTCAATGTCTTCTTCAATCAGCTGGCTGCCTATCTGCACTTCAATCAGTTCCATCGGTTCATCTGCAACAATCGCATGCATCGTCTCCGCCTGAACAATGACCACATCGCCTGGTTTCAGTGACCGGATCACACCGTTCTCAGCATAGCGGCCCCGACCTTTAAGAATCGTCCAGACTTCCTGACGCATATGATGGCAGTGATAACTGATATTAAGTCCCGCTTTGATCTTGATTTTTTTCGTCAGAACTTCTTCATGGTTCTTTGAATAGCTTGTGTAATCAAGCACCCGGTAAGATCCCCAGTGCCGCTCTTCGTACATCGGCCGCTGATCAAAGCCCTTCATGACTTCCTTGATTCTCGGGCTCTGTTCTTTATCGGAAACCAGAATGCCGTCCGGACTGACAGCGACAACAGCGTTGGAGATGCCGAGTACCGTTACAGGAAGATCCAGTTCATTGATCAGATGGGTGTTTTCAGAATCCTTGCTGATGATCCCTTTCCCAATTCTCTGCGTGTCCATTTCCTCGGTCAGGGTATTCCATGTGCCGAGATCTTTCCAGAATCCATCATAAGGCAGAGCGACAATATGCTTTGCTTTTTCAACGACCGCGTAATCAAAACTGATTTTCGGAAGCTTCGTGAATTGCCGGGACAGTTCTTTATAATCCAGCGGCAGCCCGAGTGATTCCAGTTTCTGAATTACAAAATTCAGTCTGAAAGCGAACACACCGCAGTTCCACAGCGCCGATTCACGGATCAGCTGCTCCGCCAGCCCCTTTTTCGGTTTTTCTGTGAAATGATCGACACGGATATAGTGCGCATTTTCGCCTTTTTCAGGAACAATATAACCATATTTTTCTGACGGGTAAGTGGGTCTGACGCCCATCAGCGCCAGATCTGCCTGCGTTCTGTCAAGAAGCGGGGCAAGATCCATAATCCGTTTAAAAAACGACGTATCAACAAACGGATCCACCGGAAGAACGGCAACCACTTCATGGGGATCAACCCCTGATCGGGAATACAGGTAGGTCGCCGCCAGTGCAATCGCCGGAAACGTATCGCGGCGTTCCGGCTCGACGATCAGAGGAACATCGCCGCCCAGCTGATCTTCGAGCATCTCAACCTGTCCCTTGCCGGTTGCGACAACCGTCGAATCGCCGAGCCCAATTTTTTTCAGCTGCCCGAAAACGCGCTGCACCATTGACTGTAACTGCCTGTGATCATCTTCCAGCACACGCAGAAACTGTTTGGAACGTGCATCATTTGATAACGGCCAGAGCCTTTTCCCCGAACCTCCGGACAATAATACCAGATGCATAGTGACCTCTCCCGTTCTATACTTTTTTTAACCGACTGTAATCATAGCTCTATTATGACACGAATGATAAAGGGTGTTCAATACACGTCATCGCGCGTCTATCCTGCCATCAGACGGTGATCAGAGTCTTCCATGTCCGGGAAGATATTTTCCGGTCAGACTGGCGGGAGACGCTGCGACCTGCGCCGGCGTGCCTTCAGCGATGATGCGTCCGCCCTTTGATCCGCCACCCGGTCCGAGATCAAGAACATAATCACAGTTTGCGATCACGTCCGGATCATGATCAATCAAAATGATTGTCGCCCCGAGTTGCATCAGTTTATCCAGCACGCCGAGCAGAACTTCAATATCATGGACATGAAGTCCGGTCGACGGCTCATCAAGGACATACAGCGTATCCGTATGGCGGCGTTTCAATTCTCCGGCCAGTTTGATCCGCTGCGCTTCACCGCCGGACAGTCCGGGCGTCGCCTCGCCGAGAAGCAGGTACCCCAGACCCACATCATGGAGCGTCTCAAGCTGATCAGCCAGATCCGGCTGGTCGGTGAAAAATCTGAGCGCTTCGTCCACACTCATACGAAGGACATCGGCAATCGATTTGCCTTTATATTTGACTTCAAGCGTTTCCGGCCGGTAACGCGTGCCGTTGCAATGCGGACAGCGGACACGCTGTTCCGGCAGATACTGCATATCGAGCAGCATTTCCCCCCGGCCTTCACAGGCTTCGCAGCGGCCGCCTTTGACATTGAACGAAAACATGCTCGACGACCAGTGTCTTTTTCGCGCTGCATCTGTCCCGGCAAAGAGCCGCCTGATCCCGTCAAATAATCCGGTATAGGTTGCCGGTGTGGAACGGGCATTTCGACCGATCGGGGTCGCGTCGACTCTGACAACACGCCGAATGTGTTCAAAACCTTTGAGCGATTCAATAAAATCAGGCGGATTCTTCCTGCCCAGTGCTTTTTTCAGTGCCGGCACCAGACAGTCAAAAACAAGCGCGGTCTTGCCGGCCCCGGAGACCCCCGTGACCGCCGTCATCCGTCTGAGCGGGAATCCGGCGGTGAGGTGATGCAGATTATGCCTGCTCCGTACTGCGATCCGCAGCCATTCATCTTTCGCAGATACCGGCTGAGGCTGCCGGACAATGACCTTTCTGCTGCCGGAAAGATAACGGCCGGTCAGTGTCCTGCCTTCGCCTGCGATCTCGTGCGGCGTTCCCCGGGCAACAACGGTTCCGCCCCGGTCGCCGGCTCCAGGTCCCATTTCAATCATATAATCACCGTTTCGGATGATATCCAGGTTGTGGTCAACAACGATCAGACTGTTCCCGTTCGCTACCATTTTCCGCATCAGCTGCTTCAGACCGTCGACGTTTGCCGGATGCAGTCCGACCGACGGCTCATCGAGGATATAAAGGACGCCGGTCGAACGCCCGCCTGCCATCATGGACAGCTCAAGCCGCTGACGTTCCCCGGTGGACAGCGTGTTTCCCTGACGATCCAGTGTCAGATAACCGACACCCAGATCCAGAAGCGGCTTCAGACCGTCCCGGAGTCCGGCGGACAGTTTCCCGGCCACCTCACGAACAGAGACCGGCAGCGCTTCAGGCAGAGCGGCTGCCAGTTGATCCAGCCGGGACAGCGACATCCCGGTAACCTCGGCAATGGACTTACCGGCAACAGTCGTCTGCAGCGCTTCCCGGCGAAGGCGCAGGCCGCCGCACGTCTCACAGGGACGGACACTGAGAAATTTTCTCATCCGGGCATAGCGGGTCTGGTTTCGGTCGCCGGCCAGTGACTTCCGGACCGCTTCAACCGCATTATCGTATGTAAAGGTAATCGGATATTCTTCGCCCGTCTTCCGGTTGTGAAAAATCAGCGGTCGGCGCGTTTCAGGTCCATTCAGCACAATATCGCGCTCGTGATCCGTAAGTTTCTTCCAGGGGACATCCAGTCGAACACCAAGGAGCGCAGCCAGCCGGACCGTATAGCCGCGTCCGGCTGCCCGCCAGGAAGCAACTGCGCCCTGCTCAAGCGTGAGTTCCGGATCGGGAACCACAAGCGTCGGGTCGACTTCAGCCCGTTCGCCCAGTCCTCCACAGTCCGGACAGGCGCCTTCCGCTGAATTGAATGAAAAAGACTCGGCAGACGGCAGATTAAAGTGGGCTCCGCACACCGGACAGACGCAGGTTTCATCAAAAATGGCCTTCATCGAAGGAGGCACCTGATGGCCCCGCGGACACCGGTGCGTTCCGAGACGTGAATAAATCAGGCGCACGAGATTGTAAAGTTCAGTCATCGTGCCGACGGTACTTCTCCGTCCCGGAACCGGCGGTCGCTGTCTGAGTGCCAGCGCCGGAGGCAAAAAATCAATCCGCTCGACATCTGCACGCTCCGCCTGATGAATTTTCCTTCTGGCAAAAGCGGACAAGCCTTCCAGATAGCGTCTGCTTCCTTCTGAGTACAGAACGCCCATGGCGAGCGACGATTTGCCGGAACCGGAAACGCCGGTAATCGCAACCTGACGATGAAGCGGGATATGGAGCGACACATCCTTCAGATTATGAGTCCGTGCATGATATATCTCAATATTCTCTGGCTGTTTGTTCATAAACCCTCATTCCTCTATCGTTATCATGAACCCTGCACGAGTGATCCTGGCTCGGGTCCACTATCCATATTTTATCATTCCAGGAAATCTGATGCCTGGCGGAGGAATCAAATGAAACTTCAATCAGTGGGGGTTTCGGGCGAACAGGACGTGCTCGTGCATGCGTTGTGACTGGATGTCGCATTTTTAGCCTGTTTCATCTCCGCTGATTGCTCGTTGAATCCATTGGGCTTCTGCGGGCAGTGATCCCGCGCCCTGGCCCATTCATTTACCCTCGTGACCCTGATGGGGTACTGCCCGTTCATGAGGGATCAAATGTTGTCAGGAAAATTGTAAAAATATAGACTTTCAATTTTTCCCGGAAATGGACTTGCATTATTCGTCAATAGTGGATATAATAATTCTTGTTCTGATTTAATACCCCATGGCCAAACGGTAAGGCAGCGGTTTCTGGGGCCGCGATGTTCTGGTTCGAATCCAGATGGGGTAATCAAACAAGAGTCCGAAACCTTTGATCAATCAAGGTTTCGGGCTTTTTTACTGGCGCTGTCTCACAGCTGTGAGAGATACTATTACTACCGATTGTTGGCCGATAAAGATCTAAAATCATAAAGAGCAAGACGATTTTTTGTCACTGGATGGTCTTGAACATAGCGAAACCCAAAGTCTTCATACAGATTAATAAAAATTAGAGAGTGCATTTTTCACACCCTCTTTCCCTGCGAAGCCTGTAAATTGATTCAAATCCATAGAAAACATTACTGCTTTTGCCCCCATACACGTCGCATTTTCTCTTCAATCGTTTTCCTTTGTTCCGGAGTTGCAGATTCATAGATGACGAAAGGAGATTTTAAATCTTCAGGGAGGACATTAACTTGCTTCATACGTTCTAAAGCCGCTTCGTCAATGACGAAATCCTGATCCAACATTTCATTTCGTGTTGCCAACTTGTGCTCATCTCCTTTATATTCACTACTTTTCTTTTTAACATCTCCTAATGTTCTTTTCTATAATTTTATCCCAAAACGAAAACATTAACCCCCCTCTTGAAAGTGTTGTGGGACTTCTGTCTGACCATTTCATTAAGGTAAATATTGGTTATCATTCACCTGGCAGGCTGAGTTCTTTTTCCCTGCCGCCTGAGTCCATCCTGATCGCCCTGTTTTCGGCAGCAATCGCATTCCTGCCGGCTACAGCTTCATCCTGCTGCTTTATTCAGATGCTCAATAACAGGACCGAATGCAACAAGGGGGCAGATGATACCGGCCCGCAGAACAGAAAAAAATCTCTGAATAACCGAAAAGGACAGGCCGCCACCGACCTGTCCTTATGAAGCATTTTTTTGACTGAGACACTGCGCTTCTCAAGAAAGAAATCATGGATTACTTATTAACTGCTGATCTCTGTTCGTACTGGTGAATCACTTCACGCGTAATCGGATCATCACTTTCAAGCCCGCTGATTTCTTTCAGAACATCCGTGACTGAAGAGGCTTTCAGCTTATTCTGCAGTTCAACAGCTTCCTTGTCGCCCGCTGCATCAAACTGAAGCGCTGCCGCCATCGCTTTTGCCAGATACGTGTACGACAGACCCAGTTTTTCTGCCTCTTTTGCCGGTTTAACCAGCCGGTCTTCCGGGCCAAGCTTGCGAATCGGCGAACGTCCGACACGTGTCACATCATCATTCAGTTTCGGATTTTCAAAACGGTGCAGGATTTTTTCAATATACTGTTCATGAACTTCAGGCTTGAAGCCGTAAGTTTTGATCAGATAGGCACCTGTTTCTTCGATGGCTCCTTTAACGTCCTGATAAATCTTCTGATCACGGAGCGTTTCATGAATCTTTTTCTTTCCTGCAAGATAGCCAAGATAAGCCGTCACTGCATGCCCGGTATTGACGGTGAACAGTTTACGTTCAATATAAGGAGCAAGATCCGGGACGATCTGCATGCCCTTCACTTTCGGAAGCTGCTGATCCGTCGCGACGATCCATTCATGATAGTCTTCAACAAGGACGTCCAGCAGTTCCTCATTGTGCTGCAGCGGAACAATCCGGTCAACGGCTGAATTCAGAAAATAGACGGTGCCTTCCAGCTTTTCTTTTGTCTCATCGTCCAGCGCTTTCAGAACCTCTTTCTTCAAGAGATCCGTCGCATTAATCTGATTCTCGCAGGCAATCACATATACTTTTTTGTCATTCACTTTCAGGCGTTCTCTCAGGCCGCGTGCAATCAGCGGTGCGATGAAGGGCAGCACCTTCGGACCGATGGCTGTTGTAATATAGACAGCGTCCTGAATCGCCGAAACAACCTGTTCAGGATCGGTTTTATTGTTGATCCCGGACACATTTGTAATCGTCACTGCCTGCTGAGGCTCGGAGGCCGTACGCACCGTGTATGTTCCCTTTTCGTTGAGTGCATCAATAATCTGTCCGGCAATATCAACAAATGTGACATGATAGCCTGATTCCGCAAACAGGGCACCGATAAATCCTCTGCCAATATTACCTGCTCCAAAATGTACGACTTTCTCCATCATAGATCATCCCTTTGAAAATTTATTCTTCAAAAATCTATAAAAAATATCTTCCAGTTTCGCGCGAATCATTTTCGCGTTCGCTGAGGAAAAGACCAGTATGCCTTCCTCATCCTCAACAAGTGAAGAACTGATCATGCTGATGACCTCCTGCAGGATCACGTCCAGCGGCTCCGGGGCCAGCAGAATCAGAAATTCAGTTACGTCCACCCGGCTGTCATCCATTCCTCTTAATCTAAAAGGATGATCCGTGTGACCGATCAGAAAGGCAATATGGCGGATTGAACGGTCACGGCAGTGGAACAGCGCCATTCGGGTATCCGGAATGGCGAGACCGGCTGCTTTTTCCCGTTTCAGAAGTTTTCCGGAGACGCTGTCCGGATGATCGGTCAGAGCCAGACGTGCCGCCTGATCCGACATGATCCGGATCACCTGCTCCATCGAACCGGCGTCCGTTACGGGCACGACAGTAAAGCTGTCCAGAATGTCTTTCACTCCGGTTCGCGCCTTATCCATTTCGTTCAGAAATTGCCCGAGTGACCGCTCCGGTTTCCCCCGGTAGCGCCTGATCTCCTTCGATGCACGGCCTGTAAATGCCCGGGGTACGGCTTTTCGTCGTGAGATCAGCTCCGAGGCTAGTGCCCTGATGTCATCAATATTCTCCCGGCTGAGCAGCGGATTGACCGTAATACAGGGGATTTTTTGCTTTGGCAGCAGCACGGTTGAAAGAATCAGATCAAAGTGATTAAGATCCATCTTTTCCATATCGCTGATTGACGAAACCGTCACCGATGAGAGTTCCTGTATCTCTTTTCTCAGTCTCATCGCAAGCATCTTTGACGCCCCGATACCGGTCGGACAGACAACCAGCGCACGCAGGCGTACCGTCTGTTTTCTCTGTTCGAGTGCCGAGCCGAAATGGAGAACGACATAGGCCACCTCATCATCCGGAAAATCAATTTTACTGAATACCCGTTTCAGACAATCGGCCGTTACCTTGAACAGGCCGGGAAACTGATGTTTCACTTGCCGGGTCAGCGGATTTGCTGACGGGATATTTTTTCTGATCCGGAACAGTGAGGGTTCGAGGTGGGCCATCAGTCCCTGGAACAGGGAGAAATCTCCGGTCAGATCAACCTGCATCGCTTTGGATACATGCTGAATCAGTTCTTTTATTTCCCTGCCGGTGATGGCCTGATCATAGTAAACGGAATCAGCATGCTGCAGCCTTGAACCTTTCAGTATATCGTCAAGATAATTCCTCTCTGCAGCCGGCAAGGTGACGCCGAGACGCGTTGCCAGCACATCGCACAGGGTGTCGATAAACAGATGGGACGCCGCCCCGCCTTTATCCTCCTCAGCAGTCAACGAAAAGCCATCCTGAAACCTCTGCACCGTGATACAAACCTGAATCATGAATCCCACATAATCACTGTCGGCCAGCTCAGCCGGCATAGACGACATATGATCCCGGATGACCTGGTCAATGTCATGCAAATAACGGGATTTGAAATAATGCAGGATTCGCCTGTCTGATGCGGCATCGAAATGATCCAGACTGAAAATGGATCTAATCAGTTCTTCATTAAAATAAAGCAGAAAGAAGTTGCCCAGTGCCCGCCTCTTCGATCGTTCATATCCGGACAGGGTGACGCCGACGCCCCGTTTGCGCACAATGGCCACATCAAAATCTTTGAGCCAGTCGGTCAGCTGATCCAGATAAGACATCAGTGTCGTGACCGATATATTCAGATCCAGAGCCAGGGCGCTCGTTTTGACCGGTTCACGGGCCTGCATCAGCTGGAGCAGCAAAAGCAGTCGCCGCTCTTTCACAGACAGATCCAGAGGTTCAACTTCCGACAGGGCCTGAGCCAGTTTGAAAACGGCCTGATCCGGTCCTTTAATTTCCACGCTGTCATTGCCCATCCGCTCCAGCTTCAGGCCAAAGCGACTGACCATTTTTTCTATCTTTTTCAGTTCCCGGTCAATGGTTCGTACACTGACCTGAAGATAGTTCGCCATGGACATCGGCGTGTGCCTTCCTCCTGTTTTGATCAGCAGTTCGATGATCGTTTTTTCTCTGCTCGTCATGTACATCGAATCAACCCATTCCTTCTCAGCAGTGGCGATCATCGATAAAAATGTGTGACTTAACTTTGATGATACGTCGGGATCAGCTGCTTTCCTTTATCGTATCATTAATAATCGACAGAAGAGCATCTGCAGATCCCGCTTTTACCATTTTCCTCACATTTTCAATATCTGCGCAGGCCACGGCAATCTTTGAAAGAATCGCAAGGTGGCCGTTATTTTTCCCTGCTATACCGAAGATCATCCGGGCGGTGTTGTCACCAAAGGCAACACCTTCAGGAACCTGAACAATGACAATACCCGAGTTAATGACTTCCTTCTTCGTTGCTTCTGTCCCGTGCGGAATCGCGATCTCATTGCCCATGTACGTGGACATATCCTTTTCACGGTCAATCATACCGTCGACATATGTTGGCTTCACGTAGCCGCCGTCAACAAGTGCCTGCCCGGCAAACCGGATCGCCTCTTCTTTACTGGAGAAGGATTTGTTCAGGAAAATGTTCTGTTTCTTCAGTACGTTAGCGTCCGCGAAAACATTGCCCCCAGTTTCATCCTTTTTCTGTGCCGGTGTTGCCTGATCACTGCTGCCCTTTTTCAGCTTGTCGATCAGCTGATCATAGGTCGGGCTTTCCAGAAAATTATCGACTGATACGTGATAAGCCTGAGGTGCTTTATCTTTTGCCCGTGGCGTCAGCTCCGACTGTGTCACAACAATCTGAGCATCCCCAGGTATCGAGCTGACAGCCGAATTCGTGACCGTAATATTCAGACCGGCGGCATTGACTTTCTTCCGCAGAAGGGATGCCCCCATGGCGCTCGATCCCATTCCGGCATCACAGGCGAAAACGATTTTCTCAACCTTTGCCGGATGAAGCGGCTGATCATCTGCCAGCATACCGGATACACTGCTCTTTTTCCCTTTCATACCTTCCATTTTCCGTGTGGCTTCATCAAGATCACCCGTACCCTTCTTATCTCTCTTCAGAATCAGCGTTGCGATCAGGAAAGAGATCGTCATGGAAACCGCCACATCAAGGATGTTGGCTGTAAAGGCGCCCAGAGAATGCGGCGTTGCGATCAGCATGGCAATGATACTGCCTGGAGATGACGGACCGACCAGACCACCATGCAGTGCCGTCAGAGTAAATACTCCGCTGATTCCGCCAAGAATAGTCGCGAAGAAAAGAAGCGGTTTCATTAAAATGTAAGGAAAATAGATCTCATGAATCCCGCCAAAGAAGTGGATAATGGCTGCCCCAGGTGCCGTTTTTTTCGCATTACCCTTACCAAAGAAGCAGTAAGCCAGCAGGACGCCCATGCCGGGACCCGGGTTCGCTTCGAGAAGGAACAGAACGGACTGTCCGGTCTGTCTGACCTGCTCGACCCCGATGGGTGTCAGAACCCCGTGGTTGATGGCATTATTCAGGAAAAGCACCTTGCCGGGTTCGATGAACAGGCTGGCAAGCGGCAGCAGTCCGGCTGAAATCAGCCACTCCACACCGGATGCGAGTCCGCTGCTGATACTATCCACTACAGGGCCGATACCAAGAAAAGCGAAGACTGCCAGCAGTCCGCCAAGAATACCGGCAGAGAAATTATCAACCAGCATCTCAAACCCTGCTTTAACTTTACCTTCTATCAAATGATCAAATTTTTTGATCAGATACCCTCCGAGTGGTCCCATGATCATGGCACCAAGGAACATTGGAATTTCAGAACCAATAATGATACCTGCAGTCGCGATAGCTCCGACAACTCCCCCTCGATGGTCGTAAATCACTTTACCGCCTGTATAGCCGATCAGAATCGGAAGCAGATACGTGACCATCGGGCCAACCAGTTTGGCCAGTTCTTCATTCGGCCACCAGCCTGTCGGGATAAACAATGCGGTTGTCAGCCCCCACGCAATAAATGCGGCCATGTTCGGTAAAATCATCGAACTGAGGAAGTTTCCGAATTTCTGAATTTTAACTTTGATGCCTTTACCTTCGGACATATTTTCCAACCTCCTGATAAATCTCTCTATATATGATGCAAAAAGATGCAGGGTATAAGCGCTTACATTTGTAAGTGCCTGAACCCCTTTTCTCTCTGCCTTTATTATAGGGGTCAGGAAAACCGGATAACAAGAGAAACTAAAGTTAACTTTGTCACAGTACGGATGACAAAACTTTGAAAGCGTTTTGACTAAAAACGCCTGATCTCTTCTTCCCCGTTCACGTTGATGATATAGGCACCCGGATGGAGGATCTGCAGCAGCTTCTTCATTTCGCCTTCCGGGAGTGAAACACATCCGGCTGTCGGACGGCCATTATCGACATGAACAAAGAAGCCTGAACCCGCAAAGGGCTTTCGTGCCGTATTATAATTGATTACCACCGCGTAACGATACTGCAACGGATAGTCGGCAAGATGTTCGCTTGGCGCATGAAAATGAGCCCCCTCCTGCCAGGTGTTGTACTGCGGATCTTTGCTGTCTTCTACCCACCAGGACTGAGGGGTGATCTTTCTGAAGGGCAGCGACGTCCCCGGATTTTCCGTCCCGAAGGCAAAGCCAAGCGGATAAGCACCATACGGCGTTCTGCTCATACCCTCACGTGTCGGGCCGATCCCGTTCGTCCCGACATGTCCGTCTGTCGACAGGCTCCGGACCCAGGACTGACCTTTTTTCTCCCAAAATTCAATATGCGCCCGGCTGCCGGAAGCCACAACGGTCAGAATCTGGCCCGTTCGGCCGGAAAGCCTGGTTTCAGCAACAGGCGGCTGAGCAGGCTTCGGTGCCGGCGTGCCTGCCGGGGCGGGCTGTGCCTGAGGTTTGGGTGGAGCCGCCGGTTTGGATGGAGCATCTCCGGTTGCGGCAGGTTTGCTCTCTTTTTTCGACTTTGTCGCCACTTTGTTCACTGTCCCCTTTTTACTGAATTTTTCCGATGGCTTTTGTTGCTGCTGTTCTTTCTTTGCCGGCTGACGCCTTCCGGTCTGAACCCTCATGGTTTTGGTTTGACGCTTTGAGGCTGCATAAATTCTGATGGTCTCCTCCCGGTTTCTTACGTGTTCCCGGTCTCGACCGGATTTATGACAATTTCACGGGTTTCATAGTGATCAGCAGGAATATGCTTCACAACCGGATGATTTTGAGCAGACCCGGAGGCTGTCAGCAGCACGCCGATAAACAGGATAACGGAAACCGCCATCATATTCCGCAGTTCCCTCATTGCTGTCACTCCTCATGATACTGTACTTTTAGTGTATCATGGTTACACTGGCAGTTAAAAATTTATTTCAAAAAAACCATTTTTTAAGAAAAAAACACCGATTAGAAAATCGACGGCGCTGCCGGAACCGTCGCCTTTGCCTTTTATGGCTTGTGCGGAAGAAGCGAAATCCTGCGGGTACAGCGAAAAACAACCAACCCGTTCACCGGAGGCAATGTATAAAGAAAAAGCACCCGGTGAACCGGGTGCCTGGATCATTATTTCATATGGATCTGCTGAGATTCAGACCCCTCTGTCCGGGCGGCTGCCTGCAGCAGAGGAAGTGCTTTGACGGATTGAATCAGTTCGTCCAGTTTCCCTTCGATTCGATGTAACAGGAAAAAAGTGACAACTGCCGGGAAACCCACATCCCTGATCATCGGGAGCCATACGTCCATGAGAGTTCCTCCTTTCATTTTATAAAAAAAGCCGAAGGGAATGATCAGATTTTCCCTCCGGCTCTGCCTGATGGAACTCAGGCCATCTCGATCGGTGTGGTGTTATTTTCCGAAATACGTGCGGATTTGACCTGAGTCAATTCTCCGCCGGTTGATTCAAAGACATTTTGAGCGATAATTTCATCCATGGCACTTCGAACGGCAACCGGATCAGCGGGTTCGACAGGATCATTAAGTGACAGAGTGACGCTCTTGCCTGCCGTATTCAAAAACACCAGATTCAGTCTCTTCATTTCGCCTCTCTCCTTTCTTTAAGGATAGCCTGATGAGCGGGATCAGGCCGTGATTTCCGATGTGTCATCGCGCTCAACAGAGACGAACGGATGCTGCTGCAGCGGAGCCAGCTTGCCGGCGATGGCCAGAAGTGCGTCGGCTGACGCGGCCGGCTTAATATTCCGGAATACCTTGGTCAGGACAACCGGTTTGTCCTCTTCGTCCAGCCCGCCATCAAAAGTCAGGACAAAGGCAGACTGAGTAATTGCGCTGTTTGCCATGCTTATCACCTCCTGTGTCTAATAAGTAGACAAGAGAGAAAAAAATGGTGAGTCTGTTCTTTCTGAAAAATGAAAATCGTGTACAATAGATAAGAGGGGCGGCGTCAACTGGCGCCTGCCCACGGGGAGGGATGATCGTTATGAAAACACGTATTGCAACAAATCAGGCACCTCAGGCAGTTGGTCCTTACTCACAGGCTGTATCCGCCGGTGACTTCGTCTTTGTCTCCGGGCAGATTCCACTGGATCCGGAAAGCGGGAAACTCGTTGAAGGAGGCCTTGAACGTCAGGCCGGCCGGATTTTTCAAAATATCGGCGCGATATTAAAAGAAGCCGGGCTGGATTTTTCACATGTTGTCTCTGCTACCGTCTTTCTGACCAACATCAACGATTTCAATGCGGTTAATGACGTTTACGGAAAATACTTTGAAGGCGGCGTTCTGCCCGCCAGGTCCGCTGTCCAGGTTGCTGCACTGCCAAAGGGCGCGAAGCTGGAAATCTCCTGCACGGCTTATCGCGAATAATCACGATTCGGTCAAAAAAAGAGGATCATGACCCACCTGTCCGGTGTTTCATGATCCTCTTCCTTTTTTGGAAAATAGTTACGCCTCGTTAGTATGGCTCCGCATTCTCAGACCGATCTTGATGCATTCGTTGACAACCAGCGGGACAAGAGCAAAGAGGATGACGATCAGCCAGTCTCTAAGCGACAGCATCTGAACATGGAAGGCGCCGGCGAGAACAGGAATTGAAATGACAACAAACTGCAGCAGCATACCAAGCAGGATGGCACCGATCAGATATTTATTGGAAAACAGGCCGATCTGGAATATAGATTTTCTGGAATTCCGCATGGCAAGTGAGTAAAAGAGCTGCGAAACCGCCAGAACAACGAAGGCCATTGTTTCCGCATAGTCCAGCACATGTCCGGGAATGTTATCCGAACCCATATTAAAGCCGTATTCGTTCAGGCCGAAATAAAAGGCAAGTAAGGTCAGGACACCGATCAGTGTTCCGCCCAGAACCGCGTGGAAAGCCGCCCCGTGAGCAAAGAATCCTTCTTTGGGATTCCGCGGCTTATTTTTCATGATATGTTTATCCCCGGGATCAACACCGAGGGCAATGGCCGGGAAGGTATCGGTAATCAGGTTAATCCAGAGAATCTGAGTCGGAAGAAGCGGCACCGGCCAGAAGAAGAGCACCGAAGCAAAGATCGAGATGATTTCCCCGAGATTACAGGACAAAAGGAAGATCACCGATTTTTTAATGTTGTTATATATATTCCGGCCTTCCTCAATCGCTGCGACGATCGTCGTAAAGTTATCATCGGTCAGAATCATATCGCTCGCGCCCTTGGACACATCGGTGCCTGTAATCCCCATGGCGACGCCGATATCTGCGCTTTTCAATGACGGCGCATCATTAACCCCGTCACCGGTCATCGAAACAATGTTACCGTGTGACTGAAAGGCATTGACTATTTTTACCTTATGCTCAGGGGACACCCGGGCGAACACGCGATACCGATTAATATTGTCTCTGAATTCCTGAGCCGGCATGGCGTCAATTTCACTTCCGGAAATCGTCTGATCGAGTGAGGTGGCAATCCCCAGCTGCGTTGCGATCGCCGCCGCTGTATGCTGGTGGTCACCCGTGATCATGACCGGTGTGATGCCCGCGCGTTTTGCCTTGCTGATGGAATCTTTAACTTCAAGTCGCGGCGGATCGATCATACCGACCAGTCCGGTAACGATCAGATCATTTTCCATTTCATCCGGCTCCAGTACCCGGTCTGTATCTTTATACGCGGCACCTAAAACACGCAGTGCCTGGTCGGACATTTCTTCAGCGGCCTTCAGATAATTGGCCCTGATCTCGTCCGTTAATGGCACAACCTGTCCATCCACAAGGGCACGAGTGGCGATTTTCAGAATATTGTCGATTGCCCCTTTTGTATGGACACGATACCCGGAACCCTCTTTATTCAGCGTAGACATCAATTTTCTGTCGGAGTCAAAAGGTTTTTCAGCGACACGTGCAAAGGATCCCTCCAGATCCTTTTTCGCCAGATGATATTTCTGGCCCAGCACAACAAGGGCTACCTCCGTGGGGTCGCCCGTGCTCTCCCCATCCTCATAAGTCGCGTCGGAGCAGAGGACAAAGGATTTGATCATGTCCTTCAGATCTTGGGACCCGGCGGTCTTTGCACCTTCCTTCGGCACATCTTCAAAATGGCGATACGTGTACGTATGCACGACCGTCATTTTGTTCTGCGTCAGCGTCCCGGTTTTATCCGAACAGATAATGTTCACCGAACCAAGCGTTTCAACAGCTGGCAGCCGTTTGACAATCGCGTGGATCCGCGACATGCGGGTTACGCCCAGGGCAAGCACAATCGCAACGATGGCCGGAAGTCCTTCCGGGATGGCGGCTACGGCGAGACTGATCGCAGTCAGGAACATCTCAAAAAGGTCGCGCTTCTGAATCAGGGCGATCACAAACATCAGGGCACAGATCGCGATGGCAAGATACCCGAGCATTTTCCCAAGTCCGGCAAGTCTTTTCTGAAGTGGCGTCAGTTCTTCATGATCTTCATCAAGAACTTTGGCGATCTTGCCGATCTCCGTATTCATACCGGTTGCGACAACCACCCCTTCACCACGTCCATAAGTCGTCAGCGTGGACATAAACGCCATATTCGACTGGTCGCCAAGCGGTGTTTTCGCGTCCTCGTGCAGGTCGGACGCCCTCTTCTCAGTCGGCACCGACTCACCGGTCAGTGCC
Source organism: Sporolactobacillus sp. Y61 (assembly GCF_040529185.1). Taxonomy (NCBI): domain Bacteria; kingdom Bacillati; phylum Bacillota; class Bacilli; order Caryophanales; family Sporolactobacillaceae; genus Sporolactobacillus; species Sporolactobacillus sp. Y61. Next base: position 1,504,100 of record NZ_CP159510.1, on the reverse strand, counting down.
GACTCTTCAATCTGCAGATTGACGCTTTCTGTCAGTCTGAGGTCGGCAGGTACGTACCGCCCGGCATCCAGAACAACAATATCGCCCGGCACAAGGGTACGGGAGTCGATTTCCTTTACTTCTCCGTCACGGCGTACAAGCGCGCGCGGCGTTGTCATTTTCTGAAGCGCTTCTATCGCCTTTTCGGCTTTAAATTCCTGAAAAACGCCGATCACGGCATTTAATACCACAACAAGCAGGATGATAACCGCATCGGTGTACTCTCCGATGAGCAGCGTGATCACTGCCGCCCCAAGCAGGACGTAAATCAGCATATCCTTCAGCTGAGCAAAAAACAAAGCAATGACGCTTTTCTTTTTCTTGCCCTTCAGCTTATTTTCCCCGTGCTTTTCCAGTCTTGCCTTCGCTTCCTCAGCCGAGAGCCCGCGGTCCGGCCCAACCTCAAATTCTCTGAAGGCATCTTTCGCTGGTTTGGTAAACCACATTATCTCTTCAACTCCATCCTCCGGAAAACCGTTTCTACGCAGCGACTGCATTTCTGTTTCCTTTAGCATTACCCTTTTCTTCACCGCTTATCGAACAGAAGCGACAAATTCATGAACAGGTTCAATCAGGAAGACATTCATCTGTTCCTGGAGAAATCATTCACATGCGATAACAGGGCGCATGTCGCTGCCCTATAATCAAGTCTAAAGGACTCTGCGGGATTATTCAATCGCTTACAGTCAGAAACATCTGAACAATAGCGATTACAAACGCCCTGTATTATCCCTATGAACCCGGGCTCTGAGCCAATTTCAGGGCTGATCGTTCACAAATTTGTCAGAGAATATCAATGTATGGGGTGATGCAATTAAAGCGCCTACAGCATATTTCAGTGATCAGCTCGAAAGTATAGGCAGCGGTATGGCTCAGTCTTTCGCCACAACCGGTTTTTACGTTTCGATAAATGACAGGATGTCTCCCGTGCGTTACGAAAAAACCTCCAGGAGTAAGTTTCTGAAAACTCACCCTCAGAGGTTCAAAACTGGTCAAAACCAGGTCTGTCAGTGAACGCTGTGCATTTTTGCCCTGTTGTATGCTTAAAAATCCCACTGCAACGGGCTTTATGGAGCATAGGAGGCTCGAACTCCTGACCTCTTCGCTGCCAGCGAAGCACTCTCCCAGCTGAGCTAATGCCCCAAAACCTTGCTCAAGACAAGAAAAAGATTAACAAAAACCGGGCCTTTTGTCAAACCTTTTTTCTGACTCTTCCATGACATCGCGTATCCTTTATACCAGCATACGTATCGCCGTTCCGGCACAATGGCGGGATACCGCTTATTTTCGTTTTCCATCAGGCTTTTCGCATGAGTGCGACCTTTCAGCTATCGGATACTCCTGCAACGGTGGATCCGCCAGCACATATCACATGATTGTCGCATTTTGCGCGCTGGATAGTGCAAAACCTGTTATATAATAAGGTCTGTAATGATAGCGTTTACATATCACAGGAGGTCCTGCAAATGACTGATGATCCCGCAAAACTGGCTCATCACCGATGGTCGGTTTTTTCTTCTGCATGGGTTCTGATTCTGATTATTTCATCTATTGCGATGTACAGTGTTTTTTCTGAACCGCTGACTCAGCTGAGAGGATGGTCTCTTGGCAGCTTTAACCTTGCTTATTCCATTTATACGCTGATACAGGCCGTCACCGCCATATTTGCCGGCATGTATATGCATAAACATGGGGCAAAGAAAATGATGTACGTTGGCGGTTTCACCATTGCAGCCGGATGGTTCCTTACATCCTTTGCCTCATCTATTCCGGCGTTCTATATCACATTCGGCATTGTCGCCGGTGCCGGTTCCGGTATTCTCTATAACCCGTCTCTTGTCACCGCGCTGAAGTGGTTCCCCGAACAATCAGGAAGGATATCCGGTCTGCTCCTGTCCAGTGCAGCGATCGGCCCGTTTCTGTTTTCACCGGTCGCGGCGAAGGTGATCGAGCTCTTCGGTGTGCTGAATGCCTTTCGCATCTTTGGCGTTTCCTTCCTGATTCTGGCGTGGGCCGTCGCCTGGAAACTGGACAGTGCCCCTGAGGGATACCGGCCACCCGGCTTTCGCCCTTCAAAATCATCATCACAGACAAAACCGAAGAAAATCAATATCAACTGGAAAGTCATGGTGTCCTCGCCGCTGTTTTATCTATTGCTCGTTACTATGATTGTCGCCAGTACGGCAGGAACCATGCTGGTCAGCTCCGTATCGGTCATCGCCCAGCAGCAGATCGGGCTGACCGCCTCTCTTGGCGCGATCATTGTCAGTGTCAGTACCTTGTCAAACTTTATCGGTCGTCTGAGCTTTGGCGTTCTGTTCGAGAAGATGGGCGCATTCGGTTCACTGGTTTTCGATCTTCTGATCACCATCAGCGCGCTTCTTTTGATCGCATTCGCCGATACCTTAGTGGTTTTCGTCGTCTGCATCATCCTGCTCGGCTTTTCCTTCGGCGGAGTACTGGTCCTTTTCCCGCCGCTGACCGGTCAGCTGTTTGGACTAAAGTATCTCGAGATCAACTATGCGATCGTTTTCCTCGGATATGCCGGCGGTGCCTTCGTTGGGCCTCGAATCGCAGCCTACTTCAGCGAGACGGCCGGATCGTTTGTTCCCGCCTACTTTGTCGCAGCCGCTCTCAGCGCAATCGGCCTGATTCTGGTCGGACTACTTTCACTGATGGCCCGGAAGCAACTTTCAAATCAGAAAAAGCTGGTTCATCAATCCTGAATTCAGAGCCTGCTTCGAAAGGGGGGCTGCTACTATGGTTTAACCATTTCTTTCTTCAGTATCCGACGCTGAAGTTATCGACGTTCTTTTTAAATACATAGTGGCGACCGGTTTCCGGTGAATACGTCCGCACATAGATCCGGTGATGGATCAGATCAAACCCCAGCAGACGGATATAACCCTGACCTCCCTTAATCGACTGATAGTCGGAGAGAATCTGCAGGACTTTCCGATCCGGGTTTCCATCAAAATCATCATCAAGTTGATCCACGCGTCTGGCTGCTCCGAATCTGTGCCCGTTGAGAACCACTTTCACATTGGCATTTGGACGTACAATGCGCTCAAACAGCATCGAACCGGGTCCGGCTCTTTTCCCGTTATTTCCCAGGTAATCATGCACATAAAGAATAGCGGTCCGATCTTTATAGATTTTTAATATCTGATTCATCCAGCCGACTTCTTCCCCGCCGATGCCCCAGCCGATACCGAGCATGATAAACTTCTCACCTTTTACATCAATCAGATCGAAGTGTCCGCGATTATCTTTATACGAGCCGCCATACCACGGGTTCCAGCGAAAGCGTTCTTCGCCGAAATATTGGCCGTACATGCTGTAGTGTCCGGCCTGATCCCCAACGTCATGATTCCCTGTCACGACGCCATAAGGTAATTTTGCATCATCCAGAATCTTCATCGCCTGATCGGCTCTCTTCCACTGATAACTCCGGTTGAAGTTATTGACGATATCGCCGAGATGAAAAATATATTTTAGATTCAGCGATGCCCGGTTAGCGACAAACCACTGGTTCATTTTTTTAAATGTTTTCGGAAAGGACTGACTGTAATACTGCGTGTCGGGCAGAACGCCGAAAGTAAAATCGACATGGGGGGCATCTTGAAACAGAGGATGGGATACTTTACGCTGCACCGGCTCCAGCTGACTGATCAGCCAGTCTGACTTTCTGAGCAGCAGGGCACCGGAGTCAGCGGTGCCCTGCTGCATGATCGTTTCCAGGGTAGCGCCGGCATCCGGTTTCGAAGCAACAGACGCTGAGGCGAGGAGGCACAGACAGATAACAGGCATGATCGATTTGATTCGCAGCTTTCTCAAAACGGCATCCTCCCATTTCATCAGCTGTGTTATCATGCCCGTTTTTTCGTAAAATATGAACTCTGAATGAAAAAGGTACCAGTTGCCGGCACCGTGAAAATCATGTATTCTTGCTTTAACTTCAGAATTTTCGGATCAGGGAAGAGAGGAAAAACATATGGCTCCAAAAAGATCAGATGCCGAAGTGGAAAAATGGCTGGTCAGCTGCCGCAGACAACTGCACCGTGAGCCTGAACTCGCTTTTGAGGAATACAAAACGACCGCCCGGATCAGCAAATGGCTGGATCAGTTTTCCATTCGAACGGCTGCATTTCCTTTGAAAACCGGCGCTCTGGCCGTCATCGGCGGGCAGAGACCGGGTCCGACGATTGCCCTGCGTTCAGATATTGACGCACTCCCGATAACAGAACAGACCGGATTGCCTTTTGCCTCAGTTCATCCGGGAAAAATGCATGCATGCGGGCATGATGTGCATATGGCGACGATGCTGGGTGCTGCGCGTTTACTGAAGGAACGTGAGGAGGAACTTTCGGGGACCGTTAAAATCATCTTTCAGCCGGCCGAGGAGAATGGCAATGGGGCCATTGAGGTGTTGAAAACCGGTCTGCTTGATGATGTGCAGTCCATTTGCGGCATGCACATTATGCCGTCTTTACCGACGGGTACCATCGGCATCCGTTCCGGTCCGCTGATGGCCGCTGTCGACCGGTTTATCATCGATATCACAGGTATCGGTACGCATGGCGCCACGCCTGAAAAGGGGAGTGATACTATTGTTGCGGCTACGCAGATGGTCGGCGCCCTGCAGACGATTATCAGCCGGAATACATCCCCTCTGAATCAGGCGCTGATCAGTGTCACCCGGCTGGAGGCCGGAAATACATGGAACGTGATGCCTGACCGGGCGCAGCTCGAAGGAACCGTACGCACGTTCAGCGAAGAAGTACGGGAAAATATCGAACAAAAGATGAAACGGGTTGCCAGACACACGGCGCTCGCACTGGGTACAGAAGCGCATGTCCGGTATATAAGACTCGGCCCGCCTGTGGTGAATGATCCGCTTTTATCCGGAATAGCCACTGATACGGCTGCGGCTTGCGGGTTGAACGTGGTTGAACCCCCGCTGACCCTCATTGGTGAAGATTTTGCCGAATACCAGAAAAAGATCCCCGGCAGCTTCTTTTTCATGGGCGTTTCAGGAAATTCCGATCTGCATCATCCCGACCTGATCGTTGACGAACAGGCTGTTCTGCCCGCTGCCCGTTTTTTTACAGAACTGGCTGGCCATCTGCTGCGCAGGTTGAAGTTATAAAGAAAAATGAACGCAGGCAGGCGGTCAGGTTCTGCTTCGCGTTCAGACTTCAGGAATCACGGTCAGTGATTTCACTGACATAATAAATGATTTCGGGATTTTTGTGAAACCACTTTTTTTTGCGAAAATAAGCACGCATGGCACCGTCTTTCAGTTCATCCACGCCGATCACTTCCGTCCCTTTTTTACGCGCAAAAGCCTTGATTGATGACAGCATGGTCTCTGAAATCATGGTTTCCTCAGGCCGGCTGATTTCAACAGGTAACGACTGCTTTCCATCGAATTCAGCATAAAATCCGTATTTGTTCATGGAATCCCTCCTTATGTTTCAGTATAAGCAGTTCTCCGGTCAGTCATGTATTCGTCAGGAGCCAGTGGCTTAAGGGTTTTCAGCAGTGATTACCGGATGGAGATCGTCCTTTATTCGTGTAGCGCAGGAGGGTCGTCCTGTGAAAAAACATTTTTAATAAATACGTTTATTTGGGACAGCCCTGCGTGCGCCACCACGTCGATTTTCCACATCTCCTTTAGTTTTTGCTTTACTTTATTTAAATTATAGAACAGATTGTAAGCGTCTGATAAGAAAAGGCGCAGTCACTGTGTCCGCTCAAATTTCTTATATTCTCTTTTCTTTTTTCCTCTTTCAAAATCCTGCAATTATCGTCAGATTTTTCATATTTTAAAGAAAAAGCCTGCCGATTGGCAGGCTTTTTTCAGGACAGCCGTGATTTGAAATCTTTATAACTGAAAGATTTCACGATACGCAGTCCGTCTGTTTCATTAAATACAGCAATAGACGGGAGACCGACGCCGTTGAACGTATTGTTCTTGACCATGGAATATATGACCATATCACAGAACACCAGGCGATCTCCCGGGCGGAGCCGGTGATCAAATGAATAATCACCGATGACGTCTCCTGCAAGGCAGGTCGGACCACCCAGGCGGTACGTAAACGACTTTTCGCCAGGCTTTCCCGCTCCAATCAACACCGGGCGATACGGCATCTCCAGCACATCCGGCATATGGCAGGTGGCTGACAGATCCAGTATAGCCAGATCCATGCCGTTATGCATCACATCCAGCACAGTTCCAACGAGATACCCCGCATTCAGCGCAACCGCCTCACCCGGTTCCAGATAAACCTGAAGATCATACTTATCCTGCATGAAGCGGATGCAGCGCCTCAGCCGGCTCAGATCATAATCCGGACGCGTGATGTGGTGTCCGCCGCCAAAGTTGATCCACTTCATCTGCTTCAGGTACCTGCCGAACTTTTCATCTACAGCGGAAAGTGTATGCTCCAGAGCATCTGAATTTTGTTCACACAGGGTGTGAAAATGCAGGCCTTCAAGGCCCTCAAGCGCATCAGGTTCAAAGTTTTTCAGTGTGACTCCCATCCGGGAACATGGCGCACACGGATTATACAAACCGGCGGCGACTTCCGAGTATTCCGGATTCACCCGGATCCCGCAGGAAACAGGCTGCCCGGATTGTTTCACCCGGTCGCGAAACCGGCGCCACTGGCTGAAGGAGTTAAAAACAAGATGATCGGCGACGTGCAGGATCTCATCAAATTCACTTTCCCTGTAAGCGGGTGAGTAAACATGCACCTCTTTATCCATTTCCTCACGCCCGAGCCGCGCTTCATGCAGGGAACTTGAGGCGACGCCGCTCAGATATCTGCCCATCAGCGGATAAAGAGAAAACATCGAAAACGCCTTCTGTGCCAGCAGAATCTTACAGCCAGTCTGACGTTCAACCGTATTCAGGATTTCCAGATTTTTAATGAGCAGCCCTTCATCAACGATATAGCAAGGCGAAGGGGTCTGCCTGAAATCAATAGCCATCAGCTGCCCCCTCAGTCAATCAGTTCCGGCGAAAAGCTCTCCTGCCACGGCAGTCCGAACTGATTCAGTGCGTCCATGAACGGATCGGGATCAAATTCTTCAATGTTGTAAACACCCGGCTTTTTCCACTTGCCGGTCAGGATCATCGAGGCTCCGATCATCGCCGGCACACCGGTTGTATAGGAGATAGCCTGCGAGCCGACTTCCTTATAGCACGCCTCGTGATCACAGACGTTGTACACATAATACCTGACCGGTCTGCCCCCTTTTGTCCCCTGGAAGATGCAGCCGATATTCGTTTTCCCTTTGGTCCGCGGGCCAAGGGAAGCCGGATCCGGAAGAACCGCCTTCAAAAACTGCAGAGGGACAATCTGTTTTCCTTCGAAGTTGATGGGTTCAATCGAGGTCATGCCGACATCCTGCAGGACCTGAAGATGGTTCAGATAACTCTGCGAGAAAGTCATCCAGAATCTGATCTTCTTAATCCCTTTGATATGGAGTGCGAGGGACTCCATCTCTTCATGATGCAGCAGGTAGATATCTTTCGGTCCGATCTGCGGGAAATCATAGACTTTTTTGAACGACATCGGTTCCGTTTCGATGAACCGGCCTTTTTCAAAATAGCTGCCTTTTGCCGTCACTTCACGGATATTGATCTCCGGGTTGAAATTGGTTGCGAACGGATAGCCATGGTCGCCTGCATTGGCATCAAGTATATCAATCTGATGGATCTCATCAAAATAGTGCTTCTGCGCGTAGGCCGAAAAAACACCGGTGACGCCCGGGTCGAACCCGCTTCCGAGAAGAGCCGTAATCCCGGCCTCCTTAAATCTGTCCCGGTACGCCCACTGCCATTTATATTCAAACTTCGCCGTATCCTCCGGTTCATAATTGGCTGTGTCGACATAGTCCACTCCGGTCTCAAGGCAGGCGTCCATAATGGTCAGATCCTGATACGGAAGGGCCACGTTAATCACGATATCAGGCTGAAACTTCTTAATCAGTGCCACCAGTTCCGGAACGTGATTCGCGTCGACCTGTGCCGTCTGAATCTTTGTCCGCCCTCCGTCCAGTTTCTTTTTTAAAGCCTCGCATTTGGATACGGTACGGCTTGCAATGCAGATTTCTTCAAAAACAGCCGGATTCTGGCAGCATTTGTGTACCACAACACCAGCGACACCGCCTGCTCCGATAATTAACGCTTTTCCCATTTGATGAACGCCTCCTTAAATGTCCTTACTCAACTTCTTCCAAGAGATCCTTCACATAGTTCGGCAGGGCAAAGGCACCGATATGAATGTCCGGATTGTAGTATCGCGTCCTGAGGCCGAGTTTTAGCCACGCTTCCGGATCAAAATCCTTTGTCGGATGATCCTTTTTCGATGCGAATCCGAACAGCCAGTGTCCCGACGGATAAGTGGGAATATGCGCCTGATAGACGCGGCTGACCGGGAACGAGGCAACAATCCGCTTGTGCGCCCGTTGCATCGCCACGGCATCTACAGGATAAAAGGGGCTTTCCTGCTGATTGACCATCAGCCCGTCTGCGCGAAGGGCTTTATAACAATTGCCATAAAACTCTTTGGTAAAAAGCCCCTCACCCGGGCCGAACGGGTCTGTTGAATCTACAACAATTAAATCATATGCCTGATCTTTTGTCCGAACAAATTTCAGGCCGTCCTCATAATGGATCGACACCCGGGGTCGTCCAGACCGCCGGCGGTTTGCGGCAAGAATTTTTTACAGACTTCGACCACCTGCCGGTCAATTTCCACGAGATCAATCTGTTCAATGCCCGGATAACGCACCAGTTCCCGGACAGCACCGCCGTCTCCGCCTCCAATGACGAGCACACGCTTTGCTTGAGGATGCACAGCCATCGGGACATGGATGATCATCTCGTGATAGATAAATTCATCTTTCTCCGTCAGCATCATATAGCCGTCGAGGGTCAGAAACCGGCCGAATTCAGGTGAATCAAAGAGGTCGATTCGCTGAAACTCACTCCGGCCGGAATAGATCTGTTTGTCTACCTGAATCGAAAACTTCACATGCTTCGTATGCTTCTCCGTAAACCATAATTCCAAACCCTTCGCCTCCTTTATCCCGCATGAACGGGCAGTACCACCTCAGGGCCATGAGGGTACACGAACATGTCTGGGGGATCACTGTCCGCAGCCGTCCGATGGGTTCAACGAGCAATCAGGGCAGGTTAAAAACGAGGGCGTCCTGTCGCAACGCCTGCGCGGGCTCGTCCTGCGCGCCCACTGATTGACGTTTCACTTGATCACCTGCAGGCGATTGACCCTGCTGTCCCGGGTACCCGTCAGAAAGCAGCCTCTTTCCTTCGCATAGCGGATATACGTTAATATATCGGCTGTGATCCGTTCGCCGGGAGCAAGAATCGGGATGCCGGGCGGATAGCACATGACAAATTCACCGCAGATCCTGCCGCTGCTTTCATTGAGCGCAACCGATTCACTTTCCGCATAAAACGCTTCCTGCGGCGCAGCCACAACCTGCGGCCGGATATATTCCTGGCTGAGCATGCCCGTTTTATCTCCGGCATATTGCCTCCGGATTTCAGACAATGCCGAGACAAGTCGTTCGATATCCAGAATCCGGTCACCGATCGACAGATAAGCCAGAATATTCCCAATATCACCGAATTCAATCTGGATATCGTATTCATCACGCAGCGTATCGTAGACCTCAATCCCCGCCAGACCAAGCTCCAGGGTGTGTATCGACAGCTTCGTCCGGTCAAAATCATAAATGGTATCCCCGTTGATGAGCTCGCCTGAAAAGGCGTAATAACCGCCGATCCTGTTGATCTCAGACCGGGCATATTCCGCCATCGTGCTGACTCTGCTGAAAATCCGCCGGCCGTTCAGAGCGAGATTACGCCGGGAAATGTCCAGCGAAGAGATCAGCAGATAGGAACCGCTGGTCGTCTGCGTCAGGTTAATGATTTGGCGGACATACCCTTCACTCATCCCATGACTCGTCAGCAAAAGCGAGCTCTGCGTCAGCGACCCGCCCGACTTGTGCATACTGACAGCAGCCATGTCAGCACCGGCGGCCATCGCGGTCACCGGCATCTGTTCACCAAAGTAGAAGTGCGTGCCGTGTGCTTCATCAACGAGAACACGCATGCCATATTCATGCGCCAGATCCGTGATCGCCTTCAGATTGGAACAGATGCCATAATAGGTCGGATTGTTGACAAGGACCGCTTTCGCATCCGGATTTTCGATCACAGCCTGCCTGACATCGTCAAGAGACATGCCCAGAGAGATCCCCAGATCACGGTTCATACCGGGATTGACATAGACAGGCACCGCACCGCTCAGAATCAGGGCATTGATTGCGCTCCGGTGCACATTACGCGGCATAATGATTTTTTCTCCGCGCTTGCAGACACTCATCACCATACTCTGGACAGCTGAGGTGGTCCCGTTCACCATAAAAAACGCGTGTTCCGCCCCGAATGCCTCAGCCGCGAGGTCTTCCGCATCCCTGATGACCAAAACCGGATGGCAGAGGTTGTCGAGCGGCTTCATGGAATTGACATCAACCGACAGGCAGCGGTCGCCGAGAAAATCAGCCAGTTCCCTGTTTCCCCGCCCTCTCTTGTGCCCGGGTACATCGAACGGAACAACCCGCATGGCCTTAAAACGGTTCAGCGCTTCAAGTACAGGCGCCCGTTTTTGTGACAGCTGGTTCATTTTATTTCATCATTCTCCGTTTTAAAGCCTGTCCGGGTGACCGGCAGGCTGTCCTATTTTTTACAATCAGCCAAATATATTGGCACCACTGAAGATTTCGATCATTTCCCTGCGTAAACTGCTGCTGATTTTCAACCGCTCTTTCGGAGGAATTTCCAGTACATCCCGGTTAAACAGATAATTCTGCAGATCCAGTTCCTTAATCAGCATTTTAGTATGAAACAGATTCGCCTGATAAACATTGATATCCGTAGCATCATATTTTTCCAAAGTCGTTTCATCAATATAATCCTGAATTGAAGTCATCCGGTGATCCATGAACAGCTTCTTTCCGTCCACATCGCGCGTGAATCCGCGAACCCGGTAATCGGCCGTAATGATATCGGAATCGAAGCTGCCGATCAGATAATTCAGCGTATTAAGCGGTGTGATCTCACCACAGGTTGCCACGTCAATATCCACCCGAAAGGTAGCAATCGCATTCCCCGGGTGGAATTCCGGATAGGTGTGCACCGTCACGTGGCTTTTATCGAGATGTCCGACGATCGTATCCCGCGCGTCACCGATCCGGCCGAGATTACAGGAGGGATCGATTTTGTCCGCCGGGAACTCCTGCTCCGCGATCAGCACCGTCACACTTGCGCCCTGCGGATCATAGTCCTGCTTGCTGATATTAAGAACATGGGCACCGATCATCTCTGTGACTTTACAGAGAATCTTCGTCAGACGTTCCGAATTATACTGCTCATCGATATAAGAAATGTAGTCTCTCTGCTCACGCTCGCTCTTTGCATAGCAAACATCATAAATGTTGAAGCTCAGTGCCTTTGTGAGGTTGTTAAAGCCATACAGCTTCAGCTTATTTTCCAACCCTGTCCTCACAGCCTTTCTCTATATTCAGGTAATTAAAGGATACCAGGCAGAAAAAAACGGGGATCCATTCAAGTGACAGGAACATCGTCGTGAGGGTTAAATGAAGAGATTATCCAATAAGAGACAAAAATCAATATTAATTATATACAGAACAGAGGGTAAGTCAATATAAAAAAATACACTCGCACTTTTTGCGATGTTGATTTTTTTCATCATGCCAATCTAAGCGGCGCAACTTTTCCATATGGTCAAAGGGCTGCCTTCCTGGCCGGGCGACTCTTCTTCTGCGTTTTGCGCTCCCTTTCAAAGCCCCGCAGGCCGTCTTTCATCTTGCAAGGGCTTACATCCTACTTACTTGTCATCAGATGTTTTGTCCTGAGAGCAAAAAGTAAGATAAGTGGAGATTTTCCGATTAGGGGCAGAACGGAACGGTTTTCGGGGGCATATAAGCGGAATTTTTCCGATTAGGCCAGGAAAAAAGCTCCATTTCCCGTTTTCTGAGTTAATAGACGTGGAATCTCTCCGTCTATTTTAGCTGTTTTTAAATTTAATGACTCAAATAAGCGGAATTTTTCCGTCTATTCATCTGATCATGCGCTTAACCTGACCCCCCAGCCGATAAGAGCGGATCCCGGGAACCCCCCCTCTGTATTTTTCATATTGTTGTAAATCGTCTCAGATTTTGACCATACGCCTTCAGGTTTTCCTTATCATCCCCGAGTTTGGACCGACTTTTCTGTGATTTGGTCCGACTTTTTTCGGGTTTGGACCAACTTTTCAGGGATTCGGATCAACTTTTCTTGAATTTGGACCAACTTTTCACGGATTCGGACTGATACATTAAACTCATAGAGATCATCGTCCCACTGTATTTTTCATATGTTTTGACCCTGCGACTTCCCCTCTGTTTTGGAAGAAATTAACTTCACAACTCATTGCAATGAACTGCCGGGCGCCTCTTCCGGGCGTGCCTTCAGAGCTGATTGGCCATCTTCTGAAAAATCGCGTCCCAGTCCCTGCTCTTCGCGAGGCGTGTTCTTCTTGCCTTCAGGTCAGGATCATCTTTTCCCCGCAACATTTCTTCACATACATGAATAAAGGTATCGGTATCGGAACGGTCGATCTCGGCATACACCGAGTCTGCTGCATAAGCGGCGGTTGACGGCAGATTGATGCCGACAGCCGGTTTCCCGGCAGCGAGAAATTCAAACAGTTTCAATGGAAAAACAGCCGCATTATACGGAGACAGTTTATAGGGCATGATCCCGACATCAACCAGCTTCATGTATTTCGGTACTTCAGCAGGGGACACGCTTCCGGTCCAGATGACATTTTTTTCCTGAAGCAGCTCACGGAATGCCGGGTCTTCTCCTGTTCCATCCGGTCCGACAAAAAGGAAGAGCCAGTCCCGCCTTTTTCGCGCCGCGTCCTGAATCAGACGAAAATCCAGTTTTGGTTTGATGCCGCCGATATAGCCGAGTACAGGCCCCGTGAAATGCTCCGGAAGGACATGGTCCGCCGCGACGGAAGATTGAGCGAACAGGCTGTAGTCGACGCCATTCTCAAATGTCCGTACGCGTGTGCATTTATCCAGCTGCACCCGCTGCGTCACCTGATTTCTCAGATAATCAGAGGTGCAGAAAATGAGATCTGCCCGACTGATAATTTTTCTCTCAGCATGGGAAATCAGAATACTCCTGAGCCGGTAGGGCAGCGACATCTTGCCGCTGATCGGCGCCGCCCAGAAATCACTGCAGTCATAGATCACCTTATCCCATGCATACAGATTCATTACTTCAGGGAAGAGCGGGCACGTAAACCACAGAAAGACGTGTGCATGCCCTCTGAAACGCTCAAGCATCGCATGAAGTGCTGAAAGCTTCTTTTTATAATAAAACGACAGAAAACGCCCGAAACGGAATGCCTTCTGAGGAAAAGGGTCCGGTACAGCAAACTGAAGAATGCCACCAGGCAGCTCCGTGAAGCCGGATAAGGTCCGGTCCGGCGTCGGACAGAGCCAGATCACCTTCTCTGTTTCCTGCTGCTTCTGTAAAAAGCCGGCGAGACGATGGCGGCGGTACCGGAGTCCGTCCTGAGCCCATACGCCTGTTGCGACAATAATATGTACATGTTTCAGCCGGATCATCCCCCTGTTATGAAAAGCGTTTGATAGCCGCGTTTGCCGCATAATGGCAGAAATACCAGCAGGCCTCAGGAAGCGGCAGACCCTCCACCCGGCGAAACACAAACCAGGTCTTTTTTGCCGCCTTCCATTTATTCCCTGACAGGGCGTTTCGGCTGCCCACACGATACGCCGACAGGTTCTCATCCAGACCATAGGCTGTAAACCCTTGCTTCAGCAGCTTCAGCCATGTGGCCAGATCCTGACGGGAACGCAGATCAGGCATCTGAAATCTGCCGGTCTGATTGCGGTCAATCATCACAGTCAGGCAGCCGACGATGGTATTTTTCAGCAGATCATGATACGTGACGCGCTGCGGGGCATGAATGATTTTGTTCAGTGGCCGGCCTGATGCATCCATATATTCATAGCCCGTGAAGGTAAAGGCATACTGATGTTTTTTCATGAAAGCAAGCTGTTTCGCCAGTTTATCCGGCTTCCAGCGATCATCACTGTCCAGAAACGCAACAAAACGTCCGCGTGCCAGATATAAAGCCTTGTTGCGCGCAGCGGCAGCCCCGCTGTTTTCACTGAGAAAGACGGGATGGATCCGTTCATCGGCAAGCGTCGCCGCCACAAGTTTTTCCCGTGTACCATCTGAAGAACCATCATCGACGATCACCATTTCCCAGTTCGCAAAGGTCTGAGCTCTTACGGAACTGATTACCTCTTCAATCGTCTTTTCCGCATTCCAGGCCGGGGTGATCACCGATACCTCCGGATCAATCTGTACCATAACGGGACCTCCTCACTGAACTTCCGATCAGGATTTTCTCTCCCGGACAAATTCCGGGAACACCGCCCAGAGAATCACTAAGGTCAGACCAATCATCACGCCGAGTACCGCACGTTTCTTTGGTGTAAAGGGGCTGCCGATACTTCCTGAGGCAGCTGCGGCCGGCTCCAGTAATTCTGCCGGCCGAAGAGCGAGCCGATCGGTTTTCAGCTTATAAAGGAAACGTTCACGGTCAACAGCTGTTGCGGCCACATTGTCCGTCCGGCTGACGGCCTGGATACTCTGATCAATCACGGCCGTTTTTTTGTTATATTCCTTCTGATCAAGCCGGATAAAAGCTTCAGCAATCCGGTTGGCCGTATTCGCTGCTTCTGCTGCTGAAGTCCCGGTGTACGTCAGCTGCATCCGGCCGGCACTGAGCGTCGCTACATGCAGACGGCTGAGCAGGCCATTCTGTTCTTTCTCCCACAGATCGGGCATCTGTTCCTGATAAAACGGCGCATTCGTCAGAAGCACCGTGACCGGTTCCTGTTCATTGAGTACCCGGTTATGATGGCTGCCGAGGATAAGCGTTACGGCAGCTTTATAACTTGCCGGTGCCCCGCCTGTCGGTACGAACCAGCCGATCAATCCGAAGAGAATGGGAACACTGAGTGCGAGCCACAGATATTGACGCAGTCGCGCAACACTATGAGAAATCACAGGCAACCCTCCTGTCCTCTGATCTTTTTTTCAGAAAATCGCTTCTTTTGAAGTACAGAAACAAGGGCGACGATAAATCCGAGAAAGGTCCAGTGAAAATACAGATTGCTGACGGAACTCGGACTGATGCTCGAAATCAGAAAGGCGATCATCGACGTCATGGCACCTTCAGCCAGCATGCGCGGTTCAGCGCCTGAAAGTCCCCGGCTGTTCCGGTACAGTCCAAAAAAGAGCGCGGCGTACACCGCCAGATAACCGGCAGCTATGAAAATGCCGAAATTTCCGGCAATCTCTGCAAGCCAGTTATGGACTTCATAAATCTGACCGGTCGGGTACCGCGGCTGATATTCCAGATAGACGGGCAGATTGCCGGCACCGACCCCGAAGCCCCAGGAATCAGCCAGATAACTGACTGTACTCCGCAGCAGATTCATCCGCACCCTGTTCGATGAGGGGGCAGCGTTCACCGGATCCTGCGGTTCCTCCATCGCCAGGTGACCCGGCAGTCCGTCATGGAGCGTGGCATAGCCCAGACCTGCGGCCAGCAGCAGGAAACCTGCCGTCACGCCGATTTTCTTCAGCTTCTGCGGCAGGAGTAAAAAGACGTAGAACGCCATCCCTGCTGTCACGGCAAGCAGGCTGGCACGCGAATCCGTCAGCCAGATAGAATAGACGGACAAAACGGCTGCACCGGCTGCTAAACCTCTGATCCCTCTGTTTTTCACATTTCTCGCGCAGGCAAGATAAAAAAAGACTGAGATGGCAAGCAGCGTTGCAAAATCGTTCTGATTGGTGAAAACGGCTGTCGGATAACCCAGCTTGTACGCCGGTCCGCCATAAAGCGTGGAGGTCGGCAGCTGGATCTTTGCGAAATGATTGATCAGGCCGATCAGAATCAGGCATCCGCTCATCACCATCCAGATCCTGAATACAGCGCTCAGCCGGCGCATGCTTTGGAAGGCGAAAACCGAAAGAAAAACGAATGCGATTCCGGTATCGATGAGAAACAGATACCTGATGCCGTCGATCACCGAACGCGCCCAGAGAAGTGACACCGCCCCGTAAGCCATCCAGAACAGAAAAAAGTACAGGATGCCTTTCACTTCGACGTCCTGCCACAGGTTCGCAAGACCACGCCGTCTGAGAGCGAGTGCAAAAAGAATCATCAGACAGACGAGCATCATGATCCGGTATATAAATAAAGTGAAAAAGCCTGCGGGCAGGCTCAGCAGTGACTGATTCAGAAAGGTTGCCGCGAGGAACACATACATCGCGCCTGTCAAAAGGTCCTCTCCTACGACTGTTTTTCTGATCAGAAGGCACGCTGCAATCAGCGCCCATGTCCACAGGATAAGGAAAAACAGTTGTTTCGGCGCGGAATCGACAAGCAGTGCCGCAACCAGACCGGCAAGCAGAATCGCCAGCAGTCCGGCTGTTCCCGCCGCCATCCGATTGATGTGATTCATCATGTAATCCCCTGTTTTTTTATCTATATATATGAAACTTCTCGCCTCAGAGCACCGCGTTCTTTGCTTTCCGCACGCTGCCTGCTGTCTCGCGCAGGCCCTTTCGAAGATCCCAGGAGGGCGCCCACTTGAGCAAGGATTTCGTCTCTTCATTTGAAAGGGTACTGTTCCGGATATCCCCCTGACGCTCAGGGCCATAATAGACACCAATATCGGACTTCGCTGCTTCTTTCATCATCTGGAAAAGCTGATTGATTGAAACGGATGTACCGGAGGAGACATTGGCAATAAAACTCTGATCGACTTTCAGGGCACAGGCAACCGCTTTTGCAACATCCCGGACGTAAATGAAATCCCGGGTCTGCCCGCCATCGCCATAAATCATCGGCGGCGTGCCTTTCCTGATTCGATCAGCAAAAATGGACACGACACCGCCTTCACCCGCCGCGTCCTGTCTCGGTCCGTACACATTACTGAACCTGAGGATCCCGTAAGGCAGGCCATAGAACTTCCGGAACAGATCCAGATAGTGCTCAACCGTCAGCTTGGCCAGACCGTACGGAGACTCCGGGTGAGTCGGGTGATCCGCTGTGACAGGCAGAAATGTCGGATTGCCGTAAACCGCCGCTGAGGAAGAAAAAACGACCTTTTTTACTTTCGTCAGCCGGGCCGCATTCAGGATATTCAGTGACCCGGAAACATTGGTCCGTTCATCAAACAGTGGATCCTCCACCGACTGACGGACACTGACCTGAGCCGCAAGATGGATAATAAAATCAGGTTTGATGGATTGAATCAGATTGATGACCGACGGATCAGCAATATCACAGATATATAAATCAATCGGCAGCCCGGCAATATTTCTGTGATGGCCGGTGGAAAAGTTATCCATAACCGCGACATGCATGTTCTGTCGAAGCAGTTCTTCAACGACATGGGATCCGATAAAACCGGCACCGCCTGTTACGATCGCTTTTTTCATACAGCATTCCTCCAATTTCTGAGATGGGCTGTTACCTTGCCCCTTCACCTGTCAGCAGCACCCTGACGGTCTTCAGCATGATTTTCCATTCCAGAGTGAAAGACAGATGACTGACATATTCAAGATCAAAAATCAGTTTTTCCTGCGGCGTCAGATCATATCCGCCATTTACCTGGGCAAGCCCGGTCAGACCCGGTTTCACAAGCAGACGATTTTTAAAACCGGGGATTTCCCGGTCAAACTTTTCCGTGAAGAACGGTCGTTCAGGACGCGGTCCAATCAGTGACATGTCCCCTTTCAGTACAGTCAGCAGCTGAGGTAACTCATCGATCCGTGTTTGACGAATGAATTTTCCGACCTTTGTGACCCGGGGATCATGAGCTGCTGCCCACTGGGCACCGGAGCGCTCAGCATCTTTTCGCATGGAGCGCAGTTTTACCAGATTAAATGTTCCGCCGCCCTTTCCGACCCTTTTCTGGACATAAAAGGGAGAGCCGGGCGTCTCAAGAACAATCAGAATGGAGAATAAAAGGACAACAGGTGCTGCGATCACGATACCCATTGCAGATAAAACGATATCCAGTCCGCGTTTGACGAACAGATAAGGTTTGACCTTTTCAGGCAGGGTTACTTTCTGCGCACCGACCATTGAATAACCACCATAAGCCTTGATCTGTTTCTCTGCATGCATACAAAACGCCCCACTGTTCATTCAAGAGTCCGTTCGGAACTCCGGAAAAGCACCGGAAAAAATCTGCCGGTCAGACTGTTCCCGTAGACAGGTTTTCCGCTTCCTCCGGAAATAAGTTCCTGTTTTAATGACATAAACAGATGAAGAAAAACTTTCCGACCGGCAAGTCGCAGGCACGCCGGAGGCTTCGTTTTTCTGATCCTTTTCCCATAAAAATTCTTTCTTAATCGTATTATAAAAACCATATATAGAGGCACTATGGTTTTTGTATAAATTTTGTGTAAATTGTGGTGCCCTTTTCAGGGAAAGCAGGGTTTATGACAAGGGAAAACGTACCGGGACGGGCAGAAAGAGAGATTACTTCTTTCGAAAGCATTCACATGTAACAGGATCCATGCTCTTATCAGCATACCCAATCAGAGCAGGGCAATATACTTCAGATTCCCGGCACGCGGCAGAGGAAGCTGCTGAAAATAGAAATCAGTCGTTCAGGTGCATGATACAGGCGTGTAATTTTTCACCCGCCCGCCGCCAGGACCAGGCTTTTGCATTCAAAAATCCTTTCTGAATCATATCCTGCCGCAACGCATCATCGGCCAGCACGCTTTCCACCGCAAAAGCGATGCCATCCGTATCAAGCGGATCAACCAGCCAGGCGGCATCCCCTGAAATTTCCGGCAGAGCGGACACGTTGGAGGCAATCACCGGGGTTCCCGCCGCCATGGCTTCCAGAACAGGAATTCCAAAGCCTTCATATAAAGAAACAAACAGTTTAATCGATGCCAGCTGGTAAAAGGCTGCTTTATCCCGGTCATCCACAGCATCAGTAAAGCGCACGTCGCTTTCAATACCCAGCTGCCCGGCCAGCTGTCTGAGCGGCTCACTCCCGTTCGTGATCACCAGTTTCACCGAGTCCCTGACTGCTTTCTGAACCTTTGCGTAGGATTTAAGAACAGAAGTCACGTTTTTATGCTTACGACTGGACCCGAAATACAAAATGAATTTTTCCGGTAAGTGATATTTTTTCCTCACCTCTTTCAGCCTTTCCGGATGAAACGGCGTGTGGAACCGGGCGAAATCAACCCCATTGGGAATGACATGAATTCTCTCTTCAGAAATCGGAAAATACGTGAGAATATCGCGTTTTGAACACTCCGAAACCGTCAGAATGTCATCAGATCGACTGATGGCGTCGCGAATGTAAGCTAAATAATCGGCTTTGACCGACTGATTCTCCATTTCCGTTTTTAACGGAATCAGGTCATGAATGGTTGAAATCACTTTGCCGTCAAGACGGGCCCGCGGCAGCTTATAGTTGAAATAGAGATAAATATCACTCGAACTCCGGCAGATCCGGCGCATGGAAACGGGCAACAGGGACCTGTGCGGGCTGTACATCCATCTGGCGGGGATAAGCGAAATCTTGGTTGGAAAAGGAAAACGGGAGAAGGACTGCGGCCTGGTGTGCCAGGTCAGAAAGGCATGTCCGGAGCACGTCAGGTCAGGATATTGCACCAGTTCCGTAATTAAATGACGGGCAAAAATGCCAATACCGATTCTTTGGTTATTCACTTCCTGCATGCCAAAATTAACCTGCATCTGTCATTCCTCCCGGGTTCATGAAAAATCCCATTCTTTCTTTTTTCTGGTTTTGAATATCTGCATTAACTGCCTGATTGTTCCTGCCTGTACAATCAGGACGATCACAAGCAGGAGCAGGTTGACCGGCAGAATATATTTGATGGGAAACGCATTCATCACGGCCCCGGCAAACAGGATCAATAAAACCAGATGATGTTTCCACGCCGGAATCCGGATGCCGTTCCGGTTCGAGAAGAAGGTTCGTGCGGCAAAAAAGAAAAGGTAAGCGCAGCCTGTTGAAGCTGCTGCTCCAGGCGCCCCGAAGCGAGGAACCAGTACAATATTCAGAAGCGCATTGGGAATCAGCGCAATGAGTCCTGTCCAGATACTTAAATGCGTTTTTCTCGAGAAAACAATGCCCAGACAGGTGGTCTCACTGATCGTGAAAATGACGGGCGGCAGGCATAAGAAAGCAACAATATATCTGGCTTCTGCATACTGAGACGAAAGAATGACGGTTATGAAATCTTTAAACAGGAGGACGACGATCATGACTAGTGACATGAAGAGGAGCACCGTGTCGCTGACCGTCCTGAAATAGCGGATCTCCTTGCCGTTTTCATGCCACCGGTAGGCCGTGGGGACCCAAAAGGTCGTAAAACTGGTTTGCAGAAGAGAAACCACCGCAGCAATTTTCAAAGTTGCCGTAAATATCCCGATCTGGTAAAAACTGCTCCAGGCGTAAAGCGCCAGTCGATCCATATAATGCAGCAGGCTGGATAACGACGTCGCCACAACGACCGGTAAGCCGAATTTCAGCATCCGCGTAAGAAGACGGCGATCCGGAGAGAAACGGCGGAAAGCAAACAGCTTCCGGTACCTGATCACGAGATAGACATCGCCGCTGATCTGACCGAGTACGGTCGCATAGACAACGGCCAGATAATCGCGGCGAATGAACAGGACAAAAAGCAGGGTAAAAGTGAGAATACCCAGCTTGACAAAAATATTCAGAAGTGAATACTCCAGTGCACTTTCACGCATTCTGATGGAAAGCAGAATATAGCGTTCAACAACCATAAAGGCCAGCATGACGCCAAAAAGAATGGCAGGGAACGGTTCTTCCGGCGTCCCAAACAGCAGCCCGGACACTTCATGCGGCAACGCCAGTGTCCCAACAAGCACGACGAAGGCCAGAGTGAGGGGAATGATCACCGCGTTCTGAAATAATTTCAGCTTATTATCGACGACATGATATTCCCGGGTATAGGCCTGATCCATTCCAAGAAATAAGAAGGTGCCGAAAATCATCTGAAACAGAAAAAACATACTGGCCCGGCCATATTCATTCGGATCAATAAAATAGGTGGTCAGCGGAACGGTCACAAAGGAGATGAGCGCCCCAATCACCGGACCGACAGAAAAGCCGATAAATTTTTCGATAAATTTTGCCATAGATCGTCTGAATCCCCTATCCGTGCCGCAGTCCGCCCGTATTTTCCTGATGCCCGGCTCTCTTCACGTGACCTGTTGATCCTGCCCTTTACGGATTACTGCGGAAGGTGCGGGACTCCTGCGTAAGAAGCAGAGCGAGGCTCCGGCAACGCGTCCCGGGCAGGGAGGCTCACGGACGCCCCGCGGGAAGCGGGCACTTTGCGTGAAAAACCACAGCCCCCCTGAAATCAGAAAAATATTGTTCATCACTGAGCCTCCGGCGGTGCCTGCAATCGGCCGTCCGGCATTTTTTTCTTCATCGGTTCCCCCGAAAGCAGGCAGATGAGCTGACTGTTCTGACGCCTGATCTGAAACTGGTCGGCAACCGTCTGCCTGGCCTTTCCGGCAAGATCCGGCCACAAATCCGGTGATTTCAGGGCACTGGCCATCGTTTCTGTCAGACTGTCCGGATCCTTCTCCGGAACGAGATACCCGTTTACTCCGCTTTGAATCAGTTCGGGAATCCCACTGTGAAGGGTGGATACAACTATTTTCCCCATCGCCATCGCTTCCATCAGCTGAACCGGGATGCCTTCCATATCTCCGTCGTCCGCCGTTATGCTGGGTGCAAGAACCATCTGTGCTTCCCGCATCATGTCAATCCACTCATCCTGCGTCTTCCAGCCGGCAAGGAAGACGTGATCTTCAAGACCCAGATCTGCAATCTGCTGCTGCAGCTGCGCGTGCAGCGGACCATCTCCGGCTATCCGGTATCGGACATCATATCCACGTTCAATCAGCCCGGCGACGGCTCTGATGGCGAATGAAAGCCCCTTTTTCTCAACAAAACGGGCAGCAGATACGATATGGACGGGCGATGCCGGCTGCGCAGGACAGAAGGAAAATTTATCCGGATCAATGCCCATGTGGTGCACGATGGTCCGCGAAGGATCTGCCCCCAGCCGGATCAGCCTCTTTTTCCAGAACAGGCTGATGGGAAGCAGCATCGTCTGCGACCGGAACAGGTCCTGATAAGCCTGCTGCCCTTTTGCCTGAAGATAACGCAGCATATCATAACCATGAAAAGCCGTGAAAAGCCGGCCATGAAGCAGCCCCAGATCAAGGCATTTCCTGGCCAGGATGCCGTTCGGACCAAAATGAGCCAGAATGACATCACGATCCGTCAGATCAATCCGCCTGAGCGCCCGGATCATCAAAATCAGGTTGGGATAACGAAAAAGATCCCTGAAGGCGTTCGGATGGATCCCTTTTTTATGTATGAACCGGTCCAGCGTGAGCTGTACCAGTCCTCCGGCAAATTCTAACGTTTTCTGAAACTTTCCGCCCGGCCTGCCGGTCCCATAGTAAAAGGTCCGCTGCGCAAGCCGGTACCGGATCACGTCAGGATGTACTTTCCGGTCCGGCGCCGCTTTCTTGGCCAGAATCTGTACATCATGCCCGGCATCTATAAGCCCGGTCATCTGATTCAGAATAAAAGTCTGCGACAGTTTGGGAAACTCGCCGACCACAAACAGAATGTTCATAGGTGTATGTCTCCGTCCCGATATTCATGTCAATTTTCCTCCGCAGCCCGCAACGAATAAAGTGATTCAGCTGATCAGTTCCGGAATGTGTGCCGGCCGGCCGATGGAGTAATATTCTACATTCGATTTTCTCATGGCGTCGAGACGGTAACAATTCCGGCCGTCAAAGACAATTGCCCGCTTCATCAGCCTGGTGTATGTGGCCGCCTCCATCTTCTTAATATCCGGCCAGTCGGTCACGATCACGGCACAGTCGGCCCCGGAAAGGGCGTCACGGAGCTGATGGGTATAGAGGATACCGTTGTCTCCAAGAAGCTTTCTGGCCTGGTCCGCTGCAATCGGATCATACGCGGCAATGTCTGCCCCCAGCGCAGCCAGTTTCGGAATAAGGACCAGAGCCGGCGATTCACGCAGATCGTCTGTATGGGGCTTGAAGGCGAGACCAAGCACGGCGATCTTTTTCCCTTCAAGAGATGTAAAGCGTGCCAGCAGTTTTTCAATCAGCAGGATCTGCTGATGATTATTCACCTCAATCACGGATTGAAGCAGATTAAACTCATGGTGATGGTTCCCCGCGATCTGAACGAGCGCGCTGGTGTCTTTAGGGAAACAGGATCCGCCGTATCCGATACCCGCTCTGAGAAAATCCGGACCGATCCGATGATCCAGTCCCATTCCTTTTGCCACTTCTTCAACATTAGCACCGAGCCTGTCACAGATATTGGCAATCTCATTGATAAAACTGATCTTGGTCGCAAGAAAGGCGTTTGATGCATATTTAATCATTTCGCTGCTGGCAATATCCGTCTTAATGATCGGAATGCCAAATGGCCTATTGATTTTCTCCAGAGTGTCGGCCGTCTCACGATTCTCAGTTCCAATTACAATCCGGTCGCCACGAAATGTATCATTGACAGCCGAACCTTCACGGAGAAATTCAGGATTGGAAGCGATATCGACCTGAACGCCCTCCTTCGTCCGGCTGTTGATCAGCTCCCTGACCCGTCTGTTCGTGCCCACCGGTACGGTACTTTTTATCACAACGATCACATGTCTGTCGATGTGATCTGCGATATCTGAGGCAGCTCTCTGAATATAGTCCAGATTGGCTGATCCATCCGGACGCTGAGGTGTACCCACCGCAATATAGATCACTTCAGCTCCGCTCAGCCCTTCACGGTGCCGGGAAGTAAATAACAGCCGTCCCGCGTCCATGTTTCTGCGCATCAGTTCTTCGAGCCCGGGTTCATAAATCGTCGGAACACCGCTGCTGAGTTTCTCAATTTTTTCCGGATCGACGTCGATGCAGGTCACCGCATGCCCGATTTCTGACAGGGCTACGCCTGTCACCAGCCCGACATAGCCTGTTCCTATGACTGCGAGTTTCATCTTATCTCCTCACATTCTCCTGATTCTGTCCCCCGTTACAGGGTCTGTACGACCTGAAAAATCAACATTTATCATAATCTGTCTGCATTAAGCTACTGTTAAATCAGATTATGATTCCTGTTAATTTTTATTCTTTCCGTTCCGGTTGCGGCTCTTCCTCTCCGCCGGATATCAGATGAAAGTGACAGATGATCTTGCGCGGGTTGCCAATGCGCCTGCGTTCCCGGAAAAAAGCCCGTGCCGCATTTTCCGATAGTTCAACGTACCTGACCAGTTCAAAATTATGGCGCAGCGCGTAAACCGATACGGCATGAGTGATCGCCGTGGCTTCAATGACTTCTTCGGGAAGCGCAATGTCAACAGGAGACGACGGTGAGCCCGTCGTATTCAATAAATAAGGCGTAGCGGAACATCTGCAGGCCTCCCTGTGGTCATTTCTCTTATTAATATGCCACAGCGGCCCGGCCGCTAATCACAGGCCTTTTTCACCAATTTTGAGGCAACAGTCTATTTATTGAATGAAAACAGAAGGAGGCTGATGGATATGATGTCCGGTATAGACTGTGCAACAAAACTTACAGAACAATCCGCTCGACGTCTGAAAAGTCAGGGGGTGGATGCGGTCGGCAGATATATCGGCCCTGCAGAATCATGGAAAACGATTACCCGCGGTGAAGCAGAGGCCATACAGAGGGCCGGCTGCAGAATATTCAGCATCTGGGAAACCCGTCCAACACGGCGTGCCTATTTTACGGAAGAACAGGGGAAAAAGGATGCGGAAAAAGCGGCCCGGTATGCGGGGCAGATTGGCCAGCCGGAAGCCTCACCGATCTTTTTTACAGTGGATTACGATGCCGCCCCGGATGACTTCGGTGTGATTCGTGCCTACTTTCAGGCGATCCGGTCCCGCAGTCAGAAATACAGGATCGGCATTTACGGATCGTTTCGCATGATTGAGGACCTGCGCGGCAAGGGGCTCGCCGATTTTTATTATCAGACTTATGCCTGGTCTTTTGGTCATGAGTCGCGCCACGCGGACATTTATCAGTATCAGAATAACCGGATGCTGGCCGGTATTCCTGTCGATCTTGACCGAATCCGCAACCCGTCAGCAGTCTGGGGACCGGCCAGAAGCGCTGTGAAGCATCCGGCCGTCTCCCCGGCCGCTGTTGTCCCCTATCCCGGCCACCTGATCCGGCGCGGCAGCAGGGGGCGGGACGTGGTCCGTACTCAAAACGCGGTGGGTGCTGTACCAGACGGGATTTTCGGTCCGAAAACAGAACAGGCCGTACGCGCCTATCAGCGTCGGCACGGCCTTGTCGCCGATGGCCTTGTCGGCCCGGTCACATGGCATGTCCTTTTTTGAAGAAAAATTTGGCGATCTTCTATTTACGCCGGAGCCTTTTTTCGGATACTGCAGCAAAAGAGCCGGGGGCATCCCCGGCTCTTTTTTACTGTAAAGCTTAATATTTCAGATTGACAAACTTGATCGTGACATAATCATCGATGCCCTGATGCCCGTTTTCCCGGCCGATTCCGGATTGTTTGACCCCGCCGAAAGGAGCCTGCGGGAACGCTACCCGAGGACTGTTGACGCCAACCATACCGTATTGAAGGCTGCGGCTCACTTTGGCGATCCGCGCCAGATCCTTTGTATAGAAATAACTGGCGAGTCCATAGACTGTGTCGTTCGCCATGGCGATCACCTGATCCGTGTCGGAGAAAGCGATAATCGGCAGCACTGGTCCGAATGTTTCCTCATAGAAAATCTTCATTTTATTTGTTACTCCGGTCAGAACCGTCGGCGCGTAAAAATAGCCTCTGGCATAATCGCCGCCTGTCAGCCGTCCACCGCCTGTCGCAATCTTTGCTCCCTTTGCCGTCGCGTCAGCAAGCTGGCGATCGATCTTCACAAGGGCGTCCTCACGAATCAGCGGACCGGCATCGACACCTTCATCCAGCCCGTTGCCGACTTTCACCTGTTTCACCGCAGCTACCAGCTGTTCAGTAAAGGGCTTCAGAATCGATTCATGCACAAAAATCCGATTTGGCGATGTGCAGACCTGCCCATTATTTCTGAATTTGGCTGCGACAAGATCCTGGACCGTCTGCTCAAGCGGCGCGTCATCAAAGACAATGAAAGGCGCGTGACCGCCCAGTTCCAGCGCAACCTTCTTTACCGTATCCGCCGACTGGCCAAAGAGTCGCTTTCCAACAGCTGTTGAACCGGTGAACGCTATTTTTCGTACGATCGGACTTTCTGTCAGAACCTTTCCAATCGCCGGGGCATCACCCATGACCAGATTAACGACCCCGTCCGGCAGGCCCGCTTCCTGGAATATAGCTGCCAGCGCCGTTGCCGACAGCGGTGTCTCCGGGGAGGGTTTGAGTACGACGGTGTTTCCGGCAGCAATGGCGGGAGATATTTTCCGTGTAATCATTGACGATGGGAAGTTCCAGGGTGTGATTGCACCGACAACGCCAAGCGGCTCTTTCTGGACAAGCAGCAGATGCCCGTCCGGCCCGGGGATTGTTTCGCCATAAATGCGCCGCAGTTCCTCAGCATACCAGCGTACACTTTCAGCCCCGGCAAGAATTTCACCTTTAGCCTGGGCGACGGGTTTCCCCTGTTCAATCGTCATAATCCGGGCCAGCCGGTCTGCCCGCTCTACAATCAGATCTGCCATGCGCCGCATGGTTTTCGCCCGTTCATCAGGAGGCGTCTCCGACCAGGTGACAAAAGCGTCAGAAGCTGCCGCTATCGCCTTTTTCGTATCGGCCGCACCGCCACGGGCCACATGTGCAACGACCTCACCGGTTGCCGGATTAATCACTTCATCTGTTTCGCCGCTTTCCGCGTCAATCCATTTGCCCCCGATAAAAAGCTGATCAGGTGCATCTTTGATTATTAAAGTACTGCTCATCATAACACCTCATCCATTTTATGATCACAGTCACGTCAGTTTATGTGGTGCAGAACACTTATCTCTCTTTTTATTATGAACGAATAATCCGATGATTGCCATTATTTTGCCGGCCCGGCTGTGCAGCATTCAGACCTTTGAAGCCAGGCATTCTGCCAATGATTCTTCCAATATAGAGACCGCTCTGTCGACTTCTTCTCGGGTTATGATCAGGGGAGGGATAAACCGGATCACATTATGATCAACACCACAGCTAAGTAAAATCAGACCTTTTTTTAATGCCCGTTCTCTTAACCGGCTGACGGTCCGGCTGTCCGGTTTTCCGTCTTCAGTCCCGCATTCTAAACCAATCATCAGTCCCATACCGCGGACATCTTTGATGACGGGGAATTTTGCGGAGAGATCCACTAATTTCTGTTTAAAATATTTTCCTGTTTCCTTAACCTGTTCAAGCAGGCCGCCCTGAAGCAGATCAAGAACAGCAATGCCTGCCGCACAGGCAATTGGATTACCTCCAAACGTCCCCCCGTGTGCTCCGGCCGTCCATTGATCCATCAGTTCATTCTTCCCGATCACGGCACTGAGTGGAAATCCATTGGCTATCCCTTTTGCCACACACATGATGTCCGGCTTTACATGAAAGTGCTGCCAGGCGAACAGTTCTCCCGTTCGGCCGAATCCGGACTGAATTTCATCAAAAATCAGTTTAATCCCGTGTTCCGTACAGATCTGTCGTACTTGCTTAACAAATGCTTCTGGCGGTACAATATATCCTCCTTCACCCTGCTGTGGTTCCATGATCATAGCCGCAACCTTTTCCGGAGCAATCAGATACTGGAAAATCTCTTTAATGGATCGAATACATCTCTTCGTTTCCTCTTCTTCCGAAAGGCCGCTTCTGAAACAATAGGGGTATTCCGCATAATAGACGCTCGGCATCAGGGCTTCATATTCTCTCCGATAGGCTGAACTGGAAGCCGTAACAGTCATTGCCCCGGCTGTTCGACCATGAAAGCTGCGTTTAAACGAAATAATACCTGGTCGTCCGGTCGTCCACTTGGCCAGTTTTAAAGCACCTTCAACGGCTTCGGCACCACTGTTTGAAAAGTAGACCTTATACTCATGATCAAGAGCGGCACTTAATCGCTCAGCCAGTTCAACATAGGAGGGATAAAAGACTACATTATGACCGGCGTGTACCAGGTTCTCCATTTGCTGTTGTGCCTTTTCCATGACATAGGGATGATTGTGCCCCATATTCACGACACCGACACCGCTCGCAAAATCCAGATATTTCTTCCCATTTGTATCCCACAAATAAGCTCCGCGCCCTTTCACAATTTCAAGTTTCGTTGCCCGTCCCGTCGCAACCGGTGGCATAACCTGACAGGCACGCTCATATAAGCTCTTTTTTTCCATAACAATTCCTCTTTCCCCTGGATTCATCTTATGAATTCTGTCACTATTCGATTATGATAAAATTTAAATATGGATGGTTAAGTTATTTAAACCATAAAATGGTCAGGAATGCAGTCACAAGAATAGAGGTAAACCTCCAGGTATCCAGCTTCGCTCAGCGTCACATGGTATTTTCTGAGATGATGCACGGCGCACTGGCTACGGATTTGAATCCTCAGAAGATTCCATTTTTTCTCGTCCAAGTTCTCGAGGAAAGCCTGACACGCACCTCAAAAAGTGATTTTTTTGTCTTTTATGATAACATGATAATATGATAAACGGAAGAAAATTACCACTCAGGGGGAAAATGAAACTTGAGTGAAGGAGTGTTTATTCGTGTACTATTTTGTTTTTCTTATGTTGCTTTTGGCCTTTATTTCCGCCGCTCCACTTTTTAAAAATCCATATTTGAAGTATGGATATTTAACATTAGTCATAATGACTATCTTTTTTGCAGGGTATAACGGAACTTCCCATAGTATTATCAACGTACCTGATCCCTGGGCGACATTAATTATTCTCATTGTTTTTTCACCTGTTATTTTCAAATTGATGAAAAGAATAGAGAAAAAGAATGAAGGTAAAGACAGTGGTATCTGATGATTACTATGATGAAAGAGTTGTCACTATGGTATCTGCGTTTGAAGTAGCATTTTCTGTAATTGTCAGATCATTATTTACTGTAACACGGCCTTCCTGCCATAATGGCAAACAGGCTCCTCTGAATGATTAAACCCGGCAGGCTGACATAAGAATCACCTGCCGGGTTTCCATCATCATGCATAAAATCCTCAGACTCTTTCATTTCAAAACTTTTTTGTACAGATTCATAAAGTTCCCGCCAAGGATCATACCGATCTGATTGTCCGGATAACCCCTTTTAATCAGTTCTTCAATAATAAGAGGAAAATCTCTGTGGCTGCGGATAATGTCAAAGTTGTCCGGTCCGGTATGTCCGGCAGGTTTCAGCGGGATATCCGTCATCGAATGACAGATATCCAGACCGATACCCACATGCTCGGCACCGACCAGTTGAACCATGTAATCCAAGTGATTGATTAAATGGGCGACATCGCCTTCTTCATATTTGTCAGAAACAAACATATTACAGCCGTTCATTCCAATGACTCCGCCTGTCTCGGCCAGTGCGCGGATCTGCTGATCTGTCAGATTACGTTTTGATGAAGCTATCCGCCTGGCATTGGAATGTGAAGCGATGACGGGCGTCTTAGCGCGACTGAGCACATCCGCGAATCCCGCATCGTTCAGATGGCTGACATCGAGAATCATAGACATGTTCTGGGCCTGCTCGATCAGGCGGACACCGAATTCAGTCAGGCCGCCCTGCTGTCCCTCGTCAACATCGGCGAAATGGCAGCCGTCTGCTGCTTCATTGCGCCGGCTCCAGGTCAGTCCGACAAAACGCACCCCCAGCCTGTAGAAAATCTGCAGCAGATCGAGATCATTGGTCAGCGGGTCTACGCCTTCAAACGATAGAAGAATAGCCAGTTTTCCCGCCGCCCGGGCAGTAACGATTTCGTTAAAGGTTGTGCACAGCTGCAGTTTATCCGGCGATTCCTTCATTTCCGAGTACAGCGCGCTCACCTGATCGAGCGCTTTCTTCAGCCCCATTTCAGGAAGATACTGGCTGGATATGAACAGGGAGCAGACCAGTACATCAACACCGCCGGCTCTGATCCCCGGGAGAAACTCCGTCTCAATCACCTTTCTGTAGCCCAGCTTTCGCCGAAGATCGACTTCCATTAAC
This sequence comes from Sporolactobacillus sp. Y61, assembly GCF_040529185.1. Classification (NCBI taxonomy): domain Bacteria; kingdom Bacillati; phylum Bacillota; class Bacilli; order Caryophanales; family Sporolactobacillaceae; genus Sporolactobacillus; species Sporolactobacillus sp. Y61. Next base: position 1,473,604 of record NZ_CP159510.1, on the reverse strand, counting down.
AGATCAAAATGAGCGTCCACTGTGATGAATTGATGTTGCAGGCGTTTTACGTGCTCCTCAAGGGTTTCGGTCATAAAAGTCCCTCCCGCTTATTATTTGAACGTGTCCACTCGATTCACAACATGGGTCGGCAATTCATGGCGGATAAACCGGCGTACATTTTCAATCGTTACCTGAGCGACACGCCAGATACTTTCCTGGGTTGTTCCGCCGATATGAGGCGTTGCAATCAGATTCTCGAGGTGCGGAAGAGGGGGCACCGGCGGCTCCGATTCAAAAACATCGAGTGCCGCCCCGGCAATCTTCTTTTTTTTCAGGGCATCCAGAAGGGCCGGTTCATCGATCAGCGCCCCGCGTGAAACATTGATCAGGAAGGCAGTCTGCTTCATTTTTTCCAGTGCCCCTGCATCAATCATATGAAAATTTGTTTTTTTCAGAGATGTACTGATCACAATATAATCGGATTCTGCAAGGAGGTGATCCAGATCGACGAAGGTAGCGCCGATTTCCGCCGCTTGATCAAAGTCCTTATGAACCCCATAGGTCATCAGCTTCATGCTGAAAGCCGACGCCATCCGCGCGATTCTCTGTCCGATAGCACCGAATCCGATAATCCCGAGCGTTTTTCCGTAACATTCAAATCCATTGCTGTGATTCCAGTGGCCATCCTTCGTCCGCCGGTCCAGCTGCGGGATCATCCTTGATATGGAAACCATCAGCCCGATCGCCAGCTCGGCAACGGAAATGGCGTTTTCTCCTGGAGCGTTGCTCACGCAGATTCCTTTTTCCGTCGCATACTCGATAGCCACATTATCCAGTCCTGTCCCTGTCTTCAGGATATATTTTAACTGCGGTGCCGCATCGATGACTTCCCGGTCCGCGGGAGATACGGCTGTGATATAAATTTCAGCATCATGAATCGCATGAATGATCTTCTGCTTATCCTGTGCCTCATCGTACATCAGGCAGCAGACATCTGCCCCGGCTGCCTCCAGCTGACGTACCATGTCCTGATGGATCGGGTAATACGATTTGCCTACACAAAACAGGATTTTCACCTGCAGGTCACCTTCCTTCTTCAGCGGGCTGTCCTATGTTCTTCAAAAATTATATAACATCCTTCTACAGGAGTCACCATAAACGGCTGCGCGTATTCATGCGGATGCGAAACAGATCTGTTGCCGGAAGATCTTCCTCCCTTTTCCTGGTAAGGGGTATTTTTTCAGGAGAGGTGAGACATCCTGTTTTCAAAGTCTCTCTTAGTATAAGGCGGTAGAGCATGCAAGATATTTTAGAAATCGGACTGAAGTTGCTGATTGGTTTTATTTGTCTGCTTATCTTTTTGAATGTATCAGGCAAAACACAGCTTTCTCAGATGTCACCGGTTGATTTGATCGGAAACCTGGTTCTGGGAGCGATCATCGGAGGTATTATCTACAATCCCGATATCCGGATCCCACAGTTTCTCATTGTGATTCTTCTGTGGAGCGCGATGATGACCGTCGCCCGTTTTCTGAAGATGAGAAATCTGGACGTGCGCCGGATCGTTGCCGGTGAGGTCATCCCGCTGGTAGTTAACAGAAAGTTTATTGTGAAAAATTTCAACCAAACCAATCTGGATATCTCTGACTTTACAACGATGCTACGCATGCGCGGTATTTTCTCCCTGCGTGATTTGAAGTATGCCCAGCTTGAACCAAGCGGACAGCTGACTGTAATTAAAAGCGATGGGGCTGATCTGCCTGTCGTAGTGATTTCAAATGGCCAGGTGATCACCGATAACCTGAAATTTATCGATAAGGATGAGCAGTGGCTCACCGACCTGCTGAAGGAAAAAAACATCAGCAGGAATGATATTTTCGGCGCGGAATGGTCGGAGCGCGGACTGTTTGTTGTTCCGAAAAACCATGAAGCTTAAGAGCGTGCTATCGCATCACGCCTGAGGACTGACCTTCTGATCCCATAGAAAAGCCCGGGGGCAGGCCCGGGTAAAGATCAGAATCCACAGCATCTCATCGATATCCCGTTCCGCGCGGCGGGCGACGGACCGGGCGCGTCATCATGATCTTTTTAGCGTGATCAGCGGATTTTTCATATACCTTCGATAAGGGTGAAGCCGCTTACTTGTCGTATTTTTCAAAAGGATCCTCAATCACCATGCGCTGCGCTTCCGTATCACTTGTTCCTGCATACAGAACAAACTGAGAATTTCCACGAATTCCGCCCCCGCTGAAGACGATATCTTTAAGGTCAGGTCGCTTTGCCGGTCCATCGATAAAGTCAGCCCGCGTCGCAATGATTTCAACCGGCGTATAATTGCCGGTCTGCGGATCAAGGGTAAAGACCATCGGATAATAATGTCTGTCGCCTTTTTCATCAAAACAGGCCACATGTCCGAGTATGCCGGCATGGCCATTTTTCAGCGGATGAATATCATTGGCTCCGCCCCACTCTCCTTCGGCAAAATGGCCTTCGAGCATCGGTGCGTCCTCAATCATTTTCACTGTCAGATCATTCAGGTCCGGAATCCGAAAGAAGCCGATCTTCCCCGGCCGCCCTTTTCACCCTGCGGCCGGGTGAGAACAAGAATGATTCCGTCGGGCATCTGTGCAAGCCGCAGATCCTTCATGCCCTCCGGACCATTAAAGAACGGTTCAAGTGTCTTCACTGTCTTCCCCTTATAAAGTTCCGTACGCCAGGTCGTCTCGCCACTGTCTTTTCTGTAAACGTGAACACCGCCGAGCACAAGCAGGCCGTCAATACGCGTCATAAACGGATCCTGCAATGGAAAAGCCGGCATATCCTTCATCAGACGCCAGACCCCATCCTTTTTTTCAAAAAAGGTGGTGACGGACACCTCAGAGTCTCTGGACTCCACCCGCCCGGCGATGATCACCTTCCCTTCATCATGAAATGGAGCCGTAATATTATAGACATCCTTATCTCCGACACCGGAAAACTTCAGTTTCTCAACAAAGCGGGCAGGTTTTCTTTCTCTGTAATACTTCTTCAACAGCGTCCTGCATTCTGTTCCCTGAATCATCCACGGTCCTCCCGAGTTTATTGTAATTGTATTCCTCTAAGAGACAGAAGTATAAACCTGTTGAGATGGATGTCAAGAAATAGACTCAGCATTTTTTCACGTGACTATCCATCTCCGCCCGGTACCATCCGCACCACCTGTCACAATAATAACTTTTTTCTCTAATCCTAACTAAGACACACTCATAGATAAGCGCCTGCCTTTTCTTTTTTTTCATAAAACTTGCCAGTCAAAGAAACTCGGTTATTAATAACCGAAAGGAATTGACGTTTCAGCAAGTTGTTTTTACATAAAAAAAGTCTACTGCTTGTCTTACAAATAAACCCTCAAATGGTTAATATTTCTATGAAGCAGGTCTATAATAGAGTGATAGAAAAGAGGTGATCATGGTGAATATCGGGCTTAGTTTAAAACTGAAACTCAAAGTAACAAGCGACCAGGCAGAAAGGCTTAAAACATTAATGATGATCTATCGCAACGCCTGTAACGAGGTCTCTCATTATTATTTTGATCATCACTTTAGGCTGAATCAGGTACAACTGCACGACCGGCTTTACAATAAACTGCGTCGCGATTATGCACTCAAATCCCAGGCAGCTCAGTCCGTCCTGCTGACTGTGTTAGCCCGCTATCGCTCGGTTCGCACGCAGCTTTCCCATGAGCGTGTGCAAAACGGCTGGAAATTAAATACCAATGGGAACCCCTTGCTGGATACAAAAGGGCACCCCATCCCTGTGTTTACCTGCAAAACCCTGGACCATTTGTGGAAACCCATCCAGTTTGCCCGTCCGCAAGCCGATCTGGTTTTTAACCGGGATTACAGTTTCCTCTCGGACGGCACGCTGTCTCTAAACACCATGGGCAAACGCATCAAGGTCTCATATAGTACGAAAGGATTTAAACAGTACCTTAACCAGGACTGGAAGCTTGGCACAGCTAAACTTGTTCAAAGGCGGGGAAAATTTTTCCTGCATATCGGAGCAACCAAAGAAGTACCCGACTTTGAGACGCAAAACGTCAAGCACGTGGCAGGTCTTGACCGGGGCCTCCGTTTTCTTGTTACCGGTTACGATGAAAAGGGAAAAACGCTTTTTATCAACGGTAAAGAAATCATGCACACGCGCAGCAAGTATAAAAAACTTAGGGGGCAGCTTCAGGCTAAAGGCACATACTCAGCGAAACGCCGACTCCGAAAGATCGGACAGCGAGAAAAACGTTGGATGGCAGACATCAACCATCAGATTTCAAAGGCACTCGTCGCCCATTACGGAGCAAATACCTTGTTTACACTGGAAGACTTAACCGGCGTACGTTTTGCGACCGAAAAGGTGTCCAAAGATCGTCGCTACGAACAGGTGTCGTGGGCATTCTATCAACTGGAACAGTTTTTAACCTATAAGGCCCGTTTAAACCAAAGTGAAGTCATTAAAGTGGATGCTCATTATACGAGCCAGCGATGTCCCAAATGCGGAAAGATTAATAAAGATCATCGTCGCCACGAAACGCACGAGTACGTTTGCGAAAACTGTGGCACCCGCAGTAATGACGATCGCATTGGCGCGATGAACATTCAGTTACTCGGGACACAATACGTCAGTGGAGTCGCTGCTCCGCATTTTGAAAAAGACTAATGGTTGGCGGGTAAACCTGCCAGCAAAACGGGTGCTGTCAATCATCCGATCCCAGCGGGCTGGGACAGGCTTTGGTGAAAACCCCAAGCTTGATGATGCGACGCCGGTGAGCGATCACGCTCACAAAAAGAGTGGGAGCATGCCTCTGTTGCATGACGTTTGTACCACTGAGGCAGTTGCAAGCCTTCGACTTCAGTCGAGGGTCATTGATCCTCTGATCAATTCTCATTACAATAGCGCTTACATCACTAATTAAGACGACGTTTTTCACAGCCTTTTGAAAAATACCGAATGAATGGATTGCCTTTCAAAATTTTTGTATACAAGCCCTTCTGTTGCTTTCGTACTCATTTGTTATTGATCGTGCGGGTATCTTACAATATAGTAAAATATAGTAAGAAGAAGCAGATGGACCCTGTTTCAGTTTAAGTGGAGGGATACATATGGCACTTATGACGACCCGATTCTATTCGGAAACGCTTCAGCTCGACACAACGGTGAACATCATCATTCCGGATAAGTTGCAGAAAGATCATCCACTGGCCGTGCTTTATCTATTGCACGGACTCTCAGATGACTCCAGTACCTGGCTGATGCATTCATCCGTGTTGCGCTATGCAGAAAACCGCCCGTTTCTCATTATCATGCCTGACGTGCATCGCAGTTTCTATACGGATATGGCTTTCGGTAACCATTACTGGACGTATCTGACGAAAGAACTTCCGGAAAAAGTGAACCTCCTGCCACTAAAGTGGCAGGCTTCTTTTCCCTACTCAAAAACCCAAGTTCTTTTTACAAAACAAGAGTCTCCGATCAGGATGGAAAGCACCTTCGGCGAGCGGATCTCTCATTTGAGAGATCATCAACTCGAAGCTTGTCCCTCACTTAAACAGCGAGGTTAGAGGTTCCTGTGGTCAACACCTTTAGACTGCCGGAGCGGCTTTTAGGATGCTGACTGCGGTAACGTTCTTCAATGCGTTCTTTTATGGCTTGATGACGCTTCTTTGTGTTGTATGGATACTTTTCTGCGATCTCTTTAATCTCAGCGTCATCCGCACGGTCTTTAATGTTCAGGGCTGCGTTATGATCGGCATCATCGCTGTGTCCGCACACGGTACAGACAAACGATTTGCCGCTTCGACTTGCTTTATCCAGATGACCGCAGGCATGGCACATCTGTGAGGTATAAGCTGGATCCACCGTGACATAAGGCATGCCGTGCCAATTGAGACGTTCAGTGATCTTTTGAAACAACTGACCTCGGATCCAGGAACTGTTTCTTTTATTGGCTTTTTTGCCTCGGTCAAAGTTTGTGAACTCCAGATCTTCAAGAACCAAAACGAGATGGTCTTGCCTGACCTCTTCAAAAAGCTGATTCACCGCCTCGTGCATTGCTAAATCTCTCTGGTGTCTGTAACGACGCTGAACTTTTTGAAGCGACTTCCTGCCATTTAAGGTTTTCGCTATGTGTGCAATTTTGGTACGCAGGAAGGATTGTTGCCACAAGTCATCGGTCTTTTTGAGCTCTTTTTGATAGCGTTTCATCACGTTGCGCAGGGATGACCGATGCCCGGTCTTGGTTTCCAAAAGTTCTTCGAACTGTTTGACCCTCCCGGAAAAGCTGCCATAGGCGTGGCCGGTGCTGGAATGAAACAAATCGTTAATCCCGGCATCCGCACCCACTTTTTCTGTCCATTTTTGCTTCGTGATGTTCTTTTTTATGGGGACGCCGACACGGATTTTTCCCTGCTCCCAGGTCGCTGTCATGCCACCTGTTTTATATTGAGCGAGGCGACGCCTCCCGTTCCGACTCGTGTTGACTGGGAAAAGTACGCGTTGTTTGCTTCCTGTAAGTTTAACAGATAAGACATAAGACGATCTGATATTTTTCGCCTCTTCTAAGGTGGCAAGCCGTGCATCCAGCTGCAGCGGTGCTTTTTTCACAAAAGGCAGGCGCGTGTTTTCTAAGCGTTCAAGGTATAGAGCACGCACGATGGCCCGATTCTCTGCCCGCTGCTCGCTGGTTACAGTAGAAAGTTCATTGAAAACGTCGGTATACGCAGCGAGTTTCTCCGCGTCTGGCTTGTCTTTGCCCTGCTCTCTTTGAATGAGGGTTTTGATAATAGTGAGCTCATCTTCGTCAAGGACAGATGCATGCAGTAATGAAATGAAACGGGCATAAGGCAAAAGATCCGGCTCATGACTTTGCATCCAGCCATAGAGTTTATTCTTTTGCCGGATCAAATGATTGTGCAGTTCGGTGATGGCGTGTCGCACCGCATTTTGCCCATACGCTGAGCCTAAAGACGTGCGATGTTCTTTTTCAAGTTGCCCGATTTTGGTATTCTTTTTATCATTGATCAAAAGAATAAGGAGATACTTGGGCAGATCAGCCATCAAAACGTTGATGAAGTGGTTGATTTGATGAACATATGCTTTTTGCGTGGTTTGTAAAAGGTCTTGTTTCACCTTTGTCGGGTGACCGTAAAGAAAGACGTTTTTTGTTACGGTTTTTTTGCTTTTCGTTTTTTTCTTTTTACTTTGGGTGGCCATGAAGGAGACCTCCTTTCTAAGCTTTTTAAAAGATTCTTTCGTTTATTATAGAACAAACGTTCCCTTTCGGTCAATCAGTATTCTCACTGAGATTATGATAAAAGAAATTATTTTTTGTTTATAAGCTTAATCCCTATTATTCAAGTATGACATATCTGTTTTAATGAAAACAGGTAAAAAGTCGGTCCCTGAATGGATTGTTCCTGAACGCCTCAGAAAAAAGAACGGCAGAAAAAGACTGCCGCTCTCCTGACTTTCCACCTGCTTACAATAACGACGCCAGCAGCCCGACGTATTCTTTCAGCGCTACAAAGGTCTCCCGGCCGCTTCCCGGTACAAACTGTCCGGGGTAAATCTTCAGCTGCCTGCTGACGAGGTAACCGGTCGGGTACGGCTGAACGGACACATCCAGCTTACTGAAATTCTGTACCGCCCGCGGCATATGATAAGCGGAAGTTACCAGAATCGGATGACGGAATGCCTGCTGCCTGAGAATACGCTTTATGTTTTCCGCATTCGTTCTGGTGGTAATGCTTTGGTTTTCGGGAATAATTTTCTGAGACGGAACACCCATCGCGATCAGCTGCCGCCTGCCGATCTCTGCTTCTGTCCCGCTGTCGGAGTAAACCTTCCCGCCCGAGAGGATGACCGGCAGGCCGGTTTCGCGGTACAGCCGGACGATGGTGATCAGCCTGTTCGCCGCATCTCCTCCTAAATTCCCGGTCCCGTTCAGGTCAGGCGTGCCAAGCGTCGCCCCGCCGCCCAGCATCACAATCACGTCACCATCCGGGTGAGCCGGCTGCGCGTAACGGTTCTCCAGCGGATGAAGCAGAAGAATGCCCGTCAGCGGGATGAACGCAAGATACTGGAGCAGCCCAAGCCCCAAAAGCAGATAAGCAAGTTTCCGCCTGCGCCTGAACAGCCGGATACCCATCACAAACAGTAAAGTGATGAATAAGCCGGGCGGCAGGATAAAACCGTAGATAAATTTTATAACATATTCCATTATCTGCTCCTCAGTTTCAGCTTTTTATTTCTCTTAGTTATAATACATTTAGTAAAACTGCCAGTGTGACCATACTGGCCAGTGTCGTGATCAATGTACAGCTGGAGACGAACTGCGGCTTTGCGTTGAACTGAATCGCGTAAAGCGTCGTATTTGCCGCACTCGGCATCGCCGCCATAACAATAATCACGTTTGTGAGTAAGGTACTGATTGGGAAAAACAGACAAACCGCATAAGCAATCAGAGGTGAGACAATCAAACGGACGACGGTAACCAGACTGATCCCGCCCCAGTTCATCCGCCGCACTTCCACATTTGCCAGCTGCATCCCGAGAATGATCATAATAAGCGGGATCGACGTATTACTGATCATCTGGATGCTTTCCATAAAATTACCGGGAATCCGGATATGAAGCTCCTGCAAGAGAATAGCTGGGATAATGGCATAGTTCATCGGCTGTTTCAGCACCGTCTGTAAAGCGGTCTTCGCGCCGCCCCGCCCGTTTGCCGCAATATAGATCCCGACAACGCCCATCAGAATCGCATGAAAAACCATCAGCGGCAGGGCATAGGCCACCCGGCTTTCCCGAAGGCAAACAGAATGATCGGGATGCCGTAATTGCCGCTGTTGGGAAAAATCGTCGACAGAAGAAAGGCGTTCGTCTCCGCTTTTTCATAACGAAACAGCCGGCACACAATGACGCCGATCAGGATCAGCAGCACCATAATCAGAGTCGATGTGACCGTAATATAGAAAAAGCTCATATTAAGCGGCGTTGTGTAAAAGGTGTCGAATACCAGAAAAGGCAGAAGCAGATAGACGGCAACCGTCGAAATCGGTTTAATATCCAGCCTGAAAATTTTCTGAACCAGGTAACCGCTCAGAAAGATCATAAAGACCGGCAGAATCACGTCAACAAATTGTAAAATCAGAGGTCCCTCCAACAGAGTTATAGCCTTATCATGCTTCAATCAGAAAAATTCGTCAATAAGATGTCATCCGGCGCAGCTCTGAGGAGTAAATTTTTGTGAGGCCCTCCGTGTCATGCGAATAGTTGATCTGATTTTACATATATTTCCATTTCTGCTTTTCCGCTTTTTTTGAAAAAGGGACAAGCCAAATTTTGATGGCCTTTTTTAATTTTTTTTGACTGTAGCTTTGCCTTGCATTCCCCTTTCTGATATACTGTTCTTACCCGGTGAACCGGACTTGCATCGGTTTCACCAGGCTAGCCATATCCTCCTCTGTTAATCTGCGTGTCCGAATCGCTTCTAACAGGGCTGAGGATATTTCTTTTGCCGTCTTTTTTTGCGTACGGAGCAGCTTTGACCCCTTTTCATATAACTGCATCAAAATATCCGCAATCTGTGTAAGAAGATAGTGAATCTTCATCGCCTGATGATTCTGGCTGTTCACGTGTTGAATGGCGTACTGTACGTGCTTTTGTCGATTAAACCCCTGATTTTCAATCTTCCAGCGCCTTCGCCCAACTGCTACCAACGCCTCTGCCTTCTTCTCCGTGATAGGCAGATTGGTCAGAAACAGAAAGGTGTGCGCTTTTTCTTTTTCCTGAACCGTAGCCTCCAGGGCATTTAGTTTTCTTTCCTGGTAGGCGATATCATTCACCCAGTAGGTCGTTGCAGATTGTCCCCGATACTTCAGCGCTTTCAGCGCCTCGAATTCCTGCGCCACACTCGGAATACTGCCTGCTTTGAAGCGAAACATGTATTTCCAGCGGTTAGCCTCACATCGCTGAAAGACGGATTCACACGCATATAGGCTATCCGCCAGGATACAGATGGGCAGACGCTTGAAGGTTGCTTTCAATCGGGTGCTCAGGCGCTCGAAGGCACGACGTTCACAGTCCTGTTTGGTCACGTCCTCGTGCTCGTTCTCTATAAATTCCGAGTCGATACTCAGCACCATGTCCCCAACGACCAGTTTGGCTTCCAGAACGTGATGCTGGTAATCCGTCCAGGTTTCTCCGGTCTTTTTGTGGGTATGTTCGCGTTTCAGGCAATGTGCACAATGCTTCTTGTTAAAGTGGAAAAGCCCGGTCCCATCAATGATAATCCCCCAATACTTCCCCTCGATCCGTTCGGCCTCAAAACACCGCTTTTTGAGGAGCTCCCGGATTAAACCGATGCGAATGTTTTCCAGCTCCTTCGGATCAAGCCGCGACAGGAAATCGTTGATCGTGTCATAGTGGGGCAGTTCATGAAGCTCTTGAGTAGCGAGCATCTTTTGCAGGTTATCGATACATTCTTCACGATTAAGTCCGTTGCTCAGGCTGCGCATGCTGGTGAACTGACAGACATTTTTCAGGATCATCATCCAGAGCATCAAGTCTGAATCATAGGTGACATAACTCTGATGTCTCGGATCTTTGACCTTTCTGAGCCTGTTGGTGAATCCTTTAAAGAAATGACGGCATATTTTCTGAAACTCGAGAAAATAATTGACGTTCTTCTCCTGCTCTCGTTTCTCTTTCCGTGTAATCATAAGAACCTCCTAAAAAAATAGCACTATTATGGGATTTATTACTGTTAAATTATCTCATATATAGCATTATTTAGGGGGCTGTTGTTGATTTTATCGCGAAGAATTTTTACTCCTCAGAGCTGCATCCGGCGCGCGTCAAAGAACAGCTGTCACAGAATGAAGAAGCCTGTACCCCGCTTTTTACGGGCACAGGCTCTTCTTACGATAAGTATAACTCTGTTTCAGTGGCGGTTGAGATCAGTACTCTTCATTTTCAGAAGTTGTCTGAACCTTCCGATCCTCAATCTTCATCCCGACGATTTTCAGTTCGCCCGGAGCTGTTTCTTTCAGCTGATACGTATTTTTCAGTGTGAAAGTAATGTCTTTTCTGTCCCCTGTCTCGTCATCTGTAATGGTTTCGTCCCAGCTTTCATTGGCTTCAACACTGTAAAGTCCCTTACCCTGACTCTTGAGATTATTCAGATCATAAGAATTAATCGATTCCGTGACGCCGTTGTCATAGAATTTCTGAGCGCTTTTCAACTGACTATTGGAAAAATCAGTGCCTGTTTCAAAAAAGGAGGCAAAGTGGTCCATCTCGCCATAAGATACGGCACTCGCATTGGCGTTGTAATAATTGTCAAAGTAGGTTTTCAGCGTCTCCATATTCGCCTGATTATCGGTTCCATCGAGCGTATAAAAATCACCGTTTTCCACATCTTCAAAATAAAGGTCGATGCCGTCACTTTCGGCTTCATCCAGGGTGACGGTATCATAGTCAGACTCATCGGAAACAGAGACCGTCTCCGATTGAATGGAATGCCCGTTTGCCGTATATCTGGCATAAAAAGTCGGTGTATCATCCTTCTTGAACGGCCCCCATTCACCGGCCTGAGCCACGGTTTTACCTGTATCTTCATTATTGACATAAAGCTTGGCAACAGGGATATTACTGCTTAACGAAATATAAGTCCCGGAAAAATCAACCTGCCTGTCGTCCGAAGTCAATGTCTTTTTTTCGTCTGATCCATCGCATCTGAATGTCCGTAGAACGTATAGATGCCCGGAATCACCCCATCGAGTTTAATCGTCTGCGGTGAATTGCTTTCTGCTTTTTCTGCTGTTTTCCCCTTACCGGCACCTGTGATCCCGATAACCATGTTTTTCAGGTTCGTCGTCACTTCCGGGTAAATGAGTTCTGTTGCAATCTGATAATGATCGAACAGGAGATATTGTTTTCCGGCTTTATGCAGATAGTACGGGGTATGGCCGTATCTGACGTGATTCGCCGCGTGTGCCGTGTTTTCCAGCGACTGAACAATGTCTGAATACGTATCCGGATCATTTTTAAACCAGGCCAGCATGGCTTTAACCTGTGTATCTGTCATTTTAACATCCTCATAGGTATAGATCATGCCTTTCAGTTTATCGATATTCTGATCCTCGACCGCCTGTTCAAACGCATCAACCGTACGGACCGGATCGGTCAGGTACTTTCCCGTAAAGTACAGGCCGGCAAAAATGATAATCAATGAAACCAGCGGGATCATAATGGCTTTTCTATGTATCCAGGACTTTCCGGTAGCGGGCCGCCTCTCCGTTACGGTATCGGCAGATTCAACTGCCGCGTCACGGGGAGGTACGGCAACCATCTGACGCTCCTCATGCTCTGAGGCGTGCTGATCTTCATGAACTTTTTCAGCAGACGCATCAGGCGCATCCTCATGAACAGCAGAGGATACAGGAGGTTCGGTTTCCCGGTCGTTCCCCTGCTCTTTCCCATCCGCCGGCGGAACTGGTGCACCGCACGTCCCGCAGAACTTTGCCCCGTCAAGAAGCGGGGCGCCGCAATGTTTACAATACAAATCACAAACCTTCTTTCCTGTAAAAATTTTGAAACAGATCCATTATACCATGGACATGGATCCAATTAATCGACCATGGAACAAAAAAATTGAATATTAATGCAACGGATCCATCACCCGGCTTATGAAAGAAAATGTGACATGGATCATCTACTGAAAATCGACATTTTGCCGGATGATGTTGTCTGGGGATGGCTTGACCGTTATAATGACTTTGTACCCGCGAACAAATATCGATGTGAAAAACCACTACGGAAAGAGGGATCACTCTTTGTCCAGGAAAACCGATAACGAAAATACAAGGGAAGGGATTAAAAAATCGAGGAAGAACCACCGGGTCCTTCGCTATACCCTGCTTATCCTCGCACTTCTGATCGTCTCCGGAACGGCGTTCGGTTTCTATAAATATAATACGCTGAAACCTGTGAACCATTTTAAAGACCTCGATGCCATCGGCGTTTCACCGGATAACGGAAAAAAGCAGGCCCCTGAGCAGAAATCGGGAACATTCAATGTCCTTCTGATCGGCTCTGACGCGCGCAAGGGAAATACAGCGAGCCACACCGATTCTATGGTATTAATTCACGCCAACCTGAACAACCATACATACAACATGCTAAGTATCCCCCGTGATACACGGGTATACATGCCAGGTTACGGATACACCAAACTGACGAGTGTCCAGTACATATCTCAGTCGAAAAAAGGCACACAACAGGGAATTGTTGATTCGGTCAAAGCCGTCTCCCGTCTGACCGGAGTTCCCATCAACTACTATGCAGAAACCAACTATTGGGGTCTTCAGGATATGGTCGACACACTGGGCGGTATCGACATCAATCTTCCCTTTAAAGTCACCCTGACCCACCCCTGGTATCCGGAAAACAAAGGAAAGACGTTCACAGCCGGCACCCATTCAGTCAACGGCAGGATGGTTGCCGAACTGACGCACGAACGCTACTCGCTGCCCGGTACCGATTACGGCAGGCAAAAGATTCAGCAGGCCGCACTGATTGGTATTGCGAAAAAAGTCATGCACCCTTCCAATGTCACAAAACTTCCGGCCCTTTCAAGGTCACTTTCAAAATTCCTGATTGCAACAAACATGTCAACTGAAGACATGGTCAGCATCGGACTCGGCGTCAAAGGAGATTTTCATCCGGAAGAACAGATTAAGTACCGTCAGGTCAAAGGACGCGGTGCGACCATGTATGATGATGTTCTGGAGAGAAACAACAGCCAGATTATCTTAAATGAATCAGAATTGAAAACAGTCATAAAGAAATACTTTACCAACTGATCCTCAGAAAACCCCCGGAAGCGGTCTTCAGCCGTTACGGGGGTTTTCATCTTTTTATCAGCTATTAGTTTTACGAAAAACTAAGCCTCTGGCAGCGTCAGGTTTTCATTCGTGTTTCGGATTCCGGACCTGTTCAGCCAGATGAAGCAGTTCCACGAGCAGCTCATGACTTTTCGCTTCCAGATGATGTTTCTTTGCCACCCTGACAATATAGCCATTAATATAATCCACTTCCGTCGGCCTGCCATTCACCATATCCTGATACATCGACGGCCGATGCAGCGGATTAACCTGCGAACTTTCGTGAAAAATGATTCCCGCCATCTCTTCGCGGCTTTGCATGAACCGTACACCATCGGCCAGCCCGGCGTCGTACCCTTCATCAATCAGACGCTTCGTCAGTCCCGCCGCTCCTGAATAGGCGACATACTGACCCATCGTGATATCCATCAGTGTGCAGAGGGTGTTAATGACGGAATTCATCAGCAGCTTACTCCACAGAGTCCCCAGATAATTCTTGTGAAGCGTCGGATTCATTCCGGCCTTCCGGAATTCTTCCACAACCTGACGGGTAAAAGCATCCGGTTTCTCAGTGACATTTGCCAGATGGGTATGACCGGCGCCTTTTGCCCCCATAAAATCTACTTTCCCAGGGGCATCCAGCACCGATGCAATCAGTGCGATACCGGCAATAATATGCTGATCCGGGACATATTGACGGATGACATCAACAGACCCGATCCCATTCTGATTCGTCAGGACATATGTACGGTCTCCGATAAAATGACTGCAGGCAGCCATCGCCTCCTCCGACTGCATCTGTTTCACGAACAGGATGACAAGTTCCGGCTCTTTCGGATATTCTGCCGGCCGATAAACATGTACCGGCACAAGGTGCTGATTCTGATGGTCACGCGAAACATAAACACCGTCCTGCTCTTTAATTGCCTGATAACTCGGTTCCCATGGCTCGACAAAGTCCACTTCATTTCCCGCTTCCTGCAGCAGGATACCATAACGCAGACCCATAGCGCCCGCGCCAATGACGGCTATTCTCATCTCAATCTCTCCCTCACTCTGATCTGTCTATTCGGCTGGTCTCAGTTCTATTCTATCAAAAATAAGAGAGGATGGAACGCTGAAAAACAGACAGGAAGGAAGCACCTGTCGTTTCCTGTCGAAATATATTCTCACAGATTATATTGAACAGTTGTTAAATTTTCTATTAAAATAGTGAATATATTTTATTTTTCAAATTTTAAAGAATGTTTTGTGCAAATCAAAGAGGGAGGGGTTCTCTCAGAAAAGGATACATAACTGCTGATTTACAGAAAACCGGCAAACTGCAACCGAATTGGGGCGGCATACTCTTGATGACAATCAGAAAGCAGGGGGTAAAAAGATGCGCAAAAAAAGATTAGCTGTAGTTATGTCTGTTATTCTGGCATTATCGATCATGCTCAGTGGATGCGGAGGTTTCTCCTCAGAAAGCGGCAAGTCCGGCTCCGAGTCCCGCCCGCTGAAATTAAGTCTCGAGTCCGATATACCTGATTTGAACCAGACCACCTCGACTGACGGTACCTCATTCAGTATTCTGAATAACGTTCTTGAAGGACTGTACAGGCTGGATAAGAATAACAAGCCTCAGCCAGCTATGGCAGAAAGCGTCGACATTTCCGAAGATAAGCTGACATACACCTTCCACCTCAGGGATAATATTGAATGGAGCAACGGTGACCCTGTAACCGCTCAGGATTTCAAATATTCCTGGCTGAAGACGCTTGATCCGGAGACTGCCAGTGAATATTCCTTTATTATCGCCCAGTTTGTCAAAGGCGGTGCCGCCTATAACGCAGGTGAAGCAGGACCGGAAGCTGTCGCCATTGACGCGCCGGATGATCAGACCTTTGTTGTCACGCTCAATCAGCCGACCCCGTTCTTTCTGGATCTGACAGCCTTTGTCACCTTCTTCCCGCTGAACGAAAAATTTGTCAATAAAATCGGCTTCAAAAATCTTGGCCTTAAAGCTGATAATATTCTCTATAATGGCCCCTATGTCCTGACCTCATTTGATCAGGCAGAAGGCGTCACACTGGAGAAAAATGATCATTACTGGGACAAGGGCAAGGTCAGCATCAAAAAGGTAAACATGGATGTCGTCAAGGAAGCAAGCACGGCGCTGAATATGTATGAAGCCGGTGATCTTGACCGTGTGTATCTTTCTTCCGCAGACGTGAACACATACAAAGATCATAAAGATTTTGGTACGGAAACCATGTTCCGCTCCTATTTCACGCAGGTCAATCTGAAAAAGAAACCTTTTGACAATCAAAAAATCAGACAGGCTTTCCAGCTGGCCTATGATCCGAAAGTGCTGGCAGAAACCGTCCTGAACAACGGTTCACTTCCGGCATATGGCGTCGTCCCTGCAGGCATGCGTGGCACAGCATCAAAGACGTACCGTGATCTGGCCGGAGATGTGATTAAACCGGATCCGGCGAAAGCGAAACAGCTTCTGGAGGAAGGCATCGAGGAAAGCGGCAAACTTCCGAAGATTGAACTTCTGGCTTCTGATGACTCTGTCTCCAAAGATACGGCCACTTTCCTGCAAAGTGAATTCAAGAAAAATCTTGGTGTAGATGTCAGTATCAAAACGCAGCCATTCAGCGGACGCCTTGAGACCATGCGGGAAGGAAATTACATGATCGCTGTCAACCGCTGGGGCGCTGATTATAACGATCCGATGACCTATCTCCACGAATGGGTTTATACAGATGGCAAGAACGGATCTCGCGGTTATTACAACAGCAGGAAATATAACGAGACCGTCCTTGCTGCAGAAAAAGAACCGGATGAACAGAAACGGATCGACATGTTCATTGAGGCAGAAAAGGTATTAATCGGGGATGGCATTGTTGGTCCGCTGTATTATGATGGACGTGCCTATCTGAAGAATACGAAAGTCAAAAATCTGGTTCTGCCGCCCGGCTCAATGCTCGAATTGAAATATGTCACAAAGGAGTGAACCGCGGCCTGTTTAGCTGAATATTGCAAATCTGAAGAAGAGAGTGCACTCTCTTCTTTATTTTGAGAGGTGTTGCCCTTTGCCTGTAAAAAAGACCGGCATCCGGATTCTGAATATCCTGATCACACTCTGGATTATTGCCACCATCACATTTTTCATGATGAAGATGCTGCCGGGTTCCCCTTTTAATGAAGAAAAGCTGTCCCGCCTGTCCGATGACGCGCGGATGGAGTTTATGTCGCGGTACGGGCTCGACAAGCCGGTCAGTGTGCAATATCTCAAATATCTGAGCAATCTGACGAGAGGGGATCTTGGCGTTTCTTACTATTATAAAGGTCAGTCGGTAAACGAACTGCTGGCGAAACGGATCGTTCCATCCGCTTTTCTCGGTGTCCAGGCTGTCCTGCTGGGTGTATCCGTCGGGCTGCTTCTGGGTATGATTGCCGCCTTCCGCCATAACACGATATGGGATTACGTCACGATGATTATCGCGGTCCTGGGCGTCTCCATACCCAATTTCGTCTTCGCTGCATTTCTGCAGTACTATGTCGGGCTGCAATGGGGGCTGCTTCCTGTCGCTAACTGGGAGTCTTATAACAGTTCGATACTGCCCACGATCGCCCTCTCACTGATGGTCATTGCTTTAATTGCCCGATTTATGCGGACGGAAATGCTGGATGTTCTGCAGCAGGAGTATATTCTGACCGCAAAGTCGAAAGGGCTGGGTCCGATGACTGTCCTGGTTCGTCATGCCGTTCGCAATGCCCTGATTCCGGTGATCACCGTGCTTGGACCCATCGCTGTAAATATCCTGACCGGCTCTCTGGTTATTGAAAATATTTTCAGCGTCCCGGGCATCGGCAGCCTTTTTGTCGATTCAATCAAGTTTAATGATTACACAACCATTATGGGACTGACCCTCTTTTACAGTGCTTTTTTCATCGTGACGATGCTGATCATTGATCTTATGTACAGTGTCATTGACCCCAGAATTCGAATCAGCGGAAATAAGGAGTGAGACCCGTGCAGCAGCTGGACAGCAGGATGTCACATATGCCGGATGAACTTTTCAAAGTCGTCGGGCGAAAAGATGATGAAATCGACAAAATAGCCCGGCCATCGCTGACCTTTCTTAAAGACAGCTGGATTCGGCTGAAGAAGAACAAAGCAGCCATCTTCAGTCTGATCGTGCTGGCGCTTATTATTCTATTTGCCCTTATCGGTCCCTTCATGAGTTCTTATAATTATTATCAGACCGATTATACAAAAACCTATCAGCCGCCGGGCGGGGAGCACTGGCTGGGCACCGACAAATTTGGCCGGGATCAGTGGACACGAATCTGGGACGGGACACGGATTTCACTGTATATCGCCTTTCTCGCAGCCATCCTGGATATCGCAATCGGCGTCACCTTTGGTGCGACCGCTGCGCTGGTCGGCGGGAAGCTGGACAGTCTGATGCAGCGCGTCATTGAAATTCTAATTGGCATTCCCCACCTGATTATCGTGATCCTGCTGATCATGATGGTCGAGCCGGGCATTCTCAGCATCACAGTTGCCATGGTCATTACCGGATGGGTAAATATGGCCCGGCTCGTCCGTGCGCAGATCTTTAAATTTAAAAATCAGGAATTCATCCTGGCTTCACGTTCACTTGGGGCCACCAATCGCAGAATCATGTTCCACCACATGATTCCCAACACCATCGGACTGATCATCATCAATATGATGTTCACGATACCCAGTGCCATCTTCACAGAAGCCTTTCTCAGTTTTATCGGTCTCGGCCTTCAGGCGCCTCAGGCCTCGCTCGGTGTCCTGATCAACGATGGATTTCAGGCGATGCGGACAAGCTTTTATCTGCTGATCTATCCCGCCATCATCATTACAGCATTAATGATCTGCTTTAACCTGTTAGCTGACGGGCTGCGTGACGCTTTTGATCCGAAAATGAGGAAATAACTGCTGGAATATCAGCAGGCACATCACAAAGAGACAGACGATAAGGAGGCAGGATCATGGCACATTTGCTTGAAGTGAAAAACCTCCATGTATCTTTTCAGACCTATGCGGGAAAAGTCCAGGCAGTGCGTGGTGTCAGTTTTTCACTGGACAGAGGGCGGACGCTGGCCATTGTCGGCGAATCCGGATCCGGAAAATCGGTCACTTCCCGTTCGATCATAGGATTACTTCCGGAAAAAACCGCCCACATCGATGCGGGACAGATTATATTTGAGGACCAGGATCTGGTCTCACTGTCCGAAAGAAACATGCGGCATATACGGGGATCGGAAATATCCATGATTTTTCAGGATCCGATGACTGCCCTGAACCCGACCATGACCATAGGCAGGCAGGTCATTGAAGGGGTCCGTCATCATCATAAAATCAGTAAAAGCAAGGCAAGAGATCGAGCGATTGAATTGCTGGAACTGGTCGGCATTCCCCATGCTGATATGCGTTACAGACAGTATCCTCATCAGTTTTCCGGCGGCATGCGCCAGCGAGTGATGATCGCCCTGGCTCTTGCCTGTGACCCGAAAATCCTGATTGCTGACGAGCCAACCACAGCGCTTGACGTAACGATTCAGGCACAGATTCTGCAACTTCTCAGTGATATTCAGAAAAAAACGGGAACAGCGATTATCCTGATTACCCATGATCTTGGCGTGGTCGCTCATATGGCCGACTCAGTTGCCGTCATGTATGCCGGGAAAATCGTTGAGACGGGTACAGTAGATGAAATCTTCTATGATCCCCGGCATCCTTATAACTGGGGACTGCTGCGTTCCATGCCGGATCTGGAAACGAAGGGGGAACTGGTATCCATCCCGGGTCCCCTCCTGATCTGATGGATCCCCCAAAAGGAGATGCTTTTGCACCACGTAATGAATTTGCTTTAGCCGTAGATTACCTTCAGGAACCCCCAATGTTCAAAATTTCGGAAACACATTATGCGGCAACCTGGCTGCTCCATCCGAAAGCGCCTGAAATCAAACCACCGGTTAAGGTCACTAAAAAGGGCATTCTCAGAGTATCAGACAGGGAGAGTCCCTCTATTTTACCTGAGGCCAAAAACTCTGATGAAGCCGTCTTAGATGTCAGCCATCTTAAAAAGTACTTCCATTTAGATAACAAACGTTTTTTAAAAGCTGTAGATGATATCAGCTTCAGCATACGTCACGGGGAAACGTTCGGACTGGTCGGGGAATCCGGATGTGGAAAATCAACAACCGGTCGCTCTATTATGCGTCTGTATGAATCAACAGAAGGCGAGATACGCTTTCAGGGTGAGCCCATTCACGGCAAACTGACCTCCGATCAGAAGGCCGGTCTTCACCGGCGGATGCAGATGATCTTTCAGGACCCCTATGCCTCGCTCGACCCAAGAAAAACGATTGAGGATACCATCGCCGAAGGTATGGACATCCATCATCTCTATCACTCCGCTAAAGAGCGTCGTGAGAAAGTCATTCATCTCCTGGAACTCGTCGGACTACATAAAGACCACGCCAGCCGGTATCCCCATGAGTTCTCAGGAGGACAACGGCAGAGAATCGGTATTGCCCGGGCGCTTGCGGTTGAACCTGAATTTATCATCGCTGATGAGCCGATTTCCGCCCTCGATGTTTCCATTCAGGCGCAGGTGGTTAATCTCATGAAAAAACTTCAGAAAGACAGAGGCCTGACCTATCTGTTCATCGCTCACGATCTGTCCATGGTGAAATATATCAGTGACCGGATCGGCGTCATGTACCTGGGTCACCTGGTCGAGCTGGCCCCTTCGGATGAACTTTACAGGGAACCGATGCATCCTTATACACAGGCGCTCCTGTCAGCCATTCCTGTTCCCAATCCGGCAGAAGAGCGCCGAAAAAAACGCGTGGTACTCGAAGGTGAACTGCCAAGTCCGGTCAATCCGCCGACTGGCTGCAAATTCCGGACCCGGTGCCCGCTCGCGACAGACAGATGCCGGGAAGTGCCGGAATGGCGTGAAATCAGACCGGGGCACTGGGTCGCCTGCCACTACAGCAAAAGTGATCAGCCGTAACAGGCGAAACCTTCAGTCAGATCCGGGCGTCGGCTGATCTTATGTTCTGTTCCATTCTAATATTGAAAAAAAGGGTGTTCCAAAAGTCAGCTTTTGGAACATCCTTTTTTTCTTTATTCCCGTTATTCTTCAGCTCATTCGAACAGGCCTAATTTGGCTGTTTCGCGTTCGACGTTGATCTTTTCCCGCTCTCCCGGTTCCAGAAAGAGTTTATTCAGCAGTTGTTCATCGCGCTGTGTTTTCTTAAATGTCAGCTGACGTACCTGAGCAGGTATTTTCTTATAATTATTGGTCAGATCAGCCTGGATTTCTTCTGTATTGATGGTCGTATTTTCTTCCTGAAACCTGTTCGGCTCCGGCTTACTGCTACTGTCCCCGCCATACCCGGATACAATGATAAAGGCCAGAGGCAGGGCCCCGGCAAGCAGCCATCTTTTACAGTGTTTCACTTTCATGAGCCTTCTCCTCCTTTATATGATGGATGACTTCCCTGATCCCGATCACAGCAAGAGCCGGGATCATCAGTACAGCCAGTGCCACCATGCCTTCAAGGAACAGAAAGGAAGCCTCTCCATAAGCAATCGACAGGTAGACATCGGCCGCCGGATTCTGATAGGCAAAACGCTCCAGACTGTTTTTCAGCAGCGGCAGCGTAAAGTAAACGATCAACCCGGTGATGAGCAGCACGCCGACCATATCGGAGATCTGCCAGGCTTCACGGACCCAGACTGAAATGACGGCGATCAGTCCCAGAGTAAAGAAGCTCCACATAATGACTCCACTGCCCTCAAGTCCGTATTGCGTGATGCCATAGGCGACGATTGCGGCAGATGAAACCAGTGCCAGCAACGATGAAATCACAACATTGAGGATTCGACTCAGATTCCGGTAATGGTAGCTGAAGTATCCGATGAGAATACTTGCGACCAGAACGGCAAGCAGTGTCAGAAACGGCTGTTCAGTCGGCGCCGCGTCCGTACTTGTGTCTGCGGGATCATCATGCTCTGCCTCGGCGATGTTGTTCGGACCGCCAGGCTGCAAGCCCGCGAGATTGACCGGACTGACAAGCTGCTGATAGGCAGACGGATTACGATTTCCGGGTTCACCGGTATTCCCGAGCGTCCGGGCGATGGCATGACCCAGCTGCGCTGTTGCCTCAACATTCTGTCCCCAGTTACCGCTCAGCTGATTGGCATCGCTCTGGACGCCATTGACCAGTGAGCGCACGTCCTGTGAAGACTTCAGAATGGCGGACTGACTGTCAGCGATGGACTGGATGCCTTCCTCGATCGTATTCAGCTCGTTAAAGGTATTGCTCTTAAATGACAGTACAAAGCCCTTGTCAACATCTTTGAATGTTGGATCCGGTTCAGTCAGGACAAGCGGCTTAGCTACGTTCTCAACCTGTTGCTGCATATGGGACATATTGTTTAATAAGACGTTTTGCGCTTTTTCTAATTCCGCTTTTTGAATGTCTAATGCATCATTGTATTGCTTAATTGCATGATCGTATTGACCCTGTATTGATTTTTCCGTGTCGTTCATTGTTTCCCGTTGATCAACCGTTTGAGCTTCCTTATTTATTCCATCCAATCCGTACAGTGAAGAAATCAACTGCCCGGTTACCTGTTCCATCCAGCTTCCGGTCTGATCGAATGCACCTCCTAATTCTACAGAATCTGGTCGTTCTGGTTCTGTAAGTTCCATATCTTCCGGTGCAGATAGAGCAGGATCATCAGGCTGAATCAGATCAGAATAAACGGGTTGGACAGGCTGGAAAGTGGTCACCATTTTCAGCAGATTGCTTAGGCTGTTTTTCGTATTCATCAGGAGTAATTGGTAAGATCTTAATTCAGATTCCCTATAATTCTTATTCGGATCTGTATCGATAAACAGTGACTCTTCACTGAAATCAGCGTCGTCATCAATTTTACTTAAGTCAAGATCAAACTTTGTTATATTCGCATTATTCGCCAATCCATTATTTTGATTACCTATTTCATTTTGGATGTCACCGATACTTTTTAATAGGGCCGGCCCATCTTTCCCATTCTCCGTGTCGGTGATGACCTCAGGCTTTGATATTTGCTCAAGAGTCGATATATCACTTTGTACATTGTTAAGTGCGACAGTGGTCATTGCCTGAAAGAAGTCTTGATATTTCTGATATTGATCCTGCCCGATTCCCTCACGTTTCAATGCCTGTTTATATAAATTCAGGGCTTCATTATAGTAAACATCTACCTTATCATACAGGCTTGGCGTTTCTCCGTCCTGACCATAAGCCTGATGATAAAGATCTTGTGCGGTTTCATAGTTACGCTTTGCCTCATCAAAAAGGCTGATGGCCTGATCGTTAAGAGTCTTTACCTGTTCGGATACACTGCTTTCGTCATCCGTATCCATTAACGCCGCATGAACGCCCTCTTTTGCATGATTAATCTGAGTAACAAGTTCATCAATAGTGGGAATCAGATCGTCCGGGTCATCCGGATAATCATTTGAGATGTCCATAATCTGATTTGTGGCCTGAGTATTTACATGGGTCAATCTTGTATTCGCATGAGCGAAAAGATGATCCAGGTCTGTGAATTCTTCACTGGTTTTCAGAGGATCATCTATTGTAACAGAAGTTTTCAATGGACTGGCCATATTGCTTTTAAACGTATCCATGACCTCGTTCAGGCCGTCCTGACTTTTTGCGATCGCATCATCCACAAGCTCTTTATTTGTGTCCCTGGTTTTCTGAAGTGTATGAATCTGCTCTTTCATCTGTTCATTCAGCTTATTTAATGCTTCCAGCTGGTCGCTGATCTGTTTCTTCGTTTCCGTCAGAGACTCCTGCCGGGTCGCTGCTTCTTCTGAAGTGCGATTGGTCTGATCGAGCAGGTCATTAACCTGGTTCAGCTGGGATTCAAAGACCTGAGCCATATCCTTCGAGGACGGCTTGTAAAAATCAGACATGGCCTGAAGAAATTGCCTGTCCTTCTGCAGAACAGCAGCGAAGTTACTGTTCACATAATTAATTTTGTCAGCAACAAGCCGCCAGTATATTTTTGAAAACTCCTGATTGAGCGTGCCTCTGACCTTCTGAAATTCGGTCTGCATTTTCGCTGAGTCCTCGGCCGTCAGCTTCGGGTTTGACTGATAGGAAATAACAGCTGCTTTCGGTTTCTGACGATCATAGGTAAAAATATTCTCCGTAAAATCAGACGGAATGTAGATAGCAGCCTGATACACGCCCTGTTTCAGCCCATTATCCGCCGTGCTGCGGCTGACGTTTTCCCACTGGTAATGATCTTCACGGAAAAGCGGTGCCACCTGGTTACCCAGATTCAGATGCTGACTGCCCATATCTGCCCCCTGGTCTTCGTTAACCAGTGCCAGATGGCCGATTTTCGCAGCCGGTTCAATCTTTTTGGGTTCATCCTTTTCCACCGTCTGCTGCTTCTGGGGGACGGCGGAGTCAGATAATTTGGCAGAGCTCCGGAAATGCACACAATCACAATAAACACAATGGCTATTGATCCCCATTTTTTTACATGATAGAAAAAATGATGCTTCATGATGGAGCACTCCTTTTTTGCGGGTTAGTCTGAGTGATTACCTGTTTACGGTATCTAAAGTCATGGTGTCGGTCAGCGGAATCATTACACGACGGTCCTGGCCCTGGCGAATCAGATAGCCGAATCCGACATTCAATGCTGGCTCTCTGCTCACATAAGGTAATGTAAAGACCGACTGATCGCTCTTCTTCACCAGAAGCAGTGCATCCTTAGCGTTTTTCAGTTCCGGAACGACAGGATCGTATCCTTTCCACTCCTGTTGATTCCCGGAGGCAATGACATGAAAACCATTTGACGTAAAGCGCTTCATCAATTGCACCAGTCTGGTCTGATTCTGACTGCCGGCGTTCCGGATAAACGTATCCAGCCCGTCGATCAACAAATAATACGCCGGATAGCGGTCTGAAATTTCCTTCCGGGGCAGGCTGCTTTCAAGCATCAGGCGTTTGACTTTCTGTTCCCTGACCGACAAAGCTTTTTCCAGCTGATTCAGATACCGTTCAATCACGTCGCCATCGTCCAGGTACATCCAGCCTTGCTGCTCCGCCACCCGGGCCAGCTGCATCTCATCTGAATCACTGACAGCCACATGTTCTGCTCCCTGCCGGATCAACTGTTCCATGAACAGCCTGATTGCATTGGTCTTGCCCCCGCCCGCATCACTGATGATGATAAACGCGTCCAGCTGCTTCCGGCTTACACCGAGCGGCTCAACGGTTTCCTCATCAAGTCCAAGATAAAAGGTATCCGGCTCCATCTCCCTGTTCCGGAGAAATAAGGAGACATCCAGTTGTTCCGGAAGCATCGGCACGTGATAGATCGTGTCGCTTGTCGGGTGGAAATGATTACACTCTTCAACCGCAGTGCGCAGCCTGTCCAGCTGCTCTCCGGCAGATCCGGCTTCAAAGGGCAGATAAATCTGTACACTTTCCACTTCTTCTCTTTTGATTAATGCCCGTCCGGGAATGGGTTCCACTGTCCGCTTCGCCGAGCCACTGAAAATGGAATAGAAATCCGACTGATCGACCATGTAATGGACAAGCCGGACGGGCAGGCTGGCAAGAAGGTTCGGACGGATACTGTTCGTCCTGGAGGCGGTCAGAATAAACTGGAAACCGAGACTTCCTCCTTCACGCGCCCAGCGGACAAAGGATTCTTCCAGCTCATCCGCCTGCTCCTCCCGCAGCGCTTCAAAATGATCAACAATGATTTTGATATAAGGCATAAACTCATTTTCCTGTTCATTAAAGAGGGCAATATTCGGTACCCCTGTCCGGCGCAGCGTATCCTTGCGCCGCCGGATTTCCTGATTCAGCCATTTTGCGAACTTCTGTATTTTCTCTTTCTCATCCAGCCTGAAATAATCCCCCGTGTGGTGCATCATGCTGAACGGCAGGAGACCGCCGCTGCCGAAATCGAAAATGTAAAACCGGACCTGATCCGCTGAATATCGGCGCGCGGCCTCAAGCAGAAAGGAAGCGACCGTCGTCGTTTTCCCAAATCCTGAAGCACCGAAGACAGCCATATTCTTCCCTTTCTGCAGATTCAGGTAGACAGGCGTCTGCCGTTGTTTCTCCGGATGATCAGCGAGTCCGATCAGGAAACGATCTTCCCTCTCGTCTTCCTTCGTCGCAGCCGGCCGGACAATATGGAGCGGGAGCGGAGCAAGCCAGGGACTGGGAAGACGCCTGAGTCCCATGTCATGGTAAAGATCGGCAATCGTCTGAACAATCACTTCAAGCTCTGTTTTCTTCTTTTCCTGAGCCTTTGTTCTGGCATGGGCTTCGGAAATCGGATACAATCCGGTATCCCGGACATAGTAGACGTCATCTTCGGATGTATATATATTTTTCTCATAAGGTGCCCCGCTCCAGGCTGACTGGAAGAGTTCATAAATCTCATTATTTCCGACCTGCAGATATCCGCGACCCACCTGTTTCAATTCGGCTGCATCACCATTTCCAAGAATGTCATTACTGTCCGAAGCATCCTGCACGCGCAGGGCAATTTTGAACCGCGAGTTGCTGCGAATCTGATCATCAACCACTCCGGCCGGCTTCTGCGTCGCGAGAATCAGGTGAATCCCAAGACTGCGTCCGATACGCGCCGTCGTTACCAGTTCGCGTATAAAATCAGGTTCTTCCTTTTTCAGCTCCGCAAATTCATCGGAAATGATAAACAAGTGGGGCATGGGTTCTCTGACTTTACCCTGCTTGAACAAAAGCTGATAATCATCAATGTGATTAATGTTGTATTTGGAAAAAAGCAACTGGCGCCGGCGGGATTCACTCTTTACCGCTGCGAGTGCCCGGTCACTGAAATTTTTCTCATCATTTATATTGGTCATCGTTCCGAGCAGATGCGGCAGCTTGTCAAACAGTTGCGCCATACCCCCGCCTTTGAAATCAATCAGCAGAAAGGCGACATCATGGGGATGGAAGTTCACGGCCAGCGACAGAATATAGGACTGCAGCAATTCCGATTTTCCCGAACCGGTGGTACCGGCAAGCAACCCATGCGGTCCGTGCGCTTTTTCATGGAGATTCAGTTCCAACACATCGGTCTTACTTCGCAGTCCGATCGGTACCGCGAGCGACTGAATCGGATCATGTTCCTCCCAGCGCTTCCGGATCTGAAGGTCACGGACATCCTCTGCGTGCATCATGTCAAGAAAAGTGACGCTCTCAGGAATGGAGTTTGTAAACCCGCTCTGATGATTGAGCGAGGCAAGACGCCTCGCAAATCGCTCGTTACCCTTTTTAGAAAATGGATCCAGTCGGAAGGATTGTCCACCGGCGACCTTGTTCAGAATCAGGACATCACCTTCGCGCTCATTCACATAGCGAATCACCGTGTTAATATGTTCATTCAGATTATCTTTTGTATTAGCCAGAAAAAGCGAGCTGACCCCAATATCCGTGCAATCGTTATTCAGAAATTCCGTGATCTCGTGTTCATGAATCAGCTGATCCGAAGCAACGATGAAGACAATGTGCGGCAGGAACACCTTTTTCTCCTTCTTGTCCGTATGCTCCCGTATTTTCAGCAACTCGTACAATCCGGAAAGGGTCAGATCGCGGGTCTGCTCATTGTAGATCAGATTTCTTCCGCTCGTACTCAGACTTCTCAGATGAGGCAGCCATTTCAGCCACGCCCATTCCTCATACTCTTCCTCATCAAACAGGACAACCAGACGCAGATCATGGTAGCTGTGGAAAAAGGCAAGCTGCAGAATCATCTGCTGGACGGCTTTCCGGATAATGGAGTGTTTACCGACAATGCCGACCGGACCGTCCAGCAAGCGGATAGTCAGGGGTACATCGCGGATCGTCCGATAGTGATCAATCAGCCTCTTTGCTTCCCGGTACAGGGCATCAAAAGACTGATTGGAAAGATCCTGATCACTGCCCTGAATCTCATAATCCGGCGCAAGGTCGGTGAGACCCAGCCGGATATCCAGAAAATCCTCATCTTCCCGGCTTCTTTCCCAGATGCGCGGACTAAGCTGATCCGTCAGTTCCTTCAGGCGATCTGTCGGCGGGAACTGATAGCGCAGAACGAAGCGCTGCTTTTCATAAAGGCTGTTCAGTTCCTCACGTTTCTCCGTCATATAATGGGTATAATTCGTTTCCCGTTCATGTCTGCGCGCTTTTTCTCTCCGCGAATCCCGAAAATACTGATAGGAAGAAGTAATAATCGTCGATACGAACATCACGATCGACAGCAGCATATAGATCCCGCTCGGCTGAATAATCAGGACCAGTCCCATGACCAGAAGCATGACGACCGGCGGAAGAATCGTGATCCAAAGGTTTCTTCTGCCATCGTTTTCATTGTTTGACGGCCAGGAAAATTTCACTTTGTCCTTGGGACGTTCATAGATTAACCGTGGCATACGTCGGTAATCGGGATATTTGTCCGAAAGAATCGTTTGCGGATCACGTGTCAGGCATAAATCAGTGGTGAAGGTTTCACCCGTTGAAAGCACCAGTAAATCATCCGATTTCAATGTCCATTCATTCAGATCCCAGGAAATAATATCGCCCGGCTGAAGAAGCATACTGCCCCGGACGCGTCCGCCATTGACGTATACCCGGGTATTTTCATGCACAGGGAAAACGCGCCAGCCCGCCTGCTCCCTGCTGATCTGAAAGCCCGACTGTTCCGTTGCGGCGGGGAAGCTGAAATCTGCGTCGCTTTCAGGCGATACCGAAATCTGCCGGGCATTTCCGATGTAATACCCCGAAGGTCCATTCCCGTCGGCTGTTTTTCGATAAACAAACATTCCTCCGGGAAAGGCTTCAGACTTCCCGTCGCTCAGGATCTCCTCTTTTTCTTTCAGACGGAAGGTCCATTGCCGGTTTTCCGGATTCCAGACCAGACGTATTTTGTCGTCACCAAGAGCAGGCACCGTGAGCGTATCAACAGGCTGGTTTCCAATGACCATCCCTTTTTTATGAAAAGGCTGCAGTTCCGTACACTGTACATATGCTTCTGTAAACAGCCAGATCTTTTCCATCTGAAGTTCCTCCTCCCAGAAGTATCAGGCTTCCCGTTCATCATTTCCCCGACGTTCCGGAACTGCCGGTACGGCTTCCCGCTTTATCCTGTGCCGCGGATGTGTCCGGAGCCGTGCTGCTCCCCGTGGAACCGGCACTTGACCCGCTTGTCTCTTCATCAGGGGATCCACCGTCGTTGCCCGTTTCGGAATCGGCCGGCCGGGCCGCTCCATCCGCCGGCGAACTTTCTCCACTGCCCAGGATTTCGCTATATTTTTTCAGCTCTGAATCGATACTCTGAAGACGTTCCTGCTTCTGTTTGCCGTTCATGGACAGGTTATCCTGAAGGGCCGCTTTCTCCTTTAACAGGCCGTACGCAATCAGCATCCGGTCATTTAATGAACGGGCTGTATTGAGCGCACCCGACGTTTCCCCTCTTCCGGTCTGAATCCAGTACCGGTAATACAAAGGGTTGCTCTGAAGCGTCAGATCGTTCAAAATAGTGTTCTGCTGCGACTCGGTCAGTGCCTCATTTTTCACATAGGAGACGGCAAGCTCATATCGGACAACTTTCGGCATCTGATCCTCATCCACCGGGTCCAGTACAGTGACCACATCACTGTACTGGTCCTGCAGATAATGCTCATGACTCTGCTCGAACAGATCCTGTCTCGGCATCTGAATGATGAAAGCATAAACCGTCAGGATGATCAGCGGAATCAATAACACGACAGTCCCGGTCATTACACTATTTTTGACCCTGTTCCTTTTTTTCGGAAGCCTTATACTCCGTTTCTCTTCGCCAATTTCCTTTCTCCGCTCTTTCTCAACAAGGCCTAACATCGATTGAAAAGTGGTGCATCGCAGAATATCTTTGACAAAGCGTGTGGTTTTTGCCGCAAAATCAAATTTCAAATATGTATCAAAAGGATGGGCAGGATCAAAGAGGAGGGCTGCCACTGCCTTCACCTGCCGCAATGACTCTTCCTCCTGATATGAAACAGGAGGAAGACTGTCTTTTATTCCATAATGAAGAAAAACAGGTTCAAACCCGGGCGTAAAGAAGATATTTTCAGGAAAACAGGACGGGATCACCCGCTGATTTCGATAGCAAGCAAAGAAGTGAATCAGATTGCTGGCAAATATCAGACGTTCTGTTGCTGTCTCCTGCTTTAAATCTGAAAAGGGTCTCAGAGTCTTTTCGGGTCCGGCAATAATAACGATTTCATCTTCATTTGTCTCGATCTTCCGTTCGACCCCGTCGTCAATGCTCCCCAGCGCACCGAGCTCATCAGCCTGGCGAAGCGGTATCTTTACCCGCTGAAAGGTCAGCACGTATTTCCCTTCTTTGAACTCTGCCTGTGCTTCATATTTTGATTGAAAAAAGCTCTCTTCCTGTGGCATGATGTCACTCCTCACAATACGGTGAGTTTATCTCCGCTTGAAATCTTTTTATCGCGTAAGACTTCATATCCGCGAATCATCTGAGCCTTATTGGACACGCGTACCCAATAACCGGGTCGCGGCGGATCACTGATCCCGTTAATCTTCCAGACCGTCTGAATCAGCTGCCTGACCGGCTGCCTGTCCGAGATCCGTAAATCAAGTGAAGGCCTGTGATAATGCGACAGATCAACCGTGATATTGATATACATGCCCTCACCCCTCATCATGGTTTTGTCAAGCCGATTCATCCTTTATCTATAAAAGACCGAAACCCCGGATGAGGTCTCGGCCCTTTTGGATCTTTTATCCGTTGATCTGACCGGCAATTCGCTGATCGGTTTCTTCAAGAATGTTCGCCGTCTGCGCCAGCTGCCTGTTGATGTCATCCAAAAGCTGCTGCATTTGCTGGAAAGAGGGGCGAAGCCGGATATACTGATCCCGGAATGCCTGGCTTGAAGAGCCCTCCCAGACCTGTCCCAGCTGATCAATCATCCCGTTCAGACGTCCGATCATATCTCCCGCGTTCGCCGATTCCTGTCCGTATTTCGCCGCGAAACTGCGTAATTCTTCCGGTGTAAGCCTGATCTGTCCTGCCATGAAAAAACCTCCTCGGGTTATTGCACAACTTGGTGTGCGTATATTATGATGAATCCACCATAAAGCGGATTGATCGCTGAGCATTTTTCAACAGAAGTTTTCCGGATTATTTGAAAAACATGCGACTTTTCTGTGACGCTTATGTGAAGTAAGCACTTTCTTTCTCACATTATAAAACACATAAATTCCAGAAGGGCACCGCCATAAGTCACGAAAAACCCCGAAAAATCCCGCACGCTGAAAGAAATATCATGAAAACAGTATGGATTTATCAGGCCTTTTTCCCCATTTGGCATTCCGTATCGTCCCCAGATAAGTGATTCAGCTTCACGATACATGTATTCACACTTCGGATTTTTCCGGGGCGCAGGTGTCGATCCCGGGGACGTTATGTGGGGCAGGCAGCATCGATGTGTTTCTCACTCTGGCTGAGCAACTTGAACGGCTGGCCTGTCCGGTCGCAGGTGTTCAGTGCATGGCCGGACGTCTTCATTCATTCATTCATGCTGCGCACCATTTTGTAGGCTGCGCCGCCCTGGCAGAATTTCTATTAAGCAAAAAACAGCACCCTCATCCCAATGTGAGGGTGCTGCTCGAATGGTGTCCAAAAGATTGACTTAAATCCAATGGGCTCCAAATTATTAGAAATTCAAGGTAGTAGAGTGCCTTTTTTATACATCTTTATTCACAGGTTTGAAAGCCTTAAAATCAGAAACAATATTTTCCAATTGTACCTTCTCCATCCCTATTGAAGGCGGCCATCGAAATAGGCCACTCGTGCCAAAAAGTAGGCCATGTTCTGCCACAACATGAGCCACCTTCTGCAAGTAAATAGACCAGGAGGCAGATGGTGAGCCCCGTCAGTTTCTGCGCTGTTCCCTTTCCCTATCTTGAGAGAGTATCCACTTTCTCTGAGAACCTGGCAAGGGTAAAGGCTCCGCCCTCCCTACGGTCGCCCTTGTCAGAACCTCAAAGAAAATGGTCGTAGTAGTTAGATAGGGAAGGGCCAGAACCGGCCATCTATTGATGAATCTTACTAGGATTTTTCTCTAATTTTTCCACCGCCAATCATCATGATCGAAATCTTCGAAATAGCGGCCTGTTCACTGGGCGTGGACAAAAGGCATTATTCAATACCTATGGATCAAATTATGGCAGAAGGTGGACTAATTCTTGGCATTAGGTGGCCTATTTTTTGGCAAAAGGGGGCCGATGACGTGGCCACCGTCACCTATAATCATTGAGTTAATTTAACATTTGGATAGGTACTCTTTAACTGTTCAGTAATCATACTTCCGGCCATTTTAATTTGTTCGGTAACTAATTCTTTTTTTATAACTCACCATATTCCTTAATTACCGCTTGATTTGCACAATACAACATGAATCTATTAATTAACTCATCAACTTTTTCTTTACTTGCAATTTGTCTTATCCACTTTTCCGGGATAGCATCCATTTTATAGTAAATCCCCGCCAAACTTCCAGTAATAGAAGCTATCGTATCTGTATCTCCACCTAAATTAACTGCCTTTAATACCGCTCCTTCAAAGGTCTTTGTTGTACCTAAACACCAAATAGCTGCTTCCAGTGTATCCACTACATATCCACTTGATTTTATTTCATTTTCTTTTAAGTCAAAAAAACCGTCTTGAAAAATTCTCTTATAACTCTCTAACTCTTTTCTATATACATGATTTTCATTGAAATTTGTTTTGAACAGTTTCTCTATTCCTGAAATAGATAAATTAATGGAATTGTTTAAATACATTGCGATTAACAGCTGAATATAGATAATCGAGCCGACTATTGATCTTGGATGCGCATGTGTCAACTCCGTATACTTTTTAATTACATTACACTTTTCAATAAAGTTAAAATTGCTACATAATATAAATGCTAAAGGCGCAATTCTCATTAGAGCACCATTTCCATTGTCATACTCTTCTTTGCCACCGCATTGACTGGGTGATGATCCCCCCAGGAAACGGTTTACCGCTTCTATTGTAGTGTTTCCAATATCAAACATTGCACCATATGGGGTTAGATACCCCTCTTCTTTATATTTTACAAATTTCCGTAACAATGAAGCTTCATCACCATTTTCCACAATATTCTCCATTAAGCAAAACGTTAATGAGGAATCATCTGACCATGTCCCTTTAGGTTGATTATAGGTTCCATAACCTTCCATATCGGCAATAGTGAAAGTCCCTCTTTTTTTAAATTCTACTGGTACCCCTAAACAATCCCCAATTACTAAACCATACAAAGTAGGATAAATTCTATTTTTAATATTCAATTTTAAATAACTTTTATTGTCATCTTCCCATCGATCCACCATTCTCCTGCTCATAGAATGACCTCCTACTTTGAATTTAAAATTAAATCCATTATTACCTTAACATTACCAAAACTATCCACTTTGGTGTCTGAAATTAGAAATTCTTGCCCTGCATTAAGTAAAAATTCTGCTTCTATCGGGTAGTTGCTTACTTGATTTAACATTCCTCCAGTAGTTCCTTTAGGCAGATTAATTTCCCAAGACACATTTAAGTGATTAAAAGCTGCTCTTTGTTCGACAGAAGTACTTAAAAATGCATACTCTTTAAAAGTTTTTCCAATTAAAGTGTGCCAATTATATTCTCCAGTTAATTGATCTATCTCTAATAATTGTTCAAAAGGTCTTGAGTCAGTCCCTCTATAAACAGTAATATCTTGAGGTAACTTAATCGCTTCTTCGCTGATTAAAATGAATGAACCTGGAAATACTGGAAACTACCTAATTAAAAACGACAGGTGGTTTTCAAATGTTAGTAGAATTCAATGACCTGGAAAACTTATTCCATATTACAGAACCCTGGTACGTTCATGACTGTATCTTCAACGAAAGCCAAAAAAAGTTGGATGTTTATTTAAAAGTCTACAAAGAAGCGCTGTTATCGTGTCCAAACTGTGGTGCCGGACACCAGCCGATCTATGATATCGCTGATTACGATCGTACGTGGAGGCATCTGAACTTTTTAGAATACCCCTGCTACATCCACGCGGAACATCCGAGGACAGATTGTAAAAAGTGTGGTAAAAAACAGCGGGTGGAAATTCCATGGGCCATCAAGCCCCGTGCGGGTTTTACCAAACTTTTTGATGCCTGGATTATGAAATTGGTTAAAGATATGCCGATGAACGCGGTCAGCCGTCTGGTCGGTGAACATGATACCCGACTATGGCGGATTCTGCATCATTATGTAGATCACGCTTTAGCTGTTCAGGACTTGTCCCAGGTGACAAAGATTAATACCGACGAGACCTCCTCAAAGCGCGGGCACAATTATATTACGATCTTTGTGGATTCCGAAAAGAAAAATGTCATCCACGTCGCCAAAGGGAAAGATGCCGAGACATGGAGAGCCTGTAAAGAAAAACTCGAAGCCCATGGGGGCCGTGTCCAAAACGTCACAGAAGTCTGCATGGATATGTCTGCGGCCTTTATTAAAAGGGCTTCCGACTACTTTCCGGACGCGTCGATTACCTTTGACAAGTTCCATGTGATTCAGGAAGCCAACCGGGCGGTCGATGTCGTACGCCGGAACGAACGGAATCGTTGTGCCGATTTAAAGAATACGCGTTATATCTGGCTGAAGAACGAGAAGAACCTGACGAAAAAGCATAAAAAACCCTCGATAAGTTGAAGGACAGCGAACTGGATACAGCCAAGGCCTACCGCATGCGCCTGTGCCAGCATACCAGGAGAGTAGATAAATAAAATTAAAGACTTTTAGGGGGTTAAGATTTGTATGGGTAATACAATTGAAGTGAAATTTATAAGCGTAGATAATGCAAACAAGCTCATACCCCAAATTAGAAAATATAGTGGCGAATCGATTAGTAAAGTTAAAAAACAAATTGAAAATCAACTTCCTGTTTTGACTTGGGATTATTTAAAGACTCCAGAGAAGCTGCAAGATTTGTTAGATACTATTAAAAGTTTTGAAAAAATATAATGTATCGCTGGAGATAACACAAGTATTACGTCAAACAAAAAGACAGATAGATGAAACCACAGTTGAAGAGCTGATTAAACTCGACTTCGACAGTTTCTAGGTACACAAAAGTCCGAAAAAAGGCGACAGGTAGCCTGTTTTCGGACTTTTAATTTTTATATGTGTGTATCTAGGATTTAAGGTCGATTCGACATATCTTTCGAGGGACCTTTATCCCAAGAGCCTTAATGATTTCATGCTGTTTTGCGGTGATTTCCGTCCTTTGATAGAAGTCTCCTTTTTTTGAAGAAAATTTGCCCAGAACCATCTGATCCATGGTATGTTTCAGTTTTGGCCAGGTTTCACCGGTCTTCAGTTCCGCCAGCCGAATAAGAAGCAGAGCCAGCCAGTTCAGTAAAACGTGCGTCTTAATCCGATCCTCGATCCGATGGTACATCGGTCGAAGACAGAGTGTAGACTTTAAGGTTCGGAATCCATTTTCTACAGCCATCAGGTTCTTGTATCCCAGCGCCACTTCTTCTGCGGACAGGGTATCATCCGATGTTCGAATCAGGTATTTCCCGTCATAACGCGCCGCATCTCGAAGCGCCTGCCGATTAATTCTCAGCTGCCCGTCCTTCAGCTGGCGAAGATAACGACCATAAAGCTTATGTGACCGCAGGGCACAGGCCGCTTTGGTATGCTTCTTTTCAGGCAACTGATGTAAGTCTTCCAGAGCCATCTCCAAATCACGAACCAGTCGTTCCCGCTGTTTCTTATCTTTCTCTGCTTCTTTTGAGTTGTAGGCGAGGATAAAACGCTGCCGCTTTTCTCCGTCCCCGACGACAATCTCCTTAACCTCAAGATGGTTGCGAACCTTTTGATAACGTCCC
Source organism: Sporolactobacillus sp. Y61 (assembly GCF_040529185.1). Lineage (NCBI taxonomy): Bacteria > Bacillati > Bacillota > Bacilli > Caryophanales > Sporolactobacillaceae > Sporolactobacillus > Sporolactobacillus sp. Y61. The sequence goes on along the minus strand of NZ_CP159510.1, from coordinate 1,437,665 downwards.
TTGCGGGACATCGCTTCATCCACAATTTTCTTACCGGAACGCATGGGCTCACCAACAATATAATGCCCTCCGGCACGCTGCAGCGTCGTTAGATTGTCCTCCGTGGAAAAGCCACGGTCCATCACACTGATCACCCGTCCCAGCTTCCAGCCAACTAAATCCTTTTTGGCCTCTTCAACGACTGTTTTATCCGCCGTGTTACCTGGCCAGACCCAGCATCGGATGGGCAAGCCTTCCTTCGTAACGGCCATGCCGATGACCACCTGCAGCAGATCCGGACGTTTGTCTTTGGAATAGCCCAGCTTTCGCAGATTTTCCTTTTCCGGAGCTTTCTGGGGCTCAACCTCAAAGTAGGACGAGGTTGTATCAAAATAGATCAGGTCGACTTCAAGATTCAGTAGATTCGCTGTCGAAAAATAAACCTGTTCCTCCAGCTGGCTGCGCATTTCCAGAAGTAAATCCATGGCACGGTAAAACTGATGGACATGTGCCTCATTGAGTCCAGGCAGTGCCACTTCATCCTGTATCCACTCCTCAAGCCCCAGCTTGCTTGATTGGATCCAGAGCTCGATTGGCTACCGTAGCGAAGATGAGTCGTTCGACGTCGATATCATGTTTACGACCCGCCAATAATTCATGAATGATCTGGTCCATGCTCAGCATTTTCCAGAGCTGATCCAGTGTCCAGACTCCACCCAGCCTTTTGGATGCTTTGAAAGCAAAATCAGCCGCCTGACCAATCTCAGACTGAGCCCGCAGGGCTTCTTCAGGAGAGAGATACCTTGAAATGCTTTCCACCAGCCGACGGAGCGCGTCAACATCCAGTTGATCCTCGCGACCGAACGAATAAATCACCCTTGCTTTGGCATATTTGGCCTTGGAATCCCACTCATTTTGAGCCAGCTGCAGATAGGCTACTGTACGACCATCTTTATTTTTTCGAGAAACCCTTCGTAAGTACATGCCTATATTATATTACAGGTGAGTTTCAACATCAAGCATGGTTATCCACAGATGTGTGCCTATGGATAACTTTTAGATGACCTATTATACACATGTGGATAATTTAAAAAAATTCCTAGGACACGGGATTCCTTTAATCGCTCACTTGAAAGATTGTGCCTACAACTGTCGAAGTCGAGTTAAAAGAGATAAAACAATTGAAATACAAATACTAGAATATGATGATGATATTCTTAGCTAAAATTAAGGCTCTTCGCTAAAACCCGTGAAATAGGACAAAGTTTGGTAAAGTAGTTTCCAGATAATCTATGAAAATCGGACAAGGGAACGGGTTCAATTGCTCGCTCCACGTTCACCGTCTGATGCCTGAATAAACCTCTCCAGAATGGACAGACTAATCCATGGACAAGGGAACGGGTTCGGTTGTGAGCGATACGTGGCTCCGCACTGATGCCTGTTCTTTTATTTTTGTGCGAAGTCTAATTTCCCGGCAAGCAGATAGACCATGGCGATGATATTCTTATCGGAGCGGTAGCCTCTGGCTTTCCGCTTCGCGGCCTGGAATAGGCTGTTGATACCTTCCAATATCCCATTGTTGAGTTGGGATTGGAACCACCTGACCACACCGCCGTAATGCTTTTTCAGTGTCTTTGCGAGATCCACCATGGGGGCCAGCCGGCAGCGCAGGCCCCATTGGATCCAGTCTTCAAGCACCGCCGGTGCAATTTGAGCCGGATATTTGTAGATCTCCTGAAGGCATAGGCGCATGCGGTAGGCTTTGGCTGTATCCAGTTCGCTGTCCTTCAACTTATCGAGGGTTTCTTTCTGCTTTTTCGTCAGGTTCTTCTCGTTCTTCAGCCAGATATAACGCGTATTCTTTAAATCGGCACAACGATTCCGTTCGTTCCGGCGTACGACATCGACCGCCCGGTTGGCTTCCTGAATCACATGGAACTTGTCAAAGGTAATCGACGCGTCCGGAAAGTAGTCGGAAGCCCCTTTAATAAAGGCCGCAGACATATCCATGCAGACTTCTGTGACGTTTTGGGTACAGCGCCCATAAGCCTCAAGTTTTTCTTTACAGGCTCTCTATATCTCGGCATCTTTTCCTTCGGTTATTCCGAGGTACATAATTAAACGACGATAGTTAATCGGATAAATGCTATCAATTTAGAAATTCTAACATTGTTTTATAAAAATAATCACAAGCCTCATCTTCTGAGTTAAATTTCTTTAACTGTGATTTCAACCCGCGCTCGCTATAATATACTTCCCAAACATTATTTTCTTTATTGTTATTTAAACAAAATGCTTCATTGGGCAACCCTCCATTTAATTTGTATAAATCCACAGGAATATTAGCAGTAGTTAACAATTGCTGTAATTCATTTTTTTTCATAATCATTTTCCTATCCTTCCAATTATTCCTTTATTTATTAAACTTCTTACTGATTGATTCAGCTCATATTGAATGCCGTGACCTGATTCATCAAACCATGGAGCAATTTTTCCAACTTGCACTTCTATTGGTTTTCTTATTACATAAACCTTATATGGCTTTAAATATGTTTCAGGAGTTAATGAGCGCATTTCATATGGAACTCCATAAGGTGAAACAAACGTTCCAGCTTCGTAACCAAATCTATCGATAATTGTACCAGGCTTCATTGTTGTAGTTTCAGACTTGCCCAATCTGAATTCTCTTGTAATATTATTCGTTAAAACACGTTTTTTCGGTTATTCACATGGTATTACTTTCGAATGGTTTTTAGATTATTAGTCACTTTAGATTCTATTTCGAAAATAAAATCCGCAAAGATGCATTAAATCATGTACTCTTACGGTTCTTTAGCAAAGCTAATTTATTTATAAGATATCATAATTTTCACTTCGCCATTTTTCATATCAGTATAGGAAGTAGCACTTCCCCAACTTCGATTAAAAGTCAATGCATTTGTTTTTTCTTCAAATGGTCTCCCTAATTGTCGTAAGATCCACCTATCGTGTGCTTCTCTTTTTTTCTCGTATCTATAATTTGACCAATCATTATATGAGTTTTGAAATGTTTCATTAGCATCACTTAATTCGATAATTTTCATTCGATTGTCATCAAAAATAACATTTATCCAAAATGATACACCATCAATTCTACTTATAAATTTATTATGCAATAACTCTTGAAAATCAGGGATAAAAATTTGTTCTAAGCCGCCTTTTCCAAACTGTGGATTTGCTTTTGCAAAACCATTTGCTCCTTTTAAATCAGCATTCAATCTATATGCTCCCATTTTCTCTCTGTAAATCGCTTTATCCATACCTTCAGCAAAAAAAGTTTTACTTGTAAGCCCTCAAAGAGTTTTTGCGCATCCTTTCCGGATTCCAAGATAACCTCATTTTTCGAAAAATACCACGAAGTATATGGCTCTCCTGCGCATAGTACAGTACCCTTTGAATAAAATTTATCTACATATTCATTTATTCCAAAATAAGGAGTACTTCCCTGCTAGTTTCTCGCATAATCAGATGGACTATAGTCTTCTAACATTCTTCTTAACTGTGGCCTATTAATTTCAGCGTGTAATTCACTTGCAGACATTGCTCCAAATTTATTATGCAAATAATCTAATCTGTTTGTATATCTTCCATGGTTAGATCTATCTATTTCAATACCATGAACTTCATTTTTTCTTAAACCTTCAATTTTGTTTTCAATCACTTCATCTGCCTTGTTAACATTCGTATCACTTTTCGCCAATCGCTGCGTCTTCGCTATACCCTCTGCATCATCACTCACTTTCGCAAGATCATCGGACGCCCCGTCCATTGCCGGTTTCCATTGACTTGAGCTGACTGATGCTTTTGTATCGCGGACAATTTTGGCTACATGTGCTTTAAACGCTTGACTTTGCTCATGCACACTCGCTTTTTGTCTGCAATATTTAGCCAACTGCCGTGTTTCGGCGTATAGTGAATGTCCAGTTTATCCAAAATTCGTCTGGCTTCGGCCGGCGGATACTTTTTATACAACGAGCTGATGCGATGCGTGTTCAGATTGTCCATAACCAGAACTATTTTCTCGGCTTGGGGATATAAATCATCAACTAAATGATGCACCACTTCGGCAAAGTCCACCGCTGTCCGAGTCGGTCTGACATCGACATATTGCTTGCCGGTCAAGGGTTCAATAAGTCCGAAGATAGAACAGGAACCTTTTCGTTCATATTCATAGTCGATTTTGCGTGGGCTTTTGTTTTTGATCGGTAAGGGTTTAACTTTATCCGCATGCATCATGTAGGTCTTTTCATCCAGACAGATTAACGGCTTTTGTGGATCATACGGTTGCGAATAGACGTCCAGCACGTCCTCCATATGTGCTACAAAATCGGCGTCTTGTTTCTTGGGGATCGCTCAGTAGTCATCACGGTGAGGTTTAAGTTCGTTTTTTTTAACATCCGACCGATTGCATCTTTTTTCACAGGCACATCCAAAATCACTTTGGATTCCTTTTCCAACAGCCGTAATGACCAGCGCGAATAGCCTTCAGGCGCAGGTCCGCAAGCCAGTTCAATGATTTTTGTTTCGGCTTCGCCATCGATTTTTTGGTTTGAGTGATTTGAACCTTAACCGCGTTTAAAAGTTAGGGCATCATCCAGGCCGTTGTTTACAAAAAGCCTGATCACATTGGCTACGGTTAAGGGGCAACGCGACTTTATTTTGCAATTTCTTTACGTTGGCGTGTTTTTCCGTGATTGACGTCGGCATCCAGTAAAATCTGACTGCGTTTCTTGGTGGTTTGACTGGTCGTTTTGTCTTTAAAGATCTTCTCAAGGAGGGTCACTTCGTCGTCATTCAAAGCAATAATGTATTTTATGTGTCGCATCATTTCACTTTTTTAACTAAATAGTACCAAAAAAGGAATTTTATTACAATAAACTTTGAAATCGTAGTTACGATGCACTAGTCTATGTTAATTTTCTTTGATATGTTTATATGGTACTCTTTTTAATATTTCACTTTGCTCAATTTCTTCTCTCTTTTTAAAATTTTCTCCAATTAATGAGAAAAGTTCTAATTTTTTTCTAAAAGCCAGCTTCCTAGAATCTTCACCATAAACTCTATTTTTTGATTCAAAATTAAAGGCAATCTCGCTTACAATCGGTTCAAGCACCCAATAACTAATTTCAAATACATCATCTGTTACTTTATGTGTTGTTTTCTCACCTCTTTCTGTTTCAACATAATGATACCCTTGGGCATCACTATAAATATAAGAACCATCATAGCCTAAATTAGGATGGCTGAAATATATCTCGTTAGAATAATAGTTTAAAGTTTTTATTTTTGGATTTATTTCTTTCTTCAAATCCATTGTATCCAATAATTTTAGGAGCTTCAAAATTAATCACACTTCCTTACTTTCCTATTTTTTCAATATACCCCTGTTGTAATAAATCCTTTATTTTCGCTGGCATGAAGAATTGAATTCCTCCACCTGGTTGATCAAACCAAGGGGCTACCCTTGCTTTTTCAATATCAGGTATCTCTTGCAAAACTCTATACTCCGTGTATTTAGACAAGTCGGTTCCTGGAGCAAGTGATAGTTGTTCTGGAGAAGTTCCACAAGGAGCGACGAACCTTCCTTTTTCTCCTCCAATTCTACCAAATGTATCTCCAGATCCCATGGATACTCTTTCCTCAGTCCCTAGTTCTGCACCATTATTCTTAGGCCAATAAATTTCTCCCGTTTCCTGATTATAATATTTAGGGTTATCATATACATGTTTGTACTCACTGTATAGACTAGTGCTTGGTCTATAGTGACCCCATTGAGTTAATTTTACTCGAGTTTCAGTGTCCAATCCTTTTGAGACATCTACCCAATATTGATTATATCTAATAGCATCTTCATCATTCATTTCTCCGAAAGTACTAACTAAATTAGAATGTATAGCGTCATCATTCGCTCTCCCAACACCTGCTGAGCTCTTCTCACCAATATTCCCCGACCTATCAACTTTCGTCGCACTAAGTGTCTTCGCTATACCCTCTGCATCATCACTCACTTTCGCAAGATCATCGGATGCCCCGGCCATCGCCGGTTTCCATTTGTTTGAGCTGACCGATGCTTTAGCATTATGGACAATTTTGGCTACATGTGCTTTAAATGCCTGGCTCTGCTCATGCACACTCGCTTTTTGCTCGGGTGAAATGGCGAGCCTGCGGGTGAAGAGATTCATCATGAACACGCCTTGAAGGAGGCTGCTTCTTTGCTCGTCTTCCGTCAGCTGTCTGCCGAACAGATCTCTGCCGGTGGTGGCCTGAGTGATGCCGTTTGCGGCGAGCAGGGCGGTGATTCCTTTTTCACTTTGGCTGAGCACTTTGAGTGTTTGGTTTGCCTGGTCGTAAGTGTTCAGTGCTTTACCGACTGCTTCCGTGCCGCGCGTCGTTTTGTAGAGGGCCGTGCCGCCTTTGGCGATCCGTCCGCCCCAGCCGATAATCGGGATAAATGTTGCCGCCGCCATGGCCCCGGCAGTGGCGCGTTCGCCGGCGCTCAGCTTTCGTCCGGTCTCCGGATCGATGCCTTCGACCGCCCTGAGATAATCATAATAGCCGGAGAGCTCACCGGCAAATGTGGCCATCGCAGATCCGGCTTTTTGATACCATGGCCGGTTTGCTTCCGCCTCTTTCTGCTTCTCCATCTCGCGAACATTTTCCTGCTGCTTTTTGTATTGCAGATAATTTCCCGTTACCTGCTTCATTTCATCCTGTGCCTGGTAAATAGCACTGCTACGCCAGGCTTCAGCGTTGAAATGCATCGGCTGCACGTCCGCACCCTGCTTCGTTGCGTGAATCAGTTCGCCATAAAGCGAGGCAATGTACGGCAGATCTTCGGTAATCTGATGGTATTCACTCGTCAGGCTCTGATCAAGATTCTGGACATCAAGCACCGTCTGCGCCCGCTTTTTTTCAGCCTCATCCAGTGCCTGATCCACATCATGATTAGAGAAAACGGGGATTGAAACAAGATCGGAAACACTGCGGAGGATTCGGGAAATCTGTTCGCGCTGATCCCTGATCATAGCTTTGGAACGGGCGTAGCCCATCATCAGATCTTCATTGAGAAAAGGGATTTGCACATGGGTCCTGCCACCTAACTGCCTGTCGTCAATCTCACCGGCAATGCCCCGATAATAAGCGACCTGCTTGTCCAGAAGTCTCAGCCAGGCATCAACGACTTGCACCTGCGCTGAATAGAAGTTTTTAATCGCGGTTGCGCCCTGCCCCTGGAAGTCGGAACCCAGTTCAGAGAGCTGCGTAAACGCTGTCCGGAGAGCATGGAACTGATCGCGAAGATTTTGATAAGTATCTGCCTGCGATTCAGCAGCAGCTTTGAGTGATTCCGCATCATAAACCTGAGTGCTGCCTGCCGAACCTGCGCCGCCATAACGGGCCGCCCTCATCTGATCACCTCGTCCTGCCGCTTCAGAAGGTCAACATTGGCCCGTGTATCACTGATATTTTTCTGCACACCGGCCAGATAGGCAGATAAAAGCCGTACCAGCATCTGTTCCCTTTCCCGCCAGGCTCCTGTTGCAGCCAGCCGATTACTGCCACAGGAAAAAGATCCCGGAGGCATCAAGCGACTGAGGGCCTGTTCCGCCTGGTCTATTCGACTCTTCACCACACTGTCATTGAGCTCAATCTTGTACATTAGAACAACCGCCTTTTAATAGATGTCAGATTGCGTTCCAGAGCATCTGCTGCTTTTTCCCCTCTGTCCAGCATTCGGCCGGCTTCCCTTGCCATACTGCCGGTTGACTGGAGAAAATCACTTTCCATCCGCAGCTCGCGAATTTTCGATTCAATCCCTCGCTGGTAGCCGTCTATGCTTGCTGTCATTCTGGCACGCATCCTGTCCTGCGCATCATCCCTTTTCCTTTGAAAAGAACGGGCATGGGAGCCAGTCCAGTGCGCTCCTGTTTCCGGCTGAGTCAGACGGCGGATCGCGTGCAGCGCCTCCGCCTGTTCTCGTCCCAGCTTTCTGTTGGCACGTTTCAGTCGTTCGATCTGATCGTCAAGTGCCGCGGAGCGATACGACAGCGTGCGAAAAATCATGTTCAGCGTTTCAGAAGCTCCCATGGAAACACCCCTTCCCGTTAAAAAGACCTGGCTGAGCCTGAGTTTTATGTACTCCCGTCCGGCCGGGTATGATTCCTTCTTCATACTGCATAAACAGCCGAATCTCCGCGAAAAAGTCCGGCCGGATTTTACTGATTTACTGTTGGTCTGACCGGCCTTTCGCTGATCAGTTTCTTCAAGGAGGTTCGCCATCTTCACGGGCTCCCTGTTGATGTATCCGGAAGCTACTGCATCAGCTGGAAAGAAGGCGAAGTCAGATATACTGATCCCGGAACGCCCCGCTTGAAGTGCCCTCCCAGAACTGTCCCGGCTGATCAATTATTCCGTTCAGCCTCTGATCAGATCTCCTGTATTCACCGATTCCTGTCCGTATTTGGCTGCGAAACTGCGTCATTCTCCCGGTATGATCCTGATCTGCCTGCCATGAAAAAAACTCCCAGGGGTTATTGCAGATCACAGTACGGCTGAAGGAGGGGCTTCATCATTTGGCATATATGAGACCATTTTGTGATGATTTTGTGAAGTAAGCACTTTCTTTCCCACATTATAAAACACATAATTTTTAAAAGAACACAGCCATAAGTCATGAAAAACCCCGAAATATCCCGCACGCTGAAAGGAAAACAGCTGAAATAGTCAGAAGATCATGCATCCTTTTTACTGGTATTACTTTTTACGCGCGACTTTTTGTTTCATTTGCTGCTTACCAATGAGTACCCTGAACCCTGTGATCAGGATCCGGCAGAGATTTTTGTACAATAAAGCTCTTCCGCTCTCTTCCGGGTTTTTCCAAACCGAAAGAGTCACAGAAGAGCTCTCAATGTGATCGATACTATATAATGAACCGCTGGACTATCCATGAACGCACAGATCCACGTGAAGACGCCCGCTTCGCCTCTGAACGGAAACACGGTGATCGTAAAAATCTGTCATCACCTCAGGCGTCATGACTTCACCTGTTTTTCCGGATTTAAAAACCGTCCCCGCCTTAAGCAGTAAAGTATGTTCAAAGCATGGCAGAATTTCTTCAACATGGTGCGTCACGAATATCAGAGACGGTGCCTCTGCTGAATGGGCCAGGCGGGAGATCAGGGACAGCAATTGCTCTCTGGCAAAGAGATCCAGTCCGTTACAGGGTTCATCAAGGATCAGAAGCTCCGGGTCAGCCATTAATGCCCGGGCAATCAGAACGCGCTGCTTTTCGCCCTGAGACAGAAGTCCGAATGCTCTGCCCGCAAACGATGAGCATCCCAGCCTGTTTAATAAAGCCTGAGCTTTTTCACATTCATCCGGTGACACGCTGTCGTAAAGACCGATAGAGGCAAATCGGCCGCTGAGGACAATGGACTCCGGATCATCAGCCGGCCTGATTCTTTCTGAAAGTGCTGAACTGACCCAGCCGATTTTCTTGCGTAATTCGCGCAGATCGTATGATCCGAACGGCTTGTTCAGCACGGAAAGTGAACCGCTTGTCGGCCAGATGTAACCGTTGATCATCTTGAGCAGGGTGGTTTTGCCTGATCCGTTCAGACCGACCAGCGACCAATATTCTCCTTTTTGTATCTGCCAGTCCACATGATGGAGAATAGTACGATCCGCCCGCACCCAACTGACATCTCTGGCGTCAATGATCATTTACCGTTCCACCCTTCAAAACGGGCCGGCCTTTGACGAAGGCCCGGCCGCCAAATGTTTGATCCGGGGCAGTTCATCAGAATCTGCATGGCCGCCGCAGATCATGAAACCAACATGCCGGACGGTCACATAAACCTGATACCTGATCCCCAATGTTCTTCCCCCTTTCTCCCGTTCCAATCCGGGTTTATCCGGCTTATTGTGTAACGTTTGCCGTGATGTCTGCTGCGTCCTGCTTGCCTTCTTTAACAAACGGCATCAGGCGGCGCAGCTCGCGTCCAACCTGTTCCAGCTGGGAATTATTTTCTTTTTGCTGAAGTGCATTGAACATCGGGCGTCCGACTTTATTTTCAAGAACCCAGTCACGGGCAAACTTACCCGACTGGATATTCTCCAGGACCTTTTTCATCCGCGCTTTTACGCCTTCATCGATGACATAACGCCCGACGGTGAAATCGCCGAATTTCGATGTATCCGAGCAGGAGTAACGCATACCGGTTAACCCGTTTTCATAGATCAGATCGGTGAGCATTTTCATCTCGTGGCAGGTTTCAAAATAGGCATTTTCCGGCTGATAGCCCGCTTCAACAAGCGTTTCAAAGCCTGCCTCAATCAGGTGCGTCAAGCCGCCCATCAGTACGGCCTGTTCGCCAAACAGGTCAGTTTCCGTCTCTTCTTTGAATGTGGTTTTCAGCACACCGGCACGTGCCGCACCCAGTCCTTTGGCCCAGGCAAGCGCCAGAGCTTCCGCGTCACCTGACGCATTTTGATGAACCGCGTAGAATGCCGGAACGCCGCCTCCGTTCAGGTATTCACGGCGACAGAAGTGACCCGGACCTTTCGGTGCGACCATAAAGACATCGACATCCTTCGGCGGAACGATCTGAGTAAAATGGATGTTGAAGCCGTGCGAAAAGGCGAGTGCATTTCCAGGTTCAAGTCCCTCCGCCACTTCTTTGTTATACACCTCCGGCTGACGTTCATCCGGGAGCAGCATCATCACGACATCCGCTTCAGCAGCAGCCTCCCGAACCGTCTTTACTGTAAAACCATCCCGCACTGCTTTGTCCCAGGATTTGCCCGGACGCGCGCCGATTGTCACTGAAAACCCGCTGTCGCGCAGGTTCTGGGCCTGTGAGTGCCCCTGTGAGCCATACCCGAGTACCGCGATTTTCCTGCCGCGCAAAACCTGATCATCGATATCGTTATCATAGTAAACAGTTGCTGTCATTTTCATATCTCCTTCGTTTTTTTAATTTCCAATATTCCGTCTTTTCATTTTGCAGCTTTCATACGAACACTTTTTTCAGTAGGGGGTGCAACAGCATAGACATCCACCAGTTTTTCCGCCTGCCGGATAAAGCGCTCTACCTGCTGCTCACGTTCTGCCACCAGGGTCAGGCGCAGGTGAAACCGCGCGTCTTGTCGTTCAGCATCCATACCGGCAATAGACAAATTGCCGCGTGCCAGAAGCATCGTCACCCGTGCGAGAACATCAGGACCCGGTGCTGTCTCAACGATTAATGTCTGTTTCATGTGATCACGCTCCCGTCATTTCCATCAATCCTTTACCAGGAGGAACCATCGGTGTTACATTTTCCATCTGCTTCACGACGCAGTCAATCAGTATCGGCGTATCCGCTTCAAGAGCGGCTTTGATGGTTTCTGACGCTTTGCCCGGATCGGAAAGGCGCCGGGCGGTAATGCCGTAACTTTCCGCGAGGCGGACAAAATCAGGCTGTACATCCGGAATAGATGCCGCGTACCGCTCACCGTAGAAAGATTCCTGCCACTGGCGCACCATGCCCAGCGTATGATTGTTCAAAATAAAGATGTTCACCGGAAGTTTCTGTCCGGCAATCACAGCCAGCTCCTGAATCGTCATCTGAAAACCACCATCGCCGAGGATAGCCACAACTTTTTTCCCGGGTGCGGCTATTTGCGCACCGATCGCTGCAGGAAGGCCGTAACCCATCGTACCCAGTCCGCCTGAGGAGACCAGATGTCCCGGGGACTCGATCCGGTAATACTGGGCAGTCCACATCTGGTGCTGTCCGACATCGGTCGCGACCACCGCATCAGGACCGGCAAAACGGCAGATTCTCTCGATAACGTACTGGGGCAGCAGCTCCCTTTTCGACTGCTGGTGATCGTAATGCAGCGGATGTGCCGCCCTATAATCGCGCAGATGATTCAGCCAGCTGCCGTGATCCGGGAGCGGAGCGTTCAGCGCCTCCTCCAGTTGACAGAGCACCGTGCCGGCATCGCCGACCAGGCCATAATCGGTCTTTACCACTTTTCCAATTTCCGACGGATCAATATCCACATGGGCAACCTGTGCATCCGGAGCAAATTTTTCAATATTCCCGGTCAGCCGGTCATCGAACCGCGAGCCGATATTGACGAGCAGATCGCACTCGGAAAGCGCCATGTTGGCCGCAAACGTGCCATGCATGCCGCCCATCCCGAGAAACAGCGGATGAGATCCGGGAAAGCTGCCGAGACCGAGAAAAGTCGTCACAACCGGTAAATGACAGCGTTCAGCAAAATCCCGAAGCCGGTCAGCTGCACCGGAATGAATGACGCCTGCCCCGGAAAGCAGCACCGGTCGTTCAGCGGTTTGCAGCGCAGCAGCCAGTCTCTGTACAGCCCGGATATCTGCTGTTTTCGTCACATGATAACCGGGCAGCACAACATCATGGATAGACTCCGGGACGTTCTCCAGACTACCTGCGCAAATATCCTTTGGCAGATCCACCAGAACCGGACCCGGACGTCCGCTTGTTGCGAGATAAAACGCTTCAGCAACAACTTCCGGCAGTTCGTCTGCACTTCGGACCCGGAAATTATGCTTCGTTGCCGGAGCGGTCATACTGACCACGTCCGCTTCCTGGAACGCATCGGTATTGATTGCACCGCGCGTCACCTGTCCGGTAAAGACAACCAGGGGGAGTGAATCGATCAGCGCATCCATCAGACCCGTAATCAGATTTGTCGCGCCCGGACCGCTCGTTGCCAGCACGACACCCGGTTTCCCCGAAACCCTGGCATAACCCTCCGCCGCATGCACCGCACCCTGCTCATGTCTCGTCAGGATGTGGCGCATATGATGCCGGTAAACCGCATCATAAATCGGCAGAACCGCTCCGCCCGGATAGCCGAACAGGACGTCCGTTCCCGACCGGCTGATCAGACGCATCAGAGCATCTGCCCCCGTATCCCTGTCATGTCCCGCCTTTACAGTCAATTCAGGTTCCTCCTCTCTTTTTCTGTCTGAGGCACTTCATCCTTTCTGTATATGTTCTGCCTCAATCCCTTTGATCTCTACTTCCGGTCAACCTGGAAATGAAATTTATGGGATTGGCACAAATGTTAAGCACTTTGAAAAATTCAGTCAACCCCCTTTTGCCTGATTTTCGGGTCTTTTTTAAGCGCTCTTATAGAAGAAAAATATTTTTATTTTTTTTGTGATCCAGCATTTTCCCTGCTTTTGCCCGGGTTATCCTTAAAAATAGTTTTCTGCACTGTGTTTGAGTTGACACAGCTCGCGTGCCATGATATATTAACTTTACAAATTAATGTGACAATTCAGGTAAGGAGTAGTTTAAATGATTTACCCAATCCAGCAAACGCACAACGTCATTTTGATTATTAGTTAGGGTTCCGGCATTCGTTGAAAAACGTGAAATGCCTGAACCCGGATTTGCGTTGGATGGGTTCAGGAAAGCCGCCCATTCAATCACGAATGGGCGGCTTTTTCGTTGCTGCATTTGGCACCTGAATTTTTTCAGAAAAGGGAGGCAGTCAGCTGTGCATCATCTGTTCTGTATGATCCAAAATAATCGATCCCGTTTCGTCCGATTTCTGCTCATTATGTTCGGCCATGTTTTCCGGCACCGTCAGATCCGGACATCGATCTTTTCTTCTGAAAGACCGAAATATCAGCCAGCGGGCCTTTTATCTGTCACGCTGTCCGAAAACATCCGTGATCCTGCCTTCCGTCTGCACACGGGACAGACCGCGCGCCTCAGAAGGGCATCCTTTCTGAATCCCCTTCTGCCTCACTGCGTCATGGCCCGCGGTCCGGACACCAAACCCGGATCAGCACACGGCGTAATCGCCTCCCTTGATTCCTGTGATCCATTGACCATTTTCGGGACGGGCAAAGCAGCACTCCGGAGCATGCCGCTCTGCCCCAATGACGGCACGCTTTTACAAAGGGTGGCAAGAAGGCCCGTGGATGGATTCACGATAAGCGAACCGTTTCATTACAGGTGCCATGCGAAAATCAGGCACTCCCTGAGACAAATTATACGGTTGGTTTAGATATATGAGCGTAGCCGATTTAGCCATCAGCTCTGAGGGTATGAAATACGCTGCTTTTGATGCGAGAAAGTTAGAAAAACAGGTGGCACCATGGCAATCGACTTGCAGCCGTCGGCGTCACCTGGCTAACGTGAAAGTCGCTTTTGATCAGCATCATAAAGTCTTGCCCCACACATGAATGAGAAGACTTCGCTAACTGGCAGAAAGCGAGACAACGTAAACTCGACTTCGACAGTTTCCAGGTACACAAAAGTCCGAAAAAAGGCGACAGATAGCCTGTTTTCGGACTTTTGATTTTTATATGTGTGTATCTAAGATTTAAGGTCGATTCGACTTATCTTTCGAGGAACCTTTATCCCAAGAGTCTTAATGATTTCATGCTGTTTTGCGGTGATTTCCGTCCTTTGATAGAAGTCTCCTTTTTTCGAAGAAAATTTGCCCAAAACCATCTGATCCATGGTATGTTTCAGTTTTGGCCAGGTTTCACCGGTCTTCAGTTCCGCCAGCCGAATGAGAAGCAGAGCCAGCCAGTTCAGCAAAACGTGCGTCTTAATCCGATCCTCGATCCGATGGTACATCGGTCGAAGACAGAGTGTAGACTTTAAGGTTCGGAATCCATTTTCTACAGCCATCAGGTTCTTGTATCCCAGCGCCACTTCTTCTGCGGGCAGGGTGTCATCCGATGTTCGAATTAGGTATTTCCCGTCATAGCGCGCTGCATCTCGAAGCGCCTGCCGATTAATTCTCAGCTGCCCGCCCTTCAGCTGGCGAAGATAACGACCATAAAGCTTATGTGACCGCAGGGCACAGGCCGCTTTGGTATACGTCTTTTCAGGCAACTGATGTAAGTCTTCCAGAGCCATCTCCAAATCACGAACCAGTCGTTCCCGCTGTTTCTTATCTTTCTCTGCTTCTTTTGAGTTGTAGGCGAGGATAAAACGCTGCCGCTTTTCTCCGTCCCCGACGACAATCTCCTTAACTTCAAGAGGGTTGCGAACCTTTTGATAACGTCCCTTACGGGACATTGCTTCATCCACAATTTTCTTACCGGAACGCATGGGCTCACCAACAATATAATGCCCTCCGGCACGCTGCAGCGTCGTTAGATTGTCCTCCGTGGAAAAGCCACGGTCCATCACACTGATCACCCGTCCCAGCTTCCAGCCAACCAAATCCTTTTTGGCCTCTTCAACGACTGTTTTATCCGCCGTGTTACCTGGCCAGACCCAACATCGGATGGGCAAGCCTTCCTTCGTAACGGCCATGCCGATGACCACCTGCAGCAGATCCGAACGTTTGTCTTTGGAATAGCCCAGCTTTCGCAGATTTTCCTTTTCCGGAGCTTCCTGGGGCTCAACCTCAAAGTAGGACGAGGTTGTATCAAAATAGATCAGGTCGACTTCAAGATTCAGTAGATTCGCTGTCGAAAAATAAACCTGTTCCTCCAGCTGGCTGCGCATTTCCAGGAGTAAATCCATGGCACGGTAAAACTGATGGACATGTGCCTCATTGAGTCCGGGCAGTGCCACTTCATCCTGTATCCACTCCTCAAGCCCCAGCTTGCTTGTTGGATCCAGAGCTCGATTGGCCACCATAGCGAAGATGAGTCGTTCGACGTCGATATCATGTTTACGACCCGCCAATAATTCATGAATGATTTGATCCATGCTCAGCATTTTCCAGAGCTGATCCAGTGTCCAGACTCCACCCAGCCTTTTGGATGCTTTGAAAGCAAAATCAGCCGCCTGACCAATCTTAGACTGAGCCCGCAGGGCTTCTTCAGGAGAGAGATACCTTGAAATGCTTTCCACCAGCCGACGGAGCGCGTCAACATCCAGTTGATCCTCGCGACCGAACGAATAAATCACCCTTGCTTTGGCATATTTGGCCTTGGAATCCCACTCATTTTGAGCTAGCTGCAGATAGGCTACTGTACGACCATCTTTATTTTTTCGAGAAACCCTTCGTAAGTACATGCCTATATTATATTACAGGTGAGTTTCAACATCAAGCATAGTTATCCACAGATGTGTGCCTATGGATAACTTTTGGATGACCTATTATACACATGTGGATAATTAAAAAAAATCCCTAGAACAAGGGATTCCTTTAATCGCTCACTTGAAAGATTGTGCCTACAACTGTCGGAGTCGAGTTAAAGCGTTAAACTCAAACGTCATAAGTCTTTGTCTGGGAGACTGGACGTGAAGCGGTCCCCAAAAATGATCCGGAGTTGCGCCCTGCATTCAAACCATCCTGGAATGGCTAACGTCCACTTTTTTGTGATGTCCATCGTAGCCAGATAGATAATCTTTCGCAACGCATCATCGGTAGGGTAAGCATTCTTTGACTTGGTCACTTTTCTGAGTTGACGGTGGAACCCTTCAACGGTGTTGGTTGTATAAATTATCTTTCTGATTTCAGTTGGATACTCAAAATAAGCTGTGAGTTCTAACCAGTTGGTCTCCCAGGATGCAATAACTCTTGGATATTTATCCGCCCAATTTTTCTTGACCTCCTCAAAGGCTAATTCTGCCTGTTCAATAGTAAAGGCTTTATAGACTTTTTTAATATTGTTGAGAAAAGGCTGGCGATTTTTAGTCGATATATACTTGATACTGTTGCGCAACTGGTGAATCACACAGAGCTGAATGCGCGTCTTTGGGAAGGCCGCATTGATGGCTTCGGAGAAGCCGGAAAGCCCGTCTTTACAGGCAATGAGGATGTCTTCGACACCTCGGCTTTTCAAGTCATTGCAGACGCTAAGCCAGAAACTGGCACTCTCATTTTCACCAATCCAGAGCCCGAGAATATCTTTCATTCCTTCCGTATTGATGCCAAGTACGGTGTACGCAGCCTTATTCACAATCCGATGATCCTGCTTCACTTTGAAGTGAATGGCATCCAGATAAACGATCGTGTAGACTTTCTCTAAGGGACGAGAATGCCAGTCATAGATAAGGGGAAGCACTTTATCGGTAACCTTACTCACCATGGCTGGTGAAACACTGATCCCATAGAGATCGCGCATATGATCTTCAATATCGCGGGTAGACATCCCTTTAGCATACAAGCCAATAATTTGATGATCCAAACCGTTCAGGGCGGTCTCATGTTTCTTAATAATTTGGGGTTTAAAGGCCCCATTTCGATCTCTTGGAATGTCCAGGGTCATGTTTCCATACTTGGATTTGATCGACTTCTTACTGTAACCATTGCGGCTGTTTCCAGAATTATTTCCTACAAAAGCGTGCTTCTCGTAACCCAAATGATGGTCCATTTCAGCTTCAAAAATCACTTGAAGGGTCTCTTTGAATAAATCACGAATCATTGTTTGGACATCATCGACACTTTCACATTGGCTGGCAAGTTCATGAATTGTCATGTTACCGTAGTTGCGATAATTTTGCATAAATGGTCAGCTCCTTTTAGAGTTAAGTATTACCATTTACACATAGTCAAATACGTTCTCTTTTGAACTTAGATTTCCTTATATTTTATGCTTCATCAATTTTGTCCCCATCCTTATATGCTGGTTTTTTAAGATGGAACATGATTCGAATTATGAAAATCAATAAGATGACGACACCGATTATGAAGATGGTATCCGGAACAGAACGAATAAGAAGAAGGTTTTGCACAGATTCTTGCTGTAAGAATTCGCTCGTTCTGGAAGCCCAGTAGCCTTTATCAAAGGCTTCTTTGAATTGAATGAACCCTATCGGTGTAAGGGCTACAAAGACCATACCAAACAAACCAATATTCATCAACCAGAAGGACCATTTAATCCATTTGTCATTCCAAAATTCTGGTTTAACTACATTGCGGAGGGAGTAAAGGAGAACCGCAATGGCAAACATTCCGTATACACCCATCATGGCTGCGTGAGCGTGGGCAGGGGTGAGCTGTTGTCCATGTTCAAAGTAGTTCACGGCAGGTAGATTAACCAAAAATCCTGTTACACCTGCGCCAACGATATTCCAAATCGCCGTGGCAAGTAGAAACCAAAATGTTGATTTGTAAGGGAAATCAACGCCACCATCGCGCATCATCTTATATTGATCATGTGCTTCAAAAATTAATAGTGTTAATGGGATGATTTCCAGCGCACTAAAGACCGCACCGATGGCAATCCACATCTCAGGTGCACCATTATAATAGTAATGGTGCCCAATTCCTAATACACCCGATCCGAGTAGTAGAGTAATTTGGAAATAGAACATGCGAACGACAGATTTCTTTGTAACTAATTTTAAACTGATGAGTAAATAACCAATCATAACAACAGCAAATACTTCAAAAATACCTTCTACCCAAAGATGAACAACCCACCAGCGCCAATAGTCGGACATGGTGTAACTCATGTCTGGCGTAATAAATAGGGCAGCAATGTAAAAGGCTGGAACAGCAATGGATGCATAGAACAATAGGTGAATTAAGCCGCCTTTATCTCGCTCATATTTTAATCCATTTTTAATCCCACGGTAGACGATGAACAACCAGATGGCCATACCAAGGACAAAGGCAATTTGCCATCCCCGTCCCATTTCGAGGTATTCCCATCCTTGGTGCCCAAAAAGGAACCACATATTTCCTAAATATCCATTAATCCCAAACCATTCACCGATAATCGATCCACCAACAACGATGACTAAAGCCCAGAATAAAATATCAACAAGTAAGCCTTGGCGTTTTGGTTCAATTCCACCGACACTTGGTGCAAGGAAAATCCCCATGCCTAGCCAGGAGGTTGCAATCCAGAATATCGCTAATTGAAGATGATACCCTTTGGCCACACCAAATGGTAATAGTTGATAAATCCATTTCATACCGAAAAATGCATCTGGTTCTGTATAATAGTGGGCAAGTAATGCACCGAACATAACTTGAACAAAGAACATCATGACGACTAATAGGAAGAACTTTGCCGATTTTACTTGGGATACGGTCACCTTTTTCTTTTTCAGATTATATATCGGATAATTCTCCAGCATATAAGCGGGTTCCATTTCAAAATGATACTTTTTGTAAACATATAAAATAGCAGCAATAAATAGGGCAAAGATGGTAATACTTACACCGCTCCAAATAATGGCTGAATATGAGACGGTATTTCCGGCATCTTCATAATATGGCCAGTTGTTTGTATAGGAAATATCTTCACCTGGGCGGTTTGTACTGGATAACCAGGCTGTCCAAACAAAGAATTCGGAAATTTGCTCGATTTGATCACCTTCAGCAACATATGCTCGGTTTGCTTCTGGAAGATCAGATTCTTGGATGAGTCCCTTTTGTAATCCCCAGCCATCGCCATTTGTAAAAATATTCTGATAATAAAGTTTTACTTGTTCTATTGCATATACTTGGGCATCGTTAGCATATAATACATTTTCTTCTTTAATGAATCGATTTTCACGCATTTCTTTGACGGCTTTATCTTTGATGATGGCCTGTTTATCTTCAGCTAAGTTGTTGTACGAATCCCCATATTCATGACGGGCGTAGTAGTCTTGCATGCCTTCTGTATAGATTTTTAAAGCTTCAGCAGTATAGTCCGGACCCATATAAGAGCCATTACCTAGAACGGTTCCGTAGTCCATTAAACCATATTTTTGAAAAACTGCTTTTCCACCCCGGATGGAATCATCAGTCATAATGACGTTTCCTTCTGTGTCTACCACCTTTCCTGGAATAGGGGCTTGGTTTTTAAAAATCCAAAATCCGCCCACAATCAAAACGGTAAAGCTAATGACCAATGTAATGATTGTTATCGATTTCAACAAGCCATTTACTGTTGTGGGTTTCCCTTCTTTGTATTTCTTATCTTGGATATGCATCCTTCATTCTCCTTTCATATCTATCTACGAACGTAAATTATTGTTTAATAGTTCCCACTCCAAGATCCATTGTGAGCGATGTCATTTAAAAAAAACTTGATAGAAATCAAGTTTTGGCTTACAACATACGTATGTTAACAAAATTGTAGAATTTAGTAGTTTTGATTTAGATCAATTTTTTCTTTCTCCTTGAATTACACTTTAAGTGCAACACTTAGAAGATAAAAAAGACTCATCGCTGAGCCTTCCCTGAGCCTTCCCTGCACAATAGGATTTGAGGAAACTATCGAAAGCAGGTGAACAGCGATGAGTCACTATAAGCCAACACCTTTTTACATCTTGCAAACGCTTAAACAGTAAGAGAAACCTGCCGATAATCACTCTGGATATTATTTTCTTCTATTATATATGGAGAAAAACCAGGAGGCAGGTTTTTGTGAATTTCTTCCGTCGCTGTATTCAGTTCGCATTTTCTTTTCATATACGTACGCTGTTTCTGCTCATGGTCGCGGCTATCGTCATCATTCCTGATGTGTTTCTCTTCACATCCGTTTACCTTGATTTAAGGGCGATTCCGGAAA
The DNA here is from genome assembly GCF_040529185.1 of Sporolactobacillus sp. Y61. Classification (NCBI taxonomy): domain Bacteria; kingdom Bacillati; phylum Bacillota; class Bacilli; order Caryophanales; family Sporolactobacillaceae; genus Sporolactobacillus; species Sporolactobacillus sp. Y61. The sequence continues at coordinate 1,417,183 of NZ_CP159510.1, read as the reverse complement.
TACGCCAGTCCGGACAAATGATGATGATCCTTCTCAAAATGGGGCTTATCGCTTTTCTGGCCATTGTCATTCTTTCTCTGATTGTCTGGTTTGCCTGTAAAATCATCTTCCTGCGTCCGATGGATCGTTTCATCGCCGTAACCCGGGCCGTGAGCCGTCATGATCTTTCACAGGATCTGGACGACAATGTCACAACCAACCACGAATTCGGACTGATGAGAAGCAGCATCAATCAAATGATCCAGTCTCTGAATCAGATTATTGAGGACATTCTCCGTCGTTCTGTGTCGGTGTCCGTCTCGTCCGGTCAGCTGACTGCATCTTCCGGGCAAAATAAAAAGGCATCCATCGACATGGCCCGCTCGCTGCAGGAAGTCGCTGAGGCTGCCGATCATCAGGTGCGTCAGGTGAGCAGCGTGAAAAAAGAGACCGATGAAATCAATATAGCCATCGCGTCGATTACGCAGGATTCGCTCAAGCTTGCCGACAAGTCGAAAGTCTCCGTCCATACCGTACAGTCCGGTCAGAAAGAAATGACCCGTGCCACCCAACAGATGCGCCAGATCAGGCAGACAATCTCTGAATTGTCGGAGCTTGTCCGGGTACTCAGCAGTCAGTCTGAGAACATTAATCAGATGATCCAGTCGATTAACGCCATCGCGGATGAAACCCAGATGCTTTCATTAAATGCATCGATTGAGGCTGCCCGCGCCGGGGAACATGGCAAAGGATTTTCTGTTGTCGCCCACGAAATCGGCAAACTGGCTGATCAATCGTCTGTATCTGCCAGACAGATTCATGAAATTCTCGATACCATCCGCCACGAAATCCTGCAGATTGCCCATGCGATGAAGAATGAAGTCACGCAGATCGATGATGGAATGAATTTGGTTGATCATGCCGGTTCATCATTCAGGGAAATTGAAAGCTATGTATTACAAACCAGCGAAAATATTAAAAAAATGGATCAGGAGGTCAATAAAATATCGATTGCTTCATTTAATACGGCATCGTCTTTCCATACCATCGAAGAGATGGCGAACAATACTTCGTCACATACCCAGACCCTCTCAGCCGAAACGCAGGAACAGACAGCAGTGGCTGAAAGTGTTGCCGGGCAGGCCGCGGACCTTTCTGATATTGCAGATGATCTGAAGAAAATAGCCGCCTCATTTAAAGTTAAGGGACAAACAAAAGCTTAACCATACTGTTTCGCAAGCAGGTACGGGGGTAAAAGAAAAGTCCGGAAGACGGGAACAAAACGGTCTTCCGGACTTTTCTTCGGTTATGAGAGATATACCTTCACCCTTTTTACAGGGATTCTGTTACGACTTTACGTTCAAAGGGGTCGGAGCTGATTCCTTCTGCAAGGATCTTCTTTGACCATTCCTTAGCGGAAAAAAGTGAATGATCACGATAGTTGCCACAGCTTTCAATCGTTGTCCCCTGCACGTCATCCCATGTGGCCGGGCCGGCAATGAATTCGAGAGCCCCCTTCAATGCTTTGGCGACATCGTCAGGCTGATGTTCGCCCCAGAGAATCAGATGAAACCCTGTCCGGCAGCCGAACGGTGAGCAGTCAATCACGCCGTCCAGACGATCACGCAGCAGACTGGCCAGCATATGTTCAATCGTATGAATGCCTGCTGTTGGAATGGCATTGGCATTCGGCTGAACAAGGCGCAGGTCGTAATTCTGAATCTCATCGCCCCTGGGTCCTTTTTCCGTACTGATCAGCCGGACATAAGGCGCTTTGACTTTTGTATGATCAAGAGTAAAACTTTCTACTTTTGCCATGATAAGAATCTCCTTTCTAAATAATTGAATTCCTGTTGCTTTACTCTATTTTAATATGAATATACCCCAACATGCACGTCATAACGTTTTTCAACTAAAAACGGCCAATCACTTCCGCATTCAGTGACTTCAGCACGTCAACTGTCAGCTTCAGTGCCGACACATAGTCTTCAAAAGCAACATAGCTATACGGCGTATGGGCATACCGGACCGGAATCCCGAGGACAATAGTTGGTGCGCCTGAATACAGGTTGATCACTGCCCCGTCGTTACCGCCTCCGGTCCGGACCGCGCGTTGTGCTTTAATCCCTTTCGCACCGGCCCTGTCCAGGACGTATTTCTGGAACCGTGGGTTAACGATGATCGAGGTATCCCGGTCACGCAGCATCGGTCCACGCTTCATGCCGGTCTGAATCATATACTCCGGAGAAAATGTATCGTCGGCAGGCGGCCCTTCAAAAACGATCGACAGATCCGGCTGAATCTTTTTCACCGTGACCTGTGCCCCGCGTTCACCTACCTCTTCCTGTGCAGATAAGGAGGCAACAATATCGACATCAAGATCCTGCCCGTCCAGTTCACGCAAGGTATCGGCAAGACATGCGGTGCCGATCCTGTTATCGAAAGCTTTACCCAGCATCACATCACGATGATCAAGATATTCGAAACGCACATCAGGCACAACAGGGGCGCCGATATCAATCTTAAATTGATTTTTTACTTCTTCCGCAGACGTCGCACCGACATCGATCGCCATATCGGAGATCTTCGGTACAGCCTTTTTCTGTTCAGCAGTCATAAAATGTGGCGGTATACTGGTGATAATCGCCGGAAGATAGACACCATCCCTGTTACGTACCCGCACCTTATGTGCCGGAATATTCACTGGAGCCCAGCTGCCAATCGTCACAAAACGGAGGGTTCCGTTCGGCTTGATTGCCTGTACCATGAACCCCACTTCGTCACTGTGCGCGTCCAGCTGAACAACCGGACGATGCCCGGTGTTCCCCTGCGCCTGACATAAACATTACGCATGGGGTCTTCTGTTACTTCGCCCAGATCCTTTACAGCTTCTGAGAAAAGGTGGACAACTTCATCTTCAAACCCCGACACGCCGTTTGCGTTTGAGAGTTTTTCTATTAATTGCAAGGAACGCTTCTTATCCATTTTTTTGCCTCCTTATCCTTATTTTACCTCAGACCGGCACAGGCGGGAATAAAAAAATGATCCACGTTCCATACTGAAACGGATATCCCGCTGATCTGCCGGACTGCTCCCCGGAATAAAGCGAAACGTCCACCCGCGCCTGGTCGTTTTCCCTCATGGCCCGGAGGCGGGGGGGGGTACTGCCCGTTCATGCGTGGCAAATTCCGAACGAAGAAAGCCGATCTGATTTATATTATTCGTTTTTTCCTGTATTTTCTGTTCCATTTTACCTATTGATACGTTATAGTTACTTTATAACTACATATTTCATTTCAGGAGGGTTTTCCTTGTTAAAGAAAATCGCAGTACTGCTTTCAGCCGTTTTGATCATCGCTGCCGCGCTTTCCGGCTGTGGAAACAGGAGCGGGGCAGGCAGTTCAACTAAAGAGGACACGTTCAGAGTTGCCATGGTCACCGGCATCGGCGGCGTTGACGACAAATCCTTTAATCAGTCCTCATGGGAAGGTATGAAAAAGTTCGCTGAAGATAACGATCTGAAGACCGGATCTGATGTGAAATACCTGGAATCCAGCCAGCCGAGTGACTTTTCACCGAATCTGCATGAATTAATCAATCAGAAATATAACTTAATCATTGCGATCGGCTTCCAGATGCAGAGCGATATACAAAAAATCGCGCAGCAGAGTCCTGATGCTCATTTTGCACTGGTTGACAGTGTTGCAGTGGACAAAAATAACAAGCCCCTGAAAAATGTGGCTAATCTGACGTTTAAGGAACAGCAGGGCTCCTTCCTTGTCGGTGTGGTCGCCGGGCTAACAACGAAAACCAATAAAGTGGGCTTTATCGGCGGCGTTGATTCCGCACTGATCAAAAAATTCGAAAACGGATTTAAAGCCGGTGTTAAAGCCGCTAATCCGGACGCTGAAATTTACGCCCAGTATGCTGGCGCCTTTGATGCACCGGATAAGGGCCGTGCGATCGCCCAGACGCTCTATACAAAAGGCGCAGACATTATTTACGCTTCTGCCGGCGATACCGGAAACGGCGTCTTCACCGAAGCCAAATCTCTCAAAAAGGACGGGAAGAACGTCTGGGTTATCGGAGTGGACCGGGATCAGCATGAAGAAGGGCTTCCGGAAAATGTGACCCTGACTTCCATGGTGAAACGCGTGGATCAGGCGATTTACGATGCTTCTTCAAAGTCGAAGAAGGGCAACTTCCCGGGGGTCAGATCCTTGAGTACGGATTGAAGGAAAAAGGCGTAGGGATCGCCCCGACCACAGAAAATGTGAAACCGGAGATTCTTGATCAGGTGAAAGATTATCAGCAAAAGATTATTGACGGCGACATCACGGTTCCGTCAACGGATAAGGAGTATGCAGATTATCTCTCTTCATTGCCCAAAAAATAAGTTTTCTGCACTATTAAGACAGCGATGGGCAGGTTCCATCGTTGTTTTTCCTATCTATAATCGATAACGAACAGGAGATGCCTCATCATGAAAAACAGGACGATTTACTTTATCCATGATACAGATGTTGATGACCTTGTTTCGCTTTTTTTACTGACTCAGATGGAACATGTGACACTCAGCGGCGTATCGGTCATCCCCGCAGATGGCTATCTGTCACCGGGCATTGAAGCCAGCCGGAAAATCATTGACCAATTTGCCCGGAAAAAGACGGAAGTCGCCCGCTCGAACTCAAGGGGCGTGCATCCCTTTCCCAAAGAATGGCGCCTGCGTTCCTTCTACGTCAATGCCCTGCCTGTTTTGAATGAATCAGGAAAGATGGAAGCCCCGGTCAGCCCGCTCCCCGCGCATGAACATCTGATTCAGGAGATTCGAAACCATCCGGAGCCGACAACCATACTCTGTACCGGCCCGCTGACTGATCTGGCACGCGCACTCGATCAGGCGCCGGACATTGAAGAAAAAACAGACCAGCTGATCTGGATGGGCGGCACCCTGAATCCGGTGGGCAATGTCCAGGAACCTGAACATGACGGATCGGCAGAGGAACGCGTTCTGGGACCCTGAAGCCGTGGCCCGCGTCTGGCAGAGCAGCCTGAAAATTAAAATGGTCGCCCTTGAAAGTACCAGTCAGGTCCCGCTGACTCTTCCCATTCGCAATCAGTGGGCATCGCTTAGAAAATATACAGGTCTGGATTTTATCGGCCAATGTTACGCATCCGTTCCGCCGCTGATTCATTTTGAAAATAACGCCACGTACTATCTGTGGGATGTACTGACCACGATGGCTGCCGGATATCCGGAACTTGTCAGGACGAAAAAAGCCCTGACCCGTGTCCATGTTGGAGAACCCTGCCAGGGCAGAATCGAACCCGTTGAAGACGGTCGCCCTGTTGAGGTTGTCTACGATGTCGATACCCGGTCCTTCTGGTCGTCACTGATTGAGCTGGCCAAAAAGGCTTAATCCGCAACCGGAAAGACCGGCAGTTTTTCCAGATAGATAATGTCGCTCCGCTCAGCTGCCTGACCTTCGGCAAGAATCGCTGCCTTTCCAGCAACCTGCCCGCCGGCTTCACGGACGAGCAATTCCAGTGCCTGAATCGATTCACCGGTGCTGATCACGTCATCAATGATCAGAATACGCCTGTCCCTGATCAGACCGGCTTCCGCCCGATCAAGACAGAGAATCTGCTTTTTCTGCGTGGTCATCGAGCGGACTTCCGTGACAAAGGGCTCTGCCATGTAAGGCTTGATACTTTTTCTGGCAACAAAATAACGTTTCATCCCCATAATCCGGGACAACTCCTGGGCGAGAGGAATCCCTTTTGCTTCCGCTGTGAGCAGGTAATCTGCTTCCGGAAGCTTTTTCTTTAATTCTGCAGCTGCATGAACGACCAGCTCGGCATCACCGAGAATGACAAAACTTGCAATGGAAAGCGTATCCGAAATTTGTATCACAGGCAGATGCCGCGTGACACCGGCAACATGTAACGTAAAAAATGACATAATAATTCTCCTTTGTATGCGCGCGATCAACAGGCGATTCGTCTCTGAACCTATCCCTGAATAATGATATCCTGATTAACAAGATTAGCAGGTCTTTCCTGTTTATGCAATCGCCGGACCAGTTGCTGCAAGGCTATTTTCCGGGCGCTGTAAAATGAATCTTCTGAGACGAAGGCAGAGTGAGGCGTGATGACGGTATTTTCGAGGGCAAAAAGCGGGCTTTTTTCAGTCATTTCATCTTCAATCACATCAACGGCTGCTGCCCTGATTTCACCTTCCCGGATGGCTTCGGCAAGCGCCGCTTCATCCACCACCCTGCCCCGGGATGTATTGACGAGAAAAGCACTCCCTTTCATCATTTTGAGTTCTCTTTCTGAAATCAAGTGCGTCGTTGCGGGGATCAGCGGGCAGTGCAGCGAAAGAATATCCGATTGCATCAGCAGTTCATCAAATGTTTCGACTTTTTCCGCACCAAAACGCCTCAGGAATGCCCGGCTTTTCGTCGGAGCATACACAAGGACGCGGACCTGTAGCGCACGCAGCATCGGCATCATCGCCTGGGGAATACTGCCAAAGAAATACAGGCCCACTGTCCTTCCAGACAGCCGGTACGTTTTATAACCATACAGCGGATTCCACATCCCGCGCCGGACAGAACGGTCATGCATGGTAATTTTTCGAACAAGATCAATCATCATCCCGACTGCATGCAGCGCCACTTCTTCTGAGCAGAACCCGGGACAGTTGGTGACACAGACGCCGTGATCCGTTGCCGCCTGCAAATCGACATGATCGACACCGATCGATTGAAGAGCGACGATTTTCAGACGCGGCAGCTGAGCAAGTATTTCCCGCGTGATCTGCTGATATTCAACCACCACGCCCTCTGCGTCCCGCGCATGGTCGACGAAATCTTTCTTCTTCTCATAATCCTTCACTTCAACGAGCTCGATATCCGGAATGGCCCATTCTCGAAGCAATTGCCGTTCGTAGTCCAGCGTATCATCAATATTATAGTAGAGAACTTTTTTCTTCACCTGAGCTGCTCCTCTCAATGCGTACAGATCCCGCTTAAAACACGGTCGATAATCGATAGCCCCTGATCCATCTCTTCTTTTTTAATGTTGAACGGCGTTGCGAAGCGCATCCCGTTCTCATGGACGCCGCAGCCAAGAGTCAGAAGTCTGCGCTTCAGGCAGTCTGCCCTGACGCGTGACAGCATATCTGGCGCCGGGCTTCCGTCCGGGTGAGAAAATTCAATAGCCTGCATCAGTCCCAGCCCGCGGACATCGGTGATGCAGGTGTACTTTTGCTGCAGATCAAGCAGCCGGCTCTTCAGATACCCGCCCATTTTTCGGACATGGTCTAAAAGATCTTCTTCCTGAAAAACATCCAGGACAGCTAGTGCCGCAGCTGCACTGACCGGATGACCGCCAAACGTCGTCCCATGCATTCCCGGGTGCCACTCCGCCATGATCTCCGGTAAGGCAACGACCGCACTCATCGGCAACCCGCCCGCCAGCGCTTTTCCAACCGTCATGATATCCGGCACAACCCCGAACTGTTCACTTGCAAACATCCGGCCTGTGCGCCCGTAGCCGGACTGTATTTCATCGATAATCAGCAGAATGCCGTACTGGCTGCAGCGCTCGCGAATGCCCTGAACAAATGCTTTCTCCGGAACCACATACCCTCCTTCTCCCTGAACCGGCTCCATGATGATCGCCGCCACCTGATCCGGCGCAATCAGATACGCAAACAGGTGATCCAGTTCATTCAGGCAATAGGCCGTACGCTGTGCTGTATTGAATCCGTCCGGACACAGATCCTTTGACGGATAAGGGGCAAAATAAACGGGACCCGCCATCGGTTCGACGTATTTTCGGTATTTCGCTTTCGAACCCGTCACCGAAAGTGCGCCCAGTGTCCGGCCATGAAAAGACCCCTGAAAAGCGATAATCGCCGGTCTTTTCGTAAAAACTCTGGCCAGTTTCAAAGCCCCGTCAATCGCCTCGGCACCCCCATTTGAGAAAAACACCGAGTCCAGCCGTCCCGGTGTCACTGCAGCAAGCCGCCTGGCCAGTTCCAGAGTGGATGGATAATGGACGAGATTGAACGAAGCATGAATCAGTTTTCCCGCCTGTTTCTTGATCGCCTCAACAATTTTCGGATGGCCATGTCCCAGCGCATTGACAGCGATTCCCTGCACAAAATCCAGATAGCGCTCGCCGTGAATATCTGTCAGATAACAGCCCTCTCCACTTGCTACAATGAGATCGGTTGCCTTTGCCAGTGCCGGACTCAGGAATGGCCTGTAATCCTCAATGTTCATCCGCATGCCTCCATCTTTTCGTGGCGATCCTCTTTATATAAAAATATTTATCAGAAGTGAAAATATACCGGAACACGTTTTATGAAGACCTCCTGTCCGCAGATCCGGCTGCCATACGCTCAACAGGCGAAAGGAGATTCACACCGATGACACCGATTATAACCATCAGTGCGCCGATGTAGTGATAATAAAACAGCTGTTCATGGAGAAAAAACGTTCCGGCAAAAATGGAGATGATCGTTGTCAGATTCGTAAAAATGCCGAATCGATAAGCCTCCATATGCTTCAGAGCGAAATTGGACAGAAAAAATGTCGTAAACGACGCCAGAATGCCGAGATAACTGACTGAGATCAGGTACACAGGGTTTGCCAGCGGCGTAAAGTAGCCGGCCACTGTCCCTGAAGCGATGTGGTTACCGGCAGAGATAAGATTAAAGGAGATCCATCCTGAGAAAATCATAAAGCAGGTCATGTCCTCCATTCGGAAAGACTGCGCCGCCTTCCTGCCAAGTACATTATAGCCGGCATAGGTCAGCGTACTGACCATGATCAGTACAATACCGGGCCATTTCACGAGTCCAAAATGGACGTTATTCATCATAAAGATAAACATCACACCCAGGACGGAAACGCTCACAGCCAGTTTCTGCAGCCCTGTCTGTCTCTCTTTAAGAAACCAGGAAGCCATCAGAATGGTGAAAATCGGCAGCAGTGCCTGAATAATCCCCGCTTCCGAAGCAGGCAGGTAGAGCAGTCCAAGTGCCTGAGTCAGAAAATAGAAAAAAGGGTTCAAAACGGACAGTAATATAAGCAGCAGCAGATCCCGCGGCCGAAAAGACCATTTCATCTTTCTGAAAAGTAAAAAGGGCAGGGAAAAAAATAATGCAATTGTAAAGCGGTGCGCCAGCACATCCAGGGGATCTGCTTCCTGCAAACTGAGTTTGACAAACAAAAACGAAAAACCGATGATGCATGAAAACAGCACAGCTGCAAGATAAGCACGAAATTTCATGGTCCTTTCATCTCCCCGTACGAGAGGATAACTTGCTCACTGGTCCGGCTGAAAGTTCGTATTCCGCCGGTTGAATGTGATTATTCAGCCGGACCGGTTTTCAGCCGCAATTCTGAGTTATTCAGCCAGATCCAGCATTTTTTCAGCCGCAAATTCGGGTTATTCAGCCGGATCCGGTAGTTTTTCAGCCGCAGATCTGGGTTATTCAGCCAGACCGGTATTCAGCCGCAAATCCGAGTTATTCAGCCGGATCCAGCATTTTTTCAGCCGCAAATTCGGGTTATTCAGCCGGAGCCGGTATTTTTTCAGCCGCAGATCTGGGTTATTCAGCCAGACCGGTATTCAGCCGCAAATCCGAGTTATTCAGCCGGATCCAGCATTTTTTCAGCCGCAAATCTGAATTATTCAGCCGGATCCAGTTTTTATTCAGCCGCAAGTCCGAATAATTCAGCCAGACCGGTTTTCATCCACAAATCTGAATTATTCAGCCAGATCCAGCATTTTTTCAGCCGCTAAGCTGAGTTATTCAGCCGGAGCCGGTATTTTTTCAGCCGCAGATTTGAATAATTCAGCCGGATCGGATAGTTTTTCAGCCGGATCGGATAGTTTTTCAGCCGGGTTCAGTGTTTTTTCAGCCGGAGCCTGCGATAATCCGCCGGGAGTTCTGTATCCCGGGTAAATACGAAACAAGCCACAAACGTAAAAAGGAGCCCGTCAGTGGCAGCAGGTCACAGACCGCATGCCGCAGGGCTCCTATATCCTGTAACCTGAAGCATCAGGGAAATTTATTGCATGGCTCGGAGGTTTTTCGTTTTCTCCCGGTTCACCTGTTTATTTTCGATGCTGACGCCGTAATCTTTTTTTGCCCGTTCCAATGAAACATAACCATCCAGATAATCTGCCAGTACCTGTTCCGGATCCCTTTCAAAAGGATTTCCGTAACCTCCGCCGCACGGTCCGATGATGCGCAGCGTTTCACCCTTGTGTGTCTTTTTGTAAGGAACCTTTGAGGGTAAACCTGTCTGATCACCGTTCTGATCGGTAAAAATCAGTTTGCTCGGCGTCCCATCCATACCGCCAGCGAATCCCCACGGACTGTACTTCTGACCTTCTCCCTCAACAGAAAATCCGCCTTCATCCGTAAATTGAATATCACGGATAGGTCCGACACCGCCGCGATATTTCCCTGATGCGGCAGCATCATCTGGAAATTCATAACGTGTGACACTGAGCGGATGATGCGATTCAATGTCTTCAATTGGATTGTTTCTTGTATTCGCATATAAAACGTCAATCGCATCAATTCCGTCTTTCCCGTAACGGCCACCTGAACTGCCGGCCATAATGTCCATGTAGACCCAGTACTTTTCGTCAATCATACCACTGTATGCCACCATGTACAGGTTGCCGATTCCCCCGCAGACCTGTTTGGGGACAGCTTGCCCAAGAGCGTGCATAATCGTATCGGCAAGCGCATTCCCCGGACAAAAACGGGAGATGGTAGGAGCGGGATAGGTTGGATTGGCCAGTGTGCCTGCCGGAGCAATAATTTTGATTGGCCGGACCATACCCGCATTCTGCGGAATATAGCCGAACTTCTTCGAATCGAGTAGGATCGTCCGAACGGTCAGGTAAACCGCCATATCGGTTGTCCCCGGAAAGGGCATGTTGATCGGACGATCTGCCACTTGATCGGATGTTCCCGTCAGGTCAACTGTCATGTCATCTCCATTTATAGTGACGTTGACAACGAACTTCAGATCTTTCCGTTTTGGATCCGGGTCATCGAGATAGCCGTCAATATACCCGACCGAAGAATATGTGCCATCCGGTATTTTCGCAATCTCATTGCGTAAAATCCGTTCCGAGTAATCAATCATATAATCACGCGCCGCCCGTACAGTCTCAAGCCCGAATTTTTCAACAATCTCAAGATAACGCTGTGCACCAATATAGCAGGTGGCAATTTCCGCCTCCATGTCGCCGATCACTTTACTGTCACGGACATTATCACGGATAATCTGCCAGACCATATCAACTTTCTTTCCCTTTTCATACACCTTGATGGCCTTGAACTGCAATCCTTCCGCAAAGCAGTCAACGGCGTCAATGATACCGATTGAACCAGGCGAAAGAGCCCCAAGATCCAGTTGGTGCGCAGTTGCACCGGAAAAGCCAATGAGTTCTCCCTTATAGAAAATAGGGACAAAAAATCCACAGTCCGGCTCATGTGTCGCGCCATAGAAAGTTGAATTGTGCAGCACGACGTCCCGGGATGAAACGTGTCCCCTCGTTCAGCCATAATTTTTTTGATGCCCAGGAGGTAGCCCGGTATCGGTCCGGACTGAAGCGGTGTACTGTTCACGGATTCACACAACTGCTGTCCATTTTCATCCATTAAGGCGCAACCAAAGTCATTAGATTCACGAATGATGCTGGAATACGACATACGTGCCAGCTTATGTCCCATTTCAATGGCCACATTTTTCAGCGCTCCACTGACTACCTGAGCCGTAATGGGATCAATTGCTTTTTTCGTTTCAACCATTACACTTCTCCTCCTGTCTTCACAATAATCGTTCCATTTGCCAGCATCGTGACTTCACAGTCCGGCGGAATCACGATCGTTGTGTCTTTCTGAAGAATAAGGCAGGGACCCGCAAAAGATTCATTAACCGGCAGTTTATTCTTCATGTAATGAGGTGTAGCAAAGGTTTTTAAATCACCCTCTGAGCGGAACCAGGCCGGTGCCGTTTTAACCATCGCCTCATTCAGAGAACGGCTGCCCTGCGTAAAATTCGGGTCACCAATTTTCGGCATATCTCCAATCCCCGTCACACGCATATTGACAATCTCAATCGGAGCATCCTTAAACGCATGGCCGTATTCGCGTTCATGTCGTTTATGAAAGGTCTCCCAGATCTCCATAATATTGGTGCTGTCAATCATCCCGGAAGACACAGGAATACGCAGTTCGTATCCCTGTCCAGCGTAGCGACAGTCAAAATACCGGTCAAGCGTAATCTGATTCTCTGCAAAACCTGCTTCTTTCAACTGTCCGGTAATATCCTGTTCCAGTGCATGGAACCGGTCATTCAGATAATTGATATCCACCTGGTCACTTGCGATAAAAATGGTCTGAACCGCATCATATTTCAAATCAGTGGTTAATAGACCGGCCGCAGACGTAATGCCCGGATAGGGAGGAATAATGACTTCCGGTATTTCAAGAATTTGCGCCACCTCAACAGAAAGCATGGGGCCGCCTCCACCCAGTGCAGCCAGGCTGAAACCGCGCGGGTCAAATCCTTTCTGAATTGTTCGTGACCGGATCGCATTGGCCATATTGTTATTCACAATAGTAAGAATCCCCTCCGCTGTCTCATAAAGTCCGAGGCCTAGCTGATTGGCCAGATTGTTCACCGCCTGAATCGCTTTCTCCGGATAGATCTTCATTTCCCCGCCAAGAAAATTTTCAGGATCCAGTCTGCCGAGTACCAGTACGGCATCGGTTACTGTCGGCTGTGTCCCGCCCCGACCATAACAGGCGGGGCCGGGCAGTGAACCTGAACTCTCCGGCCCAACCTGAAACGCACCGCCAGCGTCAACAAAGGCAATACTTCCCCCTCCGGCTCCGATCGTATGAATATCGATCATCGGAATCTGAACAGGGAAGCCGGCAATCCATGTGTCGCCTGCTGTTGCTTCCGCAAATCCGCGTTCGGTAATGATACCGATGTCGGCACTTGTTCCGCCAATATCAAAAGTGATCAACCGGTCATGTCCGGACAGCCTCCCTGCCCATTGTCCGCCCAGTACGCCGGCTGCCGGCCCTGATAGCAGCGTATAAACCGGTTTTTCGGAAACTCTGCCAGAGTTTGCCACACCGCCGTTTGACGTCATAATCATTAGATCACAATCTATATTTTCCTGACGAAGTCTTGACTCAAGGCTTGCGACGTACCCTTTCAGTTTTGGTCCGACAAAACCGTTCAGGCAGGCTGTCGTAAACCGTTCGAACTCGCGGAACTGTGGCGAAATATTGGATGATTTGGTCACGTAAAATTCGGGATATTTTTTCGTAATCATTTCTCCCACCTGATCTTCATGTTCCGGATCAAGATAGGAAAAGAGAAATCCGACAACAACTGAATCTATTCCCTCCTTTTTAAAATCGTCCAGCACCTGGACAACTCCCTGCTCATCAAGCGGGACTTTTTCAAAGGCTTTTCCGTCTTTTACGGTCACGCGTTCCGATACGACCCGTCTGTCTCGACGTTGCATGATCGCCCGATCCTGCCAGGGAATTTCCTGCGTCAGGGAATAATTTTCCGGGCGCTGATGCCGGCCAATCTGCAGCAAATCCCGGTACCCCTTTGTCGTGATAAAACCGACGTTAGCCCCTTTATGCTCGAGAATGGCGTTCGTTGCAATCGTCGTACCATGAAAAATGTGGTCAATATCTTCCGTATTGATATGATACCGACCGCACAGTTCTGTAATTCCTTTAACCATTCCAATAGAAGGATCCTTTGTGGTCGGCGTCTTGTGGATATAGGAAACATCGGTATCCGTATCCGTATATATGATATCTGTAAAAGTCCCGCCAATATCTACACCAATGAGTTTCATACACACCTTACCTCCATCTGTGAAAGTTATCTCATTTCCAGTCAGGACCCGACTGACTCGCCTGTTTTCCTTAACAACAGCTGATTCGTGAAATAGATTCGTCCTTCTGGAGTAAGCAGTCGTATCGTCCCGATGCGCTCTTGATTCGAGTCCTTGAAACGGATCAATGCACCGTTCAAATTTTCTTCAACTTTTATAATCCGGCTACTATTTTTCAATAATTGATCCACCGTTCGTTTTTCCAGAAGAAATTGTTCATGCTCGTGCATCATTTTCCCTCCGCTCATTGGATCATTACACGCTTACAGCTTCTCCAGCAGTTTCTGGCGCTGATTCCACGTCATTGGCGCATCTCCTGGTTTTTCAATCATCTGAATCGCGTCGTCAACCGGACAGACGATTGCGCACAGATTGCAGCCGACGCAGTCCTCCTCACGGACTTTTAACTGCTGATGACCTTCTGAATCAATGAATCTCTCAATACACTGGTGAGCCGTATCTTCGCAGGAAATAAAACACTTATTGCAGTTAATGCACCGGTCAGTGTCAATTCGTGCAACCCTTTTATAATTCAGATTGAGATCGCCCCAGTTCCGGTATTTCGGCACCGTTTTTCCCACCAGATCCATAGCTGAAGCCAGTCCTTTTTCATCCAGATAGTTGTTCAGGCCGTCGATCATATCCTCAACCATCCGGAAGCTGTGATGCATTGCAGCTGTGCAGACCTGTACCGTCGAAGCTCCCATCAGCATATATTCGGCTGCATCCTTCCAGGTTTCGATACCTCCAATACCGGAGATCGGAACATCAATCTCTGAATCACGGGCACACGCGGCAACCATACTCAGGGCAATGGGTTTGACCGCAGGGCCGCAGTAACCGCCATGTGTCCCCTGACCTCCGACATCAGGAATGGTGTTCCATGTGTCAAGATTAACGCCCATCAGACTGTTGATCGTATTAATCATACTGATTGCATCCGCACCTGCCCTTGTCGCAGCATAAGCCGTGGCCGTAATATCGGTAATATTCGGCGTCAGTTTAACGATTACTGGCGTTTCGGCTGCCTCTTTCACCCAGTATGTCTGCTTTTCAACAAGTTCAGGCACCTGACCCGATGCAGATCCCATGCCACGCTCAGCCATCCCGTGCGGACAGCCAAAATTGAGTTCAAGTCCATCAACCCCGGCCGCTTCTGTTTTTTTCACAATCTCGTGCCATTTTTCCTGCTGTGGTTCCACCATCAGAGAAGCAATGATAACATGTCCGGGAAACTTTTTCTTCGTCTCCGAGATTTCCCTGAGATTCACATCTAGCGGCCGGTCGGTAATCAGTTCAATATTATTGAATCCGGCGACACGACGGCCTTTGTACTGCAGCGCAGAGAAACGCGAGCTGACGTTAATAATCGGGTCTCCAAGCGTCTTCCAGACGGCGCCGCCCCAACCGGCTTCAAAGGCACGCTGCACCTGATAGCCGGTATTCGTCGGCGGCCCGGATGCGAGCCAAAATGGGTTCATCGACTTAATTCCTGCGCAAGTCACCTGTAAATCTGCCAAAAAAGTCCCTCCTCTCTTAACTCTCAGTGGACAACTGCCGGTGGATGGCGTATGCCGTCTGTTTCCCCTGTTCAGCAGCAGCCACCACCATCGCTTCACCGTGCCCTCTGCCAAAAGTCACATCCCCCGCCGCATACACTTTGGAATTTGATGTCTGATGCGTCACAGGATCTGCCTTCACCACCCCCTGATCGTGTTCCAGCCAGAGTGCATCAATCAGGGAAGTATACCGCGACTGGCCAATCGCCCGGACAACAATATCAACAGAGAGATCATATTCAGATCCCTGAATCACTTCAGGCCTTGGACGTCCCGAAGCATCTGCTTCACCCAGGGTCATGCGCACACAGGTCAGGCCGGCGACATGGCCCTTTCCGTCATCCTTAATCGCTTCAGGGGAGGTCAGCCATCGGAATTCGATCCCTTCCTGCCGGGCAAAGGCATATTCAGAAGGATAAGCACTCATCTCTTTCTCCGAACGGCGATAGACGATCCGGACGGTGGAAGCACCCAGGCGTCTCAGGCACGTAGCCGCATCAATGGCCGTATTTCCAGCACCAATCACTGCGATACGTTTACCCATGAACTGATCATCCTTCATCTGACCTTCTTTCACTCTCTCGATCAGCTGGATGGCATCATATACCCCTTTCAAATCTTCACCAGGAATATGAAGCTCAGGCACGCTGGACATGCCGATAGCAAGAATGACTGCATCATGTGAATGCATCAGCTTTTCAACCGGCATATCCTTTCCCACTTCAACACCGGTGCGAATTTCGACGCCCAGTCGCTCCACCTGTTCTGCTTCCCAGAGAGAGATACTCTGAGGGAGCCGGAAGGGGACAATGCCGTACGTATCCAGTCCTCCCGCCTTTTCTTTTTTTTCAAAAACAGTGACTTTGTAACCAAGGCGCGCAAGTTCACGCGCCGCTGACAGACCGGCAGGCCCGCTGCCGATGACTGCCACAGATTTTCCATTTGGCTTACATTCTGTGAAAAGCTGAGGGTTATTTTTCATCGCCCAGTTTGTCGAATACCTTTGAAGGTCGCCGATCATAATGGGAAGGGAAAACTGATTAAGGACGCAGGCCCCTTCGCAGAGTTCTTCGGTCGGGCAAACGCGGGCACATGTCGCCCCCATCGGGTTGGCCTCCATGATTACCCTTGCCGATCCCTGCAGATTTCCGGTCGTTATCTTTTTGATAAAAGACGGGATGTTGATGCCGGTCGGACAGGCTTTCCGGCACGGCGCATCATAACAGAACAGACAGCGGTTCGCTTCATCCATTGCTTCTTCAGGCTTCAGATCAGGTTTTACTTCATCAAATCTCTTCCATAAATCTGTTTCAGTTGCAGAAGCACACATTCCCCGTCACCTCCATGAATTTCTACCTGTTTCACGTGGCCATGAGTCATTATGCATTCGGCTTGACCGTTCCCGGTGCCAGATCGCCCACCATATCGGAATTTTCGAATATCGTCATGTCTTTATATTCCTGACTTGTCAGAATACTGCTGCTGTTCTGCATGAGCCAGACATAAACAGCACCGGCAACCAAAAGGCCGATCGTCCAGGCATTATCCCAGAGAAAACGCAGTCCGGGGACAAGCAGGCCAATCAATGAGACAGCAATAGCAACCGCAAATGCGATGATACTGTTTCTGTTGAACCCGGATTGATAACTGTACCGCCCGTTTTTCGTATACAGTTCCGTCAGGGCGAGACGACGTTTCCGTACAAGCCAGTAGTCAGCGATAGCAATGCCGTCGATCGGTCCAAGCAGCGCACCATATCCACCGAGAAATCCCATGATATACGTTGACATATCACCAACCAGATACCAGGGCTGCATCGCCAGTGCAATCAGGCCGGTCAGAACAGCCCCTCCGCCAAACGTGATTTTTTTGGGCCATATGTTTTCTACAGCTCTGGCAGGAGCTACAATATTGGCGGCAACATTTGTTGTTAACGCAGCCAGTGCAATACCGATCGTACCAATCAGAATGACGACAGGGTGGAATTGTGACAGGAGAGCGGCCGGATCCCAGATCGCCTCACCAAAAATCACTACCGTTGCGGAAGTCACGGCAACACCGATGAATGAAAAAAGTCCCATGGTCCCTGGAAGTGCGATGGACTGTCCGACTATCTGTGCCTTCTGGTTTTTTGCATAACGGCAGAAGTCGGGAATGTTCAGGGCCAGCGTTGCCCAGAAAGCGATGACGCCGGTCAGGGCCGGAAAGAAAATGGCGAAAAACTGCCCCGCAGATTCGAATTTGGAAGGGGCTGAAAGCATCGGTCCCATACCTCCGGCAGCCGTAATCGCCCAGATGAACAGAGCAGCTCCAAGAATAAGGAGAATCGGTGCAGCCCAGGCCTCCATTTTTTTAATGGATTCAGGCCCTCGATAAGCAATGATGATATTCAGTGCCCAAAAGAGAAGAAAGGCGATAAACGTATGTCCGGTAACATTTCCCCAGCCGCTCATTGAGACGAGCAGCGCGTCAATTGCCGCGCCGCCGTACCAGCAGTTAATGCCAAACCATGCGGCGGCAACGAGTGCCCGGGCGATGGCCGGAATATGCGCCCCTTTGGATCCAAACCAGACACGGGCAAACACCGGGTAGGGAATGCCGAATTTTGTTCCTGCGTGAGAATTTAAAAGAATGGGGATAAGAACAATCAGGTTTCCGAGAATAATGGTGACAATGGCCTGCCACCAGTTCATCCCAAGTGCAATTAAACCGGAAGCCATTGTATAAGTTGGAATACAGATACACATGCCAATCCAGAGACTGGCGAAGTTGTAAGAGGTCCAGTCGTGCTCCTTTCCGGATGTCGGCCGCAGATCCTCATTCCACATATGACTGTCTTTCAGATTATTGATCGCGTCGCCAGTAAGGGTGACCACTCCGTCTTTCTCAATCTGGGTTTTCATCGGTACTTCACTCCCTGTGATTTGGTTCTGTCACAGGTCAACCTGAAGCCATTTGCTCGATGCGCACCATCATTATGTTCTGTCTGTTTTTTTCATGAATTTGAAGAAAGGATGCAATCTCTTATCACCGATCATCGGCAGATTTATGGATCCGTCAGCATCCCCAGCACCGTATCCAGGGCAACTTGAACTCCTTTAGCACAGTCCTCAATAGACGTCTCCTCCTCCTCGCAATGACTCTTCCCGCCTGCACTCGGCACAAAAAGCATCGCAGCAGGCAAGAAACTTGCGATATACTGGGCGTCGTGACCTGCACCGCTGTACATCCGCTTATATGAATAGCCAAGTCCCTGCGCTGAGGCCTCAAGCCGGTCGCATAAGTCCGGGTCAAAGGCAACCGTATCACGTCCCCAGAGTTTTCGCTCTGCGACGGAACATCCGTCGACCGTTTCCGGCAGGTGCTTTATGATGTGAACCACCTGCCCGATCACTTCAGGATCCTTGTGTCTCGCTTCAAGAGTGAACGCCACTTTTCCCGGAATCACCGTATGGACATTCGGCAGGACATTCATTCGTCCGATTGTGTAAACAAGATTCGGATCAAGTGTATTGAGCCTGCTTCTCAGGATGCCGATCAGATCTGTCGCTGCAAACAGGGCATCCCTTCTCATCTTCATGGGTGTGGTTCCGGCATGATCTGATTCGCCTGTCACCTCAATTTCATAATTCACCATACCTACAACGCCTTCGACCACTCCGATTTCGAGTGATTCGCTTTCCAGGACCGGTCCCTGTTCAATATGCATTTCAAGATAAGCCGCAGCTTCTTTCAGCCGGTTCTCTGCTGAACCCTGATAACCGCTCGCCTTTAATGCCTCACCGAATGTCGTGCCTTCCTTATCCCTGATCTGCAGCATGTCTTCTTTTTGAAACATACCGGACAGGATGCCGGAGCACATCATGGCCGGATCAAAGCGTGCGCCTTCCTCATTGGTAAAATCAACAAGGGTAAAAGGAATCTTCGGTTTCACATGGTGATCATGGAGCGTTCTCGCAACTTCAAGTGCCGCCAGCACGCCCAGTACCCCGTCAAAACGTCCGCCTTTAATAACGGTGTCCAGGTGAGATCCCATGACCAGTGGCGGCTTGTCTTCAATGCCCGGCAGTGTCGCGTAAATATTGGCCACGTCATCAATTTTTATGGTCATCCCGAGTTCCCGGCAGCAGGAAATCAGATCATCTCTTGCTCCAATATCTTCTTTGGAAAGAGACAGGCGCGTCACGCCATGATTCTTCGTCCGTCCGAAATCTGCAAATCTCTCAATTGTTTCTTTTAAGCGTCGTTGATTAATCAGGAGCTTCTGTTTCTGCATGTCCTTGTCCTCCCCTTTTTGCATCAGACAGAGGTCCGTGAATCTTCATATAAATCCTGGTATAAAGTTTTGAGGCTTTCCCGGGTGATTTTGACCGGATTATTATCCATATTCGGGGCAAAACTCTTTGCCACCAGCCTGTCCAGCTGTTCGTCGCTGCGGATCCCCACCTCCTCTAAAGTCGTGCGCATACCCATTTCCTTTTTCATCTGATCAATACGGTCCGCGAGGTCATCCGAATCTTTAAACCCGAGCCGTCTGCTGAGCGCCTGCAGTCGTCCGGATTCCGGACCGCGACGGCTGTTCAATCTCCAGAATGCGGGAAGAGTGAAGGCACAGGCCTCCCCGTGGGGCAGACCATAATCCTGCGTGAGCGGATAAGAGCAGGCGTGAGCTGCCGCGGTTGATGTGAGACCGAACGCCAGACCGGCTGTCACTGAAGCCAGGCTCATCTGTTCCCTCGCTTTCGCATCATCCGGCTGATGATAGGCACGTAATAAAAACTGAAATACCAGAGAAGCCGCCTGCTGCGCAGCCAGGTCGGTCAGGGGCTGATGCCGCTTCCCATACCAGGCTTCCAGTGAATGAGCCAGAACATCCAGCCCGCTTGCCGCCGTAACAGCCGGCGGACAGGAGTAAGTCAGCTCCGGATCAATCAGCGCATACACCGGATAGAAATATTCACTTGTGATCAGTGCCTTGACTTTCCTCTCCGTATCTGTGATCACCGAAGCACCGGTGACTTCACTGGCGGTTCCGGATGTCGTCGGCATGGCAATCAGCGGAATGCCCGGGGCAGTGACTGATCTTTTCCCGCTCAGATAATCCGCAATACGGTAGGGCGTCCGGGCAGCGAAGCAGGCGGCCTTTGCACAGTCCATCACACTTCCGCCGCCAAGCGCGACCGCAAAACTGCACCGCTCTTTACGCAGCCGTTCCGCACAGGCCTCAGTATTGACCACCGTCGGATTCGGCTGAATATCGGAAAAAATGGCCACAATCCGTCCATCTGATGCTTCTTTCAGCTCCTGCGCCAGCCCTTTTCTGACCATCGACGGCGCGCTGATCAGAAGCCCGCGGTCCAGATGCATATCCTTCAGAAGCTGCGGCAGCTTATGTCTTTTACCCGCTCCAAAATCGACAGGTACAGGCAGTTTATAAAAAAAATGCTCCATCCGTATTCCACCCCGCCTTTGTTATTTTGAAATCACAGACTGATCCGCAAACAGGACCGTCGACTCAAATTCAGAAAGAACACGTTCAAAAATATCCAGTGCTTCATTTATTTCCTGTTCGGTAATGACAAGCGGCGGTGCAATCATCACACTCGATTCATGCGAATACGTATAGAATCCGTTCTCAGTCAGCATGCCGATGAATTTTGCCATGAGTCCGGCCTTATCCTTTCCGTAATCCATACCGTAAGCAATAATCGGTTCTTTTGTCTTCTTATCTTTCACCAGTTCGACCGTCGCAAATAATCCAATGTGCCTGACATCGCCGACAGACTGATAAGTTCTTAACCTTTCAAGCCGTCCGGCAAGGACCTCACCCATAGCCTCTGCATGTTCAATCAGATGCTCATCCTGATAAATATCCAGCGTCGCACAGCCGATCTGCGTCGAAACGGTATGCCCGCTGTAGGTCAGCCCGGTCATCAGGACATGATCGTCAAAGTACGCCGCTATGGTTTTACTGACCATCACCCCGCCAAGCGGGCTGTACCCACTGGTCACGCCTTTGGCAAACGTGATCATATCCGGTTCAAAATCATAGTGATCGACGGCAAACATTTTCCCGGTTCGGCCGAAACCGGACATGACCTCGTCGCAGATCATCAGAATACCAAACTGATCACACAGCTTCCGGACGCCTTCCATGTATCCCTTCGGTGGAATCAGAACCCCGTTACTGCCGGGAATGGTTTCCATGAACACAGCCGCAATCTGATCCGGGCCTTCATAGAGCATCTGGTTTTTCAGCCGATTAAGATAAAAGGCGGTTGCCTCCTCATCACTTTTAAAATCCACAGGTGCGCGGTACAGATAAGGTGTTTCAAATTTGATAAATCCGGGAATGCCCGGTTCGACAAGAAACCGCCGACCCTCGCCGGAGAGATTCCCCGCACCAAAAGTTGCACCGTGATAAGACCGGTAACGGGAGAAAACTTTATAGCGCCCGGTCACCATCCGTGCAATCTTAATGGCGTGATCATTTGAATCCGCGCCACCGTTTGCAAAAAAGACTTTGGCCATGTTCCGGGGCGCCACTTCGATAATCTTCCGGGCCAGTTCTGCCTTAGATGCTGTCGCAAACCCGGGCGCGGCAAGCGGAATCTCGCCGATATGCTTAAATTCCTCGATCAGCTTCGGATGTTGATGCCCAACATTCAGGTATACGAGCTGGGAACACATATCATAGTACTTTTTACCGCCTTCGTCCCAGAAATAAATGCCGTGACTTTTTTTAATGATTTTCGGATGAATCCCCTTCTGCTTCGCCCAGGAATGCAGGACATACTGATGATCCAATTTGTGAATTTTTTGATTATCTATGGTCTTCATCTGCAATCAGCTCCGGTTTTTTTCTGAATTAATATAATTTAATAATAAAACATTATATATTGAATTCAATGCCTATTCAGATAAATATTATTGTGCATCTGCACAAAGGGATGTCAGAATGAGTTATCGGAAAATCTGGGCAGGGTGCGTAAGAAAACGGGAGATGACGTCAAAATAAGGAGAAAGTCAGGGTCAGATCAGTCGCTGACGTCTTCAATCATAAAGGCAAGCAGGAGGTTCGTCCGGACATAGGGGTTATTTAAATCCATATCTAGGATAGACTGGATTTTTTTCATTTTATAGAGAACTGTATTTCGGTGAATAAATTCTTTCCGGGCGATTGGGGTTGTCCTTCCGTCTTCATCCAGAAAGGTGCGCAGGAAGCCGACCAGATCCGTCTGGTGCAGATGATCATAGCGATACAGGGGGCCGAGCATCTCGCTTTGGAACGTCTGAAATACTGCTTTATCGGAAGTCTCCAGAAGGATTCGGTACACGCCGGCATCTTTATACTGAAAAAAGGGCAGCTCCGGCCGGCGGCTGACAAGCTGAACCACAGAGAGAGCTTCCCGATAACTTTTCGACAGCTGCTCCACCCTGTAGGCACCTCCGATTCCGATAAAAAGGTCAATTCCAGAATTGGGTCGCTTTTGCAGCACATGTCGCGTCACCTCTGCGAAAAACTGTCGCGTCACCCCTTTTTCCTTTCGGTCAGCCATATAAATCAGCTGATTGTCGTGATTCATCGACAGACGGATCGTATACTTTTTCTGCAGCTCTTCTTCTAACGAAAAGGTCATCCACGCCGGAACAGCAGCCGGAGGACGGACAGAACAGACGATGACGGCATAATGGGCGTGACTTTTAATCCCCAGCTGCAGAAGATCGCCGGCCAGGCGTTCCCTGTCATGTTCCGGTTGAAACAATATTTCTGAAAACAGTTCTTCTGTTTTTGCCTGCTTCTGATCGGCAACGGCCAGATATTGAAAGGATATCCTGACGAAATCGGCCACCCGATAGACCCAGGGCATCTTAAACACAGGGAAATGGTTCTGATCTGCAAAGCGAATCACCTGTTCCGGAATCGTTGGAATATAGGGACCGACGTTTAAAATAATCCCCGCCGCCCCGCGCTCAAATGCCGTTTCAACCAGATCAGTCAGCTGTGCGGTATCCTGATGCATATTGATTCCGGTTGTAATAAGTAGCTCATATTTCTTAAAAAATTCAGCCAGATGGGCACTTTCTATCACATTGACACCGCTGACCGGTCTGCTGATTCCACGCTCACCTGCCACAATATGGATCGTATCAAATTCAGGTAAGGTAAACAGTTCCTGCAGTGTGATCATTCTGACCATCTCCCTGAGTGAAAGCAATGATTCTGTGAAAAAACATACATTTACTATACCATAAGCATCCTGAACTCCTCTCTGAAATACACCTGAACAGGCCGATTACTGATGTGACCGGTTCTCTGAACTTACCTCTTGTTTTTTTACGACCCGCTCTGCCACTTCAACAAACCGTTCTGCCGCAGGTGAGGGATGGAGGCGTGTCGCAATCTGTATCGTCCGGTAACTTTCCGACTCAAGCGGAATCGCCCGGAGTGGAGCGATATCTTCCGGCAGAACCAGTTCCGGGAGAATACTGATCCCGAGATGATGGGCAACCATCGACAGAATCGCATTCTCCTCCATCAGTTCAAAGCGGATATCCGGATGAACATCGTGTTCCGACAGGATCCGTCTGATCTCGTGATAACCGCCAAAAGCCGGCATGATGAACGGTTCCTCCTCCAGCTGCCGGAAGGAAACAGCTTCCTGATGATACAGCGCACTTCGCGGGGAAACGATGCAGAGAATCCGGTCCCGCATCAGGGGTTTGCACCGCAGATCCTTCGAGACGGAAAAGGTAATAAACCCGCAGTCCAGTTTTCCGGCGCTGATCTGTTCCATGATCTGAATGTAATTGCCTTCATGGAGATATAATCGGATGCCCGAATAATCCTTATCCATGACCTGAATGATCCGGGGCAGAAGATGCCTGGTGACGCTGGTAAAAATGCCGACATGCAGCGTCCCCCTCGTCGTACCGTGAATCTCAGATGCCTGCTGATGGATATTTCTGTCTTCCTGAAGAATCCTGCGGAGTGAAGGCAGCAGGATCTCACCCTCCCGCGTCAGCTGAATGCCTGAACGGTTCCGGTTGATCAGCGGGAAGCCGAACTCCGTTTCGAGACTGTTGATCGCATGGCTGACGGCCGGCTGCGTCAGACCGAGCTGCCCGGCGGCTTTCGTAAAACTGCCGCATGCAACGACTTTTACAAGAATCTGGTATTTGATCAGGCTCATGCTGCACACCACGTTTCCATAAATTCATTTCATTTTCATCATTATAAACATTCATTTTATTTATGACAATAACCGGATTATACTGATCCTGTAAACAGAAAGGAGCAAGTGAAGGTGAGTCAGAGAAGAGCTGATCTGTTACTCGTTCTTGCCACGGCGATGTGGGGTTCATCCTACCTTTTCATGAAATCCGGGCTGGAGACACTGGATGTCTTTAACCTGATCGCATTGAGATTTCTTATTGCTTTTCTGGTCACGGCAGCGCTCTTTTGCCGCGAACTCCGGCACACAGACAGGCACACCCTGTTCTGCAGCATGATCCTCGCCATAAACCTTTGCCTTGTCTTCACCGGCATTCTATACGGCCTGAAATCCACCTCGGCAGCTAAAGCCGGTTTTCTGGTAGCTCTGACCGTGGTCTTCGTTCCCTTGCTCAACTTTGTCCTTTTCCGGAAAAAACCCGGGATGAACGTGTCGGCAGGGGCCTGTCTTTCCCTCACCGGTATCGGTTTTCTGACATGGAACGGGCAGTTTCTCCTCCAGCCCGGCGACCTGCTCTGCATCCTCGGTGCCCTGGCAAACGCCAGCTATATCCTCCTGACCGACCACTTCACAAAACGCGTTAATACAATCTGCCTCGGGGTCTGGCAGATGGGGTTTGCGGGCATTTTTGCCCTTACTTTCTCTTTTCTTATTGAAACACCTCACCTGCCGTCCGGACCAGATGCCTGGCTCTCCGTTCTCGGACTCGCCATCCTGTGCAGCGCTGCCGGATACATGTTGCAGACGGTTGCCCAGAAATATACCGTCCCTGCCCATGCCAGTTTGATCTTTTCGCTTGAACCTGTCTTTGCCGCGCTGTTTGCTTTTATCTTCATGGGAGAAGCCCTGCCTGCGAGAGGAACTATCGGGGCAGCGATCATCCTCTCCGGCATCATGATCATGGAAGTGGATCCCTGGAAGTATTTTCATCCCCGCCCGATGCACGCGAACAGATGAACCACCAGTCGCATGCCGGAAGAGTTACAGAACTCATTAAAAATGGACATGTTGAATAAGCATTCATGACGTGCCGCCAGCTGACTTTAATCGTGAGAGGAATCAGCGCACGGGCGGCGCTACCAGCGCTACCATTGATAAAGTTTCAGCTGAATAGGCCCGTCAGCGTCTGCCAGAATATGATCACCTGAAATGAAGCTGAAAATTAAAAAATCCGGAATTCGCCATGATTCAGCGATTCCGGAATTCTATTTGCGTTGATGTCTGAAGAAGTCAGGCGCCTGTTTGATGATAATGTTTGATTAACACGTTAACTTCCCCCTTATTGATTGCCGGATCACTGATATTTAACCGTCTGATGAGCTGGACAATGCTTATCGCGCAGAGGCCAAAAATAACGGTACATCCCATCAGGATCCAAAGGAGAAGACTTGGCGAATACCCCATCAGTGTTGGCGTTGCTATTGAAAACACGGCTGTACAGGCTCGAACGATACCGTACGAAAATCCTGTCATGGTCGCTCTCGCATTCACTGGATAGAAAGATTGGCACCAAACTTTATATATCGGCTCGCCACACAGAACCGTGCTTAAGCAATAACAAATATATGCGAACGTAAAGATCTGCCAATTTCCACTGAAAGTTCCTGCAGCTGCAAAAGACAGAAATGCAATGGCTATTCCCGCATACATGGCTTTGTATCTATATTTTGAATCAGATATTCTGAGGTAAATGAAAACAAGGATCATACTCAGAATATTGGCTGTCATGGCTACCATTGTTGAGAACATCTGACTTTGATGATCAACCGTCACCAAAAAGTAGTTAATAAACGATCCCCAGGTATTAGCTGGTAGATTCCAAAACAAGTAAAACAAAGTTAACAAAATTAAGGGTACGAGATAATGGTTATTTTTAAATAAATCACGGATTTTTATTTTCTCCCCGGCTTCACCAGCTGCTTCATGGTCTTCTTCTTTAACTGAAGTAACAAGATTGGACTCGATTGTTTTCAAATTTTTAGAGAATACGCGCACACTCCAGTTCACGAAAGCAATAACACCGATAAAGCCAAATAAAATCTTCGGACTTCCCATTCCATAATTTGCGGTAAGAAAACCAATGAATTGAGAAAGGATAATACCAACCGACCAGAAAATCTGAGTCGAGGAAATGGCCCGACCATAGGCCTCCCTGGAAGTTCGTTCCGAAATAACCGCCAATGATGTCGGTAAGTCAGCGCCAGAAGCAAGTCCAGTAATCGCAGCACCCACCATTAGGCCGGTAAAATGATCCGAAAACACCATAACAGCAGAACCAACGGCAACAAAGAAAATATCAATATTAAAAACCGTCACTCGACCAAACTGGTCAGATAATTTGCCGCCAATAAAAGCGCCAACCGCGATCATTACCGTCAGTGTCGTACTCAATAAGCCAACGAGCCAACTGTTCAGATTAAGATACTTTGCCCAGACAGGAAGAGAAACGCCTAAGCTGACGGCCAGTGCAGCATCCAGATAAGAGGCCACCCCTGCTATGATAATAAGCATGATATGATCTTTACTTAATTTCACTTTTGTATCTGTCGTGATCATACCCCCCAAAAAATAAAATAATTTTGCATGAGACAGCAGGCACTCCATGCATGAAAGCAGCTGCTGAAGATTGAACGGCCACAGCGAGAATCATCCGGTTTTGCTAGTTCAAATTCCGGACAATCCATCACGTGTTCTTAAACATCATCATCTGTGTCTTCAGCCCTCTCAATCTTTACAGATCGTGCTTGGGCTAAACTATTTTTAGAATAAAAAACTCGATACGAATGTATTGAGTTTAAACACTTCATTCATTTTATATTCAAAATGGGAGTCGGCCAGGTGGCAGATGGGGTTTGCGGGCATGCCTGCTCTTGCTTTCTCTTTTCTTATTGAAATACCTCATCTGTCGTCCGGACCAGATGTATGGTTCTCCGTTCTCAGACTCGCCATCCTGCGCAGCGCCGCCGGCTGAGGAGACTCATCGCTTCAGCATCGAGCTGTTGACCTGGATCTGTTCCAGGGACTTTCCCCGTGTTTCCGGGACAAATTTCCAGGCAAACAGGTAAGAGGCCATGTTGCAGGCGACAAAAACAATAAATGTCTGTGAGAGGCCGATATTTGCTAAAAGAACCGGGAAAAAGGCCCCCACCAGAAAATTACTTATCCAAAGGAAGAAGGTTGCAACGCCCATACCCAGCCCGCGAAGTTTCTGAGGGAAAATTTCTGACATAAGCAGCCAGGTAGTTGGTGAAATGCACCCCTGAAAAAATCCTAAGAAAATCATCGTTGTCAAAATGACCAGATAAGGCAGAAGCGGGGATTGAACGAGCGCGTGGGAAATCCATGCAATGGCAACAAGGGAGATACCTGTTCCGGTGATACCCGTCAGCAGCATCTTTCTTCGGTTAACGCGATTCATCAGTCTCATACCTGTATAGGTTGCCAGAACCGAAACAACGCCATTGAATATATTGGCAATCAGCGCGGCGGAGTGACCAAAACCGGATTCCATAAGTATCGTTGTCCCATAATACATCATGATATTAATCCCGATGATTTGCTGCATGATGCCAATTCCGGTTCCAATTAACACCAGCCGGCGAATCCAGGGGATCCTCAGATCGCGAAATCCGGCCTGTTTCGTTTTTCCGGCCTGATTGAGTGTCGTCCGGATCTGGCTGATTTCATGGCCCACTTCTTCCGATGTTTCACGTACCTTGCTTAATGTTTCCGAAGCTTTGTCAACACAGCCCTTCATGACCATCCACCTTGGGGATTCAGGGACAATGAGCATGCCCACGAGCAGGCAGAGTGAAGGGATCATCCCAAAGGCAATCATCCAGCGCCAGATACCGGTATAAGAAGCAAAAGATGTCCCGAGAATGGCATTAACAGTAAAAGCCAGCAACTGCCCGCCCGTAATCATCAGTTCATTCTGCGAGACCAAACGTCCCCGGATGGAGGGCGTGGACAATTCCGACAAGTAAGTGGGTACGACAACTGATGCACCGCCAACTGCCAAGCCAAGCAAAAAGCGAAAAATGATCATCGCCCAGGCGTTCGGTGCGATGGAACAGGCGGCGGTAAAAGCAAGAAACACAAATGAAAGGTAAAACAGAACCCGGCGTCGTCCAAATCGATCAGACAGATAGCCTGCGGTAACAGCCCCCAGAGCTGCTCCCAGTGTGATGCTGCTCGTCACTAACCCTTCATTGGTTGAGTTTAAATTTAATTCTTCAGGTAATTTCATAAAGACCAGGGCGCCATTTATAACACCCGTATCGATTCCGAAAAGCAACCCGCCAAATGTAGACAGGGCAGCAATTCGCTTCAAATTTTTGATCGCTGCACTGTTCTTTCTGTGCGACTTGACAGGTTCTGCACTGGACTGATTATACATGACAAATAGACATCCTTTCTTATATTACCAGGTTAAGCTCTGTCAGTTGAAGAGGTAACCGGTTTCCCTATGAGGCGTAATTCAGTCATTCAATCGATCTTTCTCCCTCCAGATATCAGAATGCATCAGAATGAATATGTGATTTTTTTATCAAAGAATCCGGCGTAAAAGAAATACCACGAACAGGTTCTTTGTTCCCTTCATACTTGATTGTTTCACTAGTTTTGCAGAATGTCAACATTCGGGTTAGCGTTTGCAGCATGCCATCCATTGGAAATATTCAAAATCAGGTCCCCCGATTTACTATATTTTCCCCCTGAAAATGCGCCTGATTTCCGAAAAAAATGCTTGACATCCTGACTGTCGTTTTATAAAATTCAGATGGTTGGAGGTAATCGGTTAACTTTATCCTGTAAACAAACATTCTTCCGGGCAGGGATAACTTGCCCGCAGCAGCTCGATGAGTTCAACGAGCAGTCTTAGTGGGGGATGAAGAAAATCCCCCACTGATTGAAGTTTCACTTTATTGATATTCGGTGAAATGTGCGGAAAGGCATGACCAGGCAACCCCGGCGTATTCTTCATTCACTGGAGAAAATGTCCCGTTTTTACCATGAGCATGCATTTTCCAATCAGGGCAGGAGGACAACCACGATGGACAGAAAAATAACTATTTATGATATTGCCCGGCAAGCCGGTGTATCGACCGCTACGGTTTCTAAAGTGATCAACAGGACCGGTAAAATCAGTCAAAAGACGCAACAAAAGATCCATCAGATCATAAGGGAAACGGGTTATTTACCCAATAAAAATGCCTCCGGTCTGTCAAAAAGACAGACAAATACGATCGGTTTGCTTATCCCTGATATTACGAACCCTTTTTTTGCGGCAATGGCAAAAGAGATGCTGGCATCTGCGCGTGACTGCGGATACGACTTAACCGTCTGCAATACAGATTATTCAAAACAGAAAGCGATAAACGATATCCAGTCACTGCTTCAAAAAGGTATAGATGGACTGGTCATTAGTTCGACTAATCTGGATGAACCCGCTCTCCATTCGATTATTCCTTCATCCAAACCACTGGTATTCGTTTCATCCAATGATGTTTATGGGTTAAATGTCAATTCTGTCTCTGTTGACGATTATTCAGGGTCACGTATCGCTATAAAGTATTTAGCCGGACTGGGGCACCGGCATATTGCCCTGATCCTTGAAGAAGGAAACCAGAGCAAAGAAAGATTAAGAGGATATACAGATACACTTAGAAAACACGATCTGGATTTTTCGGCTGATTACGTCATCTGTGCGAAGTCATCAATCAGTGAAGGCCGTAAAGCTTTTGCAAAGCTGTCTCAACTGCAGCCTCCTCCTTCGGCAATTTTTGGCTATAATGATGTCCTGGCTATCGGCGCGATTTTGGAAGCAAAATCAAAGGGGCTTCGGATCCCTGAAGACGTTGCGATTATTGGATTCGATAACACCATTATGTCGGAGATTGTTTCGCCGGAATTAACCTCAATCGACCAACCGCTGGAAGACATGTGCCGCAGGACGATGGAATTAATTGTTTCCCAGATCAGCCGTCCTGCCTTGCAGAAACAGCATATCCTTTTTGCCCCGGTGCTGGTTAAACGACAATCAACCTGAAAAATGAACGCATCGATCCCTGTAAACAAATGCGTCATCAATCCGGCCGAATGACATAAAGTAGGAATAAGTCATCGCCCCATCACAAAGACGCGAGGGATCGATATGAATACGGTTCAATGGCTGGCATTCCGCGGAGTGGTCACCGCTGTCATGGATTTCCCAATAGGTCAGAACGAAGAAACACAGGGGTGCTATAAGATTATCATTGTTCAGCAGCAGGAAAACGTCGTTCATTTTGTGGTTTCGCCCGATACGTATGTCGTTAACGGTGCCGGTCTCGCAAATGGTGACACGTTGACCGGATATTACGACGGAAATGCACCGGTTCCGCTGATCTATCCGCCGCAATACCGGGCGCTCGTTATCGTGAGAGAAGAGCCCGATCAGCAGGTAAAAGTCGATTTCTTCAATGAGCAGTTGATCAGCCGGGATGGACTGCTGCAACTCACTCTTTCCCCCAGACCCTGATTCGTCTGACAAACGGACTGGACTTCACCGGGTACCCCGGAAACCATGATCTGATCGTAATATACGGCCCTGCAACTAAAAGCATTCCCGCCCGGACAGTACCTTACCGGGTCATCGTCTGGTGCGGCTGACAAGCGCCGGTAAATGGCCTCGATCAATACGCCAGAGTCAGATCTTGCCTGTTTCATTCACCTATTTTTTCTTTGCAGCACCCTGTTTAACAGATTCAAAAGGCTTACCCGCCTTCAGAACTTTCATGGCAAGCAGCTTATCCCCGTGATGCAGAATCTGGTGAACCAGCAAAGACATGATCCCGGCTAATGTCGGTCTAGCCCTGGATATCCTCTTTTCAAGCCACTGGCTGCCGATATAGTCCAGGCAGCCGGGATGATAGAGTTCCGCAACATGAAAAAACCAGCCGGTACGAACCGCAAGAGCTGCCTCTTCGTTCTGTAATCGTTTCAAAAAATTAAAAAAATCCAGGACATCACAGGTGACCAGGCCATTTATCCTTACTGCACTTCGTGTCGTGACTAGCAGATGATGTACAGCCGGATCCGAATGGTTATGGAAAATCTTTCGAAGATGAGACAGCCGGACACGCAGATGCTGCCGGGCAATGTCCACCGGGAGATCCGGCAGTAAGGCATCAATAATCTGATCCCTTGCTGCCACACCATGGTGAACTGCAAGATAGATGATCAGTTCCATCGCATGCCGTCTGCTCCACTCACCCGCCACTTCCTGCTGATTCCACATCACACGGAAATGGCCCTCCATTGACCGGATTTTCAGAACATGCTGTCTCTTATTCATACTTTCAGAAAGAGCAGCCTGCAGAGTTTCACGCATTTCCATAAAAGCTTCATTATGATTGATCAATAACGGCTTGGGGAGTGCCACCTGCTTTTGGGTAATAAAAGACCTGATGAGATCCGCCACTCTCTCGGGTCGGTCAAGTGCCATCAGCCACGAAGTTTCCGGTACGACAAATACACTGCTGTCCGGAACAAAAGTAGAAAAAACCATGTGCAGCTCTTTCGGTATCAGTAAATTTTTCTCACAGATCAGAATCAGAACCGGTACATTTAAGCTCTTGAGCTCATCCATCAAAGCAAAGGCCCGTGAACGGATGATGGCATGACACAGACCCAGAAGATCGAGAAAAGTCTGTCCCTTCAGACGTCTGAAAGCCCGGACGATGTAATTTGTCTTGTTCCGGGTCACCGGAAATACAGAAGTTGCCACCCATATTTGGGATAAAAGCGCTCTGTCTGCCCTGTATATTCGTGTCATTTCCTGATAAGAACGGGTTAAAATGTCTTTCGGGTAAAAATAGGGCACGGAGAGGAGGGAAAGTGAAACGATCGACTCGGGAAAAGTACGTGCAGCCAGAATAGCCAGCAGACCGCCCGCATGCGCTCCGACGAGATGAATGTGTTTTAAATGAAGGGTATGAATCAGAACGGACAATTCTTTCAGCAGCCGGAAAGAGGTTACCTTTTTTTCACTGTCTGTCGTCCGACCGTGCCCGAACATATCGTAGGTGACCACGTTGAAGGCAGATCCCCAGTGACTGATCAGCCCGTCCCACATCGACCCGTCAAGACACAGCTCGTGAATCAGGAGGAGTGTCGGCAGATGTGGATCAGTAAAGTGATATTCGAAATGCAGTTTGTAATCGTCTATTTTCAACATGGTCATCGGTCATCACGCTCATTTCAGTTCTTTAACTCATAATAAAGAAACTGTCTGATCAAAATCTGAACATTTTGTAAACGCAATGCAACAATCTTAGTAAATATCATTTCCCTCTATAGTAACAGGTCTGATGACGTGATACAATAGAATTATAGGTCCTTAGACCTAGGAGAAAAGGGGCGATGAGTGATGACAGCCATCCCGTTCGATGATTATACCCTGCACGCAGAGGTTCACTTTGTCAGTAATCAATTGCCCACTCTGTTCCTGATTCATGAATTAGCGGAAAACTGCCAGATGTGGGACCCTCTCATCACATATTGGAAAAATCGGTTCAATATCGTCACCTACGATTTTTTTGGTCATGGCAGAACGACGGACAGTCAGGTGCACCGTGTCACATGTAACAGGCTGGTGGATGAAGCGGTTACCGTCATTCATTCTCTTGGCCTGGAAAAAATACATATCATCGGTGATGATTTTGGCGGACTCCTTGCCATTCTGGTTGCAAACGCCTGCCGTTTAAAGGTTCAGTCTTTGTCTCTTATTTCAACACCGTGGTTTATGCCCAGAGGAACTTTTGATCCCTGGTATCAGCTGTTTTCGCAGCTGATCCACACCGATCGCAGGCTTCTTGCCAGCAAAATCATCCTTATGTCCACGTACCCGGTGACCCCATCCAAATTCAGATACATCAGAAACACCTTTAATCGTATCACCACCCAGACGTTCCTTGACTGCATGAATCTTTGCAGACAGATGAACGAAAGCCGTAACTACTTTTTCCTGAACGAATTAAAATCCCTTCATTTACCGACTCTTCTACTCGTCGGAGAATATGAATATGATCTGCAAATCAAGATGCAGATCGCCTTCTCCATGCTGATTGCCGGCAGCAGGCTCTACATCGTTCCCGGTGCCGCACGCCACATCGTTCTGGATAATCCTGAAGTCGCAGCAAGTATGATTCAGCAGTTTATCCGGGAGACTGAATCATCTCCCTCAAAAACGCAGTCACCCGAGCATGAAGAACTGCTGATGGACCTGCGCCATATGATTCAGGAAAGTCTGAAGCAGGTTGAGGACCAATATACGCACCATTTGGATATTCGGGTGATGAGCGGACCCTTCTCTGTCACGTGGAATGGAACATCAGTCACCGGTAAATGGCACCAGCGTCATGCTGATGAACTGCTTCTGGTTCTCGCCATGCACGGAGGCACGGCTTCGCGCCGGCAGATCATCCGGTGGCTGATGCCGGAGTTTTCGGAAACCCGGGCGAGAAACTACCTGCGTGTCTGGATTGCCCATCTGAATAAAATATTCCGGGATCATCCTGATCCCTCGGCGCGCCATATATTGATGACCACACGGGAAGCTGTCATGCTCAACGCTCAGATATCCTGTGATCTGCTTGAATTTGTTCATAAATCGACACGTCTTCATCAATCGGATCAGTCCGCAGAAAGAAAAGCGGGACAATTCATCACTCTGGCCATCCATTATAAAAATGAATCACTCCTGTATCTGAAAAGTGAGTGGCTCAGCACTTACGTCAGTCAACTTGAACAAACGCTTTCCGAAATTATGGCCGGACTGGTGCGTGACCTGATCAGGCACGATGAAAAGCAGCTTGTCAGAGAAGTTCTCGAAGCCGGAAAACGTTTTGAACCCTACGAAGGTTATGTTCGGGATGTGCTGTCGCATCTGGACGGTGCCTGAAATGAATCATTCAAAGCGCTGGTTGCAGGATCCGCCTCAAAGCGTTTTTTTCTCCTTCCCACCCTCCGATGTAACGAAGTTGTAATGACGAACCCTGTACGATTCATGCATACTGATTCGCCTTATCAGCAACCATTGATCTTTTTTTCAATGAACGCGCTGAAGCGGAGGTGAGCTGCGTGAAGAAATGGCTGGGCATTCAAAATTTCAGAAAAACGTTCATTCTGATCGGTCCGTCACTGAAGAAACACTGGCTGGCCTATTTGGGACTAACCATCACCATGATCCTTGATCTGATCCTGGCGCTCGCCTTTGCGACTGTTTTCGGGCAAATTACCGATGCCGCGATACACGGTCATATGGCCCGCCTGTTTCAGCTGACTCTGACCGGTCTCGCGGTCATCATCAGCGCTGTTTCCATCCGTTTTCTCGAAACCTTCCTCCAGGCATCAGCTGTTTACAGTGTAAAACGTGATCTGAAACTGAATCTATTCCGTCATACCTTACTCCTCGGAGCAGATTCGATGAAAAAAATGCGTTCCGGAGATCTCCTTTCCCGATTCGATCATGACATGAAACAGATTGAACAGATACTTGGCACCCGCCTGCTTAATCTGCTTCGCTATCCGCTGATCTACTGCTGCGTGTTCATTTATCTCTTCCAGATTAATTCAGTACTGGCACTCGTGAGCTGCTGTATCGCCCCCGTAGCCATTGCCGGAAGCTCCGTGTTCGGATTCATGATGCGGCGGAACAGCAGGAAGATTAATAATTTGTCAGGCGACAACTCACAGACAGTCAGCGAAGCGCTGCATGGTTATCAGGTGATCCGTTCTTTCCTGCTCCAGCGTTCTCTTTTTAACCGATATACTGCAGAAAATCAGAAACTGTTTTCTCTTGAATTGAAAAACGCAAAAATTCAGGGGCTTTATTACGCCGGAGGAGAAATAGCCAGTCGTCTGACCTTTTTTGCCTGTCTGTGTCTCGGCGCTTATTTTATCTCCCAAAATCAGATGTCAGTCGGCGCCCTGATGACTTTTACAACTCTGGTTAGTTACCTCGTCTTTCCCTTAACCGGAGCAGCGGGAAACTGGGCAGCCTTTCAGCGAGCGGCCGGTGCTGTGGAACGCGTGCAGGCCATCCTGAATCTCCCGCTGGAGGCTCCGAAACTCCCGCCGGAAGGCATCAGACCCCTTCCGTCTGCTCCGCAGGCGATCCAGTTTGATCATGTTTCCTTCTCCTATAAACCCGGTCAGCCGGTACTGAATCAGTTCACCCTGACCGTCCAACCTGGGAAAAAGACGGCGATCGTCGGATTCAGCGGTGCCGGTAAGACCACCCTTTTTTCCCTGCTTCTTGGATTTTATCAGCCGCAGGGAGGGAAAATCTGTATCAACGGGGAGGCAGTCAGTGACATCGGTCTGTTTCATCTGAGACAGAGGATGGCTCATGTCCCCCAGGAGCCCACACTGTTTAACGGAACAATCAGAGAGAATCTGCTGCTTGGAAGGAAAAGGTCTTCTGAAGAAGTCGAAAAAGCAACCCGGGTAGCAGCTATCGATGATTTCATCAGTTCACTTCCGGCGCGTTATGAGACGCAGATTGGCGAACACGGACTGATTCTCTCAGGCGGACAGAAGCAGCGCCTCGCCATTGCCAGAGCACTCCTGAAAGATGCCCCGATCCTGCTCCTTGATGAAGCTACCTCAGCACTTGACAGCGAAACGGAAGAAAAAGTAAAAGATGCACTGGATCACCTGATGGCCGGACGGACAACCCTGATTATCGCTCACCGGCTGACGACGATCCGCAATGCTGATCATATTGTAGTCATGGACCATGGCAGAATTGTTCAGGAAGGGACACATCAGGCTCTGATCCGTCAGGCCGGGCTGTATCGCAGGTTGTATAAGGAAGGCTTCGAGACGCGCAGCGGAACAGAAAAAGTAACGGAGATGAAGCCTGGCGATTCGCCTGCAACCTCAGTGTAATGCCCGATGCGATACGATACAGACAGAATTTACTCATTGTGGAAACGAATACTTTTTTCATGAGGAGAACGGACTATGCTGAAACTATTACATGCCCTGATCGATCCATCACTACCCTTACCGGCGGAAGAAGACGAATACCGCCAGATGATCAGTCAGCGCCGGTTCTTCCAGGTTTCCTCCCAGCTCTACTATTTGCTGAGGCGCCAGAACCGGTTGAAAGAAGTCCCTCTTTTTTTCAGTGAAGCGCTGAAAGCGGACGCCGACAGAAATCTGATACGCAGTTTGATGATCAAAGGTGAACTGGATCATCTGCTTCAATGTTTTACAGAGGAAAAGATTGAAGTCATCCCGTTCAAAGGTACGATTTTTGCGGAAAAGTACTTTGGTTCTCTGTCTGCCAGAGGGACAACGGACATCGATATTCTTGTGAAGCCTCATCAGATAGCCCAGGCGACAAATATACTGCAAAAACTGGGATTCACCTCACTCGTCCCCTATGCACCGGAACACTTTCACATCGTTCTGCAAAAAAAAATGCCGCAGCTCAGTACACATGTTAATGTGGAAGTTCACTGGCATTTTCTGAGAAAAGGCACCTCTTCACTGGATATGAATACGATCTGGGAGGGATCATCTTCACTTCCGGGCGAACGTTACATCAGGGAGCTTTCCAATTTCCATACATTTTACCTGATCTGTCTCCATGGCTGGAACCATGATCTTGATAACTGGAAATATTTTATTGACATCATCCGGCTGATTGAAGTGTTTCAACCCACGCTTAATTATCAGGAACTGTTCGCATTCGCTGAACAGCAAAAGACGTACAAACGAATTGCCCATACGCTGATGATTGTCTATCATGTTTTCCCCGAACTGGAGCGTCTCGTACCGCTCCCGCTTCCGACGGATTCCGAACTTTGGTGGAATAAAATGGACCTCTTGTTAAGCGAGGATTCAAAACGAACATTTCGCATGATGGTAAAGAAGATAAAACAATGTGGAGATTATGAAACATGGCAACAAAAATGGAATTATTTACGTATGACTATATTTCCTGATCCCGTTATTATGTCGGCAACAATAGGTAAAAACAAAAGTAAGTTACCTCGCGCTGTACAATATATATTCTTATTTTGTCATCGATTGTCAGGCTTCATGAAATCCATTCCATATATAATCAAATTCCGGAAAAAAATAAGATAATATTTATTGCTTAGACAGAATAGAAGACTACTGTGTTATTCTGCCTGTGGCGAACTTCCCGACAATGGTAAATTTTATATTGACACCCCAGCCTGTCACATAGCGAGTTCCACTACGAAGCATGGCATGCGCAATCATTTTCCCATTCTCATCTTTTGCCACACCAAGATAAAGCGTACAGGAAATCTTTCTGCGCTGAAGCATCTTCATCGCAGCGATGGCCCGAACAAGACACAGGCTTTTCCAGAATGTATGACCACTCATAACCCGGATGGCCCGTGCAATTTGCTTCAATTTCTTCTGCTCCTCAGGATAATCAACAAACGGCGTCTCTTCCATCCGCTTCCCAAGTCCCGGAGCAAGTCTGGAAAACGGGAGCAGGATCAGAAGACGTGCCCAGGCCAGATTGAGATAGGCTTCCAGATACAGACGCTTCATTTCTGCGGGGCTCTCCAGGAAATGTCGCAGCTTTTTGAACAGATGCATCTTCCTCCCCCCCGTTACCTGGCTTTTACTATGATCAAACCATCTGCCCGCAGTTTTTCAAGAAAAGGAAGAACATCCTGTTCGCAGGTTTCCCTGTCGACTGAATAGCGGTCAGTCAACAACTCAATCACACCGGCAACTGAAACCGGTGACTGGATCAGATCCCAGATGACTCCACCGGTTTTGCCGAGATTATAGTATTTTCCTCTCTCAACGCTCAGCATGACTTTCTCACCCGCCATATCACTTGCCACAATTCCTTGGTCCTGTGCAATGACATCTGTTAAAAAAATGG
This sequence comes from Sporolactobacillus sp. Y61, assembly GCF_040529185.1. Classification (NCBI taxonomy): domain Bacteria; kingdom Bacillati; phylum Bacillota; class Bacilli; order Caryophanales; family Sporolactobacillaceae; genus Sporolactobacillus; species Sporolactobacillus sp. Y61. The sequence continues at coordinate 1,378,508 of NZ_CP159510.1, read as the reverse complement.
ATGATTCACTCATACCCTTTCATCTCCTCATTGTTATCTTGTCATGGATTTGGTTCAGCATCATTTCAGCCAGACGCTGAGCGGTGAACACGCCTCCGGAAGGGCGTTCCAGCCGGTACAGATTAAGCTGGCCTGCCAGACGCGTGACGACCCTGAAATGCCATTCAGACAACTTCATATCCGGTATAAAGAAACCCCGGTACGTATGCTTGAACAGCAACTGCCATTCTTCTATTTTCGATACCGGGTACAGTTGCGGTTCATTTTTTCCCGACTTAACGAGTTCAAAAATACCGGTCAGAGGATGCGTCTCCCTGTCATAACCTTCAGTTACCGGTACAGAAAATTTCGAGACACGCTTATACAGCGGATCATAGGGCCGATTCATCTCTCCGAAATGCCTGAGGGTTTCTTTCCACAGTTTCTGCTGCGGGAACGAAGGGGTAATCAGTGGAGTCCCCTGTTCGTTGAAACTCACGGCAATGACATCATCAGTGAGCATCCGGTAACCTGACCGGATCAGTTCCGCAGTCAGAGTTGACTTACCCGCACCGGACTCACCTGTAATCGCCCAGACCTGTCCATCAATATTTAATGCACTGCCGTGCAGCGGAAATATGTGACGCTGCATCAGAATGATTCCGAGACAGGAACCCATAAGATAAAGCCGGACAGCACCCGGATCCGCGTGTGGGGCAGGTGAAACAACAATGCTGCATCCCTTCTCAACTTTAAAAAGACCAACCTCCCGAATGTGAAAAAGGACAAATCGGTCATATGCCGCATAATAGCGACCCTGACGGGACAGTTTCACCCATAAGCCGGACAAATCACCGCAAACAATCGTTACATCCGGATGTGGCAGAGGGCTGTTTGTTTTCATAAATTCAGGAAGCGGGAAGTCGCTTTTTATACCCAGCCCGAAAGCCCGGTAACCGTTCTCCTGAAATCTTTGATCGTAATTTCCCATTTATCCCAAGTCACTCCCCGATCGAATGACGTATTTTCAAAGAAAGAGCCTTTATACCCATTCTCTATGTATAAAGGCATATTGATCATCAGTCCAGAGATGATCCAGCTGATGAAGCACGCTATGTTTTAATATTACTCTTATCTGTATATAGAAGAAGGTTCAGCTGTCAAATCCACCACGGCCATGATTTCCTGATTCCACTGCGTCTCGTTCGGCTGGTCCTGGAGCGGCCATTGTCTGGCTAACATTCAGCACTTTCACTTCCGGTTTCTTCCATTCCAGTTTCTGGTTCACATGTTTCACCCCCTTTCAAAGACCGTCATCAGGTTAATTGATGGCTGAAGTTTTTTGATAAAAATTTCTGTACGGTATACGCGCGCATGAGCAATTTAAAATCCCAGTCATCCACGAGCTGTGGCTGTGGTCCCGATCTGACTTTCTCCATTCCTCTATCCAGTGTTTTAAGATGAAAGAGTTCGCCCGTCAGTGCGTCCTGTCTGAACCGACAAAGTTCATCCTGGAGCTGATCCCACTCCGGCGCGATTCGATGAATGAAATCAGCGCCCTGAACGCCATATTTATATTGGTTCATTCGGATGCGATCCGGCAAAATACCCTCTGTTGATCGACGGATTAAGGCACGATCCATTCCGTCACAGACATATTGTTCTATGGGTACGGACAGGCAAAACCTTATTACACGTAGATCAGTAGCCGGATTGCGGTCTTTTATTCCGTAATACAGAGACTGCTTGGCATGATGTGTCCCGATTGTATTCCACCAGTACGTATGATTAATTCGATGCAGGCGGTAGGCACAGGCATCATAGGAGGCAAGTGTATCGGCGTTATAGCCATATTCGTCCATCTTTTCGAAGACTCCGGTTCGTCTCGCAAGGTGATCACTGATCAGTTGCGGGACAGAGTGTCCTTTCTCTCTTGATAACAGCGAACCCATCCGTGGCCATGCATTTCTCGGAAGCTGTTCAATCAACCGTGTTCTGCCGATTTTCACATGACGGCTGTAAACACTAATCTCCCGATACAGGCTGATCCAGTGAAACCGTCTCATAAGATCAGCATAGAAGTCATAAGCGGGCCCCCAGGAGATCGTATAATTTCCTTGCTCACCGGAAAGCAGGACTCCGACATGCTGACGTGCCGCTTCACGATAAATACCATTCACCCAAAATGAATTTTCAAAGAATTTATAGGGCATCTCCATGATGTCAAAACCGGAGTCGAGTTCGGTTAACGGGTTTTCGCCTTTGAAATTCAGAATGTGTCCTTTAACATTCGGATACTTCTGAAATATAGTTCTGAATTGCGTTGATTCATCCGGAAGCATCCGATCCGGTGTCCAGTCGTTAAAGTCAGGTTCAGGAACGCAACTGAACGTATCCATATTCTGATTTTTCCTTGAAAGAGCTTTGGCAGCAAAACTGACAACCGTACCAGAATCGAGCCCCCCGCTCAGATAGGAACCAATATTTCTGAACGTGCGCAGGCGCGTATTCACGGCCTTACTGAAAACATCCCGAAAGGCTTCTTCATACTCTGCATCTGATTTCAGAATCAGCGGTTTGACATCATGAAAGTCACAGAATCTATTTAATTCTTCTTTTCCGTCATGAATCAGAAGAGAATGAGCGGGTGGGATTTGCCTGATCCCCCTGTAAAGGGATGAATTTGTATCAACACTGTCAAACATATATTCAATGGCCAGATACTCCGCCAGCCACGTGTCATTCAGTTTCCGTTCAACACCGGGAAGGGTGAACAACGGACCGATCACTGTACAAAAAGAGAACGTGTTCTGATTTCTGAAATAATAAAGCGTCCGACTGCCTGTAAAGTCTCGGGCTCCGAAAATGATTTGCCTGCGTTCGTCCCAGATTATAAACGCAAAGTCACCAAGCAGATACTTCGGCATATCCTCCCGCCATTTCTCATAAGCAAGCAGGATTAATTGACCGTCACCCATCTGCTGCCGCACATCACCGGAGATGTTCAAAGCATCAAAAAGTTCATCCCGGTTGTCCAAAATCGCATCGGCAGTAATGGCAAGCCCTGCACCCTTATAGTAAAAAGGCAGACATTCGTGGACAGATTCCGGGGTAACCCATTGGGCGTGACAACCAAGGAAAGCCCCATGATGTTCCCAGGTCTGAACATCGTCGGCCGGGTACTTCTGCAAAGCGGACATCATCCGTCTTCCCTGCCCAAAAGAAACAGGCTGATTATTCATGTGAATGATGCCTGCAATTGCGCTCATCAGAATTCCTCCTATCCCCAGTAAATCTTACATATTCTTCCAGCTCTTATTAATTATCATTTTAGCAAGAGATATGTTACACAATAATTACAGCCTATTACTCAGTTCAGGAATTTGTTGCCTTCAGACTCAAATGGCTGGTTCACCTTTTTATTATGGAAGATTGAGGAACGAACCGTTAACGTTCCCCCAACAGGTAAATCCGTGTTATAGATCGCCAAATTGCTGTACTCTTCATCAGATTTAAGAAACACACAGTGTTCTACTATTACTTTTGCCTGAGACAGAACAGCGATATCTGCCTCGGGGCTTCCCGGATAATCAATATAACCATTGTTGCGGAATGTACTGTTAATGATCACCACGTCCGCATGATCTTCTGCATGAACCCCCTGTCCGGCTATCTTTTCAAACGTGCATCCTTTAACGACAATCTGCTTTGCCCGAATCGCTGCACCAACAGCGAAACCGGCATTCTTCGTCTTACTGGTGTTGTCTCTGAAGACGCAGTTCTCAATCAGCCACCGCTCACTGGGTGCATTGATTTCAATATCATCACCACTATTATGACGGAACTGGCAGTTGATGATTTTAACATCATAGCTGGGCTGCTGATTTGAGAGAATGCCATATCCACAGTTTTCAAATATCGAATTCATGACTGTCAGATTGTGAATTGTTGAAGCATTCTGTATCCCCTGAACAGAGCTCTTAAATTTACAGCTATTAACAGTGATATCGTCGCCCATCGGCCAGATTCCAATTTTAGAATCAAATCCGATATCCTGAATCGTCTGATTCCCACGTAATGAAAAAACATTGTCTATTTGCTTATTTATAGATTTAAACGTAGTCTGTGTCTTTCCCGCACCAACAATAGAAACGGATTCAGGAATCGCAATCGGGCTTGAAACGATATAAACACCTTTGCCAAAGTAGACGGTCCCCTGAATAGCCGCCGCGGCATCAATCGCTTTTCGAATTTCTTCTGTATCATCTGTCTTGCCATCCCCTCTCACGTGGTAAGCTTTCGCCCGAATCAGAGACGGGTTATTCTGCAAATTTAATCGATGATCAACTGAATTCTGTTTCGAACCTTGCTCATTGAATTGTAAAGCGATAGTAACAGAGATGGCGGTTGCAAGGATGAGCAACACCACAACCACGATCACTGATTTAAGCCTTCTTCGAGACATATAAGCACCCTCTCAATGCTGATTCATCACCGTCTCAACTGCCACAAAACGAATTCAATCTTTTTTACTTCAGGCAGTCCGGAATCAGGATATATACGGTCGAAAAGCATGTTGACACGGCGGCTACTTTCATCATGAAGAAATCGTCTGAACCAGATAACAAGCTCACAATAGACAGACATAAAGGTCTGCTGAAAAGTCTCATCAACAGACACATCCACAGAATACAGTCTGTTCTCCAGGTAGCGAAACTTCCTCAAAATGGGGCGAAGATGTCTGATGTGACTTTTGATATCCGGCTGCTGTATCGCAGCAATGAGTGAGTCCTTGTGCACTCTCCTTCATCCTCTTCGTAAAGATCCCTCTGCAAAAAGGGCTTTTAATTCAGCTGTTAAGTTCCATTTTATTTATTGGATCGTAACATGGGCATTACATGAGAAGGAGAGGAACAAAGCCAATCTAGCTGGGAGGGCTTTCACCAGTGCGATCAGATTTCCTTTTTCAATATTTTTGATTGAATCAGAATGATCAGTTGATGTCGAAGTCCTTTATCAAAACAGAATACTATAGCTACATATAACCCGGTGATCAGAAACATCGCAAAAAACAAATAGTGATCGGGTATAAATGCAACAAGCAATCGACAGATAATAAATGCAAGAACGTTATACTTTATACAGTGAAAAAGAAACAGCAGGCTGTTTTTAATCTGAAGACAGAATCCGAAAAGCAAAGTTAGCTCAACACAAACAGGCGCAAGTGATGCACCGGTCAGCCCATAATACTTGCCTAATAGAATATAAGCAAAGATCGCTACAGCCAGTCCGCATGCCATAACCATCATTCTTTTATACTGATGACCTTTTGTCGTCAGATAGTCCGCCAGCGGATAATTGATAGATTGCAGGACAACCATATAGGAAGTAATGGCAAGGGCGAGGCTTGCCTCTCTCCATTCATCGCCAAGCAGAGTGATAATCCAGAAGGCAGGGTCTATAATAAATGGCATTGATATTGCCATACCGACAAATGACATCATTTTTAATTCGATCCCTGAAAGTTTCCGGTGGTTCATCTCATCCCTGTTATTTCCATACAAAAAAAGGCGCGGGTAAAATGCTGTGGCAATCACTGCCGGAACCTGATATAAAACGGACGGTATTTTAAATGCTGATGAAAAAAAGCCAACAATTCTCAGTGACATGACTCTTTCCAGAACTATGGGACCGATTTGAGGTAAAAAAGAAAGAATAAACCCATTGACCGTGAAAGCCGGGAGCTGATCCAGCAGTCCTCTGTTCCATCCTTTTTTTATTGATGTACACTTCAACATGATCAGAAATGCGATCATGCCCGAAATGAGATAAGAACCCCCGTATACGGGAGACAGAAGGGTCAAATCCCACTTCAAAAAGATACCGGTCAGCATCGCCGATGTAGCTAAAACACCCTGCATGACATTTAATGACGCCGTCACACCCATTCTTTCTGTTGATTGAAAAAAAGCATTAGCCGTTCCCTGCAGGGTATATCCTGTCACCATGGGAATAACCATACAGCTTATAATAAAGGGTATACTGGATCCATGATAGACAAGCTGAACAAAAATTAAGGTGACCATGATGGAACCAACAGCTAACACTGTTCTGACGAGAAAATAACTGCCTAAAAGGATACTCATATTGGAATTTATTTTATTTGCCTCCCTGATAAAGGTCTCAGTTAAACCCAGGTCGGCAAAATAGGTAGCTATTCCTGATATAGACATGGCAACTGCAAAAATACCAAACGCTTCCGGTCCAATAAAACGTGCAAGGAGGATCGTAGTCAGAGCAGAAATCAGGCGAATGCCCATATTCCCAATGAATAGATACGACGCATTTTTAAATATTTTCCCTATTTCCATTTTAATCAGCCATTTCTAAAGAATTTATGAATAACAGGAATATGGACAGTGTTTTTCAGAAATGCAGACTTCCACTTTGAATGTGAAAAATCCAGCAGGAAATTTTGTGGTCGCAGGATATATCTGTAAAGTGATTGATTATTAATCAATGAGGTTTTCTGATCATTGTCAAAGAAGCGAAAGAAGGAAAAAAGCTTCATTTCATTCTTTTTAGGATGAATACCCATATGATAAATATTGTTAAACGCAATGGTTTGATCAACATGAAGCAGCGGGGACAGTGAAGACGCCTGATAGTCTTTAATAAATTGAATGGCTCCTTCCTGGATCGCTTTGACAGCCAGAGCTTCTTTTGTATAATGACCATCGTTCAAGTATTCATAAGGGAAAAGAACGGGCTCAAATGAATGATTCTTGTTTTTCATGTATGTTTTTGTTGACCCTTCCTGTGCCAGAAATAATGATTCTATAAGGCCAATAAAAGAGCCAATGGGAGTACGAGCATCACGACCGTTTGCACAATCATAAACATAGCCCGAAAAGTCCAGGTGATACTTTTCTTTATATGGCCTGGAATCTCTGGTGAGAGCAATGTAATATCCTTTTATTTGATTATCAATATGGTTTTTAAGAAGGATGTCCCGTAAATAACGCTGAATGGAGCCGACCCACCCAATATCAACAATAGCAAATTTCCCATTTACTTGATTCTGACGTAAATAACCTGTAAGGTTTGCCTCTTCTTTTAAAGAATTTTCATTTATCTCCTTCTGCAGGTGATGATATATCCATTTAATTTTGCGGTCGCTTAATATCGCATTTCTCCTGTGCAATTCATCAAAATCAACATTGTATGTGTTTAACTTACGTTTGCTGTCTGCAAGGTTCAGTCCCAATGCTGTTATAAATTCTGATATGGAAAACTGACGCGGAAGAACCAGTTCTTGAATCAGGGAGTCGTAATTTTCAGCGTACCTCAGGAAAGGCACTCTCAGGCTCCTTCTTGATACATATAAGTATTTACTGATAACAGAATCATCCGGATATAAGGTCTCGTATGCCCTTTTCAAAATATATCCATCTCTTGACAGGAAGAATACCCGATGTAATTTATTTTTCTTTAATTCATTATGCAACCATTTTGAAAAGCCATAAAGTAGCGGGCCAAAGGATTCATAACCGAATTGATAGTAGTCATTAAAGGGATCCTGTGTGACCACTACGTGGTTATTTATATAGGCATATAGGGTTTGATAATCAAAGTTATCAGACATCCTCTTATTCTCATACAAAAGCCTGTCTCTGTATTTCGCAATATGAACAGAAGAAATACCTGCTCTCCTCGCTCCCTGAATATCCGCCTGACAGGAGTCTCCGACATGTATGATCTGATCCGGCCGTATGTCCTGCTCTGATATTAATTTTTTGAAAATACTTCCGCTTGATTTTTGAAGACCGTAAGTACATGACAGATATAAAGAACAGTAACCCCTATAGCCATTTTTACGTAATATACGTTCAATGACATCCTGAGGAAGATACATATCTGAAATGATAAAGATCTTTTTCCCGGATGCCCTGCACCAATTATAAACATCCTGGAAAGCAGGATTTGCCTGACACATTTCCAGTTCCAGATTAATTTCCAGTTTCTTAAGCCTGTCCCTTTCAATCGGAGTGTAATCTGTTAATTGATTGTATATTTCATCAAAAGTTATTTCTTCACGATCTGATGCCGCCCTCGCCCGGAACTCTGCCAGTTCTCTTTCTGATTGAAAATCAGCGTTCAGCAAATCACCGTATAACCGATGATAGTTACGCTGAACTAATCTGAATAGATCGGAGGGATGGGCGACATCCCTTTTGATGAGTGTATCGAAAATATCAAATGATACTATAGGATAGAGTTTGATACGCTGTATTAATTTTTCTTGATTAAATTTCGGATAATAATTTAATTTTTGTTTGAGCTGTTCTTTGAATTTGAACATAAGATCACCACAATTCGCAATTGATTCACAAGTATTAAGGAATACTTTATTACTTTAAGTAGTACAGATTTCTTTCTCTGACTGTGCTTAGTCTAGGTACATCAGCAACATTAATTTTTCTGATGAATCTACTGTCTAGTAATGCTATCCAAAAATACAATGGGATAAGTGCTAATGAATCAAATTGAATTTGGGAATATACAACAAGAAATACCATGAGTTTAGAAAAGTTACCGCTGCCGGAATGGATCATAAGACACAATGTTAATATGATTACCAGCAGTCCTGGGAGACCCATCTCAGATAAAAGTCTGGAATACATGTTATAGGATTGGAGGCTGCCATCACCTGTGGCTGCATTTCTCAGTTCTTCTGACTTCTGAAGTGCTTCAGGATCGATCGTTTTATAGTGATCCATATAGGCATAATGGAAGTTACCCAGGCCATAACCGACAAGTGGATGATCAATAAAGGACACAAGACCCGTCTTCGTATAAGCGGTACGTATCAGTGTTGATGTATCATCCCCTGCAGACGAGGGATCTGTGATTATATTTGCCATACGGTAATAATGATAGGATTGCAGATGAAATACATTCTGGACAAAGATGGCATTAATCAGGAGAAATACAGCCAGTGTAGACACCAGAAAAGTCAGCATTCTTTGGAGCAAAATTCTGGAATGGGTCGTAAAAATCAGATAGGCCGCAATAAACACCAGAATATCAATAAAATATCTAATAGATAATGAAAATAATGACAGGAACAGAAACGATGAAACGATAATGATGTGATTTCTGGTTAATCTGCCCCTGTTTTTCAGAATAATGACTGAAGGAAGGAGCAGTAAATTCGTGTGCAGGCCAATAAAGGACGCTTCAGAAAAGCTCATATGTACACGACTGTTTTCGATAAAACCGATTCTTTCAACAAATACCTGGATGATCTGGCTTAATGCCCCGCTTGGTATGACATAGATGTAAATCAATTGTAAAATTCCTACAAAAACCGCAATGCCGTATCCACGGACAATCCAGGTGAAAAGCTTTGTGAATTTCTCATCATCATCTTCGCACTGCTGGGCAAATATTTTGAAACCTATATAGCAAACCATACCCGCAAAAAGGGATTGTACAGCATCATATAATCCAGCCGGACTATAATGTCTTCCTGTAATTATGGCTAAAGAAATGCAGACAGCCATCAATAAAATAACAAGAATATAGATTTCAGCCCGTTTAAATTTCAGATGAAAAACAGAGGAGAGATGACAAAGTATGTATAACAGGATAAAGATAATAGAAACAGGCTTATAACTCGTACCGAACATGATGGGGAAATCATCCAGACAAAAGAGAAATGCCGCAATATACATGAGGATTTCCACGTTTACACACCTCCTTCATAACCTATTTTTGCCTTTCTATTTATCTACCAGGAAATGTTATGTAAAATTAAATTTTCCGATAAATTTATGTACATCTTTTCTAATTGGGAGGCTTCATTGTCAATCTCATAACCCTTTACAACGAATGTATTTCTATTAATAAGTCTGCTTCCCTTGATTTCGCTCATTACTTTCATTTTTTGGGCCCAGTTTGATGATCCCTTTAATAGAGAGAAAAAATCACAGGATTGATTGATATTAACTTCACCAGGTACTGCATCTGAAGCAAGACAATTTAAACCCGATGCCTGTGCCTCAACCAATACGCTACCAAGCCCCTCAAATCGTGAAGGAAAGACAAATAAATCAAAAGCACTGAGTAGCTGTGCCACATCGTTTCTCTGACCGAGCAAACGTACCTGATCCTGTATACCCAGGTTTTTGATCTGGTGCTGAATCGCCGGGCGAAGGTGACCATCTCCAACCAAAACCAGGACAGCATCAGACTTGATCTTCAGCAGTTCCGCAAAGGCATTCAGCAAAAACTCATGATTTTTCTGGTAATCAAATCTCCCCACATGCCCAATCACAAATTGATCGTCAATCCCCAGTTCTTTCCGTTTCGCCTTCCGTATTTTTTCATTAAATGAAAAGTGAGCCACATCAATGGCATTGTGAATAATTCCGACTTTTCCTTCATTAAATAAGCGGTCTCCATAAAGCCAGCGCCCGGCCGGTTCCGAACATGCGAATAAATGTGTGGCATATTTCGGGATGTTCTTTCTGGCGATTTCATCAAGTGCGAGCTTGAACTTGTTCGTCGTCAGATACTGTGTATTATGGCTGTGCGAAATTCGGATCGGAATGCCACATTTTTTTGCCTCTTTTAACACGAGTCCATTCATCGCATCCATATGGGCATGAACAATGGAATATTTACCCGTTCGAAAAATGTTTCTCAGCCCGTGGATATTGCCGAAATAGTCCCTGCTTTTTACAGGTACGTGGTAGACTTTGCTGCCCAGATCAAGAACTTCCTGCTCCCGTGGTCCTTTTTCCATTCCATGAACGATAAAATCAATATGGACTTTGCTTCGTTCAAAGTGCCGGTAGTAATTGATCATATAAGAGGTGATCCCTCCGAAATCCATCGGACCACCATTGACATACAGCACATTTACCGGATGTATGCTTTTCAACTCTCCCACCCCCGATGCATTTAGAGACTCAGCAGCATCTGCTTATATTTTCTGATTGAAAGATCTCTTGTAAGGTGCTGTTCAAGATAGTTGCGTCCGGAAAGTCCCATTTGCTCTCGTTCCTCTTGTTCCATGTTAAAGAACGCAGTCACAAGATTGCGCACACCGGTATAGTCCATTGGTTCGACAACAAGGCCACACCCGCTTTCCCTGATCAGCCGCTCGGCTTCACTACCTGATTCCAGAACACCCAGAACAGGCTTGCCGGCAGCCATGACCCCATAAAGCTTGCTTGGTACCGATACGCCTTTGATGCCCTTTTGATTGACCACCAGATGAACGTCTGCCGCATTCAGCGAATATTTGAGAAAATTTTTAGGCTGATAGGGAAGAAAATGGACATTTGCAATGTTTTCTCTGATAACGTAATCCTGCATTCTCGATTTCATTGCACCATCACCGATAAATACAAAAGCGATATTGTCAAAATCTTTAAATGGTCTTGTCACTTTAATTAAATTTTCCAGATCATAATACAAGCCGAGATTGCCGGAATACATCACAATAAATTTACCTGTCAATTGATGTTCTTCAAGGAATCCGGCTACATGAGGCTCCTTTTTCGGAAGCGGAACAATCTCATGCTCATCGGTCCAGTTATTGATGACCTGATAATGCGGCATCTTTTTTTCCATGAAGCGATGTTTCAGAGTTTCGACCATATCCTGTCCGACAAGTACAATATTATCGGCATGCCGGCAACTGAAATTATCGATACTCCTGGCGATCGAGTAAACCAAATGATTCTTTGCATAACTGACTGCTTCAGCCTGCTCAGGGTTAAAATCCTGAATATTGTATACATATCGGGTCCGCTTGAGAAATTTACCAATGGTACCAATCAAACCACCCAGCACCGGCGGCGTGGAAATGGTATAGATAATATCTGTTGACTTTTCTTTCAGCATCGCTACCGTTGCCAGTACAAAATACATCAAAATGTACTTCAACCGGCTGATTTTGGATTGCTTATTCAGCTTTGGCAGCTTCAGACGTACAATCCTGATTTTCTCCAGAGAGCTGCTTTCAAAGATGCTCATTGCGTGGCCTTCTCCCCCAGCATAACTGCCCGGCTGTGCAGCGATGACCGTGATTCGAAAACTGTCCTGAAGTGCAAGGCAGAGTTCAGTCAGAAGTTGACCGGTTGATGCGGGATCCGGATAGAAATAATTAATGACAAAAACAATTTTTTTCTTCAAAGCGTCATCCTCCCCAGCCGGTTATTAAATACTGACAACAGCGTTTGTAAGGACCGATCAAGCGTGTATGTGCTCAGAAAACGTGACCGGCTCACCTGTGCATAGTGATGACAGAGTGACCTGTCGCTCATCATTGTTTTAATTGCAGAAGCAATTGATTGCGGATTGACTTCACTGAGGACAATGCCGTTCCCGTGGATTAACTCTGGTATCCCACCCTGATCCGTTGAGAGAATCGGCATGCCCGCTGCCATGCCCTCAATAATCGATATTGGCTGACCTTCAATAGGATAACGGGTAGGAAGAGCCATCAGATCACCACTGAGCAGGAGACGCTTCTTCCGATTGCCGGTCACCTGCCCCAGATAACGGATCCATTGTTCCAGATGTGCTGCTTTTACATCAGCCATCAACTTTTCAAACAGTCCTCTGTCATAGATCTGACCGGCAAGCAATAGACGCACATCGTGATGTTCTTTTGCCAGTTGAATGACAGCCTGAATCAAATCTGAGAAGCCCTTAGTCTTGATCAGGTTACTGAGATAAACAATTGTGAAACTGTGACGTTCATGCCGCTGTTTGTTTGCCTGTTCGAGGTCCCAGTTTCTGAAGTAATCCCGCTCGATGCCGTTTTGAACGACAGCTATATGCTTCGGCAGATTTCTGAAATTACCTTTCAGGGCTTCACTGAGAACAACTCCTGTATCAATCTTCTTGATGGCCCGGCGGACGAATGAAGACGCCAATGGACCCAGCTCATCTAACACATGACCCAGATTGTTGCCGTGAAGATGAGCAACCACTTTTTTCACACGTTTAGAAGCAATCCGGATCATCCAGGCATCACGGATCAGCCCCAGTTTTGTCTGGGAGATGGACACATAAGTCATATCAATCTGATGTCCTCTGGTTTTTCGCCAGACCTGGAAAACATGGTGCAGATCGTGATAGACTTTTCTCAATGAAAACTTTCCGCCGCTTGTTACCGATTTCCGATTGGTATTTATGACTGAAATCTGATAGGACTTTTTCACTTTGTCTGATTGAATCACATGCTGGATAGCGAGGCTTTCGCCATGAATCGGTGGCGGTACTGGACCGATAATTAACAGATGTTTCATGAACACATCACAGCTCCGTTCTCATCACAGCTCATTTCATGACCAAATGATTCTGATTCTCGAGAAACCAGCGATAAGTTCTGCGAATCCCGTCTTCGAGTTCCACCTTATAGGTCCAGCCCATTCTCTTCATTTTTGATACGTCAAGCAGTTTCCTCGGCGTCCCATCCGGTTTATCGCTGTTGAAATAAAGTTCCCCCTGATAACCGACTACCTTTTTGATCAATTCGGCAAGTTCACGTATCGTCAGTTCCTTGCCGGTGCCCAGATTGACAAAATCCGCTCCGTCATAGTTTTCCAGAAGAAACACACAACCGTCCGCCATGTCTTCGATATACAGGAACTCACGGAGTGGTTTCCCAGTCCCCCAGATTTCTACTTTATCTGCCCCTGATTCTTTTGCTTCATGCATCTTTCTTAATAATGCAGGCAGCACGTGCGAATTCGTAAGCCCGAAATTGTCGCCCGGTCCGTACAGGTTCGTCGGCATCACACTAATGAAGTTGGCACCATATTGCTTTTTATAGAAATAGCACATTTTGAGCCCTGATATTTTTGCAAGGGCATATGCTTCATTCGTCTTTTCCAGTTCCCCGGTCAGAAGATACTCTTCTTTAATTGGCTGAGGACACATCCGCGGGTAGATACAGGAACTTCCGAGAAACAGGAGCTTTTTCACTCCGGTACGATACGCTGCATCAATCACATTGCACTGAATCTGAAGATTTTTCATGATAAAATCTGCCGGGTAAGAGTTGTTCGCCAGGATGCCTCCGACTTTGGCAGCAGCGAGAACCACATATTCCGGACGCTCAACATCAAAAAAGGCGTTAACTGCGTCCTGATTCGTCAGATCCAGTTCCTGTCTGGTTTTTCCTATTACATTTGTATAACCCTTCTCGCGCAGTTTCTTCATGATATTTGAACCAACCAGTCCGTGATGCCCGGCAATATAAATTTTTGCATTCTTCTCCATTGATAAAGCCTCCCATTAAATAAGAGACAGGTCGTCAGATCGGCGCTGCCATGTATTCCTCAATGCCTTTCCCATAAATAAGTTTCAGGTCGCTGTCGACCATCATATGAACAAGCGACGGGAAGTCGACACGACGCTTCCAGCCAATTTCATGCTCCGCTTTGGAGGGATCACCCCACAGCAGCTCCACTTCAGCCGGACGGAAATAACGGGGGTTAACATCTACGAGCAGATGACCGGCCGGATCATACCCTTTCTCGTGAACACCCTTGCCTTCCCAGTGAATGGCTACGCCGATCTGTTTAAACGCCAGTTCAACAAACTCTCTGACGGTATGTGTCTCCCCAGTCGCAAGAACAAAATCATCCGGATGATCCTGCTGGAGAATCATCCACATTCCCGCCACATAATCACCGGCAAAACCCCAGTCACGTTTAGCATCGAGGTTCCCGAGGCTGAGTTTTTCCTGTTTTCCGGCAACAATTGATGCCAGGGCCCGTGTGATTTTACGAGTGACAAATGTTTCACCGCGACGCGGAGATTCATGATTAAACAGAATTCCGTTACTGGAAAACAGGCCATAGGATTCCCTGTAATTTACCGTGATCCAGTAGGCGTAAAGTTTGGCTGCACCGTAAGGACTCTTCGGATAGAAAGGAGTTTTCTCACTCTGAGGCGCTGTACCGGAAAGCCCGCCGAAGAGTTCTGACGTGGAAGCCTGATAATATCGGGCATTCACGCCTGTCTTTTTAATCGCATCCAGAATTCTTAAGGTTCCGATTGCGTCTGTTTCAGCTGTATATTCCGGAACTTCAAATGAAACCTGCACATGACTCTGAGCCGCCAGATTATAGATTTCATCAGGCTGGATCTGTTCGATTAATCGGTTAATATTGCTCGAATCAGTCATGTCACCGTGGTGCAGGAACAGCGTCCTGTTCCCGATATTCGGATCATTAAAGAGATGATCAATACGAACGGTGTTGAATGTACTGGTCCGTCTGATCATGCCATGTACTTCATACCCTTTTTTAAGCAGAAACTCTGTCAGATATGAACCATCCTGGCCAGTAATTCCGGTGATCAGTGCAACCTTCTTTTTCATAAACATTTGCCCCCTGTCTTTGAAAAACGAAAAATTCAATACGCATTTTTTGAACCCATAAGCAGTAAACAGGTACGCATAATGATTTTTAAATCATTTCTGAAGTTTCTTTGGTGAATATACTGCAGATCAAGAGCCACCATCTCATCAAAACCGATAGTGCTTCGACCGCTGACCTGCCAAAGACCTGTACAGCCTGGTGTGACAGCAAGGCGCAGGAGATCATGAGATGAATATTTTTCAACCTCACGGGGAAGAGGCGGTCTTGGACCGACGAGACTCATCTCTCCGCGGATCACATTAATCAGCTGAGGCAGTTCATCCAGACTCGTTTTTCGCAGGATATGCCCGATTCGGGTGACACGCGGATCATCTTTCATCTTGAACATAGCTCCGGTGGTTTCGTTTTGATTGATCAGCTTGTCCAATAATTGCTCAGCTTCGGGTACCATAGATCTGAATTTATAGATATAGAACGTTTTTCCTCTTTTGCCGACACGCTTCTGTCTGAAAAGCACAGATGCATTCGGATCATCGAATTTGATAAGTGCAATAATCAGGATAAATAGAGGAAATAAGATAATCAGACTAAGACACGAAATACAAATATCAGAGAATCTTTTCACAGCCAGATAGATTCTCTGACTCTCCAGTTTACGACTGAGCATAGATGAAGCTCTGTCAACCCTCCTGGCATATAGTGAGGAATACGGTTCCACCCTGATTTTCGAAAGCGCCATGTCCACCACTCCCTGTATTCAAACAATAAAAGGAAACTCATCACTTTCAGGAACCTGTACTGTAGTAGTAGTAATCTCTGTCTCTTCTCTTTAACTTCTGATCATTTAAGACAACGCCAAGAAATTTAGCTCTGACGTCCGAAAATTCAGTAGCTGCCTTTTGTACCTTTGCGATATCTGTCGCCCCGCTTTTTACGACAAGAAGCAGTCCATCGCACAGATTAGCGATTAACTTCGAATCAGTGACTGCCAGGGTCGGTGGAGAATCCAAAATCACTTTATCGAACTGAATCGTTGCTTTCCTGATCACAGCAGCCATTTCCTCTGAATCCAGAAGGTCTGCCGGGTCAGGCGGAACCGGTCCGCTTGCCAGAAGTGAAAGCTGCTCTATATCCGTCTTCTGCAAAGCATCCTCAAAGGCTTGCTGTCCAGTCAGTAATGTTGTAAGGCCATAACTATTCCCCTTCTGAAAGGCAAAATGCAGTGTTGGTTTTCGTATATCCGCATCGATCAGCAAAACGCGTTTTCCCTGCTGTGCCATAACAATCGCAAGATTTGACGCAGTCGTCGATTTGCCTTCACCTGCTTCAGCAGATGTCACAACAATAGACCGGATCTGTTCTCCACCACGGATGAAGTTCAGATTGGTCCGAAGTGTACGGTACTGCTCAGCATAAGATGAATTTTTTTGGAAATAGGTGACAAGTCTCAAACGGGTAAGGTATTTCTTTCTATCTGACTTCAATATGCCCGCCTCCTTTTTTTCTGATTTTATGATTTTCAGAGTTGTGCAAAGGCTCCTGATACCGTTTTAAATATCGTTTATCCATTTTTGAAATGACACCGACGACCGGGAGTCCAAGTTTTCGGTTCACCTCTTCTTCTGTCCGGACCGTGTTATCCAGATAATCCGTCAGGAAAACCAGTCCGACGGAGAGAATCAATCCGACTGCGAGCCCAATAACGATATTCATTTCCATATTCGGTGAAACAGGTGTCCGGCTCCCGGCTAGTGTCGCCGGTGACAGGATACTCACATTATCAACCCGCATGACTTTCTGTACCTGCGACTTGAACTCCTGAGCAACTGCATTAACGATCCGGACAGCTACAGCAGGATCGTTTGCATGTGCCGTCAATGAGAAAACTTGAGAATTCTCAACGGTATTGACCGTTAACATCTCCTGCAGCTGTTTTACAGTCAGATGAAGATCACCATTCTGGATCACCTGATTCAGTACCGCCGGGTCGTTAATAATCACACTGTATGTATTGATCAATTGCACATTAGCCTGAATCGCATTCGAATCATAATGCGTCGATGGCTTCCCGTTCGTCTGATTAACCAGTATGCGTGTTGATGCTTCATATTGATTCGGCACCATGTAATGCGTATAAACTCCTGCAATGACACCTGCCAGAATCGTGATTCCTGCAATCAGCCAGATTTTCTTTTTCAAAATGAGAAAAATTTCTTTTAAACCAAGTGACTTGTTCATCATGTGCCTCCATTTGTTATATGGCTGATCAAACGGACAATATTCGTTGGTAATCGAGTAAATCCTTAATGAAAGCTATCATATCGAATACCGTGTTACAGCATCATTACTGGGATCTCCTGCACGGGTAAAAGTGAATGATCTATCATCTATGTACCAATCAGGGATGCATCATTAGTCCTATGAATTCAAAAAAATAAGCAGCCACTCAGCAGGCGCTTATCTATTTTTATTACCCCTCCAGAAACGGCTTATAATATTTTTCTTCTGCGGCCTTCCGCGCCCGGGCGGCATCTTCCAGTCTTTTAAACTCGCCGAGGTAGTGCCGCTTTCCCCTGATCGTCAGTGATGCCCGGTATTTCCCGCTCTCTCTGATTAAAGAAACACCTTTTACCCCTGTTGAACTGTCTGCCCTTACCTTGCTTCTGAGTAAGGGGACATAGACCCCGTTCTTCCGGTATCTTTTTTCTTCATAGGCTCTCAGCCAGCGGCCGTGATCCGATTTCCAGCAGCCGCATGATTTCGTCTCACCATTAAGCAGATATTTCGACAGCACATCAATTGTGTTTCCGCAGTCACAGCTGCAGGTCCAGACCGCGTTATTCTGACTTTTGTGGTGCTTATCGGAGCGATGCAGGACCGTCAGCCTGCCGAAACGTTTCCCTGTCAGATCATAGGTCAGTTTCGCCGAGGTGATTTCCCGGTTCAGACAGCCGCATGATTTTGTTTTCCCTGCCCGTAGCTGATACATTCGGATCACTTTCTGACTGCCGCAGTCACACTGGCACAGATATCTCCGAACATGGTCCTCAGAGAGTACTTCACGGAGTGCAACCAGTCGGCCGAATCTCTGGCCGGTAATATCTATTCTTCTTCTCATGTCACTTCGCCTCATATGGTAAGAGGATAGCGAAGCGGCCGTAACAGATTCATTACTTAAAAACCGGAGCAGAGGATTCCTGCTCCGGTTTCGCTATGGCGATCCAATGTACGCCCCAGGACAAAAGCACTCATTTTGAAGGTCAAAATGTGCCGGTCTGTCCAGACTTTTATATTGTTCCTTTAAATGTGTCTGTATTTTATGTCACTTTTTGGCTGATATTTTTGTCGATCCGGCAAAATTGTAATGATTGTGTAACGCTTCCCTGTGTAAAATTCAACTAATGATAAATGAAATGAGTATCAAAATCTGTCAAAACATTACAAAGGTTGTACGGAAGACGCGAAGTCCGCTGATTACTGAACTCCCTGTTACACCAGGAGCGGAAAAAACGCCCGGACGGGTCGGATCCCGCGAAAAAGATAAAAGCACAGGAGGATATGATGCACAGAAATTACGTAAAAATGGGAGAGCATGTTTTCGCTGTCCACGCCGGTTCTGCTGTATTAATGGTCATGGTCACAAAAGCATTTAATTGTATGAAAAGCGAGCCGCATCAGCCGATCAGTATGGAACTGTTTATCCATGGCGGTTACGGGACCCCGGCCGTCAGGAAAATGCAATCCGGCACGAGTCAGCCTGTAGCAACCGTGATCCATCAGGACGACTATACGATCACCATCGATGCCGATTTCCGTACGGCCCATCTGTATGCGTATAATGCACACGCCCTGACGGAGGCGTTTTACTCACTCTACAGTCTCTGCCTCATCCATAACGGTTGGGGCGTTCTGCTTCATGCACGTGAACAGAGGATATCCGCGGGCCAGGCAGAACTTATTGCAGGTTTAAGCCTTGAAAGCCTGCCCCCCGACAACCGTTACACCCGTTCGGCAGCTGATATCGTTCCAGTCAAAATCACGCCTAGAGGCTGTTCATTTTTTTCAATGAGCACTCAGGCTCAGCGACCGTGCAGTATGCCATTGAACCAGCTCTTCATCTCCGGGACCTCTTTTGGTAACAGGAAGGAGCGTCTTGACGAGACGACAGCACTGCTCCATCTGATTCATCAGATATACTGCCTGCCTAATAGGACGAATGAAATGAAACGGGCCATTGATCTTCTGAAACAGCTGGTTTCCAGTGTCCCGGTTTACCAGGTTCCGATTCATTCAGATGAAGAGTGGATTTCATAGAATTTGAGAGGGGAGCAGGAGTCCTTTTTCCTGTGAAAAGGAGAAATGTGTCCTGTTATCTGTCATTAAAATGTAGCCTTTCGTTTTCGTTCACAATGTACATGAATTCTTCCTTCTCCGGAGCGCGGCCCCGGGTATAGAAAACGTGATATTGTTGCTCCTTTATTTTCACCATGCCGCAATAGTCGGAGCCATACAGTTCAGCAAATTTCTGAACCGCATTTTCGATCCGGTCAGATACAATCACAGTGAAAAATATGAGTGACTGTCTGCGTATCTGTCTGTCATACGGTTTAAGGTAAAAGGCAAACTGTTTCATCGCGTGTCTGCTCCCTTTTTCGTGTCAGTCCCCCTGCCACTGTCAACACAATGTGTTATGAATCGTATCATGAAACCCATTACACCTTCATTTCATTGGATCGTCCCTGTACTTCATTACGAAAGAGGCGGATACCATGTCACAGATGTCAATTGATGATTATACGCTGCATTATACGGCCCGAATCACTGATCCGGATCACCCGACACTGCTCTTTATCCATAATCTGGTCATGGACAGTACGGAGTGGGAGGGGATGCTGGACAGGCTGGACACCTCAGGGCAGGAAATAAACTGGGTGACCTATGATTCATCCGGATATGGAAACTCCGGCGCAGGCTCAGCCCCGCTGACATTAGACCAGCTGATTAAAGAAGCGCTCGCTCTGATCGACCATCTCGGTATCCGGAAAGTTCATCTCGTCGGAAGCGGGATGGGGGGGAATATTGGGCTGGAATGGGCCAGAAGATACCCGGATCGCCTCACTTCTCTGACGATGATGTCTCCGGCTCTGGTCTTCCGCGCGCCTGTATACAGACGCCTCATGAACCTGCATTTCTGCCTGGCAGAAATTGACCGGAATTTGCTGATGAAAAAACTCCTGGCAGACAGCTTTTACCTGCCAACTCCGGAAAAAGAAGCCCGGTTCAGCCGTGCATTTATGAAGATCCCGGGCCACGTGCTCAAAGAAAAGATAGAAATCATCAGCGACCATCCGGATGTTTTTCATTTATCGGACATGCCGGGACAGATTTCCGTTCCGACACTTTTGATGTACGGAAATCATGATACCGTTTTCCCACCGCGCCTTGCTGCCTTTTTTTCAGCCTGCATTCCGAACTGCCGCTGGCTGATCGTCCCTGAAGCCGCGCACATTCTGCCTGTGGATCAGCCTCAGCTGACCACTCAGTTTCTGCTCACCTTCCTGCGCAGCAAAAATGAGCCGCTCACTTCGCTCCCCGTTTATCATCAACTGAGTTCGCATTTTCGCGACGTCCTGCTATCCAGCCTGAAATCTGCGGGCACGCCTCAGCACAGGCTCCAGATGCATGTCATGCATGAATTTTCCGTGGAATGGAACGGCAGACCGGTTGATGGCAAGTGGAATCAGCGCGGGGCCAAAGAACTGCTGCTTTTTCTGATCATGCATGAGGGGACGGCCACCCGTGAAACGCTGATTGACCACCTGATGCCGGATTTGCCCCGGGCGCGGGCAAGAAATCATCTGCGTGTCCGGATCAATCATTTGAATCAGATCTTTCGTGATTTTCCCGATCCGGATCTGCAGAACATCCTGATGATCGGTGAGGACAGGCTCTCATTAAATGCAGAGACAGGATGCGACATCGATGAATTTCTGACACGGTTAAAAAAGTTCCCGGACCGTCAGCAAACGCTGAAAGAACAGGCAAGGACCTTTATCCGGATGCTGAAGCAGTATGACCCGGCACAGTTCTCATCTTTTAAAGGGGACTGGATTTTTACACTGACGGATCAGATGGAAAACAAGCTGTCTGACGCCCTCCGGAAGCTTCTCCCGCGACTGAAAGCCCAGCATCTGTACAGGCTGATCCGTGAAATCCTGCAGTACGGAAGATTGATTGAACCCTATGATGGATTCTGTGACGAGCAGCTCACAGAAATTACAGAAGATCACCTGATCTGAAAGAACGCACATCAACCTGCCAAAGGAGGATGTCAGGCATGTCCGTATTCAAACGTGGAGACGATACGCTCTATTACCACTATTACAGAGCAGAAAAAAGCCGGACCACTGTGGTACTGATCCATGATCTCGGAATGGATTCCGGCATGTGGACCGGCCTGATCTCGGCTATGGGGGGAAAATTCAATATTCTGACTTACGATTTTTACGGTCACGGAAAAAGCACCGGAACAGGTGACCTGGCCCTGCCCCTGTTAATTGAGGAACTGCAGGATCTTCTGCGCCATCTGAACCTGAAGCGTGTCCACCTGGTCGGCTGCCGGTACGGTGCCATTCTGGCTCTGGAGACCGCCCTTCATGATCCCGGTCGCATCGGTTCGCTGACGCTCATGTCCCTGCCCTTCTATTGTAAGGAGCAGGACTATGCTCATGAGAGCCAGATCAATTTTCAGCTTCTGAAGCTCGACCGACATTTATTTGAGAAAAAGTATATTTTAGAAAGTGTGCAGCCGGTCACTGAGGAAAAAACCCGGCTGATTACCACTGCACTTCGGCATGTTCCGGACAGACTGCTGGCCGCACCGGTTCAGGAACTGCTCCTGCGGGCCCGGACCGCGGACTTTGATCTGATCGGAAAACTGAGAAAAGTCCGGCCACCAGTGCTGTTCATACATGGCGAATACGATCCCGTCTTCCCTGCCTCACTTGCCATGCTGTTTAGTACTTATGTTCCTAATAACCGGTTTATGGTCGCCCCGGATGCTTCCGCTCTGATTCCGCTGGACCAGCCGCAGTTTGCTGCTGACCTCTTTGTTGCCTTTATGAAAAGCGACAAAAGGCCACTGAAAGCCGAACCGGAAATCGAAAGTATGCTGAATGCGGTCAACCGGATGATTGAAAAAAAGTATCACCCGCATACCGCCCATCATCGTGAGCTGCTGCTGTCCGCTATGCGCGGGGAAACACATGTTTTCTGGAACGGGCGGGAAATCGACGGGAACTGGAATAAACGGACCGCAAAAGAACTGCTGCTGTTTATCATTCTGAATAAAGGGGCTGTCAAGCGCGATACCATCATTGACGCCCTGACGCCCGACCTCGCCCTGAATCAGGCACGAAACCGGCTGCGTGTCGCGTTGAATTATCTGCATCACTTATTTGACAGTCAGGAAGAGCCCGGTCTGCATCAACTTCTCCTCATCAGCCGTGATACAGTTGCCCTTAATGCCCATGCTGTCTGTGATATTGGTCTGTACGTGAAACATCTTGATGACCTCCTCTGGTCGGATGAACCGATCATGACACGCAGTGAAATTTTCCTCAGCTTCCTTGAAGACTATCATTCTGACATGCTGAAGGATTATACCGGGGTATGGATGAAGCAGCTGGCCGCGGATGTGAAGAACAGACTGTCCCAGATGCTGGCACAAATACTGATCGCGTTGAAAAAAGAAAAGAACATCACCGAAATCAGGCGTGTTCTTCAGAAGGGAAAAAAGGTTGAACCCTACGAAGGATTCTGCGACGGCTGGATGAATGCTCTGGGCCAGATGAGCCAGGAGAATGAATGATCGAAGTCCAGCAGGTTTTTACAAAAGGTGGCAGTCAAGAAAGCCCGTGAATGGATTCACGGGATGAATGACCGACAAGCCACCCGTTTTTTGTATCTATTTCTTTTTAGTCCAGCCAGCCGGAATGATAGAGTTCCGCAACATGAAAAAACCAGCCGGTACGAACCGCAAGCCGGAACCTGATTATGTTAACTGCTGATGAAAAATAGCCAACAGTTTCCAGTGACATTGCTCTTTAGAACAATGGGTTCCAGAATTTGATCATGCGATTCCGTCGTTTTAGTCGATAAACACCGGCCAAATGCAATCGGGCGGCGGGATAAATTATTCAGGCGTGCGTGGCAAGGGGTTGAACGTTTTTTCCTTGCTGTTCGTGCAACTCATAATTTGTTCCACTCCGTTCCACATCACTTTTTTATTACATATTTTTGGTTTTAATGCAAAATATAAGGTGATTCTTTTGCTAAGGTAAAAATGGATTTACCAAAAAGATATCCCTATAAAATTTATAACTCATAAGTTATAATCAGGATATGGATGGTGTCGCAACGTGGATTAGAATGGGAAACTATAGAATATATAACAGCAAACAGCGAAATACTTCTTTATGCCTGGTTAGATACGATACCATCTAAGTCAGCAGACAAAGTCAACGAGGATATAGCCAGACTAGAACTTTTCGGATTACGCTGGGGAATGCCCCATGTGAGAAAGCTAGATGAGCACATTTGGGAGCTTAGAACGAAAACAGGCAGTGATATTTATTGTGTTCTCATGTTCCGATGGCACAAAACCACATTAGTTCTAACCCACGGATTTACAAAGAAACAGAACAAAACCCCACCGCAGGAGATTGTACGGGCGGAGCGTCATAGAACGGACTGGATTAACAGAAAGGGCGTGTGACAAATGGGTGTAGCCGACAGATATGCCAGGCATCGTAGCAGGCGAGATCCCGAATTCAAGAGGATTTGGGAAGACAAGGATCGGAGAAAGCGCTTCGAACTCTCATCAAAGATCATTGAACTTCGCTTAAAAATGGGGCTGAACCAAACTAAGTTCGCCAAAGTGATTGGCGTCAAACAGCCATATCTGTCTCGCCTGGAGAACGGCGACGAGAATATCACCTACGATGGCCTTGAACGGCTATTTAACAAAGCCGGTGCCACTTTAAAACTGAAAATTGAATACAACAAAGACTCGGTATAACGTGCTGTACATGAAACAGACGCCCTTAGATGGGCGCTTTTTTATTTTCTGAAATTCCCTTCCGGCCATTTTCGCCAGTGTACACTTTCTGTACGATGGTTGTCTCATCCAAGGCGGCCATTTGGACAGGGTAGCCCCTCAGATCACAGAGTTTGTCAAGACGGCCTTTGATGATGTCACCGCGGTGCTCTTCCTGCCTGAATCTATCGCCGCCGTTTGCGGACAGCCACCAATGGCATGGAACGCCTCAACGAAGCGTTTTATCGCCGCAAAAGGGTGATTCATATCTTTCCAAATCAAGATTCGGTCCTCCACCTGGTGGGGGCATACTCATTGAGCAGGATGATAAGCGGCTGAGCGGACGCCGTTATCCTGTGAAGGATTCTGCGGCAGCTGGATGAATGCTCTGGGCCAGATGAGCCGGGAGAATGAATGAGCGAAGTCCAGCAGGTTTTTGCTGATCGCTTCATTCAGCCGGCTGATTCAGTATTCATCGGCCGGCCCGATCGTCAGCTGACTCAGACTGATCAGTTTCTTATCAAAGCTTTTCGGATACGTGTCCGGTGCATAGGAACGACGGTTTAACTCACCTGTCATGCTGCCCTTGCTGATTTTTCTCCGTTCATCCGGATCATCCGGTGAAGAAACGGACTCAAGCGCGGGATAACCCAGACTTTTGAGTGCTGCACGCAGTTTTTCCTCATCCTTTCGCCGGATCACATGGGCGGTATCCGAGAACGAGGTGACAATCATTTTACTGATTTTTTTATCCCTTTTGATGACCGAAGCAAAGGATGGATCGGAAACCTCAAAGACAAGGACGTCCCACAGCCTGACCTTTCCAACATTTTCTGTCCAGTCGGTAATCGTGCGGACCACATTATCAGGCAACGGATTTTTGCTGTATCGTCCGATAAATTCTAAAATCCCCTGCAGCGTCCAGCCGGCTTCGATAGCCTGCTCCAGACGTGATGCAGACCATTCATAGATTAATACCGCATCAGACTTCTTTAATTCGGCAAAGGTCTCAATCCGCCAGCGAATCGCCGGAAGAATATTTTCCGGTAACATGATCTCGAGATTAGGCTGAACATACAGATCCTCTGTGAGAAGATCAGTCTCCGAATCAGGTTCCTCATCCAGTTCCATCCGGACAAAGGCTTTGCCCCAGTCTGTCCAGCGCCAGACTTCCCGGTCCTTCTCATCCACTCCCGTCTCGATTAACCCGAAAAGAACAAGAGGGCGATAAAAAGTTTCATTGATTAACTGATCCTCAATGAGGATACTCCACTCTGCGCTCCAGATATTGATCAGCTCATTCACCGTCTGCTTCAGAGTCCAGATGAACCCCTGTCCGAAGAACACGATTCTGCATAGTTCCAGCGGGACCACCCGACTGACATGCTTCCATCGGTTCAAACGATCCAGATAATAATCATAGTAGGTCCGGGCCCACTCATTATAGGGCACCCGCGTGAACACCTCCAGCATCTGCGGCTGAACGTGCACGTAATGATGATCACGGTCAATCAGTCCGTTATCTGACAGATACTGCTCCCAGAATTCAATATTCCCATAGTCATTGCCCGACCACATGACGGAAGCAAAAGATTCCGCTTTCAGGCGGCACTTTTCATCCATTTTTTTCATCCAGCGCTTATAGATCTTCCGCTGCTGCGTGATGGTCACCTTTTCATGGGCGAAGGTCGACAGAATATAAAGCATATCCTGATGGGCGGCAAGACCGGTATGCTGCGTGACGCGGACTTCTCCATAAGGCTTACTGAAATTCTTCTTCTTTGCGGCAATACGCGGCATCTCAAGATTCAGTATCACAGTATAGACTTCGTCAGGAACAAACAGAATGTCCTCCCAGTAATATTTCTTTACGAAGATCATGCCCTTACTGATTAAGGCATTCAGCGTCGTTGACTGGCGCCCTGTTCGCCCCCCTGACACCTTCAGATCACGGCGTACAGCGCCCTCTGACCGGGCTGACGTGCACAGGCAGAGATATTTCAGCGTTTCCTGTTCGTTTGCGGTCAGTTTTTTAAAATGCCTTTCTATTGCATCGGGCTGATACTCCGTCTGAAGCATGGAAAGGAGCCGGTCCGCGCTCATTTTTTTCACGTGTCCTGATTTATGACCAAAAAAACGTGCTACTTTTTCCATACTGGATTTGGATAATTCTTGTAAATAATCAGCTGCCCGCACGTTATTTAACTCCCCTTCGTTCCTTCTTGTTCCGATACGTCACAAGAGAGACCACCTTTTGCGCATCAATCTGAGCCGTCTCCGGATCCTCAAAATCATCTGCTTCAAGAATATGGTACGCATATCCCTGTTCCGTCAAAAATCTCTGCCGGTTCATCGCAAAATCCTGTTCCTTTGTGTTTTTTGTCACCAGTGAGTAGAAATAAGCCTGAACGCCTTTTGCCTTCGGACGCAGAATACGCCCGAGACGCTGTGCTTCTTCCTGGCGTGAGCCGAACTGACCGGAAATCTGAATGGCCACATTGGCATCAGGCAGATCAATGGCAAAATTAGCTACCTTTGAGACAATCAGACAGTGGATCTCTCCCGAACGGAATCGTTCATACAGCTCGTCCCGTTTTTTCATCGGGGTTTTCCCGGTAATCATCGGCGCATCAATCAGCGCCTGAAGAGCATTCAGCTGACTGATGTACTGACCGATGATCAGAATCTGATCCGCTCTGTGCTTTTCAATCAGTGCCCGGACGATATCCAGTTTCTGTCCGGCTTCCGCCGCTAATCGTGCCTGCACCCGGGCTTCCGCTGCAGCGTAGGCCACGCGTTCCTGGCCGCTGAGCGAGACCCGGATCTCCAGGCAGCTGGCTGTCGCAATCCAGCCGCTGTGCTCCAGCTCTTTCCAGGGCACATCATATTTTTTCGGGCCAATGAGTGTGAACACATCGGCTTCACGACCGTCCTCGCGAATCAGGGTCGCGGTCAGCCCCAGGCGCCGACGTGCCTGAATATCGGCGGTGACGCGGAAAACCGGTGCCGGGAGGAGATGAACCTCATCATAAATAATCAGCCCCCAGTCCCGCTGCTCAAATAAAGCCAGATGAGTAAAGGTATCCTCTTTACTTTTCCGATGGCTGACGATTTGATAGGTAGCTACCGTAATGGGACGAATCTCCTTGTGCTTGCCCGAGTACTCGCCGATCTGATCTGAGGTGATCGACGTTTTGTCAAGAATCTCTGAAATCCACTGGCGGGCGGCCGTAACGCTTGACGTGAGAATCAGCGTCTCGGCACCAATTTCTGACGCCGCCGCAATACCGATGACGGTCTTTCCCGCCCCGCACGGCAGAACGAGCACACCGCTTCCGCCCCGGGAAGATCCCCCGGCGTAAAAGCTGTCTACCGCCTGTTTCTGATACTCGCGCAGAGAAAACGACTGACCTTTCAAAGTAGTTTCCCTGAGTGAAAAATCAAGAGGCGCACCGGATGTATATCCGGCCAGATCCTGTACCGGATAACCGATCCGGATCAGCTCCTGCTTCAGACGCCCGCGGTCACGGGCTTCAACTTCCACACGATCGTCTGCCGGCCACTCCCTGACAAAAGGCTTCATACTCTTAAAGCGGAAAACATCCTGCAGAACCGCAGGATCCCGGCTGATCAGATAAAGGCGGTCATCCTCCCTTTCCAGCCGCAGAATCCCGAAGCGATCGAACTGTGCCCTGATTTCCTGAATCACGTTCGGCGCGATGTCGAATTTACTGTATTTATGAAAAAGCTGAATAATCTGATCAATCGTCCGTCCGGCTGATGCGGCATTCCACAGAGACAACGGCGTCATACGATACGTATGCACATGTTCCGGGCTTTTCTCAAGCTCCGCAAAATCACTCAGTACATCCCGTATTTCAGCATAAGCCGGGTGATCGACTTCAAACAGCACGGTCATGTCCGATTGAATCATGAGCGGGTTCCCTGGCTGGTAAGTGATCATAAACACTCCCTTTGCATGTAATCTATGACCTTATTGTATCGAATTTAATAGAAAAATGGTATTCTTTCCTGGCATAGCCGGCAAAATAAAGTGAAACTTCAAATCCGTTAAGGGGGGGTCGGGCGCACAGGACGTGCCCGTGCATGTTGCGACAGGATGCCCTCGTTTTTAGCCTGCGCCCCCCCACCGATTGTTCGTTGAACCCATCGGGCGGCTGCGGACAGTGATCCCACACCTGAACCTGTTCGTTTACCCTCATTACCCTGAGGTTGGGGGCTTACTGCCCGTTCATGCGCAAAAAAAGAAACCTCAGATCTCTCCGGAATCATCAGAGTGACAGAAGGCTGCTTTCTGCATGTCACAGGTGGAAGGGATCAATCGCCATTCTCCACCATGTCAGATCGGTTTTCCCCTATGCGAAGCCTACTCAATCTGAACATCGTCGCCAAGAATCAACTTCAGATGTTCGTCAAAGTGTTCATGGACCTTTTTGAATTTCTCGCTGAACTCCTTCTCAGTAACAATCCCCTTCTCCATCAAGAGATAAAACAGGGTTGTGTTTCGTTCATAGTTCAATACGGCTTCAGACGCAAGTTCGGTCAGGATTTCCTCATTCGTCATCGTCAGGACAACTCCCCGGTATAGAATCAGCACAAATCAGGTGCTATTTGCAATATTGCCTGATTTACGCGGATTCATACTGTAAATCTGCTTCATAATCAGAATCTTTTTTCAACTGCGCCCGAATGAATTCAGGTG
Source organism: Sporolactobacillus sp. Y61 (assembly GCF_040529185.1). Classification (NCBI taxonomy): domain Bacteria; kingdom Bacillati; phylum Bacillota; class Bacilli; order Caryophanales; family Sporolactobacillaceae; genus Sporolactobacillus; species Sporolactobacillus sp. Y61. Next base: position 1,349,299 of record NZ_CP159510.1, on the reverse strand, counting down.
CAGCGGAAAGATCGCACCCTGACTGACGTTAACCGCCTTACAATGATTTCGGCCACTCACCGGCAGCCCGTCGTGCCAGAATGTTCTGAAATAAGAACTGTTTTTTTAAGAAAATCATCCGATTTCAAGTCCGGTCCTCCTGTCTCTGATACAGATGGCCATCCATTTTAGATTAACCCACCGTTCCGCAGCGTGTCTGAGTCCGGGACATCATGCGATACTCAGCAGTCTTAACTGAATGTCGTCAGATCCTTCTATGGGCCCATGAATAGAGTCATATTTTGTCAGATTAGTGAACGTCTGGGATTTTCACCAGATATTTAATAAAAAAATATTTCAATTAATTTAAAATTTTAGTAATATTGTTTTGGAAGGTACTGTATTCATGCAATCAATCATCCACGCGTTTACTTCTCCGTAAGACCTGAGTTTATCCACGTAAGGCCCAATTGCCTCAGCAGCGATTCCGCTGCCTGCCCCGAAATCCTCCGAAATGTTTTTCGCCTCGTCCATGGCGTACTCCGATGGACGGGGCGAAAATCCTTGTCCTGGCCATGTGACTCCTCCTTGGTCATATGCGCTAGAACCCATGTCTTAATAGACCTTCCGCATTTCAGAATGGTGACAGTCAAATGAGCAGCCGTCCGTGTGATGGCTGTTCATTTGTGTCCCATTTAAAAAAAATAAATTTTCAGATCATTCACCAGTTTCCATCATCCCTTCCTATTTACAGGACATAAGGCTGGATCAAATGACCCGCCACTCTCCGCAGAACCCCATACTCAAACCCCGAAAGGAGCCTCATACCTATGGCTTTCACCGACCATTTTGCCCTTCCTTCTGAGTCTGAAGAACTTGCCTTTGAGCGCCTGATGAAAAAATATGAACCGAAGATCTTCAAATGCGTCCGGAACTATTTAACTAAATATGAATCTTACCTCTACAGCTCCTCTGATCGTGATGACCTGCTTCAGATTGCCCGTTACGCTTTCTGGGAAGCAAATATCAGGTTTGACTTCTCCAGGGTCAGTCCGGGAAAGAACCCCGAATATGTCTTTATTGCATTTGCCACGCGGATGATTGACGGCCGATTATCCGATTACCTCAGAAAGCATTACAGGAATGCCAGCCATGAAACATCCAGTGAATCTGATGCATATGAGATACCGGACGAGCCGCAGGAATCCATCAGAGCTCAGATGCTCCGCCTCCTCGAAACCCATCTTCCCGGCCTCACCCCCCGCGAAGCCCAGTATCTCAACCTCGCCCTGTTCGATGACTGGAGCACGCAGCAAATTGCCGAAGCGAAGCAGGTCTCAGAACATACCGTCCGATCGTGGAAGAAAAGTCTGCGAAAGAAGCTGGCCCCTCTGAAAAAAGAACTACTGGAAAAATAGCAAACTCTGAATCTGGCCATCGTATTTACAAAAACCCGCCCCTTTTCTACTGGAGGCGGATTACCCATTTCATGTTATAGGCCGCAGGATTCACCGGCTTTGCTTCATCCGGTCCCGTACTTTTTCAGCAAACTGTTTCCCGAGCTTTCTGGCCTGCTTTTCTTCTTCCGGTGACATGCTGAAATCAACCTTGAAATCGGGGAGAATCAGGTCGGCGCCCAGATCGTCCAGTTTCTTGTGGATCGTGTTGACCGCTTCACAGTACAGTTCATAGCTGGTGTCGCCCGCTCCAAATACAGCACACGGCACCCCTTTCAGATCGAGAGCATCCAGATCATCATAAATATCCTGCGCTTCGTCCGGCAGCTCCCCGTCTCCGGTCGTCCCGCTGCCAAACAGAAAGGCATCGTAGTCTGTGATTTCATCAGCGGTCGCGCCAAAGGCATCCTTAACTTTGGGCGTCACGCCTCCCGCACGAATCCCTTCAGCCATTTTCTGAGCAATATCCTGAGTGTTACCCATTTCACTCGCATAGAGAATCAGAATAGATGGGGTGCCCTCTTCACTTTTCTTCGAATCGGGCTGATCTATATGATTAGATTGACTGGTCATATGTTTTGCACTTCCTTCATCAGATGTTCTAATTGATATTCATTCTCATATTTAGATTAAACCATTCATCTGCTAAAAGAAAGTTTCTGATCCGGCAACACCGGACAGACAATGAAAGATGTGGAAATCCTTCACTCTTTACTTATATCCTTTACTGCCCGTGAAAATTTCCGATGACGTAGTGTTCATCAACCAGGGTGTTTAATGAGAGATAACTTGTTAATTGAAGTATCTTTTGATTTCTATTGCGTTTTTCAGGATAAGGAGTTGAATTTTTTTGGGATGTATCATGTAGGGCTTTTCGTCCAGACAGATTAACGGCTTTTGTGGATCGTACGGGCGCGAATAGACATCCAGCACATCTTCCATATGAGCTACGAATTCGGCGTCTTGTTTTTTGGGGATGGGCCTGTATTCATCACGGTGAGGCTTAAGTTCGTTTTGGATCACGTCTTTTTTCACGGGGACATCCAGGATCACTTTGCATTCCTGTTCCAGCAGTCATAATGACCAGTGCGAATAGCCTTCAGGCGCAGGCTTGAGCGAGTTTGATCATTTTCGTTTCGGCTTCACTATCGATTTTCTGGTGCGAGTGATCCGATCCCTCACCGCGTTTAAAGGTAAGGACCTCATCAAAGCTGTCGTTCACAAAAAGCCGGATCACGTTGGCCACGGTTGATGGGGCAACACGATTATACCTCGCAATCTCTTTACGCTGGTGTGTTTCTCCATGATTGATGTCGGCATCCAGTAAAATCTGACTGCGTTTTTTGATGGTCTGATTGGTCGTTTTGTCTTTCAGGATGTTCTTAAGCCAAGTCATTTCGTCGTCAGTTAAAGCAACAATGTGTTTTATTGGACGTATCATTTCGCCTTTTTAAATAGATTCTTATCAAAATAAGTAAATGTAACAGTTAATTTCAAAATCTTAGCTACAATGCACTAGTGATTCAAATAGTAAAAGCTTTTCATCATCTCAATACATCTAATGTTACGGTTCAACAGAACATTCTAAGTGCTGATAAACTCCGCAAACAGTTGTTTCAATACATCTAATGTTACGGTTCAACGCTGGCCGAGCCGGGCCGCATGGTGGACCTTAACGAGTTTCAATACATCTAATGTTACGGTTCAACAGGGACACAAAGATGGATCCGCCACCGCGCTCATTAGTTTCAATACATCTAATGTTACGGTTCAACACTGCTGACGAGGTCGCCGATAACATTTTTTCGGCGCTGTTTCAATACATCTAATGTTACGGTTCAACCACGACGGGGACATTAGATGCATCTCGGGTCAACGGTTTCAATACATCTAATGTTACGGTTCAACCCATATAGTCCCCCTTGCCGTGCTGTTCCAGCGCGAGTTTCAATACATCTAATGTTACGGTTCAACGGGCAAAGCATACGCCGTCCCGGCGTTCGCCGTCCTGTTTCAATACATCTAATGTTACGGTTCAACTAAGGACGGCAGGAGACTGGCACGGATTATTTTTTAAGTTTCAATACATCTAATGTTACGGTTCAACAGAGGGTAGCGAGGACGGATCCGCTTTCGTGGAGTTTCAATACATCTAATGTTACGGTTCAACCGGCGACCCTAAGAGCAATTTGGCTGATGGTATAAAGTTTCAATACATCTAATGTTACGGTTCAACCCACTGGTTCAAAAGAAACAACAGTAAGCCTATGGAGTTTCAATACATCTAATGTTACGGTTCAACTGAGGCTTTCTGCCAGATGAAAGCAAGCCTGACCGAGTTTCAATACATCTAATGTTACGGTTCAACTCGGGCAATCCTATTAAGATTATTTGGGATAGGACAGTTTCAATACATCTAATGTTACGGTTCAACGCTGATGGTAACTTTTGGGCGCTGAGCACATGCCAGTTTCAATACATCTAATGTTACGGTTCAACAGATATTTAAGAAATAAAGTGATACGTATGATTACAGTTTCAATACATCTAATGTTACGGTTCAACTAAAATGATTAATGAGGATGATAAAGTTCATGTAAAGTTTCAATACATCTAATGTTACGGTTCAACCGCTAAAGAGACCAAGGAGCGGACAAGCTTTCCGTGTTTCAATACATCTAATGTTACGGTTCAACTGATTATTTTATAGCCGGTATTACAACTCCAGAGATCAAGTCTTTTGTTGTGTGTAAATTCATCTCAGTAGAAGCAGAGTCATCCCTTTGGATAAAGGGTAGTGACTTTACCCGGTTTCGCTGATCTGGGTTGCTTGGCCTTCCAGTCAAAATAGTCGTCCATTTTCAAATAACGGCGGCCGCTCACCCACTTTTCATCCTGCTCCATAAGAACGGCCCCCATCAGACGGACGACCGAATCTTGATTGGGAAAAATACGAATCACCTTCTCGCGGCGGCGAAACTCTTCGTTGAGGCGCTCCATGCCATTGGTTGTCCGCAAACGGCGGCGATAAGGTTCGGGCAAGGAGAGCACCGCAGTCACATCATCAAAGGCCGTCTCAACAAACTCTGTGATTCGTGGTGCTTTTTCCTGATAAGCTTTCAAAAAAGAGTGAAGCAGGGTCTGAGCTGTGTCGACATCGGGCGCGTGGAGAATCGCTCGAACCTGATCGGCAACTTCGTGTTTTAATGGCTTTGGGAGCCGGTCACGCACATTGCGCAGGAAGTGTTCCTGGCATCGCTGCCAGGTCGCGCCCTGAAACGCTCTTTGAACGGCACTGACCAGTCCTCCATGATCATCGCTAACGACGACATCAACGCCCTTCAAGCCGCGTGCTTTCAGCCAACTGAAATAGCGGTTCCAGGCTTCCGTGCTCTCGCTGTCATCGATTTTTAACCCCAGAATCGTTCGATACCCCTCTTCGTTGATCCCGTAGCTGATCAGAACGCCCCGGGAACGGACACGCCCATTTTCACGGACCTTGGTATAAACGGCATCCACGATGAGAAAGGGAAAGCAGCCCTTTAGGGGACGATTATTCCACCCCTCAACGATGGGATCCAAATGTCCGCAAAGTTCAGAGACGGTCGTTTTTGAAAAGTCCGTGCCGCAAAGTGTCTCGGTAATTCGGCTGACTCGCCGGGTGGACACCCCGTTGATCACCATTTCCATCAGGGAAAGGACCAGCGCCTGTTCGCTGCGCTGATAGCGATGAAAAAGATCCGTTGAGAAATGGCCGTTACGGAGTCTGGGGACGTTCAGGGTGAGCGTTCCCACGCGTGTTTTCAGTTGATGAGGATAAGAACCGTTTCGATAATCCGTCCGCTTTTCACTCCGTTCGTATTTTTCGGCGTTGATCTGTTCACTGGCCTGCGCGTTCAGAACCTGATTTAAAATCATCTCCAAGAGGTCATCCATCGCCGAATCTTTTTCGTTGCCAATAAATAAATGATGCAGAAGTTGTTCATCTAGAGTAATCTGTAAGTGAGCCATCCCTGAGTCTCTCCTTTAGAATTTGGTTTTTGTCGACTCTATTCTAACTGAGATGATGGGCTCCGGCTCATTTTTTATAGAGAAATGAAAGGAACAAGTGAAATCGAACCCCGCTGTTTCTCTGGAGGGGGCTGGCCAGCCCCCTCCAGAGAAACAGAATACCTTCTCATTTCCTCATATTCAGATAACCCTTTTTACACAATTATAAGGACTTAACTACTCCAGAGGGGTTTCAATACATCTAATGTTACGGTTCAACAGAAGAAAACAATAATAATAAGGGCTCTGAAACTATGTTTCAATACATCTAATGTTACGGTTCAACAGATATAAAGAAATAAATAATTGGAGGTTTTAAACAGTTTCAATACATCTAATGTTACGGTTCAACTAATCCAAAGGATAATATGGATGATATAACTATTCAGTTTCAATACATCTAATGTTACGGTTCAACCTATGAAACGCTTATCAATCATGAGGGGGACGAGGAAGTTTCAATACATCTAATGTTACGGTTCAACCCATACGGGAAGAAACACGTGATATTGTTTCGACTCAGTTTCAATACATCTAATGTTACGGTTCAACTTGCGAAATAAAGGATATTTTATCTTGATTATTACTGTTTCAATACATCTAATGTTACGGTTCAACATTTTGACAAAAAATCATACAAAAAAGGGGATTTTAGTTTCAATACATCTAATGTTACGGTTCAACCTGCTTAAAAGATGCGGAGTATATGCCGATCAACGAGTTTCAATACATCTAATGTTACGGTTCAACGATTATATTAGTAATTCCGATAAAGAGTCTGAAAAGTTTCAATACATCTAATGTTACGGTTCAACATTTGAATGGATAGACGATAGCTTTTTTATACAGGAGTTTCAATACATCTAATGTTACGGTTCAACCTGATGAAGTGATAGACAATATCATATCGGCAGTGTTTCAATACATCTAATGTTACGGTTCAACCATCACGGGACGGATCCCTGCTCGGGGCGTCTGGGTTTCAATACATCTAATGTTACGGTTCAACCTTAGACCGCGCATTGGAGAAGATATATAAAATAGAGTTTCAATACATCTAATGTTACGGTTCAACGCGATGGCACTTACTGAAAAACAGCGGCGATTCGTGTTTCAATACATCTAATGTTACGGTTCAACCTCGGCACATTCTCTGACAGTCATACGATCAGTCAAGTTTCAATACATCTAATGTTACGGTTCAACTTGCCCATGGCCGCATTCATGAGCCGTTCTGGGAGTTCGTTTCAATACATCTAATGTTACGGTTCAACTCCGCTAGCTCAGCCATGGCCCAGCGTTCAGCTTTCGTTTCAATACATCTAATGTTACGGTTCAACCAGCATCGATGTTTTCCTGACTGATCAGGTGACCGTGTTTCAATACATCTAATGTTACGGTTCAACACCGACCAGCAAGGCGCAGGAATCACAAGATGATCGTTGTTTCAATACATCTAATGTTACGGTTCAACTCAAAATCAGCATGAACAACCGGAGCAATGACAGCCGTTTCAATACATCTAATGTTACGGTTCAACAGGGGGCATTAAAATGAATACACACTTATTTTTACGGTTTCAATACATCTAATGTTACGGTTCAACTATAGCCAAGTATACAAAGTGAACGGCATTGACGAGTTTCAATACATCTAATGTTACGGTTCAACAAATAAAGTCGTCGACCGTTAACGGCCAGTTCCGCGGTTTCAATACATCTAATGTTACGGTTCAACCCGGAAGACTTCACAGCGGAGGACGTTATCGAAGCGCGTTTCAATACATCTAATGTTACGGTTCAACGCAGGCAAAAAATAATAATTGAATAATTGCGTTTACGTTTCAATACATCTAATGTTACGGTTCAACTGCATAAATAAAAATAAGTAAATCTATGTTAAATAGCTGTTTCAATACATCTAATGTTACGGTTCAACTATTTTGGAGGGATATATAGTGGCAACAACAGGACTGTTTCAATACATCTAATGTTACGGTTCAACGCGAAACCACAGCGGAGCGTGCAATCCGGATGCAGGTTTCAATACATCTAATGTTACGGTTCAACTATACTACTATGGAGCGTATCAGTTCAGCGATTCGTAGTTTCAATACATCTAATGTTACGGTTCAACACGCCTGTTCGGCGTTCTCATTTGTTCAACTTAGCATGTTTCAATACATCTAATGTTACGGTTCAACGTTTATTTCCTGTAGAGCCTTGATAACGTCTTCCGCTGGTTTCAATACATCTAATGTTACGGTTCAACCAGGGATGGCTGGTCAAAGCAGCGATGGGCACAACCAGTTTCAATACATCTAATGTTACGGTTCAACTTATAGATAGCTCTTTTACAGATGGTGCGCATACAAGTTTCAATACATCTAATGTTACGGTTCAACTCATCCTGTTATGCAGGTCACGGGAAGCATAAAGCAGTTTCAATACATCTAATGTTACGGTTCAACATGAGTAAGGCGATTGTCGAAAATACGCTCTATATTAGTTTCAATACATCTAATGTTACGGTTCAACATGATTGGTAAGGCGTATTCTGGTGGAAGTATCCTGTTTCAATACATCTAATGTTACGGTTCAACTGTCCAGGCATACGGACTATCAATTTCGCTATCTCAGTTTCAATACATCTAATGTTACGGTTCAACAATTCCAGATAGCTATGTTCCATACGGTAGACATATGTTTCAATACATCTAATGTTACGGTTCAACCCGTGACAGCGACGGGAAACTTTTTGACAAAGTGAAGTTTCAATACATCTAATGTTACGGTTCAACTATGATTGCGTCTCGGACGGGCATCAGCAAGAAGGGTTTCAATACATCTAATGTTACGGTTCAACGGCGGTGCTGATTGCCGCGGGTGTGGTTAATAACCGTTTCAATACATCTAATGTTACGGTTCAACTTTTAACTTTGTTAAAATCAATGTCCCCCTGGTAAGTTTCAATACATCTAATGTTACGGTTCAACTAAGCTTTGTCAATTTGGTTGCCTCATTCATAAATTGTTTCAATACATCTAATGTTACGGTTCAACGCGGGTGCTACGCAAAACCAAAAAAGGTGTTTTTCGAGTTTCAATACATCTAATGTTACGGTTCAACCAGCCGGTCGCTAGTCCAAACAAGATCATGTGCCGGCGTTTCAATACATCTAATGTTACGGTTCAACGATACAGGTGATAAAAATTATGTCCTGCAATTTGAAAGTTTCAATACATCTAATGTTACGGTTCAACAAGGGGGTAAAAAATAATAATGGGTGTAAAAGCTATGTTTCAATACATCTAATGTTACGGTTCAACATTGAACCATTGACTGAGGTGTATATCAGAAAAATTAGTTTCAATACATCTAATGTTACGGTTCAACGAGTGCTGACGGAAAAACAATTACCTTTCATACATTGTTTCAATACATCTAATGTTACGGTTCAACTATCTATGGCAGTTATAGAGTAATTGAAATGGCCGCGTTTCAATACATCTAATGTTACGGTTCAACGGAACGGTCTTTGACCCATCAGCTGTGACTCTGGAGTTTCAATACATCTAATGTTACGGTTCAACAGAGGATGGATCAAAAGAATTTATAAACACGCAGTAGTTTCAATACATCTAATGTTACGGTTCAACTTTATGCTCAAATTTTTTCGAGGAGGATTCATCAGTTTCAATACATCTAATGTTACGGTTCAACATAAATCTAGTTATTGCTATTTCTCGGTTGTCACTGTTTCAATACATCTAATGTTACGGTTCAACTAGATGGTGGAAATAGGTTTATTTTTGGCGTTGGGTTTCAATACATCTAATGTTACGGTTCAACTGGCAAAGGACATAAATACGGAAAAGTGAGCAGATAGTTGTTTCAATACATCTAATGTTACGGTTCAACGATCTCCTGCTGGGAAGAGCAGGCAGAAGCTAAATGCGTTTCAATACATCTAATGTTACGGTTCAACCAGCCGCTCCATCCCGGCGAAGTGTGCAATCTGGAGTTTCAATACATCTAATGTTACGGTTCAACCAAAGTTATCAGCGACAACTGTAAGAGTGTCGCCCTCAGTTTCAATACATCTAATGTTACGGTTCAACACATTACGTCAAATAGTTTCGGTTTCTCCTGTTCGGTTTCAATACATCTAATGTTACGGTTCAACGAACAAAAGAAAACACTTTCCACCCAGATGTCGAGTTTCAATACATCTAATGTTACGGTTCAACAAGAAAACCGAATCGACGTATGGGGCGAAGAACCATGTTTCAATACATCTAATGTTACGGTTCAACGCCGAGTAATACTGGGTTTCCTTATAATAATTTTATCAATAAGCCCTTTACTTATCAATACTCAGGCTGGTCTTTTCCTGGCTTTTGGTAAATATCAAAAACGTTGAAAAGCACCAGTATAATCGTATTTGTTAATTTATGGCAGGAGAAATCAAAGAAATAAATCTTCCGGATCTTGATTATTCTTTTGACCAATTGTCTCTTCACGAAAATCTCGTTCATTTTTAAGCAGAAGAATAGACACGAAATCATGATCTTCATCCATTTTTGCTTTTAGTTCTCTTTTTAACTGGATCAGTTTTGAGGGAGTAATTGGGCCACGGAAAACTGAGTTCTGGTAAGGATAAAGGTATTTCTTGCATATTTTGAAGATCTTCTGCACGCGTTTTTCCCCGACATCATAAAACAGGAATGCGTAATTCGAATGAAATACAGCCATCAGCATTTCTCTCTAAAATCAAACGGTTTAAAAGCCTGTCCTTCGACGCAAAGTTTTATGAGTTTATAAGCATCCAGTTTTATTGCTGTCTGGTAGGACACCTTTCTTTTCAATGTCGCGTGCTGAAAGGTTTCATTAATTCGACTGTCAAATGCCTTTATAAAGGCTGTTTTCCCAGCCCTATTGAGAAGACAGTAATTAAGTTCCTTGTCAAAATGTCTGCCAACTTGTATCTTCCGATGATTTACCAGTTCAAATATCGTTTTATAAACGATGATCGGCTTAAAAACTTCGCATAAATCAAGACTAAGTGAAAACCGCCCTTCACCGGGATCGTGTAAAAAGCTGATTTTTTGATCCAGATGTGTATGATAGATCTGTGTGATTGTTTTCGCATACAACAGCGAATTACCGAATGAAATCATGGCGTTCATCGGATTGTCTGGTGGACGTTTCACTCTTTTATTCATCAAAAAAGTCTCAGGAAGGAAGTACTTAAACGACTGATAAAATCTCTTCCATATTGTCCCTTCAATAAACAACACCTGATTGATCTTTAAGTCACTGCTGCTCAGCAAACCTGGCACATTCTTCCTCAGCCAGTCAATCAAAGGTTTCAGTTCTTTCGCACCATGGGAGTAATAATGATATAAAACAGAATAAATATTGTTTGCGATACCTTGGACAATCGCTTTGGCAACGATTATCCGATGTTCGTCAAATAACCTGGCCTGCTGAATTAAAAGGCGCCCGCTTACGAGCTGTTCTTTAGGATAGAAAGTGCCTGAATATTGGTGATAATAATTAAAAAAATGCATTGTTACCTGTGCTTTAGCAAGAAAATCAAGTAATTTGGTATTTAAGCTGACTTCATTGAGGCAGTATATCTCCTTGACTCCCTCGATCGGGAGATACCGGTGCCCTTTTTCATTACGGAAAATCAGTGAGTTATCCTTACGTTTCAATTCTCCCATCGTTATAAGATATTTCACGGATTGTGCCATCGATTCTCCTCCATTTCATATGTAGCAATAAGTATAATAAGCACACTTTTTACAGATTGATTTATTAATTGGTAATGGCGGTATCGGTCGTTCTATAAGTTCTTGTATCAGACTGATGATCTCTTTTAGTTGAAAAACCAGTTCATCCGTCAACTCAGTATAATGAATTTTTCGATTTTCTTTTTTCTTATCGATGATCTCAATCTTTCCCTTTCGATCAATCCCCTTTTCTCTGAGAATATACAGATAATAAAGTGTCTGCCACTTAACCGCTTCCAAATCAGCATCCGATTTCTTAATTTCTACAAGATATTCAGGAGTTAATTTATCAATTTTGATATTATCGATTGCGACCTCTTTCTTTTTTGCTTTTTCTTCCTTTAATTGATGTAAGATCCGCCCAATCCGAACCTCTTCACTGTTATCCTCTAAATTCAGTTTATTAGAGAATAACCAGCACTGACGCTTGCAATGTATATAATAATTGACCATTGTACCAGTGACTTTAGCAGTCAAAGAAAATCACTCCCACTATCCGCCATATATTTTTTTCGGTCAAATTTGTAATAACCCGTTCTCTCATCTTTTTTCATATACTCACTCCCGCATGAAATATAGAACAGATCGCCAACAATCTGCTCCTCATCTGCATAAAGAGGTAATGTCCCTTTTTTCAGATAAAATGGATAGGTAAAATAACTCATTTCTACTTGTATCTGTGAAAGCTTTATCGTCTTCTCAGCATAGGGCAGACTCCTATTGCGGAGTAACTGGCGGAAATCATGCCAAAGCTTTTCTCCATCAATGATTCGTTGATTAATTTCCAGATGATAAGGCAGATAAAGGGTCACTGCAACCTGATCAATCAAACGCATATCATCTTCTACGTCTTTATAGCGCAGCCTTTTTATATGCGACAATAACGGATCATTATCACCAGGACGGATCCATTGAAAGGCCTTTTCATAAAGGGGTTTGAAGTTCTTTTCAATCAGAGCCTGTCTGACAGATTGATCATTCAGATCATATTCCAGTCGGGAATCCTGGCCATAAAGCACGGTTGCGTCGGAATAGTTGAAAAAATAAGCAGTACAACCTTGACGTTTGCACGATCGATTGATTCTGCCAAGAAATTGCTCCTCGCTGTCAAATAACGAGATATCCTTAAAGCCAATGTCCATATCAATATTCAAACCAGCTTCAATGACCTGGGTGGCAACAATGATCACGTCATTAAGTGCCCATTGACCATTGTTCGTGTGATTTAATTGATCAATGATTTCTTTCCGGTAATAGTTGTTGTCATCACCCGTTAGTTCAATCACCAATTTATCCGGATATTTCTCACAGAATTTATCGTAGAAATCACGTGCAGCACTGCGATAAATAAATTCAAACAAATACCGTTTTGGTCCATTATGATCAATGATTTGACACATATGATCAAACAATGCATCTCTCGGACAATCCAGCAGTTTGAAATTTAAATGTACCCGATTTTTAAACAATGGATCATTGAAATACTTTTCTCTGCGTGGCACAAGATTAACAAAACGTCTGGATTCCGGTAAAAATGCATCGATTTTTGGAAGTGTCGCTGACATAATAATCATGCGTATATTCAGGCATTGTGCATACTCATATAATAATTGGGCGATAGCCGGCCACAGCTCATTTTTATAGCTCTGGATTTCATCTAAAATAATGACACTGTTTGCCAAATGAACAAGCCCTAAATTCGCCTGTCTGGTTGATCCAAACAAAAAGTTAAATAGATGGACATGTGAAGTCAGAGTAAAAGGATACTGAATCGTCTGGTATTTAAGTAATTCACTTTCATAATCAATTTTTTCTTGAGATGCCTTTGCCGCTTTTTTCTTACTCATGATTGGTTCAGCTGAGTTAACAATCGAAACAGGATATTTCTGCTGCAAATTTTTGGGGAAAATATCATCCAGTGTCTCTTTTGTCTGCTCTGTAAGCGTGTTGAATGGAAATACATAGAGTACTTTTTGAAGATCAGCATCGTTTTTTAACAACGTCAGCGAAAGATTTATAGAAATATTCGTTTTCCCGCTTCCCGTCGGTGCTTCAAGGAAAAACATGTGCTCATTCTGGTGCCTCCTTAGTTGCCGCTCAGACTCCAGAAACAACTCGCTTCTCAGTTTATTAATCGGTTCAACGTTGAAATGCTCTACATCATCCTGATAATGTCTGATTGACTGATAAAGGGGTTTATTTGCGTAATAACGATACAGTATCTTCTTATCTTTATCAGTCAGTGTGTACAGAGGAACTTCCTGATTCTTCATAAACCGCTGAGTCGCAAAAAAGTCACAGGAGACGATGCACGAATAGCAGAGTTTAATCAGAATGTATGTCGTCAATGGTGATACTCTGTGACGAACCTTTGCCTGAGTATTTCTTATTTTGTTTATTGGAAATGCCTGAAGTACACGATCTGCTTTCTTATAGTAACGCAGTAACCTGGGATGGGCCTCTAATTTGGTCAAATAATTCTCTAGATCGTTCAAATACGTTTTTTCTTCACAGTCATCACCAATAATATTCAGAAGTCCGGTATGATGGCGGGAGACAGAGTACGAGAACCCAAATGCGAAGTATCGTAATAAAAAGGTCCATTTTGGGTCCGCCTTTAATCGGTCAATTTTAGTCCAGACAAGATCAAGATACAGAATGGCCGACAACATAGCATGACTTGTATCGGCATAATCGAGAGGCGCTACCTTTTTATTTTTCAGAGTCTGTCGTTGAAAAGCGGGATTAATCTTGCCGATATCATGCCAGTAAACCGCTTTAACAAACATCTCAGAAAGAACTGATTTAATGGTCTGATTCAGAGACTCCCCACTGAATCGGATTCTGCTGATCGTATGCCCTAAGATTTGATCCAGATGTTTGATTTTTTCCAACTGGTGATAATAAAATAACGTCTGATCAGAGTGCTGCTGCAATGTCTCATAACGTTCTCCTGAGTTATGAGCCAGCAGATCATCCAACCGGCGAATGCTTGTCCACATGAACAATATCCCTCGCTTTGTCTCAGCTTAAAGCAATGCCAGAGTCTTTCCTTCTGTCTTATAAAACACACTTTTACGAGGAATGGATTCAATGAACTTATTGGTCAGGCAGACAGTCCTGAATTTATAATAATTCAGTTTTGGATCCAACTTCCAGGGCATCATTTCCTCAAAATAGTAGAAGGATGAATTCTCCGGAGGATCGGCAAAATCATCAAAAATAATACCAGGTATCTCATAATACAGAGAATTGATCTCATGCACATCCCTGATCAATGTACTTTCACAGACACGGGGATTATCAATAACAGCCATATGATCGTTTTTTCCGAGATAGGGAACATAGACCGATTGTCGATGGATAATCGCCCTTTTCAGATTCTCAAAAACAGTCGTGTCCATTTCGTTATTCTTAAAAAGATAGATGGTCCAATGTGGATTTTCCAGCCACTGCTCTCTTACGATGAGATTGCCACCTTCTTCCCGGCTGGCATAGCCTACTGAATTATTGAAACTTTGTATTTTTTTAGCAAAGTAGCCACAATCGCCATGGGGAACAATCGCTACATTCAGGTGTTTCAGACACTGATAAAATTCAGGGTATTGGTTATCTTTATTCGTTCCTGCCTCCCTGATCGCTTCATACTGCTGTGTGTACCCGCCATACCCAAGTATCGAGCCCAGAAGACCTAACAACGCTATTTTGTGAATATGTGAATAGGTAAAGTAGATTTTACTGTTCACATCCGGCTTTTTAAAAAAAGCAAACTTCCCTTTCAATTCAAAGGCGACGGTTTCCAAACAGATCACCTCATTTCACAGGTTCTTTGGTAAAAAGATTCTTCAGTTCGAACCGATCCGTACTTGTAGCTTCCAGTTTGTAAGGATCATAGTAGATTTCTGCCTGTTCGATCTCAGTTGCGTACGGCTCAATCAAGGCCGCAACATCCACCAGATCAACGATACTCTTGTTGCCTGTTTTTTTATAGACAAGATAGTTGTCCAATTGGGGCAGATACAGTTTGCTGCCTTCTTTACAGGTAATAAAAAGTGCAAATTCGTTGGCACAACCTGACTTACTGTTGGTATTCAGTGCCGTAGCAGATAAAAGTGCGGCTTCTTTGAACTTTTGATAGGCTTCTTCAGTATAGCCCTCAAACCCTTCGACAAGCTCAACGTAGGGATCATAATTATACGGGTTTACCGAAAAAGGGTAGAAATAGTGAGCTTCATCACTGATAATTTTCTTCCCTATCGATGATGCATCTTTCTGACCTGAATCATTAACTTCTTCTTTCTTTGAATTACGAAACGGCGAGAGAATATCCTGAATTTCTGTCTTTGTGTCTTCATATTTATTCAGCCCCTGACCAATCTGGACCACACCGGTCAAACCAATATTCTGTTTATTTACAGCAAAGGTAGCTCCGAAATTCATCACATCAATCGCCGAGAATAAATTTGCCAAAACTTTTGCCGATCCATCATCCTTCATCACTTCTTCACCAAACAGATAAGCATAGCGTTCGGTCAAGTCCCTTGGGATCAATTTTCCCGTTTTTTTACCAAGCATATACGATTTGATGTAAAGCACCTTTTCCCCATTCTCTGCCCAGTAGTGCTTAATCGCATACTTTAAAGCCTTATCACTGCCGAAGACCTGCCCGCTCATCGTCGATTTTGGTCTTCCTGAAAAATCAGCATTCCAGTTGGCCATTGTGCTCTCAATACCGATTACTCCATAAACACGCTTCCTGAATTTCATTAGACATCAATCTCCTTTTCATCATTCTTTGTTTTCTTCTTAAAAAACAGATTTGCTGAAAGCAAGCCGGCCAGCATCAGTTCCTTATCAAGCTGTGTTGTTTTTTCATCAGGTGAATAACCCATGACTGCGGCATAAGCATAATTAAATCGTTGATAATTATGCCTCAGACGATATCCATAAATCTTCCGCATCTCTTCCAATTGTTCCTTTAGCTTTTCAGGATTACCAACTGCCATCATGACTGGTCGGTATAAATCATGGGTCATGTTCGCCGCTTCAGACTGAGCGGCGAGATAGTACGTCAATTGCCCTGCCAGGTAATAAAACTGTCGATCGTTTTCAATAGCAAAAAAATTGTTATTATCCAGATCATGATCGGTATTGTGATAAAGTTCTGATAAATAATCCATAATATCTTCTCCTTTCATTTCATCAATTTTCACATCTAGACAATCCAGCAACCCCAGGCGGAGATAATAAGCCTGTAAAATCTGCGTTCTACCTCCCCTTTCAGAAGTTACTATCAATTCTGTAATTAATTCCAGTGTTAATCGATTTATCATTGGCCGAATAGCTGATGCAGATCCCTTAAAAAGAAAATCAAACCACGCCTGCCTGCTCTGGAGAATAATCGATTGAAGTGTGGGTGTTATCACCTGATTGACCGAAATTTCACCTGTCAGCCAGCTACCCTGAAGCTGGTTTTTAAAAAAGAAACGATTAACCCAACCGAAGAGTTCTGCCCGATCATAAATCTCTTTATCTGTTTCCTGATATGTTTTCAGTTCCTTATTATATTGTATCTCTCGAAATGGCACCCTGACTTTCCGCTGTCTTGCGTTGAACGGGACATTATCTAAATAAATAACACTGGAATCGGTATCCAGACTAAGATAATACATGCCTTCTTCAGACCGAAGATCCTGTTTTAGAAGTTCCTGATAGGAATATTTCTGTGTGATAAACTTGCCATGGCTCTCCAACCACTTATAGAGATCCTTCCGAGCGATTGCTTCATCAACCGACAGACGCAACGGTACTTCAGTTCGCATTGTCCGATGCTTTAAATAGGGCTTTTTGCCGTTAACTGTCATGTCACCGGAAGGAAGTCCGACGATGTTTGATCCGTCAATAGCACAATAATCATTTACCGTATAAATCTTCTGAACAACGTAAAGCTTGTATTCCTGCTGATAGTCTTCAACCGGTACATCAAAAAATATTTTGACATAATTGCTGAAGTTTGTTCTTTCTTTGATTGCTTTTAACCATAGGATGATTTGATCCATATTTTCAATCAAATATTTTCTAATATCATGATTTCGATTCAACCGCACAGGATCTTTAAGGGCGGATACCAAGTCGGGATAATTTTCAGTAAAGAATTGATCCCGTTCCTTTAGCTGTTGCTGTTTATCCTTTTTTTTATGGGCAGTAATCGGATACAAATTCAGAAATCCGTCATCAAACTGCTCCAGCTTTTGATAAAACTCTTCGATATGTTTCTTCAGTTCATCCGGGAAGAGCACTTTTTTTTGTTCAGCTGCCGACATATCCTCCTTTTTCTTATCAAGTAAAAAAGTCTGTTCCTTCATAAAAAATGCCAGCGGCGTGATGCTGTGGATCTTTCGGCCTGGGAGATCAACCATTTTATTGCTGGAATCAAACAGAACGCTGCTGTAATAATCCAATTTTTTGAACTTCTCCTGGAGCGACTTATTGACATAAGTCTCTGTTCTATCAATAATGACATATGAGTTCTCGATTGAATCCAGATTTTGCTCCCACGTTTTGTGATAGTCAAGCAGAATATAGATGCCTCGCTTCAATTTGTAAGTATCAAAAAGAATCGATTGATTTTTCTTGACCGCTTCTTGATACATTTTTGTAAAATCCATAATCAATGCAATCACCTCCCTGTGAAGTTAGCAACGACAAAGCCTGACCCGAGTATTGCATTCTTTTCCAGTAAACCGGTATTCAAAGCCATTTGTGCCAATTTCTGCGAAAATTCATCTTCAGATACAAAAAGTTTCATTTTGTTTCCAAGCATTGACATATGCTTGTATCTCGTTTTTACAGGTTTTCGATTGATCATCTGAATCCGCCTGACAAGTGGTTGAACAACATGACCAGGATTATGTGTAAAATAACGGCACTTTTTCTCCAGATTTGTCTGGATGGCGTGACTTAACTGCAGGAGATCACAGGTGGGAAGAAATGGCTGGTTATCCTCTAAAGTGAGGATAGCCGGATTTATTGTATAAAGTTCTGAAATATGCCTGTATGGTGCGATCTTAATTTCCGTTGCCAGAGTCTTTATAAATGCACTAGTTGTCTTTTTCACAGTAATTCTGAACTTTTTCAGCAATGATTCAGAAACCGCGCGTAGTCTCCAGACATATACCTTGCCGGATTTGTAATAGCCATCCTTCTCTATTGGATAAAAATTTGAGAAAACATAGCCTTTAAAAATCCGCTCCTCCCCATGGAGCTGTTTCAATTCCGGGTCAAGAAGCATCGATCGGTTAATAAATTTGCCGATTTGTTCCTGGCTTTCGCTGAAATGGCAATTCTGGAGTAACAGTGAAGTAATGATCAGTTCGTTGGTTGTTTCAGACATGAGTAGCCTCCTGTAAAATATCGCCATACGTTCTTCGGGTAAAATGCAGATCATAAAGGCTTGCTTTACCGAAGAACCTGCAAACTGCAAGCAAACCCGGCAGATACCTGCTCATTTTTTCATTCGCAACCCTTCATTCTGGAAAAAAACTTTGAAATGATTCAGCAGTTTTTCCATTGTACGGCTCAGCTGATCGATTTTCAGGTTAGAATGATCCATCGATGCATGATTCATATTGTTACGGTAACGCCTCAGCTGATCGTATTTTTCACTGAACAGATTTCCATACGGCGCCAGTGTAGCGATCACACGGTTAGCTGTCTCCACGTCATGGCTGTCACAAAGCGGCAGTCCTACCTTTGGAATCTGTCTGTTTTTATAATTCATAATCGCCGTCTTAACAACCTCACGATCATGCCGGTTATTATCGTGCAGGCCATGTATCCTACAGAGTAATGTTTTTATATTTTCCTCCAGAAATGTATAGGATTGCTGGATTCTTCCGTTCTCAAAGCACCATCTGGCTGCGTAAAACAGATCCATCGCTTCGTTTTCTCCGAATCCTTCAAACTTGCGATTAATTTCACCGATCAGCCGTTTCAAAGGATAAAGGGGGGTGCTCTTCTCACCCGTCAGATTATTTATTGCTGAACGCAAATGCTTCAGTGCCTGCACATAACTGACTTGATTTCCCATTGGATAGTCGGGTTTCATAGAATGTCCACGGACGGTTGTCAAAGATAATCCGGCGTCTTTCAGGGAGTCAGCTATTGTCTGTAACTGATCCAGCTGTTCGCGCTCATCCAGCGGACGTTCCCGAATTTCACCGGATTGCTGTATTTCCCGAACAATATCATTTATCCTGCCTGCATCCCCGGTCCGGAGAAACTGATCCACACCGTTTGTCCAGTCGAGCAACCGCATCATAGGAGAAAAATCGATTATCCGTGCATGTCCGTATTTTCCCTCTGAACCCTTTATGCCATGATTGACTGATGACAGATCGTCGAGCCGGCCATACAGAAATTTGCCATACCGAGCTTTCTTAATCACGCGGGCATAGTTAATTACCGCCAGAGCCACGATCGGATTAGGTCTCAGACTGTGGGTGATATCGAAATAAATGGTTGCATTCGGATAAATCTCTGAAGAAATAAGATCGAACAATTTCCAGTGATCCGTTTCAGACTGACCGGCATTTTCGATCAGTACCTTTTTGAACCGGATTCCGGAGATGGTCCTGAGACAGGACTTTAACCCCCGCTTCGCTTCACCGGCCTCATCCTCATAAAAACCATCCTCCCAGTTCTTCTTCAGCGCATCCTCTGTGACAAAAATGACAACTTCCAGATGTTCGAACATTCGCATCAGATGCTCAATAATCGCTGTCTGTACAAAACGGGTTGGCCGGCTTTCCTGCCCATGCCAGGTATAGATACATTCCTTATAATCTGTCGTTCCAAGAAATGAAAATAGAATATTCCGACCGATTGTTAACACCCCCCAAGAATCATCTCTCAGATGATCAGAGATTAGTCAGCCACTCTACATTCCGATGATCAGGTAGACAAACATGAACGTACTTATAGGATAATTTGATTGGGTAGATCCATGTAATTTTCCAGTTTTATTTTTGATTTTGCCAGCTCCTTATTTTGATCATCACATTTCTGCAAAAAGCCGATGATTATGCGGCTTACTTTTTCGTAGTCATCTGTTGACACATGCCGTATCCCGTGCGCAAGCAGACTGTAGTTTCTGATTGTCAGGGAATCTGTTATTTTATCCTTTTCCGGTTTCCATAGATTTCCGATCGGGTGATGCAGATCAGCCAGCAGTTGGTAGGCGGCCTGCAGAGGAATTTGAACTTTACCACCATTTTCTGATGCTTTCCGCTTTAGTTCGTCAATGACCGGTTTATCCGCACCAAGCTGTGCCACTCTTGCGATGTCAACATCTGACGTATCAATGTTGAACTGCATCAAAGTGACCTGGGCATACATTTCCGTTGCTCTGTAAAGACGTGCCACCGCATCGTCAAAGTGTCCTTTCGCTGCTTTCCGTTTCGCATTTCTGATCAAGTCATAGATGATCAGGTACATATTCTGGCGTCCCTTCCTATATTTCCTACGAGTCGAGGGATCATAGAATAGATCAACAGCGTGTGCCAGTCGTTTTGCAAGAGATTTATAATCTGCTATCACCTTTTTTTGTTCGGAGCTGATCATTTCTATATACGATTCCAACAACTCCCGGCTTTCTGCATAATCAAAATTATCCCAGGCAGAAAATGCCTTGCAGAAATAATATAATTGATTTAGTTTCGATGATGATGCTTTATCAGATCCGAAACCTTCTGTCCGAAACAGATTCTCAATCAGGGGAATGCCCGACTCATAGTCCTGTTTCCTGATAAGTGACTGAACAATGATCATGCGCCGCTTCCCGAAAACAACATTTTTCTTAAGTAATGTGGCATAGCTGTGTGTCCCTGTTACAGGATGAAGATCAGATCGATACCCGGTTACGATAGTGAAATTAATATCTCTGAACTCCGCACCGGCACTATACAGCCCGGCGGCCATCGACTTTGTACCTCCTGTAATATCAACAATGCATTGATCGTTCCTGTGTTTTTTCAAAACAGGCAATACCACGTTAAAGGTATCTGCCGGCTCATCAGGATCTACTTCGAGGATGGTTGTCTGCTCCGGATTTGTTCCGGACTGTATCATGATATTTGGACGGGAATTTCCGCCGCAAACATTCCCTTTCCCCGTAACCATGGACACACTGCTCGCCTGTCCATTAGAGCCATCCGAACAAACAAAATAAACATGGTCGGCATGTGCTGATTCAATGCTTTTTACAAGCGGAGTATCCGAACCACCAATTGTCAGAATTAGTATCTTCACACTCATCATTCCTCCTCGTGATGATCGATCCAGAGTGTGCTGATCAATCTCCATTATTTTGTTGTGAACTGATAAACAGGCTTATCTGTTATTCTTGTGATCACCGTTGTTATTATTGTCTTTGTCTCTGAGCTTCCGCAGTTTAGCCCACCGCTCATCAATTTGGGAATGCCTATCACCGCCTGAGGAATAATAATTCCCGGATTGTCCAGACCGGTTGTTTCGAAACTTGTTTTGAGACTGCTGGTTGTTCCTGCCACTGCCCCTTCTAAACCGGTTGCCGAATTGCTGGCCCCGTGGTCTTTTGCGCATATCCCCCTTAAAGTACTTAATATGTCCAGTGAGAAGTTCATCAATGGTCGGCAGTGGATCTAAACTTTTAAACTCTTTCAGTTCACGATATCGTACCTGAGTATCCTTCATTTGATTTGTGAGCATCTTGAAGAATCCCTGGACACTTGGTTCATTCATGATCATCACTTTCTGTTCATCCCGCATGTATCGCTTGAAACAAGAAATGTATTTTTCAGGATCGGCTGTTTCGGTATAGTCATTGAAAAAAGTAAAGTGTGATCCGTACTTCTTATCCGGACGCTCGATCAATAATTTTACCGATTCACGGTCGAGTTTCATTTGACCATAGCCATATGGTTTTCCCATGCCTGTCTGTATCACACTCTGTTTATTCAGCAGCAGCGACCACAGTACCAGACCGAGCTCGTCCGGTGCCAGATTGGTGAATCGAATACACCCTCTGAATGTTGTCCCTGCATCCAGCAGGTGAAGTATCGTGTTCATTTTGTGATTTCCTGTTGGTTCAGACGGTTTCGGTTTCTGTAACCAGTACTTTTTCATTCCTCTTAGCTGAAAACGGTTATCATTGTAAGAATATAAAGTCCCTGACTCAGCCTTTGGCTGCTTGATGTAAAGAGGATAAGCTGTCGCTTTCGGTTCTGCCAGAGTGACGGTTACTGATTTGTTCGGATGGGGGTTTCCGTCGGCCTGAAGATCACTGAATGATAACCGGGATTTGTACGACTTTTTCAACTTTGGATGCTTTTCATCGCCTGTAAACCCGAAAAGAGCCTTATCATAATCCAGTTTCTCTCCCGTTCGGAATGCTTCCGGGAGTCCATGATGAATGGTGTAATCGTAAAAAATACGTAAATATGGGGTAAAGCCAAAACTCAGCTGTTCATCGGATTCCGCATAGAAAATAGGCTTCTTCATCGACTGGTCACGGCCCGGAAGCCAGTAGAAGGTGCTGTTTCTGTCCTTTTTTTTACTTTCGCCAGACATTTTTTTTCGTTTTAAATCCTGTTCATAGTCGTCAATGGATCTCGGATCAATGATCTTGCCGCCGTCCGGACCCACGTCTGAAGGGTGTCTGATTATGTAGTGGTTTTTCTTCCCCTTGATAAATCCTGAGGACAGAAGTAAGCCGTCTTCCAGTCCCTTCTCCAGTGGAGTTGATTTTGGCACCACCTTACTTACATGAATACCGTCCACATCAAGAGCAAATCGAACCGGGGTATAATATGGATGATAGTTATTCCTGTTTTCATAATCTCCCAGAATTCTGTTTATCTTATTCCGGTCCTTTTTATAGCTGAACCCGCGTAACTGTGACCACACTTCAGGTCTATACATATAGTTAATCTCTTTTACCTGTTTCAAATCCATCTGGCGCAGTTTCTTTTCTGAGATGCGGTAAAACTGCCTGCCATTCCTGTCTTCTTCAGCCGGGATAATTCGATAACGTTTGCTATCGGGCATCCATTCGATATAGCCTGCCTTCAGTTTATCCGGAAGAGCACCTCTTTCGGCCTGCTGATGCGTTTTTTCCCTGCCTGTTCCGACGCCGATCGCCGCATCGTATTGTTTCTTGAGATGACTGTTTGTACTGGCCACATTTCGATAAAGAAAAGTTTCATTCTCGATGTCGTCACGAATATTGCTCATCCCCAGGATCTGAACATGGCTGCGGATCAGCCCGCGAATGGAACGTCCGGGTATGGCGTACCCCAACTGGTTCTTAAATGGGTATACTTCATTATTTTTTCTTTCGCCCCCGGAGCAGACCGGTGTCTGTGCTTTAAAGGCGAATTCAACCTTTCCGCTCAGCGTGCCTTGAACATATCGATTATGATGTGGAAGTTCACTGATATCAGCATACCTTTCCACCCACTTGTCAGGAAAGTCGATAAAGTTATAAGGAGCATTCGTGTATCCTTGTGCCATCAATGAAACCTCCTCTGGTATATGGACTCATTTGTCGATCCGTAATGGCCGGGCATAAACGACTGTGTATTGCCCATCGTTATCAGCCTCATAGTAGTAACGGGTATGAAGTGTTTTCCCAAAACGAGAATTCCGAATCATAAAACCTCTGTCTTTGGTGAATCCGGAGGTGTCATCATCGTCACTGCAGAACAGATAACGCATTTCCGAATGATCATCGCCCCGAAAGGCATGTAAAAAGTGATCACGGCCGAACCAGTACCCTTCCATCAGTTGCTCCTCATCCAAATTCGACGGAGCAACAGGCGTTTCGTGCCAAACCCCAATATGATCATAAAAGTACAGAAGCGCCTGATTAAGGTCATATTCTCTCAAAAAGTCAGAAGTCAATTTCGTACGATCCGTGATGTCAGACGGCCTCATTTGCTTTTCCTCCCTGTAACCGCGCCAGCCAGCGATCGACCAACGCTTTGTTTTCAACGGATTGTCTTCTGAAGTCAACAGAAACGGCACCTTCCGGAGAGCGAACCGTCAACGATTCGCCTCGAAGATAACCGAATCCCCCAGATGAGTGACTGCCGAGATTTACAGATCCCTCGGCTATATCTCTCAGGCCAAGTAATATGGCTCCAGCTGCTTTTTCTGCTTTTTCCTGCCTCTCCTCGGCCAGATTTAGCTGAAACAATGCCCGTCCCCACACTGTGCGTTCCTGTCTCAAAGCACCTTTCATCACACCACCGGTCAGCTTATCAATGTGAATGCCGTAATAATCAGCTGAGCGATCGGAGGTGATCAACGCATCAGATACGTAGATTTTTCCCGATGATGGATTCTTATCGCCACTATTACCAAATATATCATCAAGAAGTGAAGTCTGTCCGTAGTATCCGAGTATTCTTTCCATTTGATGACGAAGCACACCTCTCCAGCTTGATCCGGGAATAATATATTTCCCGTCCGAACTTCTGATGGGAGCAGCATCCAGATGTTTTGACGCCGTATCATCAAGACTCTGCTCAACTGAGGTATCACTTCGTATGAGCATTGGTGCGTCAAAACGGACACTCAGCGAGAATTTGTATTCTTGTTTTCCCGCTGCTTCTGGCAGATTGATATCTTCGAACCGACTCATTTTCTCCTGCTCATCTTTGCGTGAGAAAAGCAGAAAAAAGTCGTCAATTTTAAATAAATCATAGATGCTGTAACGGAAATTCTCCGCCTTCATTAATCCTCCGCCGATCCCCTTATAGGCACCGAATCGAATAAATCCATGATTAATCGCGGCTATGCAGTTGCAGGCGATCTGGTGGAATTGCTCACTTTGCTTTTCAGTTTCAGCGGATACATAAAATTCTCCCTGAAAACGCGTTCCGGCAGCAACAAACACATGCTCAAATTTGCCTTGGTCATCTGCTGAGCCAAACCTGCCATCTATCCGCACGGAGGGCCTGTATTCGATTGCTGCCTGTTCTTTGCTGACCATATCTCTAATCTGCAGGCTGGAGGCTATTTTCTGATCAGCTGGCCGGTCACTGCCAAACAGTTCACTGACCAGTTGTTCTTCTTCATTTTTCTTTGCATATGCTTTCAAAACCCCGATAAAAGATGTCCCCGGCAAGACTGCTCTGCCACTGTTCTCTTCAATCAGCAGTTCACCATCATCGTCACCGATATGAAGTGGGCCGGTACTGATTAACAGAAAACGATATATCGCCATAAACCTTTTCATACTCATACTTTCTCACCCGCTCTCACTTGTTGCCTCCTGTGCTCCCGGAAATAGTTAAAAAGCATCATCATATTTAAATGGTAGGCATCCTCAGGCGTAAGTAACGTTTTTTTATCGATACCATGAACAGACGGTAGTTTTATATTCAGCCGTGCCAGCAGAATGCTGACATCATCCGAAGTATCTACATAATTTCTGATGAATTCCAGCCATGGCTGCCCATTCAATTCAGAATGCTTCAGCGATCGATACGCAGTGTCGTTTAACCGTTCCTGTACTGACCCCTGTTCCGGATCAGGATCCCTGTACTTCAGATGATGGATATACTGTTGTATGATTCTTTTCCCGTCAGCCGGAGATTCCTGTCTGATCTGGTTACACTTATTCATCCATTGAGCCAGCATAGAGCGGGATATGTCACGATCTTTCGAACCCAGCTCCCATTCAAGTAGAAGATCCCTTTGTGCATCCTCAATCCGGTGAAGCACGATGGTTCTGGCCAGCGCTCGAATGCTGTCATGATCTGGATTTGCCGGGGTTAACGGATGTTCTGATTTCCCAGTATCTGTGCGCGTTTTTCTCTTTTCAAAATTTATTATTTTCACTGGACTAAAATCCGAAAGAAACAAAACTCGCCCATATCCATCTGACGTACGCTCCCCAATCCCCTGATTCTGTATTCTGCTGATCACCGATTGATCGAGCGTACCGCTGCAGTGAAAACGATAAACACTCCCCTTCTGAATTCCCTGAACATGAGGTGTCCTGCTTCCCCACCTGTTATTGAAGCCGGATATCGAAGCTGTCTGCACGGAAACCCCGGTACATGTCACTGTATCACCCAGTCTGTGACTCAGATAGTCAGCAATTTGTGTCGTGTACCGCCCGAGAGGATCACGAAGAATGACATCAGACAAACAATAAACAAAAAAGGATTCATGAACATCTGTGTTCTTCTGAATCACTTCAGGATTTTGACTGGAGACGCTTAGCAAGTGCATTCGGCATTTGCCGTATCCACTGCTTTTTGATCCGCCCAGGTGCATGATTTTCCCGTCGAATGATTTGAAAAATGCATCGAGTGATTCATCATTCTGATCAACCGCAACAGCGCTCACAAACTGTTGATCGACTGCAATGGTTTCATAGCGGTAAATCTGCGTCTTTTCTCCGGTTAAATTAATATGTATCTTGCTACTCTTTTCAGTTTCAGCCCATACCAGCCCTCCCTGACGATCAAACAGCACAAATCCTTTTGGAGACAGACGCTTCCTGGCATCACCTGGCTCTTCCTCCATACTGTTGACAAGGTCCTTAATCTCTCCAGTCTCACTGTACCGCCTTAATTCATCTTTATCGGAATAGAAGCAGGCTGGAAAAGGTAGCCCTCTTCTTCCATCTATATTCAGATATCCGTTTAGAAATCGGATACCACCCGCCAGCCATCGATGTCTCTCCAGACTGTTTTCATGAAGCTGGAGTCCCAGATGGTATTGCAGATATTTTCCGATAAAAGCGCCTCTCAATGTTGAGCCAGCGATATAATCGAGAGCATTCTCATTATCTGACTGAGAGCCGGTACCTCCCATCTTCACCGGCTGGAGTGTATCAATTGAATAGAGATAATAATCAGTCATTTTAGGTTCACCCACTCTCGTAATCTATCCAGATAACGCTGTGTAACGTCCAGTTCTCCTTCTCTTATTGAGCAGTCAACATATCCTTTGCCCCTGGTTTTCATCATACCAATCGTCCGGACTCCTGCAATGCCGGCAGCAAGCAGCCCGAGCTCATGTTCTTCAAATGAATCCAGACCGGTCAGTTCCGCTTCAAGACACAGGCCCTTGCGTATGATCCTGAACTTTCTCAGACTGTGATCTTCTGCAGTTCCTGTCCTTGGGTCAATGGATGTAAACGAGCGTATTGATGTCAGCGCGTTAAATATTTCTTCCCTCCTGATCTCCCCGTTCTCGACAGCCTGAATGAATGGCGCTCGTATCGTCATCGGTACTGTTGCATCCGTTATCTTCACTGCACCGCCGGATTTTTCCAGCAAACCGGGCTGTCCAAAAATTCTATTCACAGTTTGTTCCATCAGATTTGTTTTTTTCTTGTCTTTCACCCCCTGGCTGAGTGCTTTCGCGGCGAACTCCGTCTGTTCTCTCAAGTGACCTTTAAGCGCTTTCGCACCATAAAAAGGAAAACCGTATATATCATGAACAATATCCTGATCAACTTCTCCCGGAACCGACTGTCCGTTTCCAAATATAGCTTCCGACTTCAATTCAATGTGTATGATCCAGTTCATGTCTCTCACTTCCCCTCATTCATCCATCAGAATCACATCATCCATAGATTCAATTGCATCAAAATACAGACAGACTGGTACATGATCGGGAGAAGCAGCAAAAAGAGTGCCTTCCGGAAGTGGGGGAAATGATTTTGTCAACGGATCACTCAGCCCCGCAAGCCTGATATACCTGGTCGTCTCACCGGGTCCAAGAAGGAGATGCTCCCTCAGCCGTTTGATTTTATTTCTTGCCATCTTGTTATCGGTAATTCGCTTCAAGGCTTCTGTAAATAATGAAAAATCCCAGACGTCCGATTCATTACGGACACGCTGGTTCAAAAAAACATATAATGGTTTCATCGACAGCCGGAACGACCTTCCATTCACTTTTCTGTTGTAGTTATTCTGTCTGTAACGGGACAGGGATACATTCCATGTACCATTCAACACATGGAAATCAAGAACTGAAGCGTCATCACCCGCCACGATGCCGGCCGCCACATCCGATGCCAGCCTGGATTTAGCATTGCCACACAACTGTTCAGCCAGATCGTGAGCCACTGAAAACGGGTAACCAGATTTGACAATGGCAACACCGGCCGATGCATGCATTGTCACATTTTCCTCCTGACCCCTCGACCCATGAATGACAAGCGGTTCCCTCTGAATTTCTTCCAGCATCATCCGCGCTGCTTCAACCCCGAGATTACCGGGAACAATGAACGAAATATCATCACCAGCAAAAATCAACGGTCGAATATTAACCTTGTCATTCTGATAGATTTTAAGAGACGAATGTTCCTCTGCCTGGACAATTCTTTTCTCCAGACGCACAAGCATCGTATTAAAAGCCTGCTTATATTTACTGTCTATGCCCTTACTGAAGTCCCGGAAGGATTTCTGATATCGGTTATTAAAATCGGAGACGGACTCACCAGGCGCCTTCTGATTCATATCTTTAAACCGATTCAGTTTCTTCCCCATTCCATTGCCATCAATATGAATGACTGCTATTTTACTCTTCTCATTCCCGGCAAGTTTATCCATATCGACATGGATACGGAACATATGATAAGGGGTTTCGGGAATCAGATCAGAGAAATAATCCGATGGTTTATATTTACGGACAAAATCCAGTTTACACTTGATTTCCGGAGACAGGGCACGTCTCTCTTCCCCGTCAATCACTGTATAATCTTTGTCCGCGGGAAGCTGAGAGGACTCACATAGTCTTTCGATGCCAAAGGAAATCTGACTGAGACTGGCACTGCCCTTGCTCTTTTTTACAGCCAGTTCTTTAAAAAGCTGGTCGATGGCATCTCTGATACTTTCATTTTCATCATTATAGGACAGCAATCGGCAATTCAGTTCGAGACCAGGAAAATGTATCACTACATATTTTGAAAGAATATGATTGAATTTACGTGCTTCATCTTCTGAATCAAATGAGTAGATGCTGTGCCCCCCGCCCTCAATCACGGCAGTTGGTTTCCCTACGTCACACTCATGTTTGTCCATAATCTCCTTAGGCAGTTTTTCGCTGATATATCTGATGATCATTGATGCACCGACGATTTCTTTTAAACGATTGCTTTGAAATATATATTTTTGCTTCTTTCCAACTTCAATAATATCCAGCGTTTTCACATCATCTGTCCTCCATCAATTATAAGTTTCGTCACTTAACCATGGTAGTACAATGTTTCACAAGTCCTTCCCTCAATATTGAATAAGGACATAGCCAAAATTTTTTATCAGTCGAGGCAGCAGTTCCTGAAGCAACCCATGTACGGGTTCTCTCCCCACCGGCCGCGATAGTTATTCGTATTCAGCCGAAACTGGGAATCCCAGGGCGGTAAAGCGAGCCTGGTTTTCTTTTCCACCTTGAAACTCGGAGTAGATGATCAAGTCTCGTCCTTAGATCCGTGGGTGCAAATAATCATAGCACTGTGCTCTCAGTTCAGTCCACCTTTGATACTGTCGCCGGCAGCATCAAATACCGTATATGTCTCCTTGTTCTGCAGCAGATAGCCTTGAAAAGTCCAGTGAAGGGGAGATGCCGGTCCCGCTCGTTCCAACCCGGATGAACGCCAGAAGACGCTGCCTGAGTTCTCCCGCCGACCGAAAGCTGGTGTTTTTGAGGTAACGCTTACACAAAATGGAGAAAAAAAAGCTCAATTTGATTAACCCATGAGGCGCGGATCGGGGTGAACACAAATCTATTGCCATGCGCCCGGTCCGGACGGTCCATTGTAATGGATATTGAGATTGGTCAAAACCACAATGATCTGCTTCGACGACGCATAGCGATCGGCCAAATAGTTCATAAATGCCAGCAGATCCGCCACGATGCGTGTTCGGCGACATGGAGTTTGACTTGCCCGTCCACAATAGGGAAGATGACAATCAGCAACTGCGTTGGTGTGGGTAAAGGTATTCACTATCCCTTCGCGCTGGGCGGCCGGGTTGGGGCAGCGCGGTGTACAGCGGTAATATCTCGTTGACAGTTCGCCGTTTACTGCAGCATTTCCAGATAATGGATGATCAGAACCTGAGGCACGATTCGGTTTTAACTCCGTTTAGCCAGTGTGTTATTTTTCCTTTGTCGATTGAGTCATCATCACTGGTGATTCTATCTGTAATACCTGGATCAATCCGTTTTTCTCATCAAATGTCAGTATAAATCTTTAACTTTCGCCTGTTCAATGGTCTCCCCAAAAAGTGGAGAACGGGGGGAGTAATTTCTGGAATGATGTAGTAGTCCTCGTTCCCGTCCTGGAATAATGAAGGCACCTACTGACCAATGACATGGTATAATTTAACTATAACTCGGAAAGCGAAGAAAATAAAGAGAAAATAGCAAAAATTATGTTGATAAATGGACTGAGTAGGGTTTGCTGAACATAAATAAATGTTGATATAGCAGGACTTTTAAGCGTTTTTGTCGAAACTATTTGACGAAGTTATATACAAGGATAAATGCCGTAAAATGACGTTTTCGCGGCTTCGCCATATCTAATGAGCGTGATACCCAACGAATATATCTTCGTTTCCTCCTCACATTTCACAAAACCAATCAAACAAAGTGTGTTTAAGATTTTCAGTACCGTTGGCTTACTCGTTTTTAATGCAGTACAGATCGTTTGCAAATTAACCGGTTGATCATTTTGCTCCAAGTAATCAAGTATTTGTTTGGCACGTATTAAGACTGTTCCGTATGGTTTCGTTTCAGACATAATTTTCAATTAAACTCATGACCTTAAAGTCATAATCGGTTAATTGGGTTCAACTCCTACCGTAAATAGTAACGGTTTCATTATAGATTAAAAGTCCAAGGTTTGAAATGTTTGAAAAATAACTTCTATATTTCCCAAAGTAACACCTTGTTCCGGCTGAGATGAATTTACACAGAAAAAAGGTTTGACCAATTTTTGGCAAAATTAATAAGAAAATTACAATTTGACTCCCAATATCTTGATTTCTATATCATTATCATCTATTCACTTAAAACATCAACCGAAACTTATGTGTAGAAATGACAGACAAAATGACTGAGACTTTAAAAATACACATTTTATACAATTTTCCGATATTGTGTTGACAACCCAGGTCACGTGATGTATCCTGAATTCACTCAATTACGAAAGGTCGTTATCTTAGTGAACATCAGTCGGCGATTGCAAAACCTGCTATCTGAACGAGTGCAAGGCCAGGACAGTTTGGCCCTGTTCAATTTAATTCAGTAGCGGGCACGTATCGCTGAAACAAACGACAAAATCTGTGCGTGTCCTGTTTATGGTCATGTCAGCATTTTATCTAAATTCAAGTCCCATTCATGATCATGAATGGGGCTTTTTATATTTTTAAGAAAATATAAAATTTTGTGGGAAAAGGGTCAGAAAAGCTGTGCCTCTGGCGGCGTCAGGATCCTGTCAATCAGCAGATTATTTAAGGAGGTGATGTAAACAGAAACAGCGTTTTTGACAGACAGTTTGAACACATGGCAGTAAAAGAACAACAAAAAGAAAGGTTGTGGTGAAGTGGACGACAATTTGTCTGCCGGGCTAAAAGAAAATATTCAAACCGGCAAATCCTTGCTCGTACCAGGTGTTTTTGATGGTATCTCCGCAAGACTGGCTGAAGAAGCAGGATACCCCGCCGCATTGATTTCCGGGATCGGAGCATCAGCCACGTTGCTCGCTTCAGACGACTACGGACTTTTATCCCTGTCTGAGCAGGCCAGGCAATTACGTTACATTCGTCAGACGGTTGAATTTCCGCTGTTTGTCGATGCGGAATCCGGCTATGGAAATGCGCTGAACACCTTCTACGCTGCAAAAGAATTAGAGCGATCCGGAGCGGCGGGATTGATACTGAACGATCAGTCCGTACCGGCCTCATCAGAATTTTTTCAAGATTTAACCGTGATTGAAGCGGGGGAAATGATCGGGAAGATCCATGCAGTAAAAGACGCACTGGATCACCCGGATGCTCTGCTGATTGCCCGAACCGATTGTCTTTCAGAAAGAGGATGGGATGAGGCGATCAGAAGGGTCGAACTATACCGGAATGCCGGAGCCGATCTGGTCCTCGTCGGTGGCCTGACTGACCAGACGGCAGTGGCCCGGGCAGCGGAGTCATGCAACCGGTTGCCGATGGGCGTCACCATCATGGAAAACCAAAATAACACCTTCACATCTCAGGAACTTTTTGAACTTGGATTTCGCCTAATCTTTTACCCAGCCGTTACTTTATTCGCGGCTGCTGAAGCCGAGGAAAAAGCACTGCAACTGCTGAAAAAAAACGGCTACTCCGGTCAGTCGGGATCAGACATTTTAAACCGTCTGTCTGAAAATCATTTTCAACCTGGAAAGAAGGTGTCCCCATGAAAGCCGATCGCATGCGCGCCCGATTCAATCAGCTCGTACATCAGCCGGAGATTATCAGCATGGTCGCCTGCCCGGACAGTCTCTCGGCAAAAATTGCTGAAAAAATCGGATTTAAAGCTATTTTTCAGGCGGGGTACACCACATCTGCTTCTGAACTGGCCATGCCCGACCGCGGAATTGCCGACTTCGGAATGATGGTTAACCGGGCCAGAGAAATCGTCAACTGTGTAGATATTCCTGTTTTTGCCGATGCGGATACCGGCTATGGAAATCTGAAGAATGTGGTCCGGACAGTCCGATGCTATGAAGCCATCGGCGTTGCCGGACTGTTTCTGGAAGACCAGATATGGCCCAAGCGATGTGGCCATATGGATGGGAAATCCGTCATCCCGATGGAAGAAATGGTCGAAAAAATACGGGTTGCGGCGTCCGCCCGTCGGCATCGCGATTTTCTGATCATGTCACGAACAGACGCCCGGGCCGTATACGGGCTGGAAGAAGCGATCCGGCGCAGCCAGGCCTGCCGGCAGGCCGGCGCGGACATGATCTTTATCGAAGCCCCGCAAAGCACGGGCGAGTTGAAAAAAATAGCAGCCGCCTTTCCGGACATCCCGCTGATGGCGAATATGATCGAACACGGAAAAACGCCACTGCTAACCGCGGGTGAACTGCAGAAGCTCGGTTTCCGCATCGTGGTCCATCCGACCCTGCTCGCCTATGCACAGACTTTTGCCGAACAGGAGGTGTTACAGGAACTGCACGAAAAGCAAACCACAGCAGGCGTGATCGACAGACTTGTTCCCTTTGATCAGTTCAATCATTTTATCGGACTGGATGAAGTCAATGCACTGGAAAAACGTTACACCCGTCAATCATAAAGAAAAAAACCGCCAGAGATAAAAAAAAACGCGGTAAATATAAGGGAGAGAAGGATATATGGAAACAGAAAGGACACTCGGTATCGGTCGTATCCGAACAACCGATGAAGTTCATGAGAAACAGTATTCACTGCCGGAGCGGCATCTCCTCGAGGCCCGCATCAATAATCTGCCGGCCACACGGACGATGTACAAAGTATTCACACTGATCACACTCGGTATGGTACTCGACGGTTTTGACGTCTATTTAGCCGGGGCGTACTCAGCAGTCTGATTCAGAGCGGCTGGTCCACCATGTTTCTGAATGCCGCATTCATTTCCACGACATTTATCGGACTTTTTCTCGGCTCAATCGCCTCCGGTGTCATCGGGGATTTAAAAGGCAGACAATTTGCCTACCAGATCAATCTGCTGATTTTCGGTCTGGCCTCACTCGCCAGCTTCTTTGCTCCGAACATGATCACGCTGATCATTCTCCGTGGGATCGCCGGATTCGGACTCGGTGCAGAAATTGTTACCGGTTTTGCCCTGCTCGGTGAATTTGTCCCTGCCGGATCACGGGGTAAATGGGTCGGCAGTCTTTCCGTACTTGCCAACTGTTCAGCGCCGATTGCTACATTCATTGGTTTTCTGATTATCCCGTCCATCGGCTGGCGCTGGATGTTCGTGATTGTCGGCATCGCCTCATTAATCGTCTGGTACTTCCGCCGGAGTCTTCCGGAATCGCCCAGATGGTATTTTTCACAGGGCAGGTACAGCGATGCTGAGAAAGTGGTCAGGCAGTTTGAACAGGAAGCAGAGAAAAAATATGGAACCCGGCATCCTGGTGTCAATCTGAACGATCAGCAACAATTTGATCAGATCGACACACGTAAAAGCCGGTTCAGTGAACTGTTCAGCAGTAACGAAATCAGGAAAACGATACTTGCCTGCGTCATCCTCGCTGCCATCAACACGGCTGCCTTTACCTTTGTCACCTGGGCGCCAACTCTCCTTGTTAATAGCGGTATCACCGTTTCCAAGTCACTCGGTTATAGCGCATTGATGATGCTCGGTGCGCCGGTTGGTGCCTTTATCGGCAGATCCACGGTCGATCGTATTGGCCGGAAATGGATGATTGTTGGCGCCTTTGTCATGACTGCCGTTTTCGGTTATGGCTATGCCTTTCAGACAAACCCGGCAGCGATCATGTCACTCGGCTTCCTGATGACCGTCTGCATCTATATTCTGATGGCTGTCGCGCTTTCCATCTACGTTCCCGAACTGTTCCCGACACGGCTGCGAATGCGTGGTAACGGAACAGCACAGGCTGTCGGCCGTTTCTTTACCATTATCACACCTTACGCAGTAGCCGGTCTGCTCAGCACCCAGGGACCGATCAGTATTTTCATCATGATCGGCATCTTTATGGCTGTTACTGCAGTACTGACCATCTTCTGGGGGCCGGAAACAAAGAAACAGATCCTTAAATAACGAGAGTAAATGATTGAAATCAGGCAACCCGGTGAAAGGTATGATTACGTTTCACCGGGTTGTGTTTTGTCTGCGGAGATGGGAGACATAGCATTTCGTCACAGCTATTTTATTGAAACAGAGAAATTTTGAAGCCATTCTAAACACAAAGAGAGCGCTCAATACACCGGCATAAATATTAAGACGGCCGTGAGCGCTCTCTTCCATCTTCATTCAGTTTTGCCTTTATTCAACAGATTTTTTCAAGGTCGGACAGTATTTCATGAATACTGAGATCGGCAGCTGCCATTGATCGGTCTGCCACACCATAATAAAGGTGCAGCGTATCCCCCTCGGTGATCCCTCCGCACGTAAACACGACGTCGCCGAAGAAACCGTTTCGTTCATAGTTCGCTTCCGGCTCAAGTATGGGATGCTCTGAACGGGCAAGAATCTTCGAAGGATCATCTCTGTCAAGAAGCACCCCGCCAAGACAATATCTGCCGTCTGGCGACATCCCATGGTAAATTTCCAGCCAGCCATCCTGAGTGAGAATCGGTACAGCCCCACTCCCGATTCTGGCGGCATCCCATTTATTCGCCCGGGTCCCCATGAGATGGCGATGATTGCCCCAGCATTGAAGATTATCAGATTCAGATAGCCATATATCAAGACTGCCCACACTCTTTGGTGAAGGACGATTGAGTGCATAGTATTTACCCTTGATCTTCTCCGGAAAAATGACGACATCTTTACATTCAGGTAAGAAGATCAGCCCCCGATCATCATAATGTTTGAAGTCTTTTGTCGTCACAAGTCCGACGCCGATACCATACGCCGATATGGCACTGAAGTAAACCGCATAGGTGTCACCAATTTGTGTGATTCTGGGGTCTTCTATGCCAAATGTCTGGTAACGATTACATGGATAAATAAATGGCTGATCATCAACAGTAAAGTGATGACCATCCCTGCTCCGGGCAAGTCGGAGATAGGACAGGGAGGTTAAACCGACAAAGCGATCCGTATTTTTTCTCAACCTGATTGTCCGACTATCTTCAAAATTCAGTTCAGGATCCTGAAGATCATAGTTTTTGACGACAACTTTTCGCTTCACGACGTCATAGTAAGGCGATGGAACTTTAGATGGATCTTCTCTAACAGGACGTTCAGCCACACGTAATAATAGCAGAGTTTCCCCATGAAAACTCGCAATGCCGGCATTAAACGCTCCTATGACTTCAAATCCCGGGTGTACCGGTTTCACATCTTCCGGCTGAATCAGCGGATTTTCTATATAGCGATGAACATGTATCATCTTTATTTTCCATCCTCACTTCATTTAGATAAATTGAATACCTTTACTTATTTTAGTGTGAACTGCATGCCTTCTTTAAAGTTCTTAGAGAAGAACAGGAACAAAACAATCAGCGGAATAGTCAGAATAACTGATGCCGCATACATCGGACCAGGATAGGTAGCATAGGGGCCGAACATTTGTGATATCAGCACATTCAATGTAACCATCTGATCACTCTTGGCAACAACCATATCCCAGAGCAGTAGCGTCCACCGATCGGTAAAAAGAAACAGAAAAATAACCGTTGTAATTGATCTGGACATAGGTAACACAATACTGAACAGTATCTTCATGTCACCCGCCCCATCCAGGCGTGCCGCTTCGATCAGCGTATCCGGAATTGCTTTAAAGAAATTCGTGTACATGAAGATAGCCCACAGGCTGAGTGCCGTCGGTAAAATCATACCTAAATACGTATCGAGCAATCCGACATTTGTGACTAATAGGAACTGTGGGATCAGCAAGATGATCGCGGGAAAAAACATTTGAAAAAGAATGGTATTATCCAACAAACGTTTCCCTCTGAAATTCAACTTTGCCAGAGCATAGGCAACCATGATGGCAAACAAAAGCATCAATCCTACTGAGATCACAGAGACAATGATTGTATTGATAAACGAGTGAATCCAGGGCGCCGGCGCAGAAGTTGCTGACGGATGCAGCAGCCAGTCCCATGAACGCAGCGTAAAAGCGGTCGGAAAAAGCTTTTTGTCCACCTGATCCCATTTAGCAAATGAATTGAGTACCAGATAAACAAAGGGATAAATCATAACCAGCATCACAAGTGTGGTGACAATATAACGGATTGCCACGCTCATTTTTCTTTTTTTATGTCCAACCATTACGCGCACCCCACTTTTCCATAATTTTTCTGAAGATGCCGATTGATGCGAATGTCACAACAGCAGAGATCAGGGCAATCGCTGAAGCATAACCTGACTTCAGATTAACAAAAGCCTGATTATAAATTTCCATTTGCCAGGTATTGGTTCCATAATTTGGTCCGCCACCTGTCAACTGGTAGACTTCGGTGAAAATACCGAAACTCGTTCCCACTGCAAGAACAAGAACGGTGTAAAGCGCCGGATACAGCATCGGAATTGTGATCTGCCAAAAGCAACGCCATCTCCCGGCACCGTCCATTGCCGCCGCCTCATAAAGATCATCATTAATACTTGCCAGACCGGATACGAAAATCAAAGCATAATATCCGGACATCCTCCATGCAATCATAAACGAAATAACAAAGAGTGCACTCATCGGCGTCCCAAGCCAATTGATATCCAGATGAAAGTGTTGACGCAGAAATACATTCACCGGTCCGTTGTATGAAAGAAAGCCTTTTACAATTAACGACGTTACAACACCTGAAGACAGATAGGGCAGGAAAAACGCTACGAGAAACAGCCCTTTAAATTTGGGCAGTCCGTTAACCAATGTTGCAATCATCAAAGATAAAATAACGGCCATAGGAACAAAGATGATTAAAAATTTGAAGGTGACAAAGAAAGCTGCTTTAACTGCCGGGCTTTGAACAGCTTGAATAAAATTATCCAGGCCGACAAAGCGTATCGTCGGCGACATCATATCCCAGTTGGTGACAGCCAGCCAGGCTGACCATATCAGCGGAATCAGGAAAAAAATGAGTGTATAAATCAAATAAGGGCTAGAAAAAATCCAGCCCAGTTTATTATTTTGTTTCATTGCCGAAGTACCTCTTTCTCAGTCTTCACCAGATCATTCCATGCCTTGTCAGGGTTCTTCTGCCCGCGTACAACCGGATTAAACGCCTCGACACCAATGGCCTGCATCAAATCATTATAATTTTTATTGTCCATTGAAGGGATACCATAGCCGACATTTTCAGCATAAGCTTTCAGACCCGGGTGTTTACTGAAGAAATCAGCAAAGCTCTCATTTCCAGCCGCGTTATCACGCGCAGGAATAAGGTTCGTTGTCTTCAGGAACGTCAGGTCATTCTTCGGGTCACTGAAGACAAATTTCATAAACTTCACGGCTGCTTTCTGCTGAGCCTCAGTAGCAGATGCATAAATAACAATTCCCTTGGAATCCGCATAAGTGTAAGGGTGTTCCACATCTTTCATAGAATCAGGAACCGGGGTGCTGCAAGCGTGTATGTTTCACCGTATTTAAGTTTTGGATACTTGTTTGCCCAATTAGGGAAAGACCATGGACCATTATCAGCCATGAGTGACGTGCCTGTTTCAAAAGGATCCGTTACCTGTTTGGTCAGCAACAGTTTTTTTGCATGTAATTGATCCATAAAGTTAAGTACTGCCTTCCCTGCTTTTTCATCAGCAACAAATTTTTTCCCGGAAATAAACGGATTCCCATTTGACGCCGCATGATAGAGCAGGAAGAAATCAAACCAACGTTGCCAGGAAGTCGGATCAGCAAGTGCCGGCTTAGCCCACAAGTACATATCAGGATTTTCAGCCTTCAGCTTTTTACCGACTTCCAGTAATTCGCTGTAAGTTTTTGGAGGCTCAGAGTAGCCCAGTTTCTTCAATGTATCAAGACGCCAGGCAAAAAGAATTGGATTCGAATAAACAGGCAGAACATACTGATTTTCGTCGGAAAAGGACCAGCTTTTGATAGTTTTATCCATATTACGCGCCTGAACGACATTTGAAAAACCTGTAAGTTTATTTAAGGGAACTATCGCTTTGCTGCTGGCAAGCTGTGCACCAAAGCTTCTGGTGATGTTTTCCGACATTGTCGGTGCTGTTTTTGACGCCACTGCGGACTGAATCGTTGCCTCTGATGATGGGCTTTCTTTCATCTGAGTGACTTTAACCGAGATCTTTGGATTCTCTTTTTCAAACTCACTCGCCATTTTTCTCCAAAAATGGGTTTGGGGCGGGTTAGGAGCTGACCAGAACGTGATTTCTGTCTTTCCATCCTTTCCGGAGCTTCCGGCCGACCCGCATCCGGCAAGTAATCCTGTCACCATTAAAATCGCCGAAAAACCTGCAACCAGTTTTTTTATAGACATGAAACACACCCTCTTTTTTGTTGTAAGCGTTTTATGTAAACGCTTTAATATTTATATTATCATACTGTAATGCTATTTTGTCAACATTACATAATGTACATTTAACATTACAAAAATATTAATTCATGGTATATTAGTAATTATATGAGATAAACAAATGGATCTCATGCTATATTCTAATTAAATCGGAGGATGAATCATGAAAAAGATAAGCATGCAGGACATTGCAGATAAACTTCATATTTCAAAAAATTCAGTATCACAGGCATTAGGCGATAAAGGCGGCGTTAGTGAACAGACAAAAATGAGGGTCCGAAAAACTGCAGAAGAAATGGGTTACGACTATCGAAAACGGGCCACCTTCAAGCAGAATACGCCACATCATAAAAACACCTTTGCCCTGTTTGCGACGGATTTCGCTCTTTCACATAAAAGTTTTTTTGGTGAAATAATACGTTATATAGAAAAAGAGATGAAGAAATACGGAAATGAGTTATGCATATTCCGGGTTTCTCCTGAAAATATTTCCAGTAACTCATTACCCGCAGCTTTCAGCAAATCTGCTTATCAGGGATTATTTATCCTGTCACACATTAACCGCCCATTCATTCAGTTGCTGCTTGATCTTCAGCTTCCGACAGTTATGATCGATCATCACGATCCCCATTTGGATACTGATTGTGTACTCTGCCAAAACAAAACCGGCGGTTATCTGGCAACTGAATTTCTTATTAACCAGGGGCATAAGAAGATTGGTTTTCTGGGCGACATTGACTGGTCACCCAGTTATGAAGAGCGATGGGAAGGTTATATGAAAGCGCTGCGAGATAATCAACTTCCTGTGGAAAAAGCGCTGATGATTACCGGGATCCAGGAAAAACGATCAGTCCTCTATAAGGAACTTGAAGCACTGGCAAACAAAGTTTCGGACTTACCGACTGCCTGGCTGTGTGCCAACTCAGGAATGGGATTCATCCTGATTTCATATTTCCAGTCGATCGGTTACAGGATTCCTGAGGATATATCTGTGTGCTGTTTTGATAACACCGAGTTCACTGTTCTTTCAAATCCACAAATTACAACTATGGCTATTGATCTTCGGGATATGGGAAGAAAAGCCGTTCAGCTTCTTGAGTGGCGGCTGGATCATCCAAGCCACTCCCATTTAGAAATCAGATTACCGGCCCATTTGATTGAACGCGAATCAACCAGCGCTGTTTCCCTGTCAGGCAAGTAATTTTTCGCCTGCTCTTTGTCAGGGCACGTATCAGTAAGTAAAGACATCTGCCGGTGAAAATTTTCATTCTAAAGGCTTGACTAAGCATCTATGTCATGTATTATAAACAATGACATAATTCATGTATCATCTTGTAATCTATTTTTGTAATCACAGTCATAAAGGAGGAATAGATTTTCTTCATAACGGTATATTTTTGAAAGCGGTAACAACTGAGATATTGAAATTAATTATTCTTGCTACAATACATGTCAAGAGGCGATCATGATGCGATTAAAAAAGGGCGTAGCAAAAACATGCACCGAACTGCTCAGAGAGTTTCAGCACAGGGAACAACCTTATATTGCTGAAAAAATTGTGTTCAAAAGTTTAGGGAATATGGATGTCTACAATATAACAGCCCCTTTTAAAGATGGGAATGATACAGTTATTGCCGGAAGGGCAGAGCTCAGAAATGATGAGCACTCTCAGATTTATTTTTTCATAAATAAAGACGGTTTCTGGGTCCCTAAACCGGGTGCACCTGTTTTTGAACTTCAAGATCCGTTTATTGCGAGAATAAACGGATTACTGGTACTTGGCGGTGTCGAAATCAGTCCACATCCACACCCCGATGCCAAACACAAATTTATCTGGAAGACGATCTTCTATAAAGGGAAAAACATCGCAAGTCTGAAAAAGTTTGCGGAAGGACCGGTTGGGATGAAAGATATCCGACTCACTGAACTGAAAGACGGTTCTGTCGGTGTTCTGACAAGGCATCAGGGGCACAAGGGTGGATTAGGCAAAATCGGATTTACCAAAATCAGAACTCTGGACGAACTGACGCCGGAAGTGATTGATTCAGCCCCACTGCTGGCTAAGCAATTCACTGATGAAGAGTGGGGCGGAGCAAACGAAGCACACCTTTTTCCCAATGGTTTGTTAGGTATTCTCGGTCATATCGCTCATTTCGATCATGAGGGAAATCGCCATTACTATCCAATGGTCTTTGTCCTTAATCCCGATACTTTGGAGATATCTGATATATCAATCATTGCGACGCGATCAAACTTTTTAAAGGGACCATCAAAAAGACCTGATCTGAATGATGTTGTATTCAGCGGCGGATTGATTCGGGAGGGAAATGGAACCGCTACCTTCTTTGCAGGTACGAGCGATGCAGAAGCCCAGAAAATAACCATGAAGGATCCCTTTAGGGTTTATGAACAAAATGATCTCTAATCATAGTACAACGCTTTTACCCTGACACGGCTTTAATATAATTAAATATCCAGAAGAGGCATAAATCAAATTGAATAGTGTGGGAGAAATTTGCTTCTCTCTCATTATTTTTATTACCTCATGATATAATCATTAAAAAAAGACAGAGCCCCTCCCTGTAAGGGCTTTGTCTTTGATTTAAGCAGGAATCATGACTGTCCATCCCTGGCTCCCTCATAAATCAGGAAGCATTTCTCACTCCGCCGGCCGCCATTTCACATCGTCGCTTTTATCTCAAACTCCGTGTAACCCTGAGGCATACAGTCGTGAATGTCCATATCTTTAACCCGGGCTAAAAAGGTTCCACGTCTGATTTTTCGAACAAATGAATAAACCTGTTCGGGTGATCCTTCAGCAGCTATTTCTACACGTCCGTCATCTCTGTTTCTGATCCACCCATTTATGTGGCACTGAGCCGCCACTTGCTTTGAAAAATAGCGAAAACCTGTGCCTTGCACTCGGCCGGACACCATAATTTGCACACTTTTTATCGGTTCATCTGCTTCCATCTGATCTGCCTTCTTTCATTAATCTAAGCCATCCATGCAAAATTTCTCTTTAAACCATCAATTCATTGCTGACAAATACATTCATCAATTGAAACACTTTCGGATCTCCCCGCAGCTTTTCCAGCTTAATTATCATTTCATTTAATCACATCTTGACTTTGACTCATTCAGAACAGGAAAATGTGCGGCCAGCTGCAAAGTGATTCTGAACCTGAGTAAAATAAAGCCACCCTGCCCTGTGATTATGGAAAGGTGGCTAGCAAAGAATAAACGTAAATTTTTTTCTTGCATCCGATTCGTTACTTAATCCCTTTTTTCAGCAGCTTTTCAAATTCCTCACGTACCTGGGGA
Organism: Sporolactobacillus sp. Y61; assembly: GCF_040529185.1. Taxonomy (NCBI): domain Bacteria; kingdom Bacillati; phylum Bacillota; class Bacilli; order Caryophanales; family Sporolactobacillaceae; genus Sporolactobacillus; species Sporolactobacillus sp. Y61. Next base: position 1,306,493 of record NZ_CP159510.1, on the reverse strand, counting down.
ACAGAAAGCCCGACTATGACCTGAAAGGCCTTTCCGTGTCGAACAACGCCGTGTGCGCCACCTGCCTTGAATGCTGCGTCCGGCTGAACAAGGGTCTCATCCTTGACAGTGACACGAAGACGAGTGGCACAGTTCGTGACATCCTGAATGTTGTCGAAGCCGCCCAATGCGTCAAGATAGACAGCAGCAGATTCTGTATATTCATTTGCACCAGATATCTGTCCGCCTGCTTTCTTATTCTTATAATCCGCTTTCGTATGGAGCTTTGTTTCTTCATCGTCGGCTTCACGACCTGGTGTCGCAAAGTTGAATTTCAGAATGAGGAAACGGAAAAGGAAGAAATAAATAACCATGAAAATCAATGCGATAATCCATTGTGCGACATAAGTTGTCCAATGATTGGCAAACAATGGAATCCAGTTTTTGGTTGCCATATCAATGATGCCGCTGTCCATACTGCCAACCACACCAAAGAAATACATCGTGGCATCCATAATGCCGCACAGCAGTGCGTGAATCACAAACAATACCGGTGCCGCGAACAGGAATGTAAATTCAAAGGGTTCGGTAATACCTGCCATAACCGCTGTAAGCACGGCCGGAATAAGCAGAGCGAGCACTTTTTTCCTTTTCTCCGGTTTCGCAGTAACATAGAATGCAGCAGCGATGCCGATCGGCGGCCAGATTTTATCATTGCCAAACAAGGCAAAACCGCCTTCCGGGAATAACTCTTTTAACGGTTTCGCTGATTCAGAGAAATTTTGTATATTGGCAAGCCAAGCCTTCACAATACCATCCGGAGTCACTGCAGGTCCAAACATGAACGGAATGTAAATAAAATGATGAAGTCCTGTGGGAATCAGCACCCGTTCAAGAAAACTGTAGATAAAAACGCCGATCACTCCGGATGAAGCCATGAATACTTGTAACGACGCAATCCCGCTCTGTACCATCGGCCACAGCCAGCAAGCCAGTAAAGCAACAGGAAGCATAACGACAAACCCAAGAATCACTACAAATGAGGAGCCCTGAAAAACACCGAGCCATTCCGGAAGTTTTGTGTTAAAGTACCGGTTATGCAGCCAAACAACAATGGCTGATAGAACAATCGCACCCAGAACGCTGGTGTCTAATGTTTTGATACCTGCAATCATCTTCAGGCCGGTCCCCTGTAACTGGGTTGAATCAACATTAAAATTGACGCCAAACGTCTTACCCCAGAATCCGAGAATGGTACTGACAAAATAATTGAAGGTCAGATAAATGACCAGGGACTCCATTGCTGCCCTGCCGTTGGCTTCTTTTGCCAGACCAATCGGCAATCCGACAACAAACAGCAGTTCCATTTGATTAAATACGGTCCATCCACCATTCTGAATAACCATCCAAAATTTGTACCAGAATGTACTGGTATCCGCAATACCGCCAACAATCAGTGGATTTGTCAGCATAATAGATATGGCCAGGATTAATCCTGAAAAAGCAAACAGCAAAACGGGCGTAAACATGGCCCCACCAAAGCGTTGAATTTTCTGCATCATTTGAACCGCCTCCTGATTAATCAATATAATGATATAAAATCCTGTAATTCAACCGGTGACAATTTAATCATAGTTTAAATGTAATCGTTTTCAATCTAATTTCATTAAACGGGGAACAAATCATCACTAAAGAGAAAGTGTCCAGGCACTGGGAATTTTCACAGATCGCCTTACATTATTGATGGGTCTGCAAAGATAAGTGTCTCAATGGCCCATGTATTTAAGTCTGTCGATTGGGTAAAATTCTCACACTGTAGTTATTAACCTATAATTATTAACGAAATGGAAATAAGTTGTTTACTCCAATTAAACTTCATGGTTTCAGATACACCATGCTTCCTGCCAGGATCTTTGACTGACACTCCTGACCGGCAGAGTTCCATGATCATTTGCAAAAATACGTCAGGTGATCAGTCAGATAAGGATGCTGTCTGTCGCTTTGTGAACCAACGACGCTTTCCGCTGCTGTTCCTTTCAGTGATCAAGTGATCAGCCAAAGAGTCAGCCAGTGAATCAACCGACGCACTTCATAACCTCATCACTGATTATCCTTCTCCAAGATGATCTTCCTCAATTCAACTGTGCAAGTTGCATTCTTTATCCGAATCAATGCATTTTAGTATAATCCGTGAACCTGGTGAGAAAATTCCCAGTCAGTGTGACTTTATCCAGAAAAAAAGCGCTTTCCCTAATCTTTCAAAATGTATTGTAACCGTTTCATTATTGAGTAACATGAGAGGTGTAAACGAAAGAGAAACAAAATTCAGTAAGGAAATTTAACTGGAGGGATTACCATGAAAAAGTTTTCAATCGTCATTGCGGGTGGAGGAAGCACCTACACCCCCGGAATTGTCATGACACTGCTCAAACACCTGGATCGTTTCCCGATCCGTCAGTTAAAACTTTACGACAACGACGGCGCACGTCAGAAAGTCATCGCCGATGCCTGCAAAGTTATCCTTCGGGAAAAAGCTCCGGAAATTAACTTTGTCGCCACAACAGATCCGGAAGAAGGCTTTACCGATGTTGATTTCGTCATGGCGCAAATCCGTGTCGGTAAATACGCGATGCGCGACAAAGATGAAAAGATACCGTTAAAATACGGCGTTATTGGTCAGGAAACCTGCGGACCCGGCGGTATTGCATACGGACTTCGTTCCATTGGCGGCGTACTGGAAATCGCTGATTATATGGAAAAATATTCGCCAGATGCCTGGATGCTTAACTACTCAAATCCGGCATCGATCGTTGCCGAGGCTACTCGCCGTTTGAGACCGAACGCGAAGATTCTCAACATCTGTGACATGCCAGTTGGCATTCAGGAACGGATGGCTAAAATTGTCGGCTTAAACTATTATAACGATCTGGAGGTACGCTATTTCGGTTTGAATCACTTTGGCTGGTGGACGGCAGTCCGTGACAAACAAGGTAACGATTTGATGCCGAAAATCCGTGACTATGTTGCTGAACATGGCTATCTGCTTCCGGGGACCAACGAAGAAGCCAGCTGGAAAGCCACTTTCGGTATGGCGAAAAACACCTTTGCTCTTGACCCGGAACGGTTCCCGAATACGTACCTTCAATATTATTTGTATACGAAGTACGAAGCGGAACACATGGATCCGCATCATACACGTACTGATGAAGTACGTGCAGGCCGTGAAAAATTTGTTTTCAGTGAATGTCGCAGAATCGCCAAAAATCAATCCATTGAGGGCCTTAAATTCGAGCCGGATGATCATTCAAATTACATCGTTGATCTATCGCGGGCGATTGCTTACAACACACATGAACGGATGCTTGTCATTGTTGAAAACAACGGAGCGGTTGCCAACTTTGAACCAACAGCAATGGTTGAAGTCCCTTGCATCGTTGGCTCAAATGGTCCGGAACGTCTGGCAATGGGCGACATTCCGCGTTTTCAAAAAGGTCTTCTGGAACAACAAGTCGCTGTTGAAAAACTCGCCGTAGACGCCTGGGTTGAACATTCCTATCTGAAATTGTGGCAGGCACTGACTTTGTCGCATACTGTTCCGGACGCCGCGGTCGCCAAGAAGATTCTGGACGATCTGATCGAAGCTAACAAAGATTTCTGGCCGGAATTGAAAAAAGATGAGAAAGTCAAAGAAATGGAACTTAGTTTAAACTGACCGATCATTGCCATTTTTCAAATACCCTGCTATGATTTTTTAGTAGCAGGGTATTCGAGTATAAAGGTCGTGCATGTACTTTCTCTTTTTATGAAGTTTCAGATAACATGTTTATTACTTGGATCCCCTGCTCATTACTAGTGCCCTGGCACTAAAAATCAGGAGTTCGAGGAGCCAAGATCATAACATGAAGCTTGAGATGCTGATCAATAAGAATTACGACCAATTAAACGAAACCGATTTGTCTACCCTGCATTACATCATTGATCATAAAAAAGAATGTGCAGCTCAGAGCATCACGGAGCTTGCAAAAAGTTGTAAGATTTCTAACCTGAATTCCCGTGAAATTATACCAAGGCAGGCGAATCCACATCAAGGTATTGATAAAGATTCGTCTGTTTCTTTGTCAACTCACCCAAATGGGTGTGACCACCGGGTTGACTGTACTGTTCGATTACGTCCAGTTCATCCAGAAGTTCCTGAATGGTGTACTGTTTGAACAGATGATGATCGCTCATGGCCTTTTTTATGTACGAAAGATAGAACAGGGCAATGAACTGGACGAAAAGTTTGCCTTCCAGATTTTCCTCAGAGGAAACAGAAGTCCGACGCAGGTTCAGTCGTTCCTTTAAATTACCGAAGGCTTTCTCGATCAGATCCTTTGTTCGATAAACTTCCAGTGCCTCAATGGGATCTTTGATTCCATTAGAAATCAGTGCGAAATAACCAAAGTCCCTTTCTGCTTTAGCTATGGCTTCGTTTTTTGGCGTCAGGGAGAGCCCCCTTACGGGCGTTTCCTTCCATTCGTAGTAACGTGAATATAGCTTTTCATGTTCAGGTTCTCTCCTGCCGGACTGCAGCTCTTCTTCCAGACGGTCCAACAGTTTATTGAACGCCATCTTATCGTCGGTTGCCTTTTGGTCATTATAGAAAAGATGAAGGTACAGCCTTTTCTTGCCAGTGATGATTTGCCCGGATCGCTTTTTGACCTCGGTATAGTCCCAGTCGGTCAGGAAAGATTGATAATAGAGATTGCAGTCGGAAGCATAATGAGCACGGGTAATCATGCTCTGACGGACAGCGTTTAACTTTTGACGAACGAATTTCAGTGACACTCGGACACCCATCAAGAATTTGACATGATCCTGATAAAAAGCATTAATATTCTTCTCACTGTAAAAGCCACGGTCCATGACCACTTTCACTTTCTTCTGTTTGAGAAAGTCCACATCAGCGAGCAGTGTCCGTATGGTTTTGACATCAGAAATATTCCCCGGCAGTTTACGATAAGCCACCGGCAGACCGGAGGTCTCTCCATAAAGGAGCGCCAGGTTAATCTGCGGCAGCGGATCATGATCCTTATTCTTACCGTAGCGGACTTGCTTCAGTGCTTTGGAATAGGATGAAACGGAGGTGGTGTCATAAGCCAGATACTCTTCATGGATACGCCGTTTGCTCTGGAGAATAAAGAAATGGTGTTTGGCATTTTCCGTGATTGAGCCAAACAGTTCACTGCTCCTCTGAGAGGGCATATTTTTACCATAGGGATGCACATGGGTTTTCGCCCAGCGGGGAAAACGACTCATCGGATTGCGATCTTCCAGCACCAGATAATAAGCCAGCGAAAGAATCTGCTGATAGGACTTTGGAAAGCATCGCGCCAGATCTTCTGTGATTCCAAGCTTGGCGCCGATGGCGTCAAACAGGTAAGTTGCCCCGTAGAAACGACGCTGATAAGTAACTGACGGAACCGGTCCCCGTTTCTTCTTTTTCTGGTTCAGAAGGTCTTTCAGACCTTCGGTATACTTTTTAGATGGAATCAGTTTCCCAGTTTTCGGATCCAGTTTACCAATACATTTCCGATGGTTTCGTGTCTGTTTTTTCTCCTTGTCCCAATATCCAACGGATTCATATACATAGGTCACACCATTCTTCTTGTTTTTCAAATGAACCAGCGACATCTTCATCCCTCCAAAACATGGTATAATTATACCATGTTTTGGTAAAAAAAGCAAGCGCAAAAAAGCCTGATTCCCTTGATTTATAAGGAATCAGGCTTGATTATTGGTATAAATCTCCGGGAATGTAGGTTCTAAATCTTCTATTCTGCGGACGACCCAGAAACTGGGCTTTTCCGGATTCAGCGAATTTAAATATTCCTTAAAGAATGATCTGGAACCGGACATGGGACATGATTCTATGGATTACATTGAGCAGACGCTCACAAATATACGTAAGACTATGGACCTGTTCAAAAAAAATGATTTAGTGCCGATTTATGAAAAAATTAAATCCGCAAACAAGATTTTTGCTTATGGAACTGGTTGGGCGCAGCAGAATGCGATCTCTGAACTGAAACGCAACTTTCTTAACAGTGGCAAAATCATTGATAACATTGCAGCCAAACGAGAACTGGATATGATTGTTCCCTATCTCAGCGAAGAGGACCTCTTAATCATTATTTCACTGAGTGGCGACATCTCTGATATTATCGATATCATTCGATTTCTCAGTATGAAACATGTCCCGATTCTCTCAATCACCAATACGCAGTTTGATCATAATGAGTTGGCCAATCTCGTTCCGTATAATCTATATTTTCTGGCCACCGAGTACCCGATTCATAAGACCATGCAGGTTTCAGAAGATCCAACGTCTCTTTCGGCCTTGCACGTTCTATGTGAAGCATTCTTCTTTGATTACGTCAGACAAATCTCGACCAGGAGTAGTGATAAAAAATGAAACAGAGAATCCGTGGCTTGCTGATGATTCACCTGTCTTTTAAAAAGCTGTATGGTTTCCTGACTGCCTTCACCTTAATTCTCCCTTTCCTTTACATTGCCTATCTTTTTCTGACCATGTTACGGGAAAAAACCGATTTTCACACACTGTTACTTGCTCATCCGCTCTATTCAGTGATGTTTTTGGCGGTCATGCTGAACATATTATGGGGATACCTTCTGTTCCGGCTGAAACAAGAGTTTGACCATTCAGAAGGCAGAAATTATACGTACGCCTTTCTGGCTCTCTTTTTAATCAGCCAGCTTTTGGTAGGAAATATTGCAATCGCTATCATGGCAGCCTTTGTCATGATGCATACTGAGGCGCGCCTGAGAGATGGTTTCAGACTTCGCAGTCTGGTGCAATACCGCCTTTATTCTGCATCTGCAGCCGGACTGATACTTCTTTCCCTGTTGTGCAGTTTTGCCGTGATACGACTGACATTCTTTGCTTAACATGATGAAAATGAAAAGGAGCGATTCAAATGTTTGGTAAACTATTTCAAAAACAAGCGGTTAAAGAAGAAAAGATTTATGCACCGATCTCAGGTCAATCACAGATGGTAACCGATGTTCCGGATCCAGTATTCTCTGAAAAAATGATGGGCGAAGGGATGGCAGTAACTCCAGACATTCGCACACATACAGTTGTTGCGCCTGTTGACGGGGAAATCATCCAGCTCGCGTCTACCAAGCATGCATTCGGCATTCGCTCGAAGCTAGGTGAAGAAATTCTTGTGCATATCGGTCTGGACACCGTAGAGCTCAAAGGCGAAGGATTTGAAAATCTGGTCAAGACAGGAGATAAAGTCAGGGTCGGCCAGCCTGTTATGAAAGTAGATTTCGATTTTATTAACAAACAGGGGAAGGGCATCGTGGTTCCGATTGTCATCACAAATACAGCTGAAGATAAATTTTCTTTTAAATGGTCGGAATTAGCCCAGGTCACAGCCGGAAAATCAGTCCTTTTTACGTCAAGACTTAAATAGAAGCCTCCAACCCTGCTGCAGGATAATCATAAGGAGGGGTAGAATGAAACTGGCAGCCATTGATTTGGACGGAACTTTATTAAACCAGAATCATACAATCAGTGATGAAAATATGAATGCACTTTCTGCGGCATCCAGACAGCATATTGTTGCAATAGCAACAGGACGGTCCATTATGGATGCCCGGGTCTTGCTTGGAGAGCACACGCACCTGCCTGTGATCGCTTCAAACGGAGCAACAATTTTCGACCAAAAGGGGAAGCCGCTAAGTGAGACACCCCTTTCTCAGGAAACCGCCACTCAATTGATTACGTATGCGGAGAACCGTCATCTCTATTATGAAGCGACATTGGCACATGATTTACTTACCCCCAGTTATGGAATACAGATCCTCCGGGAAGAACTTGACCGAGTCGGAAAACGTCTGACAAAAGAAGGGAAAGAAAAGGCATGGGCTCAGGCGGAAGTTCAATTTACCCAGGCTGGCTGGCAGCCCCGCTCAGAGATAAGCAGGCTGATCAGACGCGGTTATGCCGTATACAAATTACTCATTTTTTCCTTCAATAAGCATGTTCTTACTGATATGAAAGAACAATTTGCGAACTATGAGGATCTGACCTGTACCCCTTCGATTGGATATACGATGGAATTCAATTCGAGTAAAGTCGACAAGGGAAAGGCTATTCTCCAGTTAGCCAGTCACTATGGTGTGAGTCAGAAAGACACCATTGTGATCGGTGACAGTCAAAACGATTTACCCATGTTTCGCGCCGCCGCAATATGCGTAGCTATGGGCAATGCCATCTCTTCGATTAAAGAAATCAGCTCCTGTGTCACGCTCGACTGTAATCACAGCGGTGTCGCATATGCCCTGAAAAATCAGCTGGCATTATTTTAATCCAATAGAAAAAAGCGACCACTCGCGGACTCCGTGAATGGTCGCTTTCCCTTATTGTTTACCGACTGTCTTTTTTCATTGAAACAAAAATTTTACACAGACCGGATTTGGCACAGATAAAGAACTCTGAGGCTCAGATAATAATCCCGTTTCTCCGTTGCGTTTGAAGAGTACAAGATTACTTGAATTTTGATTTGCGACAACCAGAAATTCACCTGACGGATCAAGTTCAAAATCCCTTGGCCATTCGCCTTCTGAAGAACAGAAATCAACAGCCTGAAGTTTTCCTTTTCCGTCATCGACCCGATAAATGCCGATACTGTTATGACCGCGATTGGACACATAAATAAAGTGCCCGTCTGCTGAAATCTTGATTGCTCCTCCCTGATTGTGGCCATTGTAATGATCCGGAAGGGACCTGATCGTTTGTATAAGCGAAAAACGCCCTTCTTCCGGATCCAACTGAAACACAAAGATTTCTGAACTTACTTCGGACAATACATAGGCAAAGGGCTTATCTGGATGAAAGACAAGATGCCTTGGCCCGGTACCGGAAGCAAACGAACAGACATGGCATTGTTGAAATTGTCCATCCAGCAGTTGATACGTTGTCAGCTGATCGGTCCCCAGGTCAACAGTTACAATAAAGCGCTGATCCGGAGTAAAGTCGGCATAATGAACATGTGCCTTCTCCTGACGTTCCGGATCACGTCCATGCCCCAGATGAACAACCGTCGCAAGATCAATCAATTGATTGCCCTTCCACTGATAAGCGGAAGCTGACCCTTTATGATAATTTGCGGCAAGAACCATTGTATCTGAACGGTTAACAGTCACATAACATGGCGGCGCGCCATCTGTCAGGATTTGATCTGTTCTTTTCAACATCCCGCCCTGAATTGAAAAAGCACAGATGCCCCCCTGGTTTTCTTCTTTGATCACCGAGTATAATCGTGTCTGTTCCTGGTTGATGGCGAGATAAGTCGGATTTTCTATATGTGCGGCAAGCGTAGCACAATCCAGTTTCTTTTCTGATTTATCCAGTGAAAATGAGTAGATCCCTTTGCTGTCTCCATTTGTATACGTTCCAATATAACCCAGTGTCATGACACTCACTCCTTCTGACCTGTAAAGTCTTCTCTTTTCATGGTACAAGGCAGAAGCAAATATACAATACTGTTTAACGATATAGGGAATCATCCTGATTTTTGAAAGAGTTTTCAACGAATGAAAATATTCCCAAGTACAGAGACGGTCATTAAGTCATTCACTTTATAGAGTATAAAGTAAATCTGTTCAATCAAGTCAATGGATTGCGGTTACCTAATGCAACAGGATAACACATATTTCTCAGATAACACTTTCCCGCGACCTGCCAATCAACGGCAAAATTAACTAGCAAATGTCTTCGATTCTTGGTCGGCTTTACCATGCCAAGCACATCAATGCCCTCTAATCGGTCAGCGATCAAATCAGTGGCTGCTGAGTAAACCAGCTGTCCATCAGGACGTAGAGCCGCCACGCAGAGCCCGTTTAACCATCTCGGGAATTTAGTTTAGTTCTGTACTGTTTGTAAGGCTTCCATTCATCTGTTATAGTCGGGACAACGTTTGTCAATCGTTGCATTGATCATTAATTCAACTTTCTCTTTGCTGGAACTCAGTAACGAAAAGTTAATCGAAATAAAGGTGGTTCCATCAGACAACCCTAGGGGCAACATCCGAAAAGCTTTATAGTGCCCCTTCTTCGCATGATCAAAGTAATGAACCAGATGCTCGACCTTTTTACTGCGATCACGGTAAAAGGACGAATTATCTACGACCAGCACTCGGGTGTGATTGACGTGTGTAAGTGACTGACTTTAGCGATGGTGAAGACGCTGATTGCCAGCAGAAACCTACGCCAGTCAAACTTCGGATAATTTAAAAAGCGATAGACCGTATCTTTGCCTAGCAAATCTGCTGCCTTATGGCTCTTCAGCAGGTGGAATTAGTTTTTCTGAGTAAAAATCAGACGAAAACAAGTTGGAAGAGAGAGTCGCAGGAAAAGCTAAAAGCCAAAAGACTTAACGATGCCTGCCTGATGAAGATGGATGTAAGTCAATATATTGGACACAAAAAAGTTTAGATTGAGAGCTTGTTGCGTCATTTTGAGCTTGATCTGAATCGCTTGACATGGAGCCTCTACGGGCGATGTTTTTTGGCGAAGGGCGAAAGGGTAAATCTCTTTCGCCTGGCGAGATAGCCTACATCGCTCGCCTCTCCATGTCAAGCGGTGCTCGTGCGGCATGTTGATCAGGCCGTCTTCAAAAACTTGTCTTCTGCTTCCTGAGGCGTCAGATAATCGAGAGAGCTATGTATTCTAGCCCTGTTGTACCAGCCTTCAATGTATTGAAAGAGAGCACGTCTTGCTTCATCGAAATCTTTATAGGTCGTCTGATGAATTTCCTCTTTCTTCAAGGTCGCATGAAAAGATTCAATGCAAGCGTTATCGTACGGGCAGCCTTTTTTACTGGAGGAATGGACGATTTGTTTCTCTTGAATCGCTTTCTCAAATTCATGACTTGTATACTGGGAGCCAAGATCCGTATGCAGGATCAGACCCGGTTCAGGATTTTGATTGACGCAAGCGTTATCTAAAGCCCGCAGGGCGAGCTCCGTGGTCATGCTCCGTGAAAAAGAATAACCAACAATTTTTCGTGTACACAAGTCCATGACTGAGGCCAGGTAGCACCAGCCCTCTTTGATCGTGTGAATATAAGTGATATCAACCACCCGTTTTTGGTTGATTTTTGTGGCTGTAAAATTTTGAGCCAGTACATTTTTTCTGTTCTCAACTGGTCCCTGGTTCGATTGCGGACGATACTTTTTCACAATGATGGAACGCAGATTGGCTCGTCTCATCAGCCGCTGCACGCGTTTGAGGCTGACCCTGAAGCCTTCTTTTCTCAAGCGTTTCTGAATCTTGGGAGCTCCGTATATTCGTTTGCTTTCTGTATAAAGGGCCTGAATGCGCTGCATCAACTCTCGATTCTCACGGGCCAGGCTGGACTCACAGGCACTTTTAGCCTGATAATAAGTACTTCGCGGCATGTCCAGCACTTGGCGTACCGTTTTTATAGGATGTTTTTGTTGCAGGCGATCAATCAACACACACATCTCAGCTGAAGTTACTTTTTTGCGAATATGGCCATAGCTTTTTTTAATATTTCATTTTCCTCCTGAATGCGTCGCGTCGTATCTCTTTCTGAAGCTTCAGGTAATCCTCAGGAGTGAAGGATTTCCCATCTTCTAAAGGAATGGGATTCAGTTTCTTAATCCATTTATAAATCGTCGTTTCCGATACGCCATATTCGCTGCTGAGATCTTTGACCGGAGTGCCTGCCTGGTAGAGCTCCACAATCATCTGCCGAAATTCTTTATTGAATTTTTTGGCCGTCTTTCCGCTGTCCATACGGGACACACCCTTTCGTTAATTCTTAGTTTAACTTAAAATGTGTCCGTAAGACTATCCTAACATCAAGATGTTTAAAGGCATACTGCTTTAATTTCTTTAGGAAATTGATTCTTTGACATGGAATTTGCTATCAAGTAAAGGACACCTTTTCTATTTGGTAATGTGTGGTGACATTTTCACTATATCAAAAAGCAAGGTGTCTTTCTATTGCGTCAGGTCCCCCTAAGTTACAACCTGTGAAGCCCGTCATTCTCCGCATTTACTGGATTTTCAGACTGCGAAAGTTGATAGATTAAAAACTCGACTTCGACAGTTTTTAGGTACACAAAAGTCCGAAAAAAGGCGACAGATAGCCTGTTTTCGGACTTTTAATTTTTATATGTGTGTATCTAGGATTTAAGGTCGATTCGACATATCTTTCGAGGGACCTTTATCCCAAGAGCCTTAATGATTTCATGCTGTTTTGCGGTGATTTCCGTCCTTTGATAGAAGTCTCCTTTTTTTGAAGAAAATTTGCCCAGAACCATCTGATCCATGGTATGTTTCAGTTTTGGCCAGGTTTCACCGGTCTTCAGTTCCGCCAGCCGAATAAGAAGCAGAGCCAGCCAGTTCAGTAAAACGTGCGTCTTAATCCGATCCTCGATCCGATGGTACATCGGTCGAAGACAGAGTGTAGACTTTAAGGTTCGGAATCCATTTTCTACAGCCATCAGGTTCTTGTATCCCAGCGCCACTTCTTCTGCGGACAGGGTATCATCCGATGTTCGAATCAGGTATTTCCCGTCATAACGCGCCGCATCTCGAAGCGCCTGCCGATTAATTCTCAGCTGCCCGTCCTTCAGCTGGCGAAGATAACGACCATAAAGCTTATGTGACCGCAGGGCACAGGCCGCTTTGGTATGCTTCTTTTCAGGCAACTGATGTAAGTCTTCCAGAGCCATCTCCAAATCACGAACCAGTCGTTCCCGCTGTTTCTTATCTTTCTCTGCTTCTTTTGAGTTGTAGGCGAGGATAAAACGCTGCCGCTTTTCTCCGTCCCCGACGACAATCTCCTTAACCTCAAGATGGTTGCGAACCTTTTGATAACGTCCCTTGCGGGACATCGCTTCATCCACAATTTTCTTACCGGAACGCATGGGCTCACCAACAATATAATGCCCTCCGGCACGCTGCAGCGTCGTTAGATTGTCCTCCGTGGAAAAGCCACGGTCCATCACACTGATCACCCGTCCCAGCTTCCAGCCAACTAAATCCTTTTTGGCCTCTTCAACGACTGTTTTATCCGCCGTGTTACCTGGCCAGACCCAGCATCGGATGGGCAAGCCTTCCTTCGTAACGGCCATGCCGATGACCACCTGCAGCAGATCCGGACGTTTGTCTTTGGAATAGCCCAGCTTTCGCAGATTTTCCTTTTCCGGAGCTTTCTGGGGCTCAACCTCAAAGTAGGACGAGGTTGTATCAAAATAGATCAGGTCGACTTCAAGATTCAGTAGATTCGCTGTCGAAAAATAAACCTGTTCCTCCAGCTGGCTGCGCATTTCCAGAAGTAAATCCATGGCACGGTAAAACTGATGGACATGTGCCTCATTGAGTCCAGGCAGTGCCACTTCATCCTGTATCCACTCCTCAAGCCCCAGCTTGCTTGATTGGATCCAGAGCTCGATTGGCTACCGTAGCGAAGATGAGTCGTTCGACGTCGATATCATGTTTACGACCCGCCAATAATTCATGAATGATCTGGTCCATGCTCAGCATTTTCCAGAGCTGATCCAGTGTCCAGACTCCACCCAGCCTTTTGGATGCTTTGAAAGCAAAATCAGCCGCCTGACCAATCTCAGACTGAGCCCGCAGGGCTTCTTCAGGAGAGAGATACCTTGAAATGCTTTCCACCAGCCGACGGAGCGCGTCAACATCCAGTTGATCCTCGCGACCGAACGAATAAATCACCCTTGCTTTGGCATATTTGGCCTTGGAATCCCACTCATTTTGAGCCAGCTGCAGATAGGCTACTGTACGACCATCTTTATTTTTTCGAGAAACCCTTCGTAAGTACATGCCTATATTATATTACAGGTGAGTTTCAACATCAAGCATGGTTATCCACAGATGTGTGCCTATGGATAACTTTTAGATGACCTATTATACACATGTGGATAATTTAAAAAAATTCCTAGGACACGGGATTCCCTAAATCGATCACTTAAAAGATTGTGCCTACAACTGTCGAAGTCGAGAAAAAGGAAAGCATTTAAAAAGGCCCGGAAGTCGAAGTCCAATAATTTATCAGATTTCACCCACCGAGTAAAAAAGTAATATATGATTATAATTTATTGAGAATTAATCAATAATTATCTCACTTTTCATTCAATTTATGAATTATAAATTTTATTAAAAGAGGGGTACATCATGTGTTCATTGGTTATTCATAAATGGTTTTCGATAATTTATGAAACCAGTAAGCACTCTTCTTCGGATATCTTTTTTGAGATTCAAAGTCAACATAAAACAGACCATATCTTTTATTATAACCATTTGCCCAGGAAAACATGTCCTGCAGTGACCAAACAAAGTATCCGTTTACGTTAACTCCGTCATCAATCGCCTGTTTTATTTTTTCCAGATGTTGTTTGATATAATCTATTCTAGGTTGATCATCTATTGGCGTATGCTCATCTATGAACTGATCCTTGTATCCCATACCATTTTCGGTAATGTAAATTTTATTATAATTTGGATAGCGTTCCTTAATCTTTATTAACATATCATACAGACCCTGAGGATATATGTTCCAATCCCAGTCAGTAGTTGGGATATCTTTGTTACTAACATTTTCTCCAATACCCTTCAGTCGGAAAACAGAGGTTCCTTTACTGCCTGTACCATTATGAAATATTTTACTCTCTCCATCATAAGCCTTTGTGAATCTGCTTTGATAATAGTTCATCCCCAGAAAATCAATTTGCTCCGCAGCACGTGATATTTGCTCCTGATCACCATCTTGAAAATAAAGCGAAGCATTATTCTTATCCAGTATCTCCTGAATAAGTGTCATTGTGTCTTTACCATAGTGACCCTTAAATGTACCATCCAGCAGAAAGTACAAGTTAAACGCATTTTGAAGATCCGCTGCATACTGATCTTTTGCAGAGTTAACGATTGGATAAACAGGTTCTAGAACGTGCACGATTCCTATTTCTCCAGGTATGTTCATTGTCTTGAACTCGTTAACTACTTTTGCATGTGCCAATATTAGGTTATGTTCACATTGAATAGCCTTTTCAATATTATATTTCTCACAAGGAGGGAATACTCCAGTTACATATTGTCCATTCGTTAATGAAATAGGTTCATTAATTGTGATCCATTTTTTCACCTTACTACTGAATTCCTTAAAACAGAATTTGGCATACTCTACGAAATAATCTATATTTTTTCGATTTAGCCAATCTCCTGTTTTATACAATTCATATGGGGAGTCAAAATGATGTAAGGTTACGAAGGGTTCCACACCAAATTTCAGGCAAGTATCAATTAATTGGTGGTAATAATCCACTCCCCGTTGTTCTATTTTGCCATATCCCTTGGGAAAAATCCGTGTCCAAGATATAGAAATACGGATTGCATTTAAGCCAAAATCATGTGCTAACTTTATATCTTCAGCATATTTATGATAAAAATCGCTCGCCGGATCGGGATCATACATACCCTTTTCTTTTAAATAATCATCCCAAACGTTTTTCCTTTACCATCTATTCTGGTCGCTCCTTCACACTGATAAGCTGCTGTCGCACCGCCCAATATAAAACCTTTCGGTAAGTCTATCATAAAATCACTCCATTCTAAAATCATCGATTATGCATCTTGTTTTTTGACGTTCTCCAGAACAAAATTTATTGATTTTGTTGCATTTCTTGTAAGGTCTATATACTGTTTCCCCGTGGTGGATATGAGCTTTATCCCGTACTTGTCACAAACTTCCTGCAGATTTGATTTCATACTTTCCATCTGAGGTGCGAGGATGACAAGATCCATGTCAGGTATTAGATCCATATGAGCTCCATATGCTCTTGCTGTTGCGCTAATTGGTACATTTTCTTCTTTTGCAACTTTGTTTAGTGCATTTGCAAGAATACCACTGGTCCCACCGCCGGCACAAAGAACCAATACATTAACTTCCTTATTTAGGTGAATAGCTTTATTAATAGTCAAATTGGAATCATCATCTTCTTTATCTGCATTCTTCGCTTCTTCTGCCACTTTTTCAGAGTCATAAACTTTAAAGAAGGGCCAGTAGATAATAGCATCTAACAAAAGCAATGCCGGGGCTAAAATGAACGCCCATCCTGCAAACCCCGTTCCAAGAATTAATCCAAGAGGTCCCGGAGTAGTCCATGGAAGATTGTAGATAAAGCCATTCATATCGAACATGTCTACAAAACCTTTAAAAAGGAACACATTTAAAATTGGAGTAAGGATAAATGGAATAAAAAACACAGGATTCAAAATTAACGGACCACCAAATAGAACAGGTTCATTAACACCAAATGACACTGGTACTATAGCTGCACGACCTACTGCCTTCAGTTGAACTGACTTAGCAAAGAATGCAAACAGAACAGTAATCATTAAAGTGGCACCGGTACCGCCTAACGTAGCTACAAAGTACTGTGTACCTTGCGCCAACACATTACCTGCGTGCTCGCCCTGCTGGAATAGATGGAGGTTTGCTTCAACATTTGCCAGATAAATAGCAGTTACTGCGGGCTCAACAATTGAAGGACCATGAATACCGATATACCAGAAAAACGCCATCGCTCCATAAATAATCGCAAGACCCAAATACCCGTCCGCAGCCCTAAATAACGGTGCCAGAACATTAATAATCCACTCAGCAAGATTTCCGTTAGCCAGTGCCCTAAATACAATATCAAAGAGCCAAAAGAATACGGTTGAGAAAGCAAATGGTATTAAATCTTTAAATACTTGAGAAATATTTTGTGGTACTTGTGGCGGCATTTTAATAGTTACATTGTTTTTTATGCATACATAGTAGATATTAGGGACTATGAAACCGACCAGAAAAGCACAAATGAGGCCCTTTGTTCCCATATAGCTCATATCTATGCCCATTTTAAGCGGATCAACAGCTACAAGAAAAAATCCTACTTCTGCCGCTACCATTGTTGACACTGTATTAATTTGGTTTGTTTTTGGTAATTTCAGATTTTTGCTATCAGTCAAAGCTTTTGAAGTTGTAGCAGCTACAAATACGGATAGCAGACCCATTGAGAAATTGTAAGCCTTCATTAAAATACCTTCAATTTGCGAGCTCCAGTAAAATCCCCAGATATTTGGAACATACGCTACGAGGAGGAATAAACTAGAAAACAGAATGATCGGCATGTTAGCGATAAATCCATCACGAATTGCAGAAAGATACGGGTTAGCGGCTACCTTTTCAAAAAATGGTTTCATTCTTGATATTTGATTAATTAGCCATTTCATTTTCCATTTCTCCAATCACTGTTCTATTATTCATGCCTTATTTACTTTTTTATATAGATCAATAAAATATTTTGCCATATCGCGAAGCATCATCGTTGTCATCAATGTGTCCTGACCATGAATCATAATAAAACTGATCTGGTCATCTGATCCACCAGCTTCATTGGCTAGCACTTTTGTCTGTTCCTGATGTGCTTCTTTAATCGATTCATCTGCCTGTTTCAATAATTTTTCTGCATCTTCATACTCCCCATTTTTTGCCCTATCCAGTGCTTTTAAAAGAAAAGTCTTTGCATCCCCTGCATAAGCAACAATTGTAAAGCCTACCATTGCATTATCTTCTCTATTCATTTCTAATCACTCCTTATCTTGTTGGAATACTACACCAAAGATTGCCATGCAGTTATAGGATAATGTCCTAGAAATCGAAATAATGAGTGCTAACACAAAATGTAACTTTGCCATTAATCGTGATAATAACCTTCTTCCCATTTCTTCTCAAATTCATCAAAGAAATGTTCGTTTCCAGTTTGTTCGGGTTTTTGGTCTTCCAGCGCGTCAATTTTTTTGATTAATGTATCATGTTCAGGTGTTCTCTCATATTCAGTCGTTATAAATTTATCAACAATTGCTTTAATTAGATCAATTCCTGTAATATGCCCTCCAACTGCTATGATGTTTGCATTAAGTGCTTTCCGTGCATAAACCGCCTCCGAAATGTCACTGACCAGAGCAACACGAGCACCTGGTACTTTGGATGCTGAAGAACTAATACCAACACCCGTTCCACAAAGAACAACTCCAAATTTTGCTTCACCACTTACCACTTTTTCTGCTGCTTTCTTGCCAAAAATCGGGTAATGAGTACGCAATTTATCATATGTCCCGTTATCTATCACTTCATAACCTTTTTGTTTCAAATGCTCTGTTAATCGCTCTTTCGTTCCCGTTACAATATGATCATTACCAACTGAAATAACTGTTTTTTCCATAATCGTTTGCTCCTCCTTCTTATTTCTAAAAATCACGCCATTTTATTAACCATATCAATCCGTACCATGTGGCGACCAGCATCAAAGGGAGCTTCAAGATACGCTTTAACACAGTTCTTCAACAGTTCCGATCCAACAACTGCAGTACCTAATGTAATCATCAACGCTCCGTTGTGCCGACGTGTCATTCGTGCCGAATGCTCATCCGAAACATTTGCTGCGATGACGTATTTCAACTTATTTGCCGCCATAAATGCATCGATTCCCCATTTTGTGATTACAATACCTCTAGAGGCGTTCTCACTCTTGTCCTTCCCATTGTCGGTTTCTGCAAGCGTCTCTCTTGCCACAGTTACTGCTAAATCAACACCATCCTGCTTCTCGCTGGAAACATCGAAGATGTCGTATCCCTTTTCTTTTAGTAACTTGATCAACTCATTTTTAGCATGTGCACCATCTTTGTCTGCACCTATAATAACCCTCATCAAACTTACCTCCCATACAAAGAATATCAGTGTTAATATGTTTCAATTTGTTTGTTTTTGTTTTCATAGATAATGTAACATCGATTAATTCATTTGTCAACGCTTACATCGTATTGTTTTTAGCCTTAAGTAAAAGTTTTCATATTAATAATCAGACCAATCCACCCGTGATACATCACATAATTTATGAAAAATGATTAATATTGGATGACCATATAACATTAAAAAACATATTAGAACAATATCAATGGAATAATTTGTTTAATCACGGCCATTTACTTTTTTCAATTTTTTAATTATCTATATATTTACAAACTGGTCACTTCTGTTTTATCCATGAATTCCCGGATACGATTTACGTCAATATATCCCGTTTCCGATTCCAGTGCATTTAGTGCCCCAAAGCAACTACCCAGAGCCAGCAATTTCTTAGCGTTATATCCGCGTGCAATACCAAGAGCAAGCCCAGCTACCATAGAATCTCCGGAACCAACCGCACTTACTGCATGAATTTTAGCCGCGCGGATCCGGTACAATACATTGTTTAATATACCAATAGCACCCTTATCTCCAAGTGATATAACGACATTTTCGGGACCTTTTTGTGCAAGTCTCTGAACCGCATTAATTAGTTCTTCCTCTGTTTCTATTTTTACCTTAAGAAGCAATTCTATCTCATGCAGATTAGGCTTAATCAAAAAAGGATGAGCTTTTATCCCCTCTTTTAGTGCATCCCCACTTGTATCAAGAATAAACTTTCTCCCCTTTTTGTTGGCTAAACTAATTAATCGCCGATAAAAGGCAGTCCCAGGCCCTGCCGGAATGCTACCTGATGCTACTACCACGTTACACAGATTAAGTAATTTTTTATAGTTCTCAATAAACAATTCACTCTCGTCCATCGATATCTCTGGTCCACTTTCCAGCACTTCCGTTTGATTTCCTTCATGCATCAGCGCCAGACAGTGCCGAGTGTTTTGCCGTATTTTTATAAAACTATGCTTGATCCCTTGACGATCTAGTTGTTGCCTAGATTCCCGTATCTCCACACTATGATTTGCCTAAAGGTATCATAAAGCCGATTGCACAGGTGCTTGTGATCCCTTTCATTTTACTTATACCTAGTGATGTATTATAATTACATCACTAGGAGTTGACCAAGATGGTGATCATCAAACAAAAGGACAAACGCAGCGGCCTCACCTATGCCTATAAGTCAGAATCTTACTGGGATAAGGAGAAGAAACAACCGCGTTCGCGGCGCAAACTCATTGGTCGTGTCGATGAAAAGACCGGTAAAATCGTTCCGACTGACGGTCGTGGGAAACGTCGAAAGCAAACCTCTGAAAAAAAGCAAAAACGTGGGCCTGTTCCTGCCACCAAAGCGAGGCGTGTTTTCTATGGAGCCACCTATCTGCTGGATCAAATCGGTGAACAGTTGGGCCTCACAGAGGATCTCAAGCACTGTTTCCCGAGACACTATCAACAGATTCTGTCGATTGCCTATTATATGATTCTGGAACACCCAAGTCCTCTGAGTCGCTTTGAGAAATGGGATCATTTACATAAGCATCCGTACGGGAAAAACGTGACTTCTCAGCGAAGCAGTACTGTTTTTTCATCCCTCTCTGAAGAAGGCAGGAACCGGTTTTTCTCATGTTGCAAGAAGCGTTGCCAGGAGAATGAATATTGGGCTTATGACACGACCAGTATCTCCAGCTATTCAGAGGTGCTGAAACAGGTCGCCTATGGCAAGAACAAGGAAGATGATCGCCTTCCTCAAATCAACTTAGCCCTGATCTTTGGTGAAACAAGCGGGCTGCCTTTTTATTATCGGAAATTGGCTGGAAATATTCCCGATGTCAAGACGGTCCTGAATCTTTTAGGTGATTTCAAAGCCCTCGGCTTTGAAAAGATCAAACTGGTGATGGATCGAGGCTTTTACAGTGAGGCAAATATCAATGCCTTGATGAAGAAACATCTGAAGTTTTTGATTTCTGTCCGTACCTCATTATCCTGGGTGCGTAAAGAACTGGATAAAGTCTATGATGGGCTGGACACCTTCGAAAATTTGAATGAGCAGTACGATCTTTACGCCTTGACGGTGAGAACAAACTGGAACTATACACAGGATCGGCCGTATAAAGGAGATCGCATCAAAGCGAAGCGCCGGGTCTATCTGCATCTTTACTATAATGTCGATCAGGCGGCCGAAGATCAAAAAAAATTCGATCGCAAGCTGATGCGCCATCATCAAGAGCTGAAAACCGGTAAGCGCGTTCCGGAACATGAAGCGTTTTACAAAAAGTATTTCACGGTTAAATCAACACCTAAGCGAGGCGTGCAGATTACAGTGAATCATCAGGCAGTCGAGAAAGCCAAGCGCTATTACGGGTATTTCTCATTGCTTTCCAATGAAAAAATGGATGCGATCCAGGCACTGGAGATCTATCGGGGGAAAGACCCCATTGAAAAGTGCTTTGGGGACATAAAAGAACGGATGAACTTGCGTCGCATGCTGGTTTCATCAGAAGCCACTTTAGACGGAAAGCTTTTTGTGGGTTTTGTTGGATTGATCCTGCTTGCACACATCAAGACAAAAATGCAGGCGCAAAAGCTTTTCAAAGATTACACTCTCCAATCCCTACTCGATAAATTGGATGTGATCGAGGCCTTTGAATCTCCGGGCAGCGCGCTGAGAGTTGGCGAAATTTTGAATGATCAGAAGTATATTTATAAAGCTCTGGACATCCCGTTACCTAGTGATGTGTAATGGGAATCCAGGTTGTTGGGCAATATAGGTACCGGTTATTCCACCGAGAAAACCTGTGGCCATAACTGGTTCATCATTCTGATGGATTACCCGAGTAACGTTTAATCCCTTACCTCCAGCTGTCATAATTGGATTTCCGGTTCTATTGACTTGATTAATTTTTAGTTTATCAATGTGATAATTCATGTCGATTGACGGATTTAAAGTAATGGTTAAAATCATTAATCTTTCTCCTATCTGTTTTATTTTGTTTTTTTATGTTCTATAATGTAAATAGTATAACTGTATAATAAAATGTCAATAACTATATCCCATTTATTAAGTTTTCCTTTGTCAAATATATCATTCAGACGGAGTGAGCATGCATGCTTAAAGTAAGAAGACAGGAAGCCATTCTTTCCATCCTTAATACAAATAAAAGTGTTGAAGTAGCACAATTATCCAAAGATTTACAGGTGACAGAAATGACTATTCGTCGGGATCTAAAAGAGCTGGAAGACAAGGGGCAACTTGTACGTATGCACGGAGGTGCAAGAAAAGCTGGTTTTTCATCATATTCAGTAATCAGTCATGAAAAGAAAGCACAAATTCATATTGAAGAAAAAAAAGAAATTGCTCAAAAATGTGTAAATCTACTAGATGAACATGATATTGTTTTTCTTGGGAGCGGGACAACCATTGGGTATATAGTAGATTTGTTGCCCACTGTTGATATGACTTTGATTACCAACTCACTTTCTATTTTTAACCGGCTGCAGGAACGCAATTTTCAATCAACAATCCTTATCGGTGGTCGATATCGACACAGCACCGATACTTTTTACGGTGTTTTTGCCAACGATATGATACGGCAGTTCAGGGTTGCTAAAGCTTTTATTGGGACAAATGGTATCACGGGGATTAATGTGACCACCACATACGAAGATGAAGGTCAGGGTAATCAATTAATTCTGGATAACGCTGAACAGCGCTATATTGTTTCCGATTTTTCAAAACTTGAAATCAGTGCACTTTACACATTCTATAGTTTAAAAAACATTAATGCTTTGATAACAGATAGTAAAATCACAGAGGCCCAGAAACAATACTATGAACATTTTACTAAGGTACTGTAAGTAAAATTCATGACTAGATATGGTGCATTTACTAGTATTAGCATCTTAATTATTAACAGTACCAGGTCAATAATCTTCTTTGAGTACAGTTTATTCCGGGTATGGGAAATAATAAGATGCTCTGCCACGGCTTTTTCCGGAGTAAGGAAGCTTGGCCCGAGGTAACTTTTACGAGAATCAGATGAAAAGCCTATAGTTTCCCACATTTTGTGTAGTAGTCATTATAATATAAACCTGAATTATTCATAGCAGCTTATTTTCTATAGTTTAAGTGGTGATTTCGCAAGGGATTTTACAGATTTTTACTAAGTGAACAACTAAACGATGATTTTGAATGCCTGTTGGCCCGCATGGAACATGCGGAAAGCCATTTTCTCGTTTTCAGGGCAGACGAATCCCGTCGTTTCCAACAGAAATTCTGAATTTTTTAAGATTGATGGTCTGGACACTATGCCAATGCCGGCAACCGATGGATTTGATCCAGCGTCTGCCGGAAGGCCTTTTGGTAAAGACAGTGACTGCAGAGTTGGAAAATGAGCGAACGGCCGGAATGAACGAGCCTGCCGGCAATCTTGATCAGGCGAAGGCGCACAGTATCCATACAAAGCCGCTTCTTTTTAGCGGATTTCGGCAGACAGAGCAGGCGAAACCCGGCTTCAATATTGCTTGCCAGCATACGAATCTGCAGTTTCACCGCGTTGGCTTCAAAACGGGTGCTGCTCAGCTGATCAAAGGCAAAACCGTTCTTGCCTTCCTTGATCAGGTTTTCCATCGTGCCCCGGTTTTGATAGAATTTAATGACGCGTTTAGCGGGAAGGCTCATATTCGTGACAATAAAGGTCGGCTGGAAAAAGAGCTCACCTTCCGGGCGCTCCAGTTTCACAACAACTCGCCGGGCCTGATCCCAGGAAGCCGCCTGGTACTGAAATTCACGATAAAACACGACTGAAGAACCGACTGGCATGGCGTGCTTTTTCTGACGGGCTTCCACAAGCCGCTGTGCTTTTTCAGCCAACCGGGGGTTGGCCTTCAAACGGATGGCGTAAAAAACCTCTTTTTCCTCACACAAGCTGTACAGCCCGGGAACGGCGAAGCCACTGTCTCCCGGACGGCCAGATCCTGTCCGGGATTGAGCGAGCGATAGTGTGCCAGCACCGGACGGATAAAATCGACGACACCACGGGAGGTGTAGACATTGCCGGAACGTAGTTCGGCTTTCAGGCAGTAGCCGGTCAGCGAGTCAAACAGGAGAAGCGGATGGTAGCCGGTGTCCTGGTAATGGGCATTGTAGGCCGTCCCTTCCTGATGCCCGGCGGTCTCAAAATTGGCTGAATCCACGTCAAGCACTACCTGCTGACTGGGCCTGAGGGCATAGAGTCGATCCAGGTAAGCTTGATTGACGGCTTCCAGCGATTGAACGGTGTCGGCATCCACGCGTTGATTAAAGCGGGACAGCCGCGGTTGGGAAGCCAGGTGCTTCTTCTCAAGCAGGGTCGTAAATATGGGATCTGTTCCCAACTCATCGGCCTGGTCGTCGGTGTGATAGCCAGCCAGGTGCTGATAGATTTTCTGAATCACCACCTTTGGGTTGGTGTGCCTGGCATGAGCGACAGGATCGTTCACGTACAGTTTTTCCTGGATCAACTCACTGAAGCCGGTCTTTTCATCGAATTCTCGATAAAGTGATAAGCCGGAATCGGAAGAAAGCACGCCGCCTGAGAAACTGGCCATAATCTTTTCATTGAAGTGGAACGTTGATTCCTTTACACTGCACATATGAGGAGCCCCCTGTATGTTTGGTTTCGCTTAACTTAATCATACAAGGAATGAGCTCCTTTTTCATTTCCTTTTTTCACTTTTCAGGTGAAAAATGAAAATCGCTGTAAACCTTGGTGGCTCAACGACAAGTAAAGTTCATACCGCGGGCCATGAATATTCTAGGATAAATATAATCCTACTTTTACATATAAAAAACCGGCTCTTCGCTAAAATCCGTGAAATAGGACAGAGTTTGGTAAAGTAGTTTCCAAATAATTTATGAAAATCGGACAAGGGAACGGGTTCGGTTGTGAGCGATACGTGGCTCCGTACTGATGCCTGTTCTTTTATTTTTGTGAGAAGTCTAATTTCCCGGCAAGCAGATAGACCATGGCGATGATATTCTTATCAGAGCAGTAGCCTCTTGCTTTCCGCTTCGCGGCCTGGAATAGGCTGTTGAGGCCTTCCAATATCCCATTGTTGAGTTGGGATTGGAACCACCTGACCACACCGCCGTAATGCTTTTTCAGTGTCTTTGCGAGATCCACCATGGGGGCAATCCGGCAGCGCAGACCCCATTGGAACCAGTCTTCAAGCACCGCCGGTGCAATTTGAGCCGGATATTTGTAGATCTCCTGAAGGCATAGGCGCATGCGGTAGGTCTTGGCTGTATCCAGTTCGCAGTCCTTCAACTTATCGAGGGTTTCTTTCTGCTTTTTCGTCAGGTTCTTCTCGTTCTTCAGCCAGATATAGCGCGTATTCTTTAAATCGGCACAACGATTCCGTTCGTTCCGGCGTACGGCATCGACCGCCCGGTTGACTTCCTGAATCACATGGAACTTGTCAAAGGTAATCGACGCGTCCGGAAAGTAGTCGGAAGCCCCTTTAATAAAGGCTGGAGACATATCCATACAGACTCCTGTGACGTTTTGGACACGCCCCCCATGGGCTTCGAGTTTTTCTTTACAGGCTCTCCAGGTCTCGGCATCTTTCCCTTTGGCGACGTGGATGACATTTTTCTTTTCGGAATCCACAAAGATCGTAATATAATTGTGCCCGCGCTTTGAGGAGGTCTCGTCGGTATTAATCTTTGTCACCTGGGACAAGTCCTGAACAGCTAAAGCGTGATCTACATAATGATGCAGAATCCGCCATAGTCGGGTATCATGTTCACCGACCAGACGGCTGACCGCGTTCATCGGCATATCTTTAACCAATTTCATAATCCAGGCATCAAAAAGTTTGGTAAAACCCGCACGGGGCTTGATGGCCCATGGAATTTTCACCCGCTGTTTTTTACCACACTTTTTACAATCTGTCCTCGGATGTTCCGCGTGGATGTAGCAGGGGTATTCTAAAAAGTTCAGATGCCTCCACGTACGATCGTAATCAGCAATATCATAGATCGGCTGGTGTCTGGCACCACAGTTTGGACACGATAACAGCGCTTCTTTGTAGACTTTTAAATAAACATCCAACTTTTTTTGGCTTTCGTTGAAGATACAGTCATGAACGTACCAGGGTTCTGTAATATGGAATAAGTTTTCCAGGTCATTGAATTCTACTAACATTTGAAAACCACCTGTCGTTTTTAATTAGGTAGTTTCCAGTATTTCCAGGTTCATTCAATTTAATCAGCGAAGAAGTGTTATGTTATTGACATTTAATTATTCAGTAATATTATTTACATTATAGAACATAATAAAACAAATTAAAACAGATAGGAGAAAGATTAATGATTTTAACCATCACTTTAAATCCGTCAATCGACATGAATTATCACATTGATAAACTAGAAATTAATCAAGTCAATAGAACCGGAAATCCAGTTATGACAGCTGGAGGTAAGGGATTAAACGTAACTCGAGTAATCCATCAGAATGATGAACCGGTCATGGCCACAGGTTTTCTCGGTGGAATGACAGGTACCTATATTTCCCAAAAACTAGAACGTCAAGGGATCAAGCATAATTTTATAAAAATACGACAAAACACTCGGCATTGCCTAGCGCTGATGCATGAAGGAAATCAAACGGAAGTGCTGGAAAGTGGACCAGAAATATCAATGGACGAGAGTGAATTGTTTATTGAGAACTATAAAAAATTTCTTGATCTGTGTAACGTGGTAGTAGCATCTGGTAGTATTCCGGCAGGGCCTGGAACCGCTTTTTATCAGCGATTAATCAGTTTAGCTAACAAAAAGGGGAGAAAGTTTATTCTTGATACGAGTGGAGATGCACTAAAAGAGGGGATAAAGGCTCATCCGTTTTTGATTAAGCCTAATTTACATGAGATAGAATTGCTTCTTAGGGTAAAAATAGAATCAGAGGAAGAACTCATTAATGCGGTTCGGAGACTTGCACAAAAAGGTCCCAAAAATGTCGTTATATCACTTGGAGATAAGGGTGCTATTGCTATCTTAAACAATGTATTGTATCGAGTCCGCACAACTAAGATTCATGTAGTAAGTGCGGTTGGTTCCGGAGATTCTATGGTAGCCGGACTTGCTCTTGGTATTGCACGCGGCTATAACGCTAAGAAATTGTTGGCTCTGGGTAGTTGCTTTGGGGCACTAAATGCACTGGAATCGGAAACGGGATATATTGATGTAAATCGTATCCAGAAATTCATGGATAAAACAGAAGTGGTCAGTTTGTAAATATATAGATAACTAAAACTTGAAACACCCAAAACTTCCTTCATGGCTGTCAGATAAAGGGGAAGTGCAAAAAAAGCATGAATACCGAGCACTCGGTATAATTGAAGGACCAACTACCAATTAATCGAGGCGGATTCATGCTATGAAAAGTATAACACGTAATGATCATCCATCAGCGGGTATTTTAGCTTCCGTTCAAACCTTTTTAGTCGATTTCATTTGGCGCAAGTCGCACGGGCTTCTCATGCCACCAAGACAAAAGGGGTGCCCTTTCGCGTCTTGTTCTGCTATCTGATCAGCACGATTTTTTCAAACAAGTCGACATATCGTGATTATCTGAGGCATCAGGATCAGTTGAATTTCTCGGATAAAACGTTCCGCAACCTGCTCAACTACGGCCGGATCAACTGGCAAAAATTCCTGATTCTGCTCTGTCAACGGATCATCCGGTTCATCGAACCGTTGACGGATTTGGGACGTCAGAACGTGTTCATTTGGATGACTCGATGTACGGACGGGCCCATGCTGGGCCCATGCTAAACACGTGGAACTGGCCGCTTTTCAATTTGACCACGCCAGGCATCGGCATACACGCGGTTTTCGCTTTCTTCAGCTGGGCTGGAGCGACGGTAACACGTTCCTGCCGGTCACTTTTTCTTTGCTTTCTGGTCAGAATCAGGTATGTGGCGCGAAAGCCGATGCCCGGACGCATTCCGGGAAGCGAAAGCTTCAGGCCCAGCGCAAAGCGCCCGAAGTCGTTCGGGAACTCCTCGTGTCCTCTCTGAGTCAGGGGGTCCAGGCTTCTTACGTCTTGTTTAACTTGTGGTTCTCAAGCCCGAAGATGTTTCGTCAGCTGCGTCGGCTCAAGCTTCAGGCCGTTGCCATGGTCAAGCGGTCCAAAAAAGTGTATTACCGGTTTAACGGCCAAATGATGGATGTCAAAGCGATCTTTAAGGCGCAAAAGAAACGTCGTGGTCGTTCACGCTATCTACTCTCGGTCCTCGTTAAAGCCGTTGTCGAGGGAGAGGCGAGCACCCCTGTAACCTGCATTCCCGGAAATTTATACCAGTGATCAAGTCTGATTCCTTATAAATCAAGGGATTCAGGCTATTTTGTGCTTGTTTTTTTACCAAAACATGGTATAAATATACCATGTTTTGGAGGGATGAAGATGTCATTGGTTCATTTGAAAAACAAGAAGAATGGTGTGACCTATGTATATGAATCCGTTGGATATTGGGACAAGGAGAAAAAACAGACACGAAATCATCGGAAATGTATCGGTAAACTGGATCTGAAAACTGGGAAACTGATTCCATCTAAAAAGTATACCGAAGGTCTGAAAGATCTTCTGAACCAGAAAAAGAAGAAACGGGGTCCGGTTCCGTCTGTTACTCATCAGCGCCGTTTCTACGGGGCAACTTATCTGTTTGACGCCATCGGCGCCAAACTTGGAATCACAGAAGATCTGGCGCGATGCTTTCCAAAATCCTATCAGCAGATTCTTTCACTGGCTTATTATCTGGTGCTGGAAGATCACAATCCGATGAGTCGTTTTCCCCGTTGGGCGAAAACCCATGTGCATCCCTATGGTAAGAATCTGCCCTCCCAGAGAAGCAGTGAACTGTTTGGTTCGATCACGGAAAATGCCAAACACCATTTCTTTATTCTCCAGAGCAAACGGCCTATCCATGAAGAGTATCTGGCTTATGACACCACCTCCGTTTCATCCTATTCCAAAGCACTGAAGCAAGTCCGCTACGGTAAGAATAAGGACCATGATCCGGTGCCGCAGATTAACCTGGCGCTCCTTTATGGAGAGACCTCCGGCCTGCCGGTGGCTTATCGTAAACTGCCGGGGAATATTTCTGATGTCAAAACCATACGGACACTGCTCGCTGATGTGAACTTTCTCAAGCAGAAGAAAGTGAAAGCGGTCATGGACCGTGGCTTTTACAGTGAGAAAAATATTAATGCTTTTTATCAGGATCATGTCAAATTCTTGATGGGTGTCCGAGTGTCACTGAAGTTCGTCCGTAAAAAGTTAAACGATGTCCGTCAGAACATGATTACCCGTGCCCATTATGCTTCTGGCTGCAATCTCTATTATCAATCTTTCCTGACCGACTGGGACGATACCGAGGTCAAAAAGCGATCCGGGCAAATCATCACTGGCAAGAAAAGGCTGTACCTTCATCTTTTCTATAATGACCAAAGAGCAACCGACGATAAGATGGCATTCAATAAACTGTTGGATCGTCTGGAAGAAGAGCTGCAGTCCGGCAAGAGAGAACCTGAACATAAAAAGCTATATTCGCGTTACTACGAATGGAAGAAAACGCCCGTAAGGGGGCTCTCCCTGACGCCAAAAAACGAAGCTATAGCTAAAGCAGAAAAGGACTTTGGTTATTTCGCACTGATTTATAATGGAATCAAAGATCCCATCGAGGCACTGGAAGTTTATCGAACAAAGGATCTGATCGAGAAAGCCTTCGGCAATTTAAAGGAACGGCTGAATCTGCGTCGGACTTCTGTTTCCTCCGAGGAGAATCTGGAAGGCAAACTTTTCGTCCAGTTCATTGCCCTGTTCTATCTTTCGTACATAAAAAAGGCCATGAGCGATCATCATCTGTTCAAACAGTACACCATTCAGGAACTTCTGGATGAACTGGACGTGATCGAACAGTACAGTCAACCCGGTGGTCACACCCATTTGGGTGAGTTGACAAAGAAACAGACGAATCTTTATCAATACCTTGGTGTGGATTCGCCGGCCTTGGTATAATTTCACGGGAATTCAGGTTTAAGGTTCGAAATCCATTTTCTACAGCCATCAGGTTCTTGTATACCCACTTCTTCTGCAGACAGGGTGTCATCCGATGTTCGAATCAGGTATTTCCCGTCATAACGCGCCGCATCTCGAAGCGCCTGCCGATTAATTCTCAGTTGCCCGTCTTTCAGCTGGCGAAGATAACGACCATAAAGCTTATGTGACCGCAGGGCACAGGCTGCTTTGGTATGTTTCTTTTCAGGCAACTGATGTAAGTCTTCCAGCGCCATCTCCAAATCACGAACCAGCCGTTCCCGCTGTTTTATGCAAAATTATCGCAATTACGGTAACATGATAATTCGTGAACTTGCCAGCCAATGTGAAAGTGCCGACGATGTCCAAACAATGATTCGTGATTTATTCAAAGAGACCCTTCAAGTTATTTTTAAAGCTGAAATGGACCATCATCTGGGTTATGAGAAGCACGCTTTTGAAGGAAATAATTCTGGAAACAGCCGCAATGGTTACAGTAAGAAGAAGATCAAATCCAAGTATGGAAACATGACTATGGACATTCCAAGAGATCGAAATGGGGCGTTTGAAACCTCAAATTATTAAGAAACATGAGACCGCCCTGAACGGTTTAGATCATCAAATTATTGGGTTGTATGCTAAAGGGATGTCTACCCGCGATATTGAAGATCATATGCACGATCTCTGGATATTTATCCGCCCAATTTTTCTTGACCTCCTCAAAGGCTAATTCTGCCTGTTCAATAGTAAAGGCTTTATAGACTTTTTTAATATCGTTGAGAAAAGGCTGGCGATTTTTAGTCGATATATACTTGATACTGTTGCGCAACTGGTGAATCACACAGAGCTGAATGCGTGTCTTTGGAAAGGCCACATTGATGGCTTCGGAGAAGCCGGAAAGCCCGTCTTTACAGGCAATGAGGATGTCTTCGACACCTCGGCTTTTCAAATCATTGCAGACGCTGAACCAGAAACTGGCACTCTCATTTTCACCAATCCAGAGCCCAAGAATATCTTTAATTCCTTCCGTAAAGAGTTATTGCATCCTGGGAGACCAACTGGTTAGAACTCACGGCTTATTTTGAGTATCCAACTGAAATCAGAAAGATAATCTACACAACCAACACCGTTGAAGCCTGCATTCCCGGAAAATTATACCAAGGAGTCCAAAAAGGCGCATCAGAAAAGGATTTTTAATACAATGGTCTTTTTCCCATTGGTATAATTATGCTGGTTGCTATTTGCCAAAGATGCCTTAATATCAGGAATTATCAGAACCTTGGTATAAAAGCACGGGAATTCAGGTTGAAGGGTTCCACCGTCAACTCAGAAAAGTGACCAAGTCAAAGAATGCTTACCCGACCGATGATGCGTTGCGAAAGATTATCTATCTGGCTACGATGGACATCACAAAAAAGTGGACGTTAGCCATTCCAGGATGGTTTGAATGCAGGCGCAACTCCGGATCATTTTTGGGGACCGCTTCACGTCCAGTCTCCCAGACAAAGACTTATGACGTTTGAGTTTAACGCTTTAAGTTCTCCTAAAAAAGGGAAGAATAAAAGAAGAGAGTGATCCTCTCCCCTTTTTTAGCTGAACCCTGACAGGTGCTCGAGTTGCTCTCCAGCAGCGCTCTATCCCCCTGTCAGGTAAGAGCTTTATCAGTGTGAACCTAACCAAGAAAATTAATCATTTACACAAAACAAATGACATTCCCAAGAAATAATCATTTACACAAAACGAATGACATTCCCCCTGAGGGTAAGTCAAGTGATTGTGGGTGTCCCCCTGGATACAAAAGAATGATGTATGTTTTTTCGTTTTATTGTAGCTTCTTTCGTTTCTCTCATGCGCTTGACTTGATCAAGGATACCTTTCAGCGATTTAAGCGCAAACGTCCCTTATCCTTCCAAACAAAATCAAAATCAGTAGCCGGCTAAAGCTTTCAGGGCCTGGCTAATGGGCGTCGCGGCGGACTGTTTAAGATAGGGCAGGTTTTCATGCAGCGTATCCGCTGCGGCCCTTTCATACATTGTTTTCGGCAAAACCTGGGAAGCAGACAGTGGGGCCTGCGCCTCAGTCTGTTTCAGACAGAACACCCGTGGATCTCCGGGCAGCACCACCTTTAAACCATTGATTTTCGCGATGACCAGCTCTTGCAGGTGATCATACCCTTCGTCGCTCCAACTCCGATGATACTTCATTCGTCTTGCCATGAGGCTCATCACCGACTCAGTGGCGCCCAGGGAGGCCATGTTCTTTGTATCATGGCCATGTTTCTGAAGCCAGGTCTTGAAGTTCATGAAGGCGGTTTTCTGCCGCGTGATACGTTGGATCAGTTCCGCAAGTTGTGTCTCCTGCTTCTCGGTTGCCATCGTGCCTACGGCACTGTTCAACTCCAACAGTAGCTGATCTGGCTGCCCCTGTTTCAGCGCCTGTGCCATCATCGGGTAACGAGGATGGCGCTTCATCACCTTCCTGAAGTCGCGTGTGATGTGAAACGTATCGTAATGGTAGAGGTTGTGTCTCGGCCCCAGCGCCTCTTCACCGGCAGTGATCCATGCCGCGCCATCTCCGCTAATCACAAAATCGGTTTGCCCGTAGTCCAGGTCATAATTCTGTTCGAGGAAGTCCTGAACCCCCCTCCCAAAAGTCTTTGTTCCCCTTATGATAATAAATTCGGGGTTGGATCAACCGCGACTCACCGGAGTGGGAATGGTTTTTCCATCCGGAATGAACGCAAACCATTTTAGCCTCCTTCGCCGCCCTCGGCTTCGTGGCACCTTTAGGCCTCGCCGGATGATGAACAAACCATCCGTCTCCAGAAACAGCACTTTAGGAGCCGGCAGTTGCGTTTCCGGAGGAAGAATCTTTGTCTCCAGCACCTGCTGACGGATGGCTTCATGGCTGATGGCCCGGTAGCCAAGGAACTGCTCAATCTGATCGGCCGCCTTCCGATAGGATGCTCTTTCCACCGCTTCCTCCAAGGTCCACTGTTCGAAAGCCGGACTGAAATGCTTTGGCCCGGAAAAGGACAGGAAGCGGTCAAGCAGGAAAACATGCTCCCTGGCTTTTCCGATCCCAATAATAGTTCCGGACGAACGAGACGTTTCCGAGAGTGGTTTCCAGGGAGATCTTTCGCTTATCATAAAGTTCAAAACGTCGTTTATCCCTGCTTTCTGCCAAGTGTTGATCCAGGTTCACCAAAAGTTGATAGAGGATCCGGCTGAATGTCTGTTGCAGGGCACGAAATAAAATCTGCTCAATGTCTTTTAAAGAAGCATGATTTTCATTATACTGATCCATGGAGAGTCCCTTCCCTTTCAATAGATTTAGACAACTCTATTGTACTCAAAAGGGGGGCTCTCCTTTTTGTGAAAAGCATTAAAAGATCAGAAAAATTTGAGATGAGGAAAGGCCTCCGGGCCCGGCGGCCCTTCCTCACATTTTTTCTGCCACCCACATTTATTTTACTTGCCTCACACCTTTCTCTCGATGAAAAGTGTGCGCTTCGTTGCTGAAAAAGTGATCTGTTAGAAATTTTTATGATCCTTGCGGAGCAGATGTTCCTTTTCATGATAAAAGGTCGCTAAAATCATTCCGCTCCGTCATTGGTCGAACCATTCGTCGTCGACTTTTCGATTCTTATAATAATAGGTTCTGTCCCGTTCGCCAATTGTCCTGAGAATCTTACAAGGATTGCCGACGGCGACAACATTGGCGGGGATGTCCTTTGTGACAACGCTGCCCGCACCGATCACTGAGTTTTCTCCGATTGTTATCCCTGGCAGTACGCTGGCATTGGCTCCGATCCATACATTGTCGCCGATCGTTATCGCTAAATTAAATTGCAGACTTTTTTTTCGCAGGTAAGGATGAATGGGGTGGCCGGCAGTTGCGATCGTCACGTTTGGTCCGAACATGACGTTGCTCCCCACGTACACGGGTCCGTCGTCCACAAGCGTCAGATTGAAGTTGGCATAAACCCCGTTACCGAAATGCGTGTTCGATCCCCAATTTACCCGTAACGGCGGCTCCACATAACAATTCTCTCCGCATTCTGCCAAAAGCGCTTTAAGTATTTTTTTGCGCCTGTCAGTCTCAGACGGCCTTGTCTGGTTATAATCGTAGAGCAACTCATTCCATTTTTGCTGTTCTTTTACTAAATCGCTTTCAGTCGGATCATACAGCGCACCGCTCAGTATCTTTTCTCTGGCAGTCAATACCGCCACCTCCATGGGCCGATCATTCTATTAAATTACCTGTTTAAGTCAATTTGAAAACAGCCCCTTATAAAAATATATCGTAAAAGGATGAATATTTAAAGTCTGTGTTTGGTATGAATCGCCGGTACTTGCCGGCAGTGTGCGATGAAATCGTCAGTGGTGACCTGTTGTTAACCATTGAAAGCGCGGAGAAAAGAAATATTTCCGCCA
The DNA here is from genome assembly GCF_040529185.1 of Sporolactobacillus sp. Y61. NCBI lineage: Bacteria > Bacillati > Bacillota > Bacilli > Caryophanales > Sporolactobacillaceae > Sporolactobacillus > Sporolactobacillus sp. Y61. The sequence continues at coordinate 1,272,153 of NZ_CP159510.1, read as the reverse complement.
CTTAAAAAAATACTTTTTGATTTATTGTTGCTTCACGTGACCTGTACCCGCCACACTCCGACGATCTCCGCAGCAAACGGTGAGCTGGAAAAGCGCCGGGCGAGGCAAAAAGCATTTAACGAAGGAGCGAAACCGGACTTTTTACCTGAAGCCCGAAAAATCAGGGAAGGGAACTGGAAAATTGCATCGCTCCCGAAGCGATCTTCAGTATCGCCGTGTAGAGATTACCGGTCCGGCATCTGATCGTAAGATGGTGATCAATGCCCTCAACTCGGGTGCAGAATGTTTCATGGCCGACCTAGAGGATACGATGTCTCCGTCGTAGGACGATGTTATTCAAGGTCAGATCAATCTTTTCGATGCCATTCGTAAAAAAATCACCTTTGACAATGTGGCAGGCAAACACTACGAACTGAAGGATGAGGTTGCCGTGCTGATGGTCCGGCCGCGCGGCTGGCACATGATCGAGAAACATGTGCTCGTTGACGATAAACCGATATCCGCCGGGCTGTTCGATTTCCGCCTTTGTTTCCTGCATAATGCGCAGGTTCTGATTGACAACGGCACGGGACCGTATTTTTATCTGCCGAAGATGGAGAGTCATCTGGAAGCAAGGCTCTGGAACGATGTCTTTACTTATTCGGAAGACTATAACGGACTGCCGCACGGCACGATCCGGGCAACCGTACTTCTGAAGACAATCCCGGCCGCATTCAAAATGGATGAAATCCTCTCGAGCTGCACGAACATTCGGCAGAATTAAACTACGGCCGTTGGGATTACATCTTCAGCTACATCAAGAAATTCAGAAATCAGGAGCACGTCATTCTGCCCGACCGGTCGACAGTGACGATGATCGTACCGTTCATGAGGGCGTATTCTCTGCTGGCAATCAAAACGTGCCACCACAGAGGCGCGCCGGCGATCGGCGGGATGGCTGCTCAGATCCCGGTCAAAGGCAATGAGGCGCTGAACCGCGAAGCGTTCGAAAAAGTCGAAGCCGACAAGCGGCGCGAGGCGAATCAGATTGGGGAAAAAACGTTGGATGATCTGGATGTAATTCTGGAGGTTCCAAATTGGAAGATCACTGAGGCAGGCGTCCGCGAAAACATCAGTGTTGGCTTCCAGTACATTGCCTCCTGGCTCAGAGGAAACGACGCCGCACCGATCAATCATCTGATGGAAGACGCGGCGACGGTCGAAATTCTCCGGGCACAGCTGTGGCAGTAGATTCGCCATCCAAAAGGGATCATGGACGACGGTCGAAAAGTCACCGTGCATCTTTATAAGGAGTTAAAAACGGAAGAGATTCAAAAAATCCGGCAACAGGTCGGCGAAGAAAATTATGAATCAGGTAAATTCGAGGAGGCGGCCGAACTGTTCGACGAACTGACCTTGTCGGATGAGTTCGCTGATTTTCTGACACTGCCCGGCTACAAGTATTTGTGATCCCGCGGTTCACGCTGTCTTTTGAAAGCAATAAAGCATAAAATGAAAGCGTTGCCTGACAGGTTTTATTACACGTTTTATAAAAAATTATTTTTAAGTAGAGGAATGACCTATGGCTGATGCCAGAGTGAAAAAACTGGAAGAATCGTGGAAAAGCAAACGGTGGGAAGGCATTAAACGTCCATACTTCGCGGAGGATGTGATCAAGCTTCGCGGGTCGATTGAACTTGAATACACACTTGCGCGCCGCGGTGCGGAAAAGCTGTGGACGCTCCTGAGCAACGAAAAGTATGTGAACGCGCTCGGCGTGCTGGCCGGCAATCAGGCGGTGCAGCAGCTGAAAACCGGCCTGAAGGCGATATATCTTAGTGGCTGGCAGGTCGCCGCCGATGCCAATTTGGCCGGGCAGATGTACCCCGATCAGAGCCTTTATCCGTCGAACAGCGTCCCAGATGTTGTCAGGCGGATCAATCAGGCGCTTCAGCGCGCTGATCAGATCGATTCGGTCGAAGGCAATCATTCGAAAGACTGGTTCGCACCGATTATCGCCGACGCGGAGTCCGGATTTGACGGGAAGCTGAATGTTTTTGAAATCATGAAACGACTACCAATTAATCGAGGCGGATTCATGCTATGAAAAGTATAACACGTATTGATCGTCCATCAGCGGGTATTTTAGCTTCCGTCCTAAACTTTTTTAGCCGATTTCATTTGGCAAAAATCGCACAGGCAGCCCATGCCACCAAGACAAAAGGGGTGCCTTTCCGTGTCTTGTTCTGCTATCTGATCAGCACGATTTTTTCAAACAAGTCGATGTATCGTGATGATCTGAAGCATCAGGATCAATTGAATTTATCGGATAAAACGTTCCGAAACCTGCTCAACAACAGACGGATCAACTGGCAAAAGTTCCTGGTTCTGCTGTGTTGTCGGATCATCCGGTTCATCGAACCGTTGACAGATTCGGTACGTCAGAACGTGTTCATTGTGGACGATTCCATGTACGAGCGGGCTCATGCCAAACACGTGGAATGGCAGCGTTCAGTTCGATCATGCAGGCATCGGCATACACGCGGCTTTCGTTTTCTTCAACTGGGCTGGAGCGATGGAAACACGTTCCTGCCGGTCACTTTTTCCTTGCTTTCCGGTCACAATCAGGTATGTGGCGCGAAAGCCGATGTCCGGACGCATTCCGGGAAGCGAAAGCTTCAGGCCCAGCGCAAAGCGCCCGAAGTCGTTCGGGAACTCCTCGTGTCCTCTCTGAGTCAGGGGGGTCTGGGCTTCTTACGTCTTGTTTGACTCTTAGTTCTCAAGCCCGAAGATATTTCATCAGTTGCGTTAGCTCAAGCTTCATGCCGTTGCCATGGTCAAGAGGTCCAAAAAGGTGTATTACCAGTTTAACGGTCAAATGATGGATGTCAAAGCAATCTTTAAGTCGCAGAAGAAACGTCGCGGTCGTTCGCGCTATCTACTTTCGGTCCTCGTTGAAGCCGTCACCGAGGGAGAGGAGAGTATCCCTGTAAAGCTGGTTTACGTCCGCAATCGCCGAAAACACAAGGATTTTCTTGTCCTGGCATCGACAGATACGCAGCTTTCTGAAGATGAAATCATCCGGCTTTACGGGAAACGCTGGTCGATTGAAGTGTACTTCAAAATGTGTAAACAGTATCTCCGTCTGGCGAAGTATCAAGGCTTATCGTACGATGGCATCTTTGCCCATACGGCCTGCGTAGCTATCGGCTATTCCCTGCTTGCGGTGAAGCACCGCGAACAGGAGGACGACCGGACCCTGGGCGAGCTCTTCTACCTCATGGTCGATGAACTCGCCTATATTACCTTTACCGAAGCGATCCGACAAAAAGTTTTCTGGGAAAACTGCCACCCTGCTATCAGAAAACCAGCTATCAGAAACAGTTGAAAAAAGTAGCGAGTTGAGCCAATTTATCCAGTAAAAAACATAGAACCAGCAAGGGATAGGGACACTTTTCTATCTTTCAAATTTTAGTTATAAAATCAAACTTAACCAGATCAAAATAATGCCGAGTTGATTTAAGATGTATCCGCAATGTACAAGAAAGAAGGATTAAGCTTCTATTTAATAAAATTTATACAGATCACCGAATCTGCTAACAAGGGGTACAATCTTTAAAGGTGATAAACGGTCTGGAAAGTCAAATCCGAACATGTCCATCATGCTGTTATGCCCTGGTTCAAGGGATTTTTGGGGGATTTAGTAATATTATATTTATTTAACTAAAAATTTATTGACACTCATTGAGTATGCGCTTACAATACAAAATGTAAATACATTGTTCTGATTGGCTGACTTAGGACGGTGCTGATTCAAGTTGTTTTCTCACAAAAAGATAATTACTGCGCAGTAAGTCACTTCTTTTTGATGACAAACATGAAAAGCAGGTGAACTTTGGTTATGGAGTGGATTGGATTAGTTGCAGCTGCGCTCACGAGTGTCTCTTTTTTTCCACAGGCGGTCAGGGTTATTAGAACCAGGCAACTCATGGATATATCTCTGTCAATGTACATTGTTTTTGTCGCAGGTGTTACGATTTGGATTGTCTATGGATTGATGCTTCACTTGACATCAATTTTTATTTGTAACGTGGTGACACTGATTCCGGCCAGTATTATACTGATCCTTAAAATTCAATACGTCATCAAAACAAAAAGCACGAAGAAAATGCAGCGTACGAAAATTCGGTAAGGTTTACACAGAGTCTAATGGAATGAAAAAGGCAAGGGACACGGATATTTTTGTAAAAAAACAATAGCAAGTTTAGAACAGTGAAGACTATTAATGAAGGCAAAACATCATATATATACAAATTTGTAGTTCCCTAGCATGGTCAGAACCAGAGCTGACTCGACGCGACAAAGCGTACTAGTAAATGATCTATATTAACAAGCAAAAGAACAAGTTTCATTTTTCAAGATGAATTATACCTCTTATCTCTAGAAGGACGATCCAGCTTTCTCTGTCGATACCTTAAGACAGGGATTGAGCCAACCATTGACATTGAGCAGAAAGATGGTATTCGCTTAATTAATTTCACCTTCAAGGACTATCATGAAGGAAAAACCGGCATTAAAGGGACTGCCTGCAACTTATGATGGTGCAGAGGCAGAAACCCTTGAAGTCATTTTGGAAGATAAATATTTAAAAGCCGAATTAATCCTGAGTTACACACTTTTCAAGGATGTATCAGTAATTGCCCGCCATGCTGAACTCATAATAAATTGGAAAAGGTGATCTATCCATTAAGCGGATAATGAGTGCTTACCTGCCTTTTAGGATAAGGGCTATGAAATGTTTCGCTTTTCCGGGAGTCTCATCCGTGAACGAGCGTTCAACATGCAGCCACTTGTTGTTATAGGTTCATAAGACGGCTTGCAGTGTAAGGGCTTGCATCTTTACTAACTATGAATTATTATTTAAGAGTAAATTTTAGTAAAAAAAGGTGGTTATTCATATGAAAATAAGTGAATTAAAACAAGCCTACATCAAACTTTTTGGCGACGATCATCCGTCGGTTTACTTTGCTCCCGGACGTATCAATTTGATCGGCGAGCACACCGATTATAACGGCGGGAACGTTTTTCCTTGTGCGATTTCACTCGGAACATACGGCGTTGCTCAGAAAAGAGACGATACTAAAATCCAAATGTTCTCCGAAAATTTCAAGAAACTGGGCATCATTTCTGCTGATATCAACGATTTGTTCTATGATAAGAAAGATGATTGGGCAAACTATCCGAAGGGGATGTTTCATTTCCTCAAAGAAAAAGGTTATCCGATTGACCGTGGGATGAATATTTATTTCTACGGCAACATTCCAAACCGTGCAGGACTTTCTTCGTCTGCATCGATTGAAATGCTCTCCGGGGTAATCGCGGATGATCTGTTCGATCTGAATTGCGACCGCATCGAACTCATCAAAATCGGTAAACAGGATGAAAACGAATTTATTGGCGTCAATTCGGGCATTATGGATCAGTTCGCGGTCGGAATGGGCAAGGCCGATCACGCCATTCTGCTCGATACCAATACGCTGAAGTACGATCTTGTGCCGGTGAAACTGGAGAATCATGTGATTATTATCATGAATACGAACAAGCGGCGCGAACTGGCCGACTCCAAGTACAATGAACGACGCAGTGAATGTGAAGAGGCGCTGGCCGAGTTGCAGACCGAGCTGGATATTAAGACGCTTGGCGATCTGGATAACGATACGTTCGATCAGAATGCGTATTTAATCAAAAAAGAAAATCTGCTCAAACGCGCCCGCCATGCCGTGTTTGAAAATCAGCGAACGCTGAAAGCACGGGAAGCGTTGACGAGCAACGATCTCAAAACGTTCGGCAAATTAATCAATGCATCGCATGTGTCCTTGAAATATGATTACGAAGTAACAGGAAAAGAACTAGACACACTGGCTGAGACGGCATGGCAAGAAGAAGGGGTACTCGGTGCGCGCATGACAGGTGCCGGTTTTGGCGGATGCGCCATCGCGATTGTTGAAAAATCACATGTCGACGCATTTACGAAGCATGTCGGAGAAGTTTATGAAAAAGAAATCGGCTATGCGCCGTCGTTCTATATCGCCAAAATTGTCGACGGTGCGAAAAAAATAACCGACTAGGAGGGATTTGTTTTATTTCTGTAGGCGGTGCCGATTATATCGTATCGCATACGGCAGATCGTCTGATTGAAAGAGGATATTCGGTCGTTGTGGTCAATAATCTGGTGACCGGGCATCGTGCCGCGATTCATCTCCAAGCCGCTTTTTATAAAAGAGACATTCGAGATACGCGTATGAAGCGGCTCAAACAAATTAAGCGAAACATATATATATGTACTATGCCATTTAATCGCTGTATTTTTCGTAGCTCTAAGGAAACAAAAATAATAATTATCTCTAAATATATTTTAGTAAGTTTATTTATGCAGTGAATGGATGGTGACAAAACGATTTTGTCATGTGAACAGGAACAAGAACTTCTGCATGCTGGCATAAAACAAAAAAGTGTTAAATGCAAGGGACTATTGAATGTTTTCAAATAAATACATTTGTTGTCCGGGAAATATTATAAGTTAATGTAAACCTTGACTTTTAGTAATTTTTATCTTGTCATCAGTAAAATCGTAGTGTATTATAATGCTTGATAGCGCTTTATATTTTTCCAACTCCTGAAAATCCTGGGTTTTGTCAGGTTCAGTAAATAGGTTATCCGTAATAGGCTACCCGGAAGCAAAGAATTTTATTAATGCCTTAGGGAAAGGATTGGTGATTTTTCAAAAATGAAAGCGGTTTAAAATGAATTTTAATTACTTCATGTAGGTAAACGGAAAAGTAGAAAGAAAATCATGAAAGAAGGCGATAAATTTCGATGGACTTATTCGGATCACTGACGGATATCGCAATGATTCCGTCATCAGTATGGAAAAGTTAACCGACCTATTTTCTAAAAAGATCGAGGAGGATCTAAAAAATGAAACAATATCTTTCCTATGCATTTGGGGCTTTCGGGCACGATGCGTTTTTTGCCGCGTTTGGCACTTATTTCATGATTTTTATCACCAGCCAACTTTTTACCAGCAACGATGCCGGTTTTAATGCAAAAATGATTGGTATCCTGACGACACTGGTCGTCGTCATCCGTCTCGCTGAAATTGCCTTTGATCCATTTATCGGTGGGATGATCGACAATACGCAGACACGTTGGGGTAAATTCAAGCCATGGCTGTTTGCCGGAGCAACCATCGGTTCTTTAGGGTTAATCTTGCTTTTTAGCAACTTCTGGGGACTGAATCTGAGCAACCCGATTCTTTATCTGATTCTTTTCGGCATTGTTTTTGCCATTGTAGACATTTTTTATTCTTTTAAAGATATTTCTTTTTGGTCGATGCTGCCGGCGTTAAGCATTGATTCGGACAAGCGGGCTAAAATCGGTACGGTTGCCCGCTTTGGCTCGACACTGGGTTCCCAGGGCGTCATGATCGCCGTCGTTCCACTCGTTGTGCTTTTCTCGCAAATGTTTTCAGGAACGACGGGCAACACGGAAACCCGTGCTGGCTGGCTCGGTTTTGCGATCGTCATCGCATTAGTCTCTTTTCTTGGCGCCATGGCGACATGTTGGGGGACGAAAGAACAACAAAACGTCATTCGTAAAGCTGCAAAGAAGATTCACCTGCGCGAAGTATTCAAAATTATTGGCAAGAACGACCAGCTCATGTGGCTTGCCTTTTCCTATTTTCTTTTGGCGTTCGGCTATGTCGTGACAAATAACCTTTTGTTATACTATTTTAAATACGTTCTGGGCAGAGCGAACGAATTTTATCTGGTTGGGATCATTACGGCGATTTTAGGGATTGTTTCAGTCGCGATCTTTCCGGCACTTGTTCGGATCATTAAACGTAAGGCTATTTATACGTTCGGAATTCTGTTTATGTTAATCGGTTATCTGATTTTCCTCTTCGCGGGGAATAATCTTGTTCTTGTTCTGATTGGGATTTCCTTCTGGTTCTTCCCGTATCCGATGATCTTCCTCGCCGCTCTGATGACGATCACCGACAGTGTGGAATACGGGCAGTTGAAGAACGGCAACCGAAATGAATCGGTTACGCTGGCCGTCCGTCCTCTGCTTGATAAACTCGGCGGAGCGCTTGCCAACGGCGTTGTCGGCATTGCAGCCATAGCCACAGGTATGACAGGCAATGCGCTGCCAAGCGATATTTCGACGAGCGGTTTATGGACGTTCAAATTCTTCATTTTTTTCGGACCGATGATCCTTATCGCTCTCGCGGCCTTGATTTATACGACTAAGGTGAAACTGACGGAAGCCAAACATGATGAAATCGTCAATGAGCTGAATCACAAGCTGGGTGGCAAGCAGGGCTAATTCTGATTCAGAAGGAAAAACAATTGCAACGAAGGATTCCTTTCAATCAATACTGCCGGTCTGCTGAAAGGACGACAGGTCGGCAAGCTGAAAAACAGCGGAGATTATTGATGAGATGCATTAAACTTTCACATGAAAAAAAATAAGTAAGGAGGCTGGATTTATGAACAGGGATAAGAAAGTAGTTATCGATCCTGATCAGTTTGCATTGGCTGTTCTTGCGGGAAATTCCAAAAAAGAAAGCGAAGAGAATAAAGGCTATCTGAAGAAGCAGCTGGTTCTTTATCTGGAAGCGCTTTTGCTGGCACAGGACTTTAACGATCTGGAAGAAACACAGTTCGATATGTCAAAGAGTAAAAAACGGAATGAAATATTAAACAAAATCATTGAACATCGTTACAGTTGACCGGTGAGCGTAGAAAGATAGATATTTTTTCGTCCGTAGCTTGAAAACGTTGGATATTCCCACCTGACTCCGGAAATCAGATGGGGATTTTTTTACTCTTGAATTGTCAAACTAGGTGCAACACCTGATGATAAAAAGCCTCAAAGGGCGTTCGCCATCCCAGACATTTGCGCGGACGGTGGTTCAGTTCATCAACGTTGCGTTGGACGTCGTTATCGGAATCCTGCTTCAGGTCATGCCCCTTGGGAAAGTATTCGCGTAACAGCCCGTTCGTATTTTCAGTACTACCACGTTGCCAGGGCGCTTGTGGCGCCGGGAAATAAAAGGGCACGCTTAATTTTTCGGTGATCCGGGCATACCAGACGAATTCCTTGCCCCGATCTGGTGTAACACTCTGGCACTCCGGCAAAGAACCAAGGAGTTTGATCAATTGCTCTGTCACGAATTGCGCGGTTTTACGGGTGGTCTTGGCGGCCATTAAAACTCGGGTGCGACGATCCACCAGGGTTACCAGACAGTCAGATCCGAGTTTTCCAATAACCTAATCGACTTCCCAGTTGCCAATTGTTCGGCGTTCCTGAGCGTCTAAGGGCGCTGGTCAAGAGCCGGGTGAAAATCAATCTTACCCCGGCGTTCTTCATACCCTTTGCCATGTCGGGATTTTCCGTGATGACGCAGGTGACGCGCAAGCCCGCGTTGACCCGGCTGGCGATCCGGTATATCGAGAAGGTTCCGTTTAATACCGCGATAAATGGTTATATAGCTAATCTTCCAAAGACTATGCTCCTGTTTCATCCGCTGGTCAATTTGCTCAGGAGACCATTGATGATCGAGAATCAACCGCTGTACCCGGTCATGAAGTGCCTGATTGGCGAGCAGGGACTGCGGATGACAGCCCTTCCGTCGGGTACGGTAGCTGGCTTCAGCATGGACCGACGAGTACGTGCCATCACGCTGCTGATTACGTTTCACCCCACGGCTGATCGTAGCTGGTGATCGGCCCGGCAAGGTTGCGATTGCGCGTATGGATTTGCCTAAAATGACATTTTCCAGTATGCTTTCTCGTTCAAATGGATTAAGTTGGTGATAGTGTGAAGGCGGCCATCGAAATAGGCCACTCGTGCCAAAAAGTAGGCCATGTTCTGCCACAACATGAGCCACCTTCTGCAAGTAAATAGACCAGGAGGCAGATGGTGAGCCCCGTCAGTTTCTGCGCTGTTCCCTTTCCCTATCTTGAGAGAGTATCCACTTTCTCTGAGAACCTGGCAAGGGTAAAGGCTCCGCCCTCCCTACGGTCGCCCTTGTCAGAACCTCAAAGAAAATGGTCGTAGTAGTTAGATAGGGAAGGGCCAGAACCGGCCATCTATTGATGAATCTTACTAGGATTTTTCTCTAATTTTTCCACCGCCAATCATCATGATCGAAATCTTCGAAATAGCGGCCTGTTCACTGGGCGTGGACAAAAGGCATTATTCAATACCTATGGATCAAATTATGGCAGAAGGTGGACTAATTCTTGGCATTAGGTGGCCTATTTTTTGGCAAAAGGGGGCCGATGACGTGGCCACCGTCAATAGTGATTCATCGCTGTTCACCTGCTTTCGATAGTTTCCTCAAATCCTATTGTACAGGGAAAGCTCAGCGATGAGTCTTTTTATTTTCTGCAAATTCAAGATGTAAAAAAAACTCATAGTTAGGCTTGATGGTTCTTGTACAAATCTCTAATTACAATGAGTCCCTATGGAATGGGATAACGGAACATTTATAAGGCATTATCCCATCACAATCAATTTTGTTAAAAAGGCGTTATTTCTCAAATCACGAGAATTCATACTATTTATCCATTCATCTTTTCAGTCTTACTATTTCTCACGGGTAAGGTATTCAGTAAAGAGCCTGGCCACATGTTCCGGCGTAAAGCCATAGGCTGCCGTTACATCCTTGCCCTTCCCCGAAGCACCAAAACGCTCGACCGTCAGGTATGTCCCCGCAGAACCGACGTAGCGGTCCCATCCGAATGAGGAGGCCATTTCTATACCGATCCGCTTCTTGAGTTTCGGCGGAAGTACCTGATCTCTGTAAGCCTTACTCTGGGCATCAAACCTTTCAAATGAAGGCAGACTGACTACCCGGACATTAACGTGCTCACGGAGCAGGAGTTGCTGAGCCTCAATTGCCAGACCGACTTCCGATCCGGTTGCAATGAGTATACCGTCCTCCTCTTTCGTTGTATCCGCAGGAGAAACGACATACCCTCCTCTTTTGACGCCTTCCGGTGCCTGCTCCACTTCACCCTGATAAGTTTTTATACTTTGTCGCGTCAGAACAAGAACAGTCGGTTCATCCCTGCTTTCAACAGCCTGTTTCCAGGCTTCCCTTGTTTCTACCGCGTCCGCCGGTCGGATCACGTTCAGATTCGGAATGGAGCGAAGCCCGGCCAGCTGTTCAATTGGCTCGTGTGACGGACCGTCCTCGCCCACCGCAATACTGTCATGGGTAAAGACAAAAATAGACGGAACCTTCATTAACGCGGCCAGGCGAATAGCCGGTTTTAGATAATCAGAGAAACTGAAGAATGTTGAACCATAAGCCTGCACTCCGCCGTGAAGGGTCATCCCGTTTACCATGCCTGCCATGGCAAATTCACGGACACCGAACCAGATATTTTTCCCCGCATAATTTCCCGGCTGAAAATCGCCACTGTCTTTCAGATAGGTTTTGACGGAGGAAAAAAGATCCGCTGCGCCTCCGAACAGATCTGGAATTCTTTTGTTCAGCGCCTGCATGACTTCTCCGGAAAGACTGCGTGTGGCCCCTTCTGTTCCGGCCTGATAATCTGGAAGTTCCGCGTCATAATTTTTGGGAAGATCACCATTGATAACAGAGAGAAGTTCCCTGCCTTCATCCGGGTAGACTTTTGTATACTCCGTGAGCAGTCTTTTCCAGTTTTCTTCGGCGGCAACTCCATTCTGGATGTTCTCTGCACAATGCCGGTAAACTTCTTCAGGAACGTCGAAAGGATCAAATGTCCATCCGTATCCCTTTTTCGCCAGTGCAGCTTCCTGATCGCCAAGTGGGGAGCCGTGAGCCTGATGCTTACCGGCGATATCCGGTGCACCGTAGCCAATCACCGTCCGTACTTCGATCAGTGAAGGATGATGAATATCCGCTTTCGCCTGATTCAGAGCCTGTTCAATGGCATTCAGATTATTCCCGTCCTCGACCGTTAATGTCTGCCAGCCATAAGATTGAAATCTTTTCTGAACATTTTCTGTAAAAGACATATTGGTGCCACCATCAAGAGAAATCCGGTTAGAATCATATAAGACAATGAGTTTCCCCAGTTTCAAATGTCCGGCAAGCGAAGCAGACTCCGCTGTCACGCCTTCCATCAGATCGCCATCACTGCTGAGCACATAAGTATAATGATCCACAACCGGGTATGCCGGCCGATTATATGTGCCGGCCAGATGTGCCTCAGCCATAGCCATCCCTGCAGCCATGGCGAACCCCTGTCCCAGCGGACCGGTGGTGGCTTCAACCCCGGGTGTATGGCCATATTCCGGATGTCCCGGTGTTTTACTGCCAAATTGTCTGAACTGCTTCAAATCATCGATGGTCAGCCCATACCCGAAAAGATGGAGCAGACTATATAACAGGGCAGATCCGTGACCTGCCGAAAGAACGAAACGATCCCGGTTAAACCAATTCGGATCTTTCGGATGATGAACCATAACACGGGACCACAGAGTGTAAGCCATTGGAGCCGCCCCCATTGGAAGACCCGGGTGCCCTGAATTGGCCTTATTGATCATATCAATGGACAATGTACGGATGGCGTCAACAGTCAGCTGATCGATCTGTTTCTCCATATTTTATCCCTCCAGTCGTTTTAGCGTCACTTGCAAAACAGAGAAATATCCTCATTAATCCCCTGATCGTACCCGGCAAGATATCCTCAAGCCGTTTCTCGATATTTCCTGCCCGTACCCGGAATAAAGGTATGAACCGTCTGTTCCGCCTTTGAAACGGCAGACTTAATATTTAGACCGATCTTAGTAATGCTATGGAACTTTCACCTTTTGTATTCTGAATTGGTATTTTGTCATACATATTTTCCCCCAGTACTGTGATTCTTAAGAATATCATTTCCCATTCGAACGGAATTGGAAGATCGGGAATTTATTCAACAAATTCTATGTATAAAGCGATATAATCAGTCACTCCAGCCCGTCTCAACAAACCGGGACTGTCAATGTAACCGTTTACTAATTTTGCAAGATAAACGTCCGTCTTATCAGTAGACACGGTACCATCCGCATTCCCGGTTGCCAGCTACACCTCAGTGACGCAACTCGCCAGCGATGTGGAAGCGCCAGGAAAAATACGAACGTGAATTAATCTAACACTCATATGATTTCATCAAACCCTGAATTGCCTGATGACGGTCTTGTTGCCCGAATATGGCCGAGCCGGCGACAAAAAGGGATGCCCCCGCCTGTCTGCACAGCGGCAGTGTTTCCGTATTGATTCCGCCATCCACCTCGATCGCGACATGCTGTTTACGCGTGTCAATCATCTGAGCCGCCTCACGGATTTTATCAGGCATGGAGGGAATAAACGATTGACCGCCAAAGCCGGGATCAACGGTCATAATCAGCAGATAGTCCAGCTCGTCAAGGATTGGACGCACCCAATCAACAGGCGTCGCCGGATTCAGTGCGACACCCGCCGCTATTCCGCCCTCTTTGATCATCCGGATCACACGATGTAAATGACGGCAGGCTTCAACATGAACAGAAATCATATCCGCTCCGGCTTCGATAAATGAGGGAATGAGTGCAGCCGGTTCCTCTACCATCAGATGGACATCCATTTTAACTGCATTCGATTTTTTTAGTGCGCTTACAACATTTGCCCCCATCGAAAGGTTGGGCACAAAATGACCATCCATCACGTCAACATGGATCAGATCCACATCCCTTTCAACGTCACGGACTTCTTCTGACAGTCTGGAAAAATCTGCAGATAGTATGGACGGTATAATCTTCATCACTCACGACTTCCTTTCAATCAGTAAAGCGTTTACTTCGGCAAAAATATGTCCTGCTGCCCGTTCGATTCAATGATATCGATATCCATTTGTTCCTGATTGTTCCACGGCTTCCACAGCTTTTCGCGCAGGAATGGAGGGCTGCGCGCCTAATTGCTGTACAGTCAGCGATGCGGCAACATTGGCATAGGCGACCGCCTCCGCCAGATTGCTGAGATTCCGGTTCAGTCTGGTGCTCAATGCACCGATAAAGGTATCCCCTGCAGCTGTCGTATCAACCACACGGACTTTATGAGCCGGAATGATGCCTGAGCCCTTTTCAGGCAAGTCATAATAGGCCCCTTCCGCTCCAAGCGTGATGACTGCAGCGCCGACTCCTTTTTCAGTAAAAAACGCTGTGGACCTTTTCATCGAGGCTTCATTGGTAATTTTTATTCCTGTGAGCGCCTCACTCTCTGTCTCATTAGGAATAATCAGATCGGTCAGCTGATATAGCTCCGGATCGACTGATTCCAGGGCAGGCGCCGGATTCAGGACGGTCAGCACATGCCGTTCTTTAGCCATACGGAAGGCCCGGACTGCAGCTGCAACCGGTGTCTCAAATTGCGTCATCAATAGATCATAGTCTGCCATTCCGGATAAAAGTCTGTCGATATCCTCAGAACGGATGTCCTGATTCGCCCCGGGATGGACAATAATGCTGTTTTGTCCCGCAGGGTCCAGTAAAATACAGGCCTCGCCCGTTCCCTGTTCAGAAATGCGGATTCGAGAGGTATCAATCCCCTCTTTATTCAGGGCTTCAATCATAGCTTTGCCATGGGAGTCCTCTCCCACTTTGCCCATGAAAGAGATCTGAGCACCGAGACGGGATGCAGCAATCGCCTGGTTGGCCCCCTTCCCGCCTCCTGCCCACGTCTTTTGGCGGGCGAAAATTGTTTCACCAGGATGGGGCAGGTGGTCCAGATGAAGGGTTGTATCTACATTTATACTTCCCAGCACCATCACGCGATTCATTAGCGTCTCCTTTCAACTCCCTTTTGATCCGTCAGATGACTGGTTTATTCGTTGTGTCCGTGTTGTTGATCCTGTATTAAAGCATCGTTTCCAGCCTGAAATTCACATCGTCAAGGTCAAAAATCTGATCTGACTGATCACCACTCCATTCAACCCGTTCATCATGCTCCGGGTGAGTGGGATCGTTCATAATTTTTAAATAATCCTCGTATCCCCACTCTCCGCCGACATCCTCAGGCGGCGTGTTTTCTTTTCCTTCGAGACAGACTGGAACATTTTTTGTACTGTTCTCATCAATGGATTCGACTTTCAATACATGATTCCACCCATCACCAAAATCGTAGGCATAGATGATACATATCCCTTTGCGCGCAAATTCCGACAACAGACGATCGTTTTCCATGAACATCGGGATATTTCCCGGGAAATCGAGAGCTTCTTTATCACATACCAGCCGAGCCGATGGTTTCCCGCCTTTGTATACGGTAAATTCATGGAGATGACTGTCTGTCCATTGAAAGAGTACCTGCAGGATCCGGTGAAGCTGTCGAAAAGTGATGTCAAGTGGAACAACCACTCTGCGCCAGACGTCATGATTTTCAAGTACAAGAGTTGCTTTGATTACAGCTGCCCTGCATTGAATAACAGGCTGATCCGTAAGTTTTGCCAATTCTTTGTACATCACCTCATCCGGTATGATATAGTCACCGCTGCTGTTACCCACCAGAATTTTGCTTGTACCCCTGCCGGCTGCACTCTGGATCAGATCATTCGGATCCAGGACTTCCCCTCTAAACTGAACATTCTCACAGGCTTTATTCAGCCGTGCGACCATTGCCCGGTTTTTCGTCTTTGCATAAACGCAGCCCGGTGAAGCGCTGAGATACCGTTCAATGATCTCAGGGTTCACACTTGCATCAGATAACGTCCTGCGAATGGCATCAGCAATCAGCCCATCGAGTTTACGGAAATCTGCCGCCTTCAGCCCATAGAGAACAACTGTATAACGGCTGACATCGTTCATCAGCACAACCGTCTTCCGCCTGTTTATCGTCAGCAAATTGGCGTGCCATGAATAAAGCGGAGGAACATTTTCAACATGATCCGGTCGTTTCTTCAATGTGTCCAGTAATTTTTTGGTGCACTGAATTAGCATAATCAGTTATCCCTTCAATAAGATCAGTTAATTGCCGGGCCTCGTTTGTTGTTAACAGAGCATGCCATGATTATCTTCCCTTAACAAACAGGCTTATCTGTCTATTTGGTAACTCCCGGATTGTCTGTTTTCGTCTCAGACATAACAGGGGCTACTTCACAGTATACATTTGATCCCAAAATAAAAAAAGGACGAGCCTGAGCCCGCCCGCAATTTCTGATTGACTTGTTCATTCAACCACCAGCATGAAATGTGTTGAATTTTTCACATACTTTTAACAAGATTATCCATCCGGTGGTATAATTAGATGTAGAAGCAAGGAAGTGCATCGGTCAGCTGATGCGCCTTTTTCTGTCGGACGATTTCCCCCTCCAAGACTTTCACAACTTATCCTGCAAGCATCTGCACCGTGTCTCCACGGGCGGATGTCCTGAATTCGTTCTTTCCTTTATCAACGGGGCGTTCAGCGTCCATTCGTTCAGGATCAAAACAAATTAAAGATATTCATTTGACTGAAGATACGCGGAGTATTCTAATCCAATTATATGTGAACGGATTCACAGCAACATACTTTCGGGGATTGACAGACAGATCTCCTTGGCCGATCAATGAAGGAGAGGATTTAATGATTAAAAAAGGTCAGCGTGTAGCGATTATTGTTTTAAACTGGAATGATTATGAGGATACCGCCGAATGCCTGAAATCACTCGAACGGCTTAATTATCCGAATTTTCACGTCTATCTGGTAGATAATCATTCCAGTGATCATTCATATGAAAAGTTAAGGGAAGACCATCGTCGCCATAAACTTACTTATGACATCAGCTTTCTGCAAACTGAATCTAATCTCGGCTTTGCGGGGGAAACAATCTGGCCATTAAAAAAGCTTATGAAGCAGGTTATGACTATTTCTGGCTCGTAAATAACGACGCGGTGGTCACGCCTGATGCTCTGACGGAACTGGTCAAAACCATAAAAAGTGATCAAAAAATTGGGATTGTCGGATCGAAAATGTATTACTACAATTCCAACAAAATCTGGTTTGCCGGCGGTCGGGTCAGTTCCTGGACCGGCCAGACACATCACATCGGGTACGGTGAAGAGGATCACGGCCAGTATGATCAGCAGCGACCGGTTGAATTCATCACCGGATGCAGTCTCCTGTTCCGAAGAGCATTGATTGACAGAATCGGTCTGATGCGGGAATTCTACTTCCTTTATTATGAAGAGACAGAGTGGAATATCCGGGCCAGACAGGCAGGATTTAAAGTTGTCTACCAACCAAAATCGCGAATTTATCATAAGGTGTCGACGGCTACCGGAGGCGAGCAGAATCCGGACCCCTATGTGGCGTATTACGATTTGCGAAATGAATACTGGATGATCAAGCATACGCAGAACCTGTTTCGTACGCTGGTTGCCTATTTCTATCGCTTATATAAGGCCTTCCTGAAAACGAAAATTATTTTTCAGGGACACCAGGACCGTAAATTAGAACGGATAAAATATATACTTAAGGCGGTGACCACATTCTGATTTGTGAAACAGATGGGGTCAGGAGACAGGCACAAAAAAGTATCGTGTTGATGTGAACTCCTAAAGCCGGGTTCTTAAAGTGCTTGCCTGGCAGTTGAAATCTGGTATTAAACCGGACTCTGACGACAGAGTTCTTTTTTTGATTCTGGATTCATTAAATAACACTTACTCCATTGGCGAATAGCTGTTTCTAATTTTTCTTCATGGTGACTGCCCGTTAATATGGGATAAATCACAGGTTTGCCGTGAACCGGCAGAAACTGTTTCGTGGCAGAGCATATGATCGGGTCAGACGACGTGCCCCCCGCCTCCCTCTATAATACCTCGCAATAGATTTCCCTCTATTTATTATTGTATTGATTGAAACTCGACTTCGACAGTTTCTAGGTACACAAAAGTCCGAAAACAGGCGACAGGTAGCCTGTTTTCGGACTTTTAATTTTTATATGTGTGTATCTAGGATTTAAGGTCGATTCGACATATCTTTCGAGGGACCTTTATCCCAAGAGCCTTAATGATTTCATGCTGTTTTGCGGTGATTTCCGTCCTTTGATAGAAGTCTCCTTTTTTTGAAGAAAATTTGCCCAGAACCATCTGATCCATGGTATGTTTCAGTTTTGGCCAGGTTTCACCGGTCTTCAGTTCCGCCAGCCGAATAAGAAGCAGAGCCAGCCAGTTCAGTAAAACGTGCGTCTTAATCCGATCCTCGATCCGATGGTACATCGGTCGAAGACAGAGTGTAGACTTTAAGGTTCGGAATCCATTTTCTACAGCCATCAGGTTCTTGTATCCCAGCGCCACTTCTTCTGCGGACAGGGTATCATCCGATGTTCGAATCAGGTATTTCCCGTCATAACGCGCCGCATCTCGAAGCGCCTGCCGATTAATTCTCAGCTGCCCGTCCTTCAGCTGGCGAAGATAACGACCATAAAGCTTATGTGACCGCAGGGCACAGGCCGCTTTGGTATGCTTCTTTTCAGGCAACTGATGTAAGTCTTCCAGAGCCATCTCCAAATCACGAACCAGTCGTTCCCGCTGTTTCTTATCTTTCTCTGCTTCTTTTGAGTTGTAGGCGAGGATAAAACGCTGCCGCTTTTCTCCGTCCCCGACGACAATCTCCTTAACCTCAAGATGGTTGCGAACCTTTTGATAACGTCCCTTGCGGGACATCGCTTCATCCACAATTTTCTTACCGGAACGCATGGGCTCACCAACAATATAATGCCCTCCGGCACGCTGCAGCGTCGTTAGATTGTCCTCCGTGGAAAAGCCACGGTCCATCACACTGATCACCCGTCCCAGCTTCCAGCCAACTAAATCCTTTTTGGCCTCTTCAACGACTGTTTTATCCGCCGTGTTACCTGGCCAGACCCAGCATCGGATGGGCAAGCCTTCCTTCGTAACGGCCATGCCGATGACCACCTGCAGCAGATCCGGACGTTTGTCTTTGGAATAGCCCAGCTTTCGCAGATTTTCCTTTTCCGGAGCTTCCTGGGGCTCAACCTCAAAGTAGGACGAGGTTGTATCAAAATAGATCAGGTCGACTTCAAGATTCAGTAGATTCGCTGTCGAAAAATAAACCTGTTCCTCCAGCTGGCTGCGCATTTCCAGGAGTAAATCCATGGCACGGTAAAACTGATGGACATGTGCCTCATTGAGTCCGGGCAGTGCCACTTCATCCTGTATCCACTCCTCAAGCCCCAGCTTGCTTGTTGGATCCAGAGCTCGATTGGCTACCATAGCGAAGATGAGTCGTTCGACGTCGATATCATGTTTACGACCCGCCAATAATTCATGAATGATCTGGTCCATGCTCAGCATTTTCCAGAGCTGATCCAGTGTCCAGACTCCACCCAGCCTTTTGGATGCTTTGAAAGCAAAATCAGCCGCCTGACCAATCTCAGACTGAGCCCGCAGGGCTTCTTCAGGAGAGAGATACCTTGAAATGCTTTCCACCAGCCGACGGAGCGCGTCAACATCCAGTTGATCCTCGCGACCGAACGAATAAATCACCCTTGCTTTGGCATATTTGGCCTTGGAATCCCACTCATTTTGAGCCAGCTGCAGATAGGCTACTGTACGACCATCTTTATTTTTTCGAGAAACCCTTCGTAAGTACATGCCTATATTATATTACAGGTGAGTTTCAACATCAAGCATAGTTATCCACAGATGTGTGCCTATGGATAACTTTTGGATGACCTATTATGCACATGTGGATAATTTAAATAAATCCCTAGAACAAGGGATTCTTTTAATCGCTCACTTGAAAGATTGTGCCTACAACTGTCGAAGTCGATTGAAAATAGTTGAGAAAAATGTATAACCTGCAAAATATGGAGCATGTGGACATATCCGGAGCGGTTGCACGGATCAGATCAATCCAGCCATTCAGGAGAATAAAAAACCCTCTTGAGGCTGAATTTTTTCATTCGGCTTCAAGAGGGCACTTTAATTTATTCCATTTTATTTATTTAATGCTCCACGGTCACGTTCCGCGTCTGACGTCCAAAGTTTATTGCCTGCTGATTCGTGGCAAAATGGACATCAAGCCGATTACCTTTTATTGCACCACCGGTATCAGCTGCAGTGTACGTACCGAGACCGGATATCGTCACTTTTGATCCGAGAGGAATGACTGATGGATCAACGGCAACCACCCTGGCATTTGGATTTTCTTTCAGATTAATCCCGGTTGCCGTTGTCCCGTTCAAAGCGTAGCCGGTCACTTCAAATGATCCGGACTGACCACGCTGAACAGGCTGCTTTGTCGGCTGGGGTTGCTGAACCTGGCGCGCGGCGGGTTGTGTTTGCTTTTGCACCGGCCGGGTAGCAGGCTTCGATGACTGAGGAGCCTTTTTGACAGCCGGCTGGCTTGGGGCTGCCTTTGTCTGCTTCGTTTTATCCTGAGACGTTTGCGCAGTTGCCTGCGGTTGGGTTGCTTCCTGGTGCACAACCGGTTTTTTCTGAACTGGCTGTGCAGCTTGTTCCTTTTGAGCAGGCTGTGCGGCTGGTTTCTTCTGAACTGGCTGAGCAACTGGTTTCTTCTGAGCAGGCTGTGCGGCCGGTTTCTTCTGAACTGGCTGAGCAACTGGTTTCTTCTGAACTGGCTGTGCAACTTGTTTCTTTTGAGCAGGCTGCGCGGCCGGTCTGGCTGCAGGTTTATTTACCTGTGACTGTGATTTATTCACTTTTGGCTTGGATTCATTTACCCGGACCTGCTGAGCAGGTTCGGCTTTATGAACCGTTTGCTGCGCTTTCTGTTCCTCTGCCTTCTTTTCTTCCGCTCTGGCTGCAGCCGCTCTCTTCGCATTATATTGCTCCCAGCGCGTTGCCTTTTCTTTCCAGAGCCCATTCACTTCTTCACTCAAGGCACCACTGTCATAACTTTTATGTTCATCAGGGACGACTGGATTACTCTTTTCGGCAGGCTGCTCAGCATGGGCCGGAGTGGATCCGGCGGTCACAGGAAGAACAAGTCCTGTGGCCAGCATTATGGCAGCCATTTTCTTCATTCTGTTTCTTCGCATGAATCAAACCTCCTGAAATCCGTGTCATGCGATGAATAACACCGCTGTTTCTTTCAACACTGTTTATTATAGGAGGCTTATGTCACAGAATGATTGAAGCCGGTTTACAAAAGCAATACGAATCAATGGTTCATATTTCATCTGTAACAAACAACCTGTCGATTCGTCGTGAATCGCGCTATCGAACTTCCACAATCAGGCGGTATCCGGTCAGCTGGTCAATTTTGTCGCAGACGTGCTGCAGTTCATCTTCCGGAGGCTGGACCGAAAGTTTAACCATCACTTCGGTCTGAGCAATATGTAAGGATGGATTTTTCTTCATCCCCCATCCATCCGGGATATGCTCGGACACCATGCGAATGATTTCATTTTGTTTCGGATTTTTGGCATAAGTAACCGGCAGGCCGGTACGCCAGGAAAGTTCCTCCATATCCGTCTCGTGCCGGCGGGCTATTTCCGGGGTAACAAAATGGACTTCCATATACGGTTTACCCTGGGATTGTTTCATACTCGCCTTATACAGGGTAATGCTGCGTTCTTTAGCCCAGACGCCGGCTTCGTGGATCGCTTGATTATTTTCCAGCCTGGGCGAAGGGGTCTTTGACCGGTAGAAATCAGTCTGGTTATCCGCCTGACCCGGAACAGTCGCATGATTCTGTTCTCCTTTAAAAATCAGTGAAAACCCGGTTTCATCCTTTAACTGCTGCAACCGTGAATCCGCGTCATGAGGCCGCTTGACCGGCAGGCTGGCCGTCCGCTGATCCAGATAAACCGAGGCTGAGCCGCTGGTACCGAACAGGTCATGGATTTTTTTCTGAAGGCGGTCCACCCGCACAGAATCCGAAAAGTGAATAGACCAGCCGGTTCCCTCTTTTATACGATGACTCAGATCCGCCCGCTTTGCAGAATCGATGATGGCCGGAAAATCAAAGTACAGCGTCAGATGCTCATCAGCTGTCCCCAGTGCGTCAGCCCCGCAGCGGATAAAATGAGGATCATCACTGAGCATATTCCGAATATAGTCCATTGCTTTCGTCGCGTTCATTTTGATCGCCTGAATGGGCAGATCGAGGTGTGCCAGCCTGTTCAGGTACTCACGTGTCAGGGTATAGATGGTTTTTCCTTCATCGACTTTTCGACTGTCTTCAGGCAGACTCTGCAGGGCCAGTGCGAGCGCCAGACGCGGTTTCAGGTCATCTTCAGGCAGAACCTGTGCAGCGATTGACTCAAAAGGATAGCGGCCGTCTTTACCGTTCGCCCAGTTAATCGTTTGCAGAAAAGGACGTGAAAAAGTAAACACTGCATCTGCTTCTTCCTGCAGCAGATCAAACGAACGGTTCCAGGGACCGATCGTCTCACAAACCTGTTCGAGTGACAGGCGAACCGCCTCCCCTTTTGGTGTCCGGCAGGTCAGTGATTGCGTCTTTGGATAAAAGCCGGTGCAGAGCGCCAGCTGAAGCGCATGATCCGCCTCTTTTTTATAGAGAAGCAGTTGGCCGACTTTTTCCTTAAGCGGCTGATGACGGCTATTTTTGCCCGGAGAAAATGAACCTGTCGCCTTTGCCCGGGCTGATACGGTATATAGCTCACCATTCTCAGTCAGCACCGGATGATGACGCGGTTCGATCCGCTCATTTAAGGCAAGGCGCGCGTCATCGTCACCGTGGACGATCAGCGTCTTTGCCGGACGGACCATGCTGATAAAGCGGAGCAGCTCTCCGGCATCCCCATGGGCAGAAAGGCCGTACTTACCCACACGACATCTCACCTGATGGACGGTTCCATTCAGCTCCAGTTCCCGGCTCTCCCCTTCTGCCAGACTGAGCAGTTTCCGCCCCGGACTTTCCTCATCCTGATAACCGGTAATAAAAATCGCATTTTTTTCGTGATTGACCAGGCGTTCGGCGTACCAGACACTGGCCCCGCCAATCAGCATCCCGGATGAAGCAACGATACATGCCGGCTTTCCCTTCAGTACCTGCTCACGATCTTTCGGCTTGACCGCAATGCAGCGCCCCTCAGTTAAAAAAGCATCACCGTGCACGCGGATCCGATGTGCAACCGGTCCTTTCAGATACTGCGGGTATCGGCGGTATATCTTACTGATCGGCGTCACCAGACCGTCGACATAAATCGGGAACCGGGGGATCAGTCCGCGATCCATGTAGTCCTGCAGAATCAGCAGGACTTCCTGCGCCCTCCCGAGAGCAAAGGCCGGAATTAAGGCAAAACCGCCACCTGCAATCACTTCAGCGACATTGTCGGCAAGCCTTTTCTCTTCCGTGTTCCGGTCCGAATGTTCCCGGTTTCCGTATGTCGATTCAATAATCAGCGCATCCGGCCGGCTTGCGACGGGGACTTCTGCACCCGGTATGGTGCGTCCCGCTTTGAAGCTCAGATCTCCGCTGACCAGCAGTTTTTCTCCGTCGCCCTCGATACTGAACATCACCGCACCGAGGATATGACCGGCCCGGTGGAGCGTCACTTTCGTCTCTCCGAAAGCGATCTGACCACTTGCCGGAAAAAGCCGGACCGCGCGCAGTGTTTCTTCCATCTGTTCCTTTGTATACGGAATCAGCATCCGCGCCTCCATGCACCGCTGCGTCATGATTTTAAAAGAGTCGCGCATCATGATTTGCATCAGATCGGCCGTCGGCGGCGTCGCAAAAATCGGAACATCCGGATAAATCCGATGTATAACAGGAAGCGCACCAATATGATCAGCATGGGCATGCGTCACCAAAATCGCATCCGGCTTATTCAGATGATCCAGCATCCCGATCGCCGGCATCAGTTCCTCACCATGAACCCGCATCCCGGCATCAACGATCAGACTGGTCGCGCCTATTTGAATATGAAGACAGGAGGCACCAATTTCGCTGCCCCCGCCAAGCACACTTATTTTCAATTCTTTAAACTCCTTTGTTTGTGAGATCGCTGTTCTTTTTTTTATCATAACACAGCATGATCAGTTGTTTCCCATGACGGGGATAAAGTATCCTGTCAAAGATACGGGCAGGAAGAAGGCAGAAGTATCGTAGATTCAGAGGCAGTGCTGAACTTGCCGTAACATCGAGTTAAAAAATCGATATGCAGTAATTCGGAAGCTTGATTCATATAATCGAAGGATCTTCAGTGCGGGAGCCATTGCCTTTGTTGACGGCCATGCCAGGTCAAATCCATGTCCCTCTCCGGACTTGTTCAACCAGAGTGTCTAAATCATGTTCGATGGATTGCGCGTTGAGGCTGAGGGTAGTGATCGCCTGTGACTCGTTTTGGTTTAACTGCCAGGCGACTTCTTTAAATTGCAGTCTAATATTCTGAAGTATGCCGAGTGCAACGTGATTATAGGCAATAACAGCCTGATATTGCGTGCCGCCAAATAAGGCGGCTTCAATATAGGGCTTGAACGCATGCAAGATTTCCGGAAGATTTTTCTGAGTATAGTGAAGTACTTCCTGGAGATTTTCGGTTCGGTGAAGCAGTCTCTGCATGTCATCTCCGCTGTTATCCAAAAATCTGCGGATTCTATGATCCAGATCCGTGAACGGTATATGGACAAAAGCGGCGATGCCTTCACATCGCCTGATCTCATGTATTGCAGCCCGAATCGCGCCGCAAATAAATTGAACGGCAAAGCCTAATCCAGCCAAAAGTGACCCAACCCGTGCGTTTACTGACTGAGCGAATGCCTGATAGTTCTGTTCCAGGATCTCCCGACGGATGGCCATTCCCTGTTTGAGATAGTGTGACGACTCCAGATTCCCGCTTACCGTCTTTTCCACATGTGCCGATGCTTTCAGAGGGCTGCCCTGACTGAGCGCCTGGGCGATCGACTGATCAGCCTGATCCATGGCCTGTAAGGTTTGTTCGACCTGATTCCGAAAGCCGGTTATCTGCTGCTCTACTCTTTTTACATTTTTGCTGACGATGTGATAATGTGCTTTCAGTTCCTCGACGACGCCATCAAGAAACTCATCTGTCCCGCCACGCAGTAATTCCGGTGTCTTGTGGTACTTTGCCTCAATGATCGTCCGAACAAGATCATTCCGATACAGGGCGACCTGAGTCAAAGGATGATCGACTCCATATAATTGATCCGCCAGCCTGCCCAATAGAGACCAGACGCCGGCAAAAGCCATGTCCGTCACCCATGATCCTTGAATCCAGCGGGCTTCATCTCGAGTAGTGACCACAATGGCATGCATCCGGGTGATCCGATCAGCCTCTTCGAAGATTGGAGCTGCCGTCTGACGCATGATCCGTTCAAAGCCGTTCTTCATTTCTGTCTGCCGATCATCGAGGCGGGCTCCCTCATAATCTATCGTCTGAACTGAATGATCCAGATAACGGGCCGATTGCTGAAAATCTGCCAAAATGACCTGATCCAGCGCATGAACCAGTTTGCTCATACTCGATTTGTCCAATTTAATTTTTGGCCCCGATCCGGCCGTGGATCCTGTCAGTGTTTTGCCGGACCAGATATCTGATACAATCTGCCGGTCAGCCATGAAATGAATCTGACCATAAGAGGGCGTTCCTTCAATACCGACCGTAATCGTCTGATTCATTCTGCCGTTCTTATCAGAAACATAGCCGGTGTGATTGTTCGCCAGATAGCGCAGCCAGCTGACACCAAAATCGATCGTCACCTTCTCACCCGGCACACGATCATCATACCCGCCGGCCTGCTGTGCCAGTGTCAGCGGATCATAGTTGCCATAATAGTTGGTGATATGGCTATTTGTTTTTCCCACTGCATATTTATCCGCCACATCCTCAGGCAGCATGGCCGGATCCAGTGTGACTGAATGGACATCCTGCCTGACCGCAACATAATTGGCCAGTCCGCCACCAAGCGAATTGCCGGCAACATGATCGATGTCTCCATAAATCGCTTCCATTTCTTTGTAGTAGACTTCAGCCTGTTTGAACTGCTCGGTCACAGAATCATTTAATGCTAAATCGATATCTGTCTTAAGGTCGAGGTTGCCCTGTTCAGACTGCGTGCCTTCGTAAATGATGGAAACGTCGCCGGTCTGCAAATCCTTGACTGTGATGGCATCAAGACCGTGGCGGGCGGGGTCGTCGTAGGTTCTATTGACAACATAGTAACGATTTCCGTTAACTTTTAGTTCCTTTCTAACTTCCGGATGCTGATATACAGTAAATCCGCTTAAATACACTAAATCTTGATCATTAGTTATCTTAATTTGAGTATTTACAACCATTATCTCACCTCATTTCTCTGGCCTTATAATAATGTCATCAATGGCAGGAGTTGTCCCTTCCTCACTTTTTGCCGTCCCCGTCCTTTTCAGAATGTCATTACTATTTATAAATACGCCATAATTTCCTGGAGCTATTCCTTTTATAGATTTGAATTGTTCAATAACGGAATCAGCAATTTTCTTATCAGGAGCGGCATGCTTTTCTTTCATAAAAAAAGTTAAACTAATCAACACTCCATTTGGATCAAACGATTGTTGCTCGATTAACTGACGTAAATTTTCTTTTGAAATGTGCTGATTACTCATGTATGCTTTATACGCTTCGGGAAAATTAATGTCCATAGTACTAACATAATAATTGGAAGTTACATAGCCAGAGCCTGTATTATTTACTGCATTCTGCCGTTTACCTATTACCGGATGTTTTACTGTAATTGACTGGACAAATTGATCCAAACGTTTAAACTCTTCTTCATAGGCCATCACATAAAGCCCAGCCATAATCGCCCCTTCGACTTCTCCTTCATACGCCCAAACGTCACCGGTAACCTGCTGATTCTCAAGATCCACGGGAACGATCACTGAAGTATGAAAGTGCGGCTCACCCTTCGATTCGACAAAGGCTACAACTGCATTTTTCGCCCCTACCAGATGATGTGTCGTCACTTCGAGCTGGTATTTCTCTTTGAAAAACCGATCCACCTGTTCCACAATCTCATTTTTATGCGTTTTCGCAAAGGCATCTTCTTCTTCGCCGTTGTTGAACGAGTAACCTTGTCCGATATAGTCCTGGACAGGCATATATGGTGAACTGCTTGCTTCTTCCTTCTGCTGTGATGTATCTGGATGATCCGTGCTGTTTATCATTAATCCGCAGCCTCCCAGCGTTAAGCCTGATATCAGGATAAAAGCAGTGACTAAAAACCGTCTCCTGTGCATAATCCACGCTCCAATGTTCACAAAGCCTTATTTAGCTGTTTTTCAGTTCTGTATTTCCATTTTATCAACTTCACAGAATAATGAAATTGGTATAAAGGCCCAATTATGAATGCGCTTTCGACAAAGATGAAATTAAATCTGCATGATTTACCGGAAACAGAACGTTCTTTTGGTGACTAAGGGACTACGGCCGACCACTTTCGATACCAGGCTTTTTATCATTTCTTAATAGTCCTGTTTGTCATAATGTCATTTCACAAGATCGATATCTGTCTTAAGGTCGAGGTCGCTCTGTTCAGACTGCGTGCCTTCGTAAATGATGGAAACGTCGCCGGTCTGCAAATCCTTGACTGTGATGGCATCAAGACCGTGGCGGGCGGGGTCGTCGTATTCGGCATTCAGAATCTTGTAACGATTCCCATTGAATGTAACTCTTGAAAGATCATCACGATGTCGGTAAACAATATAACCACTGAGTTGTACTAAGTCCTGATCACTCGTTGCAGAAACTTTTACATTTACACCACCCATGATTTAGTTCACCCCTATGGCTTTTTAATAATATCGGTTTTCCCAACAATCGTTCCCACTTTATTTCGTGCCATACCTGTTGTTTTCCGAATTTCATTGCTATTTATGAATATGGCATAACTAGCCGGTGCGACTCCCTTAAACTTCTTAAATGCGTCAATAATTTTATCAGCCATTTGTTTATCAGATACCTGTTTTTTTCCCATATAAAATGTTAAACCAATACCTAAATTGTCAGGATTAAAAGGTACTTTTTTTATTAACTTTCGCAGAGATTCATTCGATATTTGATGATCGTTCATGTAAGCTTCATATGCCTCTAGAAAAGCATCATGAAAAGCACTCATATAATAATATGGAGTCGAATATCCCGAATCTTTAAAAGTCACAGCTTCTTCCCGCATGCCCGTAACCGGATATTTTTCCGCAACGGACTGGACAAATTGATCCAGCCTTTTAAACTCTTTCTCATAAGCCATCACATAAAGACCAGTCATAATCGCCCCTTCTACTTTTCCTTCATACGCCCAAACGTCACTTGTTACTTGTTGATGCTCAAGATCCACGGGAACAATTACTGAAGTATGAAAGTGCGGCTCACCTCTCGATTCGACAAAGGCTACAACTGCATTTTTCGCCCCTACCAGATGATGTGTCGTCACTTCGAGCTGATATTTCTCTTTGAAAAACCGATCCACCTGTTCCACAATTTCATTTTTATGCGTTTTCGCAAAGGCATCTTCTTCTTCACCGTTTTTGAATGAGTAACCTTGTCCGATGTAATCCTGGACAGGCATATATGGTGAACTGCTTGCTTCCTCCTTCTGCTGTGATGTATCTGGATGATCCGTGCTGTTTATCATTAATCCGCAGCCTCCCAGCGTTAAGCCTGATATCAGGATAAAAGCAATGGCTAAAAACCGTCTCCTGTGCATAATCCACGCTCCAATGTTCAAAAAGCCGTATTTAGCTGTTTTTCAGTTCTGTATTTCCATTTTACCAACTTCACAGAATAATGAAATTGGTATAAAGGCCCAATGATGAATGCGCTTTCGACAGAAATGAAATTAAATCTGCATGATTTACCGGAAACAGACCGTACTTTCGGTGACTAAAGGTCTAAAACCAGTTATTAAGTTTTCAAAAATTCAGGGGACTTTAACTGCTTTGACCCCTTCAAAACAATGTGCAAAGAATGATTCGAGTAGGGCATCTCCTGGCCGACTTGCACAGGAAATTAAAATGATGCTATGATGGATAGCGACCTTTTACTGGATTAATAGATGAGATACATAGCTTATCATTTCTTGGATGACCCATTCTCAGCCATTCATTTGTACACGGAGGCAGTTTATGAAAAGGCAGCTTTTCATCGCTTTAACACTCGCACTGAGTCTCGCTGTGGCAGGCTGTGCCCGGACGAACTGGTCCGGAGAGAGTGTGAACCACATTCAGGAACAGAAGCAGGAGCAGGATTACGAACAGAAGCAGAATCAAAAACCAGGTCCGAAAGACATACAGGAAAACCCGCGTATTGAGAAACATCATTATCGGACAAAGGACCTCGAATATCCGCAGATTGACGGAATGGTCAACAGAAATGCCCAGGAGAAAATGAATCAGAAACTCCAGACTTATGTAAGAAAAGTCTACTCTGACCGGATCAAAATTCTTTCTCAATATGAAAAAGATAAGAAAGAATTTGAACCAGACGCCGGTGCAGAATTGCCTCCGTATTATTCGACACTGAACTATGAAGTAAAATATTTATCTTCGGAGAAAATCAGTCTCCTCTTGATCAATGATATCGGTACCGGTGGTGTCCACGGAAATCCCCAGGGAACCGTGTTTAATTTCAACGTCAAGACGGGAAAAGAAGTCCCGCTTGAAGATAATTTTTCATCAGAGAAATATCTCAGTCAGGCCAGACATTTTGCCATCAGCTATTTAGCAGCTCACCCGGACAAGTATCGCCTGTACGATTCAAAATCTTTCGGTCCGGACGATATTACCAGCTACTACTGGACAAAAGAAGGCATGGACTTTCTGTTTCCACCTTATGCAGTCGCTCCTTATGCAGCGGGATTCGTCTCCCTGCCCATACCAGACTACCTGATGGACAGTCCTGATTACCGGAGTCTTGACGAGGTAAATAATAAACAGAAGCTGATCGCAGCTCAGCCATCCTTCAGCAGTTATCAGGGAAACTGGGCACAGTCTGTTGGTCCCGTGGAGCAGGTTGCAGTGAACCTCACCTTTTCGGAAGGGATGCCTGCAACGGTCAATATTAACGCCATGTTCGGAGACGAGGCCACAACGACCGGTGACATGTACGTTCTATTCGATAAAAACGGGAAAGCGAAAGCAGACTTTACCTCAAAAAGTTATACGGCGGCGATGGATGCGATCGGTGAACCCAAAAATGGAAAAGCCGTCATCACGCTGAATAACGATACCATTACCGTAACCGTCAGCTATCCTGCCGGCGGGGAAGACGGAAAACTGAAGGCGGGCACCTATCATCTGGAAAAGAAAAGTGCAGAAACTCAGGACATTATCTATTAATGTTTCAATCCATTGAAAAAGAGCATACGCTGCGATACTGTTTCATAAAGAGGACTCGACCGGAGGAGGTGATTTATTCAGCCAGTCCTGCCAATATCGTCACGTGTATGATCCTCTTTAGAGAAAAAGGGATATCCCATAAAAGGTGTATTATAAGGCTAACATAAATACGTATCCCATCGGATCAAGGGTCGGATTATGACGCACGTTTTGCTGAACCGGCTGGCTCTGCTTCTCATCAGGCTGGCGGAACTGAATACAGGTGAAATCTGGCCAAAACTGGAAATTACCATGGATTAGATGGTTCTGGGTCTGGCAACAGGAAATATATTACCCTAACACTCACATTGCAGTTATGTTAGGCAAAATGATAGCTCATAAGATAAGAAGAAAGTAAAGAAAGACTCGAGATCTGTTTAAATCAGTTCTCGAGTCTTTCTTTTTACTATCATCATTCGAAAGCTTGAATGTCATTGATTAATCCAGTTCTTCGCCATTGCTGGCAATAACCTTCTTATACCAGTAGAAACTCTTTTTACGGAGACGCCGGAGCGTTCCATTACCCATATTGTCCTGATCAACATAGATAAATCCATAGCGTTTTGACATTTCGGAGGTAGTCGCACTAATCAGATCAATCGGTCCCCAGGTCGTATAGCCCATCAGGTCGACCCCATCAGCAATAGCTTCTTTGAATTGCTGGATGTGTGCACGGAGATAATCAATACGATAATCATCATTAATGCTGCCATCCGATTCAACTTCATCCTTTGCACCCAGACCATTTTCAACAATGAATAATGGTTTCTGATATCGATCGTACAGAATATTCAACAGATAGCGCAGGCCTTTCGGATCAATCTGCCAGCCCCAGTCAGATGCTTCTAAATAGGGGTTCTTTATTTCACTGAACAGCTTACCAGGTGGCAGTTCTCCTTGGCTGGCCTGGGCAATTGAGGACATATAGTAGCTAAATGAGACAAAATCAACAATGTTCTCTTTTAGTATCCGGTCATCTTCCTTCTCTTTCTGAATATGAATCTGATGTTCTGAAAAGTACCTTTTTATATAAGCAGGATAATAACCACGTGCCTGAACGTCTGTAAAGAATAAAGTTCGTCGTTCCTCGTTCAGTGCTGCAAGTACATCATCCGGTCGGCACGTTTTCGGATAAACAGATACTCCGGCGATCATGCAGCCAATTTTGGCATCAGGACACAGTTCATGACAGGCTTTCACAGCCAGAGCACTGGCCACAAATTGATGGTGGGCCGCCTGATAGGTTTCCTGCAGCAATTCGTCATTTGTCTGTTTATCTACAATAATTCCACCTGCTATGAAAGGTCCCATCAAAATGCCATTTATTTCGTTAAAAGTTATCCAGTATCTGACTTTGTTTTTATATCTTTGGAAAACGGTACGGGCATAGCGAACAAAGCAGTCAATCACACGCCGATCAGTCCAGCCGTTATATTTTTCCGCAAGTCCCAGCGGGATTTCATAATGCGAAAGAGTGACCACAGGCTCTATACCGTGAGCATGCAGTTCAGCAAACAAGCGATCATAGAATTGCAGGCCTTCCTCATTTGGCTGCTGTTCATCCCCCTGAGGGAAAATTCTGCTCCAAGCGATAGAGACCCTGAGCACCTTAAAACCCATTTCATCAAATAGTTGGATATCTTCCTTATAGCGATTATAAAAATCAATTCCCCAGCGCTTTGGATAACGATCCTCAGATATCCCCGCCTTTGCTGCTTCAATCTGAGCATGATTTGGGCTCTTCATTTTCATTTTGGCCTGTTGATCCGGTTTTATATAAGCAACAACGTCATCTACTGAGAGTCCTTTTCCTCCTGTATCAAAAGCGCCTTCTACCTGGTTAGCTGCAATTGCACCTCCCCATAGAAAGTCTTTTGGTATTAAATTTCTGTAATCAGACATGAATGTTTTCCTCCTTTATAAGTGCATCAAATAACCAATGTCATTAACGGTTCTTTTTGGATAACGGATGCTTTGTCCGCACCGATCACATCCAGATAATCTTTACTATTTGTCACTATGACAGAAGTGGTGACATCATAACCTTCTTGTTGGATTTTCCCAAGATCAAAGGTCACGAGCACCTGTCCCAAGTCAACATGATCCCCCTGTTTGACTTTTACGGTAAAATACTTGCCATTTAAGCGAACCGTATCTATACCGATATGAATCAGAATTTCAGCGCCTCCATCTGACGTCAGACCAATCGCATGTCCGGTCGGATAAACAGCACTGACAATACCCGAAACAGGAGCCTCAAGTACACCTTCGTCAGGTACGACAGCAATTCCTTTTCCCAGTGCACCAGATGCAAAAGCACGATCGTTCACTTCATTCAATGGTATAGCTTTACCCTTCAGCGGACTGCCAACTACTTCTTTCTTAATCAACGTTTCGCCGTCACCACGTTGTATGTCCGTTATCCTTGAATCAACTGAATGATCCTTAAAACCAACAAAGTATGTCAGAACGGCAGCAAGAATAAAGGAAATCAGAACACCGATTAATATGCCTGTAAAGCCTGATCCCAGATACGTTGGCAGTGCAAGCAGACCGGGCATCGTAAAGGACATAGCTCGTGCATGAGCCGCTCCTGCGATAGCGCCACCAATACCACCGGATATCACAGCACAGATGAAAGGCCGTTTGTATTTCAGGGTAACACCGTAAATTGCCGGTTCCGTTATACCAAAAAGTGCAGTAAGAGAGGCAGATCCAGAGAGGGATTTTAGCTTCATGTCCCTTGTCTTCAGGAAAATACCCAGGGCTGCACCTGCCTGAGACAGAACTGCAGGAGCCAGTAAAGGAAGAAGTGTATCATGTCCTATTTTTGCCAGATCATTCATCATAAGTGGGACAAAGCCCCAGTGAACGCCGAAGATTACGAATACCTGCCACAGTGCGCCCATGATTAATCCGGCTACAAGCGGGGCTAATTCATAAAGCCAGGAATAGCCGAGTGCCAATCCATCACTGGCATATGTTCCAAGTGGACCAACAACAATCAAAGTAAGAGGCACCATTATCATCAACGAAAACATCGGAGTCAGAATATTTCTCAGGCTTTCATGAATCAATCGATTCAGTAAGGGCTCCAATAGTGACAGGATCCAGACGGCCAGAATAATCGGAATAACCGTTGATGCATAATTCATCAAAACAACCGGAATACCGAAGAAGGTCAGCCCTTCACCTTTTCCTGCCAGTGCAACCAGATTTGGATAAATCAGTGCACCTGCCATGACAACGGCTACAAATTGATTAGCTTTGAACTGTTTAGCCGAAGTAAATGCAAGAAGAATTGGCAGAAAGTAGAAAACACTGTCACTCGCTGCATACCAGATTTGATAGGTTCCGCTTGTGGAAGACATCCAGCCGACCGCAACAAACAACGCAAGCAGTCCTTTCAGAATACCAGCACCAGCCAGTGCACCGAGGAACGGAGTAAATATCCCAGAAATAATGTCTATTGCTTTTCCAAAAATATTTTCTTTGTCATCGTTTTCACTCAATTCATGACCGGTAGATTCATCACCCAAATGTGAATTCTCCATAATAGCATCAAAAACTTTTCCTACTGAGTTACCGATAACAACTTGAAACTGTCCGCCGCTTTCAACAACGGTGATCACGCCTTCAATTTGCTCAACCTCATCTTTCTTTACCTTAGATGTATTTTTTAGTTTGAAGCGAAGTCTCGTTGCACAATGGATGAGCGATTTGACATTTTTTTCACCACCAACAGCTTGAAGAATTTCTTCCCCTGTTTTTCTAAAGTCCATTGTTATGCCTCCCTTGTTGATCATTTCATCTATAGAAAAAAGAAAAACCCAGATTAATGCAGATTCATGGTCTGCAAATAACCCGGGTTTTGCCTGCCTTACCAGTAACAATCCCAAAATTCATTCTTTTATAGAAGGACATTATGTTTTTGATTCCAATCGTTTTCTCCTGTCTGTTACTCGATGAATATGAATGGTTAAATAGATCTGTTCATCAATGGAGATATCAAAATCAAATGACCTTTTAAAATAGGCTTTTATGCGATTCGTGCAACTATATGCATCCGGATACTTCTTTTTAACCTGTTCATGCAGAAAATCATCACCGTCTGATTGAATCTGTTCTCTATGAAACAGTCGCTGATTAAAAAAACGAAGATGCGTTACAAAGCGCTCGTAATTTAAACTATTTTCATCTAACTCTGTATGAAAATAATATTTGACAATGTTTAAAATATCATTGGTGATGCCAGTCATTTCCATTGTTTGCTGCATCCTCTGCCCTTCGATCTGTGCATTGACAAAGTGCAGAGCAATGAATCCCGCCTCATCTTCAGGTAGCTGTTCTCCCGTCCGACGCTTAATAATATCCAGTGCAGTAACTCCTGCTGCAAATTCATCTTTATAGAATTTCTTAATTTCCCAGATCAGAGCATTTCTCATGTCAATATGTTCCCTGTGTCGTCTCAATGCAAAACTGATATGATCAGTCAACGTCAGATAGATATACTTACTAAACTGCGCGCCAAGAGCGGATTGCGCATATCGAATGATCTCATCAGCAATTTCAAAATACCCGGCGGGGATCTCATTTAGAAGTTGCTCAAAGGTACGAGACCATTCATTCTTTTCCAGAATAAAAGTTTTTTCAATTTTAGATGTATCTACCTCCTCGTCCGCTCTTTTCTTAAAAGCGATCCCTCTTCCCATCACAACTTTTTCAACATGCTTATCATTTTCAGCGAGAAGAACGTTGTTATTATAAATTTTTTTGATTCGCATCTGTGATCTCCGCCTTTTTTCTGATCAGCACCTATAAAAATAACCCAAAGCTATACCATAGTCTCGCTATACATAGCGAGTGAATCAGGTATCTCTTCAGGTTTTGCCTGTGTCTCGCAAAACACAGTAACAATCCTATTTATTCAACAATTTGAGTATATCATAGGTGGAAAGCGTTTGCAACAATTTTTAAACATATGCTCTTTCCTCAATTCTTCGTATCCACTGACTGATCCGTTCCTGTTTGAGTAGTTCTCTTGATATAGGCAGCAGTCGTGGTACGTCGTAATCCCTGCTCATTGTCACGGCAACAAATTTGTCAAGCGTCACCGATTATCCAGCGCGCAAATGAAAACTGAAAGATTGCGGCGTATAAAGCTTTTTCTGGCTGCTTTGCAACTCTATGCAAGGGCATCCGTATGAATGCACATCAACGCGGAAACCGTGAACACTGGCGTACCAAAAGCATTGTCGATCATCCGAACAGTCAGGTTGATTAATCACGTCCGGATAACCTGCCCGCCCAAATACCCCTGGGAATTAAATGATTAACTGGATACCTCATCTCTTTTTTATTATAGATACTCTTGAGTTATTCAGATTATATTTGATAAAGTTTAAGAACGGTATAATAAATGAGAAATTGCTGGAATTGATCTTTCTTATTTTCACTTCTATCCTGCATTCCCGGAAAATTATACCAGGAAGTACAAAAAGCGCATCAGAAAAGGATTTCTAATACAATGGTCTTTTTCCCATTGGTATAATTATGCTGGTTACTATTTGCCAAAGATGCCTTAATATCAGGGATTATCAGAACCTTGGTATAAAAGCACAGGAATTCAGGTTCTATCTTCATAGTGACCGGAGTAAAAGCCTAATTCCTCTCATTTAAAAATATACTGGGAAACTCGGCTGTAGTCCCTTTTCCAACATAAAAAAGCGCCCATATTGGCGGGCCGTGAAAAAATACTGTTTTTATATTACTAATCTTTGGCTAAGTATTTAAAATTTGAATATAAGTGTTTAAATTCTTCATCATTTAATATTTTATGTATTAACGTATTGGATATGTGGACAAATTCTCCTCTTAGTAGATCATATAATCTATCTTCATCGTATTCAAATAGGAACACATAAAAAAGAAAGTCCTTAATATTTGCGGTGACGAGAATACTATCTTCACGCCAGGCGGAATATAGAATATTGGCATCGTTAATCCCTCCATATTCAATTTTGTATTGAGGGAGTTCAGTGCTAATATCCTCACTATAATGTGCTTTAACAAAGGATTCCATCAATCTAATGGTATGTTCTATTTCTCTGTTACATTTATCTACAGAAGTAACAGTATTTTTCAACAAACGTCTAATCATTTCTGTTTCACGATTAGGCAAATTATAGAATTGAACTTCTAACTCATATCTAACTTGTTTTGGTGTGAGGAGATTGGCCCGATAATCTTTAACTTCTGATAAAATCAGCCACCAAAATCGCCTGTTGGCCCTTTTATATTGCTGAGCAGAATTTCTACTTGCCATATGCCTAAATACATCGGTATCCAGGGTGTATAATTTCACTTCACTCATCTGTGGCCCGTCCATCCTGCTCAGCTTACTTCTCTTCCAGCCCGTCAAGCATTACTTCAGCCATTTTTATATTTTTTTCATTGTCAACTTTTCTCTGTGTAACATATCTATTCCAGTTTGGATGTCCTGCAAATTGTGAGGCTTCGATCAGCCAATTACCATGATTTTTGAATCTTTGGTGAGCTTTAATATGACCATCAGCGCAATATCTTCTGACCATTTGAGGAGAAATATCCAGCATCATAGCAACATCTCTGACAGGAAGGAATCTGGGAATGTTTTCATCAGCCAGCTGTTTATTAAATACTTCATCTTTTTCAACATCAGAAAGCCTATTGAAATACTGTCTTTTTAGGGTATCCAGCTCTCTAATGATCTTACAAAGTTTCATATAATCATGTACGGGCTGAGAAGAATAAAGATTCTCCCTGTCTTCTGCAGAAGAATTTATAACACGATCAAGTACTGCACTGATTTCTTTCGCCATATTTGTCACCCCTCTCTTCACTTCCATTTTATCATATCAGAAACTAAAGAAACAATGGAAACAAGTGAAACTACAATATTTTATACACTTTATTCTATTTTTATTCCTTACATTCATTGTAATGGCTACGTCCGGCAACTGATTCATGAGATCATTCACTTGAAGAACAGCACCATTTTAAACAATTCCGAATTCATATATAACAACGGCCAGAACATCCTCTACACATCCGGACAGAATGACTGAAAGGAAAAACTTTCCGATGGATAAGTCGCAGGCACAGCCTAAAGTTCCTTACCCAGAACAGTACAAGCAGCTTAGCTTTCCTCCATTGAAATTGATGTTGAAAAGGCGTATAGAGTTAAGTACACTAAGAAAAAAGAGAGTGTTGAAATGACTATTCGTCAACCTACTGAAAAGGAAATGTTGATTCAAGATATTTTAGATTTGACGGATGAACAGGCTAAGGGATTTCGTAAACAATTGAACGAATATAGAAAATCACTGCTTCCTTACGAGGACGAGATCTTGACTAAAGAGGAAGAACAGGCTTTAAAAGAATCTGAAAAAGGTAATGCTAAAAAGTATTCTTACGACGAGATTTTCGGCAAAGATGATTAATGAACAATGTATACCATTAAGATCGAAAAACCAGCATATAAACTTATCATGAAAGTGAACCGACAAAGTAAAAGTCCAAGAAAGCCATTGACAGTTTACGTAAAAATTCTTATGAAATGGCTAACGTCAAAAAGTTAAAAGGCCATGTGCGGAGAAAACATCTGATTAAACAGCAAAGCCTCGTGAACAGTTCTGAATATGGCTGATTCACGCTGATTCACCAGGCTTCTTTTTGCAGGCAGATGCTCGTTTACTATCATATCATTTCTGAGGCTTGTACTTACTGTTTCAGCTAATACATTGAAAGCAGAAAGCACCTGTGTTCATCCCCACCTCAGAAGATCCTGCTCATTCGTCGAACCTATTCCATCATCGCCCGATAGAGACGCTCAACACCTTCCTCGATTCTCTCTGCCGACAGATCGGCAAATCCTATGATAAACTGTTTTTTAACAGGTATTTTCGGATTCAGACGGCACCGGCGAATGCTGTATAATTCAATTTTCTCCTCCTGTGCCCTTTTCATAACTTCATCTATGGTTTTTCTGGTATCAAAGGTAGTCAGAAAATGGAGACCGGCATTTTCTCCATGTATTTTTATGTTATCACCAAATTTTTTGTTTAATGTCTTGATCAGTTTGATCCTCCGTTCTGAGTAAACTTGTTTCATTTTCTTTATATGTTTCTGATATTCTCCCGAATCAATAAATTGTCTCAAAGTCATTTGAGTCAGAACACTGCTTGTCTGCAGTAAAAAGTTTTGTGTCTTTCTGTATTTTTTTAACAGCTTTTGGGGCAGGATCATATAGCTGATCCTAAATCCGGGAAGTAATGATTTTGAAAACGTACCAAAATAAATAACTTTTTCATAAGTGTCCAGACCCTGGAGCGATGGAATGACATTGGTTTCATACTTAAATTCACTGTCATAATCATCTTCAATAATATATCTATCTTCATCCTGTGATGCCCAGTTTAATAGCTGAATCCGTCGTGATACCGGCATGATAATGCCCGTCGGGAACTGGTGAGAGGGCGTGATATACAAAACATTTAAATCTTTATTTTTGATTTTGCTGATATCAATGCCCTTGTTATCAAGCTGGATAGTTGAAACGTCAAGATGCATCAATTTCAACAATTGATAGATCCTGTTATATCCGGGTTCTTCCATCGCATATTTCGTATTTATCGGAAATATGTGGCAAAGCACCTGGATTAAAGACTGTGTACCACCCCCGATAATAATTTGTTCTGGGTAACATTTAACCCCACGAGTAATCGACAGCAGCCTGCAAATGGAACGACGTACTGAATAAACCCCCTGCGATATAAGAGAGGAATTATCAACCAGTCCTGCTTTACTGGAATTAAGTGCTTTGTGTGTACAATTTAACCAACTGTCATACGGAAAAAGAGATTTATCCGCAGACATATGTGAGAAAGAAATCCAGTCTTCATCCGGTATACCCTTTTCCGTAAGATCTGGATCCAGTGGGTTCAACGTATTGTCAGACAACGGGATGGTGTCCAGCTTCTCAACATAAAATCCGCTTCTTTCAATAGAATAAATATATCCTTCTGCAAGCAGTTGCTGATAAGCTCCATTTACAGAGTTTATGCTGACATTCAAGCGCCCGGCCATCTCACGTTTTGATGGTAATTTTTCATCCGGAAGAAAATGATGCATCAGAATCTCTTTCTTCAATTGTTTATAAATCTGTCGATAGATATAGTTGTGTGTATTTCTTGAATTAACTGTTACTTTAAGCAAATCATCATTCGCTCCTGATACCTAAGTTTTTTGAATTTTGATACTATACATAATACCAGAAATTAATCAAAATATCTATTAAAGGAGCGATGATTCATGGGAATTAGAACAATTCAAGATATCTCGACTGAGGAATGGCAAACGAAGAGAGAGCGCTATGTCGCTGGGGCAGTTGGAAACGGAAACCGTCACATTGCAGCAAAAGCAAAAGGATCCATCATTACAGATATTGACGGCAGAGAATTTATCGATTTTGCAGGAGCTATCGGTGTTCAAAACGTAGGGCACTGTCATCCAAAAGTTGTAGCAGCGGTTAAGAAGCAGTTGGATGATTACATCCATCCAGGTTTTAACGTCATTATGTATCCATCCTATATCGAATTGTGCGAGAAATTGTGCGAAATCACTCCGGGAACCTTTGCAAAAAAAGCGTTGTTACTCAACTCCGGAGCTGAAGCTGTTGAAAATGCGGTCAAAATAGCCCGCCGTTATACCGGCCGTCAAGCCGTCGTATCATTTGACCGAGCCTTCCATGGACGGACCAATCTTACGATGAGCATGACCAGTAAGGTCAAGCCTTATAAATTAGGCTTCGGCCCCTTCACGTCAGAAACCTATCATGCGCCCTTTCCTTACTATTACCGTAAACCGGCAGGATTAAGTGATGCTGAATACGATGATAAAATCATTGAAAAGTTCAAAAATTTCTTTGTCAGCGTCGTCGCCCCGGAATCAACAGCCTGCATCATTATGGAGCCCGTTCAGGGAGAAGGCGGTTTTATTATTCCTTCAAAGAGATTCGTAACATTTGTCCGTAATTTCTGTACCGAACATGACATCGTATTTATTGCTGATGAGATTCAGGCCGGATTTGCCCGTACAGGTAAACTGTTTGCGATCGAACATTTCGATGTGGCACCGGACTTAATGACCGTTTCCAAGTCACTTGCAGCTGGTTTCCCGCTTAGTGGCGTAGTCGGAAAAGCGGAAATAATAGATGCCTGCGACATTAAGGGATCACTGGGTGGTACTTATTGCGGCAGTCCGGTATCCTGTACAGCCGCCCTGGAGGTCATCAAGATTATTGATGAAGAGCATTTGACAGATGTGGCTGAAAAAATCGGAGCAGCTTTTGAAAAAAGAGCAAGAGAATGGGCCAGTATCTATTCCTTTATCGGAGACGTACGCCGTCTTGGTGCAATGGCCGCTATTGAATTCGTTAAAGATAAGAAAACAAAAGAACCCGATAGTGACCGAACGGGGAAAATTGTTAAATACGCAAATGAACATGGCTTGCTCCTGCTAAATGCCGGTATGTACGGAAACTGCATCCGATTCCTGTCACCACTGACGATCACGGCAGAACAACTGCAAAAGGGTATGGATATTATTGAGGAAGGAATCACTCAGGTAAAATAATTTCTGAATGAACATCTTGGTCGTGTTAATTTTTGCAAAACGAATATTCAGATTATTATATTTACTTTGGGCAACTAATCTGATAGTATTTTAAAAAGTTGGCAATCATTCTGCATCTTCATACTACTTCATAAAAAATTCAGGAGCTGATATATGTGAAAAAAATACTTCTACCTTTTCTCGCACTGATTTTAGTCACTGGCATTCTGGCAGGATGTAACTCAAGCAGCAGTTCCGGGAGCTCATCAGGCAGTTCCAAAGGCAATTCGACGGATACGCTGGCTGCTGCTAAAGAAAAAGGTGTACTGGTTGTCGGTTCTTCGAATGATGCCCCATTTGCCTATATCGACCAGAAAACACATAAATTCAGCGGTATTGATGCTGAAATTATTACCGAAATAGCCAAAAGACTGGGCATTCCAAAGGTAGAAATGAAACAGACGAAGTTTGAAAATCTGCTTCTGGAATTGAATAATAAAAATATTGATC
This sequence comes from Sporolactobacillus sp. Y61, assembly GCF_040529185.1. NCBI lineage: Bacteria > Bacillati > Bacillota > Bacilli > Caryophanales > Sporolactobacillaceae > Sporolactobacillus > Sporolactobacillus sp. Y61. The sequence goes on along the minus strand of NZ_CP159510.1, from coordinate 1,230,623 downwards.
TTGTTACTGATGCTATGTATATCAATCCTAAAAGACAGAAAATAGCTAAATTTACGAACATATGGTATAAGGAGGGCGAAGCTATTATTGTTCCAACAAATTCACCGATCAAATCTCTGAGTGATTTGAAGACCAGAACTGTAGGTGCTCAAAAAGGTACGGGATTCTATGAATTGGCTGACAAGCTGTATAAAGATGGAAACATCAAAAAATTGAGTGTGTTTGGTTCTCAAGCTGATCTTCTGATGGCAGCCAATACAGGAAAAGTTGATGCTGTTATTACCGACGGAGCCGTTGCAGCATATAGCTTAAAGACAGATCCTTCACTGAAACTTAAGCTTCTTTCTCCGTACACGCCTCAGGCTGCTGGAAAAATTGGTGCTGCTGCGAGAAAAAGCGATACAAAACTAGTCAATGCAATCAATCAGCAGCTTGATATTCTGAAGGAGAACGGATTCATCGAAAAGGTGCTAAAGAAGTATGGCATGCCTGAAGATTATTTTGTTCCTGTTGAAGACGAAAAATAATCGTTGTGATTTTTTTCTGAGAGTTATTGCCCGCGTACCGGGTAATAACTCTGATTTTTAACAACCTTATTAATGAGGTGCATTCTATCTATGGATATATTAAATAATCTGGATTTCAGAACGGCATTTAATGAACTTACACCGGAACTGCTTCAGGGTGGCTGGATTGCTGTACAATCTACAATCGGTGGATTTCTCCTTGCTGTCCTTCTTGGTATTTTGATTGCAGCAGGACGCTTGTCGAAATCAAAGATTCTTAAGAGTATTTTGGTTGTTATTCTGGAGCTTATTCGAGGAACACCACTTCTGGTACAACTCGTTTACATGTTTTATGTTGTCCCATTACTCATATCCATTTTGTTTCAATTCTGGATCCCGGGTTATCAATACCATATTGATCCTACTCTTGCAGGTATTTTGGGCCTTGGCATTAATTATGGATGTTATCTGTCTGAAGTTGTGCGGGCAGCCATTCTCTCGATAAGCAAAGGTCAAACTGAAGCTGCACTGGCACTGGGCTATACACATCGACAGGCTCTATGGTCCATTGTCATACCGCAGGCAGTCAGAAACAGTATTCCTGTTTTTGGAAATTACCTGGTCATGATGATCAAGGATACCTCACTGCTAGCATTTATTACAGTCAATGAATTGCTGCTTCGCACTCAGGCGTATGCTTCACAAACCTTTCTAACAATAGAATCCTACACCATTTTGGCCATCGCGTATCTCATTATCAGTCTTCCACTCTCACAAGTGGTGCGTCTGACAGAAAAGAGGTTGTCAAAACATGCCTAAAGCTATGATTGAAGTTTCCAATGTTCATAAAAGTTTTGGGAAAAATGAAATTTTGAAAGGTATCAATTTTTCAGTTAAACAAGGTGAAAAAATAGTCATTATCGGTCCTTCCGGTTCTGGAAAATCAACGCTGCTCCGTTGTCTCAACTGTCTTGAATTGCCAACATCAGGTACGATTAAAATTGAAGGGCAGACCTTCAAAGACAGCAATGGAAAATATAATGAGAAGCGAATCGCCAGACTCCGTACAGAGATTGGAATGGTTTTTCAGAGCTTCAATTTATTTCCGATGATGACGGCTGTAGAAAATGTGATGGCAGCCCAAGTAAAAATTCGCAGAAAATCAAAAGAAGCAGCCAGAAAAACTGCGGAATTATATTTAAAGAAAGTCGGTCTCGGAGAACGAATGAATCATTATCCAAGCCAGTTATCAGGCGGACAGAAACAACGTGTAGCCATTGCCCGGGCACTTGCCATGGAACCCAAAATGATGCTGTTTGATGAAGCCACATCCGCTCTTGATCCGGAGCTTGTCGGCGAGGTACTACAAGTCATTCGCGAGCTGGCAGATGAAGGCATGACTATGGTACTTGTGACTCATGAAATGCACTTTGCTGAGGAAGTTGGAGATCGCATTATTTTCATGGACAAGGGGGTTATCGTCGAGGAAGAACATCCAAAAAATCTCTTTTATCATCCGAAACATGAACGGACAAAAAGTTTCATTGAACGGGTTATGCATCCGGAAAATCTGGAGGAAGTCAAATAAACTGATCCCTTAATGATCTGCACCCCGGGGGGGGGACTGTATGTGAGTAACATAAATAAAAATACTGAAAAATCAAAGAAGTTATATCAAGAGCTTAGTCAATACTTGGTAGACGGAGTAGCAAGCTCGTTTCACAAACCCGTAGATCAAAATTATCCCATTTGTTTTCAATCCGGAAAAGGGTCGCATCTCTACGATGTTGATGGAAATGAATATATTGATTACTTGGGTGGAATGGGGCCACTCATTCTAGGCTATAGCCCGGATGAAATCACCATGGCCGTCCAAAAACAAATGGAGAGTGGCACGCAATTTGCCTCACCAACTCACGACCTACTGACCCTGTCGAAAAAACTCGTTGAAATGATTCCCTGTGCTGAAAAAATTATTTTTCAAAATACAGGAACTGAAGCAAATATGTTGGCGTTCCGTTTGGCCAGGGGATTTACCGGAAAATCAAAAATTGTAAAGTTTGAGGGTCAATATCACGGCTGGTCCGATGAAGAAAGGATCAGCACAGATGCAACGGTCATCGAAGAGCTTGGTCCAAGAAATCACCCTTGGAAAAGGATGGAATCATTTGGCCAATTAAATTCTGCTGCCGATCATATCATCGTTGCTCCCTGGAATGATATTGATGCTCTTAAGTCTATTTTTAATAACTATGGTGGCGATATTGCCGCAGTAATTATGGAACCCGTCATGCTTGACTCAGGACCTGTTCTCCCGAAAAAAGGCTATTTGAAAGAGGTAAGGAAGCTGACTGAAGACTATCAGATTCTGCTTATTTTCGATGAAGTCATCACTGGATTCAGACTGGCTCCAGGAGGTGCACAGGCTTATTTTCATGTTACACCTGACCTTGCCGTGTTCGCCAAAGCAATTGCCGGCGGATTTCCTATATCCCTTGTCGCAGGAAAAAAAGAAATCATGGATTGCGGCGTACACGCTTCCGGTACATATAACGGTAATTCTATCTCTGTCTCAGCTGCACTGGCGACACTAAATGTTCTCGATAAAAAAGATACGTACACTCATTTCCGTAATCTTGGTCAGTTGCTTGTTGATGGGATCAACTTCTTGGGAAAGAAATACGATATCCCCTTGTTTTGCACAAACCTGGAGGCAGTATGTATTCTGGAATTTGGGACCAATCATCCAATCGAAGATTTCAGGGATTGTTTCACTAAATTAGATAACAACCGCTACGATCGTTTTGTCAGGGAATCTCTGGAACAAGGTATCAGATTCACACCGAAGCGAGGAAGAATTTATCTGTGCACAAGACATTCTGAACAGGACATTCAAGCAACACTTATGGTTATAGAAAATATATTTTCAACAATTCATCATGATGAAATGAGAAGCTAAAACCTGGTAGATAGACGATAGAACGGGAGAGCACGAATTAATGGAAAATATAAGGAATAAAGTCATTGTGATTACCGGTGCATCAAGCGGAATTGGAGAAGCGACAGCCAGAAAACTTGCTGACGCAGGTGCTAAAATCGTTCTCGGTGCAAGAAGGACAGAGAAGCTCAAAACCCTGGTTGCTGAAATTCGTAATGATGGAGGAAAAGCTGATTATCAAAAAACGGATGTAACAAAAAAGGAGGATGTGCAGGCTCTCATCAATCTGGCATTCAAAAAATATCAACGTGTAGATGTGCTCTACAATAATGCCGGCCTGATGCCCCTTTCCCCGCTCCGTGATTTATAAATCGATGAATGGGAAAGTATGATTGATGTGAACATCAAAGGCGTCCTTTATGGAATTGCAGGTGTACTCCCGATTATGCGGCAGCAGAAGTCAGGTCATATTATCAATACGGGCTCTGTAGCGGGATATGCTGTAAATCCAGGCGGATGGGCCGTGTACAGCGCAACAAAATTTGCCGTCAGGGCTATTGCCGAAGGACTGCGGCTCGAAGAATCTCCATACAGCGGAATCCGTGTGACCAATATTTCACCAGGAGCAGTGCAAACGGAGTTGCCAGGCACAATAACCGATCCGACAATAAAAAAACAAGTCGAAGAAAAAGAGAAACTCCGTGGCATAAAACCTGAAGCCATTGCAGAAGCAGTGGCTTATGCGATAAGCCAACCAGATGAAGTAGCCATTAACGAAGTTATCGTCCGTCCCACCGCTCAGCAGAACTGACAAACAAGAGCGAATTTCTTTTTTAATACAAGTCATCGATTCGTTATATTTTATTAAAATGATCCGTTTTGCCCTCTTTAAAGATGGGAAACGGATCATTTTTATCATAAGGATCAAAAACTTTAAAGGCAAAAAATCCTTTAATATCTTGATACTTCTGCAGTTTTCCTGAATAAATTACTCAAGCAGCTACTTTTTCCAATTGTTTGCGGCAGATAACGGACAGCTTGGGTGGAAATTGCTGGATGATCAGACCCATGGCTTTTTCAGACAGAACATGCTCATCTTCGAATGTTTCTTGAAACAGTTCAAGCAGTTACCGGATCGCTTCGGCAAAACAGACATCAGCGAGTTGTCGACCATAAGATAAAACAGCGCCCGGAATTATAAATGAACTATTATCCTGGTATCCGGTCTCTTCGCGGTAACAAGAGTGAAAAAATCTGATGAGGTTCTTTTTGGTACCAATACGCAACAGACGCCACATCAGCTGATCTCTCGAAAAGTCCAATGTCATCATGACCAATCTGTTGACCTGGAGACCCAACCCGTCTATCTTTCCACTCATAAACACATCGAATCCCATTTTCTAACCTGCTTTGTTTCACTTGTCATTGCCCGGCTCTTAGTGCGACGCCTGAAGGGAAAATATTCGATTCCCGTGCTGATGGAAAACCTGAGAAAAGCAGCCTGCAGTCATATCGAGGGAAACTATTATCTGTTCGATTATTACGATGAAGTGCTAGCCGACACAGGCAAGGCTTTTGGCATTGACTTTGGGAAGAAATGTCTGTCCCTCGGAGCCATCAAAAAAATTTTGGGGAAGGTAAAGAAAGGATAAATTACACAACAACTTTGTGACAAATAGAAACAGCCAGGAACCCCATAACCATAGGGGCTCATGGCTGTTTTTTAATCAATTTAGCTGCAAAAGTCAGGGTATGAGGACCGTGCATGAACTGAACCATCCGATGATCTTTATAGTTGTCTACACGCCATCCTTCCTGCGCAACTACCTGATCTAAAAGCGTGAAGACACACTCTACTGTCTGGCACATCTATTCATGTATATAGGGGGTGACTGCCTCTTCAAACTCAAGTAAGTTTTCTTTACCCTTCCAAATTTCCAGCAAATTACGGAGCAGGGTTTCTGTCGTATAAATTATTCCGCCTTTGCTTGATACGCTTGTTTCGGATGAGTAGGTGCCATCTTATAGACAGGTTCCAGTCTGCCCTCTTTTACCAATTTTCTTATATAGCTAACCCTTAAAGAGTCCGGTTGACGATTAAGGTAAGAACTTAGCTCTTTTATGGTAAAATTCCTATAAGTACATAGCGTTATAATAAGTCCCTCCATTTGATCTCGCGGAAGTCGTTCTCTTTTTCTTGCTATTTCTGATATTTGCCACAAGTCTGCTTGCTGTAATGATTGTTTTTTATTATCCTTAGTTTCGGAGCTCCGGTCCTTAGTTTCGGAGCTCTGGTTCTTAATTTCAGAGCTTTTACTATTAATTCCAGAGCTACGGTCAACATTTTCTACACTCTCACCATCTCTAAGCATTTGTAAAATATCATTTTCCATCGATGTCGATCATACCATCTCCCGTTCAAATTGTTGAACCGATAAGTATCTTTTTATAGTTTACACCATGAAGAACAAAATTTGGGAATTGTAGATATTAACAGTTATTTTTTTACTCACACTCCGGCGGTCTTCATGGATACCAGTAATCAGGATCACAACTATTTCGTTTTTATTGGCCATTTTGGATAATTCTTCAAGGCTAGTACATCATAGCCAAGATTTTGAAATTAATTGTAATACTTTACCTTTATTGATAGAATCTATTTAAAAAGGTGAAATGATGCGTCCAATAAAATACATTGTTGCTTTAACTGACGATGAAGTGACCCGGCTTAAGAACATCCTGAAAGATAAAAAGACCAATCAAACCATCAAGAAACGCAGCCTGATTTTACCGGATGCCTATATCAATCACGGAGAAACACATCAACGTAAAGAAATTGCAAGGTATAATCACGTTGCCCCTCGACCGTAGCCAACGTGGCCCGACTTTTTGTGAACAACAGCCTTTATGAAGCGAGGCTCAACTCACTTGCACCAAAAAATCGATGGTGGAGCCGAAGCGAAAATGATTAAGCTGGCTTGTGGTCCGGAGCATGAAGGCTATTCACACTGATCATTACGGCTATTGGAACAGAAGTGCAAAGTGATCCTGTTCCCCGTGAAAAAAAGCGATCGGTCGGATGTTAAAAAAAAGAACCTAATCCTCACCACGATGAATACTGGGCCCATCCCCAAAAAACAAGACGCCGAATTCGTAACTTATCATAGAAGACGTACTGGACGTCTATTCGCACCCATACGATCCACAAAAAACCATTAATCTGTCTGGACGAAAAGCCCTGCATGATGCAATGGTTAGAAGATATTGCGCTGATAGTCAATTCCCGCCGACAGAACATCTAAAGATGACGGTATCACAGATTATGACTTAAATGGGACAAGTCTGTCCCGGCTACTTATGCAGCGTTCGGAGAAATCAATTGTGCTGGCGGATCACAGTAAAATTGGTGTAACGACTTTTGCGCATCTGAAAGAAGTCTCGACGCTGATAACCAATGGTGAATGCCCTGCAGATATACAGCAGGCACTGAAGGAAAATGGAGTGAAGTTGCTTTCGTCGACTTATGCCGATCAGGATCCCGTTTAATCAATGACACCCTTTCTATGTCAATTATGATTTTTATTTCTGAAGTCTGCTTTTTACTCAACCAGATTAATAACGACCTCATCTAATTTTTGCAACTGACTAATTTTCTGCTTTTTGTAATCTGTCTTTGTTGAACGAACGACAAGACTGACGTAATATATTTTACGGCTATCCTTGTCCTTCCCCGTTTTCACCGAGTAAGATAGAACATCATCATGATCAAACAGGTTGAAAGCAGCGTGCAATGACGTCTTGTTGATTGATGAATAGTTAAATGCAATGGTCATGTTTTTTCTTGATTTCAGAAAAATGCTCGGTAATTCTAACCCAAGGAGAGTTAAAATCGTTCCGCAGATTCCCACCAGAAACATCCCTGATCCGATCGCCAGACCAACACCTGATGTTGTCCAAACCCCGGCCGCTGTTGTCAGTCCGTGCACAAATCTTTTCTGAACGATAATAGTTCCCGCTCCAATAAAACCGATACCGCTGACTACCTGGGCAGCAATACGGCTTGGATCAAGAGAAATTTTAGTTTCCGATGCAATCTGGGCAAACCCATACTGGGACACAATCATAATCAAGGCACTTCCAAGAGAAACAAGAAAATGGGTACGGATACCTGCTTCTTTTGAGCGCAGCTCACGATCTAAACCAATGACTGCTCCCAGGATTCCAGCGACCAACAATCTTATAGAAAACTGCAAATTCATCTCATCACGTTACCTCCTCTGAAATAATAAAAAGAAATAACACAAAAACGGTCAAATAAATCATCATAATCCTAGTTTATTCAGAATTTCTCCAAGATGCTCAGATGCTTTAACTGATCACTTTTCTCGATTACACCCTGTTCGATTACACTCTATGCATGAAAAAAGTGCACGCAAAAAGGATCCAAATCTGGTGAAATTAAGTCACCACAACAGCCAGAGAGGATCCTTTATGAAGACTACTTTATCGCAAATCACGTTAGATTTCAAAGATTTCAATTGAAAAATCAAGCTATCAAACGATGGTGGTGAACTTTCTTCAGATAGCGGTCAACTGCTTTTTAAAGAGAAAAAGGGAGTGTTGAAAATGGCTGTTCGTCAACCTATTGAAAAGGAACTGTTGATTCAAGATATTTTAAATTTGACGGATGAACAGGCTAAGGAATTGCGTAAACAATTGAACGAAAATAAAAAATCACTGCTTCCTTACGAGGATGAGATCTTGACTAAAGAAGAAGAACAGGCTTTGAAAGAATCTGAAAAAGGTAATGCCAAAACGTATTCTTACAACGAGATTTTTGGCAAAGATGGTCAGTGAACAACGTATACCTACGCTTACTTCTCTTTAAACCTCAAACTGCACAGGATGAAAGAGTGAACCTGCTTCACTCTGGATCCTGTCTTCTAAATTTTTTGGATAAATAGCAATAAAGCAGGTTGACGGTCCTGAAGATTTCATGATATCGACATCTGTCTGCACTTGACGATCATTCATATTTTCCGAGAATGCCTGATTCAATTCATATAAAATTCCTTTAGAGCCTACAGGAAAAAGAGTAACACCACTGATCTGAGCTATTGAATCGAATAAATGGAGGGAAGCGATCTCTTCTGGTCTGTCCCGCACCGCTTCGCCAACAAGCGGTGAGCCGATAACAGCTACCTTTTGCTTTTTGATATTTAGTGGGACTTCAACCCCTCCCATTGCCTTTTTTCCCAATACCGTCAGACCCACCGTTGACTGTTTCAGTTGGAAGTTGGTTTCTGTACTGCCTGTAATTTGTACATCCATGAAATTCAGTTCTTTCAGCCCTTTTTTTACCCCTGTAACAAGTTCAGCCCAGGCATCGTTCCCGCAAAAATTGTGGATGATCACAATAAAAGGATGGCCTCCTGCCGAAATACATTCCATTACCGCTGTTCGAAAAGCAGAGTAAGACACCACAGCATACGGCACTTGGACCTCATCCTGAGCCTTCATCCCAACCGCTCCGCTATTATCTACAGCGACGATCATCGATTCATCTTCAGTAAGAGGGATAACGGAGACATCTCTCATCGTTTTCCCCACCTCACTTGAAAAGCAGCATACACTCGGGGTATCGTAAGTAAAGCAATACCGATATTTAATAAAGAACCGATGAATAAAGGCGGTACAATAGTGAGATAGAAACCCTTGCTTATGATGAACCAAAAAGGTAACGGCGCAAGTATGGCGTTTCCGAGTAAAAAGAAAGCGCCTGCGATGAACTGATTGACATGGTTATAAAGCCAGACAAATCCTGAAACAAGTAAAGCCATTTCAGCGGCTATGAATAGATGGAAGGGGCCCAACGGGAAGCCGCCTAAATACGCAGAAACAAGATGACCGAAAGCAGCAGTGAGTGCGCCGGTCGGACCACCAAGTACAGCTGCTGCAACCAGACTCGGAAAACTGTCTAAAGCAATACTGCCAGGCACAGCAGGGATTTTAATATAAGCACCGACGACGGATAAGGCAATGAAGATGCTCATCCACGCAAGTTTATTCCCCTTGTTTCGATTTCTCATCTTTCTTACTCCCTCCTCGAAAGACTTTCCCACTTCGTATCTTCACGTCTTTACCATTTACCCGATCGTTGACGACACTTCCCCAGGCTAAAAAGTCATTTGCGAGCCAAATCTGAAGCACGAAGCTCTCCAGTCTTCTTGTTACTGCATGATATGGATGGTGGCTGTTGCTTTAGTTCGTCTACTGTACCGTAGTTTCAACACGGATCTCATCCTTTCACATGGCCTCAGATCAGACGCTTTTTCCTCATCCCCTGTTCGTGTCTGCACGTTTCCCTCATTTTAATCTTTGGTTCAGCCCATACCAGATCACATCGACACGATCTGCCCGTTTGGCAATATCCTGAAAGACCCATCCGGTAACGTCTCGCCACAGTCGATCATTCTTATCTACAGGGACAATGCCTTTCGTTATGTCTGTCCCGATAATAACGAGCATTCGGCTGGCTTCTTCCTTTTCCCACTGGCTCCAGCTTTCCAGTCTCTCATTAAAAAGGGATCTGACCTGATCTGCATGGTTCTTCGTTAATTCTTTTCTTACCCACTGCTCCATCCCAACTATCATTAAGTTCTCAGACTGGCTTAGATCCAGGCCCGCTGCCGGATCTGTAAGTGCGCAGGCAGAAACAACATCAAAGTCACTTTCACCAGGGTGATGATAGAAATTTTTCACCCACTCTGTTTTTCCGTTAAAGGCACCTCCCGTAACGAAGTGCATGTTTCTCCCCTCCTGAACATGTCCCGACTTTCCCAGATGAGCGCGTAGCCATGCCCGTTTGACACGTTCCAATCCCGGAAATCTGTCTTTTCTTTTGAATTAGAAGATAATAAATAACGTATCACGCCCCCATGGGTGACCAAAACGGCCCGACTCAGCTGTTCCATCATGATTTTCCCTTTTAACTTCTTCCAGCCTTGATCTATACGCTTCGCAAATGCCTGAAAGGATTCGCCCTGGGGAGGGGAAACATGGAAGGGATCTTCTAACCATCTGCGATAGACCCCTGCATCTTTCAATTGTTCATACGTTTTGCCTTCCCAGTTTCCAAAATTCATTTCTCTGAATTCCGGATAGACCTCTTGTGAAACATGTTCAAAGAGAAGCTCCGCCGTTTGCCGGCAGCGTTTTAAATCACTTGTCGCAACATAATGGCAGGGGGTCAACATTTTTCCTGATAACTCTGCCCTTCCCTGCTTGCTTAAAGGCGAATCCGTCCAGCCGATATAAGCATGACGCTCATTTTCTTCTGTTAAACCGTGACGAAATAATGTAATAACCAGACCATCATCCATAACACGAGCTCCGACCCTTCTACAGATGCGCCAACGACATCTCCTGTAATGCCGCCAAACCACTTGACGGCTTTATGAGATAGGCCAAAATAGAGCACAACCATGGTGACGAGTAAGATAGATGCGCCAATGAAGGCTCGCTGATTTACTGATCCCGCTAATACGAGAATAATAAAAAAATAAATTGGATAAATACCCAATGTTTTTTTATCTGCAGCCTGTTTAAAATAAGCGCCTAATCCGTCAGCTTTTGCCCCTTTCACATGAATGAGCAGCATGCCCATGATGCTTTTACTGATGAGGGGAATCATGGCAATTAAAAGATAAGTAGTGGCACTTTCCCGTATAACCGTTTCATAGATAAAGAAAAATTTTGCCGCTAAAAGGACGATCACCGAAAGCACGCCAAAGGCCCCTGTCCGGGGATCCTTCATAATTTCCAGTCGTTTCTTTATACTTTGATAGGCAAAATAGGCATCACTTGCATCGATCCACCCATCAAGATGAATCCCTCCCGTGATCACAATCATTGCCACCCACACGAAAAAGGCAGCAGCCAGCGAAGAAAAAGGAGTCCAGTTCAAAGCAAGATAAAGGATGCATGCGTAAAGAAGGCCTTGTACCAAACCTAAAATGGGGAAGGTCTTAATCGCATGATTGATGTTGTCTTTATCCATCGAAATCTCACAGCGAATCGGAATAGAGGTGAAAAGTTGTAAATTGATTATCATGCCTTTTATCCATTTCATGATCCGAGTCTTCCAATCGAAAATGATGTTTTTCCCACGTGATCCATCTAAAACGTTTTCTATCGAATGACATATAAGAAGCCGCCGGTCATATTGTGGACTCAAATGGCACGGCTATTGTGCCTTCAGCAACAGATGGGCGCAAGGAATGCTGCCTTCAAAATATATCCCTTTCAAAGTGGTTCTCCTTTCATTAACAGGGGAATCCCTGCTTCCATCTGATACGCACGTTCAGCTATTTTTACGATTTGCACATGAAGTTCGCCGAGGAGCCTGGCATATAAAAGGACAAGCTTCTGATGGATCGGCTCAAAAAGCACTTCATTACTGACAACGATGAGTACCCTGCAGTTCTGGGATACGGCGATGAGTCCGTTCATTATGTGATCTTTCACTTTTTGTGGAATGGTCCCATCCTCCAGGTGATTCCCTTCATGGAAAAGTTCATTGCTTAACAGCGTCGTTAAACAATCAAGCAATACAACATCATACTTTTGAAAAAAAGGAGCCAGCTGCCCGATATCCATCGGCTGTTCCCATGTTTTCCAGAGATACGGACCATTTTTTCTTTCCTCCTGATGGCGCAAAATACGACTTTCCATTTCTTGATCCGTTGCTCTGCCCGTTGCAATATAGTGAAGGGAACCGGACGTTGCTTCAGCGAATTGAATGGCCATGCATTCTGCAAAAGCGCTCTTGCCGCTCCTTACACCACCTGTGATAAAAATTAACGTTCCTGCCCGCATCATACTCTTCATACCTCCCTTCTCCTGCTTTTTTGCAGGGCTTCCCTTGTGCATGCCTCGACTCCCTGGCTAATAAGCTTCACGAGTGGGGTGACGGGACCTGTGAGGCCGATCTTCTTTCCTTTTTGTGTAGCGGCCACAAGCACATGGCCTGGTCGCCCCTCTATAGCAGTTTTTCCCATGACACCTGAGTCCCGCAGCGCATTTACTTTTGTCTCAGTCGCTGTGATCATACTCTGAATAAATGCTTCCTCCGAAAGTTCACCATGTATAAACAGCCATGTCGTCCCTGAAAGAGCGTGCTCCTCTCCCCCGGATGCCTTCACGGCACTCCCCGCAGCTGCTGTCACAACAACAAATAAAGAAAACCCATCCCTCTTATATAAATGACAGGAAACATCTTCAGGGAAAGCAGATGACATCACTCCGACCGTGTCACTCGGCTCAAAACCATTTTTGTGTAAAAATAAGGCCATCACCTTTTCCAAATCATCGCGTGGTTCATCCTGGTTCACATGGCGGTTTACAAAGCTCCGATACCACCCTGTGCCTGCACCCATAACGCCTGAATACAGGGTGCGCAGCTGAAAGGGCGCCTGATAAGCGATCCACTCCTCCTGAATGTCTAAAAAAGTCGCATCTAGTACACGATCTTCTGATGAATCCCGTTCAGGTAAGAGAAGCATTTGTGGAGCGGGCACCTTTGGGTGGGGCATTTTCTTCACTTCTGTCCGGTAGACATTTTTCACCCTTGCTTCTTTAAGTACTTCATCTGGGCGGGCATCCACCTGTACTTCTCCATTCTGCAGCAAAAGCAGGCGATCGCAATATAGCCCGGCCAGATTTAGATCATGAAAAATAGAGATCACGGTCAATTTCTTTTGAACCGTCCATTGCTTTAACAAATCGAACAGCCCTTTTTGATAAGAAAGATCTAAATGATTCGTGGGTTCATCTAAAAGTAAGAGTTCCGGTTCCTGGGCAAGAGCCTGTGCCAGATAGACGCGCTGCTGTTCTCCACCGGACAGCTCCCGGATCGAATGATTTTCAAATGCCTTCACATGGGTTTGTTTCATCACCCTTTGAATGACCGCTTCATCCTCTTCCCCCCAGGCGTGTAACAGGCCTTTTTGGTGCGGATAACGGCCAAGCGCAACGACTTCTTTTACTGTATAGGAAAAATTTTGCGGTGAAATCTGAGGGAGTACGGCCATGAGCTGCGCCAGTTCTTTCGCCGTATAATGGCGAATAGAGCGGTCCTTTACCAGAATGGAACCCTTTTGATAAGGGAGTATGCCGCTCAGCATTTTTAATAAGGTGGTCTTGCCACTTCCATTCGGGCCTAATATACCAAACAGTTCCCCTTTTTGAACAGCAAAGGAGACATGCTTAAGCACCGGATTTCCCGGATACCCCCCTGAAACATTCTCAAGCTTTAGCATTTTTTATCTTCTTCCTTCTTTTCGGCTGTTCAATAAAATCATTGCGAAGACGGGAGCCCCAATCAAAGCCGTAATGACGCCAATAGGGAGCTCAATGGGTGAAATAATGGTTCGAGCGACCAAATCAGCTAAAATTAAAAAACCACTTCCGGTTAATAGCGACAGCGGTAATACATGTCGATGATCGGATCCCCATAATAAGCGCACGACATGTGGAATCACTAATCCTGCAAAACCAATTGTCCCGGAAACGGCCACCGCTGCCCCGGTCAAAATCGATCCTGCTGTTAAAATAAGCATCTTCCTTTTTTGAACATTGACACCCAAATGGTAAGCCTTCTCTTCGCCAAAAGTCAGGGCATTTAATTCCTTTGCATTCAGCATCAGCATCAAAGAGCCGATGATGAAGAAGGGAAAAATAATTTGCACATAAGCCCAGCCGCGCATCGAAACACCACCCAGGAGCCAGCCGATAATCTGCCTTAACTCCTCACCTGTCAAGGCGATCATTAGAGAAATCATCGCACTTAAAAAAGAACTGAAAATAATGCCTGTGAGAATAATGGTCTCGACCCGCATCGATCGGTCCACTTTTTGAGCAAATAATAAAACGAGCAAAATCGTCAGCCATGAAAAGACAATGCTAATCATGGGCAGCGTATAGTGGCCGAAAAAAGGCAGGGTAAAATGAAAAAATAAAGTCACCACAGCCCCCACGGATGCCCCGGATGAAACGCCTAACGTATAGGGGTCGGCGAGTGGATTCCGTAATAATCCCTGAAAAGCAGCTCCTGCAACAGCAAGCGATGCGCCCACCAGTCCTGCAAGAACCACACGCGGCAGACGAATGCTGATGACAATCGTCGATAACGTCTGATCTACATGGTCTTCTGGTATCACGTGAAGCATCCCAAGGCCGATTTGAAGTAAATCCTTTAAAGGAATATAAACCGTGCCAATTGAAATGCCAAGAAACAGGGATACCATGAGAAAAGAAACAGCGATCACATAAGCTGCTTTCCTGTTATTTAAATTGATCCGGATAAACCGCTTTGGCAAGATCTTCTACCCCTTTGACGATTCTCGGACCTGGACGCGTCACTTCGTCTGAGTTCACATCGATGACCTGCTTATGTTTAATGGCGTTTATCTCCTGCCATCCTTTTCGGTTTGACACGTGTTTGACGGCATCTTTTACATAATATCCATAAGTTGTAATGATGACATCCGGATTTTGTCTGATGATTTCCTCAGGATCAACCTTCACCCAGCCCTCCTCTTTCACAATGTTGTCGGCATGAATTACAGACAACATTTCATTCATAAATGTATTTTTCCCAACCGTATAAATATCCGGCGCACCCGAAATTTCAACGTATACCTTTTTCTTATCGGCTGCCTTAATTTTCGCGGCTTTTTTCTTAATCGCCGCGATCCTGCTTTTCATATTCTGAATAAGATGGTCCGCTTTTTCACTTTCACCCGTTGCTTTCCCGATCATATCAATAGAATCATAAACTTGCGTGAAATTCTGCGCATCATTAACGACGACAACGGGGATCCCTGCATCTCTGAGCTGCTGTAAGCCATCTTTTGAATCATGAGCAGCTGACGCATGCGCTAACACGAGATCCGGTTTAAGGGAAATGATTTTTTCAACATTCAGATCCGTTCCGCCTACTTTTGGCTTTCGGATTGCATCTTTTGGATAATTATCAAAATCTGAAACACCGACGATTTTATCACCAAGTCCTAAAGCAAAAGCAATTTCTGTATTACTTGGGATCAACGAAACGATTTTATTCGGTTTTTTCTTAATGACTACCTCTTGATTTACCGCATCTTTAATCTTTACCGGATAGGTTATTTTTTCCCCCTGCTCTGCCTTGTTCTGACTGGAGCTCGTTTGATCGGTCTGACCGCAACCTGCTAAAACGCCCAAAATCATCATGATAACAATGAATAATGTATACCTTTTTTTCACTTTTTTATCCTCCTGAAAGTCAATGGAATACTACTTATTTCTGCTGCCGGCAGAACACCGCCGGTACTAATGAATCAGATGAATGATCAAATAAAAAAACACCTCCATAACCCGGAGGTGCAGAAATGTCTATACAATAGCAAACATAACATATTGCATCATCGACACATCCTGTCCTCGCAGGTTTTTCGTGTAATGAATCAGGCAGGTCTCCTGGCTTATGATCATCGCTCTCTGCGCCTTCCCATAGGTTACAGTGGCTTAAGTTGCAGATTGCTCCCAATTACAGTGACGGGATCGCGTTGGATTCTCACCAACTTCCCTATTAAGTTTTCCAAAAGAAAACACCTGAATCATGACGTATGAAATGGTAAGCTGTGCCATACTATCCGTGAATGCCACAGGCTTACTCATTTTTTTTGTGTACTGCCCACTTGGTTACGATCTCTTCTTTCATACCGGCACATTTATTTAAACAGATTGCTTAAAATATAGAGCTTCCTTAAGGGTTCTTAACTCGCCTTCCTGAACGATCGAGCGGACTGAAAGAGTAGTCAGCATCCGGGCTTGCTCTCCAATTTTCATTTTAAATTCGCTTATGTTTTCTGAATTTTTACCCGCTTGTTTCTGGATTACCACTTCTCTCTCAATGCCATCCAGGTGATCATTCATTCCGCCTAGCCTTTGATCAATTGCTTTAAACCCTTGATCAATTGCATCTAACCTCTGATCAACCGCTTTAAACCTTTGATCGATACCGTTGAGCCTCTGATCAATTGTATCTAACTTCTGATCAACTGCTTTAAACCTTTGATCGATACCGTTGAGCCTCTGATCAATTGTATCTAACTTCTGATCAACTGCTTTAAACCTTTGATCGATACCGTTGAGCCTCTGATTCATGCCGTCAAGTCTCTGATTCATGCCGTCAAGTCTCTGGTTAACCTCTGCAAATCCTTTTTTCATTTCTGTGAGAATAAGCCCGAGTTCTTCATTCATTCAGTACACAACTCTTTTCGTGGATCATTTCTGAGTTACTCACATTATATATTAAATGAGAAAGTGCGTATATATCTTTTTCATCTTCTGTTCAGAGTCACTGTCAGAGCTGCATCTGGTTAACTCATAGAACCCGGGAATTAATATATTCCGAAGAGTATACTGTAACATATAAGTGCTTCGGCAGATACCACCATCATCACTTCTGAATGCCCAACAGTCTCTTTGATCGCCTATACCTGACCTGATCAAATATCTCCATCATATTCTAAAGAGTAAAAGGAATTAATTGAGTAAGTTCTGCCTCCAAATTCGCTTTTTTAAGTGTGTTTAACCCCCCTTGAACGGATAATTCCTGCGAACCTGATCTAGTTCAGACTTTATCAGTCTGCCGAGCGCTTCATTTTATGAAACTTGATTGATTAGCTGGAAAACAAGGTCAAAAATCCGCTTCAGTCTGACGCGCAGCGGTTTAATGATGTCTTGAATTGGAAAATGAGCTTCCTCGGATTGAAAATGAATACTTAAAACAATTAGATACCTTAATTCACTAGAGAGTGCTGAAACTACTAGATGAGTAAAAACGAGTATTGCATCCTAATAAGTAGCAATAAAATAAAGTCGAAAATACGGAAAGACACAACTAAAGCACTACCTGTTATTCTACCCTAAACTGCAAACAGAAAATGTTGGTACAGGTCGGCGCTTAAGCTGATTTATTGTCGAATAAACAAAAATGTACTAATTCCTTACCAAGCAACTATCAAGATAGACTATTAGCAAACGCACCATCACATCTATAATCTTGAAAAAGATATCAAAAATTGGATGAATGATCCCGTTGTGCAAGCAACTCGTCCATATCTTGTGCATTGAACGCCTAGACCATCTCCCTTAATCGCTTCAACCGTCTACTGCATCAAAAATTTTTTCAGATTATCCGCCGATTAAGCGAGTAGATTCTACACAAGTTAACGTGCAGAGCGATATTTTAATCACTAACGATGGTCGATCGACAGAATTTTTTCCTGCATCAGCCTTAGTAATTCCTGTAGATAAATCATTGCTGGTTGAAAAGCAGCAGTCTGCAGTTGGAATCATCGTTTGAGATGGATTTTTTCTCCCTTCCTCCCACAGCCGTTCGAGTCTTCCCGCCTGACGAAGTTGCCCCGTGACGACTTCGTCCGCTCTTGATCAAGCGACCAAATCTGGACACCGTCTTTGCCACGACGACGTTGTCAACTCTTCGGTGAATATAGTATGAATTGTCATGGAATTTCACTGGCCAAGTGGATGCATGAGTTGTTTCTGGATCACCGTTTGACAATCAACGATTTCTCCCGGAATTTTTTGCACACGCTTAGTAATCGACTTTCCCTGCAAGCGATCTGCCATCATTTTTACAGCTAATTTAGCAATAGTGGCTTCGCTTTGCTTCACATACGTGTAGCGGATGGATTGATTGAGTTCATTGTTAATATCAAATCCCGTCAGGCAAATATTCTCAGGTACTTTCAGGTGCAACTCGCTAATCGCTTCACGAGTTAGCGCGCCGATGTAGCTGTCCGGAACCACTAAACAGGTCGGTTTCTTTCTTAGAATGAATTGTTTAATGCGTTCGATATCTAAGTTCAAGGCTGCGTCGTCATCATGATGGCTATAACTGGTTTCAATGATTTTAGCAAATGTGTTGGCTTTGAGCGGTGTATCCGTATGTGCATAAACTTGGACAAAGGCGTCTTGGCGGATTTGCAGAGTTGAATTACTGATGTCTTTATAGGAAATCACTCCTAAGTTGGTATGACCCAGTTTTTCAATCATCTTTGCCAGGAGGCGTGCACCATTCAGATGATTTGAACCCACAAACATTTCATCAATTCCAAAAAATTCCTTGTCCATGACAACAATAGGGTAATCATCCAGTATATATTGCATCAGTAACGGATCGTAGAATGAACGTTGCAATGGATTGATGAAAATACCTCGAACGGGGAGATCCAACAATTCTTGAACGCATTTGGTTTCCAACTGTTCGTCTTCCTGAGAAAATTTGATAATTAGCGAGTACCCATATCGCGCGGTTTCCGTAGCCATTGCAATCAAAAGATTGGTGCCAAAACTCTTAAGGATTCCCGGTACAACTAGTCCAAGCAATGTGTTGCTTGGAAGGCTTTTTTCTCTTTTCAAGATTGTTGTGCCAACACCGGAGCGTCTTCTCACCAAACCTTCAGCTGCTAATAAATTCACTGCTTTTTGGACTGTAATTCGACTGACTTTATAAGTCTGTATCAGTTCTTTCTCAGTGGGCAATTTGCTGCCGATAGGATACATTTCTCGGTTGATTTTATCCCGCAGGTTTTCGTAAATTTGCTCATATAGTGGTTTTCGCGAAGCAAAATCCATGACGCTTCCTCCCTTACCATAAATGATATAAAATGTAAGTCATTTAAATGTAAGCGCTGACATTAATGTCTACATTTGATATTATACACAGTGTTGGCAGGTACCTAACAACATTTTAATGCAAAAGTAATAAATGGTATGGGTTTTATGTCATTTAACAGAGATTGGATCGACGAACATTTATTGAAACGGAGGGAACAAATATGAAGTTGAAGAAGTGGTTGTTATTGGTTGGAGCGGCTGCGAGCATCTTCCTGTTGAGTTCTTGTGGCTCTTCCAGTTCCAGCAATGATTCAGGTGACACAACAACGATTAAGATCGCTTGGCGGGCACTTGGTAAGAATGATAGTATGTATCGAATCTACAACAAAAAATGGATTGCCGATTTTGAAAAGGAAAATCCGAATATTAAAATTTCTCTTCAGCCAATCAATGCCACAGAGGGCGACTATTTTTCAAAACTTGATTTGGCCATGAAATCTGCCGAAACCACTCCGGATATCGTTAATGAGGATACCTTCATTTTGCCCGCCGATGCGAAGGCAGGTTATCTGCAGCCTTTGGATGCTTATTTATCCGAATGGCCTGATTGGAAAAACTTTACCGATTCACTGAAGAAGGGAAGCCAGGGATCAGATGGTAAACAATATGGTATTCCCGGTACGACAGATGCACGCGGCGTGTGGACTAACTTGAACGTGACCAAGAAGGCCGGCCTTTCTACCAATTGGAAGCCAAAGACTTGGCAAGATTTAATCGATGCCGCAAAGAAGATTAAGAACGCGGAACCAAATGTCATCCCGTTCGCAATGGGTGTATCGACAACTAACGGTGAATCTGTCTCCATGCAAACTTTTGAACAGCTTTTATATGGCACGGGTGAAACACTTTATAACGAAAAAACAAAGAAGTGGAATGTCGACTCGAAAGGAATTTTAGCCAGTCTGAATTTCATTAACCAGATTTACAACAAGGATAAGACAGGGCCCAGTCTTTCAGTTGCCATGAATAGTAACTACGGTTCCACGATTTTCCAAGATAAGATTCCGAAGAATCAGGTAGGTTTGGCTATGGATGGTATTTGGAATACCGGCAACTGGTCTAAAGGTGGTGCGGCGCCAATGCCAAATATGGCCAAGGTACTGGCATTTAATTTGATGCCAACGCAAAACGGTGAGAAACCTGGATTTGTTACCATGGCCGGCGGCTGGTCGTGGGCGATCCCCAAAAATTCTCAGCATAAAGATGCCGCGTTCGAAGTGCTGAAAGCCATGAACACCAAGGAACTGGCCGTTCAACGTGCCTTACAAGAAGGTACGTTGACCGTTCGCGACGATGCCGCTAAAGATCCTGAATACTTGAAGAAGCCGTTTATAAAGGAGGCCACCGAAGCCCTGAAAAATGCCTACTTCCGCCCGAAGAATGACCTGTATCCAAAGGTTTCCATTGCCATCCAACAAATGGTTGAATCCGTAGCTACTGAACAAAAATCTCCGAATGAAGCTGCGGCAAAGTATGCGTCAGATGTCAAAGGCATTGTTGGCGCCGAAAATACAGAAACACAGAAATAAAAAAATCTGGGCACGGTGCGGGTTCAAAATTGAGTATCCACCGCGCCCTTTTTAAAACAGAGGTGATATCAATGAATACACCCAACTCTGCAGCTGTGGCGAGAAAAACTGGAAGGACAGGACGAATCAGGTCTGAGCGGCGATTATCAATTTGGCTGATGCTCCCTAGTTTTGTCCTTTTGCTGATTTTCTTTATCACGCCGATGCTTTTAACGATTCTTTTCTCATTCACCAATCTCTCACTAACCGGTGCGAATGCTTCGGCATTGCAGTTCGTTGGTTTTCAAAATTTTGCACAGATGTTCCGAGACCCGCAATTGGTTCAATCAATATGGAATACGCTTATTTTTGTCGTGTTCTCGGCCATCATTGGCCAGTGTTTCTTCGGCTTTCTCATTGCCTTCATGATGCGGGGTAAAAATAGGACATTTCGACGTATTGTCGGTCTCATTGTCATCGCAGCCTGGGTGACTCCGGAAGTCGTTGTTGGTTTTTGTTGGGTAGCCTTTCTCGGTGATAATGGAACTTTAAACATGATTGCCCATAGTCTGTTGGGTATTAAACCGGTCGCGTGGCTCTATACTTTTCCAATGGTCAGCGTCATAATAGCGAATATTTGGCGGGGAACGGCATTTTCCATGATGATCTTTCAGACTGCTTTAGACGATATTCCGTCTGAAGTTGAGGAAGCCGCTGTCATGGACGGTGCTACTCGGTGGCAGTCGGTCACAAGAATCACAATTCCGATGGTGCGTGGGACAATTGCCACTAATATTATGTTGGTGACGCTGCAAACGCTAGGCGTATTTGCTTTAATCTACACCATGACCGGCGGCGGTCCAGGAAATGCAACATCGACTTTACCCGTGTTCATGTATAAGCAGGCCTTTGTCAGTTACCAACTAGGGTATGGCACCGCAATTTCACTGGTTCTATTGTTAATTGGTGCTCTCGCCAGCCTTTTGTATATGAGGGTGCTCAAAGTTCGAATTTAAAAATGTAAAAATGAGGTGATTATGATGATGCGAGAAAGCAAAAATGCCCGAGCTATTCAGTATGGCATACTGGCGATTATCGCTGTTTTATTTCTACTTCCTCTTGTTTGGATGCTGTTCTCTTCTGTCGATGGGCGTGCAATACAGGCCATTCAATTACCCCAGAAACCCACACTGGAGAATTTCGCAGCAATTTTGACCAGTCCCAGCATTATGCGCTCATTTGTGATAGGTCTGATGGTGTCCGGGTTTCAAGCGCTTTTCGTCGTTATTGTCAGTGTATTGGCGGCGTATCCGCTCTCCCGTTATCCGTTGCCATGGAAAAAGCCGTTTCTGTTGTCAATTCTATTTTTGACATCACTGCCAATGACCGCAGTCATTGTACCGGTATACGAAATGTTCTTGTATCTGAAGATGCAGGATTCACTGATTGCCACCACAATTTTCATGATTTCCACTAGCTTGCCCTATGGTATCTGGATGATGAAGAACTTTATGGATTCTGTACCGTTAGAATTGGAAGAGGCAGCATGGATGGATGGCTCAACGGTCTGGGAAGGCGTACGGAAAGTCGTGATACCATTAATGTTGCCAGGCATCTTCACGATTGCAATCTTTACGTTTACTGGATCCTGGGGCAACTTCTTTGTCCCCTTTATTTTGATCACTACACCGGAAAAGCTGCCGGCTTCTGTTACCATTTTCCAGTTCTTTGGCAATAACGGCCTCGTTAACTACGGGCAATTAGCCGCATTTTCAGTTCTTTATACGTTGCCGGTGGTGGTCCTTTATGTATTTGCGCAACGATACATGTCTCAGGGCTTCAGCTTTGGCGGGGCAGTTAAATAACTCAGAAAGAAGGTTAAACAATGGGACAAGATTTTCAACAATTCTTGCGAAAGGCCAATCAGCAGTTGGACTATCTGCATGACTATTTCTATCGCGGCTTTGCAAATGTCGAAGAGGCCGTGATTATGGAAGATACACGGGATGATAAGCGCCGCATTCCACAGCACGGTGAGTGGGCACCTGTAAAAATCGGTGATCACTGGGACGGCCGAGATCGATACTTTTGGCTAAAATTCAGTCTTTCTGTTCCTCATTTGCAGGACGGACAGCATTATGTGTTGCACATGGATCTCGGCAGAACAGGCGAAGGAAATAACTCTGGTTTTGAAGGCCTAGTCTTTGTCAACGGCCATCCCCGGCAGGCCGTGGATAGTAATCACGAAGATGCGTATTTTGATCACACTTTCAGCAACTCGCAATTAGACGTCAATATCAAACTGTGGACCGGTTTGGAAGGTGGCGGCGTGCCGGTTATTCAACATTATGTTTTACGTGCTTTGGCCGTCGGCATTATACCGCAATCGGTCGTTGATTGTTTCGATTACCTTCGCAATATTGTTGATGTCATCCAAGAAATGGATGATGACGAACCGCTGAAATATGCATATATCAATTTGGTGAAACAGATCATTAAGAGGTTTTATTGGTCTAACGAAAGTACTGAAACGATCGGGGCCACATGCAATCAGGCACTTACGATCATTCATCGCTTCATTTCCCAGCACGCTGGCGAAAAGAAGGGATATCATATCACAGCCGTGGGACACACTCATATCGATGTCGCATGGCTTTGGCGCTTGCGGCATACCAGGGAGAAGATTGCCCGATCGTTCTCCACAGTGTTAGAGCTGATGAAAGAGTATCCCGATTATCGCTTCTTTCAGAGTACACCCCAGGATTATGCATTCTTGGCGGAGGATTATCCGGAACTGTATAATCAGATTAAACAGCGTATCGCTGAGGGGCGCTGGGAAGCAAATGGTGCTACTTGGTTGGAACCTGATACGAATATTCCCAGCGGCGAATCACTTACACGACAATTTCTCTATGGTATTGATTATTTCCAAAGTAAATTTGCTGCTCGACAAAATGTTTTGTGGCTGCCAGATGTTTTTGGCTATTCGGCTGCTCTCCCGCAGATTCTTCAGGGTTTCGATATCCCCAATTTCATGACGACGAAAATTAGTTG
The DNA here is from genome assembly GCF_040529185.1 of Sporolactobacillus sp. Y61. Lineage (NCBI taxonomy): Bacteria > Bacillati > Bacillota > Bacilli > Caryophanales > Sporolactobacillaceae > Sporolactobacillus > Sporolactobacillus sp. Y61. The sequence goes on along the minus strand of NZ_CP159510.1, from coordinate 1,206,870 downwards.
GAACGACACTAACAGAATGCCTCATGACACTTTTTATTGGCGTGGTATCGACGGTTCCAAGGTGTTGACACATTTTATTACTACAGTGGAAGCCAATACAGATTTCTATGATCCAAAACAATGGCGCTACACCTACAACGGTGAAATTAATCCGCGTACTGTATTGGGAACTTACCATGTCTACACTGATAAGGACATTAATAATGATTTATTGTTAAGCTATGGCTATGGTGATGGTGGCGGCGGTCCGACACGTGAAGAGATTAAGAACATCCGGATTATTAACGAATTGCCCGGAATGCCGACGATAGAAAATGGGCGTGTTGACAATTATTTTGATCAATTGAATGACCGCATCGCACACACACAGGAACCCGTAGCGATTTGGGATGGTGAATTGTATCTGGAATACCACCGAGGCACCTATACCTCTCAGGCAAAGGTAAAAAATTGGAATCGCCGGGCTGAATATGCGCTACGTCAACTGGAAATATGGTATACGGCGGCTCATGTTCAGAAAGGTATTTCTTACCCGGCAGAAAGAATAAGGAAATTATGGATTATTTTGCTGCGCAACCAATTTCATGATATTTTGCCCGGCTCAGCGATCAAAGAGGTTTACGAAGACACTGCCAAAGAATTTAAACAGCTTTTCGACGGTGTGCGGCAACTCCGGCAAGAGCTGGATCATCAGTTAACCAAAAAGCACGAGAACTGCCTACTTTTCCGAAACTCTTTACCTTGGCCTGTCAAACAGTTGGTTCGTCTCCCAAAGGGTGTGACTAACGTCGAGGACGTGCCAACAACCACCGACGGAAACCAATCGTATGCTCTTGTAGATGTTCCCGCGTTAGGTAGCGTGGCCCATGCAACCCGTGGCATTCTACCAACGGAAAGCTCAAACAAAACGGTCCGAATCGACGGAAACACGTTGCACACAAGTTACTACGATGTTATTTATCGGGCCGATGGCGTTTTTGAAAGTATCGTGGATCGACAAACGCATCGAGAATGGCTGGCCAGACAGCAGGGCGGCAATGTGTTCACTTTGTATGAAGACCGGCCTCTCGACTTCGATGACTGGAATATTGACGCTGACTATCCGGATAAGCCAAAGCAATTGCACGCACAGCATGTTGAACTGACTACGAACAATTCTCTGTTTGCCGATTTAAGTATGGACTTTTCGTTTGGTCATTCCAAAATGCACCAAGTCATCCGCTTCTATGCCCATTCACCGCGAATCGACTTTATCACACAAGTTGATTGGCATGAGCATCAAACGCTATTACGCACTGCTTTTAACACAACAATCCAATCGGATTACGCTCGCTATGATATTCAATACGGAAACGTGCAGCGGCCAACAAGCGACAATACAAGTTGGGATCAGGCAAAATTCGAAACAGTGGCCCACAAATGGGCCGATCTATCCGAGCGGGATTGCGGTTTGGCATTGTTAAACGATTGTAAGTATGGCTATCGAATTAAGGGCCAACAGATGTCGCTTACCCTTCTGAAGTCCGGGATTGATCCGGACCCTAATGCAGACGAGGGCAGACACAAATTCACATACAGCCTCTTGCCCCATGAGGGAGATTTTCTGTCCGGCGACGTGGAAAAAGTGAGCGAAGAGCTCAACGATCCGCTGCAAATCGTAACCAATGCAAGCGACGATCAACTCACTGCCTTAGTTAATTTATCCGGTGAATTTCCTGTCGCTTTGGATACGATAAAGATGAGTGAGGATGAAAAAGCCGTCATTATTCGACTGCACGACTACTCGGGCACGAAGAATGTGATTACCGTACAGCCGCAATTTCGCTATGTTAATGTCGTACAGGTGAAGCTTGACGAACAGAAAAAGAATATCCCTGTCACAGAGATAAATCATGATAAACTGCAAATTCTGATGAATCCATACCAAATAGCCACTTTGCGTTTCGACATCAGCAATTGATCAGTAGGTCAATGATCTCCGCACCGGGACTTCGGCACTTTTTGCTGTTGCCCCGGTTTGTTTTTGCGGTAATAACGATTCTATCTTGAATATACCGAACGCAAAAGCGATTCGGGCCCCAATATAGGTAATTAGTACAATCTGCAGAAGTCTGCTCATAGGCAATCAGATAAAGCGATATTCAAGTCTCTCAATTGTTCCTAAGACCATCAAAAGTGATGGAGAGGAATTTACAGACCTTTATTGACACTATCGGAAGGTTAATGTCATTGCTGATTCACATGTTTAGGAGTCAAACGCGGGGAAACAGAATAAATTACAGAATGATAACCCCTCGGATAATGCTCCTTCTAATGTTAGTATTAAACAATTAGTACTTTGCAGAATCCCTTACGAGGTTATTTTTTTCTTGATTTTAAGCTATTTTCAGTGTCTCGAAAGCCGTGTCAGTTCTTGGCGAAGCGAGGGGGCAAAAATAGTAGGTACACTTTTCTATCTTTCAAGTTTTTGTGTATAAATAAATAATCATTGACACGTGTGAGGCATTGATATACATTTTATGTAATGACATATACGGAGGTGCCTTAATTGACTCGATACACAATTGACGATTTAAGCCGTTTCATTGATCACACGAATTTAAAACCAAACGCCACTAAAGAAGACATGGAGAAATTATGCCAGGAAGCAAAAACCTATCACTTTAAGATGGTCGCCATTAATCAAGTGCAGACAGCACTTTGTGCGTCCCTGCTAGAGGGTACAGACATCCATGTCGGGGCAGCCATCAGTTTCCCGTTTGGTCAGACAACTATTAAAGCTAAGCTGGCGGAAACCAGGGATGCACTTGAAAACGGGGCAGACGAAATTGATTATGTCATTAATATTTCAGAACTGAAAAATAAAAACGACGACTATATTAAAAAGGAAATGTCACAGATCGTCGGGCTGTGCCGCGCTCACCAAGCCATCTCCAAGGTTATTTTTGAAAACGCCTTCTTAACAAAAGACGAAATAATCAGGCTGGCGGAAATCGCCAGAGAGGTGAAACCGGATTTCATTAAAACGTCCACAGGCTTTGGCCCCAGTGGTGCAAAGTTTGAAGATGTCCAGCTCATGAAAAAAACCGTTGGACCAGCAGTAAAGGTGAAAGCAGCCGGGGGAATACGCGATGCACAGACTTTTGTCAAGATGATTCAAAATGGAGCCGAACGAATTGGCTGCAGTGCAAGTATTCAAATTATCTCGGAAATCAAAGAACAAATGGCATCAGCCGGAAAAACGTTCATTGACATTTGATTCACAGATCCGGCAGAATTGAACTGTTTTCTCTACTTTCAGTTTTACATCCAAAGCAAAAAATAAAAGATACGGCGTCAGTTAAGAGATGCTGTATCTTTTATTCGTTATGAAAATCTGAAGTGTGATTTGAAATCTCGAAAATAAAGGAATTCAGATCACCTCTGTATTTTGATATGGAATATTCAATCGGGACGTGGCAATCGGTATAGCCCACTGTATGGAAATAGAAAATTGGATCAATCTCATCAATATCAAGCAATGCTCCGACCGTTTCACCGGCTTTCATAACCTCCAGCTTTCTTCTGACCGATTTAACCGGGTAGCCCTGTTTCGCTAATACACTATATAGCTGCTGCTGTGAAAAGTCGACATTTAAAAAGTCTTTTAATAATTTGGCCGGCAAATAAGTCGTCACAAGCACAATTGGATCATCTTCTATGAATCTCAGTCGTATCAGTTTGTAAACCCCATCGCCTTCCTTTATTTCCAGGTTTTCTGCAATTTCCTCATTTGCAACCTCCTCCTTAAAGGTCAGAACTTTTGTATTGGGTAATAGCCCTTTTCGATCCATTTCGGCGTTATAGCTTTCAATAATATGCGTAAATTCCTGGGGGATTTTCCGTCGGCGAACTATAGTTCCCTTTCTTTTCTTTCGCTCCAGATAGCCTTCATTAACCAAAGATTGAATGGATTGCCGGACTGTTGGACGGCTGACACCATAGTCTTCAGCCAGTTCAACTTCCTTCGGGATGAGTTGATTCTCCTTATAATAACCAGAGAGGATTTTTTTCAGTAAATCCTCTCTTATTTGAAGATGCATCGGCTTTTTCGAACTGTGATCAATCGTCATACCCTGGTCACCTGCTTTTCACATGCTCAATATTATTTATGTATTTACATTTTACCATATTGAGCATATATTTATTAACATGTCGGACAGTCACCTCCTGTTGGCGCAGGCCGGCCAGCAGAGGAACGCGTACCATGGATTCAAAACTCCTGAGGCAAATCCACAAAAACAACGGAAACGGCAGGTGATCCTGTACTGATGCCCTTCCCGGTCTCTTGTCTTCCATATGTTTGAAAGAGAGAAGGTGGCGGCCTTCCCATTCACTAAAAAAGCCTCGCAAATCATCCGCAGTCGAACGGTTCACGAGGTTTTAATGTTCTTATTCAGATGTCCGTCTTCTGTAAAGCTATCACACAGCGCTTTGCGGTTCGGAATTTTTTTGATCATAGACGGTTTTATCCAGCTCACCGGTTGCTCTGCTGGTAATAAGCCCTGCCAGCATCGAGTCACTCACGTTAAGCGCCGTACGCCCCATATCGATTAATGGCTCAACAGAGATGAGCAGACCAACAATCGCTACAGGGAAATCAAGAATTGACAGAACGATCAGCGAAGCAAAAGTCGCTCCTCCGCCAACACCGGCGACGCCGAATGAACTGATCGCCACAACGAGGACGAGTGTCAGAATGAACGATGGACTCGTCGGGTCCACACCGGCAGCCGGGGCAGCCATAATCGCCAGCATCGCCGGATAGATGCCCGCACAACCGTTCTGGCCTATTGTCAATCCGAACGATCCGGCAAAGTTGGCAATCCCGTCCGGAATGCCAAATTGGCGGGTCTGCGTCTCCACGTTCAGAGGTAAAGTCCCCGCGCTTGAACGGGATGTGAAAGCAAATGTCAGTGTTGGCAACGCCTTTTTCACATAAATAACCGGACTGAGTTTTAGCAGACTGATTAGAATCAGATGGATGACAAACATGGTCACGATGGCAGCATAGGAGGCAACAACAAACTGTCCCAGTTTAACAATAGCCGAATAATTACTCGTCGCGGTGAATCGGGCAATCAGAGCCAAGATGCCATAAGGAGTCAGACGCAGAACCAGACGTACCATCCGGATAATTACGGCATAAAAGGTATCTACCAGACGGGCAAACAGTTCTGAATGTTCCGGTTGTTTCCGTTTCACACCAAGATAAGCGATCCCAATAATTGCTGCAAAGATAACAACAGCGATCGTCGATGTTGGACGTGCTCCAGTAAAATCAGCAAATGGATTAGCAGGCAGTAAAGACACAATCTGCTGTGGAAAACTCAGGTCCTGCACGCTCTCCACACTCGACTTCAGGGCTTCGTTTCGGGCCTCCTCCGCAGCACCCGACGTCAGCCTGATCCCGTTCAGGCCAAATGCAAGTGCATAAGCGATACCGGTCAGCGCAGCAATGGCAACCGTACCAAGCAATGACCCGATGATGAGCGAGCTGATTTTCCCTATATTTTTCGTAATCTTAAGTTTTGTAAACGCACCGACAATCGAGATAAAAACAAGCGGCATAACAACCATCTGCAGCAAAGCAACATAACCGTTGCCGGCAATATTGAACCAGTCAATCGACTGGGCCGTGACATAGGACGTCGCTCCATAAATGAGATTGATAGCGGTGCCATAAAGTATGCCGAGTCCGAGTGCTGAAAAAACACGTTTTGAAAACGACACGTGTTTTCTTCGAAGAAAAATTAAGAAGCCTATCAACAAGGCAAAAACAAGCAGATTAATCAGAATAAAAATAATATCCAAAAACACGCACCTCCATGCTTAACCTTTTCTCTCTCAATCATGACAACTTCAAAGGAATCCAGTAAACAGTCCATTCCTTTAAAGTCTTTCATATTTTAACTACATTATTCTTATTAGTCAAGTATGATTTAAGTGGTATCACGCAGGTCCGGCTTCTTTTCAGACTCCCCGCCCTCCATAAGTTACATGCCCGGTCGCTGAAAACGCCGCCCTCCCTGTCTGGAGAAGACGGTGTTTATGCCAATCCGACCAGTTATAAATGATTGATTCACTGCGTTTTTTAATTGCGATCCAGCACAAAAGAACTTTCCCCAAGTCAGGCTCATTATGTCTGAACGTCCAGGTCAAATATTTTTATGGTCAACACATATAACCATCAACAGCCCAGGGCTTCACAATCCCATAAAGAGTCCCAGCTGATGGCCATCTAATCGCATCCTTAAAAATTTCCCCACTACTCCAGGTAATTATGAAAATTCATTTCAATAATAAAAGAATAATCACTAATGTATTGAAATATCATATCATAAACGATATAATGTAAGCGGTTACAGGAGGTGGCTCTATTGTTTGGATTTTCCGTGTATTTGAATCGAGATCTTTTGCCAGATGACGAATCCTCTATTCATCACATGTCACGTCTTGGTTTTGAAGGCATTTTTACATCTCTTCAAATTCCTGAAGACGATCCAGCCAGCTACAGAAAACGTCTCTGGAACTTAATGGACATTGCAAAACGCGAGAAGCTGAGTCTAATGATTGATGTTTCGGGTCGAGCTCTTGAAACGGTGGGTTTATCTGTCAATGATCCCAGTAGTATTAAAAAGAAAGGAATAAGTGGCCTGCGTATCGATGGGGGCTTGTCCATGAAATCTGTGGCTGCTCTCTCCCATTTTATAACCATCGCATTGAATGCCAGTACACTGTCTGAAGAGGACTATAGGGCTTTGAATAAGTATCATGCCGATTTTACGCATATTGAAGCGTGGCATAATTATTACCCGCGCCCGGAAACCGGTCTCGATAGTTCCTGGCTGAGAACGCGAAATCGTTGGCTGAAAGAAAAGGGAATGACAGTTGCTGCTTTTGCACCAGGGGATAGTGAGCTTCGTGGCCCGATCTATCGTACGCTGCCTACACTCGAAGCCCATCGTTATCTGAATCCACTTGCTGCTGCTCTCTCATTGATCATGCATTCCCAGACAGATCGGGTTTATATAGGTGACCCGCATTTGACGAAACATACTCAGAAACAATTTTCCATGTACATTCAGGATAAGGCGATATTGCTCCAGGGTAAAGCTGTCGATGAAAAATGGTCCTCTTCTATCTTCCGTAAGCATGTCAATCGCCCGGATCCAGCCAGAGATGTGATTCGGAGTAGGTATTCCAGATCTGTAAACCGGATGATGGAGATTACTGCTGAAAATACTTCAGCGCGTAATCGTGGGACAATTACCATCGACAATGACCAATACGGCAGATATAAGGGAGAGATACAGATTGTCAAACATCCCCTGCCTCCAGACTCAAAAGTGAATGTAATCGGGCACATTTCCAGCAGGGATCTGCCATTGATCGATTTTATCGAGCAAGGAACGGAATTTATAGTGGAAGGGAAATCGTATGATGTTAGAAAAATTAACGACTGAACAGCGCAATAAAAAAACGATGAATCTGGATCAATTGTCGGTAAGTGAAATATTACATCTCATGAATGATGAGGATCAGCATGTGCCGGGGAGGGTGCGGCATGTATTGCCGCAGGTAGAAAAAGCAGTAAGCGCAACAATTGCTGCTTTCCGAAACAATGGGCGATTAATTTATATGGGGGCCGGCACGAGCGGTCGACTTGGGGTTCTGGATGCTGCGGAATGTGTTCCAACATTCAGCAGCGACCCCTCCACAGTGGTTGGGCTGATTGCTGGAGGACCTGCTGCAATGACCCGTTCTATTGAGGGGGCGGAAGACTCACCAGAACTGGGTGAGGAGGACTTGTCAAAGCTTCATTTGACCCCGCAGGATGTTGTCATTGGCATTGCAGCGAGCGGCCGGACACCTTATGTGGCTGGAGGCATGGCATATGCGAACAAAATCGGCGCAACAACGGTCAGTCTTTCCTGTAATGTGCATGCTGAAATTAGCCGGCTCGCAAAAATTCCTGTTGAAGTGGATGTCGGGCAAGAGGTTCTGACCGGTTCCACACGTCTTAAGTCAGGAACGGCACAGAAGCTGATTCTGAATATGATCTCGACCGCATCGATGATTGCCACGGGCAAAGTTTATAAGAACCTGATGGTTGACGTTAAGCCATTAAATGACAAGCTGATTGAGCGTTCCAAACGAATAATCATGGAAGCAACAGAATGCACCTATGAAACAGCATCTGAGTTTTTTCTCAAGGCAAACAGGAATGTGAAGGTGGCCATCGTGATGTTACTGACCGGACTTAATGCTGAAGAAGCCGGTACACGACTTAAAGAAACACAAGGATTCGTCAGAAAAGCCATTCATAAAGGAGAGGAAAACTCATGAGTAACACCAATATCGAACGTTTGGCCCGAGAAATTTATGCAAATGTTGGCGGTGTGAAAAATGTTACACATGTGATGAACTGTATGACACGTGTCCGGCTGACAGTCAGAGACCGTAATCAGGCTAATATTCAGGGGCTGAAAGCGACCAATGGTGTACTGGGTGTTGTTGATGATGACGGAATTCAAGTTGTTGTGGGTCCGGGCGTCTGTACTAAAGTTGCTGAAAAGATGGCGGAAATGGCTGGTGTCAAGCCTGGTGAATATTTTTCGGCCACAGAAGATCACTCTTCAAGACTGACGGATCGCCAGAAGGTGGAAGCCAGAGCTGCTGAGTACAAGGCGAAAGAAAAAGCAAAGCATAACCATAATTCTGGATTTAAAAGAGTCCTCAAATCCATTGCTAATATTTTTATTCCACTGATTCCCGTGTTTGTCGGTGCCGGTCTCATTGGCGGGATTGCCGCCATTTTCTCAAATTTGATGACCGCGGGAGACATCGGCAAAGAGTGGGGGGCGATCATTACAACATTAAATATATTGAAAAACGGCATGTTTGCATATTTAGTCATTTATGTTGGGATTAACAGTGCTCATGAATTTGGTGCTACGCCAGGACTGGGCGGGGTCATTGGGGCTGCAACAATGCTGACAGGTATGAATCCGGATGCGCCGCTTCAGAACATTTTCAATGGTCAACCCTTAACTGCCGGTCAGGGCGGAATCATAGGTGTCATTTTTGCCGTATGGATCCTTTCTCTGGTCGAAAAGAAATTGCATAAAGTGATTCCGAATTCGGTGGATATCATCGTTACACCAACAATAGCACTCTTACTCGTCGGGTTGTTCACGATATTTATCGTCATGCCGATCGCCGGTCTCGTCTCCGGAGCACTCGTTGGTTCGGTAACCTGGGTTCTGGATGTCGGCGGGGCATTTTCAGGGTTTATTCTTGGCTTATTCTTCCTGCCTATGGTCATGTTCGGAATGCATCAGATTCTGACGCCCATCCATATCGAGATGATAAATACAACCGGTGCGACTCCTTTGCTTCCGGTTCTGGCTATGGCAGGCGCCGGTCAGGTTGGTGCAACCATTGCACTATGGGTTAAATGCAGAAAGAACAAAAAGCTGATGCAGCTGATTAAAGGCGCCCTCCCTGTGGGTTTCCTGGGTATTGGTGAACCGCTGATATATGGCGTGACGCTGCCACTTGGCCGGCCATTTATTACAGCTTGTATCGGTGGTGGTATAGGCGGAGCCGTTGTTGCCGGTATCGGTCAAATTGGTGCTATAGCCATTGGGCCGAGTGGGATACCGCTTATTCCGCTGATCACTACCGGACACTGGATGGGTTATATTTTCGGTCTATTATCCGGCTATGCCGGGGGATTCCTTGCTACCTATTTCTTCGGTGTCCCTAAAGATGCCATGAAGCCAACTGAAATTGATGAAAAATGATCAGGTGAATATAGTGGATACCAGTGTAATCCTGCAAATTCAGGAGAGAATGAATGATCTGTCCAGAAGCGAAAAAAAGATTGGAGCATATGTTCTTGAGCATCCGGCTGATGCAGTCAATCATAGTACAAATGAGTTAGCTCAGATGATTGGAGTAAGTCCGGCAACGATTGTCCGGTTCTGCCGGTCGATCGGCCTGTCCGGTTTCTCACAATTAAAAGTTAGGCTTTATGCTGAGTCGATGGGGGTGATGGATCAATCCCTCTACACGGACATCGAACCCGAAGAACAGACGGGTGAGATTGCAGAAAAACTGGCCTTTCGTTTTCAGCAGTCTATTGCTCAGACAAAAGAACTGATGGATAGCCCGTCCATGAACAGTTTCTCAGATTTAATCGATCAGAAACGGGTCATTTATGTTTATGGTCTGGGAGCATCAAGAGTCGTTGCTGAGGATTTAGCGCATAAGTTCTCCAGAATCGGGAAGGCCGTAATGAGTTATTCAGATCACCATTTACTGGCATCTGCATTAATCAATGCTGACCCGGATTGCATGTTGGTTGCTATTTCAAATTCAGGAGAAACTGATGAGGTGATCAAAATGGTCCGGATTGCCCGGCAAAACGGACTGTATACCGTTGGAATCTCACATAACGGAACAAACCAATTAAGTGAACAGGTTGATTTGTCCATCAGGCATGGAGGCGGAGAACCCGTATTGCTGAGAAGTGCGGCTACTACATCTTTGATTGCACAACTCTTTACTGTTGATGTCCTCTATTATGTGTATGTCTGCAGGCACTATGAATCTGCTTTGAAGAAAATAGGCGCATCACGCATTATCATCCAAAAAATGTTTTCCGGTAATGGTGAATAGGCTGTTCTAGTTGCAGGCAGAGCTCTGTGGTGCCGGGTCCGGGCATAAATGAGAAGGTTGAACACATGCAATATGCTTCATGTATCTTATCATGAATTGAGTCTGAATCATTAAAAAGATTCAGGCTTTTTTGTGTTAAACTGAAAGAATCCATTGTCATCGAAAATTTATGAGAAAAGAGGCGGCAGGACAAACTTGATCAGAAAAGCACACATAAACGAAATACAGGCCATCATGAGCATCATTCGACATGTCGTTAGAGACATGCAATCCAGGAGAATCGATCAGTGGGACAATACCTATCCTGATAAAGAAGTAATTATGAACGATCAGGCGGCCGGCACTCTTTACGTTTATGAAGATGACAGTTGTCTCAAAGGAGTGATCGTTCTGAATGAGGATCAGCCTGAAGAATACAGAGTTGTGGACTGGACATTTCGTTCAGGAAAACAGTTGGTCATTCACCGATTATGCGTCAGCCCGCAGTACCAGGGTCAAGGCATAGCCACTCAGTTAATGGGGTTCGCCGAAGAATATGGCAGACGTGCAGGCTATGATTCCATCCGACTGGATACATTTACGAAAAACAGCTTTGCCTGCCATCTTTATGAAAAGTTAGGCTACAAAAAGACGGGCAGGGTCCAGTTCAGGAAGGGAAACTTTTATTGCTTCGAGAAGGGTTTAACAGTGAAACAGCCTTTACGACGTGCACCCAGACTTTAATCTGGAATTTATAAATTGATCATGCAGCGTGTCCGCCGCTGCCTTTTCATACATTGTTTTCGGCAAAACCTGGGCAACAGACAGTGCGTCCTGCGCTTCAGTATGTTTTAGACAGAAAAGCCGAGGCTCTCCGGGCAGCTTTAAACCATTGATTTTCGCGATGACCAGCTCTTTCAGGTGATCATACCCTTCGTCACTCCAACTCCGATGATCCTTCATTCGTCTTGCCATGAGGCTCATCACCGACTCAGTGGCACCCAGTGGGGCCATGTTCTTTGTATCATGGCTACGTTTCTGAAGTCAGGTCGTGAAGGCGGTTTTCTGCCGTGTCATATGTTGGATCAGTTCCGTAAATCCGAATGAGACAGTACCACAAGAGTGGTTTCCAGGGAGCCCTTTCGCTGCGTTGCACATTATCCAACCGGCATGTGTATTTCCGCAAAATAATCTCCATAAACGGGTATCATCACATGATAAACTGGCTTTTTAACGGACAGGTGATGTTCCCTTGCGTAACACTCCATTTCCTCATAGGATGCCGAAAAGGGCTTTCCCTCCTCATGATGGCGAACCGACAGAGTGTGCTCAAGTGTCAGTGCGGGCAAAAAACTGCAGCCGTCTTCCGGATCCGGATGGTATTTTCCGTTGAGTGGCAGATAAAAAGTAAAACGCGTTTTGCTTTCATCCTCTGGAATCTGCTCCATAGTCATGACAAGCGGACCCATTGGGTAAAGGCTGTGCCGGATCGCCATCATTTTCAGTTCTTCTGTGCGTTCAAGCCAGAGTTCCTTCTCAATCACTTCAGTCCGGCTCAATACATTGAATAACAGGAGTGACGATTCGTTGATCTGCGATCCATAGTCACCCATTACCGAACACCCACTTTCAATTCAATATACTGGAAATTCTGATCCCCTTTAAAAAAATGAAAGAACGGCGAAGCCAGCTCAAAATCGTTTTCCTCAACAAACCGGATGAGCTCTGCATAAGCCAGCTCAGTCAGTTTTTCCACATCCCCAAAGTAGTAAGTCATGATCATATCGGTCACTGTAAAGTAACTGCGGAAAAACAGGTCGGTATCCTGAGGAACATATGATTCCTTAACGGTCGCAAAAACTTCAACTGCCATTTGTTCATCAATCGGGATATTATTCAAGGTATAGAACAGAGTACCTGTCGGTGTCAGTTTTTTATCATGCAACAATTGATAAAAATCCTTCATGACTTCCGGAAACTGCGAATAATGTAGCCCATATTTGCGGGAAACAACATTTTTCAGTTCAATCGAATCGTTTTCAACGATCATTTCACTGTCACTTCCTTAACAGGCGCATGAATGTCAAAAAAGACATCCCCGTTCACTTCCAGGCAGACATGGTAAAAGGGCTTGTCCAGGATAATGCGATGCTGCTGTGCGTACGCTTCGATCATCTGACAGGTATGGGTAAACGGTTCGTCTGCCTCATAATGACGAAACACCAGCGTCCGGCGTAGTTGAAGCATTTCAAGAAAGCCAGGGGAATCGTCTCCATCCACGCTTAGCGGCGAACTGACCGGAAGATACACGGTGTACTCAGTAAATTCCGGTTCATGTGGTACTTCTGCAGCCGTCATGACAAGTGGCCCGTTCGGGTAAACACCACTTTCAAGCGCCAGCCGCCTCAGTTCCTCTCCCTCTTCATACCAGCTGCTGTCACGACAGATGACCTTCCGACTCAGGAGATTCAGCAAAACAAGTGAACTTTGTTTTATCATTAATACGGCTACTCCTTTTAATGAAACGAATGTTAAACGGGCTTACTTTTCCTTGAACTATGTTTGCACTAGCAGGCATGCTGACACCAAATCCTACTTCAGCACCAATTACCGTACCTGTCTGACGTTGAATGTTTCAATAGATCACTTCGCATCCCACCATCGATTTCGCTTACGCTTTTTTCTTTCCTGTTTTCTTTCTCTTTTCAGTTTCTTAAACTCTTGCCGATTCTCTTTTTCAATTTGTACAATCAAATCATCTATTTCAGCATCTTCTTTGTCGATCTGTTTCTGATCCCTCATTGAAATATTAAACGACGGGAACCGAATCTTGCAGTATAGAACAAAAATAAATTCTGTGATACCGACAGAAAAAATTGAGATTGACACAAAAAGCATAACAACGATAATAAGGACATCCTGTCCAAGCGCCCCAAACAATGACATGGCGATCAGGCCAATAACAGATCCAACTAATGCAAATATTGCAACATTAGAGAAACTTGAAGTCTTTTCATTATACTGTCGTCCCAGCAAACCCCAACCATTTTTTCTAAATGCTCCCTTTTTTAGCAGATTCACTGCCCTTAAAATTGAGAAACAAAAAATGAGAAAGACAGACAAAGTGTAGAGATTCATGACAGGAGTAAACGGAAAGGTGGCAAAATCAATTTTCGTTTTTATAAACGCAAAAAGCGCCATATCATACGCCAGTTGACAGGAACTCAGGATAAGTATTATCATCTGTGTTCTTTGAAATTTTAAACTTACTCTTTTAAAGAGAAAAAAGATACAAATAATTCCAAAGACGATTATGGATCCCCACTGTATATAAAATATCGATATCCATCCACTATATAAACGACGCGTTGATTCGTCAAAAACTGCAAATGAAACAACAAATACAAATAACAGGGAGAGCAACGGGAACACCCAGAGCAATTTCCCCATTCTTACGGGGTTCAGTCGTCCTGATACTACACCATTTTTAAAATACTCAAAGTCTTCTTCGGAATAGTTCTTAAAAATCTTCATAAAGTGTTTCCCTCTCATCAATGGTTATCGAACCATGAAGCAATGCCTTGACCTAATTTGTGCATTCCAATTTTACTCCAGTCAACAATGCTTTTTCCCTTAATAAATTTGACATTTAAAGCCGTGTTAGCAAGGAAGCCTGCACCTGCCCCAACGGCTGTTCCAATTGGTGGAGCAAAAAATGATCCAACAGCTGCACCTGCAGCCACAGCACCTGCACCAGTAGTTGTATCAACAGCGATATCCCCTGATATTTTAGCTGCCTTTTCAACACTCATTTTTTCATTACGGTAAGCGTTAATATCCGAGTAGACTGTAAATCCAAGACCAGCCACTCCCAATGACTTCCCAAATTTGCCAACATGTCCAACCTTAGACCAGCTGTCTTTACTCACAAAATTCCATAGGTCATTTAGATTGCTTTTAAATTCTCTTCCGAAAACTTTTAATTTGTTCTTAGTTAAATAATTTCTCACAGCGCTTGACTCAGAAATTAAATGACGTCCTTGTCTCGACATGACTGACTTTCCATCGATTACCCTTCTTCCCACACTAACATTCTGTCCATTTGATAAACTAACATTAAAGTTACTGAATGTTTTCGATTTTCCCCACCTGTCAAAAAACAGTTTCAGATTTTTCTTCCCGCCAGTAATTCTGATATATTTTCCTGCTCTTTTCATCTTCAGCCCTTTAGTTCTCGCTATTAACGCGGGAAGACCGGCAGTAACAGCCGATGCCGCATTAATAGTTAGTTGACCAGGATCCTCGGAAAGTTCCTGTTTTGGTTCAGACTGAACAGATTTTTTCGCCACAACCTTCGTTCTCCTCACCAGCTCTTCCCCAATATCTGAGCTGGCAAATGATCCTGCAGTGTAAAATGAACCCTCGCCAAAATGTGGAGTGTAATCCTTTTTGATTTTAGACATGGCATGCCCGATGGCTGACAGAAGAGGCGTGATGTTCCCTGCATAATCGGCTGAACCAAAAGTGCTGAAATGATCCTTTAATCGGCTGACCTCATGTTTCTGTCGTTCGACTGCCTCATCCATACGGGCTGCCGAAGGGATATGAAAACTGGAAATATCTCCGGCTGAGCGGACATCTGTCGACAGCTGATGATGGATCTGGTCAAAATGGCTTTTCAGCCGCTGCAGATCTTTGTGCACCTCATCCAGATGTTCTGACCGGATCACCGCATGCGAGGAACTGTCCACCTGCGCGCTAAAGCGTTGCATCATTTTCTTATAGGACTGATCCAGTCCCTCACCTGCCTGAATCAGACTTTTGATCAGGGGGAGATGGACTTCCCCGAAGTACGAGCGGATGCTGTCCGATGTCTCGCCCCCGAAGCGCAGCGCTGTGAAGTCATTGATTTCACTCTGCACCTTTCGAAGCGCTTCCGTCGTGTTCTCCACTTTGGATGACAACTGTTCTTCAATTCTGATCGACTCGGCTATACGGATTTTCAACAGGGAAACACCTCTTCATTTTCCGAAATGAGCGGTAAGAGATTGGGCCAGTTTCTGATCGGTTTCTTCGAATTGAGAGCCAATGGAACTCAGTTTTGAAATTTCTGCGTGGAGGGATGATTCGTAACGCTTTAAGAGCTGCTGCCATTGATCAATCGCTCTTCCGAGTTCCCTGATCGATCCGACATCCGTTTCGTCAAGATGTGTCTTCACAGTATGATCGGTATTGAGGTTTTCAACAGCCCGGCTAAGCTGTGAAACTTTAATGTGAAAGGCATTTGCATTAAATTCTATGGTTCTCATCCCGGATTCCCCCCTCGTTAGTCGTTAAGCGCAGACAGAGAAGAATGAACCGATCGGATATCTGACCGGCAAAGGTACAGATGGTTATTCAGACGCCTGGCTTCATCCTGAACGTCTTCTCTCAAACGGCGGACAGACGTGAGAAACGACCGGTAATCATCCAGTATTTCCGAATTCATATGATCATCAAAGTGACGACGCTCTGTCCCATTCCATTCACTGCGTGGATTATAAATCGAATGGAATTGTGCCCGATTATGTTCAAATGAAGACAAGTGCCGGTCAATCTTTGCGATCAATGCACGCAGTTCGTGTATTTTATCTGTCAGTATCGATTCAGTCCGATGAAGAGACGAAAGGTCGTTCTGAAGCGATCTCCGGATCTGATTATTGAGGCTCGCTCTCATCTGTCACCCTCCCTCGCAGATCTTTGAGAAAGATTCATAAAAAACAGCTTGCCGACTGACGAGTCGCAGACGTTGCCGAGCTTATTTTTCCGCAAACAATTTTTATAGTTTCTTAAAGAAAAAAACACCGAACTCAGCTGATGGCTTCGGCATTTCTCAGCTTCAACTCTACAGTTTATCTGTCTGGTCAATCTGCCAGTCAATGTTTTCCAGAATGGTGGCACGCTACGTCGGCTGCCCGTCGTACGACCGAAGCACATTCCGCAAAATATTATTCTCTTACGACGGACACAAACCCTTTTTTAAGTAAGCCGTTACATTTTCTTTAATTATAGAAGAACGCATGAAAAACGGACACAGTCAAAAGACACAATTTGTTCAAAAATATACTGTCAAAAAAATAATATGCAACAAAATCAGACAGAATATAATAGGTCTTTGGAACCGGGCCCGATCAGTAGTTCATAAAAAATACGCTCACTGGCTTCACATCACTGTCGGATCAGTTCTTCAACCGGACAGTGACCTGACCTCGCAAAACTATTATCGATATTTTGTCACCTATGAGAAGAACAGGGTAAAATCTAAGTCCCTCATTTCTAAAGAAAAAGAAGGACATATATCTGTAAATGAGATTACACGATATATGTCCTGCATGGTTACCGTGAACCAATGGATTGAGTTGCCAGCAACTATGCCCCTAATTCATCTGTAATTTCTATATTTATCGTAACCTTCATTTCCATAGCTCTCATAACATTTTCAATTTTTTCAGTATGCACCGTAGTATCTCTGGAAATTTGAGCTTCACTTACCTTTAGCCGATTAGCTAATTCGACTTGTGGGAAATTCAAATAAATTCTATATGCGATTAATGTCTTACCAATATCGGTGAATTTATATACTAGATTAAAAAACGACCCACGTTTAATTTGCTCATAATATTCGACTTCTGCCTTTAATTGTTATGAAATGAGATTAGCGGCTGTATCGTCATCTCCACTTGTTCAGCATTAAGGTCTATTTTCTCACATCTTAACAACATTTTCTAGACTCAAGTTAGCCTCATGTATAAAAAATATTTAAATGAATACACTGGTTAACGATATTGACAAATCGTTAACTAAGCATAAAATGGAGGTAAAGGAGATGATAAAAATGCCATCAGCTATTTTGGATAAAACCAAAGAAGAAATCAAACACGGTATCGATCATCGAGAGGCTGACGCTGTATACGAAGGCCTGGAAGGCGTATTTTCTACACTCATTCTTAAATTCCAACATATATTTAGTAATAAAATTTTAAGTATTAACGTAGATACCCAGGAAATGATCGATTCGTTTAAAAATTATCGTTATACCATGCAAGTACAAAAGCTTGATATGCTCATCGACTGGGTAAATCGTTTTGCTATATCTCATCCAGATGTCTCTGATTTGGAGTTTGGTAAACTAAAGATTGACTTAGAATTTTTGTTTTTAGAATTCGGTGGAAAGCATATCATTTTTGAATACAAAGAGGATTATCTTCTGACACCAAAAGAGACTGCAGACCAGTTAAATATATCAAGAGTAACATTCAATAAATATGTCCGAAACGGTTTAGAAACAGCGCATACAGCGCAGCATAAAAAAGTTCCTAAATTTGCTGTCGAGCTCTGGAACAATCCTGCATATAGTCTTAAGATGCAAATGATCTATCAAAAAAAGAAATCTATTTCTCAGTCTCCTCATGATCGATTAATTGAGATCAATGAAGAGATAAAAAAGTTGCAAGCCAAATATAGTTGTGAGCATTTTTCAGAAGCTTTTAAGGGTTATAATGGTGACGAAATGGACGATACCACTGACTATTGGCATTGGCGAGACCTGGAAGAAGAACGATCAGAGATTCTAAAGGAAACTAAAGAGAAATGAATACTCATGAAGCGCCTTCTTTACTAAGTCCAGCAAACATATATAATATAACCCAAAAATATAGTGATCTATTTCAAGAATATCCTCAATATCCACAATGCCATACACTAGTATTTAAAAATTCAACAAGAGAAATTGAAGGATGGATCCCATTAAAAAAGCATCATAATTATGGAATAACCGGAATGCATTTTGTAGAAAGATATGATGGTCAAGGATTGGTCAAAGGGTATAATTATGAATGGAAATGTTTTTATCCGATAAAAGGTATCCAGCTAAGTCACATTATTAGTTGGGGAAACGAGCCGCATGATGCTCCTGGTACTGCCCCTTCACTAAAGACAAAAACCGAACCCCATCATTGCCATTATTGTCCAAATGATCGAAGACTGAGAAGAGAGAATTACACTGTTCGATCACTGGATATGGCATTTACATTTATCGCTTATTATATCAAAAACGATGATCCGTACGATCCAAATAATCCTTATATTCAATAGTTCAAATTATTCTGCCAGCTCGGAACTGCTCCCACATTCAAATGATTGGTATTTTGCTATTTGACGTGGGGTTTGTTTGTTATACGTTTGTTAAGTGCTTTGGGATAAAGGCTCTGACGGGCACTCCGCAAAATAAATATCATCCATGACGCATTCATACGGCCAGTTGTGATGAAAATCCGGCATGCCAGGAACCTTTCTTTCTGATGGTTGGCTTTTGGTTATCTATTTAACACGAATGCAGCGGTTCGTCCCCGATGACAATGCTCCGCTCTTGCCGGGAAACGTGCAGTCTGAAATCGCTCATTTAAACAGGCTGTACGGTTAACAACAAATGAACAATGAGAAAAAAAGAAAACTGAATACGCCCATAAGCTCGCTCCTGACAGATGTCTGAACCAATAAACAAAGAGCAGCAGGCAGGAACATTGGCTGCCACTGTTCCTGCCTGTCACCGATCACATTCGGACAGGCTTATAGAATTCTCGATAAAAACAGTTTGGTCCGTTCGTGTTCCGGATGATCAAAAAGGGTCTCCGGTTTTCCGGTTTCGATAATCTCACCGTTATCGAAGAACACGATTCGGTCGGCCACCTCGCGGGCGAAGCCCATTTCGTGGGTCACGACAATCATCGTCATGCCACTTTCAGCGAGCTCCTTCATGACATCCAGAACTTCTTTAATCATTTCCGGGTCAAGAGCAGAGGTGGGTTCGTCAAACAGCATGATTTGCGGCTGCATGGCAAGCGCCCTGGCGATGGCGACACGCTGCTGCTGCCCGCCGGAGAGCTGCCCTGGATACTTACCGGCCTGTTCCGGAATGCCGACACGTTCCAGCAGTTCTCTGGCCAGTTTCTCCGCCTCCGCTTTTGGCTTCTTTTTCACCCAGATCGGAGCGAGCGTGATATTTTTGAGAATGGTCATATGCGGGAACAGATTGAATTGCTGGAACACCATGCCGGTTTCTTTGCGTATCGCTTCGATATCCCGGACATCATGGGACAGGCCGATCCCGTTAATTGTGATGTCTCCCTGCTGAATTTCTTCCAGGCCATTAATCGTTCGGATAAACGTTGATTTTCCGGAACCGGAAGGCCCGAGGATAACGAGTACTTCGCCTTTGTGTACGTTCAGGGATACATCTTTGAGCACATGATGCTTGCCATACCATTTATTTATCTTTTTGCATTCGATCAATATCTGATTTTTTTCATTATCGGCTGACGGCTGAGGGCTATTCTGTCCCATCATTCTTCCTCCTCGTATATTAGTAGTAAGCGCTCAATCCAGAAGAATTCCCGGTTGGATCCGGATACCTGTAATGACTCCTGGATTCTATAGGATTTGTCATGATCATCGTTTGCCAACGCCCAGTGTTCGTTCCAGACGACGGCTTGTGTAAGACATCGCTGAGGCAATGACCCAGTAGACAAGTGCAACGAAAAGGAATACTTCCATCGCATGCCCGAGGTATGACGGATTTGAGCGTACCGTCTGAGCAATGCCCAGCAGATCGACGAGGCCGACGATCGATACCAGTGATGTATCTTTGAACAGTGAGATGCTCTGTCCGACAAGCGCAGGAATGATGGTCCGCAGCGCCTGAGGTAGAATGATTAATAAATTGGTTTGTACCGGGTTGAGTCCGATAGCCTTAGCTGCCTCACGCTGCCCTTTCGGAATGGCCTGGAGACCACCGCGGACATATTCAGCCATGTAGGCAGCAGTAAACAGAGTCGCTCCGATCATCGCCCGTATCACGGCATCGATATTCAGCCCCTCAGGCAGGAACAGCGGGATGACGAGTGAAGCCATAAAGAAAACGGTAATCAGCGGCACCCCGCGGACGGCTTCGATATAAATAATACAGAAATATTTAATGACTGGAAGTCTGCTCGTTCTGCCAAGCGCAGCAAGTATACCGATTGGGAAAGCAAACACGATGGCGACAATCGACAGGAGTATGGTCAGGAGCAGGCCGCCCCATAGATTCGTCCCGACCGGTGTCAGCACACCAAAGCCATCAATCAGGAAAACGCTGACCGGAAAAGATAACAGCCATCCGGCAATAGCCACAGCCCTGCCCTTCGGTACCAGTGGACCGGCAAAGTAACCGACAACAGTCACTGCAATCAGCACAGCGAGCGCTATTTTTGAAGATGCCGAGATAAAAGGCATCAACAGATGCAGCAGGCAGATCAGGCAGAACACGACTGCCAGATGCCGTGCGGTACCCTTCCAGACGCCTGCGGAAATGCCGAACAGAGCAGATATGATGCCAAGACAGGTCCACAGTCTCCAGATTTGGTCAGGCGGATACTGCCCGGCCATGAATAATTTATAATTATTACGGATGACCGCCCACTCTGCATGGTCAATGAACCAGCCGAATGTCCCTTTTCCAATGAAATACAGCAGAACAGCAAACAGAATTGTGAGTAAAGTATTGTACCAGCTGCTGAACAGATTTTTTTTCAGCCAGCCGCCAATACCCGGTTTTGTTTTCGGCGGCAGATCTTCCTGCGTGTTCCCGCTTTTGCTAAATGGGGTCTCCATATCCGTCTCACCTCTCAACGATCTGCGTTTTTTTATTAAACAGGTTCATCAGTATCGATGTAATGATGCTGATAATTAAGTAGACAAGGATCATAATTGTGATCATCTCAACAACATGTCCGGTCTGGCTCATGATCGGATTGGCAATGGACACAATATCACGATATCCGACGGCGATGGCCAGACTCGAATTTTTCGTCAGATTCAGATATTGATTGGTCATCGGTGGCACAATCACACGGAAAGCCTGCGGCAGCACAACAAGCCGCATCGTCGTCGAGCTCTTCAATCCAAGAGCCCTTGCTGCTTCCCGCTGGCCCGCTGAAACGGACTGAATGCCGGCCCGGACGATTTCTGCGATATAGGATGCTGTATAGACAACGAGCGCGATCAGGACCGCCATAAAGTTTGCAGAGACAAGATATCCGCCCTCAAAATTGAACTTGCCCATCTCCGGATTGTCAACCGTGAACGGGCCGCTCTGCGTCAGAAGGAGAGGGATCAGCACAGCAACAAGCAAGGATCCCATAGCCCAGAGCAGCGGATATTTTCTTTTTCCAACGCGTTCCTGCGCGCGCAGAAGAAACTTCCAGAGGAATAAGGCTGCGATGATGCCTGCCACAAGAAAAATCATCCAGACCAGAGTTCCCGAATGCGGTTGGAACCAGGGAATGGCGGCTCCTCTGTTATTCAGGTAGACCGGTCCGATATGCATGCTGTTTTCGATTTTCGGCAACTGCAGGAAAACGGCAAAATACCAGATCACCATTTGGACAAGCAGCGGGGTGTTGCGGATGATTTCAACATACATACCGCAGATTTTTCTCACCAGCCAGTTGTCCGACAGCCGTCCGATACCGATCAGCACGCCAAGGATCGTGGTCAGAGCAATGCCAATCACAGCAACTTTAAGTGTATTTAAGATCCCGACCAGAATGGCGCGCAAGTATGTATCCGTAGGCTGAAAATCTATCATTGATTCTTCAATGGTGAAGGATGCTGCATTCTGAAGGAAACCAAGCCCGAGATTAAGCCCCTGTGCCCTGAGTCCACTGATTGCATTACTGATTAAATACCAGGCCGCAAGAACAACAGCCACGGCAAAGCCAGTCTGCAGTAAAATTGGAATGATTCGATTATCTCTCCAGAAGGGAGTCGACGTCTCCACCTTTGCTTTCTTCGCCAATTTCAATCACCTCTCTGACTCATCTGAGACTTCTGACAGGCGTGATCTTTAATCATTCCACCTGTTTTCTGAAATAAAGGAAAGGACCTGGCCGTGATGTTGACGAAAACGGCAGGTCCTCCTTTCTATCGAGAGTTCTGGCAGCATTACCGGAAAGGAGGCGAATAGAGTAGCCCGCCATTTGTCCAGCTCTCGTTCTGACCTCTCTCCAGATGGAATACGGTATCAGGTCCAAGATTACGATTATAAATTTCTGAGTAGTTGCCGACGTGCTTGATCACCCGATAGGCAAAATCATCGGTAAGTCCCAGCATCTTGCCGAGACCGCCTTCAGCACCGAGCAAGCGGCGGACAACCGGATCCTTGCTGCCCTTGAAATCATCGACGTTCTTCGAATTAATGCCCAGTTCTTCAGCTTCCATCGTCGCATAAGTCACCCACGTTACGATGTCGTACCACTGATCATCGCCCTGAGCAACCGACGGACCAAGCGGTTCTTTAGAAAGTGTTGCATCAAGAATCACGTGTTCATTCGGATCCGACAGTGTGGACTGTCTGGATACGAGCCCGGATTTGTCGGTCGTCCAGGCATCGACACTGCCCTTCTCATAGGCAGTCACGAGGGAGTCGGCATCGTTAAAGACAACCGGTTCGTACTTAATGCCCAGTTTCCGGAACTGGTCAGCAAGATTCAGTTCAGTTGTGGTACCGGTCTGGACACCAATCCGGGCGCCCTCCAGATCTTTAAGGCTTTTGATCCCGCTTTTTTTAGGCACCATGATGCCCTGCCCATCATAGAATGTAACGGGACCAAAATTGGCACCATTGTCCGTATCACGGCTCGTTGTCCAGGTTGTATTTCGAATCAGCACATCAATATCTCCGGACTGCAACGCGGTAAACCGCTCATCTGCGGAGAGCGGACGGAATTCAATGGCGTCCGGGTCATCGAATATTGCTGCTGCAAGTGCTTTCCCGAAGTCTACGTCAAATCCTTCATATTTTCCTTCTTCATTCACGTAACCAAAACCGGGAAGCGCGTTATTGACACCCACAACGACTTTTCCTCTATCCTTAACAGCCGCCAGGATCTTTCCTTTGCTGCTTCCGCCTCCGCCTTTGGAATTATTGGTGTCCGATGACGAACATCCTGCCAGAACGAATCCCAGAATTAGAAACATTCCCGCAACCAGTGTGAACAGCGTATTTTTCTTCCTCATAAAAGCCGTTTTCCCCCCTGATATTATTTTGTTTTATATATAAATTGACAATAGAACCTATATTCAGAAATTACCGGCTGAAAGAAGTTGCTGAAAAGTCAAAAGCTCGCTTACCTTTTATGATCTGGAGGTATTGAGAAGAAACACATTATGTCTGAAAATTTATAAATATTGATCAATATATAATATATTAAATGATAACACATAGCCTGTCAATATATATCACATACGCCGCTATTTTCTGTGCAGATTAACAATGCTTTCTGACACGGAATCCCATCGGTTTAATACCTCTGAAAATCAGAAATTCTTCCATTCAAATTCAGAGCCCTTCCATCCACTACAGGCTATGTGATGAACACTTCAGGAGTGAACCTCACACGACTCAAGTCGTGTGCTTCTGGGAACATTGCACACTTACCTAACGTTCAGGCAGAGGTCACAACTCTTTTACCAAGGCTCGTCCCGAGCCGAAGAATATTCTTTGCTGCGTTAATATCTCTATCGTGATGATGCCCACAGCCAGGGCATGTCCAGTCCCTTATGTCTAACATATGCTTTCCGTCATCATAACCACATTCCGAGCATATTTGTGATGTCTTATAGGGATTGACAATGACTAATGTTTTACCATACCATGCACATTTGTATTCAAGCATCCGTCTAATTTCCCGCCAGGATTGATCAACAATTGCTCTGGATAATTTGTGATTGCGTAGAAGATTTTTTGCTTTCAAATCTTCTATGACAATGACATCATTATCTTTAACTAATTGCATTGTAATTTTATGGAGATAGTCATTGCGTTGATTAGTCATTTTCTCATTGTATTCAGCAACCATTAATTTGGCTTTTTTATAATTTTTAAAGTCATCAAGGCATCTGGGATTAAGTACCTTATTATGCTTATCCCATGCGATTTCTTTCTGAGCTTGCAATCTACGTCTAGCTAACCGTTTCTCCCAGTAATGTTTCTTCCTGGCTAAGATTTTGTCAAAACGAATGGTAGGGAACTTAATACCATCCGATCCAATGACTAAATCGGCAACACCCAGGTCAATACCTAATTGCCTTCCTGTTTTGTTGAATGTTTGGTTTTCATATTCAACAAGCAGCACAGCATAATATTTTCCTGTTGGTGATAGACGAACAGTTACTGATTTAATTTTTTCAGGAATTTTAATTCCTGCTTTGAATCTCATAATTCCTAATTTCGGTAATTTAACATGATGTTTATTAACTTGTTTCATGTTTTTACCTACACATTTTGATTGATAACTTTGTTTCGGATATTTCTTTGATTTAAACTTTGGAAAACCGGTATGTTCTTTGAAAAACTTTTTATATGCTTCCACCAGATCATGATTCGTACATTGTAAACTGGTACTCTCAGCATCATTTAACCATGGATACTCAATCTTCAAGGCTTTAAGCATGTTATTCAATGCAAAAGCGTTAAGAAAAGAAGAGTCGGGATTGTTGCGGTATCGTTCAATCATCATGTTTAACATCTGATTCCACACAAAACGGTTATAGCCAAAGTTTAATTTAATTTTAAGTTTTTGTTCTTTGTTAGGATATATTCTTAACTTTAAACCTTTTAATACCATTGTTGTTTCACCTCTTTTCTTTAGTTGAGTCCGTATAATTGTGTAAAAAGGGTTTCTGAATATGAGAAAATGGTGAGCAGGGAATCTGTTTTTCTGGAGGGGCTGGCCAGCCCCTCCAGAAAAACAGCGGGATTTCATTTCTCTCTCGTCTCTGTCATTTTTTTCATAGAAAATGAGCCGGAGCCCATCATCTCAGTTAGAATAGAGTTAACCAAAAACCAAATTCTAAAGGAGAGATTCAGGGATGGCTCAACTACAGATTACTCTAGATGAACAACTTTTGCATCAATTATTTCTTGGCGATTCAAAAGAATCTGGCATGAATGCCCTTTTGGAGGCGATTTTAGATCAAGTACTTCAGGCGCAGGCCAGTGAGCAACTGAAAGCCGAAAAATATGAACGTAGTGAGGCCCGGACCGATTACCGAAACGGCTCCTATCCCCACCAACTAACGACCCGTGTGGGCAAGCTTTCGCTGAACGTTCCTCGACTACGCAACGGTCATTTTTCAACCGATCTCTTTAAACGCTATCAGCGCAGTGAACAAGCGCTCGTTTTGTCTTTGATGGAAATGGTCATCAATGGGGTTTCAACACGCCGTGTCAGTCACATCACTGAAGAGCTTTGCGGCACAGACTTCTCGAAGTCGACCGTATCGGATCTTTGCGGACATCTGGATCCACTGGTCCATGGCTGGAATGACCGCCCTCTGGAGGGCAGCTATCCGTTTCTGTTTGTTGATGCGATTTATACAAAGGTGCGTGAAAATGGCCGTGTTCGTTCTCGTGGTGTATTGATTAGTTATGGCGTCAACGAGAAAGGGTATCGCATGATTCTGGGTCTGAAAGTCGATGACAGCGAAAGCACGGAGGCGTGGAAGAACTATTTCGATTGGCTGAAGTCTCGTGGTCTGAAGGGCGTCGATGTGATTGTCAGTGATGATCATGGGGGTCTCGTCGGTGCCGTTCAAAAAGCGTTTCAGGGAGCCACATGGCAACGGTGCCAGGCTCACTTTCTGCGCAACGTAAACGATCGGTTCCCAGATGATTTACAGCGAGAAGGAGCTGAACAGGTAAAAGCGATTCTGCACGCCCCAGACATCGAAACCGCTCGTACGCTCCTTCAGTCTTTTCTGGATACTTATCAGGAGAAAGCGTCTAAAGTGACTGAAATGGTGGAGGAGGCTTTTGATGATGTCACTGCAGTCCTTTCACTTCCGGAGCCGTATCGTCGCCGCCTGCGAACGACAAACGGTATGGAGCGCCTCAATGAAGAATTTCGCCGTCGGGAGCAGGTCATTCGTATTTTTCCTAACCGCGAGTCAATCATCCGCCTCATGGGTTCTGTTCTCATGGAGCAGGACGAAAAGTGGTCGAACGGCCGGCGCTACCTGAGAATGGATGACTATTTTGACTGGAAAGCGAAACAACCCAAAGTGGCTAATTCCAGTAAAGTGACAGCCATTTATCCAGGATAATCAACCCTATCCTGGCTGAGATAATTTACACATAAAAAAAGACTTGACCTTTTCTTTAACTATAATATATCATGATGTTATTGTCTTGTAAACATTATGATTAAATGTTATTATAATCACGAGGTGAAATGATATGGGTACGATAGCAAGTAACAAAACAAGAACACTATTGACCATTGAGAAAGACTTAAAGAAAGAGTTGGAACAAATAGCCAAAGAACAAAACAGATCATTTAACAATTTAGTGATTACAGTATTGAAAAGATACGCCGATTCATCTCATGACTGAAGTCACGAGTGTTCTCGGCTAATCATAAAAATAGATTTCGACCCCTTTCGGAGGCAGCGCGTCCTCAAACGGCTCCAGATATTCGTGTGTCATCCCGGGACCGCCATGCAGCAGCAACACCTTAATCGGACTGTCGCCTGCTTTACGCGTCCAAACATGAAAACCGCCATCAATTTCAATGATGTGAGAACCTTGACTGACCATGTAATCCACCCCTTTTCAAGTTTCATGTAAGATACTTACATTTAACGCAACATAGATCAATCAATAACCAGGAATTCCTGCAGCTTATCATTACGTACCATACAAACAGGATTCTGGAAATAGCCGCCTGTAAAACAAGTAACAGACGCAATAACCAGGATACGGCCATCGTCATATCAGAAGCGCCTTCAATTCAGCTACTGTCAATATTTTGAGCCATTTGATATGAAGATGTATTCAGGTCCTTAAATCCAGTATACTAAAATCATTGGGGCAATTCATATCTGAAAAGAGTTTTTTGCGATGTTGCTTTTTTTCATCACGACAATCTAAGCGGCACAACTTTTCCAGATTGTCAAGGTTTACCTTCCTGGCCGGGCAAATCTTCTTCAGCGTATTGTGATCCTTTTCAAAGCCGCCACAGACCTCCCGTCTTTCACCGGTTTCCATATAGAAACAATAGATGTTACCCCTATTGTTATAGGCGACATCCTGCTATACCAAATCGCCCCATATTGCAAGGGCTTTCATACCGCTTTCTTGTATATAAGACGTTTTGCCCTTAGAGCAAAAAGTAAAATAAGCGGAGATTTTCCGATTAGGGGAGAACGGAACGCTTTTCGAGGCGGTATATAAGCGGAGTTTTTCCGGTTATGCCCGGCAAAAAGCTCCATTTTCCCGTCTTCTGAGTCAATAGGCGGAATCTCTCCGTCTATTTTAACTATTGTTAAATTTATTCCTTGAGTAAGCGGAATTTTTCCGTCTATTCATCTGATCAGGCGCTTAACCGGATCTCCCAACCGATAAGAGCGGATCCCAGGTCACCTCCCTAAGTATTTTTCATATTGGGGTAAATTTCCCCGATAATCTACGATAGAACCGTAACTGCCAATAATCAGTGAGTTCTAAAACTCACCAACCCCACCACCTCTGCCCGGTCTGTCCCACACCTTCCTCCTTAAATCACTCCCTTTGAGATTTTTCAGGCATAATCTCTGCTTTCCAAGCATCAGATAGATCTAGTCTTAATGACTCACGCACGAAATGATGCTTCAAAAAATCGGCCAGGGATGGTTCAGGACATGCAGAAAATCTTCGTGACGATTATTTTGTCAGTCACCGTACTGCTCAGTGGCTGCAGCCCGTCGCATCAACCGACAGAAAGGGGATCTGACACGCATGAAAAGCCGGTGAAAGCACCTCCTGCAGCCGTTGTCGAGAATCCATGGAAAGAAGGCATGTTCCAGAAGGGCGTGCAGATTTATCTTCACGCTGACAAGGCCGGTGACGCCTTCATCAGGGAACGCATCAGACAAAATCTTGACTATGTGGTGAAGCTCGGAGCAAACAGTGTCGGAGTCAGCTTCCCGATTTATACGGATGGCGCTACCCCGACCCGCGTCTATGTCGGTCCGGCAACGCCTGGCCGGGGTCTGCTGAAGAACGCCATTCTTGAAGCCAAAAAGCGCCAGCTGCGCGTCCTGCTGCGTCCGATTCTGGATGAATCCAATATAGTAAGCGAGGAGCCGCTTGCCTGGCGTGGATCGATCCGGCCGGAAAATAACGCACGCTGGTTTCAATCCTACGGTGCGCTCCTGAGCACGTATGCGGCGCTTGCAGCACAACTGGAGGTTGAAGAATTCGTTGCAGGTACAGAGCTTGTCTCGCTTCAATCGCAAAAAAGCGAATGGAGGACGCTTAAGACGCGGATCAGAGCAGCCGGTTTTGATGGAAAACTCAGCTATGCGGCGAATTGGGACAGCTACGCCGACCTTTCATTTGAACCCGGCATCGATGCCTACCCCAAAATACACTTGAGTGACCGGGCCACCGTCCCCCAGCTGACGCAGGCTTTATATCAATGGCTGACTCAGCTGCCCGTCACGGCGCGCGGACGATTAACGATCCAGGAAGCGGGGATCGCCGCGCAATCCGGCATGTACCCTAAGCCCTATGTCTGGAACAGTAAGGCGCCTGTAAATGAAACCGTCCAGGCTCGCTGGTTTCAGGCGATGTATCAGGCCGCAAAGAAAGCACAGGTCAACGGGCTCTATTACTGGGCGCTGGATGTCTATCAGGATCCGGAGCAGGAATTGATCAACGGAACGCGCCCGTTCAGCTTTGTCAGAAAAAATACCGAAGCGGTCATTCGTTCGAATTTCGCGGATTAAAAAGGTGGCCTGTCCCTGACGAGTCTCATGTGTCAGACTGACAAATCACCAGAATGGACCTGCAATGCGGAAAAGAGTTGCAAACATCTATCGGAAGGGGAGACGCCATTGTTCAAAAGACTTATGAAACCTTCAAAACGGAAAATCATCGCTGATCTCAAAGAAGAAAAAAAGAAACTGGATCTTGAACTGGCCGCATTGCTTAAAGAACAAAACATTCGAAAGGCTCACTATGAGAAAGAACGTAGACAACTGATGACCGTTCAGGGACATGTCCACCAGCTCGAACGGACCATCAGACGTCTTTCCATGAGCAAACCGCAATGAGCCTGTTCAGAAGAAAAGCCGATCAGATTGGCCAGTTGCAGGAAGCCATCGTCACCAAAGCGAGACAAATCCGGCAATTGAAACGCCGCGCCCTGGATGAAACACAACGTCTGGATCAACATCTGCAAGAATTGCAGGAGGCCATTGAAGCGGCCTATCTCCGGATCGAACAGGCGTTACATCAAGACCCGCAAAAGCAAATGCTGATCAAGGAGCAGCTGCACACCCGTATGGATCCCTGTCCGCGCATGGGCGAACACCTGCTTCTGCTTGGAATGATTACAGCCAGGCAGCTGATGAATAGTTTGAGGGAACAAAAAAGGAGCGGCGGAAAACTCGGCGAGATTTTGGTACGACTGGGCTATGTTGGCCGCGACCGGCTGCAAAGCGTTATCGATCAGTCTGGACGGCGTCCTTTAATTGGAGAACTGCTCGTCCAATCCGGCCACGTGAAACGCAAAGATCTCGATCGGGCTCTGACCAGACAGGAGTCGGCCGGCGGCATGCTGGGCGATATGCTTCTTTCCATGAATCTCATTTCGCCGGCTCAGCTGGCGGATGCGCTCGCTGTTCAGGGCCACATGAAAAGGCTGACGGGCTATGACAGACAGGAGGTCATTCGAAGCAAACTGCCGGAAAAGGCAGCCAGAAAATTCAAAGCCATTGTCATCAGGCAATCCGCCGGTCAATGCGTGGTTGCTGCGGAAAATGCGCTCAGTGCGACTCAGATTCACGAACTTGGCCGGATCGTTGCGTCTCCTGTTACCCAGGTGCTGGCTTCTTCGCAGGAGATGGAACGCCTTTGGACCCTTGCGTACGCGTCAGACTGGCTGCGTGAAAGTACGGAAAAGCTGAGGACAGAGCAACCGGAGAACTCCGCCAGTCAAACCTTTTCCCGGTACAGATCATCTGGATGATGGTCATCGGGGTCATGATTGCAGGCTCGATGGTGTGGAACTGGTTTTATACGCTCGTGCTGCTCAATGTCATCATTCAGCTCATTTATGTAGCGATGACCGTGATGAAATTTGTCATGATTCTGCATGGGACAAAGGTAAAGGCGCAAATCCGTTTCAGCGATCAGGACGTGCAGAGCATGGATGAACGGACGCTGCCTGTCTACTCCATTCTCGTTCCCATGTATAAGGAAAGTAAAGTCATCCCGCAGCTCGTCCGTAACCTGAACCGGCTGGACTATCCGAGAAACAAGCTGGATATTCGCCTGCTGATTGAACAGGACGATGTTGAGGCGCAGCGCGTGATTCAATCCCTGCATTTACCCGGCTGTTTTCAGATGATCGTGATTCCGGACGGTCAGCCGAAGACGAAACCAAAAGCCTGCAACTACGGACTCATTCGTGCCCGGGGAGAATACATCGTGATCTATGATGCTGAGGATCGTCCCGACCCGGATCAGTTAAAAAAAGCCTGTCTGGCCTTCAGACAGAGCCCGGACAACACGGCCTGCATTCAGGCCAAGCTCAATTACTTTAACAGTCAGCAGAACCTGTTGACCCGATTTTTCACTCAGGAATACAGCCACTGGTTTGAACTGCTGCTTCCCGGCATTATGCAGCTGAATATACCCATTCCGCTTGGCGGAACATCTAACCACTTCAAAACAGACGTTCTGAGGAAACTCGGTGCCTGGGATCCTTACAACGTGACGGAAGACGCAGATCTCGGCATCCGTCTGTATAAAGAAAACTATATCACGAAGGTGCTGGACTCGCGCACCCTGGAAGAGGCCAACAGTCAGTTTCGAAACTGGATTAACCAGCGTTCACGCTGGATTAAAGGCTATATGCAGACCTGGCTTGTCCATATGCGTCACCCGATCAGACTGCACCATGAACTGGGGATCAAAGGCTTCTGGGGGGCTCAATTTATGCTGCTTTCCTCTCCCTTGCTTCCCTTGCTCAATCCTGTTTTCTGGTCCCTGCTTCTCCTCTGGCATGCGACGCACGCCGGATGGATCGCCGCATTCTTTCCCGGCTTCATCTATTATCTGGCAGCTGCCCAGCTGCTTCTCGGCAATTTTCTCTTCATCTATACCAACCTTGCCGGTACGTACTGGGTCGTACAGGACTTGCATCGAAAAAATGAAACCTGGCTGTCTTACAGTCTGGTACGCTACGGGCTCCTGACCCCTTTCTACTGGGCGATGATGAGCATTGCATCCTTTAAGGCCCTGTGGCAGCTGATCCGGAAGCCTTTTTATTGGGAGAAGACAGAGCACGGATTCGATCAGGAGCGTTTTGATACGACAAAAAGTACCCGGGTATCCGAAAGGGGATAAAGTGAGATGGACATCAGTGTCATCATCCCGACATTTAATGAAGCTGATAATGTCCGGTTAATCAGCAGTCGGCTTATACAAGTCCTGCAGCAGACCGGCAAGACCTTTGAAATCCTGTTCGTGGACGACAGTACCGATCACACGCCGGCCGTCCTCCGGCAGCTCAGCCTGTGCGAAGCCCGCGTCCATTTCCTTCATCGCACGAGCCGGCGGGGACTCGCAACCGCGGTTACCGACGGGCTCCGGCATGCAGCGGGGACCATTCTGATCGTCATGGATGCTGATCTTCAGCATCCGCCCGAACTGATCCCGGCTATCCTCGACAAGCTGAACGAAGGTTATCAAATGGTGATCCCGTCCCGCTTTGTTCCGGGAGGAAGCGACGGCGGGCTGAATGTCTATCGAAAATGTGTCTCCTGGACCGCACGCATCTTCGCCCGCCTGGCCTTAAAAAGGCTGCGTAAAATCACGGATCCAACCAGTGGATTCTTCGCCGTAAGGAAGTCGGCCGTTCATGAGCAGATCTATCACCCGATCGGCTGGAAAATCATGATCGAACTGGTTGTCCGCGCCAACATTACCTCAGTCGCCGAGGTGCCCTATCACTTCCACGCCAGGGATCTGGGCAGCTCTAAGATGAGCAGCAGCGAACAAATCCGCTATTTAATACATCTTGGACGCTTAGTGATGATCAGCGAGGAAGACCGCCGGCTTTTTGCTTTCTGCGGGGTCGGCCTGAGCGGCGTCCTCGTGAATCTGGCGATATACAAATGGATGCTGGTCGCAGGCAGCACGGTGTTCTTCGCCTTCCTCCTCTCGTCACTGGTCAGCCTGATCTCAAATTATCTGCTAAACAGCGCGTTAACCTGGAAGTCGCGGACGAGCCATCAGGCCAGCCGGCAGATGGTTCAGTTCCTCCGTTATGCCGCGATATCCATCTGCGGGCTGTGCCTTTCCAGCGCTTTCCTGTCCTTTCTGTTTTACATCGTTCATATCCGGCCGATGTTGAGTGGATTTCTCAGTATTGTTGCCGGCGTCATCTGGAACTATATCCTGCATGACCGATGGACCTTTGCCCGCCATCAAACGCCTGAACCCGCGAAAACGATCGAGACGGTGACCCACCATGTCCCTAAATAAGAAAATGCCTTACCTCGTCGGTTTCGTTATTTTCTGTCTTGAATCAGCATTCGGCATCTGGATGACGCATTGGAATCATTTTATCCCGGGTGACGCGATCAGCCGCGTGGCCAATGCTTATTACGTTTTATTCAGCCGGGATCCTCATCTCGGGGCGATCGGCTTCGTCTGGAATCCCCTGCCCAGCCTGCTCATGATTCCGTTGCTGCTTGTAACGCCGTGGGTCAAAATCATCGCTTCAGAGGGCATTGCCGGGATCTTACTGACATCCGTTTTTGCATCATGCACAGCCATGCTGCTCCTGAAATCTTTATTAAGAAGAAAACAGCCGCTGCTGTTCAGCTGCGCGTTTGTTTTTCTGTTTTCGTTCAATCCCTTCATGTTTCTTTACGGCTCCAATGGCATGAGTGAGATGATCTTCATCTTTTTCATCATCCTGTGCGTCACGGCTTTTACCGACTGGATGGATGACCGGCGCGGCGTCTCTCCTCTGATTACGATGGGGTTTGCACTCGCTCTGGCCTTTCTCACCCGCTATGAATCGGTGCTGTTTGGAGCGGCTCTGGCCCTTTCGCTCACGGTGATGATGTGGAGCAGGCGTCAAGAAGCGGCAATCCGGCCATATGGCCTGACCGGCACCTACCATAAATGGGAAGCCGGCGAATGGATCGCCCTTCTGCCGGCGATTTACACCGGCGTGATCTGGATTGCACTGAATGGAGCCATCATGGGAGATGGCTTATTTTTCCTGCGTTCCAGCTACTCCAACCTGGCACAGTCTGAGGGATTAAGCAAGAACCCGACAGTCAGCCACGTGATCGGGGACCCGGCCCAGACCCTGCTGTTCGTGGTGGAACGAAGCCTCCCGTTTATGTTACCGCTGATCGCCGTCTGCCTCATTCGCGTCATGAGGCGGAAGCTATTCAGTACCGGATTGCTCTGCCTGCTCATCCTGCTGCTGTCTATACCCGTTATGCAGATCTACATGTTATATAAAGGCGCTTCATATGGCTGGCTGCGTTTTTTTGTCTACCCATTTGTGATCACTCTTGCCTGGCTCCCGTTCGAATTGCATAAGCTCAAAGAGAAGGCCAGCCACCGCTACATCCCTGGCTGCTGTCTGACATTGATCATCTTAAGCGGGTCGGCCTGCTTCACCGGCTACACGATGAGCCAGGAGCGACTGTCACCCGAGGAATACCAGGCGATTCATTATCATAACAGTCCAACCTACCTCAGCAACCGATCATCGCTGCACATTGCCAAAGATCTCGACCAGCTCCTGCAAAAAGATAAAAAGGCAACGCTGCTCCTTGACTCGTTTAACGGCTTTCAAATCATACTTAACATGGATCGAACCAGACAATTGATCGTCACCAGCGACCTGGATTTTAAGAAGAAGCTTAATGACCCGGCGGGAGAACAGGTTGATTACATTTTAGTTCCTAAGCCTGAAGGCGTGGCCACCCTCAACGCGGTCAACGAACGCTATAAGAACTCCTATTATAAAGGCGCCATCTTCGCCAAACTCTATAAGGCGTACGATGATAAGTGGCGATTATATCGGGTTGTGAAATCTAAGGAATAGCGTGCCGTAAGCGGTTATCATCATGATCCTTTTTGGGTTGGCAGATGAAATAAAAATCTGCTGACCTGGAGGGATCTTTTTGCGCGCTCCTGAAACAGCACATACTGACACTTAACTGGCCCCGGGAGGCTGGAAATTAGTTGAATTCTGTTCAGGTATCAGTGCACCTGGTGCAGGCATGGATTCTGACAAGATTCTGTACTCCCTGAGTGCTCGAATAACGTTTAGCAACGCAAAAAGAGAGGGCATACCCCTCTCTTCTTAATAAAAATGGTAGATATATGTCCCTCTGTCAATTATTTAAGAATCTGACACACCTCAAAAATTTCCCGGTTAGGTCCAAAGAAATTGAAATACTTGATTCCATGTTCCCAATAAGGGAGTTCCTGAATGCCCTCATCTTTAAACTCAACATTTAATTCTTTTACGGCACGAAATGCTTTTTCAATCTCATTGGTATCCAGGGCGATGTGATTGATCGCGCCTGGCTGTCCTGCCGTTTTTTCCTCCCAGCTTTCCAGCACAAAATCCCCCAACTGATAAAAACCAACACGACTGCCATTATTTTTGAATACAATATTTTATTTGCGAATTTTCAATTCAGATGATTTAAATTCAAAATCAGTTAGGTTTGTATATTTTTTTACAATACTTTTTACGACATCATTATCTTCTTCTGCATTTAAAGGGCTTAATAATATCTCCATTTTCTCAAAAACATTTTCGTTAAACGGGAAATCTATATAATCATTATTAAAGGTCATCTTAATCAAATCTGATTGCATGAGTTCTACCATTTCTTCTGGTTTTCCTTTTAAATATTTTCCGCTTTGGCTATTTCGATAGTATTCTAGCGGAATCGCTATTAATCTATATCGCCATTCAGATTGTCCTGACCAATAATTTCTTTTGAAACGCCCTAAATATCTAGTATCGATATTAAAATTAGCTGTTACTTTACCACACTTTTTACAAACTTCATTGTCTTTTTTTACTACAGATAGATTAATCAAATAATCATCTTTTGTATAAGTTATTGGTATAAGATCAGGCTGATAGGGCGGGGATATAGAAACATCACATTTGTCACCAATCTGTCTGCTTAATTTAAATATTTCTTTTTCATTTAACCCAGTGCTAAAAAGATTTCTTGGGAGTCCAATCCTAACACCATTTACTCCACCCGTATATGTCCTCCACATTTCTACAGATTCTTGCACTAAATCAGTCCAACAGGACACAAAACATATTTTTCCAATATTTTTATAATCAGAAGTCATTGACTCCTCCATATCATCAACGACCCCTAGACTAGAAAACCTAAATGTTTTGTTCTTCATAATTAATCCAAAAGTTTCTACACTACAGTAATGATATAAAAGATTTGTCAAATAAATATACCCCTCTATGTTTATATAATTAAAAGCCTCACTTTTATAGGTTCTAAAACCAGTTGCTGGCACTGCAGTATTGAATACAATGTGAGAATTGATAAGGGGATCGTATTCCCAGTAGTGCACAATTTGCCGGTCAATCAAGGATCGACCAGCTCCTGCCCAATCAACTGGTATGGAACCGTTTTACCCATCAGGCTGTCAATGAAGGAAAATCTTTACACTTCGTCATAGTGAAAGCTTCAACGGGCTCCTCTCACTTATCATGATGAGGCGCATCTGGCATCGCATTCACAATTTTTCTTTTATAAAAATCAATCAAACGATTTACTTTTTAATCTACCTGTTCATACCTCGTTTATTTCCCGGTTCACTTTATCAGAACAACATCCTCCCATACTATCGTGGGCATGATTCTTCATCATTTCCTTCCAGATCAGTTCCATCAGTCCATGATGATAATCAACACCCAGACTGTAAGCGAGTGTAGCAAGGCGTTCGAAGATATTTGTTATTCGGTTTTCCAGTACTGTGTTCAGGGCTTTGATATCCATTTGTGTAGAATAGATGCTCTTATCCTGCATTCCCGGAAAATTATACCAAGGAGTCCAAAAAGGCGCATCAGAAAAGGATTTTTAATACAATGGTCTTTTTCCCATTGGTATAATTATGCTGGTTGCTATTTGCCAAAGATGCCTTAATATCAGGAATTATCAGAACCTTGGTATAAAAGCACGGGAATTCAGGTCTTATGCACACGCATATATTTTCCGTCATGTAATTCTCCATGAACGGTATTAAAGTGATCCTGATCATCTGTAATTTTATCGAATATATCTCCGTAATGGCCCAATTTGAATTGACGTTCCGGATAAATTTCTTTCAGCTGTTTGATTACTGTCAAAATGTTCTGCTGAATCAGCATCTGATCGTGCCTGTTTGGAATAAGAAGAAACGGTGTCACAGCACGTTTGTCAAGATCCGCAAAATTCGCGTCCATTTTTTTCTTCAGCCTATCCTTCTGTCAACAACAGGAATTGTACGAAGCCAAAAGGAAATGACACAGGACCAATTATTTAAACCTAGCTATAAATCGCTACCCGAGTAGATCAAGTTTCATGTTGAGGGCCAATTTTAAGTCGTTTATTACTTTTTATCATTTCCCGCTCCTCAGGCGTTTTAAGGGAAATCGTCAAAACACTCGCTAAGAGATACAAACTGGCGATTGCGAACATTGCGCCCTTCACTCCAAAAGGTCCTATACATAGACTAACCACAAGCGGACCCGCGAAATTACTTAATCCGGAGCCGAGATTCAAAGCGGAAACAGCTGCTCCCTTTTTATCCGGTGCAAGTGATGGAATTAATGCTGATAACGGACAGAATGCACCTATTCCGATCGCATAAAGGGATAGCGCCGCAAAGAGCATTCCGCTATTATGACCGAACCATTGCGGAACAAAATAAATCAGAAAAGTCGCCGTCCCGCATAATGAACCTGAGAACCAGACCACTGTCTGGCGCCACCCTATTTTGTCACTGATATACCCGAAAATATAGTTAAAAATCAGACTCACAATATTTGTGAATCCCCAAATCATTAGCCATTCGGAAGTTGAAAATCCGTAATGAATTAGATAAACTGGCATCAAAATGACAAAGCCGAATTTTCCCAAATCATTAATTGTCTTGACAATGATCGCAATGCCAAGTCTGGGTCTTTGAAAATTGATCAGGAAGCCATCCACAAATTCCGCTAATGCTGATTCTGACCGTAGCGCTTTTACTTGATCACGGTTCACCATCAGCGAAAACCCGGCACCAATTAGTGTGAATCCCACACCAGTCCATAGAACACCTAAATAGCCTAGCTGAGGGATCATCCAGCCTGAATACCAGGGCCCGATAATCGTGAAACCCATACCAAAAAAGGTCCAAAACCACGAAGTAGCCCGCCCTAAAATCGCTTTTTCTGACCGATAGGTAACCCAAACCAGAAATGAATACGCAAACAGAGGATAAGCCGCCCCTCTTAGCATATAGGTTACGAGAATCCATGCATATTGGCGGGATGGTAGTGCAATGAGCAAGAAGGGAATGGATGCTATCAGATAAATAATAAGCCCCGTCCACATTACATTTCTAATCCCCCAAATCTGTGTACTGATACCGGTTACCCATGATGACACAGCCGCGGATATACCGAAGACTGTAAAGAGAAGACTGATTTGGCTTGCGTGTAAGCCTTGGCTCGATAAATAAGCGGCAAACCAACTTTGCTCCAAACCAGCTCCCAGTACAAAGAACATTAACCCAACATATCCCCAGATCAAGTCAGGGGGTAAACCCATTTTCTCAAGAATGAAGCTGCTCTTCTTCATTTTTTTCACCTCAATTTTAACCCGAACCCTGTGTCTGGGTATCTCAATTTATGATAGAATGAAATAAAAAGGTCTTTCGAAAAGCATTTACTTAAAATTTCCAGTCCCAGGAGGGTTCCACATAACGAAGAGCATGGAACTTACTTCACTGAATTATTTCTGGTATCCTGCGGCTATGAATCCTGCTCAAAAAACACAATCCTTTGGTTCGCTGATCAGAAAGTACAACATGTTTCATTTTATCCTTAATGGCAGCGTTTACTATCGGATCAATGGTCGGACGTATATCGTCAAGGAAGGCGAATGTTTCTTCACACCATGCAGCACAACAACTTTTTTTACCAAGCAAATACCAGCACCTTTGGACTTACACCTGGATCTGTTTTGACTGAATAGTGGTATCATCCATGCTTAAACAGTGTTCGTTTTCTGCCGAGCGGCCGCTCGCCCGTATCTCCTGCTTACAGGAAATCAAATAACTCATTTTGATATGATGGATGCGCATCATTTAACTCCAGCAAATGAACTGTACATCCAAGGTAATCTTTTTCATCACTTTGTGTTGCTGGAAAAAGAAAACCGTGCGATTTTCTCTCATCAGGATATAGTCGATAATGCCTAGCCTATATTTCGAGGCATTGGTGTCAATAGCAAGCATTATCAGCAGACGTCTCCTCATACATGCGAACCATGATTGTTGTCGTTTTCAACCTTCTCCTGTTTAGTCGTACGCCGCTCAACCATTTCTTACATCCAAAAATAGCGTAAAACCAGCTGAATCAAATTTCCAGAAGCACATCCCAACGGCTGCATCTTGACTCCATACCCATATTTTTTTGCCCTTTCCAGAAACAATAAAGTACCATGGCATCAGGCGGTTCTCGATCATTCCATGGAAGCCCATCGTCTCATATCCTCGTCCCCATTCATCGCCGAGAAATTTCGCTCGCTGGGAGAAATGAATACCTTTCCACCTCAGTTTCACATAATTCACTGCGGATTTTGAAGCGGTTACGAAAATGTCGGTTTGTTGCGATTAAGATGAGCAATCCACGAACACATCACCAAAATATCTATTGCCGAGTTCAGGGATTGGAGATCTCACCTGCCTCGCTAACCATTGTTATACATGACGGAGTTCCAATTAATACCGAATGTTTTAACACGTTCATCACTCTTCTCCTTTCAACACCCTATTATAATAGGCTTCCCTATGTATGACCATAATTGAACGTACGCTGAACATTGCAGAATGTTGACTCTATCCCAAATGTTCAATTCCAACCAAACATAAATTTTCTGCCAGACACAATCTGAGAGTTGATCAAAAACCACACTTAACTTTTAAAAGCAGGCCCATCCTTACTGTATACTTTTTACCAACATTTAGTGCAAAAATTCATAGACTCTATTTGCCAAACCTTTTATACGCATTTGAAAAAGCCAGTAAAATTACTTACTATTTGTTAACAAACGCCTGGAAGCATTTATAAAATCGTTCTCAATTCTGATAATCTGCTTTAAAAATGGTATAATTTTTGAAGATAACTCGAACTTTTCAAACCAGTTCTATTATAAGCTGATTATCCGGGAAGGTATGAACGATAATGGCAACCATTAAGGAAATCGCAAAAATAGCCGGTGTTTCGCAAGCGACTGTTTCAAGGGTTCTCAATCTTGATGAAACTTTGTCGGTCAGCAAAAAAACAAAAGACAAAATCTTTGCAGCCGCATCATCTTTAAATTACTCAAAGCATTTACGTAACAAGCCGAAAAAAATATTGTCTAAGGTCGCAATTGTCGAATGGTACACACGACAGAAAGAATTGGATGACGTGTACTATTATTCCATAAGACTGGGGATTGAGAAAAAGGCTCAGGATTTAGGCCTTGAGATCATCAATCTGTTCCATGAGGACTCCTTCAAAGCTTTAAAGGATATTGATGGAATTATTGCCATTGGTAAGTACAGTACGGTCCAAATCAAGCAATTATCACAGCTGTGTGCAAAGATCGTTTTTGTTGACTGTAACACCCTTTGCATGAATGTAAACTGTGTTGTTCCTGATTTCGAAGGCGCTGTTGCATCCGTAATCAACCATTTCAGATCACATCAACTGTCAAAAATTGGGATGCTCTCCGGAGTCGAAAAGACATCCGATCAACTTGAAACGGTCAATGATCGCCGATTAATCTCATTTAAAAATATCCTAAGTACTGAAAATCTATTTGACGAGCGTTATTTATTTTACGGCGCCTTCTCCGCCGAATCCGGTTACTCAATGATGAAAAACGCGATTGCACAACTTGGCGACGAACTTCCTGAAGCATTCTTTGTTGCAAACGATAGCATGGCTGTCGGCGCGTTACGTGCTTTAAAAGAAGCAAATATTAATGTCCCACAACGGGTCAGTCTGATTGCCTTCAACGATATCTCCATTTCCCGGTTTATCATACCCAGTCTCAGTACAGTGCAGGTGTACACAGAACAAATGGGGGAAGCTGCCTTAAATTTATTAAGCCAACAATTTGATGAACAGAACTTTCCACCGCAAATGGTCACCCTGGCAACCAGGCTGATTTTAAGAAACAGCAGTATTAATTAATTTCATTGCTTCATTTCTTTCTAATCTCTGATCACAAAAAGCCTGAGGAGCAGCATCCCCAGGCTTTCGTACCGCTAAAATTATTTTTTATATCGCCATATATTCAAACATGAATTGGCTGCTCCGATAATCATGAACATTAAACCAATCCGTAAACACTTCCAGCGTCCCTGTTTCATTCCTTTAAGGATCATTCCCCCTAAAAGTGTAAACACAATAACATTCATTGGTGTTAGAACAGATGCGCTGGCCAAACCGGAATCTACTGGAAGAAATATGACAGGGTAGAGCAGGCTAAATAATTGAATGTTGAATAAGACAGCACGACATATTCAGGTTGGTCACCGTCACACAGGTCGAAGCCACCATTAATCAAATAAACACTGATAATGATCAGCACAAGGCCCTAATCCCCACATAAATGCTTTGCACTGTATTCCATTTCCCAAACCCCAGTCCACATAACGAATGGCCAACAATCTGGACAAGAAGAAAATCATGAATCCATTGGCGAAAATCTTAAGTACATGCGTCTGGATAGAACTGACAAGTGCAGCACAGCGATTTCTATTGAGGTACTCAGTAACTGATTTTGAAAGTTGTCCCTTGTAAGGTCATTTTCTATCAATTCAAACCGGCTTCTCAAAAAACGGACATTATTTTACTGCTTTAATAATGAAGAGCCTCGAACTGAAGTCTGCAGAGCCTGTTATGGGTTTATTGATGTCTAAGACCTGATCAACAAAATAGCCAGCATTCATGAGTTCATCACCGTAAAACGTCTCTTGACTGCCATTCACTCGATACAATTGGTCAGGATTCAGACCTCTTACATATAAACGCAGATAGGATGGATTCGGTCGGTTCAATAATTGATATCGTGCAGCAATAGCTAAGGTTTGATCGTCATTCACGACTTCCCAGCTGGCAACATTTTTTTCTCCCTCATAGGGGCTTTCCAATCGATAGAAGTTGCCATATTGAAAGAGTCGACGATACTTTTTATATAGGTTAACTTGCGCTCGTATCTGTTTCTGGTCTTCCTTAGATAGTTTCGTAATATCCAGCTCATAGCCAAAATCACCGAAAAAGGCTACATGTCCTCTTGTCTCAAATGGTGTGACACGGCCGGTCTGATGATTAGGAACGGCAGAGACGTGCGCCCCCATCATAGACAGCGGATAGCCGTAAGAAGTGCCGTATTGAATTAGAATTCGCTCAGCAGCATCGGTATCGTCACTCGTCCATGCCTGTGGCGCATAGTACATCATCCCTAAATCAAAGCGCCCGCCACCTGAAGCACAGGATTCAAAGAGGACATTTGGATAATGATCAATCAGCCGCTGATATAATTTGTAGACGCCTAGAATATACCGATGCGGCATTTCCAATTGTTCAGAGGGTGAGAGATTGCTACTGTACATTTCCGTAATGCATCGGTTCATATCCCATTTTATATAATCAAGCCTGGCTTCCTCTATGCATTTAGCCATCATCTTGAAAATTGTGTCGACCACCTCATCCCTAGTGAAGTCAAGAACGTACTGGTTTCTTCCCGGAGTTAAGGTACGATGCGGGGCTGCGATCATCCAGTCCGGATGCTCTTGATACAGATCACTTTCAAGCGAGATCATCTCCGGCTCAAACCATAAGCCAAACTTAAGACCTAATCCATGAATTTTATCTGCTAAATGTGCCAGACCATCCGGCAATTTTGTTCGATCAACGAACCAGTCTCCGAGTGAAGTCGTATCATCATCTCGATGGCCAAACCAACCATCATCCAAAACAAATAGTTCAATCCCCAACTCTGCAGCCTTACTGGCGATTGAAAGTAATTTATCCTCATTAAAGTTAAAATAAGTAGCTTCCCAGTTATTGACCAAAATCGGACGATCTGCGTTTGAGAATCGAGGATTAACGAGATGGTTCAAGTAAAAATGGCCTAATTGCTGACTTAGCTTGTTCTTGCCCTGACTTGAAAAGCTTAAAATCGCCTCGGGAGTTTGGAAGGTCGCCCCAGAAGCAAGATTCCAGGAAAATTCTTCCGGATTGATGCCGATCAGCACACGCGATGTGCCATATTGATCAACTTCGATTTGATCCAAAAAGTTGCCGGAGTACACAAAATTAAAGCCATAAACGTCTCCGCAATCTTCGGTCGTCTGCGGCCTTGCCAGCATGATAAAAGGATTATGCTGGTGACTGGACTCGGTTCTCAAGCTGCTGATTCTTTGGATACCCGGCTGAAGGCTTCTTTTGACTTCATGACGTTCACGTGACCATGTACCCGCAAAATGTATAAAATCATAATGACTATCCGGCAGATCAATCTGACAGCTCAACGCTCTGCGCAGAACCAGGTGTTCTTTTCCCTTGTTTACAAATTCGGCGCTGCGTACAATGACATTCTGATGTGGAAAAACACTGTATCTTAAAGTGACAGTTAAGCCCGAAAGAGCGTCCTTCAAGTAAACTGCCAGTGTTTCCACATCTCCGGATTCATCGGCAAAACTCGATGGAAGTCCGGAGAGTCTTTTTTTACCTTTCTGCAGGCGATAATCAACATACTGCAATTCGGTTATTCGACTGCCATTTTCCTGCTGAACCTGATAAGCCGGCTCTCTAAAGTCTCCCTTGCCCAGGCTTGCATATTCTTGTTTGAGATGATCCGGCTGAAAGTCATATTGATCAACTTTCCATGATGGCATCGCTTCGCGGCGTTCTCTTTTGATCAGATTTGCATATTGGTTCTTAATATGAATCCGTTTCCCGAAATAAATTTGACCGAGTTCACCGTTCTCCATCACTCGAAAAATATAACTGCTCTCATCGGTCTGAAGGTGAAAAACTTTTTCTTTCCCACTGACATGGATAGACATTGGAAGCCCTCCTTGAAATTATACAGATTAAAATCAAAGAATTTACTGAATCTCATCTAGGCCTACTGTTTCGGCAAATCTCAAAAATGCATGCTGACCTTTTTCATCTCTTTTAAAGACGCCTGCATCCTTCAGTACCTCAACAAATACGTCGCCTAATTCTTTTTGCATAATTGCATGAACATTGGTTGCATTAATTTTCTGATGTCTTGATTTAATCGCATCTGCCCAGTGCACATGATAGTCATTAATTGCATTTTTTTTATTTAATAGGTACAACTCAACTTCGTGTAGTTCTTTTTTCAGTCTAGGCGGTAATATCGCCAGGCCCATGACTTCGATCAATCCGATGTTTTCTTTTTTAATATGCTGTACATCTTTATGCGGATGAAAAATGCCATCCGGATATTGAGATGAAGTCTGATTATCACGCAACACGAGATCAAGTTCAAATTTGCCGTCCCGTTTTCTCGCGATCGGAGTAACAGTATGGTGCTTGGTTCCTTTAGAATAGGCTCTGACATCAACGTCTTCATCGGAGTAGTGTGCCCAGCTATTTAAAATTTTCACAGCCAATGAGACGAGCCGTTCAGAATGATCACCTTGTAATCGGATGACCGACATCGGCCACTTGACAATGCCGGCCTTTATATCATGATAATCTGTAAAGCATAGCTTCGTTTCAAT
The DNA here is from genome assembly GCF_040529185.1 of Sporolactobacillus sp. Y61. Classification (NCBI taxonomy): domain Bacteria; kingdom Bacillati; phylum Bacillota; class Bacilli; order Caryophanales; family Sporolactobacillaceae; genus Sporolactobacillus; species Sporolactobacillus sp. Y61. The sequence continues at coordinate 1,162,016 of NZ_CP159510.1, read as the reverse complement.
TGGCGCCTTCTCCATTGCAAAACAATGTTTTCCGCCCTGATAGTGCTCATGAGTCAGAATCGAACCGCCGACAATGGGAAGATCGGCATTGCTCCCCACAAAATAGGAAGGAAACAGTTGAACGATACGTAATAAGCGTTCAAACGTTTTCTGATTGATGATCATTGGCTCATGTTTTTCGTCGAGAAAAATACAGTGTTCATTAAAATAGGCGTATGGCGAATACTGGAAACCCCACTTTTCATCAAGCAGATCGCAACGAACGATCCGGTGATTCGTTCTTGCAGGGAAATCGAGTCTGCCCGCGTATCCCTCATTTTCCATACACAGCTGGCACAATGGATAGCCGGATACTTTCAATGTCTTCATTTTTGCAATCATTTTCGGATCTTTTTCCGGCTTGGATAAATTGATAGTCATTTCGATCTCACCGTATTCTGTAGGTACGGTGAAATAAATATTTTTAGCAATTTCTCTAACTTTGATATAATCATTGTTTCTGCTTAAGTTAAAAAAGTAACTCAGCGCCTCATCGGCTCCTTGTTCCTGATACTTATCCCAAAATACTTGATTAACAGTTGAAGGGGGAGGCGTAATCAGATTCATGAGTTTCGCGCCAATAATTTCTCTTATGCCCGACAGATCTTCAATCTGACCGGATTTTACAGCAGCCTCCACGAGTGCGTCGCGTAACGATAGAAAATCTCCATCCGCAATATCCAGATCCTGATCAGTCAATCCCACAATTGAAAGCACCTGATTAAACAGGTAAACTTTATCCATTTCTTGAAAACTACTGTTCTCAATAACCTTTTCAACGAATTGATTAATAAGCGTTTTTTCGTCCATTTTCGATCACCTGCCGTCTTCATAACCATTTGGATGAGTGGAATGCCATTTCCACGCAGTGGCAATAATTTTATGAATATCATCAAACTGCGGGTTCCAACCAAGAATAGTTTTGGCTTTATCTGAAGCTGCAATCAATGTATCCGGATCTCCAGGACGACGCGGAGCAAATTCAGCCGGAATCGCTTTTCCAGTCACTTCCCGCGCTGTCTTCAAAATCTCCATATTTGAGAATCCTTTTGATGAACCCAGGTTAAAGGCGGTGCTTTCATGCCCGGCACGCAAGTAATCGACAGCTAAAATATGCGCATCGGCAAGGTCATAGGGATGTACATAATCGCGGACGTTGGTTCCGTCCGGTGTCTCATAATCATTGCCAAAAATTTTCAGTTTGTCTCGCGATCCTGCTGCGACCTGAAGAACGATCGGCAGCAAGTGCGTTTCCGGATGGTGATCTTCACCAATGCTTCCGTCCGGTTTTGCACCGGCAACGTTAAAATAGCGTAAAGCCACAAATTTGATGCCATAAGCCAGATCCGACCAGTGCATGATCTTTTCCATCATCAGTTTACTTTCCCCATATGGATTGATCGGCTCTTGCGAATCGGTTTCTTTGATCGGCATTTCTTTCGGGATTCCGTAGGTTGCTGCTGTCGAAGAAAACACAAGCTTCTTAACGCCTACTTCATTCATAACTTCGAGCAGTTTTATCAATCCTGCGGTATTATTGTCAAAGTACTTCAGCGGATTTGTCATCGATTCAGCAACAAGTGAGAACGCTGCGAAATGAATCACTGCATCAAGATCAGGGTTTTCTAAGAATACATGACGCATAAATTCCTGATCAGCAATATCCCCTTGGTAAAACTTTGCGTTTTTATTCACAGCCTGTCGATGCCCTGTCACAAGATTATCAACAACAACCGCCTTGTCGCCTTTTTCAACCAATCGGTCCACGGTATGGGAACCAATATAGCCCGCACCGCCTAATACTAAAATTGCCATGATTTATCCCCCCATTATTAGAGCACTTGTGTTCCATCCGCGACTTCAGCAATATAGAATGATGGAGCATAGCCGATTTGGCTTTCAACGTCCGTTGATTTTCTAACACCGCATGACTTGCGCACTTGCGGCAAATGCAACAATATTCCCCTTCAATCAGATAACTATATTCATCAAACTGAGTAAAAGTCAGATCGCCGAGTGATTTCACACCAACTTTCTTATGCTAGTTCGTCATAGCTTTTTCGCATTCTGCACGTCGTTCATTTCGAATCGGTAAGCTCCCTGCACTTATTCGTATTCATGATCACAATAACGTTATCCTTCAGATCCAACAGAACATAATCTAATTAAGTGTCTGCGTATCAAGAAGGATTACTCGTTCCGCTTTGCCCATTCCAACAGCAAATTAATCCATAATACCTAAATTGACACCAATAAATTCATTTTCTGTCTGCATACCCATTTTTACAAGTTCAAGTTGGTCTACGTTCAAGTGAAACACATGATCCAGGATAACACCCATAAGCAATTCGATCGAAGCCGATGACGAAAGGGCAACGCCATTTAAGAATATTACCGTTAAGGTATATATCAAGACCCTGATTCACTTTAGACACATACTTATTTTTACAAGAATGAATCATACCCTTTGGATAGTTCGTTCATTTATCCTCTGGGTGGTACTCTAATTGATTCAAGTCGGATTCGATAATGGATAAGTCTCTGAAGTTTTCCAAATAGAATGTAATTTCCAATTAGCTGTTTGTGAACGGCACCCGTAAGTACCAATCGTAATGGCACAAGAAAAAGCATGTCCGCCATTATAATACGTATGTTGTGTGTTCGCCAATCAAATTGATACGGCCTGGTGAAAAAAATACGGATTCCACTCCAGTTCCAAAAAAAGATTTGAATTTTTCCTAGACTCCAGTCGTTCCAAAATAACCATCTCCCAAAAGTAAGCGCTTTATCACAAGAACATTGTATTACACTTTAGTAAACAAATCAATTATTTACTAAATTATATTAGTCTAATTTCATTTCTTTCCATTAACGATTTCTTAAATGTTAAAAAAGGTGTAGATAAATACATCTATTCGCCCACACCATCATAGTCAGGCTGCTCTCCGCATATGTAATGACACTATTCGTTTATTTTTTTAAATTGAGTTGAGGTTCGATACTTTTGACGTGCTCACTATCATTCAACACTTCAAATTAAGTCAGTTGATTGGAATTCAGTATTGTGACAATGACCGTATCGTCAATTCCTTCTTTCTTATAACCGGATTCCAGAATTTTCAATTAACAAATCACCTTGCTTAACATGTTTCCCGCGCTTAAAGTTAAGGCACAAATCCAGTTCCCTTTAATTTGACTGTTCCAATTTCAATGTGAATCATAGCCACAATACGAGAGTTAGAAACAAGGCCAACCGCATGTCTCGTTGGAAAGATCAACTGAACAATTCCCTGTAAATATTTTAATTGCCCTTTAACATTTTCTAATTATCATACTTTTTCTTTGATTTCGCATTTGAATAAGCGGTAAAATCATGCTCCCCGATAAAAAAAGAAGCTGCCTTCTTCATCCTGTCAAGATCCAGTTTCCCCGGAATATGCATGCTGTATTTTCGCAGGAACGGATGCGAATAATCCCTGTTCCAGATCTTATACAGATAAGTTTTTCCTTTAGCATGATAACGTGCGTGAAAGCGTTCAGGGGCCCTCGTGATGTGCGTTATACTGATATCCTCCGGCAGATAATGATTGAGAAAATTCTTGATCCCGTCTCCCGTCCTAGGCGACAGAGCCTGTTCGATTTCCCCCGAATTGTTTTCTCCTCTGCACCGAGACGCTGCCAGCCTTTATATCGCCCGCCGTCATATTCAATCATCAATTTATAGTTTGGACCATCAGTTTCACATTGAGTGCGCAGCCGGCTAGAATGACCTATGGGATATTATTTTCCTACTGCAGGTCCGTTTCGCTGCCGCAGACATTGAAGAACGTTGTAATGCCGCAATCCAGACCTCTTTATCCTTTGTTGCCCTGTGTCCGGTCAAACGGACCGATCCTCGCCCGTAACCGTAAAAGCACATGGACTTTAATCAAGAACGATTTAAATCCTGCCCAGAACCGCAATTTGGACAAATCTATTTTTTGCCCTCTAAACGGGTGCGCCGCCACTGCCGATAAGAACGCGGAGACATTCCCAAATGATGTTTGAAGGCTTTTGAAAAGTAAGACACACTATTGTATCCGCTAATCCGGGCGACTTCGGTGATGGGCCAATCCGTCGTGAACAAGATTTCTTTGCTGCGTGAGATGCGGAATAGAGTCAGGTAGTCTTTCAGGGTCATGCCAGTCTGCCGTCGAAAAATTGTTGATAAATAGGACCTATCTATGTTGATTTTTGCTGCTAATTTTTTTGTCGTCAGCGGTCGTTTGTAATTTTGTTGGATCAAAGCAATCGCCTGATCGACGTATTTTTTCGCCGCGGGTTCCACATTGGACCGCTTATGCGTTCCTGGGATGCGGCTGATCTCGGCCAAGGTCAGCAAGATATTTAAGAGGCAGGACTGATCCAGCAATTGATCAACCACCAAATTGTTATTTTGTTGTTTTAGCCGACCCAGTTGCTGGTCGATCGCATGGAATTCCTCGGCGGATAACGAGGCAAAAACAAAGGGAAACTCGAAGCCGAGCTGAGTCATCAAAGTTGCCGCCATCCGCCCATCAAAGGCGATCCATGTGTATTGCCAGGGAGCATCGAAATCTGCCTGATAATAAGTGAGTTCATTTGGTTTGATCACGAATGCCTGATGGGCATGCAAATGGAAGGTATGGTCAGCAATCTTTAAGATCCCTTTTCCAGAACGGATGAAGTGGATCAAATAATATGGTCGTACGGCAGGACCATAGGAATGGCCATTGTAACAGGTTGCTGCTCCTGTGAAGAGCAACCGCAGATCCAACCAATGACCCGGGAATGTTTTGATCAGGGTTTCTTTTTCCATCGGTCTACCTTCTTTTTAACTTGATACATTCAACAAAAAGCCAAAAACGCTTCACGTCTGTCCCTAACTGTCTGACCCTTGTTACGCTTACAATATAAATGTAATCCAGTGGAATAAGTTAGTGACCGTCGATGGATTTCGTGGCCGGTTCAATTACTATGATATGGAGCGTGATAAATGATGTCAAAGACATTGAGGAGTTCATTACGTTCAACAATTACAATTCCGATCGAACAAGATGAATATTGGTATGGAGGGTGTGTGATGGACGGCTCGAAATATCCGTTTACTGCGGGCAGTGGCTATGCATTGAACCTGATCGATCTGGATAGCCCCAACCAGGTTGCACCAGCATTCATGTCGACACATGGCCGGTCCTTGTGGAGCGATGAACCGTTCAGTTTAAAAGTGGTCAGCGACAAGATGACGTTGATAAGTCGCGGTACGGTCTATCTCGATGATTCTGGAAAGACGCTGAAGGATGCGCAGCAGACACTTGCGCACAAGACTTTCACACTCGGGCAAATGCCGCCTAAAGAATTTTTCAAGATGCCGCAATGGAACACATGGATCGAGTTACTGTACAAACAGAATCAGCATGATGTGCTGAAATATGCCCACGGAATCAAGGATAACGGGTTCCCGGCCGGGATCATCATGATCGATGATTTCTGGGGCGAGTATTATGGCCGCTGGCAGTTCTCCACCCGAAAGTTTCCAGATGCGAAAAAGATGATCGCGGAACTGCACGACATGGGCTTTAAGGTCATGGTCTGGGTCTGCCCATATGTGACTGCGGATACGCCTGAGTACCATGAGCTGCGGGACAAGCACATGCTACTTTTTACGCAGGATGGGGAACCAATCGTACGCAAGTGGTGGAACGGTTACAGTGCGATGCTCGACATGTCGAATCCTGAGACATATGCGTGGATGAAGGATCAACTGCAGGCCTTGCAAGCAGACACCGGTGTCGATGGGTTCAAATTCGATGCAGGCGATCCGAAGTACTACTCGGATAACGATGTGTCTTACATGCATCTGACCAAGCAGCAGCAACCTGAATTGTGGGGCCGCTTTGGGACCGAATTCCCATATAACGAATACCGTATCAACTACAAAAATCAGGGACTGCCCTTGGTTAACCGGCTGCAAGATAAAGCTTTTGATTGGGGCAAAGACGGCTTGGCCGAATTGATCCCAGACACGCTGACGCAGGGCCTGCTGGGTTATTACTACAATTGCCCCGATATGATCGGCGGCGGGGAATATCTGAGTTTCTTGCATACAAGTACGTTGGACCAGGAACTGATCGTACGATCTGCACAATGTGCGGCGCTCATGGCGATGATGCAATTCTCAGTTGCGCCATGGCGGGTCTTAGATGAGGAACATCTTGCGCTTTGCCAACAAGCAGCCCGTCTGCACGTGCAATATGCCGATGACATTGCCGCACTGGCCGAAAATGCGGCAAAAACTGGCGAACCGATCACGCGCCCGATGAACTATGACTATCCGGAAACAGATGTCCAATTCTTAAAGACGCAATTCATGCTGGGCGACAAGCTGCTCGTCGCACCGGTCATCGAAAAAGGCGCGACGACGAAGACCGTGTACTTCCCAGCCGGCAAGTGGCAAGCATTGGACGATGACCAGACGATCATCACAGGTCAAACGGCCAAAAAGGTCCCAGTCACGTTGGCATCATTGCCTGCCTACAAAAAGATCAATTGAGGGATTATCATGGTAAAGAAGCAATCTATCAGCGCGAGTCATAATTCTCGTTGCTGTCAATTTCATTAGTTTTGACCTCTCCTTATGTAAACTCTGGGGCACTCCCGCCCATGAGCCATGCGATGCCGGAAGAAACTTTAGTAGCAATCGAAATATTGGCGACCGTGCCCACTATTTCCGTCACGATCATGTTGGTATTAGCGGTTGGATCGCAGAACATATCGGCGCAAAGTCGACCATCGCGATCGACCTGTTGTTAGTCGTAATCGCCGGGACTATACCGGCATTTGTCACGAACTACATGACGAACCTGATCTCTCGGTTATTATAGGGACAGGCTTCCAAAGCGCCTTTCAATCAATCGGTTATGTGGTCGCCATATCTCATAAAATGCGTTTCGCGTCTCGCGTTTCGCTGTTCGTTGGGTCCAGCACGAGTCCCGATCGTTTACAGGTCTTTTCACTGATCATGACTGTCATCGTCAGCATGATGGCGATGCAACAACGGACGTGCTAGGCCATTAAACTACATTATTTTGGAACTGGTCGAAAAGACCAGTTCCATTTTTGTGTGCGTCCAATCATCTTTAAGTGATTGAAATGCCCCACAGATGATCACGATATTTGACTGCATAAGGCTTAACGCCTTCTTTAATCAAACATATTAAGCTATATTCAAATGCTTCTGTATAACGTTCCTGAGGAACTGATTTACCATGAATTTCAGTGTTGTCGTGTTCTGCGTTTAGATACTGAATAAGCATATAACATCACCATTTATTTTTCTGAAAGATAGAAAAGTGTCCCTACCCCTTGCTGGTTCTATGTTTTTCCTGGATAAATTAGCTCAGCCCGCTACCTTTTTCAGCTGTTTCTGATAGCAAGCTGGGTGGCAGTTTATTCAGAAACTTTTTGGGACCCCATATGCACCGCAGACCTGATGCTGAACGTAAAGCAGAGAAAAAGTCACCGGCAGGAACGAGTTGCCATCGCTCCAGCCCAGCTGAAGAAAGCGAATGCCGCGGGTATATCTATGATCTATGCCTGGCGTGTTCAAACTGAAAGGCTACCAGGACCACATGTTTGGTATGGGCACGTTCGTACATGGAGTCGTCCACAATGAACACGTTCTTCCGTGTCGCATCCGTCACCGTTTCGATGAACCGGATCATTTGGCGGCAGAGCAGAATCAAAAACTTTTGCTAGTTGATCCAGCCGTTGTTGAGCAGGTTGCGGAACGTTTTATCCGAGAAATTCAACTGATCCTGATTCTTCGGATAACCGCGATACGTCGACTTGTTGAAAAAATAGTACAGAGCAAATAGCAGAGCAGCACGCAGAAAGTCCCCCCTTCGCTTTGTCATATTGAAGACCCACGCAATCTAGGTCCAAATGAAAATGAGCAAAAAAGGTTTGGCCGGAAGTTAAAATGTCATCTGATAAATGGTCATTTCGTAATATACGTTTTGGTATGAACACTACTCGGTTGATTTGGGTTTGACACTTTAATGATGCCGATTGATGGTCGATTCATTCTTCATTACAAAGGTATTCCGCTCTAATCTAATCTGCGGGCAACCGTTCGTGCAAGATACAGAACAGCTGTCATTTTACTGCCTCCTGGAAGGATGAATTGCCTGATTTCCGGCGAGTGAGCACTTTAAAAATCGATTTTCTGTTCCAGTTGCTTCATTTAATGATCGGAAAAATACAATCAGAATGATTCGGGGCGCATGCAAGATCATGCCCTGCATCAAAAAGACATTGCTGAATCTCCTGCACTTCCTCAATAAAGAACGACTTACGGTCATCACAACAGGCGGTTAGGTTACCCAGCCAGTTGTTCAGTGCACCCATCGTCTCATAAGCTTCGATTTGTTGGCAGCTTTTAAAACCCTGGTGCTGCCAACCAAATGAATCCTGCCTTAATCTCCGGTTTTTGAATAGAATTTCACATCCGTCCACACTTCCCCAATTCTATAACTGAACGATTACCTGGTATTTTCGATTGCTTTTAAATCAAGTCCGGACTTTTTATAACGCAACATTTTATAGAGCAGCTCACTGATATAGGCTCCTGCTTCAACGGGAGGGATGCCCTGTGCATGGATGTTCGACACAACCGTGCGTCTCATTTCCGGCATCCCCATGGTTGGTCTGTAGGCGATATAGGCACTCATGGACTGGGCCGTTGCCAGTCCCGGACGTTCGCCGATCAGCAGGCACACCACATCAGCATCGGTAATTTCGCCAATTTGATCCATCACGCCAACCCGGCAATATGTGACGAAAATAGGCTGCTGGCAATCGAGGCCATAATAATTCAACCCTTGTTTGATTGATGGAATGATTTCTTTTATATTGGCTTCGATCGCGGCAGAGCTTAGTCCATCACCAACAACGAGCTGGATTTTCGGATGATTAGTGATGTGCTTCCTGATTTTTTCTGCATATTCCTTTGAAAATCGGCGTCCTAAATCCGGGCGTGTCAGGTATTCGTCTTTTGAGCGGCAGAGTGTCTGGATGGAAATAAAATCCATCTCTTTGATTAAGTTGGGATCCACATATGAAAAAGCCGAATCTTGGGCCGCTGCATGATCCGCTCTGAATCTTAAAATGGATTGTGTTTTATATCTCGGGCCACAGCGCCAAAGGCCGAGCCTTGCCGGAGTGAAGGACTTCATTTTCATGTAGCCGTCCAAATGATGCGCATTCGGAACCAAAAGCTGCTCTCTCAAATTAATTTCCGAGATATCATTGAGTATTTTGCTTGACTGATCTGTCTCTTTTTCCATGAAATCATCTCCTTCGATTTAGAAAAACCAGGCTGCATCTGGTCCTTACTTCCAGTGGCTTTCGCATTGTACATAGGCGGTGGCACCTTCACATTTCACACTGCAGGCGGCTTTGATCGATCAGCCCTGTTTGTGAACGGTACTTCACCGCAGCCAATCCGAGAGCTTCCTCAGATGTCCATGGCCATCAAACAAGGGGCAAGCCCGCAGACACCGCGCACTTCCCTTTTCCGAGATCGATTTATCGATTCATTGAAGAAATGCCGACTGTACTCGTATCACTTCATTCGAGAAAAATGGATGCATCACCGGCGCGTTCTGTTAACTGCCCGTTCTCTATGAGGCCCATTTTTTCCATCCAATGTTCGAATTCTCGAATTGGATGCAGATGAAATAATTCACGGATGGTCGCCGTCTCCTGAAATCCTGTTGATTGATAATTGAGCATCACATCATCTGCATGCGGAACGCCCATGATGTAATTGCATCCCGCTGAAGCAAGGAGAACGGTGAGATTCTCAGCATCATTTTGATCAGCCTTCATATGATTGGTATAGCAAACATCACAACCCATTGAAATGCCCGTCAGTTTGCCCATAAAGTGATCCTCCAGCCCGGCGCGTATCACCTGCTTTGCATCATACAAATATTCCGGGCCAATAAACCCGACAACCGTATTGACAAGAAATGGATCAAATGTTCGAGCAAAGCCATAACAGCGTGCCTCCATCGTGACCTGGTCCGCTCCAAAATTCGCTTCAGACGATAATTCAGAGCCCTGGCCTGTTTCAAAATACATGACATTCGGTCCCCATGCCTGGCCCTGGTCTTCTGCAAGCTGGCGCGCCTCGGCCAGCATGCCGCGATTAATGCCGAATGCCTTATTGGCTTTCTCTGAACCGGCAATCGATTGAAAAATCAAACCGGTAGGAGCACCCTGTCTGACGGCTTCCATTTGCGTTGTAATATGTGCAAGTACACAAGTCTGTGTCGGAATCTCCCACTTGCTTCGGAACGCTTCAAATTTATTTAAAATATTTCGCACACTTTCTACAGAGTCATTCACAGGATTCAGACCGATCACCGCGTCCCCTGAACCCATACTGAGACCCTCCATGACTGAAGCCATGATTCCATTTAAATCATCAGTCGGATGATTCGGTTGCAGTCGTGAAGAAAAAGTCCCGGGGCGTCCGATTGTTGTATTTGCCGTTTTCTCAATATGTATCTTTTTCGCAGCATAGATCAAATCCATATTGGTCATTAACTTACAGACAGCAGCAATCATCTCAGAGGTTAACCCTCTTGAAAGACGTTTGATCGCAATGTCTGTTGCCGCATAGGAGAGCAGCCATTCACGAAGTTCTTCGACCGTCCAATTTTTTATTGATTGAAAAATTCGCTTATTGACACCATCAATAATAGTTCGCGTCACCTCGTCCTCATCATAGGGAACAACCGGGTTGTTAAACAGATCATTGAGTGTCAGCTGAGCAAGGACGACCTTAGCTGCTACGCGTTCCTGAGCGCTTTGCGCAGCGACACCGGCCAGCTGATCCCCCGATTTGAGTTCATTTGCTTTTGCCAAAACCTCTTTAACCGAATCAAACGTATACAGCTGTCCGGCCAGCATGGTCTTTAAAATCATAAAGAGGCACCTCCCTGATTTAGTTGAATACGAGTGTTTTGACACTGACCGGTAAAACGGTCGTATTTGAAACAGGTGTTCCTATATCGATATAATCGCCGTGATTCGCATGAATGCGGTCAATACAGATATAGGGATAATTGGGTGGCAGATTGTAAAATAAACTGTGCCCCAGTGCTTTGGCGATATCTTCTTCAGTAATCACAATCAGTGGCAGATGATGGTCAAGCAATGCCTGAGTCCCCGCCACAATTTCTCGTGCGCAGTGCTGTAATTGATTAAATGAAGGACTTTTTAAACCAACGATATATAGGGCAACATTTGAGAGCTCTTGGCTGCGAAAGATTTCAAGACAGCTTTTGATTTGATCCGTTAACCCGGGAGCGTTGCCGTTCATCGGTTCAATCGGCAGTTTAATCATCGGCACATTACGAACAGGGAGCACATTCGGCGTGTAAGAAATCGTACTTCCGCTGACGGTGATCGAATAAGATCCAGCGCCAACCACTGTGGCCCGAATCGTCTCTTGTGACGGCGCAACATCTCTGTATTGAACTATTTTTGAATCCAGCAGCCGTTTTCCCAGTAACAGCCCGATATCCCCATAGGCAAACGGCGGAAGATTTTCTAATTGCGACATACAATCGGCCACACCGCCCGAAAAAGAAATAGATCGAATCTGGTTCGTATCACGTTGCGTAAAACGATGATTTGTGACAAGCAAGTCAAAAAAGCGGTTCTTCTCACCAATGCCAACGCTGTTTTCCAGCACTTGAACAAGGACATCAATGACTGGATTGAGCTGTTCTGCTGATTTCAGGATGGTTCCTTCAGACAACTTAAGGTTTAATTGATGAATGAGCTGCTGTATTTTCGGAGCAATATAGCTAATCCGAAGCGTCTCCGGATCAATTTTAATCAAACGACCGCCAACATCAAAGCAGGCTGTGTCCAGGATCCGATCGCCGTCCAAAGCAGCAAGATTAGTCGTTCCGCCACCGATATCCAGATTAATAATCGGCATTTTTCTTTCCGATGAAACCCTTCCCGCCCCTGATCCTTTAGCCGCTAAAATCCCTTCAAGGTCGGGACCGGCGGTTGCCACTACAAAGTCACCGGCATCCTGACTCAGCGTTTGTACCACACGATCTGCATTCTCTTTTCTGGCCGTCTCACCGGTAATAATGATGGCACCCACTCCGATTGACTGTTTGCTTACACCCGCCAGCCTGTATTGCTGGCCGACAAAGTGCGCAATGGCTGCGTCATCAATTTGACAGCCGCGTGAAAGCGGCGTAAAGATGATCTCGCTTTGGAAAATAATCTCTTTCTTTGTGATGACGATATTAGGAATCGAAAATAGAGATGCCTTATTTTGAATGGTTAACCTTGAGATGATTAATTGTGTTGTAGATGTGCCAATGTCAATACCCACACTCAAAACAACATGTTCCAATTTTCGATCCTCCTTCTCCCAATTTCTGAACGAACAGGTTGCAGAAAGAATCAGATATGTTATGATTTACTACATGTTATAAATCCTCACGTGCTAAGATCATTTTAACTCTTTTCTCTTCTGTTGAAAGCAATTATTCATATTTTTATTAAAAATCAATGTCAGGTGATGCGACAAACAAATGATTATTGATGGCTTAACTCGACTTTTCTTCTCCAACTTAATCGCTAAGGCTCTCATCTAAAAAATAACTCTTGGGTTGCAAGTTTAAAATTCCGAATCTTTTGTATTACCTTTTACCCTTTCTATGGCTGTTCCGTCATGATTTATTCCATCATAAAGGAGATTCTTTTCTATGCTACTACTTGGGATTGTGGTGAACGTTCTTCTTCTCATTGTCATGTTCGCCATTATACTTAAGGCGAATCGTTCCGTCACCAGCGTGCGATCGAAAAATGCGCCGTCAGAAGATCTTAAGTCATTCGGGTATAAACAAGAATTGCTGCGTGATATGGGCGGCTTTTCAAATTTTGCCGTCTCGTTCTCGATTATTTCTATCCTTACAGGAGCCGTAACACTTTATGGCTATGGATTTAACCAGGGCGGGCCGGCAATCATGGGCGTCGGCTGGCCGCTGGTTACTCTATTTGTTCTATTCATTGCTGCAGCCATGGCAGAACTGACATCGTCCATTCCAACATCAGGTGCGATTTATCATTGGGCATCCATTCTGGGCGGACCAAGATGGGGCTGGTTTACAGGATGGCTGAACATCATCGGTCAGGTCACTATTGTTGCGGGGATTGATTTTGGCTGTGCAGGCTTTGCCTCAGCATTGCTGTTCGGCAATCCAACACATGGACAAATACTGATTACGTATGCTGTGATTCTATTAACGCACGCTACACTCAATCACATCGGAATCAATGTCGTGGCCAAACTAAACTCTTTTTCAGCCATTTATCATATTATTGGTGTCTTCATCATTATCGGCGTGTTGACGGCTTTTGGTCCACAACATAACGTCGGATATATTTTCAATGCTGATTTCTCAACCGTAACAAGTGGCAGCACTCCTTATTGGTTCGCTTTTCTTGTTGGGCTGCTGCAGGCACAATGGACACTTACCGGGTATGATGCTTCTGCGCATACAAGTGAGGAGACCATTGACCCAAAAGTCAGAGCGCCCTGGGGCGTTTATCTCTCCGTTGCCATATCGGGAATTTTTGGGTTTATTCTTCTCGCAGTTGTGACGATGTCCATTAAGGATCCTGCCGCGGTTGCCCAGGCCGGCGGTAATGCGTTTATTGTCGCGATTCAACAGGCAGTCGGTGGATGGTTCGGCCAGGCGATGCTCTGGATGGTCACCATCGCGATGTGGTTCTGCGGACTGTCTTCGATTACCTCATCTTCACGCATGATTTTCGCATTCAGCCGAGACAAAGGATTGCCTTTTTCTAAAATTTGGTCCCATATTTCCAAAAAATTCTTTACACCGAATTACGCCATCTGGCTGGTGTCCGTTATCGCCTTTCTGTCCGCAATCTTCGATAATGTTTACGCGGTAATCACTTCTCTTAGTGTGATTGGTCTCTATGGTTCCTACTTTGTTCCCATCTTTCTTAAATTGCGGGCAAAGAGCAAGGGGGCCTGGACAGCGAAAGATGACGGCCCGTGGAACTTGAAAGGTTGGAGCGGTCCCGTGAGTGTGATCGCCTGTGCCTGGATTATTTTCTTAGTTGCCCTGATGGTGATCTCACCGAGCGACGTGACCATAACCAGCCATTACACCCTTCACTATGCCACGGGAAAAATATTTATTTCCGTTCTCCTGCTGCTGACTATCTACTTCTTTGCCTATGCAAAGAGTCATTTTAAAGGACCGCATTTAGGTTCCTATGCAGAAATCAGTCAACGGCTGCGTAAAAAAGAAGGAACAGCTGTTCCCTCCGGAGAGACGGTTCAACACTGACAAAACATTCATTGTATATTAGTAAAAAAAGTCATTCTGCGGGATCGATGCGCCGGAATGACTTTTTTCTTGTTAATAAACAGACTATACCTTTAATTTTTTCTTCTCTCTTCACACAAGATCGTCCCGGGCAAGGCACTGGAAACGCTTTATGAAATCGCCATGCCCCGCCGGACATTTGATATTGGAACAAAAGCATTTCATTCTAAAAGAGTAAAGAAGTAAAGATTCAAACAATAAAGAAAAACAGTATTTTTTATGGCGGGAGGGCGTACTATGAGAGTCACATCAACTAAGGAGAGTGCTTCAATGATGATGCCTGAGTTTAACCCGAAGAAGCGAATGAGGATTTCGGATAAATGACAATTGACAATCCCTGCTGAGTTTTACAAAAAAGGCGGTTTCGGAAAAGAAGCAATGGTCGAATTCGACCCCGTAGGGAAACGGCTGATCATCAAGCCAGTTGGCGAATCCGATGGCTTTGACTTTAGTTCGCAAATTTTAAAAGATTTAATTGATCGTTAATTTGAAGGAAAAAAACTTTATGATGAATTTAACAGAGTAAAAGCACAGATCCCCGGGGCTTTAAAACGTGTTTTTGATGAAAAAACTGAAGAAGCCGGAAAAATGCCGATTACAACCTCATGTCTTTAGATGATTACCTGGACAGCATTCCAGATGGTAAGGACGATTAACTGAGAATAGGCTACGATTCAGAATTGAGCCCAAGGTAGCCAGAGTTTTAAAAAAAATACGCACTTTATAAGGAAATAAATGATGCCTTTATCCGTTTTGATCTGAACAAAGTTGGCACCGGCAAGGATCCTAAAAAAGTGTTTATCGCCTTTGCTGACTTTATGAGGGACAGACTTACCGATTATCTTAGAAAACTCAGCCATTGAACAAGCTGTGTAACATATTATTTTTTATGACCATAGTTTAATACAATTCCAGCCTCACAGTCTGCAATAACACTATTCGAAATAGTATTATTCCCCAGAACGGTTTGGTTAGGCTGAAGATCAATAATATGACCATTGAAGTACATTCTAGCTGTCAAGTTAACAATATCATCGTGAAATTTAAAATCCATTAAAATATTCCCCGCAGACCTATTGATTTTCAAGTGCCCTGGAGAGTACTGAACATCCCAAAATTCTGAACTTCTGTATGCAAACCATTCATTATTTATGATCTCTGCCAGCAATTTATTGTGACGATTATAGAATTTGGCATCAATCTTTGCGATACCTTCATCTTTATGAATCTCTAGTAATGGCTCGCCATCAACAACAATAAGTTCTGGAGTTCGAATAAAAGTGTTAGAACCCGCCTTTATCTTTAAATGATCATAGTCTCGAAGAAAGAAATCCTTGGAGATAACTTCGTTTTTTAAATTATACGGAGACTTCTTCGCCCTATATAAGACCTCTCTTGGTACTTCCCCACAATCAGCACGATGGTGATGTTCGGGGCATACAACAACCATTTTTTCTTCTATATGTTTCTTAATTTCATGGAATGGAACAATATGATGGTATTCAATTATCGGACTGCCACATAAAACACAACCAAATCGTGCCTCTTGTCTCAGGTTTCTCCTTATTTCTGCTGGTATATATCTATTCGACATCCTGGTCACATCCCCTACTGGCCATTTAATCTGATCATTCTTTCGAATAAAAGTAAAAAGGATCCAAATTTGTATTTAGCCAAAATCAATTATCCAAGGGTAGTTTTTAAATCACTGAAGTCCGGCCTGATACTTGGCCTGCTCGCCTACAAATAGTTTGACCCATTGGATGCGTATGACGTTTCCAGAGAAACAGAAAAACATGCAAATCGAAGCAATCTGAAATCAGATCGTAAAGGACATTAAGCTGGTCGGAACAATCCCTTGATAAAGTGTTTTCCAGTTTGTCTATCAGGCATTTCCCTGGAAAATACTCAGACGGTTCAAAAAATCAAATCTAATCCTAGTTTATTCATTAAGATTCTATAATTACATCTGTTTCTTGTGCAAGTGCTCTTTTCGATTTAGATACTTCTTAATTACTTTGACGTGATAACTGTTCCGACTGAGCTAAGGATTCTTTAAAATGGAAGTAAGCAGAGTTGAGTCCTTATAATTGTGTAAAAAGGGTTATCTGAATATGAGGAAATGAGAAGGTATTCTGTTTCTCTGGAGGGGGCTGGCCAGCCCCCTCCAGAGAAACAGCGGGGTTCGATTTCACTTGTTCCTTTCATTTCTCTATAAAAAATGAGCCGGAGCCCATCATCTCAGTTAGAATAGAGTCGACAAAAACCAAATTCTAAAGGAGAGACTCAGGGATGGCTCATCTACAGATTACTCTAGATGAACAACTTCTGCATCATTTATTTATTGGCAACGAAAAAGATTCGGCGATGGATGACCTCCTGGAGATGATTTTAAATCAGGTTCTGAACGCGCAGGCCAGTGAACAGATCAACGCCGAAAAATACGAACGGAGTGAAAAGCGGACGGATTATCGAAACGGTTCTTATCCTCATCAACTGAAAACACGCGTGGGAACGCTCACCCTGAACGTCCCCAGACTCCGTAACGGCCATTTCTCAACGGATCTTTTTCATCGCTATCAGCGCAGCGAACAGGCGCTGGTCCTTTCCCTGATGGAAATGGTGATCAACGGGGTGTCCACCCGGCGAGTCAGCCGAATTACCGAGACACTTTGCGGCACGGACTTTTCAAAAACGACCGTCTCTGAACTTTGCGGACATTTGGATCCCATCGTTGAGGGGTGGAATAATCGTCCCTTAAAGGGCCGCTTTCCCTTTCTCATCGTGGATGCCGTTTATACCAAGGTCCGTGAAAATGGGCGTGTCCGTTCCCGGGGCGTTCTGATCAGCTACGGGATCAACGAAGAAGGGTATCGAACGATTCTGGGGTTAAAAATCGATGACAGCGAGAGCACGGAAGCCTGGAACAGCTATTTCAGTTGGCTGAAAGCACGCGGCTTGAAGGGCGTTGATGTCGTCGTCAGCGATGATCATGGAGGACTGGTCAGTGCCGTTCAAAGAGCGTTTCAGGGCGCGACCTGGCAGCGATGCCAGGAACACTTCCTGCGCAATGTGCGTGACCGGCTCCCAAAGCCATTAAAACACGAAGTTGCCGATCAGGTTCGAGCGATTCTCCACGCGCCCGATGTCGACACAGCTCAGACCCTGCTTCACTCTTTTTTGAAAGCTTATCAGGAAAAAGCACCACGAATCACAGAGTTTGTTGAGACGGCCTTTGATGATGTGACTGCGGTGCTCTCCTTGCCCGAACCTTATCGCCGCCGTTTGCGGACAACCAATGGCATGGAACGCCTCAACGAAGAGTTTCGCCGCCGCGAGAAGGTGATTCGTATTTTTCCCAATCAAGATTCGGTCGTCCGTCTGATGGGGGCCGTTCTTATGGAGCAGGATGAAAAGTGGGTGAGCGGTCGCCGTTATTTGAAAATGGACGACTATTTTGACTGGAAGGCCAAGCAACCCAGATCAGCGAAACCGGGTAAAGTCACTACCCTTTATCCAAAAGGATGACTCGGCTTCTACTGAGATGAATTTACACACAACAAAAGACTTGATCATAACATAATCATTATCACGTATACCATTTATCATCATTTCATACAAATTTACTGTTTCATCGTGGGCATGGAATTTATCAATATCAGCAATTACTCCTGCTTTTGATCTTAAATCGTTTGCAAATTCCCAGACCCATTTCCCATGTTCATCGCTATCCCAGCTATAACTTATAAATGCAGTTTTTCGTTTGAGAGTCAACTTTGTTCCTCCGTCCTAATAAATAGTCGTTTTTTTTACGCTTCGTCAGTTTACACATCTAATCTCCAATCCATTTTCTATCCTCCGGGTTATATCACGGTTGGGTGCCCTTAGCTGTAGCCTTTTTTGATGCTGTGGAATAGTGTTCTTCGACCTTCCACCAGGGAATGATCTGAGCCATTCGTACCTAGCGGTTATTTTTATTCATAGTTCTTCTGAAAGGAAGGAAAAAGTCTTTAGGCATAGTTGATGTTCCTGATTTTTGTACAATTGAATCGCCTTATGTGCAAGGTAATTTGTCGATAATGTCCGGATATATGGCATTTATCCTTGCATATCATTTCGACAAAATCGCTTAAACTCGACTTCGACAGTTTCTAGGTACACAAAAGTCCGAAAACAGGCGACAGGTAGCCTGTTTTCGGACTTTTAATTTTTATATGTGTGTATCTAGGATTTAAGGTCGATTCGACATATCTTTCGAGGGACCTTTATCCCAAGAGCCTTAATGATTTCATGCTGTTTTGCGGTGATTTCCGTCCTTTGATAGAAGTCTCCTTTTTTTGAAGAAAATTTGCCCAGAACCATCTGATCCATGGTATGTTTCAGTTTTGGCCAGGTTTCACCGGTCTTCAGTTCCGCCAGCCGAATAAGAAGCAGAGCCAGCCAGTTCAGTAAAACGTGCGTCTTAATCCGATCCTCGATCCGATGGTACATCGGTCGAAGACAGAGTGTAGACTTTAAGGTTCGGAATCCATTTTCTACAGCCATCAGGTTCTTGTATCCCAGCGCCACTTCTTCTGCGGACAGGGTGTCATCCGATGTTCGAATCAGGTATTTCCCGTCATAACGCGCCGCATCTCGAAGCGCCTGCCGATTAATTCTCAGCTGCCCGTCCTTCAGCTGGCGAAGATAACGACCATAAAGCTTATGTGACCGCAGGGCACAGGCCGCTTTGGTATGCTTCTTTTCAGGCAACTGATGTAAGTCTTCCAGAGCCATCTCCAAATCACGAACCAGTCGTTCCCGCTGTTTCTTATCTTTCTCTGCTTCTTTTGAGTTGTAGGCGAGGATAAAACGCTGCCGCTTTTCTCCGTCCCCGACGACAATCTCCTTAACCTCAAGATGGTTGCGAACCTTTTGATAACGTCCCTTGCGGGACATCGCTTCATCCACAATTTTCTTACCGGAACGCATGGGCTCACCAACAATATAATGCCCTCCGGCACGCTGCAGCGTCGTTAGATTGTCCTCCGTGGAAAAGCCACGGTCCATCACACTGATCACCCGTCCCAGCTTCCAGCCAACTAAATCCTTTTTGGCCTCTTCAACGACTGTTTTATCCGCCGTGTTACCTGGCCAGACCCAGCATCGGATGGGCAAGCCTTCCTTCGTAACGGCCATGCCGATGACCACCTGCAGCAGATCCGGACGTTTGTCTTTGGAATAGCCCAGCTTTCGCAGATTTTCCTTTTCCGGAGCTTCCTGGGGCTCAACCTCAAAGTAGGACGAGGTTGTATCAAAATAGATCAGGTCGACTTCAAGATTCAGTAGATTCGCTGTCGAAAAATAAACCTGTTCCTCCAGCTGGCTGCGCATTTCCAGGAGTAAATCCATGGCACGGTAAAACTGATGGACATGTGCCTCATTGAGTCCGGGCAGTGCCACTTCATCCTGTATCCACTCCTCAAGCCCCAGCTTGCTTGTTGGATCCAGAGCTCGATTGGCTACCATAGCGAAGATGAGTCGTTCGACGTCGATATCATGTTTACGACCCGCCAATAATTCATGAATGATCTGGTCCATGCTCAGCATTTTCCAGAGCTGATCCAGTGTCCAGACTCCACCCAGCCTTTTGGATGCTTTGAAAGCAAAATCAGCCGCCTGACCAATCTCAGACTGAGCCCGCAGGGCTTCTTCAGGAGAGAGATACCTTGAAATGCTTTCCACCAGCCGACGGAGCGCGTCAACATCCAGTTGATCCTCGCGACCGAACGAATAAATCACCCTTGCTTTGGCATATTTGGCCTTGGAATCCCACTCATTTTGAGCCAGCTGCAGATAGGCTACTGTACGACCATCTTTATTTTTTCGAGAAACCCTTCGTAAGTACATGCCTATATTATATTACAGGTGAGTTTCAACATCAAGCATAGTTATCCACAGATGTGTGCCTATGGATAACTTTTGGATGACCTATTATGCACATGTGGATAATTTAAATAAATCCCTAGAACAAGGGATTCTTTTAATCGCTCACTTGAAAGATTGTGCCTACAACTGTCGAAGTCGAGTTAAAAATCCTGCTATGTCACCAACATTTTTTTATTTTCATCAAGTCCTAATTAGAACCCCCTCAGGTAATTTTCGAGAACCATACAAGGTATATCTTTTCTAACTTTGCCTCATGATGGATGTATCAATCACACACTCACACACCCGAATTCGAAAGGCGTAATAGCGGTTACTAAAAAAGCCGAAAAGGACATAACAATAACCCTTCTCGGTCTCTTGATTCTTTCTGCATGTGTTAATGTTAACATCGGCGAGCATTTAGAAATTATTATCCCTTGAATCTCTGTCCTAATTAATAGTTTCAACAGACAGACAGTTATACATGTCCTCTGCTGTTTGTGCCTGGTGTAACTGCAGAACCATCACTTCTGAATTTATCAAGTAATATAAGCTGTTAATAGCTGTCTTATTTTTCACACTGTTATCAAACTTGACGGCTAATAGAAAGATACAATCAACCCAATTTTTCTGCCACTGAATCGGTTGTTTTAAGGTCATCACACAAATTGTGGGGTCAAGTACCAGATTGCTCGCCCCATGAGGAATTGCGACTCCTTTACCAATTTCCGTCGGCATAATCATTTCACGATTAAATACCGATTTTTCAAAACCCGAACGAACTAAATTTTGAGCAAGCAGCTGGTGAGTTAAAAAGTCAAGGATCTCACGACGCGTTTTAAAGATTTGATGTGGAAAAAGGCAAGTCTTTTTAATAAATGGTCCAAGTTGATTCTTATTAATTAGCTGAGGATGATGTATAATGTACGTATTAATTCGGCCAATATCATAAGAATCCAGAAAATTGGATACCTGTATTACAGGAACAGCACTGTCGAATTGTAATGTTGAGACGATAAAGTCGATACGGCTCAAATCATAATTGGTGATGTCCTTGTAGGGAACTGTATCAACGACTTTAATCAGTGGCAACGCCGACGAAATTCTATTTTGAATCAGTCGGGAAAAGCCAACTCCTTCCGGACAAACGATGATCACTCGTTTTATTTTTACATTATTCTCCAATGAACCCTGAAAATGAATGGTTAAATAACCTATTTCAGCTTCAGAAACAAGCTTCGAGGAATGATTCTGACCTCCTTGATCCAGCAATTCTGCAACGGCCAACAGCACAATACCGAATAACGAAGAAAAATTTTCTTTGATTTCATCAAGTAAAGGGTTGGTTAATGATTGATGATTTTTCAATCGTTCAAACATTGCATAACAATGTGACCGTAAATTAAGGTACAATTCCTGATCTTGTGTTAAGTCAATTCTTAAGATCGCCGACACCTTAGCAGTCAACTTTTGAGCGAATTTATCGGCACCGTTATCAAATCGATTTAAAAAATTCACCAATGAATCTGGACTGATGCTACTTTGAATCCCTGACATCACCAAATGCTGATTGAGATATTTCAGATCATCCTGCCCGAAAGTATGTGGAAACTGTTCATCAAGCAGCGTGTAGAGAATAGCCAGTCTTGAATGAGGCTGACTAAGTAAATCAGGACAGAATTGAACATGCCGAAACTGAGCATTTCGTGCTATGACTATTAATATATGGGTCATCACATTAGCATAGTTTGCATCATTAAAGTGAAAATCAGTAGTTTTTTCAAACCGAGATAAAACTTGTTCCGTTTTAAAAATTTTCTCGCTGCCAAACAAAGCTTGAAGTCGCAAGTAAGTTGTCGCTGTTAAACGAGTCTTCAAACGATTTTTTAAAAAACACTGCTGTTGATCCAAAGGCTGATAATCTTTAATGATTTGCCGCAGCGCCTTGCGAATTAACACTTCATTACCTGCGATGTATGTTCCCTGGTAATCTGACTTCATGATTAAGTGCTGTTGTACTAAATCATGCTTAATTATATCTAAATCTCGCGCGATAGAACTTCTTGAAACATGATACTTATCTGCTAATTGATTGATAGAGATTCGGCGATGATTCATCAAAAGAGCCAGCTTAATCTGCTGACGTCGTGTCATAGCACTTAGAGGGCTGGTCGCAGCTTTAAGTTTGTTTTTAATCAGTAACAGATTCTCCGGCACACCGGATATCATAAAACCTGCACCTGGTTTATTCTGAATGGTCACCGCATCGAGTTCACAAAGCCAGGATTTTATTTCCTTTATATCACTTGCAATCGTACGTTCAGAAACATGGAACATGTTAGTCAAGTCGCGTAGGGAGATAGCTTTTTGATTCGCATTATCTATCAACATCATAAGTATCTTCAGCGTACGCGGTTTCATTATCATATCATTCCCTCATCAGCAATGTCACGCATCCATATCCTGCTTAATTGTTTTTTTCAAAATTGCCATCATCAATACCACAACTGCAACTCCGACTAACACTGCGAAAAAATACATCAAGGGGCGATGGACTACTGGCAAAACTAACAAGCCACCCAACGGAGCCATATCAGCTGCACCGGCTAATCCCGCAATCACAGATCCTATTGCCGATCCCAGCATAATTGATGGAATAACCCGTAAGGGATCTGTAGCTGCAAATGGAATCGCGCCTTCGGTAATACCGCAAGCCCCCATTACAATTGCGGCCTTACCTGATTCTCTCTCATCATCAGAGAACTTGTGTTTTAAAACAAGTGAAGCAACTCCTAAACCAATGGGAGGAATACAAATGGCTACCCCGGCCATTCCCATAAGACTACCGTCCCCCGTTGAAATCAGTGCAACA
This sequence comes from Sporolactobacillus sp. Y61, assembly GCF_040529185.1. Taxonomy (NCBI): domain Bacteria; kingdom Bacillati; phylum Bacillota; class Bacilli; order Caryophanales; family Sporolactobacillaceae; genus Sporolactobacillus; species Sporolactobacillus sp. Y61. The sequence goes on along the minus strand of NZ_CP159510.1, from coordinate 1,138,718 downwards.
GCAGTGGTATAAGCAATTTTGTTCATCACGCCGCCCATATCAAATGATATCATACAGCCTATAATGATTGACAGGAGTACCGTACTTCCTGTCGACATGCTTTTCAGCCATATTTGAATGAATTTGTCTGCTGATCCTAATGGTGCAGCAACCACATAGATATACAACAATCCTATGACGATCGCCACAACAAGAGGAATGATAATGATCGGCATTAAAGGCTTAAGAAAAGCTGGAACTTTCCATGTTTTGACCCATTTGGCCAAATAACCGGCAGCAAATCCCATAAGTAAGCCGCCTAAAAATCCCGTCGATATTTTTCCGTCGCCCACAGGATTGGCTGCCAGATAGCCTAAAACAAGCCCTGGTACTAAGCCTGGCCGCCCTGCAATCGAATAGGAAATGTACCCGGCTAATACAGGTACAAACAAGGCCATACCCGCCGAACCAATGGTCATAATATTGACCAGCAGCGGATTGGTCACATCGGCACCGCCGCTGAAAGCTAAAGCAATAGCCAATAAAATCCCGCCAACAGTGATTGTTGGAATCATATAGGAAACGCCTGTCATTGCATGATTCTTGATTTGATTTAGACTTTTATTCACTGCCCTCACCCTTTCAAGATTTAGATGGATTTAATTGCTTCTGTCAATACTTTTTGCGGATCTGTGACACAGGAGGATACTGACGTTTCATAAACTGACTTCCCTTCAAAGCGTTCACGGCCTTCAATTTCAATGTCAGCGCCAATAATCACTACATCAGCCGTAGAAATATCATCTGCTGATAATTCATTCTCAGCTCCCATGGCACCTTGAGTTTCAATTTTGCATTCATAACCTTTCTTTTTAGCTGCATCTTGTAATGCACTTTGTGCCATATACGTATGAGCAATTCCCGCCGTGCAGGCAGTAATTCCAACAATTTTCATTTGACTCATCCTTTCTTACTCTTTTTCACTGGAAGTAATAATATCAATCACTTCTTGCTTATTGCTGGACTGTATCAATTTCTGACGAAAATCTGTCTCGATAATCTTTCTCGCAATATTGGACAAAATCTTCAGATAATAATTCCCTTTCTCTTTTTCGGGCACACCGATCATAAAAATTAGATGTACGACTTGTCTGTTCCACAGCACCCCTTTTTTTGATTTTGCAAAGCAGACAAAGGGTGATTTGACAGCATCTGTTTTGCCGTGCGGCACAGCCACAGAATAGCCTAAAGACGTTGAAGCTTCATTTTCACGGTCTATGATGGCCTGGCGATAATTCTCCACACTTCGCAGGCGCCCATCCCGTCTGGCAAGTTCTATTAAATGATTGATGATTGTCATTTTGTCGTTTGCTTTAACATCCATATCAATGAGATCCGGTGTTATGATCAAGGTTTTCATCACCTATTGTTAATTTATAAGTCTTAAATTCACTTGTCGCTAAAGTAAAATGGCATCCCGTATCTTTCTGTTCTGCACGTGTTGCTTCATCTAAGTCAACAGATTCAGCATCATCCGGAAAGATAACCGCAGCTGAATTCTTAATAAAATTATTGAAACATCTTATTATTACACTACTTCCTTTTTCAGCTTTTTTTAAAGCGCTCACCACTGCCGTCGATCCCGATATGTCTAAAAATCCTTTCTGAACCGGCAATTTTTTGACGCTTGGCTCATTTCGAATAAAGCGGATTCGACTATTCAGGAATGGAGCCAGTTCATAACACTGCAGGGGACTATAAATCATCTTGGACACATGTCCGACCTTTGCCTGATCAAAGGTTTGATCAGAATAGTAAACCCCCAGGGTAAATTCATTGATCCCCAACATTTCGGCATCAGGTGTCGGTACAATGGTTTCTCCGGAAGCACGGCCCGGACGATAGAGCAGCTTTTCTTTGCCCATGTAACTGTAAGTCCGAAATAAGGTCACAGTCAGATCTGAAAAGTGTTTTCCAGTGACTTCGTACTCACGTGCGCCGTCTGTAAATACAGCCACAGTCGCATGTGCGTCACTCAAAGCAGCAAAGGATTGCAGGGGATTAAGCTCGATGGGCTTTTCAACCCAGTGGCATTGTTGCCAACTAGCATCCTGTGAATGAACAAAGGGCCGCTGAACTGTGCCAAACAAGCCATCAGCCAATGAATTTTGACTGTGAATATCGGTATGGCATCTGAATCGCACTCTATGAGACAGCACCCGGTTATCTACTTTCACCGCAACATGAACCACCGGGTCTTGCCGATTTAAACTGACACATAAACTCAAGGGCATTAGCTCGTTTTTCTGCTTCAGCGCCCTTACCGATAAATCCTGAGGTACTTGAAAATTCATTTGAACGGTAATAGATTGTTCCAGGACTCCCAAGTGAGATTTAATCTGAACGACCTGTGCTTCCGATGATGTAATGGATAAATCCTGATAGGGCGGAGAATAATTATAGGAATCTCCTCCATCGCCATTTTCAATAATTTCAAATTGACGTGTATAAACCCGGCTCGTTTTCTTGTCTTTCACATTAAAAGTTCTCGTACATGAATCAAACCATACCTGATAGTATTCATTCTCAATTCGATTTTGATTTGTTTCATGAATCGTGATCGGTACTGCTGACTCATCAGGAAACAGATAAAACTGTTTGTACCCTAAGCCCGGAACGTTATCAACCCAAAATTTAATATGGGTATAATAGACTTTTTGTGGTAACTTTCTCTTCTTTTTATGGCTGCGATACATGTTCGGCGTCAGTAATTCAGCTTGATGCAATACATAGTCGCTTTGATCTTGCCGGCTTACGACTTCATATAGGATCTCATTACCATCTGTATCTTCAAAATGATAGCTTCCTCCAGGAAGATAAGCGAATGTGTCAAGTACTTCACTTCTTGGTACAGGCATCGTATTAAAAACTGTAAAAGAATAGTCATGATCTGTCTTTATATTCATGCTGATATCCCGCATCATTTTCTCAGTTATATTCTGCGCAAAATCATGTGCCAGTTTGTTTCGAGCCCCAATGTCAAAATTGGTAGAATCACTATTGCAATTGCCGATACTGTCATGAGCAGCATTTTTAAATACTATTTTCCAAATATGTTCAATCTCACGATGAGGGTAGCGAAGACCGCAAAGATATCCCAGTGTCGATATGGGTTCCAAAATATGGGTCACATAATTTTCCAGTTGGTTGTTTTTCTTCTTAAGATCAGCTCGAGTCGAGTAGATAGATTTATGAACCCGTGAATCTTCACCATCGAGTAACTCACCCTTAATCGTTGGTAATTTTCTATCTTCTTTCGTACGTATATCATTTCTAAGCTCCACTAAATATTGCTCAGGGGAGGATATCATGTATTGATGGTTAGTATCAATCACATTCAGTTTTGTAACAATTTGATTCAGCCTGTGATTAATCGGTAATTGATCAACCCCATTTGGAAGATAGAGTTGGTTAAAAGCGCTGCGCTGTTCTAATTTAGGAATCATTGAGGAACTGAACTGTTTCAACTCTTCAACGTTTTCTGGAATATTAGCACCGAAAAAGTAACCAAACGGCATCTGAATAGCTAATATTTTTGTTCCGTCGTCTCCTTCCCATAAAAACTCGTTTTGTTTTAGTTTTGAATGACCGATGCCCCTCCAAATAATAGCCGTCCTGATACCAAATTTCTGATAAATCTGGGGCATATTACCTCCTTGACCAAAGATATCCGGACAATAACCGATCATCATACTATGTCCTAATTGTTTTGCAAACTTTATGCCGTAGTACAAATTACGAACAATTGACTCCTGTGCCACAGCAATTTGATCCGTTTGGGTATACCATGGACCAATTAATAACCGCTGATCACTAATCAGTTTCCCCAGTATCGAGCGCTTCTCCGGGTAAAATGACAAGTAATCCTCAATCAAAGAACTCTGTGCGTCAAACAAATAATAGTACGTATCAGGGTTCTTTTCTAAGACGTCAATCACCTCATTGACCTGACTGATTAAGTAAACTGTCGAACGAGAATTTGTAAAATACCATTCACGATCCCAATGAGTGTGGGGAACGATATGAACGTTCTTCTTTTTCACCTTGCTTCCCTCCCTTCAATATAAGTATAAAAGCGCTTTCATCTTTAAAAAATACCAAAGTGTTGCTGAATGCTCTGAAAAAATGTGTACAGTAAGTTCAGCACTTTACCTCAGACCTTCTTCAGATTCTCCCTCGCGGTGGACAGCCTTGTCTTCAGCTAGTAGTTGGACCACTGCAACCCACAGCGGTCTTTCACTGCCAAGTTATCGTCCATGACGGGTGCACTAAAAAAAGCTTGACGGGTTCCTCGACGGACTTTCTGCTTTAATTACTCCATCTCAATTTAAAATGTTTCGAAGTGCTTGATTGCAATAACAAATTTGCCACCCAGACATCCGGCGGTATCACTGGGTTTGTTCCCCCTGATTCTCTTTCAGTTCACTTTCTTCGCATCTTTTCACATCTTCAAAACAGGATTAGATCTTAAAAAAACCTTCAGTCTGTTAAAAATCATGTAGAGTTTATCAATTGAGGATGCTGAGTGGTCGTTATGAAGCGATGCCAGTGGAATTCTAAAAAAACTATGTCCAACTTTTAGGGGTCAGTTCATCCATCACTACTTTCACTTTCTTTTGCTTAAGAAAATCCACATCAGCGAGCAGTGTCCGTATCGTTTTGACATCGGCAATGCGCTGGCTGTCAACTTACGATAAGCTACCGGCAGACCGGATGTCTGACCGTAAAGGAGCACCAGGTTAATCTGTGGCAAAGGGAGGGGATTTGACGCTTACGACCTTGGTATAAATTAATCCGGGTTGTAACTGTATATAGTAATCTAAAAGTACCCTCTCATAATCACTGAGTTGCTGCAGCTTGACATCGGATACGAAGCTTTTCCAGATCTTTATCCGCAAAGATGCGCATCTAATAGATCGGCTGGTGATCCATCAGAAGATTGATAACCAGAGCCTTCAACCTGACGCCGGCCGGGTGAGGCCTGTGCCCGTACTCGATCCCAGTCAGGAAGTTAGTCGATAGTCTCCCGGTAGCCAATCTCTTCACAGATGGCGGCGATCAGCTGGAAAGTGCCGACTGATAACATGAGCACCTGATCCAATTTTTCCAAAATTATCGCCTCTTCCCGATGAATACAGCCTTTTCAAACACATTCGAGAAAAAACGGAGAATTGAGAATTCCTGCAAAAAAATTAAAAATTGGACTTAGATGACGTTACGAATGTTGGCTAAAAAAATTTAGCGTTCCGAAAAAACTGAGAAGCCTCAAACGTAGGAACGGGTGCAGGCAAAGTGACATTTTTTCATCGATGCTAACAAGCATCACTCCCAATAACCGTTAAAGTTCCGTAATAGAATCATTTTCATTCTTTTTAAGAGGTCATCATATGTAATTATATCGGCTATATCTTCTTGTTTTTGTCGTAATATATCAAAGTCTCTGATTTGTTCTTCATCCAGTTTATTTGATCGCCCAATAACCAGCAATGCCTTCGGATTCCTAGTAAAAACACGAACATTTGAATCTCTCATTTCTTGTTGAAATTTTTTTGACAGTTGATTTTCACCGGCCTTACCCCATCTAGTAAGATTATATAGATACTTTTGGGTTTGGGTGATCTGCCCCTCTAGTTCATTACTAAACACATAATTTCCCCTGTATTGTCCACGGCGTAAAACCTGGAATGAAGGTTTTTTAATTTCGATAAGATCTATAGAACCCGTGTTTTTCAATGCGAAGAAGTCTGGGATATCTATTAGTTTTTTAGAATTACTGTCTATTGGAATACGTATTTCTCGTTTGAAATATATATATTGTGGAAATAGGAAAGGAAAAATCTGTAACAAGAACCGTTGCCAAGATTTTTCATCCACGTCTTCTTTCAACCAACCATCCATCTTTTGAATCCATTTTTCAATCGATTTGCGTGTCTGTAAATCAAGTTCTTTTATCTCTGGGGCGGCGGGCATCGGTTGATAAATGATTTTCCTTGAAATGTAATTGTCCAATTTTTTAGGGTAATTTTCCTTCAAGTCAACGTAGTTTTGTACTCGTTTGGATGTTTCACTGTCGATATATTTGTCAATTTCTGTTCTATTGGGAAAACTTCTGGCCATTTGAACAAAATCATTTTCATTCCAAGCGGTCTCCTCGTCCCCACCAATGTAGAACTTCTTCTGATTCGTTACACTAGTAATTCTAGACCAAAGGCTTGGTCGAATCCTCGAAGATTGAACAACTAGAAAATAAGGCTTGATTTGTAAATCATTTGCAAAGTAGATTCTTATTTCAGGATTAATATTTAATCCAACTAATCGATAATAACTACCATTAAGTTTCCCAATAACAAACGAAAGAGTCTCCTCGTCATTTAAGTCACTTAGGAGATCAGCCTGCTGTTCGTAATTTATCTCTTTAAAACTATTCTGAAGTGAAAAAACATTGTCAATATTGTCTTTTTCTAATAAATGAAAATAATACAGTATCGTTGGCGTGCTTTTATAATCTGTTGGGAATCTGAACATATCATACATTCTACTGAGAACCAAATATTGATTTACTATTTGTATACTATATTTTGAAGATGACATAAAGAAGCCACATTCTTTCTGAATAAGCTTTCGTTTCGGTTAATTTGTTCATCGTTAATGCTGATTTGCTCTCCATCATTATTCTATTAGTATTTTTATCTATCTAGTGCATCGTAGCCAAGTTTTTAAAATGAACTGTAATACTTTACCTTTGTTGATAGAATCTATTTAAAAAGGTGAAATAATGCGTCCTATAAAATACATCGTTGCTTTAACTGACGACGAAGTGACCCGGCTTAAGAACATCCTGAAAGACAAAACGACCAATCAAACCATCAAGAAACGCAGTCAGATTTTACTTGATGCCGATATCAATCACGGAGAAACACACCAGCGCAAAGAGATTGCGAAGTATAATCGTGTTGCCCCCTCAACCGTGGCCAAAGTGACCCGGTTTTTTGTGAACAATAGCTTTGATGAGGTCCTAACCTTTAATCGCGGTGAGGGGTCGAATCACTCGCACCAGAAAATCGATGGTGAAGCCGAAACGAAAATTGTCAAACTCGCTTGTGGGCACCTGAAGGCTATTCGCACTGGTCATTACGGCTATTGGAACAGGAATGCAAAGTGATCCTGGATGTCCCCGTGAAAAAAGACGCGATCCGCCGGATGTAAAAAAAACGAACTTAAGCCTCACCACGATGAATACTGGGCCATCCCCAAAAAACAAGACGCCGAATTCGTAGCTCATATAGAAGATGTGCTGGACGCCTATTCGCGCCCGTACGATCCACAAAAGCCGTTAATCTGTCTGGATGAAAAATCCTACATGATGCATGCCGATAAAGTTCAGCCCCTGCCGATCCGAAACAAAAGTCCTCGCAAAGTTGACTATGAATACGAGCGGAAAGGTTCCTGTTCGATCTTCGGGCTTATCGAACCTTTGACCGGTAAGCAATATGTCGACGTCAGACCTACCCGGACGGCGATGGACTTTGCCGAAGTGATGCATCATTTAGTCGATGATCTGTATCCGCAAGCCAAAAAAATCGTCTTAGTCATGGACAATCTGAACACACATCGCATCGGCTCGTTGTATAAGAAGTATCCGCCAACCGAAGTGAAGCGGATTCTGGATAAGCTGGACATTCACTACACTCCGAAACATGGCAGCTGGCTGAATATCGCAGAGATCGGGTTGAATCTATTTTCGAAACAATGCTTAAATCGCAGGATACCGACCATCGAAGAACTGGATCGGGAGCTAAATACCTGGTGCGATGATCGTAATCATCAGTCGATTGCAGTCAAGTGGCAATTCACCACAGCCGATGCCCGTACCAAATTACAATCGCTGTACCCTAAACTCACGGTAGAAAATTAAAGCAAATATGGTAGCTACGATGCACTAGACTGTCGAAGTCGAGTTAGGGGACCTGATGAATATGGGTTAACAGTTTACTGATATCCAATAATAAAAGCACCCAACTTTTGAACGCCACTTACTTTTCGAGCTCTTTAATTTTCTCGTTTGCTTGTTCTTCCGTGATCTCGTCAATCAAGGTCAGCGCCGAGGTATTCCCAAGGGATTTTTCTCCGCTATCATAGCCCATGAGCCGATCCATCAGGATGTTTTGATTATCGACCATCCAGTCCTTACCCTTTTGGTAAATATACGGTACAAAGCGGTCAACTTTGCCTAGCAGTTTCAAATCATTAATATAATAAAGTTCATAGGCTATTTCACCTTATTTATTCGATTGGGCCGTTTAAGCCTCTTTCCTGCCATTTCTCTGGCTAAAGACACGGCTTTTTTTGAAGCCTTATCTTCAATAGCCCGCCATTTTTCATACAGCTCATGAAGCCTGCCATTCTTCAGTGCAAAGCTTTCCGCCGTATGATACTAAATCTCAAATTCATACCCGTCTGGATTCTTCACGAACGTATTGATTATAAGGGTTAATCGGATTATTCCAGTAATTTTTCACCACAGTTTTAGTGTACCCGTTCTCCTTTAGCAATCATCAGTTTCATAATATCTATCCACCAGTTCATTAAGACTCGTTGCAGCGTAGTGCTCCCCAACTTTCCACCAGGGGATGGTCTGAGCCAGATGTACCCAGCGGTTATCTTTATTCAATGTACCTCCGAAGGGGAGGAAAAGTCTTCCGGCATAATGAGTTGCTGTTCCTGATTTCGATACATTTGAATCGTGGATGTAAATCAATATATTGGACACAAAAAAGTTTAGATTGAGAGCTTGTTGCGTCATTTTGAGTTTGATCTGAATCGCTTGACATGGAGCCTCTACGGGCGATGTTTTTTGGCGAAGGGCGAAAGGGTAAATCTCTTTCGCCTGGCGAGATAGCCTACATCGCTTGCCTCTCCATGTCAAGCGGTGCTCGTGCGGCATGTTGATCAGGCCGTCTTCAAAAACTTGTCTTCTGCTTCCTGAGGCGTCAGATAATCGAAAACGCTATGTATTCTAGCCCTGTTGTACCAGCCTTCAATGTATTGAAAGAGAGCACGTCTTGCTTCATCGAAATCTTTATAGGTCGTCTGATGAATTTCCTCTTTATTCAAGGTCGCAGGGCGAGCTCCGTGGTCATGCTCCGTGAAAAAGAATAACCAACAATTTGTCGTGTACACAGGTCCATGACTGAGGCCAGGTAGCACCAGCCCTCTTTGATTGTGTGAATATAAGTGATATCAGCCACCCATTTTTGGTTGATTTTTGTGGCTGTAAAATCTTGAGCCAGTACATTTTTTCTGTTCTCAACCGGTCCCTGGTTCGATTGCGGACGATACTTTTTCACAATGATGGAACGCAGATTGGCTCGTCTCATCAGCCGCTGCACGCGTTTGAGGCTGACCCTGAAGCCTTCTTTTCTCAAGCGTTTCTGAATCTTGGGAGCTCCGTATATTCGTTTACTTTCTGTATAAAGGGCCTGAATGCGCTGCATCAACTCTCGATTCTCACGGGCCAGGCTGGACTCACAGGCACTTTTAGCCTGATAATAAGTACTTCGCGGCATGTCCAGCACTTGGCATACCGTTTTTATAGGATGTTTTTGTTGCAGGCGATCAATCAAAACACACATCTCAGCTGAAGTTACTTTTTTGCGAATATGGCCATAGCTTTTTTTAATATTTCATTTTCCTCCTGAATGCGTCGTATCTCTTTCTGAAGCTTCAGGTAATCCTCAGGAGTGAAGGATTTCCCATCTTCTAAAGGAATGGGATTCAGTTTCTTAATCCATTTATAAATCGTCGTTTCCGATACGCCATATTCGCTGCTGAGATCTTTGACCGGAGTGCCTGCCTGGTAGAGCTCCACAATCATCTGCTGAAATTCTTTATTGAATTTTTTGGTCGTCTTTCCGCTGTCCATACGGGACACACCCTTTCGTTAATTCTTAGTTTAACTAAAATGTGTCCGTAAGACTATCCTAACATCATTAAATCATCTCCAAGTTTTGTTTTTCTGTTTTGTCGGCAGCTTCTCTCTATAATTTAATATTGTCTACCACTCATCCCCACCTTCCTGACTTCACTCTCTTAATCTTACCCTAAAACATCACAACAGTTTGTTCGCCATGTTCAAGAAGATCATACAATTTGGTTTTCCCGTCCCAATGACAATAGTAAATGGATTATTTCCCCTTATTATATCAACATCCATCTTCGACTGAATACGGTCAATGAATTGTATCAGTCATACCATTTTTTACCACTGATGCCAAGAATTTCACGAGGGTTGCCAACGGGGTTACCACATGATAAATATTCCTATTCTTGAAACGATACATCCACGCATCACACATAATTCCTTCCGTATCCGATTGAACGGCTGGATCTTCTTTAAGCCATCACTCAAGCTCTCCTCTTTCGACCTTTACTATATAGTTATGGATCAAGCGAAAAGCTTCATCAGTATTGAAACATTAGTTTCTTTCCTTGTTTTTTTTTTTCGTCATGGGAGGATAATCATTCAACCGCTGTTGAACCGTTTTTTAACCTGAATTCCCGTGAAATTATACCAAGGCCAGTGAATCCACACCAAGGTATTGATAAAGATTTATCTGTTCCTTTGTCAACTCACCCAAATGGATGTGACCGCCGGGTTAACTGTACTGTTCGATCATGTCCAGTCCATCTAGAAGTTCCTGAATGATGTACTGTTTGAACAGATAATGATTGCTCATGGCTTTTTTTATGTACGAAAGATAGAACAAGGCCATGAACTGGACGAAAAGTTTGCCTTCCAAATTCTCCTCGGAGGAAACAGAAGTCCGACGAAGATTCAGCCGTTCCTTTAAATTGCCGAAGGCTTTCTCGATCAACCCCCGTTTCTCTCGCAATCTCTCTTTAGGATCGCCCCTCTCTCAAATACATAAGTAAAATGTCTTGTTTCTGCATCAAAGCAATCATCTTCCCATTCTCCCCACAAAAGAATTTATAGTCTGTGGGTTTATTATAATAGAGTGGGGGAGTTTTCAGTGACTATCCTGGGGTACTTTTAGATTACTATATACATCAGAAACACCGTAAGGCGCTCAGCTATGCTAGCGCCTCCGAGCTTATTGAGGCCGCGCTGGCAAGCTAGCTCACGGCCTGACTCCATGGTTGTTGCGCTTGATTTGACATTCCGGGAAACTCTTTTAATTGAAGCGGAATTTGATTTTTTCCGGGTAGGAATGGATATCTTTGCGGTGAGACTGGCCCAAAACCATGTTGACCTTTCTGTTATCGAATATTGCGGATGTGATCATGGATTTCTTGATCAGCTTGGTGTCCTGCCCCAGGCACAGGATGCTCTAAGAGTTATTGGTGACGCAATCAGATCTGTCTAAAGTGCTGAATGATATGCAGCCTCCACCCTGTAAACGGGTGGAGGTTTATTTGTGTTCTGTAACTGTGTCAAGCGGGGCTTTCGACCAAATCTTTTGTGATGGATAAAAAGCTGACAGTTCAGTAAAGGCCGTAGCAAGCAGCACCATTTACAGCGTTAAAGAAACTACAAAAGTAAACAACTTATCTGTTTGATCAACCTCCGAATCTTGAAGAACCACCCGGCGATACCCTTGACAGGCTACGTCTGGTCACTACAACCACAAACCCTCCTCCCGTCAGGTATAAATCAATCCCGCATCTTTGACCAGGGGTTACGCTTACCGATAAAAAAATACGTGATGACGGCCATTGCCGGGTAATAAATAATAATCCCGGCAATGTCGTTACAATAATAGGTAGTAACCGAATATAAAACAAGAAAGCTGAATAAATATAAAACAATCCCAGATGAATGTTGTATGTTTGTAAAATCATGTGTTGAATAAAAAAACCAAATGTAAAACGCAAGAACTGTTACAAAAGCAACAGATAAATAATTGTGAAACAGATGAACAGTGATTATAATTGCAAGAGCTGAGACCACAAGCAGGATCGACACAATGATCAGATATTTTTTTTGTTTCTTTTCTACCTTATATAAATTGATAAAGAGCACATTAACGATGATAATTGCCGGAAACCCGGCGAACAGAATGGTAATAATGTTCAGTGAATGAACATATTCAGTAATGAAATGATTGACAATGAAACTGAAGATGAAAATAGAGCCACTTACAAATGTTCCGAGGATCAGTAAATAATCTCTGATCCGGCATAATTTGTCTGAGTCTCTGATTCTTGCCAGATAGGGATACATCGTTGTAGTCAGTGATCCGATCAATACATTGACAGCCGTCATCATTGAAATGGCAAAAGAATAGAAGGCAAAACTTTTCGTGTCAAAATACAATTTAACAAACCAGCGGTCCATAGTATAAAAAAGGAGCATCGAAAAATTACTGATTAAAATAAAGATACCCGAATAGAAACATTGCTTATAATCGGCAAAATCCCATTTTATTTTGCTATGCTGCTTGAAAGGGTTAAATCGCTCCAGGGCAAGATAGACAATATAATAAATAATAACCATCCCTGATATATAAAACAGAGATGATTTCACTTTCAAAGCGATAAGGATCAGTGGGATGATCAGGTTACCGAAAGAGGTAACGTACATAATTCGAGCATAAAGAGAAAATTCTCCCAATGCCTGATAAATGAATTGATAAAAAGCAATCATATTTGCTGGAAGTAATGACAGAGCAAAAGCCAGCACAATATTATTTTCTAACTTCAGACCTGCTATAACCAATAATAATGTCAATAACAATTGAAACCAGAATAAAAAACGTTTTTCCGATACTAATGACTGCTTATCGATTTCTGCAGCCTTTTTCCCGCCATATTTGAGAAAAACACCATCCACAAAACCAAAGTGAAAAATACCAATCAGAGAAAGATACAATGAGAATGTTTTAATCTCTGCATACTGACCAACCGGGAGTAAAGCTGGCAGGATAAAACCGATTACAGTACCCGTAATCAATGTTATTAAATGAGCATTAAACACCTTTCGTATATCGTGAATCATTTTCATGAATATTCTCCTGAGCAAAATCACTTCGTCTGATCTGTTAATCAATACGCATATGAATTGAGTTCGTTAATTCAGTAACATAAACCAGCTTTCTTTTATGATGTGAATATGTGTCGACCGGTCTATTCAACGGTACAACAGGCCCTTGATAATGTATTTTATCCGCACAGACTTATTGTCCTGATTAAATAAATATATTTGTATTAACTTTCTTAGAGCTTTGCAGTATTTATGATGGAAGGAAAGCGTCCTTTTTATCTTGCTTCTCTGTGTATCCTTAATCATCCAATAAGCATTTCTTATTTCATAAAACGCGACATAGGGTGCCTGATTGTTCTCTCCACCGCTTGAAGCTGAAACTTTATGATAGATTTGGGACTGAGGGACATAGAGGATCTTCCATCCATAATTTCCCGCTCTCAGATTCCACTCTGCTTCTTCATAGTACAGAAAATACCGTTCTTTCATGAATCCAATGGTATCAACAACATCTCTTCGAAAAAACAGACTGCATCCTGTAATATAATCAACCATTCTTTTTTCATCATATTGACCGTGATCCATTTCCCCAATGCCCCTGTGTTTTGTTTTTCCTGTATAAGTATTAATTTCGCCACCGGCAAACCATATTTTATTTGTCCCGTAATAATAGATTTTTGATCCTGCAATCCCGACTTCCGGATGCATCTTGATTTCTTTTAAAAGATAAGTCAGACTGTTTCTTAAAACAACCGTGTCGTTGTTTAACAGCCAAAAGTACGGGTACCCCAGGTCATATGCTTTCTGAACAGCAATGTTATTTCCTCCGGCAAAGCCCAGATTTTTTCTGCTTTGAATGAAAAAAAATTCAATATTTCCGTATTTATTGTGATCATAGTCTGCTTTAATTTGCTCAAATGAATGATCATTTGAATGGTTGTCGACTAAGAAAACAGAGAAATTCTGATCATCAAGGTGACTCAGTGATAACAGGCATTCTGCCGTGTCTTTGTAATTATTCCAATTGAGCAGTATAATAGCTACTTTATCAGACATTGATGTTATCCCGTCCAATGTGCTGCTCAGAATCACGACCACATCGTTCTATTTCGTCTCTCCACCAGTCTAATGTCACCTTCAGATATTCGTTGATCGATCGAGTGGGATTCCAGCCTGTTACTCTTCTGAATTTTGTACTGTCACCCGCGAAAGAGTTGATTTCCGCTGTTCGATCATGAAACTTACCTTTTTTGATACGGATCGCTTTACGGGACAACTTCAGCAATCTCATAAGAATTGATTGTATAGAGACAGCTTTTCCCGATGAAATATTGTAGACTCCATTTGGCAGATCTTTTTCAATAGCCAGATAATAGGCATCAATCACATCTGGCAAAGCAAGGAAATCTCTGTACGAAAGAACATTTCCGACGATCATTTCCGGCGGCAACAGATTCTGTTCAATTTTTGCAATCTGTGAGCAAAAATCACTGATGACAAATCCTATTTTCTGACCCGGGCCAAAATGATTGAATGGTCTGAGAAAGACAATGTTCAATTGATATTTTTTCGACATTTGCGTGCCGAGCTGTTCAGCAGCAAGTTTACTGACCGCATATGGATTTTGAGGAAAACAGGGATCGTTTTCTACAAGTAATGTCTTTTTCACGGCAGTCGATCCATATTCTTCACTCGATCCGACAATAATCATCTTCGTTTTCAGATGAAGTATACCAGCTGCCAGAATGATGTTCGTTGTTCCCAATGTATTAACCCGGACCGTTTCCATCGGATCTTTCCAGGATCTCGGTATACTGCTCTGAGCAGCAAGATGCATGATCACATCAGGTTTTATTTTATTGATAACTTTCATGATTTCGTTCAGGTCCAACAGATCCATTTTTATCACCATGTTACAGGTTTGTTCATGAGTAAAATGGGTATGGGACGTCAGAATAACCTTGTGATGGCTCGCTTTGAGTTTACTTGCTAAATGTTTTGCAATAAATCCATGAGCTCCCGTGATCAGTATGTTCATGATCATATCCTGCTCACTTTGAGGCTGTTGGAAACTCTTGTCATGTCGGCTTCAACCATCATTTCAATGAGTTTATCCAGGGATGTTCTTGCATGCCAGTTGAGTTTTCTGTTTGCTTTTTCGGGATCTCCCTTTAATAATTCTACTTCTGCCGGTCGATATAGTTTGGGATCAATCTTTACATAATTTTCATAATTTAAACCAACGATATTGAAAGCCATTCGGCACATCTCTCTGACTGTCGTTGTGATCCCGGTGGCTACGACATAATCATCCGGTTTATCCTGTTGCAGCATAAGCCACATCGCTTCCACATAATCACCGGCAAATCCCCAATCCCGTTTAGCATCTATATTCCCAAGTCGTAATTCATTTTGGATACCCAGCTTAATTCTTGCAACCGCATCGGTAACTTTTCGCGTAACAAATTCTGTCCCTCGTAAAGGTGATTCATGATTAAATAAAATCCCGTTCGAAGCGTGTATGCCATAACTTTCACGATAATTAACGGTCATCCAGTAACCGTACATCTTTGCGACACCATACGGACTTCTGGGATGAAAGGACGTTTTTTCCGATTGTTGCGGTGCCTGAATTAACCCAAACATTTCACTGGTGGACGCTTGATAAAATCTTACTGGACGACGGGTTAGCCGGATCGCCTCCAGTATGTTCAGGACCCCTTCGCCGGTAATTCTTGAAGTGAGTATGGGTTGCTGCCACGATGTGCCAACGTAACTCTGAGCAGCTAAATTGTAGATTTCGCATGGTTCTGAATAATTAATCGCACTGATCAATGAGCTGACATCAGTAATATCCCCGGTATCAATTCTACTTCATGCTCTATATTCAGATACCGGAGCCTCCACTTTGTATCCGTGCTTCTTCTGGCGACTAAGCCGAATACCCTGTAACCTTTGTTAAGGAGAAGTTTCGCTAAGTAAGCGCCGTCCTGACCCGTGATTCCTGTAATAAGTGCTGATTTCATTGCTCAGATCTCACTTTCATTTGTTTTATTAATTCCCTGGCAAATAAGGGTATTATTTTCAGGTCTCTTATCATATATCTGCGAAACAATCGGACAGGTTCTTTAGTAAGTCTGTACAGCCATTCCAAACCTACATCCCTCATCCATTTTGGCGCACGTTTTTTTGTACCTGCGAGAAAATCTATAGCCGCCCCTACACCTATAATAGCGTTTACATGTAAGCGCTTTTTATTTTGCCAATACCACTTCTCCTGCTTTGGTGTACCTAAGGCAAGAAGCAGGATGTTGGATCCACTGCGATTAATCTGTTCACAAATATTCCTGCTTTTTTCACTGTCTGCAAGTTCTGAACAGCTCGGAGAATAGACACCGACAATGTGGCAACCCGGATATTTAAGTTCCGCCATACGCTTCGCTTTTTCTGCTACGCCCGGTGCAGCCCCAAGAATAAATAGATTAAAAAAACGCTTAAAAGAATATTTACAAATTGCAGTCGTCAAATCTGCCCCTGTAACACGTTCCGGTAACGGATTTTTCAAAAGTCTGGATGCCCAAATGATCGGCATTCCGTCACAAGTAATAATATTTGCAGACTGGACGATCTCTCGAAATAATTTGTCATTCTGGGTTAGGATAATATGATCGACATTAGCCGTCTGGATAAAAAGATATTGATTATTACAAATTGAATGAGTCAGGATAGCGATCATCTGGGCAATCGTGACTTTGTTAAAACTTATTCCAAATAGATCTACTTTTTCCAAATCCATCACACTCCATAAGTTGAAACTGAGGGCCCAGTGACTTTTGTTACATGTATCAAATATAATAGCATAAAAAAAAATTAATGTTTTACTTTAAATCAATTTAGTACTAAAGGATCATAATAATTACTTAATAAATCTTAAATGATAGGCTTGATATATCAGTAATTCGTTTAATATATGTCGAATTTGTGAACTCTATTTTTGTATCGATTAAGTAACATAGATCACACGATCAATATAGTTCTAAAGACAGGGGCCCAATAGATCTTACGAAACGTCTGGGGAAAAAACTTTTTATTTTGGAAAAAAATAACGAACGTCCTTGCAGTTAACAGCAGTAAAATCAATGACTTTCCAGCGAGAGGGCCGTCTGGTGAGCTGAAGACTGAGTGCCTTCCAGATGGGAGTCAGGCATGTCAGATATGGCTCCTTATTGGTCACAAGCAAGAATTAAAGGAGGACTATATACCTGATTCCTATGTATATTGTAACCGCTTTTATACCGTGCTAAGTTGGATGTGGGCCCGAAGTGAGCAAATATGTTGACATTAATCAAAAGGGAGGAAGCACACTTGCTGTTAAGTACTGTAGGCGTTATTTTATATCAATTGCTTGCTAAACTTGGATCAATTCTCTGAGATTGTACAAAATCACTTTTCATGTATTATGAGAAAAAATGGGGGGGAATAAGGGATGCTGTTAAGCAGTTTAGGTGTAATTCTTTATCAATTACTGGCGAAAATCGAATCAATCCTTTGATTTGGCGTACTCTCTGCAGAGAATATAAGTAAACAGATATGGGTGTCGGAGGGTATTTTCAATTATTAGAGAATACTGCTTCGGCACCCATCATCTTTATACTATGGGAACATGATACTTCCGAAAACAAAAAAACTGACACCATACAGAAGTGGAATATGATGCTACCTTAGTTCCAATGCGTTTCTATGTCTCATCAGGTTTATCTTGGTTGTTAATTTGAATTCAAATTTTCCCAGACTCAACTTCTTCCGGTTAGCGTCCACCTGGAAGGGAATATCTTAATTTCAATAAAAAACCGCAAAAAGAGAATACTCAAAAACGTGTTCATATTTTGCAGGACATTAATTTGGATTTGATTCCCGGACGGTGACTTTCCTTTTGGGAAATTAACGCTACTGAGTATGCTTGAGTGTCTGGACAGTTACACTGACGGTCAGGGTCGTTTTAACAACACACTGAAATAAGTGATCTTTCTGCAAAAGATCAGCTGGCATTTAGAAGGCAAAGAATCGTGTTTATCTTTCAGAGTTTTAATCTGACTGCCGGTATCTCTGTCCTGAAGAACGATGGCCATGGCTCTGACAAAAGATCCTGATCATTCTTGCAGACGGGCCTGCCGGCTCGCTGGTGATAAGCATTCGATACAAATAATTGCCAATGAAAGTAAAATTGTATGCAACATCATGTTTTTAATGAGAACCGGGTGATGACAGAGGATGCTTATATGAACGAAGAAAGATTGATCTCGGCAAGACTTAAAAAGCCCGTCCGGACCACTTTAGTCATTATATCTGGTCTTGTTATTGGAACCTTGAGTGCCTTACTGCAGTTTAATTTGTTCTTAATCACGTCGGGAATTTTTTTGATTCTCGTATTTATCCATTGGAAGAACGTAAATAAATTTGCCTACTTATTGCTCATCATGATTGTCTTTCAAAATTTCTTTGCCATCATTTTGTCAGGATTAAATAGACCATTTTTTGTGACGCTTTTAATCTCCATAAAGGAATTGTATGTCTACACTTGTATCCTACTTTTTTCATTGCTGAAAAAAAGAGACAGATCAAAAAAATTGAACATGATTAACTGGATTTCATATACATATTTGTTCTGCATTCTTTTCTATTTCATATGGCCAGATCAGCCGGACTTATTTGTCAAAGGGGTTTCCGGGCGCCAATTGATTATGCCTGTCATTTTATACTTATTTGGCTATTATGTGGTTTCATGCAAGGATAAACTATTATATTTTTATATTAAAATATCGTTGTTAATCGTATCTTTTGGATTTATAGAGACCTGGGTGCTGGGAGATAAATTTTGGATCAGTCTTGGCATTAAAAGTTATATGGAAAATAAAGGGATGTCCTTGTGGGCATATGGTACTCAAGGCCTCCCCGGAAATTTTTACACTTTTGATTTTTCCAGTTTTATTGGTACCAGTTTAAGAAGAATGGTCTCATTTATAGCGGATCCGACACTTCTGGGACAATTTCTCGTTATTCCGGTCTTGTATTCCATATTAGGAGATTTTTATAAAAAAAGCAGAATAAGGAAATTGTTTTATATGACCTTCCTCACAACCGGTTTGGTCATGACTCTATCTAAGGGTGGGCTTTTATCGGTAGCTATTGGTATTCTGTTTTGCCTTATTTTCCAAAAGAACAGGAGCAGCCAACTGGTTGGGCTTTTTATAAGTTATATTTTATTTTTCTTTGTCCTGTTCATTTTCTCCAACTATCAAAAATTTGCTTCTTTACCGGCCCATATTAACGGCCTGGTCAGTAATCTGGCGGCAATTGTCAGACACCCGTTCGGGTCAGGACTGGGGCGAAGCGGAAATTTCGCCAATTTATATAATGAACGCGCCAATTCAATGAATATGAATGCCGGCGAGAGTTATATCGGCACTATGGTTGGTCAAACAGGTCTAGTGGTTACCGCACTGTTTCTCGTCTTTATAGCACTTATTATCTCAGGTTTGCTTAAACAATATAAAGAAGGTCATGAGAAGAACTCCTTAATCCTGGCAGGTGCTCTGTCAGGAACAGTTATGGTTTCTTTTCTCAGTGAATCAGCAATTAGTTTTATCTCTTCAGGATTTATTTTTGTGATGGCAGGTGCTTACTTATCAGAAAGAAACGTGAACATAAGAAGGGATTATCATTGAAGATATTATTCATGAATAATTTATTGCCCTATCCATTGGATAATGGCGGGAAAATTAAGACATATAACACATTAAAAGCCTTGTCTGTGAAGCATGAAATCGACTTACTCGCATTTATCAATCATGAAGAGGATAGAAAGTACGTGACAGAACTGAGCGGCGTATGCCGCAAGATTCATGTGATTCCAAAAACAGTCATTAAAGATGCATCCATGCTCCATTTCATAATAGATTATGTATCTAGTCTCTTTTCCCCTCTGCCCTACGTGATCAAAAAATTTTCTTCAAAAGTAATGAAAGAGAAACTTATTCAATTTCAGCAGGAGAAACACTATGATTTAATCTATGTCAACCATTTATCGATGATGGTATACAATAAATATTTTCATTCAAAAGTACTGTTGGATCAGCAGAATGTTGAATCACTGATTTTCAAACGGATAATTGGTCAAATGAAAAATAAAGTAAAACGACTTTTTGGAAAAGTGGAGTATGTGAAATTAAAAAAATTTGAGAAAGATATGCTTTACAGGGCGGATCGTGTGATTGCTCTTAGCCAGACAGACAAAAATGAATTTGTAAATATGTTATCCAAAACTCGGAAACAGATAGATGTCATTCCGATTCATGTCGATGCACCATTTCTGGATTTTTATCCACGAAAAGACAATAAGATTCGTTTATTATTTATGGGAACAATGAGCTGGTACCCTAACAAGGAAGGGGTAATCTGGTTCTTAAAAAATTGTTTTCTAAATTTAAACCCAGATAAATACGACCTGTACATTTGCGGTGCAAATCCCCCGAGAGAAATCGAGAAGTATCGAGATAAGAAGAACGTTACGGTTACCGGATACGTTAAGGATATTAACGAATACATCAGGATATGTGATCTTGCAATCGTCCCCTTATTTATAGGAAGTGGTCAAAGAGTGAAAATCATTGAATCCTTTGCCAAGGGGTTGCCGGTTGTTTCAACCAGTATCGGCGCAGAAGGCCTGATCACAGATCAGCAAAATATCTTAATTGCAGATCAGCCGGATACCTTTTTGAAATCGATAAAATTACTGGCAACCCATCCGGAACTCAGACAGAAAATCAAGAGAAATGCGCGAACTGTTTATGAACAATATTATTCAAACGCGAGTTTAAGCAGAGCGCTTAACAAGGTTTTCCTAGACATGGGAGTGCAGTAGGCATTCACCCAAAATAAGAAGATCG
The DNA here is from genome assembly GCF_040529185.1 of Sporolactobacillus sp. Y61. Classification (NCBI taxonomy): domain Bacteria; kingdom Bacillati; phylum Bacillota; class Bacilli; order Caryophanales; family Sporolactobacillaceae; genus Sporolactobacillus; species Sporolactobacillus sp. Y61. The sequence goes on along the minus strand of NZ_CP159510.1, from coordinate 1,117,733 downwards.
ACATGAATTTTTGGAAAATTCCTTTTCCTCTGGTAACCTGAATTCCCGTGAAATTATACCAAGGCAGGCGAATCCACATCAAGGTATTGATAAAGATTCGTCTGTTTCTTTGTCAACTCACCCAAATGGGTGTGACCACCGGGTTGACTGTACTGTTCGATCACGTCCAGTTCATCCAGAAGTTCCTGAATGGTGTACTGTTTGAACAGATGATGATCACTCATGGCCTTTTTTATGTACGAAAGATAGAACAGGGCAATGAACTGGACGAAAAGTTTGCCTTCCAGATTTTCCTCAGAGGAAACAGAAGTCCGACGCAGGTTCAGTCGTTCCTTTAAATTACCGAAGGCTTTCTCGATCAGATCCTTTGTTCGATAAACTTCCAATGCCTCAATGGGATCTTTGATTCCATTAGAAATCAGTGCGAAATAACCAAAGTCCCTTTCTGCTTTAGCTATGGCTTCGTTTTTTGGCGTCAGGGAGAGCCCCCTTACGGGCGTTTCCTTCCATTCGTAATAACGTGAATATAGCTTTTCATGTTCAGGTTCTCTCCTGCCGGACTGCAGCTCTTCTTCCAGACGGTCCAACATTTTATTGAACGCCATCTTATCGTCGGTTGCTTTTTGGTCATTATAGAAAAGATGAAGGTACAGCCTTTTCTTGCCAGTGATGATTTGCCCGGATCGCTTTTTGACCTCGGTATCGTCCCAGTCGGTCAGGAAAGATTGATAATAGAGATTGCAGTCGGAAGCATAATGGGCACGGGTAATCATGCTCTGACGGACATCGTTTAACTTTTGACGAACGAATTTCAGTGACACTCGGACACCCATCAAGAATTTGACATGATTCTGATAAAAAGCATTAATATTCTTCTCACTGTAAAAGCCACGGTCCATGACCACTTTCACTTTCTTCTGTTTGAGAAAGTCCACATCAGCGAGCAGTGTCCGTATGGTTTTGACATCAGAAATATTCCCCGGCAGTTTACGATAAGCCACCGGCAGACCGGAGGTCTCCCCATAAAGGAGCGCCAGGTTAATCTGCGGCAGCGGATCATGATCCTTATTCTTACCGTAGCGGACTTGCTTCAGTGCTTTGGAATAGGATGAAACGGAGGTGGTGTCATAAGCGAGATACTCTTCATGGATACGCCGTTTGCTCTGGAGAATAAAGAAATGGTGTTTGGCATTTTCCGTGATCAAACCAAGCAGTTCACTGCTCCTCTGAGAGGGCAGATTCTTACCATAGGGATGCACATGAGTTTTCGCCCAACGGGGAAAACGACTCATCGGATTGCGATCTTCCAGCACCAGATAATAAGCCAGCGAAAGAATCTGCTGATAGGACTTTGGAAAGCATCGCGCCAGATCTTCTGTGATTCCAAGCTTGGCGCCGATGGCGTCAAACAGGTAAGTTGCCCCGTAGAAACGACGCTGATAAGTAACCGACGGAACTGGTCCCCGTTTCTTCTTTTTCTGGTTCAGAAGGTCTTTCAGACCTTCGGTATACTTTTTAGATGGAATCAGTTTCCCAGTTTTCGGATCCAGTTTACCAATACATTTCCGATGGTTTCGTGTCTGTTTTTTCTCCTTGTCCCAATATCCAACGGATTCATATACATAGGTCACACCATTCTTCTTGTTTTTCAAATGAACCAGCGACATCTTCATCCCTCCAAAACATGGTATAATTATACCATGTTTTGGTAAAAAAAGCAAGCGCAAAAAAGCCTGAATCCCTTGATTTATAAGGAATCAGTCTTGATTATTGGTATAAATCTCCGGGAATGCAGGCTATTATGCACATGTGGATAATTTAAAAAAATCCCTAGAACAAGAGATTCCTTTAATCGCTCATTTGAAAGATTGTGCCTACAACTACAATTGTCGAAGTCGAGTGTCTGTGGCCTTTATTAAAGGGGCTTCCGACTACTTTCCGGACGCGTCGATTACCTTTGACAAGTTCCATGTGATTCAGGAAGCCAACCGGGCTGTTGATGCCGTACGCCGGAACGAACGGAATCGTTGTGCCGATTTAAAGAATACGCGCTATATCTGGCTGAAGAACGAGAAGAACCTGACAAAAAAGCAAAAAGAAACTCCCGATAAGTTGAAGGACAGCGAACTGGATACAGCCAAGGCCTACCGCATGCGTCTATGCCTTCAGGAGATCTACAAATATCCGGCTCAAATTGCACCGGCGGTGCTTGAAGACTGGATCCAATGGGGCCTACGCTGCCGGCTGGCTCCCATTGTGGATCTCGCAAAGACACTGAAAAAGCATTACGGCGGTGTGGTCAGGTAGTTCCAATCCCAACTCAACAATGGGATATTGGAAGGCATCAACAGCGTATTCCAGGCCGCGAAGCGGAAAGCCAGAGGCTACCGCTCCGATAAGAGTATCATCGCCATGGCCTATCTGCTTGCCGGGAAATTAGACGTCGCACAAAAATAAAAGAACAGGCATCAGTACAGAGCCACGTATCGCTCACAACCGAACCCGTTCCCTTGTCCGATTTTCATAGATTATCTGGAAACTACTTTACCAAACTCTGTCCTATTTCACGGATTTTAGCGAAGAGCCCTTTAATTTACCTTAAAAATGTTTTTAAACTATTTTTAATTATATTAACAAATCTTTCACTTGTTATACGTGCTAGTAGAGCAAAAAAATTATCCTTTATCTTTCCGAAGGATGTTTTCCAAGTTCCTGCATAATGATGAATAGCGTAAGTATTGCTTGTAATATTAATCTCCTTTGTAGAGTAATTTCTGGGAGAAAAATATTCTGCTGGAAAAACAACAAGTTGACATTTTAAGTTCTGTTTATAACTAGTATTTAATTTTAGCCCATGATATTGATTTAAAAACTTGAGTATATACTTTGAATTTGGTGTCATATCAATTCTCCCATTAACTATAAACTTCCGGCGATTATAATTATCAAGTAATTCTTTAATCCAAGCTTTGTGATCTTTTGCTCCGATTAATGCAGTACAAAGAGTATTTTCACTTTCAAAACAAATAAATGATTCAAGTCTTTCAAGCTCACTAATGGGTCGAATCAATTCTACGTCTGTATCCATGTACAAACCACCATATTCATTTAATATAAACAATCTTAGATAATCAGTGGCAAAAGCCCATTTTTGCTTGCTTATTGCTTCACTAACATATTGCGCTTTAATCCTTTCAAATGGTATATTTTTCTCATTCCACTCTATTATTCTGTAATTTGGAGCAAATTTTTTCCAACTATTTATGCATTTCTTGGTCAGTGCATTTTTATTTTTATTTCCTAACCAAAAATAATGAATCAATTTGGGTATGGTCTCCAATAGTATGTGATCTCCTTTCTGACCGAGGATGAATGTTTATTTCATAGTTGTTGTGCCTATACATTACCATAATAATTAATAGAACTAATTCAAGTCTAAACAGCATGGTTTCTGTCAATCCACAAGTAAAGAAGCCCATCATAATCAAAATATCATTATATGTTAACTTTTTTAGTTTTGTTATAAGAGCAGTTAATATTACGAGAAATAGCATTGTAAAAAGAAATCCCTTTGACATCAATGCCTGCAAATAAGAGTTATCAAACATGGCATTTTCTAATTCAGAATTCCCAAATAATGTTATTCCATATTGTCCATAAAAGGTACGATACAATGCTATTCTTCCAGAAAATAGAGCATCTAATTTGGGGTAATACGGTATAATTAATAATAAATATGAGATGATAGTGCACATTAAAGGAAAGATAGAAATTAGAAGGTGCATTCTTCTTGTAACAATTTTATTCATACTCTTTCTCAATATTATCATACATAAGCAAAGCAATATAATTATATATGTTGACGTCCTGCTCTTAGTGTACAGATATATGATATACGATAAAACCAAAACTAACATTGATATTCTTATAGTATTTTTTTTCGTACAAAATGATAATAATGACAATCCACAGCTCAACCATACAATCATTGCTTGATTTGGGTGAGAAAAGCCTAATGAACTTCTATGAATTATCCTGTCAATTCTCCACATACTGATATCATTATTTAAATTAAAGCCAATAACAAAGTACAGTGATGTAACGATCAAAAAAAGAATTAAATTGAGAATCGAATAAAATATTATAGCTTTATTCATATTCCTTCCACTATAAAATGCCGCGATCGAAAGTAACAGCAACAATGTCAATGATATTAAATTTGCTTTCAGAGATATTGCAATCACGATTAAGGAACATAGAATTAAAGCTAGTTGGTAGAAATAAAGTTTTATATTTCTTTTGATTGCCCATAATATAAGTATTAGAATAATTGCCAAACTAGATATTGCATTAGCTTTATCTAATTCAACGGATAATGTATTAGATGCATATGCAAAAATTAGTACCATGCCTGTTATGATGAAAAAGGTATATTTTTGTACCATTTTATCTCCTTAACACAACAACAATTTGAGAAGATCAATTCGTATTATCAGACTATTTGGAAAAGAGGGCAGTTATTCCCGTTAAAATTCTTTGATCATGGAAATATTTTCCAATAATTGTCTTAAACGGAAGGGCGAAATAAGTGAAACAGTCGAAAGAATATTTTAAACGCCCCTATTTTATAAAGAATAATTCTTATAAAATTTCGGATAGTCATTTTTTTTGATAATATACATTTCTTTAATGATATCTCATTTATCCAACAGTTTATCTGATCATATATTTCTTTGTTTCTTTCTATAATACTTTTATTTTTTACATAAAAATATAAAACACATCTTACAATGTATAACAAAAATTCAGCTTTAAACCTTTGTTTATATCCCTTATTAACTAAAATTTGATTAACTAAATTAATTGCTACTATAAAATCCTTAATAGCTTGCTCATTTGTTGAATGTACTGTGGAAGTATTTCTTTGGACATAATGGTAAAAAGAGCGATTGATATATTTTGCTCTGTTAGTTAGGCAAAGTACTTCAAATACTGTTGGTATATCTTCATACTTTAATTTGGGGAAAAAAATTCCGTTTTCAATAAAAAGGGATCTTTTGAATAACTTATTCCAACAATATCCTTCAATCAATTCATTCTCATTCAAAAAGAATTCATATATAAGTTGTTTATTATTAAAATATTTTTCATTAAACCTTTTTTGGTTATGTGTTCTTAATATTTTCCCATCTTCACTAACTCTATCAAAATTGCATATAACCAAATCCAAATTATCTTGTTTAGCTTCATTGTAAAGTGTTTCATACATACCAGATTCGATATAGTCATCACTGTCAACAAAGCCTATATACTCTCCTTTTGCAAGTCTTATTCCTTTATTTCTTGATTCTGCTTGACCCATGTTTTTCTGATTAACAATTTTTATGTTGCTGAACTTATTTTGATATCTTGTTATTACATCAAGGCTTTTATCTGTAGATCCATCATTAACTACTATTATTTCAATTCTTTTCAATGTTTGATTAATTATACTGGATAAGCATTTATCAATGTATTTTTCAGCATTATAACAAGGGATGATTATACTCACCATGAACTCTTTCATTTTTGTCAATCACTCCATTTTGATAAAATAAAAAAATGTACAGAGTGTTTTTTAATTCTAAAACCATATTTTCCTGTTGACACTGTTATTTTTTTTCAGCTTCTTATATCTTAATATTTTTACAACGTATTTTGTATTACCAATAATATAACGCCAAAATAACCTTCTTGGCTCTTGACAGAGCCTGTACAACCATTCAAGTCCATGATTTCTCATGAATAACGGAGCTCTTTTTACATTGCCCGAGTAGTAATCAAACAGGCCTCCGCATGTTATTATCGTTGGAGAATTAATAGTAACATAATATTTATCAACCCATTTTTCCTGAATTGGTGTACCAAAACCAACAAATAATATTTTCGCTTTTTTTTGATTAATATCCTTAATAATTTCAGGACTTTCTTTCTCATCAAAAAAGCCATTATGCCAACCTGCAAAATTACAATTTCCTAGTTTATTCACAGAATTTCTCCAAAACGCTCAGATGCTTGATCTGATCACTTTTCTCGATTACACCCTGTGCATGAAAAAAGTGCACGCAAAAAGGATCCAAATCTGGTAAAATTAAGTCACCACAACACCAGAGAGGATCCTTTATGATGACTACTTTATCGCAAATCACGTTAGATTTCAATCGAAAAATCAAACTATCAAACGATGGTGGTGAACTTTCTTCAGATAGCGGTCAACTGCTTTTTAAGGAGTTTGACGAGAAAATCGGTTTCTCAAAGACGTTTGAACGCCATTTGATACTGAATGATTCGCGCAAGAGTCCGTTCTATTCCAACGCAAAACTCTTTCGCCAGAAGATCTATCAGCTGCTGGCCGGTTACTCCGAGGATGACTCAGCCGATGCATTGATTCATGATCCCGTGTTTACCCAGGTTGTTGAAACATCCAAACTGGCGTCACAACCGACGTTATCCCGCTTTTATTATCGTTTCGACCAGAATACTCTTGATCAGCTCGCAGTGGCCAATCAGAAATTACTGGACAAAGTTCATCGATATCGCAAGAGCCGGGCACTGATTATTGACCTGGATTCCACTCACGTCGATACGTACGGCAAGCAGGAATCCTCAGACTATAATGCACATTACGGTACCATCGGCTTCCATCCATTGGTGGCGTTCGACGGGGCGACGGGAGATTTTTTGAAGGCGAAACTGCGTCCCGGAAATCGCTATACTTCTCATGGGGTCGCGGACTTTGTTCGGCCGATTCTGGAACACTACAACGAGCACTTTCCGGAAACCACGCCGTTCCTTCGTGGCGACAGCGGTTTTGCCACGCCTGAGCTCTACGAGCTGTGCGAAGAAGAATCCGTCTACTACGCGATTCGCCTGAAGTCGAATGCCATACTCCAGCGGATGGCTGAGGAGCTTCATCCCAACGATGCGTCGACCGGGGAGACCCAGTGTTACTATGAAGAAATGGCGTACCAGGCGAAGTCTTGGGACAAGCCCAGAAAAGTAATCGTTCAATCGGTTCGCCCGGCTAGCGAACTCTTCTTCACGCATACCTTTATCGTGACCAATCTGGTTGAATGCTTCTCCCCGAAACAAGTCGTTCTGACTTATCAGAAACGAGGGACCATGGAAAACTACATCAAGGAAGCCAAATCCGGATTCAGTCTGGATCAACTGTCCAGTCACAAATTTGAAATTAACGAAGGCCGATTGATGCTCAGCCTGATCGCCTACAATTTAACGAACTGGATGCGTACACTGACGTTTCCAGAGGGGCAGAAGAACATGCAAATTGAAACCATTCGAACCCGGATCGTGAAAGTGGCCAGTAAGTTGGTGAGGTCGGGGCGCTCCCTTTATTTCAAGCTGTCCTCCAGCTTTGTCTATCAGGACTTCCTCTGGAAAGTACTCGGACGGATTCAAAAACTTCAAATCGAATAGTGAAAGGGCACTCAGTTTGGTAGCATCAAAACGTTTTCATCAGGCCAACGGGGAAAGTCCATCTCAAAACGGTCCATTGTTGAGCGAAAGTTCAGAAATTAATCTTTCGAGTACGTTTTACGCGAAAAAGTAGACAAAATTAGGCAACCTCGTCCCGATAAACAAAAATCTCAAGAAACGATGAATGGTGAATAAATCAGGAATTTGGGTATTTTTTTGATAGATTGTTAATAACTCTTTGTGCAGTGTCGTCCTTTCCACCCAATAAATAGATTTTAAGACTGTTACTGTTAGTATTGTCAATACTTTTTAATAAACTGGGAAATAAATCTGTAGTTGCAACCCTCTCTTTTGCCACAGGTAATTTTAAATACATCTGAGCGTATATAATGCCCATTCCATCAATATAGATTATGTTGTCGTTTCTTTTCAATATTCGCCTATAATCTGGATCATTGAAGTATTTAAGAATGCAATCTGGATTAATAGCAAAATACTTATTTCTTCTGTTTAATTTTGTATTTATAAGTATATATTCCGAAATTTCTTCAAGAGTACTACACGACACTTGTAAACCAAGAAAGTCTTCTATTAATAAGTCATTAGTCATTCTGATAGAATCACCCTTAAGACATAATCTAATTATTCAAAGTTCCTTCCCAAATGTTTTCATTATTTACTTTTTTATTCTTAGTGCCCATTTTATTTAAAAGCATTTTTTGATCCAGAGAAGATTCGTAATCTATGAACTCTCTGGCCTACCATACTGCATGACCAAGACCCCTTGGCACTTTTTGTCTTATCTGGTGAATATCTACTTTCGAAGGTTCGCGGACCCTCTTCAGAAGTTCAAGTTTTTACTTGTGGCTCAAGTGCTATTCATAAGTATTATCAAAATGATCTTCAATTGCCCGTTTTCCTTTACCTGTGACAATAATTATGTCTTCCTACCTGGACAGCTTCTTCAACGATATACTGGGTGGGGTTGGCTTGTTGACGTAACGATTGGCGGCATCTCCTTGGGTAGAGCCTTTGTAGTCGAGAAGAACCGAGTGCCTAAACCCGCTTCCCGAATAACCACTTCATTCCCCCAGACTAAAAGATCCCGAAAAATTTCTTTTCTTTAATTTCAACCGGTTCCGCTCGATTGACGAGCTCCCCGTTAATCAACAGTTCCACGTTTTCTCTGAAAGTATGAGCTAACTCTCTTCCAAACTGCTTTTTTAACTCAATAAAAGCCTCCTGCATATAAAAGGGACGAGTCGTTACATTGTGGGCGTCTGATGCAACGAATTGGGATAAGTTGTTTTCAATAAACTGCAAGGTTCGCTTTTTGACTTTCTTCCCCTCTTTACCAATCAAACTGGACGCTGTAACCTGGGACAGTGCCCCATCTGTGATAAAGTTGTAGAGGATCTCCGGATGTTCAAAAATTTCCTGATTGCGTTCCGGATGGACGATTACGGGCGTGATACTTTTGACCTGCAGATCAAAGAAAAGCTGCTGGGCATATCTTGGAACATGGTGGGTTGGAAATTCGACGAGGATGTATTTCTTGTTATCATTGACCGTCACCAGTTCCGCTTCCGAATCCGGGTCAGCCATTTCGCCGAAGATGCGCGGTTCCTGACCGGGAAGGACGGTTAAGCCTATCTGGTTCTGTTCAAAGAACTGGTTCAATGTTTTGACCATATTTATAATGGAGGGCTTTGGGTTATCCCAGTGCCGGTTGCGGTGATGCGGTGTGGCGACGATCTGAGTAATGCCTTCGGCCACCGCCTGTCTGGCCATGGCCAGCGAAACCTGTTCATCAGCAGCTCCGTCGTCAATGCCCGGAAGGATATGGCAATGTATATCAATCATTTGCTTCTCTCCTCTCCATGTCGTATTTTAAAAAACAGGGAAAAACACATTAATCATTGCCATAATAATAATAATAATGACTGTCGGATTTGGATATTGGTTTACCGTTTAAGACGACGCCAAGAACTTTCGCTTTTGCTTTGGAAAGCAGGTCTTTGGCCTTCAGTGCGGCTTCCTTTTCTGTCTCTCCGCTCCGTACCACCAGTACGGTTCCATCACAGAGATTAGCCAGGATCTGGGCATCCGTTACAGCCAGTACCGGAGGCGTATCAATAATTACTGTATCAAAAAGCGTGAGTGCATGTTTGATAAAGCTTTCCATGACTACAGAACTGAGGAGCTCTGCAGGATTCGGCGGGATCGGTCCGCTCGTCAGAATAAAAAGATTTTCGACCTCTGTTTTCTGGATGGTCTCATCAAAGGTCGTCCGTTTGGTCAGCAGAGTAGTCAGGCCCTGTGTATTGATCAGGCGGAACGTATAATGCATAGTCGGTTTTCGCATATCTGCGTCAATCAGCAGGACGCGTTTGCCCTGTTGTGCCATCACTGTTGCCACATTGGCTGCTGTGGTTGACTTCCCCTCACCCGGGCCGGCTGAAGTAAACATGATCGTCTTCAGATCACTGTCGACATGGGAAAAGTCAATATTCGTCCGGATCGTCCGGTACTGTTCAGCAGTGGTGGACTTGGGCTTATAAAACGTGATCAGATGTCGCTGTTTTGATACAAATTTACTTCGCCTCAACTCGGCTTCCCCCTCTCACATGGTTGTGCGCTGCGGCATGGGTGCCTCTCGACGTCTTCTCATGATGAGATTTAATTTCTGAGATGGCACCAAGTACCGGCAGGCCCAGCACCTGCTCAATATCTTCTTCTGTCTTAATCGTGTTATCCAGATATTCAAGCAGAAAAGCCAGCCCTACAGAAACCATCAGACCGACAACAAAGGCAACAGCCAGATTGATCATCGGCTTCGGTTTCACCGGATCTGCACTTCCCCCGACTGTTGCCGGTGCGAGAATGCTGACGTTATCCACATTCATCACTTTCTGCACCTGGGATTTAAAGGCGGTTGCGACATTATTCACAATTTTAACGGACTGGGACGGGCTGTCTGTTTCCGCTGTTAAGGTGAATGCCTGTGAATTTTGTTCCGTATTCACCGTCAACATATCTTTGAGTTCATCGGCTGTCATGTCCAGGTTCATTTTTTTAATGACCTGGTTCAGGACGGCAGGATTATTGATGATTACACTATAGGTATTGACCAACTGTACGTTGGTCTGTACGGCATTACCCTGATATAAATTATTGTTGTTTGAATTTGCTTGATTGACAAGAATCTGCGTTGATGCGTCATATTTCGGTGTCATGATAAAGTAGGTGACTGCTGCGCTGGCTGTTACTGCCAGAAGTGTAATGATAAGTATAAGAGAGATTCTTTTTCTGAGTGTCTGAAAGATCTCTTTAAGGCTGATCGTCTCTTCCATAATATCCCCCAACACAAGAGTAATAGTTTCTGTCTGAAAGAATTTAAAGCTAATCGTATTATAGCATAGATTCTGTCGGGCAATGATTATCTTCAAAACATTTAGCAGCAGGAATTTGGGATCAGCTTCTGTTACTAAAGTACCGGTAATTATAACACGGATAGGCTTAATCTGAATAAACAATTTGTGGAAAACGCATATGTACTCATGCCGTTAAATACGGTAACCTCTTAATACGCATCTTTCGATCCCTTCAGCAGGGTAAAGGTTTTTAATATAATTTTAAGATCCAGGGACACGCACCTGTGTTCAATATAGTCGATATCCAGTTCGACCATTTTTTTAAATCCGACATTACTTCTGCCACTGACCTGCCACAGGCCCGTGCAGCCTGGCACAACCAGCAGCCGCTGTTTGTCATAATTTGTATAGTTCTTCACTTCTTTTGGGAGCGGAGGCCGTGGGCCGACCAGACTCATATCTCCCTTTAACACATTGACCAGCTGAGGCAGTTCATCCAGACTGGTTTTCCGGATAAAGTGACCGATTCTTGTCACTCTGGGGTCGTGCTTCATTTTAAACATGGCCCCTGTCGTATCGTTTTTATCGAGGAGTTTGTTCAGTAACTGTTCGGCATTACTGACCATGGAACGAAACTTGTAAATATAAAACAGCCGGCCGTTTTTACCAACCCGCACCTGTTTAAATATAATTTTCCCTTTTGGGTCGTCCAGCTTGATCAGCAGGCCAATAATGAGATAAACAGGGGAAAGTAAAACAAGTCCAATTAAGGAACCGGCAATATCTGTTAATCTCTTAACCAGAAAATAGAGAGGTTTCTCTTTTATTTTCACCCGGCCGGAAGTATGTATCTCATCTTGTTTAAATAGTTGATCTTCTCCAATGGATGGTTTAATGATTGCCATAGTATTCACCTCATCAAGCTGTAACTGTAAACTGGCGGTCAGCAGGAATGTAAATGTAATGCAGTGGACCATTCGATGGGCTATTTTTTAATTGTTCGTGACCGTCTCTCATATTCAGTTGTGTCCAATGAAAGCGAGCAGATCATACCAAGTTATCAAAAACGCACGAAATATATGTTTCTTTTTACATATTTGTCAGGATAACAGTATTATAGCACAGTTTATGGCGAGCAAAAATGAGATTCTGATTATTAAAAAAATACCGGAGCGCATTTTTATTAATCTGCTCTCCGGTATTTGATCAGTGCTTAATTTCTCGCCAGCCTTTTTCACACGGATTAGCGCGTGATTTTTATCGTATGGGTGATCGAGTCGTTTTTGCCGCGATTGTCTGTCACGGTCAGTGTGACATTATATTTGCCCTTTTTCGTAAATTGATGGGTGGCCGTTTCCCCTTCAGCCGTGCTGCCGTCGCCGAATGTCCAGGCGTACGTGACAAGATTCCCGTCCGGATCGGAAGACGCCGAGGCGTCAAAGGTGACGGTTTTGTTTTTCTTCGCTTTGGCAGGCGCTTCGAACTGTGCGACCGGCTTTTCATTAGGGATATTGATAAACAGTTTACCGGCAGCGGTCTGACGCGTCTCGTTACCGTAGGCATCTCTTGCTTTAACCTCAATCTGCGCGCCATCGGCGGTGAGGTTTGAGGTCGCTGTCCAGTAGCCCACGTAATGCCCTGCTGAAGTTTCAGTTAGCGGCAGTTCATTCGCTTCATTAGTGGTTCGAGCTCTCGTATTGGTCAGCGGTGCCTGAATCACGAAGGTACTTTCCAGACCCGGCTCACTGTCGAAAGCCACTTCCACCGTCTGGCCGGCGTCCAGATAACGGTCTTCGTCCGGTTTCAAGTTTGTGATTTCTGGTGCGGTGAATTTCGCGTCGACGCGGATCGACCGGCTTTCTTCGTTTCCGGCTTTATCCTTAGCGACAACCTCGATGGTGTTGACTCCGCTGTCGAGCAGGATCCGTTTCGAATAGCTGCCGCTTTCTGTGACATCGGCGGCCTGTCCGTTGACCTTCACCGAGTCAAGATTGGCCTCATCCACCGTCCCACTGACCGTGACGGCTTCACAGTTGGTCTTGGATCCATCTGCCGGGCTGTCAATCGTCAGGCCCGGTTTCGTCTGATCGAGGAAGACAGTCACCGGTGCTGACGGATCGGTGGTGCCGGTGTCGGTGGAAGCCGTCACTGTAATCGCGTTTTCGCCTGTCTGAAGGGCGACCTCTGAAGCAAACGTCCCGTCTTCGGCAGATGTGGTCTCCGCCACTTTTTCTCCATGATTAAGCAGATTGACCGTTGTTGCCGGCGCTGTTTTCCCTTCAACGGATACCCTTTCCTGATTCGTGTAGATGTTCGTCGCCGGCGCGGTGATCACCGGTACACTCACTTCATAGCTGACGGTCGAGCGGATCATATAGTTGCCCTCTTCGGCAGGTGACGGCGCCCAGCTACCTGATACCAGCTGCCAGCTGCGGCCCGCGTTCGTCCCGTCTTCATCGGTCGCGAGCCCCGGTGCCTGTGTATTGACATCCGTCTGAATGTAGACCATATAGAAATCGCCGTGGACCAGTATCCCTTTATCGGAGAGATCGACCCGCGTCCATGATCCATCCCGGAGTGCCGTCGCATCGACCGGACCGGCAAGCAGGTTGCCCGGTGCACCGTCCGGACCGGTGGCATCATACACGGCGACCTTGAAGTCCGTGCCGCCCGGTACCGGCCATTCATCCGTCCAGAACCGGAACAGCCCGCCTGTTACCATCGCCGTGTCATGCCCCTCAGCGAGTGACATTTTCACCGCCCAGCCGTTTCCGGCGTCATAGAAGGCATGGGCATTTTCTGCTGTGCCATCATCATAGCCGATTTCGCCCGGATAGCCGATGAAGGGTTCGAGAGCGACATTTTTTTCCGTCGATTCATTACCCGCCACGGTGACCTGGACGTCGCTGGCGTAATAACTCGGGGCACCGACATGCAGCGTATAGGTCCCTTCATAGACCGTTAATTCGAAATGCCCGTTGCTGTCCGTCTGCACCGGCGCGATGTTCGCGTCTTCCATAACCTGGACGGTCGCGCCGGAAACGGGGGCACCTGTGGCGTCATTCGTGATCGTACCGGTAATGGTGCCCTGCGGGATCGGCTGAAGCATAAAACTGGATTCCGTCGTCCTGTCGCGGGTGATCTCTACCGTTTGTGCCTGCGATGCAAAGCCATATCTCTCGGCTTTCACGGTGTACGTCCCCGCCGCGTGCCGCATCGCATAACTGCCGTCCGCCGGATTGGTGGACACTGCACGTCCCGTTTCCAGAACCGTGACTGTCGCGTCAAGCGGCAGTGCGTTTGTCTCTGCCGGCGGGGCGGATTTTAACGAACGGGACTCAATCGACGGCAGCCGTACATTTTTCACTTTCTGTGGTTGGATCGTCTGCGGATCTACCGGCTTTTTACTGCTCAGTGATGGCGCATCCGCCTGCTTCCCGGCTTTGGCCAGGCCGAGCGTTGCCTTCGTCGCGCCGGTTGCCGCTGTATCGGTCAGCGAGACGTCATCAATATACCAGCCGGGTCGAACGACACTCGAATCGGTGCTGAGATTAAAACCGATAAAAATGTTCTGGCCGGCGTATGCCGACAGGTCAACCGAAACATCTGACCAGCCGGACCCTGCCCCGGTGAAATCGGCGACCGATGTCCAGTTTTCCTGATCTGTTGAGACGAAAACCTGCCCGTGATCGTAATTGTTCTCGATCTCATACCAGTTTTTAAATTGCAGATAGCTCTGTCCCTCCGCTACGTGTACAGGAGGCATCAATAGTGTTGCGTTGGCATCATTGTCGTAATTCCCTTCCAGATTCGTGGCGTAGACCTTTTCACCTGATGCGGCCTGTTCCGGCCCGGAGGCGGGCACGCCCCATTCCCAGCTGTTCTGATCCCCATAGGACCGCCAGCCGGACGGGACGGATTCAAAGTCCTGTGAATAGCCCGTCGTGATCGGCGGAAGGACGGAGACCTCATAAAGATCGGAGTCGACTTCATTTCCACCAAAGTCGGTGAGGTGCCACTTATAGGTCAGCGGGCCTTGTGCAAGGTCGTCGCCCGGGATCGTTGCCTGATAAACGCCCTGGCGATAGTCCCCCTCTGTCCGCTCGCCTTCCACCGTCTGCCACGCTCCATCGGCTACTTTATACTGAAGCTGGACGGACTGGATGCTGACATTGTCCTGAACGCTGATCTGAAGCGGAAGCGCGACCCCTTCATACGTCTCGGAAACCGGGGTATGCTGATAGGCCGGCGCTTCCGTGTCCTCGCCTTCCTTCATGACCTGGCCGGTGAGCGTCCCGAGGCCGGTTGTGATCGATGTGACCGCTGAGAAGGCGTCGATGATCCCGGAGCCATAACCGTTATTCGGCGATTCCGGGAAGGTACTGTCTGTCGCCGGTGTTGCCGTATCGACGATGATCTGTTCCAGTTCATCAACCGTCAGCGAGGCATCCGCCGACAGCAGGAGCGCTGCCGTCCCGGCTACATGCGGCGCGGCCATCGATGTTCCGCTGTACGTGCCGTCATAAGTGCTGCCCGGTACAGATGAGTACACGTTGACGCCCGGCGCGGATACATCGGGCTTCGTTTCATCATACGGTGACGGCCCCTGCAGAGAGAACCCGGCCAGCTGGTCGCTATTGTCCGTGGCTCCGGCCGCGAACGCTTCCGGATAATTCGCCGGTGCTGCTACTGAACCCGGGCCACCCGGATTAAACAGGTCCGTGTTTCCTGCAGAAAATTCCGGGAAGATGTCGGCCGCACGCCAGTTCTGCACCATCGGCCGGTACCATTCATCAAGGCCGGGTCCGCCGCCCCATGAATTATTAACAATATCCGGGGACATTTCCGGATGCGGATTGCCGGCTGCGTCTTTAGGTGCAAGAATCCATTCACCCGCCTCCAGCAGATCGACATCGGTCCCGCCATCCGGAGTAAACGCTTTTACAGAAATCCATCTGGCGCCTGGTGCGACGCCTATTTTATGCGTCCCATCGTTTTCCGCGCCAACCATCGTCCCCATGGTGTGGGTTCCGTGGCCGATATCATCATAGGGCGTCAATTCGCCGGCCACCGCGTCAAACCAGTTGTATTCATTGTCCGGCTGATCCGGGCTGGCCGGATCATAGCCGCGATATTTGCCCTGCAGCGCCGGGTGATCCCATTGCACGCCTGTATCAATGCTGGCAATCACGACACCTGTTCCGTCAATGCCCATGTTCCAGACTGACGGAGCACCGATTCGCGCAACACCCCAGGCGACCTCATCATCCGTTGCCGTTTTTGCCTTTGCTTTTGACTTTGTTTTTGCCTTTGCTTCACCCGTTTCGCTGCCAGAGGCGATCGCTGTATTCGCTGTCAGTTGCCGGGTGCGGTTCGGTAGAATTTTATCAACTTCAGCAAATGTTGCCATCTTCTTCATCACGTCTTTCGTGCCGGTCACGGCGATGCCGTTTACGATATAGAAAGATTGATAGTTTTTGACCAGGCCTTTTTTCTTTGCGTCATCCAGATATTTGATGACGTTAGCCTGAGTTTCAGAAGCGGTCGTCCGCAACGCGCTGAGCACCGCGGATTTCTGCGCAAACTTCTTTTTCGCGGGCGTCATTTTTTGCTTACTCGCCAATTTTTTTGCGTTGGCAGCTGCCTTTTTGGTATCCGCCTGTGTTTTAAATTTCACAAGGAACGTTGCGTTCTTCTTTGACTGAAACACGTCATCCAGATCAGCACTGATTTTGTTTTTGGCTAAAGATGGCGCCTGTTCTTTCACAGATGTTTTTATCGGTATGGTCTTATCAAACACCGGGGCGGCCTGAACAGATCCAGGCGTGAGCAATAAGAAACAAATCAGCACGCAAAGCGCTTGACTCCATTGACTTTTATGCACGTTCATATTCCCCCTGACTCATGAATGAGCAATTCCCATAACCCGTGCGCGTTCAAACATTCCATTCCATGCAGCTGGCTTGTTGAAAACTGTCTGTCAAACTGAGTCTCATGCTCCCCATATTCCGACTGTACAGCTCCTCCCTTCCCATTTGTTCAAAATATTCTGTATCTTTTTTATGATTACAGAGAATATTATAGCGCTTTGATAAGAAATATGTTGTCGAACAAGAGGGAATTATCCGTATTTTATAAAAACAGTTCAAAAGTTGCATAAAGGTAGCCGTGCGCAGAAATACAGGGCTAAGTGACCAGCCCGGAGCTGCTTTTTATTAGAACCCTGCCCTGATGCCAGAAAACCGTCGGGTACACGTTTCTGCTATGCTTACCCATTTTCGCGATGCTCTCTGTGTATAAAAAAAGGGTGGAGTGGCTGTTTTGAGGAGGACATAGATGGAGGCGCATCATGAAGCTTGTTACGATTCTCATCCCCGCATATAACGAAGAAGCGGTGCTGAATCCGTGTTACCAGCGAACCGTACAGGTGCTGCGCTCGCTCACGGGCTATTATTTTGAACTGCTTTTTGTTAATGACGGCAGTCAGGACGACACGCTTACGATCATTCGCTCGCTGCGCCGATTGGATCCACGCGTCGCCTTCGTCAATCTGTCGCGCAACTTCGGCAAGGAGATTGCAATGATTGCCGGGCTCGATTATGCCCAGGGCGACGCCGTAATCCTGATGGACGCCGATCTTCAGGATCCGCCGGAACTAATCCCTGAGCTGCTGAAATACTGGGAACAGGGCTACGACGATGTCTATGCCCGGCGCCGCAGCCGAAATGGGGAGTCGTGGCTGAAAAAAGTGACGTCCGCCAGATTTTATCGACTGTTGCAGAAGACAACCCGGATCCCGCTGCAGGCGGATACCGGCGACTTCCGGCTGCTCGACCGCCGCGCTGTTCAGGCGGTGCGCCGGCTGCGTGAAACCCAGCGCTACACGAAAGGGATGTTCAGCTGGATCGGTTTTAATAAGAAAGAAATCCTGTTCGACCGGGAGCCCCGCGCCGCCGGCAGCAGCAAATGGCACTATCCGAAACTGATTAATCTGGCGATCGAAGGGATTACTTCGTTCACCGTGGCGCCGCTCCGGCTCTCCTCAATTGCCGGCAGTTTTGTTTCCCTGTTTGCCTTCCTTTACATGCTGTTTATTATTGTTCGAACGCTGCTGTTCGGAAACCGTGTCGGCGGTTATGCCTCACTGATGGCCGTGATCCTCTTTCTCGGCGGCATCCAGCTCCTGTCGATCGGTCTGATCGGTGAGTACCTCGGCCGGGTGTTCAATGAAACGAAACACCGCCCGCTGTACTTTGTCGATGAGTTTAACGGCGAAAAGGTTGAAGCGTCCACGCCTCGTCAGGAGACCATCCGGCGTGAAACGTCGTGAAGGGGGAAATTTCATGTCCGGAGTGCGACAATTGAAAATCATCACATTGATCTTTCTCGGCGGTGGGGTCCTCCTCTTTGTCCTTTTTGCTTTTGCCTTATCCGACGGAATCGGCAGTATCCGGCCGATCGAAGACATTCAGCCACCAGCAGATCCCGCCTTGAAATGGAAAGTCGAGAAGATCCACATCGGATCCAGTGTGGACATCACCGGCTGGGCCTTTTATCCAGGTGAATCGATCCTTATTTACGGCACACATCTTGTTTTACGGGACGTCAAAACCGGTGCGCTCTACCGGCTGCCGACAAAAATGGTTATCCGGGAAGATTTGAATAAACAGTATCCGTCCTCATTCAATTATGCGTCCGGCGGCTTTCTGGCACGTGCAAGAACGGACCAGCTGCCTGCACCTTTATCCCGTTATGAGCTCTGCATTCAGTATTTCAATAATCATCAAAAGATTTTCATCAATACCCATCGCAACGTGCAGCAAAGCGGAGAGAGGACCTCAAAGTGAAAACAGTCAGTCGAAACCTGTCCGCTATGTACCGATCGACCTGTTTCCCTTTCCTGGCTTTAACCTTTTTCATGCTTGGCTATCATCTTCTTATCCCGGTCAGCCGGGGTGATGATGCCAAATTCCGGCTCATCCTGCAGAATCATGATCTGCTGTCATGGCTCTGCGAACGCTATTCCGGGTGGTCGTCGCGGGTGTTGATTGAGGCGGTTCTGGTCACCCTGCTTTATATCAGCGGGTGGCTGTGGAAGTTGCTGAACGTGATGATGATCGGTTTGTTCGTCTTTTCTCTGTCGTACCTGTTTGTGAAAAGGGAAAAGCGAACAGCCAACTGGCTGATCGTCTGTCTGTTTCTGCTGATTCCCGCCCCGGCCTTCCACAGCGCCGGCTGGGCATCCACGACACTGAACTATCTCTGGCCAATGACGCTTGGGCTCATCGCGCTGTTTCCTTTGAAAAAAATACTGCTTAAGCAGCAACTCAAAAAATACGAGTCCTTCCTGTATGCGTGCGCTCTGATTTTTGCGGCCAATCAGGAACAGTTATGTGTTTCTCTGCTGATCATTTACGGCGGTTTTCTGATTTACTTCATCTTTTATCGCCGGCTGCCTTTCTTTATCCTGAGCCAGTTTCTGATCGCTGCGGCTTCTTTCCTGTTTATTATGAACGCACCCGGAAACCATGCCCGACTGATGGTTCAGGTGGAAAAATACAATCATCACTTTTTTATGCTCCCGATGATCAATAAGATTGAAATCGGTGCTTTTTCGTCGACACTTAATCATTTTATTTTTCAATTTGATCCAATCTTCGTTCTGCTTAGTTTTGTCGTTATGGCGGCGACTTACGCGAGATATCAGGAACTGTTTCTGCGCACGATCAGTACCGTCCCGCTCTTCTGCGTGCTTATGTTCGGCATGATGCATCCGATGACTTCAGCCCTTTACCCGCGGATCAGAAAAAGTCTGATCGATGTGGATGTGATCCCCTACGGCTATATTCATCTTGAGAATGTCTGGTCGCTCGAAAGTTATCTGCCGATCGCTGTTCTGGGACTGACCGTTCTGTGCCTGATGCTTGCCCTGCTGTATCTCTTTAACGGCCGGCGAATCCTCATCCTGATCTATCTGGTGCTGCTGGCCGGTTTTATGTCCCGGATGGTCATCGGCTTTACGCCGAGCGCATGGGGTTCCGGTGTCCGCGCCTTCTTTTTTCTGTATGTGTCCCTGATGATCATCATTATTCTTGTTTATCAGGAGCTTCTCCGGCTGAAACCTGCACCGTTTAACCCTATGCTGCTGACCGTAACCGGATTATTTGCGGGACTGGCGTTCTTGAATGGGTATATACTGGGAGGATGATAGCCCGCGATCGTTCACCTGGCATGACAACCAGGCCGAGATTCGTTTAGAAGCTATCTCTCGCCTGGCGAACGATCAAGTGGGGGAGTTTTCAATGACGATATACAGGGGTTCGTGCTGAGTAAAACTCTGCTATATACAAAAGCACCTGCGTCACATACGGAATCCTGTAACGCAGATGCTTTTATCTTTTCATACTGAGAAAGTCTTTCAAGCCGCTCTTCCAGTCCTCTACTTCATCAAATCCGTTCAGTCGCAGTGCCATATGTTCGAATACGGAGTTGTGGGGACGCTTCGCCGGTCGCGGGAATTCCTCAGTCGTGCAGGGGGCGACCTGAATGTCGATGCCCTTGATTTCAAAAATAGCTTTCGCAAATTCGTACCACGTGCAGCTGCCGGAATTGGAAATATGGTAAGTGCCGTATTGGTCCGTCTGAATCAATTCAATAATTTTTGCAGCAAGATCCCTTGTCCAGGTGGGGCAGCCGCGCTGATCATTGACAACTTTCAGCCGGTCATGGTTTTCAGCCAGTTTCAGCATCGTTTTCACAAAATTGCCGCCGTACTGACCATACACCCAGGACGTTCTGGTAATAAAGTATTTTGTCGAGAAGTCATGAACGAACTGCTCTCCGGCATATTTGGACTGTCCATAGACGCCAAGCGGTGAAGGGGAATCGAATTCGGAGTACGTGCCCTCCTTTTCACCGTTAAATACATAATCGGTACTTACATAGACAAGCTTTGCGCCAGCCTCTTCGGCCGCTAGAGCGACATTGCGCGTCCCATAGGCATTGACCAGAAAAGCCTTGTTACGATCGGCTTCCGCCTTGTCTACAGCTGTGTAAGCGGCCGTGTGGCAGACCACATCCGGATGAATGGTTTGAAACGCGTCACGCACCTGACTCAGATTCGTAATATCCAGATCCCGGTGACCAAGTCCAAAAGTTTCATAACCCCTCTTCTGCAGCATCAGGGTCAGTTCCGTACCGAGCTGGCCGTGTCCGCCGGTGACGAGAACCTTAGTTGACATAGCTTTTCGCCCCATACTGCTTCTTATAATAATCCATGTATTCGCCAGATTTGATCTTACGCCACCATTCTTCATGATCGAGGTACCACTGGATCGTCTCTTTGATCCCTGTTTCAAACGTGTATTGCGGTTTCCAGCCCAGTTCCGTTTCGATCTTTGTCGGATCGATGGCGTAGCGGCGATCATGGCCAAGGCGGTCGGTGACATGTTTAATCAGATCGCGGGACTTGCCCAGCGTATCGACAATCAGCTCGACAATGTAGATATTCTGCTTTTCATTATGTCCGCCGACATTGTAGATTTCTCCAGGCTTGCCTTTGTGCAGAACAAGATCGATCGCCGCGCAGTGATCTTCAACGTAGAGCCAGTCACGAATATTTTTGCCGTCACCGTAAACCGGAAGCTCTTTACCTTCAAGGGCGTTCGTGATCACGAGAGGAATCAGTTTTTCCGGAAAATGGTACGGACCATAGTTGTTCGAACAGCGCGTAATATTGACGTTCATGCCGTAGGTTTCATAATAGGCACGAACCATCATGTCTGCGGAAGCCTTGCTTGCCGAATACGGACTGTTCGGTGCCAGCGGCGTGGTCTCCGTAAAGTAGCCGTCCGGGCCCAGTGAACCGTAGACCTCGTCTGTCGAGATCTGCAGGTATTTATTGATCTTCTTACTTTTCGCCACATCAAGCAGTGTCTGCGTCCCCAGCACGTTTGTTTTTACAAATATGTCCGGTTCGGTGATGCTGCGGTCGACATGCGATTCCGCGGCAAAATTGACAACGGTATCTATATCGAACTGGTTGATCACATGTTCAAGCAGTTCGCGGTTGCGGATATCGCCATGAACAAAATGATAGTTCGGCTGATTTTCAACGTCCTTCAGATTTTCCAGATTACCGGCATAGGTCAGTAAATCATAATTGACCACCGTATCTTCCGGATGCAGGCGGATCATATGATGGACAAAATTGCTGCCGATAAAGCCGGCACCGCCGGTCACAAGCAGTTTCATCAGTCTTCAGCCCCCATCTCAAAGTTGATCTCCGCATCCTTCAAAAGCGGATGATGCTTGTCTTTTTCGGAAAGAATCGGATCACTGACGGGCCATTCAATACCAATGTCGGGGTCGTTCCACATGATCCCCCGATCCTGTTCCGGTGCATAATACGCGTCCACTTTGTAGAATACATTGACATTCGGAGTCAGCGTGCAGAATCCGTGAGCAAAACCTTTGGGAATCAGCAGCTGGCGACGATTATATTCGCTCAGAATAAAGCCACCCCATTTTCCGAATGTCGGAGAGCCCTTGCGGATATCAACAACCACATCAAGAATCGCTCCGGTCAGTGCCCGTAACAGTTTGGTCTGACACTTCGGATTCAGCTGATAATGCAGGCCGCGGACAATCCCCGGTTCACTTGAAAGCGACTGATTATCCTGAACAAAGTTAATATGCAATCCTTCTTCTTCGAAATCCTTCTCATTGTAGCTTTCCATAAAGTACCCGCGATTATCCCCGAAGGCTTTGGGCTCAATAATCTTGACCCCTTTCAGGGATGTATCCGTTACTTTAATTTTCGACACACAGAACACCTGCCATTCAATAATTTACACTCTGACTTTAAGCATATTAAGAAGATATTTCCCATAACCGTTTTTCTTGAGCGGCTGCGCCAGTTCATAGAGCTTATCGGCATCAATATAGCCCTTACGATAGGCGATTTCCTCCGGGCATGCCACTTTCAGGCTCTGCCTGTTCTCCACCGTCTGAATAAACATAGAAGCATCAAGCAGAGAGTCATGCGTCCCCGTATCCAGCCAGGCGAATCCGCGGCCGAGCAGTTCCACGTTCAGCATGCCCTGCTTCAGATACGCTTCATTGATCGATGTGATTTCCAGTTCTCCGCGGGCCGATGGTTTGATGCTTTTCGCGATATCTACTACCTGATTGTCATAAAAATAGAGGCCCGTAACCGCATAAGTTGATTTCGGCACAGCCGGTTTTTCTTCAATAGAAATCACCTTACCCTGATCATTAAATTCGACAACACCAAACCGTTCCGGATCTTTCACGTTATAACCAAATACGGTGGCTCCTGCCTCCTGCGAGGAGGCTTTCTTTAAAATATCTGTAAACCCGTGACCATAGAAAATGTTATCCCCTAAAATAAGAGCGACATGGTCATCACCGATGAATTCTTCCCCTAATATAAATGCCTGGGCGAGACCATCGGGACTGGGCTGCACCTTATATTGGAGATGGAGGCCCCAGTCAGATCCGTCCCCCAGAAGTTCCTGGAAGCGCGGCGTATCCTTCGGTGTTGAGATAATCAGGATATCTCTGATTCCTGCCAGCATGAGCACAGACAGAGGATAATAAATCATCGGTTTATCATAAATAGGTAACAGTTGTTTAGAAATTGCACGGGTGATCGGGTACAGACGCGTCCCGCTGCCACCGGCAAGAATTATTCCTTTCATAATCTCACATCCTATTGATCATTTATCAGATTATTTGACATGATATTAAAATATGACTATAGTTCCCTTAATAACTGAATTTCAATATTCATTCTATTTTTAAGTCAATACGTATCCTTCGATCCCGTCAGCAGTGCAATAATGAGAAACGGGCCCCAAGTCATGTTAGACCTATCAAAAACGCATGGGTTTATGTTTACATAATCCATAAGGATAACAATATTATAGCACAGTTCATAACGGACAAAATGTAAAAAACCGGCAATCTAAAAGTCAATGAACAAACCGCTTCCGTAAACAAAGTAATAGACTCAGCTATGAGGCATGACTCTTCTCATACATGTCATCACTGATAACCTGTATCCATAGGCACATGCTATCTGAAATTTATTTGTTCTGGCTGTTTTCCACAAATAGTAATCGGTTATGACTCGACTTTGACATTGTAGGCACAATCTTCCAAGTGATCGATTTAAGGAATCCCCGGTTCCAGAGATTTTGTTGAGTCTCCACATGTGTATCCTGCATTCCCGGAAAATTATACCAAGGAGTCCAAAAAGGCGCATCAGAAAAGGATTTTTAATACAATGGTCTTTTTCCCATTGGTATAATTATGCTGGTTGCTATTTGCCAAAGATGCCTTAATATCAGGGATTATCAGAACCTTGGTATAAAAGCACGGGAATTCAGGGTGTATAATAGGTCATCCAAAAAGTTATCCATAGGCACACACCTATGGATAACTATACTTGTTCCAGTAAGAAAATTGTGGATGAAGCGATATCCCGAAAGGGACGTTATCAAAGGGTTCGCAATTATCTTGAAGTTAAGGAGATTGTCGTCAGGGAGGGAGAAAAACGGCAGCGTTTTATCCTCGCCTACAACTCAAAAAAGCAGAGAAAGATAAGAAACAATGGGAACGGCTGGTTCGTGATTTGGAGATGGCTCTGTGAAGACTTACATCAGTTGCCTGAAAAGAAACATACCAAAGCGGCCTGTGCCCTGCGGTCACATAAGCTTTATGGTCATTATCTTCGCCAGCTGAAAGACGGGCAGCTGAGAATGAATCGTCAGGCGCTTTGAAATGCGCGTTATGACGGGAAATTTCTGATTCGAACATCGAATGACAACCTGTCCGCAGGAGAAGTGGCGCTGGGATACAAGAACCTGATGGCTGTAGAAAATGGATTTCGAAACTTAAAGTCTACACTCTGTCTTCGACCGATGTACCATCGGTTCGAGAAACGGATTAAGACGCACGTTTTGCTGAACTGGCTGGCTCTGCTTCTCATTCGGCTGGCGGAACTGAAGACCGGTGAAACCTGGCCAAAGCTGAAAAATACCATGGATCAGATAGTTCTGGGCAAATTTTCTTCGAAAAAAGGAGACTTCTATCAAAGGACGGAAATCACCGCAAAACAGCATGAAATCATTAAGGCTCTGGGGATAAAAGTTCCTCGAAAGATAAGTCGAATCGACCTTAAATCCTAGATACACACATATAAAAATAAAAAGTCCGAAAACAGGCTATCTGCCGCCTTTTTTCGGACTTTTGTGTACCTAGAAATTGAGTCAAGCCTGTTATTGATTGACGACGGACAGATAGCTTTGATAACGAATCGCATCATATTTGAATGAAAGACCGCCTTCTTCATACCAGTGGTATTGAACGGAATGTTCACCATCAGCCCATACTTCCGGACAATCGGTCTCTTCCCAGTCAATCGGAACATAATGATGATCCTGCTTTGAAGCACTTACCAAAGTTTGTCTTAATTCTTCTTCATCATGATCATTCAACAGATTCGGTTTGGCAGATATGAACAATGCTGTACCACTTTTCGCAAGCAGATCCGCCCACTGCTTATTGAATGACCATTTGACAGGACCCGCGATGCCAACACAATCCGCGTCAATGGCATAGAATGTATTGTGCTGCGGCAAACGAAAGGCCAGGGCATTAATGCCAATTTGTCTCGTGCGTTCCCAGTTTCGCCCGCTTGTATCATCGCCCACTCGGTTCAAATGCATCAATCCGGCTCCCAAGTGACCAATGGTATTGCAGCCTAATATGATCGCTCGGTATGGTCGGGCCGCTTTTAAAATCGCACCATACAACATTTTGACGACTTCTGCGTTTGTTTTTGATCGATCATGAAAATGCCAGCCCTGTTTGGACTCTTCGGTCACGAGCGGATTCATTTCAAATCCCCATCGATTAAACAGGTCAAAAGTAGAAAAATCGTGCTTGATCAAACGGTATCCCCAGGCACACATTCTCTGAACATCGGCTTTGATGTACTCCAGAGCTTCAGGATGCGTGGGATCCAGACAACCGTTTAAAGGAGAACGCCATTCTTCTGGAATCTTCTGGTCTTCATTCAGCAACAATCGAACCCAAATGCCAGGGCGGACCCCTTTTTCACGCAGTTTTTCAGCTAAACCTGCCATATCTGGAAATTTATCGTTACCGCGAGTCCACGGACCTCCATTGTATTCATTCAATCTGTGGTGTTCCTGCCAGCAGTCATCAATAACCATAAAGGGCGGATTATCCGTTCCATGGGTAACCCTCAGAACATAATCGGTATCACTCAGAATCTCTTCTTCTGAGCTGTTACCGTACGCATAATACCAATTGTTACTTCCATATACAGGAAAATCAGGCAGTAAGGGTGATGGACACATGTCGCGACAAAACGACTGTGCAGCCTCAAACGAGCTGACATTTTCATAAGATCTAGCAATAATTGTTGCCGCTTTCAATTTTCTGCCTTGTAACGCAACACCGCTTCCGCCATTTCTTAAATCAAGAAACAGGGTAACACCTGACGTATCTATTTGCCAGAAACACATGGCCGACGGCTGCACCATGACCCCGTATCCAGATGTTTTATTGTCTTCAGACATCAGAAAATACCAAGGCATGATGCGATTAGGGATCATCCCTCTGAAGCCCATGTAACCATAAGCTCTTTCCCATTCATCACCCAGAAATTTTGCAGATTTAGATAATTTAACCGTATTCCATCTGAGTTTAAGATACTTAACGGACGCTTTTGAAGCGGTAACAAAAACGTCGGCATGCCGAGGATCACACTGAATATCCACCTGCACATCATTAAAGTAACGAGCACCTTCTTTGTAAATCTTTGAGATTCTGTCGTCATCGATTTCAACGGTTATCCATGACGGTCTGCCCATATCAATCACGTGTTTTAACATGATGTCATCTCCCTTTCTTTTTCACACCTTCATTATAAAGCTCAGCCATTATAGACTTCCATGATGAAAAGTAGGCTCAGCATTGCAGAATGTCTACTGACAAGTGCTATCCATTCTTCCCTGAAAGAATAAAAGCTGATCAAGAAAAATTTTCTCTGCACACAATTTGCAGACAACGAATCAAGAAAACCTGGCGCCATCTGAACATGGCTGCACATTCTGATCGTTAAAAAAAGACCCACGAAGTATCCTGAATGGGAGGGCATTAATGTAACTTAACGTTACCTGACGATCTGATACACCCCCACCCCATCAGGTCTAAGCAACTTCACCATAGACTCAACAATATGCATCATGATCGGGAAAAACCATTAAAGTGGATTCTGTCTGCCTTTCTCCGCGGATTGAAAGAAAAGAATGAGTCATGTGATGGAGCAGGTCAACCGGCAGGCAGAATGGTGAACATTGAAAACTTAATCGCTGTCAGCAAAACATCATATATAATCCAGATCATGCGCTATTGGGGTTCACATCACCTCTATAGATGGAATGACTGACTAAATATTGCGTATCCACTCCCAAATCATTTCTGATACAGATTCAACTGTGATTCGAGGTTTTACTAAAGATTTTACAATCGCCTAATTCGTTATTCTATTCAGCCAATAGTTCCAGCAGTCAATCGGAACACCCTCATCAATTCAAATTGTACATATAATTTTAACAAAATATGATGTGTCTGCAGATATAAAACAGCCCCTGCTGCCGTGCGATGATCATTTTCTATGTGTAAAATATTCCTTGGCGGGGACTTGGTGGAAAAAAACGACAAAATACTGGACGAAAAAGAGAAGACTCTTTATTCTAAATGTACACTCATCAAGGCGAGTACATGAAGAATAGAGTCTTCTCAATGGACAGTATAAAAGATTTATTCGAAATTTGGAAGAAGAAAGGGAATCTCTTTGATTTTAAACAGGAAGCGATGAAGTACATGTACCAATGGATGTGCCGGACTTTAGAAGATCTGTTTGCTCGACTGGATTGGGTAATTGTAGAGAATAAACTGGCAGAGGGAGGGGGAATAGACGGCCATAAGGATACGAACCTTTCAGTTCCTGTTTGGCCCGGTGACGATCCATCAAACACGCATGATTCCACAGATAGATCGGCGTGCTATCTCTTGGATGACGTGCTAAAACTAAAAAGACATATGCGTTATTCCCCCCATGTGGAATACGAGACCGCCCGGCTGGCCACCCAGATGACCGGCCGTCAGGTCGCAGAGGCCCTGGCGACCTGGACGCCTGTTTAGACTAGTCACACCACGGTGATGAAGTGTGTCCAGTAGGCAGTGCCCAGGAAAAAAGGATCAGGAGTTGGTTAAAAAGACTGAATAGGGCGAGATGGCAACGGAATTGTAACTGCTAAACCAAAAGTAGACAGAAATTGCTAGATAAAAATGAACACTTTCGGAAGGGGGGATACTTTCCTAAGGGGCCGCGGGCCACCGCCACCCTTAGGAAAAGCTCTGACTTATCCTCTCTTGGACACATTCATTTGTCTCAATTCTGTATAATCATGATAGTATACTAGCGATTGAGAATGGAGGACGAATTAGGGTGGGAAAATGAAAAGCAACGCCGTATTGTCGCCCCTATGCGGTGATGACAACCCAAAGTATCGATGCCTTCTGGGAACAGGCTACACCCATTGTGAACAGCAGGTAAGCACGAGTGATCAGGAAAATGGTTAGAATGGCCTCGCTACTCAAGTCCGAGACTCGGCCGTCAAAGGGCAACAGATCCGAAAGGATTACCGACTATGCTTCAGCCCCCAGTTCTGTCGGATAGTTGAACAAAAGTATTACCGGCGAATTCTGAGGACGGGTTCAAGCCTGGCCTTGGAGGGATTGCCGTTCTATGGCATCTGCCTTATGTCTAGGATAACAAGCGAAGCGCGCTAGCCGAAAAAGTGTACATTTTCTTAGAGCTCAGATCTTGTCTGGTAAAGACTACCGAGAAAAGTTTGACTCATACACTGATCATTTCTTGACTTGTTTTCATCTTCCTGTCATTTTATAATTATAATTATGTGTTCTTGTTTTACTAAATATATGTTGTCCATTACCAAAGGATGATCCATTTGGCAACAATCAAAGATATTGCGCATCAGGCCGATGTGTCGATTACAACAGTGTCCCGTGTTTTAAACGGCGATGAAACCTTATCGGTCAGCAACCAGACGAAAGAGAAGATTCTCAAAGCGGCGGATCGGCTGAATTACCGGAAACATTTGAAAAAAAAATCAAAGAAAGCGCTGCGTATCGCCGTTATTCAGTGGTACAGCGAGGAAGAGGAAATGAACGATCTGTATTATCTTTCCCTGCGCATGCACATTGAAAAGCAAATGGACGCAGCCGGAATCACCTATTTCCGTTCCTTTCATTCGCTGGATCAGCGGCCGCAGCATCCAATCGACGGCATTATCGCGATCGGTAAATATTCTGACCGGCAGATTGAACAGTTGAAGGCATGGAGTAGCAATCTCTGCTTAGTCGACTTTGACCGAACCGTGCTGAACTGTGACTCAGTTGTTCCCGACTTCGAACAGGCCACTGTATCCGTCCTGAATTATTTTGTGAAACACGGGCACAGTCAAATTGGATTGCTAGCAGGGGAAGAATACTTCAGCGACCATTCGACAGCGATTCCGGATCTGCGTTTGCAGTCATTCCGCAATTTCATGAGTAGTCACCATCTGTTGAACGAAGACTATTGTTTTTATGGAAGCTTCTCCGCTGGCAGTGGATATGCTATGATGCGTCAGGCCATTCATGATCTTGGCGACCGGCTCCCGACGGCCTTTTTCGCTATGAACGACAGCATCGCCATCGGTGCAATAAAAGCGCTTCATGAGCATGGCATTGCCATTCCAGAACGGGTAAGCATCATCGGCTTCAACGATATCCATCTGGCACAGTTTGTCACCCCGCCCCTGAGTACGGTTAAGGTGCACACCGACCTAATGGGCGAGGCAGCCATCAAGCTTCTCGAAGAACGGGTGCTTGGCCGGCGCCGCGTTACCGAAAAAGTTGTTCTCGCGACCGATCTGGTGATCAGAAAGAGCAGCAGATGAGCTATATGCTTCATATGATCGGCAGGCGCTGTTTTAGGGACTGATTTTCCCCATCCAACAAATCGTTTATGAATAATTGTACCGATTCAACGAACGCTCTATCAGTCATTTCGTTTCCTCTAAATTACGTTTCAGCCCTATTTCAGTCACTTCGGCTTATTTTTTTGGAAAAACGCTGAGGCACACGATTTTGGCACTCCGGCTTCCGATTCAGTCATTTCAGCACGCTATTCAGTTAATTCGGCACCAGGTAGCTGATTGTCTATCTCCTTTATCGAAAAGCGCGTCAAACAATAAGTTTTTCAAACTCTATCTGTAGCAGATCCGCTGAGCAATAGGTGGATCTGTTTTCTTTACGCTGTTAAGGAGTATATAATAACAATTCAGTGGAATAACAAATCAAAATTACCATGCATCCAGCTGAATGGAAAATGTACCCGCCGGCAAGTTTATGTACGTTCAAGAAGGCTTTTACACCTGGCAGCGATGACGTGACAATTTTCTGCGCAACGTCCGGGATCACCTGCCCAAAGCTTTGAACAACAAAGGGGGCGAACAGATCAAGGCTATCGCGCGATCTCATGATGGCCCACACGTTGCTTCAACGTTTTTCTGAATACCTGTCAAGAAAAAGCATCCAGGGGCACGGTGCTCGTCGAGGCAGCATTCGATGACGTGACGACTATACTTCCCTTCTCTGAAGCCTACCGGAGTCATCTGCGCACGACCAACGGGATGGATGGAATACCTGAATGAGGAATTCCGTCGCAGGGAACGTGTCATTCGGCTTTTACCCAATCGGGATCCTGTGACCCGACTTATGGTTTCTGTCCTCATGAAGACGAATGAAAAATGGCTGGAAGGTCGCCGTTATTTAGATATGACAGATTATGGGGAGTGGAGGGCGCAACAACTCCTAGCATCAAAAATCCTATTCCGGCTGAGTTGAATTTACACAGAAAAAAGCATGACGAAAGATTTCATTTTCTGAATGGTTCCTCACACAAAAAAATCATTTAAAATGTGATAGACTATGGTATGTAAGCGGATGCACAAATGATCGAAACAACCGATTTGTCATCAAGTTGTGGTCAGGGATATCTATTTTCCCAATTAAATGATTCACCCATTTTCCTCGCATTGCATAAAATTAGGAGGGCTTCTTAATGAAAAAGGTTATGGAACTAAAAACCCATTCCAGGGAATTATCTCTTGTGTCATGCGGCTATGAAGAATGCACAAAGACACAATCTTTTGGTCCATTAAGTCGTAATTACTATATGCTTCATTTTGTTTTAAATGGGAGCGGTTACTATTGGATCGACGGCAAGAGCTATATGCTGCAGAAAAACTGGTGTTTTTTCACGCCACACGAACTGACTACCTTTTATCGCGCAAATTCGCAGACTCCCTGGACCTATGTGTGGATCTGTTTTGACGGAAATTCAGTTTCCTCCATTTTGAAACACTGCCACCTGTCCGCAGAACATGCGATTTGTTGTGTCCCTCACATCGAAGAGGTCAAACATCTGATTTTTGAAATGATGAACGATTCATTATTAACACCCGCAAATGAACTGTATATACAGGGTAATCTGTACCATATCTTTGCTCTTCTGGAAAAAGACACAGGCGCTTCCTTTTCTGACATGGAAATAGCTGATAACGTTTATATTTCTCAGGCATTGAATTACATCATCAGCAGTTCCAGACATTCTTATGAAAGGCTCACCGTGAAGCATGTCGCCAATCATCTACATGTCAGCAGAAGTTACCTCTACTCGTTATTTAAGAGATATTTAAATATGTCCCCACAGCAATTCATCAAACAATCCAAAATTACCCGCGCCGGAGAATTATTGGCAAAAACGGACGCTCCTATTACTGAAATAGCAGGGGAGAGCGGTTACAAGAATCCCTTTGCTTTTTCTCGTGCCTTTAAAAGCGAACACTTCCTGACGCCACAGGAATACCGTAAAATTTATAAGCATCCACAGAATTTACTGAATATATGAATGACCCCTGTCTCGACTTCGACAGTTGTAGGCACAATCCTTCAAGTGGTCGATTGAAGGAATCCCTGGTACTTGGTATTTTTTTAATTATCCACATGTGTATAATAGGTCATCTAAAATTATCAATAGGCACACATTTTTGGATAACTATGACTGGTATTTAAACTTATATGTAATATAATATGGGCACTTACTTACGAAGAGTTCCTCAAAAAAATAAAGATGAGCGTACAGTAGCCTATCTGCAGCTGGCTCAAAATAAGTGGGATTCCAAGGCCAAATATGCCAAAGCAAGGGTGATTTATTCGTTCGGTCGCGAAGATCAGCTGGATGTTGACGCGCTCCGCCGGCTGGTGGAAAGCCTTCCAAGGTTTCTCTCTCCTGAAGAAGCCCTGCGGGTTCAGGCTGAGATTGGCCAGACGGCTGATTTTGCTTTCAAAACATCCAGAAGGCTGGGCGGGGCCTGGACACTGGATCAACTCTGGAAAATGCTGGGCATGGGCCAGATCATTCATGATGTTTGTGACAAAATAAAAGTACAGAGTTATGCAGCCTAAAAGTACATAACCTTGCATTTTGATTAGATACAAAAAAGACTTGCCAGCCTTAAAAAATTTTGCTTCTTCGCTGATTAAAATGAATAAACCTGGAAATACCGGAAACTACGCAATTAGAAACCAGGTGGTTTTCAAATGTTAGTAGAGTTCAATGACCTGGATAACTTATTCCATATTACAGAGCCCTGATATGTTCATGACTGTATCTTCAACGAAAGTCAAAAAAGTTGGATGCTTATTTAAAAGTATACAAAGAAGCCTTGTTAACGTACCCAAACTGTAGTGCCGAGCACCAGGGGATCTATGATATTGTACGTGGAGGCAGTAGAACTCGTAAAGACACTAAAAAAGCACTATGGTGGCGTGGTCAGGTGGTCCTTCAATTCAATAAAGGGAAGCATCAACAGCCTATTCTAGGCAACAAAACGGAAAGCAAGAGGCTACCGCTCCGATAAAAATATTATCGCCATGGTCTACCTGCTTGCCGGGAAATTATATTTCTCACCCAAATAAAAGAACAGGCATAAGTATGGAGCCACGTATCGCTCACAACTGAACCTGTTCCCTTGTGATGGCAGCCACCTCAGCGGCCCCCTTTTGCCAAAGAATAGTCCACTCAATGCCAAGAAATAGTCCACCTTTTGCCATAATTTGATCCATAGTCACCAGATAATGCCTCCTGTATACTTTGGTGGCACGTGTCAAAAGCACGTGACATCAACGATACAGGGGGTTTTTCTATGGCGATTCAATATCGAAGGATCCTGGAGTTGCACGACCAGAAACACAGCCAACGTAGTATTGCGGCGAGCACGGGGAACTCAAGAGCCAAGATCGGTGACACCATTCACCGGGCCGAAGCGATGGGAATACGACCACCGTTTGATTCAACGGTCAGTGACGATGATCTGGCACGGCGACTCTTTCCTGAACTGAGGCCGGAAGCGAAAGGGCGCGAAGTGCCAGACTATGAGTACCTGCACAAGGAACTTGCCAAGCCTAATGTCACCTTGACCCTGCTTTACTACGAGTATGAGGCAAGCTGTCGGCAATCCGGTACCGCGCCCTACTCATACCGGACGTTCTGCCGCAACTACACGGAGTATGCGCAAAAGTTCAAAGCCACTATGCGAATCAAACGTAAACCGGGCGAGATCATGGAGGTCGATTGGGCTGGATCGACCCTAAAGCTGATCGATCGAGACACAGGCGAATTCGTCAAAGCGTATCTGTTTCTTGCGACGTTGCCCAGCAGCCAGTATAGCTACTGTGAAGCGTGTCTGACGATGAAGACCGAAGACTGGATTCGCGCACACGTTCACGCTTACGAGTTCTTTGACGGCGTGACCGAAATACTGGTACCCGATAATCTAAAAGTCGGCGTCACGAAACACAAAGACTACGAGGCCATTTTGAATCCTGTCTACCGTGATTTGGCGGCGCATTATGGCACAGTGATTGTCCCAGCACGCATAAGGGCGCCTAAGGACAAAGCAGCCGTCGAAGGGACGGTCAATATCCTTTCAACGTGGGTCATTGCGGCCTTGCGCAATGAGCAGTTCTTCACCCTTGAGGAACTCAATAAAGCCGTCGGGTTGAAGTTGGCGGAGTTCAACCGACGGCCGTTCACGAAAAAATATAAGGTAGGCAATCGAGAAGAAGGCTTTAAACGAGAGGAACAATTTGCCCTCAAACCTTTACCTCAATCCCCTTTCCAGATGGCAGCCTGGCGGACTGCCACCGTACAACCCGACTATCATATTCTGGTCGAAGGTATGTTTTACTCAGTTCCCTTTCAGTATATCAGTAGTCGTGTCGATATTCGACTGACCCGTGATCTCGTCGAGATCTTCTTCAAAGATATTCGGTTGGCATCACACCGACGTCACTATGGTCAACCTGGCCAGTTTGCGACTTTATCGGAGCATATGCCCGAAAGCCATCAGCTCTACCTTTCTCATACGCCAGAAACCAGTCGTGAATGGGCAAAGAAAGTTGGACCAGCCACAGTTCAGGTTGTTGAGTATCTCCTAACTTCTTCAAGAGCCGAACGTCAGGCTTTAAATGCGACGTTGCGGCTCAAGAAATTGGCGCAGAAATACAAATTAAACGAAATCGAACAGGCATGTACTGATGTCATGCGCGTCGCAAAAGCACCAACGGTCAGAGTGATCGAGCGAATGCTCATCAACACGACCCGGAAGCAACAATCACAGCTGCATCAGAGACAAAACGACTTCGGCTTCACTCGTGGCGCCGAATACTTTGGGAGGACTACTCATGAATCAAGAAACGACTAGAAAACTCTATGAAATGCGTCTCAGCGCTATGGTTGAGGCCCTCAATGCCCAAGAGACGAACGAGAATTGCCGTGGTATGAGTTTCAACGATCGCTTTGAATTGTTGGTCGATACAGCTTACGCCGCTCGGCAGTCGAATAAATTGGAACGTCTCATCAAGCAAGCCGGCTTTAAAACAATCGAACCTTCGATCACCAACATTGATTATCTCCCTGATCGGCAGCTGGATCAACAACTGATCACACGGCTCGCCTCGGGTAGTTATATTAAGGAGCATCACAACATCATCATTATGGGTGCCTCTGGTAATGGAAAGACCTGGCTGGCGACGGCATTAGGCATCGAGGCCTGTCGTCAATTCCTCAAGGTCAAGTACGTGGGGTTACCTGAACTGTTAGATGATCTATTAATCGCCAAGAATGAGGCCAACGGTGATTTTCGCCGAATTCTTGAACGGTATCGGAAAATCGATCTTCTGATCCTTGACGAATGGCTACTGACCGATCTGTCGCTGGAACAATCGACTTTCATTCTGGAACTGATCGAGCGACGATTACACCGAACCTCAACGATCTTCTGTTCTCAATTTGATCCAAAGGGGTGGCACAGTAAGCTGGGCAATGCCCAGATCGCCGATGCCATCTTAGATCGGATCGTTCATGATTCCTATTCGATTGTGATCGATGGCAGCAAGTCCATGCGAGAACGTTATGGTATCGGTGGTGCACGATGATCGCTGAGTAAGGCGGGTACCCCCCTGGCTGATTTATTTTTTCATGCGAGATATGGAGGAAGACTTTGAGAATCGCCTTTCAGGCGCTTTGATCGACGCTATCTTTAAAAGCAATGAAACAATCAGTAGTGATGAGCTCGTTAAAATCTGCATCAAGCTGATCGATGACTACCCCGATCGACGCCGGCCGGACGACAAATGATTGTATAAACGCAGGCCAGGAGGGACAACTTGATTGATGGGTTGCCCTCCTGGCCTATTTTCCGGCAGAAGGTGGCTCATTTTGTGGCAGAGAACGGCCTATTTTTTGGCACAAGTGGCCTATTCCGATGGCCGCCTTCACCCTTGTCCGATTTTCATAGATTATTTGGAAATTACTTTACCAAACTATGGCCCATTTCACGGATTTTAGCGAAGAGCCCTTATAAGGAAGGCGCTTAACCCTATCCCATTTTCCAGATTACTGTATTTTGCTGGAGATAAAAAAAATCGATGGAGACCCATCGACTAATATTTACTGTACCTATTTTTATTTATATTGTGGAACATCAAAAATAAGTTTGTAACTGGACAGAAGATCATATAATTGTTTGATCTCATAGGTTTGTTTCACGGCCCACCCGATGTCAGTCGCATATTGATGACTGGCCGGAGCAGCCGGATTCCACCGCATTTTATAGAGTGTATTCTGCTGATATCGTGGATTATGAATATAATTCTGCCCGATAAACTGTGCACCACCTAATATGGCCGCCTCTGGAGTAAACCATTTGTGCGAATAGGCAAAATCAGCACCATGCCTGATTGGATCGGAATCATTTGCACCTATCCCGAACATATTATAAACGGTTTTCCCGTTATACACTACACCGTTAGCAAGTTCGGATCTGCCATTTCCTGTTTCATGCAATGCATGTGAGATTAAGTATATCTCATTAATATTTGTATTTCTGGCAGCCTGTAAAAATACTTCGGCCTTACCTGATAATATGCCCTTGTTGCTGAGTATTCGACTGTTGACTTCATCCGCATATACATTTGTTACTGCAGATAATTTCAGAAACTGGAAATACTCTGTTGTGTCACGGGAATAACTGACCGGATCCATTGCATGTCTGACATCAGCGGGACTGGCATTGATCCATCCAGTCTGAAAGTCGACCTGATACCAGGAACCCGTTTTCCGGATGACCTTTACTTTTTTACCTGTATTTACTTGTGTAATCATCCAAAAGTTTGTTCCCGGACCACCCCGAACATTCCACTTCCCATTAATCACTGTAGCCTGATTCCCCGATTTTTTCAGAGCATCCTGATAAATATACATTGGGTAGTCACTGTCCGTCTTTGCACCGGAATTAACCTGCTTCTGAACTGCCTCGTTCAGGGTGTAATCATAGTGGGTCTGCTGATATTCTTTAGGGTTCACTTTGGGATTTACTGTATATGCTAACTTAGTTCGAACCGTTCTTCCCTTACCATCTTTCACATCCACATATAGGGTTTTCGCTCCTGTCGGTCCGGGAGTCCATGTAAATGTATTACTGCTCGAATAATTTTTTAATAAGTACCATTTCCCTGCGTTATCCCGAATAATGTATTTATATTGATAATCGCCTGATCCTCCCGCCGCTTTGGCTGTCAGGTTCACCCTGCTGCCGCTCTCTGCTTTGCCGGCCGGTGAAGCCGACAAATTGACTGCAAGCGGTTCTATCCTCGGAGTAACCGTGTAGGACGCTTGCTCTCGTATGACTTTGCCTGTGCTGTCTTTCACATCCACGTATAAAGTCTTGTTCCCGGTCGGTCCGGGAGTCCATGTAAATGTATTACTGCTCGAATAATTTTTTAATAAGTACCATTTCCCTGCGTTATCCCGAATAATGTATTTATATTGATAACCACCTGATCCTCCCGCCGCTTTGGCTGTCAGGTTCACCCTGCTGCCGCTCTCTGCTTTGCCGGCCGGTGAAGCCGACAAATTGACTGCAAGCGGTTCTATCCTCGGAGTAACCGTGTAGGACGCTTGCTCTCGTATGACTTTGCCTGTGCTGTCTTTCACATCCACGTATAAAGTCTTGTTCCCGGTCGGTCCGGGAGTCCATGTAAATGTATTACTGCTCGAATAATTTTTTAATAAGTACCATTTCCCTGCGTTATCCCGAATAATGTATTTATATTGATAACCACCTGATCCTCCCGCCGCTTTGGCTGTCAGGTTCACCCTGCTGCCGCTCTCTGCTTTGCCAGCCGGTGAAGCCGACAAATTGGCTGCAAACGGTTCTATCCTCGGAGTAACCGTGTAGGACGCTTGCTCTCGTATGACTTTGCCTGTGCTGTCTTTCACATCCACGTATAAAGTCTTGTTCCCGGTCGGTCCGGGAGTCCATGTAAATGTATTACTGCTCGAATAATTTTTTAATAAGTACCATTTCCCTGCGTTATCCCGAATAATGTATTTATATTGATAATCGCCTGATCCCCCCGTCGCTTTGGCTGTCAGGTTCACCCTGCTGCCGCTCTCTGCTTTGCCGGCCGGTGAAGCCGTCAAATTGATTGCAAGGGGTTCTATCCTCGGAGTAACCGTGTAGGACGCTTGCTCTCGTATAACTTTTCCTGTGCTGTCCTTCACATCCACGTATAAAGTCTTGTTCCCGGTCGGTCCAGGAATCCATGTATATGTATTACTACTCGAATAATTTTTTAGTAAATACCATTTCCCTGTCTCACTCTGTACAATAAACTTATATTGGTATACTCCCGATCCCCCTTGCCCAATGGCCTGAAGTGCAACCTTATTCCCTGATTCTGCGCGTAATGATGGAGATACATTAAGATTAGCCGTTAATGGAGAAAAACTATCCAGACTATTATTCTGTGTTTGAGTAGTCGCATGAGCATCTGATAAATTCCCCAAAGTAATCACAAGGAACAGGGCGCTAGTCAAAATAATTCTGTTAATCATCGAATTATGTTTCATTTTCTCCAATCCCCTTATTTGTATATTTACGATGTCTATGAGACTGATGATTTAGTTATTTTGAATATCTCTTTTCTAGAGTAGCTGCCACTTTTTTATAACAAATCTTTATACTATCCTTGTTAAGTAGTAATATAATACAGAAAAGCATGCTTTGAAAGACTACTTGTAATGGAATTGGTATGTATAACAGAAATATTTGCAAAAATAGTATCAGTAAATTTGTTACTGTCCTGTGCACTTTTATATCAATTGTTACAAAATGATTTGTGTCTATTACTCGCATGAGCCACATAGCCGCAAAACTTACCATCATTGAAACAGAAGCGCCAATCGTCCCAATGAAAGGGACAAGTATAAAGTTAATAATAACATTAATTAACGCACTCAGAAATGACGTTTTAAAAACACCAACTGTATTTTTATTCGCAACATAAATCTGTCCAAAGAAACTAGCAAAACTGGAAAAAACAACACCCATCAGTAAAAAAGGGACAAGGTTCCAGGCATCGTAGAACTCAGCAGACACAATCAGTCCCATTATCCATTTTAAAACAATTAGAATAAACGACATTGCAATGAACATGATTGATGAAAGCATCATATAAACGTTTGAAAAGAATAGAGATTTATTTTTTGAATTTATTTCTTCGATAGCTGACATTTGCCACGCCTGAAAAAAAACGTTGCTTAAAACATTTAATACATTTGGAATTTTTGTTGCCACTGCGAACAATCCGTTAGCCGCAACTCCAACAAAAAAACTGATAATAAATCTACCCGAAAGATTGAGCACCCACCACATTAAGGTTGTTGGCATCAGTGGCAGTGAATAAATAATCATCTTCCTTAGTAAAGAAATATTTATCTTTTGGAAGTCAACATAACGAATAGCGCTGCCAACTGTCATAATTATGATCAAACTGGCAACATCCGCTGAAATAAGTGATAATAAATAACCCGTTATTCCCATTTTTAATATCACTAAAAAAATGATGTTACCACCAAGGACAACAATTGAGCTAATTATTCCTACTCCCGCAAAAAGATTTACCTTACCTACAGCACGGGTAAACTGAAGAAACAGACCATTTAAAGACTGGGTAAGAAGGAAAAGATAAAATAGATTGATGTATTCACGGAAAGGAAAAAAGGTCTTAAAAATCGGATAAAATACAAGGGATATTAATAAACCAATAATAATAAGACATACGCCATTACTTAGAACAGAATTTTTATCCGAATTATTATCCATTACAAATCGTAGAACAGCATCAGAAATGCTAAGTGTTATAATTGGGACAATCAATGCTACTGTAGTGGTTACAAGATCAACTGTACCATACTGACCGGTCGATAAGTAGAAAGTATAAAGGGGAACGAGA
Organism: Sporolactobacillus sp. Y61; assembly: GCF_040529185.1. NCBI lineage: Bacteria > Bacillati > Bacillota > Bacilli > Caryophanales > Sporolactobacillaceae > Sporolactobacillus > Sporolactobacillus sp. Y61. Next base: position 1,077,831 of record NZ_CP159510.1, on the reverse strand, counting down.
ATTAGAGAAATCAGTTTGCTCCCAAAATTACCAATAGCAAATATTATCGAGTTTTTTGCTAGCTTTTTATATGGATTCATAATTTGTCCTTCACCGCTTTAATGGATAAAAAGTATTTCTTCAACGGGTTTCCTGTGTGATTGAGTTACTTTCAGGGACTCCGGTATCCATCCGATCACTATCATCATAATTGGTGTTTCAGTGGCATCAATTCCGGTAACCCTCCTTAAGTTTATATCCATTTCTTTATCAATCGAGCAATTTAAACAACATGTTCCAATCCCTAAAGAGTGTAATGCATATACAAGGGTCATGCTGAATAAACCACCATCTATATATGCCTGATTTCTTTCTATTACCCCATGAAATATGGATAAATCTTCAGTAATTAATAATACCTTATCAGCTGTATTCCCAAAACCTCTGTTTCCATTTTGGCAATTCAAAACAGCTTGTTTGGTTTGATTATCGGAATAAACATGAACCCTGGAGCCCTGTCGATTGCACACGGATGGCGTTTTTCTCGCCATTTTTACAGCTTTTTTAATTAAATCTATATCAATTGTTCCTTTAGCAAAATTTCTGATACTATAACGGCTCTCCAGAAAACTTCCAAATGTATCCAGCTTTGCTTTTTTATTAATCTCTTCCCGACCAGTAATAAGCGTACCTCCATCATCTGTAAAATGGTGATGGTATGAGTGTTTAAATTCATTTAGTTTTTTTAAAAGTTCAGGATTATCCAAACCATGCTCAAGATTAAAGTGATAGTAAGTAAATAGTGTATTCACTGCAACTTCTGTAGTTTCATTTGGTCCAAAAATTGCAAGAGTTCTTTCAATCAGATTAATAAGAAGTTTCACTTTATCCTTACCAAACCCAATTCTCGGTTCAGGTAACGACATACCCTTTTCAATGGCGTGATAAATATAGATAATGTATGCATCATTTTTCTTTTGATCATTAAGAATATTTAATGTTCCTGAGTATTTTCTGTATCTTCGAAAATCGTAAATATAATTCTTTATCAGAGTTATTGAAGTAAAGGTCATCTTACTACGTATCTTTTTTAGTATGTTGATAATTACATTAGGAAGAATCCTTTTCATTATTTTTTTCATGCCCTGGTTACCTCCTTAAATTATCTATACCAGTTAAGAATCAACTTCTCAGATAGTTAAAATTATCCTTTAGTATCAATATCTCACCTGGTATTTCCATGAAAAAGACATGGTTCATTTTTACCATGATTGATCAAATTAATAAATTGTCAAAAATTTATTCTTAACATTAAATATTAGTCATTTAACGCAGTACTTAAATAGCGTATCGTTTTTTCTCTTTCGTTCTCTAATACAGCCTTTACCTTTGAAAAATCAATTCTCATGATGTTGTGATCGTCTGTAATGTTTTGGATTGTACGATTCCTCATATCAAATATTGCTAACAATGTTTGTATTCTCGATCCCATCGATGGTTCTTTTCCTTCTCTCTCGAATACAATAAAGGGGATTCCCAGAAGTAAAGAAAAAACAACCCCATGAAAAGAATCCGTACATACGATACTGGCTGAATTAATCAGATCAATAAATTCACCAGGACCAGCAGTAAAAGCTTTTTCACAATTAATATCCAGGAGGGAAATGATCTCCAGAGAATAAATCTTAGCGATTTTCTGGATCCGCACTTTATTCTGTTTAGGTAAATCACCAAGAAAATATGTCAGTAGATATTTTCCCTGAGATTTACATGACGCTGGTTGAGATACAGATAACCACTTTTCTGCAGTTAGCATCATCGTCGGATCTATTAAAACATCTGCATCTCTACCAGTTAGTTTCTTTATAATTTCTGCACCGGATTTTTCACGGACAGATAACTTACTCATCTTTGATAATCCAATTTTAAAAGATGGTTCATATTCTGAGGGAATTTCCGAGATACCAAAGCTTGGGGCATAGGCTATCCTTTTTTCTTCATCTGCAAACATTAAAAAATCTATTGGCGTTCCATGCCCGTATACAGGGTTCCATATTTGATCACTCCCCGAAATAAAAAAATCAAATTCATTATTTAGAGAGGATGGGACATTATCGTTACTTACGACATACTCTGATTCATTGATAAAATTTAAAGTAAACTTCTTAAATTCATCCATTCTTTTTTTCTGCAACTTTATACTTCTAATCTTCTGAAATATTTGCTGTATAGATTTATTCTTTATTTTTTTTACTTTTTTCAACAAACTTTCTTTTTCAATATAATCGTATGGTATGCTGTTTACACTGTGATTTATGATGGTTTCCACAGAAAAGCCTAGATATCTTAATACTTCCTGAGTTGCATAATTCTGTAATCTATTACCATAATTGTTATAATCATTAATTGTAATAATACCGATCTTTTTCATTGATATTTGTGCCCTCCTCGCTGTTTATGAAATAGTTATCTTAAAAACGAGCGAATTGTACTCTTCAATTTTAACAACAGATAAATGGCTCTGGTAAGTTTTCTTTTAATTAGATTGAACATTACCCAATTTTGTAAAGAATCATAATGAATATTGTTTAACTCTGATTCCACATAACTATTATTCACCAATTTTTCAATCATATTTAATCTATTTCTCTTTGAAATGTGAAGATCTCCAAAAATGATAGCACTAGTATAGGAAACTACACTGGACATATAAGCATTATCTATAATTAATTTGTTTTGATCGGAATAACATTGTTTGGAAATCAGAAATTCTCTAACTTTAGAAATTAACATATATTGAGTTCGAAAAAAGCCTTCAATGATCCCAGACGATAATGAGTTCTCGCTTTTGTGAATCATATAATTATAAAGGCATTCGTTACTTATCATATTGATCTTTCTACAATGTTTAAGGTAATCAAGATTAAATAACAGATCTTCTCCGAGTTTTAGCTCCGGATTAAACCTTATTTCGAATTGGTTAATAATCTCCTTCAAATACAGCTTGTTCCACGGAAATACTATTGATAAATCTTTATATAATACTCCAAAATATTTGTAAAAATCTTCTGTACGATAAGTCCCGCTAATCACAGGATGCACATCTTCTGTAATATTTTTAGTTTTACTTGATTTTCGATATCCACATATAACAAGTTGAACATCTGGTTTGACAGCCACCTTCAATTTTTCTATCGCATCGTTTTCCAAACTGTCATCCGCATCAACAAATTGAATATATTTACCTGTCGCCAAATGTAACCCTAGATTTCTTGCTGTTGAAGGACCACTATTCTCCTGGTGATATAATTTAATGCGTGCATCCTTTTTTGCATATTCTTCGCATAATCTCTTGCTATAATCAGTGGAGCCATCATCAATTAAGATAACCTCAAAGTTTTTATAAGATTGATTCAAAATACTGCTTATACAATTTTTTATATAGTTTTCCGCATTGTATACAGGAATAATAATACTTACCAACGGTTTTTTATTCATTTTGTCCTCAAATCTGTCAAGTGAATATTTATTCGAACAGTGTATTACGAATCATTGACAAATAGTCAGCGGGATCAATAAATTTGCCTGGTATCCTATTTTGCGAAAAAATGATTGTTCTTACTAAAAACTTAAGCCCAGTTTTGCGGTTACCTTTCCAATCATTTTTAACTAAAATCTTGATGAATTGTTTTATATAATCCACATATGCAGCCACGTTTCCACGCACTAGTTTAACTCCATGTAAAGTAGTATGTCTCCACAGCCATCTGTTTCGACTCCCATAACAGTGTTTCCAGAAATTAAGCACCTTATTATTATTCCCTGCTTTATCATTGTGATAAATTAAGGCGTGAGTAACTAATCTTATTGGCATCCTACGACTGATCCTGTATGTATATTCTGTGTCATCCAACCAAATAAAAAAATCTCCTCTAGGAAAACCAATTCGTTCAATAGCAGAGTGAGAAATGAGTGGCCCAACAAATGCATTAGCATCCAACTCAATTATAGAATGTGACCTAATTTCATCGTTTGATATATATATATCTTTTGTTAATGAATCATTTAGTCTTTTATGGTGATAATTTTGCACCTTTTTTGATTTCTTATTTATTATCACAGGGGCTAGCAGACCAATGGAGCGACTATTATATTTCAGAAGAGCTTCCAGACAAGTTGATTCAGGTTCGGCATCATCATCCATGACCCAAAGCCAATCGAAGTTCTCCTGATAAGCGTGCCTGATCCCAGTTTCAAATCCACCGGCACCACCTAAATTATCCTTTAAATAGAGGATCTCAACTTTTTGATCTTCAGAATATGTTTCTTTTAAAAATTCAGTAGTCCCATCAGTACTATGATTATCAATAATTAATATTTCATCCAATATTCGCGTTTGTTTTTTTAAAGCGTTGAGACATATTTTTAAGAGATCTAACCTGTTGAAAGTCACAACAACTGCACAGATTTTTTCCATCCCATTAACTCATCCTTTTATCATCAAACTCAGCATTTACAACGGCTAATGCCGCTCCAATCACTTGATGCATATCATAGTACTTATACATACCTAACCTGCCACCAAAAATTACATTGGGCGTTTTTTCAGCCAATTGTCGATATTGTCGATAAATTTTGTTGTTACGCTGGTCATTCATTGGATAATAAGGTTCATCGCCTTTTTCCCATTCTTTCGGATATTCTTTGGTGATAACAGTTTTTGGTTGTGTTCCAAATTCGAAGTGCTTATGCTCGATAATTCGAGTAAATGGTGTTTCAGAATCCGTATAATTAACTACTGCATTCCCCTGAAAGTTTTTAATATCTAATATCTCCGTCTTGAAATCCAGACTCCTGTATTCTAAACTTCCATATAAATAATTAAAAAATTGATCGATCATACCTGTGTATATTATTTTAGGATACTTTTTTAGATATTCATCTTTCCTATCAAGAAAATCAGTACCTAATTCAACATCAATCAATTCACTAGACAACATCTTTTCAATAATCTGTGTGTATCCACCGATCGGAATTCCCTGGTATTTATCATTAAAATAATTGTTGTTATAGGTAAAACGAACCGGAAGCCTTTTGATAATAAAAGCAGGTAATTCTGAAGCTTCTCTCCCCCACTGTTTCTCTGTGTATCCTTTTATTAATTTATAATAAATATCTGTTCCAATTAATGAAATAGCCTGCTCTTCCATATTCTTTGGTTGACCAATTTGAATTTTTGCTTTTTGTTCTTCTATCTTCGCTGCAGCCTGTTCTGGGGTAACAACACCCCATAATTTATTAAAAGTATTCATGTTAAAGGGAAGATTATAAATTTCACCTTTATAATTGGCTATTGGACTATTTGTGTAGCGGTTAAATTCAGCAAATTGATTAATGTAGTCCCAGATTTTTTTATTATTTGTATGAAAGATATGTGCACCATATTTGTGTACATTTATGCCCTCTATATTTTCTGTATAAATATTCCCACCAATATGTAACCTTTTATCAATAACTTTTACACGTTTTCCGCGCTTTGCCGCTTCATATGCGAATGTACTTCCAAACAGACCAGAACCCACTACTAAATAGTCATAAGATGCAGTCATGATTAGAACCTCATTTCAAGAATAAATTTTATTCTCCTCAGCCACTACTTCATATTCTACTTTGGAAACTGCCAATACTGCCCCAAAATAAAGAGCTGACATTGCCTCATAGATAACGTGCCCTCCAAAAAATGAATGAGTAATTCCCATGAATATACTCAATAATAAGTTCAAATATTTTGGATCAAACCAATTTTTAGTCATTAATCTTATTGAAGCATATACTCTTATAAGTATGATTGATGTAATAAAAACTGTGACAAATATACCTGAATAAAACAAAATACCATAGAAGTCCATTTCCATTATCATAAAATCACTTTTTCCAAGATGAATGACAGAATTTACTGTAGAAAATCCTAAACCAAATAACCAGAATAGTATATTAGGGTAAGATAATTTATTCAAATAGTTTTCCACGTAATATATTTGTAAATTTCTATTCGATACAAGGTAACTATATAAGTTATTTCCTCCAAGTGTCTGTAATAGATTCCGCTGCATATCAATAAAATGTAATATAGGATTTTTAAAAAAGAATAACATAGTTGTTCCAAAAACAATTATGCAACTTGAAACAAGTGTTTTCCATTTTGTCCATTTAGTCACCGTCATATAACAAATAACTTCAATTGCAAGAACGAAGAAAGTTCCCACAAGCCCTGATTTAGTACCTAACATTATTAATGATAAAATGATTAATATATAATTTATTATGTATATCTTTTTTTTGAATTTATACCACATATAAAGGCATAATGGATTAATAATGAGTAGAGTAGCAGTAACAGCATTATGGACGACAAATAATCCCTTATATCCAAAACGTGGTACAGTACTGGAATATGTATGAAATCCAATACCGAGTGGACTGATTAATATACTAATCGTAATAATGTAAGTTGACCAAATTATATATTTAAAAATATCTTCAGCAGCAAGAATTTTTCTTCGCAATATATTTTCAAAAGAAAAAATAACTATAACGAAAAAAAGAAGTTTGAGAATATAAGACAAATTATCAAATATATTATTTTGTGATATATCCATTATTTTGTAAAAAACTTCCCCACAAACTAGAAAGAATAACAATATTGACAATAAAATAAGTTGTTTCTTCTTTTTAATAAAAGTGATTAAATAAACCAGTATCAATAATCTTAAGAACTGATTAACAGGAAGATTAATTTTTAATACATTTGTATTAATACTATAAATAATATCTAAAATTGGATAAAAAATAATAATTAATGCCAGTAGTCTTTTTTTCATATTAAATCTCCTGCTAATAACAGTTTATAGTCCTATATTTTTTCCGAATGACTATACTTTCGTCCCTTAAACTCCTTAAAGAAGAGTCTAATAAATTTTATATCATCAATAAAGTATCTCCTAAATAATCTTGTTGGTTCATGACAGAATCTCCAGAACCACTCCATCCCTATTTTTTGTAAAACTTTTGGGGCTCTTTTAATATTTCCAGCCTCAAAATCAAATGACGCACCAACTCCTAATGATACAGGTACACGCAAACGATAGAGATTATCATAAATCCATTTTTCCTGCTTTGGAGCTCCCAGTCCGACAAATAATATGTCAGGTGATGCTTTATGAATTAGTCGGATGATTTTATCATTTTCGTTGTTATCTTTTTCAAAACCACGTGGCGGGGAATACGTCCCCACGATATTTAATCCTGGATATTTCTTTATAAGCCTCTTAGATGCTTGTAGCGCAACCCCATCATTTCCTCCAACAAGAAAGATCTTTAAACGATGTTGAACAGATTTTTCACAAATCTTTGGAAATAAATCAGATCCTGAAACTTTCTCAACTAATGGTTTCCTCAGTATTCTAGAAGCCCATATTAGCGGCTGACCATCAGCAAGAACCAAGGACGCCTTATCGTATATTTTTTTGAACTCAACATCTGCCTGCAATTTCACAACATGATCTACATTAGGTGTTACAACAAAATCAAATGTAACTTTATCATCTGCCATTTCTATAACACTGGTAGCTGCTTTATCTAAGGTAACATTATCTATCCTTATTGAAAAAATATTGATATTCTTCACAAGAAGCACTCCTGCTTATATTTGCTTAATATCATCGTTGATACTATAAGCAAATCAAATCATATTTCTGAAATTATCTTATCCAGTTTCCCGATAAGACTATTCGTAGAGTAATTTTTTACGTAAATTTTTCTCGCATTTATTTTTATTTTTTCTCTAAAAGCAGAATCTGCTGCCAGCATTTTTATACATTGAATAAACTTCTCGCTACTATCAGCAATCAGTATGTTGTTTTGTTCAGAAATAATTCCCTCTGCTCCAATAGAAGTTGAAACAACTGGAAGTCCTTTAGCAAATGATTCTATAATTTTTACTCTTTGCCCACTCCCGATAAATAGTGGAACAATGCCAATATCACAATATTTCATATAATCATCTATATCATCAACATATCCCGTAACGGTGATGTTTTTTTCTGTTTCGTACTCTAATACTTCTTCCGGAGGATTTGAACCACATACAAAAAGGTTAAATTTTTGAGGATCCAATTGGGGAAAACAATTTTTCAAAAACCAAATGATGCCGTCCTGATTTGGATACCAAGACATTGTACCCATAAACAGGAGATTGATCTTTTGGTCAGAATGGTGATCAAATGCTAATAAATCAGCATCAATATGAATAGCAATCACATGAATTTTATCAGCTTTATCATTCAGCATTTGCTGAAACTCGTTTTTATCGATCGAACTCAATGCTATGACACAGTCTGACTTATTGAGCATTTTAATTTCAAACTTTTTTAATTTTAAATATTCATTGTAACCTAAAATCTTTTTTACAGGATTTTTTGTTTCTCTAATAAAACGACCAAATATCTTAGATTCAACATTTTGTTCGTGTAATAAAACTTTTGCATAAAATGATTTATTGTAAACCATCATAGATAGATGATTAACATAAATCAAATCATAATTTCTTTCCCCCTGGTACTGAATAATCAGTTTCTCCATTTCTTTACTGTAAAATTTATTAATTACATAGGGAAGAGGTGTAAAAAAACTCATGATATAATCTTTTACAAATGTTGATGTTGAAGTGCCTCTGATTACCGTCTTTTTAACAACTTGAATTCTATCACACAGTGTGTTGAGTCTTTTGATATTTACTCGCTCCGATTCATCATTAATGAACGATAGTAAATCAACGTTGTTGTTTTTAGACAGTGCCTTGATAGTATTGTACGTGTTAATTTTTCCACCATTATCAAGAGGATATGGCAATAAATTGTTTAAAAATAAAATATTCAAATTCATTCCGTCCTCTAAATATGACTTATATTAACATTTCTCTTAATATGCATGTTTCGACTCAACCATGACACCCAGAGTTTTAAATATAATTTTAATATCGGTCCATATTGATCTATTTTGAATGTAGGTTAAGTCTAACTGAACCATGTCTTTAAAACCCAGATCACTTCTTCCGCTGACCTGCCACAATCCTGTACAGCCTGGTCTCACGATAAGCCTTTGCTTATCGTACTCAGAATAATCAATAACTTCTCTTGGAAGAGGAGGTCTTGGTCCAACCAGGCTCATATCTCCTCTTAAAACATTGACAAGCTGTGGTAACTCATCAATGCTTGTCCTGCGGATAAAGCGACCGATTCGAGTGACTCGCGGATCATTTTTCATCTTAAACATGGCACCGTTTGTATCATTTTTTTCAAGTAATTTCACCAATAATTGTTCAGCATTTGTGACCATTGAGCGGAATTTATATATATAAAAGGTTTTTCCGTTTTTTCCAACACGTATTTGTTTAAAAATAATCCTTCCCTTTGGATCTTCAAGCTTGATCGCAAGGGCAACGATCAAAAATACAGGTGAGAGTAAAATGAGCCCTATCAATGCGCCAAAGATGTCCATGACCCTTTTAAAGAACAAATAAAAGTGGCTATCATTAACCAAGGCTTGGCTGTACGATTCAGGTGCCATGTAGCGTGAGTCGATCTCAGTTCTTGATAAAGCCATCGCCGGTTCCTCCATCATTCAAGCGGTAATTTATTCTCGTGCAAAATCCGTTCGATGCCCTTAAGCACGCCTTTCTGCAGATCCTTATTCTGCAGGGCCATTTCAATGTTGGTCAGGACAAAGCCAAGAGTTTCGCCGACATCGAACCGTTTGCCCTCAAACTGATAAGCAAAAACGCCCTGAAGTTCGTTCAGTTTCTGGATGGCATCGGTCAGCTGGATCTCGCCACCGGCACCGATTTCCTTCTTATCCAGGAAGCCAAAGATTTCCGGGGTCAGGACATACCGGCCAATAATCGCCAGGTTCGAAGGTGGGTTGGATTCCGGTTTTTCAACAAATTTGCTGACGTTATAGAGTCGACCGTCATTTGCTTTCGGGTCAATGATGCCATAACGTTTCGTTTCTTTCATCGGCACTTCCTTGACACCAAGCACGGAGCAGCCGGTTTTGTCGTATTGATCAATCAGCTGTTTGATGCACGGCTCTTTCGCCTGAACGATATCGTCGCCCAGCAGGACGGCAAAAGGCTCGTCGCCAATGAACTTGCGGGCGCACCAAACCGCGTGACCCAAACCTTTTGGCGACTTTTGTCTGATATAGTGGATATCGATCTTGGATGGCTCACGTACTTTTTCGAGCAAATCAAATTTCTTTTTATGAATCAAATTCTGTTCCAGTTCGTATGCAATATCAAAGTGGTCTTCAATAGCACGTTTCCCTTTTCCGGTTACGATAATAATATCTTCAATCCCGGCATCGACTGCTTCTTCGACGATATATTGAATCGTTGGTTTGTTCACAATCGGAAGCATTTCTTTAGGAAGCGCCTTGGTTGCCGGCAGGAATCGCGTTCCGAGTCCGGCAGCAGGAATTACAGCTTTTCTGACCTTTTTCATCAAATAACCCCCCGAGTCATTTCGGAAAATAATGTAACTCATGATACCCGCAGCACGTGTCTGCGTGCCGTTTATCAACGTCCTATGTGCTCAGCATCACATAATGAGCTATTATACATGATTGTCCGATCCAGGAAAAGTATAAACCAGGAATCGACAATATCCGGCGCGTCAAGCTATTTGCATTATAGCATAGAATCGTATTCTGAGAAGAGGAAGATATGGGAAAAAAGTCACAGAGTGCCCATGTAAAGGCATTCTTGTCTCTGTGTATCCTTGCCTTTATAGTTAGATTACATTTTTGTTTCAATGGTCAGATGGATTGTTCAATCAAAATGAATCACTCTATGGATCTCTCTCGCCTGTTTTTCACAGATAAACCGAAATAAAAGAAATTTTTTTCCCACGTTTTCGGCCGGTTTTCAGTGCGGATGGTCCGGGATTTACGGGTATTTGACATTTTTGTTTTCTGCCGTTACATTATAGGAAATCAGCGATTCTCGGATCTTTTTATGAAGGAAGTTTTTACATGAATAAACAGTTCGCGGTGATTGGACTCGGCCAGCTCGGGGCAAGCATTTGCACAGAGCTGAGCAATATGGGCTGCGAGGTTCTTGCTGTCGATACTGATCTGGATAAGGTCAATGATTTTTCAAATATTGTGACGCAGGCGGTGCAAGCGGATTCAACAGATGAGAAGGTCCTGCAGGCACTCGGGATCCGCAATTTCGATCACGTGATTGTGGCGATCGGCAGAAATATTCAGGCGAGTATTCTGACGACGCTGCTCCTGAAAGAGGCAGGCGTGAAGGAGATCTGGGCCAAAGCGCAAAATGATTATCACGAGAAGATTCTGAAGAAGCTCGGGGCAGACAAGATTATCCGGCCGGAAGTCGAGATCGGATTCCGTATTGCGCATCTGGCAACGGCGAACAAGATTCTCGATTATATCGAGCTGTCAAAGGATTACAGCATTATTGAAATTGAAGTGACGGACCAGCTGATTGGGAAGTCGATTATGGAGATTGACGTGCGGGCCAACTACGGCTGCAACGTGATTGCCATCCGGCGCAACCAGCAGGTGATCGTGCGGAATATCGGCGAACTGAAGCTTGAGCGCGGCGATGTGCTGCTGATTATCGGAAAAAGCGAGGATCTGGAGCGGTTCGAGCAGGAAGGCCTCTGAGTGCAGGGGCCTTTGTATTTAGTAAGGGACTGATACATCAATGTTGTTGTGGATAAAAAAAATACTTGCCCGGCTGGACCTGAAGCCGGTGACGTTTAATCCGCCGTTGCTCCTGTCCGGGCTGCTGGCTCTTCTGATCCTGATCGGAACGGTGCTGCTGAAGCTACCTGTGTCGACTGTCCGGCCGATTTCATGGCTGGATGCACTCTTTTTGTCCACTTCCGCTTCGACAGTGACGGGTCTTACGCTATTTGACGTCCCTGCGACGTTCAGCCTGTTTGGTCAGATTATTCTGATGGTACTGATTCAGGTTGGCGGCATCGGCGTGATGTCGTTTGCGGTCTTCTTTTTTATCCTGATGGGTAAGAAAGTGTCCATCCGCCAGCGGCAGCTGATGCAGGAAGCGCTGGGTTCGCCGTCCATCGGCGGTGTGCTTCGTCTGGTCAGCTGGCTGTTCACGTTTTCTTTTGTGATTGAACTGGTCGGTGCCTTTTTTCTCGTCTTCCGGTTGGTACCGGATTATGGCTGGGGACGCGGAATTTATTACAGCGTTTTCCATTCGATCAGCGGGTTTAATCAGGCGGGTTTCTCCCTTTTCCCTGGAAGTATGGCGCAGTACGTCGGTGACCCGATTGTCAATCTCACCCTGACGATGCTGATTACGCTGGGCGGTATCGGTTTCACGGTGCTGGCTGATCTTTTGTCGACGCGCCGGTTTCGTAAACTGCAGCTGCATTCACAGGTGATGCTCGTCGGTACGGTGATCATTAATGTTGGCGCCGTTCTCGCAATCTTCCTGATTGAAGCGGGCAATCCCCGGACTCTTGGCGCTTTGAGCGGATGGGATAAGGCATGGGCGGCCTTCTTCCAGGGTATTGCGCCGCGGACGGCCGGATTCAGTACGTTTGATCCGGCCGGACTGAGCCAGGCGGCACTCCTGCTGACGATGCTGTTGATGTTTATCGGCGCCGGCAGCACGTCAACGAGCGGTGGCATAAAGCTGACGACGTTCATGATTGTGGTGGCAGAAGTCGTTACGTTCCTGCGCGGGCGACGTGAAGTGGTGTTAAACAAACGTACAATTAAACATCAGGTGATTGTCCGTGCGGTGTCGATTATATCGATTTCCGTCGCTGTGGTGTTCCTGGCTCTGTTCTTACTGTGCCTGTCGGAGGATCTGCCATTTATGATGATTCTGTTTGAGGTGATCTCGGCATTCGGTACCGCCGGACTGTCCATCGGAGCGACTTCTGAGCTGTCCGTGTTCGGGCAAATTGTGATCATGTGCGTGATGTTCTTCGGCAAGGTTGGGCCACTGACCCTCGCCTTTTCCGTCACCCGCCGCTCAAAAGTGGATATCCGCTATCCGGATGGCGAGATCTATACCGGATGACGGGGAGAATGCGCTGTCTTCGAGGGTTGCCGAAATTCGGATCGACTCCTTGAGATTTTGGACCGACTTTTCGTGGATTCGGACCGACTTCTTGTGGATTTGGACCAACTTTCTGAGATTTTGGATCAACTTTTCTAGGACTCAGTCCGACTTTCCTGAGATATTCGGACCGACTTTTCGTGGATTCGGATCAACTTTTTTGGGATTCGGTCCGACTTTTTCGGGATTCGGACCGACTTTTTCGGGATTCGGATCAACTTTTCTAGGACTCGGTCCGACTTTCCTGAGATATTCGGACCGACTTTTCGTGGATTCGGATCAACTTTTTTGGGATTCGGTCCGACTTTTTCGGGATTCGGACCGACTTTTTCGGGATTCGGACCGACTTTTCGTGGACTCGGTCCGACTTTCCTGAGATATATGGACCAACTTTTCTGAAATTTGGACTGACTTTCTGAGATTTCGGTCCGACTTTTTCTGCTTCCGGACCAACTTAATAACTGGACCGAACTGTTCCTCGCCGGAAAAAAGTTTTGAGAAATGTAAATAGTAAAAAAGGCGTAAACTTAAAAATCATACCACTCCAAAGCATTACCGATTGACGCAGCTGCGACGGCTCTTATTGCTTTCTTATTCGATACAGTCTTATTTTCAGACAATCTGTTTCCCTCCTCAGAGTAAGTCAAAAGATTTTCCTGCGCTTTTTTCGCTCGATTATCCGTTCGCCTTTTGATCTGGCCAGGGCCGCTTTTTCAAGCCGGGAAAGGACAACGTTCACGATGATCGCCAGTAAAGCGACGAAGATCGTTCCCCAGATGATTTCCGGAACGTTATTCTGGCTCAGCCCCTGAAACAGCATGACGCCTAACCCGCCGGCATTAATCCACGAAGCAATCGTTGCGATTCCGATAATGGATACGGCTGCGATGCGTATCCCGCCCAGTATCACCGGCAGGGCGAGCGGAAGCTCAATGTTAAAAAACATTTGCCAGACGTTCAGACCCATGCCCTTTCCGGCTTCAACCGTCGCCGGATCCACCGAATGAAAGCCGACCATGACATTCCGGGCCAGAATAAGCAGACTGTAACCCACCAGGGCAATCACCGCCGATTTCATGCCCAGACCCACAAGCGGAATTAATAGAGCAAACAGAGCCAGACTGGGAATGGTATACATCACGCTGAGAACCGGCAGAATGATCGTGGCAGCGAGCTTACTTTTCGACAGGAGGAATCCCAGCGGCAGGGCGATCAGTACAGCAATCAGCAGGGACAGGCCCGAGATTTGCATATGCTGTATAAACAGGGTTATGATTTCCTGACTGCTCCATCTGATATAATCCAGCATGGGATCACCACTCCCTTTTTTCCTTCAATTATATTTTCTTGAGATCCTGGAAAGTGATCTTTCCAGTGACTTTATTCGCCTGACCGATAATCCGTACCTCGTCTGACTTTTCCCTGAGAAGCGCGATCAGCACCTCCTTCAGACTGTCGTCTTCATGAAGTACAGGATCGTCACCCGGATCTGCGCCCGCCTCTTCCGGATTCATAACATCCTTCGCTTTGATGAAGCTCAGACTCTTCAAAATGTCGTCCGAATTCACCAGATGGCGGACAAAATCATTAGCCGGATGACGCAGGATTTTCAGGGGTTCATCGTATTGCTGGATCGTGCCGTCGTTCATAATAATGACTTTGTCACCCAGCTTCAGAGCTTCCATGATGTCGTGGGTGACAAACAGGATGGTCTTATGAAGCTGTTTCTGTATTTTCAGAATTTCATCCTGCAGCATCGTGCGGTTAATGGCATCGATCGCCCCGAACGGTTCATCCATCAGCATGATTGAGGGATCCGCCGCCATCGCTCTTGCGATTCCGACTCGTTGCTGCTGCCCGCCTGAAAGCTGGCGCGGATATCTTTTCCTGTATAAGGCCGGATCGAGCCTGACCAGATTCAGCAATTCATCAATCCTGCTGCTGATCCGTGCTTTGTCCCAGCCAAGGATTTTCGGCACGGTCGCAACATTCTGTTCAATCGTCATATGCTGGAAAAGCCCGATCTGCTGAATGACGTAACCGATCCTGCGTCTTAATACCGTCGGCGGGATGTCCGTGACATCTTCGTTATTGATCAGAATTCTGCCTGATGACGGCTCATACAATCGATTAACCATTTTCAGCAAGGTGGTTTTTCCGCACCCTGATGTTCCAAGAATAGTGACAAACTTTCCGCTTTCCACCTTCAGGTGGGTTTCATACACTGAGGGGGCTTTAGCCCGTCTGAATGTCTTACTGATGCCATCCAGAACAATTGCGTCATGCTCAGGCACGCTGTCAAACCTCCCTTCTTCTGATTAACCCTTAATCAGGTCATGCTCAACCAGAAAATCTTTTGCAACCTGCTGATACTTCTGCTTATCAATGTCTACTTTAGCGTTGAGTTCCTGCATCACTTTGCTGTCGAGTTCTGCAGAGACTTTATTGATGATATCCGCTACTTTCGGATCTTTCTTAATCACACTGTTACGGATCACCGGGCACACGTAATACGGAGGATAGAAGTGCTTATCGTCTTCCAGCAGAACCAGATTTTTGTCCGTCAGCTGACCATCCGTTGTGAAGGCCACTGTAGCGTCCTCCTTGCCCTGCAGCAGAACATTATATTTAATACCGTAGTCGAAGAGCTTGTTCGATTTGAATTTAAAGCCGCCGTAAGCCTCCTGCAAACCTTTCAGCCCGTCCGGACGTTCATTGAATTCAGGGGTAGCGGCAAACCGGATATTCGGTGCGGCTTTGGCAAGATCGGAATAGGTATGAATGTTATATTTATCCGATACGGTTTTCGTCACAGCCAGTCCCTGTGAATCGTTAGCCTGAGTCGGTTCAAGCCAGACCAGGTTCCATTTATCCTTGTAGGCTCTGGATACAGTGTCATACACTTCATCTGCATCGGTTGC
This sequence comes from Sporolactobacillus sp. Y61, assembly GCF_040529185.1. NCBI lineage: Bacteria > Bacillati > Bacillota > Bacilli > Caryophanales > Sporolactobacillaceae > Sporolactobacillus > Sporolactobacillus sp. Y61. Next base: position 1,061,754 of record NZ_CP159510.1, on the reverse strand, counting down.
TTTGTCCCTTTTCAGGATGTTGAGCAGTCCGGTTCCTGTATATTCCGGATACATATCAATCTGTCCGTCGACCAGCGACTGATGAGCAACCAGCGTGCCGCCCAGATTCAGTTTCCGGTTGACTTTATAACCGGCGTTTTCCAGAGCGTCCGCGTACATCTCACCGAGAATCAGGCTTTCTGTAAAGTTCTTGGAACCGATCGTCACCGTTTCTACTTTATTTGAAGACCCGCTGCCCGATCCGGATCCGCACGCGGCCAGGGACAGGGCGAGAACCAGGATGATCCCTGCCAATATCACTTTTTTCATCGTTTCTCCTCTTTTCCGTTACGCTTTTTTATAAGGGGTTAACATTTTTTCAATAAGTCCGAAAATCATTTCAGAAAAAATCGCCAGCAGGGCAACCGGGATGGCTCCGACAAACAGCAGAGCAAAATCATACATCCCAAGCCCATTGATAATAAAGGTGCCGAGGCCGCCGCCGCCGATAAAAGCAGCAAGTGTTGCACTGGAAATGACTTCAACTGATGCCGTGCGGACACCTGACATGATCAGCGGCACGGCTTGAGGAATCTCAATTCTGAAGAGAATCCGGCGGGTGTCCATGCCCATACCGACTGCCGATTCAATCGCCTCTTTCTCAATACTTTTAATGCCGAGAAAGGTATTGATCAGCATCGGCGGACAGCCAAGAATGGTTAAAGCGACCAGTGACGGAACAAAACCCGTTCCAAGAATCGGCATGACAAGCACTAATATCGCTAAACTGGGAATGACCCTCATCGCATTCACAGCACTCATGATCAAACTGGAGAGTCGATCATTTTTCGCCGAAATGATACCTAAGGGGATACTGATACAAAAGCCAATCAAAAGAGCTAGCCCGCTGAGTTCCAGATGTGTGACGACGGCCTCCTTAAATTCCTGACTGTTCGCCTGGATATACTGCATGGCTTCAACAAGCAGATTCAATCCCTTCTCCCTCCCTCCTTCTTACATCCGCATTCATGTTTTCAGGTTGCCGTATCACCCTTTGAATATCTGATATATCAAAATATGATAAATGCTGATCATAATTTGATATTGTATTATCAGTAAGCTTTCACAGTTTCGATAATTTTGACATACTTGAGATAAAATATCAGTTTCAAGCGAGTCCAGCCAGTCGTTCAGACCTGAGAGTTGATACATTGACGAAAACGGTGAGCGTCTTTTTTACTATATCCAGCGCATCCCTGACCGATCCATGAATGCTGAAACCACCCCGGAAACTGAGCGGATCCTGCAGGCTCAGGCGCTGATGTCCGTCCCATAGATAGCTGCCTTCAAGAGCGTTCCGGACTAGTGCAGCACGCGTTTCAATGATCCGCGGGTTTAATGGCGTGATGTTGCCGTCAAATCCTTCAAGGGACAGGGCATAAATCAGGTTGGCGGTGTTCACCAGCTTTTCAGTATGATCCGCAAGCAGTGACGTTTCCCCTGCTGCCAGCACATTGGAGCTGACAATCGCCAGGGCATCTTTTGGCCCAAGCCGGTTTTTACGAAGTCCCGACTGGCTGAGCGCCTGTTCCGCGGACATGCGCGTCCCCCGGTAATCGACATAGCCTTCTCCGATCATTGCCAGACCGACAGCGCAGACAGGCAGCCAATATCCGCTGCGGCTATGGATCCCCGTTCATTCATGACGGGACAGATATCTTTATCTAGAAACGCCTGATAGAGTCTGACAATCTCCGGCTGAATTCCGGTGCAGCCAGGCAGCAGGGTATTCAGTCGAATCAGCATTGCTGCGCCAACCACCTGCCCGGTCGTCTCGGGTTTTACCGGATAGAGTGGGAGTAAATAAGACTGCGGTTATACGCTTCAAAGCGCTCTCCTGCACCGGCCGATCCTTGTTCAGATCCACCCCGCGGTTAAATCCGTAAACGGGTTCATCCTTGCCGACTTGCTGATAGACAAATGCCTGCGCTCTGGTGATACGCTCTATAACTTCCTGTGAGATTTCCACCTGTACCTCGCCGTTTGCAGCCCGAACAATGTCCCCAATTTGGATGTAAGACAATAGATTAAACGCAAAAAGTTTAGTGGATGAGAACGCGTTGCATCATTTTGGCTTGATATGAATCGTTTGAAATGGAGCCTCTACAGGCGATGCTTTTTGGCGAAGGGCAAAAGGGTAAATCTCTTTCGTCTGGCGAGATAGCCTACATCGCTCGCCTCTCCATGTCAAGCGGTGCTCATGCGGCATGTTTGATCAGGCCGTCTTCAAAAGTTTATCTTCTGCTTCCTGAGGCGTCAGATAATCGAGAGAACTATGTAATTCCAGCCCTGTTATTCCGGCCATCAATGTATTGAAAGAGAGCACGACTAGCCATAGCGTTTTTTAATATTTCATTTTCCTCCTGAATGCGTCTCATCTCTTTCTGAAGCTTCAGGTAATCCTCAAGAGTAAAGAATTTTCCGTCTTCTAAAGAAATGGGTTCCAGTTTCTCAATCTATTTATTTATAAATCGTCGTTTCTGATACGCCGTATTCGCTGCTGAGGTCTTTGACCGAATTGACTGATTGATAAAGTCCACGGCTATCTGGCGGAATTCTTTATTACATTTTTTAGCCGTCTTTCCGCTGCCCATACGGGAACACACCCATTCGTTAATTCTTAGTTTAACTGAAATGTGCCCGTAAGACCATCCTAACATCAATTGTCAGTTTGTGTCCATTTAAAACGATGTGGTCTATCTAGATTCCGATGGGTGTTATGTATTCAGGTGCCCGGTTCCGACGCTTTGAGTGAATGATGTTGATTTGTTGAACGATCGTGTACAGAATAAGTTTGAATACTGAATAAGTTATACTATTCTATTACTTTATAATAATGAATTGTAACTTAACGATGCAGCTGGTGCGGTTGCCGTTGCCGAAATTCGGGACTGCTTATATTGGAGGTGGGTTTGGACCGACTTTTTGAGATTTCGGATCGACTTTTGCCGGGTTTGGACCGACTTCTTTAGATTTCGGACCGACTTTTATTGGAGTTGGACCAACTTTTTCGGGATTCGGACCGACTTTTTCGGGATTTGGACCGACTTTTCAGGAATTTGGACCAACTTTTATTTTGCTTTCGGACAGACTTTTCAGGATTTCGGACCGACTTTTTGAGATTTCGGATCGACTTTTATTGGAGTTGGACCAACTTTTTCGGGATTCGGACCGACTTTAATGACGGAAGCGTTTTCCGCAAATGGGGAACTTCCCGACTGCAAGTGCTCCTTCTCCGGATAAAAGTAAACCGGCAAAAGCGATGGCTTTTGCCGGTGTTTTCTTGTTACAGCGGTTTAACGATTTTCCCGCACGGCTTATGGACAATCTCGCCGTCTTTCATAATGGTCTCGCCGCGGACGATGGTTTCGACAGGGATGCCTTTGACATGCCAGCCGTCATAAGCAGTAATTTTGCTTTTACTGTGCAGGTTCTCAGCGCGGATCACCGTTTCCTTTTCCATGTCGACGATGGTGAGGTCCGCGTCGGTACCGATCTGGAGTGATCCTTTCTGCGGATAAATGCCGAAACGCCGGGCCGGGTTTTCCGAGAGCAGAGCAGTGAGTTTCTGCAGGGTGAGACGCCCGTCATTGACGGCGTTCAGCATCAGCGGCGCCAGCGTTTCCGTACCGGGCATACCGGCCGGGATCGACCAGAGATCGCCGTTTTTTTCCTCCGGCGTATGCGGGGCGTGGTCGGACGAAATGATGGTGATCGTGCCGTCGCTGATGCCCTGCCAGAGCCGCTGCTGATCTTTTTTGTATTTGATCGGCGGATAGATTTTCATGACCGGACCTATTTTCGGATAGTCTTCGTTACTGAGAAACAGGTAATGCGGACAGGTTTCGGCACTGACCGGTGCGCCCTGCGCCCGGGCGCGGCGGATGGCGTCTACTGCCTCAGCGGTGGTGACATGGAGCACATGAAGGCGGGCACCGGTTGCGCGGGAGAATGCGAGTCCCATCTGGACGGTGACCTCTTCCGCGAGATTCGGCCGCCCTTCCAGCAGGGCGTTGTAATCGTTGCGACCGGTTTGACGCACCTGCTCAGTCAGCGTCTGAATCAGGCTGCTGTCCTCTCCGTGGATGGCCATGACCTTGCCGGTTTTCGCCACATTCTGAAAAATCTCATAGACTTCACCGTCAGAAAACGGGGCAATCACATCGTCGTCCATGCCGGGCCGGTAGTTGTACGTCAGCTGGAACGTTTTTTTATTGATGGCGTAACCCCAGAAATACTTAAAACCAATCACGCCTGCTTTGGCCAGATCCGGAAGGTCGGCGCTGTTCATCCGGCCGAGGAGGATACCCCAGAGCCCGAAATCGACATGGGCTTTCGGCGTGAGATTCGCGGTCTGCCGGTTGAAGCTTTCCAGATCGCGGGTCGGCGGGGTTGTATTCGGCATATCAAAGATCGTTGTGATCCCGCCCGCCGCTGCAGCCTGAGTGGACGTAAAGAAGTCTTCCTTGTAGGTTGGACGGGGTCACGGGAGTGCACGTGGACGTCAATTAATCCGGGAAGTATGTACTTTCCTGATGCATCGATTTCTTTTTCTGCTCTGCCGGTAAGCGGCTGATCGGACAGCGCCGCGATTTTTCCGTCTTTTATGTATATACTGGCTTTAAAGCTCTGGTGCGGGGTGACAATCGTTCCATTTTTAATGACGACATCCCATTCCATGATGATTCCTCCTCGTATAATAAGTTTTGAAGTTAATCGTAATCCCTGTTCCGCCCGGGTACTGCGTGATATCCTCTCGTTGATCATTGGAATTTGATCCAACCGGCATCTTCTGCAGCCTTTCTACGTAACTGCCAGGGATGAGGCAACTTTAGGCTTATTTTATCATGACGAGCGTTGAATAGCATTTTCAAGAAAGGAAGGGGCAGCCGACATCCGGAAAATGGGAAGCAGCGTCATGAGGCAGGCAACGGAACCTTGTGACGTGTACTGCGCAGAAAAATCGAACCCGCTCGAGATCAGGCGGGGAGGATTACAAAAAAAGCCGGGTCAGGCCATCTGCCCCGATCCGGTTTCAGTGTTTTATTCTGCTTTTTTCAGAGCAAACAGCATTTCCGCTTCGCAGGCGACCTCGCCGTCAACGGTGGCGACGCCTTTCGCTTTGGCGAATCCGGAGCGGAAGCGGAGAATTTCCGACTCCAGGCGAAGCTGGTCACCGGGGCGCACCTGACGTTTGAAACGGCATTTGTCGATGCCGGCGTAAAGGGGCAGCATCTTTTCAGCTGTTCCCTGATGCAGGACAGCAATGCCGCTGACCTGGGCAAGGGCCTCAACGATCAGCACGCCGGGCATCACCGGATAATCCGGAAAATGGCCGGTAAAAAACGGCTCATTCGCTGTGACGTTTTTAATCCCGACGGCGCGTTTTCCCTCTTCGACTTCGAGGACGTTATCAACGAGCAGAAACGGATAGCGGTGCGGCAGGATTTTTTTTATTTCATCTATGTTCAACATGGGTAACTCTCCTTCGTTAATCAGTTCTCAAAAAGTCCAGAATGTGCTGCCATGTATTCGGATTAAAGACCTCCCAGGGGTTGCCCTTCCCGATAACACCGTAGCCGAACATGGCACCCCCGACCAGGGCGATGGCGCAGATACTGATCAGCAGAACCAGGCGCTGCCAGATCGGGAATTTCCGCTTATGATAATTGAAAAAGGGATTGTACACCGGCTGGCTTTCCTTTTTGCTCTCCTGTTTTCGCTCGGCTTTTCGGGCTTCAGCTTTTGCCTTTTTTACCGACTCCCGCGTTTCGCCGGCCGGCGTTCCCGCGGTTTTACTATGTAGATTTTTATCTTTCGCCATCATATGTTTCACCACTTATCCACGCACGAGCCCGTTTACAAGTCCTGCCATCTGATCCCCGAGAGTCAGTGAGCGTGCGTTCAGCTGATAATTGCGCTGCAGATTGATCAGTTCCGTCATCTCATCGGCCAGATCGACATTTGCATTTTCCAGTTCCCCCTGCCGGACGGACCGGTCATTTGCCGCGACAGGCTGGAGCACCTGGCCCAGTCCGACACCCAGCGGGGCCAGATCAGGAAGGGTAAAAAGGCTGTTCCCCTGATTTTCCAGCAGCTGCGGCCGGCTGACCGTAACTCTGCCGAGCTGTCCGGAGGCAATCCGGGCACCATTTGCCATCACTGCGGTGATCACTCCCGCGCCATCAATCTCGAGATTGCGGTAACCGGCAGGAAGCATGATCGGCTGACCATTCTGAGCCAGCACTGGATCACCGTTTTTCGTAAGCAGGCGCAGCTGATTGGCGTTCTGCGGATCCGGCTGAGCGTTAAAACTGCCGGCGCGTGTATAGGCGGTCACCCGCTGACCGCCGGGTCCGGCGATGCCGATCGTGAAAAACTGATGGTCATCCGTCAGAGCCAGGTCAAGCGGATTGCCCGTCTGCCGGATGGCGCCGGGCGTCAGATCCAGACGGGTATCGCCGATTTTTGCCCCGTTGCCCGCACGGATGCCGGAGGGAGTCAGCCGGCCCGCCTGATCGGTCTCGTCTGCTGCGGGATCGACATTACGGATGTTCTGAAAAAGCAGGTCGCTGAATGAGGCGTCCCGTCCTTTGAACCCGGTCGTGCCGACGTTTGCTATATTGTCTGCCACAGTGGCCAGCTGCTGCTGGATCTGTCCCAGTGTGACTGCTGTTGCCATCATTTGCCGCTGCATATGTTCACCCGCTTTATTAGTGTAATCAGCCGTTTACCCTGCCGACCTGATTGACTGCTTTATCCAGTGACTGATCCAGCATCAGGATGACTTTCTGACTGGCTTCAAACGCCCGGTAGGCGGCCATCATGTCGGTGACCGTCTCATCAGGCGACACGTTTGATCCTTCGGTGAAGCCCTGCCTCAGCGTATAGGCGATATCAGCCTGACCGGCTACTGCGGGCAAAGCGGCTCCGCCGTTCAGGCGAAACAGGCTCCCGCCCTCTTTGACAAGTTGATGGGGATCAGCCGCGTAGCTGACCGCAATCTGATCAGCTGCTGCACCGTTGATCAGGATCGTTCCGTCTGGCGTCAGGTCAAACTGGTCGGAGGGAAGGCGAATCGGCTGACCCGCTGTGCTGAGGACCAGATTGCCGTTGCTGTCGGTCAGTTCGCCCCTGGGACTGAGTGTAAAATGCCCGTTCCGCGTGTAGCGGGTCTCGCCGGCCGGTGTCCGTACATTGAAGAGCAGCGTGCCTTCCTGAGCACCGGTCTGCGGATTGACCGGAAGCTGTGAGGTGATCAGTGCCACATCTGTCGCCTTCCCGGTTTCCTTCAGCTTTCCCTGGGTGAAGTCAGGGATCGTCTCATCCTGATACACACCTGTCGCGATCGTGCCGACACGCTGAGGATTCGGCCGGTCGCCGCCGAGACGGTCGATCAGCATCTCCGGAAAGGAACGGAGTCTGTCCTGATCCTGCTTGTATCCGGGCGTATCGACATTGTTCAGGTTATTCGACAGCATCTCCGTGCGCCTCTGCTGGGCGATCATCGCGGAAGCCGCAGTGTAGAGTCCTCTGATCATGACGCTTCACCTCTTTTTTATGTATGAAAAGCAGGCGGGATGCCGGCTTTTCTTTTCCTTACAAACGTTTTTCCCGTATGTTCGTCAATTTGCCTTACGTTTCGGTGCTTTATCCAGATGCTCCAGCATTTTTCCCGCGCCTTCAACGACACAGGTCAGCGGATTGTCCGCAACGACAACCGGCACCTGAAGTTCACTTGCCAGCAGCTGATCGATCCCGTGAAGCTGCGCGCCGCCGCCCGTCAGGATCACGCCGCGGTCAATGATGTCCGCTGAAAGTTCCGGCGGTGTCTGTTCGAGAACGTTTTTCGCCGCACGGATGAGCGTGCCGATTGAGCCGGCCAGTGCTTCTTCTATTTCATTGGAATGAATGGTCAGCGTTTTCGGCAGACCGGTGACCATGTCGCGTCCACGGATATCCATCGACTCATCACGTGCATTTTTGAAAACGGTTCCTACCTGAATTTTAATTTGTTCAGCGGTTCGTTCACCGATCAGCAGTTTATACTTTTTCTTAATATAGTTGAGAATCTCCTGGTCAAATTTATCACCGGCAAGCTTAATCGACTGGGAGGTCACAATGTCGCCCATAGAGAGGACAGCAATATCCGTTGTTCCGCCACCAATATCAATCACCATATTGCCGCTGGGTTCGAAAATTTCCATGCCGGCGCCGACCGCCGCAACTTTCGGCTCTTCTTCAAGGTAAACCTCCTTGCCTCCGCTGCGCTCAGCCGCCTGGCGAATCGCTTTCTTTTCCACCGAGGTGATATGAGTCGGTGTACAGATGAGAATCCGTGGCCTTTTCAAAAAACCTTTAACATTAATTTTATTTATAAAGTGAGTGAGCATCATTTCTGTAATTTCAAAATCAGCGATGACACCGTCACGCAGCGGGCGGATAGCCACAATATTGCCAGGGGTGCGTCCTACCATACGTCTTGCTTCCTCACCGACTGCCAGCATTTGCCTCGTATCCGTATCCAAAGCAATGACCGACGGCTCGTTCAGGACAATCCCCGGCCTTTCACATAAATCAGCACATTCGCTGTCCCAAGATCTATTCCAATATCTCTAGAGAACACCTGTGTATTTCCTCCCCATCCGCTGGTCGTGCCAGTACGTTTATCATACATTATTTCATTTTAGCATAAATAGATGCAAACAGGGAGCTTGTCGGATAATAATTTTTGAGTACGACTTTTGTCGCAGATTGGCGGGCTGCTTGTGTGTGAGGTTTGTGCTGTGAATGGTGCGGGATGGGTTTGTACGGGATTCAGGACTGGACCGCTTTCTCTGTCTCCTTCTGATATTTGAGCCGCGTTGCTTCTCCGCCGCGCAGATGGCGGATTGATTTGTGATAGTCGAGAACTTTTTTCACCGCGCTCGCCAGTTCGGGATTGATGTCCGGCAGCCGCTCGGTGAGATCTTTGTGAACCGTACTTTTTGAAACTCCGAACTCACGGGCGATTACCCGCACCGTCTTTTTTGTCTCCACGATATGCTTTCCAATCTTGATGGTACGCTCTTTGATGTAGTCGTGCACACCACTCGCCTCCTGTAATCTGAAGATGCGAAATGAGACCATGTATGGAGGGAAACGGAAACCAGACGCTTTCCAGGCCCGCCGCGCTCACCTCGAAACCCCGTTTGTGAGTTTGTAACATCTTATTAAACGAGTTCCGGTTATATGCCAAAAAGTCAAGTGGGACAAGGGATCACGCCTGAAAGAGAAGGAACGGAGAAGTTTTGTAAAAGCACATCGTTGCTTAATTTGGAGTTCACCGGATTCGGAGTTCGGATCGACTTTTCTGAGATTTGGATCAACTTTTTCTGGTATTCGGACCAACTTTTTTCGGGTTCGGACCAACTTTTTCAGGATTTGGACCGACTTCTCCTGGATTTGGACCGACTTTTCTATGATTATAGGACCGACTTTTTTCGGGTTCGGACCAACTTTTTCGGGATTCGGACCGACTTTTTCGGAATTTGGATCAACTTTCCTGTGATTTGGACCAACTTTTCTCGGATTCGGATCAACTTCTCTGAGAGATTCGGATCAACTTTTCTGAGATTTGAACCGACTTTTCTATGATTATAGGACCGACTTTTCCGGGATTTGGACCAACTTTCCTGAGATTCGGACCGACTTTTTCGGAATTTGGACCAACTTTCCTGAGATTTGGACCGACTTTTTTCGGATTCGGACCGACTTTTTCGGAATTTGGACCGACTTTCCTGAGATTCGGTCCAACTTTCCTGAGATTTGGACCGACTTTTTTCGGATTCGGTCCAACTTTCCTGAGTATCAAAAAAAGAACGGGAATGTCATTTGTTTTGTGTAAATGATTAATTTTCTTGGTTTGGTTCACACTGATAAAGCTCTTACCTGACAGGGGGATAGAGCGCTGCTGGAGAGCAACTCGAGCACCTGTCAGGGTTCAGCTAAAAAGGGGGAGAGGATCACTCTCTTCTTTTATTCTGCCCTTTTTTAGGAGAACTTAAAGCGTTAAACTCAAACGTCATAAGTCTTTGTCTGGGAGACTGGACGTGAAGCGGTCCCCAAAAATGATCCGGAGTTGCGCCCTGCATTCAAACCATCCTGGAATGGCTAACGTCCACTTTTTTGTGATGTCCATCGTAGCCAGATAGATAATCTTTCGCAACGCATCATCGGTAGGGTAAGCATTCTTTGACTTGGTCACTTTTCTGAGTTGACGGTGGAACCCTTCAACGGTGTTGGTTGTATAGATTATCTTTCTGATTTCAGTTGGATACTCAAAATAAGCCGTGAGTTCTAACCAGTTGGTCTCCCAGGATTCAATAACTCTTGGATATTTATCCGCCCAATTTTTCTTGACCTCCTCAAAGGCTAATTCTGCCTGTTCAATAGTAAAGGCTTTATAGACTTTTTTAATATCGTTGAGAAAAGGCTGGCGATTTTTAGTCGATATATACTTGATACTGTTGCGCAACTGGTGAATCACACAGAGCTGGATGCGCGTCTTTGGGAAGGCCGCATTGATGGCTTCGGAGAAGCCGGAAAGCCCGTCTTTACAGGCAATGAGGATGTCTTCGACACCTCGGCTTTTCAAGTCATTGCAGACGCTAAGCCAGAAACTGGCACTCTCATTTTCACCAATCCAGAGCCCGAGAATATCTTTCATTCCTTCCGTATTGATGCCAAGTACGGTGTACGCAGCCTTATTCACAATCCGATGATCTTGCTTCACTTTGAAGTGAATGGCATCCAGATAAACGATCGTGTAGACTTTCTCTAAGGGACGAGAATGCCAGTCATAGATAAGGGGAAGCACTTTATCGGTAACCTTACTCACCATGGCCGGTGAAACACTGATCCCATAGAGATCGCGCATATGATCTTCAATATCGCGGGTAGACATCCCTTTAGCATACAAGCCAATAATTTGATGATCCAAACCGTTCAGGGCGGTCTCATGTTTCTTAATAATTTGGGGTTCAAACGCCCCATTTCGATCTCTTGGAATGTCCAGAGCCATGTTTCCATACTTGGATTTGATCGACTTCTTACTGTAACCATTGCGGCTGTTTCCAGAATTATTTCCTACAAAAGCGTGCTTCTCGTAACCCAAATGATGGTCCATTTCAGCTTCAAAAATCACTTGAAGGGTCTCTTTGAATAAATCACGAATCATTGTTTGTACATCGTCGACACTTTCACATTGGCTGGCAAGTTCACGAATTGTCATGTTACCGTAGTTGCGATAATTTTGCATAAATGGTTCAGCTCCTTTTAGAGTTAAGTATTACCATTTACACATAGTCAAATACGTTCTCAAAAGAACTCCCTGGTACAAAGGGAGTTCTCAGCGGATGCGTCTGTTCATAGATCTCTGCATTTGATCGTACTGATGGAAGTATTCATGGGATGGCCTGACATAGTATTGACCGGCTCCGCGGCCGGAGCCGGCAATATTAATATTCATTTTTTGCGTAAGTCGGTGGATCAATTGTCGATTCTCTGTGCCCAGCCACCAGCGGCCCTCTTTGTTGGTCATCGTCTCCCCGCATAACAGAAAGTAGTCCAGAATCATCTGTTCGTGGGCCGTTCGAGATGCCGTGCCACAGCGCGGGCAGACCCAGGTGGCATAGACACGCCGCATGCCGAACAAATGGCAGTGCGGGCAGCGAACGCCGCGCAGCAGGTTGTCCGGAAGTATCTGGTATTTCTCCAAAATATTCAGCGGTGGATCGGTATGTCCTTCGAGCAGCTGGCGTTCGATCTGATTCAGGTGAGAAAGGGTCGGGCTGTGTTTGTATTTTTCCATCAGCATGGCTAATTTGAAGGGAACCTGTTCGGCGTGAATCACTTTATCACGCACTTCCCGGGAATTACTCGGGTTTTCAATGATTGTTGATGAGCTGGAAATGATTACGAGCGGTTCGATGGGGATTTGTGGCAGGCGGCGCGCATGAAGCCAGACATGCATCATATCACGCTGGCGATGGACCTGGACGATTGGATTGGGGAATCCGTCCCGCCGTCCGTTTAACAGTCGGATCATTTGCCCGGTAGCGGATTCGAACACGAGCGTTCCTGCATAATTTTTCACTTCTAAAATTAAGGCAAAATTTTCTTTGATGAGAAGAACATCCATCTGAAAAAAATGATTCATCGCGTTTTCCCGAAGACCATAAAAAATTCTGAAATCCTCAGTCAGAAGATCAAGGTAGTAAGCGAGATTCTGCTCGCCGCGCCATCCGGTCAGCCTTCTGGCATGCTCCTCCTCAATCGGCATACAACCGGGCCATCCTGGCGGCAGATGATCGAGCAGGGCCCCGGCCGTTAGCAGACGCAGCGGGGCGTATTGCTTTTTGCATTCCATTTCTTCCTCCTTTCGGGGCATGATGATCTAATTCGTCCTGCGGGCAGGAAATTCCTGCACAATTTTTCAATATTTGTGTGTCAATCCAGTATAATGGAGAAAAAAAGAGGTGGCCTGATGAATCTATTGCTTATTCTATTAACGATTATCCTTCTGTCCGTCGCCGAATCGCTCCTGACTGTCGGGCTGATTCTTGGCATCTTTCATCTGATCTTTCGAATCAGGCGCATGACTGAGGAAAAGTGGCGTACATTTTTCAAAACGCAGGCTTTCGGAAAACTGGTCATCATTTGCGGAGCAGCACTGGTGCTGAGTTCCGCCGTTGTATGCGCTGCCGGATTCACTGTTTACCGGGCCACCGGGACGGATCACGCCCCGATTCTGTCCGTCATCCCGGTCGTTCTGGCACTGCCCGGCTTAGTCAAAATGCTTCGGCATCGCACAGAAATTCAACAAAGCTTCCATTAAAAAAGCTCTTCCCAAAAGGAAGAACTTTAGCCCATGAACAGGCCGCCGATCAGAAGGGCACCGGCGATAACAAAGGCCGGATGGAGCCGGAATCGCTGCATCAGCACGAAACTTGCGGCTCCGATCAGGATCATCGGGAGCCAGCCGGATTCTGCCTGCGACGTTGAAAAAAAGTCCCAGGCCATCATGCCAAGCATGACCACGATGATCGGACGGATCAGGAGCGTCAGCCATTTGACCTTCGGCGAATCTTCAAACCGGAACAGCAGGCGAAGCAGCACAATCAGCAGAATCAGCGAAGGGCTGACGGTCGCCAGCAGAGCGACGATCGAACCCGGGAGGCCTCCGACTTCATAACCGATATTCGACGTCGGTTCCAGTACAATCAGTGATGCGGCTGTGGCAATGGGTGCATCGATGGCGCTCCCACTTTTTTTCAGTATGTCCAGTCCTGCCTGTGCAGCGAGCTGCTGTGCGGTCGCCACCATGCCTCTTTTTGCAAGCATGGGTACCCTTTTTGACGGGCAGGAAAATCAGGGTAGTCGAATTGCTCGTCTGTCGACCTCAAGAGAATATGCGAATTTTGTGAGCAAAACTTATATATATTTTATCAAGCATATATCATCCAGATGCAATCCTTAATTTGAATTAATTTTGTTCAGTGATCTCAGAAAGCATTTTTTTGTAATGTAACAGAACATCCTCAATATGCCTTCTCATTAACAAACTACTTCTATCAGCATCTTTTTCCTTAATGGCTTTCAGCATTTCAGTATGATAATAAATGGCATGGTCTACATCATCATTTATCGCCATTTCAATTCGAACCTTTTTAAACCATTCAACAAGGGAATCATAGACTTCCGTAATCACTTTATTTTGAGCAGAATGAGCTATTGTGTTATGAAAAGTCAGATCGGGTGCAATAATCGAAGCGCCATTCTTCACACAGAGCTCCAGATCTTCAATTGATTTTTGCAGCACAGCAATTGTATCATCAGTTCGGCGCAAAGCAGCTAAATACGCAGTCTCGGTCTCTATTCCTCTGCGAAATTCAAGCAGATCAATTGATGAATGGATATCAAAGGTTGGAAGCAATGTCCGAATGTTATACGCAATTTGGTTTGCTGAATCTTCTTTGAGATAATTTCCCTTCCCTGGCTTTTTTTCTATTATCCCTCGCTCACAAAGAGACTGTAAGGCTTCACGTACTGAAGAACGGCCAACTTCAAGCATTCGGGCAATTTCCCTCTCTGAAGGAAGTTTTTCGCCGGGCTTTGCTCTCTTCTTGATATAATCAAGTAAATACTTCTGAACCGTTTCACTTACAACGATCACGTATTCAATCTCCTCTACTGACTATTTCATGCCGGTCTTTCTCACGATCTTACACTATGTTATTTTGTTAATACTATTTTATCAAATTATCAGATAAATCAACAGAACAATATGAACAGTTGCGAAACTGAGTTCGATTAATTATCGCTTTTTATGAAATGTCCAGATGATTAATAAAATATAACAACTGCTTATCCGTATTTAATCCTGATATGAATGAAAGGCCAAGTGGCTTTACGGAATTTGAAATTGGCACGGTAATTTGCGGAAGTCCGGAAAGGCCTGCAATACATGTCAATTTCATCGTTTCATTTCTTAAAGACTCAATTGTGTTAAAGTCGCTTTTTCTTTCAGGGGCAGGCCCAATTGTTGTTGGAATGATTAACAATGAATCATGCCCCAGTAAGTTTCGAATTGCTGAAGTAAATTTTTCCTTTAGTTGACGCATGCCATAATATTCGCTGTCTTTTTGAATTTCAGAAGCCATTTTAAAGCGATTGGCAATATCTTTACCAAACTTCGGATGGTGTTTATTTATCCAATGCCCATGAGACTCCCAGGCTTCTCTCCCCTGAAGGATTCTGAAGCATTCAGTCAAGTCATGGAAAGACCAGCATTTTGAAAGATGTATGGATTGAAGCTTGTATTTTTGATTCAATTTCGTCATGACATTTAAATATTCCTTCAGATCATCCTTTCCACTCAACAATTGAAATGCATCTTCTAATCTAAAGAAATTTCTGTAGCTGTTTATTTTCTGTTCCGGCAAAATCGTTTCGCCGACTTGTGTCAATACATGTTTGTCATCCGACATCCATCCCACTGTATCAAAACTCGGTGCCAAAGGGATCACATGTCTCATTGAAATCAGGCCATGGGAGGGGCGCATTCCATAAATGCCACAATAAGCTGAGGGTATACGTACAGATCCACCAGTGTCTGTCCCCATCGCAAAATCTACCAGACGTGCAGCTGCCGCAACTGCTGATCCACTTGAAGAACCGCCCGAAAAGGATTCAGGGGAGCGTGGATTAATGGTCGGAGGAAAGTGTATGTTATCCCCCTTCAGACTATACATCAGCTCATCAGTTACGGTGCGGCCAGTAAGCCTTCCACCGTGACCCAGTAATTGATCAATAACATCTGCATGTTGTTCTGCTTTTTCAGCATGAGCAAACCACTCAGGATTTCCTGCACTATTTTTATATCCTCTGACTGCAAATACATCTTTTACAGCGAAAGTCAGATCATCTAATAATCCATGACCTGTCGGAGGTAGATCCATGTCAGGATCAATGAAAGCACCGTAATCATTTTTTTTAACCATATTTTGTACCTCAGGATCCATATTAACCCAGGTATGTATTATTTAATAAGCTCTATAGCTTTAAATATATTGTCTACATCCCAGGGTTCTTTTAAAATCAGATGACCATTTATAAACACAGCAGGTGTTCCATCCACACCATGTTTTTCCCCATCCAAATAACTCTTGTCAGTAAAACTCGAGTATTGCTTGTTTTGAAAAGTTTCTCTTAATTGTTGCGTCTTACTTTTACCAAGAGTTTCTGATGCATATTGAGAAAGCCTGTCTTCCGTGAAATAATTCTTTATTTTTTTATCTTTTGTCTGGTTCTGATAAAGCATATCGTGCATTTTCCAGTACGAATCTGTACCAAAATGGTCATAAACACCCCTTAGGTAAATGGCGCTGCGTTTTGAGTCTTCACTTAAAAAAGGAAAATCCTTATAAATAAACTTTATTTCTCCAGACTTAATCAGGCCTTGAATTTTCTTATTTTCAAGAACGTTATTAAAAAATAATCTGCAGTAATAGCATCGGTAATCCCCATATTCCACAATAGTTATTGGTGCATCCTTACTTCCTAAATATGGGAAGCCTTGTACATCAATTTTTTGTTTATCCTGTGCCAATAATTGGTTATTCAACTGTGAAGAAGCCCACAATCTATAGCCTGTATAGCTCACTATTACTAAACAAAATAAAATGAGGATACTTAAGACAACAGTTCGGAATCTGTTATTATTTCCTGTGTGATTCTCCAAGTGATATCTCTCCCGTCAGTGGCTTTACCAAGATGTATAACCACCATCAACTACAAGATAAGCTCCTGTCATAAACGAAGCCTCATTGCTGCATAAAAAAAGAATTGGGCTGGCAATCTCTTCTGGTTCTCCCAGACGCCCCATAGGATGCATATTAATCAAATCATTAAGGGACCCCTGCGGCCCAATTTTCCCATTCTCAAACTGTCTGTTCAGTAATGGTGTATTGATTGCTCCGGGACATATAGCGTTTACTCTGACCTGGTCTTTTGCAATCTCAATGGACAAACTCTTAGTAAAGTTAAGAATAGCAGCTTTTGAAGCGGTATATGCAGTAAATAGTCCTGATCCCACAAGAGCAAGCTGGGAAGCTGTATTTACAATCACACCATGTGTTTGTTTTAAATAGGGCAGCACTTCTTTTGTGGTTAAAAACATGCCCTTTAAATTCGTATCCAGGACACGATCCCAATCTTCTTCTTCCATGTCTTCAAGTGGACATACGAATTCAATACCTGCATTATTCACCAATACATCAATTTTAGCCCATTTATTTATCACTGCTGCCACTGATTCTTTAATCAGTTTAGAATTTCTTATGTCTACCTGATAGTAATCACACCCTGTAGAAATTAAATCATCAGTTATTCTGTAATCAAAGACGGAAACATTGGCACCTTCCTTAATAAATTGTTTAACTGTGGCCAGACCAATACCAGAACCTCCGCCTGTAATCAAAATTACCTTATTTTCAAACCTGCCCATTTGACATCCCTTCTTCATTGTTTTAGATTTCTTCAGATCACTTTTCTTCCGTTTTTATAAGAGCAGACAACATGCGGCTGAGTCAGCAGCACATCGCGCAGATTCTTTGCATCAAACATAACCAGGTCGGCTGTTCCACCTATCTTAAATCCATAACTTGTGAGATTCAGAGCTTTAGCTGATCGATAAGTCAGCATATCTATTATGGTGTTAGCATCCTCCTTTGTTCCCATTCTGGTGACCTCAGCAAATAAATAGGCAACGTCTAAAATATTGCCTGTCCCGAACGGTGTAAAGGGATTTTGTATGTTGTTTGTCGCGAAAATAACATTGGCACGCTCTTCTAACAAAATAGACACTGGAGTTAATCCCCGTCTGATTTTTTCAAAATCGCCACGTCCGTTTAAATACAGATCTGTCGCAGGCAAAGCCATAACATTAATTCCAGCATCTGCAATTTTCGCTGCAATCTTGCGCGCCTTATGATGCTCTACTGATCCGAGAGAGGTCATATGAGCTACTGACACTTTTCCTTCCATATGGTATTTTTTTGTCCGATCAATAATATCAAGAATGGATAAATCATCAGGATCATCTGATAAATCAATATGAAGATCTATTGGCTTGTTATAGCGTTCGGCAAGATGGAAAACATAGTCCAGATGCTCCGAGGAATCTCTGTCATTATAGGGGATACCGCCAACTGCATCTGCCCCCATTTTTAATGATTCTTCCATTAGTTCTGCTGCATGCTGCTGTATAAAAATACCTTCTTGCGGAAATGTTACAATTTGCAGAGTGATAAGATTTGCAAACTTTTCTTTAAGTTCAAGAATGGATTCCATCGCTTTTAATTGAAGTATATCATCTACCTCAACATGGCATCGCAAATTGGTAACACCACTTTGTATGCATTTACCCAAAACTCTTGTAGCCCGTTCTGTTATGTCCTCTTTCGTAAATGTTTTTTTTAGATCCGCTGTAATTTGAATGGCCTCTTGAAGTGATGTTGCCTCTTTTTCCATTTTTTGAAGCAAATACGCCTTTTCCAGATGAATGTGGGATTCATTAAATCCCGGGAGGACAACACGGCCGTCAGCCTCAACAACATGTTTGGCTGGAGGCATCGGTGAACCTGTATCCTTAATATAAGTAATTATGCCTCCTTCAATGCCAATATCAACATTATTAATAAAGTGAATACTTTTTACATTATGAAACAATAAATCCAGCATAACGATTCCTCTTATCTCTTTGATTTCATTTTTATTTATGCACGCGTTGCCAACATTTCAAAGCAATCTTCTGAGCCTCACTGCAAATTTTTTTCTCATCCAGGCCAACTATCTCCCCTTCTTTAACCAGATGACGTCCATCTATCCAAACATCAGATATATCTGTTCCGACAGCAGCATGCACAAGTGTTCCTGCAGGGGATATGACAGGAGCTAAATGATATTGATCTGTACTGATTGCAAGCAGGTCAGCCTTTTTTCCTTTTTCTAATGAACCGACGACATGATCAAGTGATAAAGCCTTCGCACCATTGATTGTTGCCATTCGGAGTAAATGCTCAGGCGTTGGTCGGGTGTTGTCACCACTGGATAATTTATGAACTATAGAACCAAAACGCATGGCTTCTATCATACTTCCAGTCATGGCATCCGTACAAAGTGCGACATTTATTCCATCATTTTCCATACTGCTCACCGGAGCAATATCTCCTCTTTTCAGGTTGCCCTCTGATACAAACGCAACGCTCGCACCTGAATCTGCCAGTTCTGTCAGGTCTTCATCATCAACATGGATGCAATGTGCAGCAACGGTTCCAGACTTCAATAGTCCTATAGCTTTGGAGAATTTGACCGGACTTAATCCTTCACGTCGGTATATTTCTCTGTTTTCCATTGTGCTTTGCGCCATATGAGTTGTCATCCCCACATGTGCTCTGCTCGCTATATCAATAATCTTTTCCAGAAATGGTGTTGTGCATGTATCCGGAGCATGGGGGCCAAGGTGACAGGTGATTCTTCCCTCCTCTTTCCCGTTCCAGTCACTTAACAGTCGCAAATTACGTTCTAACGAAGTCTCGCCCGCCTGTTCATCGTGAATATATTCCCCTTGTCCAATTCGAAAGAAGTCGATATCATGCAGTCTTTCGCTCACTACCGCCCGTAAACCTAAATTGGCGATTGCCCGTACCTGATCGTCCATATATAGATAATTAGCAGCAATGCAGGTACTGCCGGACCTCAAAGCTTCTGCATATCCCAGTAAAGCCATAGTATAGGTCTCTTCGCGGCTCAAAAGTACACCCTGGGGAATATTTCTGCTGTACAGAGGAGGGACACCTAAATCAGGCCCGACTCCCCGTACAATGGTTAATGCCCCATGATAATGTACATTTACAAATCCGGGAATGATTAGCTTTCCATGACAATCCAGGGCCTTTTCGCCGGGGTATTTATTAATCAGCTTGCCCGAATCACCGAGGTCACTAATTTTTGATCCTTTAATAAGGATAGCGCCAGGATTAATGATTTCATTTGTTTCATTTACAGTTAGCAAACAGGCATTTGTTAATAATATAACAATCACCCTTTCAAGAATCTGACTTTAAAATCATGTGTTTATTTAATGAAACGTTAGTGACTGCCACTTGCCATTTTCAGGAGTACCATCCAAATAACAGAACTCCTTTTTCCACGAATCAAAGATCAGTGCTGTTTCTGTGGATATTAAACCATGTTCTATACTTCTCTCACCATTATTAATATAGTTCTTTATATAAATCTGTCCGTTTCCAGGTCAAGTCTTTTTTTATGTGTAAATTATCTCAGCCAGGATAGGGTTGATTATCCTGGATAAATGGCTGTCACTTTACTGGAATTAGCCACTTTGGGTTGTTTCGCTTTCCAGTCAAAATAGTCATCCATTCTCAGGTAGCGCCGGCCGTTCGACCACTTTTCGTCCTGCTCCATGAGAACAGAACCCATGAGGCGGATGATTGACTCGCGGTTAGGAAAAATACGAATGACCTGCTCCCGACGGCGAAATTCTTCATTGAGGCGCTCCATACCGTTTGTCGTTCGCAGGCGGCGACGATACGGCTCCGGAAGTGAAAGGACTGCAGTGACATCATCAAAAGCCTCCTCCACCATTTCAGTCACTTTAGACGCTTTCTCCTGATAAGTATCCAGAAAAGACTGAAGGAGCGTACGAGCGGTTTCGATGTCTGGGGCGTGCAGAATCGCTTTTACCTGTTCAGCTCCTTCTCGCTGTAAATCATCTGGGAACCGATCGTTTACGTTGCGCAGAAAGTGAGCCTGGCACCGTTGCCATGTGGCTCCCTGAAACGCTTTTTGAACGGCACCGACGAGACCCCCATGATCATCACTGACAATCACATCGACGCCCTTCAGACCACGAGACTTCAGCCAATCGAAATAGTTCTTCCACGCCTCCGTGCTTTCGCTGTCATCGACTTTCAGACCCAGAATCATGCGATACCCTTTCTCGTTGACGCCATAACTAATCAATACACCACGAGAACGAACACGGCCATTTTCACGCACCTTTGTATAAATCGCATCAACAAACAGAAACGGATAGCTGCCCTCCAGAGGGCGGTCATTCCAGCCATGGACCAGTGGATCCAGATGTCCGCAAAGATCCGATACGGTCGACTTCGAGAAGTCTGTGCCGCAAAGCTCTTCAGTGATGTGACTGACACGGCGTGTTGAAACCCCATTGATGACCATTTCCATCAAAGACAAAACGAGCGCTTGTTCACTGCGCTGATAGCGTTTAAAGAGATCGGTTGAAAAATGACCGTTGCGTAGTCGAGGAACGTTCAGCGAAAGCTTGCCCACACGGGTCGTTAGTTGGTGGGGATAGGAGCCGTTTCGGTAATCGGTCCGGGCCTCACTACGTTCATATTTTTCGGCTTTCAGTTGCTCACTGGCCTGCGCCTGAAGTACTTGATCTAAAATCGCCTCCAAAAGGGCATTCATGCCAGATTCTTTTGAATCGCCAAGAAATAATTGATGCAAAAGTTGTTCATCTAGAGTAATCTGTAGTTGAGCCATCCCTGAATCTCTCCTTTAGAATTTGGTTTTTGGTTAACTCTATTCTAACTGAGATGATGGGCTCCGGCTCATTTTCTATGAAAAAAATGACAGAGACGAGAGAGAAATGAAATCCCGCTGTTTTTCTGGAGGGGCTGGCCAGCCCCACCAGAAAAACAGATTCCCTGCTCACCATTTTCTCATATTCAGAAACCCTTTTTACACAATTATACGGACTCAACTCGTTTCCATCCTCGTTTGCCGTGCGATCTGAAAGCAGTATTTTCAAACCATTCATCAAGTTCTCATGAGGAAAATGACTTATTTGGCTAATCGTTTGTTTTATTCTGTCTGTTCGATCTTTAATTTGAACATGATCTAAGTCTGTTTCATAATCATGAATGAATTCCGGATTGTTCGCCCTAACCAGCGAAAGAACGTTGTCCCAGTCATGGGCATTATATATTTTCCATTTTATCTGCCCTTCATTATGCTCAAGTATTCCTGCTACACCATCCTTATCCAGTAGAAAATGTATACCACCTACTGAGCTCGGATTACTCTTGAAGAAATTGTAAAGTCCAATCATTGCATCATTTGTACTTCTGTACCGATCTAAGGTTTCTAAATTAGCCAGTCCGCGTGTATCATGATTATAATCGGGTTGGCCTTTTAAATCAGATGATTTCACCCAACCCATATATGAACTCATAATCACCAGACCGTGCTCATTCATACCAGAATTAATTCCTTGTTGCCATCCCATTTGAAAAGCAATTAAACGTGATCTTCTAAGGGTAATCAGCCTTTGAAAGGATAATTGGGTTGGGCTTGTATCTACAGTTTTCGCCGCAATAAAGTTATGCGTTTTCTGATCAACATATATCAATAATGTGCACATGATATCTCCTTTTTGATTCAGTACTGAAACAATTTGCCCCAACCCTTTATTTTTTCTGTTTTTACACCAATCATCTTTAAACATTTCCACACAACAACTGAAATTGTATCCAAAATGATAATCTGATACTCGTTTTCTAATTGTTCAACAAGAGGTGCAGCTTTTAAATTTGTACAGAAAGTGGTTATGGCATCTGGTTTCGCCTCAGCCACATATCCCACCATCTTCATAATCTCATCCTCATTAATTGCACTAAATTGATGGTTCACATACAGGTGTGAGGCTTCATGCTTTATACAGTTCAGACCTATGGTTTCATAATTAGCAATAATCTTTTCATTCACATCTTCTGTATACGGGGTGACTAATCCATAATTCACTGCATGAAGCATTTTGAATGATTCGTTTAAAGCTAAAACTGATGTCGTTGTTGGTATACCTGTTTCTTTTTCAATTGTTCTGCAGAGTTCTTCATCAGAATCAAATCCTAACCAGCCGGCAGATGTGCCATTCCACGCAATGACATCAACATATGCATCCGCGAGAAGTTTAGCTGCATTCAAAAGGTTTTTCTTGTTAAATTGAGCCAGGGCATTATCTTTTAAAGATATCTCTGTGACCTGGAATCTTGAAAAGTGAACAGAGACTTCGTCTGAAATACCAGAGACCATGGCGAACGTCACCGGTTCCAGAACAGTATTTGATGAGGGGGTCAACATGCCTATTTTTTTCATAGGTTTATCCTTCCATTCCTGAATTTTGATGATCTGCTTCTTCTTTGATAATATTTAAAATGGTTTTTTTGTGAGCATTGAACGCAATCGAAGTCGTATCTCTTGGTCTGTTCAGATCTGAAATATCTATAATGTCACGTATTCTCCCCGGTCGGGCACTCATGACCACGACTCTTGTTCCCAATATCAAAGCTTCTTCAACGCTATGGGTCACAAATATGATCGTTTTTTTATTGATTTGCCAGATTCTTACGAGCTCTTCCTGAAGGGTCATACGCGTTTGAGCATCAAGGGCAGCAAAAGGTTCATCCATTAAAATTATTGATGGGTCCATCAGCAGCGCCCGAGCAATACCAACACGTTGTTTCATACCGCCGGACAACTCATATGGATAATGATTTTCAAAGCCCTTCAGCCCAACCATTTCAATATATTTTTGAGCTGCCTGTTTTCGCTCGTTCTTTGATTTTTTTTGGATTTTTAGATAGAAAGATACGTTTTCCCATACCGTCAGCCAGGGCATGAGTGTTGCCTGTTGAAAAACCATGCCTCGATCATCGCCAGGGCCAGTAATTTTGACACCCTTTGTGAAAAGATCGCCTTCAGATACAGATTCAAATCCCGCAATAATATTAAGTAATGTCGATTTTCCACATCCACTTGGTCCCAGCAAACAAATGAATTCACTTTCTTCAACATTCAAGTTCACCTGGTCCAGCGTAAGAAGACTTTTCTTCCGTTTCTTATCTTCAAATCTTTTAGTCAGACTTTTAACCGCCAACAAGGACATTTTTCTGTTTCACCTCTTCTTTCATTACGACAATAAATCATTTATTGTTCAGTAAATCTTGCTGCCAGTGAAGGATACGACGGATTATTATTCTCAGAATCCAGTCTGACAAAAAGCCAAGAATTCCAATGCTTATCATGGCAGCAATGACTAAATCCAGCCTCATAAAATAATATGAATCCCACAGCGCATAGCCCAGACCACTCTTTACTGCTATCATTTCGGCTGTAACAGTAATCATCCATGCTGTTCCCAGACTCGTTCTCATGCCAGTGAAAATACTAGGTAAAGAACTTGGGATAACAACAAACTTGATTTTCTGCCAGGTTGTCGCACCCATCATTGATGCTGCATGTATGATATTGATATCTAAACTTCTGACTCCATGAATCGTATTGATCAGAATTGGGAAAAAGGCCCCAAGGAACACAAGAAATACAGCAGGATTATCACCAATTCCAAACCAGATGATTGCTAAAGGTATCCAGGAAACAGGTGGAATAAAACGGAAAATCTGTATTGTTGGTTCAATAGTTTTTTGAATTATTGCTGACCACCCTATTGAGATGCCGATAATGATTGCACTGAGGCTTGCCAGAAAATACCCTATCAATACTCTCTTTGTACTATTCAAAGCATCAAAGACCCATTTCCCGCTTTTATCCTGTGCAGTTCCATCAATATTAAATACCCAGTCAGCCAGACCCCTTGCAACTTTTACAGGTGATGGAAACAAATTGGTCATCCATCCCATCTGAGCTACAAATTGCCAGATGATCAGTAGCAGAAGTGGAACAAATATTCGGTAATAATTATTTTTTAAATATTGGGATACATTCATAATCTGTCCAACCTATCTTATTTTTAATTGTCACCCAACTCAGATGCATTTTTCCCGGTTATGGATTCCAGAATGGTATAATCCATCTGCTTTTCAACCTTTTTTGAAACATCAGTATTAATGTACTTTAGTTCTTTCATCATTTTGGCTATTGCAAGTGTTTTAGATTTGTACATTTTGTAATCCGGATATGCATTATCCAGAGCTCTGGTACTCACTTCCGAACTCATTCCTGTATTTTTTTGAATGACAGAAATCCATGGTGCCTTATCTGCTGAAATTTTATCAACAACCTTCATATTTGCTTCAACAAAAGCTTTTACAGCTTCCGGATGATCTTTTATTACATCAGATCTGGTCACAATAATGTTTGTTAAATTCCCGGCCGCCTGATTATAGGGGTATGCAAAGTGCTTTCCTTTCTTATCCAGAATGATTTTTGAAGCAGACGGTTCAACAGTACATATCAAATCAACTTCATTACGTTCAAGGGCTGCTTCATGGTCTGCCGGGTTGGCAATATTGACAAATTCGATGTCTTTATTGGGATTAATTCCATGTAGCTGAAGCTCCCCTCTTAAATGAATATCTTGTGCATTACCACGGGAAGCAGCAATCTTCAGTGGCTTTCCGTCAGCCTTTCGCTGCTTAACCAGAGTTTTAAGACTCGCCCAGTCATCTGCCTTCAAATTTAGCTTATTAGAAGCAATAATGTCGGATCCACCGTTGACCTGTCCGGAAATTGCAACAATATCCAGGCCTCGATCCAGTGCTGTAATAAAGTGTAAATAAGTGACTTGTGCTACATCTATGCTTTTTGAGGTTAATGCAGTCAGAACATCATTTCCGGATTGGAAGGATGTAGCCTGAATATTAACCTTGCTTTTATCCTGATACTGAGGTGTAAGCGACATAGGCAAACAGTGTGCACACTTTGCATAACCTAATTTTAGAGTCGTTATCCCTGAATTCCCGTTCGAACTGCCTGTTGCTCCATTCCCGGTACAAGCAGTAAGAAACAGGCACATGACTGCAATACTGGAGATAACGAGCATCATATTCTTTTTCATTTGTCTCTTCCCTTCACAGCATATTTTTAAAAACCCGAAACTGCCAATCATTTCAATGATCACCCCATTGAAACTTGCATGATTTAAGATCATTTAATGTGATAATGCGGCATCCCTCCATCGGCATTACCGGTCAGACCAGCTGATGTCCAAAGTATAACACATCAAAATATTAAAATAATTGTGTATGTTAGATAATCTAACATAAAATTTTATCCATTTAATGATCTTTTCATAGAAATATTTTTCATTATGCTTAAACAGTTGATTGACATAACTGTAGAAACAGGGCTTACTCCTTGTCCTATCTGAGATGACTGGCATTGCAGGAACTAAATTTGATGATTCAATATACCAGGAATGTTCAGAATTAAAATCGGTCAGACCATGAAAAACTCTTTTATTATTGGGAGACGCGTGTTTCCCTGCTCAAATCCAAATAAAGAACTCAACTATCGGATAAAAAATCATTTTAGATCCTGGTGACTCAAAGGGATGCTTTGGGATTCCGTGAAAAAGGCCCATCGCCTTCAGTTTCAGGCGATAAAAAAAGGTAAAACCTGAAAGAGATACTGGAAAAGCCGTCACTCCGGGATAGATAGATTGTATTATTAAATTAGAATGGAGTACCTTTTAAGAATCATTGGCTTTTTTGGATTGTGACAGGGAAGATTATAATCCGGATATTTTGATAAAATAGAGCCATTGGTTCACGCAATGCGAGTCACCCGGCTTAGTCAAAATGCTTCGGCATCGCACAGAAATTCAACAAAGCTTCCATTAAAAAAGCTCTTCCCAAAAGGAAGAACTTTAGCCCATGAACAGGCCGCCGATCAGAAGGGCACCGGCAATAACAAAGGCCGGATGGAGCCGGAATCGCTGCATCAGCACGAAACTTGCGGCTCCGATCAGGATCATCGGGAGCCAGCCGGATTCTGATTGCGACGTTGAAAAAAAGTCCCAGGCCATCATGCCAAGCATGACCACGATGATCGGACGGATCAGGAGCGTCAGCCATTTGACCTTCGGCGAATCTTTAAACCGGTAAAGCAGGCGAAGCAGCACAATCAGCAGAATCAGCGAAGGGCCGACGGTTGCCAGCAGGGCGACGATCGAACCCGGGATGCCTCCGACTTCATAACCGATATAGCCGGCCATTTTTGTCGCAATCGGTCCGGGCAGTGAGTTACCAAGTGCCAGAACGTTACTGAATTCACTGACGCTCATCCAGTGATAGCGGCTGACGACTTCGTTTTCAATCAGCGGAATCGATGCCGGGCCGCCGCCGTAGCCAAGAATCCCCGGGATAAAAAAGGCGAGGAACAGCTGCCAGAGAAGGGTCATTTACTCCCGCCTCCCGCCTGTTTTTTCTGGGGCTTAACCAGGACAAAAAGCAGCGTCAGCGCAATCAGAATCGCCGGATGAATATGGAGCACTTCCATCAGCACAAAACTGACGGCGATCAGAATCAGACTGATCACCCAGCCCAGCCCCTTTTTCGCACTGAAAAAAAAGCGCCAGGTCAGCTGGGCCATCAGGACGCCAACGACAGGCAGCACAGCTTCCGTCATGCCGCGGACCCAGCGCTGATCCCGGAAGGCAGACAGAAAACTAAGCAGGCCGGTCAGCAGCAGGACCGTCGGCAGAACAACCGCAATCAGAGCGGTGAGCAGCCCGCCGAATCTTTTCAGCTTCCAGCCAACGTACCCGGCCAGTTTCGTATTAATCGGTCCGGGCAGCGCGTTGGCGATCGCCACAAGATCACCGAACTCCTCAAGCGTCATCCATTTATATTTTTTCACCACTTCCGCCTCGATCAGCGGAATGCCGGACGGCCCTCCGCCGAAACTGAGGATCGACGAGCGGAAAAAGGCGATGAAAATGTCTGTGTAACGTGTGGAAGCTGAACCCCTTTTATTCACAGGCTCAGGCTGACTCTCTGTTTCCAGCTGTGTCACTATAACAATACCTCCTGATTACAGAGCAAATATATTCTGCACGTCCCCTATATGATTGCATCATCTGCCTGTCATTTTACCCAATGATCATCAAAGGCAGTATCTTTTTCAAACTATACAAAATGACATGCAACCCAATGCCCGTATTCTTTCTGTTCAAGAGACGGAACCTTCTTACGGCAGATATCTTTAGCAAAAGGACACCGCGTGTGGAATCGGCAGCCTTCAGGAATATTTATCGGACTCGGAACTTCTCCCTTTAAAATGATCCGCTCACGATTTGTCTGATTTACCTGGGGAATAGCTGATAACAGTGCCTTTAGATAAGGATGAAGCGGATGATCAAAAATCTCCGTCTTGTTTGCGAGTTCAACGATTTGTCCGAGATACATAACGGCAACCCGGTCACTGATATGCTTCACCACAGATAAGTCATGGGAAATGAAAATATATGTGAGCTGATACTCTTTTTTCAGCTTTTGCAGGAGATTTAAAATCTGAGCCTGCACCGAAACATCCAGTGCAGATACTGCCTCATCACAAACAATCATTTTAGGTTTCACAGCCAGTGCTCTGGCAATACTGATCCTTTGCCTCTGCCCGCCGCTGAATTCATGGGCATAGCGGTTGTAATAGGTTTTTTTCAACCCGACTTGCTCCAACAGATTTTCCACATATGTTCTACTGTCTTTTTCATTTACAATATGATGCGTGTTTACAATTTCTTTCAGCATACTTCCAATAGTCATACGAGGATTTAATGAACCAAACGGATCCTGAAAAACCATTTGCATATCTTTTCTTAGTTTACGGATCTGATGATTCTTTAATTTTGTCAGCTCTATGCCTTCAAATTTCACTGATCCATCGGTCGGTTTCTGGAGCTGGAGGATTGAGCGCCCCATGGTTGATTTACCGCAACCAGATTCTCCGACGATGCCGAGTGTCTCACCTTTATTTACATAAAAATTAACATCATCTACTGCTTTTACAGTCTGGTACCGAAAACCTGCCAGACCTTTTTTAATATAGAAGAATTTTTTTAAATCCTTTACTTCCAGAAGTTTTTCTGAAGATACTGCGTCAGCATTTATCGACAAGGGGATTCACTCCCTTTCACAACTTTAGATGAATACAACCAGCAGTGCACTTCATGACCATCTGTAAATTCAGGTGGTTTTGCTTTGGCACATATATCCATAGCAAAAGGACAGCGTGATACAAACCGGCACCCTCTCGGCATTTCATCAGGTCCCGGAACGGTGCCCTTAATTGTTGGAAGCACTTCCCTGGTCTCATCCAATCTGGGAATGGAGTTAATTAACCCCTTGGTATATGGATGCTTCGGATCATTAAAGAGCTGTTTCGTATTACCATATTCAACAACTTGTCCGGCATACATCACAATCACTTTATCTGCTACTTCAGAGACTACCCCCAAATCATGGGTAATTAAAAGCAGGGACATGTTAAACTGATCCTTTAAATTCTGAATTAATTCGAGAATTTGCGCCTGGATGGTCACATCAAGTGCCGTCGTCGGTTCATCAGCAATCAGTAAACCCGGATGACAAATAAGTGCCATAGCAATCATAACCCTCTGTCTCATTCCACCGCTTAATTCATGAGGATATTGGCCGTATCTTTTTTCCGGAGACGGAATCCCTACTAATTTGAGCATATGAATTGTTTGCTCTTTCGCTTCATGTTTACTTATCCTGGTATGGATACGTAAGACTTCCGCGATCTGGTGTCCAATCGAATGCAGGGGATTTAGTGCGGTCATCGGTTCCTGAAAAATCATTGAGATTTCTTTACCGCGAATTTTACTTAACTCTTTTTGACCCTGACGGCTTATGTCCTTGCCCTTATACAGAATATGTCCATTAATAATTTTACCGCCACTGGGAAGCAGTCCCATAATAGCAAGAGATGTCAAACTTTTTCCGCAACCAGATTCACCAACAATACATAACGTCTGGCCTTCTTCTAGCACAAAACTTATGTCATCTATGACCGAAGTCCGTCCATAGCTTTGCTTAAAACCAATATTTAAATGGTCAACAGTCAAAATATTATTCATACCCGCACCTCGATTACTTTAGCTTCGGATCTAACCAGTCATGGATTCCGTCTCCAAATACATTGATGGAAATGACAGCCAGGAAGATAAACAAGCCTGGAAAGATTGATATCCACGGTGCCTGTGAAATATATCCCTGCCCTTCGGCAAGCATAGCTCCCCAGCTCGGTGTCGGTGGTTGTGTCCCTAACCCCAGATAGCTTAATGAAGCTTCAGCTATGATAGCCGCGGCAACGTTCAAAGTGGCCTGTACGATAAGCGGACCAAGTATATTGGGAAAAATGTGTCTGAGCATAATCGAAAAGTTTCGTAATCCTGATGCTCTTGCTGCTATAACATATTCCCGTTCTCTTTGTGAAAGCACCTCACCACGTGCCAGTCGAATAAAGTATGGTGTAAACACAAGTCCAATGGCCATCATTGCGTGGCTCAAGCTTGGCCCAAGGACCGCTGCAATAGTGAGTGCGAGAACAAGTGATGGAAAAGCCAGCATCGCATCAGTCAGTCTCATAATGATAAACTCATCCCAGAATCCCCTGAAATATCCTGACAGAACCCCCAGTGGAATACCGATAAGTAAAGCAATTCCAACAGATATCAGCCCGGCTTTTAATGATACCTGGGCTCCGAATATAATTCTTGACAGCAAATCTCTTCCTAAAGTATCTGTTCCAAACCAATGATCCGCAGATGGTGGCTGCAACGCCTGGGCATAATTCTGCTTTGTCGGATCAAAAGGCGCGATTAGTGGCGCAAAAACTGCCATAATAATCAAAATAGAAACAAATATCCCGCCGAATACCGCAAGCTTATTATTCAATAACTTTGAGAAATGTCCGGTTCGTTTTCGCTTTATTTCCTCAGTCTTCTGAGTAATATGATTCTCGACATGTTCATTATTCAGTAAAGGTTTGCCCATTATTTAGATGCACCTCCCAGACTGATTCTGGGATCAAGCAGGGAATAGGCTATATCTACTATGAAGTTAACGAAGACTACTGCAAAGGCCATAAACAGGATAGCACCCTGTACAACCGGGAAATCCCTTGTCAGAATCGCATTAACGATGAGTTGACCCAAGCCGGGGACAGCAAATATTGTTTCCGTAATTACAGCACCACCAAGAAATGATGATAGTTCAAGACCGGCGACAGTCAGAACAGGCAGCATGGCATTCCGCAATGCATGTTGAAAAACAACCGCCCGTTCAAGCAGACCTTTCGCAAACCCCGTTCTGATATAATCTGCCTGCATCACTTCAAGCAGACTGGAACGCAACATTCTCGTCAGCTGTGCAGACAATCGGATGCCAAGTGCAATGGAGGGCATAATCATCAGCACCAGGTTCCTCGCCGGATTATCACCGAAAGGAACATATCCCGATGGAGGCAGCCACCCCAATGTCACCGACAAAAGGTAGATAAGCAGAATGCCCAGCCAGAATGCAGGGATGGATACCCCTGAAAGAGCAAATACTGTTGTCAGATAATCCCATACTGTACCTTTGTGAACCGCACTAATGATCCCCACCGGTACAGCAATGACAATAGCCAGAACGAAAGCAAGTATCGTCAGCTCGACAGTAACAGGAATTTTACTTAACAAGATATCTGTTACTGGCGTGTGATCGGCCAGGGAGTAGCCAAGATTTCCCTGAAGAACACCGCCGACCCAATGCAGATACTGGATAAAAAGTGGATCATTAAGACCAAGGTTTTGACGTAAAGCAGCGAGCGCTTCCGGAGTAGCTTCCTGACCCAGCATGAGAACTGCCGGGTCACCTGGAATAACATTTATCAGGGCAAAAACCATGATGCTTACAAGAAACAAGATCACTACCATCAGAAAGAAGCGTCGCGCGATGTAATATAACATAGTCGTCCTCCCCGCTGTTATTTAGATGAAATGGTATCAGGACGAATCATTGTATCCGGATAATGTACAAATCCATCAACGTTCTTCTTCATCGCTTTAAAGTCATTCGGATAATAGATAGAAATGTATGGCGCGTCTTTCCACAACTGTTGTGAAATTTTATGGTAGAGTTGTGTGCGTTCCTTCTGAGAAGTAACCGAACGCGCCTGGTTCAGCCATTTATCCACCTGTGGATTTGAGTAACCCATATCGTTATTTCCGCCATTTGTTATGAACCAGGAGTATATTGTTCCATCCGGATCAATTCTGCCGCTCCAGCCGATGTTGATCGCATCAAAATTATGTTCTATTCCCTGCTGAATCATCGTACCGAATTCAACCATTTCCAGTTTGACTGTGATGCCAATGTTTTTCAGCATTGATTGAATCATCTGTCCCAATTGCTGATTCTGCGCGCTTCCAGACGGTATTTTCAGTGTGAAATGAATATTTTTCAACCCTGATTCCTTGATAAGCTGTTTCGCTTCAGTCACGTCTCCGTCCGGTACTTTTATACTCGAGTCATGTGCCCAGCTTCCCGCTGGAATCGGACTCGTTGCCGGGGTTACATAATTATGGAAAATAACCTTTGCTATAGATTTACGGTCGATGGCCAAATTAATTGCCTGACGTACTTTTACATTATCCAGCGGTGCTCGATGCACATTCAACACAAGCCCCTGGAACCCGATGGCATCTTTTTCATCGATTTTGAGATTTGAATTTTTCTTAACTGTATCAATATCTTTGTAGTCAACAGTATTCACAAGGTCCAGGTTACCTGAAGTCAGGTTTGTTAATCTCACGTTGCCATCGGCGAACGGACGATAGACAATCGTTGGTGTTTTCGGCTTGCCGCCCCAGTAATCTTTGAATGCTTTAACCGTAATATGATCCTGTTTAACTCGTTCAACGAACTGATAAGGACCTGTTCCGACTGGATGGTTTGAGAAGTTTTCCCCCTCTTTTTTAACTGCTGTGGGCGAGAGCATCATACCCGAACGGTCTGTTAAAATAGCCAGAAGCGGCGAGAAGGGTTGCTTCAACGTTAACTGAACTCTGTAATCATCGAGCACTGTTACTTTGCTGATTAATCCAATTTCTGAAAGTCTCGGAGAAGCCATTTTCGGGTCAAGTTCTCTTTCAAAGTTGAACTTTACAGCTTCCGCATTAAACGCTGTTCCATCATGAAATTTAACATCTTTTCTCAGATCAAATGTATAAGTCTTTCCGTCTTTTGATATTTTCCAGCTGGTTGCCAGCTCAGGTACGATTTTCCCGTTTTCATCAATGTCTACCAGTGAATTGTAAATACTCTGATAAACCTGTCTGTCAACTGCCGCCGATGATTTTTGCGGATCAAGCTGCGGCGGATCATTGTCCAGTCCAATGACCAGTTGTTTTTTTGTTGTGCCGGTTGCAGACTCTCCATTATCGCCATTGTTGCTTCCACATCCTGAAACGATGACAAGCAGGAAAGTTAATGATAAAATAAGGAAACTTTTCAGTCTTAATCTCATACTGTTGATCCTCCCTGTATATGAATTGCATGGGTAATCTGAAAATTAAAAACTTAATGACTGCATGCCGGACATCACCAGGCGGCTACCACCCCGTCCGCCCGGGATTCAGTGCCACCGACGAGCACGCCGGTCTGATTGTTGCGCCAGATGATCTGGCCGCGCCCAAACGATCCGGAATCGGTGGCTACTCTGATATCGTGTCCCCGTCTTGCCAGTGCCTGAGCAATAGGGTTGGGAAAAGTCGGCTCAACCAGAATGGTTTTTCCGCTCATCCATTGCCATCTGGGCGCGTCGAGTGCCGCCTGCGGGTGCAGGTGAAAATCAATGGTGTTGGTGAGTACCTGCAGGTGGCCCTGGGGCTGCATGAACCCGCCCATGACACCGAACGGGCCGACAGCTTCACCATCTCTGGTCAGAAAGCCGGGTATAATTGTATGATAGGTTTTCTTCCCCGGGGCCAGCGCGTTCGCGTCATCAGGGTTCAGGGAAAAGGTATGGCCCCGGTTCTGCAGGGCGATG
Organism: Sporolactobacillus sp. Y61; assembly: GCF_040529185.1. Classification (NCBI taxonomy): domain Bacteria; kingdom Bacillati; phylum Bacillota; class Bacilli; order Caryophanales; family Sporolactobacillaceae; genus Sporolactobacillus; species Sporolactobacillus sp. Y61. Next base: position 1,028,268 of record NZ_CP159510.1, on the reverse strand, counting down.
CCGGTCCCGGGAACGACCAGTCCGGAGCCGAAGCCCATGTAATTACTCTGAATATACGAAACCATGTTGCCTTCGCCGTCAGCTGCAGCGAGATAAACAGTTCCCCCTTTGGGTAAGGTACCGGGCAGAGGCTCCAGGGCATCGCTTCCTATCCGTTTGCTGCGGGCAAGAGCATATTCGTCTGCCAGTAACGCGGAGACTTCATCGTGCATGTCACGTGGGTCGGTGATATATTTTTTCCCGTCTGAAAAAGCAAGTTTCAGTGCTTCTATTTGTTTGTGGTATGTTTCTATTAAATTCTGATCCGGATAGTTCAATTTTTTCAGAATGTTTAAGGCGATCAGTGCCACAATTCCCTGTCCGTTCGGCGGCAATTCCCAGACATCATACCCTCGATAATTGATGGAAACGGGATCGACCCAGTCCGGATGATAGTTTTCCAGATCGGATTTTCGGATGAAGCCGCCGTTTTCTCTTGAAAATTTGTCTATTTTCTCGGCAAGTTCGCCTTTGTAAAAAGCTTCTGCCCCGGTCTCCGCTATGCATTCAAGTGTCCGTGCATGATCGGGGGAACGCCATAATTCGCCCGCTTTCGGTGCCCGTCCATCCGGCGCAAAAGTCCTGAACCAGGGCTCAAACATCTTATTGTGAAAAGACGCTTTAAATTTTTTATAAGAGATATTCCAATACTTCGCGAGACCTGCCGAGAGTGGATAACCCTTCCTTGCGTATTCGATGGCAGGTTTTAACACCTCCGTCAATGGCAGTCTGCCAAATTTAGCCGAACAGGCTGCCCATGCTGAGGGAGCGCCGGGGACCATGACCGGTTCGAATCCGTGTGCGGGCATTGAATTGTATCCTCTCCGTTTGATCGCATCGATTGAGATCGACTCTGGAGCAACCCCGCTGGCATTTAATCCATGGAGCTTCCCCTTTGTCCAAATCAGAGCGAATGCATCACTTCCGATCCCATTGGAGGTGGGTTCAACAACGGTCAGACAGGCTGCTGTCGCTATTGCTGCATCGATCGCGTTACCTCCTTTTTTAAGGATATCGAGGCCGGCCTGTGCAGCAAGCGGCTGAGCTGTTGCCACCATTCCTTTATTTCCGAAAACCGGTGCTCTTCTTGAGGAAAATGGCTGATACTCAAAATCAAACATCCCTGATAAGCTCCTTTATCATAATATTTCGTTAACTATTAGACAGGATATAGAACATATAAAGTAACAAACGGAACCAATTTATGCCATTATGTGTCTATTATTAATTAAACATGTCATAAATATTAACACATGTAAAATCATTAGTTCTGATTATATGACTTTATGTTCTATAATTCAATGCATTTTTCAAAAAATTATAATGGCTTTTTTAGCCCTGCTGAACTTTGGACCTTTCCCTTCATGCTTATTGGTTTCCATATGTTCCGGTTTTACAGTTTCAGGCCTGTCCGGCTTTTGAACCTCCGCAGCAAAATGTGACTGTTTACTCTCGTTATCCCCTTCATTGAATACAACTCTTTATTTGTGAAGTTTTCCAGCTGATGGAAATCTTCAACGAGAACATGCACATGCAGCATGCTCGGCCCTGTCATTTGATAGCAGCTGGCGACGCTCGGATTGCCGGCCAGTTTTCTGGCTACAGAAATCAAGGCTGCAGGTTCGCATTCCACTTCAAAAAAAGCGGATACCGTCTTCCCGGCAAGCTCAGAATTAATGACCACGCTGAATTTCTCGATAATTCCGTCTTTTAACATTTGATGTACACGTTCCCGAATGGCTACTCTTGACAGGTTCAGTTTTTTCCCAATGTCGACATATGACATTCTTCCGTCCTGAGTCAGACAATCCAGTATTCTCCGGTCTGTATCATCCAGTTTCATCTGCTTCTCTACTGTCGAACGCAAAGTGGATGTTACCGCATCCACCAGGCCCCCTGATTCAACAGTCAATTCCTCCTCGGGCTGCACTGAGGCTGTGTAAGTTTGTTTATGCTGCTCATGAACAGAACTAAGACAATGTGAAAGTATATTCTCTCCTTTTTCACATAATCCCTTACTTTTGTCAAGATATCAACTATTTACAAACATTTTGGTAGAATTAATGCAAAAAAGCGATACGCGTTCTGCGTATCGCCGAATGTTGGTGTTTACTTGTGTTCAGGGGATCAGTTTTCACTCTGGTCGATGGATTCGCCTTCAGACCGGTTTTCCATTGACTTGCTGCTGTCGGATTTGCCCTTTTCCTCGGATTTGGACGGGGCTTCCTTTTTTGCCGGGGCTTCCGGTGCCTTTTCTTCGAACTTCGTTTTTTCTGCGGCAGACGGCTGACCTGAAGTCTTCTGAGCACCGACAGTTACTGCTTTAACTTCCGATGCTGCCTTGTCCATGTAGACTTCGGGGTTTACCGGAATGCCGTTCTTACGGATTTCGAAGTGGGCGTGAACCCCCATCGGCTTGTTAAATGCCGATGTGCCGGCAGTGCCGAGGGTTTCACCCTGCTTGACTTCCTGTCCCAGTTTGACGTCGAGTGAGGTCAGACTCTGGTAAAGCGTTTCAACGCCGTTCTTATGCTTCAGTGTCACGGTGTAGCCGAGGAGGCTGTCCTTCTTTGCTTCTGTTACTTTGCCGCTCATCGCCGCGTTGACCGCGAAAGCCTGTTCATCTTTCGCACCAATGTTGATGCCTGTATTTTGGGCGTATGTGTTGTCATAGTTTACGAGAGCGGCTTGCTGTTCCTGTTCGGTCCCGTCTGCATCATAGAACGGCTGAATGACTTCGGTGTCGGCTTTTGCGGCCGGCCATTCGAAGACTTCTTCACCCGCATTCAGCGGAGCGGACGGATCATCCTGGTTGAAAACGACACGGTTCTGTTCTTCGGTGTCCTTCGCCTGATCGGCGCCTCTCATCTGAAAAAAGAGAATGCCGGTCAGAATCAGAGAGGCCACGCACAGATAGAGTGCGGGATAGAACCATCGCCGTCCGGCAAGTCTGCGCAGGCCGGACTGTTCTTTTCCCTGCAGCTTCTTCTGGTCTTTGTTTTCTGTCACTTAATATCACCTCAGCAATCATTCTGATCAGATTGCCGGTGATCTATACCTGTTTTCTTAAAAAATTGCTTTTTGCCGGATAAAATAGCTATTTTCTGAGATTTATCCCGCCTAAGCGGGCCATACCCCCAGGGTTATGCATGCTCAGGTGGCCCGCAGCAGTCCGATGGGGTCGACGATTTGCTTGGATTGCGCGCAGACTAAAAACGAGGGCGGCCTGTACGCCTGCACGAACACATTGGCGGGGGTCGATACTCCGGATGAGGCGCTCTATGGGCGTCCCTGTCGCAACGTCTGGACGGGCACGTCCCTGTGCGTCGACCCCCCCACTGATTGACGTTTCACTTTATTTCCGGACAAGAGCCTCCTTCGGCCGAATCGTCATCTTACTGATCCGGGTTCCCGGATAATAATAGGTCACGATCTGGGCGGCCTTCTTTCCTTCACGGGCCATCCCTTCCGCCCCATACTGGCTCATGCCGACGCCATGCCCGCTGCCGACGGTACGCGCTGTCACCGTATTCCCTTTTCTTTTCAGGGTGAAGTCAGTCGAGCTCAGCCGGAGCTTCTCCCGGATCTGCCGGCCTGTGAAGGTTTTGCCGCCAATCTGATATCGGGCCACCCGACCTGTCTCTGTTTTTTCAAGCGTTTTCCCGGCATTGCGTTTTCCCAGTGAAACGCCGAGTGCCTGCTCCACTTCGGCAACGCTTAATTTTTTCTCATTGTGAAATTTCGGCGACAGCTGATCCCAGGGACTTGCAACAGACCTCAGATAGGGAACGTCTCCCGACCAGTAATCTTTGGCGTTTTCCGTCCGGCCGTTGGCTGTTGAGAAAAAAACAGGCGAAATCAGTTTCCCCTGATAAGTAATGACCTGATTCTCCGTTTCGCTGACCGCCTGCTTCACTTTTTTTATTTTCCAGGCGTAATCCTTACCCCACAGGCGTTTCAATTCTGCCGTGCTGTGGTACACCTGATTGGCCACCGTGTCGCTTACCTTCGCCTCCGGATTATCCATGATCCGGGCCATGATGTAGGTGCGGGCGGCGAGCGCCTGTGCTTTCAGAGCTTCCAGGCGGAATTTTGGCGGCATTTCCGAGCCGACGACACCGATCAGATAATCATCGAGCACGATGCGCTCCGTATGTTTTGTTTCCGAACGGACAACGGAAACCGTAATGGCCGGCGGCCGGGCCACCGTCTGTGATTCTGTGGACCGGCTGGCCGGAGAGGCAGCAATGTCCTGAACCTGTTCTTTCGATTGACCGGAGAAGGGCAGGACGACCGCGGAAGGAATGATCAGTACGGCGAGTGCGCAGATGATAAGCAGTGTGGCGATTTTTTTCATGGGTCTCCTCCGGTGGTCGGATTTTGTTCCGCTGTAAGAAACACCAGCTTTTCTTTAGATATCCTATGCCTGTTTACCGGAAGACAGAACCCGCCGGTCTGTCATGAAAAGGGTATAAAAAAATTCAAATGACATACAATCCTCATTGAGCGCAGTGGTTTTTTTCAACCCGCCCATTCCGCCTCCTGACGTTCCGCGTTCATGATATGTTCCGTTTTATCAGGTTATGCTTTTTTTCGCGGGACAGGAAGGAATTTCCGCTTCTTCCGGAGAAGGGTATAAAAAAATCGGCCATGATGGCCGAAATAAATAATGTAGCCTCACTGATCTTTCAGCAAATTAAAACATGAAAAAAGGGCGATTGCTGTCGCCCCGGGTGTTCTTTTAATGAGCCGGATTTCAGGCAAATTTAGGTTTGACGCTGCGCTGCGGTGATTCACTTTCGGCCGTTGCAGGGATCAGCTGTCCATCTTCACCGAGACGGACACGCTCGATATCTGCGCCAAGCGCCCGAAGTTTCCCGGTCAGATCCACATAACCACGATCAATGTGGTGCAATCTTCTAACCCGGGTATAGCCACTGGCAGCCAGTCCGGCAATGACCAGCGCCGCCCCGGCCCGAAGATCTGTTGCGGCCACCTCGGCACCCTGCAGGTCACAGTCCCCGCTGATGACGGCTGAACGTCCGTCAATTTTAATCGAGGCATTCATGCGGCGAAATTCTTCGACATGCATGAAACGGTTTTCAAAGACAGTTTCAGTGATTACGGATGTCCCCTTTGCTTTCAGCATCAGTGCCATGAACTGCGGCTGAAGGTCGGTCGGGAAACCGGGGTGCGGCATGGTCTTGATGTCAACGGCCTTCAGACTGTCCGTACCAATGACCCGGACTCCTTCCGGCTCTTCGTTAACTTCTACACCGGCTTCACGCAGTTTGGCAATCAGCGGACGCAGGTCTTTAATATCCGAATCTTTAATCAGCACATTGCCGCCGGTAATCGCTGCCGCGATCATATACGTGCCGGCTTCGATCCGGTCAGGCAGGATCGTGTGTTCCGCGCCATGCAATTTTTTCACACCATGAATTGTGATTCTGCCGGTTCCGGCCCCGCTGACACGGGCACCCATGGCATTCAGATATTCAGCCAGGTTGACGATTTCCGGCTCACAGGCGGCATTTTCAAGCACGGTTTCCCCTTCTGCGAGAGATGCGGCCATGATAATGTTTTCCGTGGCACCGACACTCGGGAAGTCGAGATAAATCACGGTTCCCCTGAGTCTGCCTTCAACCTCTGCTTCGATGGAGCCGTTGCCGATACGAACTTTTGCCCCCATGGCTTCAAAGCCTTTCAGGTGCTGATCGATCGGCCTGGACCCGATCGCGCATCCGCCGGGCAGGGCAATTTTTGCATGCCCGACCCGCGCCAGAAGCGGCCCCATGACGAGGAATGAGGCCCGCATTTTCCGAACATATTCAAAAGGGGCTTCTGTATAGGGCTCTGCTGCGGCATTCACCATGATGGTCTTATTCTGATAATTAACCGACGTGTTTAAATAACGTAAAACTTCATTAATTGTGTATACATCAGCAAGTTCCGGTACATTATATATTTTGCTTGTTCCCTCACTCGCCAGCATCGATGCGGCAATAACCGGGAGTACGGCATTTTTAGCGCCTTCAATTTCAACTGATCCGGATAGCCGTCTGCCTCCGTGAACAATAATCTTCTCCAAAACTTTTCCCCTCCGCGTTCATTTATATCTCTTCGCTCATCCGGAACAACCGTGCCGCGTTGAATGCTGAATCTGATCATCAGTACTCCTGCGTGATGATTGGTGTGCCGACGGTGATAACAGTCCGGTCTCTGTCATCCCGCAGTGCAACCTGAATGTTCATTTTCTTATTTCCAGAATTTATGCTATCGTTCCATGCCCTAGTATATGCTGAAATTGATACAAAGGTTTTTTCGTAAAAAGCCTCGGTCGCGCCGGCGGAAAAAGTCCTCAGAAAGTCATTTCCGGCCTCGCGTAAGCCAGACTCCATTTTATCATTGCTATAGGCTCTGACACAAGAGAAAATATGCCCTTGCGAAAGGAAAATTTTTGTGATATCATCGCGAATGTTTCGCTCCTGTTCTGTCCATTGCGGGCGGCTGAATGCGCCCGCTCCGGACTGGTAAATAATACCTATCCTGTATAACTTTCCAGCCGGCCAGGCCATATAAGACACACGGGTTTTCAGACCGGACTTTTCTTTCGATCCTGTCCAGCTGATCACGCCGTGCTGCTTTTTCTCCATGTGCCACGCGTATTCGGGCTCTTTTTCCCTGATTTGTTCGATTCTTTGGGCGAATTCCGTTTCAGTCATCAGGTCTGCATACTGCTCGCGGGCATAAACATTCCACCCGGTTACCGTCGCCTGCCTGTCAAGTGTTTCAGCAAACAGCGCCACCCGGTCAATCGGATCGATATCCTTCTTTACGCTCTCAGCACCTGCCGGAAAGGCCGGCAGGAGCAGACTTAAAAAGATGATACACAGGACTTTTTTCTTCATTGTTTTGCGCCCCTCTCCTGTTCTCAGTATTGCCTGCCAAGAGAGAAGGGCATACGTGGTACTTTTCGTTATTTTTCGCGCTCTTGCAACATCTGTTTCACTTTTAGCCGTAGATCTGTGGCAAAGTCATCGACCAGTTGACGTAGTCCAGAAAGAAGCGGGCCACCGGATAACTGACGGCGAGGGCCAGCAGAATATACAGCATTCGTGCCTGCAGACTTTTCGGATGTCTGAATAAAAGGTCAAATTTCAGGCTCTGAAGGGCCCACCAGGTTAAAATGAAGACAACGATGTGAACGAACAGACTGATCAGCGCCTGTAAACCGACTTGACTCATTATTTCTGTCACCTGCCCCGTATGCTGTGATATCCGCACTTCTCGGGCGGAGGCGGGGTCCGCATCCATCACCTGCTTGTCATATTCCTGTAACATAAATTTAATCTAAAATAAACCTTTCCTTGTGAATATTTTAACGCGGTTTCCATAAAATAACCATACTTTTTTCGATAATCGTTTATTCCGAATTATCTCTTACATAATGAAAATTTAATCAGTTCAGAACGGTTTCATATCGTTGTCCATCTGCTTTTTTTTGTGCTAAAACAGAATACAGGGAGTGTAACAACCCCTGCATCTTATATAGGAGGTTTTCCATATGGCGGAACGATTAGTCAGTGCAAAGGCACCGCAATTCAAACTGGATTGCGTCAATCCGGACGGTTCATTCGGAAAGGCGGATCTTGAGGAAAATATAAGGAACGGCGTTTGGACGGTTTTCTTTTTCTATCCAATGGACTTTACCTTTGTCTGCCCGACAGAAATTACAGCGTTCAGCGATCGCTATGAAGATTTCAAAAAACTGAACGCAGACATTATCGGCTGCTCCTGCGATACCATTTATACCCATCAGCAGTGGATGAAGACTTCACGCAAAGAGGGCGGAATCGGTAAGATCAATTTCCGCCTCGCTGCCGACCATACCCATGAGGCAGCCGAAAAATACGGCGTTCTGATCGAAGAGGAAGGCGTTGCCCTGCGTGGTCTGTTTATCATTGACCCCAGCGGCAACCTGCGCTACTCGGTTGTCAATGATAACAACATCGGCCGCAGTGTCGATGAAACGCTGCGTGTTCTTCAGGCGCTGCAGACCGGCGGCATGTGTCCGGCCAACTGGCAGCCTGGTGACGATACGCTGCATGTGTGATCAGGAAGCTATTGCACAAACCGAAGAGCTGTGTTAGGTTTTATATGTAAACAATTTCATGCTTATACTAGGGGAGCCGGCGGCCGGCTGAGAGTAAGACACTAGGTCTTTGACCCTTTAAACCTGATCTGGGTGATGCCAGCGTAGGGAAGTATGCTTCAATCAGATGATAAACGCAGACCAGATGTAACTGGGCTGCGTTTTTTGTTTAGAGAAAGTCCTTTGTGGTCTCTGGCGGTGCCTGCAATATGCTTCATTTTTCCATGGCCGCCCGCTTTCGCGGCCTGTCTGGAGGTGATCTTTATGAAACCGCTTTACAAGATGACCCTGTCCGCACTGCTTGTCGCAGTCGGTACACTTGCGGGTCATATACTCTACATCCCGCTCGGTGTCACGCGTATTTTTCCTGTTCAGCATATTCTTAACGTACTTGGTGCTGTGATTCTGGGTCCCTTCTATACCGTGGGCAATGCGTTTGCCATCTCGCTCCTGCGTAACCTTCTGGGAACCGGATCGATTTTTGCTTTTCCGGGGAGCATGATCGGGGCGCTTCTTGCCGGACTGATGTTCATCTGGCTCAAAAGTCCGTTCGCCGCTGCCGTCGGGGAAATTTTTGGAACCGGTATCCTCGGCGCCCTGGTTTCCTTTCCGATTGCCCGGTTCGTCCTCGGGCAGGATCTGGCCGCCGGATTTTTCGTCATTCCGTTTCTTCTGTCAACGACCTGCGGCAGTCTCATCGCCTGTGTCCTGTTGAAAACTTTCGCTTTGAATCCACGTCTGTCACATTTTTTAAAGGGGGCTAGAAAATGAGAACAGGTTTAACAATTGCCGGATCGGATTCCGGCGGCGGTGCCGGCATTCAGGCCGACCTGAAAACCTTTTCCGCACTCGGCGTCTTTGGCATGAGCGCCATCGTCAGCGTGACGGCACAGAATACACTCGGCGTGCGGGATGTCGCGGATCTTTCACCAAAAATAATCGGTGAGCAGATGGATGCCGTTTTTCAGGATATCCCGGTCGGTGCGGTAAAAATCGGTATGGTCTCGAACAGTGGAGCGATTGACCGGATTGCAGAAAAGCTCAGCTTTTATCAGCCGGGATGGATTGTGCTTGATCCGGTGATGGTCTCAAAGAGCGGGTACGACCTGCTGAAGCCGGAAGCTCGGAAGACCCTGACTGACCGACTTCTCCCGCTTGCTTCCGTTGTTACGCCGAATCTTTTTGAAGCGTCAAAACTGGTCGGCCGGCGTATTGACTCGATAGACGGCATGCACGAGGCGGCGCGGGAAATTTTTCAGATGGGACCAAAAAGTGTGCTTGTGAAGGGCGGACATCTGCTCAAAGAACCTGTGGATATTTTCTATGACGGCCGGCAGTTTCACACCTTTGAAGGCCGGCATATTGACACGAAAAATACCCACGGGACCGGGTGCACCCTCTCCTCAGCGATCGCCGCTTACCTCGCGCGCGGCGAAAAGCTGAAAGAGGCTGTCGGACTGGCTAAGGACTATGTACAGGGGGCTATCGAGCATAGCCTCTCGCTCGGCCATGGATTTGGGCCAACTCATCATTTTTATCGCTGGTATCCGGAAAGCGAGGTGCTGCAGAAATGATCTCAGCAGAAAAATTGTATCACGGCTTTTTAAAAATTCGCGAGGAGCGCCCACTGATTCACCACATTACCAATGCGGTAACGATCAATGACTGTGCCAATGCCACGCTCGCAGTCGGCGCGAGTCCCGTTATGGCAGACAGTCCGGACGAAACGGCGGACATGGCCGCCCAGGCCTCAGCCCTCGTGCTGAATATCGGCACGCTGACCGAAATGTCCATTACGGCAATGATACGTGCCGGGCAATCCGCCAACCGTTGTCAGGTGCCGGTCGTGTTTGATCCGGTCGGTGCCGGAGCCACGCCATTTCGCAGGCAGACCGTGTTCAGGATCCTCGATGCTGTTCATCCCGACATCATATGCGGCAATATGTCGGAAATAAAGGTGCTTGCCGGGATGAAGGCCCGGACCCGGGGCGTGGATGCCGGTGACAGGATGGATCATGCCGGGAAAATTGCCCGTGACCTCGCGCGGCGTCTCGGTTCAGTGATTGCTATTACCGGAGCCGCGGATGCGGTCTCTGATGGCAGGCGGACGTTCATCCTGCATAACGGAGTCGCCCGGCTCGCTTCGGTGACCGGCACCGGTTGTATGACCGACTCACTGATCGCCGCCTTTGCCGGGGTTCTCGAGGACCGACTGGAAGCGGCCGTCTGTGGGATCATGACCATGGGGCTGTCCGGTGAAAAAGCGGAGGCCTTACTTGCGGACGCGGACGGGATCGGCACATTTAAAGTACGCCTGTTTGACGCCTTTTCGACTCTTGATGCACATGACTTTTCAAAGGGGAGTGTTGAAGATGTCCGTGCCAAATCCTGATTATACCCTGTATCTTGTAACCGGGCCGTTTGATCCGAAAGCAGCAGATTTATATTTTCAGAAAGTCGAGGAGGCGCTGCGCGGCGGCGTTACCCTGCTCCAGTTACGGGAAAAGACAACGTCCTCAAGAACGATGTTTGATGTGGCCTGTAAGCTGAAAGCCCTCGCCGACCGTTACCATGTGCCGCTGATTATCAATGACCGGGTGGACATCGCCCTGGCTGCGGGCGCGGACGGCGTTCACGTCGGGCAGGAGGACCTGCCGGCGGACAAGGCCCGGCAGCTGGTCGGCAGTGAAAAAATCGTCGGCGTCTCGGCCTCAACCGTTGCGGAAGCCATCCGGGCAGAGAAGGACGGTGCAGATTATATTGGGGCAGGCAGCCTGTTTCCCACCCGCTCGAAGTCGGACGCGACACGCGTCTCGGCCGATGTGCTGCATGCCATTCGCCAGGCGGTCGGCCTGCCGATTGTCGGAATCGGGGGGATCGACCGGTCAACGCTCAACCAGATTGACCCGAACGACATCGACGGCGTGGCTGTGATATCGGCAATCTGGTCACAGGATGATACGCTGAATGCCGCCAGGGCCCTGCGTGATCAATGGAATCATGTCGGGAGATGATAGAGGGTCCCTTTCGTACTGCCAGTTGCCGGCAAGTTCATTTTTTGCAGCATTTTTCTCGTAACCGATTCTGATGCTATTCTCAGGAATGCCCGGCATTCCTGATTTGTTATTGTCGATTTGAATAACAGAGCGTAATGCTTCAGCGCTTCTGCGTGCGCCGTTTTTGACCGATGATGGCATATGGGACAGTGCCACTGTCCCATTTTCCATATCATGCCATATCTTTCACACTTGGGACACTGGACACCTGTTACAATCTGATTTGGGAGAACATGATAGACTTCAAATACATTTTGCACCAGTTTTTCATGCGCATCATTTAAATTTTTTTCCATACGTATCATCTGGGATCGGGTGAATACCTGTTGGGGGTGTTTTTGTGTCAGGGCAGTGAGTCTCTGGGGAACTCTTTCGATGAGACATGCGTTTTTGAAAAAATTTTCATCGGCATCCTCGACGTCAAGAATCACATTCGGGGAACTGAAAATAATTTGTTTTTCAACAGGGACACTCGGCCATTTCCGGTAACGGAACCATTCCTGCAGCTGCTTATAATGCCGTTCAGCCTGAGTGACCGGATCTGAAAAACGTTGCAGCTCCCCAGTGGGCGTCTTACGTGTCATCTGGTGTAATTTTGAGTGAATTTTTACTATACCTGAAATGTGCTTCACTTCCAGCATCAGAAGGGTACCTGGTGTAATCACGATCCGGTCAAGTTCAAAATGATGAAGTCCATCATTCAATCTGAGATTCTTAATGATTGCTATGTCGTCGCGAGGCATATAACTAAGGTGGTAATCCACCTCCCTCTCGCCTCTGTGTCCAGTGAGATAGTAATTCAATTGTTGCTGTAATTCTTCTTTTTTCTTTGCCGGACCGGTGAATCTGTCCACCAGTGCCTGAAGCTGGCGAACGTGGTAGGGCAACTCATCAGACGGTTTCTTCATACATTCACCTCTTTCTATAAGGTAAGATTCGACCCTGTTTGATCCTGTTTACAAGATTCGACCTGAAAGAACAAAATCCTTTTCCTTTTTCCCATTTTTAAAGTTCATTTTATTTTCAGTTCAACCTTTGTTCACATTTGGCAGGACTGGATTCTTGCGTGAAAGCTGTGGATCTGGATCAACCGGGAAAAATGTTGGCCTGGGGTGGTATTTTTCTGCGAGGGCTGGGTTTTTCAGTTGATGGACGGGATTACGGCCTGGCGGGCCGGAATTCAGCCGGGCGGTCCTCCTTTTCAGCCGGGTTGACCCACTTTTCAGCCAGATCCCCACTTTTTTCAGCCGCTCCCGAATTTTTTCAGCCGGCGGGCCGGAATTCAGCCGGGGCTCATCATTATTCAGCCGGGTGGTCCTCCTTTTCAGCCAGATCCCCACTTTTTTCAGCCGCTCCCGAATTTTTTCAGCCGGCGGGCCGGAATTCAGCCGGATCTCAACTTATTTCAGCCGGGTGGTCCTCCTTTTCAGCCAGGTTTCCACTTTTTTCAGCCGCTCCCGAATTTTTTCAGCCGGCGAGTCGGAATTCAGCCGGGTCTCAACTTATTTCAGCCGGGTGGTCCTCCTTTTCAGCCGCTCCTGGATTTTTTCAGGCGGCGGGCCGGAATTCAGCCGGGTCCCGGCACTTTTCAGCCGGGTGGTCCCACTTTTCAGCCAGATCCCCACTTTTTTCAGCCGCTCCCGAATTTTTTCAGCCGCCAAACAGGAATTCAGCCGGGGCTCATCATTATTCAGCCGGGTGGTCCCACTTTTCAACCAGATCCCCACTTTTTTCAGCCGCTCCCGAATTTTTTCAGCCGGCGGGCCGGAATTCAGCCGGGTCCCGGCACTTTTCAGCCGGGTGGTCCCACTTTTCAGCCAGATCCCCACTATTTTCAGCCGCTCCTGGATTTATTCAGCCGCCAAACAGGAATTCAGCCGGGTCCCGGCACTTTTCAGCCGGGTGGTCCTCCTTTTCAGCCGAGTTTCCACTTTTTTCAGCCGCTCCCGAATTTTTTCAGCCGGCGAGCCGGAATTCAGCCGGGTGGTCCCACTTTTCAGCCAGATCCCCACTTTTTTCAGCCGCTCCCGAATTTTTTCAGCCGGCGGATCGGAATTCAGCCGGGGCTCATCATTATTCAGCCGGGTGGTCCTCTTTTTCAGCCAGATCCCCACTTTTTTCAGCCGCTCCCGAATTTTTTCAGCCAGCGGGCCGGAATTCAGCCGGTCCTCAACTTTATTCAGCCGGGTGGTCCTCCTTTTCAGCCGGGTCCCCACTTTTTTCAGCCGCTCCCAGATTTTTTCAGCCGGCACCACAAGCGGCTGGCTGCCACCACAATTTTCACCCGATGCACAAAAAAGGAAGAGCCGGTTGGCTCTTCCTTTTTTTCGATATCGTCATACTTTCGGAACCGTGTCATCAATCGCGGCTGTTTCCAGGCGAAGTTCGGCGCGTTTTTGTTTCAGACGGGCTTCATAGTAACCTTCTGAGGTTTCGTGAAGTCTGTCGAGTGCGGCGTCGACTTCAGCCTTAGCCTTTTTGGCACGTTCAACGTCGATCTGATCTTTCATTTCGGCTGCTTCCGAAAGAATCGTGATGCGGTCGCGGCTAACCTGGATGAAGCCACCATGGACCGCGGCGTAGTCTGTGATTTTTTCATCTTCGTGTTTGAGACGAACAAGAGCGATCTGGAGCGGTGCGACAATTGGCATGTGATGGGGCAGGATGCCCATGTCGCCGTTTGCCGACCGGACGCAAACCATGTGGACGTCTCCTTCATACACTTTGCCTGCGGGTGTGACGATCTCCGTATGCACAGTGCTCATCTGTCAGCCCCCTTTTCCGGCCCGGGCGATGTGTCGCGCATCAGGCCAGCTGTTTCGCTCTTTCCAGAACGTCTTCGATTGTACCTGTATTGCGGAATGCTTCTTCAGGCACATCATCATACTTGCCGTCAAGGATGCCCTTGAACCCTTTGATCGTATCTTCAACAGATACATAAGATCCGGGGACACCGGTGAACTGTTGGGCAACATGGAAGTTCTGGCCAAGGAAGAACTGAATACGACGGGCACGGCTGACAGTCAGCTTGTCTTCGTCTGAGAGTTCATCCATACCGAGAATGGCGATAATATCCTGCAGTTCGCGATATTTCTGCAATGTTTCCTGAACCCGTTCGGCTACCGCATAATGCTCTTCGCCGACGATGTCGGGTGAAAGCGCGCGGGATGTTGATGCGAGCGGATCCACGGCCGGATAAATACCAATCTGAGTCAGTGAACGTTCAAGGTTCGTCGTGGCGTCCAGGTGTGAGAATGTCGTTGCCGGAGCCGGGTCGGTGTAGTCATCGGCCGGCACATAAACGGCCTGGATCGAGGTAACAGAACCCTTTTTCGTTGATGTGATTCGCTCCTGCAGACGGCCCATTTCGGTTGCCAGCGTCGGCTGGTAACCAACGGCGGAGGGCAGGCGGCCCAGCAGCGCGGATACTTCAGAACCGGCCTGTGTGAAACGGAAAATATTGTCGATAAACAGAAGCACGTCCTGGTTTTCAACGTCACGGAAATATTCCGCCATGGTCAGACCGGACAGGGCGACACGCATACGGGCACCCGGCGGCTCATTCATCTGACCGAAAACCATGGCGGTCTGTTTGATAACGCCTGAGTCGGTCATTTCATAGTAAAGGTCGTTTCCTTCACGTGTCCGTTCACCGACACCGGCAAAAACCGACACGCCGTGATGTTCTTCGGCGATGTTGTGGATCAGTTCCTGAATCAGAACGGTTTTACCGACACCGGCACCGCCGAACAGGCCGATTTTACCGCCTTTGACATAAGGGGTCAGGAGGTCAATAACCTTGATCCCCGTTTCAAGAACTTCCGTCTTCGTCGACAGATCGGCGAATTTCGGAGGTTCTTTATGAATAGAACTTTTCTGTACATCGGGAGCAAGCGGTTTACCGTCAATGGGTTCGCCAAGGACATTAAACACACGTCCAAGCGTAGCAGATCCGACAGGAACAGAAATAGGTGCCCCCGTGTCGACAACATCCGTACCACGGACAAGTCCGTCCGTTGAGTCCATCGCGATGGTTCGAACGGAATCATCACCCAGGTGAAGGGCTACCTCCAGTGTCAGATGGATATCCGCTTCATCAGAGGACTTCGCTTTATAATTAACCGTCAGAGCGTTATGAATATCAGGAAGCTGGCCGCGGTCGAATTTGACGTCGACAACCGGTCCGGTTACCTGAGTAATATAACCCTTATTCATGAATGGACCTCCTATCAGCTTTTTACTTTCCGGGAAGACTTAAAAACCCGATTTTCGTGTTCCCGTATTATTCGAGGGCGGCAGCTCCGCCGACAATTTCAGTAATTTCCTGAGTAATCGCTGCCTGACGCGCACGGTTGAACGACAGCGACAGGTTGTCGATAATATCGTTCGCGTTATCCGATGCGCTCCTCATGGCAGTTGAACGTGCCGCGTGTTCGGCCGCCTTGGCATCGAGCAGAGCACCGTAGATCTGCCCTTCTGCGTAGAGTGGCAGCAGTTTATCAAGCACTTCGTCTTCATCAGGTTCATAGGCATAATTGGTCTTCTTTGTTGCCTTGCTCAATACATTCTGTATCGGAAGAAGCTGGCTGTCGACAAGCCTCTGTGTCATCGCATTGACAAAATGGTTATAGATCAGATGCAGTGCATCAATTTTTTTATCATCATAAAGTGCAACCATTTTCCTTGCCAGTCCAATCGTATCATCAAAAGTCAGTATATCCGGCATGTCCGTCTGGCTGTAAACGACCGGGTAATTGCGTTTCCTGAAAAAATTCAGCCCAACCTTACCGGTGACAATAATGGTATATTCCTCCGGGGAGTGATGGTTTTTCCGAATCAGCTCCTGGGTATATTTCAGGATATTACCATTGTAAGCTCCGGCAAGTCCGCGGTCGGCGGTGATCACAAAATAGGCGGCCTTTTTTACCGGACGGCTCTCAAGCATGGGATGCCTGCTGTTTGCCTCTGACTGTTTTCCGCTGGCAATACTGGCAACGACTTCTTTCAGGCCTTCCATGTAAGCCGCGTAATTCTGCGCACTGTTCTGTGCATGATTGAGCTTCGCAGCCGAAACCATCTGCATGGCTTTGGTAATTTTGCGCATCTTTTTGGTAGAAGCGATCTTCTCCTTAATGTCGCGCATCGAAGGCATATTCGTTCACCACCTTTTAATCCTGAATCAGGTTATTCAGCATGTGTTGCTGCGAAGGTTTTCTTGAATGCAGTGATCGCCTTTTCGAATTCCTTTGCGTCCGGAAGATTTCCTGTCTTCCTGATCTTTTCAGGGAGTTCCGGAACATTCTGTTTCAGGTAAGCGAGAAATTCCTTTTCAAAACGTTTGATGTCACCGATCGGCACATCATCGATAAATCCTTTGGTTAATGCGTAAAGGACAACGACCTGATCTTCAACAGGATAGGGTTTGTGGATGTCCTGTTTCAGGACTTCAACTGTACGGGCACCACGATCCAGCTTGGCTTTTGTCGCTTTATCCAGATCAGAACCGAACTGTGAGAAGGCTTCAAGTTCACGGTAAGAAGCCAAATCCAGTTTCAGTGTACCAGCAACTTTCCTCATTGCCTTGATCTGAGCGGCACCACCAACACGGGATACCGATGTACCGGCATCTACCGCCGGACGAATACCTGAGTAGAACAGATTGGATTCAAGGAAAATCTGACCGTCTGTTATCGAAATCACGTTCGTTGGGATGTAAGCTGAGATATCCCCGGCCTGTGTTTCAATGATCGGCAGCGCGGTAATGGAACCGCCGCCGAGTTTATCACTCAGTTTTGCCGCACGCTCGAGCAGTCTTGAGTGCAGGTAAAACACATCGCCAGGGAAGGCTTCACGGCCCGGCGGACGGCGAAGCAGCAAGGAAAGTTCACGGTATGCCGCTGCCTGCTTGGAAAGGTCATCATAGACAATCAGAACGTGCTTGCCGTTGTACATGAATTCCTCACCCATTGTGACGCCGGCATAAGGTGCCAGATAAAGCAGCGGCGCCGGCTCGGAAGCTCCGGCGGAAACGACGATTGTTTTATCCATCACACCATATTTCTTCAGCGTATCGACAACGCCGGCTACTGTTGATTCCTTCTGGCCGATAGCGACGTAAATACTGATGACATCCTGATCTTTCTGGTTGATGATCGTATCGACCGCAATCGCCGTCTTACCGGTCTGACGGTCACCAATGATCAATTCACGCTGGCCGCGTCCAATCGGAATCATGGAATCGATCGCTTTAATTCCGGTCTGCAGCGGTTCGAATACGGATTTACGATCCATAACGCCCGGCGCTTTTTTCTCAACCGGACGGGTTTTATCTGTAACAATCGGTCCTTTTCCATCAATCGGCTGGCCGAGAGGGTTCACAACCCGGCCGAGCAAAGCCTTACCTACCGGGACCTGCATGATACGTCCGGTACGTTTGACTTCATCACCTTCGTGGATATCTGTATAAGGGCCAAGAATGACGATACCTACATTGTCTTCTTCAAGGTTCTGAGCCAAACCCATGACACCGTTGGAGAATTCAACGAGCTCGCCGGACATGACACGGTCAAGACCGTGGACGCGGGCAATGCCGTCGCCGACAGTGATGACTGTGCCGACTTCGCTCACTTCAACAGTCGATTGATAGTTTTCAATCTGCTGTTTGATCAGCGAGCTGATTTCTTCCGCTTTAATGCTCACGATATTTTCACCCCTGTTTACCTACTTTAATCTCCTGTTTGAATTCTGCCAGTTTGCCGGCAATTGTTCCGTCGTACACTTTGTCACCAATGCGGAGCAGAATGCCGCCGATGATCTCTGATTTCACCTTCACGTGCATGCGGAGCTTTTTACCCAACACCCGGCTGAGTCGGGAAGACAGGTCGCTTTCTTCCTCTTCGTTCAGAGGGACGGCTGTTGTGACCGTCACGTCGAGGATCCCCCGTTTCAGATCCGCCATGTGCGTAAAAGCTTCAAGCACATCACCGATGATCGATTCGCGTTTTCGATCGATGAGCATTCTCAGCAGATTCATAACTTCAGTGCCAGTGGTATTTGCAAAAAGTTTTTCGACCAGTGCTTTCTTATTACCGCCTGAAACCTGCGGATGCGTCAGTATGACGCGGAGATCTTCATTTCCCGTCAGTGTATTCGCGACTGCATTCAACTGGGCTTCAACAGCATCAATGGCGCCGCGTTCTTCAGCTACTTCAAAAAGTGCTTTTGCATAACGGTTCGCTACGATCTGGCTCATTGCTGGTTCCCCACCTGTTTCATCAACTGGTCAATCTCTTCTGTATAATCTTTGGCATTGATCTCTTTTTCAAGCACTTTGGAAGCCAGCATCACGGAGAGATCAGCCACTTCATCACGTATCGAAGCAATGGCTTTGGCCTTTTCACTGTCAATTTCTTCGTGTGCTTCCTTAATCAGGAGATCGGAGCGGTTTTTCGCCGCATCGATAATGCTTTTCGACTCGGCAGCTGCCTGGCTTTTCGCCTGTTCGATCAAGTCTCGCGATTCGCGGCGCATCTTGTCAAGTTCACTTTTCTGCTGATCCAGATATTTCTGAGCTTCATCGCGGTTGCCTTCAGCTTCATTGATCTGATTATTGATATATTTTCTGCGTTTTTCCATTACTCTTGCAATCGGTCCAACAGCCTTCCAGGCAACAAGCGCCATCAGAATCAGAAAAATGACGATTTGAGCCAGAATTGTTCCCAGGGAAAATTGCATATACTCTGCCACTCCTTTCACTCATTGATTGGCCGGCACCCTTTCGGAAAATCCGGTTTTTGTTTCATTTGAAAGAAAGCGGGGGCGATGTGTCCCCCACCTCACTTTTGATCAGCCTACGATCCCGAAGAGAACCAGGATGCCGAATGCGATAGAGATGATCGGCAGGGCTTCAATCAGTCCGAAAAGAATCATGGTCTGGCCAAAGAGTGTGCCCCTTGCTTCCGGCTGACGCGCGATCCCTTCCATATAACGTGCGAACAGAATACTGTCGCCGATACCTGCTGCAAGAGCTCCTAAACCGATCATGAGTGCACCAGCAAGAATTGTAGTCATAGTAAATATTCCTCCCAAAATGTCGATGTTTTTTTCAACACGAAAAACATTTCTTCATGAGCCCGTGCGGCTATTCCGCCGACACTTTCTGCCCGATGTAGACCATGGCCAGTACGGTAAAAATGTAAGCCTGGATCACGCCGACGAAGACTGAAAAGCCCATCCAGGCGGCAAGCGGGAGCGCCGTTAAATACAGTGTACCCTGCCGCAGAATCAGGATCAGCACTTCTCCGGCAAAGATGTTCGCCCACAGACGGGCGGCGTGTGTTACCGGCTTGGCCAGTTCATCAATGATATTAAATGGCAGCATCCATGCATAAGGCTTGAAATAATCTTTTACATAGGTGCCCGGATGCTTCACCACACCTGCGAAGTGAGAATAAATCAAGACAGCTCCGGCCATGGCGACAGTGACGTTCAGGTCCGAAGTCGGTGATTTAAACCAGCTCACTTCATGTGTCGACTTCAGCATATCCGCTGTAATGCCCAGTTGCGGAATCGGTCCTGCTACTTCCGCAGTAACAATGACGATAACGCCCAGCAGGTTGGAGATCATGATAAAGAGGAAAGTCGTCAGGGCAAAGCTGATATACTTGTACGATTCCTTTTTTTCCATCATGATCCCTGTGATCCCGCTAATAAAATCGATCACGTATTCCATCACATTCTGCTTACCCGTCGGCCGGATAGTCAATTTCCGTGTCAGCGCTGTGACAAGCAGAAAAACAAGGATGGCTGCAACCACACTGCCAATAATCACCGTGAGATCAAAGGTCATACCGAGAAACTTAACTTTCGGAGTCAGATCCAAGAGTCTCCCCCCCTTCATCCGAACATAATGTGTTTCTCTTTTCACCGACTGAAGATACAGATTCCTGATAACAGGGCGACACAACCTGTCCGAATCGTATGAAGCGACCCGGCGGACCCGTTCCATTGTATGTAAACTCCGGGCTGCGATACATGTTGCCCGCCCCATTAGAATAGTAGTTATATAAACCGGCTGATCCGCCGGGAAGGTTTGTCGGGGCTTCCCGGTTTCTACAACCAGATTATCCCAGGATTGCAGGATTCAAACATAGACAGAAAAATAATCTCTGTCACTACTCATTTTTTCATAAAAGATTTCAGCGTATAAAAACAGCTGAGCAATCCGAAGAAGAATCCGGCAACCGCAAGAATGGGCAGCCACAGCCGGGATGTACCGAAGCGGTGGTCCAAATAATTTCCGCCCAGCGCGCCGATAATGATAAAGGCGAAAATTTCAAATCCCATGGCACTGACGACGGCGGCCATATAAAGTGGATTATCCTTCTTATCGCCCTTCATGATTCAGCCTCCCGATGATTCAAACATTCGCCGGCTTACCGAAAAACGTGGGACATGACACAAATTATGCATATTTGTGTCTGACAGAATTGAGAAAAAAGAGCGGGTCCATCTGTGCCGCAGCTAAACGAGCGCTACCTTTTCATTTTATCGAAAGCGCTGTCTTAATGTCAACATATACCGACATTTTTTTGTGATATTAGTCATTGAAGATGTCAGCGTATGGTACATGGAAGATCAACTCCGCTTTTTCTCTATAATTAAAATTCTAAACCATTTTTCTTGATCACTGCACAGTTGAAATGTGACAAAACAAGAACAAAGAAAATATATACCGCAATTTTTTCTGCCGGTGAAAAATATTTTTCATTGTTGTTATTTAGTGCCAAATAGTCGGTCTCCAGCATCGCCAAGCCCGGGAATAATATAGCCATGTTCATTCAACCGTTCATCGAGCGCCGCGAGATAAATATCTACGTCCGGATGGGCCTCCTGAACCATCTTTACCCCTTCCGGAGCACCGATCAGGCACATCAGCTTGATATTACCGGCTCCATGCTTCTTCAAGAGCGTAATCGTCTCAGCTGCCGTGCCGCCTGTCGCCAGCATGGGATCAACGATAATCAGGTCACGTTCGGCGATGTCGGTCGGCATTTTAAAATAATATTCTACCGGTTTAAGTGTATTCGGGTCACGGAAAAGGCCAACATGACCGACTTTTGCCGCAGGAATCAGATTAAGCATGCCATTGACCATACCGAGTCCGGCGCGGAGAACCGGAACAATGCCTAGCTTTTTTCCGGTCAGTTGATACGCTTTTGCTTTTGCAACAGGTGTCTGAACCTCTACCTCTTCAAGCGGCAGGTCACGTGTGATTTCAAAAGCCATCAGCATCGCAATTTCGTCAACAAGTTCGCGGAAGGCCTTGGTTCCGGTCTCCTTATTGCGAATCATGGTCAGTTTATGCTGTATCAGCGGGTGATCCAGTACAACCAGCTTTCCCATATTTCTCACCCCCATTTCATCATTCTGTGGCTTGATCACCGCCTGATGATGCCCGCCCCCGTTCCTGAATCATACCCGGGACGGACTCTCCAGTCAGCGCAGCCAATATATATAATAGAGGAAACCTGACCCGTCTGCCACCTCGTCAGGCAAAAACACCGGCACCCTGCGCATAGAGCGGGTGTTTCTCAGTCAGTGCAGCTGCACGGCCGGCCGCCTCTTTCAATACCGCCTCATCATCCGGGTGTTTCAGAGCCGCTGCAATAATGGAGGCCACTTCTTTCATATCCTCTTCTTTGAATCCACGTGTCGTCACAGCCGGTGTCCCCATACGGATGCCACTGGTGACAAACGGTTTTTCCGGATCGAATGGAATGGTATTTTTATTCGTTGTAATGCCGATGCTGTCCAGCACGGCTTCTGCTTTTTTCCCGGTAATACCCAGATTGCGGACATCCACGAGGACGAGATGATTATCCGTTCCACCTGATACAAGATTCAGACCATTTTCCTGGAGAGCTGCCGCAAACGCTTTGGCGTTGGCAACGATCTGTGCCGAATACGTTTTGAATGCCGGCTGCAGATCTTCACCGAATGCCACAGCTTTCGCTGCAATAATGTGCATCAACGGTCCGCCCTGGATGCCCGGGAAGATCGCCTTGTCCAGCTTTTTCGCAAATTTTTTCTTGCAGAAGATCATTCCGCCGCGTGGCCCGCGCAGGGTTTTATGCGTCGTGGTGGTGACAAAATCGCAATACGGGATCGGGCTCGGATGCAGACCGGTCGCAACAAGTCCGGCGATGTGTGCCATGTCGACCATCAGATAAGCACCGATTTCGTCGGCAATTTCGCGAAATTTCTTAAAGTCGATAATACGCGGGTAAGCGCTGGCACCGGCAACGATCAGTTTTGGCCTGTATTTCAGGGCCTGGCTGCGCACTTCGTCATAATCAATGCGCTGCGTGTCCCTTCTTACTCCGTAATCAACAAAATGATAGAGCTGACCGCTGAAATTGACTTTACTGCCATGAGTCAGGTGCCCGCCATGTGAAAGGCGCATGCCAAGCACGGTGTCGCCCGGTTCCAGAATCGTGTCATAAACCGCCATATTCGCCTGAGCACCTGAATGGGGCTGGACGTTAACGTGTTCTGCACCAAACAGCTTCAGTGCTCTGTCTCTTGCCAGGTTTTCTACAATATCGACGTATTCACAGCCACCGTAATAGCGATGTCCGGGATAACCTTCTGCATATTTATTGGTCAGAACCGAGCCTGCTGCTTCGAGTACGGCTTCACTGACAAAATTTTCTGAGGCAATCAATTCAATCTTCCTTCTCTGCCTGCCCAGTTCCTGCTCGATTGCCTTGAAAACTTCCGGATCCTGCTGTTTCATGCTTGTCATGAATGAGTTGCACTCCTCTCAGAAATTAGGGATAGTAAATGATCAGGTGGGTTTCCTGTTCGAAAAGTCTGATTCATGTAAAGTTTATCACATTTTCTCCTAATTAAGTAAAAGAAATCGGCCGAACAGGTCGATTCGTGTCCGGCTTTACGCAATGGCTGAATACGGAGCTTGCGGAACAGCGTGAGGCATTCAGCCCATTGCTCCATTTATCAGTCGGAACGCACCATGATTCAGCCGGATGATCTGTTGATCCGGGCGCGGGTTCTGAATTTCCGTCTGAGGGTGAGGGTATGAAAAAGCAGAAGAACGGATTGGGATCGACTCCGTTCTCCTGTTTATAAACAGGTGCGGCCCGAGGTTTCTTTTTCCGGATAGACCGCACGTTCGCCGCCGATCAGCTTCGGGCGGGTGCGGGCCATGACAAGATGGGCCTCGCCGATCTGCCTGACCTGACTTCTGACCGGTACGGCTACGTGTTTCAGATGCATGCCGATCAGCGTGTCACCGATATCCAGTCCGCCATCGGCACGGATAAATTCCACAACGACCGGATGGGAAAGATGTTCCCAGGCATAGGCGGCCATCGAGCCTCCGGCGTGTGGAATCGGGCGGACGGTAACAGGATCGAAATGCCGTTGTTCGGCGACTTCCCGGTCCAGCACAAGGGCCCGGTTCAGATGCTCGCAGCACTGAAAGGCAAAATGTACACCTGTCCGGTCGTGGCAGGTTTTTATTGCCTGATATATGGCGGCAGCGATCTCCGGCGAACCGGATGTGCCGATTCGGTTGCCGCGTACTTCACTTGTACTGCAGCCAAGAACCAGTAAATGGCGTTCATCAAAAGGCATAGCCGCGGCCAGATCGTTCAGCGCGCGGCCAACTTCATCTATGAGCTGCTGACTGTAATTTTCCATCATCATGTCCTTCCCAGAGTACAGGCGTTCATTTCTATTACAATTATAACAGCTTGCGCCAACTTGGGCAGGATTATGTCATTTCCCGGGAAATTTTGGCGGAATCCACAGGGCGGCGTCGTAGGAAGGCTGATTACAGATGAAGATGGAAGATCAGTTTCAACCCGAAAAAGAGCAGAATCAGCCCGCCAATCATTTCGCCAAACCGGCCAAAATAATTTTTTGTACGCCTCCCTAAATAAAAGCCCGTCCAGGCCATGATCATACTGACCACACCGAAAAGAAGAATAGCCGCCACCCCGCGCGCGCCGAACAGGCCCATGCTCAGACCGACGGAGAAACTGTCGATACTGACGCTCATGGAAAAGAGCAGCATGCCCGTATCCGATGTGATATCCAGTTCCCTGCCACTCTTTTTCCGGCTGAGTACGGTAAAAATCATCTGGGCACCGATCAGAAGAAGCAGAATGCCCCCGGCGATGGCGGCAATCTCGCCAAATTGATCAGAGAGCAGATGTCCGAGTATCATACCTGACAGGGGCATCAGCATGTGAAAAAGCCCGATCCACAAGCCGGTTTTTGCTACATTCCGTATGCGTGAGTCCGTCATTCCCATCCCCATACATACGGAAAAAGCGTCCATACCCAGTGCCAGTGCCATCATAAGAATGGCAAATCCCTGCCCAATCAGCTGTTCGACCATGGCTGTTCCCCTTTCCAGTCCCATGATGCAATTTATGCATGTCCCGGGATGGTTAGAAGGAGAAAAGGGGATCCCGATCAGGAATCCCCTTAATTAAACGTTTATTTTATTCAACAATTCTACCGCCTGCCGCTTTAGACAGCCGGTTCATAATCGCTTTACCGATTCCGGTTTCGGGAAGGTTTCACTGTAGATCACGTTGACTTTTTTCGAATTAAAATCACGGAGGACCGCAAACAGCCGGTGGGCAACAGTTTTCAGGTCACTGCGTCTGCCGCAGCAGAGGACGACGTCCGCTTCCGGGAAGGCTTCACGGTTTTCTTCCGTTGTCAGAACGCCTACCCGCCGTTCGCTATTCTTTTCGTCGGTAATCAGTTCCTGAATTTTTTCTTTACCGGCCGGAACAAGAAGCATGGTTGCGTCCGGGGCATAGTGCTTATATTTCATTCCGGGCGCTTTCGGAATCTGATCAGGCCGGGTCAGGCCGGGGTCATCAGCTACCGTACCGGCCACCTGTTCCAGCTGCTCTTTGGAAATACCGCCGGGGCGCAGAATTGTAATCGGGGTCAATGTGCAATCAACGACGGTCGATTCAACCCCGACGCCCGTCTCTCCGCCATCGATGATTCCAGCAATTTTTCCATTCAGATCGTGATAAACGTGTTCGGCTTTAGTTGGGCTCGGGTGCCCCGAACTGTTAGCAGACGGTGCGGCAATCGGCAGCCCGGATGCCAGAATCAGGGCACGGGCAACCGGATGGGCCGGCATTCGGACGGCAACAGTAGACAGTCCGGCAGTCACGGTATCCGATACCTCACCGCGTGAAGGAAGAACAAGCGTCATCGGTCCGGGCCAGAAGGCATCCATCAGTTTTTTCGCCATCGGATTAATATCTGTACAGATTTCCCGTACCTGCTCCGTCGTGGCGACATGGACAATCAGCGGGTTGTCGCTTGGTCTGCCTTTTGCTTCGTAGATTTTCCTGACTGAGTCCCTGAATTTAGCGTTTCCGCCCAGGCCATAGACGGTCTCCGTCGGGAAGGCGATGATTTCACCTCTTGCAAGACAGGCGGCCGCCTCCCTGATCTGCGGGTCGTCCGCGAGACCTTCAGCCCCGGGGTCCACCCGCCACAGTTTTGTCTCTGTCATTTTTTGTGATCCCCTTTTTTCCGCATTAAGGAGACCGGCGTCTCTGCCGGCCTCACAATATAATCAGTATAACACAATGTGTCTATGAGTCTGTGATGATGCTCTGAATCAGTCAAACAGTTGTCGTATTTTGTTGAAAAGATCGCCGGCGAAAGACCGAACTTCAATCTTTTTTTCTGATTTTTCCCGTTCAGGTTCCGCAGCTTGTGTCTCCGGCATTGCCGAACTTGCCTGTGCAGGGACGGCCTCACTGTTTGAAAAGTCGAGGAAACAGAGCGGCGGGAAGAGCACACACCACCAGTTTGCCCCCTTTCCATCGCCGAGGGTAATGACAAGGGCCTTATATTCACCGGCAGGATATACGTACTCCCCGTACATTTTAGTTGGAAAATCCGCCTGACCGAGTTTGATCGTAAAGGTGGGGTCGGCATGAACCCTGCGCAGTGTACGCATGACGGTCTGTCGCAGTTCAGGCAGATGCGCGTGGATGATTTTCTCGGCCTGTTCCGGGGATTCCAGATTCTGCACCCATCCGCTGATATCGCGGTTGACCGCATCGCGTACCTGACGCTTGACCACCTGATCGGCCGGCGAATCGCTGTTTGCCAGGATGCGCAGCCGGATTGCGTCTTTCGGAATCGGGCCCTGATCATCCGCCCTGGACGAATGGCTCTGAGTAAAAAACAGGACGCCTGTGAGAATAATAGTGAATAGAAAAATAAGTGCCAGTGATCTTTTCATCCTTCCCGCCTCCTTACCCGACAGTGTGGGCAGGAAGCGGAACGATTAAACCTGTTGTACGACTTTATTTTTTTCGAAGGACAGCCAGGACATTACGGTCCAGTCCCGCAATATCCTTTTCGACTGCCAGCGCTTCGATCCGATTAGGAAAAGTGCTCCGGATCAGCCCGGAGATGGCCTGCCCCTGTTCCGCACCGATTTCAAAGCCAAGGAGGAAAAGCGGACCGGTGGAAAAAGCAGTTACTCCCCGGAGGATCTGCCGGTAACAGTCCAGCCCGTCTCCCCCGCCGAAAAGAGCCAGATGCGGCTCGAAATCTTTAACCGTATCGTCCAGCTGCTCCATCCCGGTGCGGGAGATATAGGGCGGATTTGACACGAGAATATCATAGTGCAGGCCGGCGAGCGGCACGGTCAGGTCCCCCGGGCGAAAGTCAACTTTTGCACCCAGGTGGCGCGCATTTTCTCCGGCAACAGCCAGTGCCTCGCAGGAGATATCCGTTGCCGTGACGTGCCAGTCCGGATGTTCCAGGGCGAGCGTAATAGCAATCGCCCCGCTTCCGGTACCGATATCGCAGACCTCAAGTTTTTTATCTGGGAAAAAACGCCCGGCCCATTTTCCGATGCGATAGACCAATTCTTCTGTTTCCTGACGCGGGATCAGTACGGCAGGCGTGACTTTAAACATGCGCCCGTAAAAGGGCGCATGTCCGAGCATATACTGGACAGGTGCGCCGGTTTTCACATGTTCCGCAACGCGTTCCCGAAACCATGCCTCATCCTGCCGGGTGAGCAGGTCACGGTTATTGACGAACAGGTCGGTTCGCGACAGGTGCAGCCGGGAGCAGAGCAGAATTTCACCAATATTTTCATCTCGATGATTTTCTTTTAAAAAAGCAGATGCCCATTTGAGCGCTTCATATCTCCTGAGTGTCATCGGGTATCCGCCTGCTCCATTTTTTTCGACTGATCGTCCATGATTAAAGCATTTATGATCTCGTCCAGATTGCCGCTCAGGACCTGGTCCAGCTGATGAATCGTCAGGCCAATCCGGTGGTCGGTCACCCGGTTTTGAGAAAAATTATAGGTCCGGATCCGCTCGGAACGATCGCCCGTTCCGACGGCCGATCTCCGGGTGGAGTCGTATTTTTCCTGCGCTTCTCTCTGATACTTGTCATATACACGGGCACGCAGGACTTTCATCGCTTTTTCCTTATTCTTGATCTGTGAGCGTTCTTCCTGACAGGAGACGACAATGCCTGTCGGGATGTGCGTCAGCCGGATAGCGGACATCGTCGTATTGACACTTTGTCCTCCCGGTCCGCTCGACGCGAACCGGTCCACCCGGATATCTTTTTCATTCAGATTGACCTCGACTTCCTTTGCTTCCGGAAGCACGGCGACGGTTGCGGTTGATGTGTGGATCCGGCCGCCGGACTCTGTTTCCGGGACGCGCTGGACCCGGTGAGCCCCGTTTTCATATTTCAGCCGGGACCAGGCGCCCCGTCCGCTGATCATAAAAACAATTTCCTTATACCCGCCGATACCGTTAGGACTGGCATCAATGACTTCCGTCTTCCATTGATGATGTTCAGCATAGCGCGAGTACATGCGGAACAGATCACCGGCAAAAAGTGCCGCCTCATCGCCGCCGGCCGCGCCGCGGATTTCAACAATAACGTTGCGGCTGTCATTCGGATCTTTCGGAATCAGGAGCTGCCTGAGCTGTTTTTCCAACCTGCTTTTTTCTTTTTCCAGGCGGGCAATCTCATCGCGGACCATGCCTTTCATCGCATCATCCAGAGATTCGTCAAGCATCGACTTCGACTCATTAAGCTCGTGATCCGCCTTCTGGTAGTGACGATAAACAGCAACGGTTTCCTGCAGATCAGACTGCTCCTTCGAATATCGGCGCAGTTTATCATGATCGCTGATCACCTCCGGATCGGCGAGCAGCTGATTTAATTTTTCATAGCGTTCTTCCATGGATTGCAAACGTTCAAACATTTTTCCACCTCATCCGTCACAGAGAAAACGCTTTACGGGCTGTTTCTCTACCCATCATTATATGATATGCGACTTCAGACCGTCAAAGAGCGGGGATACCGTCAGATCGGCGGATGAGCGTAGCAGTGACGGCAAACCGGATAGTAGCTTTCGTTACCGCCGATCTGGATCTGTTCTCCTTCGTAAATGGGCTTGCCGTCTTTGTCAATCCGCAGATTCATCGTCGCCTTCCGTTCACAGAACCAGCAGATCGTCTTCATTTCCTCTATCTTGTCGGCATAGATCAGGAGATATTTACTGCCTTCGAACAGTTCATTGCGAAAATCATTTTTCAGCCCGAAACCCATGACCGGAATGTGGCAATCATCGACAATCCGGGCAAGCTGAAGGACGTGCGCTTTGGTCAGAAATTGCGCTTCATCGACAAGGACGCAGTGCGGCCGCGGCTGATAATCGGCTACGATACGGTAAATATCTGTTTCTTGAAAAACAGGAATAGCCGGGCGTTTAAACCCGATCCGGCTGGAGATCGATCCTACCTCCTCCCTGTCATCCAGACCTGAGGTAAACAGCAGGACCGACTTCCCCTGCTCCTCATAATTATGAGCTACTTTAATAATCTCTATTGATTTTCCACTGTTCATCGCACCATATTTAAAAAAGAGCTGTGCCATCGCATGCATTTTCCTTTCTCTGTACCGGATTCGGTCCGACTTTTCTGTGATTCGGACCGACTTTTTCCGGATTTGGACCAACTTTTCTGTGGTTCGGACCGACTTTTTCCGGATTTGGACCAACTTTTCTGTGATTCGGACCGACTTTTTCCGGATTGGGATCAACTTTTCAGGAATTCGGATCAACTTTTTCCGGATTTGGACCAACTTTTTCCGAAGATTCGGATCAACTTTTTCCGAAGATTCGGTCCGACTTTTCTGTGGTTCGGACCGACTTTTTCCGGATTCGGTCCGACTTTTTCCGGATTCGGACCGACTGTCCGGCTTCCGGAAGTACCTATACAAAAAGCAGACAGGAGATCCTGCCTGCAGATTCATCTTTTTCATAAATCGGGCAAATAAAAACGGCTGATTCCGCCGGGCAGCGAAAAGTGCCGTTTCTTTTCCGGAGCAACTTATTTGATATTGTATTTCCGTTTAAACCGATCGACACGTCCGCCTTTGTCTGCGAATTTCTGGCGGCCTGTGTAGAATGGATGTGAGTCGGAACTTACTTCGACAGTGATTAGCGGGTATTCGTTACCGTCTTCCCATTTAACTGTCTGATTGGATGTTTTGGTTGATCCGCTCAAAAACTTAAAACCGGTACTTGAATCCATAAATACAACCTTATGATAGTCGGGATGGATACCTGGTTTCAATTCATTCATCTCCTTTGCGCCCTGATTAATCTTCCAAACCAGAGTCAGTTCATTATGCACAACGAGTATTATATCAGCCGGATAAGCAATTTGCAAGCTGACGTTTGAGATGAGGATGGGTTCGGCGGCCCTTCCTCACATTTTTCCTGTACTTACCGCTGTCAGTTTTGTGAGTGTGCGAGTCCGTTTTTCTCTTTTTCAAACAGATCGAAAAATTCCTGATTATTTTTGGTTGATTTGATTCGTTTGTAGAAGTTCTCAACGAATTCAGGGGATTCATCCATCGTCTTGCGCATAGTCCACAGATTATCCAGATGCTCCCGGTCGACAATCAGTTCCTCTTTACGCGTGCTGGAGCGGCGAATGTCAATGGCCGGGAAGATCCGCCGTTCAGCAAGACGGCGGTCAAGATGCAGTTCCATGTTACCTGTACCCTTGAATTCTTCATAGATCACGTCGTCCATCCGTGAACCGGTATCAATCAGCGCGGTGGCAAGAATGGTCAGGCTGCCGCCTTCTTCGATATTGCGCGCAGCCCCGAAGAATTTCTTCGGTTTGTGAAGGGCGGCAGGATCAATACCGCCGGAGAGCGTCCGGCCGCTGGGCGGAATCACGAGGTTATAGGCCCGGGCGAGCCGGGTGATGCTGTCCATCAGAATAACGACATCATGTTTCTGTTCGACGAGGCGCATCGCACGTTCGAGAACAAGTTCCGAAACTTTGACATGGTTCTCCGGTACTTCATCAAAAGTTGAGCTGACGACGTCGCCTTTTACCGAACGTTCAATGTCCGTGACTTCTTCAGGACGTTCATCAACGAGCAGGACAATCAGGTCGACGTCCGGATAATTAAAGGTGATACTGCCCGCAACTTCTTTCAGCAGGGTCGTTTTCCCGGCTTTCGGCGGGGCGACGATCAGCCCGCGCTGGCCAAAACCGACCGGAGCGATCATATCAATAATCCGTGTGGAAAAATTTTCTTTTGAGGTTTCAAGAACCATATGACGGTTGGGATAGAGCGGGGTCAGAGCCGGAAAGTGAACACGTTCCCTGGCCATATCCGGATTTTCTCCGTTGACCGCTTCCACACGAAGCAGTCCGAAATAACGTTCGTTTTCCTTCGGCGGCCGTACTTTTCCGGTCACTTTATCACCGTTACGCAGGTCAAACCTGCGAATCTGCGAGGCGGAGATGTAGATATCTTCCGAGCTTGGCGAATAATTGATTGGCCTTAAAAAGCCGAATCCTTCCGTCGGGATGATATCCAGCACACCTTCCATTAACGACAGACCGTCACTTTCCGCTTCTTTTTTCAGGATCGAAAAAATCAGTTCCCTTTTTGTAAGCTTGCTGTAATAGGAAACTTTGTGCAGTTTAGCCTGCTGATATAATTCTTTAAGTTTCATATTTTCCAATTCTGCCAGTGTAATTGCCATCCTTGCACCACATTTCTTAATATTTATTTTTCATACCTGTACTGTCTGATAGATGATGTTGAGAAGCCGGGTTCGGTCCGCGTGCATGACCGTCCTGTCTGAGAGACTATACCATTTCATTCACTATAGCGGATGTTAAGATTTGCTTTGGAGAAAAGGCAGGAGCTTAAATTAATTGAGTTATGCCTGCTGAGGAGCAGGCGAGCTGGTGATTCATGATTGAAGAGTGCGTGATTTAATCCCATATGACAAATAATCTGTTATTCCTTTACTCAAGTTATTTGTAGCATATTATACCCATTAAATCAACTATTAGTACATAAAAATGCCTGAACAGAGAAAATGGTGAAAAAAACGTTCCGGCCGGCAGCCGGAGTTTTGTTTTTCTCATCCTTTTTTGCACTTCCTGAGAGATAAAAAAATCAGAGAGGATCATTTCCTCTCCGATCATCAGGCGGCCCGTCAGGTAAGATCAGAATCCCATGGGATTGAAACGCTCCAGTTCCTCAACAATGGACTGTATCATCGACATGCCGACAATAACAAGATAGATCGTCTGCGCAATACCGGTCAGGATAAGGGTGATCAGATACGTATAAATCCGGTCGAACCGGTCATTCGATTTACAGGTAAAGGCTATAGAGGTTTCCGGTATGAACAGCAGGAAGATCCCGGCATAGAGCAGCACGAATGATAAGAAATTATTGATATGTACCAGTTCCAGCAGGAAAAACAGAGCCATGACAAAGACACTGAGTGTTGCCTGCCCCATAAACTGACTGACGAAGGTGTGAAACGGCGTGTTCGTTTTAAAAATCAGATGGACAATGGCAAAGACAACCAGCGCTGTAACGAAAATAAAGAATCCTGCCGTGAAAAGCAGTTTAAAAAACATCCCTGTCATATTAGGCAGCGGAACATCAGAAGAGCCAAAATAACCCAGAGTGCTTGAAGCTGCGTTCCGTGTCAGGAGGACAATACCGAGCGAAAAGAAGAAAGAGTAAAGCACCATGCTGATATAGCCGTATAAGCGACTGGTCTCTTCGTAGGATGCGTTAACCGGATGTTTCAGAGTCCGGATCAGGAATCCCCAGTAACTTTTCGCGATTTTTTTCCCCTTGCTGGCGGCAGCGTTAATCTGATCTCCGGTTGCTGCCCGATTGCTGCTCGCGCTGTGACCCGTCGCGGCTGTCTGCTGTGCTGCCTGCAGCGGCGTCCCGCAGTGTGTGCAGAATTTACTGTCGTCATCATTTTCCCGTCCACAATTCGGACATTTCATAGTGTAACCCCCACATCAAGACTTATTTAATTTATAAATAACTGCGAAAAATAAATAGACTCTATCATTGTAAATATAAACCTATTGAAAATCAATCATAGTTTGAAAATTTCCCCATAAATGCCGACAGCGGGATTCGCCGGGCGGCTGTCCATCGCTTCCGCGCAAAAAGAAGATTCCGTTTACCGGAATCTTCTTTACCTGTTCCTGTTTGTTTGCTGTTCAGGCAAGGGCTCGGCCCTTACCATTACTCCTGCTCTCTGATGTTCTCGCGTATTTCAGATTCATCGGCATGCTCACGCCAGACGTGTGCGCCAATGCTGCTCAGTTTTTCCATAATATGATCGTATCCGCGGTCAACATGCTCCACACCGCTGATTTCTGTTATGCCGTCTGCCATCAGACCGGCAACAATTAACGACGCGCCGGCACGCAGATCAGTGGCTCTGACTTTCGCACCCTGAAGGCTCGTGATACCGGTGAGGATCGCTGAACGCCCTTCAAGTTTGACATCCGCCCCCATCCGGCGCAGTTCATCGATATGTTTAAATCGGGCGCCGTAAATCGTATCGGTAATGATGCTTGTTCCCTCTGCCTGGGTCAGGAGAGAGGTAATCGGCTGCTGCAGGTCCGTCGGGAATCCGGGATAAACCAGCGTTTTGACATCCACCGCCTTGAGCGGTCCCTTGCTTTTCGATACGAGCATCTGGTCCTCACCGGTCTGCACGTCCGCACCCATTTCACGGAGCTTCGCCGTGAGAGATTCGACATGCTGAGGGATGACGTTATCAATCAGCAGTTCACGACCGACTGCCGCACCGATGATCATGAAGGTGCCCGCTTCAATGCGGTCGGGAATAATCATATGGCGGCATCCGTGAAGTTCACGCACGCCTTCTATACGTATGACATCGGTACCGGCACCCTTAATTTTCGCTCCCATACTTGTCAGAAGGGTCGCTACATCAATAATTTCAGGCTCCTTGGCCACGTTTTCGATAATCGTTTTGCCTTCAGCGCAGACAGCGGCAAGCATGATATTGATTGTCGCACCGACACTGACGACGTCCAGGTAGATCCGGGCACCGTGCAGTCGTTCCGCCCGGAGATAGATGGCCCCGCGCTCATTGGTCACTTTCGCGCCGAGCGCTTCAAAGCCCTTGATGTGCTGGTCGATCGGACGCGGACCAAGGTTACATCCGCCCGGCAATCCGATCACTGCTTTGTGGAACCGTCCAAGCATCGCTCCCATCAGATAGTAGGAGGCGCGCAGTTTTTTCACGGCTCCGTTGGGCAGAGGCATATCGACCATGTCACGCGGATCGACAGTCAGCGTATGATTCTGAAAAGAGATCTTCCCACCAATTTCGCGAAGCAGTCTGCAGAGCGTACGGACATCTGATATATCCGGAAGCTGATCAATGGTGACCGGAGAATTGGCTAGAATGGTGGCGGGAATCAGTGCAACCGCACTGTTTTTGGCACCGCTTATCTGAACGGTCCCGGTAAGCTGGTGACCGCCTTCAATAAGTAATTTGTCCATAATCTGTCTACTTTCCTTTCCCATTTTGCACGTATCCCCCTGTTCTTCCCCGGGGAGGCGTGCATCTGGCATAAAGCCGGTTTATGTATCACCTGTGCCGGTCCCATGAACAGCTCTGTCTGATCAGTAAAATGCGTTTCGGACGATGCTGATAACCCTATATAGTATAACATAAAAAAGCCCCCGGCTGAACCTCAATCAGCCGGTTCACGCCAGAGTCACTTCATGCCTGATCGCTGCCATCAGTTCGGCAAGGTCGAACGGTTTGGTAAAACAGGTGATTGCCCCTTCTCCGATTAATTGACTGATCATCTTTTTATCCGTATAAGCCGTCATAATCATCACTTTAATGTCGGAATTTATCCTTTTTATTTCCCTCAGTGCGTCTGCCCCATTTATCCCGGGATATTCATATCAAGCAGAACCAGATCCGGATACTGTTTCCGGACCACTTCAAGGGCCTGTCTGCCGTTTCCAGCCACAATCGGCCGGAAGCCTTCTTTTTTGATACATTCGCTGAGTAAAAGGCGAATGCCGGGCTCGTCATCAACAATCAATATTTCCCCGGATGGTTCCGAATCAACGTGATCCATCTCGATCCCTCCTGATGCTATTCCTGGGCGGCCATGTCTGTCTTCTAAAAGGGTTCTTCGCGGAAACCTGCTTTTCCTGCCTGTTGAAAAAAGAAAAACCGGATGCACAGCATCCGGCCCTTTACTGATCTGTCCTTTATTTGTTTTTCAGTGATGCATGAATAAATTCGCGGAACAGCGGCTCCGGCCGCGTCGGGCGCGATTTAAATTCCGGATGGAACTGGCAGGCCACGAACCACGGATGCCCCTTCAGTTCAATCATTTCAACGAGACGATTATCAGGACTGAGGCCTGAGAAGACAATCCCTTTTTCCTTCATCGCACTGCGGTACTGGTTGTTAAATTCATAGCGGTGACGATGCCGCTGGTAGATGATTTCCTTGTTGTAAGCGCCATAGGCTAATGTACCCTTGCGAAGCTTGCACGGATAGAGACCGAGACGCTGCGTGCCGCCGAGATCTTCTACATCCTGCTGTTCCGGCAGAAGGTCGATAATCGGATCTTCTGCATGTGCATTGAATTCCGCTGAATCCGCACCGCTCAGGCCCAGCACGTTGCGGGCAAATTCGATCGAAGCCAGCTGCATGCCGAGACAGATGCCGAAGAAGGGAACCTTGTGCTCACGCGCGTATTTGATCGCAAGAATCTTGCCTTCGATGCCGCGATCGCCGAATCCGCCGGGAACAATAATGCCGCTGACATCCTTCAGACGGCTCTCGACATTATCCGGGAGCAGATCTTCTGAATTGATATAGGTGACATGCACTTCGGTATCAAAATTGTATCCCCCGTGTTTGAGCGCTTCAACGACAGAGATATAGGCATCCTGAAGTTCTACATATTTCCCGACAAGGCCGATTTTTACCTCATTTTTCGGATGCAGCACTTTGTCAACGAGATCATGCCATTCGGTCATATTCGCATCACCTGCCGGCAAATGAAGCTTTTCGCAGACGATATCATCAAGATGCTGCTCCTGCAGCTGCAGTGGTACCTCATACAGCGTTTCCGCATCCCGTGCCTCGATCACCGCTTCTTTGTCAATGTCGCAGAAAAGAGCGATTTTGTCTTTCATTTCCTGCGGCACCGGGAGTTCCGTACGAACGACAATGACATTCGGCTGAATACCGAGGCTGCGCAGTTCCTTTACACTGTGCTGAGTCGGCTTCGTCTTCATTTCGCCGGCCGCTCTGAGATACGGGATCAGCGTACAGTGGAGATAAAGGACATTGTCGACGCCAACGGAACTTTTGATCTGCCGGATGGCTTCAAGAAACGGAAGGCTCTCGATATCGCCGACCGTACCGCCGATTTCCGTTATCACAACATCGGAATTGGTGGTCTTCCCGGCCCGAAACACGCGATCCTTGATTTCATTCGTGATATGGGGGATAACCTGCACCGTCCGTCCGAGGTAATCGCCGCGGCGTTCCTTTTTCAATACGGATGAATAAATTTTTCCTGTTGTCACATTGCTGTTTTTATTCAGATTAATGTCGATGAACCGCTCGTAATGGCCAAGATCAAGGTCCGTCTCAGCTCCGTCGTCGGTGACGAATACTTCGCCGTGCTGATACGGGCTCATCGTGCCCGGATCGACATTGATGTATGGATCAAATTTCTGAATGGTTACTTTCAATCCCCTGTTTTTCAGCAGCCGGCCAAGGGAAGCAGCCGTAATTCCTTTCCCAAGCGATGACACCACACCGCCGGTTACAAAGATATACTTTGTCATCGTTCACAAATCCCCCTTATCACACCATTCGGTCAGGCGAAGCCTTTGCACCCGGATAATATATGAAATCATGATTAAATTTAAAGAAAATCCTGCCGACTGGTCAGTCGCAGGCAACGCCAGAGACTTTGTTTTCTGAACTTTTTCCCACAAAAATTGATCCTTTTATCAAGTATAAAAAGATCGCGGTTGAGCCTCAGTTGCCTTTACTGTACGTTCCAACAGCTATAAAAAAAGAAAAGCGCTGCCGCTCCTTTTCGGGAGGGCCCGCTCTTTTTCCAAAACGGTCTATAATTAGCCCTTTGCAATTCTAACAAACTTGACCAGATGAATCAAGTAGATTTTTTCCGGTTTCTGTAAGGACCTGAGAGGTTATTCGTTATCCTTATTCATATCGATGGCATTTTTTTTGATCCGGCGGACATCATCATCATCCTGATCACCATAATCCTCTTCATCCGTGTCATCCACATCATCAGAATCATCTTCATCTTCATCGTCGTTATCTTCATCGTAGTCATCGAATCCGTCTTCAGCGATTTTATTCTTCTTGTACTGTTCGTCACCCAGCGTCTTGGCCACATCGTCTTCACGCTGATCGATCGGATACCAGTTACGCAGCGCCCATAAATTATGTCCGACATTCAGAAACCGGCCGTCCAAAGTAAGCGTTGTGTACAGACGTGCGAGCGATTCACCGTGATCGGCCTCGACTTCATCCCTTTTAAGAATCTGATCTGTCATTTCATAAAAGCTTTTCGGTTCTTTAGCTGCCGCCAATATATCATACAGTTGATCTACTTTCGACTTCTCAGCTACATGTTCTCCCACTGAAAACATCCTTTCTTTCGTCCATTGCCCGCATCCGGGCACCTGCCAGGTTCCTGTAAAGAATACAGGCTCCGCGCGTGAAAAGTTATACACTACATACAATAATCCGTATTTATTTGAAAAGCAAGCCCGGGGGCTGAAAAACAGGTATCCGGTTTTCCCCGGTTTTTTCTGCCGGTCTCAGCAGGTGAGCGTTTTCCCCGCTGTGAATGCTCTTGCGCCCTGTCAAACAGGCGAATGACCTTTTTTCCATCTCCTGCATATGATATCTGAAATATCATGACCCTCTCGCCCTTTCATAGAGGATCGTGTCCTTTAAACCACAGACAGTTGCAAGCGTGTCAATCTGAATAGAAAGGGTTGTTCACATGTCCGGATTATCACTGACCCACTGGCTGTATGCTCTTTCCACCCTGGTCATTATCGTGATTATGATCTGTCGCAGGGGAATTGTTATGCCCACCCTGATCGGGACCTTTTTCGTTGCCTCCGTCTATCATTCCTCTGTTATCGATGGGTTGAAAGCCACATTCAATGCCAGCCTGGTGGCCGCGCAGGAGCTGTTCCACATCTTTCTGATTATCACACTGATGATGGCCTTGCTAAAGTCTCTCGGGGACCTGGGGGCAGATCAGAAGATGATTGCTCCCATCCGAAAAGTGATGAAGAACGGCCATTTGTCCTTTCTGATGCTGATCATTGCAACCTATATGATCTCTCTTTTCTTCTGGCCGACACCGGCTGTCCCGCTGATTTGCACGTTGCTGCTTCCTGCTGCGGTGAAAGCCGGGCTGCCCCGGATGGCAGTAGCGATGACTGTTTCAATCGCCGGCCAGGGCATGGCCCTGTCTTCTGATTATATCATGCAGGCCGCACCGGCGCTGACCGCAAAATCGGCGGGGCTGGACGTTAGCCTGGTGGCTGACCGGGCGATGATTCTGTCGCTGATTACAGGTGCGGTTGCCCTGCTGACCGCTTACCTGATGTTCCGCAAGAGCATCCAGCCCGCCGGTCAGCAGCATACCGTCGATGAACCGGCCGATATCCATGGTCCGGGCGCTCGTAAAGGCAGTGGCCCCTCCGTAATCCCTTCAGGAAAAGAAAAATGGTCGCGGATTTTTGCCATCCTTGTTCCCCTGACCCTGCTTGCCATTATGTGCTACATGTTTGCGACAAAACTGTTGCCGAACTCAGGCAGCAGCATGGAAGGGGGAGAAGGTGCAGCCTTTATCGGCGGTGTTGCGGTGATTCTGCTGATCCTGACCTGCATACCGGTCTGGGGTATAGATGCGTTTGACAAAATCAGCCAGCACCTGACGGATGGATTTATTTTCTCCTTCCGGGCCATGGGACCTGTCATCCCGATCTCGGGATTCTTTCTCCTCGGCAGTTCGGATTTCTCAGGCAAGATCTTATCGAATACGCAGGAAGCTCCGGACTTTCTCTTTGATCTTATACAATCCGTTCAGGATAATATCCCGCAAAGCGGATTTCTTGTTGCCGCAGTCATTCTGATTGTGGGTCTCATTACCGGACTGGACGGTTCCGGCTTCTCCGGTCTGCCGCTGGTCGGCGGACTGTCCGCCGCCCTGGCCACCACACAGATTGACGGAACGGCTCTTGCGGCTGTGGGTCAGATGGGAGCCATCTGGAGCGGGGGCGGCACGATTGTTGCCTGGTCATCGCTTGTTGCCATTGCTGCATTCTGCCGCGTCTCGCCTGTTGACCTCGTCAGAAAAAATTTCATCCCGGTGATGGCCGGGTTAATCGTATCGACGCTGATTGCGGTCGTGATCTGGTAACGCATTCGGGTAAAAAAGGGCTATCAGTGCCTTTCGGGACCGGTTTTTTTGGGAAAAAGAGGACAACAAAGCTGCAGCGCCTGCGACTTCGTTTTTCTTCAGGTAGGCATCAGTTATCCGGCCGGGCCCCTTCATTCAGCTGTTCCTCCGTCTGTTTCAGCCGGACCCGCCTAATCAGCCGATCTGAATGAAATGCGCCGGAAATCTATACATTACTGAAATCAGGATATATTATGAGTATACACTCTCCGGAAAGGCTTCCGGAAACACAAGGGGACATACGCATGAACCTGCTCTGGACCGGTATAACTATTCTGCTGATTATTCTGCTGCTGATTGCCGGCGCATTACTTGACATTGTCACCGGCCTGAAGGTCAGACATCCGAAACTCCCGGAACGGAAAGCAGTATCAGGACAGAACCGGCTGCTTTACTTTACACAGGGGCGGGAACTGTTCCATGACATGCTTCGGGAAATCAGTGAAGCGAAAGATCATATCCATTTATCTTTCTTTATTTTTGAGGCAGACAACGTCGGCAGGCAATGGCTGGACCTGCTGAAGAAGAAAGCGGCAGAAGGCGTTGAGGTTCGGCT
This sequence comes from Sporolactobacillus sp. Y61, assembly GCF_040529185.1. NCBI lineage: Bacteria > Bacillati > Bacillota > Bacilli > Caryophanales > Sporolactobacillaceae > Sporolactobacillus > Sporolactobacillus sp. Y61. The sequence goes on along the minus strand of NZ_CP159510.1, from coordinate 988,509 downwards.
GCTTGTTGACTTCCTTGCGGCTTTCAAACTGCGGTCCAAAAAGGCGGAACTGGCACGTGCCGGGGTTCAGCTGGCCTTCTCCGGCAAAGTCGGATTTCCCTTCACCGTTTACGCGCTGAACCGGCGCAATCACCGTAAGATAGCGGTCATTGACGGCAGGGTCGGTTATTTCGGCGGTTTCAATGTCAGTCGTGACTACCTCGGCCAGACTCCTGAGAAGGGGCCATGGCATGATAACCATCTGAAAGTTGTGGGAGAGAGTGTGGCTGAACTGCAGCGCCGGTTTCTCGAAGACTGGCGCCGTTCAGGCGGCAGCGTAGCGGACCGGCGCGCTTTCTTCCCCAAACATGAAAAAGGACCGTCGAAGCTGGTTCTGATTGCAACAGACGGGAAGCAGATTGAAACGATTTTTGCTGAAAAGCTGGCAGCCGCGCGCGAGTCGATTATAATCGGTTCCCCTTACTTTATCCCGAGTCGGAAACTGATGGACGTACTCATGGATCGCCTTGAGCATGGCGTAAAACTGACGATATTATTACCGATGAAACGGGATCATGCACTGGTCCGGCCGGCATCTTTCCACTACCTTCAGCCACTTATTGAAAAAGGAGCCGGACTCTTTCATTTTTATCAGGGCTTTTTCCATTCCAAAGCCTTTGTTGTCGATCGAAAGCTGGCCTATATCGGTACCACAAATTTCGACCAGCGGAGCTTTTTCCTGAATGATGAACTGTCCGGATTTACCGACGATCCGGTGATTGTCCGCAATGTTCTCGATCAGCTGCAGCGGGAGATCCGCAACTTTTCGGTAGAGGTGGACGCCGCAAAGGTACGGAACCGTTCACCAATCGAGAAACTGAAAACCATCTGTTCCGCCTGGTTCAGTTTTTTCCTGTGAAATAGAAAATCCGGCGTTCCCACAGTTTCGAGGGAACGCCGGATTTTTTCAGATTACATTTGATCCGGCGCATGAACACCGATCAGATCCATACCATTTTTTAATGTTATCCGCACGGCCTTCATCAGAGCGACACGAGCTTTACTGAGCGGCATGTTCGTCTCATCAAGTACTTTTTCCGCATTATAAAAGCTGTGAAGTTTCGATGCGAGATCAAACAGATACGACGGGATATGCTGAATCGCAAGTTTTGCCGCACTGCCCGCAACCACCGACGGGAACTCACCGAGCTGCTTCAGCAGATCAATTTCCTTTTCGCCGGACAGTAAGCTCAGATCGATCGACTCAGAGGGCTTTGTATCGAGGGCTTCCGCCCGTTTCAACATACTCGTGATTCTTGCAAAAGCATACTGAACATAATAAACCGGATTTTCGTTGGAACGGGAAATTGCAAGATCCAGATCAAAGTCCAGATGCGTGTCCGCACTCCGCATGGCAAAGAAATAACGTGCGGCATCGACGCCGACGTCTTCCATCAGTTCACGCATCGTTACCGCTTTACCGGTTCGCTTGCTCATCTTAACCTTTTCCCCGTTCTTAAACAGGTTGACGAGCTGAATAATCTGTACATTCAGCTTATCGGGATCATAGCCAAGTTCGGCCAGCGCGGCCTTCATTCTCGGGACATACCCGTGGTGATCGGCACCGAGTACGTCGATCAGGCGGTCAAACCCGCGGTCAAACTTATCTTTATGATAGGAAATATCCGGGGTAAAGTAGGTATAGGTACCGTCTGATTTAATCAGCACGCGGTCTTTGTCGTCTCCGTGTTCCGAGGTCTTCAGCCAGACGGCATTGTCCTTTTCAAATGTTTCCCCTTTATCCTTCAGCATGTCCAGTGCCGCTTCAACTTTGTGTGTTTCATACAGTGAACGCTCCGAATACCAGCGATCGAACGTCACCCGGAAGTCGGCCAGATCCTTCCTGATGCCCCGCATCAGATGATCCACACCAAAGTTGCGGAAGAAACGCAGGCGTTCTTCTTTCGGTTTTGCTTCAAGCGTGCCGCCATATTTCTCCACGAGCTGATCGGCGAGTTCGATTATATCCCTGCCATGGTAGCCGTTTTCAGGAATTTCGGCATTTTTCCCAAGCGCCTGCAGGTAGCGTGCCTCAAGAGAAACAGCGAGATTCGTGATCTGATTGCCACCATCATTAATATAGTATTCCGCACTGGCCCTGTAGCCGGCTTTGTTCAGCAGTTTACAGAGCGTATCACCGACCGCCGCGCCGCGCGCATGACCGAGATGCAGGCTGCCGGTCGGGTTCGCCGAAACAAACTCAACAAGCACTTTCTCACCGCCACCGCTGCCCGAAGCGCCGTAGGCATCCCCCGCTTTGATAATCGCCGGAATCAGATCCGTCAGATACTGATTATCAAGGAAAAAGTTGATAAAGCCCGGCCCTGCCACCTCAATTTTGCGGATATGGCCTTTCTTCCTGTCAAAATGGGCGACCAGTTCGCCGGCGATTTTTCGTGGTGCCATCTTGGCGATCCGGGCCAGCTGCATCGCCATATTCGTCGCAAAATCGCCGTGTGCTTTATCCTTTGGCACTTCCAGCACGATGTCCGGAATCTGCTCTTCAGATGCAAGGCCTGCTTTCAGCACGGCCTGTTTTATTTCTTCTTTCAATTGTTCTTTGACCTGTTCGACAATTGCCATGTTTTACCCTCCAAAAAATACATACAGAACCGCCTCAGACGGCGGGCTGTCTTTATCACTTCTGCTACTTTTCATTGCCTATTTTCCGCGGCCGATTTGTAGGCTTCCAATATATGGATTCCAGAGCCCCGGCTCGCTGCCTGCAGGCGTCCCGCGCCCTTCCGCTCCAGTCAGCCTGAAACATTATAATCGCATAAAGCTCCATGTGATCCGGAAGGTCCCGGCATCTTCTCCCTGAATGTTCAGCCGGTAGACCAGACCGGCTGCGCCGGATCCGGACTCCGGACTCCAGGTCGCCGTGATGCTTTCAGCAGCCGCTTCCGTAGCCAGGTTGCCAGACGGTGTCCCAAGCTTCCCGTGCAGGCTTTTTCCAAGCTTCAGCGGCTGCCTCAGCGGATACTGACCTCTGCGCCTGATCAGTGCTTCACCCTTCGTAAACTTAATGATATATTGTGAAGCGCCTTCTGCACGGTATGTCAGATAAAAGCCATCCGTTCCCTCTTTCAGCCGGCCACGAAGCGACATGCGAAGCGGGCTGCGGCTGCCGGGTATCCGGCTGACCCATTCAATTTCAATCTCTTGAGACGTCACGCTCTGGCCTCCTGCGAAATAAAACCGCACTTTTCCATACTCATATAACTATAAAATATTGGACAGCTCCGGGCAAGGCTAATCCGCCTTTTTTCGCATAAATCTGTTAAAAAGACCTGTGGCCGGCCGCCTTCATCATTTTTACCTGCTGATGCGTTTTCCAGACCATGTTTATAAAAAGGGGGGCTGAACCATACTGGATAGCAGAATAGTCCATGAGGAGGTGCTGCCGATGCGTTTTATCTCCTGGGTACGGAAAAGAAGTCCGGCGTTTCGCCTGGCGCAGCTTGGCGGTGCAGTGATCTGCGCCACACTTGCTGCGGCCGGTCTCCTTGTTCTTGCTGCGAAACTGGCAGGGCCGATGGATTTTCCCGCCTCGGCTCCGGCGACATTTTATGACAATCGCGGCAAACTGATTGGCAAATGGGAGAGCGCTAACCGGCAATGGGTAGCAATCGACCGTATGTCGCCATCGGTGAAACTGGCGACTCTGGCCATTGAAGACCGGCACTTTTTTCACCATAACGGGTTCGATCTGAAGCGTATTGCCGCCTCGGCACTGATCGATCTGCGTACCCTGTCCAAGAAACAGGGAGCGAGCACCATTACGATGCAATATGCGAAGAACCTGTTCCTGACGAATGAAAAAACGTGGCTGCGCAAAGTCGCTGAAGTTTTTTACACCCTCCGTCTTGAAATGAATGAGCCGAAAAAGAAAATTCTCGAAGGGTACCTGAACACAATCTATTATGGGCACGGGGCCTATGGCATCGAAGCCGCTGCGAAAATCTATTTTAATAAAAAAGCGGGGGATCTCTCGCTTGCCGAATCCAGTATGATCGCCGGAATTCCGAACGGGCCGGGCGTCTTTTCCCCTTTTCTCAATTATCACAAAGCAAAAGAACGGCAGCGCGTGGTGCTGAAGACGATGGTCGACAGCGGATTCCTCTCTAAAGAACGGGCAGATGCCGCCTATCGGGCGGATCTGCATCTGGCGGATGGTGAACGGAAACCGGCTGATCGACCAGCCCCTTATTTCCAGGATGCCGTACGTAAAGAGTTGACTGAGAAACTGCATTTTACGACGAAAGAACTCGATTCAGGCGGGCTGAACGTCTATACGACGCTCGATGCAGAGACGCAGCAATCGGCCGAATACTGGGTTAAGAAAACCATTCCGGAGCAATCGGCGATCCAGACGGCACTCATTGCCATGGATCCGAAAACAGGCGGGGTCGTGGCCATGGTAGGAGGGCGTCACTATAAAGAGAGTCCATTTAACCGCGCGGTAACCGCCAGACGGACACCAGGGTCTGCAATGAAACCGTTTCTCTATTATGCGGCACTGCGGAACGGGTTTACTCCGGCTACACTGCTGAAGAGTGAGCCGACATCCTTTACATACGATGACGGGCGGAGAACGTATGCGCCGGACAACTTTGGCGGGTATTATGCGAATGGGCCGATCACGATGGCTCAGGCCCTCGCGCTGTCCGATAATGTTTTTGCTGTAAAAACGCACCTTGCGATCGGTATGGAAAAAATGATTGCCGCCGCCCGGCGTGCGGGTATCACCAGTCCGCTCGCCGCCATCCCGTCGCTCGCACTCGGATCCCGGCCGGTCAGTGTCATCGAGATGGCACGGTCCTATGCCACTCTGGCAAATGAAGGAGCGCGGATCCGGCCGGCACTTGTGACCAAAGTGACCGACCGGGAAGGAAAGGTGCTCTATGCCTGGCTGCCGGAACACAGGCAGGTACTGAACCGTCAGACTTCTTTTGTTCTGTCACAGATGATGACCGGAATTTTCGATAAGCGGCTCAACGGCTATACGAAAGTGACCGGCGCGCAGGTGGCCGGGCAGCTGACACATAAAATCGCCGCAAAAACCGGGTCGACCTCTTCCGACAGCTGGATGGCCGGATTCACGCCGGAGCTGGTCAGTGCGGTCTGGGTCGGCTATGACAAGGGGAAAACGATCAGCACCTATCCGGAAACCGGTTATGCCAAAGACATCTGGTCGCATTTCATGCAGAGCGCGCTGGATGGCCAGCCGCGGAACAGTTTCGATCCGCCCAAGGGCGTCGTCAGCGTCAGCATCGATCCAAAAACCGGATTACGTGCCGGCGGGACATGCCCCGGCCGGCCTACCTGGTTTGTCAAAGGTACAGAACCGACAACCTATTGCGACGGCAAGGAGCGCCACAAAGAACAGGGAAAGAAGAAAAAAGTGGAGAAAAAAAGCTTATTTGAGCATCTGTTCCAGTGGTGGCGCTGAACAGGCATGCGCGATGCGCCGGAATAACAGAATACTGGCCCGGTGCAGAGGCGCGCTGCGTTTTGGGGCGTTGGGGCGGTTGGGCGGGATTCAGCCGATTTGTCCGGTTTTTCAGCCGATATGCTCATGAATTCAGCCGGATCACGCGATGATTCAGCCGACTACCGTGGTTTTTCAGCCAGTACGCTCATGAATTCAGCCGGTATGCTCATGAATTCAGCCACGCAGGTTTTTAGCCGGTATACTCATGATGATTCAGCCAGTTCACACGGTTTTTCAGCCAGTGTGCCTATGAATTCAGCCGGATCACGCAGGTTTTCAGCCGATCCATGCAGTGATTCAGCCAGTGTGCTCATGAATTCAGCCAGTCCTCACAGTTTTTCAGCCACGCAGGTTTTTAGCCGGTATACTCATGATGATTCAGCCAGTTCACCCGGTTTTTCAGCCAGTGTGCTGATGGATTCAGCCGGATCACGCACGTTTTCAGCCGATCCATGCAATGATTCAGCCAGTGTGCTCATGAATTCAGCCGGTCCTCACAGCTTTTCAGCCACGCACGCACACACTGCGCGCTGCGGTCACCAGATGGGGGGGCAACTACCTTTGATTGAGGCTTTCCGGACAGGAAAGCCTCTTTTTCAGGAAGGGTCCTACATTTTTAATTGCCCAGATGCGCTTTCAGTTCGGGGTTGGCACGTGCCCATTGTCCGGGATCAATCTTCTCGAGGAAGGTTCGCAGTACTTTTTTTGAAGGGGTATCCATTTCATCCAGGACGACTTTTCCTTTCAACGCCTGGCCCATTTTGTTCACATGGTCAGCGAGGAGCTTATAGCCGCGTCTGATCTCGCGGTTAATGATCATTTCTGCTGCAGCGGCACCCTCGTAGTGCGGGCCGTCTTTTGTCACTTCTGTATTGACCCAGATCAGCCAGTATTTTTTCCCGCCGCCCTGCAGATCGGCCTTATCGCCCGTGAAACGGATCCTTCGCTCGACATCACTGCGGGCGTGCAGTGCGCCCATATCAACCCGTGCCGTCCCCGCTTCGACATCGATGATCACCGGCGACATATTATCGAGATTGACCAGTCCCGCACCGAACCCGCCATGACCCTTTGTCGCGTCGCCTTTTATAATATTAAATCCCGATTTTTTCGGATCCTGACTGAAAATATCCACTCCGTTCACCCTCTCAAAAGTGATATAGCTCACACTTTAATCAGTCTCATTTTATCATATTTACCGGCTCAACCGCATTAGAGATACCCTCGAGATACTTCCGGGTAACAGCAAAAAAAGCCGGCACAGGCTGCCGGCAGCATGACGATCCTTCTTTTTCTCATCTGCTGATACTAAAATGATCGATCTTCCACTTTCCTTTTTCTTTTATCAATTCAAAGCCCAGCTGCCTTTTTGTCCCATCATCAAAGGTGAGGGCAGCCAGGACACCGGCATATTTCGTATCAGATGATTTCTGCTCGCGGACAATACGGATATTTTTGATCTCGGCTGTCCCCTCATGAACGAGTTCGTACAGTGTCGCAGTCATTTTTTCTCTACTGTATTGATTGTTATCCTTAAGATCAAGAATCGTTATTTCCGCAATCTGCTTTTCTGCATCATTATATTTACCGGCTCTGGCATATTCAAGAAATTGTCCGGTCACACCGGACGGACTGTTATCCGGCATCTGGCGGAAGAAGAAAAAGGCGACTACCGCAAGAATGACGCAGGGGATGATCCATTTCCGGTTTCTCTTCACAAATTCTGTAACAGAACGACTCTGATCTTCTGAGCGGGCAGCCCGACCGGTTGTCACTGTTTCAGCCGGTTCAGCGAGTCTTTGTCCGCAACGGGTACAGAACTTCTGACCCGGTTCACATTTTGAGCCGCAGTTACGGCAAAAATTTTCAGCCATTGTTCTTACCTCTTTTCTGTTTTAACATCCAATGATCAACGTACTTATTCAGCTGAGTCTTCTTTAATCAGCCTTCAGACTTTCCTGAATGATCCTCCAGAAATCGGCACCGCCATTTTCCATCAACCGGATCACCGCATTTTGGACAAAGAGATCACCTGCCTTCCCCTTGCGAATATCGATGGCCAGATATTCATTATGTATTTACCGGATATTCCTTTTATGTAAAAATAAACCATCACCAGCATTAATCATCATTATATCGATAATCCCGGTTCTTTTGAACCCTTTTCAGCAGATTCTGAGATTTATTCCTGGCGCGTGGCGTATGCCTGACCGGGGTCTGTTTTATGGCTGCCGGCAAACGGCCTGTCCGGTCACATTCGCAAAAAAGCCTGAACCATTGCCAAACAGCCCGTCAACGCTTATTCTTGTATTAGCAATCAATCTGTCTGGGGGATTCACTGAAGATGATTTTGATCCGATGCATTAAAAATGTTTACGGGGAAACAGGAAGCCCTGCCATGGATCTGCTCGAGGAAAGGCTCCTGTTCAGAAAAGATCATTTTTATATGGCAGATCAGGACGGCGAAGGGCATCTGCTGACTCAGGACGAGGAAGGCGAGCCGCACGTTATCGCCGACGGCACAGATATTCTGACCGGAGATTCCTGGTTCCATGAGCATTTCGTCGTCGCCTGAGCGGCACGCAGTCAGACATCAGCAGGAGGGAAATGTATGGCAGGTATCGACTATAACATTGTAAAAAATATCGGGACCGTATCTCAGTCACCGAAAGGCTGGGAAAAGCAGCTGAATGTGATCAGCTGGAACGGACGCCCGCCGAAATATGATCTTCGCGACTGGGCACCGGACGGGCAGAAGATGGGTAAGGGTATCACCCTGACGCTTGATGAACTGAAGGCGTTGAAGCGGCTCCTGAATCATATGGAAGAACTGGATCAATGAAAAGGATGAACGCTCTGTCATAAAGACGAAGCGTTCATTTTTTTGCCCGGGGCGCTGCTGTTCCGTGAAAACGAGCCAACCCGAATCACGATCATTGAATTCCGGCAGACATTCCGATACACTCAGATTAACAAACGATAAGTTAAGGGGTGATGACGCATGTCCGCTGATTGTCAGACCGATTGTATTGCGCCATGGCAGGGACATTTTGGACTGGAACGGGAAAATCTGAGGATCAATCCCGACGGAACACTGGCACTGACTCCGCATCCCCGTGCGTTTGGTAATAAACTGACCCATCCCCAAATTACGACCGATTTTTCCGAGAGCCAGCTGGAACTGGTGACACCCGTCACCTCTTCCCTGCATGAGGCCCAGTCGCAGCTGGACTGCCTCACGCAGAAGGTCTGTCGCGGTCTCGGCCCGGAACTGCTCTGGCCGCTCAGTAACCCGCCTGCCGAACTCCCACCGGAAAATCAGATTCCTGTGGCCAACTTCGGACCGGAAGGACGGGATAAAACCGACTACCGGTATTACCTGGCAAAAAAATACGGGCGCTACAAACAATTATACTGCGGTCTGCATTTTAACTGCTCCTTTGACGGACTTTCCGGTAAAACGGCCGGTGAGAAAAACCATTTCTATCTGCATCTGGCCGCGCAGGCGATGCGTTACCGGTTCTTTCTTATCCATCTGCTGGCGGCAAGTCCCGGGCGGAAGCCTGACGCGATGTACCGGTCTGTCCGCCTGAGCGCGCACGGGTATCGAAATACTGAAGTGATCCATCCCGATTACAGCGATGCCAAAGCTTATCTCGCCTCTCTTTTGGAGGCAATCAGAGAAGGAAAAATTGAGGGGCCGCGTGAACTGTATCATCAGGTTCGGATCAAGGGCAGAGGGTTCGAAAATCCGGATGAGGAACCTGAGGCCACACGAATCGAACTGCGCATCCCGGACCTGAATCCCTTTTACCCGTCCGGTATCAGTCTGGATGATCTCTATCTGATGCATCTTTTTCTCATATGGGCGGCCAATGCGGAGGACGAAGCTTTTGATCAGGATGCTCAGAAAAAAGCAGATGCACTGGCTGATCAGGCGGCACTGATGGACGTAAGTGAACCCTTGAAGAGCGAAATCGACCGGGTATTTGAGCGACTTGGCAGCTTTGCCCGAAGTCTGACGCTTCCTGAAGGTTATCTCCACGCTCTGGACGTGGCGAAAAAGCGGTGGCGTAATCCGCAAAAGCGCTATGCTGAGCGCCTGATCACACGTTTTCAGAGGGGAGAAACGGGGCTTAACCTGGCCCGCAGGCTGAAAAATACCTTTATTCATAAGATGGAAGATATATGTTCCTGAGGAGGCGCTTTCATTGCTTGTTGCCGGACTGTTCATCTGCACCCTTGCAGCCGCTTATCTGATTTTCTTCGGACTTGTGATCTGGAAGAAAGAAGAGCTGCAGCTGCTGACTTTTTTCAATGAAAAACAATTCCACGGCGATCGGCATAAACTCGCCCGGGCAGCCGGACGATTCTTTATTCTGACAGGCATCCTTGCCTGTCTTCTTCCCTTTTCCCTCCACTTTATCCACGTACTGACAGGTGTCGTTTTCGCTTTCGTTGTTATAGGCGGCATCGCCGTCCTGATTTTCTATTACCACAAATGGAACAGCGCGTGATGCAAAAAGTGAAGGATGTCCCCTTTTAGCGGGCGTCGTCAACTCGCCTGTGAGCTGCAGCAGGCGATGCACACCGTAACCAAAAAATCACGATGAAGCGCACCTGACAGACAGGGTCATCATGATTCCGGTCAGAATGAATGACCCGTCAGTCCCGATGCCTGAGGACTGGCCTGGCATTCAGCATAGAGCTCTGAAATATACGTATAGGCGCAATTGACCTCTTCCGGTCCGGATGCCCCGATGACGGTACGCGCTTTTTCCGCCGCACGTTTCCGGGGCAGGTGGTCAAAATAAAGAAGTGTGGATACGAGTTCCAGAAAATCCGTACGCTCGGAAACCAGTTTTTCCACATCGTCTTTCACATCCGGAAGAATGTGCTTATAGTGATACAGAAACCCTTCCCCTGCCTCGGACAGACGATAGCCGGGCGTTGACTCGCTGCCTGATCGACCTTCCTCAAGGACGAATCCGAAGTCGCACAGTTCCTCCAGCTGCATGGACAGCTCGTCCGAATAGGGGCCGTAAAATTGAAAATGATAGGTTTCGTAAAATGGGAAACCCAGTTTCTGCAATATGTAAACGATTTTCTGCAATTTTTTACGACCGGGCATCACACCCGCCTGATCAATCAGGGCAGCAATTTTCGCATGATCTTCCAACATTGTTCATTCCCCCAAAATCACCTGTCTGATTCATTGATCCTGAAAGTCCAGGATACGTCTCCGGCGCTTTCAGATATGTAAAAGTCCGCAGATTTTCTTTTTCCAGGCGGAATCCGGCAGAGCGAGCACTCTGTCTTTCGGATAATATAGTTTATGATCCGTCCGCCTTTCCCCGTGATTGCGCGTACGACTTCCGATTCACGGGAGAGCTCATGCAGGCTCCCGTCCGGCATCAGCAGCTGGATTGGAAGGCGTTCTTCTTCTTTTCCCGGGCGGTAAAAGTCATACGGACAGTCTGATGAAGAATCGACTTCGAGATAATATTCCGGATCAATACCTGCCGCCCGAAACGCCTCAGTCAGTTCTTCACCAGCGGACAAACTGTCTTTGGACAGCTGGACATATTTGAACAGACGCCGGTTCATAAAACGGCTGCAGAGGTCACTGAGTATCGGATCCGCCTCATCCTGCCAGACCTGAAAATAATACATCATCACCGACTCATCAAGTCTGAGATAATCACGGAGCGTCATGTGCCCTTCAAAAAGTGAAATCAGCGGAACGGGAACATGTTTGAACTGAAATCCCTTTTGATACAGTATTCTGGCCCGATGGAGAATCTTCGTCAGAATGACTTCCGCACTGCGCGTCACCGGGTGAAAGTAGACCTGCCAGTACATCTGATAGCGGCTCATGATATAGTCCTCCACCGCGTGCATCCCGCTCGATTTAAAGACAATCTGACTGTCTCCCGGCCGCATGACCCGCCAGATCCGCTCCATATCAAAGTGTCCGTAGCTGACACCGGTAAAATAGGCATCCCGCAGGAGATAATCCATCCGGTCAGCATCAATCTGGCTGGAAATCAGACTGACGACCATCCGGTTTTTATACGTATGACCAATCACATCAGCCACCTTCTCCGGAAGGCCGCCTTCTGCCCCTTCGAGCAGGCGGTGAATTTCCGTGTCCCCGAGAATGATCGCCTGTGTGAACTGTTCATGGTTGGTTCCGAAGACCTTTTCAAAGGAATGGGAAAACGGGCCGTGGCCGACGTCGTGCAGAAGTGCGGCGCAGAGTGCAATCATGGTCTCGCCGTCATCCCAGTCGCCTCTATTTTTGAAAATACCGATTACGCGCCGGGCAATCTCATAAACACCAAGTGAATGGCCGAAACGGCTGTGTTCTGCTCCGTGAAAAGTCAGAAAGGTTGTGCCAAGCTGACGGATCCGCCGCAGTCGCTGAAACTCAGGTGTGCCGATCAGATCCCAGATCAGCCGCTCCCGTACGTGGATATAGCGGTGGACCGGGTCTTTAAATACTTTCTCTTCATTGAGTTTTTCAAATTGGGTCAAAAGACCACATCCCGATATTCTCCGGGCGATCCCGGGTGTTCTGTTCCTCATTATAGCTTTTTTGCATCAAAATGAAAACGGTGTTCAGTCGTCAATGACCCTCTTCCGGTTTTTAAAGTAAACCGGCTGAAGCCCGCATGCGCGGGCCAAATCCCGGCCGAGCTTATATTTTTCCCCAATGGTTTCCGGCGTATGATTGTCCCCGCCGATGGTCACATACTTTCCTCCGAGTTCCTGATAACGGCGGGCGATCCCGGAAAAGCCCGAGCGGAAAGCCTCCTGATCAAGCAGACGCAGATTGATTTCAAGACAAATGTCCCGGTGAATCAGGGCATACAGAAAGTTATCGATCAGAACAGGAAAATCCCCGTAACGCAGAACGTTGTCCGAATAGCTGAGGTAGCGGCACGGGTAATCGATATGCGCGAATGTGTCGATATAGGGATTTTTATGAATGGTGTGCTCGGCATAGATGAGATAATGGGCAAAAAAATCCGGCTTGGAGAGAAAATTTCTGCTCTCGTCGGAACATATATCATAGTCGCGGATATTGTGGACCGATCCGATGACCATGTCGAACGGATGATGTTCAGCAATTTCCCGGTTGCGCTTGATATAACTGTCGCGATCATCCAGCCCGAGTTCGATCCCGAGCAGCAGGTGATCTCCCCGGTACGGAGCGTAGGTGCTGAAATAGTCTTCAATCGGAAAAGTGACGGGCGACCCGTCTTCCTGACGCTCATTCAGATCATAATGCTCCGTCAGAATCAGGTTCAGGCCCTGCTGAGCGGCTTTGTTCCGTGCTTCTTCAAGCTGCATATCCGCATCAAACGAGAACTGTGTATGATTATGCGTATCAAACGGCATAAGTGTGCTCCTTATACGTGATTTCCTTTATTGTATCATGGACTGGGCCGCTGTGAATCCTGAATGTGGAACGTCTGATATAAGGCGTGAAATAAAACGTGTTCGATCTCTTTAAAGAAGGGTGGTTTTCATTCTACTGATCCGCCGGGGTCCTTCCTTTCCTTGGACAGTTTGCGAACCGCTTTAAAAACCCGGAAAATTTAAGTGCGAGGTGAAGGCCGCCGGACCTTCACCTCACACTTCCCTGCTACCTTCCGTATTTTGAGGAAAAATCTGTAAACTATGTTTCATCCAATATGCCGGGCTGTCGCAATGACTTTCTATCAGTGATCTTCATTGCTTTTTCATTTTTCGACTGCTATTTTGGGGGGTTCTATTTTTACACTACGTCCAATACTGTCAGCAACAGGGCAATGACTTTGGACGTAATCAATCAATTTGTTGACCTTATCCTCTGCGGTATCTGTCTTAAGGTATAGTTTAAGCCGGATGTCCTGAAAGCCGGGCCTGACATCAGCCTTGCCCAGGAACCCTTCTGTATCAAGATCCCCTTCCAGTTCTACTCGAATATGTTCAAGATGGACGCCATATTTTTTTGCGAATGTCGTAAGTGCTATGGCCTGGCATGCTCCTAAACTGTTCAACAGAAGTTCAACGGGATTCATACCCGTATTTGTTCCTCCGAGTTCTTTTGGCTCATCAATATTAATTTTGAAATTTCTCGTGACAGCTTCTACAGCTAAACCATTCTTTCGATTAACTGTAGCTTTGAAAGTTTTCAGTACCATAAGAACGGATACTTCCTTTCTCATAGATTAATGATTATTATAAAACACTAAAAACATATTGTTACTCATGTATTACTGACTGGGGAATCAAGTGATTGCGGGTAGCGTTGTACCAGCAATGAAATGTTGTTATAACTAACAACATTTTAGGGTATCTCCTTGAAGTTGTGAGGTTGAGGGGCAACCCTTGAGAATCAAGCCCGCACCCATTGGTGAACATCTCCAAACTTTGGTGATACTCGTAATAATTAAACCCGTTCCGCCTTTCACCCGTTCAACATAGTAATCTATTGCCGCTGGCTGTAACATCCTTCATTGTCCACCAAACCAAATGCGCCCATCGGAGCCATTCACTTCCACTTTACCTATTTTTATCGGTTGAAACAAAGACCCTTACATTTGCTTCGCCTCCATGTATTTGTATGCGCTTACATATTGGTTATAACACTAAATAGTCAATTTGCATGTTAAATTTTTCACATATTATAGCGGTTATATTTTTTTAATGGTGCACCTTACATTTGCTCATTAAACCTGCCCGGACGATCTATCGCTGATATAAAGAAAAAATTACTGGCCGGCAACAGACGCTGCCGAAGGCCTGGTTTTTCTGAGCCCTTTCTCAATCGTTTTGTACTTTCTTAAAGTCAAAAAAAGCCTCCTTACGCCAGACAAGTTTAATGTAACTGTAGAACTATTTTGTCTGCCTGTATGGTTTTTTTCATGTTAATGACCCGCTGGTTTTCCGATCCGCGAAGTTTCAGTTTCAAATTTCGTTTGTCTAATTCAAAAGGACCGTCAACCAGGACATCAATATGATCCAGCAGGAGAGGGTTTCACCGATAGCCGGGGGAATTGTTCAATCTGAGCGGCCGCCTTCCGATCGGACGAACTTTTCGCGGCTTCTTCCTCCAGAGCCCATTGTCCAAATGTTTCGGTCCCGAAAAGGAAATGAATCCCTCCCGAAAAAAAGGCCGGCGATCCCTGGACCGCCGGCCTTTTCCTTCTAAATCATCATATGACTTTTTTTTCATAAGCAGCAATCGCGTCTTCGTGTGTCAAAGTGACAGCGATCTCGTCCATTCCTTTGAGCAGCATCTCCTTCTGGTAAGGATCTATGCTGAAGTTCACGGCAAAGTCGCCGCCCGTGATCGACTGCTGCCCGAGATTCACAGTCAAGAATAATGTGCGCTGCTCAGCGGCTTTAATCAGCCGGTCGACCAGATCGGGCGCCAGGGTCACAGCAAGGATTCCGTTCTTCTGACAGTTGTTGTAAAAGATATCGGCAAAACTCGGCGCGATAATCACTTTAAAACCGTAATCCTGTAAAGCCCACGGCGCATGTTCCCGTGACGAGCCGCAGCCAAAATTGTCGCGGGCAACGAGGATTGACGTGTCGGCGTATTTCGGCTGATTCAGGATAAAATCAGGATTTTTCCGTCCCTCTTTATCAAAACGCCAGTTGTAAAACAGAAACTTGCCAAAGCCCTGGCGCTCCACCCGTTTCAGAAATTGCTTTGGAATAATCTGATCGGTATCGACATTCGGACGGTCCATCGGACAGACGAGCCCTTCAAAAGTCTGAAATGGTTCCATTATTTTCTCCTCCCGTTATCTGACTCCTGCAAATTCCCGGACATCGGCAAAATGACCGGCAATCGCTGCCGCTGCGGCCATGGCCGGGCTGACCAAGTGGGTCCGCGATCCGGCACCCTGACGTCCTTCAAAGTTCCGGTTCGATGTTGACGCACAGCGCTTCCCCGCCGGAACCACATCGTCGTTCATCGCCAGGCACATGCTGCATCCGGACTGGCGCCACTCGAATCCTGCGTCAATAAAGATCTGATCCAGTCCCGCCTCTTCGGCCTGCTTCTTGATTTCCTGAGATCCGGGAACGACAAGCGCACGCACGCCCTGATGCACGTGATGCCCGCGCACCACCTCCGCCGCCTGGCGAAGATCGCTGAAACGGGAGTTGGTGCACGAACCGATAAAAACGACATCAATCGGAATATCCCGGATCGGCGTGCCCGGCTGAAGGCCCATGTAGGAAAGCGCCCTCCTGGCGGCATCCCTTTTTTCTTCCGTAGTAAATGATGCCGGATCAGGCACGACATCATCAATCGAAGCCCCCATTGACGGATTGGTTCCCCAGGTAACCTGTGGCCTGATTTTGCCTGCATCAATTTCTATGGTCCTGTCATATTCCGCGCCTTCATCCGTCGCCAGCGCAAGCCAGTCCTTCGCTGCTTTTTCAAAGGCTTCCCCTTTCGGTACAAAAGGCCGGTTCCGCAGATAATCGACGGTGGTCTGATCGGGGCTGATCAGACCGGCACGTGCCCCGGCTTCGATCGACATGTTGCAGACGGTCATCCGCTCTTCCATAGACAGCTGGTGAATCGCTTCACCGGTATATTCTACAATGTAGCCGGTCCCAACAGCGATACCATACTTTGCGATAATAGCCAGAATCAGATCCTTCGCGCCGGCGCCGATTCCCAGCCGGCCATTGACTTTGATCTGCATGGTTTTCGGGCGACTCTGCCAGATCGTCTGTGTGGCAAGCACATGCTCCACTTCGCTCGTTCCAATGCCAAAAGCAAGGGCACCAAAAGCGCCATGTGTCGAGGTGTGGCTGTCACCGCAGACAATCGTTTTTCCCGGCTGAGTCAGTCCAAGCTGCGGACCGATGACATGGACAATCCCCTGATTTGGACTGTGAATGTCCGCCAGCTTAATGCCGAAATCGCGGCAGTTTTTCTCAAGCGTGCGGATCTGCGCGCCTGAGAACGGGTCTTTTGTTTCCCGGTTGCCGGTCGTCGGCACGTTATGGTCGACGGTAGCAAAAGTCAGTTCCGGACGTCGCGGGACCCGGTGATTGATCCGTAATCCTTCAAAGGCCTGAGGCGAGGTGACCTCGTGCAGCAGATGAAGGTCGATATACAGCAGATCAGGTGCTCCTTCCTCTCTGTAGACCAGATGTTTTTCCCAGATTTTCGTGGCAAGCGTTTGCGACCTCATGCTTCCATTTCCCCCTTCTCTTTCGTGAATGCCTCATCCAGCGCGGTGATGACCTGATCCGTCATCCCCGCAGTATCAAGCGCCTCACCGCTGATTTTCAGATCCGGTGTATGATAACCGCGTGCCAGTACGGTATCCACCGCGCGTTCAATCTGACCGGCTTCATGCGCCCTGTCCAGTGAGTACCGCAGCAGGAAAGCGGCTGACAAGATAGTTGCGAGCGGGTTCGCCACCCCGCGCCCGGCGATGTCCGGAGCCGATCCATGAACCGGTTCATAGAGTCCGAGCTGATCCGTACGCAGGCTCGCCGACGGCAGCATGCCCAGCGAACCGGTAATCATCGAAGCTTCATCACTTAAAATGTCGCCGAACATGTTCTCCGTAACGATGACATCAAACTGTGCGGGACAGGCAATCAGCTGCATCGCTGTGGAGTCGACAAGGGCATGGGTGACGGCGACATCCGGATGCCTCTTTGCGACCCGATTGACGATTTCCCGCCACATCCGGCTAGATTCGAGGACATTCGCCTTATCGACCGAAGTCAGTTTCCTTCGCCTTTTTTCCGCCATCTGAAACGCTGTTTCGACCACCCGTTCGATCTCATCTGCACTGTAGGCCAATGTATCAACCACCTGTTCATGGTTTGGGCCGCGGCGTTCGCTGGGTTTTCCGAAATACAATCCGCCCGTCAGTTCGCGGACAATCACAAAATCCACGCCGGCGACACGGGAAGCTTTCAAAGGGGATGCATCAATCAGCGGAGCAAAGGTTCTGGCCGGCCGGATATTGGCAAACAGCCCCAGTGCCTTGCGGATGCCGAGCAGGCCCTGTTCCGGGCGCATTTTCGCTGCCATGCCGGCCCATTTCGGTCCGCCGACCGCGCCAAGCAGGACGGCATTGCTCTTCCGGCACTGCGCGATGGTTTCCTGCGGCAGCGGGGTCCCGTCGGCCTCAATCGCTGCGCCGCCAATCCGCTTTTCCACAAAACGCACGTCGGTCCTGCTGTGATCAAAAATGTGTTTCAGCACCCGGACTGCCGCGTCCGTGACTTCCGGACCGATCCCGTCACCGGGCAGAACGGTAATGGTTTTTGTCATGTTCATACTCCTTTCGATACTCACATGGAAGCGGTCGAACGTCCGCCCCGGAACAGGTCTATGAGATCGGTATCCGATACGGTTTTCTTCCTGTCCGCCAGTTCCTTAAATGCTTTGAAGCAGGTGTTGACCTGTTCCGCCGGAATGTGAATGCCAAGCTCCTCCGCCTTTTCCACAAGCGCATGCCGGCCCGAATGTTTGCCAAGAACAAGCCGCGTCCGGTCGAGACCAATCATTGAGGGTGACATAATCTCATAGGTTTTCGGATTTTTCAGTACCCCGTCCTGATGGATGCCGGCTTCATGGGCGAAGGCATTGGCGCCGACAATCGCCTTATTTGCCTGCACCGGACTGTGCATCAGCTTACTGACCAGACGGCTCGTCCGCGTGATTTCTTTCAGATTCAGTCGGGTATCTGTATGGAACACATCCCTGCGTACATGAAGAGCGACACCGACTTCTTCCAGAGCTACATTGCCCGCGCGCTCACCTACACCATTCACCGTACATTCCACCTGACGGGCACCGGCTTCTACCGCTGCCAGCGTATTTGCCGTCGCCATGCCAAGATCGTTATGGCAGTGGCAGGAGAAGCGCACTCGGTCGCTTGCTGAAACATGATCTCTGATATACCGGAACATCCCGCCGAATTCCTCAGGTGTGGCGTAGCCCACCGTATCCGGCAGATTAATCACCGTCGCACCGGCGCGGATTGCCGCGTCCACCACTTTTGCGAGAAAGGCCGGATCACTCCGGGAGGCGTCCTCCGCCGAGAATTCAATCTGCGGGAAAAAGCGGCCGGCGTATTTCACCGATTCAACAGCCATGTCAATCACTTCTTCCGGCTTCTTTTTCAGTTTACTGGCCATATGAACCGGAGACGTCGCGATAAATACATGAATGCGCGGGTTCTCTGTGTTTTTCAGTGCTTCCCGGCATGCATCAATATCCCGCCTGACGCATCGGGCGAGGCCCGTTACCGTACTGTGCCTGGCAGCACCTGCAATCGCCTGAACGGCTTTGAAATCGTCCGGAGATGAAGCAGGGAACCCGGCTTCAATCACATCGACACCGAGCCGTTCCAGCTGTTTTGCCACCCGCATTTTTTCATCGTGTGTCAGACTGCAGCCCGGTGACTGTTCCCCGTCACGGAGCGTCGTGTCGTAAATTTCAACCTTTTCCATTTTTCGTACTCCTCTCTGATTCTGATTTGTTTTCGCAAGGTCTCTTTCTGTAATTTATATATAAAAAAAAGCCCTTCACCCCGGACCGGATCCAACCGGTCATGCAGGGGCGAAAAGGCTTCTTTTCACGGTACCACCCAGCTTCCGGTATTTTTTTCAAAATACCGGCTCAGCAACATCACAGCGGATGTCTTTTTCTTAACGAGTGTCTGGAACACCCGGTCTGCCTTACTTCAAGTCTTTCAGACAGACGCTCGGAGGTGAGTTCATCAGCAGGAGAACGGCCGGCTTTCCACCTTCCGCCGGCTCTCTTGGCGTTTCTGCCTCGCTGATTTATTCCCCGTCATCGTTTTTTTCATTGGTCCATTGACTGACCTTTTTTCGTTGTGACTTAAATAATAATAGGCATTGAAAATTCCGTCAACCCCTTTGTCAGACTTTTTCTGCTTTTCTTGCGGGCCCTTTATTGAAAGAAAAGAAACCGATTGCCCCCAAAAAATATTCATCGTTGACAAGTGATTTCAGTGGTGTTATATTGACGTTACAAAATTTTTTAAAAATTTTAAGTAAAGAGGTTATTCCGATGCTGTTCCCGTTCGATGACCGCGAATTAAATATTTTGATTATTACCCAGGGCCCTGGCAATCATTGAAAAATGAAACGATTGTTCGGGTCCTGGTTAGCATCGAACGGGATCCGGAAAGAGGCTCCTGTTCGTCGCAACGAACAGGAGCCTCTTATTTTTCCTCAAAAAAAAAACAGAAGGGATGAAGAATCATTGAGGAGTGACGAAATCAAGAAAGGATTAGACAGAGCACCGGCCCGCAGCCTGCTGCGCGCGACCGGAGTGGTTAAAAATGCTGAAGATATGCAGAAACCGTTCATCGCCGTGTGCAATTCCTACGTCGATATTGTCCCCGGGCACGTCCATCTGCGTGAACTGGCAGACGTCGCCAAAAAGGCCATCCGTGAGGCGGGGGGTATTCCGTTTGAATTTAATACCATTGCTGTTGATGACGGCATCGCCATGGGACACATCGGGATGCGCTATTCCCTGCCAAGCCGCGAGCTGATTGCCGATTCTGCAGAAACGATGATCAACGCCCACTGGTTTGACGGCGTCTTTTACATGCCAAACTGTGACAAGATCACACCGGGGATGCTGATGGCTTCCGTGCGAACCAATGTCCCCGCCATCTTCTGTTCCGGCGGACCAATGAAGGCCGGCTTGTCTGCCGATGGGAAGGCTCTGACGCTGTCATCCGTATTTGAAGGACTCGGCGCTTTTAAAGAAGGGCAGATCACAAAAGAAAAATTTCTCGACATTGAATCCTCAGCCTGTCCGTCCTGCGGGTCCTGTTCCGGCATGTTTACCGCGAACTCAATGAACAGTCTGATGGAGATGCTTGGCGTCGCGCTTCCCGGTAACGGGACAGCGCTTGCCACCTCCGAAGAGCGACGCGATCTGGTCAGAAAATCGGCTTTCAGGCTGATGGATCTGGTGAAAAACAACGTCCGGCCCCGCGACCTCATCACACGCCAGGCGCTGGATGACGCCTTTGCCCTTGACATGGCTATGGGCGGTTCGACCAACACCGTTCTCCACATGCTCGCCGTTGCCTCGGAAGCCGGCATTGATTATGATCTGAGCCGGATTAATCAGGTTGCTGAAAAAGTGCCTTATCTGGCGAAAATAGCTCCAAGCTCCGCCTTCTCGATGCACGATGTACACGAAGCCGGCGGCATCTCGGCCATTATCAAAACACTGGTTGATATGGGCGGCGTCATCCATCCCGACAGGCTGACGGTCTCCGGTCATACGATCCGCGAAAATACAGCAGACGCTGAAATCAAAAACCCGAAAGTGATCCATCCGCTCTCAGATGCCTACAGAAAAACCGGGGGCTTTCTGTATTGTCCGGCAATCTGGCACCAAAAGGCGCCGTCATCAAAGTCGGCGGGGTCGACCCTTCCGTAAAAGTATTTACCGGCAAAGCGATCTGCTTCAATTCACATGATGAGGCAGTCAAAGCCATTGACAATCATACCGTCCGAAAAGGTCATGTTGTAGTCATCAGATATGAAGGACCAAAAGGCGGACCGGGCATGCCGGAAATGCTTGCTCCGACTTCATCGATTGTCGGCCGCGGACTGGGCAAAGACGTGGCCCTGATCACGGATGGGCGCTTTTCCGGTGCAACCCGCGGGATATCTGTCGGTCATATCTCACCTGAAGCGGCATCAGGCGGCCCGATTGCCCTCGTTCATGACGGCGATACAGTAACCATTGATCTGGTCAACCGTACAATCCGGCTCGCTGTTTCCGATGATGAACTGGCTGAACGCCGGAAGCACGTGAAACCGTTTGTCCCGAAAGTGCGGACCGGCTATCTTGCCCGTTACGCCGCGCTTGTCACATCCGCACATACCGGCGGGGTGATGCGGCTGCCGGAAGCCTGGACAAAGGCGGAAGAAGCTGCTGAACCTGTTAAGTGAGGTCATTTGGATATCGTGAACCCGATTCACTGACCGGCTATCCGCCGATATTCAGAGTTCATCAATAGAGAAAAAGGATATACACAAAAGAGAAAAGGGATATACACAAACAGAAGGGATTGAAGTCATTGAGATGGGTTGTTTCTGCCGGACATTTTCTGGGACGATACTTTGCCTTGTTTGTTCTGGCTGCTGCTGTTGTCAGTTATTTTCAGCCCGGGCTGATTACCTGGGTCCTCCCTTATGTTTCTTATTTACTGGGTATCATTATGTTCGGGATGGGTATGACTCTGAAACGTTCTGACTTCGCCGCCGTTTTCAAACGGCCGAAAGATGTCATCGTCGGGGTCTGTGCCCACTACCTGATCATGCCGCTGGTCGCATTCGGATTATGCTACATTTTTCAACTGCCGGGTCCTGTCGCGGTCGGCGTGATTCTCGTCGGCTGCTGTCCAAGCGGTACCGCATCCAATGTCATGTGCTACCTGGCCAAAGGAGATGTTGCGCTCGGCGTTTCGATCGGCGCTGTCTCAACATTTATCGCACCGGTCATGCTGCCGCTTCTGCTCTGGCTGCTTGCCGGGCGCTGGGTCAGCATCCCGGCTGCATCGCTGTTCCTCAGTGTCGTGGAAATCGTTATCATTCCCATTGTCCTCGGAGTGCTGGTCAATACGTTCTTCGGCAATAAAGTTCAGCAGGTCACCCAAGCCCTGCCGCTGGTGTCAACCGTATCGATCATCCTGATTGCCGGCGGTGTCGTCGCTGCCAACAACACCCGACTTTTTGCCGTCGGCACGCTTGTTCTGATTCCGGTTATTATCCTGCATAATCTGCTGGGGTTTGGTCTGGGCTTTCTGTTCAGCCGGCTGCTCGGCATGAATCATGCGAAAAGCCGTGCGATTACATTCGAAGTCGGCATGCAGAACTCGGCTCTGGGCGTCACCCTGGCGATGGCTTTCTTCACGCCGGTTGCAGCCATACCCGGAACTCTGTTCAGCGTCTGGCACAACATGTCCGGCTCGCTTCTTGCATCCTGGTGGGCAGGTAAGAAAACCGCCGATGGGAAAAAATCGGCGGTTCACACCACACCCACTGCAGCAAACTGATTCATCTTTTAAGGGTCTCATATTTCTGCGTATCGGTTTTTCCGGTACGCTGTTTTTTTCTGCATCGATTGCCGGGCCAGCCTGAAAAATTGGGCTCAGACGATGGACGCTTGACTTTCTGTTTTATACTGAAAAAAGCCGCGGCATGCATGCCGCGGCTTTTTTTTGCTTCTTTTATTTTTTATACAGTTTGATCGATTCATCACCGGCCGACGTGTTCCCGTATATCGGAGCCACTGCGGCATAGGTGTTTGTATTCGTGATGATAACCATCGTTGTGGTATCATATCCGGCTTCTTTAATTTTATCGGGTTCGAAAGTGACCAGAAGATCACCTTTATGCACTTTCGTGCCGTTCTTCACTTTCGGCTCGAAATATTTGCCATTCAGCTTCACGGTATTAATACCAATGTGAATCAGGGCTTCAGCGCCGTTATCCGATTTGATCCCCCAGGCATGGCCGGTCGGATAGGCGACGGTCACTTCTCCGTCAACCGGGGAGACTACTTTTCCCTCGGACGGGATGATGCCGACGCCCTTGCCCATCGCCTCAGAGCTGAATACCGGATCGCTCACACGCTTGAGCGGAACGGCCTGACCGCCCAGAGGACTGTAAACCGTATCTGCAAGCTGCAATCCGGTTGTGTCGACAGACGGTCCTTCCGTATCAGCAGCAGCTGCTTCACGATCTGCGTCGCCAAGCTTTGCGGCAACAGCAGCCGATTTTTTCTCGGTCAGGCTCTTTTTCCCGGAAGTCACTCCGGCAAAAAGCTTCTCTGAATTGCTTTCATTAAATCCAAACAAAACAGTGAGTAAAAACGAAACCAGCCAGGCTACACAAGCAGCCAGAAGACCGAGCCACATGCTGGAATTCGGACCAACGAAAAGCGGCAGCTCAAAGATATTCATAATTGGCGAATACTGAAAGACCCGGATTCCGGTAAGGCCAACAATCACGCCGCCGACTGCTCCGCCGATCAGGCCGAAAATAAAGGCTTTTTTATACTTCAGGTTGATCCCGTAGATGGCCGGTTCCGTAATCCCGAAGAACCCGCTGACGGCCGCGGAAAAAGCGATACCCTTGTTTTTCGCTTTTTTCGCCCGGAAAGCCGCTCCGGTAACGGCACCAAACTGGGCATAAACAGTGACGAACATCACGGCAAGCAGGGTATCAAATCCATAGGTATCAATATTCACGATGGACAGCGGCAGAATGCCCCAGTGCAGACCGAAGATGACAAAGATCTGCCAGGTCCCGCCGAGAATCCCGCCGGCAATCGCCGGGCTCAGGTCATACAGAAATCTGTAACCATTGGCCAGACCCTGACCGAGCAGGTTACCAAGCGGTCCAATGATCAGGAAAGTCAGAAGACCGGCAACGATCAACGTCAGAAACGGGACAAAGACCAGCTGGGTGACCGCCGGAAGATGTTTTTTAAACCAGCGCTCGACGTAGCTTTCAAGCCAGATTGCAAGGATTGTCGGGATGACAGCCCCGCCATAGGTTTTAAATTCAACTGCATAACTACCGAGATGGGCCACCTCCGGAATCGCCCGGTCGGTCAGCGGATAGATCATCGCGCAGGCGAGCGCAACAGCAATATAGCGATTCGTGTTGAATTTATCTGCAGCCGTGATAGCAATGAAAATAGGCAGCAGCGTCAGAATCCCGCTGGCAAGTGTGTTAATGATGATGTAAATGGGCGAGTTGAGGGGCAGCCAGTGAAAGGTAGAAATGAGAATGGCAAGTCCCTTCATGACGCCCGCACCGGCCAGAACAGAAATAAATGGTGTAAAAATGCCGGATAAAACGGCAATAAACTTTTCAAACGGACTTTCTTTCTTCTGCGGTGTATCCGAACCAGAGCCGTTTTCACTTTCGGCGGTTGTTGCTGTATCACTGTCACTGGCCTTGAAATGGTACTTGTCCATAATGGCATCAAATACAGGAACCACCTTGTCTCCGATGACGACCTGGTACTGACCGCCGGCACTCACTGCCGACAGGACCAGCGGTAACTCTTCAAGTGCTTCCTTATTTGCTTTAGCATGATCCTTCAGTCTGAACCTGAGCCGTGTCGCACAGTGAACCAGAGAAGTCACATTATCTTTACCCCCGACATTGGCCACAATATCATCCGCAAGCCGGGCGTAATCTACTTTGCTCATGATTCATCCCCCTTAAAACGTTTGCAAATATATTTTATACCATGTAAGCGATTAAATACAAATATTTTTTTTACAATATACTTAAAATCCCCGTACAAAAGCTTTTATGCTGATCATATTGTACCCTAAGCAGGCTTTTTAAAGAATAAAATTTTCTTTTTGTGTCATTTTATAAGATATTTCATTTCATATCATGTGAAAAAAAAACCGCCCTGTCAGGCAGAAGATGACCGAACCCGTCAGAATCCGGCCATCATCCATTTTCCAATATCAATAAAACCAAGCTTTTTGTAAATCCTTCCGGCCGCGGGATTCGTATAGAAAAGACAGGGTTCCTTGTGCTCAGCCTGCAAGACGCCGATCAGTTTCGTCAGACACTTTGTTGCAAGGCCGCGGTGTTCCCAGTCTTTTCGCGTACAGGCGCCGATAATCATCGCGGCCTGTCCTGTTTCAGCCGTGGTCGACACCGCACTGACCGGCTCATCATTTTTTTCAATATAAAAGGTACGTGAAATGCCCTTTTCCATGTTCTCACGCAGCACTTCGGGGCGCTCGTCTGTCCCGGTGAATTCAGCGATCTCCCTACGCAGTGCAATGATCCGGTCAGCCTCCTCAGGGAACAGCATCTTCACTTCCATGCCGGAAAGCTCCCGGTTGACCGGCCTGCCGAGAGGATGCCTGGCATAATAACAGACTTTCCTGCTTTTCACCGAACGTCCTGCAAACGGCAGAATTCCGGCAGCATATTCTTCGATACCGGAGACCATGTTCATCCGGCTGTCCTGCCGGAGGATCCTGCCCCAGGCTTCACCGTCCAGCCGCTCCGGATCTTCTGCATACGGGATATAGTTTTCACGGTACCGGAGCATGATGGATGCCAGTGCCCCATTCTGATCAAAATCACCCCATACCGTCACGACATCACTGTTAAAACCGAACGCCCCGATGTCCCCGATAATAAACAGGTTCTCTGCCGAGCGTTTACCTGCGTACGCTAAAACTGTTTCTCTGTCTTTTTCCGTGAGCCGCCGAATCATTTCCTGTCTGCCTCCCTGCTGTCTATTTAAGAATACAAGAAAGAATATATTTTTTATATTTTATTCGAAAACAGGGCTTAAGGGAATGACAGAGGACACAGACAAATTCATTTTTCCGTCAGATGACCGTGCATCCATTCCATCACAGCTTTCCTGTCAGAAACTGAGCTTCGCCGCGTCCGAAGCTCCAGTCACTGACACCGTTTTCAACAATCGATATGAACAAATCGTCCGCCCGGATGCCGCAGTGCTTCTCAAGCTCTTCAGCGAGATACTGAAAAAGAGTTTCTTTCTGGTGAATGGTTCTCCTCCGGCTGATGATGCTGATGATCACCAGATCTTTCGAACGGGAAAAGCCAAGGCCGCTATCCTCGATCACCAGCTCATGGGCCGGATGCTGATGAACGATCTGATAACGATCGCGCGCCGGCACGTCAAAAGCCCGGATGACCGCCCGGTGCGCCGCATCCAGCAACTGTTTCACTTCTTCCCTGCTGCGTCCTTCAATGAGATCAAAACGTAATAATGGCATTGAACCATCCCCCCTGCCTGACTGTTATCTTAAACATATGCAGGAGGGGGTCCGTATTTGAATCATCATTCCTGTTTCCACCGGGATGCGGCAGGCGTACGGATCCGTTTTGTGGCATCCATCCGCGCCACCGGACGCGCTCCGAAAGTAAAAGGCCGGGCATCCCCAGCCGCCTGTTCCCGTAATTTTTTCACTTCACTGCACCCGCCACTTCATCAATCATGATGTTCAGCGATTCGATCCCGCCACCTGAAAAATACCAGACTTCCGGGTTCAGAAGAACAATATGTTTGTTTTTATAGGCAGAGGTCCGTTTCACCAGATCGTTTTCAATGACCTGCTTTGCAGAAGGTTTCTGAGTCACCACGGCACTCCGGTCAACCACGAAGAGGTAATCCGGATTCTTTTTGCTGATGTATTCTGTCGAGATGCTCTGACCGTGGGGTGAGGCTTCGATATGTGAATCAACAGAGGTAAATCCAAAGAGATCATTAATCAATCCGTAACGCGATCCGGAACCAAATGCGGATGCTTTTCCTTCATTGGCAATGATCGTCAGCGTCTTCTGATCTTCCGGTACTCTGGCTTTCAGATCGGCAATTTTCTGATCAATCTTTTTTATCTCTGCTTTTGCTTTAGACGTTTTTCCGACTATTTTGGCCAGTTCAAGGGTATTTTCTTTAAACGAATCGAGATAGTTTTTTTCGTCGACGGTCAGCTGAAGGGTGGGGGCGATCTTCTCAAATTTCTCATTCAGATCGGTCAGCCGGTTCGAACTGATGATCAGGTCAGGTTCGAGGCTGTTGATTTTCTCCAGGTCGACTTCCTTCAGGTTGCCCAGGTTTGCATATTTATCGCTGTCATACTGCTTCAGATAGGCCGGTACATTCTGTCGGGAGAGCCCGACGATGTGACCGGATGCTCCCAGTTTATCAAGTGAGTCCAGTACGCCATAATCAAGAACAACGATCCGTTTCGGATGTCTGGGAACAGAAACCGTCCCGTTTGTACCTTTAATCTTGATCGTCTCCTGCTCACCGGTGTTCCCGGCACCGGCATCTGTGCCACAGGCGCTGACCGTCAGCAGAAGTAGAAGTGAAGCGAGAGCAGCTATGATTTTTTTCATCTTTCGAACTCCTCCATCATTTGAAATACAGGCAGTACCTGCAGTGATTGATCTCAGTGATGTGCAGCGGCATGTCATAAATCTGATTTAATGTGTTCTCCGTCATGATTTCCGCGGCCGGTCCCTGGGCGACAATTTTCCCTCCGCGCAGACCCACCATGTAGTCCGCATAACAGGAGGCAAAATTGATATCATGAAGGACGAGGACAATGGTTTTGCCAAAATCATCGACGAGTCTCCTCAATGTTTTCATCATTTGCACAGAGTGCTTCATATCAAGATTATTAAGCGGTTCGTCAAGCAGCACGTATTCGGTGTCCTGGGCGATAATCATGGCGATGTACGCCCGCTGCTGCTGGCCACCTGACAGTGCGTCGATGTATCTGCTCCTGAGCGGCGTAAGGCCCATATAATCCAGCGCCTGGTCAACCGCTTCGCGATCTTCTTTCCTGAGTTTTCCCTGCGCGTACGGAAAGCGTCCGAACGAAACCAGGTCCTCAACAGAAAGCCGTGACGTGATATGATTGCTCTGACGCAGGATGGCCAGTTTCTGTGACAGGGCCCGGCTCTTCCATTTGCTGATATCTGTCCGGTCAATCAGGACGTTACCGCCATCCTTTTTCAGCAGCCGGCTGATGATGCTGAGCAAGGTGCTTTTCCCGGCGCCGTTTGCCCCGATAAATGCGGTGATTTTTCGCTGCGGCAGCTGCAGATTGATCGAGTCAAGAACCACTTTGTCATGATATTTTTTCGTTACTTGTCTGACTTCAAGCATGCGATCTCTCCTTCATGAGCAGATAGATAAAATAGATGCCGCCAATAAAATTGATCATCACACTGAGTGTCGTACTGAAAGTCAGAATCCGCTCCACTATCCACTGGCCGAAGACAAGCGCTGCAATACTGATCAGCGTACTTGCCGCAAACAGCTGGCTGTGGCGCCATGTTCCAAGGAGCTGCATGGCAAGATTGGCCACCAGCAGGCCGAGAAAAGTTACCGGCCCGACAAGTGCAGTCGCAACGGAGACCATCATCGAGACGATAATCAGAAGATGGCGTGCGAGAGTGTAATAAGGCACACCGAGATTAATGGCCTGATCACGGCCGAGAATCATTACGTCGAGATATTTATAGAAAAAAGAAAGATAGATCAGAGACAGCACCAGGACCACAGCTGCCAGAAGCAGAACGCTGTCGTTCACTGCATTGAAACTGGCGAACATTTTCCCCTGTACGATCAGAAACTCATTCGGGTTAATCAGCATCTGCATAAATGAAGCCCCGCTCTGGAACAGTGTGCCGAACACGATGCCGATCAGCAGGATAAAATAGATGGATACACCTTGCCGGGCAAACAGAATACCATACAGAACGAAGGAAAAGGCGATCATCAAGAGCAGCGACGCCATAAAATTGATATTTTTGTCGGCAATCAGAGCATTTCCTGACCCGGCGAAAAAGATAATAATCGTCTGAAAAAGCATATACAGCGAGTCAAGGCCCATAATCCCCGGGGTCAGAATCCGGTTTTGCGATAAGGTCTGAAAAATAACCGTGGATATGGCAATCGCCGCGCCCGTCAGGACAATTGCGGCAAGCTTAACGCTCCGCTCTTCCAGCACAAACGCCCAGCTCCCGCGAATCTGATAAAAAAGAAACAGCAGGCAGGCCAGAGCAGCCAGAACAGCCAGAATCGTGATTTTCCATTTATTATTGATCCGGTGCATCTTTTTGCCTCCTCACCAGCAGGCAGATAAACAGGATACTGCCGATGATGCCGACCATCAGACTGATGGATATCTCATAGGGATAGATGATCAGCCGTCCGGCAATATCGCAGATGAGAACGAAGGAGGCACCGAAAAGCACGGTCAGTGGAATCACCCGCCGCAGATGATCGCCGGCATAAATAGAGACAATATTCGGCACAATCAACCCGAGAAACGGGATGGCGCCGACAGTCAGCAGAACCGTCGCCGTCATTAAAGCGGCGATGGACAGTCCGACTGTCACGGTTGCCCGGTAGTTTAAACCAATATTCGTTGCAAAGCTTTCACCCAGCCCTGCCGCCGTAAACCGGTCGGCATACAGCCAGGCGATGATGAACAGCGGGATGGACAGATACAGCAATTCATATCTTCCGCGCAGGATAGAAGAGAAATCGCCCTGCAGCCACGTACCAATGTTTTGAACCAGATTATTTTTATAAGCAAAAAAGGTCGTGATACTGCCGAGAATGTTACCAAACATCAGTCCGACAAGCGGGATAAAAATTGGATCTTTGATCCGTATCCGCTGCAGAATTGCAATAAAAAGAAAGGTACCTGCAAGAGCAAAGACAAACGCGACCAGCATTTTACTCAGCGTACCTGCAGCAGGAAAAACAATTAAAGCAACGAGAACACCCAGTCTGGCCGCATCCATCGTCCCTGCCGTCGTCGGAGAGACAAAACGGTTATGTGTGATTTGCTGCATGATCAGACCGCAAAGACTCATGCCGGCGCCGGCAATGATGATGCTGATCGTCCGCGGCAGGCGTGAAATCAGCAGCACATCTTTCTGTTCACTTGTCAGATGCAGAAAATCGTCAATCGGGACATCTTCTACACCGACAAAAAGTGAGACGATGGCCAGAACAGCTGTCACAATAATCCATAAAACTCGGCTCATATCGTCCATTCTCCCAAATGATAAATATTCTCATTTGTCAATTATAGTTTAAAATAATTGAAAATTAATGTCAATTATTTTTGTCTAATATATGATAAATGATAATAGAAACCCCTGATGAGCAGATGGTCTGGCAGAGCTCACGGGCTGGCTGAATTATCCCGAATTCTGGCTGATTAATTTGGAAATCGGCTGAATTCCCTGCGGACCCGGCTGAATTATCAGGGGATCTGGCTGAATTCCCTGCGGATCCGGCTGAATTATCACTCTGCCCGATCCGGAGATTGTGACCGGCTTCCACTGTACCTTTTTTCCAGCCGATACAATGCAGAGGACCGATTACCACTTTTCACCCGGGCAGACCTGTTATAATAAAAGAAGGACGATGAAGGGTGTGGTCAGGTATGTCTCTTCTTGATCAGAAAGTCTGGCGTGTGATTGATCAGTCGGCACTTGGGGATGGGTTTGACGGACGGCAGTCCTTTGCCATGGATGATGCCCTGTGCGAATCGGTGGGTTCGGGAAATTCTCCCTGTACTGCCCGCCTCTGGGTTCATCAGAACACGGTGATGCTGGGTACACAGGATACGCGCCTTCCTCATCTGAGCGAGGCACTCGATGTGCTGCGCCGGGCGGGCTACCGTTATCTCACGAGAAACTCGGGCGGGCTGGCTGTGGTTCTCGACAGCGGCATACTTAATTTATCACTGATTTTCTCTGAAAACAGGCACCCGCTCACGATTGATGAAACCTTCCAGGCAATGGTCGATTTTATCAGCAAAGTCCTTCACCCGTTCCACATTCCGTTCAGGACCGGGGAAATTTCAGAATCCTATTGCCCCGGCCGTTATGATCTCAGTACGGATGGGCGTAAATTTGCCGGCATTTCGCAGCGGCGGGTCAAACGCGGCATTGCCGTGCAGATTTATCTGTGTATCACTGAAAGCGGTTCCAGCCGGGCGCGATTGATCCAGTCCTTCTACCGGAAAGGACTGAAGGGTGAAAAGACAAAATTCACCTATCCGAATGTGGTCCCTGA
This sequence comes from Sporolactobacillus sp. Y61, assembly GCF_040529185.1. Classification (NCBI taxonomy): domain Bacteria; kingdom Bacillati; phylum Bacillota; class Bacilli; order Caryophanales; family Sporolactobacillaceae; genus Sporolactobacillus; species Sporolactobacillus sp. Y61. Next base: position 957,304 of record NZ_CP159510.1, on the reverse strand, counting down.
ATCAATGGCCTCCCTTGAAGAAATCAGCGGACAGGCTTTAACCGTCCCGCAGCTGAGTGGCGCCATCCTGCATACCCTGCAGACCTTTGGGAAAGTCATCATGGCACCGCTTTCCGGGCCGGAAAGTCTTCTGTTTGGAAAATATTATGAACGGATGATCCAGCGGAATGAAAGGGCTTTCGGAACGCATCAGTCATAGTTTCGGAAACTTTTCCCCGAAGATATTTTATACCTTCTCAGGCAGCAGAAAAAAGTGGCCTGCAGAATTCTCTGATTCGGAATGTTTGACATAATCAGGACGAAAACGGACACGGGCAAGCGAGAACAGCGCGCCTGCTGACCCGGATCAGCTCGATAAAGCGATGCATTTCTGCTGAAAAATGGTTTATCTGCTGTCATGAACGACCTGACCTGCCGGAAGGGCCCCGCTCGCTCGATACGTTCCGGAATACTCGATGCGTTCAATATCACACCCGTCACCGATGACTATGTCCCACCATCTGACTGCGACTCGCCCATCACTTTCAGATTTTTCCGTCTTTCATTCACTCTTCTTACCCCTGTCGGCGGATGCATCAGTCCGCACGTTCAACGCTAAATGACATAAGAAGGTTCCTCCGTCAACAGCAGAACCTCTCATACCCGATGTAATCGTGCTGTCTTAACATAACACTGTTCCGACGTAAAAAGATTTTTTCGTTCACATCTGCTATCATTGAAAAACGAACTTCTTTTAACAACCAGGGAGGAAATGAAGTGGCGAAGCAGACTTTAGAAAGGAAGCTGAAAAGCAGACATATTCAGCTGATTGCGATCGGCGGTGCGATAGGCACAGGACTGTTTCTCGGATCCGGTAAAGCGATTCATCTGGCCGGCCCGTCCATCCTTTTTGCTTATCTGATTATCGGGTTCGCCCTGTTTTTTGTGATGCGGGCACTGGGTGAACTGCTCCTGTCCCACTCCGGTAACACAACATTTACGGATATTGCCGTGACATATCTTGGACCATGGGCCGGCTTTATCACTGGATGGACCTACTGGTTTTGCTGGATCATGACCGCCATCGCCGACATCACGGCCGTAGGCAAATACATACAGTTCTGGTTTAACGTTCCCCAGTGGATTCCCGCTTTTCTGTGCCTGATCATTTTAACGATTCTCAACCTGCTCACGGTCAGGCTTTTCGGTGAAATTGAATTCTGGTTTGCCCTGATTAAAGTAATCACAATTATTGCTCTGATCCTGCTTGGACTGCTGATGCTGCTCCTCGGATTCCAGTCAGATACCGGTCAGGCGTCCGTTCAGAATCTATGGATACACGGGGGCCTGTTTCCCAACGGCATTCACGGATTCTTTCTCGGGTTCCAGATGGCCGTCTTCTCCTTTGTCGGCATCGAGCTGGTCGGGGTCACCGCGGCGGAGACTGCTGATCCGGAAAAAAATCTGCCGCGGGCCATTAACAGTCTGCCCGTCCGCGTTCTGCTCTTCTACATCGGCGCTCTTTTCGTCATCCTCTGCATCATTCCATGGACTGACCTGAGCGCAGACAGCAGTCCTTTTGTCCGCGTCTTTTCACTGGTCGGGATTCCGGCAGCCGCCGGAATCATTAACTTTGTTGTTCTGACTGCGGCTGCTTCTGCCTGCAACAGCGGGCTCTTTTCGACGAGCCGGATGCTTTATGCGCTCGGCCGTGAAGGTCATGCACCGAAGCGCTTCACCCGGCTGGAGAAAAGTTCCGTTCCCGGTACAGCACTGATCAGCTCCTCGCTGGCCCTGTCCGCAGGCGTTGTACTCAACTATTTTCTGCCGGATTCTGTCTTCACACTCGTAACGAGTATCAGTGCCATCTGCTTCATCTGGGTCTGGGGCGTGATCCTTGTCTCACATCTTATCTATTTAAAAAGGAGACCGGATCTGGCCGCTGCATCTAAATTTAAGGCACCGCTGAGCCCGTGGATCAACTGGGTGATCCTTGCGTTCTTTATTTTTCTTCTGGTGCTGATCGGACTTGCTGCCGATACGCGTGTCGCCCTTTTTGTGACGCCGGTCTGGTTCCTGATTCTCGCCCTGGCTTACCTGATCAGGCTCCGGAAACTTCAGGCAAATGAATAGACGGGACTTGCAGAAAAAGCGTCCGGGGTCCCCGGACGCTTTTGTCAATCCTTTATTCTTTAAGCTTTTACATCGCGTTTGGTAAAGAACAGCCAGCCGGCTATAACAAACAGGACATAGTACACAGCGAGCACCGTCAGCGAAAAGCCGAGCGTCATATCGTCACGGACCGGCGTTCCGGTTGTGTATATCGACAGATCCATGTTGGCAAACAGGACATATTTAACCCAGTCGTAACCACTGAGCAGAGTCACAATGATCGATGAAGCCATCATCATGAAGATCGACAGTCCGATCGCAAGGCCGCTGTTACGGAAGGCAGCAGCAATCAGTCCGGCTACCGTCACCATCATAATGAGCGACACGCCGTTCAGCAGATAGCTTTTCAAGATGGCAAGTGTCCAGCTCGTCTGATGGACGACGCCGTCCGCATAGGTCAGATGGGCTTCGGTCGCTCCGCCAAACCCGAACAGGATTCCGCCCAGCAGCCAGGAAAAAATAAAGAGGACAATCAGACAGAAGATCGCAAATAATATAGATGCAATGTATTTTGACAGCAGAATTTCCGTTCGGTATATCGGCCGGATCAGCAGCAATTTAATTGTTCCGGTATCAAATTCGCTGGCAATTGAAGTGGACACGACGATAATAGTAAAAATACTGATAAGGATGACGGCATTTGTTGCCGTACTCTCAACGAATTTCCAGAGCGTTTCGCCCTGCGCCGGTTCGAGATTATGATCGATCCGGTACTCGTTGATGGCAATCTGTTTTTTCAGATAATCGGTTGCCTGTTTATTGCCGCCGACCTGCGACTGCTGTTCGGCAAGACTTTTGTTTTCCTGAATCAGTTCCTGCTTCCATTGATTATTTTCTTTCGGTTCGGGTTGATTGAATTTAATGATCAGGCCTGCAGCCAGAATGATTCCAAGAAGAATAATGATCATCACTTTTGTTGCATTTCTGCGGTAGATTTTCATATTTTCATTTCGTATCAGTCCGAAAAAATCAGTCAATTTTCTTCCCCTCCCGTCACTTCAAGGAACCGATCTTCAAGAGATCTGGTCACAGAGACAACGCCGTAAATCTTCACTTTAGCCGTGACAAATGTATCGATGACGACCGGAATTTTCTCGTGCGCCACCGTCAGCTCGACGGCATTGGCTTCAACGGCAGAGGCATCAATGGACAATTTGTCTTTGGCGATCTGTGCCGCCATCCGGCCGTCATCTACCGTGAATCGAACGCTGCTTCCGCCCTCTTCAACAAAATCATGGACGTTTTCGACACCGATCAGTTTCCCCTTTTTGATAATGCCGATGCGGTCGCACATCAGCTGCATCTCAGACAGCAGGTGACTGGATACGACGATCGCAACGCCCTCTTTACGGGAAAGATCATGGAGATACTTGCGCAGGTCGTGAATCCCCTGCGGATCCAGACCATTCGTCGGTTCATCAAGAATCAGGACAGAAGGGTGATGGAGCAGGGCCTGTGCGAGGCCAAGACGCTGGCGCATACCGAGCGAGTATTTTTTTACCCTATCGTGAATAGCGTCTTCGAGGTCGACTACTTTAACAACTTCCTGAATCCGTTCCCGTGTAATCCCGGGGACCATCCGGGCATAATGAACCAGATTCTGATATCCGGTCAGAAACCGGTACATTTCCGGATTTTCAACAATCGCCCCGATCTGGCGTATCGCCTCTTTAAAATCCCCTCTGATGCTGTGACCCTGAATATAAATATTACCTTTGGTCATCCGCATCAGACCGACGATCATCCGGATGGTTGTCGTTTTCCCGGCGCCATTCGGTCCGAGAAAACCGAATACCTCACCGCCATAAATTTCAAAACTGAGATCGTCAATAATCGTTTTACTGCCAAACTTCTTTGTGACATGTTCAAGTTTCACTGCAGGCTTCTTCTGAAGGGCCGCATTACTGTTCATACGCTTTCACCATCCAATCTGTAAGACTGATATTTTCCCTGCTTCTAATGTCCTCAACACGCCGCGTGTCCAGTATTTCCCCATTTCTGATCAGAATCACCGTATCCAGAAGCGGTTCGATTTCCTGTAATTCATGCGTTGTCAGGATAACCGTCTGTTTTTCCAGATCAATGAATGAAATCAGACTCCTGACGATCGACTGCCGGACCAGCGGATCGAGTCCGGAGAGCGGTTCATCCATCAGGATGTACGGTGCATTACGGGCCAGCGTCACCACAATTTTCAGCCGGCCACGGTTTCCCTTGGAGAGGTTTTTTACTTTCTGATCTCGATCCAGTTTCAGAAAGTCGAGCATATCTTCCGCTTTTTCCGGTTGAAGTCGCTGAAAGTCTGATTGTAAAAATCGACCGTCTGTTTCACGGTAAAAAAGGAGTAATAACTGTCCAGCTCGGACAGATAAGCCACTTTCGTGCAAATCCTTCGATCCGCGATCTGTCCATCGACCAGCACCAGCCCCTTTGTTGGCCGGATCAGGCCGGAAATCAGTTTCAGCGTCGTTGATTTTCCACTGCCGTTCGAGCCGATCAGACCGATAATATGTCCGGGTTCAATCTGGAAACTGATGTCTTTCAGCGCCTTTTTTGTCAGATAACGCTTTGAAACATGTTCGAGCTGAATCACAATTTCTCCTCCTTTTCTGCAAAATAATGCCGCAGCCCTTCCAGCATTTCTGATTCCGTACAGCCCATATCCTTCATTTCACGGACGAAACGGGAAATGCTTTTCACTTTCAGATCATCCCGCATCTGCCGCAGCACCTCCTGATCCTCTGTAACAAACGTCCCCTGTCCTCTTCTCTTCTCCACAATCCCCATATCCTCCAGCTCCCGGTAGGTTCTTTGAACGGTATTCGGATTTACACCCGAATCAATTGCCATTTCGCGGACAGAGGGCAGGCGCCCGCCGATGCCGATTTCCCCGCGTATGATCTGATTCTCAATCCTCTCGCATAGCTGGAGATAAATAGGAACTGCCGGGTTGAACGGCTCAGCCATCTGTAAACCCTCCCCTGACAGAATTATGGTTCATGTGTTTTACCCCACTTCCATTTTGCGATCCAGCAGCCAGGAAGACAGTCCGTAAAAAATCAGCATGATGACGAGGTCGACCACAAAATTGCCCAGATAAACTGGCATGGACGACAGGTCCAGCTCCCTTGCTAAAGAGGCGGAGACAAAGAAGTGATACGCCGGTTCAGGAAGCGGCCCCCAGTCCATAAGTGCTGTCGTCACACCAGCCTGCGTCAGTTTTCCAATCAGGAAAACAGCCAGACCCAGAATGAAAATCATAAGCAGCCAGGCGGCTCTGCCGACACGTGTTCGCATGCAGCGGAACGCCAGCCAGATCAGAAGGAAGGTGATCCCTCCATAAATGGCGACCCAGTACAGAAAAAAGATCGCAGCCGCTGCAATCCGGTAAATGTGCAACCCTTCCGGTACGTTGTTCATCTGGCCGGAGATCATAAATCCCGTCCAGGTGTAGATGCAGGCGATAAACAGTGAAACGGTCATGCCGACGACTCCGCCGGCCAGCTTGGCAGCCAGCAGTGACCAGCCGGGCAGCGGGTGATTCAGCCAGAGATGCAGCGTCTTTTTTTCGATAATAACATTAATCATCAGATAGCCAAAAAGGTAGAAAAAGTGACACCCGATCAGAAAAACACCTGTTACGGAAACAGCCAGTTTCTGCTGTCCGCGAATCTGAAGATAGAGCCCGAGTATGATGACAGCCAGTTCGATGCCCAATATCATGATGAATCCGAGGCTGCCAACCCGTAGTTCCTTTCTGAATAATGCTTTCCAGGCCGTCATGGTTAAACCTCCAGCACATTTATTGGTATTACTGTACTAGTATCATAGTACACTAGTTGTAAAAATGTGTCAATGCTGACGGCAAAAAATTTTACAGCCGCTCGATGCCGAGAACTGTGGTCAGAATATTGGACAGAAGCAAAAGAATAAATGGAATGGAAGTAAAAAAGTAAAGCCACAGATATTTTTGCGGACGCCTGTTTTTCCAGGCGGACAGCCACGCTTTTATGGCCTGCCGTTTTTTATATATAACGGTGCCCATAATCACCAGGATCAGAGCAAAGAGGCCGTAATAAAGCAGAGCCGACCAGGGCTGCTCCGGAAGACGCATGAACAACTCGGCCGCCAGATTGTTGGCGATGTGGATCAGGATCGTCAGACGAATCGAGTACTTCCACGCAAGGAAACCGAGAATCAGCCCGACACCGATCCCCATCGGAATCTGAATGACATTGCCATGCATCATCCCGAACAAAAGCGCCGATACCGAAATCGCGAAAACGGCGCCAAATCGCTCCAGACTTCTGAGTACCGCACCGCGGTAAAGAAATTCCTCAAATACCGGACCGATCAGACAGGTGTACAGGAACATACTCAGTGTTTTCGAACCTTCAAGAATTTCCTGAGACGGCTTCGTGGTCAGACCGAAGAGGTTAAGCAGCCATTCGACGGGGACCATGACCGGTGTCAGAATCATGTTGAGCCCAAGTACAAAAACAAAGCCAAGCAGGACCGCTCTGACCGTCATCTTCTGCCCGGTCGCCAGCAGATCCCGGCGGAAAAATTGTTTATTCCGATAAATCAAAATCGGGATGAATGCGATCATTACAGCGATAATCATCGGGGTCCCGATGTTCTCAATGGTGTCGGACAGCGAAATAAGAACTGCCTCATTGAGCACGCCCCTGTTTCTGATCAATGCTTCGATCATCTGGATGATGAAATAAAGAATAACCACCAGAAACATCAGCGCTTCCTGAAAAATAAGGGATACACCAAGCCCTCTGAACCGCCGCTTAATCAGTTTCCGCCGCCTTTTTACCAAAGTCATGCCCTGTCTCCCCCGCCGCAATAGATCAATCGGAAAAAATTATATACTTTATTCATTGGAACATTCTGCCCGCGCCGCTGTCAACTCTCAGCCTATTTTTACAGCTCTGAGGAGTAAATTTTTGTGAGGCCCTCCGTGTCATGCGAATAGCTGATCTGATTTTACATATATTTCCAATTCTGCTTTTCCGCTTTTTTTGAAAAAGGGACAAGCCAAATTTTGATGGCCTTTTTTAATTTTTTTTGACTGTAGCTTTGCCTGGCATTCCCCCTTTCTGATATACTGTTCTTAACCGGTGAACCGGACTTGCATCGGTTTCACCAGGCTAGCCATATCCTCCTCTGTTAATCTGCGTGTCCGAATCGCTTCTAACAGGGCTGAGGATATTTCTTTTGCCGTCTTTTTTTGCGTACGGAGCAGCTTTGACCCTTTTTCATATAACTGCATCAAAATATCCGCAATCTGTGTAAGAAGATAGTGATTCTTCATCGCCTGATGATTCTGGCTGTTCACGTGTTGAATGGCGTACTGTACGTGCTTTTGTCGATTAAACCCCTGATTTTCAATCTTCCAGCGCCTTCGCCCAACCGCTACCAACACCTCTGCCTTCTTCTCCGTGATAGGCAGATTGGTCAGAAACAGAAAGGTGTGTGTTTTTTCTTTTTCCTGAACCGTAGCCTCCAGAGCATTTAGTTTTCTTTCCTGGTAGGCGATATCATTCACCCAGTAGGTCGTTGCAGATTGTCCCCGATACTTCAGCGCTTTCAGCGCCTCGAATTCCTGCGCCACACTCGGAATACTGCCTGCTTTGAAGCGAAACATGTATTTCCAGCGGTTAGCCTCACATCGCTGAAAGACTGATTCACACGCATATAGGCTATCCGCCAGGATACAGATGGGCAGACGCTTGAAGGTCGCTTTCAATCGGGTGCTCAGGCGCTCGAAGGCGCGACGTTCACAGTCCTGTTTGGTCACGTCCTCGTGCTCGTTCTCTATAAATTCCGAGTCGATACTCAGCACCATGTCCCCAACGACCAGTTTGGCTTCCAGAACGTGATGCTGGTAATCCGTCCAGGTTTCTCCGGTCTTTTTGTGGGTATGTTCGCGTTTCAGGCAATGTGCACAATGCTTCTTGTTAAAGTGGAAAAGCCCGGTCCCATCAATGATAATCCCCCAATACTTCCCCTCGATCCGTTCGGCCTCAAAACACCGCTTTTTGAGGAGCTCCCGGATTAAACCGATGCGAATGTTTTCCAGTTCCTTCGGATCAAGCCGCGACAGGAAATCGTTGATCGTGTCATAGTGGGGCAGTTCATGAAGCTCCTGAGTAGCGAGCATCTTTTGCAGGTTATCGATACATTCTTCACGATTAAGTCCGTTGCTCAGGCTGCGCATGCTGGTGAACTGACAGACATTTTTCAGGATCATCATCCAGAGCATCAAGTCTGAATCATAGGTGACATAACTCTGATGTCTCGGATCTTTGACCTTTCTGAGCCTGTTGGTGAATCCTTTAAAGAAATGATGGCATATTTTCTGAAACTCGAGAAAATAATTGACGTTCTTCTCCTGCTCTCGTTTCTCTTTCCGTGTAATCATAAGAACCTCCTAAAAAATAGCACTATTATGGGATTTATTACTGTTAAATTATCTCATATATAGCATTATTTAGGGGGCTGTTGTTGATTTTATCGCGAAGAATTTTTACTCCTCAGAGCTGCTATTTTTATTTAAATGTTTTGTCCTGAGAGCAAAAAGTAAAATAAGCGGAGATTTTCCTGCTCCCGGAATTCGGATCAACTTTTCTGTGATTTGGACCGGCTTTTCTTGAATTTGGACCGACTTTTCCGGGATTCGGATCAACTTTTTTGGACCGACTTTTTCCGAATTTGGACCAACTTTTTTGGACCAACTTTTTCCGGGTTTGGACCGACTTTTCACGGATTCGGACCAATTTTTTCCGAATTTGGATCAACTTTTTCCGGGTTTGGACCGACTTTTCCGGGATTCGGATCAACTTTTTTGGACCGACTTTTTCCGAATTTGGACCAACTTTTCTGTGATTTGGTCCGACTTTTTTCGGATTTGGTCCGACTTTTCAGGGATTCGGATCAACTTTTTTGGACCGACTTTTTCCGAATTTGGACCAACTTTTCACGGATTCGGACCGACTTTTCCGGGATTCGGACCGACTTTTTTCGGGTTTGGATCAACTTTTCAGGGATTCGGACCAACTTTTTCGGACCAACTTTTCCGGGATTTGGACCAACTTTTCACGGATTCGGACCGACTTTTTTCGGATTCGGACCAACTTTTCTTGAATTCGGACCGACTTTCCACGGATTCGGACCAACTTTTCTTGAATTCGGACCAACTTTTCATAGATTCGGACCGAAACATTAAACCCATAGTCCTCGCATCGCAATGAGCTCGTTTTAAAGAAAGGGTGCCGTTATGCTATAATGAACCGAAATCGAATAAAGTGATGGAGTTGAACGTTATTGATGCTTGATTACCGGAAAAAACTGTCGATCATTGAGTCATTCCCGGAACTGGAGAAAAAAGAAGTCTCACTCGGACGGGTTAATTTTCAATATACCGGAAGTGCTGCGGAGAAGAAAAATGTCGTCTATCATCTGCATCCAAACGGCAATGGTTACGTCTACGCAAAAGGTCTTGAAGATTATGAACCGGACAAGAAGGGCATGGTTAATATCCGTGATTTTTCCGAAGAAGAACTTCGCGCGATTATCCGGAAATCGATCCACATGCTGTCTCCGGAGGGGGTCTATGAATCCCACACAGCAGGGGGGGTCGATCACGAGATCTGGATCAACGACAGGCGGCAGACTCTTGAAATCGTATTTGAACATGACCTGTGGAATGTCTACGCCGGCGATCTGCTCGACGGGACGTTCCGCACGTATAAAGAAGCAAAAGAATATCTGATTGAAGAAGGATTTCACCCCGGACACAGCTAATTCTGCAAATTCAGGGGGCTGTTTCCCCATGAAAAAGCAATCATCGGTGCCGGCTGCCTTTCCTGCAGCAGAAGCAGGGGACGATGTACGTGGTCAGCCGGCTTTCCCCGCCCCTGGTGTCCCTGAGATCCGGCTGCGCGTTTTTCCAGCCGTTTCGTAGGGGGGGGATCTCCGGCGCCGCGCTGCAAAAAAGCTGACTCAGCGTCGACACATCAACATCGACGCTGAGTCAGCTTTTATTTTTTTACGTATTCAGGCATTCTGACTCTGACGGACAATCAGGCCCTGTTTTGCTGTGATTACGGCCAGTTTATAGACGTCATCGGCGCTGCATCCCCGTGACAGGTCATTAACCGGTTTGTTCAGTCCCTGAAGGATCGGGCCGACCGCGGTATAACCGCCAAGCCGCTGAACCATTTTATAACCGATGTTTCCGGAGTCAATGTTTGGGAAGACGAATACATTAGCCTGACCCTTGATCGGCGATTCCGGTGCCTTCCGGGCAGCAACCTCCGGGACATAAGCCGCGTCAAACTGCAGTTCGCCGTCGATAAGGAGGTCAGGAGCTTTTGCTTTTGCCAGTCGAACCGCTTCAGTGACTTTATCAATACTCGGGTCCTTGGCCGACCCCTTTGTTGAAAAACTGAGCATGGCAATGCGTGGATCAATACCGAAGAGTTTCGCTGTCTCCGCTGATTCCAGGGCGATTTCCGCCAGCGTTTCACTGTCCGGCGAGATGTTGATTCCGCAGTCGGCAAAGATAAATTTTTTCCCTTCACTCACCATGATAAATGCACCGGAAATTCTGTGTTTGCCCGGCTGTGCCTTAATAATCTGCAAGGCCGGACGGACGGTGGCGGCGGTTGAATGCGCGGCTCCGCTGACCAGTCCGTCCGCCTCACCCATATAAACGAGCATCGTGCCGTAATAGCCGGGATCACTGAGCCATTCTTTCGCCTGTGCCTCATCGGTCTTCCCTTTTCTTCGGGCAACCAGTGCGGCAACCAGGCGGTTCATATCGGGTTCTGTCTCCGGATGTCTGAACTGGATTTTTCCTGATTCCGCCAGTGCCCGGATATCCTGAGCAGCTTCCTCTTTCCTGCCGATAAGAACAGGCAGGATAAGTTCTTCCTGTGCCAGTTTCCGGACTGCCGTTACAATCCGATCATCGTCACTCTCCGGAAAAACGATCGCCGGTTTCCCTGCTTTCACTTCGGTTTTCAGCTTGTCAAATAATTGAACCATCGTGCCGTCCGCCTCCTGTTATTGTTTTGTTCCTACTATATTTAAGCCAATCCGGCTCTCTAAATAAATCATTCCTTTCTTTTTAGTATAAACCAATTTCAGAGGGTACAGAGATGAAAATAAAATTTCTGACAAATCCTGCTTCAGGTGAAAAAACGATTCAGTCGCAGTCAGGCGGCTGGCTGTGCTATAGTGGTAACAGAACGAGTATATAGGCGAGGTGTTGAAGGATGGCGGAAGCAGCCGAGACGCTGGATGGCTGGTACTGTCTGCATGATTTTCGGACGATAGACTGGTCAAAATGGAAGGCGCTTACTATTAATGAACAGCAGGATGCCGTTCAGGAATTCAATCATTATCTCTCTCAGTGGGACGAAAACGAGCAGGATCATAAAGGAAGCTATGCCTTCTATTCCATTGTCGGGCAGAAGGCAGATATTGCACTGATGCTGCTCAGACCGACACTGGACGAGCTCAGCGACCTGGAAATAGAGTTTAATAAATCCAAACTGGCAGAAGTCACAAAGCCGGCTTATTCCTTTGTGTCTGTTGTCGAATTAAGTAACTACCTTGGCAAGGACGGCGGGGATCCATACGCTGACCCGCGGGTTCAGAAGAGATTGTATCCTGTATTACCCAAAACGTCCTATTTCTGCTTTTATCCAATGGACAAAAAGAGGACGCATGGAGATAACTGGTATATGCTCCCGATGGAAGATCGTAAAGTGCTGATGCGCAGTCATGGCAAAATTGGTCGGAGTTATGCCGGAAAAATTCATCAGATTATTACCGGTTCGACAGGACTTGATGACTGGGAATGGGGCGTGACGCTGTTCTCCGATGATGCGCTTCAGTTTAAGAAGATTGTCTACGAGATGCGATTTGATGAGGCGAGTGCGCGTTACGGCGTATTCGGATCATTCTATGTCGGAACGCGTCTTGACAAGGATCGATTCTACAGAATGCTTGTTTTTTAACATCCTGTCCCTTCGAAAGACTCACCAATTACTTTCTCCTTAAAATCAATGGCACGCCTGGCCATTGTCAAACCCTCTGAAGTTGAATGTTGTTGTCCAACTTCAGGGGGTTCGTTCACTTTTTGAATCTTATGGCTCATCTGACTGACTGAATTCCATATTTGGACTTCATGCCCCTATTCGTCAGTTGAAGCCGTATCATTTTGTAAAAAGGGCTAACTGATTAAGAGAGCGGGGTGCGTCTTCTCTGCTCATTTTTTTCATGCATACCGTGGCGCCGGGCTGTCGTCCATGCCCGGCGTACTGAAAAGTCGGCGTGTCCGGTCGGGCACGTCGACTTTTTTGTCATGATAGGCTTTATCGTGCATACGGTTTAATGTATTGCTATGTTTTATCCGGGGAGAGAACCAGAAAAAAGGAGGCGGCTTAATTATGCCCGCCATTCAATATGTATCCAGTGATATCTCACTTCTTGCCCGACTGATGCGGGCGGAAGCCGAAGGAGACGGGCAGCTCGGCATGCTGATGGTCGGCAATGTCGGGGTTAACCGTGTACTCGGAAACTGTCTGGATTTTGAAAATATCCGGACAATCCAGCAGATGGTATTTCAGAGCCCCGGAGGATTTGAAGCAACACAGAAGGGTTACTTTTACCAGGCTGCCCGGACGCAGGATCGGCGTCTGGCACAGCGTGTGCTGAATGGTGAACGATTTAATCCCGCAACAAACAGTCTCTGGTTCTTTCAGCCTCCGGGTGCATGCCCTGCTCAATGGTTTAACCAGTGGAACACAGGTCGTTTCAAATCCCACTGCTTTTTTTCTCCTTCACAGGCCGACTGTCCGCAGGTTTACTGAGCACGCGGGGTATTTTCATCATATTTTTGAGGAGTGATCCATTTGAGTACACCTTATCAGCCAGAAAGCTGGCCATACGGCGTCTTCAATAATCCGGAAAATGGTCAGGCACCCGGATGGGAAGCCTTCCGTCAGCAGACGGGAACCGGGTCGTTCCCTTTCCAGGGACAGTCCGTTCCGCCCACAGGCGCGCCGGCCCAGCCGCAGACGCTTCCTTATCCATTCCCTTCTTACACCATCCCTGTCCCGCCTGCCGGGCAGCCGCAGCCACCACAGCAGATGCCACAGACACCTCCCGGGCAGGCTGGCTTTCCACCGGGCTTTGTGGAGCAGTCGTATATTGAAAATATCCTGCGGCTGAATCTTGGAAAACAGGTGACGGTCTACGCCACCTTTGAAGGAAATCCCGAATGGACAGCGCGAACATTTACCGGTACGCTGGAGGCAGCAGGACGTGATCACGTCATTATTGAAGATGAGGAAACTACCGTCCGCTCTCTGATTCCAATGGTTTTCGTCAACTATATCACCTTTACAGGGCCGGTCGATTACAGCTATCCGTTTGGCCCGCAGGACAGGTGAAAAAATAAGAGCCTGTTCGGATAACCGCCCGTTCCGGCTCTTTTCGTTTCAGCTCTTCACAGCAGCAATAACAACAAGAAGCCATCCGACCAGAAAAGCAACACCGCCGAATGGTGTGATCATACCGAGAACCCTGATTCCGCTGAGACTGAGCACGTAGAGACTCCCGGAAAACAGCACGACGCCGAGTGTGAGCATCCAGCCCGCCCACTGCAGCAGACCTGCTGATCCCTGCAGGACGGTCATAGCCAGAATAGCGATCAGGATCAGGCCGAGACTGTGATACATCTGATATTGGACGCCTGTCTGGAAAACCGATAAATCATACTCGCTCAGCCTGTCCTTCAAGACATGGGCACCGAAGGCACCAAGGGCTACAGACAGGAAAGCAAGCGCTGAGCCGAGCGCAATAAAGAACTTCATTTTTTCCACTCCTGTTTTTTCAATGTTATATTTCATTAAGCCAGGTGAACTTTGTCCTCATGATCTCAATAAACCAGCAGCAGCTCCGCCCTTTTGCGTCCTGCTGCCGGAATGCGTTATTCACTCAGATATTTTTTATAAATCGCCTGAGTGCCGCTGTTTTCCTCGCCCTTTTCAGCCAGTTCATTGTAGATTTTTTCAGACAAAGCCAGTCCCGGAGTGTCAAGTCCCATGGCTTTTGCTGATTTGAGAGCAATCCGTTCGTCCTTGATCAGATGTTTAATATAAAAGCCGGGAGCAAAATCTCCCTTCAGCATCCGCCGCCCGAGATGGGACAGCGACCAGCTGCCGGCCGCTCCTGTCTCAATGCTCTCCATCACTTTGTCTGTGTCGAGGCCCGCATGTTTCGCGTAGCTGAGCGCTTCAGCGACGCCGATCATGTTTGAGGCAATAGCAATCTGGTTCGCCATTTTCGTATGCTGACCCGAACCGGCCTTTCCCTGATAGACGATTTTCTGCCCCATGACTTGAAAGACGGGGGCCAGAGTCTCAGCAACTTCCGGATCACCACCGATCATGATCGACAGGCTGCCGTTCTTTGCACCGACATCACCGCCGGAAACCGGTGCGTCCAGTGCGTGCAGACCTTTTTCCGCGGCTGCCTGATAAATTTTTTCCGCAAGTTGAGGGGATGAAGTGGTCATGTCAATTAAGTAAGCTCCCGGTTCGGCATGATCAATGATCCCGTTATCAAAATAAATGGAAGCGACATCCTTAGGATACCCGACCATCGTAATGACCGCATCGGCTCCCTCAGCAGCTTCCGCCGGGCTCGATTTCCAGGCGGCACCTTCTGCAATGAGATCGTCCGCCTTGCTTTTCGTTCGATTAAATATCTGAAGAGTATAACCCGCCTTTATCAGATTGCGGATCATGCCCTTGCCCATTACTCCGGTTCCGACAAAGCCAATCGTCTGCACTGCCATCGCTACCACTCGCTTTCCTGTTCTTGTTATCGTTCCAAAATTAACGATAGCATGAACGGCTCACGTTTTCACGTCATATGCAGGCAGCTCAGACTTTCCGGATCTGCAGAAGGTGTGTAAATACCCACGGATACTGCGGCATGGCGAAATTGATCTGCCAGGTACCAATTCCGCCAAGCCGGCGATCTGCAACAATCTGTACTTTTGCAAACAGACTGCGTGTATCTTCAAACCAGACCACATGGTTCCTGCCACTGTCGTCTGTATAGTAAAAATAGGCTGCCTGGTCGGCTTCTGAAAAATGAATGGGCACCTGCTCACTTATAGCCAGATTAATCGCTGCCTGATTGGTAATGGCCCGGCCGGGGTTTCGCCCGAGAATGGAATCACCCAGTCATAACCGTAAAAAGGCGTGCCCATAATGATCTTGCTGCGGTCCATCAAACCGGCCGCGAAGTCAACCGTCGCCCGGACATCGGCAATCGGGGCTGTTGCGCCCGGCTCACTGCCGGCATGGTGCCAGTCGTAGGCCATAATGAAAAGCTGATCCACAATAGCGCCGATCGCCGCATAATCATAGCCGCGTACCCAGGGCACCTCGTCGCTGGTTTTCGCCGGCACCGCGATGCTCAGATTGAGTCCGGCCGCGTCTGTCCGCGTTTTCAGCGCCTGAAGGAATGAGACAAAAGCTGCTCTGTCCGCAGCCAGTACACCTTCGAAATCGATATTGATTCCACCGTATCCCCGCGATGTCGCCCTGGCTATCATGTTATCAATCAGCCGCTGCTGTACAGAAGGCGTGTTCAGTACGCGCTGAACAAGCGCCGAATTAAACCCGGCGGCGGTCAGGTTGGTCACGGTCAGGACGGGAGTCACGCGCCCGCGCCATGCTGCCAGCACTGCGGCGTTATCATTCAGCGGACTGAGATCACCGTTCCAGTTAAAATGCGTTTCGAAAAGGCCAATATACGTTAAATAAGGAGCATTGTCTGAGATAACCCCCTGGTCAAGTGAAGGAGTCCTCAGCTGACTGTAGCTGAAATGTGTGGCGATACGCCGCTCAACAGCCGGCAGATTCAGACGCATGCCCGGTCGCAGATTCTCCGGACGAATTCCGGGGTTTGCTTCCATTAATGCATTGAGCGGTACAAAAGCTGCTCGTGAAATCGTCCAGAAACTGTCTCCCGACTGAACGGTATAAATATCACTTGGTATGAGCAGCGCCTGACCGATCACCACATTGACGGCGGTCAGTCCATTGACCGCCCGCAGCGTATCCACAGGCACATCAAACTGCTGGCTGATGCCGAATAAGGAATCCCCCGATTTTACAACATAGACAAACATAGTCCCACCCTTTCCGCCCGGATCCTGCCCGGACGCTGACGTTTCACCTGAAACCAGGCGTCTTCCCCATCTTATTCTCCGGAATGCCGTTGGGTGAATGTGTCGCTCTTCATTGACGAAGTCCTGTCTTCCAGGCAAAATGACGACAGGTGTTAAAAATGCAATTGCTTTTTTCCGGGTGAGGCATACGATGTGAAGAGAAAGGTTTGAACAGGAGGGGGCAGGATGACTGAATTTCCATCTTCCAGGCTGCTTGATAAGATGCCCGGAAATTACTTTGCGGATTTAGACCGGCGAATTGAGCAAGTTAGCCAAAGCGGCATTGACCTGATTCATTTAGAGAAGGGCAGTCCGGATCAGCTCACGCCTGATCCTGTTATTCGCGAAATGGACCGTGCCCTGCGTCTTCCGGAGAATCAGGGATACCCGCCGTACGGAGGGAAAAGAAATCTTAAAGAAGCCATTGCCACATTCTATGCCGGGGCATACGGCGTGGCGCTGGACCCTGAAACCGAGATTACGGTTTTCGCCGGGGCAACGATTGCGATTGCTGCTCTCCCGCAGGCCCTTTTAAATCCCGGCGATCTGATGTTGACTACAGATCCGGGATACCCCATGTACTTCATCTGCCCGTCGCTGGCCGGTGCCGGGGTCTATGGCATACCTGTACGTGCCGAGGATGATTTTCTGCCGGATTACAGAAAAATTCCAAAAGCTTTTCTGAGCCGTGCGAAACTGTTAATGCTCAACTATCCCAACAACCCCACCGGAGCAATCGCAACAAAAGCTTTTTTTGCCGATACCGTTGCTTTTTCAAAAGAGCATCAGATTCCCGTCGTGCACGACTTCGCCTATGCAGCATTCGGGTTCGACAGGCAGCGGCCGCTCAGCTTTCTCCAGACTCCTGGAGCAAAGGAACAGGGGATTGAAATTTACACCTTTTCCAAAACCTGGAACATGGCCGGCTGGCGACTGGGTTTCGCCGCCGGCAATGCGTCCCTGATCCGGTCGCTGGGAAAATTTCATGACCTCGCACACAGCGATGTATTCGGTGCGGTTCAGGATGCCGGTGCAGCTACTCTGCTCGGACCGCAGACATCTGTCCGGAAAATGAGAGCGCTTTATGAAAAAAGGCGCAACGTCCTTGTCGAAAGTCTGCGTGAAATCGGGTGGGACGTCGCTTCCCCGGAAGGTTCATTTTTCTGCTGGTTCAAAGTCCCTGAAGGTTATACATCCGAAACGTTCACCAAAGCCCTGATTGAAGAGGCGCATGTTGCGATGGCGCCCGGGATAGGCTTTGGCAGAGGCGGGAATTTCTATGTGCGCGCCGGTCTCCTCGAACCGGAAGACCGGCTTCGCGAAGCCGCAGAACGAATCAGGGATTCAGGAATTCTGACGCCTGTCAGGGAGTAAGCTGAAAAAAAGCCTTCCACCCGTTTTCCGGTCAAGCCCTTTTTTCTGTGTCCATTCATCTCGGCCCGGTGGCTCGATAAATGAGACTGAAAAATTCCGCTTAACTTAGCAAAAAGGAAAACAGCGAGCTTCAATAGACGGAGGAATTCCGGCTATTGACCCAAAAAAGATGAAAATGGGGGCTCTTTCATTGCCTGATCGGAAAAATTCCGCTTATGATACGCTGAAACCCGTTCGATTCTGCATTTAAGCGGAAATTCTCCGCTTATTAAGCAAAAAAATAACGTTCCTGTCAAAGGGTCGGAGGGCGTTTCATCCTGAAATAAGGCGTTCCGGGGTGGACCCTGGTGGTCACCTGGTTATGACAGGGTACCCCTGGCAATATGAGTAAAGACGTGGTCGAGAAATACATTAACGAACAAAAAAAAGCCCTCCAGGCTTAACGGAAGGCTTTTATCCCATCTCTAAGGGCACGAGATTTCTGCCGAAAATTTTCATTAAATAATTTCATAGCCGATCAGAAGGATGAAAATCAGATCAATCACAAACAAGATCATCAGCCATACAGCCGACTGATGCCTGTTTCTTTTTGCGAGTGCCATTTCCATCAGGCCGATCAGAATAAGTGCCAGCACGCCCTTGATCACAAAAAGAATGGGGAAGTGGATCAGAACAAGCATCCAGACACCGGTGACAAGCATAATCAGATAAGTCAGACGAAGGGCCATACTCCATCCCTTCTGACGATTAAATGCGAAACTGAGGATGAACAGAAGAATCATAATTCCCCAGACACCGCTGTGTATATGTAACAGTATCTCCTGCATTCAGCTAACCTCCCATTGGCTGTTTCATTCGGTGCAACCCGTTCTTTTCTATTCTAACATGAAACAGACAGAGCTGTCCGACCAGACGCGTGCGCACAACGACAAAGTCCTGAAGCGGCCTCGCTTCAGGACTTTTCTTTCAGCTGTTTATTCTCTGCCCGCATCCTCATGCCTGGAAACATCGCAGGCCGTGAGCGGGATCAGTCTGTCCTTCATCTTCCATTTGGCCACCAGCCAGATCGTAAGAAAAATCGGGATACCGATATAAGCAGAGATGACACTGCCCCAGTCTATCTTCCCTCCGGTAAATGCGCCGAAGCTCTGCCCGATAATCACGATCAGACAGACAGCAAAGGCAAAGAGCGGACCGAACGGGAACCATTTTGCCCGATACGGAAGATCACTGAGTTTTCCGCCCTGTGCCACATAGGCCCGCCTGAAGCGGAAGTGACTGACAGCGATTCCGAGCCAGGCAATGAAGCCGCACATCCCGGAAGCGCTGAGAAGCCAGTTATAAACTATACCGTCACCGAAGCCTGAGGCGAGAAAGGCAAGCATGCCGAATGCCGTGGTCACGACCAGTGCCCAGATTGGAATGCCGCGCGATGTGACATAAGCCAGAAATTTCGGAGCTTCGCCCTTCCTTGCCAGAGCATACAGAATACGTGTCGATGCATACAATCCGGAATTTCCCGCAGACAGCACGGCAGTCAGAATCACGGCGTTCATCACCGAAGCCGCAACTGCGAGGCCCGCTTTCTGGAAGACCAGTGTAAACGGACTGACCATCACCGTATCTGTAATCGACAAATTAGGGCTGGTATAGGGGATAACCATCGCGATGACAAAAATAGCCAGGATGTAAAAAAGCAAAATACGCCAGAAAATGGTGCGCATAGCTTTCGGCACATTTTTCTCCGGATGTTCACTCTCACCGGCAGTGACACCGAGCAGTTCTGTTCCCTGAAAAGAATAGCCGGCGGCAAGAAAAACGCCGAACGCCGCCAGAAAGCCACCGTGAAACGGCGCGTCACCGACAGTAAAATTAGCGAACCCCGGTACGCCGCCACCCAAAATCCGGAAAATCATCAATAAACCGACAATAATAAATATAATGACCGTTGCCACTTTTATAAAGGCAAACCAGTATTCCGACTCGCCGTAGCCCTTCACAGTCAATGCATTAAGCAGGAAAATGAGGATCAGGAACAGCCCGCTCCACAGATAGGAGGGCGAGTCCGGAAACCAGAACTTCATGATCAGCGTCGCTGCCGAGAGCTCGCTTGCGATCGTCACGGCCCAGTTGTACCAGTAATTCCAGCCGATAGCAAAGCCGAAAGACGGTTCGACAAAACGCGCCGCATAGGTACGAAATGATCCGCTTGTCGGCACATACGCCGCGAGTTCCCCGAGGCTCGTCATCAGAAAATAGACCATGATGCCGGTCAGCCCATAGGCGAGAAGTGCTCCGCCCGGGCCGGCCGTATATATAGCATTGCCGCTTGCAAGAAATAAGCCTGTTCCGATTGCGCCGCCAAGCGCGATCATCGTCAGGTGGCGGGACTTGAGTTTTCTCTGTAGTTTGTGTGTCCCTTCTGCTGCATGTTGTTGCATGAATTTCTTCCTCCCAGAATTTACAGGCGACATGATCGAAAGCGGATCCCCATTAAAAAGCCCGCCGGTACACGTGCTACCGGCGGACGGTTATGGTCACTGAAACAGTATCAAAACGATTTTTTACCGTGAAATCTGCACTGCTTCCGTCCATGTCATCTGCTGATAGCTCATCACACGTGCATTGGGCGTGTGACAGTTCCGGCCCTGTTCGGAACCGGACCCAGTTCGCCCGGAAAAGGAGCCGGGCAAACTTCGGCGGTATTTCCTTTCGCGCTTCTTCATCAGTGTCCTGCCACCTCTGAAGCACTACTCATAAATACCGCAACCTCTACCTCACATGACACGTGAGGCGTACAGACAAAAATGTCAACAGGCTTCATTTTAACGTTTCAGAAAAATATTTTCAAGCAAAAAATGAAACGGCACCCCTCAGATCCCTTTTTTCGCCGGAGTGGCCGTTTTCGCTTCAAAATTCGCAATGGCTTCCATAAATATGCGTCCATACTTCTCCAGCTTCTGCTGGCCGACGCCCCTGATCATCAAAAAGTCATGATCTGTTGCCGGAAGGCGGGCACTCATTTCACGCAGTGACTGATCGGAGAAGATGATGTAGGGAGGGACGTATTCTTTCCCGGCGAGCCTCTTACGAACCTGTTTCAGCTGATCAAACAGGGCATCATCGACCACAAGCTGTTCGGCGCGAACCCGAGCTTTCTTATACACCTTTCTTTCGCCTTTCAGGACGGGTACCGCGCGCGGCGTAAGACAAAGCGTCGGGTAAGCCCCGCCCCGCAAAGCGAGATACTGCTCACCCGTCAGATAATCGATGAAATCACTGATCTGTCTCTGCGTCTGATCTTTCATGAGGCCATAAGTTGGCAGCCGGTCGAGCCGGAACCGGGTCAGCTTCTGATCGGAAGCGCCGGCAAGGACTTTGGCGACCATCGTTTTTCCATAGCGTTCGCGCATCCTTTTCACGCAGGAAAGCACCTTTTGTGCTGTCACCGTCACATCAGCCTTCTCGCGTGTATCGAGACAATTCCCGCAATGGTGACAGGGCGCCGGATTCTTTTCTCCGAAATAGCGAAGGATATAAGCCTGAAGACAGGATTCAGCATGGCAGTAGCCGATCATCTGATCCAGTTTACGGAACTCTTTGGCTTTCAGGACATCATCCATATCCGACTGTTCAATGAAAAAGCGCTGCAGGCGGATGTCCTGTGGGGAAAAGAGCAGGATGCAGTCGCTTTTCTCGTCATCACGCCCGGCGCGGCCGGCCTCCTGATAATAGGCTTCAATATTGCGTGGCATGTTATAGTGGATGATATAACGGACGTTACTTTTATTCACACCCATCCCAAAAGCGTTTGTCGCAACCAGAACGCTGATATCATCATACAAAAAACGCTCCTGGTTTTCTGCCCGCGTCTTCTCGGAAAGTCCGGCGTGATACCTTCCTGCTGCTACACCACGCCTGTGCAGCTGTCCATACAGCCTGTCCACTTCCCGGCGTGTTGCCGCATAAATGATGCCGGGCTGACCCGAATTCTTACGCAGATAGTCCATTAAAAAAGCATCCCGGTTCTGACCGCGGACCACCCTGAACAAAAGATTGTCACGGGCAAACCCTGTCGCAACAACCTGACTTTCGGGAATATGCAGCAGGTGGCAGATGTCGGCCGTGACTTCCGGCGTCGCTGTGGCGGTCAGAGCGGCAACGACCGGCTTCGGCTGAAGTCCGTCCAGCAGATCGGCAATTCTGCGGTAACTCGGGCGAAAGTCATGCCCCCATTGCGAGATGCAGTGGGCCTCATCAACGGCAACAAGGGACAGGTTCATTCGCTTGAGCATTCGGACAAATACAGGCTGCTCCAGACGCTCCGGCGCAATATAGAGCAGCTTGTATCGTCCCGCCGCTGCCGCTGCCATTCTCTCGTCTGTCTCGCTGTGGGACAGTGAACTGTTGATAAAGCCCGCCGGAATGCCGATATCCTTTAAAGCGTCCACCTGATCCTTCATCAGTGAAATCAACGGCGAGATGACCAGGACTGCTCCGGGCATCAGCATGGCCGGAATCTGGTAGCAGACCGACTTTCCGCCGCCGGTCGGCATGATGGCAACGGTGTCCCTGCCCGCCAGCAGATCTGAAATGATTTTTTCCTGTCCTTTACGGAAACTGTCGTATCCAAAGTACCGTTTCAGCACATTAAGCGCCGCATCCATCCGTTCTCACCTCTCAGGTCCTGTTATGCAGTTTTATCATAACATAACTTGACCGGCGATCCGGGGCACTTAACTAGCTATGTCACCGGATTTTTCGATAAGAGGTCAGCCGGATCTATTTGCGCCTGTCCGCGAATATCGGCTTTCAGGACATTTTTCATCATCTTCAGTGCAAAATCATTGTCCTCCTGAACGTTTGACGCGCAGCAATCGGCCGGAATAAACAACTGGTAACCGCGCATATAGGCGTCATTAGCCGTGAACAGCACACAGATATTTCCGGCAACACCGGTGAGGATCAGCGTGCGCGTGCCAAGTTCAGTCAGCAGTGCCTGAAGAGGCGTTGCATAAAAGCCGGAGTGTCTGGGTTTGATAATGAAGAAATCTTCCGGATCCGGTAAGATTTGCTGCACCAGATTCCAGGCCGCCCCATCCTGTGCACGTTGAATAAGGTGACTTTTTTCTGACTGCCACCTGCCCTCATTGTCATTGATATAGATAACAGGCAGTCCCGCTGCTCTGGCTCTTCGTTTTAATGAGGCAATCTGCGGCGTAATACGACACATGCCCTCAAGTAAAAGAGGACCCGCCTGAAACTGGAGCGGATTGATCATATCGATAATCAGCAGTGCTGTTTTCTTCATTCCTGGTCACCTCAGGGTTTCTCATCCTTTAAACGCAGGGTGTTTTTGCGGAAAAAAGGCAGGTTTTCTTTTTAGGTTACCCTGGGCCTCTGAAGGACATGTACGGGCTGAGTCATCCGCCCGGTCCGAACGCATCACTTTACATATACTGAAGGCATAGAGTGAACAAGGGAGGGAAATCCATGGAGGAAGAATCACATAAAGAAAAGCATCCGATAAAAAAACGTCCGATGGAAGAACTCGAATCCTTTTTCCAGCGGAATCCTTTTGGCGGTGTTCTGAAATCAATTGATGAATTTTTTGAGAACCATACGCTCTTTCAGGCCGGATTCCCGGTACGACTGTACGATACGCCGGACGACTGGATTGTGGAAGCGGAGCTGCCCGGCGTAAAACGTGAAAACATTCATATCGAGCTGCATGGAAGCCGCATCCGGCTGATCGTCCGGGATGATGTTGAGATGGAGGCCCGCCATAAAGAAAAGAGCACGTATGCATTCGAAAGGCAGTTCAGCCATACTGAACGTATGATCCATTTACCTTACACCATTGATAAAACCCGGACGCATGCCTCATTTACCAATGGTATTCTGAAAATACGGGGGCCTAAATTTCCAAAGACAGGTCATACATTAACGATTGAACCCTAAATGGCCGGGAGACTGTCTCCCGGCCATCGTCTGTCTGCATGCAAATGTCCGTACCCTTCACTCAGCCTGTTAACCTCGTGACAAATCGTTCCAGCCGGTCCAGTCCTTCACGAAGGATATCCATCGAATACGCATAGGACAGGCGCAGATAGCCTTCCCCATATGATGAAAAGGCACTCCCGGGAACGGCCGCCAGGTGTTCCTCTTCCAGCAATTTCAGAGCAAAATCTTCTGAAGACAGGCCGAATTTCTTTATGGATGGGAAAACATAAAAAGCCCCCGACGGACGGACCACTTCCATCCCCATTTGCCTCAGCCGTCCCATGACATAGTCCAGACGGCGCTGATACTCCTGTCTCATTGGCTCCGCGTCATTTTTCCCGGCAGTAAGTGCCTCAATCGCGGCATATTGCGTAATACTTGTAATGCAGGAAATCCCATACTGATGAACTTTGATCAACTGTTCAGCGATCGGATGGTCGGCAAGCACATAGCCCATACGCCATCCGGTCATCGCATGTGACTTGGACAGTCCGTTGATCACCAGCGTCTTAGGCTTCATTCCCGGAAATGAGGCGATGGAGACATGTTTCTGACCATAAATCAGTTCACTGTATATTTCATCGGAAATGACAAAGACGGGTCTTTCTCTCAGCACATCGGCAATAGCTGACAACTCGCGCTCCGTCAGCACGCAGCCGGTCGGGTTGGACGGGTAAGGCAGCACAACGGCCTTCGTACGCTCTGTCAGTTTCTCCCTGATCTGTTCGGCTGTCATTTTAAAGTCCGTCCCGCGTGTATCGACATAGACCGGAACGCCGCCTGCGAGCGTAATCGGAGCAGCGTAACCCGGATACGCCGGTCCCGGCAGAATCACTTCATCCCCCTCCTCCAGAAGGGTACGGAAGGACAAATCAAGCGCCTCGCTCGCGCCAACCGTGGTAATGATTTCATTCTCCGGATGGTAATGCAGATCATATTTTTCCGCAACGTAACCGGCAATAGCCTGACGGAGTTCCGGCAGACCGGCATTTGCCGTATAAACGGTATGATTCTGGTCGATCGCCGCCTTGCCTGCCTCCCGGACATGTTCCGGTGTCGGGAAATCCGGCTGCCCGATCGTCAGCGATACCGCACCGGGATAGTCTTTCACTTTGTTGAAAAAGCGCCTGATCCCGCTGATCTGTATGGCACGGACACGCCCGTTTACTCTCTCTTCCATCCTGGTCATCCTCTCACATCAGCTGTCTTACATAACAGTTCATCCCGGTCCCCGGTTATTCAGTAACCGGCTCTTTAGTCTCTTCTGGCTCTTTTTTCTCTTCTTCTCTGATTTTCACTTCCTGAGTCCATCCGAACTTATCCTTGAGGCGGCCGGTCTGGATGCCGGTAAGGGCATCATATAACTTTTTCGACAGTTTTCCGGTCTTTCCGTCACTGACCTTGATCACGCGGTCTTCCCATTTCAGAAATCCGACCGGCGAGATGACGGCAGCCGTTCCTGTACCGAATACTTCTTTCAGCTGCTGCTTCTCCGCTTTTTTAAACAGTTTCTTTACTGAAATTTTCCGCTCTCTGACAGGGATATCCCATTCCTTTAACAGCCGGAGGACCGAGTCACGGGTCACGCCCGGGAGAATGCTGCCATTTAATTCAGGCGTCCATACTTCTCCGCCTATTCTGAAAAAGATATTCATACTGCCGACTTCTTCAATATATTTATGTTCTACGCCATCCAGCCACAGAACCTGGTCAAAGCCCAGTTCTTCAGCTTTTGACTGTGCCTTAAGACTGGCCGCGTAATTCCCGCTGGTTTTGGCAAACCCTACGCCGCCTCTGACAGCACGTACATATTCATCTTCTACGTATATTCTGACGGGATCAATGGAATGGTTAAAGTAGGAACCAACAGGAGAAAGGATGATGAATAATTTGTAGGTGCCCGAGGGATGGACACCCAGGAAGGGTTCTGTACCGATAATAAACGGCCGGATGTACAACGATTGTCCGGGTTTAACCGGAATCCAGTCAGCTTCAAGGGCAACGAGTTTTTTGATCGCCTGAATCACAAATTTTTCGTCAATCTCGGGTATATCGAGCCGCGCGCAGGATTGATTCATCCGCTTCATGTTCCTGTCCGGCCGGAAAAGAAAGACCCGGCCGTCCTCCGCTCTGTACGCCTTCAGCCCTTCAAACACTTCCTGTCCGTAGTGGAAAATAGTGGCTGCCGGATCCAGTTTAACCGGTCCGTACGGCACAATCCGCGGATTATACCAGCCTTTGTCCGCCGCATAATCCATTTCAAACATATAATCTGTAAAATACTGCCCGAATCCAAGATTGTCCGGTTCAGGCTTGACTTTCAGCTGATCCGCCTTCTGAAAAGTGATCTGCTGCCCCATGTTCTGAAGCCTCCTGAAATACTGTTTTCCTTCATTATATCAATCCATCTGACCGGATGCTATATGTGCCCGAATATTTGAAAACGCATCCCATTTTTCCCTTTGATACCGGGTTTTCCGGCATCTGAATTTTTCTTAAAAAAATTGGTGCAATCCCCTTTTATCACCCGCGCAATCCTGTTACAATATTCTAGCTGTGAAAAGAGACGAGACACAGCATGTCTTCTTTTTATACTTTAAGGATAAGTTTTTGAGATCAGAAAAACAAATCCCCTGGCGGCCTGCAACTTGCCAGTCGGCAAGTTTTTCTTCATCATGAACTGATATTTTCGAGAGGGGTGTTTCACCGTGCGACAATTCACCATTGCTTCATGTGCGCTGTATTTTCTAACTGGTCTGACTGCTATTTCTATTGGATCTGTGATGCCGCAGTTACTGACTTACTATCATGTCTCTTTCACGGTAGGCGGTCAGCTGATTTTTGTCGGGGCCATGGGTTGTCTCGCCGGTGTTCTGGTATCCTCCTGGCTGAATAATCATTTTCCGCCCAGGCCGCTATTAATCTTTTCTACACTGCTTATTGCTGCAGCACAGTTCAGTATCCTGCTGCTTCCGCCCCTTCCGGTATTCATGACGCTTTACTTTTTGAACAGTGCCGGATCATCCATGATTAGTATTGTCGTTGCTACGCTGTTTATTGAGGTTTTTTCCGGCAGACAGGCCGTTGCGATGAGTTATCTGGAAGTCTCGTTCGGACTGGGTGCTTTGACCATGCCTGTCCTGGCCTCACTTTTTATTGCACTTGACATCTGGCGTTATCTTTTTATTATAACAGTCCTTTTCGCCCTGATTCTGGCCGGTATCTGGACGCACATTCAGATTTCGAACAACGCGCAGGATCCGGGGACTTCCGGACCACAGGATGCATCCGGAGCACCGGACACCCGGCCGTTATCCTCCGGCCGGAAGTGGGCCATCCTTGGCCTGTTTGCCTTTATCGTTTTTGTGTACGGTGGACTTGAGGGCAGTCTGAATAACTTTATGTCTTCGATTTTTATTGATTATCTCGGAGCCGTTGCCTATACCGCTTCAATAAGTGTCGGTATTTTCTGGTGCGCGATGGTCATCGGCCGGGCACTGACCGGTGTAATCATCCGCAAGGTGACGTACAATCGTTATCTACTGATGAATATCTGCGGGGCCATTATCTCGCTTGTTCTCTTTATCCTGATGAAAAATCTGATTTTCGGTTTCATCTTTGTTGCCACACTGGGACTGATGCTTTCGGGTATCTATTCAATCACCCTGGTCTATGCCAATTATTCCATCCCGAACAGTGTCCATCTCGTGACGCCCATTATCTCCGGTCTTTCCGGACTGGGCGCGGCCGTCTTCCCGGCTGTCACCGGATTCTCCATTGATCACTCGGGAATGATGACAACGCTGTGGTATCTCGTGGGTATGGCCATCAGCTATCTGACCATGCTGCTGGTGATCGATCAGATTCGTCGCCGCAGGACGTTTAAAGTGTTCTTTCCGCACCATCTGCTGCGTCCGGCATTCGCCTCGCGCAGGATGCGTATGAAATAAGAAATAAAATGATCAGGCACTCTCCTGTTTGTGGGAGTCAGGGCCGGCAGCTCGATTCAATCAGCATGGAACGGCAGCCATGTATAACGATAAATATTTATTGATTTACGATAATTCAGCTATTATAATATAAGGGTTAAAAAAGTGAGGTGCCTGATATGAGACGGGAAACTGTTTTTTTGCGATTTTCAGTCCTTTTTATGGGGCTTCCTGTTCTGGCTCTGTGTATCTTTGTGTTGCCTGATATCGCCGGATTTTTTGCAGAATTGAATCCGGATTTTGCTTATTTTCAATATCCTTTTTTAATCGGCTTATATATCACGGCAATTGTTTTTTTCGCTGCCCTGTACGAGACGCTGAAGCTTTTACGTTATATTGATAAAAATCAGGCGTTTTCTCAGTTGTCTGTTACATCACTCAAACATATTAAATACTGTGCCCTGATCATCGGCGGCTTATATGTGTTATTTATGCCGCTCATTTATCTCATGGCCGAAGCAGACGACGCACCGGGCATGATCCTCATCGGCACGGGCATCATTTTCGGCTGCCTGGTGGTTTCGGTCTTTGCTGCCGTCCTGCAGAAGCTTTTAAAGAGTGCCATAGATATGAAAAATGAAATCGATTTAACGGTCTGAGGTGAACCACATGGCGATTATCATTCATATTGATGTCATGCTGGCTAAAAGAAAAATGAGTGTTACAGAACTTTCAGAAAGAGTCGGGGTCACCATGGCTAATCTTTCCATATTGAAAAATGGAAGAGCAAAAGCCATCCGCTTCTCTACTTTAGAGGGCATTTGTGAGGCATTAGACTGTCAGCCCGGAGATATTCTGGAATACACCCGTGACAAAGGAGAAGAAGATGGCAGGCATGTAAGTCATCACGAAAGTCAGAAATAGATATTCAGCTCTTCTCCGGGTCCATCATGCAACTCTCGACTCCGCCGCCGCAATCACCGGCCGGGGAATTTTTTTGCTTTCTCCCTGCCCGTCCCTCATGGTATAATGACCTAAGCATTTCTAGAAAAAGGGAATGAGACAGACATTGAGAATAAAACATCTCGATCGTAAAGTCATCCATATCTGGCGCCAGCGCGCCGGAATCACCAATCTTATTTTCTGGGTGCTTATTGCCGGACTGATTTTCGCCACGTTCTTCTTCCACTGGCCTTATTTTATTCATTTCATCAGCGGTGGACTTGTCCTGCTGACCCTGCTGCATCTGATCATCTTTGTCTATGTGGTTCCGCCGATCCGTTACCGTACATATTTCTATGCCATCCGGCAGCAGGATCTTTTGATTCAGGAGGGCGTTTTCATCATCAGTCAGACCGTGATCCCCTTATCCCGCGTGCAGAATGTTGAAACCGAACAGGGACCGTTGTTGCGCAAACACGGTCTGACCGCTGTTTCGATTACAACAGCGGCTGATACGCACGGGATTCCTGCACTGAATGAAGCCGAGGCTGTTTCGCTGCGTGATCAGATATCTGAACTGATCAAGGAGAATGCTGCCTATGAAGTCTGAAAAGAAACATCTTCATATCGTCTCCGTACTCACCGAATTTATCGCGACCCTGCGCAATGTCATCCTGCCCGCCGGACTCGGCTTCATTGCCGGTTTACGCCATTTCTCTGATTATCTCGGCTATATCCTCCTGATTCCGCTCGTTCTTGCTGTCTTTGATTTCCTTAAATGGCTGCGCCTGACTTATGAGATTACAGATGAACATTTTCACCTGCAATCGGGCGTTCTCGTGCGTAACGACCGCTACATCCGCATCAATCGTATCCAATCCGTCCAGATCAGGACGAACATTCTGCTGCGCCTGTTCGGGCTCGTTCAGCTGAAACTGGACACGGCAGATCCGGCGAGCAGGGGAGATATTACCCTTTCCGTTCTGACAAAAAAGGAAGCCGGACGGATCCAGAGAGCCATCGGCCATGGTAAAGAGCAGCTGCCGGCAGAGGATAGCCTTGAAGCTGTTCCGGCCGAACAGCCGGCCGCACCGATCAAACGCTTTGTCTTATCAGGAAAAGATCTGTGGATGGCGGCACTGACCTCCTCCAATATCGGCATCATCGGGGTCCTGCTCGCCCTGTTCTCGCAGGTCGACGATGTGATTCCGGACTCGTTCTGGGGATCCTCAGTGGATTATTTCAGCCATCTGCCGATCACTCTGCTCGTGTTTCTGGTTGCTGCACTCGTTCTCCTGCTCTGGCTGATCTCTCTTTTTGTGACGATGCTACGCTGGGGTGGCTTCAGGCTGACCGTGACAGGTGGTCAGTGGTTTATCCATAAGGGCATTCTCCAGACAAAAGATGAAACGTATAAAACCAACCGGGTGCAGGCGATCCGGATCAGGCAGCAGCTGCTCCAGCAACTGTTCGGCTATTGTACAGTTTACGCGGAATTAAGCGGCAGTGTCGACGGGGAAAACCGTGATGAGGGTTCGGTACTGGTCTATCCGTTCGTATGTATTAAACAGCTGCCGGATTTTCTGGAAGAGATCATTCCCCGGTTTGCGGGTCAAATGGATGTCAGGCGGATCCCTCTGCGGGGTATACTGTACGGGACAGCCCGGCCACTGCTGTTTCTTACCGTTGCTGCCGGCATCCTCACCTGGTTCTTCTCATGGGGTAAATGGCTCTGGCTGATCCTGCCGCCCATTGCCGGATGGATTTATTCCTGCTATTATTCCAGGGGCTGCCGGCTGAGGAATAACCGGTTCGTCCTAACCGGGCGCTTTTTATCGAAATCAACGGTCATTACATTGACCCGGCATCTGCAGACCTTCTCACGAAAGCGTTCCCCTCTCCAGCGACAAATCGGACTCGGTAATTTCCGGGTGATGATCCGTTCTTCTGCGCCGCGCGCCTATCGTGTGAACCAAATGGCGTCAGAAGATACTGAATCTCTTATGAACCGCCTTAGAAATCATTCTGTGAACGACTAAAAGGCACGATTGTCCGTCTAAAGGACAAACCGTGCCTTTATTCTGTTTCATCCTGCGATTGATTCCGGGCGCGTCTTCTCCAGTCAGAAAGAACACCCTCAGCTGCTTTAAGCCCCTCTGCAGTAACATATGTTTTAAAAAAAAGGCGAAAGGAGTAAAAAACCTGATCCGGACAGGATTGTACCGCCTGATCATATGTACTCCCTCGCGCCTTATCGTTTCAGCGGCACACTCGGCTCATCCATGGAGATCTGCCAGTTAATTGGTTCTTCTCCCGCCGACTCCAGGTACCTGTTTGCCCGTGAAAACGGGCGGCTGCCGAAGAAACCGTAATGTGCAGAAAACGGGCTCGGGTGCGAAGATTTGATGATGAAATGGCGTTCATTGGTAATCAGCTCCTGCTTCGCCTGGGCGTTGCGTCCCCAAAGTATGAACACAATGGGTTTCTCGCGTTCGTTCAGGTCGCGGATAACCGCATCAGTAAACTGCTCCCACCCCATACCTTTATGTGAATTAGCCGCGCCCCGCCGGACCGAAAGTACCGTATTCAGCAGCAGGACGCCCTGCCTCGCCCATTCAATCAGACAGCCATGGTGCGGAATCGGGCAGCCCAGATCATCATGCAATTCCTTGAAAATATTCCGGAGCGACGGTGGCTGAGGGACACCCGGCTTGACAGAGAAACTGAGCCCGTGCGCCTGGCCCGGTTCATGATAAGGATCCTGGCCGAGAATCACCACCTTTACTTTCTCATAAGGGGTATATTTCAGCGCGTTAAACAGATCATACATATCCGGATAAATGGTGCGTGTGCTGTATTCTTTTTTCAGAAATGACCTCAGTTTCAGATAGTAATCTTTATGAAATTCAGACTCGAGAAGAGCTTCCCAGTCATTATTCAGAATATGTTTCAACTTCCCATGCCTCCCTGAATTCAAAAGATCAGTAGATTAATTTCCAGTTATGATTCACCGTTGCCCGGACGGTTTTGCGGGCTATAATGTCATTGGCCATCAGTTCCGACACATCAATCGGGATATCCCTGACCACTGGTTTGTTCCGGAACATGAAATAATCTCCACCGCCGCCGGACCGGTAATTATTCATAACGACGTTGTAGTGGCTGTCCATCTGCACCGGTGCGCCATGGTAATCCAGTTTCACGACCCGACTGCCGGCCGGCTTTGAGATATCGATCACGTAATCGATACCTTCCCACATATCATAATTGTAATGCTGCGGTTTCGGAGTAGTAAAGCCTTCGCTGACTTCAATCGGCCCGTTACCCTGATACCTTTTAAAATAGGAAGCCGACTTCTCAAGCGCCTCCCGCATATCGCGTCCGCTGATCCGGATCACTTTCAGTGTGTTCGGATAAATGTAGTTGGCGCAAATATCACGCATGGACACATCGCGCGGGAGACCGGGCGAATCATTACGAAACAGCGCGGTCGATGAAATATCAGCACCCGAAGCCTTCATTTGCAGTTTATTAATGAATTCAATTAATGGATGATCATGTGTCCGCACGTCCATCGGATCGCGAACAAGCATGTCCCCTTCAATCCGGCCGAGCGGACGGTCAAGCCAGGTTTGTGTGGCTTTTTCAAAGGGATCTGTCTGTTTCAACAGTTCTTTGTCTTCCGGGACACCGGTGACCGGCAGCAGTTCCGACCTTTTCCCGGTGACTTGCCAGCCGTCATCTCTTTTTTCCAGATCAACGGTTACTTTTCCTAAAAAAGTTCCGTTGCAGCCGGGCTGGACAATCGTTACACCATTCACTTCAGCCCCGCTGATTTTCCGGTGCTGGTGACCGGTCAAAAGCACATCAATACCGGGCACTTCCATGCACAGCTGATAACCCTGGTTTTCCCCGGTCAGTGCTTCCGTCTCTTCACCGGACGCCGGATCCCGCTCGAATCCACCGTGATAGGAGACAACGACAAGATCTGCCTTTTTCTCCCGGCGCAACCAGGGCACCCATTTCTTTGCCGCCTCCACCGGATCAGTAAAAGTCATGCCGGTGATATTTTCCGGTTTCTCCCAGTTGGGGATGTACTGGGTGATCAGTCCAAGAACGGCCACTTTACATCCATTCTGAAAAGTCCTGATGATATACGGTTTCCCGAAATAAGGCTCTTTTGTATCTGTCCTGAGCATGTTTGCTGCAAGCCAGGGAAAGGCCGAATGACGGACAGCTTCAGCCAGAACTTTTTTCCCAAAATTGAATTCATGATTCCCGACAACAGCACAGTCATAGGCCATCTGATTTTCAAGAATCACCATCGGATTCACGTGCTTTCCGTCAAAACGGGCATAATAATAAACCAGTGGCGTCCCCTGAATCAGATCGCCGTTATCAACCAGCAGCACATGCTCATGCTCTGTCCTTTCTTTTCGCACACGTGTTGCGATTTTCCCCAGTCCTGCTTCCCGGCGAGTGTTATCTGCATAATTGACCGGATAAATGCTGCCGTGTATATCACTTGTTTCAAGGATCACCAGTTCCATGTTGATTGTCGCGCCTCCATCTCAATACTTACATACTATCATTTCACGGCCGTTCTGTCGGCAGAAAATCTTATTTTCCATGCAGAAGACGGCGTGATGAAAACAGGTCCTTGAACGTTGTGAAAAAATTGCCTGCATGTCTCTTGATTTTGCCTGCAATCATGTATCACGTATAATAGAAAAAGACGCATGTCTCTTTTGTGTGAATAAATACGACGTTTCTTTATCACCTGAGAATCTACGGAGGTGTCTCACTATGTTTCGAAGATATACTGTCCTTGCCGTCCTGCTGTTTTCCTCATTGCTTCTGCTTTCCGGTTGTGGCGGGAATCAGCCGACGGCCCAGGACAGATTTAAGAGTTTCACCAAGGCCTGGCAGAAACAGGACTTTTCAACAATGTACCAGTTTCTTTCCAGTAAATCACAGAAATCCGTCAGTAAAAGTGCATTTGTTGATCGTTATGAACGAATATACAGTGGGATCGAAGCCGGAAAACTGAACGTCACGATCAGAAAATCGGATGATAAAGAAAAAAAGTCAGTTCCTTTTACGGCAACGCTGGAGACGGTCGCCGGTCCGGTCCGTTTCAGTCAGAAGGCATCGATGACGCAGGAGTCACGGAATGACAAGGAAAACTGGTATCTGAACTGGACGCCTTCCCTGATTCTTCCCGGGATGACCGGTGACGATAAGGTGCGTGTTCATACCTCACCGGCAAAGCGCGGTGAAATTGCCGACCGGAATGGCAGACCGCTGGCCATGAACGGGAACGCCGCACGGATCGATATCGTCCCGGGGCAGCTCCCGACAGGTGCGGACAGAGAGAAAACGCTGAATCAGCTAAGCAAGCTGCTCGGCGTTCCCCGGGAACAAATAGACAGCGCATTGAAGCAATCGTGGGTCAAGGCGGACAGTCTTGTCCCGGTCCGGACGGTCAATGCCTCGGATCTCGACCTGATTAAAAAAGCGACACAGCTGCCGGGGATCTACAAGACAAATACAGCCAGCAGAATTTATCCGGACAAACAGGCAAGCGCCCATTTAACTGGGTATGTCGGAAAGATCACGGCCGAACTGCTGAAGGCACATCCGAATGAAGGCTACAGCGAAAACTCTTACATCGGCCGGACCGGTCTTGAGCTGCTCTTTGAAAAACAGCTTCGTCAGCAGGACGGCGCTGAAATTGTCCTGACCGATGCGGCGGGTAATGAAAAAGCAACGATAGCATCAAAAGAAGCGAAAGATGGACAGAATATCCAGCTGACGATTGATAAAGACGTTCAGGACAGTCTCTACAGTCAGCTGCAGAAAGAATCAGGCACCGCAACGGCTATCAATCCGAAGACAGGTGATATTCTCGGGCTTGTCAGTGCCCCTTCCTACGATCCAAACGACTTTGTGCTCGGCATATCGCCGGACGCTTATAACAAGCTGCAGAAGGATCCGAAAAAACCGCTTCTCAACCGGTTTACTGCCGCATCTGCACCCGGGTCGACTTTTAAACCTTTTACGGCCGCGGTCGCTCTGAGCCATCAGGCCATCGATCCGAACCAGAGTGTCGCCATCAGCGGCTCGCGCTGGCAAAAAGATAAGAGCTGGGGAGATTACTATGTGACCCGGCTGGATCACGATCCGAACGTCAATCTGCGGGAAGCGCTCTTCCGTTCAGATAATATTTATTTTGCTCAGACTGCACTGAAGATCGGCGCAAAGAACTTTGCCGCCGACAGTAAAAAATACGGATTCGGCGAATCGCTGCCCATCCCTTATGCATTCAGGAAATCCACCCTGTCGGGCGACGGTAAACTGGCAAGCGAAACACTTTTGGCGAACTCCGGTTACGGCCAGGGTGAAGTCAGTGTGAATCCGCTGCATATGTCACTGATTTACTCTGCCTTTGTGAACAACGGAAGCCTGATCAAGCCACGCCTCCTGATGAGTGATGAAGCACCGCAGATGTGGAAGAAAAATGTCATGTCACCGGACACCGCAAAATTAATCCATAATGATCTGATTCAGGTGATCGACAATCCGGCAGGAACAGCACGGGATGCGAAAATTAACGGACTGCCTCTTGCCGGAAAAACGGGAACACCTGAATTCAAACAGAAACAGGGTGAAAACGGACGCGAGAACGGGTGGTTTGTCGCTTACAATACCGATGATCCAAAACTCCTCATCACAATGATCGTGGAGAATACGCAGGACCGCGGGGGCAGCCACGCCGTGACGCCAAAAGTCAAAGCTGTATTCCAGAAATACTTTAATAAATAGAAAGGGCATGAAAAATCCCCGGAACTTTGTCCGGGGATTTTTTGCAGGATGAGAAAATATAAAAATCTACGCTGCGGCCCGACCGGCTACCTGAGATCCGGCTTCGTCTCGATATAAGAAACCGACCGGCACGTGACAGACGTGCCGGAGTCTTCATTTTTCTCGGGCCTTTTCCCTTACAGAAAAAAAACAGGCGGCAGATCCCTTCGAAAGGATCTGCCGCCTGTTTTATACCGTTTTATCTAGCTGCCCGCAAGCAGCCCGATGGGTACTTTTTATTTCATTTTTGTTTTGACATATTCAAGCACTTCGTCTGCTGTGTTCAGGTTCAGGAAGGCTTCCTTATGTTTCGCCAGCTCTTCCTGCGACAGCGTCAGAAGCTGACTTCTGGCCGGCAGAATCGACGTTGCACTCATGCTGAATTCATCAAGGCCAAGTGCAAGGAGGAGCGGAATGGCTGTGGCGTCTCCTGCCATTTCACCACACATGCCGGCCCAGTGTCCCTCTTTATGTGCCGCATCAATCACATGGCTGACCAGGCGAAGAATCGACGGGTTACACGGCTGATAGAGATAGGAGACGTGTTCGTTCATTCGGTCAGCTGCCATGGTGTACTGAATCAAGTCGTTGGTCCCAATGCTGAAGAAATCAGCTTCTTTAGCAAACTGATCGGCCAGCACGGCGGCAGCAGGGATTTCCATCATCATGCCAACCTGAAGGTCGTCAGACACTTTCGTTCCTGCAGCAACGAGCTTGTCCTTCTCTTCAAGCAGAATCTTCTTTGCCTCACGGAATTCATTGATTGTTGCAATCATCGGGAACATGATCCGCAGCTTGCCAAATGCACTGGCGCGAAGCAGGGCACGCAGCTGTGTACGGAAGATATCCTGGCGTTCAAGACAGAGACGAATGGCACGAAAGCCAAGAAACGGATTCATTTCTTCCGGCAGCGGCAAATACTTCAGTTTCTTATCCCCGCCGATGTCCAGTGTCCGGATGACAACCGGCTTGCCCTTCATTTTTTCAACGACTTCTTTGTAAGCATCGAACTGCTCATCTTCAGTCGGAAGCTGATCGCGTCCCATGTAAAGGAATTCCGTCCGATAGAGGCCAATCGCTTCACCGCCATTATTGACCACCCCGGTGACGTCCCCGGGGTTTCCGATGTTTGCCCCGAGAATGACGTGAGCGCCATCCTTCGTTTTTGTCGGTTCATTAACGAGCTTCTTCCACTCCGCCTGCTGTTCTTTATAGGCGGCAGCTTTCTGGCTGTATGCTTTGATCTCTTCATTTGTCGGATCGAGAATTACTTCGCCGTTCAGGCCGTCGACAATGGCCGTCTCACCATCTTTTGCCTTCTCAAGAACGGTTTTCGTGCCGACAACGGCCGGAATTTCCATTGAACGCGACATGATCGCCGAATGCGAAGTCCGGCCGCCGACATTTGTTGCAAAGCCCTTGACGTATTTCCGGTTCAGCTGTGCGGTATCAGAAGGCGTCAGATCCTCAGCAATAATGACGGTTTCTTCTGTGATGGACGCCGGAGAAGTGAAGGATACGCCAAGCAGATGAGCGAGCAGCCGTTTCGACACATCCCGAACATCAGCGGCTCTTTCCCTCATATAGGCATTATCGCTCATGCTTTCAAAAGTCTGAATAAAGAAGGTGGATACATCCTGAAGTGCCGACTCGGCACTCAGAGAGTCGCTGTCGATTTTACTTTCAATCTGACCAACAAATTCAGGGTCACTCAGGAACATCAGATGTGCGGAAAAAACTTCTGCTTTATCCTTCCCCAGTTCCCGTTCGGCCGTAGCCTTGATTTCATTCAGTTCTTTCTTTGATATATCCAGTGCATCGTTCAGTTTTTTCTTTTCAGCTTCTTTATCTTCGACTGTCTTTCTTTCGAAGGACAGATCCGGATTTCTCAGGATAAATGTTTTGGCAATGGCGATTCCCGCTGAAGCGGCAATCCCTTTAATCTTCTCTGTCATTGTTTTTCACCCAACCCTTCAGAAATAAAAACTTCAGCAATTCCGGTCAATGCATCTTCTTCATCAGATCCTCTGGCTGTGACTTTGACGACCGCCCCCTGCTGAATACCCATAGCCATGACACCCATAATCGACTTCAGATTTGCATGCTTTCCATTACTCTCTATCGTTAAATCCGAGCTGTACTGACTGGCTTTATTTATCAGTTTCGTTGCGGGGCGCGCATGAACGCCGGATTCACTTGTTACTTTTAACAGCTGTTCTGCCATTTTTTAAAATCCCCTTTTTTGTTCGAAAAATCCGGAACAGAAGTTCTTCCGGATGTCGAACAGCTATAATCATCAAACTGTAACCGCAACAGTATTATTATAGCAACTGATCGAACGCTTTGAAAGCGAGTACATGAACTATTCCGGAATTCGTCACAATTTATGGTAAAATCGGTGAAACATCAGGCTTCGGCTGCTGCCTCTTTTTCAGAAAGTGGTTTTTTCCACAATCCATAAATGACGGCAGTGACAACTGCACCCAGGATAATAGCCAGCAGGTACAGGAACGGGTTGCCGCTGCTGACGAGCGGAATGACAAAAATACCCCCATGTGGCGGACGCAGACCGATACCAAACAGAAGGGTCAGACCACCGGCCAGTGCAGAACCAATTGTTGAAGAGACGATGACCCGCAGGGGATCTGCCGCCCCGAACGGAATGGCTCCTTCAGAAATAAAAGCTGCACCCAGGACATAAGCGACTTTTCCGGCATCACGCTGCGTCTTCGTAAATTTACGGGCAAACAGTGTCGTCGCAAGCGCCATGCCCAATGGAGGCACCATCCCGCCGGCCATCACGGCCGCCTGCGGATAGAAATTTCCAGCGCTGATCATGGCGATGCCGAATGTGAAGGCGATCTTGTTAAAAGGTCCGCCCAGATCCACACCCATCATGCCGCCAAGAAGCAGGCCGAGAATAACCAGGTTACCTGTACCCATCCCGCCGAGCCACTGGGTCATCGCTGTAACGAACAGGCTGATCGGCTGATTAATCAGGAACATCAGGCTGCCTGTGACAAAGATACCAAGCAGCGGAAAAATCAGCACCGGCTTCAGACCGTCAAGTGACTGCGGCCATTTTCTGAACAGCCACTTAATCAGCTGAACAACATATCCGGCAAGAAAACCGGCAATCAGGCCGCCGAGAAAGCCGGCATTGCTGGTAAAGGCCATCAAGCCGCCAACCATGCCTGGAGCAAGGCCGGGACGGTCGGCGATGCTCATCGCAATGAATCCGGCCAGGATCGGGATCATCAGGAACAGGGCGTTGCCATTTCCAATATAACTGAGTAAATCAGCAAAATTGTGTACATCTGTGGCGTGGGCAATCGGCTGAAGACGGATACCCGTAAACGTGGCGATCAGATAAGAAATGGCGATCAGAATCCCGCCGCCGACGACGAACGGCAGCATATACGTAATCCCGTTCATCAGATTCCTGTAAATACTTGACTGCTTCGGCTCCTCTGAAGCCGCTTTTTCAGAGTGGCTCCCGTCGCCCTGATAAACCGGTGCTTTGCCTTCAAGGACGTCCTGAATCAACTCTTCCGGTTTCCGGATACCGTCTGTCACCGGTGCCTGAACAAGGGGCTTCCCTTTAAACGGTTCAATATCAATCTTGATACTGGCCGCAACAATGATCCCCTTTGCTTTGGCAATTTCATCCGGCTGCAGTTTATTCTTGATTCCTGTCGAACCATTTGTCTGCACCTTAATGGAGACGCCCATCTCCCTTGCTTTCTGCTTCAGTGCATCGGCTGCCATGTATGTATGGGCAATACCGGTCGGGCACCCTGTCACGGCAAGAATCTGATAACCCTCTTCTTTTTGCGCCGGTGCTTCTTCAGCGGCCACGTTCTTGCTCTTTGCTTCCTGGTCGTCGAACAGTCCGACGATCTCATCGGCAGTCTGCGCCTTCATCAGTTTCTCTCTGAACTCCGGACGGATGAGGAACGTGGACAGAGTCGACAGAGCTTCCAGATGGGTCGCGTTTGCTCCCTCTCCGGCAGCAATCATAAAAAAGAGATGCGCCGGTTTTCCGTCTAGCGACTGGAAGTCAATTCCTTCCTTCGATCGTCCAAAGGCTATTGCCGCTTCTTTTACAGCAGGTGTCTTTGAGTGCGGAATAGCTACCCCGTCTCCGACGCCTGTTGTACTTTGTTCTTCGCGCTTGTCAATCGCTGCACGGTAAGCCGCCGGATCATTCAGCTTCCCCGCTTTATTCAATGTTTCCGCAAGTTCGTCCAGTACATCTTTCTTCGTCGTACTTTTCAAATCCAGATTGACAGTTGCTGCCGTCAACAGATCTGTTACCTTCATACTTGTTTTTCCTTCCTCTCTTTTCTTTCTTTTATTCTCCCGTCCCGGCAAAGCCGGCGATCAGATTTTACTGATCGTAATCTGGGGCAGCACTTCATCGACTTTTTCTTTTGTTGCCAGATCGACTGAAAAAGCCGTTGCACTTCCGGTTGCCGCGCCCTTGCGAAAGGCTTTTTTAAAGTCTCCGCTGACCACATATTCCGACAGGAAGCCGGCTACAAGAGAGTCTCCTGCTCCAACGGAATTTTTCAAAACGCCTTTAGCCGGCGGAGCGTACAGATACTGATCTTTGTCAATATAGATGGCCCCTTTGCCCCCCATAGACACAATCACGTGATCAATGCCCTCTTCAACCAGTTTTCTTCCATATTTCTTCACATCTTCGAATGTTTCAACTGTCACGCCGTAATATTCACCCAGCTCGTGGTGATTCGGTTTAACGAGAAAAGGCTTGGCTTCGACAGCCTTCCGGAACGCTTCACCGCTTGTATCAGCAACAACTTTGACCCCGCTTCTTCTTACCTTTTCCATCATTTCTTTATAAATGGTGACCGGAAGCGTTGCAGGGCGACTGCCTGAAAGAACCAGAATATCCTGATCGGTCAGCTTTTCCAGTTTTGAGAACAGGGCCGCAAGCTGCGCATCTGTGATCTCCGGAGCCACACCGTTGATTTCTGTTTCTGTGTCGCTTTTCAGTTTGACATTGATCCGCGTATCCCCGTCAACAGGGACAAAATCGGCATCGATTCCTTCATCGGCCAGTTTTTCTATGATAAATTCGCCGGTAAAGCCGCCGATAAAGCCCAGACATTCCGATGCCTCGCCTAAATGCTGCAGGACACGTGACACATTGATGCCCTTTCCTCCGGCCATCTTCCGGTCCGATATGACATGATTCAGTTCACCGGCTTTAAAATGATCAACCTGAACAAAGTAATCGATTGCCGGATTGAGCGTTACTGTATAAATCATCTGTGGATCAACCTTTCTTTTTTTCTTACCGTTAGAGAACGGATACATTTTCTATTATTATCTGCAAGTAGAGATACAGTAAACCTCATATATATCTTTTTTCATTATAGAGTTGGAAGACTTCATAATCAATCAAAAAAGATCAGATTCTGTCATAACCTGTCTGCATATAATGGAATACGCACATGTAAGACGCCCGGAAGGCCTGTTTTCAGATATAAAAAAAGAGCTGTCCCGAAGGCAACTCTTTTTCAGTATGCTTATGATCAAATTTTACAGGGCATAGGCCAGAATCCAGATTGTTCCTGCAACCACAGCGAAGGCAACAAAGAGTCCGAAAAGAAGCCCGATCAGCTGATGCACAGGCTCCGTGCCTTCTGTAACATGCATGAACATGAACAACTGGATAAAGGCCTGGAGAATAGCAAGGGCAACGATAATTGTGAGCGTCATGTAAACCGGCAGGGACAGCCCGACAGCCACCCACAGTGCGAGAAACGTCAGCGCCAGGGAAAGAATCAGACCGATTACCTGTTTCCAGGGAAAACCCGCATGTTTGTTTACTGCAGCATGATTTTCATTTTCCTGCATGTTATATCACCAGCCCCGTTAAATATACTGCCGTGAAGATGAAGATCCAGACCACATCAAGAAAGTGCCAGTACAGACCGACCATGAATGCCTTACGTGCGGTCACCGCTGTGATACCGCGCTGAGCCAGCTGGATCAGAATGCCCGTGACCCAGACAATACCCAGTGCCACGTGGCATCCGTGCGTGCCAAGCAGGACAAAGAATCCCGAAAGGAAAGCACTTGTGGAGAGGGTCGCCCCTTCGTGTACGGCGTAAACATAAAATTCGTTTGCTTCAAGGCCGATGAATACGAGACCAAGCAGGACCGTTACGGTCAGCCAGAAGATCAGGCCTTTGTTATTATGCCGCCGCAGTTCCATTGTACTCAGGCTGCAGGTAAAACTGCTGACCAGAAGAACGATGGTCTCGGCCATAACCGGTCCGATTTCGAACAGATCCTTCGCCGTCGGTCCGCCGGCCGTATGGCTCT
Organism: Sporolactobacillus sp. Y61; assembly: GCF_040529185.1. Lineage (NCBI taxonomy): Bacteria > Bacillati > Bacillota > Bacilli > Caryophanales > Sporolactobacillaceae > Sporolactobacillus > Sporolactobacillus sp. Y61. The sequence continues at coordinate 915,415 of NZ_CP159510.1, read as the reverse complement.
GAAGCACGATATAGGAACCGAACAGCGTCCCAAACAGAACCAGTTCGGCCGCAAGAAACATCCAGAAGCCGACGATTCGAAGATCTCCTTCTTCCGTCGTGTATTCCAGGGGCATTTTTTTTCTGTCTTTTGCGTCTAAACTCAGAGGTGATTCACTCATCAGGATAACCTCCCCGCAGCACGTTCGGTACGTTCAATCTCATCGACCGGGATAATATGATGGTCGTTATAGACAAACGAACGTACGATCATGCAGATGATGACAGCGATCGTTCCCGGAATCGCCATCCAGTACCATTCAAAGACGAGCCCGAAGCCGGCGACAAACATAAACGCCGACATGATGAACGGTATGCCGGTATTGTTCGGCATGTGAATCGGCCTGATCGGCCGCTGTTTCGGCGCCCTGCCTGCTCTTTTATCTTCCTTCATGGCTTCAAACGGGTCACGCGTGGACACCGTTGGAATATGAACAAAGTTATATTCCGGAGCAGGCGAAGAAGTGGACCACTCGAGCGTGCGACCGTCCCATGGATCGCCTGTTGTATCCCTTTTTCCCTTAATAGCGCTAGATACAATATTCCAGGCCATCAGGATGAAGCCAAGGCCCATTCCAAATGCGCCAATTGTGATAATGAAGTTAATCGGCGCCCATCCGAGTCCCCAGGGATAGGTGTACATCCGCCGTGTCATGCCCATCAGGCCGAGGAAGTACATCGGCATGAAACAGATATTAAAGGAAATCATAAAGACCCAGAAGGACCATTTACCCTTTTTTTCATCCAGAAGATAACCGAATATCTTCGGCCACCAGTAATGCAGCGCGCAGAAAATACCGAAGACTGTACCGGCAATCAGTGTACTGTGGAAGTGAGCCACAAGGAAGTAGCTGTTGTGATATTGATAGTCGGCAGGAGCCATCGCCAGCATGACACCGGTCACTCCGCCGATCGTGAAATTCGGGATAAAGGCCAGTGCCCAGAGCATGGGTGTTGTAAATTGTATTCGCCCTTTGTTCAGGGTAAACAGCCAGTTGAATATTTTCACACCAGTTGGTATGGCAATCAGCATCGTTGATATTGAGAAGAAGGCGTTGACCGGTGCCGTATTCCCCATCGTGAAAAAGTGGTGCAGCCAGGTCAGGAAGCTCAGGATTGAAATGGCAACCATTGACCAGACCATGACCGCATAGCCGAACAATGTCTTGTGTGCAAACGTCGCTATGACTTCTGAGAATATGCCGAACACCGGCAGGAGCACGATGTAAACTTCAGGGTGCCCCCAGAACCAGAACAGATTCGCCCAGAGCATGGGCGAGCCGCCGCTGGCAATAGTAAAGAAGTGTGCCCCGAAAAGCCGGTCGATTGTCATCAGCGCAAGGGCAACGGTAAATGCCGGGAAGGCAAACATAATGATGACCGATGTAATCAGGATCGACCAGGTGAACATGGGCATTTTAAACAGAGTCATGCCCGGTGCCCTCATTTTCAGGATTGTGACCAGGAAGTTAATCCCGGTCGCAAGTGACCCGATACCGGAGATCTGCACCCCGATCAGATAATAGTTCTGTCCGACCCCCGGGTTCAGCTCCGACCCGGCATAAGGTGCATAACTTGACCATCCGGCATCCGGAGAGCCCCCAATAACAAAGGACAGGTTGAACAACATGGCCCCAAAGAAGAAGAGCCAGAAGCTCAGGGCGTTCAGAAAAGGATACGCCACATCACGGGCACCGATCTGAAGCGGCACGGCGATGTTCATCAATCCGAAAATAAACGGCATGGCAACAAAAATAATCATGATCGTCCCGTGTGTGGTAAAGACCTGATTATAGTGATCCGCGCTAAGAAAATTCATGCCCGGAAGTGCAAGCTGCGTCCGCATCATCAAAGCGTCCACACCACCGCGGAACAGCATCAGCAGCGCGGCAATAATATACATGATGCCGATTTTCTTATGATCGACTGTGGTCAGCCATTCGTTCCACAGCCATTTCCACTTTTTAAAATATGTCAGTACAACCACGATAGCGATTGAAGCCAGAGCAATGGAGACGTCTGCCCCGTAGATCATTGGATCGCCGGTGACGAAGAACCATCCGAGAAATTCTTTAATTGATTCAATCATGGGAATGCCCACCTCCTTCGCCGTCATTCATGTCCATTCCGGGCATCGCATGATCAGCCGGTGATTTGCCGGCATCCAGCGCTTCCATCTGTGCTTTATTGTAATTTTTTTCGGCAATTGCCGGGTATGAAGAGAATTCCTGCGGCTTGACCGTATTCGGCTCAAGCAGCTGTCTGAACTTCTCCTCAGTGAGCGCCGGTTTGTATTCCTTTGTATCGCTGACCCATTTATCAAACTCGGAAGCCGACCGCGCGCTGACGGTAAAGGACATGTGTGAAAATCCCCGTCCGGAGTAATTTGAGCTCCGGCCTTCATAATTGCCCGGCTTGTCGGCCTGCAGCCAGAGTTTCATCGGCATATCCGTCATGGTATACTGCTGACCGCCAAGCTCCGGCACCCAGAATGCATTCATCGCGTCATAAGCGTGCAGTCTGAATTTCACAGGTGTTCCGGCGGGAATGACCACATAGTTCACTGTCTCGATTTTCTGATTCGGATAACGGAACAGCCATTTCCACTGAACAGACATCACGTCGATAGTCAGCGCTTTGTTCTCTACTGTCTGCGGCGCAGCGGCTGTTGCTTTCGGCGCTTTGTCCAGGTCCCAGAGTGTTTTAATTGTCGGAACCGCCAGAAGGGTACAGATCACAACGGGCACAATCAGCCAGATGATTTCCAGTTTCCGGTTTCCTGTGTCGTTGGGATCATATCCCTTGCCTGATTTTCGGCCGAACCGAACCAGTACATAAATAAAGATAATAAGAACCACAGCCAGTACCAGACCCATCAAAATCAGCGACCAGACAATCAGGTGATACTGCTGACGTGCAACGGGTCCCTGAGGATTCAGTACAGCGATTTTTTCCGAACATCCGCCAAGGAGAATCAAAAGAGGTGCAAGTGCAGCCATTATCTTTAATTTGAAGGTCCTCTTCATTGTCTCTACCTTCCCCCTTCCACAATGCAAAACCATTTACTACGACCTATATATTTTGTCGATAAACATTCACATTATAGCATAAACTTTTTATGATAGTTTAATTGAATATTTATTGCAGTGATATATTTAACATTGACAAGCCATATAGGGTCAGCAGTATTAATGTTCACATATTAATCACACATTTATTATATAAGAACCATCTCAAAATATAAAGCGTTTTCATCCATCCGGACAGAACTGTTTCCTGAACAGGCCTCTGTTCCCTTTCCCCTTTCTGAACCCTGTCCGTATAAAAAAAAGCTCCCCTGATCATCAGGGGGCATCAATCAACGTCCAGGTCAAAACAGAATGATAGGTTCCCGTATAGGCGTCTCCCGGGGACACATGCAGCAGCGGCCCGCTGTCATGATCCCAGGTCACCTTTTTATGCCCATGATCGACCGGACGGGTCGTCCCGCCAGCGACTTTATGGCTTTCACCATCCCCTGACCGAGCCGTTATTTGAGATGAATCACCGGCCAGCCCATAAACAGATAATGTCCCGGGCTTCAGGGATTGACCCGATGCATTCATGAGCGGGGTGGCACTTACCCAAATGGACCACTGACCTGCCGCCTCGCCGCGTAAATCCTCTAGCTCAATGACCCAGTCGGATGGGCTTTCTCTTGTAATCCACTGCGGTTCGGATGAAATCACAGTCGTTGCGAAGGTTAGCTGAGCGGGGACGTTTACAAACGACAATCCGCCGGGAACGATGCGTACGGTAATGGTCCGGGTGGCAGTGATACCGTAGCTGTCCGTTGCCTGCCAGGTGACCCGGTAATCGCCGGCCAGCCACAAGTGATCATCACTGTTCACCGTGTCTTCCGTTACGGTCACCGTCGCATCCGGAACGACATCGCCCGTCTCTTCATCAATGACCCTGACCTGCCTTAAAGGCTCGAAGGGTTCCCCATGGTTTCCGACCGGAAGAACCAGGACATGATTAGCGTCTGCGATCGAATTAATTAAATGGATCCCCATTTGGCGATACCATGTTGGCAGTGAAGCGGAGGAGGTCTGATCAAGGATCCTGCCTGTAAACATCAATTCTTTTGCCGGATTCGGCGGCAATTTTGATACGCCCATTTGATCGAGATGAATGGTCAGTGAATGCGAAATATTCACTGTACCGATTAAATTCAACAGACTGACATGTGCATAGCTCACGGAAAAGGAAACATCTCCCGTACTTTCGTCGATCTGTATCTCATCGCTGTCTACCGTTTGCGTTCCGTAACCGGTTATGAGTCCAAGCAGATTAATAATGGGATACTGATAGGACGCAGATAGATGATTTCTGAACCTGTCCGCATCATGCATCAGGTAGCGTAATTCTTCAGGAATAGTAAAATGGACCGTATAACTTATATTGGATAAATCAAGGAGGATGGCCACGTTGGCTGTTCCATCCCAGCGCAGCATGACCGTCCCTCCCGAAAAGTCATTTGGCTGGTGCGTCAGGGAAAGGGGATTCATGGCCACAGGGGAGGCGGCCGCATAACTGCTGTGTATATTCAGCGTAAAAAAAGAGAACACGGTCAGCAGAAAAAGCAAAAGAAATCTTCTCATTTATTCGTCCGTCCTTTTTTCTCTCTTTTACTCTTTCTCTGCCGTTTGCCAAGCAGGTAAAAAATGATTGCAATACATACGATGAAAACTGCGCCTCCCAGCCATTTATAGAAGGGGGCACCGGGTGACAGGCGATGCGGGGGCGCCGCTTCATCTCCCTTAATGACAAACGTCCTGTCAGCCTTCCAGCTTTGCCCGTTCGCTTCAGCGGACAGGTGTACGACATATTTTCCGGGGTGGAGACTGGCAAGATTCCGGATAATCGGCAGACCGAAATTTGAATTCGGTGCCATGCGCATATTCTTCCTGGTACTGGACTGCAGGATTTTTTCAGACCCTGCCTTCATGAGCCGAGTCTTCACAGACAGGTCATGAACAATGACAGGTCTGCTGTTTTGAATGTTCACCGACACAATTTTTTGATTGTTCAGCGTTTGCTTTTTGATTGAATTGAAATGAAGGTCAGGCTGAACTGCCGTTCCCTCGGTCAGTTTCAGCCCGATGACATAAGCATATTGGTTTTGAACCAAAACGGCCGGGTGCTTTTGCGTCTCTACCGTCGAATTGTTCTTTTCAATAAAATGAATGCTTCCCAGTATCACGCCATTTTGCTTTTCTTCCGGCATAACCAGCTTAAGAGGAAGCAGTCTGGACTCCCGGCCGTTTAGAGTGACAGGCCTCACCTGCTTCACGATTGACGTCAGCGGGAATTTCATGCTTTCATCCATTTTTGCATGCTTGTCCGTATAATTGATATCGCCGTAAAGCGTGGTTGTTGCATTGATAATCGATGGAATGACCGTAATTTTCTGGTCGGATATATTGTCGATTCTCACCTGAATCGTCTGAGTCTGCTTCGGTACCATTCTTAAGTCAAAATAAGTCTGACGTTTATCTATTTGATTGTTCGGAATGATGGCAGTCACTGAAAAATGTGTTGGCGCCGCATGGGCCATATTTCCTGTAACCAGACCGATGGCAAAACAGGCAAGAACAGACAGCCATTTAATCATTTTCATCTGACGAACACCTCGTTCCCGTTTGTGACAAAACATACCCTCGGTGTTACTCAACCGGAGTATTGTTCAACGTCCAGGTGATCGTCGTCGTATAGGGTTCCCCGCTGAACGCTTCACCAGGGTTGATTTTCAGATGAACCTGATTGTATTCCCAGTTGATCGCCCAGGTTCCCATTCCCTGATGCTGATCTGACTCGGCACCTGCGATAACGACAGGAACCGGATTGCCGCTCGCATCCGCGGTATCTGCTGTAACGGACGGGGAAACGATCGGTGGCTGCGATACGCTTCCATTCCCGTTGAGATTCTGCGACTGATCAATGACGATATTCCCTCCGTCCAATGTTTTTCCGGACGGAGTCTGCAATTTAGGGGCCTGCACCGTGACTTCCCAGCCGGCGCCCGTTCCCCGGTTATCCGTTACGGTTAAAGTCGGATGGCTTTCCGTGTTTAGTGTATAATCCTGTGGCTGTGAGGAGAGGGTCTGTGTCCCGAAGTTAAAGATATCCGGCACCTTGTCCAGCCTTAACGCTCCAGTATTTTCTCCCGAACCTCCGTTATCCTCCGGTTGGAAGGTGACTGTCGCCTGTGTGGCAGACGACTGTGGCTCCGCCGCAAAAGCCTGAGGACTGATCCCGATCACCAGGCCTGCCAGTAGTAATCCCGTGAGTATCACTTTTAGATAGCGCATCTTAAGTTCCTCCCTTTGAAGTACTTTGCCCGCATGACTCCGCAGAAAGAATACACACCAGCCAAATTGTTGAGAAATGCAGATTTATAGCGCTTTCATTTACTGGTTGACACTTAGGAAAAGAAGACCACACATCTCATGAAAGGGACTGGTCATCTTTACCTAAGACTATTTTATCAATACGACAGCTGATAATTATGCCCTTTTTACAAAAAGTTATGACAATTTGTTTACGCGCCTTACCATGCGCTTCTCTTACCGTATACCCTCTTTGGATCAGCAGATTTTAGACCGGGGGAGGACATGCTGACCTGAGAGGCCGCCTGTTTCACCCGCAGCCATTTTCAGTGAAGTGGAGCTGCAATCCGCGGGGATTTTTCGGGTGCACAGGGCGTGCCCGTGCAGGTGTTGCGACGAGTACCCTCATCTTCAGTCTGCGTGCATCCCCAAATGATTGTTCGTTGAACTATCGGGTTTTTTGCAGGCGTTTATCCCCCACCCGGGCCTGTTCGTTTACCTTCATGACCTGAGGGGTACTACCCGTTCACGCGAAATAAAATGCGGTTTGTACTGAACATCTTTTGAAATCGTGCACGTGGACATCATTTGGCGGATTTCATCAGTTTCCGATAAATCCAGTATGAATACACCAGTGGAAGAACCGCCAGGATAATCAATAACGCAATCGTCAGAATGATCGGCCATGGATCTGGCAGAAATCCGGAAATAATCAGCAGAACACCGGCAATAATCATCACTTTTGCCCCAACGCGATGTGTCTTTTTCCAGACTGTTTCATTACTCAGTGTCCAGGGCGTCCGGATCCCCAGGAAAAAATTGGGCTTCACCGACTGCGTAAAGTTACCCAGAATGATGAAAACGGCACCCAGGAGAAACTGCATCAGGTGGGAAACCGATACATCGTAACCCATACCGCTGATCACCGCCATGACATTGATAGCAGCAAAAAACAGCATAATGGACGTCTGGATCCAGTCATAGCTCCGTGTAAAGTACTTATAATTGTGTCGATGCGGATCCACTTTCGGCAGGATAACAAAAAGCAGGTACAGTAAAACCATTGGGACCGTCAGACTGACCATCCCACTGAATTTTGAAGTGTATCGGTCAACCTGACCGGCCGCATTCCAGTGAATCGGTATCTGATTTCCAAGCTTCGGATAAAAAATCAGCCAGATAACCAAAGTAGCTGTAATGACTGCCAGTGGCAGCACATGTTTTCTCATTATTATGGCTCCTTTTTCAGAAAGTGTATTGCCCAGCCGATAAATTCCTGAAATACCGTCGTGTTCAGTGAATAGACGACAAACTGGCCCTTTTTGACAGCGTTGACCAGGCCGGCATTCTTCAACAGTTTCAAATGCTGAGAGATACTGGGCTTTGACATGTCAAAGTGACTGGAGATTTCGCCCGCTGTCAGTTCTTTTTCCTTCAGCAGATTGAGAATTTTTCGACGTGTTGGATCTGAAAGTGCCTTGAATGTTTCATTTTTCACATCTCATGCCTCACATGTTTCCTGACTTTTCTATTTATATATTTAACTATTTAGCTAAATAATAAAATAAAAAACAGCATTGCACAACTGTCATGTCGTTTTTCGGAACAGGCCTGGTGACTATTTCCCTGTACCTGCCTCCCGCGGGGAGACCGTTCAATAAAGCGAAGCTTCAACCAGTGGAAGTTTTTTGCATCCCCCGCGGATTGTTCGTTGCATCCATCGGGATTTTTGCAGGCGTTTATCCCCCACCCGGGCCTGTTCGTTTACCCTAATGACCTGAGAGGTACTGTCCGTTCATGCGGGATAAAAAAGGAGCGGTTTTTCCGCTCCTGGGTTCTATTCAATTGAACTGTTCTGTTATCCCGGGATGATCAGATGCTGCCCGGGGTAAATAATGGTCGCTGAAAGGTTATTCGCACGCATCAGACGATTTACCGTAATGCCATGCGCAGTCGCAATTTCCCACAGACTGTCCCCGCTGGCAACTGTATATCGGTTGTCTGAAGAACCCGTGGTTGGACGGGCCTGGTCCGTCTGAGCAGCCGGTGCCGCACTGCCGGACAGCTTCAGTTTCTGTCCGGGGAAAATCAGATCTGTTCGCAGGCCGTTCGCTGACTTGATCGCACTGACCGTCGTCCCTTTTGCGATGGCAATTGCCCACAGACTGTCTCCGCTCTTTACCGTATAGGTTGCTTCAGACGCTGAAGAAGCTTTCGCCGGCTGTGATGACGCCGGTCCGGCCTGTGAAGACGGTGCGGCGGCGCCAGCTGAAGCGGTCAGCTTCAGCTTTTGTCCGGGGAAAATCAGATCTGTTCCCAGACCGTTTGCTGACTTGATCGCACCGACCGATGTTCCGTGGCTCCGGGCAATTGCCCAAAGGCTGTCCCCACTCTTAACCGTGTAGTCCGATGATGTGCTGTTTCCCGGCTTCTGATTCTGTTCGGGAGTAGAAACAGGCGTTGACGGCGCCGCGACACGGCGCGCTGTCACAAATTTCTCTTCCCAGTAATTCTGCGACCCGCCCCCGCTGAATACATTTGTTATATGTACGCCGACCGTTTCTTCGGAGCTGATCATCTGCCCGCCGCCGATGTAAATACCAACATGGTGAATCCTTCCATCACCCAGCGTATCAAAGAAGAGGAGGTCACCCGGCTGAAGAGCGGATCGATCGACTGCCGCCCCCGTTCCTGCCTGCAGCGCCGAATTCCGCGGCAGCTTCATCCCCATAACTTCCCTGAAAATGAACTGAGTAAATGATGAACAATCAAAGGCATCCGTTGAATAGGCCGGAGCAGCATACTTATAGGGTTTCCCCTGAAATTGTTCCGCTTTTCTGACAATGTCCTGGCCACTTGCAGCGAAGGCTTCCTGAGCCGTAAGTGACAGGAAAAGACCGCCTGCAAGAGCAGCAGGAACGACCAGTTTTTTCATCTGTGACTCCCTCCAGACTGACACAGTATCTGTGTGGTATAGGTTGATTAAGGCAAATGTATGATCTGCCTGATCTATCGGTTTCTGATATGAATATTTTACCACAGAATTCCATCATCCGGTCAGCCCTGAGTGGAGAAAATTCAATGGGCTCCTGAACATAAGACATGCAAACAGCAGGCAGTTGCCCGGTCAGCAGCCGAAACCTGAAGTTCAATGAAACAGTCCCTTATATTCCCCGTATCCTGCCTCATCGAGACGTTCTTTCGGGATAAAGCGCAGCGCGGCAGAATTGATGCAGTAGCGCTGGCCGCCAGGGGCCGGACCGTCATCAAAGACATGACCGAGATGGGAGTTGCCATCCCGGCTCCGTACCTCTGTCCGTACCATCCCGAGACGCGTATCTGTTTCCGACGTCAGCCGGCTGTCACTGATTGGCCGGGTAAAACTCGGCCAGCCGCAGCCCGCATCATACTGATCGATACTGGAGAACAGAGGTTCCCCCGATACGATATCCACATAGATGCCTTCCCGTTTATTATTCCAGTACGCGTTTTGAAACGGCGGCTCCGTGCCTTTCTCCTGCGTCACGTGGTATTGGACCTTATTCAGCTTTTCACGAAGTTTCTGTTCATCTTTCTTCAGGCTCCAGTGGTTCCGGATAAAATCTTCGCGTCCCGATCCCTGACGGTACATCCGGTAATGAAAAGGGCTTTTCCGATAATAATCCTGATGCTTCTCCTCAGCCGGATAGAAGGGGCCGGCGGGGATGATTTCCGTGACAATCGGTTTGCTGAAACGTCCGCTCTCCGCAAGTTCTTTTTTTGAGCTTTCAGCTGCTTTCCGCTGCGCTTCAGAATGATAGAAAATGGCCGTTCGATAGGAGGAGCCGCGGTCGTGGAACTGTCCGCCCGGATCTGTCGGATCAATCTGCTGCCAGTAAAGTGCCAGAAGTTTCCGGTACGGATAAATATCGGAATCAAAAGTGATCTCAACTGCTTCCCGGTGCCCGGTTGTTCCCGAACAGACCTCTTCATAAGTCGGATTGACCGTTGATCCGCCTGTATAACCTGAAACGACCTTCAAGATCCCCGGTTCCTGATCAAAAGGATGCACCATACACCAGAAACAGCCGCCTGCGAACGTCGCTTTTTCAATCATATCCATCACCTCTGTATGCTTAATGTACACCTTCCCGGCCGGGTGTGCGAATGTTTTCCCCTGGTAAAGCCTGTCTTTAGCATACCCCGGTCCGCCATTCCCTATCAAATATTAACAGTTGACACGGTTAACTGCCTGCTGTTATTCTGTTTATTGTTCATACTGTTAACTATTGATATTTATTTTCATAAATGGCGGTGAGTAGATGGAACTACATTCCATAGATACACTCATTAACGAATATGAGGAACTGTCAGTTTATACGGAGAGCCGCGTCAGAGAAGCTGTCGATGACGTCATTCGAAAATACGGAATTACGTTTGAACAGCTCTGCATCCTCAGGATGCTCTGCACCCGGCCCGGTATGAATTCGACCAGTATCGCCGAACGGCTGCATATTAACAAGAGCGGAGTCAGCATCCGGATCAATCGTCTGATCAACCGAAAACTGATTGAGAAAAAGAAAATTGATAATCGAAGTTTCGGCCTGTATCAGACGAATGCCGGCAAGGAGATCTATGAAAAAGCACAGGAGAAAATCCGGGCTCTGGTCAGTCATTGGATCAAAATGGTCGGTGAAAAGGATGCGGCAACATTTATTCGGATCTATCGAAAAATCAACGAAATCATTATACAATCGGGGGCTGGATCATGAAAACAATATTTAAATTGAGATGGATTCTGATCACAGTTTGGGTGGCAGCTCTTGTCGCCCTCGTCCTGACTGCTCCGAACATGGGGCAACTTGTCCGTGATAAAGCAAACTACGATTTGCCGGACGAATACTCATCCAGCGTTGCTGCAGATCTGCAGAAAGAACTGGAAGGGGCGGACAGCGGGGATACCTATATCGCCGTATTCCACCGTGATCAGCCGCTGACAGAAAAAAACATGTCGGCTATTGAAGACACGATGAACCGGATCAGGGATCAGCAGAACAGGCTTCACATTGCAAAGATCACTGACAGTTTTGAAAACAGGGACCTGGAAAAGCAGCTGCTGTCGGAAAATAAGCATACCCTGATTGCCATGCTGCGGATTGATCAGGTAAAAGGCCAGACCACAGGCGATCTGCGCAAACCGATTGACCGGGAAATTCAGACTGACGGAATAAATACTTATCTTACGGGCAGTCCTCTGATTGTCGACGATATGAGTCAGGCCGCCCAGGATGGTCTGCATAAAACTGAGGGAATCACGGTCATCTTTATTCTCGTCGTTCTTGTCCTGGTCTTTCGCTCAGCGATTGCGCCATTTGTTCCGCTGGTTACCGTCGGAGCAAGTTATGTCGCGGCTCAGGCTGTTGTTTCCTTTATGGTCAGGTATTTCAATTTTCCTGTTTCTAATTTTACACAGATTTTTATGGTCGTCGTAATGTTTGGCATTGGGACAGACTATTGTATCTTACTGTTGAGCCGGTTCAAGGAAGAGCTGGCAGCAACCGGGTACGATAAACGGCAGGCGACAATGAACACGTTCAGGACGGCCGGTAAAACCGTACTCCAGAGTGGAACTCCCGTTTTTATCGCTTTCATGGCTCTGTCCTTTGTCCAGTTCTCGGTATACAAAAGTGCGGTTGCTGTCGGGGTGGGCATCATTTTCCTGCTGCTTGCCATCTTTACCCTTCTTCCAGTATTCATGATTTCCCTTGGAAGCAAACTTTTCTGGCCGATGAACAGCAGGATCAGGCAATCGAAGAGCCGGATCTGGGCGTCAGCCGGTCATCTTGCTTTTACGCGCCCGATCATCGCCCTTTTGATTATCGGCATTTTCACCATTCCGCCGATTATCGCTTACGGCGGTCAGCTGTCGTTTAACTCGCCGGAGGATATTCCCGACAAATATATGTCCAAGCAGGGCTTTAACGTCGTTTCAAAAGATTTCGGCCCGGGCAATATTTCGCCGACAACGATCTATCTGAAAAACGATGATAATATGCGCACCACCGACTACGTGGCCCTGATGGAAAAAATATCGGCGGATCTGAGTACGGTGCCGCATGTCGACAGTGTTCTGAGTGTCTCCCGGCCGTTAGGCGACAGGCTGAATGACATCTATGTGAACAATCAGGCAGACAAGATGAAGAATGGACTGAACCGGGCTTCCAGCGGGCTGGGAACCATTGGCCATGACCTGAACGACGCTTCCCGGCAGATCGACTCCTCTCAGCCGAAACTGGATTCAGCCATTTCTGACGTGGACAGGCTGCAGTCGGGCACGCAGCAAACCGCAGACGGCGTTGGCAGAATGCAGGATGCGCTGAAGCAGATTACAGATGGCATCCACTCCGGTTCTGCCGGTACGGCTGAAATCAGAAACCATGTCGCTGCAGCCAGAGGGCAGCTGAAGGAGCTGCAATCCGGTGAAGCGCAAATTCAGCAGGGCTACCAGGAGATCGCTGCCAATCTGGAGAAGATATCAGATCAGCTGAATCAGTTCTCTTCTGCCGGCCAAACACATCCGGCGATTGATACAAGTCAACTGGAAAAGCTTATGGGGTCCATTCAGACGACGATGAAGACGCTCAATGATCAGGATATTCCCGGATATATGGCAACCCATCCCGACTGGAGGCAGGATCCGGCTTTTCTAAAAATTTTATCGGATCTGCAACAACTTGAAAAGTTAAACCAGCTTCCTGCTACACTGCAGGATATTGAAAAAGAGGCTCAGAGTCAGATCCTTCAACAGACAAAAAACGCTGAAACACAAATCAACGAACTGAATCATGGTATTCGCCAGCTGGCCGATGCGATGAACCGTCTGAATGCAGAGTCAGAGAAAGTCAGCGGCGGACTGGATCAGTTTCATAAGGGTCTCTCGCAGCTTGATACCGGACTCAGTCAGCTGGAGTCCGGGCTGAACCGGGCCGGCGACGGGCAGGATCAGGTGATTGCCGGGATACCTCAGGTCACCGGTGCACTGGATCAGATTGCTTCCGGCCAGGGTCAGATCAAAGCCGGCTTTGGCCAGGTGCGGGGGCAGATGGGTACTCTGTCTGATGGCTTATCTCAGGGTTCAGAAGGGGCCGGCAAAATCCGTAATGGCATTAACTCGGCAAATCAGGTCGTCACCGACTGGTCGAAGCTCTCCTACAGCCAGTCAGGGATCTATGTCCCTCAGAGCATTTTTGACAACTCTGATTTCAACAAATCGCTGGATACGTACATCAGTGAGGATGGAAAAGTCGCCTCGATACAGGTGATTTCAACCCTTGATCCTTACGCTAATCAGAGTTTTGGCTATTTTAATGAACTCAAAGATGAGATTTCATCCAGCCTTAAGGGCACGAAACTGGAAAATGCCAAAATCGGCATCGGCGGTGTAGCAAGTGGCAATGCGGATACACAGCAGATGTCGGAAGAGGACTATACGCGTGTCGTGATCTTTGTTTTGATTGGTGTCTTTATGGCACTCGTGGTCGTCCTCCGATCACTCACGATGCCGCTGTATTTGATGGCTTCGCTGCTCCTGACTTATTTTGCATCACTCGGATTCGGTGAACTGATCTTCACGAAGATCTTCGATTACTCCGGTCTTAGCTGGGTCGCCCCGTTCTTTACTTTCATTGTCCTGATGGCACTCGGCATCGATTATTCGATCTTCCTGATGACGCGGTTCAACGAGTACGCGCAGCGCTCCATCAGAGAGCGTATGCTGCTCACCCTGTGGCATATGGGTGGTGTCATTTTCTCCGCAGTCATTATTTTAGGCGGAACATTCGCGGCCATGCTGCCATCCGGCATGCTTTCACTGATCGAGATTGCATCGATCGTCGTCATCGGACTGCTGCTGTACGCCTTTATCGTGCTGCCCCTCTTTGTTCCTGTTATGGTTAAACTGTTCGGGCGCGGTAACTGGTGGCCATTTTACTCCGGCAAATCTGAAAAAATGCTTCACAGCGATACACATTCGGTGACAACCGACAACTGACAGGTCAACACGCCACCCCGAAGAAAACAGCGGGGTGGTTTTTTTTACACACGCATGCCGGCGGATGGACCATTAAGTCGGCCAATGCGCTGAAGGATTCAGCCGGAACGGGGAAGAATTCAGCCGATTGACCCCTTTTTTCAGCCGAACCGGTGATCAATTCGGCCGATTGACTCCTTTTTTCAGCCGATCCAGTGATCAATTCAGCCGATCCGCCCATTCATTCGGCCGGGTAAAGAGATCCGGCAAATTGGTTTTTCAATTTTGAAGGTCCCTCTCATATCTTGGGGACCGATTCTATTTCTGGAAAAGAAAAAACCAGCTAGAGAAGTTCTAGCCGGTCATAACATCATCCAGGGTTATTACCGCGGTATGCGCTGTTCTCTTGGCAAGAGAGCAGGAACTGTGCTTTCAGGTTCTTTCTGATACCAATAAACAACGGAAGCAACATCATCAGAACGCTCAAAAATTCCGATGTCATCATTACCGATTTGCTGAACAGTCACATGAAGATCGTTTTTAAATCGAATAGGATCCAGAATGTGGAATCGATACAATCCATGCATTGGTAAGGCGTCGTTACCAAATCCGTGGGATGGCATCGCGTGCTTTGTTGCAAAATGTTCACGAGTCTTATCAATCTTTGACATCAATGGATAGCCAGTATAGAGTCGCTGATATGTCTGTGCAAATATTTTGTCGTCTTTGTCTCTGTTGTGAAATGCCCAGGCACCGCCGAAATAGTCTTCAGTACCAGTTGAAGTGATTGTTGGATACTTTTTATCACCATCAATGTAAAATTTAAACTCGCCTTCACCCCACCAGTAGCGCTGCAAGGCACAAACTTCAAAATACACACCTAAAAAGTGGCCGGGTCCTTCTACTCTGGGTAGAACAACATAGTCGTTTTGCTTCTTTGTGTATTCTTCGCGGTTCCAATAGGCATGAAAATAAGCCATATCATCCGGCTGGTCCTTCAAAACGTAATCGATAATGTAGAAGAATCCCCCAATTGCCCCCGGATGCTCATTGGTAATCGTAATTTTTGCATGTGTTTTAAATGGCATCGGAATATAGCTATTGAAGCCACCGGTTGGGTCAACTGCAATTAGTGCAGAGTTAATATCACATCGCTGTCCAAAGCCATTACAGAAAAAATCACCAATTGGTGCTTCAACTGCCGGTTTAGACGAGTCGTCCCAATACATTCGCAAAACTACATCGCGTAATACAAAGCTTCCGGCTGGAGTTGCATCGGCAATCGTCATCCATATATGCCTAATTTCACCAGAGGCCTTAATATCTGCAATCGTAACAGTCTCACCTTGAGCCAACTTAATTGCTGCGTGACCCTTTCTGGATTTTCCAAGTTTACTGTCAGCCATCGCTGCCCGGCCTTTCTCTCCTGTGGAGTTTTCGGGCGTAATCGTACGATTTTCTTCTGTAAGGTTAATGCGTGTTAAATCTGAAATGTTCATGTTTTATCGACCGCTTTCTATAGAATTTACGCCAGAGTGTCGCCCTTCACCGGGAGTTGTTGCTGGCGCTTTCAAGAATCATCATTGCTTCACGAGAGTAAATCAGACTGCAGGTCCTGTCGCTCTATATAGTATAGTTTTAATGATAATTCTGGCTGACGAAGAACCAAGTTTCCCGAGACGTGAAACCATTGTGCCCGTTCCATTGCTTTGACATGCGTTCGTGATCACGGCTAATCTTTCCTTAAATCGATTATCGAACTAAGGAAATCTCCCAATTAAAATAAGGCTGTTCCAGCGAATAGAAATGCAGATAATACTATTTACGTTGAGAACCATAGGTTCAGGCAAAACCCTCCAAAGCTTGAACCCAGTTTTTAGGCTTACTATCATCAGGTTTAAGGTATAGATAACTTTTTGCCACCACCAATTTGCTTTCATTCGCTAACATACCTTTCTACGAAAGCTTTAACTTTGTCGCCACGGGAGCGTTCGAAAGCGGTACAGCCAAGGCTAATAGCTTGTCGCCCACAGCCACATTCTGTTTTGCAATAGGTTCAACGTCTGCATAATCTTTAGAGTTAGTAACAACTACCATAACTGTTGTATCATACCCGGCGTTCTGGATCTTCTCACGATCAAAGGTACCAAGAGGCTGGCCTTTTTCAACTTGATCTCCTTGCCGAACATTACTCGTTAAGAATTTTCCTTGGAGATTGACCGTATCAATACCGAGGTGGATCAACAATTCTGCACCATCATTAGATCGAATGCCGTAGGCATGATTTGTGGGATAACTGACGGTGACTTCCCCGGTAACAGGGGCAACCACCTGATCTGAGTTGGGTTTAATCGCGATGCCCTTACCGATAATTGCTGTACTAAAAACTTTGTCATTAACCGTTGAGATGTCTTGTGTCTGACCACTCACAGGGGCAACTACAATTTCATCCGCTTTACGCATCGTGTTTTCTTCATTGAATACAGTATTCTCGGCTGTGTTCTGAGGTTGATTAGCAAACGCACGTTTAGCATACAGATACGTAAAGATGAATGAAAGCACGAACCCAACGACAATGCAAATCATGTATGCAACAATTGATTGTGAACGAATCGATATAAAGCCAAAAATCCAGGCTGGCCCCAGCGAAAGAGAGAGAACGTGGGTAAGTCCCAGCAGCGCACTCCCAATACCAGATGCGATCGCAGCGCAGAAGAATGGAAATTTGAGTTTAAGGTTAACCCCAAAGATTGCTGGTTCTGTAATTCCAAGCAAAGCGGAAATACTTGAGGACGATGCAAGTACCTTTTGCTTCTTGTCTTTACTTGCAAAGAAAATCGCCGCCGTGGCCGCACCCTGAGTAATATTCGCCATAGAAACCACAGGGAACATGAAGGAGCCACCAGTTTTTGATGCATTCGCAAGAAGTTGAGTTTCAATTGGTGGAAACATTTGGTGCAAACCTGTAATAACAATTGCAGAGTAGAACAAGCCAAAGATGCCCATTCCGAACCATCCGGTTGTGTTGTAAAGCCATACTAATCCACTAGTTAGACCATCGCCTACTGTTCGAAGCGCCGGACCGACAATAGTAAATGTAAGAAATCCTGTGATAATGATTGAAAACATTGGTGTAAATGTAAAATCAACAGCACCCTTAAGATACCTGTGGAAGAATTTTTCCAAATTTGCCAGAATGTACGAAACACCAAGTACAGGTAATACCTGGCCCTGGTAGCCAGCCTGAGCAATCTTTAGCCCGAATACATTCCAGTACTTCATTTTATCAGCTTCAAGAGCTGCTGCAACACCGTAACCATTAACCAACGATGGCAGAACCATAATCATGCCCATGACGGCCCCAAGGTAAGGATTCCCACCAAAGCGTTTTGTGGCCGAAATACCAATCAGAATTGGCAGGAAAGTAAATGGTGCCGCCGACATGGCATTAACCATATCCGCAAAGCCTTTTAAACCCGACCATTCTTCAACGATCGACTTAGCCATAAACAAATGTTCGGCGGTCAGCACGTTATACAATGCCATCAGGAGCCCACCCGCTACAAGTGCAGGTATAATCGGAATAAAAATGTCAGATAGAACTTTGAGAAGTGAGACAATAGGATTTTTCTTTTTTTGACTAGCTACTTTTTTAACATCATCGGTCGTTGCTTCTTTAAGTCCCGTCATCTTAATCAGTTCTGCGTAGACCTTATCAACATCACCGGGTCCGATGATGATCTGATATTGACCATCAGTTTCAAATGTGCCTTTGATATCAGGATCACTATCCAGAGCCTTTTGATCGATTGACTTGTCGTCTTTTAAAACAAGACGCAGTCTCGTAGCACAATGTGCTGCAGCCTGAATATTATCTTGGCCAAGATTCTTAAGAACTCGTTTAGCAACTTCTCCATGTTGCATGCCGTTCACTCCTTTAACTTTTAATAAAGCGTTTTCTCGATTTGAACAATAAAGGATGTCTGTAAAAATGTCAAGCGTTAATCAATTTTATTATTATTTATTTGCGGAACTTTTATTTATATTGTTATATTTTGATTATCGTTTGACAATTTTTTTCAAAATCGTTATCATAGGCTCTAGCAAGATTAAACACGGAGAGTATGGTGGAGAATGAAACAAATTCTTTGGAACCGAAAGACTCGCTATCGCCCTTATACAAGTTGGTCACAACATCATATTGATCAACTGCGAGCGCATGTGGCGACGAGTCCCTGGCGTACCCAAAATCACATCCAGCCATTTACAGGCCTTTTAAACGATCCATGTGCGTTCAACTACTTTAATGGAAAATGGCACCTTTTCTATCAGCAGTATCCGTATGGGCCCGTGCATGGGCTTAAATCCTGGCACCATCTAACATCCAGTGACCTCGTCACTTGGCAAGACTCACAAGGACAACTTCTACCTGGCGGAAAATATGATAGCCATGGGGTGTACACAGGATCAGGCTACGTGGAAGGCAGCACCTTACACCTCGTATATACAGGTAACGTCCGAGATAAGTTCTGGAACCGTCATTCTTACCAGATGGATGCTATCCTGAATACGGAAAATCAAGTGTTTAAGACAAGTCAACCAATGATTGCATCCGTTCCTGTGGGGTACACAAATGAATTCCGTGATCCTTATGTTTTTGACTACAAAAAGCAACGCTATTGTCTCGTTGGTTCCCAAACTCAAAACAGAAAAGGGACAATTCTACTATATAAACAAACCAGTCATGATTTCTGGCAATTCAGAGGGCATATTCAGTTACCCCAGGTGCTTACCGGGTACATGGTTGAGTGCCCTAATATCGCCTTTGTTGATGGTCATGTTGTATTAATTTACTGTCCTCAAGGTCTAAGCAGAGATGTCCTCCCGTATGAGAACATCTACCCTAATATAGCGGTCATTGCTGATGACATCGACCTGGTAAACCGAAAGCTGATTGGTAAGGTTTCCGTTCAACAACTGGATGATGGATTTGAATTTTATGCTGCACGCGTTACGGATGCTCCCGATGGCCGCCGACTCTTAATCAGCTGGATAGGGCTTCCTGAGGTAAATTCACCGACAGAACGATATGGTTGGGCTCACTGTCTTAGCTACGTCCGGACTCTACACGTACGAGACCATCACCTCTGTTTATCGCCTTGCAAAGAATTGAACAAACTTCTTTCAAAACATCAGCAACAAAACAATGCCAGCACCATCACTTTTAATAATTTGTGTGGCACTGCTGAGATTGCTTTGAAAGTCCAAGCAGATCAGCAAATATGTATTAAACTTCACGCGTCTGATAGCACTCCACTCAAGGTTCTAATCGACACAAGCATCGGGAAAACCGTCATCAGTCGGTTAACCAGTCACGGTTTTTTTGAACAGCGTACAGGATGCTTCCCCGCTCAAAAGAATATCGACCTCCGTTTGTTCATCGATGAGTCGGTCTTCGAATGCTTTGTAGATGATGGTTTCCTTTGCATGTCAGGGAGATTCTACCCTTCTGCTCAGCCCCAATCAGTTATTATAGAGTGTATAAAAGAGATTCCATGTATTGATTGTTGGAACCTGGAAAGGAGTAACGACATACGATGAAACCTAAACTACAAGATGTTGCCAAATTGGCTGATGTATCTCCCACAACTGTTTCTCGAGTGATCAATAACTACGGACATATCAGCGACAAGACCCGGCGACGTGTTCGGGAAGCAATGGAACAACTAAATTACAGTCCAAACAGTCTTGCCAGATCTCTTCAGGGAAAATATTCTAATCTCATCGGATTAATATTTTTTGATATTAGTCACCCATTCTTTGGTGAGCTGGTCTCGCGACTGGAAAATATTCTCTTTGAGCGTGGTTATAAAACTATTCTTTGTAACAGTGCAAACAACCCCAATAAGGAACGGGAGTATTTAAAGCTTCTTGCAGCGAATCAAGTTGATGGCATTATTGCAGGGGCACACAACACCAATATCAGCGAATACCAGGAATACGATTTACCAATCATCTCTTTTGACCGATATTTGTCAAAAAATATTCCAATTGTAAGCTCAGATAATCTGGAAGGTGGTCAATTAGCTGCGAAAGCGCTCTACGAATCGGGTGTCAGAAGACCGGCAATTATTAGTGGTGTTTCGCAAGAGAACTCTCCGACTAATAATCGAACAACGGGATTTAAAGGCATATTTAGTACACATGGGATTACATCCGATGTCTTCGAGTTACCGTTTGAGACCCTGCCTTCGCTAAAGTACGAACGAATCCTCACAATACTGGATCGGTACCATAATGATGGAATTTTCTGTAGCGATGATCTCACCGCTATCCAAGTACATGAAGGAGCGCGGCAGCTAGGCATTGATGTCCCCGGAGCATTGAAGATTATCGGCTACGATGGAACAAAAGTTATACAAAATTACTATCCTGAACTAACGACAATCGTCCAACCATTAGACGACATCAGCCACCTGCTGGTTGAACTTCTCCTGTCTAAAATCAAGGACCCTGAATATCAAATGAAAAAGGAATATACGTTACCGGTTCGCCTCTATAAAGGCATCACCGCTTAGCAGAAGGATTTGCTAATAAATATCCGGCAAAACACAACTTTGGAAGAAAAATTTGCCACTTCTGCTTAACTTTTTAAAGGAGTGGCTATCCTCGTTCAAAATGTATAGATGTAGCGTTGGAGTATTTAGACTCAGATGGCACGTATGTCTTTAATGGAGCTGATATTTTTAGTGGTGAGGAGGTGATGAACTTAATAATGATGGTATTACGATATTAAAAACCAGCGGATATTTTACAGAGAGGGCGCCTGAGTATCCACGTCATTAATCGTTCCAGTCAGGAAAATGGAAATAATAAAACGCGCTAATGGTTCCTGATCAATAGAGCAGAGGTGAGTATCATCAACACAATAAAATTCGGTAGTATCGAAGCAGGGGGCACAAAATTTGTTCTCGTTGCGGCTGACGAAAACTACAATGTCATTCAACGTAAACGGATTCCAACCACAACACCAAAAGAAACACTTAGTAAATGTTTGTCATTCTTTAAGAAGCATCAGGTTTCAGCGTTAGGCATTGGTTCTTTTGGACCAATTGACATTGATCAAAAATCCAAATCATACGGGTATATTTTAAAAACTCCAAAATCTAACTGGGCAAATACCAATATTGTTGGCGTGCTCAGGGACGCCCTCCACATTCCCGTTGCCTTTACAACAGACGTTAACGCCTCTGCCTATGGCGAGTATGTTGCTGGTCATGCAAAGGACTGTAGCTCGGTTGTTTACTTTACCATAGGCACCGGAATTGGTGGTGGTGCAATTCAGAATGATCAATTTATCGGCGGCCTTACACATCCAGAAATGGGCCACACGCTGATTGTGCCGAGATCCGATGATTCATTTTGCGGTATCTGCCCATTCCACCACAATTATTGCTTCGAGGGAATGGCATCCGGCCCTGCCATCGAAGCAAGGACCGGTAACCGTGGCGAAAATCTTCCGCGTACTGATCCAGTTTTTGATTTAATCAGCTATTATGCTGCCCAATTAGCTTATAACACCTTCCTTCAGCTGCAGCCAGAAAAGATCGTATTTGGCGGTTCTGTACTACAAGACAGGGATTTAGCCACTGTTCGGTATTACTTTAACGAATTTAACCATGGCTACGTGATCACGCCGGAGTTAAACGATTTAATCGTAAGCACCGGCGTCTCAGAAAATGGTTCGGCAACAATTGGAAATTTAGCACTTGCTAAGAAACTATTAAGCAGCAATGAACGTATTAAAGAAACGTCTTAACCGTCAGAGTAGTGGAACAACTCAGGAAAAACTGTATTTGATTCGTTTCTGCATTAAAAAATAGAACTGATTCCAGATTTGTAACAAATCGGCCACAAGTCGTATCTAATTTCAAAAAATTCGCAGCAAAAAACTGAGTGGCGCAAAACATCAAATAAACACGCGAAAATCATGAGAATTCTCAAGAAATTGATGCATTCCCAAGCCAAAGAAACTTCGAGACTGTAACCAATCGTCCGATATGTAAAAAGATGCGATTGGTGTAAAGAAAAAAACAGCCACCTATCAATCAAGGTGACTAGTTTTGACTTTTTTACTAAAAATCAAAAGATAGAAAAGTGTCCTATCCCTTGCTGATTCTATGTTTTTCCTGGAAAGATTAACTCAGGCTGCCTCTTTCGTCAGTTGTCCCTGATAGCTGGATGGTATTTTTTTCAGAAACCTTTACCCCCCTATCTGACAAGGCATCAAGGTTGTTTTTGATGTTTCAAGTTTTAGTATATAATAATAAAAAGAAGAAGTTTCAGGAGGTAGAAAAAAATGGTGGCACATTATAAGGCACTGACCATCGCCGGTTCGGACTCAAGCGGCGGTGCAGGTATGCAGGCAGACCTGAAGACTTTTCAGGAGCTCGGCGTATACGGCATGACGGCGCTGACCTGCGTGGTAACAATGGATCCTTTCCATCACTGGGCCCATTCGGTCACCATGCTTGATACAGATTTGCTGAAAAAGCAGCTCGATACGATTGTCTCCGGTATTGGCGTGGATGCGATGAAGACAGGCATGCTCGGGTCTCCGGAAGTGATCCGAATAGCTTCTGATACGATTGAAAAAAATCAGCTGAAAAACGTGGTTATTGATCCGGTAATGGTCTGCAAGGGCGCAGAAGAGGCCCTTCAGCCAGAACTGCAGCCGGAAAATACGTCGGCCATCCGTGACCTGCTGCTTCCTAAAGCATTGATTACCACGCCGAATCTTTATGAGGCGGCAAAACTGGCGGGAACGAAGTGGATCAGTTCGGTTGATCAAATGAAAGAAGCGGCAGCAAAACTGGTTGATCTCGGTGCAAAAAATGCACTGGTTAAGGGCGGTGCCCGTTTGCACGATACAGACCAGGCGATTGATGTCCTCTACGACGGAAAAGATTTTCATATCATCTCCGCTGAAAAAGTGGACACGCCGAATATTCATGGCGCAGGCTGTACCTATGCAGCGGCGATCACTGCCGGGCTGGCACAGGGAAAATCTGTCCTTGATGCTGTAAAACTGGCCAAGGATTTTGTGACAGCCGGCATTCGTGAATCCTTCCGGCTGAACGATTATACCGGACCAACCGACCACAGTGCCTATAAAAGATCACTGAGTAAACGTAGCTTGTGAAAAAACGATTGATGAGGTTTGACGGCAAACTTGCGAGATGCCTTACTGCATGATGATGACCAGAGTATTACGTCTGACACGATAACGACCAGTGCCCTTATGGTCCGCAAGTTGCCAGTCGGACTTATAGAGTCTGGCACAAGCCAGGCTCTTTTCTTTTAGTTAAAGCTTTATTTCATTAAATTCAGAAATTTGAAAAAGGAACAGTTGCTGAGTAAAACCGGCGGTTAAACAGGCACGTGTCAACCGTCCGTTTTGATGCAGCCAGCACCGCAGGCGGGCTTTGCCAGTTTGTACTGCCGGACCGACACAACGAGGCAGTTTTTGAGTTGCGGCTGACTGCTTTAATCACGAATAACGTCAAGTATCACTTAAAGATAGCGTTAATTCATAGAAAAGCCGGTGATTATAGATGCGTGCACTACTTGTTATTGATGTTCAGAAAGGCTTTACTGAAAAAAGCGATGCTCAGGCAATGATGGATTGTATCAAAAAATTGATCCGTCACTTCCAGTCCAACCATGAGCCCGTGTTTTTTATTATTAGCCGAGAACACACGTGACTTCAGTCATGAGATGAATCGGCGTATCTTTTCAATACTGTAATCACTAAATTGTTAAATGATCTGTTTTGTTCTTTGGCTATTTGTTCCAACTCTTTCTTTAAGCCTTTCTCAATGGTCAATAGTGTTCTTGTTTTGTTACTTGCTATCGTACTCATATCATTGTCACCTCTTGACTATAATAACATTTAATCATAATATTTACAAGATAATGACATCATGATATATTATAGTTAAAGAAAAGAGGTGAAACAACAATGGTATTAAAAGGTTTAAAGTTAAGAATATATCCTAACAAAGAACAAAAACTTAAAATTAAATTAAACTTTGGCTATAACCGTTTTGTGTGGAATCAGATGTTAAACATGATGATTGAACGATACCACAACAATCCCGAAGTTGAGTCCGTATAATTGTGTAAAAAGGGTTTCTGAATATGAGAAAATGTTGAGCAGGGAATCTGTTTTTCTGGAGGGGCTGGCCAGCCCCCTCCAGAAAAACAGCGGGATTTCATTTCTCTCTCGTCTCTGTCATTTTTTTCATAGAAAATGAGCCGGAGCCCATCATCTCAGTTAGAATAGAGTTAACCAAAAACCAAATTCTAAAGGAGAGATTCAGGGATGGCTCAACTACAGATTACTCTAGATGAACAACTTTTGCATCAATTATTTCTTGGCGATTCAAAAGAATCTGGCATGAATGCCCTTTTGGAGGCGATTTTAGATCAAGTACTTCAGGCGCAGGCCAGTGAGCAACTGAAAGCCGAAAAATATGAACGTAGTGAGGCCCGGACCGATTACCGAAACGGCTCCTACCCCCACCAACTAACGACCCGTGTGGGCAAGCTTTCGCTGAACGTTCCTCGACTACGCAACGGTCATTTTTCAACCGATCTCTTTAAACGCTATCAGCGCAGTGAACAAGCGCTCGTTTTGTCTTTGATGGAAATGGTCATCAATGGGGTTTCAACACGCCGTGTCAGTCACATCACTGAAGAGCTTTGCGGCACAGACTTCTCGAAGTCGACCGTATCGGATCTTTGCGGACATCTGGATCCACTGGTCCATGGCTGGAATGACCGCCCTCTGGAGGGCAGCTATCCGTTTCTGTTTGTTGATGCGATTTATACAAAGGTGCGTGAAAATGGCCGTGTTCGTTCTCGTGGTGTATTGATTAGTTATGGCGTCAACGAGAAAGGGTATCGCATGATTCTGGGTCTGAAAGTCGATGACAGCGAAAGCACGGAGGCGTGGAAGAACTATTTCGATTGGCTGAAGTCTCGTGGTCTGAAGGGCGTCGATGTGATTGTCAGTGATGATCATGGGGGTCTCGTCGGTGCCGTTCAAAAAGCGTTTCAGGGAGCCACATGGCAACGGTGCCAGGCTCACTTTCTGCGCAACGTAAACGATCGGTTCCCAGATGATTTACAGCGAGAAGGAGCTGAACAGGTAAAAGCGATTCTGCACGCCCCAGACATCGAAACCGCTCGTACGCTCCTTCAGTCTTTTCTGGATACTTATCAGGAGAAAGCGTCTAAAGTGACTGAAATGGTGGAAGAAGCTTTTGATGATGTCACTGCAGTCCTTTCACTTCCGGAGCCGTATCGTCGCCGCCTGCGAACGACAAACGGTATGGAGCGCCTCAATGAAGAATTTCGCCGTCGGGAGCAGGTCATTCGTATTTTTCCTAACCGCGAGTCAGTCATCCGCCTCATGGGTTCTGTTCTCATGGAGCAGGACGAAAAGTGGTCGAACGGCCGGCGCTACCTGAGAATGGATGACTATTTTGACTGGAAAGCGAAACAACCCAAAGTGGCTAATTCCAGTAAAGTGACAGCCATTTATCCAGGATAATCAACCCTATCCTGGCTGAGGTAATTTACACATAAAAAAAGACTTGACCAATCCCGACTCTTCTTTTCTTAACGCTTTTGCATTGAATAACATGCTTAAAGCCTTGAAGATGGAGTATCCATGGTTAAAAGATGCTGAGAGTACCAGTTTACAATGTACGAATCATGATCTGGTGGAAGCATATAAAAAGTTTTTCAAAGAACATACCGGTTTTCCAAAGTTTAAATCAAAGAAATATCCGAAACAAAGTTTTCAATCAAAATGTGTAGGTAAAAACATTAAACAAGTTAATAAACATCATGTTAAATTACCGAAATTAGGAATTGTGAGATTCAAAGCAGGAATTAAAATCCCTGAAAAAATTAAATCAGTAACTGTTCGTCTATCACCAACAGGAAAATATTATGCTGTGCTGCTTGTTGAATATGAAAACCAAACATTCAACAAAACAGGAAGGCAATTAGGTATTGACCTGGGTGTTGCCGATTTAGTCATTGGATCTGATGGTATTAAGTTCCCTACCATTCGTTTTGACAAAATCTTAGCCAGGAAGAAATATTACTGGGAGAAACGGTTAGCTAGACGTAGATTGCAAGCTCAGAAAGAAATCGCATGGGATAAGCATAATAAGGTACTTAATCCCAGATGCCTCGATGACTTTAAAAATTATAAAAAAGCCAAATTAATGGTTGCTGAATACAATGAGAAAATGACTAATCAACGCAATGACTATCTCCATAAAATTACAATGCAATTAGTTAAAGATAATGATGTCATTGTCATGGAAGATTTGAAAGCAAAAAATCTTCTACGCAATCACAAATTATCCAGAGCAATTGTTAATCAATCCTGGCGGGAAATTAGACGGATGCTTGAATACAAATGTGCATGGTGTGGTAAAAAATTAGTCATTGTCAATCCCTATAAGACATCACAAATATGCTCGGAATGTGGTTATGATGACGGAAAGCATACGTTAGACATAAGGGACTGGACATGCCCTGGCTGTGGGCATCATCACGATAGAGATATTAACGCAGCAAAGAATATTCTTCGGCTCGGGACGAGCCTTGGTAAAAGAGTTGTGACCTCTGCCTGAACGTTAGGTAAGTGTGCAATGTTCCCAGAAGCACACGACTTAATAAGTCGTGTGAGGTTCACTCGTCATATTGATGAGACGGAAGGAAGCCCCATTCAGGCAGGCACTCCCGGTGCTGACATTGACGCGCAACTGGCCCCCTGTGTTTTTGAATGTATCGAAAAAAAGATACCCAGTGCTTTTTACCGAACAGAATTAAACGACAAGTTGCAGGCTGCACAGGTTGACGAGGTTGTCCTTACAGGCTTTAACAGCGAATATTGCATTTTCTTTAATTCGGCAGCCACTTTCGAACACGGCTATCGCGTGACGGTGATTGAGGAAGCCTGTTCCTCGGTAAATACCGGTAAGGATTATGGTATGGATGATTTGGATATCCCCGAATTCATTTACTCTATCCTTGATAATTCTGGTGAAGTAAACGTCATTGAGTTAGAAGATTTTCTCACGAGTTCAAAAGCGTAATTTTTCAACAGATTGATCAGGGAGAACTCGAAACTAAACGCAGGGTGGGGAGAAATACTAAGCCACTGGGGCGCCTGCAGCCTGCCAGTCGGCAAATTTTTCTCACCATGCAGAAAGAAGGCTGTTGATGAATCACATTCGCAATATCTATTGTGTCGGCCGAAACTATGCCCTTCATGCCAAGGAACTGAATAATGCCGTTCCCGGATCCCCCATGTTTTTTTCTAAGCCGACACACGCTGCCGTCACGGCGGTCGGACAAACCATCACCTTACCCGGAGATCAGGGCAGTGTACACTACGAAGCCGAATGGGTCATCCGAATCGGCAAGGCTTACTCATCCGGCATGCACGCCGACGACCTGATCGACGGCATGGCGCTCGGTGTCGACTTTACACTGCGTGACGTGCAGACGGCATTGAAAAAGAAGGGTTATCCCTGGCTCGCCGCCAAGGGCTTCCTTCATTCAGCCGTACTGACACCTTTTACAGACTTTCCCGGGTTAGCTGAAAGTGCACAGACTGATTTTTCCCTGGAGATCAATGGATTGAACGTCCAGCGCGGGAATATCGGTCAGATGATTTTTGACCCGCAGACCCTGATTGATTTCTGCGGCACGCAGTACGGTCTTAGCGAAGGAGACATTCTGTTTACCGGGACTCCCGCCGGTGTCGGGAAAGTGAAAAGCGGGGACGCCTTCTGCCTCAGGTGGGGAAAAGATGTCTTCGGAACCTTTAAAATCGCACTGACGTGAGGCATAAGCAGACGATTCACTGTTCATGTTCGATCTGAAAGCCCAT
Source organism: Sporolactobacillus sp. Y61 (assembly GCF_040529185.1). Classification (NCBI taxonomy): domain Bacteria; kingdom Bacillati; phylum Bacillota; class Bacilli; order Caryophanales; family Sporolactobacillaceae; genus Sporolactobacillus; species Sporolactobacillus sp. Y61. The sequence continues at coordinate 887,017 of NZ_CP159510.1, read as the reverse complement.
ACTCTGCAGGGGACCCCGGGTCATCACCATAAAAATTCGGCCGGCCATATCTTCTGCGGAAATACACATATGATGCTGAAACCACCAGCCGATCAGGCCGATCATACCTGATGAAATAAATACAGGAAGAATTTCGAGTGTCGTCTGATCCGTCTCTTTGTTTTTCAATATCATTCCCTGTACTTCAGCCTGAAATTTTTTTATAAATCGCTGCTGCATCCGGTTGCGAAAGTTCGGAATTCCTTCATTGAACATCATCGCACGGAAAAAGCGCTCATTTTTTTGGAAATAATCGAAGATACTCCGGGCAAAACGAATGATCCTTTCCGGCACAATTTTCCCATTGGAAAAATAGTGCACTGGCTGAAAGTTGCTGAGTGTTTCCGTGAGTCCTTCTTCGATTACTTTATCCAGCAGATCATACTTATCCTGATAGTGCAGATAAAATGTCCCGCGTCCGATGTTTGCCGCCGCGGTAATATCTTTGACCGTGATCTGATTAAAATTTTTCTGCAGCAGAAGATCAAGAAAATGTGAACGGATCGCGGCTCTTGTCTTTATGGCCCGCCTGTCCTTTGATTCAATTGACAGAATCATCACCCCTTTACAGGACTTATTTTGCAGAAGTGTCTACTAATGATCATTTTATCCAAAATAGGTCATTGAACGTTCCTTACAAACATTTTATCATAGTTATTGAACATCGTGTTCAGTAACCAGGATTACTTAAAGGATGTGATGGTATGACCTACCCGGTCAAAGGTGAACATCTGTTCAAACATTATAAAAAACAGGTCGTCCTCGATGATGTGTCGTTGACTCTCCAGGAGGGTGAGATATATGGACTGATTGGTCCGTCGGGCGCAGGAAAAACGACACTGGTGCGTATTCTGCTTGGCCTTGAAAAAGCAGATAAAGGCGCAGTGGAACTGTTCGAACAGCGTCCGACACTTGGCGCGTTCCGTTCACTCGGCTATATGGCACAGTCAGATGCACTGTATAATGAACTGAATGCCTGGCAGAATCTGGATTTTTTTGCTTCCATTCAGGGCATGCACGGTAAAGAGAAGAAGCGAAGAATTCTTGAAGTCGCAAAACAGGTCGGGCTGAGTCAGGACCTGAAGAAGACCGTCGGGGACTTTTCCGGCGGGATGAAACGGCGTCTGTCACTGGCTGCCGCACTCGTTCATCAGCCGCGGCTCTATCTACTTGATGAACCGACCGTCGGGCTCGATCCGATGATCCGGCGCGACATCTGGACCCTTTTCCATTACCTTCGCAGTAAAGGGGCCACGATGATTGTCACCACGCATGTGATGGATGAGGTCTCCCAGTGCGATCGGGTCGGCCTGCTGAGCGGCGGGCATCTGATCGCTGAAGGAGCGCCGAAAGAATTGACCGCCCGATACGGCGTAAAAACTGTTGAGGACGTCTTTCTGGCAGAGGAGGGGGCAAAAAAATGAATAACCTGATCGCTATGTCCAGAAGAATCATCCGGCAGATCATGCGTGACAAAAGGACACTCGCCCTGCTGATTCTGGCTCCGCTCCTGATTCTGACGCTTGTCTGGTTCATCTTCGGAGCAAAAACATCCGAACCGAATCTTGCGATCATTAACTATCATTCATCCGATCTGCTTCCCGCCTTCAAGGAAGCAGATTACGAGAGGATGAGCCCGCTCGAAGCCCGCCAGGCACTGGCTGATAAAAAGATTGATGCCTATGTCGACCTGAAACATCCGGTTGCCGTCCATCTCGAGGGAAGTGATCCATCCCGCAACGGGCTTGCCATGAGCCAAATTCGGAAGTCGATGCAGGAGGTGCAGAAAATCACTGTGCAATCCATGCAGGACCAGCTGACTCAGATCATTCAGAGCCAGCAACAGGGCATTCAGGCACAACAGCAGCTAATCAGGCAGATGACGATAGCCCTGCAGCAACGGGCACCTTCCGTACTGGCACGTATCCAGAAGGAAGCCCCGCAGCCGGATCAGCCGGCCAAAGCGGGTGCCCCGGAAAAAGCCAGTCTCGATATTACTTACCTGCATGGCAGTGAGGATCTGAACACCTTTGATTCTTTCGGCCCGGCCATGGTCGGTATCTTTGTCTTTTTGTTCATCTTCATGATCGGCGGCGTCTCCTTTCTGCGCGAACGAACAACCGGTACTCTGGACCGTCTGATGGCTTCACCCATCAAAAACTACCAGATTATCTGGGGCTATATGATTGGATTCGGCCTGTTCGTCATCATTCAGTCTTTCATTCTAACCGCTTTTCTGGTCTATGTATTGAAAATCTATAACATCGGAAGCCTGACAGATGTCCTGATTATTGTATTTATCCTGTCGTTCAGTGCCCTTTCGCTCAGTATTCTGCTTTCAACTGCAGCAAAGAACGAGCTGCAGATGTTCCAGTTTATTCCACTTGTGATTGTCCCGCAGGTATTTTTGTCCGGCCTGTTTCCGATTGATACCCTTCCAGGCTGGGTTCAGGCGATCGGTGCGTTGATGCCAGTCACCTATTCCACTCGGGCACTCAGAAACATCATGATCCGCGGAACTGGATTCGATGGCTGGTGGCTCGATGGGCTGGTATTGGTTGCTTTTTCCGTGGTCTTCATTACACTCAATATTTTCGCCATGCGTCGATCACGGCCACTGGCATGAAGAAAAACCTGCCAGCTGAACCATCGTTCTATTCGCCATAAGTGAAAGAAAAACCGGGCAAAAAACGCCCGGCCCTTTTTAGGTTAGAGGAAATCCCTTATTTTGTACTCCTGGCCATGTATCCCTCGGATGATATAAAGGCGTTGATTTCTCACGACTGTGAATCACCGTCTCTCCCCACCTGGCATCTTGTATGAAACAACCGAATATTCAACCTTGACGGGCTGCTCTCATGCAGATAAACAATTAATTGTAGTGAGATACAACCAACAGTTGCGGTATGTATATTAAGTTCAAGAAAGATATTGGCTATAATAGTCACATAAAATCAAGCCAAGAACTTGAGAGGCAAGGTGGACCATATGGTGACAACAAACGAAATCGGCGAGAAAATCGCCGTAGCAAGAAAGCTGAAGAACTTCTCGCAGGCGCAGCTTTCCGAGCAACTGGCAGTAAGCGCACAAGCGGTCGGTAAATGGGAACGCGGTGAATCCATGCCGGATATCATGACATTCCAGCGCATGGCAACGATTCTTGGCACTGACCTTAATTACTTTGTCAGGGGGAACGATTCCGTCCCCGAAACCGAGCCGATTTTATCGACCATAGCTGCGGAAGAAAAGGATACTCCTGAAAAGCCGGATTGGAATCTGTCCGGAGGGAATTGGATTGACGCGGACTTTTCCGGACTACACGGACTCACCGAAAGGTTCAATGGATCTAATATTGAAAAGTGCCGCTTTCTCAAGTCTGACTTAGCCGGGCTGGTCTTAAAAGGTAACAACATCAGGGGCAGCGATTTTTCCCGCTCCGACCTCAGCGGTTGCAAATTTGCCCACACAAACATTAATCAAGATACATTCATTGGCTGTGATTTTACTCGGAGCTCTTTTTTCCATAGTAAAGTATCTGACTGCGACTTTTCCATGGCGAATTTGACGGGCGTTGTAAGCAAGTGGAGTCATTTCAAGAAAGTAAATCTAAATGGCACGGTCCTGTACAGAACCAAATTCGAATATAGCCAACTGACCGACAACACATTCACTGGAGAGATAACTGAATGTTCCTTCGAAAACTGCGATTTCGCACGGGTCATCTTTGATGGCGCGATTCTTCGCCAGTGCTTTTTTAAAAATGCCAAACTTAAGCGAGCAACATTTGTCAACTGCCAGGTAGATCGACTGACCTATGCATTCATGAAAACCTGCAAAGCGGATTTGACCGATGTAACGGTTACAGAAGATAAAAAATAACAGAAACTTTTTCGGTAAACACCTCCGCTTTCTGAAGGCTTTTTTACTGACATTTATTAATGTCCGGAAAATAATGGCCGCAAAAGTCCGTCGTTTGACGGGAACTGTGTCTATCCACAAATCTTTTGAGTGAAGCAGATCGGATGACGCTGCCAAAAATAGTCCTGGGCAAAAACTGTTCACGACCAGCACTCTGATATTCGCCATTACATCAATGAAAAACCTTTGAGGTACCCCAAAATTCAACCCTTTTTATCTTGAAAAAAAGTCCGCCCGGATCAGGCGGATTTTTTGCCGTTCCTTATTTTTATGATTAAGGATACACCCAGCATGATGGCCAGCAGAGGAAGTGCGTATATCTGGAAAACAACTAATTTCCAGGTATATATGTTGTTCTCGGGACTTGTACCAATCGAAGAAAGCGGGCACAATAACGAAACGGCAATATAAATAACAAGGGGGATTAGCCAGTACTTCATGAGGACAACACCTCTGGTTACAGTATAAAGGAAATGATATCCGGGCGGAAACGCATAAATGATGCGCGATCACGCATATTTTATGCGGGGTCACGCATCATTTCCGCATCTATAAAGAGCATTATGAACGAATGAAGATGCGTCCCTGATCGATGACCACCTTTTCCTTTTTCTTTAAATTCGTAAAAACAACAGGTGAAATGGGTGACAGGCCGCGTTTTTCGATGAGATGGAAGTCGACATGCATCAGCGGATCGCCAGTGAGGACCCGGGAACCGTCGTGCACCAGGGGGTCAAATCCTTCCCCTTTCAGAGTAACCGTTTCCAGTCCGACATGAATCAGCAGTTCATGCCCATCATTTGCTCTGAGTGAAAGCGCATGCCGGGTAGGAAACAGACTGGTCACGACGCCGTTAACCGGTGAACGGACAATATCCTCCTCCGGAATGATCGCAAACCCATCCCCCATCATTTTTTGTGCAAAGGCCGGATCAGGCACCTCCGTAATGGGTATGACTTTGCCTGTCAAAGGGGGAAGAACATCGCCTGCATGGGCGATTTCCTCCTGCAGAGCGGCGCTTTTTTTTCGTTGCCGTTTTGTTTGAAACAGCTTATTCCATAGTGACATGCGGCTCACCTCATCGACCTGTTTTTTTCAGTTAAGCGCTTAACATTCTATATTCATCATAATAATATTTAGAGAACAGTTCAAGAAAAATTGCGGGTGATCAAATGATCCAATACGATGGAGAAACCATGCGCTTTCATCTGCAGGGAAGAGGCAGCAGTTATGTGCTGCAGATTGTGAACGGCTGCCTGCTTCACCTGTACTGGGGAAGAAGATTACAGGCTGCCCGGGGAAGCAGCCCGATTGTTTTTACACCGCGTTCCTTTGCGCCCTATCATGATCCTGCACGTCGCGGATTCTCACTGAGCACACTGCCATTGGAATATCCGGTATACGGTAACGGTGATTTCAGACATCCGGCATATCAGGTACGGCTCAGAGACGGGTCCACCATAACCGATCTTCAGTACTGTTCACACCAGATCTATTGGGGAAAAAAGAAACTGCCCGGACTTCCGGCTACTTACGTGCAGGACGATCAGGAGGCAGAAACGCTGGAAATTACACTCAGGGACCCGGTATCGGGACTTGCCGCCATCTTGTCGTATACTGTCTTCCGCGACTACGACGCCATTGCCCGCTCTGTCCTTTTCCTCAATGAGAGCGAGGCACCCATGGATCTGCTTCGGGCATTAAGTGTGTGTCTGGATTTCCGCGACGACCGGTTCGACAGTCTGACTTTTTACGGAGGGCATACGTACGAACGCAATATCAATCGCCGGCCGCTCGCTCCCGGTAAGTGGATCGTGGACAGCGTGCGCGGGGCAAGCAGTCCGCAGCACGATCCGTTTTTCGCCCTGGTTCGCCCTGAGACGACAGAAGATCAGGGGGAGGCCTATGGATTCAGTCTGGTGTACAGTGGCAATTTTTCAGCTGAAATGGAAGTCGATTCCTACCATACCGTGCGGGCGTCACTTGGAATCAATCCCTTCGATTTCAGCTGGAGACTGGATCCCGGTGAGTCCTTCCAGACGCCCGAGGCCGTTCTGGTGTATTCCGGCCGTGGCCTCGGCGGGATGTCGCGTACTTACCATGATCTTTACCGGTCGCGTCTTTCCCGCGGTACATTTCGTGATCAGATTCGACCGATCCTGATGAACAGCTGGGAAGCGATGTATTTTAAAGTAGATGAGGAAAAAATTCTGAAACTGGCTCAGGAAGCAGCTACGCTCGGTATTGAGCTTTTTGTGCTGGATGATGGCTGGTTCGGGCGCCGCGACAATGATCGCAGTTCTCTTGGGGACTGGACCGTTGACCGGCGCAAACTGCCGCACGGCCTCGCCTGGCTTTCAGCACGCATTCATCGGATGGGGCTGAAATTCGGTCTGTGGTTTGAGCCGGAAATGGTTTCCCCGGACAGCGAACTGTACCGGAAACACCCGGACTGGTGTCTGCATGTACCTGGACGCCCGAGATCGCTGAGCCGCTATCAGCTTGTTCTGGACCTGTCCCGGGAAGATGTGCGCGAGGAACTGGTCCGTTCCGTGGCAGGCGTGCTCTCCGGAGCTGAGATTGATTATGTGAAATGGGACATGAACCGCCATATGACGGAAATTGGTTCGGCACGGCTCCCGCCCGAGAGGCAGCGCGAAACAGCGCATCGCTATATGCTGGGGTTGTATGCGATTCTCGAAAAGCTGACCGGACGCTTTCCGAATATCCTGTTTGAAAACTGCTCCAGCGGCGGCGGCCGTTTCGATCCCGGCATGCTGTACTACATGCCGCAGACCTGGGCGAGCGACAATACGGATGCGATCAGCCGTTTAAGCATTCAATACGGAACAAGCCTGGTCTATCCACCGATTACTACAGGCGCGCATGTCTCTTCCGTCCCCAATCACCAGGTTCGCCGGGTCACACCGCTCAGCACGCGGGGACTCGTCGCCATGTCGGGAAATTTTGGCTATGAACTGGATCTTGGCAGGCTTTCTGATGCGGAGAAACTGGAGATCCGCAGGCAGATAACCTTTTATAAAGAAATCCGTCCACTGATTCAATTCGGAGCTTTTTACCGGATTGTCAATCCCTTCGAGGAAGGGGACGCCGCCTGGTGCTTTGTCTCACCGGACCAAAAGCAGGCGATCGGCTTCTACTTCCGGGTCATGGCCGACCCGTCTCACGCACTCCGGGTTTTCCGGTTCAAAGGACTGGACCCAAAGCTTTTCTATGAAAATATCGTCACCGGCGATGTTTTTGGCGGTGATGAACTGATGTCCTCCGGTTTGAACGTCCCTGATGAAAAAGGAGACTTCAAGAGTTATGTATGGCGATTCAGGAAAAAGGAAGGTTGAAGCTGCACGGTTAGGGCGGGCTGCGTCATCGAGAAAACGCCCCTTTGTGTGAAACAAAAACAAGACGCGAAGAGGCTTTAAAACAGATGAAAATCGTATCTGATTCACATCATGGTCTTAGAAACAAAACAATCTATGCTCTGTGTTCCGATGATAAAGCGACGTGATTCCCTTACTCTTTTTCCAGTGCCTCAACTTTAATCGATAACTCTTCCCAGCGGTTCATGGCCTGATCAAGCTGCTTCTCAGCTTCCTGCTGCTGCGCATAGAGTTCCTGCGCCCTGGCTGCATCACTGCCGGCGCCGGCAACTGCTTTTTTCAGCGCATCCGCCTTCTTTTCAAGCTCTGCGATCCGGTCCTCAATCCCGTTCCATTCCTGCTGCTCTTTCCAGGTCAGTTTTTTCTTTTTCTGCGCGGGCCGGGCAGGGGCGGGTTTCGCTTTTTCTCTGAAAGTCTCCGCGGCTCCCCGCTCTTTTTTACGTACTTTCACGTATTCCGTGTAATCCCCTTCGAACCGGCGAATCGAACCGTCCCCTTCGAAAGCGATCAGTCGGTCAGCAATGCGGTCAAGAAAATACCGGTCGTGAGATACAGCAAGAATTGTCCCCGGGAACTGGAGCAGATAATCTTCCAGCACCGTCAATGTTTCCGTATCCAGATCATTAGTCGGTTCATCCAGAAACAGGACGTTTGGCTCTGACATCAGCACACGCAAAAGATAAAGGCGTTTGCGCTCACCACCGGAAAGTTTGCGAATGAATGTATGCTGACGCGGGCGAGAAAAGAGAAAGCGTTCCAGCATCTGCGCCGCAGTGATCTGCTGTCCGTCAGCAGTGCGCAGAACCTGCGCCACCTCTTTTATATAATCAATCACGGTCAGGTCTTGATTCATCTCCGCATGATTCTGAGTATAATAGCCGATTTTCACGGTCTGGCCGATGTCGACCGTTCCGGCATCCGGCTTCTCCCTTCCGGCGAGCAGATTCAGCAGGGTCGTCTTGCCGCTTCCGTTCGGACCGATGATGCCCAGGCGTTCGCCGGGCGTCACGAGCAGATTAAAATCATGGAAAAGGGTGCGGCCGTCAAATGATTTTGTCAGTTTTTTAGCCTCTATGACCTTTTTACCGAGCCTTGCTGATCCAATAGACAGATCTACATGCTGCTTCTGTTCCTGCCCTTTTTCTTCCTGCATCTGATGGACGCGTTCGACGCGCGCCTTCTGCTTGGTCGAGCGTGCTTTCGCCCCGCGCCGCAGCCAGGCAAGTTCGCGGCGCAGCTGGTTCTGGTGCTTTGCTTCATCTATTGAAGCCTGCTCCTCACGTTCTGCCTTCTTCTCCAGAAAAAGCTCGTAGTTTCCTTCATATATATAGAGTTTGCCATGATCCAGCTCAAAAATGCGCTTCGTCACGCGATTAAGGAAATAACGATCGTGGGTCACCATCAGGAGGGCGCCGGGATAGCGGGTCAGTTCTTCTTCAAGCCAGTCAATCGTATCATTATCCAGATGGTTAGTCGGCTCATCAAGAATCAGCAGATCCGCAGGCTGGATCAGCGTCCGTGCCAGAGCCACACGTTTCTTCTGTCCGCCCGACAGTTCAGCCGCCGGTTTCTGAAAATCAGTGATGCCCAGACGGGTGAGTATATGTTTTGCTGAAGCTTCTGCCTCCCATGCTCCCGCCGCATCCATCTTCTGCTGCTCCATCAATAATTTTTCCTGCAGTGACGGATCGTCAGGATCTCCGGCCAGACTGGCGAGTGCCCGTTCGTAATGGCGCAGCGCCGCCATAACGGGGGACGCGCCGCCATAAATATAATCGATTGCCGTTACGCCCGGTTCAAATGCAGGCGCCTGCGTCAGATACGCCAGGTGAAACCTGTTAGCATGGCGTATCGTCCCTGCTTCAGCAGAATCCACGCCGGCGATCACATTCAGCAGCGTTGATTTGCCTGTTCCGTTCACGCCAATCAGGCCGATCCGTTCGCCTTCTGAGATAGAAAAAGAGATATGATCAAACAGCGTCTGATCACCATACGTTTTATATAAGTTTTCCACATCGAGAATACTCAAATGCAATCATCCTGTTCTGAATTTCTGATCTACTGAAAAAAACAGACTTCCGAAACCTGCCAAAACATGCCTATCCATTATGCGGCGTCACGCGTATCAATTTTCCCTGGACGACCAGCCATCTGTCGGTCTGCGTTGTCCGGTCACAGGTGATCAGTGTCATTTTCTTCTCCCGAGTCTCATGGATCACCTTCACCTTCGATTCCTCGTCAGAAATCGTACGATGCGACGTAACTTTATACACATAGTCATTTTTCAGATCGGTCATCACGACCAGCGCTCCATTTTTTATCTGGAGCAGCGGACCGAAAAGCAGGCTTTGCCGACGCATATGGTGCCCGGCCAGGGGATAGTTCCCTTCACCCATCTTCTGATCCGGCCGCATCGTCGTCGCCCCGACGAGCAGATTGGCACGGGTTGTCCCTTTTAAAATCGGCAAATCGATTCCGACACTGTCGACCCGAATCTGACCAATAACTGCTTTGGAGTTGGCGTTCATCCCCGCTTTAACCGTTTCATAAAAAGTCGGATGCTGAATATTGCTGAAGTCAAAGCTGGCATCCCGCTGATTATTTTTATTTAACTGATCAGCCGACATCTGTTCTGCATCAAAATAGGAGGACAAGATGCTGATTAACCCCACTTTCAGAAATGGAGAAGTGATCAGAAGACCACCGGCTACGATTAATATAATAATGAAGAACCTTCGCCACATCATCAACCCGCCTTTTAAAAAAGACCCTGATCAAATCTTACCATGATCAGGGGCCAAATGTTATTTATTATGAGGAATGGATTCGTTTTTGTCCGTTCTTTCTCTTTATTCTTGAGTACATCGCCCGGGCTCCGCCAATCAGGGATAGAGCAACCCCAGTCCGCCCGGCCGGCCGCTTACTCCCGAATAATCCGGCGGACAAAATGTTCCTCAGAGACATGGCTCAAAAACGGCGTCTCTCTCCCTGAACACAGCAGGACCAGCTCATGCATCGCCCGGGTGCAGGCGGTATAGAAAACGGTCCGCTCATTTTCCCGGTGAAAATTCTCCGCTGATGCATCATAAATGATCGCCGCGTCAAACTCGATGCCTTTTGCAAGATAAGCCGGAATGATAATGAACCCCTTCTCAAACTGATAGGTCGCCTGAGTGACCAGCCGGACATCGGTCCGAGGTTCAAGCAGATCATAAGCTTCGCGGCATTCCTTCATCGTCTTGCCGATCAGGGCAATACTTTCAAACCCTTCTGCCCGCAAAGCATCAATTTTCCTGAGCACCGTTTCCCTCTTAAGGTGTTCAGGAAGCCGAATCAGTTCCGGAAGCTTTCCACTCCGCTCAAATGGTTCGATTCGTTCACCGCCCGGAACAATATCACGGGCAAATTCCATAATTTCTTTTGTCGAACGGTAACTGCGCAGAAGCTTCAGCTTTCGCACTTCCTCTGCAGGATACAGCTTCTCCGATAACATCGTTTCTCCCGCAAAGCTCTGGGTATAAACTGCCTGATTCATATCGCCGAGAATGGTCATACTGGCGTGCGGGAAGGCCGCCTGCAGATAAGCGAGCTGAACAGGTGAGTAGTCCTGCGCCTCATCAATGATCAGATGTCGGATCTCATGATTACCCTTTCGTCCCTGTACTTTTTCCTTCAGATAAAGGTAAGGTATAGCGTCCTCCCATGGGCAGTCGCCCTCCTCAAAACGCATCCTCGTCTGGCGGCAGATCTCCTTCCAGTGATCAGGAACACGTCCCTTTTCCTGCTTTCGATAGAAAATTTCTGAGTAGATCTTCTGGCTGTTCACAAAATCCAGCCGTTTTACCCATCTGCGGATGGGTTTAATTCGCCGGTTCATAACGATTTTGCGCAGCATCGCTTCTTCACGGTCATAGTCGTCAAATGTATCCTCACTAAACTGCTTCTTCTGCTGCAGTTTCTCAAAGACTTGTGCATAATCCGCTTTATCCAGTAATCCGCCTTCTTCAAGGACCCAGTCTTTTCTGCGCTCTTTTTTAGCGAAGACATTAACCCGGCGAAGCAGCCAGTCCCGTACATCTTCAAGACGGTTTAAGATTGCCGTATCATGCGGCAGAGCGTAAAAATAGCGCCGAATGTCCTCTCCGGAAACAATGACCTGATTGCGAAACATGACATCGCGGAAAATCATTCCATCATTTTTAAGCGTTTCAAGCCACTGATCAATCAGCGCCGTGTAAGCCGGTGAGGCTTTATAGCGAATACCCTCCGTCCTCACGCGGCTCGCCTGACCGTCTTCCATTGTCATACAGGACTCCGTCTGGTCAAATGGATTTTCCATCTGCAGATCGCGTCCGATCCGATCCTGAATAAAATCTTTGAACGTGGTCTGTACCACATTTTCTTCTCCGAGTTCAGGGAGTACATTGGAAATAAAGCTCGTAAAAAGCGGATTAGGTGAAAATAATAGCATGTTATCGGAACGCAGCGTTTTTCGGTTACGGTACAGAAGGAAAGCAACCCTTTGCAGTGCAGCCGATGTTTTTCCGCTTCCCGCTGCGCCCTGGACGATCAGATAACGATCCTGTTCATTGCGTATGATCTGATTCTGCTCTTTCTGTATCGTCGCTACAATCGTCTTCATATGGGAGGAGGCGCGACTGCCGAGTAGTGCCTGAAGCAGCGTGTCGCCAATCGTCAGGCCAGTATCAAACATCCCTTTGATCCGGCCATTATGAATAATAAACTGCCGCTTCAATTCCATCGTTCCTCTGATTTCACCATCAAGCGACTGATAGTGAGCCGGACCCGGCGCATAATCATAATACATACTGGATATTGGCGCCCGCCAGTCATAAATCAAAAAATCCTCATCACGTCCATCCATGAGCGACCCCATACCGATATACAAGGATTCTGTCTTTTCTTCACCTTCTTCGTGAAAATCGATCCTTCCGAAGTAGGGAGATTCCTGGAGTCGGTATAACGTCTTCAGCTGGCGGGTCATCTGACCGTGGCGTCGTTCACGTTCTGACAGCAGCTCGGCCTGCTGCTTGATGCTTGCCTGCGTTTCATACACATCATCTGTTTCATCCAGATTGACCGTGACATCTTCAAAAAAATTCTTCCGGATATCAACAATCCCGTGGGTAACCTGTTCTTTGTTTCCAGTGATTTTTGAAATCTTCTCTCCGATGACGTCGCGCACTTCATTGACCCGGTTCTGTTCTCTTTTCTGCTCATCCTGTCCCATTTCATGACACCTCTTTATTATATATATCATCTTCTGTTTTTTTATTTTCTACTTGACATATTAATGTATTTATGTTATGTTAAAAATTGGTCTGGCTAATCGATCAGTTAACTTTCAATTTTTTTCACTATAACACGATCAGCCGGAACTTTCAACGCATTCAGGTCCGCACACCCCGAAGAAGGGGCAGAATCATACTTTAACAGCATGATTATCATAATAAAGATACATTTTACAGGAAACGTAAAATGAGCTACTCTAGAATCAGACACAATTGAGATACATTTATTTGACCCTCAAACGCTTAATCAAACGATGAATACTTGACTTCACAAAAATTTTAAATAAAGGATATTGCCTGAGGCATTGCCTTTGGCTCATACTATGATTAACAGATCATGTCTGTTCGATACGGATGATGACTGACAGAAAGGGGAGCGCCAAATGAAAACAATCAGCAGTATACAGGAGCTCAGAGATGCTGAGGTCGACGTTGACAAGTTTAAGGATCATTATCCTAATACGTACTACCGTCTGCTCCATCTGGTGAATTTCACCCGCCAGCTGCAGTTTAAATACGAATATCTTTGTGGCCTGATTCGGGGTAATGACCAATACGCCGAGCATTTTGCCCCTCACTTTGTTCAGCGATCGATCATTGATCTATATAAAAGTGAAATTGAAAAAATCCACAAACACCCTGAAGGACTTGCGGCACTCGAAAAAGTGATGGATGCCCATCGTGAGATTGGCTACGAAAACTTCTGTTTGCTCGTACGGGGAAAGACGCCTGAAGAGATCAAAGGCCTTTACGGAATCAGAAGATATGTATAATCGTATAATCAATAGAACCCTTCGATGGAGGGCTTCTTTTTTTCTAAGATAAGCCCTGTCATTCCATTTCAAAATATAACGGATAATGGAGGGCACATCCAGGATTAAATGCGGCTCCGCACGAAGGACAATGTGCCTGACAGCCCAGATACTCGCGGATCGTCATCTCGTATTTACAGGAGCCGCACATGACGGCATGTTCATCAAACGACTCAGGCGGCCAGGGCTGCGCTTTATGACCCGCCAGTTCCTCATGGCACGAGTAACATGAATAATATTCACCACAGCATTTAAATTTAATGGCAACAATATCGAGCAGTGAATGATAATGCGTGCAGCGTGTTTCGTTGTCCGTGTCCACCCCATGGACCTGAATCTGTTCAGCCATACCGTCCGTCTTCCCTTCCCGGTGTTTCACCCTACATTATTGTAACGCAAACAGCAAAAAAGCGGGACACCCATCCGGGCATCCCGCTTTTTTCTCTTCTTTTTCAGCCGGCCGTTGCTTTATCTGCCTGAAGGCGCGGCCCACGCCACATCTCCAGCCATTTTTTTACCGCTGTAATCATGATCACAAGTCCGAGAATGAGCATGATGATTGACAGTACCGCATTGAGTACGTTGAATCCGGCCGCCTCGGGATTTAGATAAACATTGGTGATCATCCAGTAGCCGGCTACGTTAACTGTGACATACAGATAAGCGAGCGGAATCAGACAGGTCAGCATATAGCGCCGTTTTGTTGCAATTTTCAGGACGAATGTGCCACCGACAATCAGACCGATTGAGGCCATCAGCTGATTGGATACGCCGAACAGGACCCAGATCGACCCGATATCACCCGAATAGACCAGATAACCCCAGAAAAGACAGGCGAGCAAACTGGCAAAAATGGAGCCCGGAAGCCAGTTCACATTTTTCAGTGGTTTATAAAATTCACCGAAGAAGTCCTGAATAAGATAACGTGCTACACGCGTTCCCGCATCGATGGCAGTAAGAATAAATACGGCCTCGAACAGAATCACAAACTGGAAGAAGTATGGCGCAAGATGACTGAACCACTGAATACTGGTAAAAATATAGGTCATACCGACAGCAAGCGTGACTGCGCCGCCGGTACGCCCCTCCAGCGCGAGACCAATCTCCTGATTCAGCTGCGGAAGGTTGACCACATTCATGCCCAGTGATTGGAATACCTCAGGCGCTGAATTGATGGCGAAATAGTCTGCAGGATGCAAGGCGGTCGCAGCAATCAAAGCCATGACACCTACCAGACATTCAACCAGCATAGCACCAAAACCGACCATTTTGATATCCGTCCAGCGATCAAGCATCTTTGGAGTGGTTCCGGAACTGATGAAGGCGTGAAATCCGGAAATCGCACCACATGCGATCGTGATCGAAATAAACGGCCAGACAGGACCGCCGATGACCGGACCGCCACCTCCGGTAAATTCAGTCAGGGCAGGCATGCGGATGAGCGGATTAATCATAAAAACACCGATAATAAGTGCAGCAAACACACCAATTTTCATAAATGAGCTTAAATAATCACGCGGAGTAAGAAGCAGCCAGACCGGGAGTGCCGCAGCGAAAAAGGCGTACACCGGCAGAATAATGGACAGCGTCTGCGTGTCCAGTGTCAGGAAATGCCCGAGTGCTGTGTCCTGAATATATGGTCCGACAAAAACGGCAAGCATAATTAGAAGAAAGCCGACCGTTGATGCGATCTTCAGATTACCCGTTTTTCGATAATAAAGACCGACGCCCATCGCGATCGGGATGGTCATGGCGACAGTGAACGTCCCCCATGGATTACGAGTCAGGGCATTCAATACAACCATGGACAGACCGGCCATCGTGATCGTGATGATGAACAGCATCGCCAGTCCCGTACAAAACCCGGCGACAGGACCCATTTCCGTTTTCGCTACTTTCGACAACGATTTCCCCTGATGGCGCATTGAAGCGTACAAAACAACCATGTCGTGCACCGCACCGCCGATCACTGCTCCGATCAACAGCCATAACAGTCCCGGCAGATAACCGAACTGAGCGGCCAGAACCGGTCCAACAAGAGGACCTGCTGCCGCAATAGCCGCAAAATGATGTCCGAAGACGACCCAGCGGTTGGTGGGCACATAGTCTTTACCGTCCGCAAGAGCATGTGCCGGTGTCATAGTCCTGTCATTCAGACGCAGGACTCTGTTTGCCATAAACACCCCATACAGACGATAAGCGATTGCCAGAATACAGATCGATCCAATAACGATAGTTATCGCATTCATTGACTCTCCTCTTTTCTTTTGGCTCTGCTTTGAATGAATGAGCACCTGATCCTCTTACCGGTGTTGTTCTCCATTGAAATCCCTGAATGATCGTCATTTAAAGGAGCAGAGCTTTTTCATTTTACTTTTCAGAAAGTATAAAGTTTTAAAGAAAAAATCATCAGAAAAATTTAGCTTTCAGCAGCATCTTAAGCTTGCCGGCACACAGGCTTTTCTTCATCGTTACAGTAAGATCCGCCCGACAATGTTATATAACTATTATTTTTGTTATATAACAGTTTCTGCATACATTCAGCGACACCCCTCCCCTGTATGGCGTCATGTCTTCATTATTCGTTAAGCAAACTGTTCCATTTGTCACACTTATGTCACATTTATTATTTTATCATGTATACGCTTTCACTTGCATCTTTTAAATGATGTATTTAAGTTATGGCACCCTGTTGAATGTATGATGTCAGAAGTATAAGCATCAGAAATCCGGACGTAAAAAACCGTCTCCGATTTGTTACAGGGACGGTTATTCTCGCGGGCCTATCGCCCATTCATCGGCAAAACAGATAGCCGGATACACTTCACTTATTCACTTTTAACAATATGATGGTATGAACCATGGGCGGCTTTCAAAAGATCAGCCGGCAGAAGGATGATCTGCGTCCCTTTTTTCCCGCCGCTGACGGCAATATGATCCATGGCTTCGGCGGAAGCGTCAATAATGGTCGGATAGGCTTTTTTCATACCGACCGGTGAACAGCCGCCGCGGACATAGCCTGTATACTTTTCAATATCCTTCACATGAATCATTTCAATCTTCTTTTCACCAACACTCACAGCCGCTTTCTTCAGATCCAGTTCAGCTGCTACGGGAACGACAAAGACATACAGCTCACCGCTGTGCCCCTGAGTGACCAGTGTCTTATAGACATTTTTCGGGTCCTCTCCGCATTTTTTCGCAACTGAAATACCATCGATCAAACCATCACTGATATCATAGGTTTCAATACGATAGTCAATGTGTTCGGTATCTAACAGGCGCATAGCATTCGTTTTTTTGGTTCTTTTTTTTGCCATGTTTTAAGCCTCTCTTTCTTTAGCCCGACCTCAACCCGGGGTAGTGATCGATCCCATTTTCTCTATACGTATTATCATAGCACATCCGGCAAATCCACCACAGATTCATGCAAATGGAGTTTTTTGCGATGTTGATTTTTTTCGTCACGCCCATCTAAGCGGCGCAGCTTTTCCAGATGGTCACAGGTTTACCTTCTGATTCGGTGGGTTTTTTCGTGATTTTTACAGTGAACCGCAAATGGGCTGAAAAAAGGCAGACGAGTCCCCGGTTTTTTAAATAGCTGATGCGCCAGGGTTAGCCGCATGTGAATCACCTTTCAGACGGCAATCCCTTCTTATTTTTTCCAGTTGCTTTCCTTTGATACGTCCCCGAACCATCACCAGCATCACGCAGAGCGCAAGCCCTGCAGTGGATATACATTTTTTTCGTAACTTACTTACGATACGGTTCGCCGTGACGCGGCAAATAGTAAAATAAGCGGAGATCTTTCAGTTAGAGGCAGACCGGAAATCTTTCCGGGAGTATATAAGCGGAAATTTTCCGATTATCCCAGACAAAAAGCTCCATTTTCCCGTTTTTTCAGTCAACAGGCGGAATCTCTCCGCCTATTCCAGCAATTCGTGAATTTAATGACTCAGTAAGCGGAATTTTTCCGCCTATTCATCGGATCAGGTGCTTAGCCGGATCCCCAACCGATAAAAGCGGATCCCAGGTCACCTTCCTCCTGTATTTTTCAGATGGGGGGTAAATCGTCTCTGAATTTTGACCTTACGACGGCAGATTCGCCCTCTGTTTCGGGAAAAAATAATTTCAGAAGGCCTTATCATCCCTTTTGACATCGCAATGAGCGCTAATGGCAAAAAAAGGGATGTCCACCATCAGGCAGACATCCCTTACCCCCCTATATTCTTCTCTCTGTGTAACAGACTCCGGCATCGCAAAAAGAGAATGATCTGCCACTGGCTTCATCTAGATTTGTCTGCCTTTTACTGCCTTTTACCAGCCAATCTTTCCTGTATCTGACGGCATTTCTACAGAACCGTTCTCCACGGCCGTGAACGCATCGTCCAACACCTGTAGAGCCTGATTCAACTGTTCTCTGCTGATTACTAAAGGTGGCTGAAATCTTAATATATTTCCAGCAAGCGTGATGATGACCACTCCATGATCAAAGGCATAGTAGATGACTTTTGTCGCAGCATCATTGTCCGGTTCTTTAGTCTCCGGATCCTTAACCAGTTCGATGCCCCCATTCAGTCCCCACATGCGAATATCGCCAATCATTGGATGCCTGGTTTGCATTTCTTTAAATCTTTGTTTGACGTACTCGCCATCTTCAGCAGATTTTTCAACCAGATGTTCATCTTTAATGACATCCAGGGTTGCTAATGCAGCTGCTGCACAAACCGGGTTGCCGGAAGTGGTAAATAGATGAGCCGGAGCATCCAGACTCTCCATAACCTCCTTTTTGCCAACAATAGCACTCAGGGGAAGCCCGGAAGCCAGTGATTTACCCACCGACATTAAGTCGGGTTCAATGTCTTTGTACTGCTGAATGCCCCACATTTTTCCTGTTCTCCCGAGTCCCTGATTCACTTCATCGACAGCAAACAGGATTCCGTGATCATGACAGAATTTATAAACGAGCTGCATATATTCTTCGGGAGCTTTAACGATTCCGCCATCGCCCTGAACAGGTTCAATCAGGACACAGGCCGTTTCATCGGCCGGGAGAAATGACTCAAAGGGACGTTTAAAGCCATCAAAATACCGCATCGCCACATCATGTTCACTTTCGCCTGGATAACGGCGGTAAAGATCCGGATAGGGAACGTGAACCACACCCGGCAGCATCGGCCCCATTTTTCTGGTCATATTTAAACTGGTTCCTGATAATGTTTGCGAACCATAGGTCGAGCCATGATATGACCCCATATAGGACACGATATACTGTCGACCCGTGTATGCACGGGCAAATTTGATAATGGCGTCATTTGCATCGGAACCTGAATTACCAAAGCTGACCATTTTTGCCGAATTGCCGGGGGCAACCTCAGCTAATCTCTTCGATAACTCGATCTCAGGAACATGATGAAAATAGGCCGGCGTGTAGTGGATCAACTTTTTTGCCTGATCTGTGATTGCCCTGACCACTTTTTCGTGAGTGTGGCCAACGTTAACGGCCGACGCACTGGCTAAGAGATCAATATACTTATTGCCGCTGACATCCACTAATGTGGCTCCGTGGGCATGATCAATAACCAAATTATAGTAATTGATTCGCGCGGAACGGGCATAATATTTGTTTTCCTCATCAATTAATTCAGATGCTTTTTCCAGATTACTCAGCAAATGCATTAAATCACCGATTCTTAATAGTCTTTAATCAGTTTTCGTTCCTGTTCCTTTTGCCTGTCGGTTGTTGCCGTTGAATGGTTCATTCCATAAGCAAAATAAATAATCATTCCTAAAACGAACCAGAGAAGTGCGTAAGTTTTCGCTTGTACATCAAGTCCCCAGAATACGGCCAGAGATCCTAAAAATCCAAGAGCCGGAAGAACCGGATAGAATGGCATCCGAAAACCGGGTACAGGAATATCCTTACCTTCACGGGGACGAAGCGCATAGACACCAACCGAAACGAACATAAATGCGATCAACGTACCGGCAGAAATCAGTTGAGCCAGGAAGGTGAATGGGAAGAACGCGCCCAGCAGGATACCGACAATGGTCAATACAACGAGTGTTCGGTTTGGTAAATTATGACTTAACTTTCCAAGCCATTTTGGCAGTAACCCGTCACGGCCAAAGGAGTAAATTAATCGTGAACCGGCAAGCATCATGCCAATTAAGGCCGTAAACATACCCACAACGGCAACGGCCTGAACAACCGCAGCAACAATTTCATGGCCACTTTGACGGAGTGCCCAGCCAACGGGTTCAGCGTTGTTGGCATAGTCTGTATAGCGGAACATGCCGACAAGAACTAAAGCAACGGCAACGAAGAGGACGACGGCAATAGCGAGCGAGCCTAAAATCCCCCGCGGCATCGTCTTTTGCGGATTCTTTGCTTCTGCCGAGTTTGCCGCAATCGAGTCAAAGCCGATGTATGCCAGGAAGATGACGGAAACCCCGGCATAAATTCCCTGCCATCCACCGAATGCAGAGCCATCAGGGTTGACATGATAATCTGGAATAAAGGGTACATAGTTCTCCAGATGAATAGCCGTTGCACCCACAGCAACGAAAACCAGGATGGCGATAACTTTCAAAACAACCAGTGTGTTTTCAACACGGGCGGTCTGCGATGCACCCATTGAAAGCAGGGCAGCAACGAGGAGAATAGCAATGATGGCGATCAAATCCATGAAGCCGCCGTTCGTACCCGTTGAGGCAGCGGAAAGACCGGTTGGTAACTTAATTCCTAATGGCGATATCAGGCCCTGGAAGTTCGCCGATAATCCGGAGGCAACGAACGCCACGGCAATAAAATATTCAGCGAGCAGCGCCCAACCTGCGATCCAGCCCCAGAATTCACCAAAAACAATGTTAATCCATGAGTATGCTGAACCTGCAAACGGCATCGCTGCAGCCATTTCGGCGTAGGCAAAAGCAACCATCCCGGCAACGATTGCTGCAGCTAAGAAAGATAACGCAACGGCCGGGCCGGCATGTTCGGCAGCAGCAATTCCCGGTAAGGTAAAAATAGATGTGGAAACAATGGTACCCACACCCAGAGCCAGGAAGTCTTTTGTTGTCAGACTTCGAATAAGGTGAGAGTCCTTGTCCTGATAGACGCGCGGATCCTCTTTACGAAACATTTTTTCTCTAATACTGCTCATTCATTTCACTCCAACTAATTAAACGTTTTATGATTCAAAACAAATTTTCACTCCATAATCAGGGTGAAAACCCTGTTTTTACTGGTAAGACAAATTTGATGAGGTCACCAGCCATACCCCTTATTCTCATATCCCTCTTTTTATCTCTGAATATTTTGTCTTTTTAACTGCAGTCCTGTAAATAGCCGTACAATTGCTTCATCCAGTCTAGTCTGTCTCTGTATCAATCAGTCGGACTGCCATTTTTTCTATTCTGTGCTATCCTTTATTCTTTCTCTCTTTAGTAGATTTCATACCGTTACTGTACTTCAAGGTGCAGATCATTCTGTTTAACCCAGCCAGCCACTTTGATCGCATGATACAGAAGGATCGTGATAACTGCCGGAATGAGGATACCTGCAACGATAAAGACCATTAATCCTCTGACGCCCTGAGTGGCAAGGATATTCAGCGGAGCGATCAGTGAACTGAGTCCCAGTCCGCCAAGTTCATAAGGTACCTTGAAGTTGAGCATCATGGTGGCGATAGGTGCGCTGACAACAGCAGCGACAAAAGGTGGAATGATCAGTTTCGGATTTTTAACAAGATTCGGGAATTGAACTTTTGGTGTGACAAGTGCCTGAGCGAAAAATCCGCCGAAATCATTTTCCCTGAATGACATCACCGTGAAGCCGACAAATTGTACTGTGCAGCCGATCAGTGCGGCGGCAGCGGAAGTAGAGTCAAGTTGCAGGGCAATCGCAAGGGCTGCTGATGAAGCCGGGGACATCAGGAAGATGCTCCATACAAGTGAAATAACCATTGAAGCAATCAGTGGTGAGCCCTGGACAGAATTGGTGATCTGTCCGCTGACCCAATTCAGTGACGGGGTGACAACCGCGGCGAGGCCGACACCACAGATGCCGCCGACCAGCATGGAGAAGAAGGGAATGGCCATGATATCAAATTTCGTTTTGCCTGTTACTTTTTTACCAACATAAACAGCGATTGCAGCTGCCATCACCCCACTGACCGGCTGACCAGTCGTAATGACAAACTGCTGTGGTGCCGTTGATACCAGGTGGATGGCATTGGATCCAACTGCCGCACAGGCCATCGCTGAGAAAAGA
Source organism: Sporolactobacillus sp. Y61 (assembly GCF_040529185.1). NCBI lineage: Bacteria > Bacillati > Bacillota > Bacilli > Caryophanales > Sporolactobacillaceae > Sporolactobacillus > Sporolactobacillus sp. Y61. The sequence goes on along the minus strand of NZ_CP159510.1, from coordinate 865,266 downwards.
GTCAGTGTATTGCTCTTCAGCGCATAAGCAACACCGGCGCCAAGTGCCGGGGCGAGCAGCACTTTCGCTGCACCGCCAATCGTTTCAAACGGGGCAAATCCTGAGAACTTCGCCATCGTTTCAAACAGGAGACCCACACCAAGTGTAACCAGGATGGCGTAGGCGATCCCACCGGATACGGCGTACATTCGATCCATAAAATAGTCTTTAAAACTCATTTTCCTCGCAGGCTCTTTCTTTTTTGATCCCGCTGTCCTTTCTGCTGGTTCTGATTTCGTTTGTTTAGCATCCTTCATCCTTTTTCTCTCCCTGATATTTTCTATTTTTTTGAATATTCAATCTTAGGGATTGCCTTTCAAAAAATAAGTCAACCAAACTCTTTCTCTTTCCGGAAATGAGTGAATAAAAAAACCCATCCGCTCGTTTCTGGATAGGCGCCTGTTTTGCGATTGCCTGAGCGCCCGTTCTTTGGAGATGCTAAGCTGGACTCAAACAATGCCATTTCAATTGAATGGTTTGTGTTTCAGTCCTTATGTGCGCAAGCGCAAAATAATTCGAATCAAGCCTTTCACTCGTATGCTGTTCATGGCCGGACCCATATTCTCACTTCCTTAAAAAATTTGTTTTTTGTGGTTGACAATGATACTAACAGAGTTTGTTCAGGTTGTAAATAGCTAAATTCATCTTTTTCATAAAATTTTCTGTGAAATGCAAATTGCTGTATTCTGTCCGGAAAATGGCTTCAGGTCGCGCTGAATGGCTTTCGCTTTTGTAAGATTATCTGTCATATCCGTTCAGCCCGGCACGTCCGTGCAGCGAATCTGTATCCTGTGTACAGGCAAAGGTCTGATCGCCGTACGAATAGTGCCACCATTCTGTCGGATTTGGCGTAAATTCCGCATTCTTTATCACCTTCCTGTGAAAAAGGCGATGATCCCTTACCTGCCGCTCCTTTTTCGAAAGTTCCATTTTCGTCTCAAAATCGTCCGAATGGGCACGCTGCGTCAAATCGTCGCATGCCGTGCCCATTTCAACCCGCCCACCGCTGCGCTTTGAGCGATCCTCCAGCATCACTCAGAACAAGAAATAACGGCTCAGGCAGCCGATCAGCTATATCAATCAGTTTTTGCCACAGTTTTTCTGAAAAACAGGTTCCGAAGCGTTCCGGGCAGGTGCTGAAGAAAACAAGAAGGGAAAACGTTGATTTCAGGAGCGGGACATGCCATTGATCCATGCGGTTAGCCTGCAGCGCCAGACAGGTCTCTTTATCTTTTTCTGATCATTCACCCGTATCTCAAACTGTTCCCTGAATAACAGGCTGGACCAATCGGTTGCATTCAGGCACGGGCTGCCATAATCTGTTCGTAAGCTTCCTTGACAGCCTCAATCTTTTTATTCGCCTTCCGGACCGTTTCTTCTGAAGCCCCGCGGCTGATCAGCAGGTCCGGATGATTCTTCTTGATGAGGTGCCGATAACTTTTTCTGATGACCTCATTTGAATCGTCTGCACTGCAGCCAAGCAGTCTGTAGCAGGAAGCCAGATCCGGCCCGCTTTCCCGCAACCCTGCCCTGTCAAAAAACTCCGCTTTAATCTGTTCATAAACCCCATCAAGGCCAAAAACACCTGCCACGCTGCGGATCATAGTCTCTTCTTCTGAAGTGAACCGGCCATCTGCAGCAGCAACTGCAACAAGTGCGGTCAATGTATCCGTCAGAATATCCCGCCGCCCGGCGACAGACCGGTACAGCTGCTCTGCGACATCCTCAACTCGTCCGGATGAATACCGGGATTCATTAAATATTTTCATGATCCGGCGAAGTTCCTGATGATTCGGCCGGAAAGCTCCACGGACAATCCGGTCAACCTGGGCAATTTCATCCTCGGTGACCACGCCGTCACTTTTAGCTGCTCTGGCAAACAGGGTAGTGATCAGTCCGATCTGCCGGCTGATTCCATCTTCCCGGATTCGGTAAAACCGTCCGTCTTCGCCATAGATAAATGATCGGCCGCAGTCCGGACAGGTCCATTTTCCAGGGATGTCATCAATAATCACATCACTTCCGCAATACGGGCACGTACCGGATACACCTCTTCGCCAGCGCATGTCCGACCTGTTCCCTCTGCCCGGGAAAACCCTTCTCTTCTTTGCCGCCGGAATGATCAGCACAATGACAGGCGCGATCCATTCAAAAAGGAAGCCGAGGATAAACCATATGATGATGTTCCTGCCTTTGGCTGAAGCGATCACGGCTGCAATCACCGCAGATATCAATCTCGTGATGAATTCCATCAATCCAAACCCCTTCTCTGATGCCATGTCCCGAATCTGTATACAAACAATATATCAGAATTTTCGGCGCGGCATGCACAAAATTGCCGCATACCTGTCCGGAAATACGGATTTAAAGGGTGGTGAGCCTCTTTATTTCTTTAACCGGGTGATCTTCCGGCTCGTGTAGAAAGCGTCCAGTCGTGATAAGATAACGTTAGTAACGAAAAAAGGGAGTTGGGTCTGGTGAAGGAAGAGATCATTAAACGCTTTACTTCGTATGTGAAAGTAAATACACAGTCAAACGACGATCAACCGGGCTGTCCGTCGACACCCGGCCAGCTTGTTCTCGCCCGCAGGCTGGTGGATGAGCTTCATGAAATTGGCATGGCTGACGTCACTATGGATAAAAATGGTTATGTCATGGCCACTCTGCCGGCAAACTCCGATAAAAAAGTGCCGACGATTGGATTCATGTCCCATGTGGACACGGCAACTGACTTTACCGGGGAAGGTGTCCAACCTCAGATCGTCGAAGACTACGACGGAACGGATATTGTTTTAAACAAAGATAAAGGAGTCGTGCTGAGTCCGAAAACATTCCCTGAGCTGAAGAAATATGTCGGACATATGCTGATTACAACCGACGGGACTACTCTGCTCGGTGCCGATGACAAATCAGGGATATCCGAAATTATGACCGCTATGGACTACCTGCTGCACCATCCGGAAATCAAACACGGTAAGGTACGTGTCGCCTTCACGCCCGACGAAGAGATCGGACGCGGCCCGCATAAATTCGATGTCGCTGCATTCGGTGCTAAGCTGGCCTATACCGTCGACGGAGGCGCGCTCGGCGGCCTGGAATATGAAAATTTCAACGCAGCCGAGGCCAGACTGACGTTCAACGGCAGCAATGTCCATCCGGGTTCAGCCAAGGGCAAGATGGTGAACTCAATAAAGATAGCGATTGCGTTCCAGAACCAGATTCCGGAGGATGAAGCACCGGAAAAGACAGAAGGCTATGAAGGATTTTACCACCTGCTTTCATTTACCGGTGATGTGGAACAGTCGAAACTGATCTATATTATCCGTGATTTTGACAAGAAAAAATTTGCCGCAAAAAAGGCCTTTATTCAGGAAACAGTCAGGAAAATACAGAAGAAATATGGCGACTCTGTGGTTAATCTCCAGCTTAAAGATCAATATTACAACATGAAGGAAAAAGTTGAGGAACATAAGGAAGTCTTCGACGTCGCTTATCAGGCATTAAAGAATCTCGACATCGAGCCCCAGGTGCTGCCGATCCGCGGCGGTACAGACGGGGCCCAGATCTCCTACATGGGGCTTCCCACGCCGAACCTGTTTACCGGCGGAGAAAATTTCCATGGCAAATATGAATACATCTCTGTTGATAATATGGTTAAAGCCACTCAGACCATCATCGAAATCATCCGCCTGTTTGCCGAAAAAGCAAAATAATCGAGGATTGAAAAACTCCCGGGGACGAGATCAGCGGCCCGGGAGTCTTTCTTTACAACGAGAAGATATAACCGTTCAGCAAACAAGCAGTTTTTTTTCAGGCATTTCTCCCGCGTCTCTTTAATGTTTGCTTCACCGAGCGGATGTCACGCACATTATAGCGGGCCATGATGTAGTAGCAAAGCGCAGAGGGAATCAATGGCAGCTGAAGCAGCGTCATTGTTAAAATATAGTCACCAGGCGAATGGAGGTAAATGGACAACACCGCGAGAAGGGCACCCATTCCAAGATTACCTGCTGTTCTGCCGAGACTGTTCGCCAGGTTGGCGATGCTGAAAACTGCACCACGATGTTCCGGCAGGTTGACATCTGTGATCAGTGCCAGCCAGTTCGGCGTATTAGCCGACTGTGCGGCAGACGCAAGAAAAGAAATCAGAAACAGTAGCAGGATCCACGGATTGAATAACAGCTGACCAATCAGGCTGACAAACAGCTGCAGCGAATTGGTTGTATCCGGCAGTGATAATTGATCGATCGGATAAATAAATAATAGAATATACAAAGGCATGGTCAAAAGAACAAGTGCAGCGGTAAGTAAGGCCCGTGCCTTATAACTCCTGCGCTGAAGCACGTCGCCAAGATAGCCGAAAAAGGAGGAGAGGGTCCCGCCGATCTGAAAAATTCCGAACAGGAACGCAGCGACAATCATGGCTGTCTTGTGCCCGTATCCGATTTCTTCAATTTTCGATATATAGAGAGTCGGCAGCCAGATCAGACTTCCGGTGGCAATATTCATAAAAAAACCCTGGAGAAAAAGCAGGAGATTGCTCCTTTTGCCGAGCATCGTCATCACCTGGCCCAGACTAATCCGATAAGCATAGTTCTGCCCGCCTTTCATCATCGCCTGCAGCTCAGGTTCTGTACTTCCAAATTTTGGTTCATCAACAAAAAAATATAACACAACCAGCAGCATGCCGATCAGCGCGAGGATCTCAAAGGGGAGGCGCCAGCTCGACATAGTCGAAATAATCGAAGCAATCAGGGCACCGGCAATCCCGCCGAAGCCCTGTGACATCCCCCACAGACTGAGGACTGTCCCGCGCGACCGGTAGGGTACGTAATCCGTCAGCGCACTGAAACCGATGGACGCCACGCAGCCCAGGCCGATACCGGTAATAATCTGGTAGATCAGCAGCTGAATAAACGAACCGCTGAACGCCGTCAGAAAGACACCGACTACCCAGATCAGTGTGCCAACAATAATCAATCTTTTTCGATGGTATTTTCCGGAAAGATAGCCCCAGAAAAGTGAGGAAAAGGATGTGGCAAGAATATTCACTGCCGAAATGACTCCCATTGATGAGATCGCCACATTCAGATCCGGGAAATGTTTGAAAAAAGCGGAGGAAACAAACCAATCACGATATTGTCAAACGCCGCGAGGCTGACATATACCGATATCGCATAAATATTTCTTACTCTCTGCATTGACATCAAAAGCGTCTCCTTACCGTTAAATCGCATGAAATACTGCTGTTTATCACAATATGTTAAGCTTTGACTATTAAAGATTTACAAATACATCACGAAAAAAATTGTTTCTTGTCCCAGTTTATCATACAATGTATTCTAGACAGAAAAGACTGCTTGTCCAGCGTGCCAGTCCAAATGTTAGAGAAAGGATATCTTCGATGATCAAAAACATACTCATCATTTCTTCTAATTACACCGGTCATGGCCACAAGAGCATTACCGAAGCCCTGAGCGAGAAATTTGACATTGTACCGGATGTAAACATTCACGTTGTCGACGGCTTTTCACTGGGCGGCAATACGCTGCTCAAGGTTGGCAAAATGTACGGTCCGATTACCAGAACATCGGAACAGCTGTGGAAGGTAATATGGGATTATACATCCGTCAAATCATCCTTCGTTAATCATCTGATTGAACTTAAGATAAAAACGAGATTTCTGGAACTTCTGGACAAGGTCAGGCCGGATCTGATCCTGACGGTCCATCCGAACTTTAACGGCTCGGTCCTGAATATCCTTGAGAAAAACCATATTCATATCCCTTTTGTTACGCTGATTGCCGACCTTGTCAGTATTACGTCGTTCTGGGCGGATCCGCGGGCAGATTATATCATCAGTCCGACAGAAGAAGCCAAAGCCAAATGTATTGAATTCGGCGTCCCAGCGGATAAGATTAAAGTGTTCGGCTTTCCGGTCCGCTCACGCTTCTACAACCCCGCCCGCGTCACCGGAAATGACCAGTACGCGCCGAATAAACCGCTGAATGCACTGATTATGAGTGGCGGCGAAGGGGTCGGTAATATGGGCCGGATGGCAAAAACACTTATCAAAGCCTTCGGATTCAACATTACCATCGTGGCCGGGCGTAATGAAAAATTACAGGCACACCTGAAAAAGTCGCTTGGCAAGAAATATGGTGACAAGGTGAAAATTTACGGCTTTACGCAGAATATCCAGGATTTGATCGCCGCCTCGGATATCGCTTTTATCCGCAGCAGCCCGAACGTGATGATGGAGGCGGTTTCATGCAATACGCCGATCGTCATCACCGGTGCACTCCCCGGACAGGAAGCCGGAAATCCAAGATTTGCGGAAAAGTATCACCTGGCTATCACCTGTCATTCAACGCGCGACCTTGTTCCGACAATCAATGAATTGCTCGAAAACAATGTCGCCATGCTTCGGCAGATCAAAAAGTCACAGCGGGAATACGTAGATCCACAGAGTCCGGAAAATATTGTAAATTTCATTTTGAATATCCCGGACGATGAATTACAGCCGGCCGGTGTGTCTCATGACCATGACGTCACACCGTCATCCGTGAATAAAATCAAATATGAATCCTGAAACAGGTCAGACAGACCAGAGTAAAGAGCAGATTGCGCCCTCTTTGAGGTAGCTTTCTGCTCTTTTTTATTTGCTATTATAAGACTGTACAAACTTTTGCAAAAGACTGAACGGTGAAACGTATAAGGTATATTAAACTCGGAATCTGCCACACCCGGTCTTCTGTCTAAATGCCGAACCCTTGAGAACAGAGCCGGCATTTATTAGATCCGTGGCAAACGGAACCAGTGGCTCCTTACAACAAAGAGGACGCCTGCTTCAAAATAAACAGGTGTCCTCTTATTTTTTGTGATAAATGATCATTTCAGAAAACAAGCCGCAAGTCATGGCTTCCGCACACGCTCTTTGTTCATTTGCTTACTCCGGAGCTGCCCGCAGGCCGCGTCGATATCCGTCCCGAATTCCTTACGCACGACGGCATTAATCCCGCGCCTTTTCAGCGTTTCATAAAAAGCGGAAACCGCCTGTTTACTGCTGCGCTGATACGCCGGATGTTCCTCTACAGGATTATAAGGAATCAGGTTGACATAGGCAAGATGGCGCTTATTTTCCAGCAGTTTCGCCAGCTGGAGCGCCTCCTCCTTATGATCATTAACATCTTTCAGCATAATATATTCGAAGGTAATCCGGCGATTGGTTTTCTTCAGATAATAGTCAACCGCATCCATCAGTTTTTCGATTGGCCAGGCCCGGTTGATTTTCATGATCCGACTGCGCAGTTCATTATTTGGTGCATGCAGTGAGATGGCGAGATTGATCTGCCAGTCAATATCAGCGAAGGTGTAGATTTTCGGTACGATCCCGCTGGTCGACACCGTAATGTGCCGTGCACCGATTGACAGCCCTTTTGAATGATTAATAATCCGCAGAAAACTGATCACGTGATCAAAATTATCAAAAGGCTCACCAATACCCATGACAACCACGTGTCCGACACGTTCACCTTTTCCCTGCTCCTGCTGATCCAGATGTTTTTGTATCGCAAGCACCTGTTCTACCATTTCACCACTTGTCAGATCACGGTTCTTCCGGAGCAGTCCGCTCGCACAGAAACTGCATCCGATATTGCAGCCGACCTGCGACGTCACGCAGACCGACAGGCCATACTCATGCGGCATCAGAACCGTTTCAATCAGATTACCGTCCTTAAGCCGGAACAGATATTTTATCGTTCCGTCCTTTGCTTTCTGAGCCGTCTCGAGTTTCAGTGTCCCCATGACAAAAGAGTTTTCCAGTAGATGAATACCCTTTTTCGACAGATTTGTCATCTGACTGAACCGGTCGACGCGTTTTACATAGAGCCAGTCCCAAATCTGCGCTGAACGAAACTTTTTTTCACCGTGATCAAGCAAAAAGTCTTCCAGCTGATTGAATGTTAATCCATAAATGGATGTTTTATCCATGTTTTTACCTCTTTCATTTTGTTACATCCGGTCTCTATGATGGGGACCGCCTGACACCTGTTAATGAGCGTTATTTCGTCTGAAGGGAAGCTTTTTCGGCGGACGCTTGTATGAGACACCAAGGACATCAATCAGAAAGACAAAAATCGGCAGACCGACGATCAGACCCCAGATACCGAAAAAATGCTCCGAAAAAATTAATATGACGAACGTAAAGAAAACCGGCAGCTCCGTCTTTGCCGACATCAGCTTCGGATTCAGGACATAAGCTTCGATGGCGTGTACCGCCAGGATGGTCAATACCATATAAATTACATCACGGATGCCGCCTATCGTATAGCCGATGATGCAGAGTGGAATCAGTGAGATCACGACGCCGGCAACGGGGATCAGACTGAGAACAAATACCATAATAATCAGGCTGAATAACTGCGGAAAGTGAAGCAGAGCCAGAATCGCAGAAGTAATAGCTGTGTTGACCAGTGCAATAATAAACTGTGCCTCAAGTACTTTCCCGAAGGTTTCGACAAACCGGCTGCCGAAGAACGCCAGTTCATTATATAAGAAACTGATTTTACTCTTTTTAAAGCCCTTTGTAAACTGAATTACGCGTTCCTTTTCCAGAGAAAAGAACAAACTGAGCAGCAGAGCAAGAAACAGATCAATGGCAAAGGTACTGAAAGAAGTGAATGATGTAATAATAAATTTCACACCTGATCTCAGGTATTCGTCAACATTATTTCTTTGCAGCTGATCGACAATCGCATTGATCAGAACAGACCCGCGAAAATCCCGGATCGTTGTAACAATGGAATGATAAAGCTGCACCGTCTGTTCGGCAATGATCGGCAGATAGACCGTCACGGCAGCATAAATACCGACAACAATCAGTGAATAGAGAATGATGACAACAAGACGCCTCGGAATCTTCAGTTTCCGATGGACAAAGGTTTCCAGACGATCGATAAGGAAAGAAAAAATAAATGTCAGAAGGAGGAGATCCATCAGGCTTCTGACCAGATATAAGATGAAAATCAGTAAGGCAAAGATCAGTACCCGTCTCACGGATTGTCGTTTCAGATAGTCGATAATTCTATTCATGAGTTGCCGTTTCCCCATTCCGTTTATTCACCTGCCGTGCTCCGATCAGGTGCAGGTATCCTTTATAAGTGTAATGTTTTTAAAACGGCAATGCAAAGGAATTTTTTCATAAAAAAATGCCGCCTGAAATATTCTTCAGGCGGCTTTTGTCTGTATCCTCATTTATTTCATCAAAGCAAGGGCACCCATCGGATCCCATGGTTTCAGTTCAATCGGTTTCTGATCATATGCAGCTTTCAGTTCGTCAGGCAGGTATTTTTTGTTGACAACAACCTGGTATGTAAATTCATCCATCCATTTGTCGCTTGCCACAAAATAGCCTTTGTGACCCCGGTCTTCGCCCCAGCTGTTTTCCACTTTCCAGCGGTTCGGTTTACCATCAACGAGATTGACGCCGGTCAGGACCATGGCGTGTGTCAGGCAGCTCTGTTTGTAGTCCAGACGCTGTGCCTTAGTCAGGCTGAATTTCGTACTGAATGCTGTATCATAATCAAAAACAGCTTTATCCATAATGCCGAGTTTCGGTTCTGTGTAAAGAACTACATCGCAGCCAAACCAGACGGTTTCTTTATCTTTAATCTGACGGATTGCCAGCTTTTTCAGTGTTTCCATATCGACGTTCAGATATTTAATTTTCCGTCCACCGACCACCGTACCCAGATACTGAACCGTATAGGTCTTTTTGTACGGTTTATCTTTGGTTGGTGAGTTAATGATGCTGACATAATCGTCGAGATTGAGTCCAACATACTTCTTATAGAATTCCTGCGGTGTAATTCCAATCTCTCTGTGAAACTCCTTTTTCTCCTCGTCGCGGTACTCAAAATCAAATGTTTTCGGAGGTTCACCGAGTGAGAAGACCAGGATCCGGTAAATATCTTCAAGCTGTCCTTCTTTTACGGCTTCAAGATCCTGACGTGATTTACCCTCTTCAAACAATGTTCTTAAATGGATGGCATCTTCGCGCAGTTTGGCATTCAGCAGGCGGTTAAGTTCCACTGAACGACTGCTCTGAAATGTTTCCGGCATGACCTGTTTCGGTACAACGCCATACTTATCAATGATGGAAACAAGCATATCCCACTGGCCGCCGTCCTGTTGTGGTGTCGCGAGCAGCCAGGATACCAGCCGGCCGTCAGTCGGTTTGTCGGCCGTGTCAATGATGCTTTCAAGAAAATAATTGGATTTCTCGAATTTATCCCAGAACATCGTGTAATTTTGAGAGAGCTCAAAATCCTTTAAATCAAATGTGCTGTTCAGTTTGTGACGGAATGTGTTCAGTGCCGCGAACATCCAGCAGCGCCCGCTCATTTTCTGATTTGTCACTTTCCCGGTATCAATATCTTCGGAGAATACCGGATTCATAGAAACAACTGCGTCATTATTAAGGGTTGCCGCGTTAATCCCGTTTTTCATAATTGCATCTTTGATGATCCTGTTTTTCGGCTTTGTCTGAATCTTGTCGGAATATTTAGCGACCATCGATGCAGAAATCTCTTTTGTCAACTCTTTTTCCCCCTCCATATACCTTTCCAAAATCATTATATGCCAAAAAAACGGCCTTAGCAAAAAGCGCAAACTTGTTCAAATTATTATGTAAAATTTTCTGACATATCTGTTACTCGTTTACCAGGAGCTTCAGCCGGCGGTCGATCTGCGTATGTAACTGTTCCATTTCAATACGCTGGCGCATCAGCAGCTGTTCCGCCTCTCCGGCAGCTATCTTTTTAAAATGAAGCAGGCTGTTCGGTGGCAACTGGGCAAGAAGTGGTAAATCGGCTGAGACGACCTGGGCGATCCTGGGATAACCGCCTGTTGACTGATGATCTGTCATCAGGATAATCGGCTGTCCGTTTCCCGGCACCTGAATCGATCCTTCGGTGACGGCTTCCGAATACAGTTCAATGGGCTGATCGAGCATCAGTTTTTCTCCGCTGAGCCGGTAACCCATGCGATCCGATGATCCTGTCACCCGATAATCTGTGGAAAGAAAGGCCACCCGGCTTTTTTTTGAAAACTGCGGCCAGAGTGTATCCGGCATCACGCGGACCGTCTGCCTGCCCCTGTACGTCCGTCTGAACGCGTAATACCATTTGCCGGCCAGACGTTCAGGCCTCTGCATCAGTTCTTCGGCCACTTTCGAAGGTTTCCCGACAGGTAACTGATCAGTCTCCTTCAATCGCCGGCCTTTATATCCTCCTTTTCCGGCCCTTTCACTGGTAGAGCGGCTGCCGAGCCATAAGGGTGTATCGATTCCCCCGGCCACAGCCACATAACCCCGGCTGCCTGAAATCAGCCCACCGATGGTCAGAATCTGCCCTTCGTCGGCGAAGTAAGGGTGTCCGGGATGAATGTCCCGATTATTCAGTTTCGGCCGGCAATATGCACCGGTTACAGCGAACAGAGCCGGTTCAGTAAACAAAATGGCCGGTCCCAGAAAGGAAAACTCAATTAAAGCAGCTGTTTCCGGATTGCCCACCAGCCAGTTGGCCAGACTTGCCGATGGACGATCCATTACGCCGCCTACAATAATACCGTAGCGCTGGTACCCGGGACGGCCCATGTCCTGTACAGATGAGGCAAAACCTTTTTGGATGATGGTTAACGTCATGACTTTTGCCCCCTGATCCGATTAAATTCAGCTTCGGTAATCGGTTCAAACGTAACGATATCGCCCGGCATTAATAAGGTCGGCGGATTGGATTCCGGTCTGAACAGGGCAACAGGCGTCCGCCCGATAATCTGCCAGCCGCCCGGAGACTCAAGCGGATAAACACCCGTCTGCTGCCCGGCAATACCCACAGAGCCGGCCGCAATTTTCAGGCGCGGAGATTTACGGCGCGGGGTCGCCAGTTCTTCAGGAAGACCCCCTAAGAAGGGAAAACCCGGGGTAAAGCCCAGCATATAGACCAGATAGCTGGGGGCTGAGTGTCTGGCAATAACCTGTTTTACAGTCAGGTTGTGACAGGCCGCAACCTGCACCAGATCGGGACCAAAATCGCCGCCGTAACATACCGGTATGCGTACCCGCCTGCGGGACGCCTCCTGCCCCTTTTCTTTCTCTTCGTCCTGCAGCAGCGCCTGAATATAATGACAGACCTGCTCCTGTGCCGGCAGATCTTTCCTCCCGTGGCGAATCACTACAACAGGATCATAGTAAAGAACAACATTGGTATAGGCCGGTACATATTCAATAAAACCGGCAAAGGGCTGCCGGTCGAAACGTTCCGTAAACTGTTTGATTTTTTTCTGAACAGACGGGGCAATCCGGTCGCCCAGGATGACGCGAACAGCCTGATCGCCAAACGGTTCAACTCTCATTTTCTCACCCTCCCGTCAAACAGGTCGGTCACGACTTACTGTTTGCCCTCGTACTTTGCACACTGCCGGTTGATTCGTCATGCAGTGAAAATGTACAAAGCAAAAAAAGAATTACAGAATACTGAATGTGCTATCCTTACGATCGGTGATCAACATATGACCGGGTGCATGGGTAATGGCCAATTCCGGTTTTGTTGCCATAACAGCCGCCTGCGGGGTCACACCGCAGGCCCAGAAAACGGGAATTTCTCCGCTTTTGATCGTCACAGCATCACCAAAGTCCGGATGAGACAGGTTTGCAATGCCGATCTTTTCCGGACTGCCGATATGGATTGGCGCGCCGTGAACAGATGGATAGCGACTCGTCACCTGAACAGCCCGGATCGCCTGCTTTTCCGTCATCGGACGCATACTGACAACCAGCGGGCCCTGAAAAATACCGGCGGGGCGGCAGGCGATATTGGTTTTGTACATTGGAACGTTACAGTGCTGCTCAATCTGACGCACAGGAATATCATTTTGAAGCAGTGCCTGCTCGAAGCTGAAACTGCAGCCAATCAGAAAGGAGACAAAATCTTCCCGCCAGGCGGATTTAATATCTGTTAATTCTTCACTGAGCAGCCCTTTTCGGTAAATCCGGTATTTCGGAAGATCCGTACGAATATCAGCGCCGTCTGCCAGTTCCCGGACTGACGGATTACCGGTATCCAGCACTTCAAGGAGTGGACATGGCCGGGGATTACGCTGGCAGAACAGCAGAAAATCGTAGGCATACTTTTGGGAAGAATGACCAGATTAGCCTGAGTATATCCATTCGCCAGACCACTCGTCGGTTTATCCCATTGCCCTTCCCGGATCAACTGGCGGACCTCAGCGGGATGCCGGTCAGATAATGTTGCGGAATCTATCATCATTATCGCTCCCCTTCAGTGCCAGGCGGCTATTGTCAGTCCCTGTTTTGCAAGTCCCCGGCGTATCTCAGCGGCAAAAGCCAGTGCTTTAACCCCGTCACCATGGACACAAATCGTTTCCGCGCGTACCGGAACCTTCTTTCCTCCGGCAGTTGTTACCGTTTTTTCCCTGATCATCTGCATCACTTGTTTCATCGCCTGCGCGGTGTCCGTAATCAATGCATCAGGCTGTGAGCGCGGGGTCAGTGATCCGTCAGCCTGATAGGTTCGGTCGGCAAACACTTCATGAATGACATGAAGGCCGGATCTCTCGCCGGCTTTTGCCAGATGGGTCCCATCCATTGCAAAAAGTTTCAGGGCCGGATCCACATCCCTGATCGCCTGCACCACGGCATCTGCCATTTCTTTATGACCCGAGGCCATATGATACAGTGCACCATGGGGTTTAACATGATTCAGAGCAGCCTTCTGCGCAGCAGCAACCGCCTTTAGCGCACCAATCTGGTAGACCACCATATCATAGACTTCAAGAGATGTCACCTTCATTTCCCTCCTGCCAAATCCCATGAGATCGGGTAGACCGGGATGCGCGCCAAGTGCCACATGATTTCTGAGTGCAGCCGTTACGGTCCGGTGCATCTCTGAAAAATCGCCCGCGTGAAACCCGCAGGCGATATTGGCCGATGAAATCAATGGAAGCACCTGTTGATCGTTACCGATGACGTAGTGTCCGTAACTTTCTCCCAAATCACAGTTCAGATCAATTTGAGTCATGCATCTCCATCTCCTTCCATTCTCCTTGTTTCAGAATAGATTCGAAAACCCTTTGATCACGGATTGAATGCCGGCATAGGCCATGAACACAACAATAATCCAGCCGAAAATAGAGAGCCACAGAGGATGTCTGTAAGCTTTCCCCATAATTTTCTTTCGGGTCGCTGCAATCAGAAGAATTGCCAGAGCAATCGGAAGAATCAGCCCGTTAATCGCACCGACAACAACGAGAACTTTTGCCGGGTTCCCAATAAAATAGAAAACAGCGGTCGAAAAGATGATAAAGAAAATAATCAGATAAGGACGGATCCTTTTGAAAATACTGTTGTTATCCTCAGATTTAGAATAATCCAGAAAGGACACTGATGTAAAGGTCGACCCAAGAACCGAGGTCAGACTGGCTGCAAACAAAATGATGCCGAAGAACTTATAGCCAAAGTCCCCCGCAGAATGTTGAAAAATACTGGCCGCCGGATTAAGCGGATTGAGTTTATATCCGTCAGCGATTACGGCTAATGCGGCCAGAAACAGCATGATGCGGACGACAGAGGCAACGCTGATCCCGGTCAGAGCACCACGGTTAATATAAGGAATACTCTCTTTTCCCTTTAATCCACCTTCGAGCAGCCGGTGACCACCGGAGAAAGAGATATACCCCCCGACGGTCCCGCCAACAATGGTGACAATTGAATAAAAGTCAAAAGTTGTCGGAACAAATGAATGGGTGATGGCTTCACCCGCCGGAGGGGCATTGACGGCCAGAATATAGACCAGTAACAGAACGGTAATCACGGCGAGTACCTGAACAGTCCGATCCATCACCGTTAACGCATGACGCACAAGGAAAATCACCAGAGCAATGATCCCGCCGATTAATGCCCCGTTTTCCGGTGTCATGCCAAAGAGTACATTAAAGCTCAGGCCGACACCGCCAACGTTGCCAATATTGAACGTTAATCCGCCGATGACAATCAGAACCGTCAGCAGAAAACCGAGACCGGGGACCAGATCATTAGCAATCGTCTGCGCTTTTTTCCCGGATATGACGATGATCCGCCAGATATTCAGCTGAACGCCTATGTCCACTAAAATACAGACTAATATGGCAAATCCAAAGTCCGCGCCAAGCTGCCCGGTAAAAGCTGCTGTTTGTGTCAGAAAACCGGGACCCACTGCCGACATGGCCATGAGAAAGGCAGCTCCCATAGCCACATTCATGGCCTGTCTCTTATTTATCTCCAAATCAGTCACCTCCGTAATAAAATATATATAAGCGATTATACCTGATTGCAGGCATGTCTACAAACAGGAATTCGGGTACTATGGACGGTCTGTACCATTTCCGCGTATAAAGAAAAAAGTCCGGAAGGTTTTCCGGACTGCCAGTCTAAACAGATTACATATTTTTCAGCACTCTGCTGAGGAATTGCCTGGTCCGTTCATGCTGCGGATGATTGAAAACAGCTTCAGGCGTCCCCCGTTCCAGGATCATCCCGTCATCAACAAACAGCACTTCATCCGCTACCTTTCCGGCAAACCTCAGCTCATGTGTCACAATGACCATCGTCCATCCGTCTTTTGCCAGGTTTTTCATGACACCCAGGACATCGGAAACCAGTTCCGGATCCAGGGCAGAAGTTGGTTCGTCAAAGAGCAGCAGTTTCGGCTTTAGAGCAACCGCCCGGGCAATACCGACCCGCTGCTGCTGTCCGCCGGAAAGCTGATACGGATACTTATCCCTGTGCTGCCCAAGACCGACTTTTTCCAGGATCTCATTTGCCTCCTGAATGGCTTCCTTTTCAGGTTTCTTCTGGACCTGGACAGGTCCCTCGATCACATTTTCCAGGACCGTTTTATGCGGAAACAGGTTGAAACTCTGGAAAACCATGGCTGATTTACGCCGGATGGTTCTGATCATCTTCTGATTGATCGGCTGACCGAATCTGACCTGCAGATGATCAATCTGCAGCTGACCCTTCTCCGGCACCTCGAGCAGATTAAGACTGCGCAGAATGGTCGTTTTCCCCGATCCGGACGGGCCTATGATAACCAGGACCTTTCCCTCATCAAGTGAGAAATCAATGCCCTTGAGTACCCGTTTACCTGAGAATGATTTTTCGATGCCGCTGACCTTGAGCAGCATATTCATCCACCTCCATTAATTCCGTTCCGTAAACCGGTCGAGTCTTGACTCAATGCGTCCCTGTATAATGGAAAGCACGAAACAGAATAGCCAGTAAATCAGCGCCGCTTCGGAATAGAGCAGCAGAAAATCATAACTCGTCGCGGTAATTTCCTGAGCTCTCCGGAATAGCTCCGTTACCGTAATCGTGGAAGCCAGTGACGTATCTTTAACCAGACCGATAAATGTATTCGACAAAGGCGGAATCGACACACGAGCTGCCTGGGGCAAAATAATCCGACGCAGCGTCTGGGCATAACCCATCCCAATTGTATAGCCGGCTTCCCACTGACCCCTCGGCACCGAAAGGATCGAAGCACGGATCGTCTCAGCTGCATAACCGCCGACATTCAGCGACAGAGCAATGATTGCCCCCGGAAAGGGGCTGACTCTGATTCCAAGATCAGGCAGTCCGTAGAAAATGATCGCCAGCTGAACAAGCAGCGGAGTCCCGCGAATAATTGAGATATAGACCCGGGCAATACGCTGTAGCAGCCAATTATGCGACAGACGGAAAATGGCCATACAAATTGCGATGATCAATCCGAAGAAAAAGGAAATCACAGCCAGCGGCAGGGTATAGACTAACCCTCCCTGCAGAAGCGGCCAGAAAGACTGCGCAGCCAGCTCCCAGTCTATGGTGATCGTGCCTGTTACAAGGGAAAACATTATTTACTGATATCCTTTCCGAAATATTTTTCGGATATCTGCTTTAATGTCCCATCTTTCTTCATCGCTTCAAGCTGCTCTGAGAGCACCTTATCCAGCCCGCTATCTTTCACTACCGGAAAAGCAATGTCAGCTGCATTTGACGGGATAACGGCGGCTATCTTCAAATTCTTATCCCCTGTTGTTTTAAAGTACTGCAGGACCGCTCCCTGATCGTTAACAGTCGCTTCAACTCTGCCCTGACTGACCAGTTTCAGGGCTTTTGACAAATCATCCTGACCCGTGATGACCGCTCCTGCCTTTTTCGTCATTTCACCGTAATTGCTTGATAACCCCTGAGCAACTTTGACACCCTTCAAATCTTTAAGTGCATTTATTTTATGATTGTCCTTTCTTGTGACAATGACGGACTGTGATGTCGAATATGCCCTTGAAAAGTCATATTTTTTCTGACGGTCTGGCGTCACTCCGACATCATTGGCAATCGTATCGAATCTTTTCGCATTCAGTCCGGCAAAAAGAGAATCCCAGTTTGATTCATTAAATGCTACTTTGACACCCATCCGTTTTCCTGCTTCACGGATCACATCTACGTCAAAGCCGACCAGTTTATTGCTTTTACTGTCATGGTAAGTATAGGGCGCGTAAGTCCCTTCCGTTCCAACTTTGAGAACGCCCCGCTCCCTGACCTGATCGGCAAGATTTCCAGTTCCTGCATCCGATCCGTTGTCCTGACCACATGCGGCAAGCGCTGCAGCCAGAACAATAAGTATGATGCCTGTAAATAATTTCTTCATGATCATTTCGTTCCCTTCTGAGGCGGAAGTACTTCATTCCGAGTAAATAGATATATTTTGTCAACTTCTTGATTTTAACATCCATTAAGTAGAGAGAACAAGTCTTCCGATCCAGGTTAATCTGCCCTTTCAAGAATGGCACGGGCGCTTCGTCGGTCGTCACAAGCGTATTCATGTACCTGCCTCGCAGGGCTCCGAGACCCCCGGCTGCTTCCACCGTCGTCCGATATCTCCCCAGTTCACCGGCAATGGCATTCTGTGTCATATTTTGTTCATAATACATCCTCGCAATTCTGATTAAAAGTGATTTGTCACTGTTTTTTCTCATCACAACACATTCCGCACTCTGTAAGTCACTTTCAATCCATCAGCAGAGGAGGTTCTCTCTCTTTGACACTACCATGCAGCAAAGTTATACTTTAACCGTTATTTTGCACCTATTACTCCATTTTGCACATTCTTCCAATTTCAAGGGGAAGGGTGCTACGGGTCACGATACGTTAAAAAAATCCTGCGCGCCGGCTGCTGCAGGATTGAAAGGGCGGCATGCGCCTGATCAGAAAACACCATATGAGGTGATCACAATAATGAAGGAACTGAAGTGGGCCATCCTTGGCCCGGGAAGAATTGCTGCTGAATTTGCCGATGCGATACACGCGGCCGGTGGAACGATTTACGCGGCCGGGTCGCGAAACCTGGGACGGGCCAAAGCTTTTACAGAACAGCATCATATTGAAAAAGCCTACGGGAGTTATGATGAGATGCTTGCGGATCCTGATATCGATGTAATTTATCTTTCGACCCCGCATTCCAGCCATTACGCGTATCTTCTTAAATCCCTGAGGCACGGGAAGCACGTTTTATGTGAAAAGGCGATTACAGTCAGCAGCAGACAGCTTGATCCGGTCGTCCGTCTGGCTGAAGAAAAAGGGTTGATTGTGGCCGAGGCCATGACGATTTTTCATATGCCACTGTACCGGAAATTACGGGAAATAATCAACAGCGGGAAAATCGGTACAGTGAAAATGGTCAATGTCACCTTCGGAAGTCTGAAACCGTATGACGTCAGGAACCGCTTTTTCAGTAAGGATCTTGCCGGAGGAGCCCTCCTGGATATCGGCACATACGCTCTGTCCTTTGTCCGTTCCTTCCTGTCGAGCCAGCCTGATCAGGTACTGACGGCAGTGAAAAAATTCGAGACAGGTGTCGATGAGTCATCAGGCATTATCCTGAAAAATAAAGATGACGAGATGGCAACAGTCACATTAACCATGCGGGCCAAACTGCCCAAGCGCGGTATTGTCACAGGGGACAGAGCCTATATTACAGTTGACAATTTCCCCCGTGCTGATCAGGCAACCCTGACTTATCCTGATGGCAAGGTAGAAACGATCGAAGCCGGGAGCACCGCTCATGCCATGGTCTATGAATTCAACGATATGAACGCTGCCGTTCGGGGTGAACGTGTCGAAAAAACGCTGCCTCTGACACGGGATGTGGTGGATATCATGACGCAGGTACGTGATCAGTGGGGCATTCGTTATCCGTTTGAATAATACAGACACATCCGGATCAGCGGCTGAGCAAATATTTTCTCATTTTCTAAAAAGTAGATTAGAATGAAAGCGTAAACAATATAACTCTATTACGAGAAAGGGATGTTACTGTATATGAGCATTCAAAGTACAGTTCTGGAACATGCAGTCGACACAGATTATAAATTATATATCGGGGGGAAATGGGTCGATGGTTCAGACGGGCGTAAGATAACCAGTTACAATCCCAGTACCGGTGAAAAACTCGCCGAATTCGTAAATGCGAGCCACGAAGATGTAGATGCCGCGGTAGAGGCAGCTACAAAAGCATTTGAAACATGGAAAACAGTTGGTATTCAGGAACGAAGCACCCTTCTTCTGAAAATTGCCGACCTGATTGATGAAAATGCCGATCATCTGGCACTTGTGGAAACACTGGACAACGGGAAACCGATCCGTGAAACAAAATATGTCGATGTACCGTCGGCTTCAGACCACTTCCGCTATTTCGCAGGTGTGATCCGTTCTGAAGAAGGAACAGCAAAAGCTCTGGATGAAAATACATTAACGATTAACCTGAAGGAACCGATCGGAGTTGTCGGTCAGATCGTTCCTTGGAACTTCCCGTTCCTGATGGCTGCCTGGAAGATCGCCCCGGCGATTGCAGCAGGAAACACAGTCGTCATTCATCCGTCATCTTCAACATCACTGAGTCTGCTCGAATTTGCCAAACTGCTCGATCAGGTGCTTCCGGCCGGCGTTGTTAACGTTGTGACAGGCCGCGGCTCAGATTCCGGTGATTATATGTTGCATCACCCGGGATTTGCTAAACTGGCATTCACCGGATCCACTCAGGTTGGCTATGAAGTGGCTGATGCTGCAGCAAAGCGCCTGATTCCGGCTACTCTGGAACTTGGCGGCAAGTCGGCCAATATCTTCTTCGACGATGCACCATGGGATCGCGCTATCGAAGGCGCCCAGCTCGGCATCCTGTTCAACCAGGGTCAGGTATGCTGCGCAGGCTCCCGCCTCTTCGTTCAGGAAGGGATTTATGATAAATTCCTGGCCGCTCTGAAAGATGCATTTGATAAAGTTAAAGTCGGACTGCCGTGGGAAGACGGCGTTCAGATGGGCGCTCAGGTGAATAAACGTCAACTGGAAAAAATCCTTGATTATGTAAAAATCGGCCAGGATGAAGGTGCTAAGCTGGTCACCGGTGGTAAAAAGCTGGAAAACGGCAATCTGGGCAAAGGTGTATTTATGGCACCGACGCTGCTTGCTGATGCAACAAACGACATGAGAATCGCTCAGGAAGAAATTTTCGGGCCGGTTGCTACAGTCATCAAGTTTAAAGATGCGGACGAAGTCATCAAACTGGCTAACCAGTCGGATTACGGCCTTGGCGGCGCCGTATGGAGCAGCAATCTGAACACGGCCCTTAAAGTTGCCCGCGGTGTCCGTACCGGCCGTATGTGGGTTAACACATACAACCAGCTGCCTGCCGGTGCACCTTTTGGCGGTTACAAGAAATCCGGTATCGGCCGTGAAACCTACAAGAGTATTCTGGATGCTTACACCCAGACAAAGAACATTTTTATCAGTACAAAGGAATCCACTGAAGGTCTGTATTGATTGTGCCTGTCGGGCAGATACATGCCTTTATAAAGGGAAAGAGCATGATGCTCTTTCCCTTTTTTGCATCACAAGTCCGGGATTCCCGATCGGCACCCGGTCCAATTAATATAAAAACTACCGAATTACTTGTTATTTTGTATTGACAAAAATCAAAAATGGGAATAAACTGAAAACAATTAAATAAATCTTATCAAGAGTGGCGGAGGGACTGGCCCTGCGAAGCCCGACAACCAGCACGGCAATCGTGTATGGTGTTAATTCCAGCAGATTAAATTCTGGCAGATAAGAAAAGAATCGGCGAAAAAGCTGCTTTCCTCTCTGCGGGAAGCAGCTTTTTCATACAGCAGCTCTTTCCAATCTGTAACTCTTTCCGATCTAAGATTTTATTTAATGAAAAAATTAAGGGTATAGGGAGAGATTAAGATGGCAGAAGAAAGAAAATTTGGTTTTGAAACATTGCAGGTGCACGCCGGACAGGTACCGGATCCGGCAACCGGCGCCCGGGCGGTTCCGATTTATCAGACCAGTTCATTTGTTTTCAAAGATGCGGATGAGGCTGCGGATTTCTTCCAGTTGAAAAGGCCGGGCAATGTTTATGCCCGTATCATGAACCCGACAGAAGATGTATTTGAAAAACGTATCGCCGCCCTGGAAGGCGGCGTTGCCGGGCTGGCAACCGCCTCAGGCCTTGCCGCGATCGTCTATTCGGTGCTGAATGTTGCAAGCAGCGGCGACAATATCGTTTCCGCAAGTACGCTATACGGCGGTACTTATGAACTCTTCTCCGTCACCCTGAAGAAACTCGGCATTACCGTTAAATTTGTAGACCCGGATGATCCGGAAAACTTCCGAAAAGCGATTGACGATAGAACAAAAGCTGTTTACGGTGAAACGATCGGCAACCCGAAGATCAATATACTTGATATCGAAGCAGTCGCAAAAATTGCCCACGAAAATAAGATTCCGTTTATTATCGATAACACATTCGGGACGCCTTATCTGATCCGTCCGATTGAATATGGGGCCGATGTCGTTGTTCATTCAGCGACAAAGTTCATCGGTGGCCATGGTACAGCAATCGGCGGTGTCATTGTCGACGGCGGTAAGTTCGACTGGCGTGCAAGTGGCAAATTCCCTGACTTTACAGAACCAGACAAGAGCTACGGTGGTCTTGTTTATGCGGATCTCGCTCCGGCTTCATTCGCTGCGAAGGCCCGTGTTCAGCTGCTCCGAAATACCGGCGCAACCATCAGCCCGCAGAACGCTTTCTACTTCCTCCAAGGGCTTGAATCCCTCTCGGTCCGTGTTGAACGTCATGTTCAGAACGCACGCAAAGTGGCTCAGTTCCTGAACAATCACCCGAAGGTCACCTGGGTCAACTACCCTGAACTGGAAGGGAACCCGTACCGCGAACTGTCTAAAAAATATCTCCCGAAAGGTCCCGGTTCGATTTTCACATTCGGCGTAAAGGGCGGTCTGGAAGCCGGCAAAACATTAATTAACAATGTCAAACTGTTCTCACTGCTTGCTAACGTTGCCGATGCGAAATCACTGATCATTCACCCGGCAAGTACAACACATGCCGAACTGACACCTGAAGAGCAGGCGGTTGCAGGCGTCACACCGGATCTGATCCGTGTATCGATCGGTATTGAAGATGTAGATGATATTATCTGGGATCTGGATCAGGCCCTTGCCAAAATCCCTGAACCGGTCAGCAGCAAGTAATTACGCTATTTAATCGGACATCATATAAAACAGCCCGCCCTGTTTTTTTGACAGAGCGGGCTGTATTTTTGTACACCTCATTATTTGCTGAAGCTGAATCTGCCTTTTTTCAGCATCGTTTCAACACCACCGACTTTTGCCAGAGAGCGGTTTTCAATGACTTTTTTCATAAATGAAGCCGGGTAGCCTTTGAGATTTTTCCCCATCACTTCACCCATTGCATCATTCCTGCCCAGCGAGCAGACGGTTCCCTTGCATTTATAAACAAAAGCTTTTACGGGCCGATTTTCGATACGTGCATGCAGGTTACATGCTGCACAATCTGCCTGCTGCAGAGCAATCTGGGCTGTTGTGGGATAGGGATGGCCGCTTTCAGGATCGATTACTGCCGAGCAATCGCCGATAATCATGATATCCGGATAGCCGGGCACTGTCAGATCGTCGTTAACCCGGACACGTCCGCGCTTCTGGTTGAATCCGGAGGCCTCAATGACTGAGCTCCCGCGAACCCCTCCTGTCCAGATAAATGTGCCGGCATGAATGACATGCATTTCATTGCCATTTCGATAATAAATGTGACCGGGAACCAGCCGGTTGACCCGTCCAATCACAAACTCAACACCGCGCGCGAGCAGTTTTCGTGTCCCATAATCAGCCAGCTTACGATCGAACATCGGCAGCACATGGGGACTCGGCTCGATACAGATCACACGTACCTTTTTCGGATGGATGCCAAATCGACGGGCGAGCACAGGCAAACGGTTTGTAAGCTCCCCAAGAAGTTCAAAGCTGGTGAACCCCGCACCTCCAACCACAATGGTCAGATGTTCCTCCTCCTTATCCTGCTGCCAGGCATCAAACTGATCTGTGATATGTTTGCGAATCCGTTCAACTGACGGAATATCCGAAATAGCCAGGGCGTGTTCATGAATCCCTTCAATACCAAAAGTCTCTGACTCAAATCCGAGTGCAATCAGCAGGTAATCATATTTTACCGGCGGACGCTCTTTGAGAATGACCTGCTTTTCCTCTCTGTCGACACGGAGCACGGTATCCTGAATGAATGCTGTCTGCTTCCGGTCAATGACATAATCAATCGGATAACAGATTTCCCGGGCATCCGAGGAACCCGCAGCCACTTCATGAAGAGAGGTCGTTTCACAATGATAATTATTTTTATTAATTAACACGAGACTGGCATTGATATGCATGTTCTGCAGTTTTTTCAATGTCCGAAGCCCACCATAACCTGCACCAAGAATAACAATTCTTTTTTTCTTCATTATTGTTCGTTCCCTTCCGTACAATCTGATATAAATAGTTGATTCATCAGAGAACCGCAATGTGAAATTTATCACGTCACAAATTGTTCACATTTGATCCACCTTTATTTTATCGCGAATTGCAAACGCTTTCAACTCTTATTATCAAATACCTGACGATTGGGAGATTGCCGGCGTTTCCAGAGATTTTGAATACACAAAAAGTCACTCTGCACGACGAAGCGTCAGCAGAGTGACTTTTTTTATCCATAAGTATAAGGCGTACGGGAATTGAACCCGTGATCATGGAATGAGAATCCATTGGCTTAACCACTTGCCCAACGCCCTATCATATACCCTATTAAGGGCACGACAAGGATTATAGCATACATGACCCTCATTTTTCAAGTCCCGGATTTTATTTCCCCATTACAATTTTAACGCCTGAGCTTGCACCAATTCTTGTTGCCCCGGCAGCGATCATCGCTTCAGCTTCCTTCCTGGTATGGATACCGCCGGCTGCTTTAACACCCGCGCGTGCCCCGACAGTCCTGCGCATCAGCGCCACATCTTCAACAGTTGCCCCGCCGGTTGAAAATCCGGTTGAGGTCTTTACATAATCCGCACCGGCCTGAACTGCCAGTCTGCAGGCTTTTTCCTTTTCTTCGCGGGTAAGCAGACACGCTTCAATAATCACTTTGACCAGCACTTTTCCCTTCGCTGCCCGGACAACGGCTTTAATGTCATCAAGGACCCTGTCCTCGCGGCCACTTTTCAGCGCGCCGATATTGATGACCATGTCAACTTCGTCCGCACCATTCTGCACGGCATCAGTCGTCTCAAACGCTTTCGTCTGAGCCGTTCCCGCCCCAAGCGGGAAGCCGATGACCGTACAGACATGGACATCTGATCCGGCAAGCTGTTGTGCTGCAAGGCTGACCCAGTAAGGATTAACACAGACCGAGGCAAAACCGAAGCGTCTGGCCTCCCGGTCAGTTTCTCAATATCCTTCTCTGTGACATCTGCCTGAAGTGCCGTTTGATCGATATATTTTGCCAGATTCCCCATCTGAAATCGCTCCTTCAATTGCCTTTATCCCACATGAACCGCATGAACGGGCAGGTCCACTTCAGGGTCATGGGAGTAAACAAACATGCCCGGGTGGAGGATCACTGCCCGCAGCAGCCTGATGGGTTGGTTCAACGAACAATCAGTGGCGGATGCGCGCAGGCAAAAAACGAGGGCGTCCTGTGCATCCGAAAAGCCCACTACTTATTGAAATTTCACTTTATTCAGTAATAATCCGGTGAATCAGTGGCGGCTCGGCAGACTCTGGTCCGATCTCAATTGCCTGATAGAGTCCGGCTTTCACCTCTTCGATCGTCTCGGTGTCGGTATGAATCGTCAGCAGCGCGTCTCCCTTTCGAACCTGATCACCTATTTTCTTATGCAGTACGATGCCGGCATCATAATGAATGGCATCCCCCTTTGCCGCTCTTCCTGCGCCCAGCTGCATCGCGGCCAGACCGATCCTCTTCGCATGCATCGCTGTGATCCGCCCTGAAGACCGTGCCGGAAGGTCAATCTGGTATTTAGCAGACGGTAAGAGCTCAGGATGATCGATCACATCAGGATCCCCGCCCTGATTGACGATAAAGCTTCTGAACTTCTCCAGTGCCCGGCCGTTCTTCAGTGACGCCCGTAGTCTCCTGCGCGCTTCATCTGCATCTGATGCGGCACCGGCGAGCATGACCATTAAACTGCCCAGTGTCAGAACCAGCTCTTTCAGATCTTCCGGGCCGCGTCCTTTCAGTGTGTCAATCGCTTCTTTAACTTCCAGCGCATTACCGACTGCAAAACCAAGCGGCTGCGACATGTCTGTAATCACTGCCGCCGTTTTCTTTCCGACATGCTGCCCGATATGAACCATTGTTTCCGCAAGACGCGCAGCGCCCCTTTCATCTTTCATAAACGCGCCGTTACCCATTGTGACTTCCAGAACAATGGCATCGGCCCCGGCAGCTATTTTCTTACTCATGATCGAACTTGCGATCAGCGGTACGGACTCAACCGAGCCAGTCACATCACGGAGTGCATACAATTTTTTATCGGCCGGTACAAGGGCACTGCTCTGACCCGTCACGGCAATCCGGTTGTTATTGACCAGTTCGACGAAGCGTTCAGGGGTCAGTTCAATATGAAAACCGGGTATTGATTCGAGTTTATCTATTGTACCCCCTGTAAAACCAAGACCGCGTCCGGTCATTTTAGCCACCGGCACCCCGACTGACGCAACCAGAGGAGCCAGAACGAGCGTCGTCTTATCACCGACGCCCCCGGTTGAATGCTTATCAACCTTAATACCCTGAATACCGGAGAGATCAACTGTTTCACCGGAATGAACCATAGCCAGGGTTAAGGCCGCAATCTCTCTGTCTGTCATATCTCTGAAATAGACAGCCATTGTAAAGGCGCTCGCCTGATAATCGGGAATTGTGCCATTGACATAACCATCAATGAAAAAACGAATCTCCTGCGGTGTCAGTTCATATCCGTCTCTTTTTCTGGTAATGATATCGACCATACGCATGTGATCAGCTCCGTTTCATTTCAGTTCTCCGAGAAAACTGCGACCCGTTTTCGGAAGCGGCACAGCAAAATTTTCAGCTACCGTGGCACCCATATCAGCAAAGGTTTCCCGGACAGGCAGCGCTGCTCCTTCCGAAAAACGGGGTGAAGTCACAAGAAGCGGGACGTATTCACGTGTATGATCCGTGCCTCTGAAGCCGGGATCATTTCCATGATCGGCTGTGATCATCAGCAGATCATCAGGCCGCAGTCTTTCCAGCACATCGTGAAGCTGATGATCAAAAGCTTCAAGTGCTCTGCCGAATAAAACAGGTTCCCGGCGATGTCCGTATTTGGCATCGAAGTCAACAAGATTGGTAAAACTGAGTCCATGAAAATCCTGCTCAAGCACACGTATCAGACGATTCATTCCATCTTCATTGCTGACGGTGTGCCAGCCCTTCTTTATCCCGTGCCCGCTGAAAATATCATTAATCTTACCGATAGCGAGCGTATCAACCCCTGCTTCAAGCAGGCTGTCCAGCACCGTTTTCCCTGACGGCTCCAGCGTCAGATCGCGCCGGTTCGCCGTCCGCTCGAAACGGTCTGCCCGATCACCGATGTACGGCCTTGCGATCACCCGACCGAGACGGTATGGTTCATCAATCGTCAGTTTGCGGCTATACGCACAGATATCATAAAGTTCCTTAAGCGGGATGATATCTTCATGTGCGGCGATCTGCAGCACGGAATCTCCTGAGGTGTAAACAATCAGTTCTCCGGTTTTCATCTGACGCTCGCCAAATTTTTTGATAATTTCCGTCCCGCTTGCCGGCTTGTTCCAGATCACCTTTCTGCCACTGTACTTCTCGATTTTTTTTATCAATTCATCAGGAAATCCATCAGGAAAAGTATGCAGAGGGGTCATGACGGGCAGCCCCATCATTTCCCAGTGGCCATCCATGCTGTCTTTCCCTGCGGAAACTTCATGCATTTTTGTAAAAAAGGCGGCGGGATGCTCCTGAACCGTTACCCCCCTGATCGGTCTGTCCGGACGAATGTTGGAAAGTCCCAGCTTCTCCAGCTCAGGGACGTTTAAGCCTCCCATTGCTTCTGCAGTATGTCCCAGTGTGTCGCAGCCTTTATCGTGATACTTTTCCGCGTCCGATGCTTCGCCAATACCCACCGAATCCAGCACAATAATATGGATCCTTCTGAATTGATTTGCCATATGCTCCTCCTGTATATGCATCGGGCAGCATGGCCCGATCATTTTATTTTTTCACTCCTTCATATTTTACTCTAACCGGAAAAAAGCCGCAAAAAGGCTCCGGAGCTGGCAGGCCCGGAGCCTTCATGGTTTAACTGGCACTGGCTTTGACAGGATCACTATATTTTCGCGAAACTTCCTTGAGATGAACAAGATCAACCAGCATCGAGTGATAAGGCGCTTTCAGTCCATGCTTTTCAGCCAGCCGGACAATGGCTCCATTGATGTAATCCACCTCGGTCGGCCTGTTGGTTGACATATCCTGATGCATTGACGGATAATGCAGCGGGTTGGAAACTCTTGAAACATACATGACCTGTTCCACCAGTTCATCCCGCGTCACTTCCAGTTTGATACCTTCAGCATCCGTTGCTTCATACGCTTCATAAATCAGCCTTCGGGACATTTCCTCCGCATTCTTATAGGCCGCAAACTGTCCCATCTTAATATTCATTAACGTACACAGCGTGTTCACCACAGAATTGAAAACCAGTTTGGTCCAGACGGTCCCCAGATAATCTGTCTTTACAGTCGGATGCATCAGCGCTTTCTCCATTTCATCGGCCACTTTATAAATAAAGGCATCCGGTTTACCTTCTCTTCTGACAATGTGGACATGACCCGTCCCACGCTTGCCGACAAAGTCCACTTTTCCCGGTCCCTTCATGACCGTTGCGATCATGGCTGTTCCGGCAATGATCTTTTCCTTGTCCACAAACTGAGCAATATATTCAGCGCCGCCAAAGCCGTTCTGATTGGTCAGAACATAGGTGTTTTTCCCGATAAAGTGGCGGCAGCGTTCCATCATTTCGACCGTATGCATGTCTTTAATAAAGACAATGGCGAGTTCCGGCGTTTCGTGGTATTCCTCAGGATAAGAGACCCTGACCGGAACCAGATGGGGGTTTTCTCCGTCTCGGGTAACCACCACACCCCCATTTTTCTTAATGGCTTCGACATTTTGTTCCCATGTATCAACAAACTGGACTTCATTCCCTGCTTCCTGCAGCAGGACACCATATCTCAGGCCCATGGCACCCGCTCCAATGACGACAATCTTCATTCTGTTTCGTCTCCTTTTTCTTATATTTTTTGAAAAATAAAGCCCCATCCCGTAACTTTGGATGGGGCTTTTCGGACCCCGTACAGATGCGAACAGGACCCGGCAGAGTATCATCGATTTCAGATGATCTTTGTCAGGTCCTGACTAATCAACAAGACTCGATTTTCGCTTTTTTCTGTACGGAACATAACAAACATCCCTTGTGAAACAATTTTTAGTGAGTGTTGTTATTTTAACCAGAAAGTAATGGTTTGTCAATAAAAAAGATTAAGAATATTTGCATGAGCAAAAAAACGGCTGGACCTGTATTCAGGCCCAGCCAGGATTTTCCGGATAATTTTTATTTTTTCGCAGGTTCAGGAAGCTTGACTTCTGCTCTGCCAAGGTCCCCGCCGTTGAGTGCCTTGTTAAAGTTATCGTAGCTGGTGGAGATCATGTTGGAAACTGCTTCGTCAGTCATAGCGGCAACATGCGGCGTAATCAGGACTTTCGGATACAGTTCGACAAGTTCTTTGATCGTTGCGTCGGGGAATGTTTCACCCTTGGAGAAGTCCTTACCGAAGAAACGGGCTTCGTCGGTCAGAACGTCTGCACCGAATCCTTTCAGTTTGCCGCTCTTGATCGCCCTGACAACAGCCGCTTCATCAACCAGTTCACCACGGGCCGTATTAACCAGAATAGCGCCGTCTTTCATTTTGTTGATGAAGTCATCGTTAACAAAGTTCTCGTTCTTTCCAGGGAAGTAAGGGAGGTGCAGGCTGACAATATCCGATTCAGCAAGCAGGTCATCCAGTTCCTTGAATTCAACCAGTTTCTTGGCAAAATCACTCTGGAAAATATCATAGCCCAGCAATTTTGCACCGAGACCCTTGTACAATTCAGCCTCTACGCAACCGATGTGGCCTGTGCCGACAATGCCGACCGTGCTTTTACGGATTTCGTGGCTGAACATCGTTTCCGTTACTTCAAAATTCAGCTTTGCTGTTCTGCCGGTTGTATAAACCGTGCTGCGGCTCAGGGATGTCCCGAGCGATACAGCCAGTTCAGCAATAGCGTTCGGAGAATATGCCGGAACGCGGGCAACCACCTGACCGAAGTCTGCAGCAGCCTGAAGATCAATGTGGTTAAATCCGGCTGTACGTGTGAAAACATATTTAATTCCGAAATCTTTGAATTTCTTCAGGTTTGCACGGTCAGCCAGGCAGTTAACGAAGAGCAGCACTCCGTCAAAACCCTTTGCGAGATCACCGTTATCAGCAGTCAGAAGATCATTGACCAGTTTTACTTCATAACCATATTTGTTCAGTTCACCATACAGGTGTTCTTCGTAAGGTTCAACGCCATACGCAATGATTTTAAAAGCCATGCCTAAACATCCTCCCAGAATTTTTATTCTTCACCCGACGCTTCTGAGCACCGGGCTGTAAGCACCTTCACCTGTGAAAACCATGCTACGTGATCGCCTTCACAAGATTAATAATGAGCCGTCTCTACATTCCAAGACCAGTCAGTATTTACCGGCTGCTTTTATTCTTCTCCAGTAAGGAAAAAAATATCAGAAAGCAACCCTCTACAGTAAAAATTATACCATCGACCTTATCAGGCAGCAATGAATCACAACGGATTAAAAGTGATGTTTTTGTGAAAATCGGGCTGTTTTTTGTCCAGCTAATCCGGCTTCTGAAATAAAATTTGAAACGATACCAACAGATCCCCTGAGGCATGAACAAAAAAAAACACGCCGTTGTGTTTTTAATTTGAATCCCATTCCTCTCATTATTAAAATAATGAGTTTCCTGGAGGTTACGAATAATAAAACATCCGGTGGCGTATGCCGGTTAATGGGTCAGTTCCTTATATTCGTTGCTGACAATATCAAGCTTTGTCACCCTGCCGCTGTCTTTATCGTACCGGAAAAAGCCAATGGAAGGCGCGGTAGAAGGATCTGCAGCAGGGTCATCGGAATGATTTTCCCGGAGTTCAATAGAATAAAAGGCCCCGTCATCCTGCACTTCCGCATAGACCTGATCCAGTGTATATCCCGCAGCCTGAACAACCGCCTCCAGTGCGTTCTGCTTCTCAGATTCGCCTGAACCTGAACTTACCGATTCACCCTCAGATGGGGCAGCCGTTTGCTCTTCAGAGGATGAAGCATCGGTAGCGACGGACTGATCCGCAGATGAAGTGTCGGAAGAAGCCGAACGATCCGAAGAGATCCCTTCAGATGAGGAGCTCTTCACCGTGGATGATGTCTGATCGCCGGTGGCAGATTCTCCGTCACGCGTCTGCGTGTCGGCCGCACAGGCACTGAGCATCAGCATAGCTGCCACTGACAGGACAATAATGATTTTTTTCATAAGAACCACTCCCGTCGGTTAAATAGGATTCCAAAGCATTTCGTATCGCGTCCTCTTTTGTGCTGCAGGCAGCACGGTCAAGTATTCCGGGAAACCGATCTATCAGGAACAGATGACAGCTGTTTCAGCGCATCTATGTAAAGAGACAGACACTTGCCTGTGCCCAGGTGAACATCGAACGTGTACCTGCTGAAATTCTCCCCGTCCGCATTTCCAGAGCAAACACGGTATCCCGAATCTGTCTGATCTCATCCGGAGCGGCATCGATGATCACCTGATGAAGCGGCGGCCTGTCCTTAATATGCTCCATGGTATCATTCAGCATGCGATCAGGCAAAGAGAACAGAGCGAATGTGAAAAAAGATAACTCACGGTCTTCCTTCCCCGGCTCCCGGCATAGCAGGACACCCAATCTTCCAAAGGTCATTACTCTATTAACCGCTGTTCTCCGTATGGCACACACGGTTCAGTAAAAACACATTAGGTTTTCCGTACCCATGCATGCCGGCGTGTGGTGAATCGATATAGCATCACTTTTTCACAGCAGAACGCCGGTACGCCAAAAAGACGCTTATCTTTTACATCGGCCTGATGCCCCTGATTTTCAAGCCTGACCGCTCCGTTCCCCGATCTGCCGATACTCTGCTGCCAGTTTTCTGAACGCGGGAAGCGACCGTCTGACCTTTTCTGTCGACATGCAGTAGGCCATCCGGAAATAACCGGGGCATCCGAAGCTGTCCGCCGGAACCAGGATCAGATCATATTTGAGGGCGCGTTTACAAAAAGCAACTGCATCCTCTTCCAGAGCTTTAGGAAACATATAAAAGGTCCCGCCCGGTTTTACACACGAGAAACCGAGGCCGGTCAGTTCATGATAAAGGATGTTCATGTTGGTTTCATAAACCGACAGGTCGGCAGTCAGATCAGCCACCTCCGCGACTGCCAGCTGAATAATCGAAGGCGGACAGTTATGGCCGATCCCTCTTGAAATCTGACCGCACATCTCAACGATCAGCTCCGCGTCACGGCAGGCGGGGTTAACTGCAACATACCCGATCCGCTCCCCCGGAAGCGAGAGTGATTTACTGAATGAGTAACAGGTGATGCTGTTGTGGTAAAGTCCCGCCACGTAGGGTGCATCAACTCCCTTAAAGACAATTTCCCGGTACGGTTCATCTGAGATCAGGTAGATATCGTGGCCATATTCCCTCTCCCGGTCCTCGAGGAATGCGGCCAATTTCTTAATGGTCTCTGTTGAATAGGTGATGCCGGACGGATTGTTCGGTGTATTAATCAGGACAGCCATCACTTTTGATGAGAGCATTTTTTCAAACTCTGCAAAATTGATCTGAAAAGTCTCTGTATCCGGCGGAACAATCTTCAGGACCGCCCCGGTCTTATTGACATAGGGATTATACTCCGGAAAATAGGGGGCGAAGGTGATCACTTCGTCACCAGGGACCGTGACGGCGCGCAGGGCATGAGCAACTGCTCCCGCCGCCCCGGAAGTCATAAAGATATGCTCCTTCCGATACTCCAGTCCGAAACGTCTCCTTAATGAAGCAGCTATTTTCTCCCGTACGGACGTAATCCCGAGGCTCGGACTGTAGCCGTGTACAGCCACCGGATCATGACTCGTCGCCAGTTCCACCAGCTTATCAGTAAAAGCCTGCGGAACCGGTACGGAAGGATTACCGATCGTGTAATCAAAGACATTCTCCCGGCCAATCTCTTCTGAGCGCCGCGTTGCGTATTCGGCCAGTTTACGAATAATCGATTTCTTCCCGATCATGGCTTTATATTCCTGATTGATCATTTTTTTCGTCTCCTCTGCCCTTTTAATTCGATCCTTATGCTATTATACCTGTCTTCGGGCAGCCCTGGGAAGTCCGCAGCGGATATCTGAGGACAGAGAGGACAGACACGGGCAGAAACCCCCCACGGATTGAAGCTTCACTTTATTACGGATTACAGCGAGGGGTGAGGAGGTTGATCAGGAACAGAAAACGGAGTGATTTTTAATATCTCCTGATACACATCCGGTAATTCCTTCAGTGTACACCCTGACAGCATGTTCATGCTTTTAGCCACCACATCTGCACCGATGACCGGGACCGTACGGCACGTTTTTATAAAATGCGCTTTCTGACTCATCAGCTCGGCGATATGGACCTCCAGATCCCGCGGTGTCATCCGATTGTCGGCCAGACAGATATCCGAACCGGTCAAATCACGGAGCATCCTGTTTTTCGCTTCACGCTCCTTTGTATCCGCAGGCAGAGCAAGAAGCGGCGTCCCTGTCGAAATACAGTCCATCAGGATGCCCATCCCAGGCTTACTGATAACCATGTCCGCCGCATGAATCAAATTCCGCCCATTAGCAAATAAAGGGGCCCGAACCCTGTCATCATGAAACATAAAGTCCCCGCCCTCAAGCTGGCCGCCGATCACAATCCGGTACGGCCTCACATGAATCTGATTGATTTTTTCGTACCATTCATTGATGAATTTATATCGGAAACGCCCGGCTCCCCCGCCCATCTGGATGAGGATAAAAGGCTCGTCTTTCTGAAGGCCCAGCCTTTTCTTCACCTCTTCCGGTGATTGAGTGATATCCCGCGCGATGATCGGAATCGGCACATAACAGGTGGACAGCTGAGGGACATATTCCGGTTGCTTGATGTTGATGTGGAAAAAGATATCCGTGGATTCCTGGGCGATCCCGCGGATCTGTCGTTTGAACTTTCTGGCCGGCTCCGTATCCTCTTCTGAGTCGAAAAGATCACTGTGGTAAACGCCGCCAATAACCGGCCCGGTACCCGTACGTTCCTTTTTCAGAAAGCGTATTTCATCCCTCCAGTCATGCATGACCAGACCGGCATTCAGAAGCGTTTCAGCCTTCTTCTGAGGATTGATATAACGCTCGATCTTTCCGTGTGTGAAATTTGAGCGAAGCCATTCATGTGACTTTTTAAACGCGTAGATGGTAACCGGTTCATCACTGATCTCCGCAAACCGGGCAAGATTGGCCACACACTTATTCAGATGGCCCAGATTCCGCCCCACAACATAGTGAATCACACCGGACACTCCTTCCTCTGTCAATCTGCTTTTTCTATCCTATGATCCGGCCAGTCATGATGCATACACTTATGGACTGCCGCTCAGAGAAAAATTGCAGGATCAGATGCATCACGGACCTGACGGGGGAACATTTCCGGATGGTCATGAATACAGTTATGATGAACTTTCCTGCGTGCAGTTGAGACCAGGCAGGAAAAAATTGCGGAAACGGGGGCGGGGTATGCCATTTATTCGTTTAAAATGCGGTCTGGATTCCCGGCAATTAGCCGACCGGCTGAAGTATCTGCCGGAGATCATTGAACTTCAGCTGACTGAAGAAGATATACAGAAGCCGCAGGAACTGCTGGATACCCTTTTTCAGTTAAAACAGGCGGGGATCAAAGTCTATTTACATCAGCCCGTGACCTGCAGGCAGATCAGGCTGGACATCATGAGCCGGAATCCGGAAATCACCAGCTATTATCAGTGGTCATGCAGGCGCCTTGCCGATTTGTGCCGGCAGGCAGACGTGTTATGCGTGATTCATGCGCACTATTCCGGATCCGAAAGTTCGCTTCTCAGCGGCCGTTCTGCGAGTCGAAACATGAGAACCCGTATTGAAAAGCTGGTTCAGAAGGGCGGTGACTGTTTTCTCTGGGAGAACACAACAGCCGGCCTTTTCTCTTTTGCCAACCCGCACGTCCTCTCCGAAATCATTGAGCCGCTGCATCTCGCCCTCTGCCTGGATATCAGTCATGCCTTCATTTCTTTAAAAGGGAGCAACCGCAGGCTGAAGCAAGTGACAGAACAAGTTGAGAAGCAGGTGCGTTACTTCCACCTTGTCGACAGTGCAGGCAAGCGACATGATGCCCTGCCACTGGGCAAGGGAAAAATTGACTGGATCAATCTGAAGCCTCTTTTGATACACAAAGATTTTATCTTTGAAATCGGCTTAAAAGACAACAATGACTGCCGGCCGATGATTGAAAGTGCACAGTATTTCAGCAGTTTACCTTCTGCCTGACGGGCGGCATGCGATGCAAAAAATACGGAAAGTGGTGATATCCCGTGCGCAAGGTAGCCGTCATACGGAACTGGTTCTTACCCATCAGCGAGACATTCATCTATTCAGAATTAATTGATCTGAAAACCTACACGTCGTTGGTCTGCTGCAAGAAAGAAATGAACCGAAGAAATTTCCCTTTTGATCCGGTTTTCATCTACAGGACGCGAGATGAATTAAAAGAGATCCTCGCAAGAGAACAGGTCGATCTGATTCACGCACGGTTCGGTGTAACGGGAGTCGAGCTGCTGGATATCCGGCAGGAACTGGACATCCCTGTACTGACTTCATTCCATGGTTTTGATCTGCCGACGAATGTCCGGTCGATGGAAAAATATGATGGACGTCTGGAGCAGCTGTTCTCCGAAAGCGATGCCTTCACGGCAACCTCAAATAACATGAAAAAGATTCTGGTGAAGTACGGGTGCCCCAAACATAAAATACACGTTCATCACAGTGGCATTAACATCGAACAATTTCCATTCCGGCATACCCCCGTCCCCTTAGATGGATCGATCACCATCCTTTCTGTCGGACGGCTTGTGAAAAAAAAGGGGATGAAGTACCTGATCGAAGCCTTCCAGAAGGTGCATCGTCAGTTCCCTGGCACCAGACTGCGCATTGTCGGCGATGGAAAGCTGCGTACCGATCTGGAAAATCTGGTCAAAGGACTCAAATTAGATCATGCCGTTACTTTTTCGGGGGCACTATCATATGAAGATATTGTCAGGGAAATGCAACAAGCCCACTTGTTTGCGCTGGCCAGCACCAGAACACCTGATGGAAATCAGGAAGGGATACCCAATGTATTAAAAGAAGCCATGGCATCCGGACTGCCTGTCGTCTCAACAAAGCATGCGGGCATTCCCGAACTGGTACGCAGCGGAGAATCCGGGATTCTTGTCCCTGAAAAAGACCCGGATGCGCTTGCCGAATCACTGATCTGGCTGATCCGTCACCCGGACCGGTGGCGTAAGATGGCAAAAAAAGGAAGAAAGACGGTAAAGCGGCAGTTCAATGCCGAGCGCCAGATCGACGAACTTGAACGCATTTATGATTCTGTTCTTGAAAAAGGGAACATGCAGGGAAAGGAGCGCACCGATGACTGAAATCAGTGTCATCATCCCAACTTATAACCGCGGAGCTTTTACTGTCGCGGCAGTGAAAAGCGTATTAGCCCAGTCTTACAGCGATTATGAGATTATTGTGGTAGATGACGGCTCAACAGACGATACCCGTGATCTGTTAAAAGCTTTTGGAGATAAAATTCGCTACATTTATCAGGAAAATAAAGGGCCTTCTGCTGCACGGAATGCCGGGATCCGTCTCGCCAGAGGCAACTATATCGCCCTCTGTGATTCCGACGACCGGTTCCTGCCGGATAAACTGGAAAAACAGATGGCCTTCATTCACGAACACCCTGAGTGCCGTTTTCTTTACAGCTGGTACTATAATGTCAATGAAAAAGGCAAAAGAACCAAGCTGCGTAAACCCCTTACCTGTAAAAGCCGGGAGCATCTGCAGTATTGCCTTTTTTCACGTAAATTTACCATCCGGACATCGACACTGCTGGTTCATAAAGCCTGCTTTGACAAAGCCGGACTGTTCAATGAAGACTACTGGTATTCCCAGGACTGGGATATGTGGCTGCGGCTTGCTGAGTATTACCGCGGTTACTGTCTTGAAGAACCTTTGTGTGAATACTGGCTTCACGGTGAGAACCGAAGCAGTCTGAGCATCCGGATCCACCATCCGGAAATACGGGATCATACCCTGGCATTATATGGCTGGGACGATAAGCGTCTGATCGAACTGGACAAAAAATACGGGAAGAAAAAAAGTAAGGGGAAAGCGCGATGAAGATCGCCTTCATCTGTTCCGACCGGGGGCCGTGTCCACCGGTTAAAGGGGGAGCCATCCAGCTTCTGATTTCAAAGATTGCTCCGCTGATTGCCCGATCTCACGATGTGACCGTGTTTTCCATTACCGATCCGGCACTCCCTGTCCATGAAAAGTCCGGCGGAGTGACCTGGATCCGCTTTGACCGGTCTGTTTTTTTTCCGCACGTCTGTGAAAGCATCAGAGCTGGGGCATTCGATCTGATCCAGGTTTATAACCGTCCCGGGTGGCTCGCTGAACTTCGCCAGGCTGCGCCTGATGCCCGGCTTTTCCTGTCTCTGCATAATCTGATTTACGACACGCTGAAAATGGATCGTCACCTTGCGGCAGGCTGTTTGCAGGAAGCCGATCAGGTGCTGACTGTCAGCCGGTTTGTTGCTGAGGATACGGTCGCGAAATTCCCCGGACTTGAAGAAAAAACACATGTCCTTTATACAGGGGTGGATACAAACGAGTATGCACCTGTATGGTCTGAGAAAGGGAAGGAATGGCGGAACCAGATCCGGGCGCGTTATCAGATCGCCGGTGATGAACGGGTACTGCTCTTCGTCGGAAGACTGGTATCTGAGAAGGGCTGCCACCTGATTCTGGAAGCCATGAAGGAACTCTCTGAAACATCCGGCCGGGTCAGATTACTCATCGTCGGAAGTAAATGGTATGCGGACGATGCACCGAGCGGCTATATTGAGAAACTGAAACAGGCAGCCGATGAACTCGAGGAGCGAGTGGTCTTCACATCCTATGTTCCTGTTGAGGAAATTCCGAAATATTTTGCCGCATCAGATATCTTTATTTGTCCCTCCCAGTGGAAGGAACCGCTCGCACGCGTACACTATGAAGCGATGGCTGCCGGCCTGCCCGTCGTCACCACCGCACGCGGGGGAAATCCGGAATTATTTCTGAACGATGGAGCTGCAAAGATCATCAGGCGTTATAAGGATCCCCGGGCCTTTGCGCAGGTGCTGAACCCGCTGCTGGCCGATCCGGATCTGGCCGATCAAATGGGCCGGGCCGGAAGATCAAAAGTGGAAGAAATCTATAATTTTCAGCGGGTCGCAGATGAACTGGAAACCTTGTATCAGACTGTAACGAGACAGGCTGAGAAATAAAGTGAAACGTCAATCAGTGGGGGTTTTATGGACAGGACGTGCCCTGCGACAGGGCGTCCTCACTTTCAGCCGGCGTCATCCCCGCTGATTGTTCGTTGAATCCATCGGGCTTCTGCGACCCAGGCCTGTTCGCTCATCCCCACGACCCTGAGAGAGGGTACGCCCGTTCATGCAGGATAAACCGAATGAGGAAAAACGGATCCGCAACCGGAACCGTTTTTTTGTTTTTTAAATTTTTGCGGAAAACAGCATCAGAAAAACTAAGCCTCTGGCGGCGCTCGATCTGCCAGCCGGCAAACATTTTTTCAATCTATTATTTCCCCTGGTGATCTGCATGCTGCCGGTACATCTGCAGCTGTAAATCGATGTAATCTTTTTCAGAGGCCACATCAAATCTTTGTCCCGAAATCACCTTACCATAGCAGGGCTGTGCAGCCAGCAGTTCCTGAATCCCGGCGGTTAACTGAATCTCTCCTCCACGATCAGGCTGAACCTTTTCCAATGCAGCCATAATCTCCGGAGTAAAAACATATCTGCCGATGATCGCATGGCGGGACGGCGGATTCTCCTGAGGTTTTTCCACAACCCCTTTAATAGAAAAAAGATCATTCCGAATCGGATCGCCGTCAATCACACCATAATTTTTCAACTGCTCTTCTTCAACCTCTTTCAATCCGATAACAGAGCCATGCTCTTCCTGATAAACATCGATCAACTCTTTGATTCCTTCGCCGATAACCAGATCATCCGGGAGCAGGACGGCAAAAGGATCATTCCCGATAAAATGCTGCCCCAGACGGATCGCCTGCCCCAGCCCTCCGGCAAACGGCTGACGCGTATAAAGAATCTGAACGTCAGGACGTTTCACTTTAGACAGTAAGTGTAATTTGTTCGCCTTTTGCAGATACATCTCAAGTTCAAGCGACTCATCAAAATAATCTATGATCATATTCTTGGAACGGGAAACAATCATCAGAATCTGCTCGATGCCCGCAGAGACGGCTTCTTCCACGACGTACTGAATAGAGGGTTTGTGATGAATCGGAAACATTTCCTTAGGGATGACCCTGGTAATCGGAAGACTTCTTGTACCATATCCGGCAGCAGGGATAATCGCTTTCCTGACCATTTGTGTTCCCCCCTTCTTTGCCAGAATGCTATATCTTATTCGCAGGCATACAAGCGGTCACTGCGTTTTCCTCTTTTTCATAAATTCACTGCAAACAGGCGATTCCAACCCTGTATTTAGACGATTGTACGGGACAATCCGCAGCTTTGATTAATATGATAACTCGTAAACCACGCGTTAAAGGGGCTGTTGGAAACTTGGATATCTGTATAATCGGTGCCGGCTATGTAGGCCTGACGTCGGCAGCGGTACTGGCCGAGCTCGGTCATCATGTGCGTTGTCTGGATACAGACAGTGAAAAAATCAAAGCCTTAACATCCGGTGAGGTACCTTTTTTTGAACCGGGTTTAAAAGAAATGATTCAAAGAAATCATGC
Organism: Sporolactobacillus sp. Y61; assembly: GCF_040529185.1. NCBI lineage: Bacteria > Bacillati > Bacillota > Bacilli > Caryophanales > Sporolactobacillaceae > Sporolactobacillus > Sporolactobacillus sp. Y61. The sequence goes on along the minus strand of NZ_CP159510.1, from coordinate 825,420 downwards.
GCGTCTGAGCTTCAGTGTACCCGAAGCCGGAATTCTGAATCAATATCCCGTCGTTTTTATTGCTGTCGGGACACCTTCTGCACCATCCGGTCAGGCAGATCTGACCTATGTCCGATCCGTTATCGATTTCATTGCCGGTGAACTGACCACCCGCAAAACGATTATCACAAAAAGTACCGTACCACCGGGGACCAACGAATGGATCTGCCGGACATTGAAAAATAAAGGCGTGGATCCGCAATTATTCGATGTCATCTCCAATCCTGAATTTTTAAGGGAAGGCAGCGCTATTTCCGACACCGTCCATCCGGACAAAATCGTTGTCGGAAAGCGTGAAGAGGATCACAGGTCTCTGCCTGTTATTGAGGCCATCTATCAGAAAATTGATGCCCCGTATGTTGTGACCTCCTTAACCGGAGCGGAACTGATTAAATATACGTCAAACGCCTTTCTGGCTGCCAAAATTTCGTTCATTAATGAAATTGCGCGAATTTGCGACGCATTTGAAGTAAACATTGAGGATGTGGCCAGAGGCATCCGAACAGACCCGCGCATCGGTCCGCATTTCCTCCAGGCGGGTATCGGCTATGGGGGATCGTGTTTCCCGAAGGACGTCCGTTCACTCGTGTATAACGCCGGGCTGAAGAACGTAGACCCTGTCCTTCTGCGTGCTGTTCAATCCGTCAACCACTCGCAGATTGATGTCTATCTTGACAAACTGCGTTCAGCACTCCCGGATCTGTCCGGAAAGAAAGTGACTGTGCTGGGTATTGCTTTCAAGCCAAACACGGACGATACACGCTATTCGCCCGGTGTGGCTCTGATTCAAAAGCTCAGCGAACTCGGCTGCACGGTCAGCGCATATGACCCTGAGGCGAAACTGCCGGGCCCGCCGGTGCCCCATGTCAGTCAGGTGAGCGAGATCAAGACAGCCGTCGAGAAAGCTGATGCCGTCGTGATCGCGACCGACTGGGAAGAATTTATCGATCTGGACTGGGCAGAGATCAAAGCAAAGATGAATGGCGATCTGATCCTTGATGCCCGCAACTGCATCAAACCCGACACGATCCGGAAACAGGGCCTGCGCTATCTGGGCGTGGCAAGGCCATGAACATTCTTGTAACCGGCGCTGCCGGATTCATCGGTTCCCATCTTTGTGAAAAACTGGTTGAGAATGAGCAGGTTCATGTGACCGGAGTGGATACCTTCATCGGTCCGACCCCTCCGTCTTTAAAAAAAGCTAATCTGACCAGGCTGGAAAATCATCCGCGTTTTACGCTGTTGCACGAAAATCTGCTGACAGCGGACCTGGAACGCCTGCTGGATCACGTTGACATCGTCTATCATCTCGCCGGCATGCCCGGCGTCCGCTCCAGCTGGGGGAAGGACTTTGATCCCTATGTGACAAACAATATTCAGGTAACGCAGCGACTGCTTGAAGCTGCCAAAAATCAACCACTGCAGAAGTTTATTTATGCCTCGACCTCGTCCGTGTACGGAGATAAGCAGGGGAAAGTGGCGGAGGACACGAGCCTGACACCTCTTTCCCCTTATGGGCTGACCAAACTGGCCGGCGAGCATTTATGTTATGTCTATCGTAAGAGCTTCGCTGTTCCTGTAATTACTGTACGGTTCTTTACGGTCTATGGACCGAGACAGCGGCCCGATATGGCCTTTCATCGCTTTATCAGGCAAATTCTGACAGACGATACGATCACGCTGTACGGCGACGGACATCAGTCAAGAGATTTTACGTATATCGATGACTGTATCGCGGGTCTTTCTGCAATGGTTGATAAGGACGGTCTGATTGGAAAGACGATAAATATCGGCGGAAAAGAACGGGCAACGATCAATGAAACCCTCGCCATCATCGAACAGCTGACAGGGAAAAAAGCGGCAATCGAATATTTACCGGCACTCCGCGGAGAACCCAAACACACATGGGCTGATATATCAAACGCTCAGACGCTTCTGGATTACGACCCGAGAGTAGCGCTCAGAGAAGGCCTTGCCTGCGAAATTGCCTATATCCGTTCTGCTTATGCCTTATAGACGACACCCAACCGATTCTCAGAATCGGTTTTGATTTTAGCGGAAAAAAGGCCGGAAGCATGACGCTTACCCTTTTTCAATAGTCCACGCTTTCCAGATATAAGCCGCGCGCTTCTGCCAGCCGCCCGGTCCGATTTCTTTTTTTTGCCTTCAGGATTTCAGGAACCTGATCCGGGTCAAGCCGGCAGAGCCCCGCTTCGATCAATGAACCGACTATTTTCCTGACCATGTTATAGAGAAAACGATTACCACAGATCCGGATCTGGATCAGACCGTCCTGCTCTTCAATGTCCAGAGACGTGATCCGGCAGACAGACGACTTTTTCTTTGATTTTGCATTTGAATAAGCGGTAAAATCATGCTCCCCGATAAAAAAAGAGGCTGCCTTCTGCATCCTGCCCAGATCCAGTTTCTCCGGAATATGCATGCTGTATTTTCGCAGAAACGGATGTGAATAATCCCCGTTCCAGATCTTATACAGATAGGTTTTTCCTTTGGCATGATAGCGTGCGTGAAAGCGTTCAGGAACCCTGGTGATGCGCGTGATACTGATATCTTCCGGCAGATAATGATTGAGAAAATTCTTGATCCCGTCTCCCGTCTGAGGGGTGTCCAGCCTGACATTTGCGACCTGTCCCAGCGCATGGACCCCGGCATCGGTCCGGCTGCTTCCGACTATTTCCACTGGCCTGCCTTCAAGCTGCGACAGAGCCTGTTCAATTTTCCCCTGAATCGTTTTTTCCTCTGCGCCGAGACGCTGCCAGCCTTTATATCGCCCGCCGTCATATTCAATCATCAATTTATAGTTCATAACCGGATGTCCGCCGCCTTTGTAAGGATAACAGCCTGTGCCTTAATTTCGGATCGCTGGCATACAGGTATAAACCGCGTACACCACGCGTCATCAGTACATTGATTGAATTCAGAATGATCCGTTCTTTGATTTGATCCGGGCTGTCAAGATCTGAGCGATTGACAAAAGCTGCCTGGTCCTGATATTTATCAATATCGATCAAGAGCCTGTCCCGCCCCTCATCATAAGAAACCGACGGTCCGAGAATCACTCCGACGTAATTCAGATCAAACCCCTGAACCGTGTAAACGGAGCCGACTTCATCAATCGTGTCCTCTCTTTCCGCCCATGCCTTTTTCGCCGTCGGTTTATAGCGATCCCATCGGCACACGAAATTTTTCTCCCGGATAAAATAGTCCCTGCCATCCAGTTTATATGGGTAATCATACGTCGCGACCATCCGGGAAAGGTGAACCCGCGCATTTTTTTCCTTGATGGCGTGGTACATGTCCCCCGGATCAGCAAAAATACGAAAATCAAACGCCTGTTTTTCAGGAAACGGAGCAATCTTCTTATGTACGAACTGATCAATCCATTTCAATACATCTTCATGGGCATGCATTCTGAATTGCCGCGTCAGGGAACAGGACACCGTCGGATATTGACCGATGATCTCCTGAAGAGAGGACGTGCTCCAGTGACTTTTCAGCTTCAATACCTGCTTCTCGTCGAAAACCAGCACAACCACCCGGCTGAGTTTCAGTATTTCTTCCAGCTGATTGTTCTGATAAAAACGGTTATATTTATCGCTTTTCGTAAGCAGTAAATGTGCTTCATCGATCAGCACAATATCCGCACGGGCCGCCTTTTTATGCATTTGATTAATAAAGGTGGTCGGCCTCTCAAAGTCTTTTTTCCGGACATGTTTCAGCTTTTCAGAAATGTTCCTGTAAAGTTTTAACATTTCCGGGTGATTCACAATCAGACGGTTATCTGTCTGATACAGCGGGCCTGCGACATCGCTCCGGGACTGTGTCTGAATCTCGTTAAAAACCGTGTTCAGCAGCACACTCTTGCCAGTCCCCGCATCCCCGTGAATGACGAATACCGACGCTTTCCGGCCCGATACATGCGCTCTGCAAAATTTGATAATTTTATCTTTCAACGTTTTCTGTTCTTCTGACAGCGTCCTGAACGGAGAAAGTTTAACGATCGATGCGTTTTCACGTTCCCGCTGAACGGCCTTGTTATCTGAAAGGTGCATATTTCGTCTCCTGCAAACACATATTATTACCGATTTTAACACAGAAAAGCCATTTATTCGAAAAAGTAACCTGAGACGAACCATAAAATAATTGAAAGAGGGAGTTACATGAGCATTCAGTCACCTGTTGAAAATCCAAAGAAGCTTTATACCTCTGGCACCTATCCGAAACAGGAACAGGCAAGGCCCGGACTTCAGTCAAAAATGATTCCGGTACCTGACTGTGGTGAAAAAACTTATAAGGGATCCGGACGTCTGCAGGGACGAAAGGCACTGATTACCGGCGGCGATTCGGGGATTGCCCGGGCGGCAGCTATTGCTTATGCCCGCGAAGGAGCGGATGTGGCCATCCACTATTTGCCTTTCGAACAGCCGGATGCGGATGAGGTTAAAACGCTGATTGAGGAAGCCGGTCAGAAAGCCGTTCTTATTTCCGGGGATTTATCTGATGAGGCCTTTTGCAGAAAAATGGTGGAAACCGCTCAAAAAGAACTCGGCGGTCTTGATATTCTGACACTTGTTGCCGGCGTCCAGCAGGCCTATAAAAGCTTCGAAGACGTGGAAACAGATATGCTTCGGAAAACATTTGAAGTCAACGTCTTTTCCATGTACTGGACGGTGAAAGCCGCGCTGCCCTTTTTGCCAAAAGGCTCCGCCATTACAACCACATCGTCGATACAGGCTTACGCGCCAACGCCGGACCTGATCACCTATTCACCGACAAAAGCCGCCATTGTTAATTTCACTAAAGGACTGGCTGCCGAACTCGCTCCCAGGGGCATCCGTGTCAATTCAATCGCTCCCGGTCCGATCTGGACACCCCTGCAGATCTGTGGCGGGCAGCTCTCCGGGAACATTCCGAAATTCGGCCACGAGACGCCTTTCAAACGTGCCGGCCAGCCGGCCGAGCTTGCCGGGACCTACGTCCATCTTGCCTCCAATGAAGCAAGTTACATCACCGCGCAGGTCTTCGGCATCACCGGTGGCTTACCGATTGCCTGAGTTACTGAAAAAACTGTCATTCGCAGAGGATGACAGTTTTTTATTCCACTTTCCGGATCTTTAAGGCTTTCGCTACTTCATGAAAAGCGGGAAAAGGGCGTCGTTCGGCCACTAAGCTGTACCTGCTTCAAACGATGCTGGCGGTTGAAGGCTAAGGGTTCGGAGCGCTCATAACAGGCGTCCGGTCGCAATAAGCGGAAATTTTCCGGTTAAGTGCAGAATAAAAAGGGTTTCAGAGTATCATAAGCGGAATTTTTCCGGTTACGCATTGAAAAATCCTCTATTTCCACATTTTCCGAGTCAATAGACGGAATTCCTCCGTTTATTGAAGCTCGCGTTTACCCTTTATTACTAAGTTAAACGGAATTTTTCCCCCTGATTTAGGGAACCACCTGTCAGCAATGCCAGACCTTTTTTCTGCGCAAATCATCTGTCCAAAGTGTTGAAATGCGGAAGTCGAACAGATCAAGCCGATCATCTCATGACGGTCCGTACACTGCTTCAACGTTTTCTAAATACCGATCAAGAAAAAGCGCCATCCTTCGATGACGTGACAGCTGCGCACGACCAACGGTATGGAAACGCCTGGATGAGGCATTCCGACGTTGGAGTGCGTCAACCGAATATTCCTCAATCGGAACTCAGTGACCCGCCTTAAATGAAAAACAGCGGGGGATCGCCGTGATTTGGTCATGACAGATCATGGAAAGTGGAGGGTGCAATAACTCCAGGAGCAGCATCAAAATCGAAAGTGACCGCTTTTATCAGGGACTGACCCTGGTTCCCCAATGGCCGGTATTAATCAAAATCATTTTCTTCCTCTATTTTTATGATTCTCCCTGACCTTGCAAGAATCTCCACTTCGAATATTCTGTTTTCCGGTGTTAGAATGAAAACTTCATAAATCAGCATACCATTTTCTAAATCCATATCTACATGCAGAATTGTCCCAGGTACACGCTGAAGGGCAATTTCCTGAGCTTGTTGCATTGTAATTCTTTGCCTGTACATCGGCGTCGGATTATCATGATAAAAATTTTCATACACTGAAAATTTCCTCCTCATTAAAAGATTCAACCCATTTATCCATATGTATCCGACAAATTTTTGGTGCAACAAAAAAGCCCCTGTCATGTGGACTTTTTATTTTGATTCCATTTAATGTTTTGAATAGGTTCATACACCAAAAGTATGTGATTTAAGGAGAGGAAGTCATGACACCATTTAAAGGGGATTTAGCCGGAAAGGTAGAAGCGTCAAAGACATTGAGATGAACTTTGACGCTTCTTAACAGTGCTCACTTATGATACGGTTCTCCCCGGATAATCTTAAACGCCCGGTAAATCTGTTCGATCAGGATCAGACGCATCAGTTGATGAGGAAAGGTGAACGCTGAGAAGGAAAGTTGAAAATCAGCGCGATGCAGGACCTCATCACTCAGCCCGTTTGACCCGCCGATAACACATGTAATATCGCTGTGTCCGTATGTAGCAAGTTCACCGATTTTTTCTGCGAAATCTTCTGAAGACAGCTGCCTGCCCTGTATGGCGAGGGCTATGACATAGGTCTGAGCGGGAATCTTCTTTAGCAGACGATCCCCTTCTGCCTGTTTAATCTGCCTGATCTCAGCCTGAGATAATGTTTCCGGTGCCCTTTCATCGGCCACTTCGGTAATCGATACACGAGCATATGAACGCAGCCGTTTACTGTATTCTTCAATGCCCAATCTGAAATATTTTTCCTTTAGTTTCCCTACACAAAGAATATGGATATTCACAACTTATCCCAACCTTATACATGAGTTATACACAGAACTTATGCACATATCCACAGGCACTATCCACATTATGTATGGAATCAGGCGTTTGCTACGACATATGCCTGTCGAAAAAAGTCAAACTCTGTCCCCCTGTGGATAATTGCTCCCTGGTTCATGAGCAAAATGGTTTTTATCGTTTTCTTAAACCGTTTTGAGCAGAGACTGCCCTGTCACATAGATCCTGCATATAGGGGAAATGACTGATCTCACACATCATCTCTGCATCAGGCGGCCTTTATTGCAATATGCACACATCTTTTTCATTTTAGCACAGGATTCTGAAATTTTTTTGCAGTTATCAACTGTTTGCTACCGATTGTGCATAACTTGTTTATAAGTCAGGCACTTCATCCACAGGTTATCCCCACGCAGCCCATTTTGCAAAAAATCATTTGAATTCAGAAGCCCCGAAGAAAGGGGAGTACCGCACAGTAAATCTGACGCTGAAATTTTAAAAAAAATAGCCTCCGGTTTAACCGGGGGCTACCTGTTATTTCATTCTATGTTGATCAAGAAAAGGTCTTGCTTCCAAGCTTCAGCTGTGTACTGTGTAATCTACCGGCACGGTAGTATTTAATATTGACCGTCTGACCGGCATGAAGATGTGTATACATATACGTCGAGAACTCGATATAACTTTTTATTTTATGGTTCTCGATCTGAGTGATTACATCTCCAGGTTCCAGTCCGCTCCTTGATGCCGGACTCCCCGTCTGGACATCCGTAACAACCAGACCTTGTTTCACATTACCGGGGAGCTGGAGCTGACTTGCCTCGTCTGCAGGTACGAGCGACAGGTCCACAATACTGATTCCGAGCATTGGCCGCTGTATTTTACCTGTTTTTTCAAGCTGGCTGATTACGGGTTTTGCCGTATCGATTGGAATGGCAAAACCGATGCCTTCGACAGAACCGTCACTGCTTGATCCGGTTGATGCAATTTTCGATGAATTAATACCGACCACCTGTCCGGCGATATTAACCAGCGCTCCGCCACTGTTTCCGGGGTTAATCGCCGCATCGGTCTGCAGGACCTGTGCTTCCATTGATGTACTGTTCGTTTCCACAGGAATCGTCCGGTTGGTCGAACTGATGATACCTTCCGTTACCGATCCGGAAAAACCGAGCGGATTCCCGATGGCAATGGCCGTTTCCCCGCGTTTCAGTGCTGAAGAGCTCCCGAATTCTGCAATGGTTTTAATATTGGATGAAGGAATACGCAGAACGGCCAGATCGTAAAGCGCATCTTTCCCCAGAACCTTAGCTTCCACCTTGTCATTATCGTTCAGCCGAACCTCGACTCTGCTGGCACCGGAAACGACATGATTGTTCGTTACAATATAGGCGTAGGGTCCGGCCCGTTTATAAATAATGCCTGAGCCAATACCGGTTTCCGTATACTGATTATCGAAAAAATTAGCCTGTTGCAGGTTAATTACGGCAACGACAGCCGGGGACACCTTATCAACTGCATCGGTAATCCGTGACGTGACGTTTACCCTGACATCGCGATTAATCGACGGATTTAACGTATTCGTTGTATTCTGATCTGTTGAACCGGTCGTCACTGAATAAGGCAGAATGCCCAAATCGGAGAGTACCGGTGCGAAGATCAAAAAGCAAACCATACCGACAACTGCGCCGATAAAGCCGGCAAGGAACCAGGCACCCCGTCCTCTCCCGCCTCTTCGTGCGGGTCGTGAACCGTTGTCTGGTCTCTCATTTGAGTGGTCCTCATCATAAAAGCCCATACCGATAATCCTCCTCTACTCACATTGCTATCAGAATCGAAAGGCGCATCCTCGATTCATCCTTTAAGCTTAATGTAGCACCAATTACTATTCTTATGAAAATTATGTGACTATTTTTATAAACATCAAAAAAAGCGGATGTTTTTCCAAAGGATCTCCGTATACAGGATCATTTAAACCTACATCGCCTTTAAATCTGTCGCATGCTCCGGATCCGTATCATAAAGGCTCAGATCCCGCCCAATACGGAGCCCCTGATCTTCAAGGCGCTGCCCGACGCTCATTCTGGCCAGTTCTTTCATGTTATTGTCCCGGCTCAGGTGGGCCAGATACACGCTCTTCGTCCGATTACCCAGCACCTCTGTCAGCGCAATCCCTGATTCATCATTGGATATATGACCGGTATCCCCCAGAATTCTCCGCTTAACACTCCAGGGATACCGACCCATCATCAGCATTTCCGTGTCATGGTTCGCTTCGATCACATAAGTATCTGAATCTCGGATTAATCCTTTGATATGATCGGAAACATAGCCAAGATCTGTGAGAAGCGTCATCTTTTTACCCTGGTCATGAATCACATAGAACATGGGATCCGCGGCATCATGCGACACTGAAAAAGATTCAATATCAAGATCTCCGAAACTTTTTACCGAATTGGCACGAAAGGTAAACTTCTGCTCAACCGGAATGCGGCCAATCGTCGACGCCATTGCCTGCCAGGTTTTTTCATTGGCATAAACCGGTGTATGAAAACGCCGGGCGAAAACACCTAACCCGCGCACATGGTCACTGTGCTCATGCGTAACCAGTATGGCATCGATATCTTCCGCTTTTTTCCCTATTTCACCCAGAAGGGCAACCATCTTCCTGCCACTCAGTCCGCAGTCAATCAGCAGTTTATGCTGCTGCGTTTCAATATAAAGTGAATTTCCTGTACTTCCGCTCGCAAGTACGCTGTACTGCATGGTCTGTCTTCCTCTCTCCACGGCCTGTCCCCTCAGGCCGCTTTCTCATCTGTCTGTTTCAGATTATTCGATGGACTGAAGATTACCCGAAACAGCGTTAATAAAATATTCAGAAGTTCCCTGTTTCGTCTTGACATGAATACTCCAGGCCGGGATAAAAATAAGAGGATCCGATCCGGCATCACCAACCAGATTTACGTAACCAAGTTCTATCCCGGTAATGCGCGGCTGCTCATTATCCAGAAGGTCTGTTGAATTCCCCAGATTACTAATTGCACGAGCTGCACTGATCACATCAACCGTATTGGACTTTTTAAAAGTAAAATAACTTTGCCTGTAGCCGGTGATCTGGTTATCGGTCACGGTGAACTCAAGCATTTGCACATTGCTGCGTTTACTGATGAACACCGGTCGCCCATCGTACAGCTGAGCATAGTCCATTGTTCCGGTTTCCTTATTCGACTGCCAGTATGTATAGTTCTGACCCTGGTAAACAAGATTCAGAAGACGTTTCTGCAGTTCGATGCCGTTCGATTGAGCTTTAACCGGCTGATCGAATGTGCTGTGCAGCTGCATGCCGTCATCCTCTATGCCGACTTTCTGACGGACCGTTGCGCCGGTCGGATTAACCAGATTGGTCACATTTTCCTTTTCTTTCGAAAAATCTGTTCGTGTCCCTCTGAGAAAAGTTACATCCTGCGGTGTCGAGGGCAATTCTGTTTCAATTCGAAATGAATTAGTCCCGGTTGTCGATCCGGCTGGCCCTTCCATTCCTTCATCCTGCTGTCTGAGATAAAGTTCAAAGATCAGGAAGGCATCCAGAAGGAGAAAGCAGATGATAAAGATCGATTTTGTCTTACTCCAGTTCATGGTGCATCCTGCTCCTTCGTTTGATTCAGCTGGGGCGGGGTGATCGTTTCCGTTGCAGAATACCACTGACCGCCAATCTTATAAAACCAGTCCGGCATCGCCTTTAAAGAATGAATACTCTCAGATTTTGGATTATTTACCCTGTATCCAATCGCCATATCCTGAATATTATGGATGGATACCGAGGCCCTTCTCAGTTTATCAAGTATATCCTGTCCGGATTCCAGTGTCACTTCCCCTGGTGCATCAATGCGTGTTAAAGTCAGAAGTGTTCGGTCGAAATGATAGAGTTCCTGACTTTTCCAGGTCAGTTCCATCATCGTTAAATACATGTTGGGGTAATATTCTGTATTATAAAGCATATAATCGCCAAGCAAAATGCGGAAATCAACGGTATTCTGTTTTCCTTCGTTCGATATGGAGAGTCCATCGTACATAAAATCATCGGTCCACGCTTTGTATTTATTAATAAAATCAAAACTGTGGACAATGGGATCTGATATCGCTTCGTTACCGCCACTGATTCCCGGGTTGACATACTGAAGAATGGTCGATGTTGTCTCCAGCTGACTTGCCCAGTCGGTATACGCATTCTTATCCCTGGAACGGACAACATTTCTGGGATCGGTAAAAAGGACGGGAATGAAGGATTCCGCCGGCGTTTTTTCAAAGTACAACACAACCGGCCTGATGGTCGTTTCTTCATCAGGCAGATAAGTGATCTTTCGATTGAATGAAAATTTGCTGAACGTTCTGTTCTCACCTTTGGAAAAAAGGGTATTCAGACGGCGAGTATCGACTTTACCAACAAGTGCAGTAAACTGATCGCGCCCATTTTCTGAACGAAATACCGCCATAAGTCCGGATTCAGACCCGGGGGTATACAGCTCGACTCGATCTACCATAACGTGTTTCGGAATCTCTTCTTCATCCTGATCAAAATGGAAGACCTTTTTCAGGGTATCGCCGGTAAGTGGAGCCGGAAATATAATTTCATAAGAAGTGGAGCCATTCTTTTTCAGCGGCGGCTTCTGTCTGGCATTGGGCACGACCTGACTGAATTCTGCCGACAGATAGACATTATAGACCGGCGTGATTTCACTGCTCCTGTCCTTTCCCATCACCTCATTTCCCGTGTGCTCCAGAGCAAGCGACGGGCGCACAACATCGGTTAAACGACGTGCTTCTGCAATGGAGACCGTGGTCGCCGACGTCGAAGGACCCTGATATTTTTGAAAATCCGCCTTGTAAAACCAGATATTCCAGGTCATAGCAACACTGGCAAGGACGAGAATGGCCAATAGAATAGATTTAAAGGTTTCTCTGTTCATTGTTCACCCTCCTGGTCAAGAGGAAGAATAAAGTGGATGGTTGTCCCATGATTCCACTCACTCTCCGCCCAGATATCTCCACCCTGCGCTTCAATCATTTCCTTTGCAATGGCCAGGCCGAGACCTGTACCTCCCAGTTTTCGGGACCGGGCACGATCCACACGGTAAAAACGGTTGAAAATTTTCGTCAGATTTTCTTTCGGAATACCAACGCCCTGATCTTTAATCATGGTCCTGATCTTGCGTCCTTTTTTGATCACTGCAAAAGTAATGATCCCGCCATCCGGCGAATACTTCATGGCGTTAGAGATAATGTTATCAATCACCTGTGTCAGTTTATCCCGGTCAATCTGAACAAAACAGGGACCTCCCCGGGGAAATTTCCTGACAAATTGTATATTTTGATTCTTCGTCATTTCGAATCGGTCAATAATCTGTTCGCAGAAAGTAATATAATCCGTACGTTGCAGATTGAGCTTGTAATCCTTTGAATCCAGCCGCGACAATTGCAGCAGGTCGCGGACCAGACGGATCATGCGTTCTGTTTCCCGCTGGGTGACATCAAGAAACTTGGCCGCGAGCCGCTCATCTTTTACAGCCCCATCCTGAAGCGCCTCCAGGTAACTTTTCATCGTCGTCAGAGGCGTTCGCAGTTCATGCGACACATTGGCAACAAACTCGCGACGTTCCATATCAACCTGCTCCTGTTCTGTGACGTCATGAATAACGGCAATGAGCCCGCTGGTCAGGCCATTTTCTTTTTTAATCACGGAAAAATTGGCCCTCAGGAGTATCGTATCTGTATCTGTGCTGAAATCCAGGACAATCGAATCCGTCAGATTATACAGATCCATGATCTTATAATCTTTGCGGATTTTGAGCAGATCAAGAATGGAATTGCCTGTCACGTCATGGCGATACACACCCAGGAGATCCTCTGCCCGGTTATTCATCAAAATGACGTTGCCTTTGCGATCGGTTGCGATGACCCCATCGGTCATATAGGTCAGGACAGACTTTAACTTCCTTCGTTCCGATTCGGTGTTTGCCGTTGCTTCACGTAATTTTGCCGTCATGTTATTAAATGAAGCCGCCAGCTGTCCAATTTCATCTTTTTCCGTCATTTCCACTTTTCGATTAAAGTTTCCCTGCGACACGGCGAGAACCTGTCGCTGCATCTGTACAAGTGGCTTCGTGACGGTTCTGGACAGAAAAAAGCCAAGAACGGCCGTCACAAGAAGGGAGAAAATAGTCGCTGCAGCGAGGATCTGATTGATTTCCCGCAGCTGATCGTAAACTCCTTCAAAACTTTTTTCCACATAGAGCACGCCATAATGCTGATTTCCCACCACGATGGGGACAGTGACAATATTAACGCGCTCACCACTGCTGCCATTAGTCATTCTGTATCGGTTTGTCGATGTCGCGCGAAGGTCCTGCAGAATCAGGCTGTTTGTTGTCGTTTTCCCAACAGCACTTTGGTTGTCCGCTGCGACAATGACCCGGTTCTGATCAATCACTTCGACTTCCCGGAAGTCACTGTCCAGATCAGAAAACTGGCTGCTGATCTGATCTGAAAGATTCGACGGACTCGTATCTGTATCTTTGTTTTCTCTCAGGACCTCACTGATATTCGCGGCGATCAGGTTGCTCTGGCTGACCAGCGTCTCTTCAAAACTATCGAGCTGCATCGTTTTCAGGCGATCAGTGAAATAAACACCAATTAACTGCATGGCCAGAAGAATGAGCAGGGTGTAAACGAGTACAATTTTAAATTGAATCGATTTAAAAAAACCGACTTTATTCATTCCGACTTCTCCTGGTCAGGGGCATTGAGATAATATCCGACGCCCCGTCTGGTCACAATCCACTCCGGCCGGCTTGGGTTATCTTCTATTTTTTCGCGCAGGCGCCGGACCGTGACGTCGACCGTGCGGACATCACCAAAGTAATCGTAACCCCATACCGTCTGAAGAAGGTTTTCTCTGGTCATGACCTGACCAATGTGTTCAGCGAGATAACGCAGCAATTCAAATTCCCGGTGGGTCAGTTCAATGACCTTACCCCGTTTGGTGACGACATAAGCATCCAGATGAATAACCAGGTCACCGATTTCAATATTATTCTCCCTGCCCTTCTTCTGTTCACTTGATTCAGCCTTGTGCCGCCTCAGATTGGCTTTCACCCGGGCAATTAATTCACGATTGCTGAACGGTTTTGTGACATAGTCATCGGCCCCCATTTCAAGCCCGAGGACCTTGTCGATTTCCGAATCTTTCGCCGTCAGCATAATGATTGGCATGGTATATTTTTTTCGTATTTCACGACAGACTTCCATTCCGTCTTTTACCGGCAACATCACATCCAGCAGGACCATATCCGGATGCTCCTGTTCCACCTTCTCGAGTGCTTCGCCGCCATCATAAGCACAGACGACCTGATACCCTTCTTTTTCAAGATTAAACTGCAGGATATCTGCAATTGGCTGCTCATCATCTACGACTAATATCTTGCTGTCCATTCCGGTGAACCTCCTCTGTCTTCATTTTTTTATCGTTTTATTTTCTATTTTAATCATCTATCAATCACTCAGCTGCTTCAGGTATCCGCCTCCGGTAAAAGAATTCCGGATCGGGGATCCTTCCATGTTCCCACTCATTTTACCATAATCATTCCGGGGCTGTCATAACGCCTCCGGTGGCTAGCTACATCCTTCTAAACCTTTTATACGACATTTAAGGACAAACAAGACCTCCGGATCCTGATGATCCGGAGGTCTTAAATTGTTCCGAAGGCATTCACGCCATATTATGTCCGATGAAACATGGCTCGAGGCGGAATCGAACCACCGACACAAGGATTTTCAGTCCTCTGCTCTACCGACTGAGCTATCGAGCCATATATGTAATGCGGGTCCGAGCGGATTTGAACCGCCGATCTCCTGCGTGACAGGCAGGCATGTTAACCACTACACCACGGACCCATTAATTGCGGGGGCAGGATTTGAACCTGCGACCTTCGGGTTATGAGCCCGACGAGCTACCGAACTGCTCCACCCCGCGACAATAAAATCTGATTGCCCTTTTGCGGCACAGACAATATTGTACCATCCCAGGATAAGAATAGCAAGCTTTTTATCAGCACCTGTTTCTCTGCCTGCAATCAGATTCATTTTTCTTCAGGCAAAAACACTGCGCACTTCAATCGTCTGCGACCGGTCGGGTCCAACAGAAAAGAGGGATAACGGCACTTCGGACAGCTGAGAAATGCGTTCCATATAGTGACGCGCATTCTGCGGCAGATCAGAAAGTGAACGGGCTCCCGTGATGTCCTCCGACCAGCCCGGCATTTCCTCATAAACCGGTTTGCAGGCCGCCAGAACCTTCAGGCTTGCCGGAAACTCATGGATCACTTCGCCGTTATATTCGTACGCCTTGCAGATCTTTACTGTCTCAAGCCCGGTCAGCACATCGACACAGTTCAGTGACAGGTCCGTCAGTCCGCTGACGCGGCGGGAATGACGCAGAACAACCGTATCCAGCCAGCCGACCCGGCGCGGCCGGCCCGTCACGGTTCCATACTCATGACCCGTCTCACGAATCCGGTCACCAGTGGCATTGGTCAGTTCAGTAGGAAACGGACCGTCACCCACGCGTGTCGTATAAGCCTTTGCGCAGCCCACAACATGATTAATCTTTGTCGGGCCGACACCGGCGCCTATGGTCACACCCCCGGCAACCGGATTGGAAGAGGTCACAAAAGGATAGGTCCCCTGATCGATATCCAGCATGCAACCCTGCGCCCCTTCGAACAGCACGCGCCGCCCGGCATCCAGAGCTTCATTCAGGACTGCCGAAGTGTCACAGACGAGGTGGCGCAGCCGCTCGCCATAGGCCAGATATTCACCATAAATATCGTCAATATTAAAGCCATCGCTCTCATACATTTTTTCAAGCAGACGATTCTTCTGTGCCAGATTCCTTAACAGTTTTTCTCTGAACGTCTCCGGTTCAAGCAAATCTGCCATTCGAATCCCGGTTCTCGCCGCTTTATCCATATAAGCCGGCCCGATCCCTTTCTGAGTCGTTCCTATTTTTGATGCACCTTTTCGTTCTTCTTCAAGAATATCCAGTCTGATATGGTAAGGCAGTACGATATGTGCGCGATTACTGATGCGCAGATGATCAGTCGGTATGCCCCTTTTCTCCATGTAGTCCAGTTCGTTGCAGAGCGATTTTGGATTGATCACCATGCCATTACCGAGAACGCAGATTTTTTCAGAATACAGGATTCCCGACGGCATCAGTCTTAATTTATACGTTTTGCCATTCCAGACGATCGTGTGGCCGGCATTGTCGCCTCCCTGATAACGGGAGACCACTTCTGAATTTTCCGAAAGGTAATCCGTGATTTTTCCTTTTCCTTCATCGCCCCACTGAGCACCAACAACAACTACAGAAGACATCCATCCAGCCCCCTAGCTCATCCTTAAAAATTTAAAATTTCTGTTCCAGTTTGCAACTTGTTTATACATCCGGTAAATTTCGGGCATCAAAGATCCCTGTTCAGTCTAACAGGTCTCCTCTGTATAAGTCAATGCAAAATACGAACATTTGTATTTAAAAAACCAGATTCGTTCGGATTTATTACGAAGAAAAGGTGCCTGCCGACAAGTCTCTGACCCCCGGCAGTAGCTTCCGCAAAAATTTCATATTTCATTTTTGTACATTCAAAAAGCAGATAAAATGACTTATGCACCACGGGGAATGTCGTCCTGATGTTTCCTGTCAATATTGACAAACTTATTGTATTCCTTAATAAAAGCCAGCTCGACGGTGCCTACCGGACCATTACGCTGTTTGGCAATTATAATTTCGATAATGTTTTGTTTTTCGCTTTCTTTATTGTAATAATCGTCCCGATAGAGAAAAGCGACGACATCGGCATCCTGCTCGATACTGCCTGATTCGCGGATATCGCTCATCATGGGGCGCTTGTCCTGACGTGCTTCTACACCTCTTGAGAGCTGTGACAGGGCAATGACCGGCACATCCAGTTCACGTGCCATAGCTTTTAGTGTCCGGGAAATCTCGGACACTTCCTGCTGCCGGTTTTCCTGGCGATGCATGCTGCCTGTCCCCGTAATCAGCTGAAGATAGTCAATGATCACAAGATCCAGTCCTTTTTCCTGCTTAAGTCTCCGGCATTTTGCCCGTATATCATTAACCCGGATCCCGGTGAATCGTCAATATAGATTCCGGCACGCGACAGGCTGCCCATCGCCATTGTCAGTTTTTGCCAGTCATCATCTTCAAGGTTTCCTGTACGCAGCTTCTGGGCATCGATATTTCCTTCAGCACAGAGCATACGCATGGCCAGCTGACGGGCGCCCATTTCCAGACTGAAAATCGCTACATTGGCATCACTTTTCGTGGCCACATTCTGAGCAATATTCAAGGCAAAGGCCGTCTTACCTACGGATGGGCGGGCGGCAACAATAATGAGATCACTTTTCTGAAAGCCGGCAGTCATCCGGTCCAGTTCCATGAATCCCGTTGGTGTTCCCGTCACATCGTCTTTACGACTGTGCAATGCTTCGATATTATCGTATGTTTCGATCAGGACATCTTTGATCGGGCGGAATTCACCGGCCCGCTTCCGTTCGGAGACTTCAAGGATCTCCCGTTCGGCATCGTCAACGATCGTCTCCACATCATCATCCCGGGTATAGCCATCGGAAACGATGTGTGTGGCTGTACGGATCAGCCGGCGGAGCAGTGATTTTTCCGCAACAATATGACAGTAGTATTCAATATTTGCTGCTGTCGGCGCTGAACCGGCCAAATCCGCAAGATAGGAGACCCCGCCAACTTCTTCGAGGTGTTTTCCCGTCTGCAGAGCGTTGGTCACTGTGACAACGTCAACCGGCTCATTTCGATCAGACAGACTCAGCATAACGGAAAAGATCAGCTGATTGCCGGTATGGTAAAAATCCTCGGGTACGAGAAGCTCTGAAGCTGTGACGACTGCCGCGGGTTCCAGAAATATGGCACCCAGCACCGCCTGCTCCGCTTCCGTATTGTGCGGAGGAGTCCGGTCAGCAAATAAATCACTCATTTTCTTTCTCCTCCCTTAGGCACCCACTCTCAGGTCTTGAAGCATGAAAAAAATATTGTTTCAGACATTTTACTGTTCTTGCACATGTACCTTAACCTTTGCTGTTACATCCGGGTGCAGTTTCAGCGGAACATCCGTGTATCCAAGTGAACGAATCGGCTCAGCGAGGTCGATCTTTCTTTTATCAATGGTGATATCCATCTTTTTCAGTGCCTGGGCAATTTGTTTACTCGTGATCGAGCCGAACAATCTGCCTCCTTCACCTGATTTTGCCTGCAGCTCAACGGTTACTTTTTCGATTTTTGCTTTCAATGATTCAGCTTCCTGACGTTCTTTTTCTTCATTCTGTTTCTTTTTCCTCTTTCTTGCAGCAAGCTGGCTCAGGCTGCTTTTATTTGCCGCGACAGCCAGATTCTGTGGAAACAGATAATTGCGGGCATAGCCTTCAGAGACCTCTTTGATTTCGCCTGAACGGCCTTTTCCTTTCACGTCTTTCACAAAAATGACTTTCATTTATGACAAACCTCCTTCAATATAACGGTCAATCGCCTGTTTCACTTTTTCTTCCGCCGATGAGACGCTCTCGTGTTCGAGCTGTGTCGCAGCAGTATTTAAATGACCGCCGCCCCCAAGACTCTCCATTATGATCTGGACATTCATATCACCGAGCGAGCGGGCACTGATACCCACTTTCCCATCCTCTCTCATACCAATGACAAAAGAGGTCCTGATTCCTTCCAGCATCAGCAGTGTATCTGCTGTCTGGGCAAGCAGCACCTGATCATAGGTCTTGTCCTGATCACCAGTCACAATCGCAACTTTCGGGCGATAGATCTTTGTCCTGTGGATGAGTGCGGCACGCTGGTTAAACTGCTCAAGATCGTCACTTAAAAATTTCTGAACAAGAATTGTATCTGCGCCATGTGCCCGAAGATATGAGGCTGCATCAAATGTACGAAACCCTGTGCGGAGGGTGAAATTCTTCGTGTCAACGGCAATACCGCCCAGCATCGCTGTCGCTTCAATGACGTCAAGTGGACGCTCATTCGACTGATACTCCAGCAGCTCCGTCACCAGTTCCGATGTCGACGAGGCATAGGGCTCCATATAAACCAGGACAGGATCTTTTACAAATTCCTCAGCGCGCCGATGATGATCAATCCCAACCACCCGGTGAACATCATCAAGCAGTGTCCGGTCGACGACCATCGACGGCCTGTGCGTATCTGCAACAATCACGAGCGTCCGCCTGGTGACTTCGGCATGGGCCTGCTCTGCAGAGATGAAGCTTGTCCACAGATTTTTGTGCTTTTTTATTTCGTCAAGCAGTCGGGCAACACCTGTGACATTTTTCTGACGATCCATCACTATTTTCGCGCTCCGGCCGTTGGCATGGGCAATTTTCAACAATCCGATGCAGGAACCGATGGCGTCAAGATCCGGTGCCTGATGGCCCATAATCATCACCTGATCGCTTTCCAGCATCAGTTCGGACAGAGCATGGGAGATGACCCTGGCACGGACACGGGTCCTTTTTTCAATCGGGTTAGATTTTCCACCATAAAACTTCACATTTCCGTCCGGCCTTTTAATCACGGCCTGGTCACCGCCACGACCCAGCCCGAGATCAAGTGCCGACTGACTGTACGTGCCCAGTTCCTCAAGTGATTCCGCACCCGCCCCGACACCGATACTGAGTGTCAAAGGAATATGACTTAATGGTACCGTGACTTTACGTACCTGATCAAGAATGGAAAAATGATCTGCTTCTACATGTTTTAACAGTTTTTCATTCATCACCGCAAGAAAGCGGTCGGAGGCAGTACGGCGCAAATAGATCCCGTAATGCTGTGCCCAGGCTTTAATCAGGGAAGTCGCTTCATTATTTATTGTGCTCCTGACCTGATCCTCCAGCCCCTGTGTCACTTCGTCATAATTATCAAGAAAAATAAGGGCAAGAACCGATTGTTCATTATAATAATTCTTCTTAATTTCAAGAACATCTGTGATATCGGCAAAATAGAGCAGACGGTCATCCCGTCTCAGCCGTACCCTGTACTTCCTGTCCCTTATCGTAAGAATATCCGAGTCTTTATCCGACAAAATGAGTTGATTAATCTCACCGGAAATATCATCAAGGGCTTTACCTATGTGCGTCGTATGACTTCCGGCAATGGTGTCCATTTCCGGATTGCACCACTCGATCTCTCCTGTATCATCGTACAGGATAATACCAATCGGCATTTGCAGCAGTGCCTCACCTCCGACTTTTTTCAGTCGGTAAGAGAGTCCGGCAACATACTCAATCAGTTCTTTATCAAATTGCGTTTCATTAAAAATAAACCAGGTGATGGCAAGGGCGAGAATAACCAGTCCGGCCAGAGCAAGCATCCAGTTCAGGAACGCCGTGAATGTGATAAAGAGAAGACACAGCACACCCAGGATAATAAGCAGGTCGCTGCGCCATCGATGTTTAAATTTATTTGACACGTCTATTCAGCTCCTGAGGCCCATATTCCGCCTGTTTCGCATGATTCATTTTCCTTACTTTACTGTTTCCCGCGGATACGTTTGCGCAGGTTGAAACCAAGGTCAATTATACCCAATATCCACACCAATTGCAGCAGTGGAAAACTGAAAATCAGAACAACGACTGTTATGAGGATGGGTACGGCAATGGGCACTTTTTTCACGTACATAAAATAAAAAATAAAACTCAGCCCCTGGATAGCAAGTAAAATCTGGAACACAAACTCTATATTAATCAGGGCCGTATAGAATGATGTTCCAGACTCAGCCGGCACGAATAACTGGATAACCAGGACGAACAGATAAAGCCAGATCAGGCTCCTCGGAACCTGCCATGACCGAAAAGGGATCCATCCGGGGACATCCACCTTCAGCAACCTGAGAAGGGGAAGGGCGATCAGCTCAACAATAAGCGAGTAAAAAACGCCGATCATGACGAGCAATGAGGGCGCCAGATAACCCAGATAATCCAGCTGGTTTCTGTAAAATTCAAGCAGTTTCCCTTTATCCTGATTCAGAAGGGAGCCGAACTGATTCAGTGAAAGTTCAATAGACTGCGACGCAATATCTTTAAATGCCGTAATGGGATTGAATTTCATGACAAGAACGGAAAAGGCCAGATACAAAATCAGAACGGCAATACTGGCAAGACTTCCTCCCAGAAGGACGGCAAATGCGGGCTTCTTACGATGGATAATCTCTCCCATGACACACCCAATGATCATGAAAAAGATCGGAATGACAGCTCCCGGTCCAGGCAGAATAATAAGCAGGACCGCCGCTGCAGCAATGAACCCGGCCAATCCATATGGCCAGCTAAATTTTGCTGTGAGATACATGAGTGGAACCGGTATCAGCCAGATTGTCAGCAAAGAGACAGCTGGCACATATACCGTTACAATCAGTAACAGACTCAGAAACAAGAGTGTCAAAAGCCCATGAAACAGGGCGTTTTTATTCTTCATTATCAGGCACCTCTGTACAGGAACGGACGTACAACATAACCATTTTACTGGCAGTCTGCTACGGGATCTAAACGAGCCATTTCCTGGAATGATCAGGCAGATTAACGGATACTGCCCATAAGTTTCATTATAATATAAAAACAGGACCGATTGGAAGCCTTACGAAGAGGGCGATTCCTCTGCCTTGTCTTTTCTCTGTATCATGTGTATAATAGTCTCGATAATATAATTAAGAAAGCGTTTTACATGAAGCCCGTCGCCGGTATGAAATACTGAAGCGGGTGTTTTTACGTTCCGACCGTTTGTCGGCAATTCTGGAGAGCTGATGCCGTATGTATGCGGATATGAATAAATATAAACAAAATATATCTTTTAAAAGACAATTCGAAATCGGATTGTCTTTTATGATGAATAATTTGCCTCAGGCAAACTTTGTGAGCGGGGTGAATAATCATGCCCTATGAAGGTCCAAAAGCCCTGTTCGCCGCATGGGTCAGCCTGATCAGCAACTTTTTTCTGACTGTGATCAAGATTGTCTTCGGTATCTTTTTCCACAGTACCGCACTCGTCGCCGACGGTGTTCATAACGGAGGGGATGTGATCGCGTCTGTCGCAACCATTGGATCAATGAAATGGTCGAACCATCCCGCCGACATCGAACATCCTTACGGGCATGGCAAGGCGGAAGATATCTCTTCTGCCTTTGTTGCTCTGATACTCATTGCTGCTGCAGCATTTCTGATCTTTGATGCCGTCAGGGCCCTTTTCGAACCGGCTTCACCCGTCAGCGTGTGGGCGTTTGCTGCAGCTGCTGTCTCTGCTGTCTGGAAATGGTTCCTGTATATTTATACAAATAAAGCAGCTTTAGCTTATCACAGCAAAAGCCTGCGGGCGACTGCTTCTGATCATCTGGCCGATATCTATGCCTCATCTGCCGCTGCCGTCGGACTGGGTATCGGATGGATCGGTCAGATTCTGGGATTGCCTTATTCACATTATTGCGACCCTGTTGCCGGCATTGTCGTTTCTTTTCTCGTACTGAGAATTGCTGTGATTATGATAAAAAAAACGACCAATGTGCTTATGGACAGCAGTGTCGATGAAGACATACAGGAAAAGTACAAAGCGGTCTTTCTTTCTTTTCCGGAAGTAAAAAAGATCGATATTCTGCGGGCAAGGGAACACGGTAACGTTATCCTGATTGATGCCCAGATCCGTCTGCCCGCCTCCCTGAATATTCAGGAAGGTGACGACATTACAGAGGAGATTCGCAAAAAAATCATGGCGAAATTTCCTGATGTAGAAGAAGTCCTGATCCACATCAATCCCTGGTATGAGGGAAAGAAAATTGTCGAACCCGATTCTGTTCCTGATTTAAAAAAATAATCATTATCCGATGACACACCGATATATTCTACAGGTGATAAAGAATCAAATTATGAACAGAAGGTGCAACTGATGTCATCAGATACAACAACCCACGTCGCCCTTACCTTACTCATCGGCGACATAACAGTCGGACTCCTGATACGTGACGTTCGGGAAATTCTTGAACCCATTCCTGCAATTGATGTTCCGGTCACGCATCCCTGTTTTGCAGGACTGATTCTAAACAGAGGCGAAGTGCTTCCTCTGTTCGATCTTTCCGGACTGTTAGAGGCGGGATATTCCCCTGCACTGAAGCCGGAGGATAAAAAATACATCATCTGCCAGTCTGCTTCCGGGGCCTGTGCCCTTGAAGCAGACGCTGTCCGGGACACGATTTCCTTTTCTTCTGAACAACTATATGCCTGTGATCTGCCCCTCCGATCAAAAAAGGTCCTCCTGAAGGATAAAGAACTGCCGCTTTTAGACAGTGGCGCTGTCATGGCGAACATCAGCCGGCTGAATCAATCCGTCAGAAAAAGTGCCGGATATTAAAGAGAACCTGTTGACCGACAAGCTGCAGACGCGGCCAGTGACCCGGCTTTTCTCAACCGTCTATCCGTCATACTTCTTAAGAAATGGAAAGCTGATTGCAATGTGGATTAAAAGGGATGATAAGGAATTCTGAAATTATTTTCTCCCAAAACAGGGGAAATTCTGAAGTCGTATGATCAAAAATCTGGGACGATCGGGGAAATTTATCCCAACATGATGAAAAATACAGGTGGAGGTTTCCTGAGATGTGCTCTTATCGGTTGGGGGATCAGTTAAGCGCATGGTCAGATGAATAGACGGAAAAATTCTACTTACTCGGTAATTAAATTTATGAATAACTAAAATAGGTGGAGAGATTCCGCCTATTGACTAGAGAAACGGGATAAAGGAGCTTTTTGCCTGGCCTAATCGGAAAAAATTCTGCTTATCTCCCCTCCGAAAAGCGTGCCGTTCTGCCCCTAACCGGAAAGTATCCGCTTATTTTACTTTTTGCTCTAAGCACAAAACATCCTATTTAAAGGAAAGTGGGATGAAAGCTCTCCAAGACGGGACATAGCCTATGGCTACTTTGAAAGGATTCACAATACGCTGAAGAAGATTGGCCCGGCCAAACGGTAAGGACTCACCTGTAAGAGGCCAGCCTCATGCCTGATCACTCAGGGTATGAGGGTGTCATTTTCCGACAATCGGCGTGTCTTCACGCCTGTTGATCGGGCGAACTATAAGCCGCAACGGCTCTACAATAAACGGACAGCCGTTGAGCGAGTCAGCAGTCGGCTGGGCGCTTCCCCCGGTTTTGAAGTGCACACAATCCGAGGCATGACAAAAATGCATATCCGATGCGGACCGGCTCTCTCGTGATGCTGGCAGGCTCTGAAACGTATCAAAGAAAAACAATCGGAAAAAATGAGAAGCCGGGTTACCGTCTGAAAAGTTATCCACATGTGGATAACCCCATCACCAGCCATTTTAAAAACCAAAATTGTGGATAACAGGAGCCGTCTGCCTTTTTTCAGCTCATTCGGGAATCACTTCAAAAATCATGAGAAAATCTAACAAAATCAGCAGGCAAAGCTTTGACAATGCGAAAAATAACGGATTCCTGTTTGAGATAAAAAAGAAAAAATCAACATCGTAAAAAGTTCGAAACAGAACAAACCCGTTGACTCTTTTCCTGATGAAGTCTATACTGATCAGAATTATTTATTCAGAGTACACAGACATGATATGAAAGGGGGAATTAATGATGGGCATTCATAAATATTTTCAAAGCCTTTCGGACCTGGAAGGTATTTATCGCTGCCCGGGCGTTTTCAAGTATCAGGAGCATTCCGTTGCCAGTCATTCTTTTAAAGTCGCGACAATCGCTCAGTTTCTCGCGACAGTAGAAGATCAAAGCGGTCACACGGTAGACTGGAAAAAAGTCTATGAACGGGCTATTAATCATGATTATTCCGAACTGTTCACAGGGGATATTAAAACCCCGGTCAAATATGCACTCCCTAAATTAAGAGAGCTTTTCTCTCAGGTGGAAGGTTCCATGACACAGGAATTTCTGGATCATCAGTTTCCTCCTGAATTCAGGAAAGTCTATGAAAGCCGATTTAAAGAAGGAAAAGACGATTCACTCGAAGGACGCATCCTGTCCGTTGCTGATAAGATCGATCTGCTTTATGAAGCATACGGCGAAATACAGAAGGGAAACCCTGAGCCCCTGTTTTTCCAGATTTATCAGGAAGCTCTGTCCTCGATTATCAAATTCAGAGAAATGCCGTCAGTCTCCTATTTTATCCATGTGATCCTGAAAGAATTGATTGAAGAGGAAACAACCGAGCAGAAACGGATCAAAGAAATTACGACAAATCTGCTTTCTGAAAACAAAGATAACCCCTGAGGCTTCTTCTTGCTTCCATTACGGTTCTCCCCTATCATAGAAAGTGAGATTGAATGTTAATCTGAAAGTTAAGGAGAGTCATAATGGATAAAAGGATACAAAGGGCAGACACTGAACGCATACATGACAAAAAAGGGAAGAATTACGCCCTCCCGATCATCACTTTCGCAATCCTTGCCAATGTCGCCATTTTGCTGTTGTTTTTTGCACCATTTATTGGCTATCAGGGGAAAGTGAACGACGATATTTATATTCTTCCTAAACTTAACGCCGTATTTAACAGTTTTACCTTTATTTTTCTTGTCGCCGCACTTATTGCCATTAAGAAAAAAAAGATTAATCTGCACCGCGGATTTATTCTTGCTGCCTTCACGACAACCTTTCTGTTCCTTTTGTCATATCTTTCCTTTCATTTTATTGCCCCGCCTGCACACTTCGGCGGTACCGGATCGGTTCGCCCGATTTACTTTTTTATTCTGATTACGCACAGTACACTTGCCGCCCTGGTTGTTTTCCTTGCTCCGTTTGCAACGGTCTGGGGCTGGACGATGCAGGTGCGAAAGCATAAACGGATTGTTCGCTGGACCATGCCAATTTGGCTCTATGTCAGCCTGACAGGCGTCGTTGTCTATCTGATGATGGCTCCTTATTATTAAGGAACATTGCTGACCGGCAAACCGCAGACGCCGCCAGAGGATTCGTTTTTCTGATACTTTAAAAAAGCAGCGGCAGCCTTTTTGGCTGCCACTGCTTTTTTATCTGTTTATTCCGCTGTATAGGGAAGCAGGGCCATCTGACGGGCGCGTTTAATCGCTCTGGTCAGCGGACGCTGGTACTTCGCACTGGTTCCTGTTACACGACGGGGCAGGATCTTTCCTCGCTCGGAAATGAACCTTCTCAGCAGATCAACATCTTTATAATCAATATAAGTAATGTGATTTACTGTGAAATAGCATACTTTACGGCGTTTACCGCGAGATCTGCGCATACCCATATCCGTGCACCTCCTCTTTTATTCGTCGGATGCCTGTCAGAACGGCAGATCATCATCCGATATATTGATTGGTTTGCTGTCATTTGCGAAGGGATCGTCAAAAGAAGGGGCATTCTGATCACTGTTGCCATTTTCATTCGGGCGCCTCGCTTGTTGTTTCTGCGAGGCGTAGCCGTTATGATCTCCTGTGGGGGCAGGAGCGGCATTCCCTCCGTTATTAGTACCATTGTGTCTTGCACCCTTGGGTTCAAGAAACTGAACACTGTCGGCAACGACTTCGGTCACATATACTCTCCGGCCTTCATTATTTTCATAATTGCGTGTCTGGATCCGTCCGTCGACACCAGCCAGACTTCCCTTGTTCAGGAAATTCGCCACATTCTCTGCCTGTCTGCGCCAGACAACTACCGGAATAAAATCTGCTTCACGTTCACCCTGCTGATTTGAAAACGGACGGTCCACAGCAAGGGTAAAACTTGTTACAGCCACTCCATTTGGTGTATAACGGAGTTCCGGAGTTTTGGTAAGCCGTCCGACAAGCACGACCCGATTAATCAACAGAATCCCCCCGATTCCTGTTTTATTTTACTTCTTCCGGCTTGCGTTCGTCTTTAATGGTCATAAATCGAATGACATCATCATTGATTTTCACAAGACGATCAAATTCATTAATTGCTTCCTGAATTATTCATAGCAGCTTATTTTCTATGGTTTAGGTGGTAATTTCGCAAAGGATTTTACAGATTTTTACTAAGCGAACAACTTAACGATGATTTTGAATGCCTGTTGGCCCGCATGGAACATGCGGACAGCCATTTTCTCGTTTTCAGGGCAGACGAATCCCGTCGTTTCCAACAGAAATTCTGAATTTTTTAAGATTGATGGTCTGGACACTATGCCAATGCCGGCAACCGATGGATTTGATCCAGCGTCTGCCGGAAGACCTTTTGGTAAAGACAGTGACTGCAGAGTCGGAAAATGAGCGAACGGCCGGAATGAACGAGCCTGCCGGCAATCTTGATCAGGCGAAGGCGCACAGTATCCATACAAAGCCGCTTCTTTTTAGCGGATTTCGGCAGACAGAGCAGGCGAAACCCGGCTTCAATATTGCTTGCCAGCATACGAATCTGCAGTTTCACCGCGTTGGCTTCAAAACGGGTGCTGCTCAGCTGATCAAAGGCAAAACCGTTCTTGCCTTCCTTGATCAGGTTTTCCATCGTGCCCCGGTTTTGATAGAATTTAATGACGCGTTTAGCGGGAAGGCTCATATTCGTGACAATAAAGGTCGGCTGGAAAAAGAGCTCACCTTCCGGGCGCTCCAGTTTCACAACAACTCGCCGGGCCTGATCCCAGGAAGCCGCCTGGTACTGAAATTCACGATAAAACACGACTGAAGAACCGACTGGCATGGCGTGCTTTTTCTGACGGGCTTCCACAAGCCGCTGTGCTTTTTCAGCCAACCGGGGGTTGGCCTTCAAACGGATGGCGTAAAAAACCTCTTTTTCCTCACACAAGCTGTACAGCCCGGGAACGGCGAAGCCACTGTCTCCCCGGACGGCCAGATCCTGTCCGGGATTGAGCGAGCGATAGTGTGCCAGCACCGGACGGATAAAATCGACGACACCACGGGAGGTGTAGACATTGCCGGAACGTAGTTCGGCTTTCAGGCAGTAGCCGGTCAGCGAGTCAAACAGGAGAAGCGGATGGTAGCCGGTGTCCTGGTAATGGGCATTGTAGGCCGTCCCTTCCTGATGCCCGGCGGTCTCAAAATTGGCTGAATCCACGTCAAGCACTACCTGCTGACTGGGCCTGAGGGCATAGAGTCGATCCAGGTAAGCTTGATTGACGGCTTCCAGCGATTGAACGGTGTCGGCATCCACGCGTTGATTAAAGCGGGACAGCCGCGGTTGGGAAGCCAGGTGCTTCTTCTCAAGCAGGGTCGTGAATATGGGATCTGTTCCCAACTCATCGGCCTGGTCGTCGGTGTGATAGCCAGCCAGGTGCTGATAGATTTTCTGAATCACCACCTTTGGGTTGGTGTGCCTGGCATGAGTGACCGGATCGTTCACGTACAGTTTTTCCTGGATCAACTCACTGAGGCCAGTCTTTTCATCGAATTCTCGATAAAGTAATAAGCCGGAATCAGAAGAAAGCGCGCCGCCTGAGAAACTGGCCTTAATCTTTTTATTGAAGTGGAACGTTGATTCCTTTACACTGGACATATGAGGAGCCCCCTGTATGTTTGTTTTCGCTTAACTTAATCATACAAGGAATGAGCTCCTTTTTCATTTCCTTTTTTCACTTTTCAGGTGAAAAGTGAAAATCGCTGTAAACCTTGGTGGCTCAACGACAAGTAAAGTTCATACCGCGGGCCATGAATATTCTAGGTTGCTTTATTGTCGGCTGTTACAAACAAATCAACATAGACACCGGTATTATAATCATTGATCTCATAGGCCAGTCGGCGTTTGCCCATTTCCTTGACATCATTGATTTCGGCGCCATTATCCGTCAGGATGGAAGCAACCTTTTCCTTAACGGCTTTTTCCTGATCGTCTTCCAAATCCGGACGCAGGATGTACAGTATTTCATATTTGCGCACGATTTTCACCTCCCTTTGGACTAAGCGGCCCCTCAACGGAGCAGAGAGCAAGTTTACTCACTCATAGATTAAAATGATAGCATACTTTATCTTTCAATGCAAGAAAAATTGGGCGGCCGATTCTGTCGTGCCGGGTATTCTCATCGTTGTGTTGTCTTGCTGTAAACGGTACAGCCTTTCATATCTCATTTTGTCGTCGCTTTTTACGTGCTTTCTGTTACTCATGGCGATCATCTCGATGCTTGCCACTATGGATGAGGTATTCGTCCGGAACGAATCAGCCACTGCCTTTACTCAGTGAACCGGTCGGATCGAAATCGGCAACTTCTTCCCGCCACATCTGTGCATTTACACGCAGCATCCGGAGAAACGCCTGCAGGGCAGAGGACAGCCACTTTGATTGATGATAGACGAGCTGGGTCGCAACCGGAACGATATCGTCCTGCCACGGCAGAACGACCAGTCTGTTTTGCCTGATTTCTGATTTCACCGTTACATAGGGCAAGTACGCAATGCCGAGTCCGCACATGACACACTGTTTGATTGCTTCGATATTCCAGAATTCCAGATCGGTCCTGACAGGCGTTCCGCACCGGTTCATGTAACTTTCAAACAACTCCCGATAGCGGCAACCCGGCTCCGTTGAAAGAATGGGCTCTTCCTGGAGATCGGCTGGCCGGAGCCGCGCCGATTTCGTTAACGGATGCTGTGGCGGGGCAATCAGCACCATCGGTTCGCGAACGAGCACTTCCGTGTGAAGATCGGGAAACGTCGCTTCTTCCTGCAGGAGAAAGGCAACATCCAGTTCACCATTTTTTGCTTCCTCTCTCAGTTGCTGGCACATCCCCGGCTTCAAAATGATTTTCACATGGGGATAGCGCCTGCGGTACGCGTCAATCACCGCGGGCAGTCGATAAGCAGCGAGTGATTCCGGGGCTCCGATCACGATCTTTCCGGACGGAATGCCGCTTTCTTTTGTCTGTGCCAGAGCCGAATCGTGCAGCGCAACGATTTGGCGGGCATAAGGGAGCAGCCGCTTTCCTGCTTCAGTCAGTGTAATTTTTTTACCGAGCCGGTTAAACAAAGGTATCCCGATCTCCGCTTCCAGCCCCTGTATTTGTGCCGTTATGCTTGACTGTGCGTAGCCAAGGCTGTCGGCAGCCCGGCTGAATCCCCTGACGTCGGTTACCGTGATAAACGTCTGCAGCTGGCGTATCTCCACGTGATGAATCCTCCTTCCGCTTGTTTCATTGAAATTATCGATCGTTTTATTCGAAATTATCCGTTTTACCGATTGAAAAACCACTGTTACACTTAATATATTGCGAAAGATGAAAAGGTTCAAGAAAAAACAGGGGGGATGAAAGACATGCGGAAGAAAAAAATCGGCCCGATCCTGCTGAGCGGACTGATCATCGGTCCGATTCTCGGATCCGGCATCATCATTCTTCCACCGCTGATCTTCCGGACGATCGGAGATTACGCGCTCGTAGCCTGGCTTCTGACGATGATCGTCAGTTTTGTGTTTGCTGCCGTGTTTGGCAGATTGTACATTCGGTTTCCAGGTGATTCAGGGGCGGCGCAAGCCGTCGAACAGGCGCTCGGCAAACCGTTTCGAAATCTCGGCGCCATGTTTCTGATCATCGCGGTATGTCTTGGGCCGATTGCCGTGCTGAGCACCGCTTCCGATTATCTCAGCCTGTGGACTGGGAAAGACAGTCCCTTTATCTTATTGGCGTTGCTGATGCTTGTCTATGCGGCTGTTTCGATGAGCATCGCGTCGCTGGGCAGGCTTTCGCTGATCCTGTCCAGTTCGATTACTTTACTCCTCGTCAGCGGTGCCCTCCATTCCCTGCTTGTTGCCCGCGGACGCATCGACTTTTCGACGCCGTTCCAGCTGCCGGCTTTTGGCTACAGCCTGCTACTCCTGTTCTGGTGCCTTGTCGGATGGGAGGTTATCGGCAACTACACCGGAGAAGTCAGACAGCCGAAAAAAACGATTCACCGGGCAATTATATTTAGCTGTCTTGTTATCGCCGTTGTCTCGCTGACCGTCGCGGCGGCTGTGCAGTGGGTGGATCCGGAAAAGCTTCATGTCCCCGTCAGCGGAAAACTGGATCTCATTCTTAGCTCTCTTTTCGGCTCCCAGGCAAAACCGTTGATCGCCCTGATCACGGCCGCGTTATGTTTGAGCACCGTTATAATGGTCATCGGCGGCGTCTCCCGGCTTATCGCTGCTCAAGCCGACAAAGGTATCTTTCCGGCGCCTCTTGCTTATCGGAATAAAAAAGGTGTACCCGTTGCCGCGCTCAGCGTTATGTTCTCCGTCCACCTGACAGTTTTTCTGCTGGCCGAGTTGCGGCTGATCACCCTCGTTCAGATCATCGCCATCGCCAACACATTTTTTCTCGGCAATGCTTTTCTCGGCCTTGTGGCAGCTTTTCGCCTTCTGGAGGAAAAATGGATACGATGGAGCTCTGTTTTTCTTGGTATCGGCCTTCTGTCACTGCTGATCTTCACAGCTAAATGGGTGCTCGTCGCAATCGTCGGAATGACCGTCTGGACATGGCTTCGCACAGTACATGCCAGGCATCCTGCCTCTTCCATCCGGAAAAAAGAACATTAAAAGAAAGGACGGGGTCGTAGCGCTGGCGTAAGCAGAACGACGGATGCCAGCAATCGCTCTATTGTATGAAAATAAGCAGTTAAAAATCAGCCGCCGATAAACATCGGATCGCAACCGGCAATGTCTTTTCTTTTTCGGTCTGTCCCCGACCTTGCAACAACAGATCGATGCTTATTTTCGCCGCGCTTCATCGAGTATCCGCTTTCTTAAACTGGTAAAAACGGGCACGGATGGAAACAGCAGCGGATCTGTTATTGGTCTGCTAAAAAAGTTGACCCGGTGTCAGAGAACGAGCGTCCCGTTTTCGAACAGGATCATGAACCCGAGTGCGACGAAAACGACCGGAACGATGAACTTTTCATATTTTTCAACAGTTTCTGAAACGCCTCTGATCGCGGTCAGGCTGCGGCTGAAGGCAAGCAGAACTGCCGCCATCAGATAATAGATCACAATAGTAAGAACGAGATCAAACAAATTTAAAGTGGTAAATAGCGGAATATATACCCCGAGATTATCGCCGCCCGCTGCCAGTGAGATGGCGGTAACACTCAGAGCCAGTTTGCTGAATCTATGGCTTGATTCAATGATTTCCTCTTCTTCGCCTTCGTCGTCTTCCCCGCCGCCGAACCAGACTTTCAGCCCCAGATACATCGGCACGAAGCCGAGCAGGCCGACCCATCGCTGCGGCACATAAGCGAGGCCGAATGCCGCCAGCACGCTGACCACAAGTAAAACAGTAATTCCTGCATATTGTCCGAGCGCGATGTCTCTTGTCGCGCCTTTTTTCTTCTTAAATTCCGAAAAAAGGACGACTAATATAATCACGTAATCGATGCTTGTCGCGATAAAAGAAAAAACGGCCGACAGAATCGTCGACATCACCATGCCTCAGCTCCTCCCAGATTGATTGTGAAAAGCACAGTGGAAAAGGTTTCCGTATCACAGAATTCAGTCATGCAGACTACGTTGATTGTTTGTTATGCCTCCCTTGCAATCGGAACCGGATCAGGCGGCTTACATAAAGGCGCAAGGCCCGACGGACACACAACCATAAAGCGCGCTGGGGAACTGAATGCCCGCCGCCTGTTTTTTGAGACGCATTTCCGGAAAACATGAGATATTTTTCAACGGCTGAATCATCCGAAAGTCCATCGGATAAGACGCACTTTCTTCATTCAGCATTTTCACAGATGCCTGCCGGACGTTCTGTCGTCGTCGGTCAGCCGATAGCGGCAGCAGATCCTGTTTTCGTTGTTACCTTTTTGCTCGAGAAGGAAGGCATGTGTCAGGGTTTTCTCGGAATCTCGCATCAGACAGAAGATGAAACTTTCTGAAAATGTACACCCGCCAGATGGCCGGCGCACTGCGCTTACCCCTCCTGAGTCAGCACTTCACGTCAGCCAAACAGGTGCTCTCAGTACCGCGTCAGGTACGTTCAGAGTTTCTCCACCTGTTTGATCCGCTCATCCTCATCCAGCTGGCTTTCATACGTATCCAGTAAGGCCACGGTCTTTCTGATCCTTTTCCCGAATCGCCACGCGCTACTTCAGACATTAAATCTGAAGTTGACGATATCGCCGTCCTGCATCACATAATCCTTGCCTTCCAGGCGCAGGTGTCCCTGTTCTCTTGCTGCCGTTTCCGATCCGGCTGAAA
Organism: Sporolactobacillus sp. Y61; assembly: GCF_040529185.1. NCBI lineage: Bacteria > Bacillati > Bacillota > Bacilli > Caryophanales > Sporolactobacillaceae > Sporolactobacillus > Sporolactobacillus sp. Y61. The sequence goes on along the minus strand of NZ_CP159510.1, from coordinate 792,264 downwards.
TCAGATCATCATATGAAACGATCTCCGCGCGGATAAATCCCCGTTCAAAGTCCGAATGAATGATTCCTGCGGCCTGTGGCGCTTTTGTTCCCCTTCTGAACGTCCAGGCACGTACTTCCTTTTCGCCCGCTGTAAAGTAAGTCGCCAGCCCCAGCAGCTGATAAGATTTCGCAATCAGTCGGTCAAGGCCGGAAGTTTTAAGCCCCAGATCCTGAAGAAAAGCCTGTTTTTCATCGGGATCCAGCTCGGCGATTTCCGATTCAATACGGGCTGAAATAGCAATGACTTCAGCACCGTCTTTTTCTGCATAATCTTTGACTGCCCGGACATGAGGATTCTCGTCTGGTTTCGCCACATCGTCTTCTGAGATATTTGCGACATACAGAACAGGTTTTCTGGTCAGCAGGTTAAATGGCTTAATAGCTGCTTCCTCTTCGTCCGTTAAATCAACGTGACGGGCCGGCTTCCCCGCATCAAAAGCCGCTTTCAGCTTATTCAAAGCGGATAATTCAATGATCGCCTGCTTCTCTTTCTGATTTGCAAGTTTCTGGACCCGGTCAAGACGCTTAGTAATCTGTTCCAGATCCGCCAGAATTAATTCGAGATTGATTGTTTCTATATCATCAATCGGATCGATCTTGCCGGTTACATGTGTAATATTTTTATCATCAAAGCAGCGAACAACGTGAGAGATGGCATCAACCTGACGGATATTCGCCAGAAACTGATTGCCGAGTCCTTCACCTTTGCTGGCACCCTTCACCAGCCCTGCAATATCAGTAAACTCAAATGTTGTTGGAACTGTACGTTTCGGATGATACATTTCCGTAAGCTGATCCAGCCGGTTATCCGGTACACTCACAATCCCGACATTCGGTTCAATGGTACAAAATGGATAATTCGCCATCTCCGCACCCGCCTGTGTAATGGCATTAAACAATGTTGATTTGCCAACATTCGGCAGGCCGACGATTCCTGTTGTCAAACTCATGAATAGTCACTCCCCGGATCACAAGATCCTTGTTTCATTAATCACGTTCGTCTGTTTCTGACCATTGCACGGTCCTCATCAAGTACAGACCCTGCCTGAAAGTCCAGCCGGTTCTTCATAAAAATGAGGATTCATCTGCATTTTTCTGATTTTCATCGGCTCCGTGTTCCAAAACTTTTTTAATCTTTTTCTGAAACTCTGCTCTGGGCATCATCACACTGTGCCCGCACCCCAGGCATTTAATGCGTATATCTGCACCCATGCGGATGACTTTCCATCGGTTCTCTCCGCAAGGGTGTACCTTCTTCATTTCAACTATATCATTCAGATCGAACGCTATCCTCGGTTTGGCCATAAATTCATTCCTCCTCGGATACAGGATTTCTCCTGTTTCAGAATGCTGTTTTCTCACTGATAAATGAGGCGACATCTTCTATTGGCAGACGCACCTGTTCCATTGTGTCACGATCACGTATCGTCACTTTACCGTCCTCCTGTGAATCAAAGTCATAGGTGACGCAGAACGGTGTTCCGATCTCATCCTGCCGGCGATACCTTTTACCGATCGAACCTGTCTCATCGTAATCAACCATGAAGTCCTTCGCCAGCTGCTGATAAATGGCCCGGGTTTTTTCACCCAGCTTCTTCGAGAGAGGAAGAACCGCTGCTTTATAAGGGGCCAGTGCCGGATGAAAATGGAGAACGGTCCGGCTCTCCTTATCATTAATTTCCTGCTCCTCATAGGCCTCAGTAAGGAAAGCCAGCGTCACACGGTCAGCACCAAGTGAAGGCTCAATGACATAAGGAATGTATCTTTCATTATTATTCTGGTCAATGTAATGAAGATCTTCTCCGGAAACATCCATATGCCGGCGCAGGTCATAATCCGTGCGTGAGGACAGACTCGACAGTTCTCCCCAACCGAACGGAAAGAGATATTCAATGTCAGTCGTTGCATTACTGTAATGCGGCAGTTCCTCTTTTTCATGATCACGCAGCCTGAGGTGATCCGGTGAAACATTCAGTGATTTCACCCATTCATAGCCAAACGTACGCCAATATTGAAACCATTTTTTATCATCACCCGGTTTGCAGAAAAATTCCAGTTCCATCTGTTCAAACTCACGCGTTCTGAACGTAAAGTTACCCGGTGTGATTTCATTTCTGAACGCCTTGCCGACCTGTCCGATCCCAAACGGTATCTTTTTCCTCATGGTTCGCTGGACGTTTTTAAAATTCACAAAGATACCCTGAGCCGTTTCCGGACGAAGAAAAATTTCATCTTTTTGTGTTTCGGTTACCCCCTGAAAGGTCTTAAACATCAGATTAAACTGCCGGATTTGTGTAAAATCATGTTCTCCGCATTCCGGACACTTGATGCTGTGTTCTTCAATCAATCGTTCCATGGTTGAAAAATCCAGTCCGTCAACCGGTCCGGGCAGCTTATCGGCTGGAATATATTCTTCAATCAGTTTATCCGCACGGAAGCGGGATTTGCAATTCTTACAGTCAATCATTGGATCATTAAAGTTTTTGACATGTCCTGAGGCTTCCCACGTTTTCGGATTCATCAGGATGGCGGCATCCAATCCAACATTGTACGGTGATTCCTGTACAAATTTTTTCCACCAGGCCTTTTTTACATTATTTTTCAGCTCCACACCAATCGGCCCGTAGTCCCAGGTGTTTGCCAGGCCCCCGTAAATTTCAGATCCTGGAAAAATGATGCCTCGCTGTTTCGCCAGCTTAACGACTTGCTCCATTGATTCTGCCATCTATTTTGCTCCTTTTCATCAAATATAAATAAGCTCTCATCCAAAGGCCAGTCTGACCCAGGGACGAGAGCTTTTATCTGCTCACGCGGTTCCACCCTAATTGATGCTATGAAAGCACCCACTCTAAAAGAGAAGCGAGACTCAGGAACGCCTTCTCCGGTGCTCTCCAGCCAGGTTCTCACCCTTCCTGGTTCTCTGTATGGATGCTTCTTCCGGATACTCTTTTCCTTCATTGTCTGATATAGATTCAGGGATTTCACCTGATTGTTTTCGATTTATAGTATAGCCTATTTTCTAAAAAAATGATACCCGCTGAATTTTTTCATTGATCATGTATAAGCTTTAAAAATCTGCCGTATACTTTACTACACCAATAAGGAGCGAAAACTATGAATCTGAGAACAAACAGCGCATTCATGAAAAACCGGCAGGAAGCTTTTTGTTATATCCATCCCGATGCCCATGTTTCTCTTGTCTCCGCCATAAACAGGCATCTGCCAAAAGAAGCGGACGCTTATTCTATTGTCATTGTCTGCATCGGGACGGACCGTTCAACAGGGGATGCTTTGGGACCGCTGGTGGGGATGCATCTCCGGCAATATACTCTGAATAATACACATATATATGGCACTCTCGATCAGCCGGTACACGCCGTCAATCTTCAGAATACCATGGAGGAGGTACAGGCGATGCATGATCATCCGTTTATCATCGCTGTCGATGCCTGCCTTGGCCACCGGCATCATGTAGGAAAAGTCTGTGTTTCTGAAGGACCTGTCAGACCCGGATCAGGAGTAAATAAGAAGCTTCCCCCCGTCGGCGATATGAATATCACCGGCATCGTCAACTTAAGCGGGTATATGGAGTATGCCGTTCTGCAAAACACACGACTCAGCCTCGTCATGAAACTTTCCAGGGCGATTAGTCGCAGTCTATATATTGCTCTCTTTTCCCGGGAAAAACGATCGATATTGACAGGCAGGCCGTTTTCCGATGATTCAGCACATTCCTTATGAGGGATGATTGATCAGTTCCAGCAGGCGGTACAGATCGTCTGCTGAGTAGTAGTCCAGTTCAATCTTTCCTTTTTCCCCTGCTCTTGCCGGTTTTATTTTTACCGAGGTACCCAGTCGTTCACGAATTCCGTCCACCTTTTCTTTCAGTTCCGGAGGCATGGTCCATGTTTTTTTCTTTGATGTTTCACGTGAAACATGATGATTGAGTTTTTGAATCAGTGCTTCAAGCTGACGCACATTTAATTGCTCTTTTAGGACTTTATTGACAACCGGAATCAGTTGCTTTTTATCTTTCAAACCGACAAGTGCCCTGCCATGGCCCATGGAGAGTTTTCCTTCCTCAAGTAATTTCTGAACTTTCCCATCCAGTTGCAGCAGGCGCAGCTGGTTGGCCACATGCGGTCTGCTTTTACCCAGCTTTTTTGCCAGTTCTTCCTGTGTCAGCTTCAATCCATCGAGCAGTTTCTTGTACGCTGTTGCTTCTTCAATTGGATTCAGATTTTCCCGCTGCAGATTTTCAATCAGGGCAATCTGCATCATCTCATTATCTGATAGTTCTTTAATGACGACAGGAACTTTCTTGAGGTCTGCACGTTTTGCCGCGCGAAAGCGGCGTTCTCCGGCAACGATGTCATAACCTTTGATACTTTTTCTGACCACAAGCGGCTGAATGATTCCATGCATTCTGATCGACCGGGCGAGCTCATCCAGTCCCGCCTCATCAAATTGTTTTCTTGGCTGGTATGGATTGGGTCTGAGATCTTCCAGGGCAACACTTTCCACTGCATTGTCCAGATCACCTGAAAATGCAGTGGGGAAGAAGGCATCAAGTCCTTTCCCCAAAGCTTTAGTCACCAGTCATCACTTCCTTTGCAAAATCAAGATAAACCTCTGCACCTCTTGAGCGGGAATCATAGATAATGATCGGCTTGCCATGACTGGGCGCTTCACTCAGGCGGACATTACGCGGGATAATTGTGTGAAAGACATGATCCTGAAAGTACTTTTTCACTTCCTGGATCACCTGCAGTCCCAGATTAGTTCTGGCATCCAGCATAGTCAGCAAGACGCCTTCAATGGCCAGATGATGATTCAAATGTTTCTGTACTAACCGTACGGTATTCAGCAGCTGACTCAGTCCTTCCAGCGCATAATATTCGCACTGAACCGGTATGATGACTGCGTCCGAAGCAGTCAGGGCATTAATGGTCAAAAGACCCAGAGAGGGTGGGCAATCTATGATGATGTAATCATATGTATCTTTTACTTTATCCAGCGCCTTTTTTAACCGAACTTCGCGTGAAATGGTCGGAACAAGTTCGATTTCTGCTCCGGCCAGCTGAATGGCTGAAGGAAGTACATCCATATTCTCAATGGCCGATGGCTTCACAACACCCGCCACTTCGGTTTCTTCAACAAGGACATCATAGACACATTCATCCACTTCCCCTTTGTCCACACCCGAACCGCTTGTTGCATTTCCCTGAGGATCAGTATCAACAAGCAGGACCTTACAGCCAAGTGTCGCAAGACAGGCGCTCAAATTAACAGCCGTAGTGGTTTTGCCGACACCGCCTTTTTGATTGGCAATAGCCAGAATTTTACTCACACTTACACCTACTCTCAAATCTCAATTGCTATCTTTTATTTTACCATGAAAAGATCAATCGATGATCATTAATATTGAATCACAAAAATATCCAGCAAAGGGCTCGTCAGAATCTTTGCCGGATAACTCATTGTTCACTATTCAGTTCACGCATTCATCATTTGTTTATTTATTTTTTGGAATTTTGATTGTAAATTGATAAAAGTCGCCCATATCCTCTTCTTCCGTATCAATCGGCATACCCGAACGGGTCACCATGTGTACGGATTGACGGATTGTATTTACGGCGATTCGGGTATCCCTGCTCAAGGATTGTCGCCTTTGTTTGCGGTTTTTCTTCTCGTTCTTTCCTTTACCTTCTTCAAGAAGCTTTCTTACACGAAATTCTGTCTGTTTGACGTTCAATTGTTTCTCCAGAATATCTTTCAGAAGCTTTTCCTGTTTCTCCGGATCTTTCAGAATAAGTAAAGCACGGGCATGACGTTCTGTAATCTTTTTTTCTAATATAGAGCTTTGAACGGATGAAGGTAATTTAAGCAACCTTAATTTATTGGCAATGGTGGACTGCCCCTTCCCCAGTTGCTGAGCCAGTCCCTCCTGTGTTAACCCGTTGATATCCATTAATCGTGCATAAGCCATTGCTTCTTCTATAGCTGTCAGTTCTTCTCTCTGGAGATTTTCTATTAATGCAATGGAAGCCGTCTGGTCTTCGTCAAGATGCTTAATGATGGCGGGAATCTTTTCCCACCCCAGATAAGAGACCGCACGCCAACGTCTTTCTCCTGCGATAATTTCAAAATGATCCCCTGAAGGGCGCAACACAATGGGTTGTATGACACCATGTTCCCTAATGGTAGCTGCCAATTCCCGCAGTTTTTCTTCATTAAAAATGGAACGCGGCTGATACGGATTTGGAACAATTTTATTTATTTCTATTTCCTGTACGTGGGTCTCATCATTTTCACTGTGAGTGAATGTAGCACTGTCTTCATGATCCTGATTAAAAAGATGAGATAAAGAATGTTTCATTTTGACACCACCCTTTTACGGCCGCCTTTTATCTATTTCGGCTGCACAGCTTTGAATTCCTTCCGGCAATTAACCCCAATGTTTCACGTGAAACATCACAATGGCTTCCTGGAAGGCGTTCCAGGCTTTCTTGGGTATTTTACAGGCGTTGTGCCTGTTTTTTTAATAAAAACAAGGGTCCTCTTACCGGCAAGATCAGGCAGATCCAGAGAAACGGATCGCTGAAGTGTTCCGCCGAGCTCATGGAGAGCATGGTCAGAACTGGAGATCTCCTGACTGGCATTTGCTCCTTTAAGAGCAATGAATGTCCCCCCTGTCCGATTGAGGGGCAGACAATATTCACAGAGTACAGAAAGAGGCGCCACCGCCCGGGCAGTCACAATATCAAAAGACTCACGAATACCCCTCCTGTGTGCAAACGTTTCTGCACGGTCATGGTAGAGCCGGACATCATTCAGATTCAGTGTCCCTGTCAGTGATTCAATGAAAGACAGCCTTTTTTTCAGGGCATCAACCAAGGTCAGTTTAAGCCCGGGGTACATGATTTTCAAAGGAATCCCGGGAAAACCCGCCCCCGAACCGACATCACAGAGTGTCATGCCGCTACTGAAGGGAAAATAAAAGGCCGGTGTCAGTGAATCATAAAAATGTTTCACCGTGACCTCTTTTTCTTCGGTAATTGCTGTAAGATTCACTTTCTGATTCCATTTTACAAGTTTCTGGAAATACAGGTCAAATTGTTTTTTCTGAACTTCAGAAAGCTGCAATCCCTGATTTGACAGTATTGATTCGAGATATTTCATTTGTTCCTCCAAGAGCTGTCAGCCGGTTGTTTTCGCCAGTCTGCCCTGTTCCAGATAAACCAGCAGAATGGCAATATCGCTCGGATTCACGCCGGAAACCCGTGAAGCCTGACCTACCGATATCGGACGGACTTTGCTTAATTTCTGTCTGGCCTCCGTAGCCAGCCCGTCAATTGCCTCATAGTCGAGATCCTGAGGGATCTTTTTCTGTTCCATGCGTTTCATTTTTTCTACCTGCTGCAGTTGTTTATTAATATAGCCCTCATATTTTATCTGAATCTCGACCTGCTCACCAACTTCTTCGGGAATCTGGTTCCCGTCATCCGGCAGCAGAGTGACCAGATCATGGTAATCGAGTTCCGGTCTCTTTAACAGTCGGTCAGCTCTGATGGGTTCCCGAATTGCTGTTGCACCTTTTTTCGCAAGCAACGCATTCACAGCTTCAGAAGGCTTGACAGTCAAAGAAGCAAGGCGTTTTCTTTCGTGTTCAATCATCTGTTTCTTTCTCAAAAATCTCTGATACCGTTCTTCAGGGATTAAACCAATTTGATGACCGAGCTCCGTCAGACGCAGATCTGCATTATCATGACGGAGAAGCAGGCGATATTCTGCACGTGAAGTCAGTAAACGATAAGGTTCCTTTGTCCCTTTGGTGACCAAATCATCAATTAGCACACCGATGTAAGCCTGCGAACGGTCAAGAATAATCGGATCCAGACCAGATGCTTTACGTGCCGCATTAATGCCGCCCATCAGCCCCTGCCCGGCTGCTTCTTCATATCCGGATGTCCCGTTAATCTGACCAGCCGTAAAAAGTCCTGAGATTTTTTTTGTCTCAAGCGACGGCCACAGTTGCGTCGGAACAAGAGCATCGTATTCGATAGCATACCCCGGACGCATCATTTCCGCGTGTTCCAGCCCGGATATGGACTCCAGCATCTTTCGCTGAATCTCCTCCGGCAGGCTCGTCGACAGACCATCAACGTATACTTCTCTTGTTTCCCGTCCTTCGGGTTCAAGAAAAAGCTGATGACGGCTTTTATCACTGAAACGGACAATTTTCGTTTCAATTGACGGGCAGTATCTTGGTCCGGTACCGACGATGGCACCGGAGTAAATGGGAGAACGGTCCAAATTATCATGGATGATCTGATGAGTCACAGGATTGGTGTACGTCAGCCAGCAGGGAATCTGATCTTTGACAAATTGCGTGGTATCATAGGAAAATGCAAGAGGCCGCTTATCACCGGGCTGAATTTCCGTTTTGGAATAGTCAACAGTCCGTCCATTAACACGCGGCGGAGTGCCTGTTTTAAACCGGACCAGATCGAATCCCAGTTCTCGCAAACAGTCCGACAGCTTGACCGAAGCCTGCATATTATTCGGACCACTCTCATATTCCAGATCACCGATAATAATTTTCCCTTTCAGATAGACGCCTGTTGTCAGAACAACCGTTTTTGCCAGGTACTTTGCTCCGGTCGCGACAACAACTCCCCTGCAGACCCCGTCTTCCACAATCAGTTTTTCTACCATGCCCTGACGCAAGGTCAGATTTTCTGTTTCTTCAATAGTCTGCTTCATGGCACGCTGATAAAGCTGTTTGTCTGCCTGAGCACGCAGCGCCCGGACGGCAGGTCCCTTTCGGGTGTTCAGCATTCTCATCTGAATATACGTTTTATCTATATTGTGAGCCATTTCACCACCAAGTGCATCGACCTCCCTGACCACAACACCCTTGGCCGGGCCGCCGACAGACGGATTGCATGGCATAAAAGCGACGCCTTCCAGACTGATCGTCAGCATCAGTGTCTTCGCACCCATCCTTGCTGCTGCAAGGCCGGCCTCAACACCCGCATGTCCGGCACCAACGACAATCACATCATACGTGCCGGCCTGATATGTTTTCATAACTGTTCCACCCTTTTTGATTGATTTAAAAATATCTATTCAAAGGCGTTTTCTTATTTTCCAAGGCAAAACTTCGAGAATAATTCATGAATCAGACTGTCTGAAACCGTGTCTCCCACAATCTCACCCAGAATTTCCCATGTCCTTTTCACATCAATCTGAGCCATGTCGACAGGAATACCCTTCTCTGAAGCGCGGATCGCGTCAGTGATTGCCGCACGTGCCTTTTTCAGCAAAGCAATATGCCGCGTATTAGAAACGCAGACCTCTTCATTCTGTGAGAGGCCCCGTTCAAAGAACAGCGAAGAGATTTTGTTCTCCAATTCGGAGAGTTCCTGATCCTTAGAGAGGGATGTCCGGATAATCGGGTTTCCCTCTGCCAGCCGATTGACCTCTTCCAGTGAAACACCGCAGGAAAGATCCGTCTTATTCAGTATGATAATCGCCGGTGTTCCCTTAATCAACTGAAATAGTTCTCTGTCCCCCTCTGTCAGGCTCTCGTGATAATTAATCAGGAGCAGAACCAGATCAGCTGAACGAAGGGCCCTCCGCGACCGCTCTACGCCAATCTTTTCCACCACATCCTCAGTCTTACGAATGCCTGCTGTATCAATCAGTTTCAGTGGTATACCGTTGATATTCACATATTCTTCTATAATATCACGTGTCGTTCCGGTACATTGGTCACAATTGCTTTATTTTCATGCACCAGCTGGTTAAGGAGAGACGATTTACCCACATTCGGCCGGCCAATAATCGCTGTAGACAACCCTTCTCTCAGAATCTTTCCCTGTCTGGCTGTTGCCAGAATGTGATCAATTTCCTTCCTGACTTTCTTTGAGCGATCATCGAGCATTTGATTGGTTACGATTTCCGCATCATCATATTCCGGATAATCAATATTGACTTCAACCGAAGCCAGAATGTCCAGCAGCTGCTGCCGCAGTTTACGGACAAGTCTGGATAGTTTACCCTCCATCTGATCCATCGCTGTATTCATTGCCCGGTCTGTTTTCGACCGGATCAGATCCATAACCGCTTCAGCCTGAGATAAATCAATGCGCCCGTTCAGAAACGCCCTTTTCGTAAATTCACCGGGTTCTGCCATTCGCACGTTCTGGTCAAGAATCAGTTCCAGAACACGGTTTACACTTATCATGCCGCCATGACAGTTAATTTCTACAACGTCTTCCCGCGTATAAGTCTTCGGTTTTTTCATGACCGAAACCATTACCTCATCAACGATACGTTCTGTGTCCGGATCGATTATTTTACCATAATGAATCGTGTGCGAAGGAACTGCTGTCAGTCTCTTTTTTCCTTTATACAGCCGATCTGTCGCCTGAATAGCATCAGGTCCGCTCAATCGGACAATACTGATCGCTCCCTCACCGGCAGGTGTTGAGATGGCCGCAATGGTATCATAATCCAATTTTATCACCCCAATTCTGATAAGTCTCTCTCCCGGATGTCTGTCAGCTGATCCAGTTTCACGAGACCACACTACGGCTATGCAAACAGAATCTACACGTCTAAGAACACTTGCCGACTGGCAGGACGCGGGCACTGCCAGAGGCAACGTTTTTTCAACCCTTTTTTCCTCAAAAAATTTTATAGTGAGAAAAAAGCGCGCTGAATGCGTGCTTTTCCCCGAAAACTCTATAGATCTACCCTTGCGGTTATTTTTTCTTCTTTCTGGAGCCTTCAGCCGGTTTCTCTTTGTCATCATGCTTCTCGTAAATAATATACGTCTGGAAGATCATGAAGATATTACCGACAACCCAGTAAAGGGCCAGTGCTGATGGGAAATACAAAGCCGGAATCGCAATCATCAGCGGGAAGACGTAAAGCATCATGGTCATCTGCGGATTCGCGTTCCCCATTCTGCCTATCATGATCTTCTGCTGCAGGAAGGTTGTCGCTGCAGCAATCACAGGCAAGATGTAATAGGGATCAGGAGCGCCGAGCTGGAACCACAGAAAAGACTGTGTTTTAATCTCCGATGTGCGCATGATGGCCTGATAAAAGGCAAACAAAATAGGCATCTGAATCAGGAGAGGCATACACCCGGCGAGCGGATTGATGTGATTTTCCTGAAAGAGTTTCATCTGTTCTTCCTGAAGCTTGCGCTGCGTATTCTGATCTTTGGAACTGTATTTCTCCTGAAGGGCTTTAATTTTCGGCTGCAGCTCCTGCATGGCCTGAGAACTTTTGACCTGCTTGGCCATCAATGGCAAAATCACGAGTCGAACAATCAACGTGGTGATAATGATCGCAATGCCATAGCTGTTCCAGAATATCTTGGCCACTTCAATAATAAACCATGAGAGAGGATATACGAAATAATGACTCCAGAAACCCCCACTCTCTGCGGTAATCGGTTCATTCAAATTCGTACAGCCTGTGAGCAGCACGACAATCAGAACAAGCAGTCCCGCACCAATTAATCGTTTACGCAAAATGTTACCTCCTCGGTCGATCCGAACGAAATGTTATCATACCTGTATGTCTGTGTCCGGTTTTTTTTTCCGGCACAGGATCAAAGCCTCCCGGATGAAAGGGCTGACACTTCAGGAGCCTCCTGACTGTCAGCCATCCACCGCGAATAACGCCGAACCGCGAAAAGGCCTCCAGCGCATATTGTGAGCAGGTTGGGTAAAACCGGCATGAAGGCGGCGTGAAAGGTGATATAAATTTCTGATAGATGCGGATCAAAAATATAAAAATATATTTCATTATAACTCGTCCTTATGTTCGGCTATTACGCCTGCTTTTCTGAGAACATGCATCAGGCTGCCCTGCATTTCATGATAGGACATGGTTCGTACCGGACGTCGAGAGATAATAATGTAATCATTTCCAGGCTCCAGTCTGTCTGCCATATCCCGAAAGATTTCCTTGATACACCTTTTTATATGATTCCGCATGACAGCATTGCCCATCTTTTTACTCACGGACAGACCCAGCCGTGAACAGGGCTGACCGGGATGCCGAAGTACGTAGACAACAAACTGTCTGTTGGCGAATGATTTCCCTTTTTTAAAAACAACCTGAAAATCTTCGTTCTTCTTTAGTCTCTGAATTGTCTTCATTTTGTCCCTCCAGTGGGACATCATTTTACCCTGTGTAGCATATTAATCATAGATCATCGAACTAAGAAATAACTGTCCCCTCATTGCGTTATTGCCTGTCCCGCATGACCTGATGAAGAAAAACCGGCCCGCAGGCAAGCCCCTGACGCATCCGGGGGTTTCAGTTTTTCAACCCTTTTTCTTTTCGTAAAAATTTCAAACTCTATTATAGTGTGAAAAAAACCACTGCAATGCTGACAGTGGCTTTACGCAGACAAAACTTTCCTTCCCTTGCGCCGGCGGTTTGCCAGAATCTTGCGGCCCTTTGCTGTCGCCATTCTCGCACGGAAACCATGCACTCTTTTTCTGCTGCGTTTATTTGGTTGATAGGTACGCTTCACTTTCATACACCTCCCATACAAATCGATAAATAAAATCGGTGCCTCGTTCAAACATATAGGTCGGATCTCATTTTATCCATTCATTATTCTCTAATCAAAACCAGTCTGACTTATTATAATTATTTTTTTTGTGAAAGTCAACCGTCCTTCCAGGACGCCACCGTCCTGAAATGCGTCCCCACCTTCTGTGGATAATTATTTCTCCTCCTTCGATTTTTTTCACGTTTTATCGACATGTTCCTAACAAATTACCAGGCTGTGTACAACGCCCATGTGCAAAAGTTATTCACTGTGGATAACTTTTGGCGATCATTGCTTTATCGGTGCTTTTTTGATATGATCATAGTACTTGAATCCGTCGAAAAGTCCGTTAATGCACAGATTTATCCACTGCCTGTGGATAAATCTTCAAGACGTTTAGCACAGATGTTAGTTGTTTTATCCACAGGTTGTTAACATCTGTTGATAACTTCAATCTGTTCGACAAAATACGCATTTTTCAACTGCACATTTTGTGGATAAGCAAAAAAAGCAGGGTATACAGGTGAAAGCAGTGAATCGTCCGCAGGCTGTGTGATCATCCAGTCTGACTGTTGGCGTTTGCTTTTTTTATGTATTTCATCAGACAAGGGGGGGCCGCAAAGCATTGAACAACCTGAAAGAAATATGGGATCAGGCACTGATCATCATTAAAAAGAAACTTAGCAAACCCAGTTTTGAGACATGGCTTAAAGAAACTCAGGCACAGGCTGTAAACGGACAAAACATGATTATCAGCGTCCCGAATGAATTTTCACGCGACTGGCTGGAAGAACATTATTCCCGTCTGATTTCAGATATACTTATGGAAATAACTGGAATTCGCTACAGCATCCAGTTTGTTATCCCGCAGAAAAATAAAGGGAGCCTCGGTCATAAAAAGGGAAACAGCACAACTCCAAAAAGAAAGAGTGAGCCGGCGAACTTCAGTCAGAGAAACAGCCCCGGGCACCCTGTTGAGCGTTCCGGTGCAACTGATCGAAGAAGTCTCGATGAGATTAATAACAGTATGCTGAATTCAAAAAATACATTTGAAACCTTTGTCATCGGATCCGGAAACCGTTTTGCTCATGCCGCTTCTCTGGCAGTCGCCGAAGCGCCGGCAAAAGCCTATAACCCGCTTTTTATCTACGGCGGGGTCGGACTGGGGAAAACGCACCTGATGCATGCGATCGGACACTATGTAATCGAACATAATCCGGCCGCTCGCGTTGTTTACCTGTCTTCTGAAAAATTCACTAATGAATTTATTAATTCCATTCGTGACAATAAAACGGTGGAATTCCGTAATAAATACCGGAACGTTGATGTCCTGCTCATAGATGATATTCAGTTCCTCGCCGGAAAAGAACAGACACAGGAAGAGTTTTTTCATACATTTAATGCGCTCCATGAAGAATACAAACAGATTGTCATCTCAAGCGACCGGCCGCCAAAAGAAATTCCGACACTGGAAGACCGTTTACGTTCCCGGTTTGAATGGGGGCTGATTACAGATATCACCCCGCCTGATCTTGAGACCCGTATTGCTATTCTAAGAAAAAAGGCAAAAGCAGAAGGTCTGGATATACCCAATGAGGTCATGATCTATATCGCCAATCAGATCGACACCAATATTCGTGAACTGGAAGGCGCCCTGATCCGTGTCATCGCTTTTTCATCACTGAACAATGAGGATATCAGCGTCGATCTTGCGGCAGAAGCGTTGAAAGATATTATTCCTTCTGCCCGGCCGAAGCAAATCACGATCCAGGATATTCAAGTGGCTGTCGGTGCTGAATATCATCTGCGTCTGGAAGATTTTGCAGCAAAGCGCCGGACTAAGTCCATTGCCTTTCCAAGACAGATTGCCATGTATCTTGCTCGTGAACTGACGGATTATTCGCTTCCGAAAATCGGTGAAGAATTCGGGGGCCGTGACCATACTACGGTTATTCATGCTCATGAAAAAATCACAAAACAATTATCTGTCGACCGTGAACTTCAGAAAAAAGTCAATGGCTTAATTGACCAGCTGAAATCTCCGGCAAGAGTCCAATAGCTTGCGGATGGGGTACCGGTCATACACAGGACTGTGCATAACAGTAAATAACAGTATTCATTTTATCCACAGCTTATGAACAGGTGGATAACTGTGCTTTTCACGGTAGAAGCCATTTACCCACAAATCCACAGGTCTTACTACTATGATTACTGTATCTTATTTCTTATAACATATTGGGGGAAAGAATCATGCAAGAAATGCAAGACACGAATCAGGGCACAACACTGACAATGCATGTCAGTGTTCAGAAAAACAGGCTTGCTGAAGCCGTAAGCCAGGTGATGAAGGCTGTCTCATCAAAAACCACCATTCCTATACTCACAGGCATTAAAATTTCAGCAGATCCTGACGGCATTCGACTGACAGGAAGCAATTCCGATATTTCGATCATGTCCTTTATCCCTGCTGAAGATCAGGATCAGGAAGTAGCTGTTATCGATACGCCGGGAAGTGTCGTTCTTCCGGGACGTCTTTTTTCCGAAGTGGTTCGTAAATTCCCCAATGATAAAATTCTTATAGAGTCAGACAGCCGCCAGATTACTAAGATCACTTCAGGTTCTTCTGAATTTAACTTAAACGGACTTGATCCGGAGGAATATCCGAATCTGCCGGTCATCAATGAGAAAAAAGTCATCAGTATCCGAAAAGACCTTTTACGTGACGTCATCAGACAGACCGTTTACGCTGTATCCGTATCAGAAACGCGCCCGGTTCTGACCGGTGTCAAATGGAGTCTGAAAAACGGGAGACTGGCTTGTGTCGCAACGGACAGTCACCGCCTGGCACAGCGGTCTGTCCCGGTTGCATCCGGAAGCGCAGCTGAGGAATCCAGAGATGTTGTCATCCCCGGCTCAAGTTTAACTGAACTGGTAAAGCTTCTGGATGATAACGATGACGAAAATGCAGACCTTGTAATGACATCAAATCAGATCCTGTTTCAATTGAATAATGTCCAATTCTACTCCCGGATCCTGGATGGAAATTATCCGGATACGTCGCGGTTGATTCCTCAGGACAGTAAAACGACGCTCACCCTTCCAACCAGAGGACTATACCAGGCGATCGAACGGGCTTCCATCCTGGCTAAGGAGGAACGGAACAACATTGTGAAACTCCGGGCGGAGGATGGACACGTTGAAATTTCTTCCCAGTCCCTGGAACTGGGCCGCGTTTTTGAAACGTTACAGGTTGAAGAATTTGAAGGAGAGCCGATGCGTATTGCGTTCAGTGCCAAATTCATGATGGACGCCCTGGGGAAAATTGATGACAGTAATGTACGTATTTATTTTGTCGGTCCCATGCGTCCGATTATTATCCGTCCGATCGGCGATGATAATATTCTGATGCTGATTCTTCCCATCAGAACTTTTTAACCGTTGAGGAAAAAAAGTGAGGCGAAATGATGAAAACAGTCAGACTGAAGGTCAATGAGGCCTTCATCACACTGGGTCAATTGCTTAAACTTGAAGGCATCATTCAAACAGGTGGCGAAGCCAAATATTTTCTCTCATCGACAGAAGTTTATGTCAATGGAGATCATGAAATGCGCCGCGGGAAGAAATTAAGGGATGGCGACCTGATCAGAGTGCCCGGAATGGGTGAATTTGTCATCAGTCGTTCATGAGGGGGATTGCCCCGCGATGATACTTAAATCAATTGAATTAACAAATTTTAGAAATTATGACAGGCAGAAACTGTCTTTTTCGCCAATGGTCAATGTTTTTCTGGGAGAAAATGCACAAGGGAAAACCAACCTTCTTGAAGCTATATATGTTCTCGCCCTGGCCAAATCCGTGCGCACCTCCCATGATAAAGATTTAATCAAATGGGATGAAGATTATGGTAAAATAAAGGGAAGAGTGGCCAGGCGCGGAGATATTTTCCCCCTTGAACTGATTATTTCCGGAAAAGGCAAAAAGGCGCGTGTCAATCATCTTGAAAAAAGGCGTCTCAGTGAATATGTCGGCAATTGTAATGTTGTCATGTTTGCCCCTGAGGATCTGAATCTGGTCAAGGGCAGCCCTTCTGTCCGCAGAAGATTTATCGATATGGAAATGGGACAGATCGCTCCCGTCTATCTACATCTCCTCAGTGATTACCAGAAGGTGCTGCAACAGAGGAATGCTCTGCTCCGGGATGAGATGCGGCAGAAAAAAGGCCGGGATTCACTGCTGGATATTCTGACAGAGTCCATGATAACCCTGGCGTCGGAAATCGTCCGGCGCAGGCTGAGCTTTGTCTCCCGGCTGAATAAATGGTCTTCGGCAATTCATTCGGAAATCAGTGACGGGCGGGAACAGCTGTCACTTGTTTATGAGTCTTCCGTCCACGACGTATCAATAGACAGCGAACAGTCAAAAATAGAAGAAGCTTACAAGAACAGTTACCGGCGTTTAAAACAACGTGAGCTGGACAGAGGATCTACCCTGTTCGGTCCGCACAGAGACGATCTGCAATTCTTTGTCAACGGGCGTAACGTACAGACATTCGGTTCCCAGGGGCAACAGAGGACGGCCGCCCTTTCTGTCAAGCTGGCAGAGATTGAGCTGATTAAAGAAGAAGTGGGCGAGTACCCGCTTCTTCTTTTGGACGATGTACTGAGTGAGCTGGATGATGTCAGAAAGACACATCTTTTGAGTGTGTTCAGGCAGAAAGTCCAGACCTTTGTAACGACTACATCCATTGATGGTCTGGATCAGGGCCTGCTGGACAGGGCGACACTTTTCAGCATCAGTCAGGGGAAAGTGGAACCCATGCACGAGTAACTCTATGGCATTCAGCACCGGTAGTGGTGACAGATTTTAAGAGATTATGTGTCGGATGACACCAAGTTAGGTGGGTTATCATGAGTGATCAAGAGAACGTGGAACAATCGTATAATGCGAGCGAGATTCAGGTCCTCGAAGGGCTTGAAGCTGTCCGCAAAAGACCCGGAATGTATATTGGCACAACCGGAGTCAGAGGTCTGCACCATCTGGTCTGGGAAATTGTCGATAATTCAATCGATGAAGCGCTGGCCGGTTTCTGCCACCATATTCAGGTCATTATTGAGAAAGACGGCAGCGTAACTGTAATGGATGACGGCCGCGGCATTCCTGTCGACATTCAGAAAAAGGTCGGTCGGCCGGCGGTCGAAGTCATTATGACTGTACTTCACGCCGGAGGAAAATTCGGAGGCGGCGGATATAAAGTATCCGGCGGTTTGCACGGCGTCGGCGCTTCAGTCGTCAACGCACTATCGACAACGATGTGGGTAAAAGTTTATCGAAACGGTCATGTATACTATCAGGAATATCACCGTGGAAAACCGGTTGCGGATCTGAAGATTATCGGTGATGCCGACCGGACAGGAACAACCACCCACTTTATTCCGGATCCTGAAATTTTCAAGGAAACGACTCATTTCGATTATGATACACTCAGAGTCCGTGTACGTGAACTTGCCTTTCTTAATAAGAATATCCGCATTTCGATTGAAGACCGACGTGAAAAGGACAGGAAAGAGA
Source organism: Sporolactobacillus sp. Y61 (assembly GCF_040529185.1). Lineage (NCBI taxonomy): Bacteria > Bacillati > Bacillota > Bacilli > Caryophanales > Sporolactobacillaceae > Sporolactobacillus > Sporolactobacillus sp. Y61. Next base: position 774,069 of record NZ_CP159510.1, on the reverse strand, counting down.
GTTTTCACTATGAGGGCGGAATCCGTTCGTATGTGGAGTATCTTAACCGATCAAAAGAAGTGCTGCACGAGCCCATTGATCTTGACGGGGAAAAAGACGGCATCAAGGTTGAAATCGCCATGCAATATCACAGCGGATACTCCGGTCAGATTTATTCATTCGCCAATAATATTCATACGCATGAAGGTGGTACGCATGAATACGGTTTTAAAGTGGCTCTGACACGCGTGGTTAACGATTATGCAAGAAAGAATCAGCTGATTAAGGGAAATGATCAGAATCTTTCCGGTGAAGATGTGCGGGAAGGTCTGACCGCGATTATATCGATCAAACATCCGGACCCGCAGTTTGAGGGACAGACGAAAACCAAACTCGGGAATCCGGAAGTCCGTACGATTACAGATAACCTGTTTTCTGAGAGTTTTTCCAGGTTTCTTTATGAAAACCCGGATGTTGCCCGGATGATCATTGATAAAGGAATTGTCGCCTCACGTGCCCGGACAGCTGCCAAAAAAGCCCGTGAACTGACCAGACGTAAAAGCAGTCTGGAGAGTACGTCACTGCCTGGAAAGCTCGCCGATTGTACATCGCGGGACGCCTCTGTTTCCGAGCTGTATATCGTCGAAGGGGATTCGGCCGGCGGCTCGGCCAAACAGGGCCGTGACCGGATGTTCCAGGCTATCCTGCCTCTCAGAGGGAAAATCTTAAATGTTGAGAAGGCGCGGCTGGATAAAATTCTGTCAAACGCTGAAATCCGGGCGATGATTACAGCATTGGGAACCGGTGTCGGAGAAGATTTCAAACTGGAGAAAGCCAGATATCACAAAATCATTATTATGACCGATGCCGATGTGGACGGCGCACATATCCGGACGTTATTGTTAACGTTCTTCTATCGCTTTATGCGCCCTCTTCTGGAGAACGGATATGTCCTGATTGCCCAGCCTCCCCTCTACCGGGTTCAGTACGGAAAGACACTTCGGTACGCTTATAATGATCGCGAGCTGGAAAAAATTCAGAAATCACTTCCTAAAAATGTAAAACCTGCCCTGCAGCGATATAAAGGTCTTGGTGAAATGAATCCTGAACAGCTCTGGGAGACCACCATGGATCCGCAGAATCGTGTGGTGCTGAAAGTCAATCTTGAGGATGCCATGGAAGCAGACCAGATTTTTGAAATGCTGATGGGAGACCGCGTTGAACCCAGACGCGATTTTATTCAGGAGAACGCCCATTTCGTTCAGAATCTGGATGTGTAAAACAACACCCTCATACTCAGACAGGAAACAGGTGACGTTTGGAAGCATACGGATTTTACGTTTATCACAATCATCGGGAAAAGGTTCATCCTGTGAAATAAGCATGAATCCGCCCGGTAAGGAGGAAAAAAGATGACAGATCAAGATGAATCAAGAATAAAACCCGTGGACATCGGGCATGAAATGCGCACATCATTTCTTGATTACGCGATGAGTGTCATCGTCAGCCGCGCCCTTCCTGATGTGAGGGACGGTCTGAAACCGGTTCACAGGCGGATTTTATACGCCATGAATGAACTGGGTATCACGTCTGATAAAGCTTATAAGAAATCGGCACGTATTGTCGGTGAAGTTATTGGTAAATATCATCCCCACGGGGATACGGCTGTCTATGATACGATGGTACGCATGGCGCAGAACTTCAGCCAGCGTTATGAACTCGTTGACGGTCATGGTAACTTCGGATCGGTCGACGGAGATCCGGCCGCAGCGATGCGTTATACAGAAGCAAGAATGTCAAAAATATCGATGGAAATGGTCCGCGATATCCGGAAAGATACAATCGATTTTCAGCCTAATTATGATGGATCGGAGCAGGAACCTGTTGTCCTGCCTTCACGTTTTCCAAATTTGCTTGTAAACGGTGCGTCCGGTATTGCAGTCGGGATGGCAACGAACATCCCCCCTCATCAGCTGGGTGAAGTGATCGACGCTGTACTGGCTCTGAGTAACAATCCCGATATAACAACAGAAGAAATCATGAAGTATATTCCAGGACCGGATTTTCCAACCGGCGGTCTGATCATGGGACGCGAAGGTGTCAAGCGGGCTTACCGGACCGGTCGCGGGTCGATTATCGTCCGGGCAAAAGTTAATATTGAACAGCAGGCAAGCGGAAAACAAAGCATTATTGTTACCGAACTCCCCTATCAAGTCAATAAAGCCAAACTGATCGAAAGAATTGCCGATCTGGTAAAAGAAAAAAAACTGGAAGGAATCACTGATCTGCGTGACGAATCCGACCGCCGGGAATGCGGATGGTGATTGAGGTTCGCCGTGACGCCAATGCAAATGTCCTTCTGAATAATCTGTACAAGCACACGGGTCTGCAAACCAGTTTCGGTATTAACCTGCTGGCTCTCGTCGCCGGCAGACCGAGAGTGCTGACTCTTAAAGAGTGCCTGCATTACTATCTGGCGCATCAGGAAAATGTCATTCGCCGGAGAACAGCTTTTGAATTAAAGAAGGCAGAAGCAAGGGCTCATATTCTCGAAGGTCTGCGCGTCGCACTGGATCATCTGGATGAAGTCATTTCCCTGATCCGTCACTCCAAGACCGCCGATATCGCCCGCACGGGACTGATGAATAATTTCTCACTGACTGAAGTTCAGGCACAGGCGATCCTTGATATGCGTCTCCAGCGACTGACAGGACTTGAGCGTGAGAAAATTGAGCAGGAATACGCGGATCTGGTCAAACGCATTGCGGAACTGAAGGCGATCCTTGCCGATGAGCAGAAAGTACTGCAGATCATCCGTAAAGAGCTTGGAGAAATTAAAGAAAAATTTAATGACGAAAGGCGGACAGAAATCACCTTTGGATCCGATTTGCTGGAAGATGAGGATCTGATTGAAAGAGAAGATATCGTCATTACGGTCTCCCACAATGGCTATATTAAGCGGATGCCCGTCAGCACTTATAAAAATCAAAACCGCGGTGGACGTGGCATTCGAGGCATGGGGACAAATGAAGATGATTTTGTAGAGCATCTTTTCCAGACAAACACGCATCATCATGTCCTCTTTTTCACGAACAAAGGACGGGTTTATCAACTGAAGGGCTATGAAATCCCGGAACTGGGTCGCACAGCTAAGGGCATTCCGATTATCAATCTGATCCAAATTGATAAGGGAGAACATATCACTGCCTTCTTCCCTGTCGAATCATTTGATGCGGATCATTACCTCGTCTTTTTAACAAAGAATGGAATTATGAAGCGATCGCAACTGAGTGATTTTTCCAATATCCGTAAAGCTGGACTGTATGCCATTACAGTCCGGGACGAAGATGAACTGATTGCTGTACGCCTGACCGATGGAAAAAGTGATCTTATTGTCGGGACAAAGAAAGGGATGGCGATCCGTTTTGACGAAAATGCGGTCCGTCCGATGGGCCGGACAGCTGCCGGCGTGAAGGCGATCTCCCTGGATCCCGGCGATGAAGTCGTCGGCATGGGGATTGCAGGCGATCAAAACGATGTGCTGATTGTGACAGAAAAGGGATTTGGCAAGAGAACGCCCTGCAGTGAATACAGAAGACAGACAAGAGGCGGAAAGGGACTGAAAACCTGTAACATCACCGAAAAAAACGGTGAACTGATTGCCATGCGGACCGTCGATGAAGATGAAGATCTGATGGTTATCACAGCGCATGGTGTGATCATCCGGATGCCGGTTTCAGGCATATCCAGGCTGGGAAGAAACACGATGGGAGTCACTCTGATCCGTGTAGATGAAGGAGACAGCGTATCGACGATTGCCCGTATCCAGAAGAATGATGACGATGAAGATACAGAGGAAGTATCCGATAAAGAATAATTTAAGATCTCTGAGGAATGAGGAGAGAGGATGCTGGTAAAAACAGATAAATGCAGACCGGGTGATGTATTGAGAAGGGACGTTTTCTCAAAATCGGACAAACCGCTGATCAAGGCAGGAACAGTTCTTAAGGACATACATTTTGCTGTTCTTCATGCCTTTCTGATTGACCGTATCGATGTCCGGCCGGCGGGAAAAAAGAAGAATACAGATCAGACTTCCGGACAAAATGCCCGTCTCGCAGCAGACGCCCCTTCCTCTGCAAAGACAGCCAATTCTCTGCTTGATGCCGTATTCGCACAGGCTGTTTCCTCTTATCGTTTCTTCTTTAAGCAGTGGCAGTCCGGTGAACCGGTGAACATCGGCTTATTCAGGAAAGATATGATGCCACTTTTGAAACGCAGTCTGGCGGATCCCGTCTGGTTTGCCGGTTTTCTGTTACACTTAACTTCCCTTCGCAGTTTTGAAGCACGTTGTGTAGCAATGGGTCTGGTCTCTGGCTTTCTCGGGAAGAAGGCAGGACTTGATCCGGGCAATGTTTATCAGATGGGTCTTGCAGGGATGCTTGCTGACTGTGGCATGGCTAAACTTCCTCCTTCTCTTGTGAGGCGGGCAAATGATGTTCCCGGACAGGCACATGCCCTATATGAAAGGCATGTGCTGGACAGCTATAATATGCTGAAGGGTGTCCCGACCTTGCGGGAATCGCTGATACTCGCAGTCATTCAGCATCATGAGCGCGAAGACGGGAGCGGTTATCCCCTGCACCTGCGTGGAGAACGGATCAATATATATGGAAAAATCCTTGCTGTCTGTGACAGCTTTATCAGTGAAAAAGATAAAGCAGGCGCAGCAGGCTGGCCCGTCCGCCACCTTGATCATCTGGCCCGCTGCGCTTATGGCAGATTATCGGGATATGTCTTTGCTAAATTCTGTTACGCCGTGATGACTCTGTTTATCGGGATGAACGCCCGACTGTCGAATCATCAGCACGGGGAAATTACCTTTGTACCGGATCATCAGCCGACCCGTCCGATGATCCGGCTTGATAACCAGATGATTTTTTCATTATCTGATCATCGGGAGATCACGATAGAACAGATTGACTTCAAATAAACAAACCAGGTTCACCATGCTTCATGTGGATTGGAGCGAAAGATGCAGGCTCCTGCCGGAAAGTCGAGCCAGTCTCGCAGCTTATGAACGGGGTAGCCTGCGAATCGCCGCAGAAAGCGGGCATACGGGGCGGAAATCGACAGACGCATGAAAAAAAGCAATAAGTAAGGGTTCTGTGTCCCTTGACTGTTTCCGGCCCTGAACACGCCTGTGACTTAGAAAAATAGAATTTCAATGCGGATTCTTGACAGGTGCCTGGTGAGTTGTTACGCTAGCATTAAAATTTTCGGAAGAAAAAATCCAAAAATCAATTATCTCATGGAGGTAAATCATGTTGAGGGAAGACAAGTTTGCCAAGGAGTCGCTGACTTTTGATGATGTGCTGCTCATTCCGGCCGCTTCAGATGTCCTGCCACGCGATGTATCGGTAGGAACCAGGCTGACCGAAACCCTGAAACTTAATATTCCTGTTATCAGTGCGGGTATGGATACGGTGACAGAATCACAAATGGCGATTGCCATGGCAAGACAGGGCGGCATGGGTGTCATTCACAAGAACATGTCTATTGAAGAACAGGCGGAACAAATCGATAAAGTCAAGCGTTCCGAGAGCGGAGTAATTACGAATCCGTTCTTTCTGACCCCGGAAGATCAGATCTTTGATGCAGAACATTTGATGAGCAAATATCGCATTTCCGGAGTGCCGATTGTTGATAATCATAAAGATCAGCACCTGGTGGGTATCCTGACAAACCGGGATATGCGTTTTGTTAAAGACTATTCGGCTAAAATCGGAGATATGATGACGAAGGATCATTTAATTACCGCCCCTGTTGGTACCAGTCTCAAGGAAGCTGAAAAAATTCTGAACCGACATCGCATTGAGAAACTGCCGCTGGTTGATCAAAACGGTGTGCTGAAGGGACTGATCACAACAAAAGATATTGAAAAAGTGGTTCAGTTCCCCCATTCAGCAAAAGATGAGCACGGCAGACTCCTGGTAGCCGCTGCAGTCGGTGTTACGGGTGATGCTCTGATCCGGGTTGAAAAACTTGTTGATGCCGGAGTGGACGCACTGGTCATTGATACCGCTCACGGTCACTCCAAGGGTGTTCTGGAAAAAGTAGCTGAAATCAGAAATAAGTTCCCGAATGTCAGTCTGATTGCCGGCAACGTCGCGACACCTGAAGGCACAAAGGCGCTTATTGACGCCGGTGTTGATGTGGTTAAAGTCGGGATCGGACCGGGTTCCATCTGTACAACCCGTGTCGTTGCCGGAGTGGGTGTCCCGCAGATCACGGCGGTTTATGATTGCGCAAATGAGGCAGACAAGCATGGAGTAGCCGTGATTGCCGATGGCGGGATAAAGTATTCAGGTGATGTTGTTAAGGCGCTTGCTGCAGGAGCCAGTGCCGTCATGCTCGGTGGACTGCTCGCCGGAGTGGATGAAACCCCGGGAGAGAAAGAAATATATCAGGGGCGTCAATTTAAGGTTTATCGTGGCATGGGATCAGTCAGCGCGATGGAGCACGGCAGTAAAGACCGTTATTTTCAGGAGAACCAGAAGAAACTTGTTCCTGAAGGGATTGAAGGACGGGTTCCCTATAAAGGCAAACTGGCCGATACCATCTATCAGCTGGTCGGCGGTCTCAGATCCGGCATGGGTTACTGCGGTGCCCATACCATCAATGAACTGCGTGAAAATGCCAGATTTACTAAAATTACTAACGCCGGATTACTTGAGAGCCATCCGCATGACGTTCAGATAACCAAAGAAGCACCGAATTACTCTACTAAATAATGCCTTTCGCATTCATAATGATTATGCATAGTATAAATCTTTCCGGGCGCGGAATCGTCCGGATTTGTTTCTGTCATAAACAGGCTGAAACAGGAATTTTTTTCGGGGGTGTAGGGGTTGAATTTCAGGAAATCGCTGCGTTTTCTTGTAGCAGCAAGTCTGGCTTTAGTGCTCGTCGTCGCACTGTCTTTTCAAAATCAGCTGACACCAAAGGCACAGGCTGAAGACACAGTGGGAATAAAAGCAAAATCCGCTATTTTGATTGATGTAAACAGCGGACAGATTTTGTATGAAAAAAATGCAGATCAGGTGTATCCTCCGGCCAGTATGACAAAGATCATGACCGAATATCTCGTCATGCAGGCGCTTAATCAGAAAAAACTGACCTGGGATACAAAAGTGTCAATCAGTGATTACGCCTATCAGATTTCTCAGAACCGTGAGTTTTCCAATGTTCCATTAAGAAAAGATTATCAGTATACGGTCAGGGAACTGTATGAAGCGATGGCGATCTATTCGGCTAACGGTGCGACCATAGCTCTCGCTGAAAAAATAGGCGGATCTGAAAAAAACTTTGTTGATCTGATGAACAAGACCGCAAAAAAGCTGGGCATGACCCACGCATCCTATATTAACAGCAGCGGGCTGGAAAATATTGATCTTGGAGATTTTGCCCCCTACGGCGATGAAAAAGACAGTAATCTGCTGTCTGCGCGTGATCTCGCCAAATTAGCTTATCACATGGTCAGGGATTATCCGGAGGCACTGACGATTTCCAGTATCCCTCTGAAGAATTTCACAGCAGGTGTTGATTCACCCGTTCAGATGGTGAACTGGAATTACATGCTTCCGGGATTTGGCGCCAATATGAACCAGTATAAGTATGAAGGTGTTGACGGTTTAAAAACCGGACATACGGATCTGGCCGGATATTGTTTCACCGGTACGGTTAACCGCGATGGACATCGCCTGGCCAGTGTCATCATGGGGACGCCATCCGAAAATGAACGTTTTGGGCAGACACGGGCCCTGTTTGATTACGGCTATCAGCAATTTTCAGAGAAAACGATTGCCAAAAAAAATCAGGTCGTGAAAGGTCAGAAGGCTGTTAAAGTCAATAATGGCAAAAAAGATTCTGTCAGAGCGGCATTTGGTCAATCTGTGAACCTGACTGCCCGGAATGGCGAAGAGTCAAATCCCCGTTTCAAAGTGACGCTCAACAAGTCACTGCTGAATAGAGACGGACAGCTCGAAGCTCCGGTTAAAAAGGGCCAGAAGATAGGCTATGCGACGCTTTCTGCAACAGACGGTGCATACGGACATCTCTATAAGGAGAATAACCAGGTACCGGTTGTCGCTGCCGAAGGGGTGGAAAAAAGCAGCTGGATTGTACGTATGTTCCAGGGTATCGGAAACTTTTTTGCAGGAATCTTTTCATGGATCGCCGGACTTTTCTAAGGCGAAACGGGTAATATTTACAGAGCCAGCAACCTGACCGGGACTGGCTCTTTTTCTTACAGTCGTGTGCCGACCTGTTCAATTGGCAGATGCCCTGCATTATTCTGCAATACACACGAAAACACAGTGGTTTACCAGAGATAACAGTAGCCTTATAATAGCTAATAAACAATAAAGATTTTAATGGAGGGTTAGTCATGGGCCAGAGGGGAACAGAAAAAGTAAAAAGAGGCATGGCTGAAATGCAGAAAGGCGGCGTGATCATGGACGTGGTCAATGCCGAGCAGGCCAAAATAGCGGAGGAGGCAGGAGCAACTGCTGTTATGGCACTTGAGAGGGTGCCCTCAGATATCCGAAAAGCCGGTGGAGTCGCTAGAATGGCAGATCCGAAAATTGTTGAAGAGGTTCAGCATGCGGTGACGATTCCGGTGATGGCCAAAGCGCGGATCGGCCATATTGTTGAGGCGCGCGTTCTTGAATCAATGAAAGTGGATTATATCGATGAAAGTGAAGTGCTGACACCTGCAGATGATGTCTTTCATATAGATAAAAAAGCATTCACCGTCCCATTCGTCTGCGGTTGCCGTGATCTGGGTGAAGCTGCGAGAAGAATCGGAGAAGGCGCAGCCATGCTTCGGACGAAAGGCGAACCTGGAACCGGAAATATTGTGGAAGCGGTACGGCATATGCGTCTGGTTAACAGTCAGGTACGTAAAGTTGTTGGCATGTCTCCGGATGAGATTATGGTTTATGCGAAGGAACTGGGTGCCCCTTATGAAATATTATTGCAGATCAAAGAAGCCGGGCGTCTTCCGGTCGTCAACTTTGCTGCCGGCGGTGTGGCAACACCTGCCGATGCGGCGCTGATGATGGAACTTGGAGCAGACGGTATCTTCGTCGGATCCGGCATATTCAAGTCGGAAAATCCGGCTAAATTTGCACGTGCCATTGTCGAAGCAACCACTTATTATCAGGACTATGAACGGATTGCCGAGCTGTCAAAAGGTCTGGGTGCACCAATGAAGGGCATTGATATGGGCACGCTTCAGCCGGCAGACCGCATGCAGGATCGCGGAGAATGAGGTGAAGGTCATGACATTAAGAATTGGAGTTCTCGCGCTTCAGGGGGCCGTCAGTGAACATATCCAGGCATTGAAGGAGTCCGGGGCGGAAGGCGTATCCGTCAAAAATACAGAGGATCTGAACGGGCTTGACGGTCTGGTGCTTCCGGGCGGAGAAAGTACAACGATGCGCCGGCTGATGGATAAATATGGTCTTTTTGAAGCCATAAAAACGTATGCTCAGACCCGTCCTGTTTTCGGTACCTGTGCCGGTCTGATTCTGATGGCCAAAAAAATTGAAGGACGTGAAGGTCCCCATCTGGGGCTTCTCGACATTGACGTGAAAAGAAATGCTTTCGGCAGACAGGTGGACAGTTTTGAAGCGGAATTGAATATTAAACACGTCGGTGAACATTATAACGGCGTATTTATCCGGGCGCCCTATATTAAAAGTGCCGGGGATCAGGTGGAAGTGCTGTCCACTTATAAAGGACATATTGTTGCCTGCCGGCAGGGTCGCTTTCTGACCTGTGCTTTTCACCCGGAACTTACCGCCGACCGGGGCATGCATCGATATTTTGTCAATATTGTGGAAGAATCTCGGTGAATGCTTGCATTTTTACAGAGTTTATTGTAAATTCTTAGTAAGTAAACCAAAGCAGACTTGATGATGGGAATTAGTAGTGACCATCATCCTTTTTCAGAGAGCCGCAGGAGATGAGAAGCGGTAAAGGATGACTCATGAATCCATCCCAGAGAGTGAAGCAGGCTTAAGATGCCTGTGCGGATCAAATCCGTTATCATGATTAAGGTGGCTGGATGAACGTCAGCGTTCAATTCGGCAATTTGGGTGGCAACGCGGGTTAAATCCCGTCCCTGATTTTTGGGACGGGATTTTTATTTATCAGGAGGAAAAACACATGCTGGACATGAAAGTTTTACGTGATCACTATGATGAGATTAAAAAGAAGATGGACAAACGCGGAGAGGATCTCGCTGATTTCAGGAAGTTTCCGAAGCTCGATAAGAAGCGGCGGGATCTGATCAGCCGAACAGAGGTATTAAAGGCAAAGAGAAATGAAGTATCGGCCCAGGTGGCTGCCAAAAAAAGGGCCGGGGAAGACGCTTCAGATTTAATTACCTCTATGCGCAAAGTCAGTTCGGAAATTAAGCAGCTGGATGGGGTACTGAATCAGGTGGAAAGTGCCCTTCACGAAGTCATGCTCTCCATACCGAATATTCCGCATGAGAGCGTTCCGGTCGGTAAAGATGAGCATGACAACAAGCCTATCCGCTTCTGGGGGAACCGGGAAAATTCAGTTATGAGCCGAAACCGCACTGGGATATCGCAACCCGTCTTGATATTCTTGATTTTGAGCGTGCAGCGAAAGTGACGGGCAGCCGGTTTGTCTTTTATAAGGGGCTCGGCGTCAGACTGGAACGTGCGCTGATCAGTTTCATGCTGGATCTTCATGAAGATGAACACGGCTACACGACGATGATGCCGCCTTATATGGTTAATCGTAACAGCATGACAGGTACCGGGCAATTGCCGAAGTTTGAAGAAGATGCCTTTAAGATCGCTGACGAAAGAGATTATTTTCTGATCCCTACAGCTGAAGTTCCTGTGACGAATTATTATCGTGATGAGATTCTGAGCGGAGACCAGCTGCCCATTGCGTATGCGGCATGCAGCGCCTGCTTCCGTTCCGAAGCGGGATCAGCCGGCCGTGATACGCGCGGGATCATCCGTCAGCATCAGTTCAATAAAGTCGAGCTTGTCCGCTTCGTCAAACCGGAAGACTCTTACAATGAACTGGAAAAACTGACCGGTCATGCCGAAGATGTATTGAAAAGACTGAACCTCCCATACCGGGTTGTCAGCATCTGTACCGGCGATCTTGGTTTTACTGCTGCCAAAAAATACGATCTTGAAGTCTGGATTCCGAGTCAGCATACGTACCGTGAGATTTCTTCCTGCAGCAATTTCGAAGATTTTCAGGCGCGCCGGGCCAATATCCGCTTCAGGCGTGCGCCAAAAGCAAAACCGGAATATGTGCATACGCTGAATGGTTCAGGACTCGCCGTCGGACGCACCGTTGCAGCCATTCTTGAGAACTGCCAGCAGGAAGACGGCAGTGTAGTCATTCCTGAAGCCCTGCGTCCCTACATGAGAAATCATGATGTGATCAGGCCTGTGAATTAATTCCATGTCCGGGAGGTTTTAAAACATGCCCTTTCATCAGAAAGTTGATACTGAGACCAGACTGACACGAATGATCGAGGATATGGGGATTACCCTCCATCCGAAAAAAGCAGAGCAGGAAATGACGGCAAAGAAAAAAGTGAAAGAAAAAGACAGCAGCAATAAAAAATAGACCATGAAAAAACGCGGGAGCATAAATGGTGATCCCGCGCTTTTTGTACCTATCAAAAGGTATAAAATTTCAGCGATTCACCGCCCCGCTGGCCAGTTTGTCTTTAATCTGGGGAATGATGCGGCTGAATGAATTGGGATCCCCGACGAGATCATAATCGTCAATATCGATCTGAAGCACCGGGCAGGAGTTGAAATGACTGATCCACTTTTCATAGCGCTGATGCATCTCGGTCCAGTAACTGACCGGCGTTTCTTTTTCCAGCCCTCGCCCGCGTCTGTTAATTCGCCGGATTGTCGCATCCAGTGATCCGCGAAGGTAGATCAGAAGGTCCGGATGATGAAAGTAAGGCGTCATGACCATCGCTTCAAACAGGCTGGTATATGTACGATAGTCTGCCCTGGACATGTTCCCCTTTTCATAGTGCATTCGGGCAAAAATATCGGTGTCTTCATAAATCGAACGGTCCTGGACAAATCCGTATGGTGATTCTTCGATTCGTCTCGACTCCTTGAACCGCTCCCCGAGGAAGTAGATCTGAAGTTGGAAAACCCATCGTTTGAAATCCCTGTAAAAGGCATCAAGATATGGATTGCCGTCCACTTTTTCAAGTGAAGTATGGTAATGCAGCTTATGGGCAAGGGCTTTAGTGAACGTTGTTTTACCAATACCGACCATTCCGGCAACGGTAATCAGGCATTTTGACGGTACACGCGTTTCTTCCATAAAAAATCAATCGCCTTTCTGAAATAAAAATAGCCGTCAGGAAGCGGCTGCCTAACAAGATCATTTACATTTCCATTAAGTCTATCATGACAGAAGTGGTTTGAAAAGCGAACAAAAATTTAAAGAATTCGGGTCAGTGAATAAAAAATAATAAAGCGGGTAAAATGGAACTGGCAGAAGCGGATGAAAGCATCATATCGTAAAATCGCGATATAGAAGGTTCGTTTCCGTTTTCAAATGATCCTGTAAAGCTTGACACTTTATGGGAGATGTGTTATATTTTAATAAACCATTTTACTACTTAATATAAGATCTGGACGTAAGAATGAAGACCCTTCCCTGAAGTGTAGTAGTTTTTACTTCTGGAGGGGTCTGTTTTCATGTAATCTGATTATGTGTTAGATGGTGGATGGTTTTATTTCACGCGCGGGCAGCGCAAGGTTTTAGGGAGGCAGCTATACTATGGCTCAGAACGGTAAAGTAAAGTGGTTTAACGCAGAAAAAGGGTACGGCTTCATTGAAGTTGAAGGCGGAAATGACGTATTCGTACATTATTCTGCAATCGAAGGCGACGGTTTCAAGACGCTTGAAGAAGGTCAGGAAGTTGAATTCGACATCGTTGAAGGCAACCGCGGACCTCAGGCAGCAAACGTCGTAAAACTGTGATCTTCGGCCATAGCCGGTGATACGGAAGCAGTCCTCTCTAAAAAAGGGCTGCTTTTATTATGCACTGTTTTTTTAATAAAATTCTCAATGAAGGATGGCCTGCCCTGTTCAAAGCCTTCATCTTTTTGTATAATATAGAATGTCGCTTAAAAAGGCGTCAGAGATTTGGCTCTGTAGCTCAGTGGATAGAGCGTCGGTTTCCTAAACCGTGCGTCGAGGGTTCGATTCCCCCCAGGGCCATTAAAAAATGCTTTTAAATTAAGGGATTCGGTCGTTTGATCGGATCCCTTTTGTTGATCTGGCATGATAACTGGTGCCTGAATGGTGCCCTTTAGTTTGAAAAAGCGATTATAACGGGTAAAAGATGCAACGATCTATCGGAAATGCGACGGCTCAAATTTGAGTACACTTTTTTTAGAGCGAGGGGACACGGCAAATTTGCCGACTCCCAGGCTTTCAGGATAAAGCCGTGCAGAAAGCGCCGAATGTAAAATTATTCCCCTGCCCTGAAGATGGCTGACGGGGAAAGCGAAAAAGTCTGTATACGGGCACATATGTTACACGTGGAACCTTCTGCCGAAAAAGAAGATTTTATACAGGTTACTGATCTGTGAAAATGCTCGAACAGGCAGGGATGAATCCGTATCTTCAGAATCCGTCAGTTTATCGACACAGCCTGGCCGGTGTGCTATGCTCGTAGAAAGTCGAAAACCCGGATTTTTTTGAGAAACAGGCATCTCTTCCTGATTGTTTATTAAAAAGCCCGTACATACTGTAAAGGAGCACGGACAGTGTGGATGGCATAGTCATTAGTGACTGAACATGAGAACAAGCTGGTGAGCATCATGAAATACGGATGGATAGTCTATTCCGAATCCGTGGTACATAACAGATATGGCAATAACGCGTTTGACTGGATGAGAGAGGAAGCAGGGACACATCATATTGATCTGGCGGTTATCTTTATTGAACAGCTGGTCATTGATATGGATCAGAAACCGGTTTTCTATTATCGGGGGAGGAAGCTGCAAAAGCCGGATTTTGTCGTGATGCGCTGTTATAACCGGATTGTCGGTTCGCAGCTTGAGCAGTCCGGAATTAGAGTCATCAATAAAACCCTGGCCATGTTTCAAGCCCGGAATAAGGTGGTCACCGCGCAGATCCTCAATCGGGCGGGAATTCCCACACCCGGGATGATCTATATGATGGAAAAAAATTATCCGTTTCTCCGTAAACAGTTTGACGGAAAGCCGTTTGTAATGAAGGCAGTTGAAGGCTCACAGGGAAAGAACGTCTTTCTGGTCAGAAATAAGAGCGATTTTGACGAAGCCTGGTCAAAGACTTCGGGATACTTTCTGTGTCAGGAGTTCATCCACAAAAGTTTCGGAAAGGATCTCCGGGTTTATGTGCTGGGCGGCCGGGTACTGGGCAGTGTCCTGAGAAAATCCGTCTCCGGTTTCAGAGCAAACTATGCGTTAGGCGGACATGCTGCACTTTATAAAACAACGGAAGAAATAATTTCCCTGTGTACCCGAACGGCAAAAGCGCTGAATCTGGAGTTCTGCGGCATTGATCTTCTGTTTACAGAAAATGGGCTTACGGTTTGTGAAGTTAATGGCAATGCGGGGTTCAGAACCATCTCAAAGGTATCGGATGTGGATATTCCCAGAGAGTTATTTAACTATGTGGCCACTTCCGTTTATCATGAGGTGCATGAACCGACTGTTCAAAAATAGTCAGTACGAACAAAATAATGTACCAACAGGGTAAAATCCGTTCTTTCAAAAAAAACGCAGCTGCAAACAGCCTGCTCAGGCAGAAATTTTGGCGGGGCGGACTTTTTTCGATAAAGCGGGCAGGTTTCTTATCATGAACGGTATGATCAGGGGGAAACACGGTGAAACCATACAGCACATTATTTTTTGATGTAGATAATACCTTGCTGGATTTCCGGGCAGCGGAAGATCAGGCTTTGCATAAATTGTTTGCCAGTCAGCATGTCCCACTGACCGACAGGATTATGGCCCATTACCGGAGGATCAATCAGGGCATCTGGCAGGTCATAGAGCAGGGAAAAGCGGATCGGGATTCGCTTCTGAATAAGCGCTTTTCCCGTCTGTTTCGACATTACGGTAAGAGGGTTGACGGACCGGCTATGGAAAAGAAATACCGTGAGTATCTGAGCGAAGGACATCAGCTGGTTGACGGAGCTCTGGAGATGATCCGCCTGCTTCATAACCGGTATAATCTGTATGTAATTACCAACGGTGTCCGAAGCACACAGCTCAGACGACTTCGTGACTCCGGCCTTCTGCCGCTGTTCAGGAAGATCTTTGTGTCAGAGACGGCGGGTTATCAGAAACCGATGCGGGCTTTTTTTGATTATGCCTTTGCCCGGGTTCCTGATTTTTCAAAAGACCAGGCACTGATGATCGGGGATTCACTGAGTTCAGATATAAAAGGCGGGTATCTGGCCGGACTGGACACCTGCTGGTTTAATCCGGACGGTGTGCAGAACACGGGTCAATACGCTCCGACTTACCAGATGAAACGTCTGGTTGAGCTGAAAGGGATTCTGGGCGGACCTGGAGGGGGTCCGGAATTTCGGAATTTATGATCAAAGCCTTTTTCCGGATCCTTCGAAATTTCTGCGCTTCTATAAAGAAAAAGTGTGGATCGGTCGCGGAGATCTCCGGCGTTATCACTCTCTTTCCATGTATGCTATTATGGATTCATAAAGAGATACCGGACAGCGTTTTTTCAGATAACTGTCTGATCATGAATGACAGATGTTGCACACAGAGGAGGAAGAAACATGTCTTCATTTTTTATCCCATATGTTATTGAACAGTCCAATCGTGGTGAGCGTTCGTACGATATATACTCTCGCCTTCTGAAGGACCGGGTGATCTTCCTCGGATCGGAAATTAATGACGAGCTGGCTAACAGCATTGTTGCCCAGTTGTTGTTTCTTGCTTCCGAGGATTCAGAAAAAGATATATCGATTTACATTAACAGTCCGGGCGGTTCCGTAACAGCCGGATTCGCTATTCTGGATACAATGAATTTCGTTAAGCCGGATATTCAGACGATCTGTGTCGGAATGGCGGCCTCTATGGCTTCCATTATTCTTACTTCAGGAACAAAAGGTAAACGCCTCTCCCTGCCAAATGGGGAAGTTATGATTCACCAGCCGCTTGGCGGCGCCAGGGGACAGGCGAGTGATATCGAAATCACTGCCCGGCATATTATGAAGACAAAAGAGAAGCTGAACAAAATTCTGTCCGAAACCTCCGGACGGTCTCTGGAACAGATTGAGAAGGACACGGACCGTGATCACTTCCTGACCGCTGAGGAAGCCAGATCCTATGGATTTGTTGATAAAATCATTCAGTCACTGTGACTGATCACTCGGGTGCGCAAGGGACGCACCCGTTTTTTCTTGATCCGGCACGTTTTCTACAGTAGGATGAGTTGAGTTTAAGAGAGAGAACGGGGAGTGGATGACAATTAAAAGAATACTGCTCATTGCCATTGGAAGCCTTCTCATGATTGGGTTACTTGTCGTGGCGGGTTATATTTTTTTTCAAAAGCAACAGACAAATGAAGTGCGACACCAGGTCACGCAAAAAATGCTGGAGGAAATTAACGCGGCAGATCCTGACGACAAAACCAATCCCTTTGGAGAAAATAAGGTGATCAATGACCTGACAGATGAGGATATGCAGATGCTGATTCATGAAATGTCTCATCAGAAAATAAAGGCAGATCAGAAGTGGGGATTTATTCAGATAACGAAAGCCCGAATTAACTGGCTGCAGGAAGCACTTGGTCAGAATGAGTTCATCAATGAAGCGGTTTATCAGGAAATAGTGACGCGCTGGGAAAAAGGCGACTTTTCCCGTGCGGACAAGGATCATAACGCCATCTGGGAGCTGCAGGGCGGAACAGTGGGTAAGGCTGAAGGGCTTCTGACGAAACAGGAGGAAAAGGATTATGTGGCTTCGCAGCTGAAGAAAAAATAGGGTCCATCTGCCGCGCCGGCAGGTGGATGTTGCCTGTTCGTAAACCATTTTTTGTCCCGTGTGTATATTTTTACAGTGCAGAAGCATAATAAGACCACCCTTTCAGAGAGGAGATTTTAAAAAATGACGGATCGTCCGGGAACAACCTACAGCGTTCAGAATGAAAATGAGCTATGGCCGGGAGCAAAAGAAGAGCACGCGTCGAAACGTGCAGAGGGTTCAATTAAGGACCGTCCGGCTGAGCGTATGTTTTCTGCGCATCGTAATGATCAGCGCAAGTAACGAATCACCAGCACGCGGAGGGATGATCGTGAAAAAGGAACCGGTTATTAACGGCAACACAAATGATCTGTTTCAAAAATCCCATGCTACGCATTCGTCAGTCCAGGTTAATGGCGAAACGGAAATGACGCAGGCGGGAAAGATTCTGAAAGTGAGCGCAAGACGCCGTCAAAAGTAAATCCTTGATGGAAGGGCAGGAAAAAGCGGTTCTCTGATTAGAGGGACCGCTTTTTCATACTTAAATTATTTTGTTTTTTCCGACGGTAAATGTATAATGAATATAAGCTTGTTAGAAGTGATCCATTTTAAAGTATAAACCTCTGCTTAAAATGGAATTCTGTAAAAATACTCTGGCTTTGGAAACTTTGATGGTGACATATACGTAAGTGATAACAGGATAAACAGGAGGGTATCTGTTATGGAAACATTCACAATTCGCACGTTACGGAAGCCTTATTCTAAACTGTTTGGGGTCTTCTTCACCGGTCTTCTGGCCACAGCTGTCGGTCTGTATGCCGGGCAGTACCTGCCTGATGCACTGAGGCTGCCGCTCTGGATTGCGGAAATCGGTCTGATTGTATTAATGATGTTTGTCAGAAAACGTCAGTCGGTCGGCTATATGCTGATGTATACTTTTATGTTCATTTCCGGCCTGGTTCTGTATTCGGCGGTTGCCTTTTATACCGGTTTACTCGGAGGGACTCTTGTCCTTCAGGCGTTTACTGTAACGACCGCTTCATTTGGTGCGATTGCCGTCTATGCGATGGTCAGCAAACGTGATTTCTCTTTTCTGGGAGGATTTCTGTTTCTTGGCCTGATCGCTCTGATTCTCGTCGGACTCGTTGGCATTTTTGTTCCCTATTCAAGTACGACCATGATGGCCTTTTCAGGCTTTGGCATTCTGATTTTTATCGGCTATACCCTGTTTGATTTCAGCAGACTGACTATACACGGGTTCAGTGATGAAGATATTCCAATGATTGTTGTATCGATTTATCTGGACTTCATCAACCTGTTCCTTTATATCCTTCAGTTCATCGGTATCGGGTCGAAGAACTGACTGATCTGAATAAGTCACCTGCAACAGGAGGTATTCGATTGGATATCTCTTTTTTTTTTGCCCTTTTTTGCCTGCCTGTAATCGGGTATACTAGACAGGAAAAAATAAATATGGGGGGATTGAACGTGTCGCAGCGCGAGATTCAGGTAGATGAAAAGCTGCCGCTGCTCGAAAGTATTCCTTTAAGTTTTCAGCACTTATTCGCTATGTTTGGTTCGACCGTTCTGGTTCCGATCATCTTCAAAGTCGACCCGGCAACCATACTGCTGATGAACGGGATCGGTACACTGATTTATATTTTCATCTGTCGGGGAAAAATTCCGGCTTACCTCGGTTCCAGTTTTGCTTTTATCTCCCCTGTGCTCTATGTCATCGGAGGCAAAGGTTATGAGGCGGCGCTCGGAGGGTTTATTGCCGTTGGACTGGTCTTTATTATCATTTCACTGATTGTTCACCTGGTCGGGACAAAATGGCTGGATGTTGTCTTTCCGCCGGTAACGATGGGATCGATTGTCGCTATTATCGGACTGCAGCTGATTCCGACGGCGGCGCAGAACGCCGGACTGATTGCAGCCGCCGGGCAGAAATGGTCACCTGACGCGGCGACGTTGGTCACATCGATGCTGACGGCGTCGATTACGCTGCTCGGCTGGGTGCTGTTCAGAGGATTTTTCAAGATTATTCCGATTCTAATTGGCATGGTCTCCGGTTATGTCATTGCCATAGGGGTCGGACTGGTGAATTTCAAACCGGTTGCTGAGGCAGGATGGATTTCCCTGCCGACGTTTTATCAACCGACCTTCGATTTTTCAAGCATCTCAATTATTCTTCCGGCCGCCCTTGTGGTGATTGCCGAACATATCGGACACCTGATTGTGACCGGGAACATTGTCGGCAGGGACCTGATGAAAGACCCGGGGCTTGACCGTTCCATTTTCGGTAACGGAATCTCCACGGTGATTTCCGGGTTTGTCGGTTCCACTCCGAACACCACCTATGGAGAAAACATTGGTGTTCTGGCAATCACACGTGTTTATTCAACATGGATCATCGGCGGTGCGGCGGTGATTGCCGTCCTGCTGTCCTTTATCGGAAAGCTGTCCGCACTGATTACAACCATTCCTTCGGCGGTTGTCGGCGGCATTTCGCTGATTCTGTTTGGGGTGATTGCGACGAACGGCTTTAGAATTTTTGTTGAATCAAAAGTTGATTTTGCAAAATCCCAGAACATTATTTTAGCCACCGTTATTTTTGCGGCGGGTATCAGCGGGGCGACGATCCAGATCGGTCTTGTTCCATTCAATGGTATGGGGCTTGCAACGCTTGTCGGCATTCTGCTCAGCCTGTTCTTTGCCTTAATGAACAAGCTGCACTGGTCAAACGAAGAATAACAGTATGTCGTGTGAATGATTCTATAAACGGGCATCCGGCTTACGGATGCTTTTTTGTCTGGTGGACAGATGTTCGCTATACTTTAATCAGGCAGGAAGGGAGGTCGTGCAGATGGCAGCTGAATCAGATGAACGGTTTATGAGGCTTGCGATTGTCGAAGCGAAGAAAGCGGAGACCCTCGGTGAGGTTCCGATCGGTGCGGTGATTGTCAAGGACAATCAGGTAATCGCGCGTGGACATAACAGACGCGAGCAGCTGCAGGAGCCTACCGCCCATGCCGAATTACTTGCGATTATCGAAGCGAGCCGGAAACTTGGCTCGTGGCGACTGACCGGATGCACGCTGTATGTCACGCTGGAGCCCTGTCCGATGTGTGCCGGGGCGATTGTTCTGGCGCGTGTGGACCGTCTGGTCTACGGGGCACCGGATCCGAAAGCTGGCTGTGCCGGAACATTGATGAATCTCGTGCAGGAGACGCGTTTTAATCATCGAGCGGAGGTGGAAAGCGGCGTTCTCCGCGAAGCATGCGGCAGGCTGCTGTCTGATTTTTTCCAAAAACTGCGCAGCAGGAGAAAGCATTCCTGATCCGTGAAGCGTCGGGGGATTGAATTATTACGGCGGTCCGGGTATGATAGGAATACAGCTGAGAACAGAACAGTTCAGTTTGAGCAGAGTATAGAAGAGCAGAGTTGAGAGAAGTAAAGAATACGTATGAAACAGGGTTCAGTACGAACCTCTTTTTCCCCTTTTCTTCATTCTGAATAACCATGCTCTTCTGTATAAAATCTTTTATACAGGAGGACCGTAAATGAACTTTTTCTCACAGGAAGACCACGCGCAGAAGACCGTCGCCTATTCGGCAGGTGCCGGTCTTGAAATCACGCGTACTCAGATCCCCGTTTCAGCCGATCAATCCCTCTTAAATTTAATTGATGCCCTTGATGAGCACAAAGGGGCTCTTTACTCCAGTACGTATCATTTTCCAGGACGCTATTCCAGATGGGACGTTGGTTTTGTCAATCCGCCTATTGAACTGACAGCAAAAAAGGATACCTTTGTGATTCGATCACTGAATGCCCGCGGACGGCTTATCCTGGCTTATTTGGAAAATAATCTGAGCAGTCCTGCCTTTTCTATTGAAAAACAGGATCCGGACTGTCTGTCGGGCACCATAATGAAAAGCAGAGCACAAACCATCCTGAAGGAAGAGAACAGGACCAGGCAACCCTCGCTGTTTACCCTGTTGAGACAGATTCAGAGCCTCTTCCGGACTGACGATGATTTTCTTGGATTATACGGAGCGTTCGGATTTGATCTGATCCTGCAGTTTGAATCGTTCCCGCTCGCAAAGAGCCGGGATCCCGGGCAGAATGATCTTCAGCTTTATCTGCCGGATCAGTTGATTGTTGCCGACCGGGAAAAGAATGAAGCATTCCGCATTTCCTATGAATTTCGTGTGGGTGGGAGGACTACGGAAAGCCTGGCACGGGAAGGAAAAACCTTTCCGTTTCATCCGGATGGCGCGAAGGCGCAGTCAGCAGATGCTGACAGAAAAGGAGATTATGCCGCTATGGTGCGGAAAGCCAGGCAGGCTTTCAAACGGGGTGATCTGTTTGAAGTCGTTCCCAGCCGGTTGCTCGTGCAGCCTTGTCAGAGCCGGCCATCCGAAGTTTTCCGGCGTCTTCAGAAGATTAATCCGAGTCCGTACGGCTTTCTGATACACCTGAATCAAGGAGAGTTTCTCGTCGGCTGTTCACCGGAGATGTTCGTTCGGGTGGATGGGGCGACGGTCGAGACCTCTCCAATTTCCGGGACAATCAGAAGGCGCGGATCGGTGATCGAAGACGCCGAGCAGATTAAAACGCTGCTGGGTTCGTCTAAAGAGGAGTCCGAACTGACGATGTGCACGGATGTGGATCGTAATGATAAATCACGAATTTGTGTACCGGGATCCGTCGAAGTCGTCGGACGCAGGCAAATTGAAGCGTACTCCCATCTTTTTCATACAGTGGATCATATCAAAGGACTGATTCGGCCGGAATTTGACGCCATCGATGCCTTTATCAGCCATATGTGGGCAGTGACGATTACCGGAGCACCGAAACTTGAAGCGATCAAGTGGATCGAACATCATGAGAAAACCCCACGGGGCTGGTATGGCGGCGCGGTCGGCTGGATCGGTTTCGACGGCAGAATGAATACAGGGCTTGCACTCCGGTGCCTGAGCCTTCAGAAAGGGATAGCCAGAATTCGTGTCGGGGCGACCCTGCTGTATGATTCCGATCCGGAGAGGGAAGAGCAGGAAACACTGACCAAGGCGGCGGCACTCCTTGAAGCGCTCAAACCACATGGGGAGCCTGCAGGGCCAGTCATTAAGGAGAAAAAGAAGGTGCCGGGCCGAAATCTTCATCTGCTTTTTGTCGATCATGAGGATTCATTCGTCCACACGCTTTCAGGTTACTTCCAGTATCTTGGCGCTGATGTTACCGTGCTTCGCAGTTCTGCCGCCCGCCGGATGATTAAAGCAGGCGGTGAACCGATTGATCTGGTCGTTCTCTCGCCGGGGCCGGGCAGGCCGGAACGCTATCATATGGATGAAACGATCCGGCTCTGTCTTGAGCGGCGGCTGCCGTTATTCGGCATCTGTCTTGGTCTGCAGGGACTGGTCAGCTATTTTGGAGGCAGTCTGGACCTGCTTCCGGCTCCCGTGCACGGCAAGCCATCTGCCATTATCACTGATCCTCATTCGATGCTGTTCAGGGGAATCCCGCATACGTTCACAGCCGGGCGGTATCACTCGGTTCATGCGCGCGTGGTATCCGATCCGCTGGAAGTGACGGCTGAAACGGAAGACGGGATTGTGATGGCTGTGGAACACAGGAGTTTGCCGGTAGCTGCTGTGCAGTTTCACCCGGAGTCGATGATGACAATGGGAGGAAATGTCGGTATGAAGATTCTGGAAAACGTCATTCGGATGGTCAGCGCCCAGCCTGTATGATGGCGCGGCAATGAAAACGAAGCGGACGCCCGCTGCCGGGTGCGGTCTCATCTGGTGCTTGTATCGGGTATCAATTTATGTTAAACTAGTTCCCGTTACGGATTTAATCAGTGGAGGCGTACCCAAGTGGCTGAAGGGGACTGACTCGAAATCAGTTAGGGCGTCGTTCGGCGCCGCGGGGGTTCAAATCCTCTCGCCTCCGCCATTTGTTATGTTATCAAATTAGCCGTGCTAGACGGGGAGGCAGCGGTGCCCTGTAGCCCGCAATCCGCTATAGCGGGGTTGAATCCCTTTTCGAGGTCTGTGCACTGTAAGGCAGCCTTAAGTACGTGGTGTGGACGTTCAGGTCCTGCGCAACGGAAACTCGCGAACCCTGTCAGGTCCGGAAGGAAGCAGCAGTAAGTGAGACCTTTCGTGTGCCGCGGGGCTACCTGGGCTGAGCTGGCGGCTTAAGAAACGCTTATGGCGCTCTCATCGACAAAAGGTGCACGGCGTTAAAAATATCAGCAGGAGCTGTCGGAAATCTTCCGGCAGCTCCTGTTTATTATTGACATCTTTTTACTTCATCCTCTGAAATATGGCACAGCAGCACTATTCAATTAGACGGAATCATGTTATCGGCTTAAAGATAATAATCCCGTTTCTTGTTCAACTTCTTCTACTATTGCATTGGCGAACTTCACGTTATCCAATGCTCTATTAATAGAAATGGCTTTGTCAATTAATGATTGACCTTCTTTAATCAGACCCAGCTGAACTAAAATTATTCCCTTTCGTTCCAAAGCTATTGTAATTAAATCAATCCATTATTATACTATTCACAACAATTTGATAAAAGTGATCGGCTCATTTTCTATGAAAAAATGAGAGAGCGACAAGGACTTAAGCTGTTACCTCAGTACGTTAATGGCCGATGCCCTTCCGTCAGAATTCAAAAAAGATTGACTAATAAAAAGATTGGGAGAATGGTAGCATGCTTAAGCTTTTTAAAAAAGATCGGGACTTATTTTATTTAATGGGTTCGGTTATTATCTCGCAGCTTGGTACCTGGTTTACCTATATGCTGATGATTGTAGCCGTCTATAATCACACACAGGATGTACTGGTGACGATGATCCTGACGGCTGCCGAAATGATTGCAGGGCTGATTGGCGGCCAGTTTTCCGGGATCTATATCGAACATAGAAACCCTAAAAATATATTAATTGTGGCAAACTGGGTAAGCGCGTTAGTTATTTTGCTTGTTATTTTCTTTCCGTTGAATGTTTGGCTGTACGCTCTTGCCGCATTTTGGATTGCCTTTATCAATGCGTACCGGGACCCCGCTTTTCAAAAATACCTTGTCGCTTCTGTTGAAGAGGAGAACAGAATGACGGCTAATTCTTCTTTCCAAATGGCAAATGAATGTGTCAAAATTATCGGGCCGATGTTGGCCGTTTCCGTTCTGGCATTGCTGCCCGATCATCTTAAGCGTATGGGGTTTCTCATTGATGCTGTGACCTATGTACTCGGTGCGCTGATCTTGATCAAACTGGCGGATCAGGGAAAATTAAATGAATCGGGGAAGCAAACGCATGGCGGGTTTAAGAACAAATCGTTCTATCAAATATGGCAAGAAGGGATGTCCCCGCTTCGCGATAGCGTGATGGTCAATCTGCTTGTTACTTTTCTTTTGATTTTGTTCGGCGTGGCGGGCGCAGATGTGATGCTGACGGCACACATCAACGATGCCGGTTTAAATACGTATTCCGTCGGCTATGTCGTAGGCGCACTGAGCCTCGGAATCCTGGTGACGAGTATGTTTGCCGCAAGATGGGTTGTGAAATGGCCCTTGAAAATACAATTAGGTCTCTCCGGTTTGGTTCTCGGACTATGCTACGGTATGATCGGCATCGGCCATTCGATCCTGTCAATGTGCGTTGCCTCCTTCCTGACGGGCGTTGCAAATGCCGTGTTTAATATGTCTTCATCAACATTCTGGCAAAAATATATTCCCTATAATCAGCTTGCCAGATTTATTGGATTAGTGGGCAGCCTGGCTTCAACCGCCACATTAATCGGTATGGGAATCAATGGGATTTTGAGTGAGTGGCTGACGGCGGGATACACAATCATGCTTTGCGGTCTGCTCATTGCCGTCGCCGGAACGTTCTTGACGATAAACTTATCCGTTAAGAAGAAGTATAAAGAAAATGCCGGCATAAGCACCGGGCAGAGTGAGAATCAGGATATGAGATGACAGCGGGTCCGGCTGAGAGCGACGAGGCCCGTACCCCCCTCTGACCGAGGGACTGAGAAAAACTTGATACATACAGTGATGAGGTTGCAGTTCACTTCACGGCCTGATACCGTTATAATGAATTTATGATCTAAAAGAGCCGGAATACGGCAGCGGAAGGAGGGGCACTTTTGGCTTATCAGGCTCTTTACAGAGTATACCGGCCCCAGACTTTTCATGATATAGCCGGACAGCAGCATATCACACAGACACTGCAGCACGCCCTGGTCAAACAGCAGTTTTCACATGCCTATTTATTTACCGGGCCACGCGGGACCGGGAAAACCAGTGCTGCAAAGATTCTTGCCAAGGCCATCAACTGTGAGCATGCGCCGGTCGCTGATCCCTGTAATGAATGTGCAGCCTGCCGCGGCATCACGGAGGGCCGTATTTCTGATGTCATCGAAATTGATGCCGCATCAAATAATGGGGTCGATGAAATCCGTGAGATTCGTGACAAGGTTAAATATGCACCAAGTGAAGTGCGTTATAAAGTCTATATTATTGATGAAGTGCACATGCTGTCGACAGGGGCGTTTAATGCACTGCTGAAAACACTGGAGGAGCCCCCGGAACATGTGGTGTTTATATTGGCGACGACGGAGCCGCAGAAAATACCGCTGACGATCATCTCGCGCTGTCAGCAGTTTGATTTTCGCAGAATTCCCTCGGCGGCGATTGCCGAACGTCTGGAGTTCGTTGCACATGACCAGCATATCGAAGCGGAAGACGCGGCATTACAACTGATTGCCAAAGCAAGCGAAGGCGGTATGCGTGATGCGCTGAGTGTTCTGGATCAGACAGCAGCCTACAGTGATGGGAAAATTACTGTTCAGGATGTGCTTGATGTTACGGGATTGGTATCCGACCAGCTAATCTGCGAACTGGTCGAAGCGCTTGACCAGCAAGATGCGGCTCGGGCAATCAGCAAGACAGGTGCCCTGCTTGATCAGGGCAAGGATCCGCTCAGACTGATTGAACAGCTGCTTCTCTATTACCGGGATCTTTTGCTGTATCAGACCTCGCCAAGTCTGGAAGATATACTTAGCCGGCCGCGGGTAGACGACGCCTTCCGGAAACAGGCGGATCAAATACCTGCCAGTCGGCTCTACACGATGATTGATCAACTGAACAAGGCTTTTCTGGAAATGAAGCGGACCAACCACCCGAGGATTTTCCTCGAAATGGCCATTGTTAAACTGTGCCGGGCGCCGGCAGATCAGGCGACCGGACCTGCGCCCGACCTTGTTCCTCTGGAGAAAAGAGTGACGGCGATTGAAAAGAAAATGGACAGTCTGGCTTCATCGCCGACCGGTACAGCACATGCCGCACCGGCCGGATCACGCAGGCGGATATCGTCGCACGGCAATCTGAAACTTCCAGTGACGCAGTTGAATCATGTACTTGATACGGCAACCAGAGAGGATCTCATGGAGCTCCGGTCGGCGTGGGGAGAAGTGATGGCGAAAGTCCGTGCCGAAAATGTGGCGGCACATGCCTGGCTGCTTGAGAGTCGGCCCGTCGCCAGTTCTCCGGAGGGCTTCATCCTGTCTTTCAAATATGATTTTCACTGTCAGATGGTCATGGATAAAAAGAGTCATATACCTGAACTGGTGCAGTCGGCCCTGCAGCAAGTTATCCATAAGCAGAAAACCATGTACCCGGTTCCGGAAGAAATATGGAAAAAGCTGAAAGCAGAATATATTCAGCGGTCGAAGGAGCAGGGAGAAGACAACGGCCAGAAACCTGCAGAAGACCCAATGATTGAGGAAGCAAAAAAAATAGCAGGTCCCGATCTTCTGGATATACGGGACTAAACAGGCAAGATTAATCAGGAGGCGATCAGAATTATGCGTGGAAATATGAACAATATGATGCGTCAGGTACAGAAAATGCAGAAACAGATGGCCGAAGCGCAGGAAAAACTGAAAGACGAAATAGTAGAGGGTACGGCGGGTGGCGGTGTCGTGACAGTCAAGGCCAACGGTCATAAACAGGTTGTCGATGTGGCAATCCAGCCGGAAGCAGTGGATCCGGATGACGTAGATATGCTGCAGGACCTGGTTCTGGCCGCAGTTAATGATGCACTGACAAAAGCGGATGAACTGACCGCTCAGCGCCTTGGAAAATTTACAAAAGGGATGAATTTACCGGGTTTCTGACGATCAGTGACGAAGCAGGCTGAAGCGGCGAATTCCGTAAACCGATGGATCATCGGATCGCGGGATTCGCTGCTGATTCTTTATCCGGATTTTCCAGGGAGGAAAATGTATTATGCAATACCCTGAACCCATTGCAAAATTAATTGACAGTTATATGAAGTTACCGGGAATAGGGCCGAAGACTGCTCAACGTCTTGCCTTTTTTACCGTGGATATGAACGAAGAAGACGTGATGTCATTTGCCCGTTCACTGGTTGATGTGAAAAGGAAACTGGTTTACTGTTCTGTGTGCCAGAATATCAGTGACCATGATCCCTGTTCCATTTGTGACGACTCTTCCCGCGATCATTCGACCATTTGTGTCGTACAGGATCCGAAAGATGTCGTCGCACTGGAAAAAATGAGGGACTACCATGGTCTGTATCATGTGCTCCACGGCGTCATCTCACCAATTGACGGGATCGGGCCCGAGGATATCAGGATCGCCGAACTGATCAGGCGGCTTAAAGATGAACAGATTAAGGAGATCATTCTGGCGACAAATCCGACAGTCGAAGGCGAAGCGACGGCGATGTATATCTCCAGACTGGTCAAACCGATCGGTGTGAAAACCTCAAGAATTGCCCACGGTCTGCCTGTCGGGGGGATCTGGAATACGCTGATGAAGTGACCCTTTCGAAAGCCCTTGAAGGTCGCAGGGAATTGTAGCCCCTTTAAATTGTCCTGCTCGAAAAAAAGACTGATCAGAATTGGGGAGGATTGACCATGTTTGGAAAGAAGAAAGGGCTGCTTCGAAAACAAATGACCGACGCCCTGATTGATGCCCTGTATCGATGCAAAGATGACTGGATGAATAAGAAGCGGGTGATTGAATCCAGTATAGATCCTTCTGATGAAGTACTGTATCAGCTTAAACTGTCAGAAGTCAGATACCTGTTTCTGTTAAAAGAAGTACGTGAACAGCATGTGCGGATAAACAACCGGTAAAGGTTCTTAAATGGACAGGTCTCCATATACTTTTATAACAGGTAAGAGAGGAGGTCTGTTCTGATGCAACAGTTTTTACTTATTGCCGGTTGTGCTGTTGTTCTTTTTTTGCTGATGCTTGTCCTGTCGGGATCCTTACGTCCGTTAAGATGGCTGGGAAAACTGGCTGTCAGACTGACAGTAGGGGTATTTATGCTTTTTCTTCTCAACGTGATCGGAGAATCCTTTAATCTGCATATACCTATTAATCTTGCTACAGCGTCGATAAGCGGGATTCTTGGACTGCCTGGCGTAGCCGCACTGGTCTTCATTAAATTATCCGGCTGAAATGAAGGTTCAGGTGTTGACGGATAGAGTGCGGGATGTTAATATACTCATTGCCGCGTTTTTTCAGGATAAAGAAAAACCTGCTGACTGGTAAGCCAGGCGCTACCCGAGAAGACATCGTTTTTCTGAAGGCTTTTTCTTCAAAAGCTGCAAAAAAGTTCTTGACAGAATGTCGGTGTGATAATATAATAGTTTTTGTCGTTGAAAAAGGTGAAAAAAGTTATTGACTTTCTTGAAGCGACATGATATACTTTAAAAGTTGCAGTCGAGAAAGGCAACACGGAATGTTCCTTGAAAACCGAACAAAAGCCAAGCGTGATTTAAGGGGTTTATCCCCTGATCAATTCAATTTGCTATGGATCTTATGAACGAAAAAGTTTGACCCGGATGCCGAAAGGGATCCGGAAGAAGCAACACTTTTTTGGAGAGTTTGATCCTGGCTCAGGACGAACGCTGGCGGCGTGCCTAATACATGCAAGTCGTGCGCACAGAGGGGAGCTTGCTCCCTGAGGTGAGCGGCGGATGGGTGAGTAACACGTGGGCAACCTGCCGGTCAGACTGGGATAACTGTGGGAAACCGCAGCTAATACCGGATGATCCTCCGCACCGCATGGTGCGGAGCTGAAAGATGGTTTCGGCCATCACTGACTGATGGGCCCGCGGTGCATTAGCTTGTTGGCGGGGTAACGGCCCACCAAGGCCGCGATGCATAGCCGACCTGAGAGGGTGATCGGCCACATTGGGACTGAGACACGGCCCAAACTCCTACGGGAGGCAGCAGTAGGGAATCTTCCACAATGGACGAAAGTCTGATGGAGCAACGCCGCGTGAGCGAAGAAGGTTTTCGGATCGTAAAGCTCTGTTGCCGGAGAAGAACGGATGCGGGAGGAAATGTCCGCGTCGTGACGGTATCCGGCCAGAAAGCCACGGCTAACTACGTGCCAGCAGCCGCGGTAATACGTAGGTGGCAAGCGTTGTCCGGAATTATTGGGCGTAAAGCGCGCGCAGGCGGCTTCTTAAGTCTGATGTGAAATTCTGCAGCTCAACTGCAGGCGGGCATTGGAAACTGGGGAGCTTGAGTACAGAAGAGGAGAGTAGAATTCCACGTGTAGCGGTGAAATGCGTAGAGATGTGGAGGAATACCAGTGGCGAAGGCGGCTCTCTGGTCTGTTACTGACGCTGAGGTGCGAAAGCGTGGGGAGCGAACAGGATTAGATACCCTGGTAGTCCACGCCGTAAACGATGAATGCCAGGTGTTAGGGGGGTCCAACCCCTTAGTGCTGAAGTTAACACATTAAGCATTCCGCCTGGGGAGTACGGCCGCAAGGCTGAAACTCAAAGGAATTGACGGGGGCCCGCACAAGCAGTGGAGCATGTGGTTTAATTCGAAGCAACGCGAAGAACCTTACCAGGTCTTGACATCCTTCGACCGCCCGAGAGATCGGGTTTTCCCCTTCGGGGGACGAAGTGACAGGTGGTGCATGGTTGTCGTCAGCTCGTGTCGTGAGATGTTGGGTTAAGTCCCGCAACGAGCGCAACCCTTGACCCTGGTTGCCAGCATTCAGTTGGGCACTCGAGGGTGACTGCCGGTGACAAACCGGAGGAAGGTGGGGATGACGTCAAATCATCATGCCCCTTATGATCTGGGCTACACACGTGCTACAATGGGCGGTACAAAGGGCAGCGAAGCCGCGAGGCTGAGCCAATCCCATAAAGCCGCCCCCAGTTCGGATTGCAGGCTGCAACCCGCCTGCATGAAGCCGGAATTGCTAGTAATCGCGGATCAGCATGCCGCGGTGAATCCGTTCCCGGGCCTTGTACACACCGCCCGTCACACCACGAGAGTTTGTAACACCCGAAGTCGGTGCGGGAACCTTTATGGGCCCAGCCGCCGAAGGTGGGACAAATGATTGGGGTGAAGTCGTAACAAGGTAGCCGTATCGGAAGGTGCGGCTGGATCACCTCCTTTCTAAGGAAACGATCGATAGCGAAACGTTTGGGCTTTTGTTTGGTTTTGAAGGAGTCATTCCTTCAATACCCGGCGTGCCGCAGGGCACGCGGGACGATCCTTGAAAACTGGATAACGAAAGATACAGAAAACACGTCAAGAATTCCATTTTGTCCAGGACATGATCAATGATTGTGTCGGTGGTTAAGTTTTAAAGGGCACACGGTGGATGCCTTGGCACTGGGAGCCGATGAAGGACGGAACGAATTCCGATAAGCTCCGGGGAGCCGTAAGTGGGCTTTGATCCGGAGATTTCCGAATGGGGAAACCCCCTGTCCTGACGGACAGGATGACGCACTGAATTCATAGGGGCGTCAAGGCAGACCCGGGGAACTGAAACATCTCAGTACCCGGAGGAAGAGAAAGCAAATGCGATTTCCCGAGTAGTGGCGAGCGAAAAGGAAACAGCCCAAACCAGGGGGCTTGCTCCCTGGGGTTGTAGGACACTCCGCATGGAGTCAGAAAAGCGCGTTTCAGGCGAATGGCCTGGAAGGGCCGGCCGAAGAAGGCAAACGCCCTGTAGCCGAAGAGGCGCGCTCTCCGGAGTGGATCCTGAGTACGGCGGGACACGAGAAACCCCGTCGGAAGCTGGGAGGACCGTCTCCCAAGGCTAAATACTCCCCAGTGACCGATAGTGAACCAGTACCGTGAGGGAAAGGTGAAAAGCACCCCGGAAGGGGAGTGAAAGAGATCCTGAAACCGTGTGCCTGCAAGTAGTTGGAGCCCCTTCGGGGGTGACAGCGTACCTTTTGTAGAATGGACCGGCGAGTGGCGATTCTGAGCAAGGTTAAGCCGGAGAGGCGGAGCCGCAGCGAAAGCGAGTCTGAAGAGGGCGAATGAGTTCAGAGTTGCCGACCCGAAACCGTGTGATCTACCCATGTCCAGGGTGAAGTCCAGGTAACACTGGATGGAGGCCCGAACCCACGCATGTTGAAAAATGCGGGGATGAGGTGTGGGTAGGGGTGAAATGCCAATCGAACACGGAGATAGCTGGTTCTCCCCGAAATAGCTTTAGGGCTAGCCTCGGAGAAAGAGGTCTGGAGGTAGAGCACTGATTGAATAAGGGGTCCCCACAGGATTACCGAGTTCAGTCAAACTCCGAATGCCAGACGCTCAGGCTCCGGGAGTCAGACGGCGAGTGATAAGATCCGTCGTCGAAAGGGAAACAGCCCAGACCGCCGGCTAAGGTCCCTAAGTTTGCGCTGAGTGGGAAAGGATGTGGCGTTGCCCAGACAACCAGGATGTTGGCTCAGAAGCAGCCACCATTTAAAGAGTGCGTAATAGCTCACTGGTCGAGTGGCGCCGCGCCGAAAATGTAACGGGGCTAAGCGCAGCACCGAAGCCGCGGATGACTCTTTCAGAGTCATGGTAGGGGAGCGTTCCAGAGGCCGGGAAGGTCTGCCGGAAGGCAGGCTGGAGCGTCTGGAAGTGAGAATGCCGGTATGAGTAACGAAAAGAGGAGTGAGAATCTCCTCCGTCGAAAGCCCGAGGGTTCCTGGGGAAGGTTCGTCCGCCCAGGGTCAGTCGGGGCCTAAGCCGAGGCCGAAAGGCGTAGGCGATGGACAACAGGTGGATATTCCTGTACCGCTGGAACACGTTTGAGTGAAGGGGGGACGCAGGAAGGCGAGGTCAGCGCACGGATGGAAGCGTGCGTTCAAGCCGCGAGGCCGGCAGCGAGGCAAATCCCGCTGCCTGAGGCCGGACGGTGATGAGGAGGGAAATTTAAGTACCGAAGGGCCACAACCTACACTGCCTAGAAAAGCCTCTGGCGAGTGAACCAGCGCCCGTACCCAAACCGACACAGGTGGGCAAGAAGAGAATTCTGAGACGCTCGGGAGAACTCTCGTTAAGGAACTCGGCAAAATCACCCCGTAACTTCGGGAGAAGGGGTGCTCAAAGGGCCTTCGGGCCCTCTGAGCCGCAGTGAAAAGATCCAAGCGACTGTTTACCAAAAACACAGGTTTCTGCTAAACCGAAAGGTGATGTATAGGGGCTGACACCTGCCCGGTGCTGGAAGGTTAAGAGGAGAGGTCATCCCTTCGGGGAGAAGCTTTGAACCGAAGCCCCAGTAAACGGCGGCCGTAACTATAACGGTCCTAAGGTAGCGAAATTCCTTGTCGGGTAAGTTCCGACCCGCACGAAAGGTGTAACGATTTGGATACTGTCTCAACGAGAGACCCGGTGAAATTATAGTACCTGTGAAGATGCAGGTTACCCGCGACAGGACGGAAAGACCCCATGGAGCTTTACTGCAGCCTGATATTGGATGTGGGTATCGATTGTACAGGATAGGCAGGAGCCTTTGACGCCGGACCGCCAGGTTCGGCTGAGGCGCCGGTGGGATACTGCCCTTTCGATACCGACATTCTAACCCGGGACCGTGATCCGGTCCGGAGACAGTGTCAGGCAGGCAGTTTGACTGGGGCGGTCGCCTCCCAAAAGGTAACGGAGGCGCCCAAAGGTTCCCTCAGAATGGTTGGAAATCATTCGCAGAGTGTAAAGGCACAAGGGAGCTTGACTGCGAGACCCACAAGTCGAGCAGGGACGAAAGTCGGGCTTAGTGATCCGGTGGCACCGCATGGAAGGGCCATCGCTCAACGGATAAAAGCTACCCTGGGGATAACAGGCTTATCTCCCCCAAGAGTTCACATCGACGGGGAGGTTTGGCACCTCGATGTCGGCTCATCGCATCCTGGGGCTGAAGTAGGTCCCAAGGGTTGGGCTGTTCGCCCATTAAAGCGGTACGCGAGCTGGGTTCAGAACGTCGTGAGACAGTTCGGTCCCTATCCGTCGCGGGCGCAGGAAATTTGAGGAGAGCTGTCCTTAGTACGAGAGGACCGGGATGGACACACCGCTGGTGTACCAGTTGTTCCGCCAGGAGCAGACGCTGGGTAGCTATGTGTGGACGGGATAAGTGCTGAAAGCATCTAAGCATGAAGCCCCCTCCAAGATGAGATTTCCCACAGCTTTAAGCTGGTAAGGCCCCTCAGAGATGATGAGGTGGATAGGTCTGGAGTGGAAGCGCGGTGACGCGTGAAGCGGACAGATACTAATCGGCCGAGGGCTTAACCCAAAGTCAGCGGACAGAAGGAAAAAAGACGTGCTGTATCTTTCGTTACCGGTTTTGAGGGGTCGTCTGGCCCCGGGTGATTTTCAAGTCTGGCGGTCATAGCGAAGAGGTCACACCCGTTCCCATCCCGAACACGGTCGTTAAGCTCTTCTGTGCCGATGGTAGTGGGGGGCTGTCCCCCTGTGAGAGTAGGTCACTGCCAGGCAAATGAAAATACGTACTTTTCTTTAATGAAAAGTACGTATTTTTTTTTGCGATGAAACGGCCCAGTTACCTCAATGTTGCCTCGCAACACCAAATAGGGGATGATAAAAGGTGCAGAATCCCTTTGAGTTGCTTTTTTCAGGTCATGAATGCGCTTCAGGATAGAAAGTATGAAATGCTATGGATG
Source organism: Sporolactobacillus sp. Y61 (assembly GCF_040529185.1). NCBI lineage: Bacteria > Bacillati > Bacillota > Bacilli > Caryophanales > Sporolactobacillaceae > Sporolactobacillus > Sporolactobacillus sp. Y61. The sequence continues at coordinate 740,027 of NZ_CP159510.1, read as the reverse complement.
ACTGTATGATAAGTAAGAGTAACGATGGATGATCCGTGTTTCCTTCGTAAGTGTTTTTAGAAAGCTATTATTTTTCTCTAATGGTAATCAGACTGAACTGACTTTGATTAAACAGTCGTACAGGCAAAACGCTGGTACCCAGCCCGCTGTCTACATAAAGAAACTGATTCGGATGAAGTTTGAATAGTCCTTTATCCAGTCTGGGAAAGAAGCCCTGGCCCGGGGCAATAAGAGCACCGATCAATGGAAGCCTGATTTGTCCACCGTGTGTATGTCCGCTCAGAATCAGTTCGGCAGGAATATTCGGGTATTCTTCTGTCACGGCCGGATCATGGGCAAGCAGAATCGTATATTGACTTTTGTCCACATTCCTGAAGGCTTTGTTCAGATCCTCATGATCTGTTGAGGGATCGTCGACCCCGACCAGGTTTACCGGTACGCCGTTTGCCACAATCTGCGTCTGTTTATTGTTCAGCAACCTGACTCCACGCTCCTGAAGTCCTTTCAGCAGGAGGTTGTATTTCGGGTTTGTCCAGTCATGATTTCCTGAGACGAAGTATATCTGTTTATTTTTAGTGCTGATCCGTTCAATTAATGAAAAAACAGGGATGAATGAACGGGTATTTGTATTAATCAGGTCACCTGTAAGGACAATGGCGTCAGCATGCGTTTTTTCCACTGCAGTTATGAAGCGCTTATTGTTTTTTCCAAAGACTTTATCATGCAGGTCGCTGATCTGAACAATCCTGATCTCGGATTCTGAGTGTATTTTATCACTCTGAACAGTGACCCGATTCATTTTGAAAAATTGGGTATCATGATAGATTTTGAGAAGGAAAGAGAGTAATAACAGGAAAAAAATGACAAGTTCCATTCGTTTAACCACAAATAGCCTCCAGATGGTAAGATACGTTTATTGTATCATCTGCCGGGAAAAGTCGCAGGTACAGAAGGTATCAGATCATTCATTTGTTGTTCACACAGAGTTGTTAAGATATGATTTATTCAATAAAATTATTTACCGCTTTTTGAGAGATTGGAGATGCAGGATTTGATCCGTTTATCAAAATACTTCCGGCCTTATTTACGGGCGGCGGTCCTTTCCGTGGTTTTTGTTTTTCTGCAATCCCTTGCTAACCTGTATCTGCCGACTTTGATGTCGGATATTGTCGATACCGGTATCGTTAAGGGGGACATGCCTTACATTTATAAGATGGGCGTCCTCATGCTGCTCGTGACGCTTGTGGCCGGGGGGTTCACGGTCGTCTCAAATTATCTGGCTTCAAAAGCGGCAAACGGCTTCGGACGTGATTTGCGAAATGAAATGTTTTCACATGTCGAGACGTTCTCCCTGAAAGAGTTTGATCAGGTCGGGACAAGTTCACTGATCACCCGGACGACCAATGACATCGCCCAGATCGAACAGGTCTTTATGATGATGCTTAAGCTGATGACCATGGCACCGCTGATGTGTATTGGCGGGATTATTATGGCGGTATACAAGGATGCTCAATTATCTCTTGTTTTTATTGTCGCCCTGCCGCTGTTGATCGCCGGGGTCGTTGTTCTGGCGAAATGGGCTATTCCGCTTTTTAAACAGATTCAGAAAAAAATGGACCGAATGAATCTGGTGCTGCGTGAGGAATTGACGGGGATCCGCGTCATCCGGTCGTTCAATCGGATAAAGCATGAAACAAAGCGGTTTGATACGGCTAACCGGGATATGATGCAAACATCGATCCGGATTAATCAGATTATGGCCGCGGCGCTGCCGGTGATGATGCTGATTATGAACCTGTCGTCGGTTGCGATCGTCTGGTTCGGCGGGCTGAGAATTGACCAGGGTGCGATGCAGGTCGGAGATCTTATGGCCTTTATTCAGTACGCGATGATGATCATGTTTTCTGTCCTGATGGGGGCCATGATGTTGATTATGGTTCCGCGGGCGCAGGTGTCGGCTGTGCGTGTCAATGAAGTGCTGGACATTCAGCCGGACATCCGTGATGCCGGCAGGACGAAAGACTATCCGGCGCCGGCCGGTGACCGTGGTGTAACATTCAAAGATGTAACCTGCCGTTACCCTGGAGCAGAAAAACCGGCCCTTTCCGATATTTCTTTCACCGCTCAGCCTGGAGAGATGACGGCAATTATTGGCGGGACAGGTGCCGGAAAGTCGACATTGCTGAATCTGATCCCCCGGTTTTTCGACGTGTCGGAAGGCAGCGTAAAAGTAAACGGGACGGATGTCCGCGAGATGCGGCTTGAGGACCTGCGAAGTTTGATCAGCTATGTCCCGCAGAAAGCGGTCCTGTTCAGCGGAACGGTAGCAGAAAACATCCGTTATGGGGACGGTTCGGCGGCAGATGTGTCGGTCAGGGAGGCGGCACGTGCAGCGCAGGCAGATGAATTTATCAGTCAAATGCCTGACGGATATGATTCGGTCATTGCTCAGGACGGTAAAAATATTTCCGGTGGCCAGAAGCAGCGGCTCGCAATCGCCCGTGCCCTGATCAGAAAAACCGATATCTATTTACTGGACGACAGTTTCTCGGCACTCGATTACCGGACGGGTGCAAAACTGCAGAAAGAGCTGAGACATATGACGGAGTCGGCTGTCCTGATTATTGTCGCACAGCGTATCAGTACAGTGCTCCATGCCGACCGAATCATCGTTCTGGATGAGGGTTCGGTGACCGGAATTGGAACGCATCAGGAATTAATGGAAACCTGCCCGGTTTACCGGGAAATTGTATCATCGCAGGGGAATAAGGAGGAGCTGGCATGAGTAAAAATCAGTCTCCAGGCGGCCGTCGCCACGGAGGTGGCCATGGGACCATGCACCTGCCGCTTCAGAAACCAAAGCATTTCAAAAAAACGTTCAACAGACTGCTGGGTTACCTGAGGCCGCATGTGGGGGTTCTGATCACTGTTTTTGCCGCCGCTGTCCTGAGCACGCTATTTTCGATCCTTGCACCGAAGCTGATGGGTGATGCCACCACCCGGCTTTTTGAAGGGATGATGAACAAAATCCGGGGCGTACCGGGCGCGCAGATGGACTTCGATTATATCTGGAATATTGTCGTCACCCTGATTGTTCTGTACGTACTCAGTTCTCTGTTCATGTATGTGATGCAATATCTGATGAGTGGCGTTTCACAGAAAATGGTCTACACCCTGCGCAGGCAGGTCAATGAAAAACTGGCCAGACTGCCGGTTCGCTATTTTGACACGCATCCGTATGGGGATGTGCTCAGCCGGGCGGTCAATGATTCGGAGAACATCAGCAATACACTTTCGCAAAGCCTGACCACCTCGATTACTTCAATTGTCACCCTGCTCGGTGTGCTTGTGATGATGCTGACAATCAGTCCGCTGCTGACGGTTGTTCTGCTTGTGACGATCCCGCTCAGCCTTGTAGGTATAAAAGGGATCGCCGGCCGGTCGCAGCTCTATTTCAAACAGCAACAGGAACGAATCGGCAAACTGAACGGGCATGTCGAAGAGATGTTTACCGGTCACCAGGTGGTCAAAGCATTCAACCGCGAACCGCAGGCGATTAACACGTTCAAAGAGATCAACGGCAGCCTGTACCACTCAGCATGGAAAGCCCAGTTCCTCTCAGGAATCATCATGCCGATGATGATGTTTATTGGAAACATCGGTTATGTGCTGATCTCTGTGGTCGGCGGTATGCTCGTGATTAACCGTACGATTCAGATTGGCGACATCCAGGCATTTATTCAATATGCCCGGCAGTTCGGCCAGCCGCTGAATCAGATTGCGAATATCTCGAACATTATCCAGTCGACGATTGCTTCAGCGGAACGGATTTTTGAAATCCTGGATGAAGAGGAGGATACCCCCGATTTGCCGGAACCGGCAGTTTTGCCGGAACCGAGAGGACACGTCCGATTTGAACAGGTTTCTTTCCGGTACAAAGCCGATCAGCCGCTGATCGAACAAATGAACATCGATGCAGCTGCCGGTTCATCCATTGCCATTGTCGGTCCTACAGGTGCCGGAAAGACGACGCTGATTAATCTGCTGATGCGTTTCTATGACTGCGATGCGGGGCGAATCACCATTGACGGTGTGGATATTAAGACATTGAAACGGGATGCGCTGCACCACCTGTTCGGGATAGTCCTTCAGGATACCTGGCTGTTCAGCGGAACAATCCGTGAGAACATTGCCTACGGACGCGAGAAAGCTACAGAAGAGGAGATTGTCCGTGCGGCCGCTGCCGCGCATGCCGACCATTTCATCCGGACACTGCCTGATGGTTATGACACAATCATTAATGAGGAAGGCTCAAATCTGTCGCAGGGGCAGAAACAGCTGCTGACGATTGCCCGGGCACTTCTTGCGGATCCTGTGATCCTGATTCTTGATGAAGCCACGAGCAGTGTTGATACCCGGACGGAGGTCCATATACAGAAAGCCATGCAGACTCTCATGAAAAACCGTACAAGCTTTGTCATCGCACATCGCCTGTCGACGATCAGAGAATCCGATCTGATTCTGGTCATGAACCATGGACATGTTGTTGAACAGGGTACGCACACCACTTTACTTGAAAAAGGCGGGTTTTATGCTGATCTGTACAACAGCCAGTTTGAAAACAATGATCAAAAGCAGATTACCGGATAATAAATGAAGAGAGAGTTTCCAGGCTGAAAAATCCCGCTGCTTTTTTTAAAATAGTGGTTTACAATGACATCAGTTGTATTACACTTTTTAACGGGTGAAAAAAGGCTGATTGGAATGAGACAATAAAATGGTGAAGAAAATCATTTTTACAGGTGGCGGATCAGCAGGTCACGTTACACCGAATCTGGCGCTGATTGACCGGATGAAGGATCAATGGTCGATTACCTATATGGGATCAAAAAACGGTATTGAAAAAAAACTGGTTGAAGCGCATGGCATTGATTACCGGGGCATTTCAAGCGGAAAATTGCGCCGTTATTTTGATATGAAAAATTTCAAGGATCCGTTCAAGGTTTTTGCCGGTGTCATGCAGGCCTATTTTATCATAAGGAAAATCAGGCCGGATATCATTTTTTCAAAGGGCGGGTTTGTTTCTGTCCCGGTTGTGATCGGCGGCTGGATGAACCGGGTTCCTGTTTACATTCATGAATCGGATATAACGCCCGGGCTGGCTAATCGTATAGCGATGCGGTTCGCAACCAAACTGTTTGTGACATTTGAGGAAGCAGGCAAACATTTTCCGGCAAGTAAAGTGGTCTACTCCGGTGCACCCATCCGCGACAGTCTGAAAAAGGGGCGCAGGGAAGCAGGTTTCCGTTTTCTCGGGTTTCAGTCGAATAAACCGGTGTTACTTGTCATGGGCGGCAGCCTTGGAGCAAGGGCGATCAATGACGCCGTACGCACCTCTCTTCCTGACCTGCTGAAAGATTATCAGATTGTCCATCTTTGCGGGAAAGGGAATGTCGATGATTCTTTGAACATGACGGGGTACAGACAGTTTGCTTTTATTGATAAAGAGCTGCCCGACGTGATGGCCGCCTCAACGATTATTTTATCCCGGGCCGGTTCGAATGCGATTTTTGAATTTCTCGCTTTAAAAAAACCGATGATCCTTGTACCGCTGCCCCTGAGGGCGAGTCGTGGCGACCAGATTCTGAATGCTGAATCATTCAGAAAAAGAGGATTTTGCAAAGTGCTTGATAATGATACGCTCACTCCTGAGAAGCTGCAGCGGACCCTCACTGACGTATACAAAAACCGCTACGCATACAGAGATCGGATGATGCGGGCAGCAAATGCAACGAATGGTATTGAAAATATTCTGGGGCAAATCAATCGGATATAATCAGAAAAAGCGGTCGGAACTTCCGACCGCTTTTCTTCAATTTGTACCGCTGAGACTGATGTGTTTTTTCCGGGCAGGCACCTGACTGAAAATGCACCATAGAATGCAAGTAAGGATCAGGATGAATAGATTACGAGAAATCAGGTTATCCTGTGACAGGAGGTGGCATCAACTATGGCAGAAGAGGCACACGCCCCGATTCATGAAACATGTATGATCTGTAATCAACTGAAGTCGGAAGGTCTGCATATCGGAAATCAATTAATCTGTGATTCCTGCCGGAGAACGATTGTGAAGACGGATGTAACGGACTGGAAATACGGTTTTCTGATTAAAAAACTGTCTCAGCTGAACCTGATTGATCAGACAAAGGAAACAACAAAATGATCCGGTAACAGAGAAGCATCCCCGCAACAAAAGGCTTCTCTTTTTTACTTTGAAAAAAGGATCAGAAGAACCGGGCGAAGGGTTTCTTTATCAGAAGGAAAAGAGGAGGGAATCTTGTCAGATATGTCCGAAAGTGTGTATTTTTTGATAAACTTAAAATAAGATTCCAAAGATTACCGGATGGGCCGGTTTCCTTCCGGGCGGTGCTAAAGGCAGGTGTTGCTGATGTCCCGTTCATTTCATCATGTATTTGTCATTCATAGGCGCCTCATCTGTCTGATCCTCTCGTTTGCGGCGTTTCTGTATTTTATTTTCCTGATGTTTCAGTTCCCCTATGCCGGCATTCATGTGAAGTCGTCGGACGGACGCGTGCTGGTAGAAAGCAGTGATCATCTTGGATGGACAGGCAGCCGGCTTCAGGAGGGGGATCGTCTGCTCTCTGTGGACGGACAGGCAGCAGCAGACAGAGGGCAGGAATCCGGAAACGGTGAAATCCGTCATGCACAGCATCTGGAATGGCTGCATAACGGGGAGAGGCAGACGCTTTCCTTCAGCCCGGCCGGCTCCCCTGAAGGATTGATCATCCACTTTCTTTTCCCCGTCCTGTTCTTTGCCTTATGTCTGGTCCTGGCTGCCTTTATGCTCGCCCGCGGGCAGGGGGCAGGTGTATCTGTCCTGATCATTTTTCTTTCGCTCATCGGGCCGGTATTTACGGCGATCAGTGCGGCTTCCGGACTCAGGGAGAACGGGCCCGTGCATCTCTTTATTCTTTTTTCCTTCCTGATCAGTCCGACGCTGATGCTGCACTATCTGAATCAGTACGGCCAGTCCCGGCATCTTCATTTGTTTTCTGACCGTTATTTATTGATCCAGTATGTGCTTTCCGCAGCAGCTTTTATAGTGGCTGCCGTCCTGATGCCAGCGGGTCATCCGCTGTCTGTTGTGCTCACAGCGGGTGCTGCCTTATTTCTTTTCCTGCTTGTTCCCTTGTTTTATCAGCTCTTCACGGCTGAAACTAAAGCATCCCGGATACTGCTTCAGGTGCCGGCTGCCGGGGTGACCGCTGCGCTGCTGCCGTTCGTGATATTTTATGGGCTGCCAGCGCTGCTGTTGAAGCAGGAAGTGATCACATGGCAGTGGACGATGCCCTTTCTTTCCCTGATTCCTCTGACGTGGTTCTATCTTTCTGTGTCTGACCGATTTATAGATGTTTCCTTTGTAACGGGCAGGCTGGTTTATTGCGGGACGATTGGTGCGGGTGCAGCAGTGCTTGTGTCGGGTGTTTTTTCCATGATGGCGCAGAACGGCAGTGCATATGGCTCCATGGACTGGATCAGACTGGCGTTTGCTGTCTGGACGATTGTTACGATGACGCTTTATTTGAAAGAATTCCTGGATTATTCACTGAGAAAAAGACTGTATCCTAAACGGCAGGATTACCAGACCAGCCTGAACCGCTTCCTGCAGTGGATGAAGATGGATCCGGACACCAGCGGACTTGGGAAAATCCTGAAAAAAGAAATTGAGGCATGTCTTCCCTTTGAGAACGTCAGGCTGATTCGAGAGGGCCTAACTGGCGAAAAATCGCCGGTCATCGATGGAAACAGGGTCTCCCTGTTCACCGAACCGGACAGAAAAATCGCATTCAGTAAAAAAGGATTCTCGGCTCTGCTTTCAGCCGGACATTCGGAAGACATCACACTTGCAGGAAGCTGGAGCGGACCGAGAACCCGGCTGAATCCCGACGAGCGCTCATGGCTGGCGACACTGATCAGTTATGCTCAGATTGCAACTGAAAACCTGAAAAATACGAAAGAGCTGCTTGCTGAACTCAGACAGCCGGTCCGGGAAGGCAGGGCCCTGCCGATCACGGTGAAGAAAATGATGGTGCGCATTTCTGAACAGGAGCGAAAGGAGCTTGCCAAAGATCTCCATGACCATAATCTGCAGGATCAGCTCGCTTTCGCCCGTGATATGGACAGCTGGAGGGAGTGGACTCAGGACAGGAAGCTCGGGCACTTTCTCGGCTACATCCGGGAACAGGTCCTGGACAGTGTTTACATCCTCCGCCAGGTCATTTATGAAATCCACCCTGAATTTATCTATCGGGCAGGTTTGAAGAAATCACTTGATGAACTGTTTGAAAAAGTAAATTTACGCGGGGATTTTGTTCTGGAAACGTTTATCGATGATCGGACGGCGATGCTGCCGAAAGAATTTGAAATGACTGTGTACCGGGTGGTTCAGGAACTGTTAAATAATGCCATGAAACATGCCGGGGCGAAACGGGTGACCCTGCGCCTGAGTAAAGAAGGAAACGAATTTGGCTTGTATTATGAAGATGACGGCGTGGGCATGGATGTATCAAAAGTCGGTCAGTCCTTTGGTACAATGGGTTTCCCCGGGATGATCGGCAGAGTGGAGGGTATAGGCGGCCGGATCGTGATCCGGTCTCAGAAGGGCAAAGGGCTTTCAGTAAAAATACGCTGGCCGGCAGATTGATACGAGGGAGGCGGGAGCATGCAAAACGAGATCAGCCGTCAGCTGCAAAAGCACTTGTTTTTTATCAGTATGATCACAGTCATCGTACTTGTTCTGCATTTTACGATCAGTATTATTGACAAGCCTTATATAGGTGTCTATACAGAACACACTGATCAGGGGTATACAGTTCAAAGCGTCGCTCCTTTCAGCTGGGGCAGTTCCGCCCATATCCGGCCGGGTGACCGGATACTGTCCGTTGACGGAAAGTTACCTTCAAAAGTAAAAAGTATGACCGCATACGAGATGATCGGACAGGCGGGACATATCGATCTTCTGCGGGAGAATGAGGTGATTCGCCTGTCTGTTGATCAGTCGGTTTCGAAATCGGCAATGTTTTTCTTTCTGGTCATTCCCGCCGCTTTTTTCCTTATCTGTTTTTCGTTCGCCTGTTTTCTGCATATGAAAAAGGAGATAAATCCGGCGGTACCCGTACTGATCGCCCTTCTGATCGTTGTCTCACCGCTTTTGCTTGAGATGTCGGCTAATGCGCGACATGACAGCTGGAGTCTGAAAGTCACCAGCTTTTCCCTGGTTTTTACATTGATTCTCCTGGTTCATTTTATGCGTGTTTATTTCGGATCTTTTGGCTTTTTCCTGTTGTCTCGATGGCTGCTGGGCTGTCTGTATCTGTGTGGCGGATTAATTGTTCTTCACAGTATTTTTATCGAGGACAGGTCGGTCAGTGCCTATTATCCTCAGGAACTGATTTTTTCGGTTTTTGTTTTTCTTTTGCTGTGCGTCCTTTTGGCAAGGCTGTACAGGCGGATCGAAGGATCGGAATACAGACGGATGATTCAGCTGCTGATGGCAGGATTTTTTCTCACCCTTTTTCCCTTTGTTGCTTTCTATGCTTTGCCGAACATGCTTACCGGCACGTCGCCGCTTCCTGTTGAATGGACCACACCTTTTGCACTGCTTCTTCCTCTGACCTTATGCATTCCGGTTCTCTCCGGTGTGTTTATTGATATGTCGTTTGAGATTAGCCGGCTCGGCTATTACAGCCTGCTCAGCTTCTGCATGACGCTTGTGACTCTGAGTGTTTTTCTCATATTCATAAGGGAGCAGCTTGCAGGCAATCCGGGAGAGATTATGAGTCTCGGGATCCTTGTTTTCAGTACCGGGATTCTGGCTCTTTATGTCAGGGAGTATCTGGATCACTGGCTGAGAAAGCATGAAGGTGCCGAAAAAAGAGCGAGGCAGGAGAGCCTGAACCGTTTTCTGCAATGGTCGAAAACAGAATACACGCTGGATCATGTGGCCCTTATGCTCAGGGAAATAGTGACCTCCCATCTTCCCGCGCTGCATGCGGAGGTGGTCAGAATCGGCAGTGACAAGGAAGTCCGGACGCTAAACGGGAATAAAAACCGGATAACGGAGTGGACCAGCCGTCTGCAGGATCATACAGAGCCAGTCAGTGGCATGTGGAAAAGCCCTTCCGGTATGGCTGTTTTACTGAAGCAGCGAAAGGATGAAAATCTGCTGCTTGTCTGTATCTGGCGAAAGCCGGTGAAAATGCTCAACCTGGAGGAGCGCATGTGGCTGGAGACCCTGCTGAACTATGCGAAAGTTGTGATTGAAAATCTGGATCAGACGGACCGGCTGCTGCATGCGCTCCGCAGGATGGAAACGGACCGATCACGTATTCCGCCTGAAATGAACCGGTTTCTGTTTTCATTATCGGAGTATGAACGAAAGCAGCTGGCAAGAGATTTACATGATACCGCCGTCCAGGATCAGCTGGCTATTGCCCGTGAAATTGATATGAAAATAAGAAAGACGGAGGATGCGAAAATAAAGGGCATGCTCACCTATGCCCGGGAGCGGGTGCTGGACATTGCCGGAGATCTGCGAAAAATCATCCGCGCCTGGTATCCTGAACCCGCATTAAAAAAAGGACCTGGTCCGGCTCTTAACGAACTTATTGAACAGGTCAGCCTGTCGGCAGGCTTCTTTCTGGAGACCCATATCGACCCGATCCCGAAAGGTTTGAAGAGAGAAGGGGCCCTCTGCCTTTATCGCGCGGCGCAGGAGTTATTAGATCATGTGGCAGCTCATACTGGTGCCCGGCATGTTTTCCTGGCTGTCCGGTTTGATGGAGCGCACGTCCTTCTGATTTACCGGGACGATGGAGCCGGTATCGATGACAGTCAGATTGATCCTTCCTTCAGTACGATGGGCCTTCCGGGTCTGATCAGCCGAGTAGAAGGGCTGGGCGGATCCATCAGGCTGACGCAGGCTCAGGAAAAGCCGGCGCCGGGCGGACTGGCTGTCCGGATTGATCTGCCGGCGGGTAATGACAATAAATAACGAGGTGTGAAAGATGACATCGGTATTAGTCATGGATGATCATGCTGTTGTAGCAAGAGGGACGCAAACGGTGTTAAAAGCGGCGGGATTTGACGTAGAAGCACTGCCACCATCGGGCGATCTGGCTGCTGAAGTCAAAAGACATTATTTTAAATTATATTTGATAGACCTGAATATGCCGCAGATGGACGGCCTTGAAGCAACAGATCTGATACTGGATCTTGATTCGGAAGCTAAAGTATTGATATATACAGGTTATGAAAATGAAATTGAGCCTTTATTTGAAGAAATGGTTGACCGCGGGGTGTCCGGCGTGATCAGTAAGTCGGCCTCTATTGAATCTCTCGTCGCTGCGCTTCGGGCCGCGCTCCGTGATGAAGTGCTGATGCCGATGTGGCTTTTCAGAAAACTTGCAATCAGTGAGAAGGCCATAGAAAGCGCGACAAGAGTCCATTTCAACCATCTGGAGAAAGATATTATGTCTGCCGTAATCAGCGGGCAGACCAACCGGGAAATTGCGAAGTCTCTTCTGATCGGCCAGCGGACGGTAGAAAAGTATCTGACCGGCATTTTTCAGAAGCTGGGTGTACATTCACGGGTGGAAGCCGCGGAGAAGATTAATCGGGAAGGGATTCTGCTTACCCCCCGCAAGGAGCCCGGGATAAAGTGAACCTTTAATCAGTGGGGTGTCTTCATCCCCCCACTGATTAAAGGTGCGTCGGGCGGCAGCCAGGTGGTGAAAGTCCGCTGCAGGCCTTGAACGTAGGAACTGCGAGCCAAAGGCAAGGGTGTCCATCGTGAAATGAAGGCTTTTCTTATTCCTGCCCGGTGCATTAAATTTTGATGCGATCGTTAAATGTCCAGTGTTGCCGATAATAAGCCATTTCCCAGAACATCCATTCTAATTCGCAACTGCGTAAGAAGACGTGTTCTGCCTGATCCAATGCTTTTGTTGATGCTTTCCCGGCTTTTTCATTCAGGCGTCGGAACAGTTCTTCGGCAAAGGCCATTTCACCATTTCCATAAGTGCCATAGAACGTAATCCAGTCTTTGAACGGATGGTTTTCCAGAGATGGATGTTGCTCCACCAACCTTTTCCCGATTTCCCAATACGTCCAGGGACAAGGGATTAAGCAGGCTAAAATATCAAGTAAACTTCCGTTAACTCCCTGGTCGAGCATATGCTCTTGATATAGAAGAGTGACAGGCGCGATTTTACCTTCTTTCAATGTGTCATATGAGAGGTTTGCGACCTGGCATAAATTTCCATGAGCCATGTTTTCACTATGCAATGTGTAATCAATCTGCTCTTTAAAAAAATCCATGTCATCACGCGTTTCAGACTTGATAATGGCGTAGGCATAAAGCTTCACAAAGGCATTAAGGTATTGAAAATCCTGTTGAACGTAAAACGTAATCGCTTCTTTAGGCAATGTTCCACTTGCAATGCCTTTCACAAAAGGATGATCAAAAATCTCATGTAAAATGGGTTTGGCCTTTTGTTTTAACCGCTTTGAAAATAACATAGGGTCCCTTCCTTCCATGTAATAAATGAATAAAAATAAAGAAACCACTTTCATAAGCAGAAAGTGGTTTACAAATATGCATCGTAACGTAGATATAAAAATAGGATGCAAGTTTAGCCACTTTCCTACGCCAGTATGATCTGGTTCAGGTTCAAAGGGTCTCGGCGATACCGATCTCAGCTATGAAAGCTCCCCCAGCGAGACTAACAGATGAATTTACGTTTAGTATAACATACTTTCCGGCAAGGTATTGAAGAGGTAAGTTTTATAGTGAAGGAGTGAAGAGAATCACGTTCAGGTTAATGCGGGGAAAGTGGACATGCATCTGAATCGATTCTAATGATTTGAATCCATCGGGCTGCTGCGGGCAGTTGCTCCCCACCCCCTAGACGCACAAGAAAAGAGCAAGATGCGGGATATGCGTGATCCCGCATCTTTTTTGCGCTATTCCGCACGAAGTGTGCGGGTTGCTGCGGACGGATCTGTATTATGATGAGAACAGGAGCAGTGATGACTGCAGATAATTATGAAAGCTTTCCTTGAGAGGCAGGGGAGAATCCTGAGACATCTTCTTGAACCTGATATTCTTGATTTCTTTATAGGTTACGGTACAGTCCTTGGTGTATGCCTCCTCTGGGAAAAATTAACGAAAAAACATCTGACCTTTAACCGCGGGATCTTTCTGTCACTTCTTGCCGGTTACCTGGTGTTTACTGTTCTGCTTACCGTTCAGCCGGTTTCGTCCGGAACGGATACATGGTATCAATGGCGGCCCCTTCAGACCATTTCATCTTCTCTTCACAGCGCCGGGGGGTACTGGCTTCTTTTCTGGCAAATCGTCCTTCCGATTCCGTTCATCTTTTTCACCGGCTTTGCGACGCGTGGCCGTCTGACTTTTTTTAAACTGATGATAACGGGTTTCACAGCCTCCCTGGGTGTTGAGATCCTGGTTTTTCTGCTGAATGGCATCCCGCGGTTTCCTGTCCATCCTTTTGATGTCGATGATCTCATCCTGAATGCCTGCGGTGTACTGATCGGTACCTCCGCGTTTCGTATTCTTGGACGGCAGGCCTGGATGAGGCAATATATCACCGATATCATGTCATGGCAGGAGGATGACAGAAAAGCGAAGGCATATACCGGAAATTTCATCGATCGGAAGTGACGCCCATTGAAACGAATCCTGATGTTTCTTATTGGCCTGATTCTGTTCAGCTGCGGACTGTTATGGATGACAATCGACCGCTCCAGCCAGGCCTGGGGGTTTCTCCTGTTTATCTTCGGCCTCCTGGTCATCGCCCGGGCCGAATTCCTGACTCAGCCGGGTCCGGGCAGTAAAAAATGAATACTTGTTTTCGTGCACCGGTCACCTGCCTGCAGGTGGCTGGCTTTTTGTCTGTTATGGTAGAATAAACGTATGAAAAAAGTGCATTTCAGATGGATAAAAATATATTCTTTATAGAGGCAAAAATATGGATCAAGCATGTACGCCTGTATTTGATGGCTTACTTCAATATCATAACCGTCAGGCGTTTTCTTTTCATGTTCCCGGTCACAAAGACGGGTTGATCTTCCCGGAGAAGGCGGCGCCGTATTTCAGACCGCTCCTTGCTTTAGATGCAACAGAGGTGGCCGGTCTTGACGATCTGTATCATCCGGAGGGGATCATCCGGGCGGGGGAGGCGCTTCTGACCCAATATTATCAGTCCCGGGCGAGTCTGTTTCTTGTAAACGGGTCTACTGTCGGGAATCTGATCATGGTTCAGGCGGCCTGTCACGAAGGAGATACCGTTCTGGTTCAGCGGGACAGCCATAAATCAGTTTTCCACGCGCTCCGTCTGGGTCGTGTCCGGCCTGTATTTCTTGCTCCTTTTCGAGACAGGAAATCAGGGCTTACAGCAGGTGTTGATCCGCGGGCGTGGAAAGAGGCCCTTCGGAAGTATCCTCAGGCAAAAGCAGTGATTCTGACCTATCCGAATTATTATGGTATGGCCCCGGACATCGCGGGTTTGATCCGGGAGGCCCACGCGCATGGCATGACCGTGCTGGTTGATGAAGCCCACGGCGCACATTTCCACCTGGGTCATCCTCTGCCACCGAGTGCACTGGATCTGGGCGCGGATCTCGTGGTTCACTCTGCGCATAAAATGCTGCCGGCGATGACGATGGGCGCCTGGCTGCATGTCTGTTCACAGCGTGTATCGACAGAGAGCGTACGGGAAGCAAGAGAAGCGTTGCAGACGTCCAGCCCTTCCTATCCGATTATGGCTTCTCTTGATCTGGCCAGATACGTACTGGCTAATCTGGACAGACTGAGAGTTGATCATATTCTTGAATGCCGAAACAGGTTCGTCCGCGGACTTGAGAAGATTGGGAAGGTCCATGTCCTTAAGGCTGATCCGGGCTATTATCGGGTTGACCCATTTAAGATTACGCTTGATGCAGGGCCGGGTGTGAACGGGTACGACTGGCAGAAGCGGCTGATTGAGTCCGGGATTTATCCTGAGATGGCTGATTCAGAGCATGTTCTTTTGACACTGGGTCTGACCGATCGGATCCCCCTGGATGCCGCACTTACCGGCATTCGTGAGAGCCTTGAGGAGCTGCATCCTTTTCATCGGAGGAAAGATCCTGAACCCGTACGGTTCCAGCTATGTTCAACGCTTGCCGGGACATACAGTGAACTTTCAAAGACTGAGAAGCAGGATACCGCTCTGAATCTTGCCGAAGGACAGGTTGCGGCGGAATATGTCATTCCCTATCCTCCAGGTATACCAGTGATCATAAAAGGTGAACGGATTACCCGGGCACAACGGGAACTGGTCGAACGACTGGTTCGTGAAGGTACTGTTTTTCAGAATGATGGCATCACAAAAGGCAAAATAAAGATATATAAAGCAGGGGTATTATGAGCAGGGACAAGGGACTTTTTATTACTTTTGAAGGACCGGACGGAGCCGGAAAAACGACACAGATTCATAAACTGGCCCGAATGCTTGAGACGCAGGGGGTGTCGTTTGTTCTGACACGTGAACCGGGAGGAACGGCGATCGGCGACGAAATCCGGTCCATGATCCTTGATCCGGCTCATCAGGCGCTTACAGACAGGACAGAGATTCTGCTGTACGCCGCGTCACGCAGTCAACATGTTGAAGAAAAAATTATTCCGGCTCTGAAATCCGGTCAGGTGGTTCTCAGTGACCGGTTTGTTGATGCCTCCATCGCTTACCAGGCTTACGGACTGGGTCAGCCGGTGAAATGGGTGCGCGAGGTCAATCGATTTGCAACAGGGGGTCTGACTCCCGACAGAACCTATCTGATTGATGTATCCCCGGAGGCAGGCAGAAAGCGGATGAAGCAGCGGAGCGGGGCACCGGAGACCGGTGCGACGCAAAGAGCTGATGAGCTGGACCGGGTCGAGAGGCGGTCACTTGCCTATCACCAGCGTGTACGGGAAGGATTTCAGAAGATCCTTCAGGAAAATGAACAACGCATTTGCCGAATAAACGGTGAACAGGCGGCAAATGAGGTTTTTCATGAAATATGGGAGGATTTCCGCTCCTTATGGACACAATTCAAAAAAACGGATTGAAAGGGTGGTTCTGGTGAAACTGGTGCTGGCGGTTGTTCAGAAAAAGGACAGTTCGGGTTTGCAGGAAGCACTTGTTAAAGCTGACTTTCATGTCACGAAGCTTGCTTCCACCGGCGGGTTCCTGCGTGCCGGAAATACCACGTTTATGATTGGGACAGACGATGAGAAAGTTGAAGGACTTCTGGAGCTGATTCATAATCACTGCCGAAGCAGAATGCAGATCATGTCGCCAATTTCTTCATTAGACAGCATCACGGACGGGTACATGATGCAACCGGTTGAAGTAGAAGTTGGCGGCGCCACTGTGTTTGTGCTGGATGTCGACCAGTTCAGGCATTTTTAAGGAGGCGTCTAAGGTGTCGATTAAGATCGGTCAGGAAAACCGGGTGACAGAGAAAGCAGCCGGTCGGGGGAGAATAACAGCAAAGCTGAACGGTTCATTCAGCCGCACGCTCGCTGCAGGACAAGAACACCTGAATGCTGAAGCGTTGAAAACACTGATGCGTCACGTAGATGAACAGGCTGCCCGTGTTTCCGGGTCCCGGACGGTGCATGATCTGCAGCTGTATAAGAAGCTTGTGCGTTCCTTCATGCAGGAAGCTGTACGCCAGGGGCTCGATACCGAACGATTCCGTTCCTGGCAGAATGGCGGCGCGAGGCAGACCCTTGTCAGGACAGTGGACAAAAAACTGATGGAACTGACGCATGACCTGCTGGATAAAAACAAAAAACAGCTTGATCTCCTGGATCGTCTAGACGAGATCCGCGGGATGCTGATAAATTTATACATTTAACTTCTGACCGCGCCGGGTTGTGTAAGACGGGAGAGTGGGTGATGCAAATGGACTGGAAAAAATTACAGAAACAGCAGCATACAGTGGCACGTGTCCTTCAGCATGCCATCAAAAGGGACGAACTGGCCCATGCTTATTTGCTGGAGGGGGCAGCCGGAACCGGTAAGGGCGAGACGGCCCTGCTTGTTGCCCAGACGCTTTTCTGCGAGTCCCCGGTAGAAGGGGAACCGTGTCTGTCCTGCCGCAACTGCCGGAGAATTGCTTCAGGTAATCATCCTGATGTGATCCGGATCCGTGCGGGGGAGGGCGCCCAGTCTATTAAGAAAAATCAGATTGCTTTACTGCTGAAGGAGTTTTCTTACAGAGGCGCAGAGTCTTCACGAAAAATTTTTATCATTGAAGATGCAGATAAACTGACTGTTCAGGCGGAAAACAGTCTTCTGAAATTTATAGAGGAACCCCATCCGGGGACACTTGCCCTGCTGACAACCGATCATGTTCACCAGCTGCTGGACACGATCATCTCCCGCTGCCAGGTTCTGAGCTTTATTCCGCTGTCGGATCAGGCTGTTGCAGAGCAGCTGGAAAAAGATGATCAGCCGCGCCGGCTGGCTCGTCCGGCGGCGCAGCTGACGCATGATTTTAACGAGGCACAGAAACTGTGCCATGATGAATGGTTTGCGAAGGCACGTTCGCAAGTGCTACAATTAACACAAAGACTGGGCAATACTGCAAAACCGGTTTTACCTTTTATCTATGAAAAATTTATTCCTGAATTTGATGATGCTCAAAAACTGGCCGTCGGTCTGGATTTACTGCTTTTCTGGTATAAGGATCTTCTGTCCTTTCAGACGGGGCGTCCGGAGCAGGTAATCTATGAGGATCAGTCTGAAGCACTGAATGCACAGATGATCCGAATCTCTCCGGATCAGACCATCCAGGCGATGACCCTGATTTTTGAAGCCGGAAAACAGCTTGATGCACATGTTAACGGACTCAGTGTCATGGAACGGCTTGTAATCAAATTAGGAGGTATTTATTCAGCATGAAATACGATATTGTCGGCGTTCGATTTAAGAAGGCCGGTAAAATATATTATTTTGACCCGGAACAGCTGGCTATCCCGGAAGGGGCGCAGGTCGTTGTGGAGACCACCCGGGGTGTGGAATGCGGCAGGGTAGTCATTGGAAGAAAGACAGTAGATGAAGAAGATGTTGTACTCCCCCTGAAAAAAGTTATTCGGGTGGCCACAGATTCTGACAGACTTCAGGTTCAGAAGAATAAAGAGGATGCAGAAGCAGCAATGGATATCTGCCTGCAGAAAATTTACAACCACCATCTGGAAATGAAGCTGGTGGATGTTGAATATACATTTGATCGAAATAAAATTATCTTTTACTTTACAGCCGATGGCAGGGTAGATTTTCGTGAGCTGGTCAAGGATCTGGCTTCCGTGTTCAAGACAAGAATAGAACTTCGTCAGATTGGCGTACGTGATGAGGCGAAGATGCTCGGTGGTATTGGCCCGTGCGGAAGGATGCTGTGCTGTTCGACATTTCTGGGCGATTTTGAGCCAGTTTCTATTAAAATGGCAAAGGATCAGAATCTGTCGCTGAATCCGGCTAAAATATCCGGCGTCTGCGGGCGCCTGATGTGCTGCCTTAAATATGAAAATGATCAATATGAATCGGCGAAACAGGCTTTACCGGATATCGGCCAGTCGATTCGTATCCATTATGGACCGGGACGCGTGGTCGGTCTCAATATTCTTGAGCGGCTTGTTCAGATCGAACTGAAAGAACAGAACAAGGTTGTTGAATACACATTAGATGAACTGATTGAAGAAGGAGCTATATCTCCTGCTAAATAGAGGTGGATGAACTTGGAGAAAAGGGACATTTTCTCGCAAGTCAGTCATTTGGAAGAGCAGCTGGGCCAGGTTTATGTGGACTTCGGAAACCTGAAGGCACAACTGACCGCACTTCTGGAGGAAAATAATAATCTGACGCTTGAAAACCGTAATCTGCGGAAACGGATAGAATCCGAAAAAAAGCAGCAGGTAGCCGAATATTCCGGAGATGCCCGGTCACAGGGTCCGGATGTGGGTGAAGGATATGATAATCTGGCCAGACTGTATAAGGAAGGGTTTCATATCTGTAATCTGCATTACGGCAGTGTGCGTAAGGACGGAGACTGCCTGTTCTGTCTGTCGTTTCTGAACAAGAAATAGGGGTCCCGCGTTCGGCCGGCTAAATAGAGTGAAACTTCAATCAGTGGCGGTTTTTCGGGTGCACAGGACGCCCTCGTTTTTTAGCCTGCGCCCATCCTCACTGATTGTTCGTTGATTCCATTCGGCCGTTGTGGGCAGGTTCTCCCGCGCCCGGGTCTGTTTGTTTACCCACATGACCCTGAGGTGGGGGTCTTACTGCCCGTTCATGCGATAAACCCCATCGACTTGCCTGTCTGTTTTGTTTCAGGCGGTTTTTTTTACCAACGGGCTTTAATTAAATAGCCTGTGACCCGTAACAAAATAATGGGAAAGAGTGAGGATCCCGATGCACAGCAAAGCCGGAAAAAAGAATGAGCGTGTGGATTTTCTGTTTCAGACCCGTCTGAAAATTATTCAATCTGATGATCTTTTTCCGTTTTCACTGGACTCCGTCCTGCTTTCCCGGTTTGTGTATGTCCCCATCCGGCAGGGCCGGCTGGTTGATCTGTGCACAGGAAATGGTGCCGTACCCTTCCTCCTTTCACAGAGGACACGAGGCCGGATTACAGGCGTTGAAATTCAGCCTGAAGTGTGTGATCTGGCTGTTCGCGGCGCGGCACTGAATTGCCTTGAAGATCAGGTTAATTTTATCTGCGGGGATGCTAAGAAACTTCCGGAAAAAATGGGCCGGCACCTCTGTGATGTCGTCACATGCAATCCCCCTTACTTTACGAAAGAAGCCGCACGGGATACGAAAATGAATCCGCATCTGGCGGTTGCGCGGCATGAGATTCTGATTACGCTCACAGATGTGGTGCGTACGGCCGCACTTCTGCTGAAACAGGGCGGAAGACTGGCGATGGTTCATCGGCCCGAACGCCTGGCTGAAATTCTATCTGTGATGCAGGAGTCAGGTATTGAACCGAAAAAGCTGCAGATGATCCATCCGCGGAAGGGCAGGCAGGCAAACATGCTGCTCATAGAAGGGACGGCAGGTGGCCGGCCGGGACTTACTGTTCTGCCACCGATCGTTGTTTACGACAGGAATGGCCACTATACAGAGGATGTGTGGCCGGAAAAATGAAGACGTACAGTGTCTATATCCTTGAATGCAGGGATGGAAGTTTTTATACAGGCTATGCAGCAGATGTGCGAAAGAGATTTGCTCTACATCTGAGCGGCAGAGGGGCCAAATATACACGCAGCCATAAACCGCTGCGCATCGTGTACGAAGAGCCCCTCCCGGATAAATCGGCTGCCATGCGCCGAGAGTGGGCGATCAAGCATCTGACGCGGCAAAAAAAAGAAGCATTAATCCGAAGGGGCGTGCAAAATGGAAGAACAGATCAGCTTTCAGACGGCTCATGAGGGGAAGGGGACGCTATATCTTGTGCCTACGCCAATTGGCAATCTTGATGATATCACGTTTCGTGCGCTTGAGATTTTGAAGACAGCTGATATTGTGGCTGCCGAAGACACGCGTAATACTATGAAGCTCTGTGCACACTTTGAGATCCATACGCCTCTTGTCAGTTATCACGAACATAATAAAAGAGCAAGCGGTGAAAAGCTGATCGCAGAACTGTTGTCCGGGAAAACCGTTGCACTGGTGACCGATGCCGGTACACCGGGTATATCTGATCCGGGAGCAGATCTTGCCGCGTCCTGTATTGGTCAGAAGATCCCGGTTGTCCCGCTCCCGGGAGCAAACGCTGCAGTCACGGGTCTGATCGCTTCCGGCCTGTCCACTGATCATTTTCTGTTCTACGGTTTTCTCCCCCGACAGAAAAAAGAGCGGACTCAGGCCCTACAGGCTCTGACCGGACTCCCGTACACGCTGGTTTTCTATGAATCGCCGCGGCGAATTCTTCATACACTTAAGGATTTGCATGAAGCGTTTGGCGATCGGAAGATTTCACTGTCGAAAGAACTGACCAAGCGGTTTGAAACCTTTTTCAGAGGGAAAATCACTGATGTGCTCAGCAGTCTTGAAGAAAAAGGGGAAGTGAAGGGTGAAGTCTGCCTGATTGTTGCAGGCGCGGAGGAAGCGCAGAAACAGACGGATGACCTGTGGTGGCGGATACTTGATGTCTCTGCACATGTCGACCATTATGTAAAGGATAAAAATATGACAGTCCGGGATGCCATTAAACAGACGGCTGTCGACCGTTCTGTGCCGAAGCGGGACGTGTACCGGATTTACCATCATATCGACGACAAAAGCGGATGACCTGTCCGGATCCGGCTTTGGCAGTATTCTTGACATTACACACAGTGAACCGTATAGTTTTTTTAGTATCTTCATTTTCGGAGGAGTGCTTTTTAAGGAGGCAGTGATGCTGTATGACTGAAAAGAAATCATTCTATTTGACGACACCGATATACTACCCAAGCGGACGATTACATATTGGCCACGCGTACACAACCGTTGCCGGTGACGCGATGTGCCGCTATAAAAGACTGCGAGGCTACGATGTAATGTTTCTGACCGGAACGGATGAACACGGTCAGAAAATCGAAGAGAAGGCAAAAGCGAAGGGCGTATCACCGATTGATTACGTGGACGGGATGGTTGCGCAGATTAAGCAGTTGTGGAAGAAGCTTGATATTTCCTATGACGATTTTATTCGCACGACTGAGCCGCGCCATACCAGGGTCGTTCAGAAGATCTTTCAGCAATTGCTGGATCAGGGCGACATCTACCTGGGTGAATATGAGGGCTGGTACAGTATTCCTGATGAAACCTATTATACCGAATCTCAGCTTGTTGATATAGAAAAGAACGACAAAGGAGAAATTATCAGCGGGAAAAGCCCGGACAGCGGTCACAAAGTTGAAAGGGTGAAAGAGGAATGCTACTTCTTTAAAATGAGCAAATATGCGGACCGGCTGCTGAAGTATTATGAAGAACATCCTGATTTTATCCAGCCGGAATCGCGGAAAAAGGAAATGATCAACAACTTCATCAAACCTGGACTGGAAGATCTGGCTGTTTCACGGACCTCCTTCTCCTGGGGAATCAAAGTTCCGAGCAATCCGAAACATGTTGTTTATGTCTGGCTGGACGCGCTGACGAATTATATTACCGCCCTCGGCTATGGATCGGACGATGAGACGAAGTTTAAGAAATTCTGGCCGGCCGATGTACATCTGGTCGGGAAAGAGATTGTTCGTTTCCATACAATTTACTGGCCGATCATTCTGATGGCGCTCGGTCTGCCCCTGCCCAAAAAGGTATTCGGGCATGGCTGGCTGCTGATGAAGGACGGGAAAATGTCAAAATCGAAAGGCAATGTCGTTGATCCGGAGCCACTGATCGACCGCTATGGACTGGATGCTCTGCGTTATTATCTGCTGCGGGAAGTGCCATTCGGCTCGGATGGACTGTTTACGCCTGAAGCATTTGTTGAACGGATTAACTTCGATCTGGCAAACGATCTGGGCAATCTGCTCAATCGGTCGGTGGCGATGGTTGAGCAGTACCGTGACGGCAAAGTGCCTGCTTATACCGGACAGGTGACACCGTTTGACGGCCCGCTGGAAAATGTGCTGGCTGATACCGTCGGGACGGTTCAGGACCAGATGGAAAATCTGCAGTTCTCCGTTGCGCTCTCGGCCATATGGAAACTGATTGGACAGACTAATAAATATATTGACAAGACGCAGCCATGGACGCTTGCCCGGGATGAGACGAAATGGGCAGATCTTGATTCTGTTCTTGCTCACCTGATCAATACCATTCGCGCGGTCTCTATACTGATTCGGCCATTCTTCACATCCACACCGGGAAAAATCTTCAGCCAGCTTGGTGTTACGGATCCCTCCGATCAGGCATGGGAGTCGCTTACTGATCCGGCTGTGAATACCGGTGACTGGCATGTCCATAAAGAAGATCCCATTTTCCCCCGTCTGGATATTGACAAGGAAGTCGCCTACATTAAATCACGGATGCGCGGAGCAGCGGGAACCAAACCGAATGGTAACAAAGAAAAGAAATCAAAAGCAGCCGCTGCAGATCAGGTTGAACTGACTGATTTTCAAAAAATCGATCTGCGTGTCGCAGAAGTACTGAAGGTTGAAAAAGTAAAGAAAGCAGACAAGCTGCTGAAACTGCAGCTTGATCTCGGCTACGAAAAGAGACAGATTGTTTCCGGACTTGCTGAATATTATCAGCCTGATGACCTGGTCGGTAAAAAGATCATCATTATTGCCAACCTGAAGCCGGTCAAACTGCGCGGCGAACTGTCACAGGGCATGCTTCTGGCCGGGGAAGGTGACGGTCAGGTGAAAGTAGCGACGGTGGCCGGATCGCTTCCGAATGGTGCGAAAATACGGTGAACAGATTAGCTGACCGAAAGGCCGGCGCTGCAGCAGATGGGAAGATGCGCGGGTGGTGCATGCTTCCCGCTTTTTTTCACTCTCGCAGGACCTTTCCCCGGAGAGGGCATAAATCAGGATGAGGAGGCTGTCCATGCTGTTTGATTCGCATACACACATAAATGACGATGCATTTAAGGAAGATCTTGATCCCGTTCTGGAGCGTGCGCATGCAGCGGGCGTCAGCCGGATGATGGTCATCGGGGTTGACCGTCCATCCATGGAACGCGTCTTTCCGATCATTGATGCTTATCCGTCGATTTACGGAGCGATAGGCTGGAATCCGGAGGACGCAGTGGATATGACTGACGATGATCTTAACTGGATCAAAGGGAAACTGGTCCATCGGAAAATAGTCGCCCTTGGTGAAATCGGCCTTGATTATCACTGGGATAAATCACCGAAAAAGGTGCAGCATACCGTGTTCCGGCGGCAGATTCGTGTTGCAAAGGAGGCCGGACTGCCGCTGATTATTCATAATCGTGAAGCGACAGAAGATACCTGGCGTATTTTAAAGGAAGAGCATGCCGAAACGACAGGCGGAGTGATGCACTGTTACAGTGATAACCTGGAATGGGCCGAGAAATTCATTGAATTAAATTTTTATATCAGCTTTGGTGGCCCACTGACCTTTAAGAACGGGGCACTGCAGCGTGAGACGGCCGCCAGAGTTCCGCTCGACCACCTGATGATTGAGACGGACTGCCCGTATCTCAGCCCGCATCCCTTTCGGGGGAAGCGGAACGAACCGGCCCGGGTCTGGCTCGTTGCTGAAAAGCTGGCGGAAATCAGAGGGCTCTCCCTCAGCGAAATCGCACAGATTACAACCGGGAATGCTGAAAAATGTTTTCATATCCCGCAATCATTGAAATGATCAGACAAGGGGAAAATGATGTTTATAAAAGAAATCATAGTTGTGGAAGGAAAGAGTGATACAACGGCCATCAACAGAGCCGTTCATGCCGATACGATTGAAACGAACGGTTCGCGCGTCAGCCGCCGGACGATTGAAACGATCAGGAACGCTCAGAAAAGGCGTGGGGTGATCGTCATGACGGATCCGGATTATCCGGGCGAACGTATTCGTAAGATCATCAGTCAGGAAGTTCCCGGCTGCAAACATGCCTTTATCACCCGGAAAGAGGGAAAGGGTGCAGAAGGCGAAAGTCTGGGTATCGAGCATGCCTCACCGGAAGCGATTCGCTCAGCACTTGCCGAAGTGCATTCCGTGATCGAAGAGCCGGAAGAACAGATTTCCATGGACCAGCTGCGTGCATACGGCCTCCTTGGCGGATCGGACTCAAGACGGCTGCGCGAGAGGCTGGGCGAGCAGTTGAAAATGGGTTATACAAATGGCAAACAGCTTTATAAACGGCTGAAGATGTTTCAGATTACGCCTGATGAACTGCAGCAGGCTATAGATGCCATAACCCGGGGAGGCTGAATCGTTGGATAAATATATTTCGTCACCGAAACGGACGGCCGATCTCATCCGGCGTCACCACCTGACGCTGAAAAAAAGTCTGGGGCAGAATTTTCTTGTTGATGAAAATATATTAAGAAAAATCGTGGCTTGTGCCCAACTTTCAAAAGATGATCTGGTTCTTGAAATCGGTCCGGGCGCCGGTGCACTGACGCAACTTCTGGCCGATGCAGCGAAAAAGGTGATTGCCGTGGAGATCGACAGGCGGCTGGAGGCGATTTTGAGCGAAACGCTGCAAAACCACAATAATGTTTCCATCCGGTACGGTGACGTGCTGAAGATGGACCTCCGGCAGCTGCTTGCCGGGGTATGTCCCCCGGGATCATCCGTAACGGTGGTTGCCAACCTGCCTTATTATGTGACGACCCCGATATTGATGAAACTGTTGTCGGACGATCTGCCGGTCAAAAGGATTGTCGTGATGATCCAGAAAGAGGTGGCCGGACGTCTGGAAGCCGATCCCGGGGCAAAAAGCTACGGATCCTTGTCAATTGCCGTTCAATATAAGGCCGATCCGAAAGTCGTGATGACTGTTCCGAAAACGGTATTTGTACCACAGCCTAATGTAGATTCTGCGGTGATCAGGCTGGATATACGCCCGAAGAAGAAGGTTGCTGTTACAGATGAAACGTTCTTTTTTAAAGTGGTCCGTGCCAGCTTTGCTCAGCGAAGAAAGACCCTGATCAATAATCTGGTGAACAATCTTTTTTCTAAAGAAAGAAAAGAGAAACTGATTCAAACCCTGGCTGATGCGGGTATTGACCCGGGGCGCCGTGGCGAATCACTCTCCATCGAGGAATTTGCCCGGTTGAGTGACGCCTTGCGGAAACACATGACGTGATTATAAAAACAGCTGCACCGGTCAGCTGTTTTTTTGCTGCCTGCGAGGCCGGGTGATCAGGAATAAACTGTAGTAAAAGGGCATAGAGTGGTACGGATGGCCCTCTTTTTTTCGGCTTGATCTGCGGATGCAGATACGAAAGTGGGGAAAAGCATAATGATTCAGACTGGCGATATAGTGGCGCGGATCTCCTATAAGTGCGATTTACTGTTTCGTGTCGTACGGATCAGTGAAGAAGCCGGGGTTGCGGAGCTGACCGGCCATGATATGCGGCTTTGTGCAGATGCGCCGATGGATGATTTGGTTCTGGTGAGCGAAGATGACCGTGAGAAGCATGAAGCAACCCTGAAGATGCGCGAAGCAGAATCGTATAAGCTGTTTCGTCAGGATTACCGACAAATGCGCATGAGGAGGGAGTATACGGCAACAAGCGGCTATCGATCAGGAAGCTCGTATTTTGAGATGCCGGGACGCGTGCTCCACATCGACGGTGATTCCTGGTACATGAGAAAATGTCTGGTGGTTTATGAAAAGCTTCGGGTTCCGGTCATCGGTAAGCATATGCCGGAGTCTGAGATGCCCGATCGGGTCCCGCAGCTTGTTGAACGGATTCGTCCGGATATCCTTGTTCTGACTGGTCACGATGCTTTTCTGAAAAACAAAGGAACCGCAGAAGAAATCAAAGCGTATCGCCATTCCGGCCATTTTGTCCGGACGGTAAAGGAAGTGCGAAGCCGTTTTTCCAGCCTTGATCAGATGATTATTTTTGCGGGAGCCTGCCAGTCCAACTTTGAGCAGTTGATTCGAGCGGGATCCAATTTTGCCAGTTCACCGGACCGGGTGAATATTCATGCGCTTGATCCGGTCTATCTGGTAGCGAAAATCAGTTTTACCTCGTTTCTTGACAGCGTAAATGTCTGGGAAGTGTTGCGCAATACCTTAACCGGCGCCGGCGGACTGGGCGGCGTGGAAAGCCGTGGTATGCTGCGGACGGGCCTGCCGTATCCCTCCGAATGATGCGGATCATGTAAAAAAATATTTTTTCCGGAATGATCTGTCAATTTAAGCGCAAGCTAATGTATGAAAAAATGGGCGGAATACATCAGCAAAATCATTGACAATAAAGATGGTTTCCTGATATAATTCAAACTATTTGCTTTCTGACGTCCATTGTGTTACACTTATAATTAAGCGAGGTGGATTGTCGAGATGGGAAAAACCATTAAAGATATCAAAGGCGCTTTAGATGAGCGTGTCGGCGAACGTTTGACCCTCAAGGCAAACGGAGGCAGGCGCAAAACGATTCATCGCATTGGTGTTCTGGAAGGTACCTATCCGTCTGTCTTTACCGTGCGTCTGGATAAAGATTCCAGTGCCTATGACCGTGTTTCTTACAGCTACACGGATGTACTGACGGACTCGGTAGAACTCACCTTTACGGGCGAGATGGCAAGCGGTCAGTAAAGAGGGCAGCTGTCTTCTCAACCTGCATGAAAGAACGTAATTTCATATGATCTGGCGGATACGCGCACACCGGATTGACCGGTGAGGCGCGTTTATGCTGCCTGCAATCCCTTTCAAGGGCATTGTATCACGTTTGACGCATAGAAGGAAGTCCCTTTGCACAATATATAGCTGCTCGACCATTGGAAAGGGGTTGTGCCGATCATGGCCAGACGGAGAGGCATCATGTCTGAGTCGTTTAAAGTAGAACTTGCTAAAGAGCTGGGTTTTTACGATACGGTCCAGAAAGAAGGATGGGGCGGCATCCGTGCCCGCGATGCGGGTAACATGGTACGGCGGGCCATTGAAAAGGCAGAACAGAACATGACTGCCGGTAAAAGCAATGATTGAGTATGAAAAGGGGTATCCGAAGGTTTGATGCGGAACCCCTTTTTCTTATACGCCGTTTCGATTATGATGAGAGTACGAAACAAAAGAGGCGGGGGAGACAGTGAAGGTACTTGAAAAAGCTCCGGCAAAAATCAATTTGTCGCTTGACGTACTCGGACAGCGGCAAGACGGTTACCATGAAGTATGCATGGTCATGGCGGCCATCGATCTGGCAGACCGTATAGAATGCGATGAGCGGACAGATGACAAGATCGTATTAGAAACCTCAGCTTCCTATGTTCCTGAGGATGAGCGGAACTTTGCTTTTCAGGCGGCGCAGATAATGAAAGAAAAATATGCAATCCACCAGGGTGTTGATCTTTTTATTCAGAAACAGATCCCTGTAGCTGCCGGTCTGGCGGGAGGAAGCAGCGATGCGGCGGCAACGATCCGGGCGCTGAACCGCCTGTGGAACATTGGCATGAGCTATGAAGATATGCTGGAGGTCGCCCGAATGATCGGGTCGGATGTCTCCTTCTGTGTCCGCGGCGGAACAGCACTGGCAACCGGACGCGGCGAGCAGATTGAGCCGTTGCCGCCACTGCCGCCCTGCTGGGTCGTTCTCGTCAAGCCGGATGTCTCTGTATCAACGGCAAAGACTTATCAGGCGTGGGACAGTCAGAAAACCGAGCATATTGATGTCATGCGTATGAAATCAGCCGTTAAAAAGGGAGATTTTGCATCGATATGTGCAGCGCTTGGCAATGCACTGGAAGCCGTCACCATGAAACAGGTCACTGAAATCGGGCGAATTAAAGAAAATATGCGTGTCATCGGCGTGGAAGGGATCCTGATGAGTGGGAGCGGTCCGACCGTTTTCGGCCTGACGCAGCATGAATCGAGAATGCAGCGCCTGGTGAACAGTATGAAAGGATATTGCTCCGAAGTCTATGCCGTCCGGCCCTGTAAACCGCTTGCTCTTGTCTAAATACGAATAATGGTGTAAAATAGCATATAAAATATTCGGATTTGGAGGGATAAAATGAAACTCAGGCGAAGCAGCAGACTGGTCGACATGACCCGTTATCTGTTGCAGCATCCTTATCAGATTGTTCCGCTATCCTGTTTTTCAGAGCGGTATGAATCTGCCAAATCCTCAATCAGTGAAGATCTGACGATTATTAAGGAAAATCTGGAATCCACCGGTGTCGGCAGACTTCATACGCTTGCCGGAGCGGCAGGCGGCGTCAGCTATATGCCCTGTATGAGTTCCGAAGAGGCAGGCCGTCTTCTGAATGGCCTGAAAAAAACAATGGCCAGTAAGGACCGGCTTTTACCCGGCGGTTATTTATATATGACAGATATACTTGGCGATCCCGGACTTGTGAATGCACTCGGGCGTCTGATTACATCGGCATTTATCAATGAACAGATTGACGTTGTCATGACAATGGAGACAAAAGGTATTCCGATTGCTTATGCCGTTGCTTCCCAGCGGAATGTGCCAGTAGTCATTGCTCGCCGCAGCAGTAAGGTGACGGAAGGGTCAACGGTAAGTATTAACTATATCTCCGGGTCGTCACGGCGGATTCAGACGATGGTGCTGCCCAGACGCAGTCTGAAGGAGGACGCCCATGTCCTGATTGTCGACGATTTTATGAAAGCCGGCGGGACAATGAAAGGCATGATCAACATGACGAAGGAATTCGGTGCGGTCGTTGCCGGTATGGCTGTCTTTGTTGAGAAAAAAGATGAGCAGACGAAGCTTGTCGATCACTATACTTCACTGCTGAAGCTTTCAATGAAGGAACCGGAGAGCTGCCCGGTTATTGAGGACGGAAATATTATGGATTCACTTGATCAATCTGAGAACCGGGTCAGGAACAGCTAAACATAACTGCAGGCTTCTTATGCGCATTCTGTGAAGTTTTCGTGTTAATTTTCTGACTGGTGCAGGATTTTTACCCTTTTCTGTTGAAATTCCTATGTAAGCGTTCCGAACTTCGAGGGAAAAGGGTGGTGTCGTTTCGATGGAAATAACAGATGTCAGACTGAGGCTGACACATACGGACGGCCGAATGAGGGCCATTGCCTCAATCACCATTGACAGAGAATTTGTTGTTCATGATATCCGGGTGATCGACGGAAATAACGGCATGTTTGTAGCCATGCCCAGCAAAAGGACGCCTGACGGTGAATTCCGGGATATTGCTCATCCGATCACCTCAGGTACACGGGAGAAAATTCAAACGGCTGTCTTGAATGAATATCGGCAGGCGTGTGCGGAAGATCCTTCGTTCCAGCAGGCCGGGGCATCATGAAAGCGTTAAATTGTATGATTTTTATGTGAGAGCCGAAAGCCGGCTCTTTTTTCATGTCAGGAAAAGAAAAAGGCCGGGTTGACCGGACAGTCAAAGAAATCCCCTGTCTCCTTGAAAATAGCAGACTTTTAAGCTATAGTCTAAAAAGGATAGATGGGTTCAGATGAGAAAGATGGAGGCTATTCACGATATGTCCAACCGATTTACGGTGATTCTGGCTGCCGGACAGGGGACCAGAATGAAGTCGAAACTAGATAAAGTGCTGCATCCGGTCTGCGGGAAACCGATGATTCGTCATGTCATTGATCAGGCGCAATCAGCCAATTTTTCGAAAATATTTGTTGTGGTAGGTCATGGGGCAGAAGAAGTCGAAAAGTGTGTCGGATCAGACGCCGAATGCGTGCTTCAGAAGGAGCAGCTCGGAACGGCGCATGCTGTACTTCAGGTATCGGAGAAACTCAGAGGGCTGGACGGGACGACCGTCGTCCTTTATGGAGATACCCCGCTGCTTACGCACAGTACAATTGAAAAACTGGTTAAGGAGCAGGAACGCGGGCATGCCGCAGCAGCTGTCCTGACAGCAAACCTGGAGAATCCGGCAGGTTATGGGCGGATTCTGCGTGACAGCACCGGCCGATTTGTCGGGATTGTTGAAGATAAGGACGCGACAGAGCGTCAGAAGCAGATTAAAGAAATCAATACTGGCATTTACAGTTTTAATAATCGTCTGTTGTTTGAACTTCTGGACAAGGTTGATAACCATAATGTTCAGAAGGAATACTATCTCCCTGATGTGATCACACTGATGACCGCACGATCGGAGAAAGTGCTGGCCGTCCGTACGGAGAACTTTGAAGAGACGGTTGGCGTAAATAATCGTGTACAGCTCGCGGAGGCTGAGCGGTACATGAGAAAAAGGATTAATCGCAGGCATATGATGGCCGGCGTCACCCTGATCGACCCTGATTCGACCTATCTGTCTGCGGACTGTTCGATTGGCCGGGATACGGTTGTTTATCCCGGAACCCTGATTTCGGGCAAGACAGAAATCGGTGAAGATTGCGTAATTGGGCCGCAGACAAGGATTCACAATTGCCGGATTGGTTCAGACACCCGTATCGATCAGTCCGTCCTTGAGGACAGTTTTGTGGGCAATCATGTACAGATCGGTCCGTTTTCTCACATCCGTCCGCTGTCGAAGCTTCACGATCAGGTAAAGGTAGGCAATTTTGTTGAAGTCAAGAAGTCTGAAATTGGCGAGAGGAGCAAGGCTTCTCATCTTACATATCTTGGAGACGCCGTTCTGGGTAAAGATGTGAATATGGGCTGCGGAACGATTACAGTTAATTATGATGGAAAAAATAAATATACGACACAGATCGGGGACGGGGCTTTTATCGGCTGCAACGCCAACCTGGTCGCTCCGGTGACTATTGGCAATGGCGCCTTTGTGGCCGCGGGCTCAACGATCACTGACTCTGTCAATGATGACGCACTTGCCATCGCCCGGTCAAGACAGACCAATAAGGAAAAATATGCCTTAAAACTGAATTACAGGTTAAATGATTAACAGGAGGGAACCATTAGCATGGGCAGCTATTTAGATCCGAATCTTAAAGTATTCAGCCTCAACTCCAACCCCGACCTTTCACAACAGATCGCGGATCATATCGGTATTGAATTGGGGAAGTGTGTGGTCACTTCATTCAGTGATGGTGAAATTCGAATCAGCATTGAAGAAAGTATTCGTGGCTGTGAAGTATACGTGATTCAATCCACGTGCGATCCTGTGAACCAGCATTTGATGGAACTTTTGATCATGATTGATGCTCTGAAACGGGCGTCCGCCAAGACGATCAACGTTGTGATCCCTTATTATGGCTACGCCAGGCAGGACCGGAAAGCCCGTGCCCGTGAGCCGATCACAGCGAAGCTCGTTGCCAATCTTCTGGAAACCGCGGGGGCAAGCCGAATTCTGACTATGGATCTTCACGCTCCCCAGATTCAGGGATTCTTTGATATTCCTGTTGATCAGCTCCTGGGTGTGCCAACTTTGTCCGAGTATTTTCTGAGTAAAAAGATTGAGGATATCGTGGTTGTTTCCCCGGATCATGGTGGCGTGACACGGGCACGCAAAATGGCGGACAGGCTTAAAGCACCAATTGCAATCATTGACAAGCGGCGTCCGCGTCCGAATGTTTCCGAAGTGATGAACATTATCGGGGATATTCAGGGTAAGACAGCGATTATTATTGATGATATTATTGATACGGCGGGTACCATTACACTGGCAGCAAACGCTCTGGTTGAGCGTGGAGCGAAAAAGGTGTATGCTTGCTGTACGCACCCTGTGTTATCAGGCCCTGCCATTGAAAGAATACAGGCATCGGCAATCAGTAAGCTGGTTGTGACCAATACGATTCCCCTGCCTGCAGAAAAACAGATAGACAAGATTGTCCAGCTATCGGTTGCCCCGCTCATCGGTGAAGCGATTATCCGCATTCATGAGAAGCTTTCGGTCAGCCGGCTGTTCAACTGACCTCTTCGATGGACACGCTGTCACGGACAGGGTGAGGCGGCTTATTGAATCAATCAGCCGAAAAAAATGCAAATTATAGATCTTGAAAGGATGTGCAAGACATGGCGACGTTAGATGCAGCCATTCGTGACGATTCGAAAAAGTCGATCACCAAAGCATTAAGAAGAGAAGGAAAAATTCCGTCGGTTGTCTACGGTAAGACGATCGACAATGAATCAATCAGCGTAAATGCAAGCGCGTTAAACAAGTTGCTGAGAAAAGAAGGCAGAAATGCGATTATTACACTGAATATTGCAGATCAGAAACCGTGCACGGTTATGGCACATGAACTGCAGTTTAATTATCTGAAAGGTAGCATTCAGCATGTTGATTTTCTGGAAATTAATGTCAATGAAACGATAGAAGCGGTGGTTCCTGTCGTCCTCAAGGGCACCGAAGCGGTTGAAGTTGGAGAAGTTGTTGTCAACCATCAGATTACCGAACTGCCTGTCCGTGCACTGCCGAATGATCTTCCGGGGGCGATTGAAGTCGATGTGTCCGGCCTTTCTGTTGGTGACAGTATCCGTATCAGTGATATTAAACCTGCAGGAAACTATACGATTGTCGGGGGCCCCGAGAAAGTTGTTGTTTCTGTTTCCTACAGCGGAAAGAATGCGAATGAAGAAGCAGAAGAAACCCCTGAGGAAGCTGCTCCTGAGGAAAATCCGGCTGAATAAAGATACAATTCCGGCATAAAATGGAAGGGGACGTAACACACACCTGGGTTACGTCTTTTTTCATACCGGACAAATAACGGACCGGCATCGTTCATCCCGAAAGAGAGGGAATAGTGTGAAAGTTATCGCCGGACTGGGTAATCCCGGTTCTGAATACGAGCATACAAGACATAACATAGGTTTTGAAGTCATAGATCAACTGGCAGCACGCTTCAGCACGAAACTGACAAAAACAAAGTTTCATGCCCTGTTTGCTAAAACAGTGATCTGTGGTGAAGATGTTCTTCTGGTTAAGCCGCTGACCTATATGAATGCTTCCGGAGAAGCAGTCGGACCGCTCCTTGGTTTCTATAAACTGACTGCAGATAATCTGCTGGTCATTCAGGATGACATGGACCTTCCTGTCGGCAGAATCAGGTTGAGGCAGAGGGGAAGTGCAGGCGGACATAATGGCATCAAATCGCTGATTCATCATCTCCATACTGAGGACTTTGCCCGGATAAAGGTCGGCATCGGGCATCCCGAACGATCACGACGGGCTGTGGTGAACTATGTACTGAACGGATTTTCAGGTGAAGAAAAAGAATGGATCGCCGCAAGCATTGAACGGGCGGCAGACGCGGCGGCAGACTGGGTGGACACCCCTTTTCAGCAGTTGATGAATAAGTATAATGCGAATAACGGGACCCGGATGGGGGAATAATACATCCTGACTTCCTCCTCATTTTTCCGGGTTTTTCCAGCTACAATGATCCAACGCTTAACCGGCGGAGGGGAGAATGTTTGCGGGAGCTTTGGCCGGGCGTCAAAGCGTTTTTCGGTTTAAAGAAAGAGAGGTTGGCCCATGCTTGGCCTGAGCACACTCTATAATCAAAAAGTAAGTGAAATTCGTACCGTACTTGAAGGATATGCAGAGGGCATGACGCGGCAGCTCTTATCCGGATTGTCCGGAGGGGCGAAAGCGCTCTGGATAGCATCACTTTACCGGCAGCGACCTGGAACGGTTGTTGCTGTGACCCATAATCTGTACCAGGGCCAGAAGCTGTTTAATGATTTGTCTGAACTGATAGATTCAGAGGAATTGTTCATGTATCCGGCCAATGATCTGATTGCCTCGGAGTTTGCCACGGCAAGCCCGGAACTTCTGGCACAGAGGATTGATGTACTGAATCATCTGGTCCTTGGGAAAAAGTGTTTGATTGTGGTACCTGCAGCCGGACTGAAAAAACTTCTGGCTCCTCCGCACGTCTGGAAAAAAGGGATGATGCGTTTTGAGGCAGGGGCGCAGGTTGATCTTGATCAAACGCTCAAGAGATTTGAGGAAATCGGATATGAGCGCGAGCCGATGGTCACTGGCCCTGGTCAATTCAGCCTCAGAGGCGGCATTATCGATATTTTTCCACTGACCGAGGAGCACCCTCTGCGTATTGAGTTGTTTGATGATGAAGTCGACTCCATTCGCTACTTTGACAGTGAGACGCAGCGTTCCCTTGAGACCGTGCAAAAAAGCCCGGTGATCGGCCCGGCCCGGGAGCTTCTTCTGTATGATGAAAGTTATGAACGTGCGGCAGCGGCTCTTGAGAAAATGCTGGCAAAAACATTGAATAAGGTCACGGATTCTTCGGTGAAAGCGCTTTTAAGTGAAAGGATCGGAGCCGATCTGGAAGCACTGAAACAGCATGAGACCTTTCCGGATATCGCCAAATACACCCGGCTTTTCTATATCAAGGCCGAGACACTGACCGATTATCTGCCGTCTGATGCGCTGGTCGTGTTTGATGAGGTCAGCAGGATTCAGGAAATGGCTGCCCGGCTTGATCATGAAGAGGCAGAGTGGCAGGTCGATATGCTGCAAAAAGGGGCTATTGTAGCCGATTTACTGATTACCCGTGACTGGACGTCACTTGAGGAACAACTGAAGCAGCCGATTCTGCTTCTGTCCCTGTTTTTGCGTTATCACGGGCCGTTTCAGCCCCAGAATGTCATCCACTTAACGTGCCGGTCCATGCAGAATTTTCATGGACAGATCAATCTGCTGAAAACGGAAGTCGACCGGTGGATGAACAGTGATTTTGCCGTTGTGTTTCTTGCTTCCGGCAGGGAACGTGCTGAGCGGCTGGAACAAGTGCTGGAGGATTATGGAATCGATGCGGAACAGGCATCGGATAAGGCACTGCCGGAGTTCGGACGGAACCAGATTATGATTGGCAATTTTGATAATGGGTTTGAAATGCCGCTTCAGAAACTGGCTGTGATTACAGAAAAAGAAGTTTTTACCAGAAAAGCAGGGAAAAAACGTCATAAAGGCCGTAAGCTGTCCAATGCGGAACGTTTGAAAAATTACAATGAGCTGAAAGTCGGCGACTATGTGGTTCATGTCGATCACGGTATCGGGCGTTACGCAGGAACGGAAACCCTTGAAGTCAATGGAACGCATAAAGATTATCTTCAGATTATCTATAAAGGGAACGACAAGTTATATGTCCCTGTTGAACATATTGACCAGGTACAGAAATATGTCAGTTCGGAAGGAAAAGAACCGAAAATCTATTCTCTGGGCGGCGGGGAATGGAAGAAGGTTAAAAGCAGAGCAAAATCGTCCATTCAGAACATAGCCGATGATCTGATTAAGCTGTATGCAAAGCGCGAAGCAAGCAGGGGGTTTGCCTTTCCGAAAGACGGGGCGGCCCAGAAAGCATTTGAAGCCGCTTTTCCCTACCAGGAAACTGCCGATCAGCTTCAGGCGATTGAAGAAATTAAGAAAGATATGGAAAGTGAGAAGCCTATGGACCGCCTCCTGTGCGGTGACGTCGGTTATGGAAAGACCGAAGTGGCGCTGAGAGCTGCCTTTAAGGCTATTGAAGGCGGTAAACAGGTGGCCTTTCTTGTCCCTACAACGATACTTGCCCAGCAGCATTATGAGACAGCACGTGAGCGATTTGAAGATTTTCCCGTGTCGCTTGGCGTCATGAGTCGTTTTCGTTCGCGCAAGGAACAAACGGAGACGATTAAAGGGCTGAAAAACGGGACCACTGATATGGTGATCGGTACACACCGTCTGCTGTCGAAGGATGTCCGTTTTAAAGATCTGGGTCTTTTGATTGTCGATGAAGAGCAGCGTTTTGGGGTCACGCATAAAGAGAAAATCAAGCGACTTAAGGCAAATATTGATGTCCTGACCCTGACAGCGACGCCTATTCCGCGGACACTGCATATGTCGATGCTCGGCGTACGCGACCTGTCAATCATTGAGACGCCGCCGGAAAACCGATTTCCTGTGCAGACCTATGTTATGGAATACAATGAGGCCTTGATTCGCGAGGCGATTGAGCGTGAGATGGCCCGTGGCGGGCAAATCTATTTTCTGTACAACCGAGTTGAAACCATACAGCGGATGACTGAGATCATTTCACAGCTTGTTCCGGATGCCAACGTGACCTATGCTCATGGACAAATGAAGGAATCGGAGCTTGAAGCTTCCATGATCGATTTTCTCGATGGAACAGATGATGTGCTTGTCAGTACAACAATTATTGAGACCGGTGTCGATATTCCGAATGTGAATACGCTGATTGTTTATGATGCCGATAAGATGGGGCTGGCACAGCTTTACCAGCTGCGTGGCCGTGTCGGCCGATCTAACCGTGTGGCTTATGCCTATTTTACTTATCAGCGCGATAAGGTCATGAACGAGGCCGCAGAGAAACGGCTTCAGGCGATTAAGGAGTTCACTGAACTGGGATCCGGGTTCAAAATTGCGATGAGGGATCTGTCCATCCGCGGTGCCGGGAATCTGCTTGGGGCCGAGCAGCACGGATTTATTGATTCTGTGGGTTACGATCTGTATTCGCAAATGCTTAAAGAAGCTGTCGAGGAGCGGAAAAGCGGCCAGAAAAGCGGTCAGAAACGCGAGGCGCTTCCTCCAAAAGCCACCATCGATATTGAAGCGGATGCGTATATTCCTGATGCCTATATTGAGGATTCCATTCAGAAAATTGATATGTACAAGCGATTTAAAGGGGCAGAAAGTCTCCAGGATCTGGACGACCTTAAGGATGAGATGATCGACCGCTTTGGGGATTACCCGCATGAAGTTGCCGATCTTTTCCGGATTGCATCGCTTCGCGTGATGGCCGACAGGCTGATGATCGAAGAAGTCAGCAGGAAGGATACCGGCCTGACGGTCATTTTTTCGGAAATGGGCTGGAGAAGGCTGGACAGAGAAGAACTGTTCAAGTCGATTAGTAAAATGAATCTGGATATCGGCTTTGCTTCTGAAGGGGCAAAAATGAAATTAACGTTAAGGGAGCATGTACGAAGGCAAAATCAGTTTCTTGATGATGCTCTCAAATTTCTGAAGGAGATGCTGCCCCTTCAGAGGACCCCGGAAAAAGCCGGATAATTTGGGCGTGGCATGTATACTTTGGACTCCGGCGCGAATAATAACGCAAGGAATACATGATTTATCCTGTGCGTTCAGACCGGAACGGGCGAGTTGGGGCGGAGTGATCCGCTGCCATTCATTCGGGGAGGAGTTGAACGACCTCTATAACGAAAGTGAGGACATCCTTGTATGAAAGCAACTGGCATTGTCCGCCGTATTGATGATCTCGGGCGGGTTGTCATTCCAAAGGAAATACGCCGCACACTGCGCATCCGGGAAGGGGATCCATTGGAGATCTTTGTCGATCATGACGGTGAAGTGATCTTGAAGAAGTATTCCCCGATGAGTGAGCTTGGGGATTTTGCCAAAGAATTTACGGAATCGCTGGCAGAGCACTCGGGTAAACTGGCAGTCATCAGCGACCGTGATGCAGTCATCGCCGTGTCAGGCGGACCGAAGAAAGCGTTGATGGATAAAAGGATCGCATCGGCTCCCGAACATGCAATGGAGCTCAGGCAGACCCTACATGAAAAAAACAGGGGCGAGCAGCTGATCGATGGTCAGGATGAGTATAAGGGGCCCTATGTCATCGCCCCGATTATTGCCGGCGGAGATCCGATTGGAACTGTGATGCTGATCGAAAAAAATGACGGAACGCTTACCGACGTGGAAATAAAACTGGCGGAAACAGCCGCCGGGTTTCTCGGCAGGCAAATGGAACACTAGAGCCGCCTGCATGCTGTGCGGCGACTGTAATATGATCGTAAGAGGGAGGCACGTTGTCGCCCTCTTTTATTCATGCAGCGAGTAAGCGGACTATGATATAATCCACTTTAAGAAGGATCGATAAAGGTGGACGCATTTGTGCGTGAAGTCAGGAATAAAGGGAGCCGGATCTGGCGCGGAGCGATGACTCTGACCGCCGCCGCTCTATTGGTCAAGGTCATGAGTGTGGCCTACCGGCTCCTGTATCAGAATTTTGCCGGGGATGTCGGTTTTTACGTCTATCAGCAAATTTATCCGTTCTATGCGATTGCGGTAGCTATTGGCGGGACTGGATTTCCCATTGTCATCGCAAAGTATCTGGCCGAGTCTGAAGCAGGCGGGTGGAGAAAACAGCAGATTCTGCATCATGCCCTCATTGCGCTTCTTATATTGTGCAGTTTGCTGTTTTTTCTGCTTTTTTTTGTTGCCGGGCCTCTGACAAAGGCGATGGGTGATAAAAGTCTTGAACCGCTGATCCGGTTCACGTCAACCGTCTATCTGTTTGTTCCGCTGATTGCCGTTTTACGCGGCTATTTTCAGGGCAGACATGAAAATATGCTGCCTACAGCGGTTTCACAGATCAGCGAACAAATGGTTCGTGTGCTGCTGATCATCGGCCTGTCCTGGTACCTGTTTCTGCATCACGGGACGCCTTATCAATTCGGACTGGCGGCGACGGCCGGTTCGGTCATTGCACCTGTTTCGGCGCTGGTCATTCTGATGTGTTTTGCCGGTACACGGCCATTGTCACGCCTGGTGATCCGGCGCAGCACGCGAGAAACATTCGACGGGAAACTACTGAGAGAAATACTTGAAACGGGCTGCCTGTTCTCTATTCTGGCGATGCCTCTCATCGCATTCCAGCTGGCTGATGCGCTGACGCTGATCCCGCTGCTTGGAGAAGCCGGCGTCCCGGATCCACGGGTTGCGAAGGGGGTTTATGACCGGGGGTACCTGCTCACTCAGTTTGGGCTGATTGCTGCCGCTTCGCTGACGGCAACGATGATTCCCGGACTCGCCCGGCTGACTGCCCTGAAAAGCCGGAAAGAAATGCAGCGACAGGCGGGTCTTGCGCTGCGGCTCAGTCTTGCTTTCGGACTGGCAGCCGCCGCAGGACTCGCTTCCTTAGGTAAAGAAGTCAATATCATGCTGTTCCGAAATGCTGAAGGAACGCCGACCTTTATGCTGATTGCTTTTGTCATGATGACCCTGTCCGTTGTTCTGACGAGTTCAGGAATTCTGGAGGCGTCCGGCCGGCCGTGGCTGCCGTTCTGGCATTTGCTGACCGGGGCGATCGTAAAATGCGGCAGTAATCTGCTGCTCGTTCCCCTGTTCTCTGTTTCCGGTGCAGCCGTCGCGACCCTGCTTGCTACAGCGCTCACGGCATGGCTGAACATTTGGGCGTTGCGTCGCTTTGCGCTTCTGGACAACCTTCCGGTCACCCGTCTGGCCAGACTGGTTGGGGCTGTTTTTATCATGGTGCTGACCGTGTGGCTCTGGAAAAGCGGCATCGGCGGGCTGATGCCGCAGACGCGTGGATCGGCGGCTGTTGTAGCTGTGAGCGGCAGCATAGCAGGAGGACTCCTGTTTCTGGTTCTGCTGCTTCTTTTCAGGTACTTCAGTCCCACTGATCTGATCCGTCTCCCGCTGGCCGGTAAACATTTTCAGAACAGAAGGAAACATTGCTGATGACCTGTGCCACTTCTCAGGGTGGCTATACTGTGATCCTTCCCGCGGATATGATAAAATGAACGAAAAAGCATTCCTGTACGCGTAAAACTGGAATGAAAGCCGTAATTGGAGGAATAGAAGATGAATAAAAATGAAGTGATTCAGAGGGTTGCCGGCCGGACCGGTTTTACCCGAAAAGAAACTGAAACGATTGTAAACAGTCTGCTTGATGAGATCATTTCAGCTTTGGATCATGAGGAAAAAGTACAGTTTGTCGGATTCGGGACATTTGAAGTGCGCAGGCGGGCAAGCAGAACCGGCAGGAATCCGCAAACCGGGGAGTCGATCACGATCCCGGCAACAAAGGTACCCGGATTCCGGGCAGGTAATAAATTGAAGGATGCTGTAAAAAAATGAGACTGGATAAATTTCTGAAGATTTCTCGCCTGATTAAGAGACGGACGGTTGCAAAGGAGATGGCGGATCAGGGCCGCGTGGATATCAACGGTCGGCCGGGGAAAGCGAGCAGTGATGTCCAGACCGGTGATGTGCTGGTCCTGCATTTCGGCCAGAAAAAGCTGACTATACGGATTACCCTTTTGAAAGAAACGGTAAAGAAGGAAGAAGCCGCTTCATTGTACGAAATTATTGATGAAAAGCCTTCAGCCTGAAAGAAGCAGCAGATCGGAATAAGTCGGTTCTAACCCGGACGACCCCCTCATAATCTAGTGGAAGAGGGAGGGAGTCCGATGGTTCAATTTTATGGAAATCAGCTTCCGAATAAGGACAAGCCGGTACAAAATCATGATCTTATTCTGAAAAGCCGGAAGACGATTGAAATAACAGGGGTTAAACATGTCGAAAGTTTCGATCATGAAGAGTTCCTTCTGGAGACTGTTATGGGATTTCTTGCAGTTAAAGGTTCCTCACTGAAGATGCAGAATCTGAATGTGGAACAGGGCGTAGTCGTGATCGAAGGACGGATTTTTGAAATCAGTTATCTGGACGATCAGAATGGGGCAGCGTCCAAAGGCTTTTTCGGCAAACTGTTTCGATGACACTGGAAGATCAGTTTCAATCTCTTGGCCTGATGGTTCTGATGGGGATCTGGATCGGCGCCTCCTTTTCGGTTTATCACTTTTTTATCCGACCTGAAGGGAAACAGCGCCGGATACTGCTCCTGATCGCAGACCCCCTGTTCTGGATCATGCAGGCTCTTTTGCTGTTTTCCCTGCTGCTCCCGGTCAATGATGGACAGCTTCGTCTTTATCTTTTCCTGGGCATTCTGCTTGGGTATTCAGTTTATAAAGCGTTGCTGGAAGGGCCGTTTATGCACGGGTTCATCCGTCTGGTTGCTCAAATTGTCCAATTGTGGCAATTTACCGCAAAGACTGTCCGTCTTTTATTGCTGCGTCCGCTCTTTTTCCTATTGAAGGTTGTCTGTAAATTGTGTAAAATGACGTTGAACACCATTTTGCGCATTCTGCTCTTACTGCTGAATGTTCCTCTGAAGATCATCCGCGGTCTCCTCTATCTTATTCTGCCGGACAAGTGGCTGATTCGTTTCAGGACAGAGTGGGTTCGTTTTTCCCGTATTTTAATGAAAGGCCTGGCATTCCTGAAGGGGAAAGTCGGCAAATAAAGGAGGACAACCTATGGATCAAATGGTATCACAGCGTGTGACGCGGCTCCGGACAGAATATGTTCAGACCCGGGAGATTGCCGAAAAACGAAAGAAGAAACGCCGCAGAGGACTGATACGCCGGCTGGCGGCGTTTGCCGTTGTGTTTACTGTGATCTGTACGGTGATGGCTGCCTCCCTTGTTGCCCAGGGGCATCAGATGGATCAGGCCCTTGCACATAAAGCGGCACTGGAAAAACAGATTGATACTTCCGATAAACATATCAGTCAGTTGAAGAAGGAGATTACGCTCCTTCATGATGACGATTACATTGGTCAAATCGCGCGACGTGATTATCTGATGTCTGATCAGGATAAAAATGAAATCATTTTTTCCCGGCCTGGACAGGAAGAACATTGACAGGCTCTTTTTTTGCTATGTATAATAAGATGTTGAGAGATACTAAACTAGGAGGAAGCCTTTTTTTATGTCAATTGAAGCGGGCAGCAAGCTGAAGGGTAAAGTGTCAGGTATAACCAACTTCGGGGCTTTTGTTGATTTGCCGGGCGGCAAAACAGGATTGGTTCACATTAGTGAAGTTGCAGATCGGTATGTTAAAGATATTCACGACGTTCTGTCGGTTGGAGATGAAGTAACGGTAAAGGTACTGCAGGTGGCACCTGACGGAAAAATCGGGCTGTCCATTCGCAAAGCTGTCGATAAACCGAAGGCGACCTCATACCGAGGACCAAGAGGAGGCAACCGAGGAGGCAACCGACGTTTTACCCGGGAGCCGAGCTTTGAAGATAAAATTTCCCGCTATCTGAAAGACAGTGAAGACCGCCTGTCCACACTTAAACGTCAGACAGAATCAAAACGGGGCGGCAGAGGTGCACGAAGAGGCTGATCCCCCGTTCATCGATAAGATAAAGTTCAGAAGAGCATCCGGAACAGGACCGGTGCTCTTTTTTATTTGTTTTAATGAAAATATTCGGCAGAAATCTTGTGCCTTCAGGCAGGGGATAAATGCCTTCCATTATTTTTAAATATGGTCGTTCTGGCTTAATAAGCGGAGCTTTTCCGCTTAAATGCAAAATAGAACGGGCTTCAGAATCTAATAAGCGGAGAAATTCCGATCAGGCAATGAAAAATCCCCCCTTTTCATGTTTTTTGAGTCAATAGGCGAAATCCCTCCGTCTATTAAAGCGCGCCTTTATCTCTTTTACTAAATTAAGCGGAATTTTTCCGTCTAATTTATTGAGCCACCGGGCAGCGGCGCCGGGTCACCCGTCGCCGGATCTTCACTTCTTATGACTGAGGCCGGTGAATTCCGTCGAAGTTTTTTTTAACCACGATCCTTTATTATGACAAATTATGGGCTTCTGTTGTGATTTAATGAATCATACACTATCAGGTTAAAGGTGGCGAAAGGTATGATTCAGAGAATTGGCAGTATTGCTGCACGTGGTACAGATCCGCTGGCTGAAGGAGCCGGCATTTCCTCAAAACAGATGCAGATCGGCCGGTCGATACGGAAAGCCATAATCAAAACCATTCTGAAGACGGATCTATTCTTTCTGATCGCCGGGTTTCTGCTGGGACGCGCTGTGATCCTGTCCAGCCTGACCCCGTTTATTCTGCCATTTTTTGCAACAGTGTTCTGGCTGAACAGGAAAAAAAGATGGCAGGCCTCCATGATGGCGATATTCGGTGCACTGACTGTTTCGGTCGGACTGGCCTTCTACAGTCTGATGGCTTTGATGGTATTTCTTTTTGTCAGACATATTGCGAGACTGATCAGTAAAAAAAATGAAGTCAGATGGCTGCCTGTTATGGTGTTTATCTCCGCCTTGTCTGTCCGGCTCCTCTATCAGGCTGCGTTTACACTGAACCTTGTCTGGACCGACCTGATGACCGCTGCTGTTGAAGCTTCGCTTGCCATCCTGGTGACATTAATTTTCATCCAGAGTGTGCCACTTCTGTCCAGCAGAATGGGTCGCAGGTTATATAAAAATGAAGAGATTATTTGTTTTGTTATCCTTTTATCTTCGATTCTTGCGGGAACAACCGGATGGGCGATCATGGATGTTTCGATTGAGCATGTTCTGGCCCGATATGTCGTTCTCCTGTTCGCACTGGCTGGTGGAGCAGCCATTGGATCAACGGTGGGTGTTATCATGGGTCTAGTACTCGGTATGTCGAGCAGCTCCAGTCTGTACCAGATGAGTCTCCTCGCTTTTTCGGGCGTACTTGGCGGTCTCCTGAAAGAAACAGGAAAAGCCGGCGTCGCGGCAGGCCTGTTCATCGCGACGCTTCTTATCGGGCTTTATGGAGGAGGTTACAGTGGTCTGGTTCCGGAAATGCTGGATTCGCTGATTGCCGTTTCTCTCTTCATGCTGACCCCAAAAGGGCTGATGGACAGGCTTGCCTCTCTCATTCCCGGTACCAGGGAGTATCAGAAAGAGCAGCAACAGTATGTCCGGAAACTCAGAGATGTGACGGTCAGCCGAGTGGAACAGTTTTCCAGCCTGTTTCAGACCCTTGCCCGCAGCTTTCATGCACCGGATCCGGATACGGAACATGAAGATGATCTCTTTTTAAGCAAGGTGACGGCGAATACCTGCCAGAACTGCTATAAAAAGGAATACTGCTGGGTTAAAAATTTTGATCAGACCCATAAAATGATGCTTCAGCTGAGAGAAGAAACCCGGTCAGACCGGAAAGGGGTCCATTCGTCGGCAGAACGAAAATGGCGGGCGTATTGTTCTATCCCGGATCAGACCCTTGGTGCAATTGCAAGAGAACAGCGTGTATCGGAGATTCAGGAACTGATGAGGCATAAGGTCAAGGAAAGCCAGCGCCTTGTGGCAGACCAGCTTCATGGCGTCTCACGCGTCATG
This sequence comes from Sporolactobacillus sp. Y61, assembly GCF_040529185.1. NCBI lineage: Bacteria > Bacillati > Bacillota > Bacilli > Caryophanales > Sporolactobacillaceae > Sporolactobacillus > Sporolactobacillus sp. Y61. The sequence continues at coordinate 695,380 of NZ_CP159510.1, read as the reverse complement.
GGGGATTTTGCAAGTGAGATGAAACGTGAACGCGGGCTCCATGACCGGCAGGAGGAGATAATTCTCGCCAGGCTTCATGCTGTCGGTCTGCGCGCAGAAAGTGTGGAAATCTACAATCTGGAGTCCGGGTCGATCGATATAGAGGTGGTCCTCCAGCATGACGATTATGGTGCCTGTGAAAAGGTTATTGCACCGCTTCTGTCAGATATTCTCGGCGAAAATATTGTTGTATCAAAAAAACAGGAAGGCGAAATCACAGGTGCCCCGTTTAGTGCCGTGTTCACATCTGCCCGGGCTTTTGAGATAGAAACCGGAGTGGCAACCGCGGCACGGGGCGGCGGGCTGGTCTCGGGAGACAATTATGCACTGTTCGAAGCGGGTGCGGGAAAATATGCCCTTGCAATCAGCGACGGAATGGGCAGCGGCGAGCGGGCGGGTGTGGAGAGTAAAGATACCTTGCAGCTTCTGGCCAAGGTTCTGAAATCGGGAATCCACGAAACACTGGCGATCAAATCTATTAATTCTATCCTGTCTCTGCGCTCGACAGAAGAGATTTATGCGACCCTTGACCTTGCACTGATTGATTTGCAGAATGCCAAATCGAAGTTCCTGAAGATCGGCTCAAATCCGAGTTTTATTAAACGGGGAAACAAGATCTGGATTCAGGACAGCGGCAACCTGCCAATCGGCATGATTGAAGACTTTGATGTCGATGTTAAAACAGAGCAGCTGAAGTCCGGAGATCTGCTGATTATGATGAGTGATGGCATTTTTGATGCACCCAAGCACATTGAAAACAAAGAACTCTGGCTGAAAAGAAAGATAAGGGAATTACAGACCGATCATCCCCAGGAAGTCGCCGATCTGATTCTTGAAGAAGTGATCCGGCTGACGGGCGGGCGGATCGATGATGATATGACCGTCATCGTGGCCAGGATCCGTCACTATCTGCCAAAATGGAGTTCCATTCCGGCGGGTGGAAACAAACAAAGGCTCAGCCGTGCAGAGTAATCGGGAAGCTCCATTCTTTTACGGCGGGCGGTATAGAAACTCTCTTTCCTGTCTATGATAATGCTAGATTCAGGGAAGGAGCAGAGCAAATGAAAAAAGCGACAATCAGACAAGTTCTATTAATCACGGACGGCTGCTCCAATCAGGGCGAAGATCCGATTGCAATGGCCGCTCTTGCAAGGGAACATGGACTTGTTGTCAACGTCATTGGTGTTCTGGACCGTTTTGACAGCGAGGACAGCAGAGGATCTCAGGAAATTGAGGGCATTGCGCGTGCCGGGGGAGGGATCAGCCGTATTGTACAGACCCGGCAGCTTGTTCAGACTGTCCAGATGGTCACGAAACAGGCCATGACACAGACGATTCAGGGTGTTGTCAATCAAGAGCTGCAGGAAATCCTCGGGGATTCAGGGACGATGGAGGATCTGCCTCCCGAAAAAAGAGGAAAAGTCATGGAAGTTGTGGAAGAACTGGGTGAAACGGTCAGTCTTGAGGTGTGCCTGCTTGTAGATACAAGTGCGAGTATGAAGATGAAACTGCCGACGGTGCGGGAAGCCCTGACCGACCTGTCACTGAGCCTTTCAGCACGTATGGGAGCAAATCAATTCTGTCTTTATTTATTTCCCGGGAAAAGAAAAGTGGTCAATAAGGTCATTTCCTGGACGCCCCAGCTGGATCATATCGAAAAAGTTTTCGACAAAATCACCACTCACGGTATCACGCCGACGGGACCGGCTATTAAAGAGGCGATGAAAAGTTTCAACGTCCTGTCGAAGAAGAATCAATTATTCCGTGACGAACTGTATGACGATGGACCGCGCTGACCTGAATTTTACAGCGGGTACCCGCATGATCGGAAAATGGCACGGGAAGACTTATCATCTGCTACGAAAACTGGGCAGTGGAGCACAGGGCACGGTTTATCTGGCTGTTTCCGGGAAGCAGAAGAAGGTTGCTGTGAAACTGGCCAGGGATCGAGCTTCCCTGATCTCTGAGATCAATGTACTGAAAACGTTTCAGAGTTTTCCGGGAACGCCACCGGGACCGGAACTGTATGACAGCGATGACTGGGTGATACAGGGGAGAGAGACGATCGCTTTCTGCGTCATGGAATATTTATCGGGTGAACCTCTGGACAGGGCATTAAAAAGGAAACCCTTTGAATGGGTGACGGTTTTTCTTATTCAACTGCTTGGTCAGCTTCAGAACTTGCACAGCCGCGGTTATATATTCGGAGATCTCAAGCCGGAAAATCTGATATTGATTGATCCCGGTTACTCGCTCCGCTGTCTCGATTTCGGAGGAGCCACACGTCTGGGGCGGTCAGTCAGGGAATATACTGAGTTTTATGATCGCGGCTATTGGGGCCTCGGCACCCGCAAGGCGGATCCCGGTTACGACTTATTTGCCTGCGCCATGATCATGATTTACGCTGCCCTCGGCCGGCGAATAAACAGAAATGGGCAGCCGGATCAACAGCTTTTCAGGGTTATAGAAAGTAACCCGAAGCTGTTTCCGTTTAAAAAAGTTCTTTATTCCGCGTTGAACAGCCGGTATGATTCAGCCGGCCGAATGCGAAGTGAGCTGATGCAGCAAATAATGGAGATAAGCCGTGCCGGGCAGCCGCGGAAGCTGCAGAGAAAAAAGAAGGGGAGTCCGGCAGGTGAATGGATCAGAGCGGGATTTTCTGCCGCTTTAATGGTGACAATTTATGTGATTTGTGTCATTCTGTACGTATTATAAGTGATCAGCAAAACATGAGAAAACGGCGGAATGAGGAGTACACGGCATCATGGATGTACAGGAAAGTGTGACACAATTTATACGTGCCCATCATCTGATCGCACCCGGCGAAAGTCTGGTCGCCGGAGTCAGTGGCGGTGCGGATTCCATGGCTTTGCTCTGTTATCTTTTGAGCAGAAGAAAAGCCTGGTCGCTCCGGCTGACCGTCTGTTCTGTCGACCATGGTCTCAGAGGTGCAGCGAGCCGGGCGGATCTTGAATATGTGGCTGCTTTTTGCCGGGAAAACGGTATTATTTTCCGTGGGAAAACAGTCGATGTCCGTTCATACAGCCTGAGGGAAAGATTAAGCACGGAAGCCGCGGCACGGACACTCAGATACCGGGCCTTTGCTGAAGTGATCCGCGAATTTCACGCAGACGCGCTTGTCCTTGCCCATCATGGAGACGATCAGGTGGAGACCATGCTGATGCGTGCCGTCAGGGGGAGTGCGGGAAGAGCACGGGCCGGCATACCCGTCCGCCGGCCATTTGCCGGAGCAGAAATTATCCGTCCTTTTCTGACGCAGACGAAGGCAGGGCTGGAAGCTTACTGCAGAGAAAAGGGCATTCACCCGCGGTACGATACGACCAATGAGTCGGAACATCATACAAGAAACCGGTTCAGGAAGCATGTGCTTCCCTTTCTGAAAAGGGAAAATCCACTGGTACACCTGAAATTTCAATATGAGAGCGAATGTATATCAGAGGATGAAACCTATCTGAACCAACAGGCTGCAGCGCATCTTCAGCAAGTCATTCTTCAGAAGTCGGATGACTCCATAAAACTGTCCATTCCTGTTTTACTGTCGTTGCCATCTCCTTTACAAAGGAGGCTAATTCATCTAATATTAAATTACCTTTACATGAACCAGCATAGTAAGCCATTGCATCAATCTATACATATTGAGCATTTACTTCAGCTGCTGCGTTCCAGTCAGCCTTCGGGCAGCACTTATTTTCCTCATCAGCTTACTGCGAGAAAATCTTACACGACCTGTTTGGTCGGTCTTATCCCTCCTGTCAAGGAGGATAGTTATAAGACTGTTCTGAATATTCCCGGACGAACAGAAATTCCGGCGGGAACGATCCGTGCACAATTTCTCAATCAGGAGCAGTACAGGAAAAGTGTGCCGGGACCTGCAGATATGATTCTGAACTGGTCAGAGAGCGATGCTCCACTGACCGCCCGGTCCCCGCGCCAGGGAGATCGTATGATTCCCAATGGGATGGAGCATGCTCAGAAAGTCCGGCGGATCTTTATTAATGAAAAGATTGATCGAAGGCAGCGTTCGATTTGGCCGCTGGTCGTTGACGGGAAGGGTTCCATAATCTGGATGCCCTTACTGAAACGGGCAAGGGATCTGGAGCCTGGAACTCCCGGAAACAGGAAAAGATATCTGAAGCTGACTTTTGTACCGGCTGAAGATTTTGGGAGGACAGATGGATGAAGGAAGATGTCAGGGAAATATTAATTACAGAAGAGGAAATCCAGAAAAAAGTGCATGAGTTCGGCGAGATGCTCTCAAAAGAATATGAGGGACGTTTTCCGCTTGTCGTCGGTGTACTTAAAGGTGCTCTTCCTTTTATGGCAGATCTGATGAAGCACATGCCCATACAGATTGAGATTGATTTTATGGATGTATCCAGCTATGGTAATTCCACGGTCTCTTCAGGTGAAGTCAAGATTCTTAAGGACCTTGATACATCGGTGGAGAATCGTGACATTCTCATCGTAGAGGATATAATAGACAGCGGCCTGACGCTGAGCTATCTGGTGAAACTGTTTAAAACAAGAAAGGCGAAAAGCATAAAAATAGTGACGCTCCTGGACAAGCCATCAGGCAGAAAAAATAATATCAGGCCCGATTTATCCGGATTTACCGTCCCCGATGCCTTTTTGGTCGGCTACGGGCTCGACTATGCGGAAAAGTACCGCAATCTTCCTTTTATTGGTATTTTGAAACCGGAAATTTATAAATCCGTGAATGAGTGACAGATGTTCCGCCACGAGAAAGTTGACTGACCCTTCCAGATTGCCGGTTCATTTCGGGAGGGCCGCGGGACATTTTCGAAAAAGTTTAATTTGTTGAGGGAAATTATCGGTCTGTGGTACTATTATCTATGGTTTGGTTAGAGCGGGAGGAGGTAAGGCATGAATCGACTTTTTAAGAATATCCTGATATACTTATTTATTTTCGTCGTGATCATTGGCATTGTCAGCTGGCTGACAGGGTCCAACAAAAGCGTAAAGCCGATGACTTTCACCGCCCTCCAGCAGAATCTTGCGGACGGCAATGTGGAACGTGCAACACTGCAGCCTGAAGGCAGTGTTTATTCAGTAACCGGCCGCCTGAAAAGTTATGATGAAAATACAACTTTTAAGGCTTATATTCCGGCAAGCGAAAAAGCGGTTAACCAGATTACTGATATGGTGAAAACCAATCTCGATGTAAAACCGGAGGAACGGACGAACGGGTGGATTACTCTGGCCACCTCGCTGCTTCCTCTGATCATTATCTTTTTCCTGATCTTTTTCATGCTGAATCAGGCGCAGGGCGGCGGCGGCCGTGTCATGAATTTTGGAAAAAGTAAAGCAAAACTTTATTCACAGGATAAGAAGAAAGTCACTTTTAAAGATGTTGCGGGTGCAGATGAAGAAAAACAGGAACTGGTGGAGATCGTTGATTTTCTGAAGGATCCGAGAAAATTTGTTGCCCTGGGCGCACGAATTCCCAAAGGGGTCTTGCTTGAGGGACCTCCGGGGACTGGTAAAACATTACTTGCAAGAGCCGTTGCCGGTGAATCCGGCGTGCCGTTCTTCTCAATCAGCGGTTCGGATTTTGTGGAAATGTTCGTCGGGGTCGGTGCTTCCCGTGTCCGTGACCTTTTTGAACAGGCGAAGAAGAATTCGCCCTGTATCATTTTCATCGATGAAATTGATGCCGTGGGCCGTCAAAGAGGTGCCGGGCTTGGCGGCGGGCATGATGAACGCGAACAGACACTGAACCAGCTGCTTGTTGAAATGGATGGATTTGGTGCTAATGAGGGCATTATTATTATTGCAGCAACTAACCGTCCGGATATTCTTGACCCTGCACTTCTGCGTCCGGGCCGTTTCGACCGTCAGATACCGGTCGGGCGTCCGGATTTAAGAGGCCGGGAAGCCGTGCTGCATGTACATGCACGGAATAAACCACTGGCAAAAGATATTGATTTAAAAACAGTGGCCAGAATGACCCCTGGATTTTCCGGTGCCGATCTGGAAAACCTGCTTAATGAGGCAGCCCTTGTTGCCGCAAGGGCAAATAAGAAAGTCATCAATATGGAAGATATCGATGAAGCGGTTGAACGCGTCATCGCCGGTGTGGCTAAAAAATCCCGCGTCATTTCCAAAAAGGAACAGAGGATTGTGGCCTATCATGAATCCGGCCATACCATTATCGGTCTTGCCCTGAACGGCGCGGATGAAGTGCATAAAGTCACGGTTATTCCGCGTGGTCAGGCAGGCGGATATACCGTATCCCTGCCGAAAGAAGACCGGGGCATGCTCACGAAACCGGAACTTCTGGAAAAAATATGCGGTCTGCTCGGCGGCCGTGTGGCTGAAGAGGTCACTTTCGGTGAAGTATCGACAGGGGCAAGTAATGACCTGCAGCGTGTGTCCAATCTGGCCCGCCGTATGGTGACCGAATTTGGCATGAGTGAGAAACTTGGTCCGATGCAGTTCGGAAATAATAACAACGGTCAGATCTTCCTCGGACGTGACCTGCAGAACGACCAGAATTACAGCGACACCATTGCTTTTGAGATTGACTCTGAAGTGCAGCAAATCATCAAGGAACAGCATGAGCGCTGCAAACGGCTGCTTACTGAGCATCGTGATCAACTCGAAAGTATTGCCCAGAATCTGCTTAAATATGAGACGCTGGATGAAGGTCAGATTAAATCGCTGTATGAAACAGGTAAATACATCGAGCCGAGCAAGAACCGTTATGCTTCTCAGGATGAAGACCAGGAAAAGACAAAGCCCGATAAAAGCTCTGAATCCACAGACCCTGGGGATGGGGATATGAAAGTGAATATTCATTCCCGTGATCAGGAGACGCCGGACAAGAACAAACCGAAAAAGACAGACGCTCCGGATACTCCGGATGATAAGAAGATTTGATCGGGGATAATGGAAAATAAGATAAAGAGGGCATTTCCAAACAGGAGGTGCCTTCTTTTTTTTAGAAAGCGAAGAATGATACGGATGCGGGGTGGAGAAAATGCTTTTTGTATGTGATGTGGGTAATACAAATATCGTTATGGGCGCTTTTAATGAGGGTGAACTGATCAATCACTGGAGAATTTCAACACATACGGAGAAAACGGAAGATGAGTTTGCCATGCTCATAAACAATATGCTTCAATACAGCGGACTTTCTTTTCAGGATTTTGACGGCGTGGCCGTATCAACGGTCGTTCCATCGGTGTTGTTTGCTCTGGAACGCCTGTGTGAAAAGTATTTTCACCTCACCCCTTTGATCGTCGGGCCGGGGATAAAAACAGGATTGAATCTGAAATATGAGAATCCAAGGGAGATTGGTGCCGATCTGATTGTCAATGCAGTTGCCGCTGTTCATGATTATCAGGCCCCTATGATTGTCATTGATTTTGGCACAGCGACCACCTACTCCTATATTGATGAACATGCCAATTATATCGGTGGTGCTATTGCACCCGGGATTAATATTTCGACAGAAGCTCTGTATCAAAAGGCATCAAAACTGCCAAGAATAGAAATTGCCAAGCCGCCGCATATTGTCGGGCGAAATACCGTTCATGCGATGCAATCCGGCGTCCTGTTCGGTTATGTCGGGCAGGTTGAAGGTATTGTTTCACGGATGAAAATGCAGGCGAAAAAGAAGCCTGTCGTTATTGCTACAGGTGGATTGTGCACCCTGATCTCCGGTGAGACGAAGGTGATTGATCATGTAGACAAGCTGCTGACTCTCAGGGGCCTTAATTTTATTTATCAGCGCAATCGTCAGATGGAAAGGGGTTCATAAGATGAGCGATTATTTGATTAAAGCGCTGGCCTGTAAGGGTACATTACGGGTCATGACCACAGTGACGACAGATACCGTCCGGGAGGCGCAACATCGTCACGGCACATGGCCGACCGCATCGGCAGCGCTCGGAAGAACGATAACGGCAACCCTGATGATGGGGGCCCAGATGAAAGGTGATGAAAAACTGACAGTCACTATTCAGGGGGGCGGTCCGATCGGTGTCATTGTCGCCGATGCAGACACCGCCGGTAACGTCCGGGGGTATGTGACCAATCCCAGGGTCCACTTCGAACTGAATCCGCACGGCAAACTGGATGTGGCCCGGGCAGTTGGTAAAAATGGATTTCTGAGCGTCGTCAGGGATCTGGGTCTTAAAGATAATTTTACAGGACGTGTTCCGATGGTGTCCGGTGAAATCAGTGAGGATTTTACATACTATTTCGCCCGTTCAGAACAGATACCTTCCGCAGTCGGAGCAGGTGTCCTTGTCAATCCGGATCATACCGTCCGGGCATCCGGCGGCTTCCTGATCCAGGTTCTCCCCGGGGCAGAGGATCATGTGATCACTCAGGTTGAGGATCGGCTGAAGGTAATTCCCCCCATATCGAAACGGATTGACAGTGGCCGAACGCCGGAAGATCTTCTGCAGGATCTTTTCCCTGAAAAAGACTACAAAATTCTTGAAAAGATGCCGGTCAGATTCCATTGTGACTGTTCTAAAGAAAAGTTCGGTACCTCCATAGCCCACCTGGGTGAAGCGGAGATCAGGCAAATGATTGAAGAGGATCATGGGGCGGATGCGACATGCCGGTTCTGCCAGAACAGTTATCACTACACCGAAGCAGAATTAAAAGCCATGCTTCACCCCAGCCAGGGATGAAAAAATGATTTCTTATTCAACTTATATCTAATTAGTTGACCTCACGGTGCAGGGTTGATAATATAGTATATAAATCATACATGATTACTACGAATTTAGGACAAGGGAGAGAGATAAAGATGACTGTAGCTAACTCAGTAACAGAACTGATTGGAAATACGCCTGTCGTACGTTTAAACCACCTGACCGGGGAAAATGACGCTGAATTATATGCCAAACTCGAATACTTCAATCCCGGAAGCAGTGTGAAAGATCGTATTGCTCTGTCGATGATTGAAGCTGCCGAAAGGGATGGCAAACTGAAGCCGAATGATACCATTATCGAACCAACAAGCGGGAATACCGGAATTGGTCTGGCACTTGTAGCTGCAGTCAAAGGGTACCGGGCTATCCTCGTGATGCCTGAGACGATGAGTATCGAACGGCGTAAGCTGTTTAAGGCTTATGGAGCAGAAGTGATCCTTACACCGGGTGCCCAGGCGATCAAGGGATCTATTGCCAGGGCTCAGGAACTGGCTCAGGAAAAAGGCTATTTTCTGCCGCAGCAATTCAAGAATCCGGCAAATCCTGAAGTGCATTACCGGACAACAGGCAAGGAGCTGGCTGAGGCCTTTGATTCACTGGATGCTTTCGTTGCCGGTGTAGGTACCGGAGGAACATTAAGCGGTGCAGGTAAAGCGCTGAAAGAGCGGTTTAAAGACATTAAGGTCTATGCTGTTGAGCCGAAAGATTCGGCTATTTTGAATGGCGGCAAGGGCGGACCGCATAAAATTCAGGGTATTGGTACAGGATTTGTTCCGGATACTCTGGATACGAAGGTCTATGATGAAGTCATTGATGTCTCCAATGAACAGGCGTTCGAGTACGCCCGTCAGGCCGGAAGAAAAGAAGGCGTTCTGGCAGGTATCTCAGGAGGCGCTGCAATCTATGCCGGCATTCAGGTAGCAAAGAAACTCGGTAAGGGTAAAAAAGTTGTAGTTATCGTACCGGATAATGGAGAAAGATATCTGAGTACACCGCTTTATCAGACTGAGGATTAACTGACATTTGCTGAAAAAGCGAAAAAATACGGGGGAGGACAGAAACGATCATCTGTCTCCCCCGTTTTCTCTGTCCGGTGCCGGATAACGTATGAGAGAGAAGTCTGTGCTATACTGTTTTTATCGGATCAGGGCCGTGCATGAGAGGCTCTGTCGGGATGGCAAGTTGCGCGTTTACACTCCGGATTTGTGGACGAAGAAATAAGAAGGAGTTCGATTTGATGATTAAGGACGGGCAATGGGGAAGGAGAATACGGGCATTCCGTAAACTGAAGGGATACACTCAGACAGCGCTGGCAAAAGAACTTGGTATTTCTCTGACGCTGCTGGGAGAAATTGAAAGGGAAAACAGAGTGCCTGAGGCTGAACTGATTCAGCGAATATGTGATAAACTTGGCGTAACGGTTTCTGAAATGAAAGAGTTATAAGAGGTGGACGGATGTTTAAATTGGACGAGTTGAATTGAAAAACAGGGTAGTTCTCTCTCCGATGGCAGGAGCACGCAACGCTTTTTCCGCCTGATTGCCGGGCGTTTTGGTATCGGCCTGGTCTGTGCAGAAAGGGTAGCCGGCCACGGCATGATCCATTATAATAAAAGGACGATGAACAGGCTCTTTGTTCACCAACTGAGGGAGAGCATCCGGCTGTTCTCGAAATGCGTAAACATGCGGCCTGGCATGTTAAGGGATTACGGAGCGGTAACGAAGTCGGGAAAAAGATCAATGTCTGCAATACTGCCGGGGAATTCCGCGAACTGCTGGAAACATACGTCCGGGAATCTGCACTTGTCCAGCTCTGAGGAGTAAAAATTCTTCGCGATAAAATCAACAACAGCCCCCTAAATAATGCTATATATGAGATAATTTAACAGTAATAAATCCCATAATAGTGCTATTTTTTTAGGAGGTTCTTATGATTACACGGAAAGAGAAACGAGAGCAGGAGAAGAACGTCAATTATTTTCTCGAGTTTCAGAAAATATGCCATCATTTCTTTAAAGGATTCACCAACAGGCTCAGAAAGGTCAAAGATCCGAGACATCAGAGTTATGTCACCTATGATTCAGACTTGATGCTCTGGATGATGATCCTGAAAAATGTCTGTCAGTTCACCAGCATGCGCAGCCTGAGCAACGGACTTAATCGTGAAGAATGTATCGATAACCTGCAAAAGATGCTCGCTACTCAAGAGCTTCATGAACTGCCCCACTATGACACGATCAACGATTTCTTGTCGCGGCTTGATCCGAAGGAGCTGGAAAACATTCGCATCGGTTTAATCCGGGAGCTCCTCAAAAAGCGGTGTTTTGAGGCCGAACGGATCGAGGGGAAGTATTGGGGGATTATCATTGATGGGACCGGGCTTTTCCACTTTAACAAGAAGCATTGTGCACATTGCCTGAAACGCGAACATACCCACAAAAAGACCGGAGAAACCTGGACGGATTACCAGCATCACGTTCTGGAAGCCAAACTGGTCGTTGGGGACATGGTGCTGAGTATCGACTCGGAATTTATAGAGAACGAGCACGAGGACGTGACCAAACAGGACTGTGAACGTCGCGCCTTCGAGCGCCTGAGCACCCGATTGAAAGCGACCTTCAAGCGTCTGCCCATCTGTATCCTGGCGGATAGCCTATATGCGTGTGAATCCGTCTTTCAGCGATGTGAGGCTAACCGCTGGAAATACATGTTTCGCTTCAAAGCAGGCAGTATTCCGAGTGTGGCGCAGGAATTCGAGGCGCTGAAAGCGCTGAAGTATCGGGGACAATCTGCAACGACCTACTGGGTGAATGACATCGCCTACCAGGAAAGAAAACTAAATGCCCTGGAAGCTACGGTTCAGGAAAAAGAAAAAACGCACATCTTTCTGTTTCTGACCAATCTGCCTATCACGGAGAAGAAGGCAGAGGTGTTGGTAGCGGTTGGGCGAAGGCGCTGGAAGATTGAAAATCAGGGGTTTAATCGACAAAAGCACGTACAGTACGCCATTCAACACGTGAACAGCCAGAATCATCAGGCGATGAAGAATCACTATCTTCTTACACAGATTGCGGATATTTTGATGCAGTTATATGAAAAGGGGTCAAAGCTGCTCCGTACGCAAAAAAAGACGGCAAAAGAAATATCCTCAGCCCTGTTAGAAGCGATTCGGACACGCAGATTAACAGAGGAGGATATGGCTAGCCTGGTGAAACCGATGCAAGTCCGGTTCACCGGGTAAGAACAGTATATCAGAAAGGGGGAATGCAAGGCAAAGCTACAGTCAAAAAAAATTAAAAAAGGCCATCAAAATTTGGCTTGTCTCTTTTTCAAAAAAAGCGGAAAAGCAGAAATGGAAATATATGTAAAATCAGATCAACTATTCGCATGACACGGAGGGCCTCACAAAAATTTACTCCTCAGAGCTGGCACTTGTCGGACAAAGTTGACAGTATTTCTTAAATTCTCTATAATTCGGATAGATAACAGACTGCCGGTGTTCGCTGGCAGTTTTCTTTATGAATCGGGAATATGACGCGACGGGACGAATCTGCGGGTAATGGATCCGGCGGGAAGTCATTTTCTAATCCGCATCAGAAATCATGACATGACACGAGAATCGACTGGAGGTTGAATAACATATGAGTCAGGAAGTGGATCTGACTGATCAGCTTCAGGCCAGACGGGAAAAGCTGAAGATTTTAATTGAAAAAGGGATTAATCCCTTTGGCGGACGATTTGAACGGACGCATAATACGGAAAAAATCCACAAACTTTACGATACTTTCAGCGAAGAAGAGCTGGAGGAAAAAGCAGTACATGTTGTCACTGCCGGCAGGCTGATGGCAAAAAGGCGTAAAGGAAAAGCAGGATTTGCAGATATCAGAGATTTCGAAGGGAAAATACAGCTTTATATCCGTAAGGACAATGTCGGTGATGAGCAATATGATCTTTTTAAACATATAGACATCGGTGATTTTGTAGGGGTTGAGGGAACGGTATTTAAAACCCGCGTCGGTGAACTTTCAGTTAAGGTAACCCATTTCTCCATCCTGACTAAATCGCTGCGCCCGCTTCCGGACAAGTTTCACGGACTGAAGGATGTTGAACAGCGCTACCGTCAGAGATATCTGGATCTGATTGTCAATCCGGATGTAAGAAAGACCTTTGTACTCAGAAGTAAAATTGTTCAGACTATCCGTGATTATCTGAACGAACTGGATTATCTCGAAGTAGAGACGCCGACGATGCACGACATACCGGGCGGAGCGGCAGCAAGGCCCTTTGTTACACACCATAATGCACTGAATATGGATCTGTATATGCGGATTGCCATTGAACTGCATTTAAAGCGACTGATCATCGGCGGATTTGAAAAGGTGTATGAAATTGGCCGTGTTTACCGCAACGAGGGTATTGATACAAAACATAATCCGGAGTTTACCATGCTTGAGCTCTATGCCGCATATGATGATCTTCGTGATATCATGACACTGACGGAGAATTTGATATCGTCAGTTGCCAGTAGAGTACTTGGCAGCACAGTCATTACTTATGAAGGTCACGAGATAGACCTTAAGCCAAAATGGCGGAGAGTGCACATGGTCGATGCAATCAAAGAAGCAACCGGTGTAGATCTCTGGCCGAAGATGTCAGATGAAGAGGCACGCAGACTGGCTGCAGATAATGGTGTCAAGGTTCAGGAAAACATGACTTATGGACATGTAGTCAATGAATTCTTTGAACAGAAAGTAGAAAACACACTCGTTCAGCCAACCTTTGTTTTTGGTCATCCGATTGTGATCTCGCCCCTTGCGAAAAAGGATCCGAAAGATCAGCGTTTCAGTGACCGCTTTGAGTTGTATATTGTTGGTCGTGAATACGCGAATGCCTTCAGTGAACTGAACGATCCGATTGATCAGCGTCATCGTTTTGAAGATCAGATGCGTGACCGCAAAGCCGGCCTTGATGAAACACAGGTTATTGATGAGGATTTCCTGGAAGCAATGGAGTATGGTATGCCGCCGACCGGTGGTCTCGGGATAGGTATCGACCGTCTGGTTATGCTGCTGACCGATTCATCATCAATCCGTGATGTACTGCTTTTCCCTCTAATGAGAAAGCGTGAGGATAAGTAAGCAGGAAATACAAAAAGATTGAAACAGGTATCGCCTTCTTACAGGTGTGCTTCAGCACCCGGGAGGCGATTTCTTTATACATTCAAAAGCATAAAATGATTACGGGGTAAAGGTTCAGAAAAACTAAGCCACTTGCAGTTCCTGCGTCTGCCCGCTGTTCCCGCAGGAATTTTCCACATCTTTCGCTCCAATCAACATATGAAGCATAAACATCACTTAAGGGGGGATGGAATAATCTGTGTCCTTTGCAGGGATTCACTGCGGCTTTATTGACAAAACAGAAAAATACTGATAATATTTTACTGTTGCTGATAAGTCATAAGCGACCATAATTTGGTTATTGACTTTTTTCGGTACGCTCTTTAAAATAGATTAAGTTGTCGTTGGAGAGCTCATGTCTGTTTATGAAAAAAGTAATTGTCGATTTGCTGTTGACAATCACTTTGCTTGTTGGTAAAATAGACGAGTCGCTCAAAGAGGACAACATGGAATGTTCCTTGAAAACTGAACAAAAGCCAAGCGTGATTTAAGGGGTTTATCCCCTGATCAATTCAATTTGCTATGGATCTTATGAACGAAAAAAGTCTGACCCGGATGCCGAAAGGGATCCGGAAGAAGCAATACTTTTTTGGAGAGTTTGATCCTGGCTCAGGACGAACGCTGGCGGCGTGCCTAATACATGCAAGTCGTGCGCACAGAGGGGAGCTTGCTCCCTGAGGTGAGCGGCGGATGGGTGAGTAACACGTGGGCAACCTGCCGGTCAGACTGGGATAACTGTGGGAAACCGCAGCTAATACCGGATGATCCTCCGCACCGCATGGTGCGGAGCTGAAAGATGGTTTCGGCCATCACTGACTGATGGGCCCGCGGTGCATTAGCTTGTTGGCGGGGTAACGGCCCACCAAGGCTGCGATGCATAGCCGACCTGAGAGGGTGATCGGCCACATTGGGACTGAGACACGGCCCAAACTCCTACGGGAGGCAGCAGTAGGGAATCTTCCACAATGGACGAAAGTCTGATGGAGCAACGCCGCGTGAGCGAAGAAGGTTTTCGGATCGTAAAGCTCTGTTGCCGGAGAAGAACGGATGCGGGAGGAAATGTCCGCGTCGTGACGGTATCCGGCCAGAAAGCCACGGCTAACTACGTGCCAGCAGCCGCGGTAATACGTAGGTGGCAAGCGTTGTCCGGAATTATTGGGCGTAAAGCGCGCGCAGGCGGCTTCTTAAGTCTGATGTGAAATTCTGCAGCTCAACTGCAGGCGGGCATTGGAAACTGGGGAGCTTGAGTACAGAAGAGGAGAGTAGAATTCCACGTGTAGCGGTGAAATGCGTAGAGATGTGGAGGAATACCAGTGGCGAAGGCGGCTCTCTGGTCTGTTACTGACGCTGAGGTGCGAAAGCGTGGGGAGCGAACAGGATTAGATACCCTGGTAGTCCACGCCGTAAACGATGAATGCCAGGTGTTAGGGGGTCCAACCCCTTAGTGCTGAAGTTAACACATTAAGCATTCCGCCTGGGGAGTACGGCCGCAAGGCTGAAACTCAAAGGAATTGACGGGGGCCCGCACAAGCAGTGGAGCATGTGGTTTAATTCGAAGCAACGCGAAGAACCTTACCAGGTCTTGACATCCTTCGACCGCCCGAGAGATCGGGTTTTCCCCTTCGGGGACGAAGTGACAGGTGGTGCATGGTTGTCGTCAGCTCGTGTCGTGAGATGTTGGGTTAAGTCCCGCAACGAGCGCAACCCTTGACCCTGGTTGCCAGCATTCAGTTGGGCACTCGAGGGTGACTGCCGGTGACAAACCGGAGGAAGGTGGGGATGACGTCAAATCATCATGCCCCTTATGATCTGGGCTACACACGTGCTACAATGGGCGGTACAAAGGGCAGCGAGGCCGCGAGGCTGAGCCAATCCCATAAAGCCGCCCCCAGTTCGGATTGCAGGCTGCAACCCGCCTGCATGAAGCCGGAATTGCTAGTAATCGCGGATCAGCATGCCGCGGTGAATCCGTTCCCGGGCCTTGTACACACCGCCCGTCACACCACGAGAGTTTGTAACACCCGAAGTCGGTGCGGGAACCTTTATGGGCCCAGCCGCCGAAGGTGGGACAAATGATTGGGGTGAAGTCGTAACAAGGTAGCCGTATCGGAAGGTGCGGCTGGATCACCTCCTTTCTAAGGAAACGATCGATAGCGAAACGTTTGCGCTTTTGTTTGGTTTTGAAGGAGTCATTCCTTCAATACCCGGCGTGCCGCAGGGCACGCGGGACGATCCTTGAAAACTGGATAACGAAAGATACAGAAAACACGTCAAGAATTCCATTTTGTCCAGGACATGATCAATGATTGTGTCGGTGGTTAAGTTTTAAAGGGCACACGGTGGATGCCTTGGCACTGGGAGCCGATGAAGGACGGAACGAACTCCGATAAGCTCCGGGGAGCTGTAAGTGGGCTTTGATCCGGAGATTTCCGAATGGGGAAACCCCCTGTCCTGACGGACAGGATGACGCACTGAATCCATAGGGGCGTCAAGGCAGACCCGGGGAACTGAAACATCTCAGTACCCGGAGGAAGAGAAAGCAAATGCGATTTCCCGAGTAGTGGCGAGCGAAAAGGAAACAGCCCAAACCAGGGGGCTTGCCCCCTGGGGTTGTAGGACACTCCGCATGGAGTCAGAAAAGCGCGTTTCAGGCGAACGGCCTGGAAGGGCCGGCCGAAGAAGGCAAACGCCCTGTAGCCGAAGAGGCGCGCTCTCCGGAGTGGATCCTGAGTACGGCGGGACACGAGAAACCCCGTCGGAAGCCGGGAGGACCGTCTCCCAAGGCTAAATACTCCCCAGTGACCGATAGTGAACCAGTACCGTGAGGGAAAGGTGAAAAGCACCCCGGAAGGGGAGTGAAAGAGATCCTGAAACCGTGTGCCTGCAAGTAGTTGGAGCCCCTTCGGGGGTGACAGCGTACCTTTTGTAGAATGGACCGGTGAGTGGCGATTCTGAGCAAGGTTAAGCCGGAGAGGCGGAGCCGCAGCGAAAGCGAGTCTGAAGAGGGCGAATGAGTTCAGGGTTGCCGACCCGAAACCGTGTGATCTACCCATGTCCAGGGTGAAGTCCAGGTAACACTGGATGGAGGCCCGAACCCACGCATGTTGAAAAATGCGGGGATGAGGTGTGGGTAGGGGTGAAATGCCAATCGAACACGGAGATAGCTGGTTCTCCCCGAAATAGCTTTAGGGCTAGCCTCGGAGAAAGAGGTCTGGAGGTAGAGCACTGATTGAATAAGGGGTCCCCACAGGATTACCGAGTTCAGTCAAACTCCGAATGCCAGACGCTCAGGCTCCGGGAGTCAGACGGCGAGTGATAAGATCCGTCGTCGAAAGGGAAACAGCCCAGACCGCCGGCTAAGGTCCCTAAGTTTGCGCTGAGTGGGAAAGGATGTGGCGTTGCCCAGACAACCAGGATGTTGGCTCAGAAGCAGCCACCATTTAAAGAGTGCGTAATAGCTCACTGGTCGAGTGGCGCCGCGCCGAAAATGTAACGGGGCTAAGCGCAGCACCGAAGCCGCGGATGACTCTTTCAGAGTCATGGTAGGGGAGCGTTCCAGAGGCCGGGAAGGTCTGCCGGAAGGCAGGCTGGAGCGTCTGGAAGTGAGAATGCCGGTATGAGTAACGAAAAGAGGAGTGAGAATCTCCTCCGTCGAAAGCCCGAGGGTTCCTGGGGAAGGTTCGTCCGCCCAGGGTCAGTCGGGGCCTAAGCCGAGGCCGAAAGGCGTAGGCGATGGACAACAGGTGGATATTCCTGTACCGCTGGAACACGTTTGAGTGAAGGGGGGACGCAGGAAGGCGAGGTCAGCGCACGGATGGAAGCGTGCGTTCAAGCCGCGAGGCCGGCAGCGAGGCAAATCCCGCTGTCTGAGGCCGGACGGTGATGAGGAGGGAAATTTAAGTACCGAAGGGCCACAACCTACACTGCCTAGAAAAGCCTCTGGCGAGTGAACCAGCGCCCGTACCCAAACCGACACAGGTGGGCAAGAAGAGAATTCTGAGACGCTCGGGAGAACTCTCGTTAAGGAACTCGGCAAAATCACCCCGTAACTTCGGGAGAAGGGGTGCTCAAAGGGCCTTCGGGCCCTCTGAGCCGCAGTGAAAAGATCCAAGCGACTGTTTACCAAAAACACAGGTTTCTGCTAAACCGAAAGGTGATGTATAGGGGCTGACACCTGCCCGGTGCTGGAAGGTTAAGAGGAGAGGTCATCCCTTCGGGGAGAAGCTTTGAACCGAAGCCCCAGTAAACGGCGGCCGTAACTATAACGGTCCTAAGGTAGCGAAATTCCTTGTCGGGTAAGTTCCGACCCGCACGAAAGGTGTAACGATTTGGATACTGTCTCAACGAGAGACCCGGTGAAATTATAGTACCTGTGAAGATGCAGGTTACCCGCGACAGGACGGAAAGACCCCATGGAGCTTTACTGCAGCCTGATATTGGATGTGGGTATCGATTGTACAGGATAGGCAGGAGCCTTTGACGCCGGACCGCCAGGTTCGGCTGAGGCGCCGGTGGGATACTGCCCTTTCGATACCGACATTCTAACCCGGGACCGTGATCCGGTCCGGAGACAGTGTCAGGCAGGCAGTTTGACTGGGGCGGTCGCCTCCCAAAAGGTAACGGAGGCGCCCAAAGGTTCCCTCAGAATGGTTGGAAATCATTCGCAGAGTGTAAAGGCACAAGGGAGCTTGACTGCGAGACCCACAAGTCGAGCAGGGACGAAAGTCGGGCTTAGTGATCCGGTGGCACCGCATGGAAGGGCCATCGCTCAACGGATAAAAGCTACCCTGGGGATAACAGGCTTATCTCCCCCAAGAGTTCACATCGACGGGGAGGTTTGGCACCTCGATGTCGGCTCATCGCATCCTGGGGCTGAAGTAGGTCCCAAGGGTTGGGCTGTTCGCCCATTAAAGCGGTACGCGAGCTGGGTTCAGAACGTCGTGAGACAGTTCGGTCCCTATCCGTCGCGGGCGCAGGAAATTTGAGGAGAGCTGTCCTTAGTACGAGAGGACCGGGATGGACACACCGCTGGTGTACCAGTTGTTCCGCCAGGAGCAGACGCTGGGTAGCTATGTGTGGACGGGATAAGTGCTGAAAGCATCTAAGCATGAAGCCCCCTCCAAGATGAGATTTCCCACAGCTTTAAGCTGGTAAGGCCCCTCAGAGATGATGAGGTGGATAGGTCTGGAGTGGAAGCGCGGTGACGCGTGAAGCGGACAGATACTAATCGGCCGAGGGCTTAACCCAAAGTCAGCGGACAGAAGGAAAAAAGACGTGCTGTATCTTTCGTTACCGGTTTTGAGGGGTCGCCCGACCCCGGGTGATTTTCAAGTCTGGCGGTCATAGCGAAGAGGTCACACCCGTTCCCATCCCGAACACGGTCGTTAAGCTCTTCTGTGCCGATGGTAGTGGGGGGCTGTCCCCCTGTGAGAGTAGGTCACTGCCAGGCGATATGGAGGATTAGCTCAGCTGGGAGAGCGTCTGCCTTACAAGCAGAGGGTCATAGGTTCGAGCCCTATATCCTCCATTTTCATGCCGGTCTAGCTCAATTGGTAGAGCAACTGAATCGTAATCAGTAGGTTGGGGGTTCAAGTCCTCTGACCGGCACTGTTTTAATCTGTGTGAGCCACTAGCTCAGGGGTAGAGCATCTGACTTTTAATCAGAGGGTCGAAGGTTCAAATCCTTCGTGGCTCACCATTTGTTATTATATTTATTCATTCCGGATATTACATATTGCGGAAGTAGTTCAGTGGTAGAACACCACCTTGCCATGGTGGGGGTCGCGGGTTCGAATCCCGTCTTCCGCTCCATTTCATTTACCAGTGTGCCGGGGTGGCGAAATTGGCAGACGCACAGGACTTAAAATCCTGCGGTAGGTGACTACCGTGCCGGTTCGAGTCCGGCCCTCGGCACCATTTATTCTGTTATTTTGCGCCCTTAGCTCAATTGGATAGAGCGTCTGACTACGGATCAGAAGGTTGGGGATTCGAGTTCTCTAGGGCGCATTTTCGGGAAGTGGCTCAGCTTGGTAGAGCACCACGTTCGGGACGTGGGGGTCGCAGGTTCAAATCCTGTCTTCCCGATTTTTTTATACAGGATTTTGTCCGAATGGGGCCTTAGCTCAGCCGGGAGAGCGCCTGCTTTGCACGCAGGAGGTTCGGGAGTTCGATCCTCCCAGGCTCCACTTACAGCTTTGTTATATGAAGTTAAAGTGAAATTTACGGTGCTTCCGTCTCGTTAAAGAAGCAACGTAAATTTTTTTATCTTTTATGAATGCCGGGAATTTTGCAGGGAAGAATTTTTAGATAAGTAAAGCTTCTGACAGCTGACAGGCTCCCTCAAATTTCTCCTCCATAAGTTCTTCCTGTTCCGTTATTTTTCCAAATTGGGGATGACAGAGGTTGATTATTTTTGCAAATACATACATAATAAAATTATAGTCAAAGTTAGTCAAGGTCAGGGAGATGGTGCCCCGATGAGGAACATTTCAGATATTATTGAAAAATACATTAAGGATATACTGGACTCAGGTGATGATGCGATTAAGATTAAACGAAGTGAGCTAGCTGAAAAATTTCAGTGTGTTCCCTCCCAGATTAATTATGTTTTAAAAACCCGTTTTTCTGTTGAAAGAGGATATGTCGTTGAAAGTAAACGGGGTGGTGGTGGTTATATTCAGGTGATCAAAGTCCGTCCCGTCACAGATGCCGACTTAATTGATGAAATGATTCATTTAATTGACTACAGTCTGACTGAGAATATGGCCGACTCGATTATTGTTCATCTTCTGGAAGAAGATGTCATCAGCGAAAGGGAAGCAAGGCTGATGCTCAGCGCTACTGATCGTGGTGTGCTCGATTTTGGTATCCCGATAAGAGACGAAATGCGTGCGAATATTTTAAAGGCGATGTTGCAGTCACTGACGTACAGACGCTGATCAGGCAGCACCCTGAGCATGGATCCCGATATTTTTTGTTGGCAGGGAATGAAGGAATTTTTCAGCAGGGTGCAGAAATAATAAGTAAGTGGTTGAAAATAAAGTGATGCAAAACGGACAGCTGGAGTGACTTTGGTTGAACCATTACAGAATGTTCACTACAATAGACAGAACAGGAAAGAGTATTCCTGTCTGATACCCGGTAGTCGGCGGGATGTGGTCAACGGAGGAGCTTTTCGAATAAGGTACAGTTAAGGTTCTTTTTTAATCATGTGATCCATCCTGCGGACAGTGGATATGAAAAGGGGGCCACAATCATGATGTTTGGACGATTTACAGAACGCGCTCAAAAAGTGCTCGCACTCTCTCAGGAAGAAGCCATGAGACTTGGTCATAATAATATCGGCACGGAACATATTCTTCTTGGTTTGGTCCGGGAAGGTGACGGTATCGCAGCCAAGGCGCTTAAGGCGTTGAACCTCAGTCCGGAGAAAATCCAGAAGGAAGTGGAGGCACTGATCGGACGCGGGAGCGAAACGGTTCAGACGCCACACTATACGCCCAGAGCAAAAAGGGTCATTGAATTGTCAATGGATGAAGCACGAAAGATTGGTCATTCTTACGTGGGTACAGAACATATTCTGCTTGGACTGATACGTGAAGGTGAAGGCGTGGCTGCCCGGGTACTCAATAATCTGGGTGTCAGCCTGAATAAGGCAAGACAGCAGGTTTTACAGCTGCTTGGGAGTCATGAAGCTACGTCCGGTGGTTCACAGAGCCGCAATGCAGCTCATGCCAGCACGCCGACTCTGGACAGCCTGGCAAGGGACCTGACTTCTATGGCCAGTGAAGGAAACCTGGATCCGGTTATCGGAAGAAGTAAGGAAATTGAACGGGTGATTGAAGTACTGAGCAGAAGAACGAAAAATAACCCGGTTCTGATCGGAGAACCGGGTGTCGGGAAAACCGCTGTTGCAGAAGGCCTGGCACAGGAAATTGATAATAATGAAGTGCCCGAGATTCTCCGTGACAAACGGGTCATGACATTAGATATGGGAACTGTTGTGGCCGGAACAAAATACCGCGGGGAGTTTGAAGATCGGCTGAAAAAAGTAATGGATGAAATCAGACAGGCGGGCAATATCATTCTGTTCATCGACGAACTTCATACGCTGATTGGTGCGGGTGGTGCTGAAGGGGCAATAGATGCTTCGAACATTCTTAAACCCTCTCTGTCCCGCGGAGAATTGCAGTGTATCGGAGCCACAACTATTGATGAGTATAGAAAGTATATTGAGAAAGATGCGGCTCTTGAACGCCGATTCCAGCCGATTACAGTTAAAGAGCCGACAAAGGAACAGTCAGTCCTGATATTAAAGGGACTTCGCGACCGTTATGAAGCGCATCATCGGGTTAAGATTACGGATGAGGCGATAGAGGCCGCTGTACGCCTCTCAGACCGCTATATTTCCGACCGCTTCCTTCCCGATAAGGCGATTGATTTAATGGATGAGGCCTCATCTAAAGTACGTCTGCGTTCTTATACGGCTCCGCCGAACCTTAAAGAACTGGAGCAGAAGCTTGAGACGGTGAAAAAAGAAAAGGATGCAGCAGTTCAAAGTCAGGAATTTGAGAAGGCCGCCTCACTCCGTGATCATGAGCAGAAGCTGAAAGAACAGGTAGATCTCTGCGAAAAAGAGTGGAAAGAAAAACAGGGGCAAGAAAACACCCAGGTGCTTCCAAATGACATTGCGCTGGTTGTTGCCAACTGGACAGGAATTCCTGTCGTCCGTATGGAACAGAAGGAGAGCGAGCGTTTGCTGCATATGGAAGAAATTCTGCACAAACGTGTTATCGGTCAGGATGAAGCGATCACAGCAATTTCACACGCTGTCCGGAGAGCACGGGCAGGTCTTAAAGATCCCAAACGTCCGATTGGTTCATTTATCTTTCTTGGCCCTACCGGTGTGGGGAAAACGGAGCTGGCCCGGGCGGTTGCGGAAACGCTCTTTGGTGATGAAGAAGCGATTATCCGTATTGATATGTCCGAATATATGGAGAAGCACACAACTTCCCGGCTTGTCGGCTCTCCTCCGGGTTACGTCGGCCATGATGAGGGCGGACAGCTGACGGAAAAAGTACGACGGAAGCCTTATTCAGTGATTCTTTTTGATGAAATTGAAAAAGCACATCCCGATGTTTTCAATATTCTCCTTCAGGTACTGGATGATGGCAGACTGACGGATTCGAAGGGACGGACCGTTGATTTTCGGAACACAGCGATCATCATGACATCAAATGTCGGCGCTACCGAACTCAAACGGAACAAATATGTTGGCTTTACCGTCGGAGACAAGGGAGAGGAATATAAAGAAATGAAGGGGAAGGTGATGACCGAACTGAAACGGGCATTCCGACCTGAATTTCTGAACCGGATTGATGAGATTATTGTGTTCCACCATTTGACCAAGCCTCAGCTGATGGAGATTGTTTCGCTTCTGGCTGAACGTCTGAAACATCGTCTGTCCAGCCAGGGTATTGTCATCGATTTGACCGATGCGGCTAAGAGCCGGATCGTTGAGGAAGGTTATGATCCCGAATACGGTGCCCGTCCACTGCGTCGTGCGCTGCAAAAACGCGTTGAAGATAAATTGTCCGAAGAGCTGCTTATGGGGCATATTACTAAGGGAACCCATGTTGTTATTGATTATCAAGACGGTGATTATACAGTTAACAAAAAAGAAGCAGCAGTCGCGAAATCCTGATGTCCGGCAGGCCGGACCGTTTTTGCGGCTAAAAGAGCCAAAGCCTGAAAAAAGCCTTGGCTCTTTTGCACTTTAAGAAAGTAAAAAATGTTCGGAAAGACCAGGTTTCTGGCGGTGTCTGCGACTTGTCAGTCGTCAGGTTTTCTTAATAGATCCCGAATTTTTAATTGAATCAGGCAAGGTGATTAAATGGCAAAGGCAAAATCAGTATTTATATGCCAGGAATGTGGCTATAAAAGCCCCAAATGGATGGGACGCTGTCCGGAGTGCCGGAACTGGAATACCATGGTTGAAGAATTGATACAGCCGGCAAACGCCGCTCATGGCCCGGTTAAAAAAAATAATCGTCCCGCTCTCCTGTCTGATGTGACCCTGGATGAGGAACCAAGGATTATTACCGGAATGAAGGAGTTTAACCGTGTGATGGGCGGAGGCATTGTCCCTGCATCACTGACCCTTGTAGGAGGTGACCCGGGCATAGGCAAGTCGACACTTCTCCTTCAGGTTTCCGATCATCTGGCTTCACATGGCCATACGGTGTTGTATATATCGGGAGAAGAATCGATTCGGCAGACCAGAATGCGCGCCGGACGGCTGAATGTCAGTTCGGATGGGCTTTATGTTCTGTCAGAAACGGACATCAGTCAGATTGAGATGCATATGAAAGAGGTTCATCCGGAAGTGATGATTATTGATTCCATTCAGACGATCTATCATCCTGATGTT
The DNA here is from genome assembly GCF_040529185.1 of Sporolactobacillus sp. Y61. Lineage (NCBI taxonomy): Bacteria > Bacillati > Bacillota > Bacilli > Caryophanales > Sporolactobacillaceae > Sporolactobacillus > Sporolactobacillus sp. Y61. Next base: position 671,026 of record NZ_CP159510.1, on the reverse strand, counting down.
ACTTCAGCACCGGGCAGTATTTCACAAATCAGAGAATGCACAGGTCAATTGCTGCGGATCGCCAAGACCAGCGGAACCGCCATATTTATTGTCGGTCATGTCACAAAAAACGGGGCGCTTGCAGGTCCAAGGACTCTTGAACATATGGTCGACACCGTTTTATATTTTGAAGGGGAGCGCCATCACACATTTCGTATCCTTCGGGCGGTAAAAAACCGCTTCGGTTCTACGAATGAAATGGGTGTGTTTGAAATGAAAGAGGAAGGATTGACAGAGGTCTTAAATCCATCGGAAATATTTCTTCAGGAACGGACAAGTGGCGCATCAGGATCGGCCGTTGTCGCCGCCATGGAAGGAACCCGGCCGATTCTTGTTGAGATCCAGGCACTGGTTACACCCACTAATTTCGGGAACCCGCGCAGGATGGCAGCAGGACTTGATAATAATCGGATGTCACTGATTATGGCTGTGCTCGAGAAAAGAGCCGGGCTCCTGCTTCAGAACCAGGATGCCTACGTGAACGTTGCCGGCGGGATAAAACTGGATGAACCGGCAACAGACCTGGCAACTGCCATCAGCATTGCATCCAGTTTCAGTAACCGTCCGACCGGTGTGACCGACATCTTCATTGGGGAAGTCGGACTGACCGGTGAAGTCAGGCGGGTGTCCCGGATCGAACAGAGAGTGAACGAGGCCAGTAAACTCGGGTTTACCAAAGCGTATATTCCTGCAAAAAATATGGGCGGGTGGCGGAAACCTGAGGGGATTCAGATCATTGGAGCAGACTCACTTGTTCAAGTTATGCAACTGGCGCTGGGGAAAACTGAAGTACCGCTGTCAGATTCGCCCTTTTTCCCACCGAAAGTCTAGCAGAATGACAAACCAGCAATTGTTTTGCAGGTAATTTTAAAGATTTTTATCTGTTAATCCCGAAAATCCGTTTTTATTTTTTTATTTTGTCCATACTGAGTGGAGGAGGTGACCACATATGTTAAAACGAGTAATACAATTATTTTTCATCCTGCTGGGCGGGACACTCGGCTTTGTTTATATACCCAAAATCATCGTACTGCTTAATTTTGGTGAAGGAATGCCGGAATGGCTGGCATCCCCGTTTATTGGCATGGCAGTCGGCGCGGTTATCATGACATTGTTGACATTCTGGTTTGTGGACTCATTAGTGCATTTAATGAAAACGTTTGAGGACAGAATTATGAAAGCGCCAATTACCGATGTTTTATTCGGGACACTTGGCCTGATTTTCGGGCTGGTAATATCCTACCTGATCCAGTTGCCCCTTGCTGCACTGAATATTCCCGGAATCAGCAACGTCCTTCCCATTTTTATTTATTTTTTTCTCGGATACCTTTTTTATCAGATCGGATCCAGAAAGCGAGATGAGCTGATTGGTCTGTTTCATCTGCCTGCCCGTTCGAAGGAGAAAAAAAAGGAAGCAAGATCTGAGCTAAGTTTGTCCGAAACAGGTTCGCCTTATAAAATTTTTGATACAAGCGTGATCATTGACGGCCGGATAGCTGATATTTGTCAGACGGGTTTTCTGGAGGGCACCATGGTTATACCACATTTTGTCCTTGAAGAACTGCAGCATATAGCGGACTCATCCGATGTGCTGAAACGAAACCGCGGCAGGCGCGGACTGGATATTCTGAACCGGATTCAGAAGGACCACTCGATCCATGTCAATCTTTATGAAGGAGACTATGATGATATAACGGAAGTGGACAGCAAACTGGTTCGTCTCGCAAAAGAGTCAGGTGGCATTGTTGTAACAAATGATTTCAACCTGAATAAAGTCTGTGAATTCCAAGGTGTACGTGTTTTAAATATTAATGACCTGGCTAATGCCGTCAAACCGGTTGTTTTACCGGGAGAAGAGCTTCAGGTTCAGGTTATAAAAGACGGGAAAGAGCAGAATCAGGGTGTCGGGTATCTTGACGACGGAACCATGATTGTGGTAGAAGAAGGACATAGGTATATTGGAAAAACCATCGATGTGATTATTACCAGTGTTCTGCAGACGTCTGCGGGTCGAATGATTTTTGCCAAACCGAAATTGCTGGAAAAAGCACTGTAAGACAGATGCAGTTGCGGAGGTTTTAAAAATAATGAATTATCAAGCGGTGATCGTCGCTGCAGGGCAGGGTTCGCGTATGGGATCGAATCAAAATAAAGTCCTTCTCCCCCTGCACAGTGAACCGGTAATCATCCATACGCTCCGTGTCTTTGATCAGGATCCATCCTGCAGAAAGATCGTTCTAGTCGTGCAAAATGCTGAATATCACACCTTCCGGTCATTAATCGAAACGTACGGGATCACGAAAAAGATTGATTTTGCGCCGGGTGGAGCTGAGCGGCAGGAAAGTGTCTATCACGGACTTCTGGCTCTCGAAGATTCTGATCCGGACAGTATTGTTCTTATTCATGACGGCGCCCGCCCATTCGTCACCCGACGCGGGATAGCCGAAACGGCAAAGCAGGCGTATGAATATGGCGCAGCACTTCTTGCTGTTCCGGTAAAAGACACCATTAAGCAGGTGGATGGCCGGGGCCAGGTTGCCGATACGCCGGATCGAAAAAGCCTGTGGGCGGCACAAACGCCTCAGGCTTTTCGCCTGTCTCTGATTCTTCGCGCACATCGGGCGGAGACCAATCATCCATTCGGGGCAACTGATGATGCCTCGCTTGTTGAACATCTTGATCTTCCGGTGAGGGTTGTCATGGGGAGTTATCGGAACATTAAGCTGACAACTCCGGAGGACATGGTTGTAGCAGAAAAGTTTTTTGAAGAAGAGGAGAATAACCATGCGGGTTGGCCACGGATTTGATGTCCATCAGTTCGCTGACGGACGTAAACTGATCATTGGCGGTGTTCACATTCCTGATGAAAAAGGGCTTGCCGGGCATTCAGACGCTGATGTCCTGCTGCATGCGATCAGTGATGCACTGCTTGGTGCTATGGGCGAGGGGGATATCGGTCGTCATTTTCCCGATACCGATGAGGCTTATAAAGATGCAGATTCAAAGATTCTGCTTGCGGATGTTGCGTCTTTAGTCCGGGAAAAAGATTATACAATCAGTAATATTGACAGCGTCGTCATTGCCCAGCGCCCGAAAATAGCGCCCTTCATCGCAGAAATGAGAACCACAATCGCATCCGTCGTGAACATCGATATGGACCAAATTAACGTCAAGGCGACAACGACCGAAAAGCTCGGATTTACCGGAAGAGGGGAAGGAATCGCTGCGGAAGCGATCTGCCTCATCGAGAAGTTGCAGCAGGACTGACCCATCCGGAGGCAGCACATGTCCTGAGCCGTGCATGCATGTAAAAAATTGCAAAAAACTGTTTTACCTTCAGTGATACGTGCTAAAATGAATAGGAATAACAGAAAGTGGTGAATGCATTGACTGAAGAAGTAAGGGTGCGCTATGCACCGAGTCCGACCGGATTCCTGCACATAGGTAATGCGCGTACCGCGATATTTAACTATCTTTTTGCCCGCCATGCAGGTGGAAAATTTATCATCCGTATCGAGGATACCGACCAGAAGCGGAATGTGGAAGGCGGCGTGGAAAGCCAGCTGAAGTTTCTGAAGTGGCTTGGTCTTGACTGGGATGAAAGTGTCGATGTCGGAGGACCCTATGGCCCTTACAGGCAGATGGAACGACTCGATATTTATAAAAAATACGCACAGGAACTGCTCGACAAAGGGCTTGCTTATAAATGTTACTGTACGGAGGAAGAACTGAAAGCAGAACGTGAATATCAGATGGCCCATAAGCAGGCACCGCACTATTCAGGCAAATGCCGCAATCTGACTGCGGATCAGATTGCCAGATATGTTGCCGAAGGGCGCAAACCGACGATCAGATTCAGAGTTCCTGAGAATCAGAAAATTGAATTTGACGACATGGTCAAGGGCCATGTCTCATTCGATTCCAACGATGTCAGTGACTTTGTTATCGTGAAACAGAATGGCGTGCCAACATACAACTTTGCTGTTGTTGTCGACGACCATCTGATGAAAATGACTCATGTTCTCCGCGGTGAGGAACACATCTCAAATACACCGAAACAGATTCTTATTTTCCGTGCCTTTGGCTGGCAGGCGCCCGTTTATGGCCATATGACCCTGATCGTTAACGAACATCATAAGAAACTGAGCAAGCGTGATCACAGTATTGTTCAGTTTATTGAACAATATAAAAACATGGGTTTCCTGCCGGATGCGCTGTTCAATTTTATTACACTGCTCGGCTGGTCGCCAAAAGGTGAAGACGAAATATTCACGCGGGACGAGTTTATTAAGATGTTTGATGCCGGCCGGCTCAGTAAATCACCGGCGATGTTTGACAAGTCTAAACTGGAATGGATGAACGGGCAGTATATCAACGAGCTTTCAAAAGAAGAGTATATTGCTTTTACTGTACCCTATCTGATCCAGAAAGGGCTGCTTCCGCGGGAGATGACTCCGGAACAGAAAGCATGGGCGGAGAAGGTTGTCCTGCTTTATCAGGAACAGTTGCACTATGGTGAAGAAATTGTTCAAGTCAGCGATATGTTTTTTAACAAGCGGATTACTATTGAAGAGCCGACAAAAGATGAGAAGAAGATTCTTGCGGGGATCAGGTCCATGACGTTCTTTCTGCATTTAACCGCGAACTGAAAACTCTGACGGAGTGGACGGCTGAAAAGATCGCACCGAAGATCAAAGTCGTTCAGAAGGAGACGAAACAGCGTGGATGGAAATTGTACATGCCCATCCGCGTCGTTGCAACTGGATCCCAGCATGGTCCGGAACTTCCGGAAGCCCTGGAACTGCTCGGGCGGGATCTGGTCATTAAACGTATGGATCATTATCTCGAAACGCAGCACGTCGGGTGATTCTGGATCACCCGGGTTCGGGCTGTTGCATAAAATAGCATAAAAAACGATGAAGAGGAATAGTAGGAATCAAGTCTGCCGGTACAGAGAGAGCAGCCGCGGGTGAGAGCCGCTCAGGCAGACTGATACTGAATGCACCTCTGAGTTTTTTCGTTGAAACCGGAGTAGACGAAAACGGTACCCCCGTTACGGGCCGATGAGTGGAGAATGATTCTCAAGCAAAGTGGAACCGCGTTTAAGGCGTCTTTGTGTCAGCCGGCACAAAGGCGCCTTTTTATTCACATGATAAAAAAGTCTGAAACCTTTTTGAAAAAAGGTTAAGAAAAACGAGAGCTCCGGCAACGCCCAAGACAGGCAGCCGGCAAGTTTTTCTCATTATCTCGATTGATTAACGGAGGTGTTATCTGAAGGTGCGCAATATTATAGCTGAGGATCTGCGGAATGTATTCGATCAGGATCCGGCCGCACGCAGCAAACTGGAAGTCATCCTGACTTATTCCGGTCTGCATGCGATCTGGGCGCATCGGGTGGCTCACTGGTTATGGAAAAAAAAGTTTTTTTTCATTGCCCGTGCCCTCTCACAGTTCACCCGTTTTCTGACTGGAATTGAAATTCATCCCGGTGCTCAAATCGGCCGCCGCTTTTTTATGGATCACGGGATGGGTATTGTTATAGGTGAGACATGCGAAATAGGTGATGATGTAACAATTTTTCAGGGAGTCACGCTGGGTGGTACAGGTAAAGAAAAGGGAAAACGACACCCGACGATAGGAAATGACGTACTGATATCAACGGGAGCCCGCATCCTGGGCTCTATCAGGGTGGGCGATCACTCCAAAGTCGGGGCCGGGTCGGTTGTGCTTCACGATGTTCCTCCAGACTCCACAGTAGTAGGTATCCCCGGGCGCGTCGTCAGACAAAACGGACGAAAGATCCATCATCATGATCTGGATCACGCCGATCTGCCCGATCCCGTGGCGGACAGAATGACACGCCTGGAAGCAGAAATCAAACAACTGAAAGAAGAACTGGAAACCATGAAAAGGAGTAGATCATAATGGTACTGAGCGTGTTTAATACACTGACCAGAAAAAAGGAAAAATTCATTCCGCTGGAGAAAGGAAAAGTACGCATGTATGTCTGCGGGCCCACCGTCTACAACTACATTCACATCGGAAACGCCCGTCCCGCGGTTGTATTCGATACGGTTAGACGGTACTTTGAGTATCTCGGGTATTCTGTAGACTACGTTTCTAATTTTACTGATGTCGATGACCGGCTGATCAACGCCTCTAAAGAGCGTCGCATCCCGGTTCCTGAAATTGCTGATCAATTCATTAAAGCATATCTGAGTGATGTGGATGCCCTGAATGTCAAGCGGGCAACCGTCAATCCCAGGGCAACAGAGACCATGGATGAAATCATCACTTTTATAAAAAAACTGGTTGATGAGGGTTATGCCTACGTTGTTAACGGCGATGTTTATTTCCGGACGAGGAAATTTAAGGATTATGGAAAACTCTCTCACCAGTCCATAGATGACTTGAAATCAGGTGCCCGTATCCAGATTGGCGAAAACAAGGACGATCCACTTGATTTTGCTCTGTGGAAAGCAGCCAAACCCGGAGAAATCAAATGGAGCAGCCCATGGGGAGAAGGCCGGCCCGGCTGGCACATTGAATGCTCGGCTATGGTAGAAAAATATCTTGGCGACACCATCGACATTCATGCCGGCGGTGCGGATCTTGTTTTTCCTCATCATGAAAATGAAATTGCTCAGTCCGAAGCGCTCCATCACAAAACAATGGCGCGGTACTGGCTTCACAACGGTCATATTCAGATCAATCACGAGAAAATGTCGAAATCAATCGGGAATGTAATCCTTGTGCATGATCTGATCAAAAAATTTGACCCGCAGGTAATTCGCTTTTTTATTTTAGGTGTTCAGTATCGCCATCCCATTAATTTCAGTGATGCTTTGCTTCGTGATGCGTCGCAGGCCTTCTCCCGTATGAAAACGGCCAGGTATAATCTCGAACATCTGCTCAGGCAGGAGCACGTGACCCTCAGCGGGGACAAGGAGACAGAGGCAGCCTATCGCCATCGGTTTCATGAAGCTATGGATGATGACTTTAATACGGCCAATGCGATTGCTGTCCTGTTCGATATCGTACGGGACAGCAATATTGCCCTGCAGAAGCAGGACGTGGATCTGACGCTTATCGCTGCTTATCTGAATATGCTCGATGAACTCTCGGGTGTGCTTGGACTGAAACTAAGCGAACCATCAGACAGTATATTAGACAGTGATGTTGAAAAACTGATCAGGCAGCGGGAAGAGGCGCGGCAGGCCAAAAAGTTTGATGTAGCAGACCGCATCAGAGAGCAGCTGAAAGAAGCGGACATCATACTGGAAGACACACCGCAGGGCGTTCGCTGGAAGAGGGACGGAGAATGACCATTAAAGGAAAAACGGTGGATCCGGCAACAGTCAACAGTCTGGTCCTGGCGTTCATGGGCGATGCGATTATGGAAGTCTATGTCCGTGAACATGTCATTTGTGCCGGAAAAACAAAGATCCATCAGTTGCATAAGCAGACGGTCAATTATGTATCAGCCAGGGCACAATGCACTTTTCTTCATGAATTGCAGGAACAGCATTTCCTGACCGATGAAGAGATGGACGTTGTTCGCCGCGGGCGTAATACCAGGTCTCATTCCGTGCCCAGAAACACCGACGTGCAGACCTATAATTTCAGTACCGGTTTTGAAGCTCTGATCGGTTATCTGTATTTTTCAGGAAAAGGCAATCGCATTCAGGAGATAATGGCGAAAATATTTACAGATCATCCGACAGAAGGGGGCGCAAGCGATGAGCGATGAATGGATTATCGGGCGTCATCCGGTTGCGGAAGCGATCCGATCCGGCAGAGAAATAAACAAAGTCTGGATGAACAAAGAAGGACGCGGGTTAGGCGAGCTGCTTGACTTGATAAAAAGTCACCAGATTGCCGTGCAGTTTGTTCCCAGAAAAAAGCTGGATCAGCTTTCCCGCTCTTCACAGCATCAGGGCGTTGTGGCATCGATTGCCGCCTACCGGTATGCGACAATCAGCGATTTATTTGCTCTTGCAGAAAAGCGCGATGAACCGCCTTTCTTTATGATGCTGGATAATATCGAAGATCCGCATAACCTGGGTTCAATTCTGCGTACAGCTGATGCCTCGGGCTGTCAGGGCATCATTATCCCGAAACGGCGATCAGTGGGTCTGACCTCTGTTGTGGCCAAAGCGTCAACAGGTGCGATCGAATACGTACCTGTCGCCCGCGTTTCCAATCTAGCTCAGACCATTGATGAGTTGAAGAAAAAGGGTATCTGGTTTGCCGGCACGGCGGCGGATGCCGATTCATCATATGATGAAACCGATTATACGATGCCTGTGTGCCTCATCATCGGTAATGAAGGTACAGGCATTTCGCAGTTAGTCAGAAAAAAATGTGACTTTTTCATACACATTCCGATGAACGGAAAGGTCACCTCACTGAATGCTTCAGTTGCTGCCGGACTGATGATGTATGAAGTATTCAGGCAGCGCAGACAGCGGAAGCAAGGGTGAGTATTTTGAAAGACATTCTGATCGTTGACGGATATAATGTGATCGGAGCATGGAGGGAACTGAAGGCGCTAAAAAAGAAAGAGCTCGAAAATGCCAGAGATATGCTGATTGATAAGATGGCTGAATATCAGGCAGTTACGGGCTGGCGGGTCATCATTATCTTTGACGCTTATCTGATCCCTGGAAAAGAGATCCGGACGCATAAATCCAGAGTAGAAGTGATTTACACCAAAAAAAGTGAAAAGGCAGATCAGAAGATTGAAGGCCTGATTAAAAAAATGAAAAACGTTAAAACGCGGATCCATGTCGCAACATCTGACATGGCGGAACAATGGGCCGTTTTCTCGCAGGGTGCACTGCGCATGCCGTCACGGGAACTGGTTGAAGAAATCAGGACCATTGACAGTCAGATTAAACAAGCCATCATCGATACCAGACCACAGACTAAAGGGTCAAAGATTCCCCTTGACCGGACCATAAGGGAAAAGCTGGAGAAAATGCGCAGAGGTTTTTGAATTTTCTTGACGATTCTAATTTCTTTACTGTATAATCGCAAACAAAGGCATCAACGTTTCCGGGGGATGAAAATGAGTTACAATCCAGTTCAGTCTGACACAGCAACGTTTCGGTTACTTGATGATGAACATTTGCTAAGAATTGTCCAGGATGGAAACAAAGAGGCTCTGGAGTACCTCATTTTTAAATATAAGAATTTTGTCCGTGCCAAAGCGAAAGCCTATTTTCTGGTCGGGGGTGAACACGAAGATATTATTCAGGAGGGCATGATCGGCCTGTATAAGGCTATCCGTGATTACAGGGGAGACAAGCCCGCTTCTTTTAAAGCGTTTGCAGAACTTTGCATTACAAGGCAAATGATTACGGCTGTAAAAACGGCGACCAGAATGAAGCATATCCCGCTGAATTCTTATATTTCTCTTGACAAACCGATTTATGATGAAGAATCTGAAAGGACTTTGATGGATGTTGTCGGTGAAGATGATTCTTCCGATCCGGAGATGCTGTTTATTAACCGGGAAGAATGTGACGATATCGAGGAAAAACTATCGCATATGCTGAGTGAGCTGGAACGAAAAGTGCTTCGCCAGTATCTCGACGGACGGACCTACCAGGAAATATCTGTGAACCTGAAAAGACATATCAAGTCTGTTGATAATGCGCTGCAGCGCGTGAAAAGAAAACTTGAACATTGCCTGCAGATGAAAAAGCTGAGTATCTGATCTGCCCCTGTGTTTATTGACAGGCCTGCAGTGATGTGATAAATTGAAAAAAGAGTAGAATTGCGACAGGAAAGGCGTCATGACGCCTTTCTTTTAGTGTATGAAATTATTCCTGTCTGAGCCCGCCGTTCGGGTAAGCCCACGCAGCGCGGGTATCCGGACGAGGCGGCTCACGGATCGCCCGCTGTCCGCGGGCGCCTGAAGCGAAATGAAGATAAGTTTAACAGCGCCAGGAAAAAGATTTTTCCTGCTGTACGTCGGCAGCATCGGCAGCAAAGGACAGGAACTGACAGAGAGAAGATAGTACGGCCCGAAATCAATAAGTTCTGCAGCACTGTAATACACGCACACCGCGCACAGGGGAATGAAGAACGAGGAATCGGAGGTATAACAAGCATGGCAGGTATTGTAAAGGGGACCGGGAAATTTTTCCGGAGCATCATTACGGAAACCAGGAAAGTCACCTGGCCAACGCGCAGAGAACTGTTCAAATATACGGTTACAGTGATTGTGACTGTTGTATTTCTGGCTGTATTCTTTGTACTGGTTGACTTGGGCATTACGGAACTTATGCGTGTGATCACAGACTGATAATGGCCTGAAGGATAATCATTGGAGGAAGAAAGTTATGGAAAAGAACTGGTATGTTATTCACACATACTCGGGTTATGAAAACAAGGTCAAGACCAACCTCGAAAAAAGAGTGGAATCCATGGGTATGGCTGATAAAATATTCCGGATTCTCGTTCCGATGGAAGAGGAGACAGAAATTAAAAACGGCCAGAAAAAGACAGCTATGCGGAAGGTGTTCCCCGGATATGTCCTGACTGAAATGATTATGACAGACGATTCATGGTACGTTGTGCGCAACACACCCGGTGTTACAGGCTTCGTCGGCTCAACGGGAGCGGGTTCAAAACCGATTCCGCTGCTCCCGGAAGAAGTAGATGGCATTCTAAAGCAAATGGGCCTGAAAGAGAAAACTGTGGATGTTCATTTTGAAATTAATGAACAGGTTAAGGTCAAGGAAGGTCCGTTTGCTGATTTCGTCGGCAACGTAGAAAGTATTGACCCGGAGAAGAACAAACTGAAAGTGCATGTGAACATGTTCGGCCGTGAAACACCGGTTGAACTGGATTTTGAACAGGTTCGAAAGCTTGACTGACTTCGCCTTGCAATTTTATCAGCCGGCGTGTATAATTTCAATGTTTGTATGAGCAAAACCTTAACCGATCTCATCATCATAACGGGAAACTGAACAGGCCATAGAGATTTATCAATTGAGTGGGAGGGCTGTGCCCGTACCACAATTTGTTTCAGGGAGGTGCTCTCATGGCAAAGAAAGTAGTCAAACTGGTTAAACTGCAGATTCCGGCAGGGAAAGCAAATCCGGCTCCGCCAGTAGGTCCGGCACTGGGCCAGGCGGGCGTTAATATTATGGGCTTCTGCAAGGAGTTCAACGCACGTACATCTGATCAGGCAGGAATGATCATCCCGGTGGAAATCACCGTATTTGAGGATCGCTCATTTACGTTCATCACAAAGACACCACCGGCAGCTGTTCTGCTGAAAAAGGAAACGGGTATTGAATCCGGTTCGGGTTCACCGAAATTAACGAAAGTAGCAACGATTAAGCGCGATAAAGTGCGTTCAATTGCTGAACTGAAAATGCCTGATCTTAATGCGGCCGATGTAGATGCCGCCATGCGGATGGTTGAAGGAACGGCCCGGAGCATGGGCATTGTTGTGGAAGACTGATCCGTTCTTCACTAAAAGTGAATGAAGTTCGAGCTGTTTTTGATCGGTGGGAGGTCTGATGCAAACCGTTAATACCACAGAGGAGGATTTGGAATGGCTAAAAGAGGAAAGAAATATCTTGATGCAATCAAAGAAGTCGACCGCTCAAAGGCTTATGATATCGATGAAGCTGTCGCACTTGTAAAAAAGATTGCTCATGCGGGTTTTGATGAGTCTGTTGACGTTGCCGTACGACTGGGCGTTGATACCCGAAAGAACGATCAGCAGGTCCGCGGGGCGGTTGTCCTTCCCAACGGAACAGGAAAAACGCAGCGCGTTCTGGTGTTTGCCAGGGGCGACAGGGCTAAGGAAGCGGAAGCTGCCGGAGCTGATTTTGTCGGCGAACAGGAATATGTTGATAAGATCAATGAAGGTTGGTTCGATTTTGACGTCGTCGTTGCCACTCCTGATATGATGGCTCAGGTGGGCCGCCTCGGCCGTGTGCTTGGTCCAAGAGGACTGATGCCGAACCCGAAGACCGGAACGGTAACGTTTGATGTAGAAAAAGCGGTTAAGGAAATTAAAGCCGGCAAAGTAGAATATCGTGCTCAGAAAGATGGTAACGTCCACGTGCCGATTGGCAAGATTTCCTTTGAAGACAGCAAGCTGGTAGAAAATTTCCGGGTTCTGGTTGATACCCTGGTAAAGGCTAAACCTTCTGCAGCAAAGGGGACGTATCTGAAGAACATCGCTATCTCATCAACAATGGGCCCTGGAGTAAAGGTATCAACAGCCGTTGCCCGCTGAAGCGCTTGACAGACGGGTAGAAGGATAATATAATCGCAGTTGTTGTTTGTACACATTGAATAGCAATAACCGAAGACAGCAGGGGCATCACAGATGCTTAATTCTCCCCGCCGAGGTTTTCAGATTCTTGATAACCGTTATGTGTTGGATAGAAATGGTCCCTCATGTCTTCATTGGACTGAGGGTTTTTTATTGCCTTTTATGAGAATCAGGCAAAATCTGAAATTTCCGGACTGCGGGGAAAAGGGGGTGTAACAGAAAATGAGCAATGCGAAAATCATCGAAGGAAAAAAGAAGGTTGTAGATGAGATTGCCGATAAACTGAAAAACAGTGTGGCAGCCATCGTTGTGAACTATCGCGGTCTGTCTGTTGCAGAAGTCACGGAACTGCGTAAACAGCTTCGCGAAGCCGATGTGGATTACAAAGTATATAAAAATACTTTTGCCCGTCGTGCAACAGCATTAACCGACATGACTTCTCTTGATGAAGCACTCACTGGCCCAACAGCCATCTCTTTCAGCAAGGAGGACGTCATTTCCCCGGCAAAAATTCTTTACAATTTTGCGAAGGATCATGAAGCGCTGGAAATCAAAGCCGGTGTTATTGAAGGCAAACCGGTTTCTATTGAAGAACTTCAGACACTCGCCAAGTTGCCGACAAGAGAAGAACTGCTTTCTATGCTGGCCAATGTGCTGCAGGCTCCAATTCGCAAGTTTGCGATTGGCGTCAAGGCTGTTGCCGACAAGAAGGAACAGCAGGAAGCCTGATCCCGGCCTGATCTGTTAACATTTACAAAAAATGAAGTGAAAAAATGCAATTTGAGGAGGATTATAATCAATGACTAAAGAAGATATCATTGGTGCAATTAAAGAGATGTCGGTTCTTGAACTGAACGACCTCGTAAAAGCAATTGAAGATGAATTTGGTGTATCGGCAGCTGCTCAGGTCGCTGCTCCTGCAGGTGCCGGTGCTGCCCAGGCTGAAGAAAAAACAGAATTTGATGTGGTTCTTGCTGAAGTCGGCGGACAGAAAATTAAAGTTATTAAGGCTGTTCGTGAAATCACCGGCCTTGGTCTGAAGGATGCTAAGAATCTGGTAGACGAAGCTCCGAAAGCTGTTAAAGAAGGCGCTGCAAAAGAAGAAGCCGAAGAAATCAAAGGCAAACTCGAAGATGTTGGCGCAAAAGTAGAGCTGAAATAAGTTTCTGCTCACAAGGCCCGCGCTTGCGCGGGCCTTTCTTATTATTTTACACGATAAGTGCAGCGTAGTATCTGTTATGACAGGTCCGAAAATAAGGAACTTTGGATTGAGGTGCCGATGTCAATGAACGATCACTATTATTCGGAACATCCCCAGGCAGAAAGTCATCCTCAGGTCATCAGCGTAGAGCTGAGAAGCATCCCCTGCCATTTTACAACTGACGCCGGCGTCTTCTCCAGAAAAGGTGTTGATTTCGGATCCAGATTACTGATCGAATCCTTCCGTGAGCCGCCGGTTCCAGGAAGAATTCTTGACATGGGCTGTGGTTACGGACCGATTGGTATTGCCCTGGCTAAAGCCTTCCCGGAACGCCGGATCATGATGGCTGATATCAATGAACGGGCTGTCCGCCTGGCTCATGAAAATGTGAACGCCAACCATGTGACGGCCGATGTGGTTCAGAGCCATCTGTTTACACATGTTGACGGGACGTTTGCTGCGATTGTGACCAATCCGCCGATTCGCGCAGGGAAAAAAATAGTCCGGGAGATTTTTCAGGATGCCTTTCATCATCTGGTGAGCGGTGGTGAATTTTGGTCGGTTATTCAAAAAAAACAGGGGGCTCCTTCAGCTCTTACTGCACTACGCGAACTGTTCGGTACCGTTCAGATAGAAGCACGCAAGAAGGGGTATCATGTTTTTTGTGCAAAAAAGATTGACAATAAAAATCGACTATGATATTATGTTTTAATGCTAACATTGATACTTTTGTGAGTATGCTATTCCCTTTTATTGGGAATACTAATCAAATAATTTTTGAATGACGGTAAGCTTTTCTATTCAGTTTGCCGATTTTTTCAATATGCTTGATTTGAGGGGTGAAATAGTTGACAGGTCAACTCGTACAATACGGACGCCACCGCCAACGCAGGAGCTACGCTCGGATTAAGGAAGTTCTTGAACTCCCTAATCTTATTGAAATTCAGACCGCCTCCTATCAATGGTTCCTTGATGAGGGAATCAGGGAAATGTTTCAGGACATTTCACCGGTGGAAGATTTTACGGGAAACTTGATTCTGGAATTTGTCGATTACAGTCTGGGAGAACCCAAGTACTCGGTAGACGAAGCGAAATCACGCGATGTGACCTATTCCGCACCGCTGCGTGTTAAAGTGCGGCTGATTAATAAAGAAACCGGCGAAGTGAAAGAACAGGAAGTGTTCATGGGCGACTTTCCGCTGATGACGGAAGCCGGGACATTTATTATCAACGGTGCCGAGCGGGTAATCGTTTCACAGCTTGTCCGCTCTCCAAGTGTTTACTATAATGATAAAATCGACAAGAACGGCAAGAAAGGTTTCGGAGCGACTGTCATCCCTAACCGTGGTGCATGGCTTGAATATGAGACAGATGCCAAGGATATTGCTTATGTGAGAATTGACCGCACACGTAAAGTTCCGATAACGGTGCTTTTACGTTCCCTTGGATTCAGTACAGACCAGGAAATCATTGATCTTCTTGGCGATGATGAATATCTCAGAAATACACTGGAAAAAGACAACACCGATAATACAGACAAAGCACTTGTTGAAATTTATGAACGTCTGCGTCCGGGCGAACCGCCGACTGTTGAGAACGCGAAGAGCCTGCTCGAAGCACGTTTCTTTGATCCGAGACGCTATGATCTGGCTAATGTCGGTCGATATAAAATGAATAAAAAACTGAACATCAAAAACCGCTTGTTCAACCAGCGCCTCGCTGAGAAACTGATTGATCCGGATACCGGTGAAATTGTTGCCAACGAAGGGACACTTCTTGACCGTCGGACGCTGGACCGTCTGCTTCCGATCATTGAGAAGAAACTGGGTTATGTTGAATATACCCCGACAGATGGTGTCATTGCCGGCCAGACGGTCAGAGTTCAGTCGATCAGCGTTTACTCACCGCTTGAAGAAGACCAGGGGAAAGTCATTAAAGTGATCGGCAACTGCGGTATTGACAAGTCGATTAAACATATAACCCCGGCAGATATTTTGTCGTCGATTAACTATTTCTTTAACCTCTTGCACGGCATTGGTGACACAGACGACATTGACCATCTGGGGAACCGCCGTCTCAGGTCGGTCGGGGAACTGCTTCAGAACCAGTTCCGTATCGGCCTTTCAAGAATGGAGCGGGTGATCCGCGAACGGATGTCGATACAGGATACGAATAGTATCACACCACAGGCTCTGATTAATATCCGTCCTGTGATTGCCTCAATAAAAGAATTCTTTGGAAGTTCGCAGCTGTCGCAGTTCATGGATCAGACAAACCCGCTTGCTGAACTGACCCACAAGCGCAGGCTTTCCGCACTGGGTCCGGGTGGCCTGACGCGAGAGCGCGCGGGAATGGAAGTCCGTGATGTTCACTACTCACACTATGGCCGCATGTGCCCAATTGAAACGCCTGAAGGCCCGAACATCGGACTGATCAACTCTCTGTCTACCTATGCACGTGTCAACAAATACGGTTTCATTGAAACACCGTACCGCCGCGTGGATCCGGATACCGGAAAGGTGACGGAACATATTGATTATCTGACTGCGGATGAAGAAGATAACTACGTCGTTGCGCAGGCGAATGCCGAACTGAACGAGGATGGCTCATTTAAGGAGGATCATATTCTCGCCCGTTTCCGGAGTGAAAATCTGGTCGTCCATCGTGATCGTGTGGACTACATGGATGTCTCTCCAAAGCAGGTCGTCTCTGTTGCGTCCGCATGTATTCCCTTCCTCGCCAACGACGACTCAAACCGTGCACTCATGGGTGCCAACATGCAGCGTCAGGCCGTTCCTCTGCTGAAACCGGAAGCCCCGATTGTCGGAACAGGTATGGAATACGTTTCGGCCCGTGATTCCGGTGCTGCTATCCGTTCAAAATTCCGCGGGCGTGTAGAGTACGTTTCTGCAGACAGGATCCGGGTACGTACGCTGGAGACGGTTGACGGGCAGGAGACCGAAGGCGATACGGTGACTTACAAACTGTCTAAATTTGAACGTTCGAACCAGGGGATGTGCTACAACCAGAAACCGATTGTTAAAACAGGTATGGTTGTTGATAAAGGCGAAATTATTGCCGATGGTCCATCAATGGACAACGGTGAACTTGCTCTCGGCCGTAACGTACTTGTCGGATTCATGACCTGGAACGGATATAACTATGAAGATGCCGTCATCATGAGTGAAAAGCTGGTCAAAGATGATGTATACACTTCTATTCATATTGAGGAATACGAATCCGATGCCCGCGATACCAAGCTGGGACCGGAAGACATCACCCGCGACATTCCGAATGTCGGTGAAGATGCCCTCAGGAACCTGGATGACCGTGGCATTATCCGCGTCGGCGCCGAGGTGCGGGATGGAGATATCCTGGTCGGAAAAGTGACCCCGAAAGGCGTTACGGAACTGACTGCAGAAGAACGGCTTCTCCATGCCATATTCGGTGAGAAGGCACGCGAAGTACGTGATACATCGCTTAAGGTACCACATGGAGGCGGCGGTATTGTCCATGATGTCAAGGTCTTTACCCGGGACGCCGGGGATGAACTGCCGCCGGGTGTCAATGAACTGGTTCGTGTCTACATCGCTCAGAAGAGAAAAATTCATGAAGGCGACAAGATGGCCGGACGTCACGGTAACAAAGGTGTCATCTCCAAGATTCTTCCTGAAGAGGATATGCCTTATCTGCCTAACGGCCGTCCGCTCGACATCATGCTGAACCCGCTCGGCGTGCCATCCCGTATGAATATCGGGCAGGTACTCGAACTCCATCTTGGTATGGCCGCCCATGAACTGGGCATCCACGTGGCAACCCCCGTTTTCGACGGAGCGCGTGAGGAAGATGTCTGGAGCACGCTGGACGAAGCGGGCATGCCCCGTGACGGAAAAACAGTCCTGTATGACGGACGTACAGGCGAACCCTTTGACAACCGGGTTTCTGTCGGCGTGATGTATATGATCAAGCTGGCACACATGGTTGATGATAAACTGCACGCACGTTCTACAGGTCCTTATTCACTGGTTACGCAGCAGCCTCTTGGAGGAAAGGCACAGTTCGGAGGCCAGCGTTTCGGTGAAATGGAAGTATGGGCACTTGAAGCCTATGGCGCTGCCCACACACTCCAGGAAATTCTGACGGTTAAATCCGACGATGTCGTCGGACGTGTGAAAACTTATGAGTCCATCGTCAAAGGCGAAAATTTACCGGAACCCGGTGTTCCTGAAGCTTTTAAAGTATTAATTAAAGAACTTCAGAGCCTTGGCATGGATGTTAAAGTACTTGCTGCAGATAAATCGGAAATTGTGATTAAGGAACTTGAAGATGAAGAAGAAAATGTTGATGATAACCTGAATGTGCAGGTTTGACGATCCATTGGAAAGAATCAACCTCTTCAGGCAAACAGCTTGGTGAAACAACTCGGCTCCAGGATGGCCGAAACACTGAAAAATAAGGGAGGTTGCCCCCTTGCTGGATGTTAATAAATTTGAATTTATGAAGATTGGTTTAGCATCACCAGACAAAATTCGTTCATGGTCGCATGGTGAAGTCAAAAAACCTGAAACCATCAACTATAGAACGCTGAAACCGGAAAAAGACGGTCTGTTCTGTGAACGTATTTTCGGGCCGACAAAAGACTGGGAATGTCATTGTGGAAAATACAAACGCGTGAGGTATAAAGGCGTGGTTTGTGACCGCTGCGGTGTCGAAGTGACCCGGGCGAAAGTCCGCAGAGAAAGAATGGGTCATATTGAACTTGCAGCACCTGTTTCCCATATATGGTACTTCAAAGGTATTCCAAGCCGGATGGGTCTTCTGCTCGACATGTCCCCCAGAGCGCTGGAAGAAGTCATCTACTTTGCTTCTTATGCTGTGACTGAACCAGGTGATACACCGCTCGAAAAGAAACAGCTTCTTTCCGAAAAGGAATACCGCAGTTACCGTGAAAAATACGGTACGGCATTCAAAGCGGGCATGGGTGCTGAAGCCATTAAAAAATTACTTCAGGATGTTGACCTGGATAAAGAATCTGAAACCCTTCAGCAGGAGATCAAAAACATTCAGGGCCAGCGACGGACCCGCGCCGTTAAAAGACTTGAAGTGGTCGAAGCGTTCCGTGAATCCGGCAACGAGCCGTCATGGATGATTCTGGACGTTCTGCCGGTCATCCCTCCTGAACTGCGTCCGATGGTTCAGCTGGATGGCGGTCGTTTCGCAACAAGCGATCTGAATGATCTGTATCGACGCGTCATCAACCGCAACAACAGACTGAAAAGGCTGCTGGAGCTTGGTGCACCGAGCATTATCGTCCAGAACGAAAAACGTATGCTTCAGGAAGCGGTCGACTCTCTGATTGACAACGGACGTCGCGGACGTCCTGTCACCGGACCGGGTAACCGTCCGCTCAAGTCACTGTCTCACATGCTGAAAGGAAAGCAGGGCCGGTTCCGTCAGAATCTGCTTGGCAAACGTGTTGATTATTCCGGACGTTCGGTTATTGCTGTCGGACCAAGCCTGCAAATGTATCAGTGCGGGCTGCCGAAGGAAATGGCGCTTGAACTGTTCAAACCCTTTGTCATGAAAGAACTTGTCGGACGCGGCATTGCGAATAATATCAAGAGTGCCAAGAGAAAGGTTGAGAAAGTCAGCCCGGAAGTCTGGGGTGTTCTGGAAGACGTGATTAAAGAACATCCGGTTTTACTGAACCGTGCACCAACGCTGCACCGTCTGGGTATTCAGGCCTTTGAGCCAAAGATTGTTGAAGGCCGTGCTATTCGTCTTCACCCGCTGGTCTGCACAGCTTACAACGCGGACTTCGACGGTGACCAGATGGCTGTTCACGTTCCGCTCTCAACCGAAGCACAGGCTGAGGCACGTCTTCTGATGCTTGGGGCCCAGAATATCCTGAACCCGAAAGACGGTAAACCGATTGTTACACCATCACAGGATATGGTGCTGGGTAACTATTATCTGACCCTTGAGAGAAAAGGGGCCGTTGGTGAAGGAAAGGTATTCGAAGATTCAAACGAGGCTATGCTCGCGTACCATAACGGTTATGTACATCTGCATACCCGGGTTGCGATCCCGGCTGCATCGCTGCATAACCCGACATTTACGGATAAACAGAACAGCGAGTATCTGATCACAACAGTCGGCAAAATGATTTTTAATCGCATTTTGCCCAGATCTTTCCCGTATATTAATGAACCAACGGATCACAACCTTCAGGTGGAAACTCCTGAAAAATATTTCGTGCCGATGGGTTCCAATATTCCGAAAGAGATTGCTTCACGTGATGAGATCACGCCGTTCAAAAAAGGATATCTGGGACATATCATTGCTGAAGTGTTCAAACGCTATAAAGTTACAGAAACATCGAAATTTCTTGACCGCCTGAAAGCACTTGGATTCCAGTATTCAACGAAAGCCGGAATTACCGTTGGGGTATCCGACGTCATCGTCCTTCCGGAAAAGAAAGAAATACTGGACAAGGCGGAAGAAAATGTTCAGAAAGTCCTGAAACAGTTCCGTCGCGGGTTAATTACCGAAGATGAACGTTATGAACGTGTTGTTGGTATCTGGAGCGACGCTAAAGATACCATCCAGTCCAAACTGATGAACTCGCTGGAAAAGACCAACCCGATCTTTATGATGAGTGATTCCGGTGCCCGTGGTAATGCCTCCAACTTTACGCAGCTGGCAGGTATGCGTGGCCTGATGGCCGACCCGTCAGGGCGTATTATCGAGCTGCCGATTATCTCAAGTTTCCGCGAAGGTCTGACCGTACTGGAGTACTTTATCTCTACACACGGTGCGCGGAAGGGACTTGCGGATACGGCTCTTAAAACCGCCAACTCAGGTTATCTGACACGCCGGCTGGTCGACGTGGCTCAGGATGTGATTGTCAGAGAAGACGACTGCGGTACAGACCGTGGAATTGTCGTTCGAGCCATCCGCGAAGGAACCGAAGAAATCGAAAGCCTGTTTGACCGTATAGTCGGACGTAGGGCAAATAAGACCGTTTATCATCCGGAAACCGGCGAAGTGCTCGTTAAAAAAGATGAGCTGATTAATGAAGACACAGCCACGAACATCGTGAACGCCGGAATTGAAGAGGTGGAAATCCGTTCCGTATTTACCTGCGAGACGCGTCATGGTGTCTGCAGAAAGTGCTACGGTCGTAACCTTGCCACCGGATCTGAAGTTGAGGTGGGTGAAGCCGTCGGCATTATCGCCGCTCAGTCGATTGGTGAACCTGGTACTCAGCTGACGATGCGTACATTCCATACCGGTGGTGTTGCCGGAGACGACATCACGCAAGGTCTCCCGCGTATTCAGGAGCTTTTCGAAGCGAGAAATCCAAAAGGCCAGGCAACCATCACTGAAATTAATGGTGAAGTGACTTCCATCAGTGAATTGAAAGACAAACGTGAAGTGACTGTAAAAGGCGACCTGGAAACCAAGACCTACACGATTCCGTTAAGCGCCCGTATGAAAGTCGGTGAAGGCAGCAAAGTCAAAGCCGGCGATCCGCTCAACGTCGGGTCAATCGATCCGAAAGAGCTGCTTCATGTCGTCGGACTGCGCGGCGTTCAGAACTATCTGCTCCGTGAAGTGCAGAAAGTTTATCGGATGCAGGGTGTTGAAATCGGTGATAAGCACGTAGAAGTCATGGTTCGTCAGATGATGCGGAAGATCCGCGTCATTGACGGCGGCGATACGTCGGTTCTTCCGGGTGCGCTGATGGACATCCACCGATTCAAGGATGATAACCGCGAAGTGCTTCTGCATCATAAGATTCCGGCAACCGGTCATCCGGTATTACTCGGTATTACGAAGGCAGCCCTTGAAACAGAGTCCTTCCTCTCGGCAGCTTCCTTCCAGGAAACGACGAGAGTCCTCACTGATGCAGCGATAAAGGGTAAAACCGATGAACTGGTCGGACTGAAGGAGAATGTCACCATTGGTAAGCTGATCCCGGCCGGAACAGGCATGCAAAGATATCGTAACATTAAGGTTCAGACAGCCGACGAAGATGCCCAGACAAAAGAGAAAAAACCTGAAGGGGAACTGATTAATCAGGAAAGCTGATCCGGGTGTTGACAACAGGGTTTGGCAGGTGCTATTATATCTGAGTGTTCTTGAACACTCTGTTACTTTGGAGGATTTGAAATATGTCTTATGAAAAAGTGACACAGGCGAAGAATGGAATTATTATTGGGACGAAGCAGACATTAAAAGCGTTAAAGGAAAAGCGGGCTCAGGAAGTCATTATAGCCCGTGACGCCGATGTCCGTGTAACCAGTAAAGTGCTGAAACTTGCGGAAGAACTGGATGTACCGGTCAGTCCTGTCGATTCAATGAAAAAACTGGGTCAAGCCTGTGGCATTGAAGTCGGGGCTTCGACGGTTGCAATAAAAAGATAACTGTTTTTGCGGAAGCAGTCCTTCTGCAAAAACACTTTTTTGCGCGAAAAAGGAACCGCCTGGATCAGTGGGATTAGAAAATGAAAGGAGGAACTGGTTAGATGCCTACAATTAATCAATTAATTAATCAGGGACGTAAGTCAAGAACGAAGAAGTCAACAGCTCCTGCGTTGAACAAAGGCTACAACAGCTTCAAAAAATCACTGACAGATGATTTTGCTCCGCAGAAGAGGGGCGTATGTACCCGTGTCGGTACGCTGACACCAAAGAAACCGAACTCTGCGCTTCGTAAATATGCGCGTGTCCGTCTTTCTAATAACATTGAAGTGAACGCGTACATCCCGGGGATCGGTCACAACCTTCAGGAACACAGTGTTGTGCTGATCCGCGGCGGACGTGTCAAGGATCTTCCGGGTGTCCGTTACCATATCATCCGTGGCGCACTGGACACGGCGAGTGTTGTCGATCGTAAGCAGGGCCGTTCAAAATACGGTGCCAAGAAACCGAAGAAATAATAAATAACTGAAACAGAAGGGAGGATCCATCATGCCCAGAAAAGGACCTGTTGAAAGAAGAGACGTACTGCCTGACCCGCTTTATAATTCGAAGCTGGTCACACGGCTGATCAACCGGATTATGAAAGATGGTAAGAGAGGCAAGGCTCAGACGATTCTCTATCAGGCTTTTGATTTAATAAAAAAACGCACCAACCATGAAGCCATGGAAGTTTTTGAACAGGCACTCAAGAATGTTATGCCGGTGCTTGAAGTAAAAGCACGGCGTGTCGGCGGTTCAAACTACCAGGTGCCGGTTGAAGTGCGTCCGGAACGACGGACGACTCTGGGTCTCCGTTATCTGGTGAACTATTCAAGACTTCGCGGCGAGAAAACGATGGTCGAAAGACTGGCGAATGAAATTATTGATGCCTCCAATAATACGGGTGCGTCAGTTAAAAGGCGCGAAGATATGCATAAAATGGCTGAAGCTAATAAGGCTTTCGCTCATTATCGCTGGTAATGCACGAGGCGCATAGGAAGGAGTGAAAAACATGGCAAGGGATTTTCCTTTGGAGAAGACGAGAAATATTGGGATTATGGCCCATATCGACGCCGGTAAAACAACCACAACGGAACGAATTCTCTACTACTCCGGTCGAATCCATAAAATTGGTGAAACCCATGAAGGTGCTTCACAGATGGACTGGATGGATCAGGAAAAGGAACGCGGGATCACGATTACATCTGCTGCGACGACTGCCCAGTGGAAGAATCACAGGATCAACATTATCGATACACCGGGGCATGTAGACTTCACAGTTGAAGTGGAACGCTCTCTGCGTGTCCTTGATGGTGCCGTCACAGTACTTGATGCCCAGTCGGGGGTCGAACCGCAGACGGAAACGGTCTGGCGCCAGGCAACGACATACGGCGTACCGAGAATTGTCTTTGTAAACAAGATGGATAAAATCGGTGCCGACTTCCTGTATTCATGCAAGACGCTTCATGAACGTCTGCACGCTAACGCCCATCCGATTCAGCTGCCAATGGGAGCTGAGGATCACTATAAAGGTGAAATCGATCTGGTTGGTATGAAAGCCTATATTTATGAGGATGAAATGGGTTCGATCATTGACGCCGAAGAGATTCCTGATGAATACAAAAAACAGGCTGAAGCATATCACGACAAGCTGGTTGAGGCGGTCGCTGATGTTGATGACAACATTATGGTGAAATATCTGGATGGTCAGGAAATCACAGTTGATGAATTAAAAGCCGCTATCCGTAAAGCAACCTGTGATGTTAAATTCTTCCCGGTTCTTTGCGGAACAGCCTTTAAAAATAAGGGCGTTCAGCATGTTCTTGATGCCGTCATCGACTATCTTCCGTCCCCGCTTGATGTTCCTCCGATTAAAGGAACACTTCCGGATTCCGGTGAAGATGCGGAGCGTAAAGCAGATGACAGCGAACCGTTCTCCGCACTTGCGTTCAAGGTGATGACGGATCCGTATGTCGGAAAACTGACGTTCTTTCGTGTCTACTCCGGTACTGCCAAAGCGGGCTCATACGTCCAGAACTCAACAAAGGATACACGGGAACGCCTTGGACGAATCCTGTTAATGCATGCCAACCACAGAAGCGAAATCAAGCAGGTATATTCCGGTGATATCGCAGCTGCCGTTGGTTTGAAGAATACAACGACCGGAGATACACTCTGTGATGAAGATAATCAGGTCATTCTGGAGTCCATGGATTTCCCTGATCCGGTCATTCACGTTGCGATTGAACCAAAATCAAAAGCAGATCAGGATAAAATGGATATCGCTCTGGCAAAACTGGCTGAAGAAGATCCTACTTTTAAAACGCACACGGATGACGAAACCGGTCAGACGATTATCGGAGGTATGGGTGAGTTGCACCTGGACATCATTGTTGACCGTCTGCGCCGCGAGTTTAAAGTTGACGCTAATGTAGGTGCTCCTCAGGTTGCCTACCGAGAAACCTTAACCAAAGCGGGTCGCTGTGAAGGTAAATTTATCCGTCAGTCCGGCGGACGTGGGCAATATGGTCACGTCTGGATCGAATTCGAGCCTCTTAAAGAAGGAGAAGGCTTTGTATTTGAAGACAAGGTTGTCGGTGGCGTTGTGCCGCGTGAATACATCCCGGCAGTTGAGTCCGGGCTGAAAGAATCGCTGGCAAATGGCCTGCTTGCCGGCTATCCGATGATTGATGTAAAGGCGAGCCTGGTTGACGGATCTTACCACGATGTCGACTCAAGTGAAATGGCCTTTAAGATCGCTGCATCGATGGCACTTAAAGCAGCTAAAAATACCT
Source organism: Sporolactobacillus sp. Y61 (assembly GCF_040529185.1). Lineage (NCBI taxonomy): Bacteria > Bacillati > Bacillota > Bacilli > Caryophanales > Sporolactobacillaceae > Sporolactobacillus > Sporolactobacillus sp. Y61. The sequence continues at coordinate 646,222 of NZ_CP159510.1, read as the reverse complement.
GTGCTCCGGTGATCCTCGAACCTATCATGAAGGTTGAGGTTAATATCCCTGAGGAGTATCTCGGTGATATTATGGGAGACATTACAAGCCGTCGCGGACGTGTTGACGGAATGGAAGCCCGCGCAGGCGCACAGGCCGTTAATGCACATGTGCCGCTGGCTGAAATGTTCGGTTATGCGACCTCACTCCGTTCCTCTACTCAGGGACGCGGGACATTCACGATGCAATTTGACCACTATGAACAGGTGCCGAAGAGTATCAGTGAAGAGATCATTAAAAAGGCTACAGGTGAATAACAACTTTTGTATGCCCGGTAATTGTCACACTTTGTTTTTTATTGTAAGCTAAGGGAGATGGCAAACAACGAGCCTGCCTGCTTCCTTACTGCATATAAATTAAAACTTTGCATTGAATTAAAGGAGGATTATAAATCCATGGCTAAAGAACATTATGAACGCACAAAACCGCATGTTAATATTGGCACAATCGGTCACGTTGACCACGGTAAAACAACTTTGACTGCAGCGATTACAAGTGTGCTTGCCAAGCAAGGTACAGCTAAGGCACGTGCTTATGATTCTATTGATGGTGCTCCGGAGGAACGTGAACGTGGGATCACGATTTCAACGGCACACGTTGAATATGAAACTGAAAAGCGTCATTATGCACACGTTGACTGCCCCGGCCACGCAGACTATGTAAAGAACATGATCACCGGTGCAGCACAGATGGACGGTGCGATTCTTGTTGTCTCCGCTGTTGACGGTCCGATGCCGCAGACTCGTGAACACATTTTGCTGGCACACCAGGTCGGTGTTCCTGCAATCATTGTATACCTGAACAAGACGGATCAGGTTGACGATCCTGAACTTCTGGAACTGGTTGAAATGGAAGTTCGTGACCTGCTCAGTGAATACGGTTATCCGGGTGACGATGTACCGGTTATCAAAGGTTCTGCTCTGAAAGCTCTCCAGGGCGACCCTGAAGAAGAAAAACATATTGTTGAACTGATGGATGCCGTTGATAACTACATCCCGACACCTCAGCGTGACAATGACAAGCCATTTATGATGCCTGTCGAAGATGTCTTCTCCATTTCCGGTCGTGGTACGGTTGCAACCGGCCGTGTAGAGCGCGGAACGGTTAAAATCGGTGACGAAGTTGAAATTCTTGGTCTGACTGATGCACCGAAGAAGACCGTTGTAACCGGTGTTGAAATGTTCCGTAAAACTCTGGACTTCGCTGAAGCCGGTGATAACATCGGGGCGCTTCTTCGTGGTATTGACCGTGATGGTGTAGAACGCGGCCAGGTTTTAATTAAACCAGGTACAGTTACAGCATATACGCACTTCAAAGCTCAGGTTTACGTTTTGAAGAAAGAAGAAGGTGGCCGTCATACGCCTTTCTTCTCAAACTACCGTCCGCAATTCTATTTCAGGACAACCGACGTAACCGGCACAATCACTCTTCCGGAAGGAACAGAAATGGTTATGCCCGGCGACAACGTCAATATGGATGTTCAGCTGATTTCACCGATCGCTATTGAAAAGGGAACAAAGTTCACGATTCGTGAAGGTGGCCGTACAGTAGGCGCCGGCTCTGTTTCTGAAATTGTTGAATAAGAAACAGATAAAAAGGACATCCCTCCAGGGGGATGTCCTTTTTTTAACTTTACAGCGGCCAACCTGAAGAGCTGGAGAAAAAAACAGGTTAATTCTTGATTTGTCCGGTATGCTCATGTATAATGAGTAAGTTGTTTGTTAGCGATGATGCGGAAGGTTGCGGATACACCCGGCTCCTTTGCCAAGGCGGGTGCAGATGGAAATTTTCGTGGAGCAAGTCTGTTTTTAAAAAATGGACGAAAAAAGGAGGGAATGTAACATGGCAAAGCAAAAGATTCGCATTCGTTTAAAGGCATATGATCATCGTATTCTGGATCAGTCGGCTGAAAAGATTGTGGAAACGGCAAAACGTTCGGGAGCAAGGGTTTCAGGACCGATTCCGCTCCCCACAGAAAAGTCGATTTACACCGTTCTGCGTGCCGTGCACAAATACAAAGACTCACGTGAACAGTTCGAAATGCGTACGCACAAACGTTTAGTTGATATTGTTGAGCCGACACCTCAGACGGTTGATTCATTAATGAGACTGGATCTTCCTTCAGGTGTAGACATCGAAATTAAGTTATAAATCCCTATATGAAACAGGAGGTGTAACGGATGACTAAAGGAATCTTAGGCAAAAAAATCGGTATGACGCAGATTTTTGCGGAAAACGGCGATGCACTCCCGGTTACGGTTGTTGATGTATCGGGTAATGTGGTTCTTCAGAAAAAGACGGCCGAATCAGATGGTTACGAAGCCGTTCAGCTTGGCTTTGACAAACTGAAGGAATCACGCATTGTCAAACCGGTTCAGGGACACGCCGATAAAGCAAAGGCGGAACCTAAGCGCTTCATTAAGGAAATCCGTGATGTAAACCTTGACGACTATGAAGTTGGTCAGGAAGTAACAGCTGATATTTTCAAAGCAGGAGACGTCATTGACGTAACGGGTACTTCGAAGGGGAAAGGCTATCAGGGCCCGATTAAACGGAACAACCAGTCCCGCGGACCGATGACACATGGTTCACGTTACCATCGTCGTCCGGGCTCTTTGGGCGTTATCGACCCGGCCCGCGTGTTCAAAGGCAAAAAGCTCGCCGGCCGTATGGGCGGAGAGAGAATAACTGTACAAAACCTCGTTGTTGCAAAAGTTGACGCTGAACGGAAACTGCTTCTGATCAGAGGCAATGTCCCGGGCGCAAAGAAAAGCTATATTACGATAAAATCTGCCCGTAAAGCGGCAGAAGCTAAATAAGAAAGGAGGATGCTTCCATGCCAAAAGTAACTGTTTATGATCAAAAAGGTGCTGAGGTCGGAAATGTTGAACTGGCTGATGCCGTTTTTGGCATTGAACCGAATGAACATGTCCTGTATCAGGCGGTTGTGATGCAGCAGGCGTCACAGCGTCAGGGCACGCACGCTGTTAAAAACCGTTCTGCAGTACGCGGCGGCGGAAGAAAACCGTGGCGCCAGAAAGGAACCGGCCGCGCACGTCAGGGATCCACACGTTCCCCGCAGTGGGTCGGCGGCGGTACGGTATTTGGACCGACACCACGCAGCTATGCCTATAAACTTCCTAAAAAGGTGCGCAGGCTGGCTATTAAATCTGCTTTATCAGGGAAAGTCGGAGAAAAGGATTTAATTGTTCTGGACAGCCTTAAATTTGAAGCTCCGAAAACAAAAGAATTTATTGCTGTATTGAAGAATCTGTCAGTATCAGAAAAAGCTCTTGTTGTCACGAATGAAGCGGATGACACCGTGATCCTGTCCTCCCGCAATATTCCTGGTGTAAAGGTACTGACAGCATCCCAGGTCAACGTTCTTGATGTTCTGGCACATAACAAACTGATTGTCACCAGGGACGCTGCCGAAAAACTTGGGGAGGTGCTTGCATAATGAAGGATCCGCATGATATTATTAAGCGCCCCGTGCTGACTGAAAAAACAACTGATCAGATGGCGGACAAGAAATATACGTTTGATGTTGATCTTCGTGCAAACAAATCTGAAATCAAACGCGCTGTGGAAGCCGTTTTTGAAGTTAAGGTCGATAAAGTCAATACCATGAACGTGAAGGGTAAGCCGAAACGTTATGGCCGCTATTCCGGCTACACAGCACGACGCAAAAAAGCGATTGTTACTCTGACACCTGAAAGTAAAGAACTCGATTTTTACGAGGGCGAATGAGCATCAGTAAAGAAGGAGGTTATTGATCGTGCCACTTAAAAAGTATAAACCGACGTCCAACGGCCGGAGAAATATGAGCTCGCTGGATTTCGCTGAAATAACAACAACGACTCCGGAAAAAACGCTGCTTCGGTCGCTGCCGAACAAAGCAGGCAGAAACAATCAGGGCAAACTGACTGTTCGTCATCAGGGCGGCGGTCACAAGCGTCAGTACCGTCTGATTGATTTTAAACGTGATAAAGACGGCATTCCAGGCCGCGTTGCAACGATTGAATATGATCCAAACCGGACAGCAAATATTGCACTTATTCACTATGTGGATGGTGAAAAACGGTATATCCTTGCTCCCCAGGGTCTCAAAGTAGGAACAGAAATAATGTCAGGGACCGGAGCAGATATCAGAACCGGTAACGCGCTGCCGTTAAAAAACATTCCTGTAGGTACAACGGTTCACAATATTGAACTGAAGCCGGGAAAGGGCGGACAGCTCGTTCGTTCGGCAGGGGCATCTGCACAGCTTCTCGGTAAAGAAGGTAAATACGTACTGATCCGTCTTGTATCCGGTGAAGTCCGGATGGTCCTGGAAACCTGCCGCGCAACAATCGGGCAGGTTGGCAACCTGGAACACGGCCTTGTGTCGGTTGGTAAAGCGGGTCGCTCACGCTGGAAGGGTATCCGCCCGACTGTCCGTGGTTCTGTTATGAACCCGAACGACCATCCGCATGGTGGTGGTGAAGGAAAGGCTCCTGTAGGGCGCAAGTCACCGATGTCACCATGGGGCATGCCGACGACGGGTTACAAGACGCGGAAGAAGAAGAATCAGTCTGAACAGTTCATCGTCAGACACCGCAAAAACAAAAAATAAATACGGATGATAAATTATTTTTGGAAGGAGGCCTATTCATGAGCCGAAGCTTGAAAAAAGGACCTTTTGTCGACGATCACCTGATGAAGAAAGTCGCTGCACTGAATGATAAGGATCAAAAAAGAGTCATTAAAACCTGGTCAAGAAGGTCAACGATATTCCCCGACTTTATTGGCCATACCATCGCTGTTTATGATGGCCGCAAACATGTGCCGGTTTACATTACAGAAGATATGGTTGGACATAAACTGGGTGAATTTGCACCGACAAGAACGTACCGCGGACATGTATCTTTCGATAAGAGAACAAGCGTTCGTTAAGGAAAGGAGGAAATCTGATGCAAGCAAAAGCTGTTGCCAGACAAATTCGAATTGCTCCCCGTAAGGCGCGTCTTGTTATCGATCTTATCAGGGGAAAAGAGGTCGGCTATGCTCTGGCAGTTCTGCAGAACACGCAGCGAGCCGCTTCTCCGATCATTGAAAAAGTACTGAAATCTGCTATTGCTAATGCAGAACACAATTATGATATGGATACCAGTGACCTGTATGTTGAAAAAGCTTATGTGGATGAAGGCGCAACGCTCAAACGCTTCCGTCCGCGTGCTCAGGGACGTGCAAGCAAAATTAACAAACGTACGAGTCACATCACGGTTATCGTATCAGAAAAGAAGGAGGGATAATGAGTGGGTCAGAAAATTAATCCTATAGGTTTCAGAATCGGAGTGATCCGTGACTGGGAATCCAAATGGTATGCTGATAAGAAGAACTATGCAAAATATCTTCACGAAGATATCAGAATCCGTAAATATATTGAAGACAGGCTGAAGGATGCAGCCGTATCATCCATTGAACTGGAACGTGCCGCAAACCGGATCAATATTACGATCAAAACGGCGAAACCCGGAATGGTCATCGGTAAGGGTGGCTCAGAAGTTGAAACGCTTCGCAAAGCACTGAATAACCTGACCGGCAAACGTGTTCACGTCAACATATTCGAAATCAAGCATGCGGATCTTGATGCCAGACTGGTTGCGGAAAACATTGCGAAACAGCTGGAAAGCCGTATCTCCTGGAGACGTGCCCAGAAACAGACCTTGCAGAGAGCCATGAGGGCCGGTGCCAAGGGGATTAAAACACAGTGTGCCGGACGTCTGGGTGGTGCTGATATGGCACGAACAGAGGATTACAGTGAAGGAACTGTACCGCTTCACACACTTCGCGCTGATATTGACTACGGTACTGCAGAAGCAGATACAACATATGGTAAAATCGGCGTTAAAGTTTGGATCTATCGCGGGGAAGTCCTTCCGACGAAAGGAACAGACAATAAGGAAGGAGGAAGATAATTATGTTAATGCCAAAACGTGTAAAATTCCGCAGACAGCATCGTGGCAGAATGCATGGTAAGACCAAAGCCGGTGCTACGGTAACATTCGGTGAATACGGACTTCAGGCACTGGAATCCTCGTGGATTACCAGCCGCCAGATTGAAGCATCCCGTATCGCTATGACGCGTTTCATGAAACGTGGCGGAAAAGTATGGATCAAAATCTTCCCGCAGAAATCTTATACCAAAAAACCACTGGACGTCCGCATGGGTTCCGGTAAAGGTGCTCCTGAAGGATGGGTTGCAGTCGTTAAACCTGGCCGCATACTCTTTGAAGTGGGCGGCATCAATGAAGAAGTAGCCAATGAAGCTTTGAGACTCGCAGGCCACAAACTTCCGATCAAAACGAAGATTGTGAAACGCGAAGAAGTGGGTGGTGACGCAAATGAAGGCTGAAGAACTTCGTAATTTATCCACTGCCGAGGTTGAAAAAAATGTGAAGACGCTGAAAGAAGAATTATTTAATCTGCGTTTCCAGCTTGCAACCGGACAATTGGAAAACACTGCCCGCATACGTGAAGTGAGAAAATCCATTGCTCGTGCGAAAACGATTTTGCGTGAACGTGAACTGAATGTTCAAAACGGCTGAAAAGGAGGTTCAATGAATGGCTGAAGACATACGTAACAATGCCCGTAAAGTTCTGGTTGGTCGTGTTGTTTCAGACAAAATGGATAAAACCATTACAGTTCTGGTTGAGACATCAAAGAAACATAAACTCTACGGCAAACATGTCAAGTATTCAAAGAAGTTTAAAGCGCATGATGAAAATAATCAGGCAAAAGCCGGCGATATCGTTGAAATCATGGAAACTCGCCCGCTTTCGAAAGATAAACGTTTTCGTCTCGTTAAAATTGTTGAGGAATCCGTCATTATCTGATCGCAGTATCTATGCGATTAAGGGTCGAAGGGAGGTCACATCTGTATGATTCAGCAGGAAAGCCGCTTAAAGGTTGCCGATAACTCCGGTGCCCGTGAAGTACTGACCATTAAAGTGCTTGGAGGTTCCGGACGTAAGACAGCGAATATCGGCGACGTCATTGTTGGTTCTGTAAAACAGGCAACACCAGGTGGCGTTGTTAAGAAGGGCGAAGTTGTCAAAGCGGTTATCGTCCGTACAAAACAAGGCGTGCGCAGGACAGACGGATCGTACATCAGCTTTGATGAAAATGCGGTTGTTCTGATTCGCGATGATAAGAGTCCGCGTGGAACACGAATCTTCGGGCCGGTAGCACGTGAACTTCGTGAAGGACAGTTCATGAAGATCGTTTCACTCGCACCGGAAGTATTGTAATTTGAACGTTCAGGAAAAGGAGGTGCTACTCAGTATGGCGAAATTGCATGTGAAAAAGGGCGATAAAGTCCAGGTGATTTCCGGAAAAGACAAGGGCAAGCAGGGTGTGATCCTCACAGCTTATCCTTCAAAAGAACGTGTCGTTGTTGAAGGGGTCAATGTGGTCAAGAAACATTCAAAACCCTCACAGGCGGCTCCGCAGGGCGGAATTCTGGAACATGAAGCGCCGATCCACGTTTCAAATGTTATGCTCGTTGATCCGAAAACGAATGAACCTACGCGAGTGGGCCACAAGATAGTAGATGGCAAGAAAGTACGTGTATCCAAAAAATCAGGCGAAGTCATCGACTGATCTGATTGTTTTTGAAAGGAGGCAAACTCATGGGCCGTTTCAAAGAAAAGTATGAAAAAGAAGTTGTCCCGGCATTAATTGACAAGTTCAAATATACATCGATTATGCAGGTTCCATCGATTGAGAAAGTTGTTATCAATATGGGTGTTGGCGATGCTGTTCATAATTCTAAGGTTCTGGACAGTGCCGTTGAAGATCTGACTGCATTGTCTGGTCAGAAACCGGTAATTACCCGTGCGAAGAAATCTATTGCGGCATTTAAACTGCGTGAAGGCGTGGCAATCGGTGCCAAAGTGACCCTCAGGAGGGACCGTATGTATGACTTCCTGGATAAACTGATTACTGTTGCCCTGCCGCGTGTCCGTGATTTCCGCGGGATCTCAAAGAAATCTTTTGATGGTCGGGGTAATTACACGCTTGGCATTCGTGAACAGCTGATTTTCCCTGAAATTGATTACGACAAGGTAGACAAGGTCCGCGGTATGGATATTGTCATTGTGACTACTGCGAAGACTGATGAAGAAGCGTCGGCGCTGCTGACTCTGCTCGGCATGCCCTTTGCAAAATAATAATCAATAAGGAGGGAATCCATTTTGGCAAAAAAATCGATGCTTGTATCCGCACACCGTCCGAAAAAATTCAAAGTGCAGGAATACACGCGCTGTGAGCGCTGCGGACGTCCTCATTCGGTACTGAGAAAGTTCAAGTTATGCAGGATCTGCTTTCGTGAACTGGCTCATAAGGGACAGATTCCCGGCGTCAGAAAATCCAGCTGGTAAAATAATAAGTAATAGGGAAGGAGGTCGATTTGCATGGTCATGACAGATCCTATTGCAGATATGCTGACCCGTATTCGTAATGCGAACATTGTTCGTCATGCGCAGATTGAGCTGCCAGGTTCCAGAGTCAAAAGAGAAATAGCTGAGATCCTCAAACGTGAAGGTTTCATCAAAAATGTTGAGTATATAGATGATGACAAACAGGGTGTACTCCGCCTCTTTCTGAAGTACGGCAGTAACAAAGAACGCGTCATTTCAGGCCTTAAGAGAATCAGTAAACCTGGTCTGCGTGTTTATGCTAAAGCTGACGAAGTGCCTAAGGTACTTGGTGGTCTCGGCATCGCCATCGTCTCCACATCAAAAGGCATTGTAACGGATAAAGAAGCCCGCCAGCAGAATGTAGGCGGAGAGGTTCTCGCCTACATCTGGTAAGCGTGAAACAAGAATGGAGGTGTTCTCATGTCCCGTATTGGATTAAAACCGACGGCCATTCCGGATGGCGTAACGGTTATTATAGACGGTCAGAATGTGACGGTTAAAGGACCGAAAGGGGAACTGTCCCGTACATTTCATCCGGATATGATCATTAAACAGGAGAATAATGAAGTGAAGGTCGAAAGGCCGGATGATTCAAATAAGCATCGTGCGCTGCATGGCACGACAAGCAGTCTGATCAGCAATATGGTTGAAGGTGTAACCAAAGGTTATGTCAAAAATCTTGAGCTGGTGGGAGTTGGTTACCGGGCGAATATTAAAGGTAAAAATCTTGTTCTTAATGTCGGCTATTCTCACCCGGTAGAAATTGTTCCGGAACAGGGCATTGAACTGAATGTAGAAGGCAACAACAAGATCAGTGTCCAGGGTATTGATAAGCAGCGTGTCGGTGAAGTAGCTGCTAATATCCGTTCTGTCCGTGCCCCTGAACCTTACAAGGGCAAGGGTATTCGCTATGAAGGCGAACATGTCCGTCGCAAGGAAGGAAAAACAGGTAAGAAATAATAGACGGCTGTAATGTGACTGAGAAAGGAGCGATAGAAGCATGATCACTAAAAAGGATAAGAATGCACTCCGCCTGAAAAGGCATATGCATGTCCGCCACCGGATTGTTGGAACAAGTGAACGTCCGCGTCTGAATGTTTTCCGTTCATCAAAGAACATTTATGCCCAGTTGATTGATGACACAAAGGGTGTCACACTTGTCTCCTCTTCATCTATCGATAAGGCTTTTGATCTTGAAAAAGGCAGTGATGTGGCAGCAGCGAAACGTGTCGGCGAGATCATAGGTAAACGTGCAGCTGAAAAGGGTATTGACCGTGTCGTTTTCGACCGCAGTGGCTATATTTATCACGGACGTGTTGAAGCTGTAGCTGAAGGCGCCCGGGAAGCCGGATTAAAATTTTAAAAATAAGGAGGGGAATCCATGGCTTATCGTGATCGTAACAAATCAGATCGCAACAAATCGGAATTTGAAGACCGTGTTGTTTCGATTAATCGTGTAGCAAAGGTAGTAAAAGGCGGGCGCAGGTTCCGTTTTGCGGCACTGGTTGTCGTTGGTGACAAAAAAGGAAACGTTGGTTTCGGACAGGGTAAAGCTCACGAAGTACCTGAAGCCATCAGGAAAGCTATTGAAGATGCTAAGAAAAATGTATTTAATGTGCCGATTGTAAATACAACGATTCCACATCAGGTTGTCGGACATTCGGGAGCAGGCAGTGTTCTTCTGAAACCGGCGTCTGAAGGTACCGGAATCATTGCCGGCGGACCTGTCCGTGCGGTGCTTGAACTCTCAGGACTGGGTGATATCCTGTCTAAATCACTGGGATCCAATAATCCGATTAATATGGTCCGGGCAACGGTCGAAGGTCTTAAGAATCTGAAGCGTGCAGAACATGTCGCAAAACTTCGCGGCAAATCTGTGGCAGAGCTGCTCGGCTAAGGAGGGAACAGCAATGGCAAAGAAATTGGAAATCACCCTCAAACACAGTGTGATCGGCCGGCCGGAATCACAGCGTGTAACAGTCAGGACGCTCGGACTCAGGAAAACCTATCAGACTGTCGTTCAGGAAGACAATCCATCTATTCGCGGAATGATCACCAAGGTTTCGCATCTGGTATCTGTCCGCGAGCTGAATGATTAATGTAAGTATATTGGAACAAGGAGGTGCCAAGATGAAACTTCATGAATTAAAACCGGCTGAAGGATCACGTTTTTCACGGAAAAGAGTGGGCCGTGGCTATGGTTCAGGACTTGGTAAAACATCTGGGCGAGGACAAAAGGGACAGAAATCCCGTTCCGGCGGCAATGTTCGTCTTGGATTTGAAGGCGGTCAGCTGCCTCTTTTCCAGACGCTGCCGAAGAAGGGTTTCAAGAATCCTACGCGCAAAGTGTATACTATTGTCAACCTTGAAAAGTTGAACCGTTTTGAAGACGGTACAGAAGTAACACCGGAACTTCTTCTTAAAACACGCGTGATCAGGAAACTGAATGACGGTGTTAAAATACTCGGTGAAGGCAAGATCGAAGCCAAATTAACTGTGAAAGCGACAAAATTTTCTGCTTCTGCCAAAGAAGCTATCGAGGCTGCCGGCGGAAACATTGAGGTGATCTGATGTTTCAAGTGCTTTCCAGTATGTGGCGGGACGCAGGCATTCGCAAAAAGGTAGTATTTACACTTCTTATGTTGATTATTTTTCGGATTGGGACATTTATTCCTGTTCCGGATATCAATACAGAATTGATTAATATCAGTGATTCCAGCGCGTTTGGTCTGTTTAACACATTCGGTGGAGGGGCATTGCAGAATTTTTCCATCTTTTCGATGGGTGTTATGCCTTACATCACATCATCCATTATTGTTCAGCTGTTGCAGATGGATGTCGTTCCGAAGCTGACTGAGTGGTCCAAGCAGGGCGAAATGGGAAGGCGTAAGCTGAATCAGCTGACCCGCTACGGCACCATCGTGCTGGGATTCATTGAAGCTCTTGGTCTGTCCTTCGGATTCAACGCAAACTTTCCCGGTCTTGTCGCGAATCCGAATATCTGGACCTATCTCATCATTGCGTCTGTTCTGACGACCGGAACAGCTTTTCTGATGTGGCTTGGCGATCAGATCACTGCCTACGGTGTAGGAAATGGTATTTCGATCCTGATTTTTGCAGGCATCGTTGCCCGTATCCCTACAGCAATCAACCAGATTTATGTCCAGCGTTTTGAAGCTTCAACCAACGCGTTTATGGAAATACTGGGCCTGCTGGCTATTGTTGTGATTGTTCTTCTGATTGTTGTGGGTACCATCTTCGTTCAGCAGGGAATTAGAAAGATCCCCATTCAGTATGCAAAACGTACTGTCGGAACGAAGACATACAGCGTCGAACCTGCCCATTTGCCGATTAAGGTTAATGCAGCAGGAGTGATCCCGGTGATCTTCGCTATTTCACTGATGATTACGCCACCGACCATCGCCCGTTTCTTCCCACGCAATAATGTGACCGACTGGATCGTCAGGATCTTTGATTATTCGACGGTCTATGGCATGATTATTTATGCCGCACTGATTATTGCATTCACCTATTTTTATACGTTCGTACAGGTGAATCCGGAAAAAATGGCAAAGAATCTGGGAAAGCAGGGGGGCTATATTCCCGGAATCAGACCGGGAAAGAACACGGAGAAGTTTATTACGAAGATCCTGTACCGCCTGACGTTTCTCGGAGCTATTTTCCTTGCGGTGATTTCGCTTCTGCCGATCGTATTCGGGGAAATTGGCGATTTACCGGCAAGCGCGAGAATAGGAGGCACCAGCCTTCTGATCGTTGTCGGTGTTGCACTGGATACAATGAAACGTATTGAAAGCCAGCTGGTTAAGAAAAATTATCACGGGTTTATCCGAAGAAGATAATAGATCCGCAGATCAAGTCGGGAGTGGTGACATGAATCTGATATTAATGGGGCTTCCGGGCGCCGGTAAGGGGACGCAGGCTGATCGGATTGTCGAACAGTTCGGTTTTCCTCATATATCAACAGGTGATATGTTCCGACAGGCCATCAAAGACGGAACAGAACTCGGGAAAAAAGCGAAGTCCTTTATGGATAAAGGCGCACTGGTTCCTGATGATGTGACTGTCGGTATTGTCCGGGAACGCTTGTCGGCGGAAGATTGCAACAGAGGGTTTCTGCTGGATGGTTTTCCAAGAACCGTCTTGCAGGCTGAAAAACTGGATGAGATGCTTGCTGAGGGCGGAAGAAAGATCGATGCGGTGCTTGATATCAATGTGGATCCGGAAAAACTTGCTGCCCGTCTGACGGGACGTCGTGTCTGCCCAAATTGCGGAGCAAGTTATCATCTGATTTTCAACCCGCCGAAACAAGAGGGCATATGCGACAGATGCGGCAGTGCTCTGAAGCAGCGTTCGGACGACCGCCCGGCCACGGTTCATGAAAGACTGCAGGTGAATATGAAGCAGCAGGAGCCACTTGTTTCTTTCTATGAAAAGAAGAATGTGTTAAAGACGGTGAACGGTGATCAGTCCATTCAGGCCGTATTCAAGGATATTTCGCAGATTCTGGAGTCGGAGGCTGAGTGATTCAACTGAAAACTGAGAGCGAGATTGAGAAAATTCGTCAGGCCGGACAAATTGTTGCTGATACACTTAATCAACTGCAACAGGCAATACGTCCGGGGATTTCTACGATTGAGCTCGACCTGCTAGCAGAGCGCTTGATCAGAAAGGCCGGAGCAGAGCCATCTTTCAAAGGTTTTGACGGTTATGCCAACAGCATCTGCACATCCGTTAACAATCAGCTGGCGCACGGAATTCCCGGTTCCTGTATCCTGCAGGACGGAGACATCATCACGATTGATATTGGTGCCCGGTATGAAGGCTTTCATGCGGATTCTGCCTGGACATATCCGGCAGGGCACATAGCCGAAGAAGATCGCAGACTGCTTGAAGCAGCAGAAACTGCACTCGACAACGGTATGGCAGAAGCCCGTCCGGGGTCCCGTCTGACGAACATATCCTATGCGGTTCAGTCCTGTGTGGCGTCTTACGGATATTCAGTAGTTCATGAGTTGACCGGCCACGGCATCGGTCGTCATCTCCATGAAGAACCCGATGTACCCAATTATGGGAAACCCGGTCAGGGTCCGGTCCTGTTACCCGGAATGGTGCTGGCAATTGAACCCTTGGTCAATGAGGGCACGCGAGATATCTGGATCGTTGGAGATGACGACTGGACAATCGAAACACAGGACGGAAAAAGATGTGCTCATTTTGAGCATACGCTGGTTATTACGGACGATGGGCATGAAATCTTGACAAAGCATTAAGTGAAGGTGATGATTGATGGGTAGTGATCAGGCTCCTCGGCCTGTCCCCGGACAACTTGTCCAGGTATTAAGGGGAAAGAGACCGGTTCTTTTTTTGTCATTGTAAAACTTATTGACGACCGTTACGTTGAAATTGCGGATGGTAACCGTCGCAAGTTTGATCATGCAAAAAAGAAGAACATCAGCCATCTTGATCTTCAATCGTATGTATCTGTCGAAGTTCAGAAGAGCTTGCAGGAAACAGGACGCGTAACAAATGGAAAACTCAGATTTGCCATCGCACATTATCTGGATGGCAGACTCAGTAATAACAGGAAGGGTGAGTCAGCCGATGGCTAAGGAAGATGTCATTGAAGTTGAAGGCACCGTAGTTGAACCGTTACCGAATGCGATGTTCCGTGTCGAATTGGAAAACGGTCATAAAATACTGGCACATGTATCGGGCAAAATTCGTATGCATTTTATTCGCATTCTCCCCGGTGATAAGGTTACAGTTGAATTGTCGCCTTATGATGTGTCACGTGGCCGTATAACGTTCAGACATAAATAATCAGAAGATGCTCTGCATGAAATAAGGAGGTTTCATCGATGAAAGTCAGACCATCAGTTAAAAAGATGTGTGAGAAGTGCAAGATTGTGCGTCGTAAGGGCGTTGTCATGGTGATTTGCGAAAATCCAAAGCATAAGCAGAGACAAGGCTGAAAAGGAGGTGCTTTAACGCATGGCTCGTATTGCAGGTGTCGATATTCCAAGAGAAAAAAGAGTCGTTATTTCTCTGACCTATATTTATGGTATTGGTCTGACAACAGCGAAGAAGATTCTGGCGGAAGCAAAGGTCTCTGAAGATACACGTGTACGCGATCTGACTGAAGAAGAACAGACACGTATTCGTGAAGTCGTTAACCACTATCGTGTGGAAGGTGACCTGCGCCGCGAAGTTTCTCTGAATATCAAGAGACTGATTGAAATCGGATCCTACAGAGGTATCCGTCATCGTCGCGGACTTCCTGTCCGTGGACAGAACACAAAGAATAATTCTCGTACGCGTAAAGGCCCGAAGCGCACGATGGCTAATAAAAGAAAATAAGTGAAGGAGGGTAAAAACATTTATGGCTAAACAACAACGTACGCGTAAGCGCCGCATTAAGAGAAATGTGGAAAACGGGGTGGCACATATCCGCTCCACATTCAATAATACGATTGTTACAATTACCGATCCCCATGGTAATGCGATCTCATGGGCAAGTGCAGGAGGTCTCGGATTCAAGGGATCCAAAAAATCGACACCTTTTGCGGCTCAGACCGCTGCTGAAGCGGCAGGCAAGAGCGCGCTGGACAGTGGAATGAAGACAATCGAAGTGTCTGTCAAGGGACCAGGGGCCGGACGTGAAGCCGCAATCCGCGCACTTCAGGCAGTGGGCCTTGAAGTCACAACGATCCGCGATGTAACCCCGATTCCTCATAACGGATGCCGTCCACCGAAGCGTCGTCGCGTCTGATCTCTCCGTGTATAGCATGAAGGCGATCCGTTCATAATGCTATTAATATGTGAAAGAAGCGAGCCGTAAACCTGAAACAGGTATAATCGGGAAATTCTGGCCCTGAAGAGCCATGATTTCGACGTTTGAAGGAGGGTTCATTTTTGATGATTGAGATCGAAAAACCAAAGATCGATACGGTTGAGATAGCAGACGACGGAAGTTACGGCAAGTTTGTTGTGGAGCCGCTCGAACGTGGATACGGTACGACTCTGGGTAATTCTTTACGTCGAATTTTGCTTTCTTCCCTCCCGGGCGCGGCTGTTACGACCGTTCAGTTTGATACGGTGCTTCACGAATTTTCCACTATCGAAGGCGTTGTAGAAGATGTAACGGCGATCATTCTGAATATCAAGAAGCTGGCTTTGAAGATCTATTCAGATGAAGAAAAGACACTGGAAATCGACGTTAAGCGAGAAGGAAAAGTGACAGCCGCTGATATTATTCACGACAGTGATGTTGAGATTCTGAATCCGGAACTGGAGATCGCGCATGTTGATGCGGGCGCGCATTTTCATGTCAGAATGACGGCAAAAAAAGGTCGCGGATATGTTCCTGCTGAAAGGAACAAATCTGAGGACCTGCCAATTGGTGTCATTCCGGTCGATTCTATTTATACACCGATTGAGCGTGTAAACTATCAGGTAGAGAAAACAAGAGTGGGTCAGGTAGCCAATTATGACAAGCTGACGCTTGACGTATGGACAGACGGCAGTATTCGCCCTGAAGAAGCTGTATCCCTTGCGGCAAAGATTCTGACCGAACATCTGAATATTTTTGTCGGACTGACTGATCAGGCTCAGACCGCTGAGATCATGATTGAAAAAGAAGAAGATAAAAAAGAAAAAGTACTTGAGATGACGATCGAAGAACTTGACCTTTCCGTACGCTCCTATAATTGCCTGAAGCGTGCCGGGATCAACACAGTTCAGGAACTGACTCAGAAATCAGAAGAGGACATGATGAAAGTCAGAAACCTCGGCCGTAAATCTCTTGAAGAAGTGGAAGAGAAACTGAATGAACTTGGGCTTGGACTTAGAGTTGAAGAATAACAGACGGTGATCAAGTCAATATTTCTCTTTTTTGCGCAAAAAAGAAGAAACCAGGTTGAAAAAAGGAGGTACAGGTACATGGCATATGCAAAACTGGGCCGGGACTCGGCAGCGAGGAAGGCATTGTTCCGTGATCTGACGACCGATTTGATAATTAATGAACGGATTCAGACAACCCACGCTAAGGCTAAGGCACTGAGGCCGATCGTTGAGAAGATGATTACGCTGGCTAAGCGCGGTGATCTTCATGCGCGTCGTCAGGCGGCTGCTTTTGTCCGTAAAGAAGTGGCTGACCAGGAATCCGGTCAGAATGCGCTTCAAAAGCTGTTCGATGACATAGCAAAACGCTATGAAGAACGCCAGGGTGGTTACACACGTGTTCTTAAAACAGGTCCGCGCAAGGGCGATGGTGCGGAACAGGCTATTATCGAACTGGTAAAATAATGTACCAGACACAACGGGCAGAGGCATGGCTCCGAGAGGGACCTGTTTTCTGCCTTTTTTTTACACTGCAAATGGCTCAGCCGGTGCCAGAGGGTCCTGGCTTTACCAGGTTCTTCTTCGGCCGAGATGATGAGATGAGCGTCTGGAGATGTCGTCCAGACATTTCCGGTACATAGAGAAGAACAGGATGAGGGGAGTCCGAGCGTGTAATGGAGAAAATCATTAAAGTCGACAATGTATCTTACCAATATACAGAAGATCACCCATGGGTGTTGCAGGATGTCAGTTTTTCGGTTAATCGGGGTGAATGGCTGGCCATCATTGGTCACAACGGATCCGGTAAGTCCACACTGGCCAAATGCCTGAACGGGCTGCTCCTTCCTCAGAAAGGGACGGTCCATGTCGGTGGCTATGATACGAGGGATAAATCAGCAATCTGGGAAATCCGGCGACAAGTGGGTATGGTTTTTCAAAATCCGGATAACCAGTTTGTCGGCGCAACGGTGCAGGATGATGTCGCTTTTGGAATGGAGAACCATGGGATTCCGCGTGATGAAATGATTAAAAGGCTTAAAGAATCGCTTAAACTGGTCCGGATGGATCAGTTCGCCAGTCAGGAACCCCACCGGCTTTCCGGAGGACAGAAGCAGCGTGTGGCCATAGCCGGTATTGTTGCCCTGCAGCCGATGATTATCATTCTTGACGAAGCAACTTCTATGCTCGACCCTGAGGGCAGAAGAGAAATCATCAGGACGATGCGAACCCTGAACAGAACACGCGGAATCACCGTACTATCCATTACTCACGATCTGAATGAAGCGATCTACGCGGACCGTGTCCTTGTGATGAATAATGGCAGAATGATCCGGGAAGGTGGTCCGCGTGAGATCTTCCAGACACCGGAACTGCTGGAAAAAATCGGTCTTGATCTGCCCTTTTCCATAAAGCTGCGGAATTTGCTCAGGGAAAAAGGGGTCGGTTTATCGGATCATGCATTAACCCAGGAAGAGTTGGTGAATGAATTATGGACATTACGTTCACAAAAGTAAACCACATCTACAACCCGGGGTCACCGTTTGCGCGTAAAGCCCTGGATGATATTAATCTTCGTATCCCGTCCGGTTCATTTACGTCCATTATCGGTCAAACTGGATCAGGAAAATCTACTCTTGTCCAGCATATCGACGGATTACTCAAACCTTCTTCGGGAAAGTGGTCGTTGGTTCGTATAACCTGACAGCAGATAAAAAGAAACAGGATCTCAGGACTCTGAGAGCGAAAGTGGGTTTTGTTTTCCAGTATCCGGAACATCAGCTGTTTGATGAAACAATCATCAAGGATGTCTGTTTTGGGCCGATAAACTTCGGTGTGCCGCAGGACGAAGCGGTGAAGAGAGCAGAAGAAAGTCTGACACGGGTCGGTATTCCTTCCCCATACTGGCAACGGTCACCGTTCGATCTCAGTGGAGGCCAGATGCGCCGCGTGGCTATTGCAGGTGTACTGGCAGCGCACCCCGAGGCAATCATTCTTGATGAACCCACAGCCGGCCTTGATCCGAGGGGCCGGGAGGAGATTCTGCAGCTATTTCTCGGACTGAATAAAGAGAGAAAAACAACCATTATTATGGTCACACACAATATGAACGATGCCGCTTTATATTCCGATCAGGTGATTGTGATGAATCATGGGAAGAAAATAATGGACGGGAAACCTGAAGACGTATTTTCCAGGGAAGAGGAGCTGCATCAGGCCGGACTGGACGCCCCGCAGACCATGCTGTTTCTGGATCAGCTGAACCAAAAAATGGGCCGCAGGAAAAAAACAGGTCCGGTATTCACACTCAATGAAACGGCTGATACGGTTATCCGGATTCTGAATGGAGGCGCTGACCATGTTTAATCTTGTGATCGGACAATATGTTCCGCTGAAGTCATTTATCCACCAGCTGGATCCGCGTTCAAAACTGATTTCCATTTTTTTATTTGTCATCATTGTCTTTCTGGCTAATAACTGGGTCACTAACGGATTATTGCTGCTTTTCTGTGTTGCGGGGATTATTTTCTCGAAAGTCTCGTTTAAATTTATTTACAGGGGACTAAAGGCCGTCTTTTTCATCGTTCTCCTGACTTTTTTCCTGAACCTCTTTTTTACGACGGGAGGACCGCTCCTGTTCAGCCTGGGCTGGTTTCATATTTATCTTAATGGACTAATCCAGTCGATATTTATTTCCATCAGAATTTTAGTGATTATTATCATGACGACTCTTCTGACTCTGACGACCTCGCCGATAGAAATAACGGATGGCATGGAAAGCTTACTTGGGCCACTGAAAAAGCTGAAGTTTCCGGTCCATGAATTTGCCCTGATGATGTCGATCTCGTTGCGTTTTATTCCAACACTTCTGGAAGAAACGGAGAAGATTATCAAGGCGCAGGCTGCCCGTGGCTCTGATTTTTCCAGCGGCTCCGTGAAAAACCGGATGAAGGCGGTTGTCCCCCTGCTCGTCCCACTATTTGTCAGTGCGTTTAAGAGAGCTGAAGACCTTTCGATGGCGATGGAAGCCAGGGGCTATCACGGGGAGGCCGGGCGGACGCGGCTTCATAAACTGAGCTGGGGGCACCGGGACACGGAACTGATGGTCCTGCTCGGCTTACTGACTGTCGTACTGATTCTTGTCCGAAGCTGAAGGCAGGTTAACATAATGGATAAACTCAAATGCACGGTTTCCTATGATGGAACGCATTTCTATGGTTATCAGGTGCAGCCGGAAAAACGCACCGTTCAGAGCGAAATTCAGTTGGCCCTTTCCCGAATGCATCATGGCAGCCAGATAAAAATCACAGCCTCGGGGCGTACGGACCGGGGCGTTCATGCGAAAGGTCAGGTCTTCCATTTCAGCAGTCCGCTTAAGATTCCGGTCGATCACTGGACGCTGGCGCTGAACAGCCTTTTGCCGGAAGATATCCATATTTTCAGGACGGAACGGGTACCGGAATCTTTTCATGCCCGGTATGATGTCAGGAAAAAAGAATACAGATATCGTCTGCTGACCAGACCGCAGCCAGATCTGTTCAGACGACTTTACACCCTGCACGTCCCTGATAAACTGGATCTTGGGAAAATGAATGAAGCGGCACAGTATATTGTCGGCACGCATGATTTTTCCTGCTTCTGTGCGGCAAATACAAGCGTCAGGAATAAAGTCCGGACGGTTTATGAACTGGAGATTTTCCCTGTGGATCCTGATGAGACCGTGATCCGTATCGTCGGAAGCGGTTTTCTCTACCAGATGGTTCGGATCGTCACAGGGACACTTCTGGATGTCGGTCTGCATGCACGGGTACCGGAGAGCGTTGGCCGAATCATTGAAGGAAAAGACAGGCAGGCAGCGTCAAAGACGGCACCTGCCCATGGGCTGACATTGTGGCGGGTGATCTATTAATTCTTTCTCCCGAAAAATTATCAGTGATTGACAATCAAGTCTGTGTGTTATAAAATATACTTCGGCATTTCTGATTTGACCACTATTAGCCCCAAAATATATTGGATCAAATAGAATCATGAACGGAAACGGAAATTGATCATTTCCGGCTCTAAGCGGTTGTGGGTCGCTGAGAGAATATGAATGTAATCAGGGAGGAAACAGTAGTGCGTACAACATATATGGCTACAACAGCATCAGCTGACCGCAAATGGCTGGTTATTGATGCGGACGGCCAGATTCTCGGCCGCCTTGCAAGCCAGGTCGCAGCGATACTGCGCGGCAAGAATAAACCGACTTATACGCCTCATGCGGACGTCGGTGACAATGTGATTATTATTAATGCGAAAAAAATTCGTCTGACAGGCAGAAAACTGCAGACCAAACAGTATATTCGTCATTCAGGCTTTGCGGGAGGCATTAAGGCCCGTTCAGCCCAGCAAATGCGTGAGACGCGTTCAAGGGAAATGCTCGAACGTACCATTAAGGGCATGCTTCCTCACAACAGTCTTGGACACAAAATGTTCCTGAAACTGCACGTATATGAAGGCGCGGAACATCCGCATGCCGCACAAAAACCTGAAGTTTACACACTTCGTGGATAAGGAGGGGGAAATAAGAATGGCACAATTACAATATACCGGTACCGGCCGTCGTAAGAATTCAGTTGCCCGCGTCAGGCTCGTTCCGGGTGACGGAAAAGTCGTCGTTAATGGCCGTAATGCGGATGACTACTTCAACCTTGAAACACTGCGCACGATTCTGAAACAGCCTCTTGTTTCAACAGAAACAGAAGGAAGATATGACGTGCTGGTTAACGTGAAAGGCGGAGGATTTACCGGTCAGGCTGGTGCGATCCGTCATGGTGTTGCCCGTGCGCTTCTGAAGGCAGATCCGGAATATCGCCCGGTATTGAAGAAGGCAGGCTTCCTGACCCGTGACCCAAGAATGAAAGAACGTAAAAAATATGGACTCAAGGGCGCCCGTCGCGCACCGCAGTTCTCAAAACGCTGATCTGTTTTTTATATATGTTTTGCAACTCCCGGTTTTTTAGCCGGGAGTTTTTGCTTTTACAGATAAACTAAGGCTCCGGCCAGGTTTATGACCTGCCGGTCGACACGGTTTTCTTCATGTGAAATTTAACAAAATCCGCGATCATATAGTCGAAAAGTGTAATGTCATAAGTGAGTAGTGGAGTACTCTCTTTAGTTTCATTTTTCTATAAGTCCGTTTACCGGGCTTATTTTTTTTTACCTTTAAAGAAAATACAAATTTTTTGCGAAAAGGATCGGAAAAATGAAGTCTCTGTCGGCACCTGCAGCTTGCCAGTCGGAAAATTTTTTTTAAAACCGGACTTTTGCCACATAAAGGGATGGCAAAAGCTGTTACGTTTTAAAATCGCGACTCCGTCGGATGATAAAGGGAAAGGAGGGAAAATTGATGGCTGTTGTTATGGATTTTCAGAAAAAGAAGCGGGATAAACAAATACATTCAGAGAGGCGGGCACTTCAGGATCTCTCCTTTGAGAAGATCCAGAGCGCGATTCATCATACTTTCGATCGGTATCTGAGTGCTCTGCCTACGGGCAGCAGTATGGCCATGGAGATGTGCGCAGAATACGCGCTTGAATCTTTTCTGCTGGGCTCATCGATGGGGCGCTTCGGTTTTTATGGTGAACGGGAAGAGGTGGTATTTGAACGGAGTCAACCGAAATTCGATATGCTGCATGAAGATTTCTTTGATTTCTGGCGTTTCTGGTCAACCGATCCGGAAGAACTGCGCGGGATTGATCAGGCATGCAGAACCTTTTTGCATGGATGGTGGCTGGACGGTTTTGATTTATCCGTGAAACGTCTGAGAATGAAATTACATTAAGTACGTCATAAAAGGCGATTTTGCCCATATACATGTCCAAGAGACAAAGCAGGACAAGGGGGCAGGGCAAATGAGACGGAAGTGGCTGGCGGGGATACTGGTTGTTGGTGCATTGTCCGTGGTTGTGGCCGTCGGCTGGCTGATCACCAGTATGCACACCTGGAAGGCATGGAATCTGCCACTTTCCGGACGTGTGCTTGTGGTTGATGCCGGCCATGGTGGTCCAGATGGCGGTGCAGTCGGCGGTGAAACCGAAGAGAAAGAAATCGCGCTTGCCATTGCCCGGGATATCCGCAACTATCTTCAGGAAGCAGGGGCTCTTGTCATCATGACCCGGGACAGCGACAGAGACCTGTCGGATGAAGATTATACCGGACGCCATAAAACGCAGGATCTGATGCGTCGTGCCAGACTGATCCAGACATCCAGTCCGGATGCGTTCATCAGTATCCATATGAATGCCATCCCTTCTGCCCGCTGGCGCGGTGCGCAGACCTTTTATCACCCGAAGTCGATAAAAAATCAGAAGTTCGCCCGGTTTATTCAGGACTCGCTGAAGAAGAATCTGGGCAATACGGACCGCTATGCCAGACCGATCGGCCACGTGTATCTGTTAAAAAAAGCCGCCCCTCCTGCAGCACTTGTTGAGGTCGGTTTTTTATCTAACCCGGATGAGCGTCATCTGCTGATTCAGAAAAATTATCAGAGGAAGGCGGCACATGCCATCAGCCAGGGGATTATGCGCTATTTCACGTCTGAAAAAACACCTGCTGATGAGTAAATACTCCGGCCTTTTTTCACGTCATGAACACAGATGTCTGGTATACTGGATATGAAAACGATGACACGGGAGGACTGGAATATCGATGATAGATCAGCAAAAGATCGAAGAAGTACTGAAGACCGTTCAGGATCCTTTTTTACATAAAAATCTGATGGAGACAGGTGCCTTGCGTGAGCTGAAGATTAAAGAGGACCTTGTCAGTATGAAGATTGCATTGAGTAAGGCAGATCGTGTCAAACAGATGCAGATTCAGGTTGAAATCTCATCGAAACTGAAAGAGGCGGGAGCCGGATCGGTCGGCATGCGTTTTACACAACTCAGTGAAGACGAGATCAGAGCACTCGGTGGATTTCCCAGGGAAGCACCGACACTGCTTTCCCCTGAAAATAAGACGGTTTTTATTGCTGTCGCAAGTGGTAAGGGTGGCGTCGGCAAGTCAACGGTTTCCGTTAATCTGGCCCTCGCGCTCGCACGAAAAGGGAAAAAAACCGGACTCCTGGATGCCGATATTTACGGATTCAGCGTGCCTGACATGATGGGTATCGAAAATCGACCGGCGGTGGCGCATAACCGGATTATTCCGGTCGACCGTTTTGGTGTCAAAGTGATTTCCATGGGTTTCTTTGTAGAAAACAATTCCCCTGTGATCTGGCGCGGGCCGATGCTCGGAAAAATGCTGAATAACTTTTTCCATGATGTTGACTGGGGCGATCTGGATTATCTGATTCTTGATCTTCCGCCGGGTACGGGTGATGTCGCCATGGATGTGCACAGCAGACTTCCGCATTCTAAAGAGATTATTGTGACAACACCGCATCCGACAGCCGCATTTGTCGCAGCCCGGGCGGGTCAAATGGCTGTAAAAACGAAGCACGAGATTCTGGGTGTCATTGAAAACATGTCTTATTTTGAAAGTCGAAAAACCGGGGAAAGAGAACATGTCTTTGGCCAGGGTGGCGGTGACAAACTCAGTGATCTTCTGCAGACTGATCTTCTGGGCAGATTACCCCTCCGTCAGCCTGATCCCCATCCGGAAATTTTTGCCCCGGGTGTTTATTTCAAGGATGACCCTGTTGCCGGGATTTATGACAAAATAGCTGAAAAAATTCTTCGGAAAGTGGAATCATCCAATGGCTGAATAGAAAAGGCGCTCCATTGAGTGTCTCTTTTTTTATACTCAGAGAATAAAGTAGCGGGATCCTCACATATTAACGGTGGATGTGTGAGGAGGGCCATGTTCATGATAAAGAAAGCAGTGATTGTCTTCTCAGCTATTATCCTTATCATCCTGTCCGGATGCGGAGAAGAGACGTCCACTTATAAAGACAGCAAACGGATGGTACTGGATATGCTGCGTACCGATGAAGGCAGAGACACGCTGAAAGAAATGTTGCAGGACAAAGAACTGAGATCTGCAGTCGTCATGAATGATACGACGGTAAAACAGACCATTATTGAGACGCTGACAACAGATGAAGGACACAAAGTCTGGCAGGAACTCCTGGAAGACCCCGACTTTTCCCGGAAGCTGGCAAAGACGATGGAAAAGGAGAATGAACAGCTGCTAAAAAAAATGATGAAGGATCCTGATTATCAGGGCATGATGATTGACATTCTGAAGGATCCCGAACTGCAGAAGGGCTATCTTGAACTGCAGAAAACCAAACCATTTCGTAAACAAATGGAGAAGATCCTTCAGGAGACGGTCGCGGGTCCCATGTTTCAGAAGGAGCTGTCAGATGCGATAACAAAAGTGTTACAGAAGCAGGCTGAAAAGGCGGAAAACGCCGAGTGATCGAATCAGTCAAGCAGCCGATGGCTGGACTTCCCGTCGGCCATCAGGGTTTGAACAGTGACAAAGGTATACCCTCTGTTTTCCAGTTCACGAATAATGAAGGGCAATGCCCGATAGGTCTGTTTTGCTGAATCGGAAGCATGAAGCCGGATAATATCCCCTTTTCCGGCATCTTTCAGAACGCTGTGGACAATCTCTTTATAGCCTGGATTCATCTCATCCTGGGGATTGACACTCCAGAGAACAAGCTGCAGGTTAAGACTTTTTGCTGCCTGTAAGACAGTCTCATTAATTTTTCCGTAGGGTGGGCGAATCATCACGGGTCTTGTGCCACCTGTTTTATAGAGTGTTGCACCGGAGAAAAGCATATCCCGCCTGACTTTTTCAATATCAAGCTGCGTGTAATCTTCATGTCTCATTCCGTGCGATTCAACCTCGTGGCCGTCTTTAAGGGCTTTTCTGATGATTTCAGGATGACGTTCCGCCCATTCACCGGAGAAGAAAAAAGTAGCTTTCACGTTCTCGTCTTTCAATGTTTTTAAAATCAGCCCGATCTGCCTGTCACCCCAGTTACTGTCAAACGTCAGTGCCAGATGTTTCTGTTTCGTTTCAACTTTGGCCAGGGCACCGGATTGTTTAACTGGCGTGAATACGCTCAATTCCTGTTTCTGGACAAACAGGATCAGAGCCGCAAAAAAGGCAGCGATAATAATGAAAAACAGGTTTTTCAGCTTCTTTCCGTTCACAACCCATAACATGAGCTATCCACCCCGTTCCTGATGTTTGTACCATTCTATGTCCAGGCCTGCCTGAATATGTGGACGTGCAGCGATGCTTACGGTGTGGAAAAATAAGGAATATTATAGAATGGGCATAAATGATTGACAAAAAAGAATCAGCTGGTATAATCATCATTGTTGTCTTTCAGAAATGTATGCGTCAATGCATGCGTCGACATTCTGATTTTAAAAAAAGGTGTTGACAACATGAAGATAACAAAGTATAATTATTTAGGTCGCCTGAGATAAGCGACGAAGAGAATGTTCCTTGAAAACTGAACAAAAGCCAAGCGTGATTTAAGGGGTTTATCCCCTGATCAATTCAATTTGCTATGGATCTGATGAACGAAAAAGACTGACCCGGATGCCGAAAGGGATCCGGAAGAAGCAACACTTTTTTGGAGAGTTTGATCCTGGCTCAGGACGAACGCTGGCGGCGTGCCTAATACATGCAAGTCGTGCGCACAGAGGGGAGCTTGCTCCCTGAGGTGAGCGGCGGATGGGTGAGTAACACGTGGGCAACCTGCCGGTCAGACTGGGATAACTGTGGGAAACCGCAGCTAATACCGGATGATCCTCCGCACCGCATGGTGCGGAGCTGAAAGATGGTTTCGGCCATCACTGACTGATGGGCCCGCGGTGCATTAGCTTGTTGGCGGGGCAACGGCCCACCAAGGCTGCGATGCATAGCCGACCTGAGAGGGTGATCGGCCACATTGGGACTGAGACACGGCCCAAACTCCTACGGGAGGCAGCAGTAGGGAATCTTCCACAATGGACGAAAGTCTGATGGAGCAACGCCGCGTGAGCGAAGAAGGTTTTCGGATCGTAAAGCTCTGTTGCCGGAGAAGAACGGATGCGGGAGGAAATGTCCGCGTCGTGACGGTATCCGGCCAGAAAGCCACGGCTAACTACGTGCCAGCAGCCGCGGTAATACGTAGGTGGCAAGCGTTGTCCGGAATTATTGGGCGTAAAGCGCGCGCAGGCGGCTTCTTAAGTCTGATGTGAAATTCTGCAGCTCAACTGCAGGCGGGCATTGGAAACTGGGGAGCTTGAGTACAGAAGAGGAGAGTAGAATTCCACGTGTAGCGGTGAAATGCGTAGAGATGTGGAGGAATACCAGTGGCGAAGGCGGCTCTCTGGTCTGTTACTGACGCTGAGGTGCGAAAGCGTGGGGAGCGAACAGGATTAGATACCCTGGTAGTCCACGCCGTAAACGATGAATGCCAGGTGTTAGGGGGGTCCAACCCCTTAGTGCTGAAGTTAACACATTAAGCATTCCGCCTGGGGAGTACGGCCGCAAGGCTGAAACTCAAAGGAATTGACGGGGGCCCGCACAAGCAGTGGAGCATGTGGTTTAATTCGAAGCAACGCGAAGAACCTTACCAGGTCTTGACATCCTTCGACCGCCCGAGAGATCGGGTTTTCCCCTTCGGGGGACGAAGTGACAGGTGGTGCATGGTTGTCGTCAGCTCGTGTCGTGAGATGTTGGGTTAAGTCCCGCAACGAGCGCAACCCTTGACCCTGGTTGCCAGCATTCAGTTGGGCACTCGAGGGTGACTGCCGGTGACAAACCGGAGGAAGGTGGGGATGACGTCAAATCATCATGCCCCTTATGATCTGGGCTACACACGTGCTACAATGGGCGGTACAAAGGGCAGCGAGGTCGCGAGGCTGAGCCAATCCCATAAAGCCGCCCCCAGTTCGGATTGCAGGCTGCAACCCGCCTGCATGAAGCCGGAATTGCTAGTAATCGCGGATCAGCATGCCGCGGTGAATCCGTTCCCGGGCCTTGTACACACCGCCCGTCACACCACGAGAGTTTGTAACACCCGAAGTCGGTGCGGGAACCTTTATGGGCCCAGCCGCCGAAGGTGGGACAAATGATTGGGGTGAAGTCGTAACAAGGTAGCCGTATCGGAAGGTGCGGCTGGATCACCTCCTTTCTAAGGAAACGATCGATAGCGAAACGTTTGCGCTTTTGTTTGGTTTTGAAGGAGTCATTCCTTCAATACCCGGCGTGCCGCAGGGCACGCGGGACGATCCTTGAAAACTGGATAACGAAAGATACAGAAAACACGTCAAGAATTCCATTTTGTCCAGGACATGATCAATGATTGTGTCGGTGGTTAAGTTTTAAAGGGCACACGGTGGATGCCTTGGCACTGGGAGCCGATGAAGGACGGAACGAACTCTGATAAGCTCCGGGGAGCTGTAAGTGGGCTTTGATCCGGAGATTTCCGAATGGGGAAACCCCCTGTCCTGACGGACAGGATGACGCACTGAATTCATAGGGGCGTCAAGGCAGACCCGGGGAACTGAAACATCTCAGTACCCGGAGGAAGAGAAAGCAAATGCGATTTCCCGAGTAGTGGCGAGCGAAAAGGAAACAGCCCAAACCAGGGGGCTTGCCCCCTGGGGTTGTAGGACACTCCGCATGGAGTCAGAAAAGCGCGTTTCAGGCGAATGGCCTGGAAGGGCCGGCCGAAGAAGGCAAACGCCCTGTAGCCGAAGAGGCGCGCTCTCCGGAGTGGATCCTGAGTACGGCGGGACACGAGAAACCCCGTCGGAAGCCGGGAGGACCGTCTCCCAAGGCTAAATACTCCCCAGTGACCGATAGTGAACCAGTACCGTGAGGGAAAGGTGAAAAGCACCCCGGAAGGGGAGTGAAAGAGATCCTGAAACCGTGTGCCTGCAAGTAGTTGGAGCCCCTTCGGGGGTGACAGCGTACCTTTTGTAGAATGGACCGGCGAGTGGCGATTCTGAGCAAGGTTAAGCCGGAGAGGCGGAGCCGCAGCGAAAGCGAGTCTGAAGAGGGCGAATGAGTTCAGGGTTGCCGACCCGAAACCGTGTGATCTACCCATGTCCAGGGTGAAGTCCAGGTAACACTGGATGGAGGCCCGAACCCACGCATGTTGAAAAATGCGGGGATGAGGTGTGGGTAGGGGTGAAATGCCAATCGAACACGGAGATAGCTGGTTCTCCCCGAAATAGCTTTAGGGCTAGCCTCGGAGAAAGAGGTCTGGAGGTAGAGCACTGATTGAATAAGGGGTCCCCACAGGATTACCGAGTTCAGTCAAACTCCGAATGCCAGACGCTCAGGCTCCGGGAGTCAGACGGCGAGTGATAAGATCCGTCGTCGAAAGGGAAACAGCCCGGACCGCCGGCTAAGGTCCCTAAGTTTGCGCTGAGTGGGAAAGGATGTGGCGTTGCCCAGACAACCAGGATGTTGGCTCAGAAGCAGCCACCATTTAAAGAGTGCGTAATAGCTCACTGGTCGAGTGGCGCCGCGCCGAAAATGTAACGGGGCTAAGCGCAGCACCGAAGCCGCGGATGACTCTTTCAGAGTCATGGTAGGGGAGCGTTCCAGAGGCCGGGAAGGTCTGCCGGAAGGCAGGCTGGAGCGTCTGGAAGTGAGAATGCCGGTATGAGTAACGAAAAGAGGAGTGAGAATCTCCTCCGTCGAAAGCCCGAGGGTTCCTGGGGAAGGTTCGTCCGCCCAGGGTCAGTCGGGGCCTAAGCCGAGGCCGAAAGGCGTAGGCGATGGACAACAGGTGGATATTCCTGTACCGCTGGAACACGTTTGAGTGAAGGGGGGGACGCAGGAAGGCGAGGTCAGCGCACGGATGGAAGCGTGCGTTCAAGCCGCGAGGCTGGCAGCGAGGCAAATCCCGCTGCCTGAGGCCGGACGGTGATGAGGAGGGAAATTTAAGTACCGAAGGGCCACAACCTACACTGCCTAGAAAAGCCTCTGGCGAGTGAACCAGCGCCCGTACCCAAACCGACACAGGTGGGCAAGAAGAGAATTCTGAGACGCTCGGGAGAACTCTCGTTAAGGAACTCGGCAAAATCACCCCGTAACTTCGGGAGAAGGGGTGCTCAAAGGGCCTTCGGGCCCTTTGAGCCGCAGTGAAAAGATCCAAGCGACTGTTTACCAAAAACACAGGTTTCTGCTAAACCGAAAGGTGATGTATAGGGGCTGACACCTGCCCGGTGCTGGAAGGTTAAGAGGAGAGGTCATCCCTTCGGGGAGAAGCTTTGAACCGAAGCCCCAGTAAACGGCGGCCGTAACTATAACGGTCCTAAGGTAGCGAAATTCCTTGTCGGGTAAGTTCCGACCCGCACGAAAGGTGTAACGATTTGGATACTGTCTCAACGAGAGACCCGGTGAAATTATAGTACCTGTGAAGATGCAGGTTACCCGCGACAGGACGGAAAGACCCCATGGAGCTTTACTGCAGCCTGATATTGGATGTGGGTATCGATTGTACAGGATAGGCAGGAGCCTTTGACGCCGGACCGCCAGGTTCGGCTGAGGCGCCGGTGGGATACTGCCCTTTCGATACCGACATTCTAACCCGGGACCGTGATCCGGTCCGGAGACAGTGTCAGGCAGGCAGTTTGACTGGGGCGGTCGCCTCCCAAAAGGTAACGGAGGCGCCCAAAGGTTCCCTCAGAATGGTTGGAAATCATTCGCAGAGTGTAAAGGCACAAGGGAGCTTGACTGCGAGACCCACAAGTCGAGCAGGGACGAAAGTCGGGCTTAGTGATCCGGTGGCACCGCATGGAAGGGCCATCGCTCAACGGATAAAAGCTACCCTGGGGATAACAGGCTTATCTCCCCCAAGAGTTCACATCGACGGGGAGGTTTGGCACCTCGATGTCGGCTCATCGCATCCTGGGGCTGAAGTAGGTCCCAAGGGTTGGGCTGTTCGCCCATTAAAGCGGTACGCGAGCTGGGTTCAGAACGTCGTGAGACAGTTCGGTCCCTATCCGTCGCGGGCGCAGGAAATTTGAGGAGAGCTGTCCTTAGTACGAGAGGACCGGGATGGACACACCGCTGGTGTACCAGTTGTTCCGCCAGGAGCAGACGCTGGGTAGCTATGTGTGGACGGGATAAGTGCTGAAAGCATCTAAGCATGAAGCCCCCTCCAAGATGAGATTTCCCACAGCTTTAAGCTGGTAAGGCCCCTCAGAGATGATGAGGTGGATAGGTCTGGAGTGGAAGCGCGGTGACGCGTGAAGCGGACAGATACTAATCGGCCGAGGGCTTAACCCAAAGTCAGCGGACAAAAGAAAAAAAAGACGTGCTGTATCTTTCGTTACCGGTTTTGAGGGGTCGCCCGACCCCGGGTGATTTTCAGTCTGGCGGTCATAGCGAAGAGGTCACACCCGTTCCCATCCCGAACACGGTCGTTAAGCTCTTCTGTGCCGATGGTAGTGGGGGGTTGCCCCCCTGTGAGAGTAGGTCACTGCCAGGCAAATGATAAATGACAGGAAACCATCAGAAATGATGGCGACCTGTTTATATTTATATGATTTTTATTAATGAGACCACTTCCATGGTAAGGAAAGGTTCATTATAATATACATAGTCCATATTTATTGTTCCACAGTAGCTCAGCGGTAGAGCAATCGGCTGTTAACCGATTGGTCGCAGGTTCGAACCCTGCCTGTGGAGCCAATGCTTCCATAGCTCAGTTCGGTAGAGCACTTCCATGGTAAGGAAGGGGTCGCTGGTTCAAGTCCAGTTGGAAGCTTAAACAAAAAACGTGATAACAGCGGGGTTTATCGGGTGCCCGGTATCCCGCTGTTTTTATGTGAAAATGGGTTTGGGGGCAGATTTGGCTGCAGATTTGAAAAATAATATGAAAAAAAGCATGAAAACAGCCGGTAAGGATGATTCCCTTGTCGGCTTCTTTTAATGGCTTTCTTTTTCTTTGAACGTGTCGAACATGCTGGCTACGTCTCGAATAAACGCAAAATTTGATTTAGCCCCCCAAATTGGGGGTGACATGCTATAATCAACACAGGCAATAGATGAAGCATATGAGCGGATGCGGTGATGCCCTCTGAAAGGGGGTGAAGCCGATGACAGTATTTCAAGCATTAACATTGATGATTAGTTTTGCAGTGCTGGTGCTGATGCTGTCAAATAAAAAGAAATGATCCGCTTCATATGCCATTCGCAGTGGCTTTGATTGAAGCGGATCATTTTCTGTATGAATCTCTTTGATTAAAAGCGCCGTTCCGCTCTGTGCGGATGTTGCCATTCCGTCAGTGTTCACGCACTGGCGGTTTTATTTTATGTTCCCTGTGCCTTTATTATACCCGGTAACGTGTAAAAGATGCAATGGGCGGGACTGCACCGCTCAAATTTGAGCCGAGTTGACTGTCCAAAATTGGAGAGCCAGCAGATCCGCCGAGTGAGGGCTTAAAGCGGGGCAGATTCGGAGGCAAAAATCAAACGTAAAAGCCTGTTTTTTATCAACCACAGCCAACTAAACAGATTAAAAGCCCTATTATATCGGGCTTTATCATACTGTAACATATTAACAAAAACAACCGGCGCAGTTATGGTAAGAAAGGGTCGCTGGTTCAAGTCCAGTTGGAAGCTTAAAAGCGCGGTGTATAAGGGTTTTTCCTCTAAAATCGCTTGCTATTAGTAAAGTAGTTAGGGATAGATCCGATCCAAAGGGTATTGCCAAGACCAGTTTCCATAGTGAGCGCTGAAACTGTGAGAGGTGTTTTTTTATATGCTCATTCATTTTGTTGCGAAAGATTTTCTCACCGATAAGGAATTTATTTATAGATACCTTGAAAGGTTCTGTTGCGCAGTGACGTTAGACTGTGAAATAATCTTTTCTCATAACGAAGGAATTATATTAATGATTGGCTCTTCGTATGGATGAACTTCTTTGATTATACTTTTAACAAAAGCCACTTCTTTAAGATGACATCTAAACTCCATTTTGCACTCGGTTCCCGAGGTTATTTGACCAATTACGCCGTCATATGGATTAGCCCCCTCTAATGGTCGCCAATATCCCTTTACTTTTGAATATGATATAACATTGTCATACTTCCCAACTGTAAGAACTCCAGCTTCATTCAATTTATTTCTAACCTGAATTCCCGTGAAATTATACCAAGGCAGGCGAATCCACATCAAGGTATTGATAAAGATTCGTCTGTTTCTTTGTCAACTCACCCAAATGGGTGTGACCACCGGGTTGACTGTACTGTTCGATTACGTCCAGTTCATCCAGAAGTTCCTGAATGGTGTACTGTTTGAACAGATGATGATCGCTCATGGCCTTTTTTATGTACGAAAGATAGAACAGGGCAATGAACTGGACGAAAAGTTTGCCTTCCAGATTTTCCTCAGAGGAAACAGAAGTCCGACGCAGGTTCAGTCGTTCCTTTAAATTACCGAAGGCTTTCTCGATCAGATCCTTTGTTCGATAAACTTCCAGTGCCTCAATGGGATCTTTGATTCCATTAGAAATCAGTGCGAAATAACCAAAGTCCCTTTCTGCTTTAGCTATGGCTTCGTTTTTTGGCGTCAGGGAGAGCCCCCTTACGGGCGTTTCCTTCCATTCGTAGTAACGTGAATATAGCTTTTCATGTTCAGGTTCTCTCCTGCCGGACTGCAGCTCTTCTTCCAGACGGTCCAACAGTTTATTGAACGCCATCTTATCGTCGGTTGCCTTTTGGTCATTATAGAAAAGATGAAGGTACAGCCTTTTCTTGCCAGTGATGATTTGCCCGGATCGCTTTTTGACCTCGGTATAGTCCCAGTCGGTCAGGAAAGATTGATAATAGAGATTGCAGTCGGAAGCATAATGAGCACGGGTAATCATGCTCTGACGGACAGCGTTTAACTTTTGACGAACGAATTTCAGTGACACTCGGACACCCATCAAGAATTTGACATGATCCTGATAAAAAGCATTAATATTCTTCTCACTGTAAAAGCCACGGTCCATGACCACTTTCACTTTCTTCTGTTTGAGAAAGTCCACATCAGCGAGCAGTGTCCGTATGGTTTTGACATCAGAAATATTCCCCGGCAGTTTACGATAAGCCACCGGCAGACCGGAGGTCTCTCCATAAAGGAGCGCCAGGTTAATCTGCGGCAGCGGATCATGATCCTTATTCTTACCGTAGCGGACTTGCTTCAGTGCTTTGGAATAGGATGAAACGGAGGTGGTGTCATAAGCCAGATACTCTTCATGGATACGCCGTTTGCTCTGGAGAATAAAGAAATGGTGTTTGGCATTTTCCGTGATTGAGCCAAACAGTTCACTGCTCCTCTGAGAGGGCATATTTTTACCATAGGGATGCACATGGGTTTTCGCCCAGCGGGGAAAACGACTCATCGGATTGCGATCTTCCAGCACCAGATAATAAGCCAGCGAAAGAATCTGCTGATAGGACTTTGGAAAGCATCGCGCCAGATCTTCTGTGATTCCAAGCTTGGCGCCGATGGCGTCAAACAGGTAAGTTGCCCCGTAGAAACGACGCTGATAAGTAACTGACGGAACCGGTCCCCGTTTCTTCTTTTTCTGGTTCAGAAGGTCTTTCAGACCTTCGGTATACTTTTTAGATGGAATCAGTTTCCCAGTTTTCGGATCCAGTTTACCAATACATTTCCGATGGTTTCGTGTCTGTTTTTTCTCCTTGTCCCAATATCCAACGGATTCATATACATAGGTCACACCATTCTTCTTGTTTTTCAAATGAACCAGCGACATCTTCATCCCTCCAAAACATGGTATAATTATACCATGTTTTGGTAAAAAAAGCAAGCGCAAAAAAGCCTGATTCCCTTGATTTATAAGGAATCAGGCTTGATTATTGGTATAAATCTCCGGGAATGTAGGTTTCTAAGTGGAACGATAAAGGTTTCAGGAATAAGCACTTCTACTTTGTAAAATTTAAAATCCATTCTTCAGTCACCTCTCCATCTGTTTCGCAGTTTTCGACAACTACGTAACAGTCTATTTCCGTTAATTATAGAGCAGTAGAGAATTTTTTATCATGAAATCTGTGGTTGACTAAACGTTTGATAGACATCTACAGTTAAATTAATTCCAGCCACTCAGTACTTCTTTTACTGACACATAAGATTGTTTTTCGCTTCACAACCATATCCTCTAATTTCATGTTTTGAACAGTGCGAGACATTTGTTATATTGTAGCCTTCAATTGAAGGTCTTTTTTTATTTTAACTGTAATATAATCATTTTTGCATATCCAAATTTCCTCAGAATAAATCGTTGGTAATGGAAAGAGGTGTACTTATGGGATATACGGATAACTACGAAAGGGATGCATATGGGATAGTAGCCTTCTGGTTGCGAAGTAATTTAGAGCATGGTCAATTTTTTGACAGGGAAATAAGTCATCATGAATTGGAATTAGCACGTGCAAATCAGAGTATGGTTCAGAGTTTGGGAGGGATATGGCAGAGGGCGGAAGAGAAACAGGGGGATTTGGGTATTTTAATTAATGAATCGCAACAAGCGATAAGTGAATTTCGTCATTTCCTTATGCTTGGCATGAATAAGGCTTTACACTGTGACTTGATTGTTTCAACGCCAGTAGCACTTATGGATCATATGATACGAGAAGCCGAGGAGTCCCAGAAAGTATTTGGGTTAATACAAAGTGGCGGTCAAGTGTTTGTAGCGGATTCGGTCATCCATGAAAGTACGTTTTGGTTGAGACAAATGGCTGATCATCTTGCTTTTGTTCAGCATTATTTAGATCCAACAAATTATGACCTGCAAGATAAGGTAAGGGGAATGACACAAAAGTTTGAGCGACTTTTTCTCCAGGCAAACGCACTCAGAACAATAGTACGAAAACCACGCACTGAGATGCTGCCAGTTTTAAATACTTTCAGGCAAATAGTCATTAATGAAGCAAGGGATTTAGAAGCATTTAAATTAGAATTAGATGCTCTGATCAAGCAGTGCGCGGCTATTACTACTGCACCGCGAAACATATTGGAACATGTTGCCAGAGAAGCCCACCACCTATGGAGAAATTTAGAGGAAGGAATTATCGCATAACTCCGCTTCGGAGATTGTTAATCGTTCAGACAGCTAAAAAAAATGGACGCCATCCCTTCCGATATCTCAAGTACCTTTTTTGAACAGCTCATCCCAATAGGGACTTGAAGGATTCGGAGCTCGTGGATCAGATGCTTCCCTGGTCATCCACACTCCCCGAGACGTGTAAAATTCCTAATAACCTCAAATCAACTCATTAACATGGCTAAAGAGAAAATTAAGTAGCTATTCCCGCTATCAACCTAATCAGTAATAATACTCACTGCACACGTGTGTGTTATTTTTCCTGATCAACATCCCTGTAAATAACATCACTGGTTTTGATGCCACGATTACTTTACACTATTTTCTGTTGTGTTCACCAGGGAAGTAGTCCAGGATACATAACCCGTTTCTAACAGGATATATTCGGTTTTTACTTCCATGGTAAGGAAGGGGTCGCTGGCTCAAGTCCAGTTGGAAGCTTTCTCATAAAACGTTGATGCATCAAGGCTTTTAATCGATGGCTGACCTTGATGCATTTTTATTTATGCTGCCTGGTGACTAAATTGGTGACCATATCTTATAAAAATGATAAACCCACCTAAATGAGGTATGACATGCTATAATCAACACAGGCAATAGATGAAGCATATGAGCGGATGCGGTGACACCCTCTTGAAAGGGGGTGGGCCCATGCCAGTATTTCAAGCGATCACACTGATGATCAATTTTGGTGTGCTCGTCCTGATGCTGTCAGATAAAAAGAAATAATCCGTCTCATATGCTCTTGCAGGAGCTGAGACGGACGGTTGAAAAGCTGTTAAGTTAAAGCACTGCATCCGCTCTTATCGCGGATATTGCCATTCCGTCAGTGTTGACGCACTGGCGGTTTTATTTTATGTTCCCTGCGCTTTTATTATACCCGGTAAGGTGTAAAAGATGCAATGGGCGGGACTGCACCGCTCAAATTTAAGCCGAGTTGACTGTCGAAAATTAGAGAGCCGGCAGATCCGCCGAGCGAAGGGTTAAAACGGGGGCAGATTTGAAAAATAATGGTGAAAAAGGGCATAGAAACAGACGGTTAGGCTGATTTTCCTGTTGGCTTCTTTTCCTTCTTCACCTTGAACGGGTCCCCCTTGGGTTGTTTACACCAGTTCAAAATTGAGCACATTAATCCATTCCCCAAAATTAGAGACATGCTATAATCAACACAGGCGATAGATGAAGCATATGAGCGGATGCGGTGACACCCTCTTGAAAGGGGGTGAAGCCGATGACAGTATTTCAAGCGATCACACTAATGATTAGTTTTGGCGTGCTCGTCCTTATGCTGTCAGACAGAAAGAAATAATCCGTTTCATATGCCATTTGCGGTGGCTGAAACGGATCACTCTGTAAAATATTCGTTTAGCGCTGCATCCGCTATTATCGCGGATATTGCTATTCCGTCAGTGTTCACGCACTGACGATTTTATTTTATGTTCCCTATGATTTTATTATACCCGGTAAGGTGTAAAAGATGCAATGGGCGGGACTGTACCGCTCAAATTTGAACCGAGTTGACTGTCCAAAATTGGAGAGTCAGATCTACCCAGTGAAGGCTTAAAGCAGGGGCAGATTTAAAAAATAACACGAAAAAAAGTATACAAACAGCCGGTAAGGATGATTCCCTGTCGGCTTCTTTTTAACTTTTTCTTTCTTCACCTTGAACGTCCCCCAATTGGGTAGTGACATGCTATAATCAACACAGGCGATAGATGAAGCATATGTGCGGACCGCGACGCCCTTATAGATTGGGGGTGAAGCCGATGACAGTATTTCAAGCGATCACACTGATGATTAGTTTTGGTGTGCTCGTCCTCATGCTGTCAGATAGAAAAAAGAAATGATCCTTCATATGCCATTCGCAGTGGCGATAATTGAAGCAGACCATTCATGTTCATGTGTTTAATTCTTATTGCGCTGTTCCGCTCTATGCGGATATTGCCATTCCGTCAGCGTTGACGCACTGGCGATTTTATTTTATGTTCCCTGTGATCTTATTATACCCGTATCCTGAAGAAGAATGCAACGGGCAGAAGGTGTATACCGCTTAATCCCGCGATAAATGGTCGTATAGCTAATCTTCCAAAGAGATGATCCCGTTTCATCCACTGGTCAGTTTGCTCAGGAGACCATTGCTGATCGAGAATCAACCGTTGTACCCGGTCATGAAGTGCCCGATTGGCTAGCAGGGACTGCGGATGACAGTCCTTCCGTCGGGTACGGTAGCTCGCTTCGCCATGGACCGACGAGTACGCGCCATCACGCTGCTGATTACGTTTCAGCTTGCGGCTGATCGTAGCTGGTGATCGGCCCGGCAAGGCTGCGATTGAGTGTATGGATTTGCCTGAAATGACATGTTTCAGTGTGCTTCCCATTCAAATGGATGAAGATGGTGAAAGTGACTTATCGTTGTTCACCTGCTTTCGATAGTTTTCTCAAATCTGTACAGGAAGGCTCAGCGATGAGTCATTATATTTTCTAAGTGTAAATTCAAGGCTTATAAAAAAAATGTGGCTAAAAAAAGACTTTTCAGTAAAGACTTGACGAATGATAAAATGAATTTTAAGTTTTAGTAAAGGGGTTGATTTCTATGCAAACTATCGAGGATATAAAAAAATCGGGAACACCAGCAGTGAGAGACTACGTGAGTGAGGTGTTTGAAACGGTAAAACACCGCAACCCTTTTGAACATGAATTTCATCAGGCTGTTGAGGAAGTTTTCAACTCCCTCGTGCCTGTTTTGGAAAAACATCCAAAATATATGGAGCAAGGCATTTTAGAAAGAATTGTGGAACCGGAAAGAGCGATTTCTTTCCGCGTCCCCTGGGTAGATGATAGAGGTAAAGTTCAAGTAAATCGAGGGTTCCGCGTTCAATTTAACAGTGCAATTGGACCATATAAAGGCGGACTTCGCTTCCACCCATCTGTAAATTCCAGCATTGTTAAATTTCTAGGCTTTGAGCAAATTTTAAAAAATTCCTTAACCGGTCAACCAATTGGTGGCGCTAAAGGCGGCTCTGACTTTGATCCCAAGGGTAAATCTGATGGTGAAATCATGCGTTTCTGCCAGGCCTTTATGCAAGAGCTATATCGTCATATCGGACCTGATGTCGATGTTCCGGCAGGAGATATCGGCGTAGGGGGCAGAGAAATTGGTTTCCTGTTTGGTATGTACAAGAAGCTTCGCGGCAATAATGAACCGGGCGTACTTACCGGTAAGGGACTTACTTACGGCGGAAGCCTGGCAAGAACTGAAGCAACCGGCTATGGTGTTATTTATTTTGTTGAAGAAATGCTGAAGGATAAGGGTCTAAGCTTCAAAGGAAGTACCGTCGTTGTCTCCGGATCAGGAAATGTTGCCATTTATGCCATTGAAAAAGCGCAACAGCTCGGCGCTAAAGTTGTTGCCTGCAGTGATTCTAATGGTTATATCTATGATGAAAACGGCTTAAATGTTGAAACGATTAAGCAAATTAAAGAGGTTGAGCGTAAGAGAATTTACGAATACGTCAATGATCATCCACAAGCACAATACTTTGAAGGGAGCTCAGGCATTTGGTCCATTTCATGTGACATTGCCCTTCCTTGTGCAACACAAAATGAAATTGATGTAAACTCTGCACAAACCCTGGTATCAAATGGGGTTAAGGCAATTGGTGAAGGGGCTAACATGCCGTCCACTCTTGAAGCAGTGAATGTCTTCTTAAACAGTGGAGTACTATTTGCACCGGCGAAAGCTGCAAATGCCGGCGGTGTTGCGGTTTCAGCTCTGGAAATGGCTCAAAACAGTGCAAGACTGTCCTGGTCATTTGAAAAAGTTGACAGCAAGCTGCATGAAATTATGGTTAACATTTACCGTAACAGCGTAAAGGCTGCTGAAGAATACGGATACCCCGGCAACTTAGTAGTTGGAGCAAATATCGCCGGATTTACAAAAGTAGCTGATGCGATGGTTGCACAAGGTTTAATTTAATCAATCTTCTAAAAAAATCTCCTGAAAGGGAGATTTTTTTTATGTTCATCATTGCCTCTTACGTTTTTCTATCTTGAATGGTAATACAAACGATGGTTCACATCACGGAGGAAGTATCACGCGCCTGGCGAGTTCACATTTTTATCTTCTTGTTTCATTAGTTAGTGGATGCTGAATCAGACTGGTAAAAATCAGTCTTTTCCCCTATTTTGTAGCTAATCGTCAGGTACGTATCCTTGATTTTTATGACAAGTAAAAGGGCCAAAGAAAAAAGGCGTAAGACCGTATCGATATTCGCTATCGTGATCCCCATATCAATGGTGACTGCAATTGTTTCAGCGGTTTTGGCGCGTACTAAACCAGGACCGCACTTTTGCTTGATAAAAGCAAAACGACGTTCAATTTCCCCTCGACGATTTTCAGCGTCACGTGCTGCTGCGTTGTCGGCGCGTCGTTGCTTTTCATCAACGTTCTTGGGCTTGCGCCCGAGTTTGGGTCCGATAATCGCAATGCCTCGCTCTTTGGCAAACGCGATGTTTTCACGATTGCGGTACAGTTTGTCGGCTAACACTTCGTCAGGGTAATGATCGTGCTGTTCTTTATAGCGCTCAATGGCCTTTTGAAAGTCGGTACTTTCATTAAATGCGTTGAAATCGACCCGTTCGATTTCGATGATCCCGTCTTGAATCGAGGCATCAATTTTCGGACCAGACTCAGTGTTTTGTTTCGCCTTGCCGTGCTTGATTGGGCGCACGTATGGCTGGGACAGACTGACAATCCGATGATCCACTCGATGGGTCTTATTTCGGTACATGTACTCCTGCTGCGTAAACAGCTGCTGGATCGTGGTCAGTCGGCTGCGTTGTCTCTCTGTCAATTCACCGCCTTTTGCGCGCAGCTCTTCGACATAACGCAAGTCACGTCGCATGTATTGCAGTTGTGCTTTGACTTGGTGGCGCGTTTCTTTAGCTGTGCGACGGGACTTCTTGGTGAAGGTGACATACGCTTTATGTGCTTCCCGTTTGTACGTCCGTGGCATGGGGACGTGGAGCTGATGAGCCAGTTCCGTAATCATCTTTTCAAGGAAGGTGCGGGCCTGATTGAGTAATGAATGGTCCTTTGGAAAGCGAATGTTGACTGGCGTGACCGTGGCATCAAGGATCGTCGTCCGGTCGCTGCCCACGCTGCCTTGAAGCCGGTCTTTACACCAGGCGCCCATGATTTGACGCAACTGGGTACTGATGGGGGCGATCCGTTTCCGAAAATGTGTAAGGGCAGAAGGGTCAAAGGGTCGGCTGACCACGTACGTGGGACAACCGATGAAGTACTGATAAGCAGGCGTATCCCGAATGGCCTTGATCAAATCAGCATCGGAAAGGCCCGTGGACTGTTTAATGAGCTGGGCGCCAAACAGAAGCCGAAAGGGTTTGCACGCTCGGCCACGTGAAGACGGAAAAAGGACACGATAAACATCCTCCATCCGGGTCCACGGCAACTGATCCGCGAGCTGAACCCATTTATTTTCCGGGCTTAAGGAGACACCCAGTTCCTGACCGAAAGACTCTTTTGAAAGTTGAACCGTTTTTATCCGATAAACCATTCCAAGTACTCCATCTATTGAAAAATGCACAGAAAATCGCATCACAGTGCGTTATTTCATACATTTATTATTAGCCGAGAACACTCGTGACTTCAGCCATGAGATGAATCGGCGTATCTTCTCAATACTGTAATCACTAAATTGTTAAATGATCTGTTTTGTTCTTCGGCTATTTGTTCCAACTCTTTCTTTAAGTCTTTCTCAATGGTCAATAGTGTTCTTGTTTTGTTACTTGCTATCGTACCCATATCATTTCACCTCATAAATATAATAATATTTAATCATAATGTTTACAAGATAATGACATAATGATATATTATAGTTAAAGAAAAGAGGTGAAACAACAATGGTATTAAAAGGTTTAAAGTTAAGAATATATCCTAACAAAGAACAAAAACTTAAAATTAAATTAAACTTTGGCTATAACCGTTTTGTGTGGAATCAGATGTTAAACATGATGATTGAACGATACCACAACAATCCCGACTCTTCTTTTCTTAGCGCTTTTGCATTGAATAACATGCTTAAAGCCTTGAAGATGGAGTATCCATGGTTAAAAGATGCTGAGAGTACCAGTTTACAATGTACGAATCATGATCTGGTGGAAGCATATAAAAAGTTTTTCAAAGAACATACCGGTTTTCCAAAGTTTAAATCAAAGAAATATCCGAAACAAAGTTTTCAATCAAAATGTGTAGGTAAAAACATGAAACAAGTTAATACTCGACTTCGACAGTTTCTAGGTACACAAAAGTCCGAAAACAGGCGACAGGTAGCCTGTTTTCGGACTTTTAATTTTTATATGTGTGTATCTAGGATTTAAGGTCGATTCGACATATCTTTCGAGGGACCTTTATCCCAAGAGCCTTAATGATTTCATGCTGTTTTGCGGTGATTTCCGTCCTTTGATAGAAGTCTCCTTTTTTTGAAGAAAATTTGCCCAGAACCATCTGATCCATGGTATGTTTCAGTTTTGGCCAGGTTTCACCGGTCTTCAGTTCCGCCAGCCGAATAAGAAGCAGAGCCAGCCAGTTCAGTAAAACGTGCGTCTTAATCCGATCCTCGATCCGATGGTACATCGGTCGAAGACAGAGTGTAGACTTTAAGGTTCGGAATCCATTTTCTACAGCCATCAGGTTCTTGTATCCCAGCGCCACTTCTTCTGCGGACAGGGTGTCATCCGATGTTCGAATCAGGTATTTCCCGTCATAACGCGCCGCATCTCGAAGCGCCTGCCGATTAATTCTCAGCTGCCCGTCCTTCAGCTGGCGAAGATAACGACCATAAAGCTTATGTGACCGCAGGGTACAGGCCGCTTTGGTATGCTTCTTTTCAGGCAACTGATGTAAGTCTTCCAGAGCCATCTCCAAATCACGAACCAGTCGTTCCCGCTGTTTCTTATCTTTCTCTGCTTCTTTTGAGTTGTAGGCGAGGATAAAACGCTGCCGCTTTTCTCCGTCCCCGACGACAATCTCCTTAACCTCAAGATGGTTGCGAACCTTTTGATAACGTCCCTTGCGGGACATCGCTTCATCCACAATTTTCTTACCGGAACGCATGGGCTCACCAACAATATAATGCCCTCCGGCACGCTGCAGCGTCGTTAGATTGTCCTCCGTGGAAAAGCCACGGTCCATCACACTGATCACCCGTCCCAGCTTCCAGCCAACTAAATCCTTTTTGGCCTCTTCAACGACTGTTTTATCCGCCGTGTTACCTGGCCAGACCCAGCATCGGATGGGCAAGCCTTCCTTCGTAACGGCCATGCCGATGACCACCTGCAGCAGATCCGGACGTTTGTCTTTGGAATAGCCCAGCTTTCGCAGATTTTCCTTTTCCGGAGCTTCCTGGGGCTCAACCTCAAAGTAGGACGAGGTTGTATCAAAATAGATCAGGTCGACTTCAAGATTCAGTAGATTCGCTGTCGAAAAATAAACCTGTTCCTCCAGCTGGCTGCGCATTTCCAGGAGTAAATCCATGGCACGGTAAAACTGATGGACATGTGCCTCATTGAGTCCGGGCAGTGCCACTTCATCCTGTATCCACTCCTCAAGCCCCAGCTTGCTTGTTGGATCCAGAGCTCGATTGGCTACCATAGCGAAGATGAGTCGTTCGACGTCGATATCATGTTTACGACCCGCCAATAATTCATGAATGATCTGGTCCATGCTCAGCATTTTCCAGAGCTGATCCAGTGTCCAGACTCCACCCAGCCTTTTGGATGCTTTGAAAGCAAAATCAGCCGCCTGACCAATCTCAGACTGAGCCCGCAGGGCTTCTTCAGGAGAGAGATACCTTGAAATGCTTTCCACCAGCCGACGGAGCGCGTCAACATCCAGTTGATCCTCGCGACCGAACGAATAAATCACCCTTGCTTTGGCATATTTGGCCTTGGAATCCCACTCATTTTGAGCCAGCTGCAGATAGGCTACTGTACGACCATCTTTATTTTTTCGAGAAACCCTTCGTAAGTACATGCCTATATTATATTACAGGTGAGTTTCAACATCAAGCATAGTTATCCACAGATGTGTGCCTATGGATAACTTTTGGATGACCTATTATGCACATGTGGATAATTTAAATAAATCCCTAGAACAAGGGATTCTTTTAATCGCTCACTTGAAAGATTGTGCCTACAACTGTCGAAGTCGAGTAATAAACATCATGTTAAATTACCGAAATTAGGAATTATGAGATTCAAA
Source organism: Sporolactobacillus sp. Y61 (assembly GCF_040529185.1). Classification (NCBI taxonomy): domain Bacteria; kingdom Bacillati; phylum Bacillota; class Bacilli; order Caryophanales; family Sporolactobacillaceae; genus Sporolactobacillus; species Sporolactobacillus sp. Y61. Next base: position 602,516 of record NZ_CP159510.1, on the reverse strand, counting down.
GCAGGAATTAAAATTCCTGAAAAAATTAAATCAGTAACTGTTCGTCTATCACCAACAGGAAAATATTATGCTGTGCTGCTTGTTGAATATGAAAAGCAAACATTCAACAAAACAGGAAGGCAATTAGGTATTGACCTGGGTGTTGCCGATTTAGTCATTGGATCTGATGGTATTAAGTTCCCTACCATTCGTTTTGACAAAATCTTAGCCAGGAAGAAACATTACTGGGAGAAACGGTTAGCTAGACGTAGATTGCAAGCTCAGAAAGAAATTGCATGGGATAAGCATAATAAGGTACTTAATCCCAGATGCCTTGATGACTTTAAAAATTATAAAAAAGCCAAATTAATGGTTGCTGAATACAATGAGAAAATGACTAATCAACGCAATGACTATCTCCATAAAATTACAGTGCAATTAGTTAAAGATAATGATGTCATTGTCATGGAAGATTTGAAAGCAAAAAATCTTCTACGCAATCACAAATTATCCAGAGCAATTGTTAATCAATCCTGGCGGGAAATGAGACGGATGCTTGAATACAAATGTGCATGGTGTGGTAAAACATTAGTCATTGTCAATCCCTATAAGACATCACAAATATGCTCGGAATGTGGTTATGATGACGGAAAGCATACGTTAGACATAAGGGACTGGACATGCCCTGGCTGTGGGCATCATCACGATAGAGATATTAACGCAGCAAAGAATATTCTTCGGCTCGGGACGAGCCTTGGTAAAAGAGTTGTGACCTCTGCCTGAACGTTAGGTAAGTGTGCAATGTTCCCAGAAGCACACGACTTGAGTCGTGTGAGGTTCACTATACAATAAATATGAGATTAACGGTTTAAATATAAAGCATTTTATTGAGCCCACTATTTGGGCTCCTTTTTCTAACTCCAATATAACGTCCCCTCTTTTAAAAGCATGACTTTCATTGGCGATGCTGTTGTTCCGACGGGCGGGCTCTTTATCGCCGGTTATTTCTCAGACTGGGTGCTTACCTGATCGCCCAACCGAATCTTGTGACTTTATCGTCGTACCGGCAAGGCAAAACGATATACTTTCTTTACCTGTAAAAAAAGCAAGCCCTTCTTATGAGAATGAATGCTGACAATACTTTTGAATGATTGCATTAACTTGCGCGAACTGTGTATAATAACATTAGATCAAGGCAAACTAAATCCGCCAGTGCTTGAACACTGGCGGCATGGCAATATCCGCGTTGAGCGGATGCAGTGCTTCATCAACATTGCGTATTTTACTACGGTCCGTCTCAGCTCCTGCTAGAGCATATGAGGCGGATTATTTCTTTCTGTCTGACAGCATCAAGATAAGCACTCCAAAACTGATCATAAGTGTCATCGCTTGAAATACTGTCATTGGCCCCACCCCCTTTCACAAGGGTGTCACCGCATCCGCTCATATGCATCTTCTATTGTCTATTTGAAATTATATCACGGAATGTACGTTCGTTTCTTCAAAATCATCAGTTATTATGCCACTCTTTTTTTAGAACTGTTTTTTTAGAAAATCCATTAATTCATTAATTTCCAAACACAGACGAATGATTGCATCGACTCGCGCAAACTGTGTATAATAATAGTAGATCAAGGCAAAATAAATCCGCCAGTGCTGCTAACACTGACGGCATGGCAATATCCGCGTAGAGCGGATGCAATGCCTTCTAGCTAAATCGTTTCTAACCGATCTGCTTCAGCTCCTGCAAGAGCATATGAAGCGGATTATTTCTTTCTGTCAGACAGCATCAAGATAAGCGCTCCAAAACTAATCATAAGTGTTAGCGCTTGAAATACTGTCATTGGCCCCACCCCCTTTCACAAGGGTGTTACCGCATCCGCTCATATGCATCTTCTATTGCCTGTTTGAAATTATATCACGGAATGTATGTTCGTTTCTTCAAAATGGTCAGTTATTATGCCACTCTTTTTAGGATTGTTTTTTCTGCCGCTTCGTACAGCCTCACATGTATACGTATTCAATGATTTTTAGTGTAAGAAAAATCGGGCAAAAAGCGCCCGGTCCTTCGGTTGCTCGCTTTCCGCGGGAACACCGGACAGAAAACCGAATGACCCGGACAACTTCCCGGCGGAACGGGACAAGTCGCCAAATAGAACCGCGAAAAAGACAACTGTGCGCCTGACCGGAACAAAGCGGGCGTCGAACGGGACAATTTCGCCCTCCTTTGCTCCAGATACCGTTTTGAATCATCAACCTTGTCTTGAACAGACATTTCTATTTCAAAGCATTCTGGTTCCTCATTATTTTTATCTGGTTAATTGTTAAAGAAATACGGATTATACTTGTGCTCTATTTTAAATAAAGTCATTAATTTGTCGTTCGAAATTAATGACTGTTCGGAAAACCTCATGAAGAGACATCTCAAAAAGTGTTTGAAATTAATACGGGTAGTTAAATAATCTCTCATTTCTGCAGAATGTGCGGGTACATCAGGTTCATTCAATTGAACAGAATCAAGCCAGTGAAGCAAGTCTTCATGTGGTATTTTTTTATACTTGATCAATGAAATCAGAACGGTCGCAAGACGCTCATCTTCCTCTGCATCAAAAACGTGAGGAGCATGGAATAAAAGAGCCTGCACACTTTGCAATAAGAGTGACCGCTCATTTTTTGTTAAAAATCTGCTCCTGGCGCATTCATCGATTGCATCGCTGATATGTGCAGGTGCATGTGCCCAGCCTTTCCGGTAACGAAGCTACGATAATCCCTTTCCAGATTACAATAATGAGCGATGGATTGGACAACTTTTTTGAATTCATCCTCTTTCAAAAAATGCTCCGTGTTATCACGGTACAGAATCAACGCAATCAGTAAAGAAGAAAAAGACCGAAGAAAGACGGTGTCTGATTCCGGATTCCCTGCCTGGCAAAAAAGCATTTCTGAGGAGGTTGCCTGCTTAAGCATAAGATGCAGCTGTTCGGACCCTAACAGTTTTTTTTCAATAATCCATTCACAAAGAATACCATAACCCAGGTCATCTCTCAGCTCGCTATCTGTTGCACCCAGTGCCCTCATGACAAGTTCTGCTGCTTCCTGTTCGTTGAAACCGGCAGGGATGGAGAATTGATGATCACGAATCTTGACTAATTGTTTCTTTAACTGCAATTCTTCACTTCTCAAGAAATCACCCTCAAGTTTAATAAAATGCTTGCACGGTCTCTTAACAAAAGGGGATTTAATTTTTCTCTGCAGTCATGGCAGATTATTTCAGGCAAGACAACAGTATCCTCATGTTTGTTGCTAATCACTTTGCTTTTTCATCAAACACATCAATCGAAGTTTCCCAGCCATGATAAATAAAAACTGCTGTAACTCTTTCACTACGATCAGGTAAGTACTCTTTTTATGGAATGCCATTTATCATACCTGTTTCACCCTTCATTGGGATTCATCAACTTCGTTTTCACTAACGGTTTCTTTTGGCGTGCTTGTCCATCAGATAGAAAAAAATAATCCGCCTCATATGCCATTCGCAGTGGCTTTGATTGAAGCAGACCATTTTCCGAAAATGTAAGTTTTGATTGAGACGCTGCATCCGCTCTTATCGCGGATATGGCCGTTCCGTCGACGTCCGAGCATGATCTTATTATACCCGTATTCGGAAGTAAAGTGTAACAGACGGCAATGAAAAGGCTGATCATTGTCCATGACACGACAGACAGACTGGAACCAGGTGCATAGGCCATACAGCTCTTCTGTCATGCAGAAAAATCCAGACTATGACGATATGAAATAAAAAAGTTCATAAAAATGTCACAATTCTATTGCAAGCCGGATGCAATATAGGTACAATCTAGATACAATCAAATCATGTAAGCGCTTTACAAGAATAGGGAAGGAGAAGTGACTCATGCAGTGGGCACAAAATTATAATCCAACGGGGAACATGGTTCTATCCTTTGTCCTGGCCTGTATTCCCCTGTTATTTTTTTTCTGGTGCCTGGCCATAAAGAAGATGAAAGGTTATCAGGCCGGACTTCTGACTGTTGGGATTGCTGTTGTTGAGGCAGTTATCGTTTACAGGATGCCGGTGGATCTGGCACTGAAAGCCACGTTCTTTGGTGGTTTGCAGGGGTTATGGCCGATTGGCTGGATCGTCATTACGGCCGTCTTTCTTTACGAACTGACTGTTGCCTCAGGAAAGTTTCAGGTGATCAGTGATTCGATTGCATCGATCACGGAAGATCGGCGTCTTCAGGCGTTATTAATTGCTTTTTCGTTTGGTGCTTTTCTGGAAGGTACAGCAGGTTATGGCACCCCGGTGGCGATTGCCGGCGGGCTGCTTGCCGGTCTTGGTTTCAATCCTTTTTACGCTGCCGGGCTGTGTTTGATTGCGAATACGGCTCCAGTTGCCTTTGGCGGGGTCGGGATTCCGATTCTGACCTCTGCCCAGGTGACAGGGATAGATTCCCTTTCGTTAAGCCAGATGGTTGGGCGTCAGGTTCCCTTCTTATCATTTTTTGTTCCATTCTGGCTTGTCTTCATTATGTCAGGCTGGAAGCGAACGATGGAAGTGCTCCCGGCTGTGCTGGTCAGCGGTATTTCGTTTGCCGGTACCCAGTATCTGACAGCCAACTTTTTGGGACCGGAACTTCCGGATGTCACGTCATCCATCGTCAGTATGGTCTGTCTTGTCCTGTTATTGAAATTCTGGCAGCCCAAATCACTTTTTCGTTTTAAAAACGAAATTCATAAATCGGAAGCGGGACGCGATGATTCCAGGCGTGTGCATTCTTTTGGGCAAATTTTGCAGGCCTGGTCGCCCTTCGTCTTACTTGTTGCGGTGATTTGTATCTGGGGCGGTTCAGAGACCATCAAAGCTTTTCTGAGTAAGGCAACGTTGCTTTTGCCAATCCCCGGGTTTGATCAGATGATTGCCCAGGTACAGCCGATTGTGGAGCAGGTCACACCTTATGGGGCCGTTTATAAGCTGGATCTGCTTGCAGCAACAGGTACGGCTATTCTGGTGACCTGTGTGTTAAGCAAGTTCCTGGTTGGGATCAGCTGGAAGAAGTGGGGCACAACCTTCATCATGACGGTTAAAAAGCTGTCATTTCCGCTTCTTATGATCGTTTCCGTCCTTGGTTTTGCCTATATTGAGAACTATTCCGGAATGAGTGCGACGCTTGGTCTCGGGCTGGCATCCACCGGAATGGTGTTCCCGTTTCTGGCGCCTTTTATCGGCTGGATGGGTGTTTTCCTTACTGGCTCGGATACCTCATCGAACGCCCTGTTTTCCAATCTGCAGAAAGTTTCAGCGAATCAGATCGGTGTGGACCCGACGCTTCTGGTCGCCGCTAATTCAACAGGTGGTGTCGCAGCCAAAATGATCTCGCCTCAGTCGATTGCCGTAGCAACAGCGGCGACCGGGCTGACAGGCAAAGAAGGTGATCTGTTCCGGTTTACCATTCTGCACAGTCTGCTGTTCGTCGCGATTACCGGAGTCATCACGCTGCTTCAGGCTTACGTGCTTCAGTGGATGATTCCATGACCACCGTGCAGAATGATGATTACTTATTTGCTGCTCACCGATTGTTTCGGCTGATGCGCGCGCGTTCTTCTGCCGGTGATGCCCGACCAGAGGGTATATATCCCGATGCCGAGCAGTGCTCCGGCAGTGTTTAACAGAATATCATCAATGTCCGTGCTTCGGTTCATACCCATCGAAAACAATCGAAAATAGAGATTGTGAAGAAACTGGATGAATTCAATGGCAAAGGTACATAGAAAAGCGTACAGCAAAGCCTGTTTCCAGTTCTTCGCCCACTTAAAGTAAAGCAGTGAGAAGCCGAGCGGTGCAAGCATCAGCAGATTGCCGGATAGCTGGTAACCTGCTGCCCCTGCTGCCGGCCATTGCCCAATCTGGTCGATGATCGTCCTGAATGGAATCAGATTGACCGTGGAAAAAAGGAATTTCAGGTGTTCAGGCGAGAAATCATGGTTCTGTAAAAAGGTGAACCCGACGAAAAAAACGGTTTTTTGGTACAGAATACAAAAATATACGGTAAAAAGAATCCCCACGATCCAATCCAGGACGGAGTGAAGAGACGTGCGTCTGTAAAGCAAAATCAGACAGCTTATGATAAGTGTTAAATTCAACCATTCATCAAGATTTGGATAGAGAAAACTGTATCTGTATAAGTAGAGTGGAATAAGTAATAACAGGTATTTTGCCATGGGTTCCTCCTTTATCGATGATCGGCTGCGGGCCGTCTATATCCATTCAACACGATAACGCTCTGATAAGCAAGGACAGCTCCCGGGCGTGCCAAGAGATGACGGATCATCCGGATGTTGAAGCAGAAGGAGAGCCATGAAAAGATGGCTGTGATGTGAAAAAGAGAAATGAGATAGAAAAAGGCTTCGGTGTGACCGAAGTCTTTTTTGTACTCTGAAAAAAGTCACAAAACGCTCATAAAATGAAACGGCTTACAAAAGTATAACAGACGCACTCATGCTACTATAAACATATTGACTGCTGTTTTTCCAGGCAGCCGGAAGTTCGACGTAAAGAAGGGAAGAAGTTGAAACAACAGAAAGTGATTGTGATTGGTGCCGGCATTTCCGGCCTGGCAGCCGCGTACTATGTGAAGAAAAACCAACCGCAGGCGCATGTCGTGCTGCTGGAAGCTTCGGGCCGGATCGGAGGCAAGATTAAAACCATTCATCGTGATGGATTCCTGATTGAATGCGGGCCGGAAGGTTATATGGCGCGCAAGCCGACGCTGACCCGCCTGATCCAGGATATCGGACTGGGCGACCAGTTGATCCGGTCACAGGCAGGGACTTACTACATCTATGTCAATCACCGGCTCAGGCAGATGCCCAGGGGATCGGTGATGGGGATTCCGACGAAACTGCTTCCTATGGTAACCACAGGACTGATCAGTCCGATCGGCAAGTTGCGTGCCGCTCTGGATCTCGTCATTCCACACGTCTATAAAGACCAGGATATTTCCCTGGAGGAATTCTTCCGCAGAAGGCTTGGCCGTGAAGTCGTCATGAATATGATCGACCCCTTGCTGTCGGGCATCTATAACGGCTCTTTGTCGGATATGAGTCTTGAAGCGACCTTACCCCAGTTCGCCTCGATTGAAAAGAAACACAGAAGCCTCATTTTAGGAATGAAGAGTATACGTCCGCCTGAACAGGCAGGTGCGCCAAAGAAGACGGCGGGACGTTTTCTCTCGCTGTCATGCGGGCTGGACAGGCTGGTCGGTAAACTGGCTTCCTTTGCAGATGAACTGAAACTGAATACACCTGTCCGCCGCGTGACGCCCGGACGGGTTTTCCTTAAAGATGGCACGCAACTTGCAGCCGACGCTGTGATTCTGGCCGCAACGCCGGATCAGTTCGGACCGCTTCTTGACTTTCCTGAAGCGTGGCGTCTGTCCGGGGATAAAAGATCAACAACGGCAACGGTTGCGCTGGCATTCAGGAAAAGTGATGTCGCCCAATTGAACGGGACAGGTTATGTCGTCTCGAAAAAAGAAGGCCTGAATATTACAGCCTGCAGCTGGATGGACCGCAAATGGAGCTATACGGCTCCTGAGGGATATGCGCTGGTCCGGACTTATGTCGGCACACCTGAAAATCCGTCAATCGTTGAAAAGAGTGATGAAGAAATAGAACAGGCCGCCCTCCATGATCTGAGAAAAATCAGTCGGATGGGTACGCCGCTCTTCTCGGTCATTACACGGCAGATCGATAATATGCCGCAATATACGGTGAACCATAATCAGCGTATAAAGGCCTTTGAGAAGGCTCTTCAGAATATGGACGGGGTGTATACCTGCGGCGCTATGCTGCATGGCGTCGGGCTGCCGGACTGTGTGGATGCTGCTATGCAGGTAGCCGGTCAGGCTGTCGCTTATTTAAATCGAAAAGATAAGAAAGCGGTGAACAAATGATAATACCACGGGATTATAATCAGGACCCTTTTATTGTAATCTGGGAAGTGACCCGGATGTGCCCGTTTCACTGCAGACACTGCCGGGCGGCGGCTCAGCTTCACCCCTATCCCGGAGAACTTTCGACAGAAGAAGGGAAAGAACTGATTGATCAGATCTACTCGATGAAAAACCCGCTGCTTGTTTTTTCCGGAGGAGATCCGCTGATGCGCGACGACATCTTCGACCTGGCCGCTTACGCTTCGGGAAAGGGTATGCGCGTGTCGCTGACCCCTTCAGCCACGCCGCGTGTGACCAGACAGGCGGTTCGGCGCTCCCAGGAAGCGGGGATTGCACGCTGGGCATTTTCACTTGATGGACCGGATGCCGCCTCACACGACACATTCCGGGGTGTAAAAGGTATTTTCGACCGGACCATGAAGGGTATCTCTTATCTGAATGAACTGGGCATTAAATTTCAGATCAATACAACGGTGACCCGATTCAATGCCGACAGGCTGCCGGAGATGGCAGAGCTGATGAAAGCCTGCGGCGTTTCGGTCTGGACGCTGTTCTTCCTTGTGCCTGTGGGACGGGGCAGGGAGCTTGAACCGGTCACACCGCAGCAGCACGAAGAGATTCTGCACTGGGCGTTCAATCTGCAGGAGAAAATGCCCTATATCGTCTCCACAACGGAAGCCCAGTTTTACCGCCGGGTTGCTTTTCAGGAAAACCGGCGACGCAGGGCACTCGGATTGAAACCGATCGGCAGACCGCATGACGATCTGGCAAAAGCACCGCGCGGGACGAATGATGGAAATGGTTTTGTGTTTATCAGTCACACAGGGGATGTTCAGCCATCAGGATTTCTGCCGATCAATTGCGGGAATATCCGGAATAAGCCGCTTCCGGACATCTATCGGAATCATCCGGTTTTTAAAGCGCTTCGCGATCCAGATTCGACAAAAGGAAAATGCGGGGTCTGTGAATTTCGCTTTATCTGCGGCGGATCCCGGTCGCGGGCTTATGCGGTAACCGGTGATTATAAGGCATCTGAGCCATACTGCGTTTACTTGCCGAAACGATACAAAGAAGCAGGTGCCAGGTGACTTCAGGTTCGCAGGATATTAACTGATAAAAATCAGACCTCAGAAGTAGAGAGAAGTGTACCGGAGTACGATGTGACCGGAGCTGCGTCAGACCTATAATCAATAATGAAGTAATGAACTTCCCCAAACTGGATCTCTTAGAGAGATCTTTTTTTTACGCCTTGTATCAGAAACTAATCCTCTCGCGATGGCATGAAAAAAACGGGAGACTGCATCTGATACAGTCTCCCGTTTTCTGAAACAGACCGATTATGATCTGACATGGACTTCATGAGCGTGTGCCGGATGTTGGGCCACTTTTCTCTGTTCCGCAAGTCTGGCTTCTTTGTTGTCTGAATAGAGCTGGACGCAGGATCCGGTAAGAATCAGCAGAATGCCGGCCAGGACATTCGACGTGATGGCTTCACTCAGTATCAGAAGAGCAAGAACCGGTGCGAGTGCCGGTTTAATGAAAAAGACAAGCGAAGCCGTTGAAGCCGAAGTTTCCTCCATGGCCAGAAAATAGAAACTGAATCCAAGCCCGGTGACAAAGACACCGAGATAAATCAGCGTCGGGAGTGTGCCCCAGGATATGCCCTGAAAGACCGGAACGTTGCTGAATGCACCCAGTCCCACACTCTCAAGCCACCGGCTGACCGGATCTATTTTTGTGATCAGCATCAGGACGAGTAATTCCATACTTCCGGCCAGAAAACTGAAACTGCTCTGTACGATGCCGTCATAGTGGAATTTCAGGCTCCCTTTACGACCGACCATCCCATAAAGAGCGAAAGTGACGGCAGCGATCAGGGACAGAGAGATACCGAGCGGGTTCGTCAGATTCTTCGGATTGACGATGAAGATCATACCCGCAAGACTGATGGCAAGTGAAAGGATCGTCAGCTTCGTCAGTTTCTCTTTCAGGAAGAAATGGGCAAAGAGTATAACGAAGACGGTGTTGCAGCTGAATAGAATGGCGACCGTCGATGCCTTTGAATACACAATAGCCATCTGGAAAAAGGTCATGCTGACCACAACGCACATAAATCCCGAAAACATAAAGTAAAGCACATTGCTCCGGTTAAGCGAAAATCCACTTCCTTTTAGATGGCGGACAGCCAGTGGAGAAAGGATGATGGATCCGATCAGGAAACGCAGGAAATTAAGCTGAAGCGGATTGAAATCTGTAGCCACCAGTTTAATAGCAATTTCCATCGTACTGAAAAACAAAGCCGAAAAGGCGATAAAAATATATCCCTTTTTCATATACACAACCTCTATTATCAACGAATTCAGGTGATCTGATCGCATAGTGAGCCGCGAAAGACCGGCTTGGACGAAATAATGAAAACGTTACCAAATAATACTTATTATGTTTAATTATGCAAACTTTAATATAACGCAGATATTAATAAAATGTAAGGGGGTAATTGTGACGGTCTGCTTTGTCACATCCGGAAATTTATGGACAGACGAGTCATCGCCCACATGAAAATCTGCTTTCATAATCTGTCCGTCTGATTTAAAATAGAGAGAGAAACAGATCTCCTGAGGCATGAAAAAAATGTCAGAGGCGGTGATTGATCATGCTTTTTAAGAAAATACTGGTTTCCTATGATGATTCAGATCTGTCTAAAAAAGCACTGAAAAAGGCGATTGAAATTACCGAACTGGACGGACGTACCGTACTGGATGTGCTCCATGTGGTCACGGTACCGGCCAACCAGTTTATTGTCGGTGACGTTTACCGTGAAGTGCGCGAATCGACATTTAAATATGGAAATGAGATCGTGTCGAAAGCAGACAACCTGTTGCGCAAGCTCCCGAACAGCACACATACGTTTGTCGAGGAAGGTCAGCCTGTGCGTGCGATTCTGACATTCGCAGAGGAAAACGGATATGATCTGATTGTGATCGGCAGCAGAGGGTTAAGCGGTGTTAAAGAGTTTCTGGGAAGTGTCAGTCATGGTGTTGTTCAGCGGTCTAAAGTACCGGTATTGATTGTCAAATGATCCGGCAGGTCAAAGAATTCTGAATGATCAGGCACTCCGAAAATGATCGGAGTGCTTTTTTTGATATAAGAACGTACAGAAATTCTATGGATGATTGTATAAGAACAACCAAAGCGTGCCTGACGAAAGAGTCCGGGCTCCGCAAAGTTCTCTGAGGCGTCATGCCATAAAGAAAAGCGAATGAAGGAAAGATGGAGCATGAGTGAAAAAGATGTGATCAGACAGACGAAGCGGCCTGTAACGCGGTCCAGCCTGGTCAGTGATCTGAGAAAAATTGGCTTGAAAAAAGGGATGACGGTGCTCGTCCATACATCCATGAGCCGGATTGGCTGGGTGTGCGGCGGTCCTGTGACGGTGATTGAAGCTCTGCAGGACGTCCTGACGTCAGAAGGCACGCTGGTCATGCCCGCACACAGTGGCGATGTTTCAGACCCGGCTGACTGGGGAAATCCGACCGTACCGCAGAGCTGGATTTCAACGATTTACCATGAGATGCCTCCATTTGACCCGCTTCGGACACCGACACTCGGTATGGGCCGCGTGGCAGAAACATTTCGCATGTTTCCCGGCGTCCGGCGGAGCAGTCATCCGATCTATTCTTTTACGGCCTGGGGAGCCGGACGGGATCAGATTGTTTCCGGGCACGCGCTGAATGACGGACTGGGCATGGATTCTCCCCTTGGCAGAATCTTCAACAGGCAGGGATTTGTCCTCCTGATCGGGGTTGGCTATGGAAATAATACGTCCATGCATCTCGGGGAATATCTGTCAGGGACATTGAAAGAGGTCAGGCGGAAAAGTCCCGTCCTGCAGCATCATGAAAGGCGATGGGTCACTTACAGAGACTGGGATTATCATGAGGAACGATTCGCAAAAATCGGTAAGCAGTTTGAGAGCAGTCAGTCTGGTCCGAAGCAGCTGTCTGCAGGTAAAATCGGTCAGGCGGATGCGCGGCTGATGTCTCAGCCGGCCATTGTCAAGTTTACTGCACATACACTGAAAAAACAGTAATTTTACAAGATCTTTATCAACGATCAACTCCTTCTATATACTGGCCGTTTATTCTGAAAATGAGGAATAAAAGCAGAGAAAACGGGAATCATGGTATGAGAAATCCGGACAGGAGCTGAGATCATGGAGATCAGGGGATATCGGGAACATCAATTAACCAGAACGGATCAGGAACGTCATGAGGAAACCGTCCGTCTGAACCGTAAATTACTCTTGACTGATTGTGCGCTTGCTATCTCAATCATCATTAACGTCAAACTGATTTTCGGGTAAGCGGATAACGCAGTCGGAACAAGGGTGGGAAATTGTGGTATCCCTTCATTGTTCCTTTTTATTGTGACTGTTTTGTGAGATGATAGGTTTATTAGTTTTTAAAGAATTTTGAAGATAGACAGGAGTACAGTGATATTGAAACTCAAAAGATTCATGGGAATGACGGCAGCGCTGCTCCTTTCTCTGTCCGCATGCACCACAGCTCCGCAATCTCATCAGGAGCCGGATCATGCGTCGCAGTCGGCTGAAAAATCAGCAGAAAACCGGTCTTCTCAAAGTCAGGAAGCAAGCCCGTCTACACAGGATCATGAAATGTCTGCGATGAATCAGAAGGGGATCCATGTTGTCGCCGATCCGGACAGCTCTCTGGTTCTTGTTAATAAATATTTCAAGCTGCCTGACAGCTATGTGCCAAAGAATCTGGTTGATGCCCGGGTTCCCTTCATTTTTTCCGGAAAATCTGAGAAAAGGAAAATGCGCCAGGAAGCGGCACATGCGCTTGAGCACATGTTCGCCGCAGCAGAGAAGGAAGGGATCCGGCTGACAGGCGTCTCGGCTTATCGTTCTCATCGGACGCAGGTCTCTCTTTTTAATTATTATGTGAACAAAGATGGAGAAAAAAAGGCATTGACGTACAGCGCACGCCCGGGAACAAGCGAACATGAAACCGGCCTTTCCATTGATGTATCAGGACGTAACGGCCAATATGCGGCAACTGAAGCTTTTGGCAGGACACGGGAAGCGGCCTGGCTCACGCAGCATGCGCATGAATATGGATTTATCATCCGTTATCCGAAAGGGAAAGAATCCATTACCGGTTATGAATATGAGGCGTGGCATCTGAGATATGTCGGACGTTCCGCTGCAACCACTATATTTAAGAGAGGACTTGCGCTTGAAGAATATCTGGGCGACGTCCCGGTTTCAAAATAATCACAGCCAAAGCCTTTCGCTCATCCATCTCTTTGCCCGTGTCATGGGAGCGGTCGAAATGAGCAGGGTGGTAAATGTTCTGTGAGGTGGCGAGACGGGATTTCTGCTTTTCGGGATAGGTGTAAAACAGGTATAAAGGCAGGGAATGTAGAACAGACTGATAGAGCCTGGTAATATTCAGAAAATATAAGTTTTTATATTTTACTTTACAAGCCTGTCCATTCTAGATATAATAAAGAACGTCGATTGCGAAAGAAAAAGGATATGGCCCGTTCGTCAAGTGGTTAAGACACCACCCTTTCACGGTGGGTTCATGGGTTCGAATCCCGTACGGGTCACCATGGAGGATTAGCTCAGCTGGGAGAGCGTCTGCCTTACAAGCAGAGGGTCATAGGTTCGAGCCCTATATCCTCCATCATTTCGCCGGTCTAGCTCAATTGGTAGAGCAACTGACTTGTAATCAGTAGGTTGGGGGTTCAAGTCCTCTGACCGGCACCATAGTTTGCAGCGCTTACCGTGGAGGGATAGCGAAGTGGTTAAACGCGACGGACTGTAAATCCGTTCCCTCAGGGTACGAAGGTTCGAATCCTTCTCCCTCCACCACTTATACCTGTGGGCCATTAGCTCAGTTGGCAGAGCATCTGACTCTTAATCAGAGGGTCGAAGGTTCGAGGCCTTCATGGCCCACCATATGATGCGGGTGTGGCGGAATTGGCAGACGCGCTAGATTCAGGTTCTAGTGCCCTTTACCGGGCGTGGAGGTTCAAGTCCTCTCATCCGCACTTTACTTTATTTATTAAAATGGGTGGCATTTTTATACACCCTTTATTTTGCGGAAGTAGTTCAGTGATAGAACATCACCTTGCCATGGTGGGGGTCGCGGGTTTGAATCCCGTCTTCCGCTCCATATTATGGGGCCTTAGCTCAGCTGGGAGAGCGCCTGCTTTGCACGCAGGAGGTCAGCGGTTCGATCCCGCTAGGCTCCATCGGAGAATATATGAACGAAGCGATCATTTTGCCGAAGAAGCAAAATGATCGCTTTTTTGTTGTGGTACAAAAAAGCTTATGCGATTTCAGCCGGCGAATGTTTTATTGTTTAAAATGTAATTTTGCGAAATTAAAATTTTATGTTGCAAAATCTATTTTCCCATGATATATTTATATCATCAAAAACGTAATTTTAGAAAGGCACGGTGTTTATGAAAAAATTAAGTGAGAGGGTTGAGCTGGTCAGCGGCTCACCACAGTTTCGGCTCACTGAAAGTTTCGATGAACAGGCACCGCTCTACTATTTTTACAGTCAGACCGATTTATCAGATGATCTGGTTGGCATGGTTTCGCCGGATAACGACAATAAACAAATACGTACAAGGGATAAAGTGAACACGTTGCACGCCGGGGATGTTGTATTCAGTCTGACTTCAGGCACCGCTTCTATGGTAAGAAAAGTTCACGAAAATTATCTCTACACGCAAAATTATGTGAGGCTCGATCCAGAGAATCACATCGACTCGAAATATCTGGTTTATCTGCTTAATGAAAATAAGACCATCCGAAAACAATTGATGATCGGACTGCAAGGTTCACAAGTATTGAAATATACGTTGAGGCAGCTTAAAGAACTTAAAATGCCAAAGCTTCCATCAATCGAAAAGCAGAAAAATATCGGAGAGGTCTATTTTAAACAGCTACGTTTGCACGCGCTGCGAAATCGCGTGGCAGAATCTGAGAAGGTCATTCTTTTAAAACGGTTAGAGGAGGCTACTTATGATGAATGAAACCCGATTTGAAACGGAACTGATTCAGTATATAACCAGTGGAACCATTACAGCGCCTGAACACTTAAAAAGAACGGGTGATTCTGCAGTTCATGAAAAACCGCTTGATTACGTGGTTAAAACGAAACTCTGGAAATATGAACCGCAAATCAAAACGACAGATCAGCTTTGGGCTAATTTTAAAGCCATTCTTGAACAGCATAATCATAACACGCTTGATCATCCGCTAAGTACTGTTGAATTTAATCAGGTAAAGAAAATCATCTCCGACCTTAAAACGCCTTATGAAGCGGGGCAATTCTTATACGGTTTAAACGGTGTATCGCAAATTGAGATTGATCTGGATGATGGGCGACATGTCTTCTTAACCGTATTCGATCAGAAACAGATTGGGGCAGGCAATACCGTCTATCAGGTAGTCAATCAAATTGAACGGCCGGCGGTCATTACCGGTAAGCCAAATCGCCGTTTCGATACGACACTTATGATCAACGGTTTACCGATTATTCAGATTGAAGAGAAGCGTGAAACGCATGATGTGAATGAAGCACTGAATCAAATGCATCAATATGCTGATGAAAATCAATACCGCGATATTTTTTCAACCTTGCAGATTTTAGTTGCGATCACGCCAAATAATGTCAAGTATATGGCCAATACAACGGCCGATAAATTCAATAAGGATTTTGCATTTAACTGGCAGCGTAAAAGCGACAATACCATCGTACGAAACTGGAAAGAGTTTGCGGATTCCATGCTTAGCATTCCAATGGCCCATCAAATGGCGACGAATTATATGATTCTGGATGGGACGAAAAATAAGCAGATGCTTAAAGTCATGCGTCCTTACCAGGTATATGCTACGCAAAATGTTATTGAAAAACTGAAGCACATTGATTTTGAACTTGGAATGAACAAGGTCGGTTACATATGGCACACAACGGGTTCCGGTAAAACCATCACAAGTTTCAAAACCGCATGGCTTGCCAGTCGCATGCCTAAAGTGGATAAAGTCGTTTTTGTTGTTGACCGAATCGCCTTGACGAAACAAACAAATGAAAACTATCAGGCATATGATCCGGACAGCACAGAAGATGCACTTGGAAGTGTTCAAAATACGGATAATACCAAAGACTTAAATCGCAAACTCAAAAGTAAAGACAATAACATCATTGTGACCAGTGTTCAAAAGCTCGAGACACTTGTTAAGCGGGCATCTTTCAAAGCGCCTGATAAAAACATCGTCTTTATTGTCGATGAGGCGCACCGGTCTACGGGTGGAGAAAGTTTCGCAAAGATTCAAAAAGCGTTCAAAAAATCAGCATGGGTGGGTTATACCGGAACACCAATGTTTGATGAGACGACGACCGGACTTCGTACAGAAGACATCTTCGGCCCGCTGCTTCATGCGTATACGATTCGTGAAGCCATTGCCGATCGAAACGTCCTGGGCTTCAAAGTTGATTTTGAAACAACCATTGACGAAGAGCAGATGAAGAGGGAATACTTACCGAAATTCTATCGTGAGCGTTATCCCAAATGGACAGACGCGCAAATCAAAGACAAGATTAAAAATTTGTCGCAGGAAGATATGGACGATGCAGTTGAACCAAGCTTCTATGATGAAAACCCGGATCATGTTCGATTAGTGGTTGAAGATATTTTCAAGAACTGGCGTAATCGTTCAAATGAAGGCAAATATAACGCCTTATTAACGACGCATGTAGGGGGTGGCAAAGCAAGTACGCCCATGGCGATGATGTATTTCAACGAATTTCAGCGTGTCAATGCTGAACACAGGAAGAATGGCGGCCAAACGCTGAAAGTTGCAGTGACCTTCAGCCTCAATGCTTCTAATAATGACAATATGCTTCCGACCAATCAGGGCCTGCATGATGCAATCAAAGCCTATAATGAAGAATTCGGCACGTCCTTTGGTATGGATGATGTCTCCGGGTACACGCAAGATGTGACGAGTCGTTTGAACAAGTCGGCAACGGATAAGAATTACCTGGATCTTGTGATTGTTGTCGATCAGCTCTTAACGGGTTTTGATGCACCGGAACTTAATACGCTTTATGTGGACAGAACACTTAAAGGAGCAGGACTTATTCAGGCCTACTCCAGAACAAACCGTATCGCCGACATGCAGGAGAAACCTTGGGGACGCGTGGTCAACTACAGATGGCCGGCACAAAATGAAAAATTGATGAATCGGGCACTTGCCATATACGCCAATAAAAATTCAGCCGATTTGTCAGACGATGATCGGCGTCGGTTTAATAAAAAAGAGGGGCTCACCGCTAAGTCATTTGAAGAAGTGTTTAATGAAGTGAAAAAAGTTGTCGGAAAGCTTAGCCAGTTAACCCGTGAATTTCAACAGCTGCCGCCATCAGAAAAGCAAAAAGAGGATATGCTCAATTTGTTACGTGATTATCATGCCGGTATGGCAAAGCTGAAACAATACGACCCTGATGAAGTTAATGGTGAAAAAACAGGGTTTGATTATGATCACCCTGATGAATTGATTGAAAAATTAGGTATGACTTCTGAACAGGAAACGATGCTGACAACCGTTCTGACAAACGAATTGAAGCAGCATATTTCTAAGGAGAAAAAAATTCCCTTATACGAAATTGAACTAAAAATGACGCACGTCAAGGATGTTAAAATCGATTATGATTATTTGACAGAACTGGTTGAGCGACTGTTGAACCAGGTTCACGAGGGACAGACTGAAGCAGCCCGGGAAACGCAGGAGAAGATTAAACAATTTGCGAATGGTCTGGATGATCGAAACTATGCGTCCAGGATTATCAATGCTGCGTTTGCGATTATCAAAGGTCATTTCCCGCCGAATGGGGCTGATTTCACATATCCTGTGAAACTTTCTGACAGCGAACAAATCATTCAACAGGCAAACACGATCAGTCTGGACCGGATGTTTTTAGACTTCCGCGTTAAGTGGGGGATTACGGATATTATTACAAGCAGCCAAATGCGTGAGCTGTTCAGTCGCCATCGCTATGGTTTACAGGACCTGGACGATACCGGTCAGATACGAGATATTATCGCTCAGGCCAGCACTAATTATAAGACCATGGCACACGACGGAGCCATCCAAAAACTTTCAAAAATCAAGTACCGTAATAGTTTACGTGAAGCGATCTATGAACTCGCTGATGACCTTGTAAAATATTGATTTTATTGCGGGCTCAGCAAGAGAGGGTTGAAAGTGAAAACCCGGTTTTGAATCTAAGACGACAAAAGAGATAAAAAGATTAGGTGGCAATGATAATGAGTGAAAATAACACAAACGTACCCAAAATAAGGTTCCCGGGTTTCACTGGTGATTGGAAACAGCGGAAGCTTTCAGAAGTGATGTCAGATTTCATTGTTCCAATGCGCGATAAACCAAAAGAATTCTCTGGAACTATACCTTGGACCAGAATTGAAGATATTGAAGGTAAGTATTTGAATGATTCACTTTCTGGGCAATATGTGTCGGAAGAAACTATAAAGAAAATGAATTTAAGGATAATTCCTAAAGGTTCCTTGATTGTTTCTGCTAGTGCTACATTTGGGGTTGTTGCAGTGGTAACACGGGATTTGATCACAAATCAAACTTTTATTGGGTTAGTTCCTAAAGAAGATTTTGATTTAGATTTTCTATATACTTTTTTTCAATCTTCGACTGTTCAAAAAAAAATGAGATTAGAATCTGCTGGTTCAACAATATTCTATATCTCAAGACAAACGTTTGAAGATATGAAATTTCCATTTCCAATTAAAGATGAGCAAAAAAAAATCGGTGCCTTTTTCGCAGGGCTCGATCACCTCATCACCCTTCATCAGCGTAAGTTAAATCACTTGCAGGATGAGAAGAAAAGTTTGCTGCAAAAAATGTTTCCGAAAAAGGGTGAAAATGTTCCTGAAATTCGCTTTCCAGGATTTACTCACGCCTGGGAACAGCGAAAGGTAAATGATCTTGTAACTCAAGTTATTCGCAAAGTTCCAAAACCTGATCATCCATATGAAAGAATTTCTGTCAGATCACATGCAAAAGGTACTTTTCATCAGAAGGTTGAAGACCCTAAAACTGTCGCTATGGATAAATTATTTGTGGTTAAAGAAAATGATTTAATTGTAAATATTACTTTTGCTTGGGAGCATGCAATCGCTATTGCAAATAAATCAGATAATGGATTATTAGTGTCACATAGATTTCCTACCTATAGAGCAGATGGGAAATCTGATATTAATTTCCTTCATTATTTAGTTTCACGAGAAGAATTTAGAAGAAAATTAGAGTTCATATCTCCTGGAGGGGCTGGTCGAAATCGTGTAATGAATAAAAAAGATTTCCTTAAGCTAAAGGTTACTATCCCTTTGAACATTGAAGAACAACAGAAAATCGGAGCCTTCTTCAAGAATCTCGATCACCTCATCACTCTTCATCAGCGCGAGCTGGATCATTGCAAGAAGTTAAAGAAAGCTTTGTTGCAACAAATGTTTGTTTAAATTCAAAATCGAAAGGAAATCAAAGACATGAGTAAAAAATTACAAAGCATTAACAGCCGGCTCTGGGCGATGGCAAACGAACTGCGTGGAAATATGGACGCATCAGAGTACAAAAACTACATCCTGGCATTTATGTTCTATCGTTATTTGTCAGAACATCAGGAGCAATACCTGGTAGATTATAATGTGATTGATGTGGCAAACGGTCAATCCATTAATGACGCCTATAAAGAACAGGCCGCAGGAGACGACCTGGCTGAATATTTAGAAGATATTTCATCAAGTTTAGGTTATGCGATTGCACCGGACGATACCTGGGCATCGCTGATCAATAAAATCAATAACAGCCAGGTGATCCCAAGCGATTATCAGACTATTTTTGATAACTTCAATAAAAATGCCGGACTGAATAAAGAGGCGGTACAGGACTTCCATGGTGTATTCAACGATATTAATTTGGGAGACTCGCGTCTTGGGAGTTCGACTAATGAACGTGCCAAATCGCTTAACCGTATCGTCAAATTGATTAACGGGATTGCCTATAAAGGTGAAGACGGAGAAGATATTCTCGGTGCGATTTATGAATATCTAATTGGTCAATTCGCCGCAAGTGCGGGTAAAAAAGGCGGAGAATTTTATACGCCTCATGAGGTCAGCAAGGTTCTGGCCAAAATAGTCACGGATGGCGTAGAAGAATCTGACCGTACGTTTTCTGTATATGATCCGACTTGTGGCTCCGGTTCTCTGCTTTTGACCGTTCAGGGTGAGCTGCCGGGAGGAAATAAACCTGGCGCGATTAAATTCTACGGTCAGGAGAAAAATACGACAACGTACAACCTGGCACGCATGAATTTGATGATGCACGGTGTTTCTTTTAACAATATGACGTTAAATAATGCAGATACGCTGGAAAGTGATTGGCCGGACGGACCGGATGCAAAGGGCATCGACCATCCACGCAGTTTTGACGCCGTGGTCGCAAATCCACCCTATTCCGCTCACTGGGACAATAGTGAAACGAAGCTGAAGGATCCGCGTTTTAGTGAATACGGAAAGCTTGCTCCAAAAACGAAAGCAGACTATGCTTTCGTATTGCACAGCCTTTACCACTTGAACGATACCGGAAAGATGGCGATTGTGTTGCCGCATGGTGTGCTGTTCCGTGGGGCTGCTGAAGGGCGAATTCGCCGGACAATCATTGAAAAGAATTATCTTGACACCGTGATTGGTTTACCTGCGAATCTATTCTATGGCGTTTCCATTCCAACCACGATTTTAGTATTCAAGAAAAATCGTAAAACGAAAGATATTTTATTTATTGACGCAAGGAAGGAGTTTGAAAAAGGTAAAAATCAAAACAAACTTACGGGCGAGCATATCAACAAAATTATTGAAACGTACCAAAATCGTGCAGACGTCGATAAATATGCTCATGTTGCATCGCCTGATGAAATCAAAGAAAATGATTTCAACTTGAATATTCCCCGTTATGTGGACACTTTTGAGGAAGAACCACCCATTGATCTGGATGAAGTGATCAAACAGCTGGATCAGGATAAAAAAGAAATTGCTGAACTTGAGGCCACCATTAAAGAACAGTTGAAGATTTTAGGTGTCAACGTCTGAATGAAGCGGGAAGGTGGCAGGCTGCTTTTCGCATGGCTATCGTATAGACGAAATCACAGGCCTCCTGATGTCAGGAGACCTGCTTTCGCTGTCGATCAGTTTTTGATGATCATTTTATCAGTATAGAAGTAAACTGATTGTTTCCTTTTATACTTTTCGATAAGTCAAAACCCTTGTTTATCGTAAAAATTTCGCTTTGGGGTATGGTATAATTGGATTAATCCATTGTGACTAAAACGTATGAAAAAAACAAAAATGGCGCATGGGCATGCGCCTGTATATTTCATTGCACTGACGAATCATTTAGTCAGGTGATCATATTTGTTCAGTAACTGATCAAGTCGACGACTCAGGTGTTGAACGTGACGTGAAGTAAGCGGCTCTCTGATCGTGGCCAGAATCATTTGATTGCGGGCCTGTTCAATTTTTCTGATCAATTGGGGCTTATTCATGTGACACCTCCAGAATATGTCGTATAGTATCAGGTTACCCGTTTTGTTAATAATGAAACAAAGTGAGATAGTGAACCGTCAGGGTGAAACTTCCGCCGGTTCAAATCGTATAAAATATTGCTGCAAAAGAGGTTCAGGATGGAACATCAGGAGAAGCGGCTGATCAAAAAAGTAAAAAAAGGAGACCATCAGGCCTTTGCTGAACTTGTTGACAGATACAAGAACAGCGTATTTAATATTTGCTTCAGAATGGTTGGAAATCGTCAGGAAGCAGAAGATCTGTCCCAGGAGACATTTATTCGTGCCTATAACCATATTGATCGATTTGACATAAACCGTCGCTTTTCTACATGGATCTTCCGGATTGCGACAAACCTGTCCATCGATTCCCTGCGCAGAAAGAAGGCCAGCGTTTCCCTGGATGCTGAAGTTCCCGGAACGGATGGCCTGTCACTCAATACGATGCTGTCTGATCCGGATGAATCGTCCCACCCGGATAAACACCTGCTGCGCAGTGAGACGGAACAGTGGGTTCAGCACGGCATTGCACAGCTTCCGGAAAAATATCGATCTGCTGTGGTCCTGAAATACATTGAAGAACTCAGTCTGAAGGAAATAAGCGAAGTGATGGACCTTCCCATCGGTACGGTCAAGACCCGTGTCCACCGCGGCCGGGAAATGCTGCGGAAAACCCTGGTGGCTTCAAGAGGTGAGAAACGATGACGTGTTCTAATAAAAAATATCTTGCATTAATGAATAAAGTAATGGATGGCGAGGCGACGATAAGTGAAAGGGAAGAGCTTGATCAGCATCTGGCCTCATGTGACAGCTGCCGGAATTATTTTCACGAGCTTCAGCTGTCAACAGAACTGTTGCATCAGCTGAGCCGCCCGCGGCTGCCGGATGACTTCACGCAGCACGTGATGGAACGCCTTCCCGCAGAAAAAAGGCATGCGATCCGGACATGGACATCCCGTCATCCCCTGCTTTCGGCTGTTGTGGTCTGCGCGCTTCCGGTGTCCTATCTTATGGTTAGGGCGGGACGGCAGAACCAGCTTTCAGAGAAAAATGATGACCATTTTATTATGCTTAAGCTGCCCGGGGAGCGTTCCTGAAAGAGGAGCCCCGCTCCCGTTACGTTTGATTCATACTGCTGAATGAAAAATAGAAGTGAACGGTGTCCGGATGCACCCTGACCTTCCGGCTGAGTCATTCGGACTTTACTGTTGTCTGCCTGAGGGGCCGTACAGGATTGCGCCGGCCCCGTATTCATATCGTGATACGAACGGCTGATTTGGAGGAGAAAAGCCATGTCTTTATGGGCTCATTTCAACATTTTAAACTATCTTACGGATATTATTGATATTCTGATTGTCAGTTATCTGATATATAAGGTTATCATGATTATCCGGGGCACAAAGGCCGTTCAGCTTGCGAAGGGTATATTGCTCATTGTCGGGGTCTGGTTCCTGAGCAGTCTGTTTCATTTAAGAACGCTCGAATGGATCCTGAACAATGCGATTACATATGGGCTGTTCGCGATCATTGTGATCTTCCAGCCGGAACTCAGACGCGTGCTTGAACAGCTGGGTCGTGGTAAACTGTTTTCCAGAGGAACAGTTGTCGAAGAGCAGCATAAACAGATGATCGAGTCGGTGGTTAAAGCTGCCTCTTACATGTCTAAAAGGCGAATTGGCGCGCTGATGTCGATTGAACGCAAGACAGGGCTCAATGATTACATTGAAACCGGCATTCCGATCAGCGGAAATCTGACCTCTCAGTTATTAATCAATATCTTTATTCCGAACACGCCGCTGCATGATGGGGCAGTGATCATCCGGGGCAATGAAGTCATTGCCGCAGCCTGCTACCTGCCGCTGTCAGAAAGCCCGTTTATTTCCAAAGAGCTGGGTACACGGCATCGCGCGGCGATGGGGGTCAGTGAGGTTACCGATGCGCTGACTGTCGTCGTTTCAGAGGAGACGGGCGGCATCACGGTGACAAAAAACGGTGAAATGTTCCGGGAAATATCAGAAGAACAGCTGTCAGAAATGCTGCAGCATGAACTGAACAATCCCGCACCGGCTTCGTCCTCATTTCTCAACTGGAGAGGAAAACATCATGGATAAACTTCTGCACAACAACTGGTTTGTAAAAATCATATCATTTGTCACTGCGATGATGCTTTACGCCATTGTGACTGCAGGCAACGGTCAGCCTCCTGCCCCTTCGGACGTCAGTAAAACAGCTGATGGTTCACAGCAGACGACGATGAGCGTAAAATTAGATGCGAGATACGACTCGGATCGGTACGTGATCAGCGGAGCCCCTGAGCGGGTCAACCTGCGCCTGACGGGTTCAAATGACCTGATTCTGAAGGCCCGTCCGCTTGCAGGTAAAAGTGCATTTATTGACATGACAGGAATGAAGCCGGGAACCTATGATGTACAGATTCAGACGAAAGGCTTCCCGGGCGGACTTAAGGTGACACCTGTTCCCCGTAAGGTACGGGTGACGCTTCAGGAGAAGACAAGTAAAGAAATGCCGGTCTCAGTGGATATCCTGAATAAGGATTCTATAGGTGAAGATTATCAGATCGGGGATCCAGTTATCGATCAGCAGCGCGTGACGATTACCGGAGGCAAAGAAACGGTGGATTCTATTGCCTTTGTCAGAGGCGTGGTTAACCTCAAAGGGGCGGACTCCACAGTAGACAAAATGATCTCACTGCACGCTTACGATAACAGTGGATCCCAGGTTAATACGGATATTTCGCCGTCCTCCGTACATGTGCGTGTGCCGATTACGAGAGTCTCAAAACAATTAGATATTCAGGGTATTACAACAGGGAAGCCAGCCGATGGTTATTCAGTAAGTTCACTTGAGCTCTCAGAAAAACAGGCCACTGTATTCGCTGAAGATGGAGATGCACTGAATGAGATCACGGCCATTGAACCGCTGTCTGTATCTGTTGATGGTCTGAAAGAGGATCGAACAGTGAATGTCAATGTCCCCGTACCGCCGGGTGCAACAAAGGTAACGCCAAAAACCGTCAAAGTGACGGTGCACATTGTTCCCTCTGAAAAGCCGGCTTCCGGTCAGGATGGGGATTCATCATCATCATCTTCCGGCGCATCTTCATCGGGCAGTTCTGGCTCATCATCGGACAGTTCCGGTTCATCATCATCGTCGGGGCAGAGCGAAGCCAGTACTGAAACAAGGAAATTCAGCTCTGTTCCTGTGACTGCAGCCAATCTGTCGGATAACCGCAGGGCCACGTTGGATCATAACAGTGCTGTTGATGTTTCAGTCACAGGAAAAGCTTCCGACATGGACCGTCTGGACAGGGACGACATTCGTGCAGAAGTGGATCTTAAAGGTCTGGATACGGGCGATCACCAGGTTCAGGTTTCTGTTGCCGTCCCTGAAGGCATGACTGCCGTATCAAACCCGGGGAAACTGAAAGTAACCATCAGTTAACAGCTCTGAGGAGTAAAAATTCTTCGCGATAAAATCAACAACAGCCCCCTAAATAATGCTATATATGAGATAATTTAACAGTAATAAATCCCATAATAGTGCTATTTTTTTAGGAGGTTCTTATGATTACACGGAAAGAGAAACGAGAGCAGGAGAAGAACGTCAATTATTTTCTCGAGTTTCAGAAAATATGCCATCATTTCTTTAAAGGATTCACCAACAGGCTCAGAAAGGTCAAAGATCCGAGACACCAGAGTTATGTCACCTATGATTCAGACTTGATGCTTTGGATGATGATCCTGAAAAATGTCTGTCAGTTCACCAGCATGCGCAGCCTGAGCAACGGACTTAATCGTGAAGAATGTATCGATAACCTGCAAAAGATGCTCGCTACTCAGGAGCTTCATGAACTGCCCCACTATGACACGATCAACGATTTCCTGTCGCGGCTTGATCCGAAGGAACTGGAAAACATTCGCATCGGTTTAATCCGGGAGCTCCTCAAAAAGCGGTGTTTTGAGGCCGAACGGATCGAGGGGAAGTATTGGGGGATTATCATTGATGGGACCGGGCTTTTCCACTTTAACAAGAAGCATTGTGCACATTGCCTGAAACGCGAACATACCCACAAAAAGACCGGAGAAACCTGGACGGATTACCAGCATCACGTTCTGGAAGCCAAACTGGTCGTTGGGGATATGGTGCTGAGTATCGACTCGGAATTTATAGAGAACGAGCACGAGGACGTGACCAAACAGGACTGTGAACGTCGCGCCTTCGAGCGCCTGAGCACCCGATTGAAAGCGACCTTCAAGCGTCTGCCCATCTGTATCCTGGCGGATAGCCTATATGCGTGTGAATCAGTCTTTCAGCGATGTGAGGCTAACCGCTGGAAATACATGTTTCGCTTCAAAGCAGGCAGTATTCCGAGTGTGGCGCAGGAATTCGAGGCGCTGAAAGCGCTGAAGTATCGGGGACAATCTGCAACGACCTACTGGGTGAATGATATCGCCTACCAGGAAAGAAAACTAAATGCCCTGGAGGCTACGGTTCAGGAAAAAGAAAAAACACACACCTTTCTGTTTCTGACCAATCTGCCTATCACGGAGAAGAAGGCAGAGGTGTTGGTAGCGGTTGGGCGAAGGCGCTGGAAGATTGAAAATCAGGGGTTTAATCGACAAAAGCACGTACAGTACGCCATTCAACACGTGAACAGCCAGAATCATCAGGCGATGAAGAATCACTATCTTCTTACACAGATTGCGGATATTTTGATGCAGTTATATGAAAAGGGGTCAAAACTGCTCCGTACGCAAAAAAAGACGGCAAAAGAAATATCCTCAGCCCTGTTAGAAGCGATTCGGACACGCAGATTAACAGAGGAGGATATGGCTAGCCTGGTGAAACCGATGCAAGTCCGGTTTACCGGTTAAGAACAGTATATCAGAAAGGGGGAATGCCAGGCAAAGCTACAGTCAAAAAAAATTAAAAAAGGCCATCAAAATTTGGCTTGTCCCTTTTTCAAAAAAAGCGGAAAAGCAGAATTGGAAATATATGTAAAATCAGATCAGCTATTCGCATGACACGGAGGGCCTCACAAAAATTTACTCCTCAGAGCTGATCAGTTAAAAAGGCTTTTGACAGAAACCCGGCTGAAGTTTACAATAAAGCAGCAACCAGGTTGAAAGGAAAGGCAGGAAGATTGGAAATGGCGAAATACTTTGGAACGGATGGAGTCAGAGGAGTTGCGAACAGTGAGCTGACACCGGAACTGGCTTTTAAACTGGGCCGAGCAGGCGGTTATGCCCTGACAAAAACGACGGATCATCCGAAAGTCATGGTTGGTCGCGACACCCGTATTTCCGGGTATATGCTTGAAGATGCCCTGATTGCGGGGCTGCTTTCCATTGGAGTAGAAGTCATGCGTCTGGGTGTGATTACGACACCGGGCGTAGCTTATCTGACGAAAGCCATGGATGCAAGTGCCGGAGTCATGATTTCCGCCTCTCACAATCCGGTAGCTGATAACGGCATCAAATTTTTCGGCAGCGACGGTTTCAAATTAAGTGACGACGTGGAAGAAACGATCGAAGCCCTGCTGGCAAGAGAAAAGGATGACCTCCCGCGCCCGACCGGTGTCAACCTGGGCGCCTCCAGTGATTATTTTGAAGGCAGTCAGAAATATATCCAGTTTCTGAAACAGACCATTGAGGATGAAGACTTTTCAACGATGAGTCTGGCTCTGGATTGTGCCAATGGATCAACCAGTTCACTTGCTCCTCATCTGTTTGCCGATCTGGAAGCGGATATTGTGACCATAGGGACCTCACCGAACGGGAAGAATATTAATGAGGGCGTGGGTTCTACGCATCCGGATGCGCTCTCAGCATTTGTCGTCGAAAAAGGGGCCGACTGCGGGCTTGCTTTTGACGGTGACGGGGACCGTCTGATTGCTGTTGACGAACTCGGCAATGTGATCGACGGTGACAAGATCATGTATATCTGTGCAACCTATATGAAATCAAAGGGACTTTTGAATAAGAATACACTGGTCACAACGGTCATGAGTAATCTTGGCCTTTATAAAACACTGAAAGAGGCTCAGATTGAAACAAAGCAGACAAAGGTCGGGGACCGGTATGTCATGGAAGAAATGCGTGCCGGTGGTTACGTACTCGGAGGCGAGCAGTCCGGCCACATTATTTTCCTCAACCACGCGACAACCGGGGATGGCATGCTGACGGCACTCCAGCTGGTCAGCATCATGAAGGCAACCGGGAAAAAATTATCCGAACTTGCGGCCGGGCTGAAGAAATATCCTCAGAAACTGGTGAACCTCGAGGTTGCTGACAAATTCCATGTGACCGATCAGCCGGCTGTCGCCGCGGTGATCAGTCAGGTTGAGACAGAAATGGCGGGAGACGGCCGCGTCCTGGTTCGTCCGTCAGGGACAGAGCCGCTCATTCGTGTGATGGCAGAAGCACCAACCGAAGAGGCCTGCGATGCATTTGTTTCCCGCATTGCCAAAGTGATTGAATCTGAGCTTGGCGGCAAGATCAGGCAATAAGTTTTCGTTTATATAATTGGCAAAATGACCCTGCACAGGAGACACTTCCTGCGAATAAATATAAAGCAGAAAGAACAGTTGAAAGGGCATGCAGGATTGATAGACTAAGTCATGTGTTTGACTCAGAAATGGAAAAGAGGGCAGTTGAACTGAATAGAAAGCGCCTGGACTATTCCGAGTGACGGAGAAAAATCAGGAATAGTTGACGAGGAAGAGGTTTATCGAAGAACTCGGCGGATGCCTCTCGGTTTGCTTGCACCGTAAGTCCGCACACAAAACAGGAAGGCAACTTTCTGGACAGAACCCGGACAGTAAGCACAAAAAAACAAGTGGGGCAGGATTGCCCCCTGAGCTTTCTTGCCTCACAGGGAGGTTCATTCCTATGTGTGGTATTGTTGGCTATATTGGCAATGAGGATGCAAGTGACATTTTACTGAAGGGTCTGACTAATCTCGAGTATCGCGGCTACGATTCGGCGGGGATTGCTCTGCTCAATGGCGACGGCGTTCATGTGTTTAAGGAAAAAGGGCGGATTGACGTTCTGAAAAAATCGGTTGATCCTGCTGTTCATGCCACACTGGGTATCGGGCATACCCGCTGGGCGACGCACGGCGAACCCAGCCGTCGGAATGCTCATCCACACCAGAGCGCTTCTGGGCGGTTCACCATCGTTCATAATGGGGTGATTGAGAATTACAGTCAGCTGAAAGAGCACTATCTCGCTGACGTCCCGATGAAGAGCGACACGGATACGGAAGTGGCCGTTCAGCTGGTTGAACGCTTTGTAAACGATGGACTTGGTGTGGAGGAAGCCCTGCGCAAGACACTGAAACTGATCGACGGTTCTTACGCCATTGCCCTCCTTGACTCCGAAAACAGTGAAACGCTTTATGTGGCAAAAAATAAGAGCCCGCTTTTGATCGGACTGGGCGATGGCTTCAATGTCGTTGCCAGTGATGCGACAGCCATGATTCAGAAGACCAAACGCTATGTCGAACTGATGGATGAGGAAATTGTTGTCCTCACGCGGAACAGCTATACGATCAAAGATCTGGACGGCAACGTGAAGTCAAGAGCTCCTTTTACCGTTTCTTTTGATGCGGCTGATACGGAAAAGGGTGCTTATCCACATTATATGCTCAAGGAAATTGACGAGCAGCCGGCGGTCATCCGCAGACTGGTACAGAAGTACAGCGATGGGAAGGGTAATATAAAGGTTGATCCGGCCATTGTTGACGCTTTGACGAAGTGCGACCGCGTGTATGTCATCGCCTGCGGTACCAGCTACCATGCCGGCGTTGTCGGAAAACAGTTGATAGAGCAAATTGCAGGGATCCCGACAGAAGTGCATATCTCCAGTGAATTTTCCTATAATATGCCGCTTCTCTCGAAGAAACCGCTGTTTATCTTTATCTCCCAGAGCGGTGAGACGGCCGACAGTCGTGCCGTCCTGGTTAAAGTCAAAAAGCTGGGTTACCCGACTCTGACAATGACCAATGTGGAAGGCTCAACCCTTTACCGGGAAGCGGATTATAAAATGCTGCTCTATGCCGGACCGGAAATCGCCGTCGCATCGACCAAAGCCTACACCGCACAGATCGCTGTCTTCTCACTTCTTGCCGTAGCGGCTGCGAAGCGAAAGGGTATGACACCTGACTTTGACCTGACCCATGAACTGAGTATCGCTGCTCAGGCGATGGAACAGATGGTTGATGAAAAAACATTGCTTCAGGGCATTGCCCGTGATTATCTGTCAATCACACATAACGCGTTCTATATTGGCCGCGGCCTTGATTATTACGTCTGCATGGAAGCTGCTCTGAAGCTGAAAGAAGTCTCATATATTCAGGCGGAAGGCTTTGCAGGCGGTGAGCTGAAGCACGGTACCATTGCCCTGATTGAAGACGGAACCCCGGTTCTCGCCTTTGCCACACAGGAAAATGTCAATAACAGCATCCGAAATAATGTCGAAGAAGTCTCGGCGCGCGGCGCTCATACCTGTATCATCAGTATGGATGGTGTGACCAGCCAGCCCGGTGACCAGATTGTGCTCCCCAAAGTGCACAAAGCCCTGACACCACTTGTTTGCGCCATTCCACTGCAGTTGATCGCCTATTATGCGGCCCTGCAGAACGAATGCGATGTTGATAAACCCAGAAACCTGGCCAAATCGGTAACGGTGGAATAATTGTAAATAAGTAAGTAAGATATATTGTACTATCGAATAAAGTTCTTTACTGAGACTGTTGCTATGAGTTAATCATAGTAGCAGTCTTTTCTTTTTCAGGGGTGATTGTTTGCCGAACCAAACGAATCATTGGACAGAAGATAAAATTGCACGATTACGCTGAGGGTCGAGACGGCTGAAATAACGCTCAGCAGACCTGATCCGGTTTTCTGCTTCAATGTCTCAAAGAGCATGGTTTCTCATTGCAACATATATAAGTTTGCAGTAATATAAAGGCTAGGGAATATAAGCGGAGGTGAATATATGAACGCAGTAGTTGAAGATGTCGCTGAAACTTCTTCCTTGCTTAAACTGCTTGGTGATAAAACACGCCTTACGATTCTTTCTTACTTAAAGCACGGGGAGCTGTGTGTGTGTGAACTTGTTGACCTGCTAAATGCTTCGCAGCCGGCGATCAGTCAGCATTTAAAAAAACTGCGTCTGGCAGGCATTATCCAGGAAAGAAAACAGGGGACCTGGGTGTATTACAGTCTGAACAAATCAGTTCCAGATTATGTGTCTGTCATTATTGATTCTCTGCCGGATCAGCATGTGGGCAGATGCGGAAGCTCTGAGTGTAACTAATATTTCATTAAGTGATATGAGCATGGCTCAAATCAGTTGTTAGTTAAAATGGAAGGAATCGTCCACATGAAAAAAATCATCTACTTTCTCTGCACCGGTAATTCTTGCCGCAGTCAGATGGCTGAAGGGTTTGGTAAAAAATATTTAGGAGAAGAATTTGACGTCCGTTCAGCTGGAATTGAAGCCCACGGATTAAATCCGAACGCGGTAAAAGCGATGAAAGAAGTCGGTATTGACATTTCGATGCAGGGGTCGAAGGTCATCGACATAAACCTGTTAAATCAGGCATACCTGGTGGTTACGCTTTGTGGTGATGCAGAAGAACGTTGCCCAATGACCCCTCCTCATGTTCGAAGAGAACATTGGGGGTTCGAGGATCCGGCAAAAGCACAGGGAACAGAGGTAGAAAAATGGGCGGTGTTCCAGCGTGTCCGTGATGGCATTGGTAAACGAATCAAACAGTTTGCAGAAGAGGAGAAGTCACTGAATCATTAAAAATGGAGATGAGTCTTGATGAAAACCATCCAGATTTTTGAACCAGCCATGTGCTGCTCAACCGGTGTCTGCGGACCCGGTATTGATCCGGAACTGATCCGGATCACCGGTGCCGTGCACAATTTGAGAAAGGGCGGAGTGAATATCTCCCGTTTCAATTTAACGAACCATCGGGGGCTTTTGCTAAAAACCAGGCCATCCAGGATCTGCTGGAAAGTGAAGGCATGGATGTGCTTCCTGTAACGATTGCTGATGGAAAGGTCGTTAAAAAGGGAAATTATCCCAGCAATCAGGAACTGGCTGATTGGACGAAAGTATCCATTGACGAAATCGGTAAAAAGCAGCAGTTTCAAATCAAGCTTAACGTGGTGAACAAGTAAGGGAAAGAAGGAGATTCAAATGTCTCACCTGTTTCATCCTCAATCCATGGATTTAACACCCTTCCTGTTCTTTACAGGGAAAGGCGGGGTCGGAAAAACCTCTATCGCCTGCGCGACAGCTACTGCCTTGGCAGACGAGGGGAAAAAGGTACTGTTGATCAGCACGGATCCGGCCTCCAACCTGCAAGATGTTTTTGATACGCCACTGAATATGGCATATAAAGAAATACCTGAGGTGCCCAATCTTTTTGTCTCAAATCTGGATCCGGAGGAAGCGGCATCTAAGTACCGGGAAAGAGTTGTTGGTCCTTACCGTGATCAGTTACCGGATGTAGCCGTTAAACAGATGGAAGAGCAGCTTTCCGGAAGCTGTACTGTAGAAATTGCGGCTTTTGATGCTTTTTCTTCAATGCTAACGGATCAGTCAGTTGTTCAATCGTTTGACTACATCATTTTTGATACGGCACCTACCGGACATACTCTGCGCCTGCTGCAGCTGCCGACGGCATGGAGCGGATTTCTCGAGGAGAACACACATGGTGCTTCCTGCCTGGGCCCGCTTGCCGGCTTAAGCGATAAGAAAAAGCAATATAAAGAAACGGTTCAGGCGCTTTCGGACCGAACAAAAACCATGTTGATGCTGGTTACCCGTCCGGAGACTTCAGCGATAAAAGAAGCGGCCCGGGCATCCGGAGAGCTGAAAAAAACAGGAATAAAAAATCAGTATTTGCTGATTAATGGACGAATGAAAAGAGCGAGCGCGGATGATGCTTTAGCCGCTGCCTTTCTGGAACGAGAAAACCAGGCACTGGCCAATCTTCCTGAAGAACTGAAAGACCTGCAGTCATTCGATATTTTTCTTGCGCCTTTTAACATGACTGGTGTCCAAAACATCAGACGATTATTATCTGACCATTTTTCAGATGGAGATAAAGGGAACGAACGCCAGACACATGGAGAAGACTCTGCCGGGTACCCTGAACTTCAGGTAATGATTGATGATTTACTTAAGAAAAAACAGCGTATTATCTTTACGATGGGAAAAGGCGGCGTCGGCAAGACAACGATTGCCAGAAAAATAGCTGTGGAACTGGCAGCGCGTGGGAACAAGGTTCACCTGACGACGACAGATCCGGCCGGCCATTTAGATCCCATTTCCTCAGAGTATGGAGAGATTACAGTAAGCCGGATTGATCCGAAAAAAGAGGTTGAGGATTATCGGAAGACGGTGCTGGATCGCTCGCGGGATCAACTGGATGAGGAAGGTCTGGCTTATCTGAAGGAAGACCTTCGATCACCATGTACAGAAGAGATTGCTGTCTTTCGTGCTTTCGCCAATGTCGTTGAAAGGTCTAAAAATGAAATTGTTGTGATTGATACCGCCCCATCCGGACACACATTGCTGCTTCTGGATAGTACAGAAGCCTATCATCGGGAAATAGCTCATTCGGCCGGCGAAGTCCCTGCCTCAGTTCAGCATCTGTTGCCCCGATTAAGAGATCCGGGGAAACAGCGGTTGTCATTGTCACGCTGGCAGAGACCACACCGGTGTTTGAGTCTGAACGACTGGCAAAAGATTTGAAGCGTGCCGGGATCGTGCCAGCCTGGTGGGTTATCAATCAGAGCCTGATGATCACACAGACGGAAAATGTATTGCTGAAAACACGGGCAAGGGCCGAGCGTACATGGATTCATCGCATAGCGGAGGATTCAGGACATCATTTTGTTGTCATTCCCTGGCTGGGAAAAGGCATGAAAGTACAGGGGCTCAAAATTTCTTAATACATCAAAAGGAGTAAAGAAAAATGTTGCAGGTTACAGATGAAGCTAAAGAAATACTTAGTCAAAGTATGGAGGAACACAACTGCGATTGTCTGCGTGTTGATACCCAACCCGGCTGCTGCGGCGTTTCACTGAGATTTGCTCTGGATCATAAGAAATCAGGTGAGCAGCCAACCCCAATCAATGGTGTCCCGGTGATCATGAATCAGGAAACCGGGCAGCAGACAGATTCACTGACGATAAGCGTTGTTGACGGGAGTCTGGTCATTGACGGAGGAGGTTGTGGGTGCGGGCCTTCCGGTTGCTGCTAAGCCATCCTCCATTACTTACATTGGAGTTAGAATTTACTAAATTCTGGCTCCACTTTATTTTTGGCTTTATTTTAATTTTTGTTCAGGGAGAAAAGGGGAAAACAGGATGTCTGCAGTTTTAGCTATAATTGTATTTTTACTGACTCTGACGCTGGTCATCTGGCAGCCGAAAAATCTTTCGATTGGCTGGTCAGCCTGCGGGGGTGCCGTACTTGCCCTGCTTGTGGGTGTGGTTCATTTCAATGATGTCTGGACCGTCACCGGAATCATATGGAATGCAACCCTGTCATTCGTTGCGATCATCATTATTTCATTGATTTTGGATCACATCGGCTTTTTCGAATGGGCAGCGCTCCATATGGCACGATTGGCTGATGGGCACGGTATCCGGATGTTTATTTTCATTTCCATACTGGGTGCGGTCATCTCTGCCTTGTTTGCCAACGATGGGGGTGCATTGATTTTGACACCGATCGTACTGGCCATGGTTCGGGCACTAAAATTTGATGAACGGCGTGTTTTTCCTTTCGTGATTGCCTGTGGGTTTATTGCCGATACAACGTCGCTGCCACTTGTTGTCAGTAATCTGGTGAACATTGTCTCAGCTGATTTCTTTGGCATCACATTTAGCCGTTACGCTTTACACATGTTCATACCAACTCTTTTTTCGTTTGTAGCCAGTGTTACGGTGCTGTATCTCTATTTTCATAAGGACTGGCCGCATCAATATGAGATCTCTGATCTGAAAACCCCTTCATCAGCATTGAAAGACATTCGTATGTTTCATATCTCCTGGTTTGTCCTGATCATACTGGTTGCAGGTTATTTTGTAAGCAGTCTGTTTAACATTCCAGTATCCTTTATTGCGCTCACCATCGCGTTTATTTTCTTGATACTCGGCAACAGAAGCCCGGCAATTCATACAAAAGTGATTCTGAAAAGTGCACCATGGGCGATCGTTTTTTTCTCTTTAGGTATGTATGTCGTTGTCTACGGATTAAGGAATGCGGGGATTATTCAACTGCTTGCCAGCGTGATTGAAACAGGAGCCAGGGGTGGACTTTTTGCAGGAACGGTAATGATGGGCTTTGTCTCTGCCGTTCTGTCCGCCTTAATGAATAATATGCCGACCGTAATGATTAATGCTCTGTCTATTGATGCGACGTCAATGACCGGCATCATGCATCGTGCCCTGGTTTACGCAAACGTTGTCGGTGCCGATCTTGGACCAAAGATGACCCCAATTGGATCGCTGGCAACTCTACTGTGGCTCCATGTACTTGCAGAGAAAGGCGTAAAAATTAAATGGGGGCAATACTTTAAAATCGGCATAGTGATTACTATCCCTGTTTTGTTTATTACTCTGGTGGGTGTATATCTATCGACGATTCTATTTGGGTAAAAGTAAAGCGTCATGCTGAACTTGGTTTAAAAGCACGAATCACAAGTGATAATAAATCAATTATTGCAACAGAAAGTTTTTTACAGTATTGCGATTAGAAACCTTATTAAAATAATTGAAACAAGGAGTAACCTTTTATGAGCCTTTCTAACGATCAAATCAGACAAAACGTTCGTCATCGTTATCAAAAAATTGCCCTTGAAGTGGCGCCTGAAGCAGCTTCAGGCTGCTGTTCTTCCAATGCCGGCTGCTGCTGTAATTCATCTGCAGAACGCGACAACGTATCAGCGAAACTCGGCTACTCAGCAGAGGAATTGTCCGCTGTTCCGGAAGGAGCGAATCTGGGTCTGGGATGCGGAAATCCGCAGGCTATTGCTTCATTAAAGCCGGGTGAATCTGTTCTCGACCTCGGCAGTGGAGGCGGATTCGATTGTTTTCTCGCCGCCCATCAGGTTGGTTCCAGGGGACACGTTATCGGTGTGGATATGACGCCGGAAATGATCAGTAAAGCACGGAGTCATGCAGCTAAAGGATCCTTTAATCAGGTTGATTTTCGCCTCGGAGAAATTGAACATCTTCCAGTCGGAGATCAAACGATAGATGTGATCATTTCTAATTGCGTGGTCAATCTCGCACCGGATAAGCCTCAGGTTTTGAAAGAAGCATACCGGGTTCTGAAAAAAGGGGGGCGGCTTGCTATCTCTGATGTTGTATTGACAGCAGAATTGCCTGCGGAGATTAAGAATGATCTCGATACCTCCTATTCCAGTTGTATCTCCGGTGCATCATCGATCAGTGATTTGGAAAACATGTTGAAAGATGCTGGCTTTCAGGATATAAGCATTGAACCTAAAGACACTTCAAAAGAATTTATCAGGGACTGGTCTCCGAAAACAGGGATTGAAGAATATATTGTCTCATCGAACATTCAGGCGACTAAGCCTTAACAGGAGGAAAGTGACAACCCCAAAAGTTGGACACCGTTTTAAGCTGCTTGCCCGGTGGTTGAAATCCGAAATTCAATCGGACTCTGACCACCGGGTTTTTCTTTAATGCCAGACTCATTATAATACCTTATCCATGCACGCATGGCTGTTTCTATTTCTGACGTGGGGAATCCCATGTGTCAAAAGGGATTATAACGAGTTATGAAATCATTTTCTCTCAAAATAGAGGAAAAATCTGAAGTCGCAGGGTCAAAAATCAGGGACTATCGGGGAAATTGACTCCCATATGGAAAATATTGGTGGAAGTGACCTGGGATCCACTCTTATCGGTTGGGGGGATCAGGCTAAGCACATGATCAGATGAATAGACGGAAAAATTCCGCTTACGGAGTCATTAAATTTATAAATAGCTAAAATAGACGGAGAGACTCCGCCTATTGACTGGAGAAACGGGAAAATGGAGCTTTTTGCCTGACATAATCGGAAAATATCCGCTTATATACCCCCCCGGAAAAGATTTCCGTTCTGCCCCTAACCGGAAAATCTCTGCTTATTTTACTATTTGCCGCGTCACAGTGAACCGTGTCGCAGGTGAGTGACGAGGGAGGTATGGAAAAAATGTATATTCGCTGCGGGCTGATTCTCTGCTGATGCTGGTGATGCCCCTGGGACGCATCAAAGAAAAGCAACCGGAAAAAATAAGAAGGGGTTACCGTCTGAAAAGTGATTCACATGCGGCTAACCCATTACATCAGCTATTTAAAAAAAGAAATCGCGGGTAACAGGACTCGTCTGCCTTCACCTGTGCCGAGAAGAGATCCTGTCTCCAGACAGATGGTCTCCGGACGCGATCTGTGGTGCAGCAGAAAGGGGATCCGAAGTGGACAAACAAGGTCAGGGTCCGGATGCGTACGTTATACGATTATATTGATCGCGGATTCCTGAATGAGCGTCACAATGAGATGATCCGTAAATTCATTCCAAAGGGACAGCAGATTGCAAATGACTCCGGGACGTTCATCCGCCAAATGATTCGAGCTAAGGAGGAAGGACAACATGCGTATGCGCCTGATAAAGTAGTTTCTAAATATCGCGCCATAAAGTATACTTAATGGAACTTAAGGCGTGTTTTTTATTGCTATTTAACAGAGATGGGAAGGGGATTTAGATATGATAGAAAAAATAGTCTGGTGGATCCAATACATAATTAACTTCCTTTTTATGCTGTATCTATCCAGGTATATTTCAAACGCATTTTATTCAACTCCGGGCTCCTTCCTGATCGACCTTTTCCTGATCGTCGTTTCTATTATTCTGGCCTATCTTTTAACGATAAGGTTTAAAAACAACAGTTGAGGAGGAACTGACACACAAAAAGGACCTATCCAGCCTGGGCATTAACATTATTTTTTCCTCTGAATACATTACAGGTAAATGGCCTAAAGAGGTGTTATCATGGATTCAAAGTCCTTCGATTTCGGATCAGAAATCAAGTGTGAAGAAGTCACCTACACATTCCCACCCCAGCATCAGGCCAGACAACCCGGCCTGGAATATTTAATGATCCCTCGACCTGTTTATGATAATCCTCACTATATTGGAACCGGAAAAATGAAGAACCAGGTTGCCATCATCAGTGGTGGTGACAGCGGAATTGGCAGAGCAGTGGCGGTAGCGTTCGCAAAAGAAGGCGCAGATCTGGTCCTTGCCTATTTCGATGAACATGAAGATGCCAGAGTAACAAAGCAGGCAGTTGAGCAGCTGGGACAGCGCTGTCTCTTACTTCCGGGGGATTTACGTAACCGAGAGCACTGTAAGTATGTCATCACCTGCACCCTTGAAACATTTGGCAGAGTAGATGTCCTCGTCAATAATTTAGCGGTTCAGTTTGTCCAAAACCATTTTGTGGATATTAGTGATGAGCAGTGGCATATAACGTTTGACACCAATATACATCCCTTTTTTTACATGACAAAGGCTGCCCTTCCTCATATGCATGCAGGAAGCAGCATCATTAATACCACATCGATTAACGCTTACATTGGCCGTAAGGATTTGATCGATTATACGACGACGAAAGGGGCAATCGTCAGCTTTACACGGGCGCTTGCCAATAACGTCGTCGACCAGGGAATTCGAGTGAATGCTGTTGCTCCGGGACCCATCTGGACGCCACTTATTCCGGCAACGTTTACACCTGATATGGTGAAAACGTTTGGAGGTAACGTCCCAATGAAACGTGCAGGTCAGCCATACGAACTGGCCCCTGTCTATGTGCTGCTCGCTTCAGGTGATGGCTCGTATATCACGGGACAGACCATTCATATTAACGGTGGCGGTTTTGTCGCTTCATAATCTGTAAAAGGATGTTAATGCTGTAAGACAATTCGTTATGGGATGATAATCTGTTTTGGGAGGCGGGCTTTTTATATTGCTGTAACGGTGGTTGAACCTGTTAAGCAGTTGATACCAGCCTCCTCCTTGCTGATCAATAAAATAGGTCCGGCAATAGGCAAATAGATCATTGTACAGATACAGACTGCTGCGATCATATACGGCAAATAGTGCTGATGCGCCTAACGTTTCTGCCATGACCCAGTAGTATTTATCCGAATCGATGATGTGACCCCCAGGAGCCATACTAAAGTAAATCCCTCCGTTCTCACGGTCTAATCCCAGGTGAAGCGCGCAACGGAATAAGGATTTTGCCATCGGTACACGCCAACTGCCGGGTTCAAGCTGTTCCATAAGCAGCAGCAGCTTGCTCCATTCAATGGAATGACCCAAAATATAGCCATAAGGACGCAGCTCACTTTTCGTGATGCCCAAATTGTACGTCCAATCGATGGTCCAGTCTTCATGATAGTGCTCCCAGATGAGGCCGCCCGATTGGGGAATAAGACGAAACATGACCGATTCAGCAATGTGTTTGGCCCGATCAAGATAACGCCTGTTCCCGGTGGCCTGATAGGCGGTCATCATGGCTTCACATAGATGCATATTGGCATTCTGTCCCCGATAGGGAGATATTTCGGACCAGTCGGCTGAGATTTCATCAAGATAAAGCCCCTCTTTTTCCCTCCAAAAATAGCGCTCTAATACATCGAATGTATCGGCTATCATGGGAACAGCAGAAGATATGCCTGCTCTTGCTGCCATAGCCGCGGCTAACAGAACAAAGGCATGGCCATATGCTTTTTTCGTTGAATCAGTGACACATTGGCCTTTCAATTCCCAGTAGTATCCGCCATGAACGGGGTCGTGTTGATGGTTCTGCAAAAATGAAATGCCGCGCTCTGCCAGTTGCCGGTACGCCCGGGCAGGATGCAACATGGATGCCACACTGAAAATAAACAAAAATCTTGCCTGACCCACAAGCTGCTTCGTTTCATAATCACATATGGTTCCGTCATCAAGAAAGCAGTTGATATATCCACCATGAACATGATCTGCGCATCGCGGTGCATAAAAGTTAACCGTATCAAAGATATGCTGTTTTAGAAAATGTGCTGATGTAAAGTTCGGAAATTTCCGCTGCAACTTAGCTCCCTCCCCGTATAAGCTACTTTATGAAGCCGCTCTGACACATAGTCACGGGGGCGGGGAAAAAGACAGCCACTTTTTATTTTAGGATCACATCAACATGAAGCATTTGACCAGTAATCAATAAAACTGTATATTCACCGACTGACAGTCAGCGTTGTAACGGCGGACCCGGCGTGCTTCTGAACGTACACCATCTGGCCGCCGTAATGGCCGGTTATGCCCAGAGTGACCGATCCCAGGATGCAAAAGACCAGTATGAGCGGCATAAGGAATTTTCTTCGAAAGTAATGAAGAAGCATGCGTAAACTGATGGCGATACCAAACAGCACCATCGTGGCGAACGCGTACAGTTCGTGAATCTCAGCAAGCGACTTATAGGCACTGCCCCAATGCGCAGCGGCAAACCTGACCGCTCCCCCTCCTGAAAGATAGGCGGCAACTCCGGAAATGAATCCGGTCGACAACAGGAGCAGGGCGGCTTTATCAAAAAACTTTTTCTTCCAAATTGCGACAATCTGCAGAACGGTTCCCATGAGGAGCAGCGCAATCGGGAAATGGACAAGCAACGGGTGAAGCGGTATTCCAGACATATCTATCGTCTCCTTTTCTGCCATCATGATACAAAAGGAAACTGAAAGATAACTGAACAATTCATGATATTTCAGAATCAGGTTATCCGTAAGGCTATTATCTGGTTGTTCCAGTTCAATTATCTGCGATGCCTGAGAATGGGAAGAGCGACTTGAAAAACAGTTCCCTCATGAACTTTGCTTTCAAAGCGGATTTGTCCATGATAGGCATCAACAAGTTCATGGGCGATCGACAGGCCGAGTCCGCTCCCGCCGCTTTGGCGCGCCCTTCCCTTTTCCGCACGGTAGAACCGGTCGTATATATGCCTCTGGTCGACTTCGGCTATGCCGATACCGGTGTCTCTGATTTCGAAGCAGAAATTCCGGCCGTCTTTTTCTGCCCATGATTTTAGCGCCAGTTCATCATGTGCTTCTGTATACTTTATGGCGTTGTCAAGGAAAATGGTCAGGAGCTGTCTTATTTCGATCGGATTCGCATGGATGATTAACGGATGATTCGGGAGATTGACTGTGAAAGACTTGTTTTCGCGCAGCGCTCTCTGACGGTAATACGGAATCACAGCATGAAAAATATGCAGCACGTCGC
The DNA here is from genome assembly GCF_040529185.1 of Sporolactobacillus sp. Y61. NCBI lineage: Bacteria > Bacillati > Bacillota > Bacilli > Caryophanales > Sporolactobacillaceae > Sporolactobacillus > Sporolactobacillus sp. Y61. The sequence goes on along the minus strand of NZ_CP159510.1, from coordinate 561,493 downwards.
AATCTGATCGAATGATTGACAGCTTGTTTTGGTCTGCTTTAGCGAGCGTCAGCAGATGGCGGATCAGCATGGTCATTTCAGCTGTTTCAGACTTCAGATCACGAAGGGTTTCTTTTGATGACTCGGACATGCGATGCCTTTCTTCGGTTTCAAAATATTCAAGAGAAGCAGAAAACACGCTGAGCGGCGTACGCAGTTCATGACTGGCATTGGTGACAAATGCTTTTTGTTTTTCATAATTCTGCTGAATCGGGCGTACAGCACGTCTGGCCAGAAAGTGGGCGATGAGCAGCGAAAAGGAGGCGGCGGCGAGACCGAGCACAACAAGCAGACGGAACCAGCTTTCAACCAGTTCATGGGTCTGTTTCAATTCATTGGCAACCAGCAGGTAACCGGAAGCAGATCCATGATTGTAATTGACGGGTTTTATTGCATAGATCAGCAGGTCTTCTCCGTTTCCGGCAGATCTGTATTTTATCAATCCGGAAAACTTGTGGTCAGCGATCCGCCTGGCGAAATCATCCTGCAAGTCGTCTGGTAATTTCCATTTATCGATAAGATCGTTGCCGCTTTCCGAAAAAAGGCCTATCAGATAAGGAGAGTTTTCTGATTGCCCGCTGTTGATCCGCTGTCCTTTGCTGAACGCTGTCGCCTGATTGCTCGCCATTTCTTCGATTTGCCCCTCGGCTGACTGATAGATCATGTTCTGAAAAACAAAGTAAAGAATCACAAAAAGAATGGCAAGTGTAAGAAAAAAGAAGAGGCTGTATGTCAGCGTCAGCCTCTTCTGCAGTTGTTTAAACATGCTTAATCCACCCACATATAACCGAGACCGCGAATAGTCTGAATATAACTGTTTTTTTTCGACAGGCCGAGTTTTCGGCGAAGACGCTTTACATAAGCTTCAATCGTGTTGAATGTGACGTCACTCGCTTCCTCCCATACGCTGCCAATGACCATCTCTTTTGTAAGAATTCTCCCTTTATTTTTAACCAGATAGATCAGTAGTTGATACTCGCGGCGGGTCAGCATGAGCGTCTTTCCACTCTTTTTTACGATATGACCGGACAGGTCGATGACCAGATCATGGGTTCGAATGACGTTCTTTTCAAGTGGAAAGAAATTTCTTCGGGAGAGCGATCGTATGCGGGCAAAGAGTTCTTCAAAAGCGAACGGCTTGACCATATAGTCATCAGCACCGGAGTCGAGACCATGGACACGATCCTCCAGCGCGTCACGCGCCGTCAGTATTAAAATAGCGCCGCTGTATCCTTTGTCCCTGAGTGCCCGGCTGACGCTTACTCCGCTCTGTCCGGGGAGCATCCAGTCCAGAACCAGAACATCGTAGTTGCCTGTTGCAGCCTGATCGTAAGCAGCTTTCCCGTCTTCAACCCAGTCTGCAGTGAACTGCTCTTTTTTCAACATTTTCATGATCAGCCTGCTGAGGCGCACATCATCTTCAGCGAGCAGGATTTTCATCGTATGCACCTTCATCTTTTAAGAGAATGAATAATAGGGCAATCTTGCCGGTATAACAACCTGCAACGGTGGCAGGATCATCACAGCGTATGTTATAAGCTTCGCATCTTTGTCAGGGAAAAAGTCCGGGACCATGCAACATCGGGAATGTTGTGCTTTTCTGGTAGACATTTTCTCCGGTCCGTTATAAGATAATTATATTATTAAAATAATTATAATGTATTGTATCCAGGCTGTCACCTAAATGGTGGCAGCTTGGTGCGTTTTCAGGGTCCTGATGATGATTCCCATTATCAATTAGAATAATTGATTTTCACTGTAGAGATTTGTGGGAACAGCAGGAAGGACGATCAGTTCAGGAAAAGAGGTATCTTTATGGCAGAGGAACAATCAGGAAGTAAAATGAATCAGAAATTGAATGTTTTACGCGCGGGGGTGTTAGGCGCGAATGATGGCATTGTGTCGACAGCCGGTATCGTCCTTGGGGTTGCCGGCGCGACGACGAACTCGATGACGATTTTGATTTCAGGACTTGCGGGGCTTCTGGCGGGTGCTTTTTCGATGGGCGGTGGCGAGTACGTATCTGTCAGCACCCAGAAAGATACGGAAAAAGCAATGGTTGATATTGAAAAAGCAGAACTTAGAGATGATTATAACGGCGAAATCAAGGAACTTGCACAGATCTATATAGATCATGGGCTGTCTCCGGAACTTTCAAGGAAAGTGGCCGTCGATTTAATGAACAAAGATGCACTTGCCGCCCACTCCGCAGCGGAACTTGGCATCCAACCGGGTGAATACGTGAGTCCGTGGCATGCCGCCTTTTCATCCATGTTTTCATTTACCGTCGGTGCGATTCTTCCCTTTTTGACGATTGTGCTGCTTCCGGCTCCTGTCCGGGTCCAGTTTACTGTTCTGGCCGTGCTTGCAGCCCTCGCCCTGACCGGTTACGTCAGTGCTCATTTGGGGGAAGCGCCGAAAGGGAGGGCCGTGCTGCGAAATGTCGTGGTTGGCGGGCTGACTATGCTCGTTACTTATGGCGTCGGGACCTTGTTCTGACGATGAATCAAGAGCCGTCAGCGGGGATGCCCTTCTCTGAGAAAAAGGAAAACAAATCCGCCGGTGTGCAGGCACTGGCGGGATGGCAATATCCGCTTAGAGCGGATGCAGCGCTATAAACTAAGATGATCCGATCAGCCTCCGCTAAGGCATAAGGCATATGATGCGGATCATTTTTTTCTGCCTGACAGGATCAGCACCAGCCTTACAAAATGAATCAATAAAAAAGTTGAAAACGAAAAGGAACATCTCTCAGAATGCATGACCTGAGAGATGTCCCTGAACGGGAAAGCAACAAAAACAAAATTCTGCTCTTCCCATATCTTCTTTCAAAACACTGAATCCGAAAAAAACCTTTCCGGCTGCCCGGGTTCGGGCCAGGTTCAGTCAAATTCGGTCCGGACACGCGCTTATTTACTTGCTTTGCTGAGAAATGGAACGACATGGCGATACGTATTGGTGTCGGGATCCTGATGCTGTGCCCCTTTACCATCCAGCTTTGCCAGCAGAGCCAGATCGTCGTCATCCAGTTCAAAGTCAAAGACTTCGGTATTTGCCTGAATGTACGGTTTGTGGACTGACTTAGGCAGCGGCAGATAGCCCTTTTCCAGACTCCAGCGGATCAGGATCTGCGGTACCGACTTACCGTGCTTTTCGGCAATCCTGGCCAGTTCAGGCACATGGAGCAATTGACCTGTACCAAGAGGCGAATAGGCTTCTGATAACAGATTGTGTTCCTGATCGTAAGCTACCAGACTTTTTTCCTGATCGCCGGGATTCAGAAAGATCTGATTGACCATCGGAGCCACAGTCTGAGTCTTAGCCAGTTCATCAAGATGATTCTCGCGGAAATTGGAAACGCCGATCGCCCTTGCACGACCGTCATGATATATTTTTTCCATCGCCCGCCAGCTGTCCGCGTTGAGTTGCTGCCAGCGATCGGTGTACTCAATCGGGTTTGGCCAGTGAATCAGATACAAATCTACGTAGTCCAGACCCAGCCGGGTCAACGAATCGTCAAAAGCATGCAGTGTATCGTCATACGATTTGCGCTGATAGTTCCAGAGTTTAGTCGTTACAAACAAATCTTCGCGAGGAACTCCGGAATCCTTAATTGCCTTTCCTACCGATTCTTCATTAAGGTATTCACAGGCCGTATCGATATGGCGATAGCCGGCTTCCAGTGCCCAGCGGACCGCCTGGTACGCTTCGTCACCGTCTGCGGACTGCCACGTCCCGAACCCGACCACCGGGATCTTCACGCCATTGTTCAGCGTATACGTGTCTGTCAGCGATTTTGCCGAAATCTGCATAAACATATTCCCTCCTTGTCCATATACATATTATTCTAACGTTTGATCCGACTCGCTTCAAACAAAGTGTTTGCCCGAACTGGTCCATTCTTTTGCCTGACGGCTCGTCTCATGGCTGTTGCCCATTCGCTTCAGAAGCCGCCCTTTTACCCGAAAGAGTCCCACCAATTTTGCCTGCGCGTGTACGAAACAGCAATACAATCAGTCAACATGCCCTTTCATGAAGCGAATAATTAAAAGTTCCAGCAGCATGGACAGCAGGATCGCAGACCCAATCATCAGAATAACCCCGTGCCAGCGATACAGACTCCAGCTTACGCCGTTTATCGATCCGACAAGACTCGATCCGGCATAGTAAAACAGCAGATATAAAGAAGAAGCCTGTGCCCGATCACTCTTCGCCAGCCTCCCGACTAAACTGCTTGCAACGGAGTGGCTGCCGAAAAAACCAAAGGTGAAAACAGCCGCTCCAATCACAATGACAACGAGCGACGGCGCTAGTGTCAGCAAACCGCCGGTCAACATGATGATCATTCCGATGCCGAGCACTTTCGTCCGTCCGAAACGGTCGGCCAGCTTCCCCATCCAGACGGAACTGATCGTCCCCATGATATAAACGGTAAAAATCCAGCCAAATGCCGTCTGGCTGAGCCGGTAAGGCGCGCCCGTCAATAAATAGCCGATATAGTTATACAGGCTTACGAAACTGCCCATGAGCAGAAAGCCGATGCCGAAAACAGAAAACAGGACCGGTGATTTCAGATGATGGCCAAAAGAACGGATGGTCTCTTTCAGCGAAAAAGAGTGCCCGTGAAAATGTGTCGAAGCAGGCAGGGCGAGCCAAAAATAAACACTGCATAGGAGACTCACGATGCCGATAACGGCAAGTGCGTAACGCCATGAAAAGATATCGGTAAGCATACCGGCGGCGATTCGTCCGAACATCCCGCCCACAGTCGTGCCGCTGACATACAACCCCATGGCCACGCCTAAACTTCCCGGATCAAACTCTTCACTCACATAAGCCATTGCAAGCGATGGCAGACCGGCCAGAACGACGCCTTCCGCGAGCCTCAGGATGATCAATGTGGTGAAATTCGGACTGAAAGCGGTCAGAATCACGACAAGGGACGAAACAAATACAGAAAGGATCATGATCCTCCTCCGCCCCAGTCTTTCCGACAGCGCCGCCGCAAGCAGCATACAGACCGCAAGCACGGCTGACGACACTGACAGAGTGAGGCTGGATACCGTCGGCGTCACATGAAACTGATGCGAAAAAACCGGAAGTAACGGTTGCGTGCAATACAGGTTGGCAAACGTAATGAAACTGCCCGCGAACACCGCGCCGCCGGCTCTCCAAAATGCGCCGGTCCCCCGTTTGATCGTACCGATCGTTTCCAATAGCCGCGCCTCTCTCTGAACGAACCGTTCCCGTAATAGACAACTGAAGCCGCCGGCAGCCAAACCTGAACCCTCGACTGAAAAACAACGAGTCAATAAAACCAGGGACAGGAACATGTCATTGAAATATGTACGTATCTTCTGTATCCTTTGACTGCTCTTGAATGTTATCATAATTCAAAATGTTTATTTTTGAAAGGGTTTTCAATGATTTTTGTCACTGATCTGAGAAATTGTTGTCAATGATTACACGTAGTGTGCCGATTGTGACAATTGGATGGTAAGTCCATATTTTGGCTGCGGCTCTCCTGTAAATCGTATGCATGAAAAAAAGGCCTGAGGAGTACGGGCTCAGGCCGTTAATAATGAATCATTCCATTTTGACGCGAAAAAAGATAAAATAACCGGTATAAACATTGCTCAGTTAATCGTTCAGATTGGCCTGACTGCTCTGTGCATGCTTATCCATCATACGAAATAGATGTTCCACTTCTTCCAGAGAATGTCCCCTGGTTTCAGGAACGAATGCTTTGACGAAAATAAGAGCGCCTATTCCGCAAACTGCAAAGAGGAAGAAGGTGGTGGATAAGCCGATTTGGTTCATCAGGACCGGGAAAAACAGGCCAATGAGAAAGTTTGTTGACCAAAGGCAAAATACACTGACCCCCATGCCTAATCCGCGTAATTTGAGCGGGAAGATTTCTGAAAGCATCAGCCAGATGACGGGAGCAACAGTGGCCTGCTGAAACCCAAGAAAGGTGACTGTCATCGCCAGAACAAAAAACGGCAGTAATGCAGTTCCATGAAGCGTCAGTGAAAAAATACCGATCATGATCAGTGCTGAGGTCGTTCCTGTCAAACCAGTGAAGAGTATCGGACGACGGTTTACCTTTCCAAGAAGCCAGATACCAAATAAAGTGGCCAGTACAGAAACGACACCGTTTGCAATATTGGCAATCAGGGCAGCTTCCGTATTAAATCCTGCATGCCGGAGAATTTGCGTTCCATAATACATAATCGAGTTAACGCCGGTGATTTGCTGAATGACGGCAAGCCCGATGCCAATGAAGACAATACGCCGGATCCACGGCGTATTGAGGTCTTTAAATGTTGCTTTTTTGAGTTGACGGTCTTCACGGATGGATTTTTTGATCGACCTCAGTTCGGGTTTGACATGATGTTCCAAGCGTATTTTGGAAAGGACACTTAATGCTTTTCCAAATTTTCCTTTAGCTGCATACCACCGTGGACTCTCCGGGACAAACATCATGCCAATCCATAAAACGACAGCCGGGAGAGTGGCCAGTACCAGCATATATCTCCATACATGTGAGGCATCACCGAACAGGTTGGCAAGAAGTGCGTTGAAAATGTAAGCCAGTAATTGTCCGGTCACGATCATTAATTCGTTTTGAGTCACCATGCGGCCACGTTTTCCAACAAGTGCCATTTCCGCTAAAAAGGTAGGAACAGTCACTGAAGCGCCACCAACCGCCAGACCCAGCAGGAATCGAAAGAAGACCATGACTCCGGCAGTCGGTGCTAAAGTACAGCCAAGCGTTGACACAAGGAAAAGGACAGCGAGAGAGATAATCATCCTTCGGCGTCCTTTTTTATCAGCAAGTCTGCCGCTAAAAACCGCCCCGAAAGCAGCACCAAGCAGTAAAGAGCTGGAGACAACCCCTTCAGTGAAGGGATTCAAGTTCAGCTGATCCTCCCGGGACATAAACGGGAGGGCACCATTAATGACGCCTGTGTCATACCCGAATACAAGGCCCCCGAATGTAGATATGACCGTAATCATTTTCAGAAACTTACCAGGGTTGCGACGAAAGCTGATATGGGCATCGTTACTGTTTTCGTCTGATAACTTCTCTGATTTTTTTATCAAACTAATAAGTTATCTCCTCCTTTTAAAAATCAATTCATGATTCAACCAGAAATGAGATGAATAAATTAATTATTTTGAGAATCAGAAGGTATATCAAGGGTAGTGTATCTTCCGAATAACACGCGGAGTGCTAAAAAATCTGAAAGTACCGGAGACAGAGGACAGAGTCAGTGATTCACGCTGCTGAATAACCGATCACTTATAGTCTACTTATCAGTCTAGCATGAAATAAATATGACGTCAAAGAAGGTTAAAGAATCTGAAAATAAAATCAATGATGGCCTCATCGCGGATATATTCAAATGCTCATTTGAATAATGGACGAAATAGATTATAATATAATCAAACAATCATTTGAATGAGGAGATGAGACGGGTTGGCTGACGATACATGTGACATTTATTGTTATGACGAAGAAAAGGTAACACGCATACAAGGGAAGCTGAAGACTGAGAGGGACGACCTGTCCCGCGTCGTTCAGTTATGCAAAGCGATGGCGGATGAAAACCGGACAAAGGTTTTATTTGCACTGTGTCAGGAAAGGGCACTGTGTGTCTGTGACGTTGCCAACATCATTGGGTCTTCTGTCGCAACGGCCTCACATCATCTTCGTGCTTTAAAGAGGCAGGGCCTTGTCACTTGCCGGAAAGACGGGAAAATGGCGTTTTATTCACTTAAGGATGCGCACGTAAGACAATTATTCACCCTGGTCCGTTCGCCCGGAAAAGAAGAAAAGGTTCATGTCTGATCAAGAGGTATCGTCCTATCGCGTACAGGGCTTTGATTGTATGGGCTGTGCATTAAAATTCGAAAGAAATGTGAGAAGGCTGGAGGGCGTTTCTGAAGCCAGGGTCAACTTCGGTGCTTCAAAGATTACGGTTATTGGCCATACAACAATCAAAGCTCTGGAAAAAGCCGGGGCATTTGAAAACCTGAGGGTGTACAATGAGTCGGAACAAATTGAAGAACAGGAACCTTTCTGGAAACGAAAAGCAAACAGGAAAGTCTATCTTTCTGCCGTTCTGTCCGCTGTCAGCTGGATCATCGGGACTCAGATCGGAGAGCAGAGCCTGATTCCCACAATCGGCTATCTTGCTGCTATCCTCACAGGAGGTTATTCCCTGTTTATCGATGGTCTTAGAAGTCTGATCCGTCTGGATTTTGATATGAATACGCTGATGACGATTGCCATTATTGGGGCAGCAGCGATTGGTCAATTTGAGGAGGGCGCCGTTGTTGTTATTCTCTTTGCCATAAGCGAAGCTCTGGAGAGTTATTCGGCAGTTAAGGCCAGACAGTCGATTCAGTCTCTGCTGAAGATGGCGCCAAAAGAAACACTGATCCGTCGCGATGGTCAGGAATTGATGATGCCTGTTGAAAACGTTCGAATCGGTGACATCATGATCGTGAAGCCCGGACAAAAGCTGGCGATGGATGGCAGAGTCGTCAGAGGGACGTCAACGATCAATCAGTCGGCTATTACAGGTGAATCTGTTCCGAAAGCCAAAACCATGGGTGATGAAGTCTTCGCCGGCACGCTGAATGAAGAAGGATTACTGGAAATCGAGGTGACGAAGAAAGTCGAAGACACCACACTTTCCAGAATTATTCATTTAGTGGAAGAATCCCAGGCAGAAAAGGCGCCTTCGCAGGCTTTCGTTGACCGTTTTGCAAAATATTATACGCCGGCCGTCATTATTTGCGCTTTGCTGATTGCCCTTGTTCCGCCACTTTTTACAGGCGCGTCGTGGGGGCACTGGATCTATCTTGGTTTAGCCATGCTCGTGGTCAGTTGTCCCTGTGCATTAGTGATTTCAACCCCTGTAGCCATTGTAACGGCAATTGGAAACGCCGCCAGGAATGGGGTGATTATCAAAGGCGGCATCCATCTCGAGCAGGCCGGTTCGCTGAAAGTCATTGCTTTTGATAAAACAGGAACGTTAACAAAAGGAGTTCCGGAGGTTACAAATATTCTGACGATAAAAGGGAATGAAGCGGATCTGTTAACGTTAATGACGGCACTCGAGAAGCTTTCGCAGCACCCGCTTGCCACTGCCGTTGTCAGGGAGGCAGAAGCGCGCGGACTTCATTTCCATGATCAGGTCGTGACTGACTTTCAATCATTAACAGGTAAAGGTGCAAAAGCAGTAATAAATCAGAAAACTTATTATGCGGGCAGTCCAAAGCTTTTTGAAGAAGTTCTCCCCGATGGCATACAGCCGCCTGTCCGTGCCCGGATCAATACCTTTCAGAAACAGGGGAAGACGGTACTGGCCTTTGGAACAGCCGGCAGCCTTCTGGCAGTCCTTGCTGTGGCGGATCAGTTAAGGAATTCAGCAAAACCGGTGATCAGCGCACTTCACCGGTCCGGGATTGAACACACGGTGATGCTGACAGGAGATAATAAAGAAACAGCCGGCTCGATAGGAAGAGCAGCCGGTGTTACGGACATACAGGCAGAACTATTACCGGAAGACAAGCTGAATGTCATTAAGTCGTTTCATAGAAAGCGGCAAAATATCGCAATGGTTGGTGATGGTGTAAATGATGCCCCGGCACTGGCAGAAGCCACCCTGGGCATTGCGATGGGAGGGGCCGGGACAGATGCTGCCCTGGAAACTGCCGACATTGCTCTGATGTCTGATGATTTAACAAAATTGCCTTATACGATCAGGTTAAGCCGCAAAGCACTGGCGGTGATCAAGCAGAATATTTCATTTTCACTGGTAATTAAATTTTCCACGATCATGCTTGTTTTCCCCGGATGGCTGACGCTGTGGATTGCCATTTTAGCGGATGTGGGCGCAACGTTAATGGTGACTTTGAACAGTTTACGGCTGACCAGAGTCCGAGACAAGTGATGACTGACAGAATGTTGAAAAAAGTGGGAGGAAAAGTGACAGGCTTTTTCTCTTTTTTTCTGCCAATCTATCGATAATAAGGCGACCATATCTTGTTCAGTTGCTTTATTCCCTGCTTTGCCTCTTCGGTGGACAGGCCGCCGAATCCAAGTAAAAGAGGCAGCTTCTGCATGCTATCGCGTTGAATCAGATAGCCGGATGTGCTCTGAACCCTGATTCCGGATGCCCTGGCCATCGCAGCGAGCTTATCGGCGGGAACCGTACTATTGACATAGAGCACAATGTGCAGTCCGGCAGCCTGACCGCTGACCGTGACATGTCTTCCCATGATGCTTTTGATCGACTCCAGCAGTAACTCCTGCTTTTTCCGATAGTGTGTCCGCATACGGCGGATGTGTTTTTCCCATTGCCCGGATTCTATAAATTGTGCTAAAGTTTGCTGATGCAGGCGTGAAGCAGTTTGCCGCCACTCCAGACGATGGTAGCGGTCGAGAAGCGGGAGAGGCAGGACCATATAAGCCACTCTGATCGCCGGGGTCAGTGCTTTTGAAAATGTACCCATATAAATCACACGCTGATAGCGGTCCATTCCCTGCATGGAAGGAATCGGTTTGCCGCGGTAGCGAAATTCACCATCGTAATCGTCTTCGATGATCCAGCTGTGTCTGTTATGGGCCCACGATAATATCTGAAGACGCCGGGAAACCGGCATGATCATACCCAGCGGGAACTGATGCGACGGAGTGATATAGACGGCGTCGGCAGTTTTTTCTAATTCACGGATTGAAAGTCCTTCTTTATCAAGAGGAATGGGGAGCAGGTGAATGTTTTGATCTCTCAATGATCGCCGGACACCGCGATAGCCCGGATCTTCCATGCCCAGTACCCCGTTTTTCCATTCAATTAACTGATAGATCAGACGCAGAATACTTTCTGTCCCGGCAGCAATCACAACTTGTTCGGGCCGGCAGTTCACACCGCGGGAACGGTGCAGATAAGAGGCTAACAGTTCCCGAAGGTGCGGCTCACCCTGTGGATCGCCGTAGTTGAACATGGACGGGGTAAGCCACCTGTCGGCGCATTTCTTCCATTGAGTAAGCGGAAAATGTGCGGTATCGATTGCCGAAATGAAAAAGTCGCAGGCAAATTGCGCTTTTTTATCAATCGGACGGTCCGGATGATGAGTGGATGGTGCAGCGGCAAACGCCCTGCTGTCCAGCTCGGCAATATAGTAACCGCTGCGTGGCCGGCTTGTCAGATACCCTTCGGCAAGTAGTTGCTGATAGGCGGTTTGTACGGTTGTACAGCTAATATGTAATCGGTCGGCCAGAAATCGGATCGATGGCACTCGCGAACAGGCCGGCAAAGAGGCTGACTCGATCTCACGTTTAAAATAGTTATAGAGTTGAACATATAACGCCTCCGGCAAGTGTTCGTCGAGAATCGGATAAATTTCCATTGCTTTCATCTCCCGTCTGTACTGGTAAAAATAATTGAATCTGTATCTTCTTATCAATACACGGATTTTTATAATGAGTATATACGAAAAACAGTGAGGTGGATACAATGCAGGAGATGCGGAAACACATGCTGGCATGCCATGATCAGGAAAAAATAGACTGCTTTCTGCAGCAGATGCATGTCGGTTTTCTAGGTTTGTCCGACAGTGACGGGCCTTATGTCATTCCTGTGAATTTTATCTGGCACGAGGGAAAAATTTATTTTCATGGTGCAGAAGCAGGGAGAAAAGCGAAGATCATGAGTGGCGGAGCACCTGCCTGTTTTACAGTCTGCGAGGAACAGGCAATCATGACGGATCCTGTGCCCGCACACACGAGTACAGCTTACATGAGCGTGATGCTGTTCGGCCGGGTCCAGCCAATTGACGATTTGCATGAGCGGACTGAAGTCATGCAGCAGATGCTGAACAAATATGTACCCGGCTATTTTCGCCGTCCATTAGCTTCGTCCCATGTGGAAAAGTATCGGTCGAAACTCGGAAGCCGGACCGTTGTTTATTGTTTGAGTCCGGATGTACTGACAGCTAAGGAAAATCCACTTGATCAGAAGCGCAGATTTATCTCTGGTCAACAGGCAGGGAAAGGTCGGAATGAATAAGGTGACCTGAGATCCTGTCTGGTGGCAGAAGGGCGTCCTGTCGCAACGCCTGCACGGGCACGTCCTGTGCGTCCGACCCCTCACGGATTGAAGGTTCACTGGGGATTTCCGGGTTTCGTCCGCCATCCGTATGTGATCAGGTCCATCTGGCTTTTTTTCATGCCGGAGACGTACGGGTTTCCCTTAACGAAAAAGCGAAAGGGATCAAAGGTGCTGCCGCCCCTGCGGCTGACACCAATACGGGCAGAGGCAGCAATCTCTTTTGGCGCGCGGCCACCTTCCAGCTCGATATACAGTGGTGAGTCGGCCATCGGTACTAAATTGAGCGACTTATCACATATGCCGTATGCCGTCGTCAGTTTTCCCGGGCCGCTGGTCAGGCCGAAGCCGCCTTTACCGCGATTCTTTTCCATGATATCCATGCCCTTTTCCGGTTCAACGGCGCGGATCAGAATCCCCTGTGGCACGCCCCGATCCTGAGTGATGACATTCAGCATTGGGTAGCCGCGCAACATAAAGATATAGATGATACCGGCGGGCCCGTACAGCGCCTCATTTGCTGCGGTCCGTCTGCCTTTATAGGCATGGGCTGTTGAATCGTTCTCGCCGAGATAAGCTTCTGTTTCGACAATAAAACCGCTGAGAAATCCCTGACTGCTGCAATAAATCAGGCGTTTCCCGAGGATTGACCGGGCGATCTCTTCAGTCGGACGGTGATTGAAAAAATCACTCCAGCTGTGCATGTGATGTTCAACCATTTTTTTCACTCCATTGACGGGAATCCATCTTATAGTAGCACAAAGCGGGGAGCGGGCGCACAGGCACGATGACCGGAACTTTTTGCCGGACGAAAAAAAGCCTGACACCCTGAAGGGAATCAGGCGGAAATCAGGTATGATCAGTTCCTTATCCCATATTCAGATCCCGATGCCGGTAACCGATTAAACCGGCGATGACGAGAACGATGGATAGTGCAATCATCCACCAAAACGTCGCCCCATTGACGTCATGCACCGGAACTTCCGGTGGCCAGCCGAACGGGACAAGCTGTTTGGCCCAGTCCGGCAGCTGGAGCAGGTTACCCAGGTACAGGGCAATGAATCCGTAGGCCAAATATAGCCATAGTACACCAATGAGTCTCGGAAGCCAGCCAACCAGAAGAGCAGCACACGCCACCATGACCAGGATGGCAGGCAGCATGCCCCAGAAGGCCGTCCAGAATTCTGATCCCGTAATCCGTTCGGCTTCGGACTTAAGCACACTGTTACCCGTTACCACTGTTCCTCCGAGACCGGCCAGAAACACAAGTGCTCCGGATACCGTACCTGTGAGCAGGCAGGTAAAAAATTGTCTGGTACGGGACACCGGTTTGGCATAGATGACCTCGAGCAAGCCTTTAGACTCGTCTTTTTTCAGCCTGTTCATCATTTGAATGGCCGGAATAGCTGCGAGTACGGCGAAAATGATCGTCAATAGGCCGAGAAAGTTAAGTAAAATCGTATGGTTGGCGCTGTTTACGGCTGCTTTACCGAAAACCTGCTGCATGGTGGGGTTGGTTTTTAAAATATCACCGATGGTGCCGAAGATGGAGCCGTACATCGCACCTACAGCAAATACGCCCAGAATCCATGCTATGACAGTCGTCCGCACCAGACGCAGAAACAGGGTAGCAGGTCCGGCAAGAATCGGAGAAGCGGTTCGGCGTCCGGGTCGTGTAGAAAGCGCACCGGCACCCATGTCACGATGCAGATTAGCATACAGGGCAATCAGAAACAGAGCTGCTGCCGCGAGTGCCATATACCCCACCGGTATCCAGTTGTTATCCGTGTACGGCAGCGTTTTTTCAATCCATCCGAGCGGTGACCACCAGGTATAGTCCGGATTTTCCACATCCGTGATCATCCGGACGAGGAAAGTGATTCCAAACAGCATATAAGCTATTCCAGTGGCAGATCCGGCGTGATCTGCCACTTGTGCGACAGCCAGTGCCATCATGCCGAACATCAGACCGCACGCGGCCAGCGCCAGACCCATCAACCAGTTTCCACCGGGATCTGCTCCCGGCAGGTCTCCGGCTGAAAGACCCAGTCCATAGAGAACGCCGATCAGCGAATTGACCAGCAGTAACTCGAACCCGGCAGCCGCCAGTGGCGCCAGTTTTCCAACGGCATGGGCCCGGATCATTTCAGTGACACCGCTGTCTTCTTCAGCGCGGGTTGCCCGGACAGCCAGGGCAAAGTTCATAATGATTTGTGCCAGAGCCATAAAAAGAAGCATTTCATTTGCGAAAACCTGAGCTGTTGAGACGCGCCCTTCTAAAGCAAACGCCCCAAAGAGTGATACCATTCCCGGGCTTTTCAGTGTATTGACAATGGCCTGAATCTCATTCTGAGTCCCATAAACTGTATCAAGCTCGGCAGCTGCGGTTACCATCAGCCCGGCGAGAATAATGATCCAGACAACAAGGCGCATCCGGTCTCTTCGCAGGCCAAATCGTGTCAGCATCCCGGTACGTGCAAAGTTCGTGTGATTCATCTCCCGTCACTCCTTTGTATCCGCAGTATGATCGGATTGTTCATAATAACGCATGAACAGATCTTCAAGAGCCGGAGGATTACTCTGAATCGCCTGGATGCCACGTGAAGCGAGATAATTCATAATTGATTCCGTGTTTTCGGATGCCACTGAGAAGGAGACCTGGTTTGGCTGCCTGCCGGCTTTCACACTGTATACACCGGGCTGGTTTTCCAGGCCATCCGGCGCTTCCCGTGTGGTTACAGAGATGACGGTACGGGTCAGGTGACGCATCTCGGCCAGTGTTCCGGTTTCAATGATTTCTCCCTGACGAATAATCGCGATCCGGTCACACATCTTCTCTACTTCAGAGAGAATGTGACTGGACAGCAGAACGGATTTTCCCTCTTTTTTCAGTTCCATAACCAAATTTTGAAAGATCTGTTCATTTAGCGGGTCGAGGCCGGAAGTCGGTTCATCAAAGATATAAAAATCGGCATTTGACGAAAAGGCGGCAATGAGTGCCACTTTCTGCCGGTTGCCCTTTGAATAGGTACGGGATTTTTTACCCGGATCCAGTCCAAACCGTTTGATCAACTGGTCTGTCCGGGCTGAATGCTTTTGTCCGCCCAGTTTAAGAAACAGGTCGATAATTTCGCCACCTGTCAGATTGGGCCACAGGTACACATCACCGGGAACGTAGGCCAGTCGCCTGTGAATGGACACGCTTCTGGTCCAGACATCCTGCCCAAAAAACTGAGCTGAACCGCCACTTGCTTTAATGATCCCCAGCAGGGTTCGGATGGTGGTTGATTTACCGGCCCCGTTCGGTCCAATAAAACCGAACACTTCTCCGGGGTAGACATTGAATGTGATGTCTTTCAGTGCCTGGAACTTGCCAAATTTTTTCTGCAGATGGTTGATTTGCAAAACAGGAGCTGTCACAGCCATCTCTCCTTCCGTTACGGACTTCATCCTGAATCATAGAACGATACGAAAGAAAAATCAACAAAAACTGAAATATAAATATTAAATATTTCAGTTTAAAAAACTTATTTAATCAAAAAATATATGATAAAATGAAATGATATGTGAATAATAATTCATTTATAAACAGGTGATATGATGGCAACGAATGAAGAGAGGCATGCTGAGACCCACAGGCGGATTCTGGCAGCTGCAACGGATCTGTTTACGCATAACGGTTTTACAAAAACAAGTATTACGGCCATTGCAAAACAGGCAGGGGTGTCTCCGGTCACTTTATACAAGTACTTCGACAGCAAGATGACTCTCGGTCATCAGGTTATGCGGCATATCGTCGTAGAGGGGTATGGTCGGTTTCAGAAGCTGGTTGACGATACATCGATCGATTTCACCACTCTGGTAAGAAAAATGATTCAGAGTAAGCATGATTTTGTGAAAGACATGAATAGCGATTTTTACAAATTTGCTTTAAAAGATTTGCAGGGGGAATTTGACAGTACAGAAGTGATGCAGGCTAATCAGGACTGTAAAGCCAGATTCTGGGGAACTTTAATCCGGCGCGGGAGAGAAGCCGGACTGATTCGACCTCAGATTTCCGATCAGGCTCTGATGGTCTACATCGACATGTACATGCAGTATGCACAGAATCCGAAAAACGGAACCCTTCCGGCAGAACATCCGGTGGCGATGAAAATACTCACTGACGAACTGGTTTATCTGTTTTTTTACGGATTTATCGGTTGTGAACCCGGGGATCAGTCAGGTCAGTAACGCCCGGAACGATTGAACCGGATCAAAACAGTAACAGAACGGTCAATTGGGTCGCGAGCCCAATGCGGACTGATCCGAAATTTCAAGATCTGCTCAGGCGTGTATCCCCATCATCATATAACAGGCGCGGACTTTACAGAAGCAGGAAGGGAGCAGGATCGGCGGGTTTGACGTTTGAACAGTTAAGTGGTCGCAGAGAGATAGGACAGGGAGGCACCCAGAGCCTGGACCCAGCCTCCTGCCAGGTTGATCTGATCGGCGTTTGTTTTGCCCGTTCTTTGAAGAGCAACCGAAGCCGCCTGCAGCGAATTGCCGGCGATTTGCAGAAGATTACCGATAATCGTAAGGATAGTCGCCCAATCCCGTTCTTCATCAACAAGAAGTGCCTGCAGCGAAAGCGTGCCGCCGAGTGCCTGCAGCCAGTTACCGATCATGACGGTGCGAGGGCCGTCCTTCTGAGTGATCAATCCATGGATGACCAGACTGTTGCCCAATGCCTGCGTCCCGTCTCCGACTGCGTCCAGACCTGTACTGAACCCGACTTCCCCGTGTTGCCTGCTGCCTGCAGGGCGTTTCCGATGATACTGAAATCATTTTTCCATTGATCGGGAATAATGGCGTGGCCCGGTGTTGCGCCAATTGCGGCAACAATAGTACCCAATGCATTAATCCCCAGGTATCCCGCTTCCGTCATCTGCTGATCCATCACAAATTCCTCCGTTATGATCCAGTCTATTCATTGAAAAAAAATATGACGAATCATATGCACACGGCTGTAAAATTAACGGCTCGTTCAGGATCTGTTCAGTCAATCAAACATTTATTTAACTGTTACGCGCTCGTTTAAATGTGAGGGCAGCTCCCGGTTATTTCCAGGAGGAGATGGTTCTACAGAGAAAAGAAAATGGTTTACAGTAAAAACATAAAATAATAAAAAATATTTCATCAATTGATAAAAAATACTGCTATATTATGATCTTTATGTTATTGTAATAATAACAAAAAGGAATTATTTCCGGATCAGAGCACATTGATGAGCGGGCGATCATGACCACGGATGAAAATAAATTTATTGGCTAAATAGACTGTCTGAATGATTATTTCTCGAGGAACAAAGCGGCCGGATCGGGTCTGTCTTATATCTTGAGAAAGTAAAAATTTTACGAAAAAAGAAAAACAATTCGGCAGCGCCTGCAATGGGCCGGCCGGCAAGCTTTTTTCATGCAAAGGAGAGGTTCAACATGACTGAAAGAACATCTGAAGAGCGCGCAAAGTCGCGCCATATTGCCTCCAACATTCTTAAACCTGAATTATTCATAGCAGCTTATTTTCTATGGTTTAGGTGGTAATTTCGCAAAGGATTTTACAGATTTTTACTAAGCGAACAACTTAACGATGATTTTGAATGCCTGTTGGCCCGCATGGAACATGCGGACAGCCATTTTCTCGTTTTCAGGGCAGACGAATCCCGTCGTTTCCAACAGAAATTCTGAATTTTTTAAGATTGATGGTCTGGACACTATGCCAATGCCGGCAACCGATGGATTTGATCCAGCGTCTGCCGGAAGGCCTTTTGGTAAAGACAGTGACTGCAGAGTCGGAAAATGAGCGAACGGCCGGAATGAACGAGCCTGCCGGCAATCTTGATCAGGCGAAGGCGCACAGTATCCATACAAAGCCGCTTCTTTTTAGCGGATTTCGGCAGACAGAGCAGGCGAAACCCGGCTTCAATATTGCTTGCCAGCATACGAATCTGCAGTTTCACCGCGTTGGCTTCAAAACGGGTGCTGCTCAGCTGATCAAAGGCAAAACCGTTCTTGCCTTCCTTGATCAGGTTTTCCATCGTGCCCCGGTTTTGATAGAATTTAATGACGCGTTTAGCGGGAAGGCTCATATTCGTGACAATAAAGGTCGGTTGGAAAAAGAGCTCACCTTCCGGGCGCTCCAGTTTCACAACAACTCGCCGGGCCTGATCCCAGGAAGCCGCCTGGTACTGAAATTCACGATAAAACACGACTGGAGAACCGACTGGCATGGCGTGCTTTTTCTGACGGGCTTCCACAAGCCGCTGTGCTTTTTCAGCCAACCGGGGGTTGGCCTTCAAACGGATGGCGTAAAAAACCTCTTTTTCCTCACACAAGCTGTACAGCCCGGGAACGGCGAAGCCACTGTCTCCCCGGACGGCCAGATCCTGTCCGGGATTGAGCGAGCGATAGTGTGCCAGCACCGGACGGATAAAATCGACGACACCACGGGAGGTGTAGACATTGCCGGAACGTAGTTCGGCTTTCAGGCAGTAGCCGGTCAGCGAGTCAAACAGGAGAAGCGGATGGTAGCCGGTGTCCTGGTAATGGGCATTGTAGGCCGCGCCTTCCTGATGCCCGGCGGTCTCAAAATTGGCTGAATCCACGTCAAGCACTACCTGCTGACTGGGCCTGAGGGCATAGAGTCGATCCAGGTAAGCTTGATTGACGGCTTCCAGCGATTGAACGGTGTCGGCATCCACGCGTTGATTAAAGCGGGACAGCCGCGGTTGGGAAGCCAGGTGCTTCTTCTCAAGCAGGGTCGTAAATATGGGATCTGTTCCCAACTCATCGGCCTGGTCGTCGGTGTGATAGCCAGCCAGGTGCTGATAGATTTTCTGAATCACCACCTTTGGGTTGGTGTGCCTGGCATGAGTGACCGGATCGTTCACGTACAGTTTTTCCTGGATCAACTCACTGAGGCCAGTCTTTTCATCGAATTCTCGATAAAGTAATAAGCCGGAATCGGAAGAAAGCGCGCCGCCTGAGAAACTGGCTTTAATCTTTTTATTGAAGTGGAACGTTGATTCCTTTACACTGGACATATGAGGAGCCCCCTGTATGTTTGGTTTCGCTTAACTTAATCATACAAGGAATGAGCTCCTTTTTCATTCCCTTTTTTCACTTTTCAGGTGAAAAGTGAAAATCGCTGTAAACCTTGGTGGCTCAACGACAAGCAAAGTTCATACCGCGGGCCATGAATATTCTAGGTTAAAGGTTCCTTTGGAAACATGATTGAATGGTATGACTGGTACGTTTATGCAGCCTTTGCCGTTTATTTTTCAACAGACTTTTTTCCGTCAGAAGACCCGACTTCTCGGTTGCTGAACACGGCTGCGATATTCGCTATCGGTTTCCTGATGCGGCCAATCGGCAGTCTGATTATGGGACGCTATGCGGATCGACATGGCCGGCGGGCGGCTCTGACACTCTCGATTTCGATCATGGCGAGCGGCTCTCTGATTATCGCTGCAACGCCGGGATACCAGACGATCGGCGTTTTTGCCCCGATCATTCTTGTTCTGGCCCGCCTTTTTCAGGGGCTGTCGCTTGGCGGAGAGTACGGGACATCAGCGACGTATCTTTCCGAGATGGCAAGCAAAGGACGCCGTGGTTTCTATTCCAGTTTTCAATATGTGACGCTGGTCGGAGGTCAGCTGGTTGCCCTCGGCGTTCAGATCGTTCTTCAGCTGAACCTCAATGAGGAACAGCTGAATGTGTGGGGCTGGCGCATCCCGTTCGTGATCGGCGCACTTGGCGCACTCGCTGTACTCTGGCTGCGGCTGACTATGGATGAATCCGAACAGTTCAAAAACATGTCCGGAAAAACGAAGAAGCATGCCGGGACCCTGAAGGCGCTGTTGAAATATCCACGTGCCGTTCTGACCGTCGTTGGTCTGACACTCGGGGGTACCGTAGCATTCTATACTTATACCACGTATATTCAGAAATTCATGATTAACTCGGTCGGACTGGATAAAGAAGTCGTCAGTGTGATTAATTTCGTTGCCTTGCTGATCTTTCTGATCCTGCAGCCGCTTGCCGGATTATTATCCGATCACATTGGCCGCAGACCGCTTCTGTTTTTCTTTGGCATTTGCGGGACGCTTGCGACGGTCCCGCTGATGTTTGTCATGCGTGCGTCCCACAGTGCAGTCGCCGCGTTTCTGTTGATGTTAGCTGGCCTGGTGATTGTCACAGGCTATACGTCAATAAATGCGATCGTTAAAGCAGAGTTGTTTCCCACCGAGATCCGTGCGCTGGGTGTTGGTCTTCCATACGGCCTGACCGTAGCTCTGTTCGGTGGAACCGCTGAATTCGTCGCACTGTGGTTTAAAAGCATCGGGATCGAACCCCTTTTCTTCTTTTACGTGTCTTTCTGCATCTTTATCAGTCTCATCGTCTACTGGCGGATGCAGGAATCATCAAAAACGTCATATATCGATGCAGAACCAGAGAAAGAATAATATTTCTGTAGAAAAGGCACCTGCTCCGAAGCCATTGGGAGAGGTGCCTTTCTGACAGGCTTAAGAGGAAAACGGTTTGGAATGACTTAACTTCTGGCCAGGTCTGTGCTTGCCGGCCGGCAGGTGTTCTTCAGCTGATCAGTGGATACACCTCTTCCATGTGTTATGTTCGTGGGGGGAGCTGCCAATTCCATACGTGGGACCATAATTGATGAAATATATATCTGTTTACTTCTCCGATATATAATTTAACGTCAATGGCTGATTTTTCATCATGCTCGCCTTGAAAAGACGGATGTTTCCAACCGTCGGTGCAGCCGCATTCGACCGCACCTTAAAATTTTCATTCAGGGAGAGGGTCCAGACCGCTTCATTGTTTCGCTTTAAAACCACGGCCAGTGTGCCGAACTGCTCCACATCATCCCAGCTAAAGGTTTCCGTCGCTCGGTTTTCGCTGACAGAAATCCCCTTCGTACTGCTGACTACTTCGGTATGGCCGGCCCGCCAGCGTCCATGAATTTCAGCTCCCACATAATAATAGGAAGTTCCGCCTCCACGGTCCCCATATGTCCCAATGAACTGCTGCAACTGATGATTCTCCGTTCTGTAAGTCACCGCTGCGATATCATTTGCCAGCCACTGCACTTTTAAAGGCCCACTGACCTGATCAGGCAATTTTTCTCTCGGGCGAGCCAGTATGCCATAATAAGAGCGATAGTAAATGGCCTCGCCCGTTTTCACACGTTCTTTTATGACCAGCATATGTTCCCAGTCAGGTGACAGACTGATGAGGTTTTTGATTTCCCGGTTGCTTTGAACAAACAGAACGCTGTTAACGATGATAAAAAGAACGACGATACCGGAGATGATCCATTTGATCACCACCATCCGTTTCAGCAAAAATATGATAGACAGGGCGAAAAAGAAGACACAGAGTATATTCACGATGAAGAAAAGTCGATTGTCTATATATTCCATTCCAAACCGTCTGTATAGAAGTAAAAAGCCCATTTGCAGGAAGAAAAGGCCGGCGGCGAAAAGGAAGCAAAGCCAGCCAGTGATCGCTGCCCATCTATTCATGCTCTGTTTCATCCTGCTGTACCTCCATTGAGAATGTCCATGTCCGGCCGTTATCTTTTGAAATAAACTTCCCTTTTAATTTGCCGCCCTGATAGTCACCGTTTGGTCCCTGGCTGACGAGAACAGATAAGTGGTCTCCCTCAATCTTTGGGACCTCCGCTGTAACAAAGATCTTCTGATATTTTTCCGGTATATGGATACTCGCCTTCTCCCAGGACTTTCCTCCGTCACGGGTGACATAGAGATCCGGTTTCTCAGGGTTAATCGTTCCGTAAGACAGAAACCCGGTGGACGCATTAACAAATCCACCATCCGAAATTAATCGTGTGACCCCTGGATCTGATACGTTTTTCCAGCTTTGACCGCCATTGTGAGTCAGATAGACACGTGAGACTTCCTGAGACATGGTTCGATCTCCGGATAAAATGACATAGCCGGACTGAGCATTGATAAAAGCGACCTTTCTGAAACGTAAAGAGGGAAAATATCCTGTGACGACGGACTTTCTCCATGTTTTTCCCTGATCGGGGGTCCAGGTAAAGACCACTTTTGTGTTTTCCCCGTCAGCTTCATCAAAAGTTAAAAATCCTGCCCGGTTTTGCGTAAGGATGTAGCTGCCTTCAATCAGTTCCTCTCTGTTTCCATTGTATTCTCCGCCAAATAATGCATCTGTTTCTACTGGGACCTTTATCCAATTATGGCCTTTATTGAACGTGATGTGAATCGCGTGATTTTGTAAGGTATAGCTGATCGTATCATGATTCACCGGCCATAAAGCATCAGTCTTTTTTTCAGGGGCTGTCTGCATCTTTCCTGGATGATTCAGCTGCAGCCGGGCGGCGGGTCCCTGATTCTGGTAATAAAAGACAGTAAGGATCAGAACGATGAAAATGAGTCCAAAAAGGGCAGGGAGGATGATCTTTTTCACAGGGAAAGCTCCTTATTAAAGAATGACGGCAGGACCAGCAAATGATTCCCGTCATCTTCCAGTCATTTTAGCATAATCCCATCTTCCTGCCCATCCGCCGAAAGGGCGCCAGTCTCTCTGCTGTAAGCATGATTCAAGCGTTCACCTGTGAAAATAGTTATGATAAAAGGGGAAACAGGATAATTTCCAAAATGGAGGGATTTTTTATGTATGATGTTGCGATCATTGGTGGCGGACCTGCCGGACAGAGTGCTGCCATCTTTACAGGCAGAGCCGATCTGAAAACACTGCTTCTTGATAATGAAAAGGGATTAACGCGGCATGCGCTTCTGAAAAACCATTACGGTATTGAGGAGACCAGCGGAGCGAATCTGGTCGAAACCGGAAGGAAGCAGGCAGCGCGGGCCGGTACTGAGTTTGTAAAAGCTCAGGCAACAAATATTGAGAAAAAAGACGGGTCATTTGAAATTCAAACGGAAGACGGTACGACTTATTCGGCCGGACAGGTGATTCTGGCAACCGGATCGAATGCGAGACTAGCACAGGCCATTGGGCTGAAGACAAAAGACGGCCGCGAAAAATACGTGAAAACCGTGATCAATGTGGATGAATACGGCCACACAAGCATAGACGGCATCTGGGCGGCCGGTGTGGCGGCCGGTGTCAGTGTCCACACGATTGTGACGAGTGGCGATGGAGCGAAAACGGCGATTAACCTGATCAGCGAGCTGAAGGGCGAGCGTTACGTGGATCACGACAAACTGCCACGCTGATCTCGCCACTAAAGTGATGCCAGAGCCAGTTTTATAAAGGCGAACAAACGCACAGATGTAAACCGGATTGAAAAATAATCACCTTTCAATCCGGTTTTATTTCAGGGAAACGTAATATATATATTGCATAATATGTAATGTATATGTTACAATCGGGACATGGAGGTGATCCAGTGTATTGAAAAATCATGTAAAAACCGCCCGGGTCAGGTCCGGGATGACTCAGCTGCAGCTGGCTGAGAAGACCGGGGTGACGCGGCAGACGATCAGTTTGATTGAAAAAGGGAAATATAACCCGACGTTAAAATTATGTCTTCAGATTTGTTACGCTCTCGGAAAATCACTTAATGAGCTTTTCTGGATTGCGAAGGAGGAAAACGATGAAAAGAATCAAAGATGAACGACTGATACTTGTCACTTTAAAAAATATTCGGATCGCCTTCGCCACGCAGACGCTGGGCATTCTTGCCATTCTCATCTATACAGCTGTTTCCAGCGGACCTGATGCGGCTTTTGCATCGCCGTTAAATTTTGTCATGTTGCTGTCAAATATTCTTCTGCTTGTTTTACAATTGAACGTATCTGCTGATGTTGAAGAAACAGATAAAAAGCAGAGAAAAGGTCTTCCTTTTTATGCAATCCTGCTTATCCCGGCAGGTATCGGGATCCTTATGGGACTGATTACTTTTCTTTCAGATCGGCAGCATCCGGTCAGCAGCCTGATTATCGGAGCCGTCTTTTTCATTTGCTTCCTGGCCAGTTTCTCACTCATGTACTATCTCAGAAAAAAACGGAAAAACGATGACGGGGATTAACAAAGCGGCAGCAGAAAACGCAGACCCTCACCTGAGAATCAGATACGGGCGCATCATTTCATAGTCTTCATGTTCCAGCATATGACAGTGCCAGACATAGAGTCCGGTAAAGGTAGAAAAATGCACAATGATCCGCGTGACCTGCCGGGGATCGGCACGGATCGTATCTTTCCACCCGCATTCCTGCGGCTCCGGAGGGAGGGCCGGACCTGTATAATAGATTTTTTTCTCCTTCTTAAATGCCTCCACATCAAAGTCTCTTCGGTCGAGAATCTGAAAATGAACCAGATGCAGATGAATCGGATGGGAATCAGCTGTTGTATTTATCAGAGACCAGATTTCTGTTGTACCGAATTTCGGTGTTTCCGTGACAGGAGCGTCCCACCCCCTTTGATTTAACAGCAGACGTTCGCGTCCGAACCGGTCCGTCGCGTCGTCCAGCGTCAGAAGGCGGACCAGTGAAGCGGCCCGCTCACTGATTTTGTGGAAGGGCGCCAGACGCGCGGGGATGACACTCGTATCTATATGGGAGAGAGGCAGCGTAATCTGGAACTGCATCACCCTGCCTGTCGATTCATCGACCGGTTCCCCGTCCGGAAAGGGTACGGGCGCATCATTAGTCATCAGGATCTTTTGTCCCTGAAGGTTAGAAAAATCGATAATGACGTCAGCCCGTTCCGCAGGTGACAGCAGGATTTCCGTGACGCCGACAGGCTGCTTCATCAGACCGTCGTCTGTTGCGATCTGATACATCAGCTGTCCCGAATCAAGCTTCAGCCTGAAAAAACGGCTGTTGGCGGCATTCAGCAGCCGAAAGCGATACTTGCGCGGTTCAACGCGGAAACAGGGGTGTACTTTTCCGTTGACCAGAAGGGTATCGCCAAAAAATTCAGGGACAATGGATACATCCAGACCGGCTACCGGTTGTTCGGGCTGTCTGGGGTAATAAAGGGAACCGTCCGTATTCAGCGTTTTATCCTGAATCATCAGAGGAACGTCATATTTCCCGGAAGGCAGGTTCATGGCGCGTTCCCGTGAATTGCGAATCAGGTAAAATCCGACAAGTCCTGCATACATGTTGAGCCGGGTGATCCCCAGAGCGTGATCATGATACCAGTGCGTACTGGCGGGATTACAGTTGGCATACTGATTAATTTCTTTTCTGAAAAAAGGGCCGGTTTCCGCAAATCCCCGTGTAAACCAGGCTTCCGGATAGCCGTCGCTTTCCCACTCCACACAGGCACCGTGGACATGGACGACTGTTCGGACGTCAGGGACGTCACGATGGGCGCCATGGACCGTGTGATCAATGGGCAGGAGATGCTTTGATGGCAGGGCGTTGATCCATTTGATCCACACCGCCTCGCCGCTTTCGACCTCGATGGTGGGTCCCGGATAATTCCCCTGATAACCCCAGACGGTCGTGTCGGGCAATTCGCTGTGAAGGGATTGTCTGAATTCTGTCATGGAGACCTCATAATACGTCCCATGCGTGTTTTTCCATTGCGGTTTGAGTACAGAGGGAACCGGCAGTTCATCAATAAAAGGAGTAAGTCTCATCTTATTTTTCCCCTCCCCCGGACGGTTATTTTCTTATTTTTATTTCAGGGACCGGTAGTCTATGCCGGAAAAGAGCTGATGTTACCGCTCGAACCCCGGAACGGTACAAAAAAACTGAAAAGTCTCTGATTTTCTCGAATAAAAGCCGGGCTTGTGCTACACTAGAGAAACCAATCCTTATGGATCTGTCTGACAGATGGAACGGATGGTTGTCTGAAAATATAAATAATGCAAGCGACAGAACAGGTGGGAATAACGAAGCATGAAGGTAGTCAAGTTTGGCGGCAGTTCGCTCGCAACTGGCGCCCAGGTTGAAAAAGTTTATCATATTGTTGTCTCCGATCCTGAACGGAGAATCGTTGTGGTCTCGGCTCCCGGGAAACGCTTTGCGGATGATATGAAGGTCACAGATTTATTAATCAGATGTGCAAAGTCGGCGCTGGAAGGGGGAGAGACGGAGGCTCTTTTGCAGGCGATTGTCGCACGCTATCAAAGTATAGCGGATGAGCTTCATCTTCCGGGTGATATCATCCGCAAGATTGAAGATGACCTCTTGACGCGGCTTCATCATGATAAAAGCCGTCCGGAGGCCTTTATGGAAGCCATGAAGGCGAGCGGCGAAGATAATAACGCCAAACTGGTTGCTGCCTTCTTCCGTTACAAAGGTCTGGATGCACAGTATATGTCACCGAAAGAAGCAGGGCTCCTCGTCAGTGATGATCCGGGGAACGCGCGTGTTCTGCCTGAATCCTATAAACGGCTGAGTGCGCTTAAGGAAAAACCGGGGATTATCGTCTTTCCGGGCTTTTTCGGTTACAGCGAATCGGGCGATGTCGTCACCTTCTCCCGCAGTGGTTCAGATATTACAGGGTCCATTCTGGCCAATGGTGTGCAA
The DNA here is from genome assembly GCF_040529185.1 of Sporolactobacillus sp. Y61. Taxonomy (NCBI): domain Bacteria; kingdom Bacillati; phylum Bacillota; class Bacilli; order Caryophanales; family Sporolactobacillaceae; genus Sporolactobacillus; species Sporolactobacillus sp. Y61. Next base: position 534,775 of record NZ_CP159510.1, on the reverse strand, counting down.
GCGGAGATCTATGAAAATTTTACCGATGTGGATGCGGTTTGTGCCGTCAATCCGCATTTTGTCCGCCATCCAAAAGAAATACGTGAAATTACATATCGTGAAATGAGAGAACTGTCTTATGGCGGTTTCTCTGTCTTTCACGATGAAGCGCTGATTCCGGCGTTTCGTGCCGGGATACCTGTGAACGTGAAGAATACGAATAATCCCGATGCACCGGGCACCCGGATTGTAAATAAGAGGGAACACAAACATGGCCCGGTAGCCGGAATTGCGAGTGACGAAGGATTTTGCAGCATTTATGTCAGCAAATATCTGATGAATAAGGAAATCGGTTTTGTTCGCAAAATCCTGATCATCCTCGAACATTTCGGCATCTCTTTCGAACACATTCCATCGGGCATTGATGATATCACCATTATTCTGAGACAGAATCAGATGAACAGCGAAATTGAACGGAAGATTGTCGAAAGGATTATGGATGATCTGCATGTCGATCAAGTTAAGGTGGAGCATAATCTGGCTCTGATCATGATTGTAGGAGAAGGGATGCGCCGGGCAATCGGTACGGCGGCCAGAGCCTCGCGGGCCCTCGCTGAGGCGCACGTCAATATCGAAATGATCAACCAGGGTTCGTCGGAAGTCAGCATGATGTTTGGCGTCAAACAGGCGGTTGAGAAAAAAGCCGTCCAGGCGCTGTATGATGAATTTTTTCAGAAGGTGATGGCCTGAAGTCTCCGGGAAGAAGGCCAAAGTATGAGAAAGCCGGTTCCTGTGCCTGATTGGCCAGGAACCGGCTTTTCTGTGATCCTGTTTTCATAGAGATGCCGCCTTCTCGATGATCTCTCTGGCGATCTTCTCCGGCGTTTTGTCATCTGTGACGATTTCGATGTCTGCGATCTCGTGATAGTAGCTTTCCCGCTCCTGAAAAAGAGTGATGAACCGGGTCCTGTTCATGTTTTTGAGCAGCGGGCGGTCGGTGTCCCCCTGAAGACGCTTCAGGATGCCCTCCGGCGAAGTTTTTAAAAAGATGACCAGCGCGTCAGATCGGATCAGGCGTTGCCGGTTGAATAAGCTCACCGGGGTGCCGCCACCGGTTGACAGAATGCCTTCCTGAGTCAGAGCGGCCGCCAGCCTGTCCGACTCCAGTCGGCGAAAACAGGCTTCCCCCTGTTCGGCAAAAATCCGGCTGATTGACTTGCCGGTTGACGCAACAATCGACTGGTCCAGATCAATATGCGGACAGTTCAGGGCTGCGGCAAGCAATTGTCCGACCGTGGTCTTGCCGCTCCCCATAAATCCAATAAGCACCATACGGGTCAACTGACATCACCTTCTACTTGTTTCAGTCCGTGCCGGGACAGTTCGCTTGCGGCCTGTTCCAGATCTTTCCGGCTGGCAAAGGTTAATTGCAGAATTCCGTCAATTTCTTCTCTGATTTCCAGAATATGCAGATTAACCAGATTAATCTGGGCCTCTGCCAGAATCCGCGTGACTTTAGCGATGGCACCCACCTGATCAGGGATATTGATCAACAGATCGTAAAAGTTCGGGGCTGCTTTTCCAGTGTGGGCTTGGAGATTGTCCCGGGTCAGCTTGGCCTGATTAAAATAATTGCGAATCACATCATGATCAGCATCAGTAACAGCCCGCTTAACCCACTTCATCCGGCTGATGAATTGATCAAGGAGTCCCGACAGTACTTCACGGTTGCTCAAAAGAATGTCTGTCCACATATCGGGATCGGATGAAGCGATGCGGGTCATGCTGCGGAATCCGCCGGCCGCGACACGCAGGGAAAGCGGTGAGTGGCTGAACTGATCCTGAGACATATTTACCAGACCGGAGGCAATGATATGCGGCAGGTGACTGATCTGCCCCATCATTTGATCATGCAGCTCGCCGGTGACTGTCTGCCATTTGACGTCAAGTCCGGAAAGTAAATCCTTCAGATCCTTCACGGCCAGGTAGTAACGCTCATCCACAAAGGTATCCGAAATCAGAAAGTAATAGGCGCTTTGAAACAGATCTGCCCGCGCGGCGTGCAGGGTTGTCTTATGGGATCCGGCCATCGGGTGTCCGCCGATGAACAGGATCCCTTTTTTCATCAGATGACTTGCCTGTTCTATGATCTTTTTCTTGGTACTGCCGACATCGGTGACGAGCACGCCAGGCTTCAGTTCCAGACTGGAAAGCCGGATCAGATGGCGGATAATGGTTGCGACAGGTGTTGCAAGAATGATCACATCGGCCAGCGGTGCGGCATCTTCGAGACGATCAAAACCCTCATGAATAATGCCCCTTTCTTCTGCCAGAGCCAGTGAGCCGGCATTCACGTCCACTGCAAGAATCCGTTTTTCCGGCCACTTTTTCCGGATGGCAAGTGCGATAGATCCGCCAATCAGCCCCAGGCCGTCGATAACAATGGTATTCACAGGCGGACAGAACCTTTCGCTATGAGCTGATCCAGATCGGAGAAAAAGCCGGGATAAGAAATAGAAATGGCCGAATCATTCAGCAGTTTCAGTTCCCCTTTAAGGGTTAAAGCGGCCACGGCAAGCATCATCCCGATCCGGTGATCACCATGCGAATCGACCTTCTGATCTTCCGGAAGATGCAGCGGAGTCGGTCCGTGGATCAGCATGCCGTCAGGTAATTCAGTGATTCGTGCACCGAGTTGATTCAGCTCCTCGGTAACCACGGTGATCCGGTCGGTTTCCTTCACCCGGAGTTCCTCAGCTCCCGTTATTTCGGTCACCCCCTGAGCCTGAGTGGCGAGGAGGGCAATCAGCGGTAATTCGTCGATGACGGCGGGGATATCCGGGCGTGACAGCCGGATCGCCCTCAGTTCTGAGCAGCGCGCCGTAAGGTCAGCGAACGCCTCGGCCTGATGCACGGGATGCTTTACCTGAATATCGGCCCCCATACGTTTCAGGACATCGAGAAAACCGCTGCGTGTCGGGTTGATGCCGACCTGTTTTAATGTGATCAGGCTGCCGGGAACCAGAAGGGCGGCAGCGATGAAAAAGGCTGCCGATGAGATATCGCCGGGGACGGCCAGTTTCCGCCCGGTAAGATGGGGTTTTCCGGTTACGGTAATCGTCAGGCCGCTCTGCTCTATGTCACCCCCGAAGGCTTTCAGCATCCGTTCGGTATGATCCCGGGTCTGCTGCTTTTCTATGATCGTCGATTTTCCATCGGCCTGGAGTGCGGCCAGGATCAGTGCACTTTTGACCTGAGCACTGGCAACCGGGAGAGGGTAGCGGATCGGGCGGAGATTCGGGTTTCCATGTACTGTAATGGGTAATGTCCCGCCCTCTGTCAGATCAAACCGGGCGCCCGCCTCCGACAGGGGATCGGTGACCCGCCGCATGGGCCGCCTGCTGAGTGACTGATCGCCGGTTAACTGTGCAGAAAAAGGCTGCCCGCTTAACAATCCGAGCAGCAGCCGGGTGGTCGTCCCGGAATTACCCATATTAAGTGGACGCCGGGGCGCCTGGAGCCCGCTTAGGGTGACGCCGTGGATGAGCACCCGGTCATGGGTGTGTTCAACAGGGACGCCTATCGCCTGAAAAGCACGAATCGTGGACAGGCAGTCGTCAGAAGGCAGAAAGTGGGTGACTTCCGTTTCCCCGCTGCTGATGGCGCCGAATATGATGCTGCGGTGAGAGATACTTTTATCACCGGGTACACGGAGTTCGCCATGCAGACCCTTTCGGATGTTTGTTCGTAATATTTTCAAAACTGGTCACCTCCGATTTCTATAATTCAGGCCAGGTGAACATGGCCTGTTGATATTACCCTTTTACTGGTTAAGTGAGGGACACGAGACTCCTGCGGAATCAGCGCGCCCGGCGGGAAACCCGCTGCGAAACGCACGGGGCGAACGCGGAAAGCGGCACCCGGCGCGAAAAACAACAGATCCGTTTCACAGAGCCTGCACGTAAAGAAAGTTTTCATTTTTGCGAAATAAAGGTTCAGAAAAACCCGGGCTCCGGCGGCACCCGCACACCCGGTCCGCGCGTCTGTCCTTAAAGGATTTCATAGACACACCAGACCATATCCGGCGTCCAGGTCTGTTCAATGCTTTCATCCGGATCCAGCCGGACAATCCGGAGGCTGGTGATCACATAGCGGGCTTTTTCTCTGCGGTACATCTGATAAGCCAGGTACTTGCTGTCTGCATACCGGATCTCACAGTCTGACGCAGTGTCGCCGAGATAGTGCCTGAGCAGAGTTGTCGTTGCCGGATGCGTGCAGGCGATCCCGTTTGAAGCCCCATTCCGACGGACCAGGACAAGCGGATTCAGCGGATGACGGAAACAGGCCACAAGCCTCAGCCCCCTCAGATGGCTGTAATGAAAGTCCGCCCAGTCGATATGATCACGAAAGGATTTGTAGGCGGCGGGCATGATCAGAAAATCGCTGCGGTAATCGGTCAGATGATGCGTAATGTCTTCGAAACAGTCATGCAGGACAATCTGTCCGGCAGTCTGCCTTTTTTTCAGATAATGATAGGCGGCGCTGCTGCTGTCTGTTTCCTCAGGCCCCAGAGTATGAATAATCAAGAGAGAAGGTCCCCCTTAATAGTTTTTCAGTTCATCACAGTAATCATGATACTGGCGCTTCAGTCGCGCCAGGCTGCTTGAATCAAAGGTATCCAGAATGGCTCTGCACAGTTCGATGGCGACAACAGATTCGATGACAAGGGAGGCCGGGACAATCGCCGTGACGTCAGAGCGTTCGATGCTCGCTTTATGTTCCTCTTTCGTATCGATCGACACACTGTGCAGCGGTTTGTACAGTGTCGGGATCGGCTTCATCACGGCGTTAACGATCAGCGGCATACCGTTTGTCATGCCCCCTTCAAATCCGCCGAGGTGATTGCTCTTTCTGTACCAGCCCCGGTCTTCATTCCAGTAGATCGGGTCCATGACCTGACTGCCCGGCCTGGATCCTGCATCAAAACCGGCTCCGAATGAGACCCCTTTCATGGCGTTGATCCCCACCACTGCCGCTGCAATTTTCGCATCCAGTTTCTCATTCCAGCTGGTATAGCTGCCGAGTCCGGCAGGGACATGTTGTGCGACGACCCGGATGATGCCGCCAAGTGTATCTCCTTCTTTTTTTGTCTTGTCGATCAGGTTGTGGATGGGAGCGACTTTTTCCTGATCAACAATCCTCAGATCGTTCTTGCTGATTTCTTCTTCAATCTGTTCAGGGGACAAAAGGTGACCGGTATCCGCTTCAATCGGTCCCACCTGCCGCACGTAGCCGGCAATTTCAATACCCAGCTGATGCAGCAGCTGGATACAGAGCGCACCGATGGCCACCCGCATCGCCGTTTCTCTGGCTGAGGACCGCTCGAGTACATTTCGCAGATCGCGGTGTCCGTATTTCATCCCGCCGACCAGATCGGCATGACCGGGCCTGGGGTTCTTCACTTCCCGCATCGCAACCTCTGGATCAGGCTGTCCGACCGGTTTCATGACTTCGCCCCAGTGTTTGTGGTCGATATTGGCAATTTTCAGCGTAATCGGGGAACCGAGGGTCACGCCATGCCGCATGCCTGATGTGATCCTGACTTCGTCCTTTTCAATTTTCTGCCGGTAGCCGCGGCCATAACCGGTCTGCCTGTCCCGTAATTTACGATTGATCTGCCCGACAGACACATGAAGGCCGGCAGGGAAACCTTCAATCACGCCGGTCAGTTCCGGCCCGTGTGATTCTCCTGCAGTGAAATAGATCATGATAACCTTCCCTTCCTGAATTTAATAAGTAGAAATCAAGCATGACTCGATTGTGTTTTTGCCTTTTCGCCGGCAGCTGAAAGTAATCTTTGTCCGATAATCCAAATCGTAAAGGATACAAGGGCTATAAGGAGGTCCGCCCGCAGAGCCGCGGCGGTACTGATGTTTGACAGCATGCCGGTGAAAATCGGAACGGTGAACGAGGCGAGACTGCCAAAGGAAAAATAAATCCCGGTAACGCGCCCTTTAGCCTGCGGAAACAGGGAAATAAAGATATTCAGTCCGATCTGCATGACACCGCCGGCAGCGGTCACACCGAAAATAAACGAACCGATGCTGACCAGCAGCGGCTGTGTTGAAAAACAGACAATGAACAGGGTCAGAAGGGACAGACCGTTCAATCCGACGATCAGGTTCATATCCTGAATCAGCCTCTTCTTCATTATAGTGAAAATCAGCAGAACCCCGGTGATTGAACCCACGCTGTACAGGGAGAGCATAAAATGGGCGCTCATGTTGCTCATATGCAGGATGTCTGTTCCATAAATCGTAATCCACTGAGTGAACAGGATCATGGCGGCCATAGAGGTGTATCCATAAATAGAAAGGATAATCATTAATCCAATTTTACATCCGGACAGATTCTGCCCGGCAATCAGGTGATGATTGGCTGATTTATCCGGTCTTGACTGTCTGGGAAAAGGCGTCCGCATGATCAGAAGAAAATTGATCACCAGAATAGTACCTGCAAAGATAAAACTCAGTCCGTACCAGCCGCCCAGGTTTTCATTCAGTCCGATAAATATAGGAAGAACAAATTCTCCGACAGACATGGCTGCCTTAATCAGAATATTTGCTGCGCCATTCCGGTTGTCCATTTCCAGAAATGTCGGGTAGGTACCTGAATCAAGAGCGGAATTGGCGACACCGGCAAGAATGGCTAGCAGGTAGGCTACCCTGAAATCCGTCGTGACGATCATACCGATGAAGAAGATAAAGTAGCTCAGCATGCCAAAGTATACAAAATTTTTTCTTCCATAACGGTCTGACAGACTGCCGAGAAGATAATAGGCCAGAAGCCGACCGATACCGACTCCGGAAATGACATACGACACGGTGGCGAGCGGTGTGCCCCATTCGCCGCTCAGGGCTTTCATATTCTGTGTGAGAATGAGCAGCCCGATTCCATGAACAAAGTAATTAAGGTAGAGCGTGAAACTGAGCCTGATTTTATTAGATCGTGACACGTGCGGCTGCACTCCTTCTGAAAAATAAAATAGCCAGTCAGATCAACAGATCCGACTGGCCGGTGATTGCGATTCACGAAAGAAAGAGAGATTACAGATGATGATGGCGGCCAGTCAGATCGGATTTTACGTATCCTGCTGGTTCACCATTATAGCTTCCAGCTTCAGATACAAACGTTTTTACCCGTCCGTATCCGAAGTGGACACGAACGCTATCTAAAGTAATAGAAGCTATAATAGCCGATCTGGCCCTTAAACCACCGTTTCGTCATCATCATGGATCCCTTCGATTGGATTAGATTTCATTTAATCACTTCAGACGGCATTTGTCAATCTCTTATTTAAATTTTATACTCTAAAAGGTATACTAAAGTCTGTAACTATTGACCGGACCTGACCAGACAGATAGAAAAAAATGCATCATGAGCTCAAGATCTGGTGTCATGTTGCCTGAAACAGAGGGGTTAGTATTGTTGAATCACAGATTAATGAAGATCATTTCCGGTGTGTTCCTGGCACTGTTTCTTTTAGGCCTGTCCCTGTTTTTCCTGATTAACGGAAACCCGTCGAAAGAAACGCAGCATAACGCAGCGGCTTCACCAGGTAAAGCGTCCAGTAGTAAGAAACAAGGTTCAGATCAACTGATTGACCGGATTTTTACTCTGGCGGATAAAGGACAGACGCTCCATATCCCTTTTACGGCAGGGAAAACAGGCATCGAGGACGTCAGAGGGGCCTGGGGCAGTCCGGATTCATCAACGAAAACAGATCATGGACAATATGAGGACTATCCGGACCGAAACGGTGTGATCGTGCATCAGAATCAGAGTGTTTATGATATCCGGTCGTATGATCCACAGGTTCGTTCGCTGCGAATCAGTCAGATAAAAAAAAGCAAGGGTCATCCGGATGAGGTGAAATTTTTTAAGCATGAGGGAGCCGATCAGGTCATTCTGATCTACCATCTTCAGGGGCGTGTTGATTTGAAGTGGGTGGCACCGCGCCCGACGGACAGGCAGTCTGACCCGCATATCGACTATCTTTCCGTATATACGGATCCGAACCGTCTCATTGATCCGGAGCGTCCTGAAGCGATCCTTTCAAAAATGAGTCTGGATGAGAAAATCGGACAGATGATTATCGCCGGCGTTTCGGGAACTTCACTCGACGCCAAGACCCGTGGCCTGATCAGGCAAAATAAAATTGGCGGATTCATTTTTTACGCGCCCAACCTGGTCAATCCGGACCAGAGCGTCAAACTATTAAATCAGATCAAAAAGGAAAATGAGGGGAATCGTCTTCCTTTGCTGCTCAGTCTGGATCAGGAAGGCGGTCGGGTGGAGAGACTGCCCGGTCTGGAAAATACATTAGCGGCTCTGAGAATCGGGGCAACCGGACAGCCGCAGCTTGCCCGGCAGAATGCCTCCATCATTGGACTGGCGGATAAATCTTTTGGATTCAATCTTGATTTTGCCCCGGTTGTCGATGTCAACAGCAATCCTGACAATCCAGTCATTGGAGATCGCTCGTTCAGTAGTGACCCGCAGACGGCTGCGGCATTCGGTACTCAGGCGGTGAAAGGTCTGATGGATCAGAAAGTGATTCCGGTGATCAAGCATTTCCCGGGTCATGGGGATACCTCTGTTGATTCACACCTTGCCCTGCCTGTCGTAAATAAAAATATGTCCGAACTGAAACAGCTGGAACTGATTCCTTTTGAACAGGCGATAAAAGATGGGGCGGACGTCGTCATGGTGGCACACATCCTGCTTCCGAAACTGGATAAAACCTATCCTGCTTCTATGTCCGATCGGGTGATGACAGATCTTCTCAGAAATCAGCTTCACTTTAATGGCGTGATTGTGACTGATGATATGACAATGAAAGCCATAACGAATCAGTATTCACTCGGGCCGGCGGCGGTCCAGTCTGTGAAAGCAGGAGCCGATCTTGTTCTTGTCGGTCATGATTATACACAGGCGAGAGAAGCGATATCTGCGATAAAAGCAGCTGTGCAGAATGGAGAAATTTCTGAAGAACGACTCAACGCCAGCGTTACACGGATCATTAAATTAAAGAAAAAGTATCAGCTGACTGACGAAATGACAGGGAACGTACCGCTTGATGAACTGAACCGGGAAATTCGCGATTTTAATCGAAACCTCAAGCATTAAAGTGAAACGTCAATCAGTGGGGGTTCTCAGGCGCACAGGACGTGCCCGTGCAGGCGTTCCGACAGGACCTCCTCTTTTTTAGTCTGCGTCATCATCACTGATTGTTCGTTGAACCCATCGAGCGGCTGCGGGCAGTAGTCCCCCACCCGGGGTCAGTTCGTTTACCCTCATGACTTTGAGGTGGGAGTCTTACTGCCCGTTCAAGTGGGTAAAGGTATAGAGTGACCTGTGAATTTAACGAAAAACTGTTTAAAGAAGGTATTGTGTTGCAAACGCATCAGAGTCAACCCGGTCCACTGAAAATGAATCAAAGTCTGACCTACTTTTCCATTTCCATCTTTTTTAATGCCCTTGGAAATGCCCTGACGGTCGCCCTGAATCTTGGAAGTGCTTTATGGACAGCTTCCTCGGTCAACATCACCCAGTGGACAGGCATTCACCTGGATATCATCCTCTTTTTAACCGGTGCCGCCGTCGTCGTTATCAATACCCTGATCGTTGGAAAAATAGACTGGCACCGGATCATTGGCAACATCATTTTCATGTTTCCGTTCAGTTTCCTGGTGGATGCATTCAGCTATGTTCTAGTGAATCTGGGGATCATGCACCTGCCCCTGCTGCTTCGCATTGTCCTGGATCTGGCAGGGATCTGCCTCATCGCAGCAGGCATCTCCATTTACCAGCGGGTTAATCTGGTGCTGCATCCCTGTGATGATCTGATGCAGATTATTCGATTTAAGTACTTTAAAGGCAGCGCCGCTATAGCCCAGCTTGTGACGTTTATGCCGCCGGTACTTATCATTCTCCTCAGCTGGGCCATAACCGGAAAGATTTACGCCATCAATATCGGTACCGTTTTCGCCCTGCTGTTTCAGGGCGCACTGGTTGGCCTTTTTGACAGAACAATTTTCCCTTCCCTGAAACACCAGCATCTGTCCACTGATGCGTCACATATACGGAACTGAGAAGGCATCATCCGGTTTCTAAAAAAGCGGTTATTCGCCTGACAGCGGGTAGATTGGTTTCATATGCCCGCGCAGACGTTATTGTGAAACAAATGCTGCAAACGCCAAAGCGCATGATCTGGATGATAGATGATGTTTTGCTGCCGGCGATTAAGTTTTCAATGTTCACTATTCGGCCGATTGACCGGCTCCGTCACATGATTCATTCTTTTCTTTCAATCCGCGGAGAAAGGCAGACAGAATCCACTTTAATGATTTTTCCTGATCATAATGCATATTGAATCCATGGTGAAGCTGCAGGCTGGTGAATCCATGAATGATGCTGCGCAGTCCCCGAACCGCATGAACACGATCTTCCTCACTCAAAGCGTAACCTTCCAGAATGTGAAACAAAAAGGCCAGCAGACGGTCTGAATGTTTTTTAAAATCGGCATCAGATGGGTCAGGGGCCTCAATGATTGCCCAATAAAGATTCGGATGGGTTTTAATAAAAGTGAGATAAGCATCTGAGATCGCAAAGAGTGCGTCGTCCCGTGCTTTGCCCATTGCAGACCGGATCAGAGCCTCGGAAAATTGAGCGAGACTGAAGCTTGCCAGCCGGTTCTTCAGATCGCTCATGTTTTTTATATGATTGTAAAGAGACGGGGTCTTAATATGGAGCTGGTCAGCGAGAGCCGTGAGTGTCAGGTTGTGCAGCCCATCTTCCTCAACCTGCCTTGCTGCCTGCTCAATGATTTGCTGCAGGGTTAATCCTTTATGCATGGTCCATCATCCCCAGCTTCTGTTCTGCCTGAGTCAGGGCACGGGCCATTGCCTGTTCAGGATATTCAAGGACATTCCCGTGGCCGACAGCTAAATACCGCGGCTTTAACTGACTCAGTTTTCTGGCACTGACGCAGGCGGCTTTTTTGTTCCAGGTAGCAAGTGCCGGAAAAGGAAAAAGCGGTCGGATCTGGCCGCTTACCGCGATACCTGCACGGGTTTGAAAAGCATCACCGGCAAACAGAGCGCCGCTTCGTTTATCGAAAAGAGCCATGTGACCGGGAGTATGACCGGGACATGAAACGACCTGCAGAGATCCGATCGTATCCCCGTCCTGTACGAGTTGATCCGGTATCGTCTTCACACCCTTTGGGATCCCGCCGCGAATCGGCATCTGCGGTTCATCCGGATCCAGATCTGTTTTGCCCGCCAGGAGCCGGGCGTCGCGTCTGGATACAATCACGGCAGCATCCCTGAATTTCTGTTTTACGACATCAAGTGCACCGACGTGATCACTGTGCGGATGGGTCAGGACAATGCGTGTAATGGGTTTACCGAGTTGCTCTGCAGCCTGAACGATACCCCGGGAACTAAAAGGAAGGGCGCAGTCAATCAAAGTCAGTGCTTCTTCATCTTCAACCAGATAACTGTTCACGGGAAACCAGGATGGGAAAAAGGTGAGCTGGTGAAAGAGATCAAATGTTAACAGGCGCATGTATGAACCCCCTAAACTAATACTATTAGTATTATAGCTAATGATATTAGTTTTGTCACACGTTTTGAAAAAAAAGATACAAAGTGAGGCCCCGCTGTTCCCGGTTTCGGAACCGTACGTCTTCCAGAAGGGAAAGAGAACCGTTATACTAAAGAAAAGTTCATCTTACAGAAAATTGAAACGAATTGAGGGAAGCGTATGGAGATCAAGACAGTTGCCATCATCGGGCTGGGGGCACTCGGGATAATGTATGGGAAGCGTTTCGTGGACCACCTGGGAAGAGATGCTGTACGGATTGTTGCCGATACCCGCCGCATTGAACGCTACAAAAGGGAGGGTGTGTACTGCAACGGCGAGGCCTGTGATTTTCACTATGTGGATGCAGGCGAGCAGGTGGAACCGGCTGATCTGCTGATTTTCACGGTCAAATATACCGGGTTAAAGCAGGCTATCGAGTCTGCAAGAAATCAGGTCGGGCCGCGTACGATCCTGATCTCATTTTTGAACGGAATCAGCAGTGAGCAGATGATCGGTGAAGCATTTGGTTTTAACCGGCTGCTCTACTGTATTGTTGCCGGCATGGATGCATCGAAAATCGGTAATAAACTGACCTGGACAAAAATCGGTTTTGTCAGTTTCGGTGAGAAGGACGATACGCGTACGGAAAAGACGGCTGCACTTCAGCGCCTGTTTGAGAAAGCGGAAATTCCCTGTGAAATTCCGAAGCATATCCTGCACAAAATGTGGAGCAAGCTGATGGTGAATACGGGAGTGAACCAGTCAACCGCAGTTTTCAAAACCAATTATGGCGGCATTCAGGTTCCGGGCAGACCCCGCGAGACGGTGATTGCGGCCATGAAAGAAGTGATCCGCGTAGCTCAGGCAGAAGGGGTGCCATTGCGTGAGGAGGAAATTGATGGTTGGCTGAAAATTAATGATACGCTGAATCCGGAGGGGATGCCGTCTATGCGTCAGGATACGCTGCAGCATCGCCCGACCGAAGTTGATCTGTTTGCGGGAACGATTCGCAGACTCGGCAGGAGGCATGGGATCCCGACACCGGTAAACGATTTTCTTTACACGCGTCTGCGTGAGATTGAAGAAAGTTATTCATAAATCAGCGGATCCTGGCCGCGTCATATTTTTTTACCAAAGGGAGGCAATTTTTTCGTGTATGAGAAACTGGCAGAAGCAATTAGCCGGCTGAATGAACGTGAGAGCAAGTGGATGCTGCTGCACCTGTTTCAGGAGGCGGCAGTTGCCGAACAGGTTCCGGATGAGCAGCGGCTGGCCAGACGGATGCGCCGAATGTATGAAGATCTGATCTGTCTGCAGCCGGAACAGCCGCTGACGGAGGCTGCTTTGAATCACTGGCATATTGTCTTCGGCGATTCGGCGGCCGGGAGTCTGAAATTCGGGCTGAGCAGTATGAAGGCCTGGCGCAGGCAAGTGGTTACCGTATCCACAGACCTCTCAGTCGGACCGTTAATCCGATTGAACGACGCGCACGGTTTGCACCGGCGGACGACATGGATGAAGGAAAATTTTAACGGCTATTTTTTTGATGAGGACAGTAACGCAGCACTGATCGATCAGCTGAATGCGATCAGAGCCATTCCTGAACAGGTGCCGGTCACCATTTGGGCATCGGACAATGCCTGGGAGCAGTGCGGACTTTGTCTCGTTGTCTGTCTGCTGTGCAGCCGGACAAATCCGATTCAAGCCATCAATCCTTCTGACTTTGAAAAAAAGAGGCTTGAGATGTTCGGTGAAGGAACAATCACCGCGTACAGCGGCCAGCTGGCTCCGGAAACCCTGGCGATGCTGTATAAAAAAAGGTACAAGATCCGCCACTGACCGTTAATGAGCGGAACCGGCTGGAAAACGAATGGCTGCGTCTGTCCCGCGCACCCTCCGAACTGAGGATCTGGGTGGACGGGCGGGTGCAGCCCGCCGCACCGGACTATTTTGATGCGGAGATCCTGCGACTGGCACGCCGGCTTTCCAGACAGCCGGAACACCGAAACGGCTTTCTCTGCATGCGTCTGATTGGTGAAGCCATTGGCGAGTTGCAGGAGAAGCAGTGGGTCAGCGATGTATTTATATTCTGGCGCATTAGAAAACTGATTGAAGCAGGAAAATTGACGACAGGAGCGCCTCCCGGTCAGATCTTGCACGCCCGATTAACGGTACACAAAAACTAAGTGCCGGACCTCACGCCTCAACGTACGTGCAGGTCCGGCAAAGATCAGGCAGTTGACAGGCGGGCGGGTTATCCCGTCAGTACCGGATCAGCCCCTGTGCTTTCAGGGTTTCTAACATGTTCTTTTTGCTTTCTGACTGGGTTCCGGAGACCGCCTTTGCGATCTGATTGGTGAACGTATCCACACGGCGGTTCGCATCACGCAGGTCGTAGTACTGGTTGACTTCATGGTCGTAGTCCTTTAACGCGTCGAGAGGTTTCGTCATCGAATGGTATTCATTTTCAAAATAAACAGCTTCCTCAGGCAGGCGTGGTTTGAGCTGCGGTGATTGATTCGGATAGCCGGTCGCGACACCAAATGCGGGGAACGTCAGCTTCGGCAGTTTCAATAAATCAATGACGGACCGGGGGTCATTCAGAATACTGCCCAGGTATACGGCGCCGAGTCCCAGACTTTCAGCCGCGGTGACGAGGTTCTGCGCGGCGACAACTGTATCACTGAAGGCGCGGAAGAAAAAATCGGTTGAGCCGAGTACATCTGTTTTCTGTCCCTTTGCTTCAGCAATAACCGCGTTGCGGTGCATATCAATGATGAAAACGAACAGTCCATCGGCTTCGGCTATGTAGTGCTGGTTGCCGATCCGGGCAAGGGCCCTTTTCTTAGCCGGATCAGTGACGCGTATGATCGAGTATTGCTGAAAAAAGTTACTTGTTGAGGCATGCTGTGCGGCGCGAACCATCAGATCGATATAGTCAGACGGGATCTTCTGACCGGTAAAACTGCGTATGCTGCGGTGGTTTAAAAGGTTATGGATTGTGTCATTCATTTCAGGCCAGGCTCCTTATATAAAGTAAGTAGTTAATTTAATTATAGCACGTGCAGGGGGGATGAGAGTGCTTGAAAAGAATCCGAAGCTATGCTATCTTGTATAACAAGGATGTTGGACAAGCATTTTTTATTTACCCATCTATATTGCAATACAAGTCAGTTTTCCCTCATGAGGTGAGCGTTGTGTCGTCGAGCCAGATGCTTAAAGGAATTTTAGAAGGATGCCTGCTGGCCATAATAGCGAAAGGTGAGATTTATGGCTATGAAATGATGGAAAAGCTGAGTGATTACGGGTTCACCATGGTCCGTGAGGGAAGCATTTACCCTTTATTGATCCGCATGCGTAGAGAGGGTCTGGTTAAAACCCACTCGAAAAGACTGCCCTCGGGAGGACCACAGCGGAAATATTACACCTTAACCGATACAGGGAAGAAGGAACTGGATGTGTTCAAAAAAAGCTGGCGTCAGATATCCAGTAGCGTGAATCATGTGCTGGAGGAGGAAAAATGAAAATGGAGGAACTGTCTGAAGAAAGCCGTGAATTTCTGAAGAATCTGCGACTTTATTTATTATCGAGCGGGAAAAAAGAGACGGAAATTGAAGATATTGTCGGTGAACTGGAAGATCATTTGTCTGAAGCGGAAAAAGATGGAAAAAGTGTGGAGATGATTATCGGGAGGACCCCCAAAGCCTATATGGATCAGTTAGCCGGAGAGATGTCCTTTGATCCCCGAAATCTGCTGGTCTACGGACCGATGATTCTGCTGGGAGTGATTTGCTTCGATATACTCAATAAGGCAGCGGATGGCATATTTTCCTGGTCGTTACTTGAAATAACAGGAAATCTCCTGATCACCCTTCTTGGACTTATTCTGATCATTCTTCTGTTTAAGTATGTTGCCAGTCGTCAGATGTCAAAGATCAGGGAACACCTTTTTTTTACGGCTGCAGCCTGACCCCGATCGTTCTCTTTGTCGGGCTGACCTATCTTGATCGGGCTGTTGATTCTCCTGTCATACATCTGGGTACAGCGGGGCAGATCACTTCTGTCACTCTGGCCTGCTTATTCCTGATCAGTGTCGCTATCTGGGCGAAAACATGGGTCTCTGTTCTCATGCCGGCCTTTCTCATCGTTCCGGAACTCCTTCTCAATCAAACGGATATGGATGCAGCAACAAAAAGCGTGCTGAGTCTGCTCATCACTTTTTCCGGCATTGGCATTTATCTCTATATCGTGATGCGCAGCGAGAGGAAGAAAGCACAGGCAAAACAGAGTCAGATCTGAAGACCATCTCTTCAGTCTCGTCACCCGTTTCAGTCAGGATGGATGACAGCAGGTAGGCAAGAATTTTTTTCGGATGTGAATGATGTTATCATATCTCTATATGCTGTATTTTTATGACGGATATGATGGCACGAAATAGGGTGTAAGCGTAAAATCTGGTTCAGAGGTGACAGGTAGTGAAAATTGATGTTCTGCAGCATATTTCCTTTGAGAAACCGGCGGCAATCAGTGAGTGGGCAAGTGACAGGGGACATGAATTACGTATTCATAAACTTTACGGGCGGGACCCTGTTCCCCGGCCGGAGGGCATTCAGTTTCTGATTCTCCTTGGCGGGCCGATGAGCGCTAACGATAAAGAAAGCTGGCTTGAGGAAGAGCGCCGGCTGATCCGCAGCGTGATTTCCCGGGGCACTCCGGTTTTCGGCGTATGTCTCGGTGCGCAGCAGATTGCGAAGGCATTAGGGGCAGCGGTGACTCCGGGACCGAAAGAAGTCGGATGGCATCCGGTACAGGCGACGTCTGGCACCGGGTCTTTTATTCCGGATCACCTGACTGCATTCCACTGGCACGGGGAGCAGTTCGCCATACCTGATCAGGCTGAACGGCTGTTCAGCAGCGCGGCCTGCAGGAATCAGGGCTTTGTCTTTCGGCAGCGTGTGATCGGCCTGCAGTTTCATCTGGAAACCACACCGGAGAGTGTCCGTCTCCTGCTTACCCATGACGGGGATTATATCGATTCATCCCGCTATGTGCAAAGCGCTGAAGAGATTGAAAACTTTCCCGTTCCTGAAGAAAATCGAGTGGTCTTATTTCATTTTCTTGATGACTTAGTGAGTCACGTCAGCTGACGCTACAGGAACACCGCTGAAGCATTGATTTCCCCGGACAGGCAGATACTACAGGCCGAGGGGGTGAAAGCTTTGGCTAAAGATGTACTCTGTGAAGTGAATAACTGCTCCTATTGGGAGACAGAAAATAAATGTTCAGCAGACGCCATTTACGTGGTCAGTCATAAAGGCAGACAGGCGAAACGAACCGAAGAGACAGATTGCAAAACTTTTGAGCCTGAAAAATAAAGTGAAACTTCACGCAGCGGGGGGGCATCCCCCACCTGGTGAAGTTCGCTTACCCTCATCACCCTGAGAGGGTACTGCCGTTTATGCTGGATAAAGAACAGCAATAGGCAAATTTGTATTAGGTACGTGAGAAAGCGGAGGCCCGTTCCCTCCGCTTTTTCTTGTGCCGCAGTGACGTTTCCTTCGATAAACATGTTAAAATAAAAAAAAACAGGGAGGGCTGCCCATGTAGCAGGCTTTGCCTGATATTGATGCTCAGCGGGCATTGATTGACGGTGATGATCAGGAACCCGGCGTTTACGAAAAAGGCCAGCCGGCGTCAGAGACTTGGCTTCGTCAAGTCAATGAAAGTGGTGCGTGTTAATCGGGATATAACAATAGCCTCATCCTGGTGTGACCTGAATGAGCAGACTTACTAAAGATTTGGAGTGATGACGTTTCTTATGGGTAAAAAACTTTTGTTTCTGTTTGCCGCTTTTGCCGCCCTGTATTTTATCTCAGGATGCTCAAATGAGCATGCGGCTGTGGCAGGTCAGGCAGGTCATGATACCCGTTCAACCCCGCCGATTGTCATTGCACACCGCGGAGCTTCAGGCTATGCACCAGAGCACACCATTCCGGCTTATCGCATGGCTGAAAAGATGGATACAGATTACATAGAAATTGATCTGCAGATGACAAAGGACAGGCAGCTTATCGCCATGCACGATGATAAAGTGGATCGGACGACAAATGGAACCGGTTCTGTAAAGGAACTGACTCTCGATCAAATTAAGTCACTGGATGCCGGATCATGGTTTAATCAAAAGTTTCCAGGTGAAGCGGATTCGGGGAATCATGATTTATCCATACCCACTTTACAGGAAGTGATTCAAACCTTCGGAAAACAGGCAAACTATTATATTGAAACGAAGAAACCAGCCGAATATCCGGGAATGGAAGATGAGCTGCTCAAAGTTCTGAAAAAAAATCATTTAATCCATTCGGGTGCGGAGAACAGAAAAGTGATTATTGAATCCTTCAGTGCCGACAGTCTGAAACGTCTTAATGACCGATATCCGCAACTCTTTTTAGTTCAGCTGGGTTATCCGGAAAAAATGGATCTTCCGGCTATTTCCCGATATGCAGATGCCGTTGGTCCGGATTATCAGGGAGTGACAGAAAGTTTTGTCCGTAAAGCTCATGAGGAGCAACTGCAAGTGCACCCGTGGACAGTCAATTCAGTTTCAGATATGAAAAGACTGACAGGGTTTGGTGTCGATGGTATGTTTACAAATTATCCGGATAAGGCCGATGACATAACACAGAGCCCATAATGGCCCTGCTTTTTTTTTACTCATAATTTATGAAACGAAATGTAAACACATCTTAACTGTATTTTTATAATAATCAAAATTAGATTTACAGACAATTCATACGAGATGAGTAGAATGGGAATCGAACAGAAGATGCGCAGATGAAAGTTCATTGAACGAAAATCTGTTTCTGTTATCTGTATGAGTCATAAAAAACTGACCGGGGTGTCAGCAACCATCTTGATGAAAGGGGACGAAGCATGAAGCAGGTACAGCTGGTAAATGTCAGTAAATCGTATGACGGAAAAACCAATGTCATTCACCATATTGATGTCGACGTCGAAAATGGTGAATTTTTTGTTTTGGTCGGACCGTCAGGGTGCGGGAAAAGTACAATGCTCCGAATGATTGCCGGTTTGGAAAACATCACTTCAGGTGACATTCTGATAGGGGGGCAGCCTGCGAATCACCTGCCTCCAAGTAAACGTCATCTTTCCATGGTATTTCAGAACTATGCCCTGTACCCGCATCTGAACGTTGAGCAGAACATCACTTTTGGTTTGTACACTAAAAAAATTTCAAAAGCGGAACAGAATAAACGTTGTCAGGAAGCCGCTGATATGCTTGGACTGGATCAATTACTTAAACGTAAACCACGTCAACTATCCGGTGGTCAGAGACAACGCGTTGCTTTAGCCAGATCGATTGTCACCCACTCACCAATATGTCTCATGGATGAACCGTTATCGAATTTAGATGCTAAACTTCGGGCAAAGATGCGTTCCGAAATCCGTCAGATCCAGAGAAAGTTAAACATGACTTTAATCTATGTCACGCATGATCAGACAGAAGCGATGACCATGGCCGATCGTATGATGATTCTTAATGAAGGGCATGTACAGCAGATCGGAAAACCGCTGGATGTTTATAATCGACCGGGCAACAGGTTTGTTGCTTCATTCATCGGAACGCCTCCAATGAATCTGCTGGATATTGAAATCAGCGGAAATTCAGTTATATTTGATGCACATCGGAAAATGACGGTCAGTGATGTAATCAGAAAACAGCTGAACAATCACCAGATTACGATTGGGATTCGTGCAGAAAAAATACATCTTGCACAAGAGAACAGGGTAACTTTTGTTGTTGAAGTGATCAATGTTGAAGTGCTGGGAACCGACACGCTGATCACGTTCAATATCAAAGATACACAATGGACAGCTAAATGGAGCGGACAATGGTCGGTACGTGTCGGGGAACATATCCCTGTTTATCTGGATGAAAAAGATCTGTTTTTGTTTGACCGTGAAACAGGTCAGCTCATTT
Source organism: Sporolactobacillus sp. Y61 (assembly GCF_040529185.1). Taxonomy (NCBI): domain Bacteria; kingdom Bacillati; phylum Bacillota; class Bacilli; order Caryophanales; family Sporolactobacillaceae; genus Sporolactobacillus; species Sporolactobacillus sp. Y61. The sequence continues at coordinate 515,151 of NZ_CP159510.1, read as the reverse complement.
ATCACCAGGAAGATCAGATGGAACAGCATGATGTAAAGGCGGCGTTACAATGAGCGCCATGCCGAGAGTCCCCATCCAGACAAAGCATGTGAAAGTGGTCGGAAGTAAATGGCAATTAGCAGAAGGCTTGCTTTATCTTCTGCCTTCCATTCTTCTGCTCGCAGTTTTTACCTTTTATCCGATGATTCGCGCCTTATACATGAGCCTGTTCAACACGGATTCGCAGGGTAACCCGCTCACATTTTCCGGATTTGCCAATTACACAGCATTATTTGGATCAGAGCGATTCTGGAACAGTATGAAGGTAACCGGATATTTTGTTCTGCTGACTGTTCCGACCAGTGTGATTCTTGCACTTTTTCTCGCTTTACTGGCAAATGAGAAATTAAAGGGGATCGGATTTTTCAGGACCATTTTTTCTTCGACCATGGGCATGAGTGTGGGAGCTTCCGCCATTATATGGATGTTTATGTATAACCCATCCATGGGTTTATTCAACCGACTGCTTAATCTATTTGGGCTTGAAGATGTTCAGTGGCTTCTTGAACCCAATATTGCCATATATGCAGTCGCTATAGTAACCATCTGGATGCATACCGGTTTTTCGTTTTTAATCCTTCTTGGCGGGTTACAGAACATTGACGACAAACTTTACGAGAGTGCCCGGATTGCCGGCGTCAGCTACTGGTATTCACTGCGGAAGATCACCTTGCCCATGCTGTCACCTACTCTGTTTTTCGTGTCAACCGTTCAGCTGATCAATGCTTTTCAGACATTCGGACAGATCGATATTTTGACTGCAGGAGGACCCCTCGAATCAACAAATGTTATCGTGTACTCTCTGTACAAGGATGCATTCATTAACTATAAGTTTGGACCGGCCAGTGCGCAGGCTGTTATCCTTTTTTTCCTGGTTCTCATTGTTACGGTGATCCAGTTCAGGATTGGTGAGAAGAAGGTGCATTATCAATGAGTAAAGCAAAAAAAACGGGACTCTACATTTTACTTACCGTTAGTGGCTTTTTGATGATCTTTCCCATTCTGTATGCCTTTCTCATCAGCTTTATGCAGGGGGGAGAGGTTCTTCAGGGGAAAATCATTCCTTCTTCTTTTTCACTGGAAAACTACAGCGCAGCGTTTGAAAGAACGCCACTGTTTCTATATATCGGGAACACTTTTCTGGTGTCCTTAATGGTCATGGCTGGAGAATTGGCACTGGCCAGTCTGGCAGCGTTCGCTTTCGTTTTCATCAGATTCAAAGGACGGGAACTGCTCTTTTTCCTTTTTATCTCAACGATGATGATTCCCGGTGAATCAACAGTTATCCCAAATTTTCTGACCGTCCAGCAGCTGGGATGGATCAATTCATTTACGGCATTAACTGTTCCTTTTATGGCCTCAGCTTTTGGAACTTTTTTGCTGCGTCAGCAGTTTAAAACCATACCTTATGAGCTTTATGAAGCAACAAGAGTTGCCGGAATAAGCCGGTTTCGGTTTTTTTGGAATATTGTTCTGCCGATCTCACGGACGACATTATTTACATTTGGTATTTACAGCTTTCTGACAACGTGGAATATGTATCTGTGGCCTTTACTGGTAACAAACGATGAATCCGTCAGAACCGTCCAGATCGGGTTAAAACAAATGCAGGCCCAGGAGTTGTCTACTGACTGGGGCGTAGTTATGGCTGCTGTCATCGTTGTGATTATTCCAACTCTCTTATTGCTGTTTTTTGGCCAGAAGCAACTGAGAAAAGGATTAACACAGGGCGCAATTAAATAACGAAAATCATATGGGAGTGTTTTATCAAATGAAAAAGTTCTTTCTTTTTTTTGCGGCTATTATGTTGATTGTCCTGTCAGCATGTTCTAATTCCTCAGGGTCAAATAGTGGATCAGGTAAAGTTGAGGTCACTTTCTGGCATTCCATGAGCGGTCCACTTCAGGAAACGGTCAAGAAGATTGCTGATGAATACAACAAATCCCAGGATAAAGTGCACGTGACACCTACGTATCAGGGTACATATGAGGATGCCCTGACTAAGTTCAACGCCGTTGCAGGGACAAAAGATGCACCAACCATCATGCAAACCTTCGAAATCGGTACAAAGCATATGATCGATAGTGGCAAAATTCAGCCTGTTCAGAAATTTATTGATGAAGAAAACTATGATACTTCTCAGTGGGAGAAAAATATCTCAAATTACTATACGGTTGATGGAAAACAATACTCCATGCCGTTTAATTCTTCAACCCCGATTCTGGTCTATAACAAAGATGCCTTTAAGAAAGCAGGGCTTGATCCGGAAAAACCGCCGATGACATACAGTGAACTGAAGGACGCGGCAAAGAAACTGACAACCGGTGATCAGAAAGGTTTTGCCATATTAAATTATGGCTGGTTCTTCGAACAACTGTTGGCTGAACAGGGCGGCATGTATGTCGATAATGAAAATGGACGTAAAGGTGATGCTAAAAAAGTTGCCTTCAATGATGAAAAAGGCCTTAAAGTTTTTCAGCTGATCAGTGACATGAATAAAGCCGGAACCATATATAATGTTGGGACAAACTGGGATAATATGCGGGCATCTTTTCAATCCGGTAAAATAGTGATGTTTCTGGATTCTTCAGCAGGTGTAAAAAATCTTGTTGAGGACTCTCCTTTTGAAGTCGGCGCATCTTACCTCCCGGTTCCGGATGGTGTTGATCGTCAGGGTGTGATTATTGGTGGTGCATCAGTCTGGATGTCGAGTGGCATTGATGAAGATAAACAGAAGGCTGCCTGGGATTTTATGAAGTATTTATCAACGCCGGAAGTTCAGGCGAAATGGCATGTCGAATCGGGTTACTTTGCGACCAATCCCGGCGCTTATAATGAAGAAGTCGTTAAACAGGAATGGGGAAAATACCCGCAACTGAAAGTAACTGTCGAACAGCTTCACAATACAAAAGCTTCGACAGCTACTCAGGGTGCCCTGATTTCTGTCTTCCCGGAGGCCAGACAGAATATTGTTACAGCTATGGAGAGCCTGTACCAGGGTGTGGATCCGAAAAAGGCTCTGGATAAAGCAGCAGAAGAGACAAATAAGGCACTTGAACAATCAAAATAATCAGGACAGACAGGCTTGAATAATACAGTAATCAATCGAGTCAGAGGAGGCTACTCCCCTGACTCGATTGATTTTTAACTGATCAATGTTTGATCCTTCTATTTGACATAATCTGTGATCAGCCGCGGGTTGAAGGCACATGTCTGGTGAAGCCGTGTTCAGTCAGCTGCCTGCTTCAGCAGTTGAATCAGTTCTTCTCGATTTGCCGGGCACAATAAGCCGGCGTGCCATTCTGAAAACGATAGCCTTCGTGCAATGCTCCGGCATCATAGACGTCAAAGCCGATGGCATTCAGCAAGTCGGTCACGTCCTTTTTTGCTGCGGCACTGTCACCGGCAATCGGCAACGCCCGACGCTGCGGATCCCCGTTCGGCTTTCCGGTTGTGACAATTTCACCGGCAATGATTGAATTAAAGGCTTTAACAACGTGAGCTTCGGGAAAGTGCTTGGCCGTCAGTTCGCTCGTTGTCGTCGAGTTACTGTCGAGTGACGCAATCCGGCCGTCGCGTCCCGGGTAGTAATTCATGGTATCGATCAGCGTTTTTCCGGCTGTTCCGTCAGTTGGAAGTTTCGGCAGGGCATAGAGGGGAACGGTGACAACAACCATGTCTCCTTCGCGTGCCGCCTGTTCAGCAGTCGCCGCTTCAGCTTTCGGGCCGAGTTTCCGAATGAGTCCCTTCAGCGTTTCCGGACCACGGGAATTCGACATCACAACCGAATAGCCGGCGCGGATTGCACTTGTTGCGACGGCCTGTCCGATATTTCCACTTCCGATAAATCCGATTTTCATTGGACGTTACCCCCTTTTTGAATTCAGCTACAGTCTAGCATGCCCCTCCGGCTGTGTCTATTCATGGGCATTGTTCACGGAGATCGCTTTTTCACGTCCTGTACCCATGCGCGCAACATCTGTTTTGGGTCTGGCAGCCATTTTTCAGCCGGAGAAAAAGCGGCAGGCGGCGGCATTTGTCCGATCAATGCCGCTCCGGATTCTGCTCTTCAGCACAGGGCTGATGCACATGCTTCGCTCTCTCTGTTATCCGGGTCTATAATAGATCGTAAAGTATGGTAAGGAGCGGGTGATTATTGTGAAGGCTGTTGTCGTTTCTGATTTTGGTGATCCGGGTGTTTTGAAGTATGTCGACAGGAAGCTGCCTGAAATTGGACCGGGGCAGGTACTGATCCGTGTGGCAGCAACAAGTGTCAATTTTGCGGATATCATGTCCCGGCAGGGGAGATACCATTCCGGCGCTAAACCGCCCTTTATTCCAGGGCTCGACGCTACCGGTGTCATTGAAAAAACGGGTGCAGAGGTTCAGCATCTCAGACCCGGTCAGCGTGTCATTGCCCTCTTGAAACAGGGTTCTTACTCTGAATATGTGACAGCGGATCAGGATCTGACATTTCCGATCCCGGACCACATGGACTTTGAACAAGCGGCGGCCTGTCCGACGGTTTCATTCACATCGTACAAGCTTCTAGCCGATGTCGCCCGCCTTTCCCCGGGTGAAACGGTGCTGATTCATGCGGCTGCAGGCGGGATTGGGACGACGGCTGTCCAGCTGGCGAAAATTCTCGGGGCCGGGCAGGTTATTGGGACGGTCGGCAGTGACGGGAAAAAACAGATTGTCCGTGATGCAGGTGCGGACGCCGTGATTAACTACCGGAAGGAAGATTTTGCTGAAGAAGTCAACTTGTTAACCGGAAGCAAAGGCGCTGACGTGATTCTCGACTCCGTCTCGGGCGAAGTGGCTGAGAAGAGTCTCACATGCCTTGCCATGTACGGCCGTCTGGTGAATTTTGGAAATGCAGGCGGCAAGGCCGGCCATTTCAAAACGACGGATCTTCATGCCAGCTGCCGCGCCGTACTGGGTTTCAGCCTGGGTACGACAATCAGAAACCGACCGGATGCGCTCCGTGATGCGGCGGATCATCTTTTTCACTATTTTGAGGAGGGCCGTCTGAACATGAAAATCGGCCGTCATTATCCACTGAAAGAAGCGGCCAAGGCGCAGGAATGGATGGAAAGTCGGCAGAGTACAGGCAAGATTTTGCTTGATGTACAGAATTAAAGTGGCCTCTGGTATGGGCTTTTGATCGAAACGTGACATCATTCATGGACTGCCCGGATTGACAACAGCACTTTTTTCTGATTTAATAAAACCACAAAGTCAAGGGAGTTTTCACTGATGAAAAGTCAGAGCAGGCATGAACTCCAATTAAAAAACTATTATTACTGCTTTCGTCTCTTTCGTTAGTGTTTGCATTCGAATCAGCGGGTGCAAACACTTCTTTACCGGTTTGCATCCATGCGAAAGGCCGAAAGTGGTCTGGCGAAACACGTAAAAACAGCCACATGGATGATTCAATAGTCCGTGTGGTTTTTTAATGGATCTGATGAAGAGACTTAAATCATCCACCGGCTGTTGAAGCCGTGGGTGATTTTTTTAACTGATTGAAAAAAGGGGAGAATCATGATGACACATGTACTGGCAGACAAAATGAAGAAGGAGCTCAGCCTCCTTCAGCCTTCGGACATCTTGAAATTTGATCAGGAAACGTCTTCGATACCGGGGATTATCAAACTGACCCTGGGTGAGCCGGATTTCAATACGCCGGAACACATTAAAGAGGCCGGAAAGAAAAGTATTGATGCAAACCGAAGCCATTATGCTCCATCGGCCGGTACGCCTGGACTGCGCCGGGCAATCAGCCGGTTTCTTGAAACCAAATATAAACTCCGTTACAATCCGGATACTCAGCTCCTTGTAACCACCGGCGCGACGGAAGCGATTTTTGCTTCACTGACGTCGATCATTAATCCGGGAGATAAGATACTAATTCCAACGCCGATTTTTCCGCTTTACATACCGATTGCGCTGCTCAATGGGGCTGAACCGGTCTTCATGGATACCTCCGATAATGGTTTTGTCCTCTCTCCTGAGATCCTGGCCCAGGCGCTGAATAAGCATGGGAAGGCGGTTAAAGCGATTATCTTTAATTTTCCCACCAACCCGACCGGCGTCACCTATCGCAGGAGCGAGATCGAAGCGCTGGCGGGCGTGCTGAAAAAGCACGACATTTTTGTCATCTGCGATGAGATCTACAGTGAGCTGACTTACGGGGAGCCGCATGTCTCGATGGCAGAATATCTGCCGGATCAGACGATTCTGATCAACGGCGCCTCAAAATCACATGCGATGACCGGCTGGCGGATCGGATTCCTTGCAGGTCCTGAGGAAGTCATGCGGAAAATGGGCACAGTACACCAGTTTATGATTACTTCGGCCACAACGATGGCACAGGACGCAGCGCAGGAGGCATTTGAAAACGGGATGAATGATGGCACGCAAATGCGGGCGGAGTATGAGAAGCGGCGTGATTTTGTTTATCAGAAAATGACAGAAATGGGTTTTTCCTGTCCGAAGCCTGAGGGAGCTTTTTATCTGTTTGCGAAAATTCCCGAAGGTTTTCCGCAGAAGAGCATAGATTTCTGTGTCGACCTTGCCCGCAATGCGAAAGTTGCGGTCATCCCCGGCGATTCGTTCGGACCCGGCAGTGCCGGCCGTATCCGAATCAGCTATGCAGCCAGCATGGATGTACTGAAAGAAGCGATGCGGCGGATTGAACACTATGTCACTGAAAAAAAACAAAGGAGCGTCCAGGCATGAAGATTTTGATGTTGACAGTCAGAGATGATGAAATTCCGGCGATCAGGGAATGGGAGAAACAAAACGGTGTTCAGGTCGATGTCAGCGGTGAGGAGCTGACTGCCGATACGGTGAGTCTCGTGAAGGGCTATGATGGAGTGGTCATTCAGCAGCGGACACCGATCACGGACGATGCTGTTTTCGCAGCACTGAAGCACTACGGCATCAGGCAGCTCTCGTCACGGACAGCGGGCTACGACATGATCGATACAAAAAAGGCGTCTGAATACGGCCTGATTGTAACCAATGTGCCTGCCTACTCGCCGAATTCGGTTGCCGAACTCGCTGTTACCCAGGCGATGAGACTGATCCGTAACCTGCCGCTGTTCGAGGAAAGAGCCAGGCAGCAGGACTTCCGCTGGAGCGGGCTGATGGCCCGTGAGATCTGTACGCTGACCGTCGGCATTATCGGTGCCGGAAGAATCGGCGGCACGGCCGCACGACTTTTCAAGGGACTTGGCGCAACGGTGATCGCAAGCGACATTGTCGAACGTGAGGACCTGAAAGATATTCTGGTGTACGTATCGAAAGAAGAATTACTGCGGCAGGCCGACATCGTCACACTGCATGTCCCACTGATGGATACAACCGTCGGACTGATCGGAGCGGATGATCTGGCATTAATGAAGCCCGATGCCTTTATTATTAACGCATCACGCGGGCCGGTACTCGATACGGATGCACTGATCAGGGCGCTGCAGGAGAAGAAAATAGCCGGGGCGGCGCTTGACACGCTGCAGGGCGAAGAAAAATTCTTTAACCGGGATCTGCGCGGGAAAGACATTCCGAGCGACGCTTTAAAAATCCTGCGCACCCTGCCAAACGTTCTGATTACGCCGCATATTGGCTTCTATACCAATATGGCGGTGAAGAATATGGTAGAAATCGCTTTGGACGATACGCTGTCCATTCTGAAAACAGGAAGGGGCAGGCACCAGGTTAATGAAGTGACCGTAAACGAAAACTGAGCAGTCGCCGCCGGACGGCCGTCAAAGGGGAAAAGTCTGTTTCCGCTGAGTGATTGATGTGCTCAGCGGAAATTTCATATATCAGGGAAAGTTTATAAAAATCCGCAATATTGGGTCGATCGGCGGCAGCTGATCTGAAAATTTAGTACAATAGAACTAATCAGGGATTCTGGCGGGAAGGTGGAAAGCATTGAATGAACTGAAAAAAAAGCTCGCTGAATTTCAGCGGAAAACGATCGGTCTGGATGATCTTGAGAAACTGATGAGCCCGCAATGTCATACCTGGCAGGCATTTTCTCAGACTGTTCTGCAGCTGGAAGAAGAAGAGGTGCTGATCATGGTGCGTTCCGCCGGACGAACCGGCCGCAGACCGTCTCTTGCCCTGAAATACCGGATTAACCGGAGCGCGATAACCGGAGATTATCACAAAGAGCTGCAGAAATACCGGATGATGCTGGACACATCGATCAATCTTGACGCGTATTATCAGGCCGATCCTTCGATCTGGCGGAGAGATCTGCCGAGTCTTAAGAAAATCGACACGTACATAAGAAAAAATGGTTTTCCTGAAGATCAGGTACCGGCACCGGAACGGAGTTTTGAACTGGTCGGTGATGAAAAATGGATCGATGAAAAAGGCGGCCGGGACGTTCTCGAGCGGATTCATTTATTCAATCGGTTTCACATCATCCCGGTTGCCGATCCGCTGATGTTCGCGGTTAACCCGCTGAAAATAAATGATGCGGAACAGATTCACCTGATCGTCGAAAATAAGACCACCTATCAGGGCCTGCTCCCGGTGATTAACAAGACGATTTTTGCGACGCTGATTTATGGCGCGGGCAAAGCGGTGATCAAAAGTATCAGACAATTTACAATGCAGTATCCGGTTCACGCCGCCCACCATTTTCTATACTTCGGCGATCTGGATCGTGAAGGCCTGTCGATCTGGTATTCCCTTCAGCAGAAGCAGAAAGCCGACCCGGCACTGCCTTTTTATCAGGCCTGCCTCGATAAGGAGCCGGTGGCCGGGAAAGCGTATCAGCGCCTGAGAAGGGCGGCGGCCGACCGGTTCCTGTCTTACTTTCCGGCGAAGCAGGCGGAACGGATCAGTACAACGCTGCAGAAGGGGCAGTACTATCCGCAGGAGATTCTCAGGATGAAAGAATTACAGCATATATGGAGGCATTCGGATTGGAACAGCCTGAACTTCACGAGATCGTGAACGGATATAAGGAACGCGTGCGGCGCCTGGCTCTGTTTGACCCGCTTTATGAGCTCGATCGGAAGCGGGAGCAGGATCAGAATCATAAAGAGATTGATATGAAAGGGCTGGGTCTCGTCACTCTGCTGTTCTTTTTTGAAGAGAAACTGATGCGTCAGTACAAAGCAGGAGCAGCGCAGCTGGCCGCCTTTCTTGAGAAGGTCTCTCTTTCACATTACCGGCTTGACCGGGACGGGTATGTTCGGCTTGCCCGGTCGATCATTCAGACATTCCGGCCGACCACCGGGAAGAAACGGCGGTATCCCTTCTTTAACTGGGAGACAGGTGAAGAAGACGGTATCGACTATTCGATTTTAAAAGCCAACAGTTTTGACGTAAAAACCAATACCCAATATTACACCCTTGATGAAGACGGTCTGGAACTCGTTTTTGCGACAAAAGAGTTTTACAGTGAATTTCAGCTGTCCATTAATCAGCTGATGTTGCGCAAACAGCTGGAGAAGGGCGAATTTAAAGGGGCGCTGAGGCAGATCAATGAAATGCGGATCAACGTGGAGAGCCTGGAGGAGCGGATGACGCGCCTGAAACACGAGATTCAGCGCAGCATTGTATCGGAGGAGACGTTTGAACGGTACAAGCAGCTGCTCGAAGATATCTATGAACGGCTCAAACATGAGGACGACGAGTTTAAAGCACTGAGATTATTTGTAAAAGAAACGCGCGATCGCCTTTATGCCGGCGATGTGCAGAAAAAAGAAATCCGGACGTATGACCTGGTCCTCACGATCGCGCGGGAACTGGAGTCCGTTCATTACGATCATTCACGGCTTCTGAAGCAGACCATTGATTTAAAGAATACCACGCTGCTCACCGCCCAGGAATCGCTGTATTATACCGGGATACAGGCATTCAATTTCGATCAGGATCTGGCAGCACAGATTATTGCGACGCCGCTCCCGCTCGAGGCCATGGCCGGCGTGCTGCAGCCCTTTTTAAAAGTAGAGGAGAACAGAAGCTGGTCGCCGCTTGCGATTTTTTCAGATCAGAAGATTATGGAAGAACGGGAAGAACAGGAGAATCCGGGATTTCCGGAAGCAGATGAAGAAGGAGAGGACCAGTCCTATCGCCGGCTGCTGGCGGAGAAATATAAAGAACTGATGCGCCTGTATCTCGTCGCCCATGAAGCAGGTCAGGGAGGGAAACTGTCCCTGTTTCTCGACTTTCTTGAAGCACGCGGGGCGTCCGAATGGTATGAACAGCGTTATTTTTATCAGTTCTGGCTGATTCTTCATCAACGGTCCCCTGTCCGAAATGAAGATAAGGAAAATGAAGAAGGGAAAACGATTCTCGATCAGGCTCTGGCCCTTTTGGGTAACCGGGTGATGTACGTCCGCGAGGGAAAGGGTATCATCAAAAAATCAAAGCGGTTTGCCGTGCAGGAGCTACTGATCGAGTTGGAGGATGAGACGGATGAACTATCCTGAACAGAAAGTGATCCAGGCGTTTCGGCTGTACACCGTGCTCGCAAGGGACGGTCAGACGGGGATGGACGGCGTGCAGCTGTACCGCGCGGATGATGCGATACGCGGACTGCTTGATACCTTTGCAAAGCAGGTGGACTGCGTGATTATTGTGACCAGCGAGCAGCTTTTTCTGGTACCGGAGACGACCTTATCTCCGTTTCATGTCAGTAACGACTGGATCAAACGCCATTATCTGCGGGCAGGGGCGACGAACGGTGATCTCTATTTACTCTATTTTGCCACGCTGGTCCTGTTCGGCAGCTTCTATGATACCTATCAAAGTCAGGAGCCCACACGGCTGTTTCTCCGTCTGGACGAATGGGTGCGTTTTATTCAGGAACGCATCGATCAGCTGAAGACGCATGATGAAGAGGAACTGAAGCAGCTCGAGCAGGAGTTTTCCTATAACTGGCGTCTGATCATTGAGAAGTGGGACGATATGGACGACATTAAGGAGTCAGCGAAGAGGCAGAGCGGGAATACAATCAGCCGTCTGAGCTTTATCGACACGGTGAAACGTTTTCTGGCCGATCAGGGTCTGGTTCAGGATATCGGGAATGAGGAAATCAGGCTGACGGAGAAAGCGAAGACCATCATTCAGCGTTATTTCATGGAAGTGGAATACAACAAGGGGATTCTGGAATTTATTTACGGTTTTAAGGAGGAGCAGCATGCCGACAATCAGTAAGATCCGATTAACCAATGTGATCTATGAAGAGGGCAACAAGCGTTATAATGATGAACTCTTTCGTTTCGACGGCCATAATGGAGCAATTCTCATTGAAAACGGCGGCGGTAAAACGGTATTTATCCAGACGGTGCTTCAGGCGATTCTGCCGCACACGGATCTGGCAAATCGTAAAATTAAAAATACGCTGATGCTTCATGATGCGCCGGCCCACATTGCGATCGAATGGATCATTCATGAACGGCCGAGGCGCTATGTGGTCACCGCCGTTTCGCTGTTTCTGGTCAAGAATAATCTCGACTCCCTGAGGTATGTTTATGAGTACAATGAAAATGATCCGGAGGGTATCGAAGGGATCCCGTTTGTCCGGGAGATAAAGGGCGGTAAACGCCCGGCAGAACGGGTGGAAATCCAGGACTATTACAGCGGGATGAGTGAGAAATCGCCGGTTGCGCAAACCTTTAAAACCATTAAAGATTATAAAGCCTTTCTGGAGGATCAGTACCAGATCATTTCCGGCGAATGGGAAAGCGTTGTGAAGATCAACAGTTCTGAAGGCGGTGTGGATGCCTTTTTTGATGAATGCAAAACAACCAACCAGCTGTTTGACCGTCTGCTGATTCCGACAGTGGAAGATTCCATCGTCGGACACGACCGCCATCTTTTTGCCAGCCTTTTTGAAGGGCAGCTGGAGAGTTTAAGAAACTATAAAAGACTGAATGAGACGCTCGAGGAAAATAAAGAAATCAGTGCTGAGCTGGAAACTTACAGCAAGACCTGCGAAACGCTTCACAGCGCGCAGCAAGATTATGATCAGACCAGACGCCGTGCAAAGGGGATCTGGAACGAGCTGATTCAGGAGCAGGATCAGTGGCGGGCCGACCAGGACAAAACGCATGAACGCTTCATGAAGTGGCAGGCTGCCAGTCACACGCATCAGGTCAGAGAAGATTCATTCGAAATCTATATCGAACGCCTGGCACTTGAAAAGTGTGCAGCACGGTTAAATCAGGCGCGCTCTGCTCTGGCCCGCACGCAGGATGAGCTGAAAGAGAAGCGTCACGAGTTTGTGACGCTGAAATGGGCCAAAGCAAACGGGGAAAAACAGGAACAGGAAGATGCCCTGCGCCTCTATCAACATCAGCTTGATCAGTTTGACCGGAAAGAGGATGTGCGCACGCTCGATCAGCAGCTGCAACGCGCAAAGCGGGAACTGCTTGGCTGTTATGAAAAAGAGTTAAAATCCCTTGAAAAGGAACTGGAGGAAATTGACGCGCGGCTTCATCCGGTTCAGAAACGTCTGTCTGAGCTTAACCACAAAAAGAAGACGGCCACAGAAACGGAGCAGGGCTTCAGCCGCCGCCTTTCAGAACGGCAGGGTATCATAAAGACGCACCTGAAGCAACTCGATAAGTTAAAGCGCGAACTGCTCACCGATCCGGTTCAGGAGACAGTAGCCGGGCAGCTTGCCCACTGGCAGGAACGCGTCCAATATCTGGACGAAGCGATCATCGCTCTGGTGAAGAAACAGAAAGACGATCAGACGCAAAGTGAGGCTGCGGAGCAGCAGAAGGCGGATCTTCAAAAAAAGCAGGGCGCAACGACCCGCGAAATCGACCGACTGAAAGATGCCCTTGCCCATATGGAAAAATCGGAGCAAGATCTGAGGCGTCAGCTTTCTGTTTTGCGCCCACAGTGGGCCACCCTTGAAGATGTCTATCTGAACCCCGATTCGATTGAAAAAAGGCTGAATGAAAATATCGACCGCCTGGAGCAGGAGCATGAGGATCTGCTCCTTAAAGAACGTGTGGCACTGCGATTTGTGGATGATTATGGCAGTCAGGACCTGTTTTTCTCTGATCCTTTTCTGGAAAAGCAGCTGATTTCCTGGAAAAATCAGTTTGACTACCTCGTCACAGGGGTGGAATTCCTGCAGACCATGAGTGATCAGGAGCGCGAGAAATATCTGGGTTATTCGTTATGGCCGCTGACTCTTGTGACCACTCAGGCAAACAAGGAGAAAGTGATCGATAAACTCGGTCATATTTCAGATCGCCTGCAGTATCCGGTTAACGTACTGACGACTGAAGAGGCCCTTACCATTCAGGATCAGGACATGCCAGGATCCTGGGTCGCTCCGGTCCACTGGAAGGAAAACATCGACGCTGCGTCTTTTAAAGCGTGGAAGGCCCATCTGGCTGCCGATGCCGGGCAGAGGACCGCGCAACGCCGGGCTAAAGAAGGCCAGAGAGATCAATGGAAGGAAGGACTGCTTGCCTTCCGAAAATTTTTGACGCTTTATCCCTATGATACGGTTGAAGCGCAGAGAACAGAGCTTAGTGACTTAAGGAATCAGAGGGAAAAGCAGATGGTTGCCCTGCAGCAGATAGATCAGGTACTGGGCAGATTACAGAATGAAATGAAAATGAGCAAAGAAAAAGAAACCCGGTACCGTGAGGAAAAGAATGGGCGCGAGCGTTATATCGAGAAAGGCCATGACTATCTGCAGATTGAAAATGAGCTTGCTTCTGAGCGTAAGATCGAACGGGACACTGAAGAAAAACTTCAGGCGGCCTCAGCAGAAAGAGCAGCGATTGAAGGGAAACTTGTCAGGCTGGAAGAAAAAAGCGCGTCACTGACGCGTCGCCGAAATCAGGTGGAGGTCCGGCTGGGTATGAGCCGGGAAAATGAAGAATATCTGGCACTCAGGTCCTTAACGCCCGCCGAGACGAATGAGAGTAAGCCTGTTATTCAGGAGCGCATTAAAATCACAGAAATGAAACTGAGAAATATCGCCCAGGATCGGAGCGAATGGGTGACAAAACGGGATATGGCGCAGAAAAGTATCCGGAAACTGCTTGAGGACATGGACGAACTGAAGCAGGATGACAGTGACATTGATGAATCGCGGGCATTCCCGCCGGACGGCCTGCAGCAGATCGATGCCCTGCGTGAGCGGATTTCGCTGCTTTCCGGGGAGAAGGAGCAGCGGGATCGGGATGTGCAGCAGGCGAGAACCGGGAAAGACAGGCAGGAAAGTAAAACGGAAATGCTGATCAGCCAGTTCAAAAGCAGATACGCCAATGAGCCGGTCATCCCCTTTGACAGGCAACCCGGCGAAGTACGTGAAGAGCTGAAGAAAGAAAAAGACAATCTGACCAGACAGAAAACATCCATCGATCAGACAGCGGACCGGATTGCAAAAGAGTTAAAGGTGCTGGAGTCGGCAAAGTATCAGCTTGAAATGTTTGAAGAAGCCCATCACTTTAAAGCGCCGGACCTGGAACCGGTCAGTCTGACCAATGAAGAACTGATGACATTCAGCTACAGCCGTGAAAAATTCGTGACGGCTGTCAAACGGGCTTTAAAGGAAAACAGGAATAAAGTCAATCAGGGGCGTCAGTCTGTGGAAGACGCCCAGAGGCAATTCAGAGACTTCTGCCGTAAAAGAATTTCCGATGTCAAGCTGCGGCAAATGGCGATCAGCGGTGTGGAAACCAAACAAAAATATGAAGAGATTATGGCGTTCAGACATAATATGTCGGAGCGTATAGAGAGCATATCGCATTACGCGCGTGAGCATATCCGCAAGAGTGATAAAGACCTTCAGTTGTTTATTGATCAGATTCATACGCATCTGCGGACGCTGACGGAAGAACTGAAACAGATTCCAAAGAAGACCCGGGTAAAAGTTCAGAACGACTGGAAGGCCATCTACTCCTTTACGATACCGAACTGGGGTGAGGAAGAAGGAAAAGCAAGGATTCGGAATTATATAGACTGGATCCTTCAGCAGCTGGATAATGAACGCTTTCAGGATGAAGAGGGGCATCCTGATACAGGCAAAATCCGCCGGGAACTGGATATGTGGCTTCAGTCCAAACAGCTGATCCGGGTGGTGATGGACAATCAGGCGATGAAGGTGACGTGCAGGAAGGTCACAAATGACAGCCTGGTGACGACCCGTTCCTACTCATGGGAGCAGAGTAATATCTGGTCCGGGGGAGAAAAATGGAGCAAGAATATGACTCTGTTTCTGGGGATTCTCAATTATGTCGCTGAGAAAAAGAAATATCTGAAATCCGGTGCGAAACTGAACCGGGCCGTCATCCTGGACAACCCCTTTGGTCAGGCATCAAGTGATCATGTACTGAATCCTGTCTTTTTCGTGGCACAGCAGCTTGGTTTTCAAATCATTGCCCTCACGGCTCTGGCTGAAGGCAAGTTTCTGCAGGATTATTTTCCGGTGATCTACAGTTGCCGCCTCAGAGGAGCGACAGCTTCCGGCAAACAGGTGATGACAAAAGAGAAATGGATCCGTAAAGCCTTTTTTGAAGACCAGGACCCTCAGAGTCTTGAACGGCTGGGAGAAACGGAGCAGCTCGGATTATTTGACTAAAACGCGAGGAGATGACCGGGGATGAAAATTCAGACTGAACAGATAAATAAAGAAGGGCAAAATCTGCCTGTTTCCTGCTGATGCACCTGATGCGTCAGCAACTTTTTTTCATAAATAGATCAGAAAAAGGAATGGGAGGACCGTTTTGCTGCTGCGTCAGACATTTGAACAAATAGATCAATCTAAAAACCTCCTGTATCATAGTCAAATCCGGCGGTCTCAGACGTTCGCCCATTCAGGATCTTCCTGAAGAAGGAATCAGTAAACAGAGGCGAAATGGACCTGAATCTGTCCCGTCTCTGCGAGGCCGGTCGGACCGTAAAATATTTACAAAAAAAATGGGTGAAAATGTATAAAAAAAGATGAATATATGATAGCATAGCAGAGAAGGAAATAGTGTTTTACCTTCTGCTGATGAGCAGAGCAGATTGCTTTTGCATGACTGCCTGTATATCCTTCAGACAGTCTCTGCCTCTGCCGGTTCATGAATACAGAATCGTCGGCCCCTAATATGATTGAACAGATCAGATTTTAAGGCTCGGCCGGCGCCAGGTGTTCTTTATTATCCGGGTCGCTGTGTTTGGCCGGCACCAGGTATTCTTTATTAGCCAGGCTGCTGTGTTTACTTTCTATTTTGTTTATAACGGCAACAAAATCATCTACAGTTTGTTTCCAGGGTATTGATTTGAGATGACGCCGTGCGTGATTAACCGTATTCTGAATGATTTCCGGGTGATTCATTGCCTGATGGACCGTCCGGGAAAGACTGTTTTCATCCAGATGACAGAATAGCGCACAATTTTTGGGCATAAAGCTTAAACCTGTTCCTTCATAAAAATCGATGACAGGTAAACCGACACTCATCATTTCATAAGTGACCAGTGAGAAGTTCGTCATGGATGGAGCAATGCCGAAGTCAGAGGCAAGGTACAGCTCTTTTAATTGCTTCTTTGTTAATCGCCCGACATTTCTGCCGTTAATAAAGGATTCGGATTTATCGGAACCAAAATAGGTAATATTCAGCGTGTAACCCTGATCCCTGAAAAGTTCGATACAGTTATTCAGTATAATCTGGATGGAAATTGGTGCCCGACGCGGACTGTCGACCTTAGTATAGACAGCAAGATTGATTTCTTTCTTATTCTTATAAGCCATGAAATTTCTTGGGGAGTAAGGATAGTTGGCTACATCGACCGGAAAATGGATGACGTCAAGCGGGCTGGTGATTCTGCAATGTTCCCTGATCATCTGGGCACACCATGGGCCAAGAGAAATCATATGCAGGCCTAATTCATATGTTTTGAAAGAAAGATAGAATCGATCTCCGTAAGGATAAAAGTAAGGTTCATAGTCCTGGACAAAATAGGCTTTGTATCCGGGTTTATCTTTGAATACATAGACAGACTCCCATAATGTGCCAAGCCAGATATCCGACTGGTGACTTGCCAGATGGCTGACGTCCAGGCAGGTACCCTGATAGCCTGAATAATTAAATTCAGCATCGATTTCCATTTCCTTCCGGGACTGAGGTAAATAAGACAGGTAATACACGTCAAACCCGCGCTTACTCAGTTCCGTACCTAAGTGGAGCATCGTCGTCTGTCCGCCATCATAGGGAATGATTCCTGTCGTTACAAAAGTAATCGACTTATACTTTGGCAAAAGCTGCTGACGAACCGGCGCAAAGTTAAAGTAGTTAATAATCCCGTCATAATCATGGATATCTCCATCCGGGACGGGCTTAAATGAAGTGGCAACAGGCACTTCCATCATTGCAACATCCTCTCTGAAATTTTGTGAGAAGTTTCTCACATCTTCTATTATATCATTTTCTCTCGTTTCATGTGTGAACGGGTCGTTCTTTCAGTAAGCTGTTTCCTATTTGGAAGAAATACCGGCATGGCAGAATGGGCTGATCTGCCGGGCTTTTCCCTGCTTTTTATACCCCCCCCGAAATGGTCAAACCAGCTGCAACATCTGATGATATGAAACTATTTGTGGCGGATGTCTGCAAGTCTTTCTTCACGTCCGGGTCCGTTCAGGTTTTTGTGATTTGAAAAGGGTATAAGAGAGTGCAATGAAAATCATGAGAATGCCAAGGATCTGCAGGTTCGAGGGTACAAATCCGATAACCAGCACATCAAGCAGAATAGCTGTGAGCGGATCGAGATAGGTCAGTGCAGAGACAACCGGTGTCGACAGCGAGCGGATGCTTCCGTAGAACAGAAGATACACGATACCGGTATGGACGATACCGGTAAGGATACTGTACAGCCATTCGGCCGGTGTCAGATCGCTGTACAGCGTGAAGTGAACAAAAGGGAAGAGCATAAGGACACCGATGAATGTCTGGATGATGGTCACAAGGTAAGGACTTGCCTGTTGAATATGTTTCCCGGTAATGATGACAAGGGCGTAAAAAACGGCAGCAATCAGCGCAAAGCATGCCCCGACGAGGGGTCTTCCGCCTGCCGCAAGATCCGCTGCCCTGAGACCGGAGATCAGGACGGTGCCGGTAAAGGCAAGCAGAACGGCTAATACGCCGAGTATTTTGACCCGCTCTCTGAAGAAGACCCAGCCGATGACAAGGACGAGGATCGGAGCCAGATTATAGATGGAAATGCCGACAGTGATTGCGGTTTTTTCGAACGAAGCAAAGAAGAATACCCAGTTCAAAACGAGAAAGACTCCGCCCAGGATGATGACGGTCATTTCTTTTCTATTCCATTTTTCCCTCTTATAATGTCCACTAAGCAGCAAGTACGCCGTGAGGAACACCACGGCACTGATACAGCGAACAAAAACGAGTTCAATCGAAGGAAGTCCGCTCAGTCGGGAAAAGTAACCGATCGATCCAAAGATCGCCATAGCCACACTTAATTTAATAAAAGCAGATCTGTTCAATGTATATGCCTCTTCTCCAGATTTAGAAGTTTCTTGTCCAACAGGATAGACGGGTCCCTCTCATTCGTCAAATCATCCGGTGATCCAGACCCCGGCGGAAAGTCCGAGAAAAGCGGCAAGAATGCCTGAACAAAGGCTCCCGCCCGCGTAAGTCATCATCGTTTTTATTTTCCTGCGGCGGATCAGTTCGATATTTTCCACATTGAAAGTTGAAAATGTCGTATAGGCACCGAGAAATCCGGTGCCGAGTAACAATGCCAGATCCGGGCGGATAGCAGAACCCGTTACCAGTCCGAGCAGGAAGGATCCGGAAAGATTAATCAGGAAAGTGGCCAGGGGGAATGAAAACGTCCATTTTCGCATGATCCACTGCGTCACCAGCACTCGGGCCAGAACGCCGAAGCCCGCGCCAAGGGCAACCAGGAAACTATTGATGATCATGATCCAGACTTCCTTTCAGACGATTTAACAGGAGTCTTGCGGTCAGATAACCCAGCGCAGCGGCAGCGAGCCCGCCGAACAGACTGGTCCCCGCGTAGATACAGGCAAGCAGCAGATTTCGCCGGATCAGTTCAACGGTCTCCAGTGCGAAGGCGGAGAAAGTTGTAAATGATCCAATGAACCCTGTGCCCACAGCAGATATCAGACTTGCGGGCAGCCGGCGGATATGGATCAGAAAGCGTGCGACCACAGCGAGCAGAAAGCATCCGCACAGATTGATGACCAATGTAGCAATCGGAAATGATGAGGCATGAAACAGCATGCTGAGAAGGTATCTTGAGACGGCACCCAGCATGCCGAACAGAATGAAGAGAATGTAGTTAAGCACAGATTATCCCTCCAGGGCAGAGCATGTCCCTATTGTACGACAAAAAAAGGGTCATACATAGCCTGCATTTTCTTCAATGAGGGTGTGAAGGACCTGCTCGAACGAGGAAAAAAGAATTGCACGTCGATCCTGTTATCGTTATAGTCATAGCGTGGAAGACAAATGCCAATTGAAAAAATGACCATAAAAAAGCAGGAGGAGCAATCATGAAAACAGAAAAAGAGAAAATGCTGAACGGAGAACGCTACTATGCAGACGATCCGGAACTGGTGCAGGGGCGGAGAAACGCGCGGCGACTGACCCGGCTGTTTAATCAGACGACGGAAAGCGAAAGAGATAAACGGACGGATTTATTAAATCAGCTTTTCGGTTCAACCGGCAGCAGCCTGTATATCGAGCCGACTTTTCGCTGTGACTATGGTTCAAACATCCATGTCGGCGAAAATTTCTATGCGAATTTTGACTGCGTCATCCTGGATGTCTGCAAAGTTGAGATTGGAGTTAATTGTTTCATGGCCCCGGGTGTCCATATTTATACGGCCACACATCCTCTTGATGCCGTGGAGCGCATCTCGGGCTTCGAGTTCGGAAAGCCTGTGACGATCGGTAACAATGTCTGGATCGGTGGCCGCACGGTGATCAACCCGGGTGTCAGGATCGGTGATAATGCGGTCATCGGATCCGGTTCGGTGGTTACAAAAGACGTCCCTGACCATGTCGTCGCAGCCGGAAATCCGGCGAAAATCATCAAGACGATTAAGTGAATACTACAGCAGACTATATGAGTGAATCGGGGGCACTTCCGTACGCGCTGCTTAAGTTTCACAGGCAAGCCTGGAAAGTTGTAACGATCGGTACATTGTGTAAAGGGAGCCTGTGAACAGAGCCGTCTATAAATACATATCACGCCGAAGCTCATTTCAATTGGAGATGATATACTGGAAGATAAGTAGAATTGACATGATGCTGAACCATTTCAGAAAGGATAATCTATATTGATGATAGAAATCAATCCACTTGCCCGTGAAGATTTTAACCCGGTCTATCAGCTGATGTGTGCGTCATTCCCCCTGTGGAACGCCGCTCATATAAAGCCGCACAAGCCCTGCTTGATCTTCCGGACTACCGGATATATGTTGCCTCAGCAGCTGGTCAGAAAATCGCCGGATTTATTGCTGAGTGGCAGCTTGACGGTTTACTTTTTCTGGAACACCTGGCGGTTCAGCCTGCTCTGAGAGGATCCGGCATTGGATCGAACATGGTGAAGCGTTATCTGGACCATGTTGACAGACCGGTCGTCCTTGAAGTGGAAGAACCCAATAGCAGACTGGCTGCCCGAAGAATTCATTTTTACCAGAAACTCGGTTTTAAACTCAGCGATTATGGCTATGTGCAGCCAAATATGCAACCGGTGAATGAAGAGCCGGTTGCATTAAAGATCATGCATTACCCGGACGGGATGACTGAGAAGGAATTTTTACAATTTAAAAAGCTGGTTTCTGAAAGGGTTTATCAACCGAAAAAAACAGGAAAAAACGGATGATCCTGTTTTGCTGATATCAGTCCGGAAAACCCCTAAATTGTTTAGCGAATAGTTCAAAAAATAATGGCACACATGGTATAGTATGTGTAAATAAAAAAATGAGGAGGCATAAGCGTATGATTTATGCACCGGCAACGGAATGTGATGTTCCAGTTCTCCGTTAATTTAGCGGAGAAGATGCTCCGTTAAATTCGTAACGAAAGATTTATAAATTACGGAAACGGAGATCACAACATGAGGAAAAATAAGATCATTGGCGCTTTATTTTTAAGCCTTTCTGCCAGTATATGGGGCGGTATGTTTGTCGTAGTCAAAGTAGTGGTAGCGTTTTTTCCGCCCATCGAACTGGTCTGGCTGCGTTACTTAGTTGCTGTTGTTGTCTTATTTATTATTGGCTGCTGGCAGCACGTCAACTGGCGTGTGAAACCAAAAGATTTGCCATTAATCCTTTTAATTGGCCTGATCGGTAACGCTGTATCGATCGTCACGCAAGAAACCGGCACATGGTTATCTTCCGCTCAGCTGGGTTCTGTCATTACGGCTGCGACCCCAACATTTATGATTCTGTTTGCCTGCTGGATATTAAAAGAGCGTTTAACCTGGATTAAAGAAGGATCAGTAGCACTGGCAACGATTGGGGTACTGATGATTGTCGGCGTTCATGCAATCGACATGGGAAAACTGCATGGCGCGTTTTTTCTGGTGATAGCCGCGCTGACATGGGCTTTAATGTCCGTTCTGATTAAACTGGTTCCTGATCATTACTCACCCATACAGGTGACCACTTTAGCTACAGCAACGGCTTTACTTTGTTTGTCGCCGATTGTGTACATGCAGCGTTTTACAATTCAATGGCATTACCTGACGGAGCCCACTGTAATCCTTTGTATTTTATATTTAGGCGTGGTTTCAACGGCAGTCGCTTTTGTTATGTGGAATCGTGGGCTGCAGTTAATGAATGCTGCAAGTTCCGGGTTGTTTTTCGTTTTTCAGCCTTTAGTCGGGACATTTTTAGGCTGGCTCATTTTAGGCGAAGCAATAGGCCTGGGTTTCTGGGCGGGTGTACTCTTAATATCTGCCAGTATCTGGATCAATATCAGATATTCGGATTGATATGGATCTGCTGCCCTTTGTTCAGCTGTCAGTGATGAAAAAGGATGGATGATTTATTATCCATCCTTTTTTATTTAATGGCTTTATCAAACAATGGTCCATATGAAGGGAAGACATCGTTTTAACCCATGGGTTTAAAGAATCTTGAGTGCTTCTGTTACACAAGGGTTCACAAAGGTGCACGGTTAAAGGATGCCTATGGGATTCTCATCCAACAAACGGAGAACGTGCAGGCGGCGTGCCAGATTCGGATCACCCATATTCAGGAAACAGTTGACAGGGGCCCCATCCTGAAGGACTATATTAAAAAGGGCATTGACGTTGAAAAAACCGTTTGAAGGCAGAAGTAAAGTGGAAGACGGCGTTAGTCATTTCAAATAAATTCGATGAAAATCAATGAATCAATCGTAAGATGCCCGCTCACTTTGCGCTCGACAGATCAAAATGTAAGGTTCGGGTGAACCATCTGCTGAAATTCCCGTCGCGGCACGAACAGCGGCGGAGGATCATGTATCGGCAGAAATGGCGTTCACAAAAATGGCAAAAAGCTGAAGGGGGAGGGGAAAATTGATCGGTGCGATGATCGGCGATATCGCCGGCTCCCGATTTACGGCCGATGATAATCAGGGCAGAGATTTTGAACTGTTTACAGACGATTGCCGGCTGACGGACAGCAGCCTGCTGATGTTTGCCGTGGCCAGGGCGCTTATGGATACAGTAAAAGCAAAAAAGCCTTCGACAGGCGGAACATACGATGATGAGTTCCTGGCCTTGCTGGAAAGCCTGATGCTCAGGAATGTGAAGAACATCAGCCGCCTGTCTCCTCAATCGGGTTCGGGCAAAAGCTTATCCGATCAGGTAAATGGTGAAACGCCTGAAATCGACAGCAGCTTTGGAAACGGTGCAGTGCTGTCTGTCATTCCAGCGGGATTTGCAGCAAGAACGGACATGGAAGCCATCTGCCTGGCTGAAGCGGTAACCGAGACCATCCCTCTTCACCATGAAGGGATTAAGGATGGTGAAGCAGTGGCTGTCGCCGTCTTCATGGCCAGGCGGGGATTTACCAAATCTGAAATCTATCAAAAAGTAAACCAGAACTATTTTCCTCTGGACTTTACCCTTGATGGGATCAGAGAAGTAAATGGACCTGACGAAACCAGCCACGGAATCGTGCCGCAGGCGATCGAAGTTTTTTTAGAATCTGTATCGTTTGACGATGCAATACGGACGGCTGTTTCCCTGGGCGGTGATCGCGGAATACGGGCCGCCATTACCGGTGCGCTTGCAGAAGCTTATTATGGCGTTTCTGATTCGATCGTTGAAAAAGCAGTTACATATCTTGATCAGGACCGTTATGCCGTTTATCATGAATGGTCACGATTTATCGGCAGAAGCACGGGTAATCAGTTCAGAGTGCTGACCAAATATATCGGTAAATTGTCCGCAGTTGATTCTTTCGGTGGTTGGTTTATCGGCAGTAAGTATGCTGGCACTCCAGAGTTTCCGATTCCCATGCCAGATATCTATTTTAATCACCTTGTTGATTCGTTTATCCGTGAATTTTGCCAGTTTTCAGACAGCCACCCGGCGTACGCTCTGACCGAGTACAGCTCGATTCTTGAAAACCACGGATTGAAATGGGACAGTGAGGTGATGCGTCATGCCGGGACGGACTCGCTTGATGCTCAGTGTATTCTTGCGCTGATTATGGGAGCGATCAGAGCCAAGCAGTTTTGCGATGGGGCGCTTTTTGACTTTTTCCAGGACGGATCGATGGTCAAATGGCTGAAACAGCTCAAATCGATTGACAGGCGGTTGAAGAGCACACAGATCGAGGAAATTTGTTTTGATATCGGCGGTTTCTTTAGTGGATGGCATACGTATCGCATGGTATTTGAAAACGGCAGAGCAATTCTCACCACAGATTTTATGAGGGATCCTTCAGCCACAGAACATTATTCACGTGAAGAAACAGCACAACTGATGAAGACTTTTGAGGATATCCATGTTGAATACTGGGAAAGCGAATACACAGATCCCGGGGTTCTTGACGGAACACAGTGGAAACTCGCGGTCAACTATGGGGGACAACGCGACGAAGTCTGGTCAGGCAGTAACGCCTATCCGCCCAACTGGAGAGACCTGCTGCACTTTTTCGATATCGATGATGACGCTGACAGCACGGTGAACATCAGGAAAATGACGATTGAATTTGATCGTCATCGTCATTTTGACGCCTCATTCAGTCCGCAGGGGGTAAACTGGCATGATACAGAATCTATAACCATCGACCATGAAAGGCAGCAGCTCGTCATCAGGCAGCGTGCCGGAATGGCCTGTTCGGTGACGCACCAGTACGATGTTCAAGGGGGGATGGATGACCTGTTGCGGGTTGCCGAGGATTGTTTCCATGACGACGGCTGGGTGGATACACCAAAGTTTGATGACACAACGGGTGTCCGATTCTACAAACTTGAGGCGATATATTATGACGGCACGGTCCGGTCACATTCCGGTATTTATAATCGACGCCACATCCCCGAAGAATCATGGTCTGAACTGATGGACCTGATCCGTTGGTTTATTGGTTTCTATGGATTTGGCCAGCTGCTTGATCGAAATGCGTTCATGAATGCGCGGAAAGATGGAGAAGTGAAATACTGCAGCGTCGCCTTCGATGATAGCGACAGAACCTATTATTATCAAACCGATGATGAAGGTATCGAAGTCGGCGACTATGTCCGTGTGCCATTTGGCGCGTCGAACATGGAAGGAACCGCACGTGTTGAAAGCATTGACTATTTTCCGATTGAAGAAGTTCCATTCCCGCTGGAGAAGACGAAAAAAATAATCGGGAGAGTGCAGGAACAGTGAGCTGATGATACAGAGGCCGGTCAACTATGCAGTAGCTGTATGTATATCTGTTTGCTGGAAAGAAATCCTTATGTATTCAGCCAATCCTCCGATGCTGCAACAGTCAAATTTAGTTCAGCTTTGCAAACAGGACTGTATCTTTTGGAATCTGCAGCTAAACAATGAAAATAGCGTTATATAAGATATCATGCCCGCTTGAAGGAGAATGAATCATGCACATTGTATTTATCAGACACGCTGAACCAAATTATGAAACGGTTAGACAGCGTCGCTTTATTGGCCACGGAATAGATTTGGCCGGGCTATCGGAAAAAGGCGTTCGTCAGGCTGAAGCCGTTTCTAAAAATGAAAAGCTGAGAACAGCCCAAATCATTCTTTCTTCTCCTTACACACGAGCATTGCAGACAGCAGCAATCATCTCTAAAAATACAGGGCTGGATATAAAAGTCGAGACCGATTTGCATGAGTGGCTGCCGGATACAACATTTCAGTATTCCGGACCCGAACACTTTATAGAACTGTTGAAGGAAGTTAAACAATTTAAAGGCGAACATAATGCAGCCTGTAAATACAAATGGGAAAGCTATTCGCAGGTCAAAAACAGAGCAGTTCATGTACTGGAAAAATACATGGATTATCAGAACATAGCGGTTGTCACACACGGCGTATTAATTCGGCAATTTGTCAATCAAGAGCGAATTCCGTATTGCGGTTTGATCGAAACGGATATGACAAATTAACTGCTGAGAGAAGTTGATAAGATTCAATGATGATTCTATCTTACCTATGAACATTTATAAGTTAGTAGAATTCACCTGTCATTCTCAGTGGCCGAGAAAATTTTTATGCACTCATATACTGGGAAATTATTACCTCTTTGATTATAATTATGACCTGCATGATTACCCCCCTGAGCCGATATCTTACCCCCCTACGAAAACGGAAAGTTACTTCTGAATCAAATTGTGTGTATTTATAGATAAAACATTGACACATCGTGATATAATATCCTTTAAGCAGTTTATGCGAGTTTTTAAAAAAGTTCGAGGTGAAAACGTGTCCATAACGTATAAAAAGCTTTGAAAACTATTGATAGATAAAGAAATGAACAAAACTCAATTAAAAGAAGCAGCTCAAGTAAGTAGTAATGTCATCGCAAAGCTTGGTAAAGATGAGCCGGTTTCAATTGAAACTCTTGTTAAGATATGTGTTGCTTTAGGCGTTGATATTGGCGATATTATCAGTTTAGAGCAAAAATAATTCAGGAATGAAAGGTTGGGGCTGTTTGCTAGTGGCAGAAAATACTATGGAAATAAACGATAAAGAACAGCCCGGAATGTCAAATCAAGCGCAACAACCATGGAGTCACGCCGTGAGCTAGCTTGCCAGCGCGGCCTCAATAAGCTCGGCGGCGCTAGCATAGCTGAGCGCCTTGCGGTGTTTCTGATTCAGTGCCTCTTGAACCTGAGCAATAGCATCTTTAGAGAAGCCATGTAGTGACTGGCCTTTAGGGATGTACTCCCGGATCAGACCGTTCTGGTTCTCGTTACCGCCTCGTTCCCAGGGTGAATAAGGGTGGGCAAAGTAGACCTGAGGGCCCTTGACTTGATCTAAGAGTTTGAACTCAGAACCGTTGTCAAAGGTGATGGTCTTAAAGAGCTCAGGCTGCTTGTCGACAACGTTTTGAAGATACTTCAAACAGGTGTCAGCGTGGTAGTTGGGAATCTTCACAATCAGTTCATAACGTAACTGTCGTTCAGTTAACGTCAGGAGAGCTGGTTCACTGGCCTGGCGCTTGCCTTTAACCAGATCACCTTCCCAGTCGCCAAAGCGTTTCCGGTCGTTGATGACGTCTGACCGTTCTTCAATTGAGGGGCCAGCCAGGCGCTTATTCTTACATGAATGATTGTGGTGACTGGTTTTCACATGACGCCTCAGTTTGGCCGGCAGATCAATGTTCTTCACGTCTAACCGGTCTTGATCAATGTAGCGGTAAACGGTCGGCGTTGATGGACAGGGCTTGTTTGGATGCGCCTGTTTGAAGACATGGATATAACTGTCCACACTTTCAATCCGCGGACGCCGTTTGAGCGCCTTTGTGAACATCTTGAAGAACAACCAGCAGCGTTCTTCTAAGCCCTTAGAATGGCACTTTTGACGGGCCCGTTCATGAAAGAGCTGGCTGGTGTCAGCGTAGTATCGATAGACAAAGAGGTAGTCATAATTACGCTGTTGAACCCTGCCCCGCCTGATTTCGCAAGAGATGGTACTGCGACTGCGATGAAGCAGACGGCTGATTTCGGCTTTTGACTTACCAGCGTTCAAATACGCTTCAATTGCGCCTCTTTCTTCTGGTGTGAGTTGTTGGTAATGCTCGGCAGTGCTATTCTTAGATTGGGTCATGGAGATTTCCTTTCTTTAGAGTTTTGGCACTTTAAGTTTAGGTCTCCATGGCCTATTTGTGTAATCTTGATGTGTTGCACTTAGATTTTAAATCCGGGGATGCGAAGCCAGTGATATAAAAGTAAAAGAAACCCCCTGCACTTTTTGCAGGGTGGTTTAGACCAAAACGCCGTTTACCGGTGCCAAACACTCCTTCAATGGGGATTCGATTCTTAAAATCTTGTCCTTGAATGGCTTGTCAACTCTTCACCGTTGTTCATCTTTGGACCGCCGATCTTGCTGCGGCATACTGAGGTGATTCCCGCCTTCGCCTGACAGTAGGAGCAGTTTCCCTCTTTTCTATGGCATCGTTATCTCTTTCATTGACCAAAAAGCCTGCTACTTGAACTGTGCATTGGCTGCGTCCGTGCATTAGGATCAATAAAATGCTTAGCATTATTAACTGCTACCGGTGCCTCTCCAAAACCGGTGGCAATCAATTTAACCTTACCAGGATAGCTGACGATGTCACCAGCTGCGTAAACACCTGGTATATTGGTTTCCATCTTTGAGTTCACAATAATTGAATTTTTATCAAGAGTTAATTTCCAGTCTTTTATCGGGCCAAGCTCAGAAACAAAACCATAATTGACAATTAAATCATCAAGTGGCAGCTCCATCTCTCGGTCACCTTTTACTTCGTTAATAATTAATTTTTCAATTGTCTTCCCCCTCTCAACGATCGCTTTTGCTGTGAATGGAGTGGCAATCTTAACGTTGGATTGCTTCATTTGACGTACACTGCTTTCATGTGCACGAAATGCATTGCGTCGGTGAACCACTGTAACCTGGGCCGCTATCGGCTCAAGTGCATTTGCCCAGTCAACCGCAGAATCTCCCCCACCGAGGATCACAACTGATTGTCCAGCAAATTGCTGAATATCATGAACATAATAATAAAGATTGTCATGTTCATAAGATTTCACATTTTCAACTTTGAATAGTCGGGGTGAAAAAGCACCGACACCGGCAGTAATAATTACGGTTCGACTTAAATATTTTTCACCTTTTTTTGTCTGCAGCTCTATTACACCGTTTGGCAATCGCTTTAACTTTTCAACTTTTTGGCCTAAAATAACTGCTGGGTCAAATTGTAAAGTCTGTTTAGTTAAAACACTGACTAATTCTTTTGCCTTTATCGATGGAAACCCTGCTACGTCAAAAATAGTTTTCTCAGGATAGAGCGCCTTCAATTGTCCGCCCACTTGTGGCAGGCTTTCAATCAACCGGACCTTCATTTGACGCAGCCCGGCGTAAAAAGCACTAAAAAGTCCAATCGGACCTCCACCAATAATGGTTGTATCAAATATTTCCTTATTCTCCGTCATAATAATCCCTTCTTCTTTCTTCCCTTGTCACTCGGAATAAATAAGAAATGGAGCATTAATCCCACTGTTCATTTCTATTTAGCAGAATCTGTTGATTTTAGTTTAGCAGTTATATTTGCTGTCTAATGACTTTTTATCTATTCATTCGGGAACAGGGGAAAAAACAATTATTAAAAAACCAGGCTCAGATCTGACTCAACGGAATGTATCCCCGATATTCCGAATTTTTCTACCAGTATATTGGTAACGTTACGCGACAGGAAGGCGGGTAAAGTAGGACCAAGATGAATATTCCTGATGCCCAGATAAAGCAGAGCCAGCAAGACGATAACTGCTTTCTGTTCGTACCAGGAAATATTATAGACAATTGGCAAATCATTAATATCCTCTAAATTGAATACTTCTTTCAGCTTTAGCGCGATGCGGATCAGAGAATAGGAATCGTTACATTGTCCAGCGTCCAGTACACGGGGAATGCCGTTGATATCGCCCAGATTTAGTTTATTAAATCTATATTTTGCACAGCCTGCCGTCAGAATCACTGTATCTTTGGGCAGCGCTTTAGCAAAGTCAGCATAGTACTTTCGTGATTTCATTCTCCCGTCGCAGCCAGCCATTACGACAAATTTCCGGATTGCTCCGGATTTAACGGCATCAACCACTTTATCGGCTAACGCAAACACCTGATGATGGGCGAAGCCGCCGACAATATCGCCACTTTCAATTTCGATCGGCGGTGGGCACTTTTGAGCCTGCGCAATAATTTTGGAAAAGTCCTTTTGTTCGCCAATTTTACCTGGAATATGTTTGCAGCCCGGGAAACCGGCGGCTCCAGTTGTATACAGTCTATCTTTATAGCTTTTTTTCGGTGGGACGATGCAGTTCGTCGTCATCAGAATCGGTCCGCGGAAGCTTTCAAATTCCTCTTTTTGTCTCCACCAGGCATTTCCGTAATTGCCGATAAAATTCGGATACTTTTTAAAAGCTGGGTAATAATGTGCCGGGAGCATTTCTGAATGTGTATACACATCCACACCTGTGCCCTGTGTCTGCTGCAGAAGCATTTCGATATCACGCAGATCATGTCCGGAAATCAAAATGCCCGGTCGATTCCCAACGCCAATATTCACTTCTGTGATTTCCGGATTACCGTAGGCATTTGAATTTGCCTGATCTAGTAAAGCCATACCTTTTACGCCATATTTCCCTGTTTCCAGAACCAAAGCGGTTAATTCATCCGTGTTTAGAGAATCGTCCAGCGTCTTTGCAAGTGCGCTTTGCAGGAAAGTGTCCACCTCTTCATTGTCTTTTAATAAAACGTTGGCATGCCTGCTATACGCGGAAAGTCCTTTCAGGCCGTAGGTGATCAGCTCGCGCAAACTGCGAACATCCTCATTCTTTGTGGAAAGTACGCCCATATGGATGACCCGGCCAATGTTACTTTCTTCGGAATCATCGGAAGGCAACCAGATAGCTGCATCGGGTAGATTTTCTTTGTCTGACAGTTGCTCTGTCAGTTCTTTTCTTTTTTTCAAAGTGGCGGTTATTCGGGCGTGAATAGCTCGTTCATCAAAATTAGCGTTTGTGATCGTTGTAAATAAATTTTCGGTTATTAAATGATTGACTTCGCGACTGATGCTTTTCCCTTCGGCGCGCAGACGCGTAGTGACCGCGGCAATGCCCTTGGTCACATAAACGAGTAAATCCTGAGCGGCAGCCACTGCCGGGCTTTTGCCACATACACCGATTTGCGTGCATCCTGTGCCCCTTGCAGTTTCCTGACATTGAAAACAAAACATTGCATTTTCCATATTATTCTTCCCTCCATTGAGCTTATTTTATCTTGAATTAACCTTATTAAACGGCTTATTCGACACTTGAATAGACTCCGCCGGAGCATCGTCCAGATCCGATAACAGTTCCTCAGGAATTGGCCGGAGACCCTTATTAAGCAAGTCCGTCTTCCTCGGCTTCAAAAATATCGGGTGCAGTGCAGGTATCCTGATTAACAATCGTAAACTTAGAAAACATTGCTGTATCAATTTGTTTGGAGCCGTTCAAAACTTTTCACCTCCTTAAATAGCGAATGTATCACAGAAAGCCTGGATGTTGATGATAATTTTTAATGAAAGCGCTTAATTATTAGGATACAGATGAAATAAGAAAAGCACATTGATCCAGATCAAGTTACACTTACTAAACTGCGATCACAGGTTAGACTGAGCTAGAAAAACATAGAACCAGCAAGGGATAAGGACACTTTTCTATCTTTCAAGTAAAATTAATCGTACCCATTCCAGACCTGTTGGCGGGCTTTTCTTAGAGAATTATCCAGATTTTTTCTTCCTGTTTTAAAGCCAAGTGTTTGCTCCATAATCTGAATCGATGTGTTGATCCTGTCCATCATGGGTGGCTCAATGAATAACACTAGCCGCACGAACCAGACGATTGATAGAATCACTATTTGTAAATCTAATCGCCTTGCTTAATAAGCGGATATTTTCCGCTTAAATGCAGAATCGAACGAGTTTCAGAGCTTAATAAGCGGAGATTTTCCGATTAGCAATGAAAACTCCCCCTTTTCATGTCTTTTGAATCAATAGGCGGAATTCCTCCGTCTATTGAAACTCGCACTCATTCTTTTTACTAAGTTAAGCGGATATTTTCCGCTTCATTTATCGAGCCACCTGGCAGCGATGCCGGGGAAATTTTTTGCGCAACGTCCGGGATCACCTGCCCAACTTTGAAAGGGAAATATATTTTGGCAAACAGTCAATCAGCTCGTTGGTACAAATAAGGTGTTTTTGAAAAGGTGTCCTGGAGAGAAGTTTAGTTTCATTGGCTTTCGGCTGAAAAATTATCGAGAACGAACTGGAGCAAAAAGAACTGATTATTCGGCATCTTGGCTGTGCAGTAACTGGCGCCCTCATTCATATCCATGTACATCGGCATCCTCCTGCGTTATAATTAAGACAATTTCATATGTTAAGTAATCTTTCGGGGCAGGGTGAAATTCCCAACCGGCGGTGATCACGTTTTCGTGCAAGCCCGCGACCCGGTTGCTCTTTTTTGGCAAACGGTGGATTCAGTGAGAAGCTGAAGCCGACAGTACAGTCTGGATGGGAGAAAGATTGCGGCAAGTTGTGTTTCCCGCGTGGGAGACCCGTTTTTCGCTTTCCTTATGAGTCATGCGTGAAAACGGTTTATTTAAGTGAGCACATATTTGTCGTATTCAATTTTTATACACTACCCTGAAGTGATTATTTGCTTCGGGGTTTTTTGATGCCCGAAAAATCGATGGTAAAGGGGGCAGGCATATGAAAGATGCGGAGTTTATGAGCCTGGCGATTCATCTGGCGAAAACGACAGTCGGTCAGACCTGGCCAAATCCGGCGGTCGGGGCGGTTGTTGTCCGTGACGGGAGGATTGTCGGCATGGGCGCGCATTTAAAAGCCGGCGAGGCGCATGCGGAGGTGAACGCACTAACGATGGCGGGGGCCAGAGCTGAGGGCAGCACGCTCTATGTCACGCTGGAGCCATGTTCCCACTTTGGGAAGACTCCACCCTGCGCGGATTTGATTATTAAAAAGCAGGTCAGGCGCGTCTTGATCGCTTCGGTCGATCCAAATCCGCTGGTTTCCGGACGGGGAATTCAGCGCCTGAAGGAAGCCGGTATTACCGTGGAGTCCGGGCTGATGAAAAAAGAAGCAGAGTCGCTTAATCCGGGCTTCTTCCACTACATGACGCATGGGACGCCCTTTGTGACGCTGAAAGCTGCCTGCAGCCTGGACGGCAAGACGGCGACGGCGGCGGGAGAAAGCCAGTGGATCACAGGTGAGGCGTCCAGGCGCGACGGGCAAAACCTGCGCAGCCGGCATGATGCAATTCTCGTGGGTATCGGCACCGTGCTTGCTGATGATCCGCGTCTGACCGTCCGAACGGAAAGCGTCGCGCGTCAGCCGGTCCGCGTTGTTCTGGATACAAAGCTGCGTATTCCGGAACAGGCACAGCTTCTGAATGACCGGGCCGCACAGACCTGGGTCATCACCGGACGAACGATTGATGAGCAAAAAGCGGCGCGTATCCGCAATGACCGGGTGAGTGTCTTTCGCTTGCCGGAAAGAGATCTGCGCATCCAGGATGTTTTAACCTTCCTTGGGGAAAAAGGGATCATGTCGCTGCTCGTTGAAGGAGGGGCGGCGATTCACGGCAGTTTCCTGAAGGCCGGCGCGTTTGACCGGCTGATTGTGTACATGGCGCCGAAGCTGATTGGCGGGCAGCGGGCGGCCCCCGTGATCGGCGGCGACGGTATTGAGCACCTGCGGGATGCCGCCGCGCTGTCCATAGACGATGTTGAAAAAATTGACGGTGATCTGAAAATTACGGCGACCCGAAGGAGGGACTAAACCATGTTTACCGGACTTGTGGAAGAAATCGGGCATGTATCCGCTGTAAAAACAGGCACTGAGGCCATACAGATTTCGATCCGGGCCACACGCATCCTGCAGGATCTGACGATTGGTGACAGCATTGCCGTGAATGGCGCCTGTCTGACAGTTACGGAAAAAATGAGATCCGGGTTCACGGCAGACGTCATGCCTGAAACGATAAAAAGCACGGCGCTGAAAACACTGAAATCAGGTGATCCGGTGAATCTTGAGCGCGCGATGCGGGCAGATGGGCGATTCGGCGGACATTTTGTGACAGGTCATGTGGACGGAGTCGGGCGAATCGTCAGGAGTTATCCAAAAGGAAACGCTCGTTATCTGATCATTAAAGTGCCCGCAGAACTGGATGCCTGGCTGGTTGAAAAAGGATCAGTCGCTCTGGACGGAACGAGCCTGACGGTGTTTGCTATTCAGGACGCCCGGCTGACGGTTGCTTTAATTCCGCATACATCAGACCAGTCGGTGCTTGGACAGAAAAAAATGGGCGATTCCGTCAACGTGGAATGTGATGTCCTGCAGAAATATGTCATGAACGCAGCACTTAAGACTACAAAAACCGCGCAGCATCTGACTTATGGCAAACTGCTTGAGCATGGATTTATCAGTCATTAACGGAGGTGGGGAAGCATGTTTGCATCAATCGAA
This sequence comes from Sporolactobacillus sp. Y61, assembly GCF_040529185.1. Taxonomy (NCBI): domain Bacteria; kingdom Bacillati; phylum Bacillota; class Bacilli; order Caryophanales; family Sporolactobacillaceae; genus Sporolactobacillus; species Sporolactobacillus sp. Y61. Next base: position 481,403 of record NZ_CP159510.1, on the reverse strand, counting down.
GAAGCAGTCAGTGATTTGAAAGCCGGGAAAATCATCATCATCTGCGACGACGAAGGCAGGGAGAATGAAGGAGACTTTGTCTGCCTGGCTGATAAGGTGACGCCTGAGGCGGTTAATTTCATGATCACGCATGGCCGGGGGCTGCTTTGCATGCCGCTGGATCAAAGAATAGCTGATGCGTTGAAGTTTCGGCCCATGGTTGACGAGAATACGGACAATCACGAAACGGCTTTTACCGTCAGTGTCGATTCACGAAAAGCCAGAACCGGGATCAGCGCTTTTGAACGTGCGGAGACGATCCGGGCGATCGTAGCCGATCAGGCAAAGGCATCCGATTTTCATCATCCGGGACATATTTTTCCACTGATCGCTCGCGAGGAGGGCGTTCTGAGACGGGCCGGCCACACGGAGGCATCGGTTGATCTGGCCAGACTGGCCGGTGCGAAGCCGGCTGCGGTCATCTGTGAAATCCTGAAGGGCGATGGCCATATGGCGCGGCGGCCGGAACTGGAAGCGCTGGCGCAGACATTTGGCCTGAAAATGATTACGGTCAAGGACCTGATCACTTACCGGCAGCAGCATCACGTGCATCGTGAAGTCAGCGCGGATCTGCCGACGGCGTTGGGCAGCTTCCACATCATCGGTTACTCTGATCAAGGAAAAGAGCATGTTGCGCTTGTTAAAGGACAGGTTGCCGGCGATCAGCCCGTCCTGGTCCGGGTCCATTCGGAATGCCTGACCGGGGACGTTTTTGGTTCGGAACGCTGCGACTGCGGGCCGCAGCTGCACAAAGCCCTGCAGATGATCGAAGAAGCAGGCAAGGGTGTGGTGATCTATCTCCGTCAGGAAGGGCGGGGGATCGGCCTCATTAATAAACTGAAAGCGTACCGACTTCAGGAAGAGGGTGACGATACGGTGGAAGCCAATCTGCATCTTGGGTTTCCGCCCGACATGAGGGACTACGCCGCGGCCGCAGAAATCATTCGCGATCTGGGAATCACGAAGGTGCGGCTGATGACGAACAACCCGGCGAAGATAAAAAATCTGGAGCGGCACGGGCTTCATGTGATCCAGAGAGTGCCGCTTGAGATCAATTCGAACGAAAACAATCGGCGTTATCTGTTCACGAAAGCCGAGAAAATGGGACATTTGCTGCATTTATCAAAATAGGGGAGTGGTATCACAATGGTAGAAGTTATCGAAGGTCATTTAATCGGTAAGGGGCTAAAGATCGGCATCGTCGTCAGCCGCTTTAATGAGTTTATCACAAACAGGCTGCTGGCCGGTGCAGAGGACGCCCTGAAGAGGCACGGCGTCAGTGATGAGAATGTCACGGTGGCCTGGGTGCCCGGCGCTTTTGAAATTCCGTTTGCGGCGAAAAAAATAGCGGAGTCCGGGCATTATGATGCGGTTCTGGCGCTCGGAGCCGTTATCCGCGGTGCCACCTCGCACTATGACTATGTCTGCAATGAAGTCTCCAAAGGGGTCGCCAAAACAAGTCTGGAGACGGGGGTTCCTGTGCTTTTTGGTGTCATCACAACGGAGACGATTGAACAGGCTGTTGAACGCGCAGGAACGAAAGCAGGCAATAAAGGCTGGGATGCCGCGGTCAGCGGAATTGAAATGGCCAACCTGAACCGATCACTGACCGGCGGGAAGATCTGAACCCGCAGAGACTGGCCGGAAAGTAGAATGCACGGAGTCGCACTCCGGCATAAATAAAGGTTTCCATTATCCGGCTCTGGTTGACAATGGGTTGGAATTTGCATAGAGTAAAGATAATGAAACGAACGGAAGGGTGAACCAAGGGCCAATGAAAAACTAATCCTGTTTTTGAAGCCGATAACTGAAGGTCATGAAATGAAGGAACAGAGGTTTTCTGTCTTCATACCTTCAGACGGATGTTCAGGACAGGATTGGTTTGTATCGCTTTGGCCGAAAGAAGGGAGAACCCTTCTTTGCTGTTCGCCGAACTGATGCCTCCTGTTCTGAACTGGGACAGGGGGCTTTTTTCTGTCCCCGGATATGAATGAAAATGGGGATGATGTAATGGTTTTGCTTGAGGCACTGAAGATCAAATATGATGTCAAAGACCGGCTGCTGTTTGACATTGATCAATTATATGTGTACGAACATGATCGCATTGGTCTGGTTGGCCCGAACGGAAGCGGGAAGACCACTCTGCTCAATATTCTGGCGAAAAAGCTTAACCCTGAAGAAGGAACCGTGATTCAGCGGGCATCGTGCGAACTGCTGCCCCAGCTGAAACGGGCCGATACGACCAAAAGCGGCGGCGAAGTAACCCAGGCGTACATTCAGGATGCGCTGTTCAGGGATCCCGAACTTTTGCTGGCCGATGAACCAACCACAAATCTTGATCTGGAGCATATTGAGTGGCTGGAAAAGAAACTGGCTGCCTGGCAGGGGGCACTGATTCTTGTGTCGCATGACCGCGCCTTTCTCGATCATCTGTGCACAACAATCTGGGAGATTGATGACGGCAGGCTGAACGTCTATACCGGCAATTACAGTGATTACGAAAAGCAAAAAGAAGCCAGACGGGCAGCACAGCAGCTCGCCCATGAAAAATATGAGAAAAAGAAACATCAGCTGGAAGAAGCACTGACTTTAAAGACAAGAAAAGCAGAACGGGCGGTTAAGAGCCCCAGAAATCCTTATTTTGCCAAGAAGCAAAAGAAGCTGCAGAAAACGGCAAGCTCCATGAAGACACGCCTGAATAAACTGGAGAAGGTTGATAAAGTAAAAGAGCCCGAACCGGTCAGGATGGATCTGCCCAACGCTGAATCGTTTAAAAACCGGATTATTTTTCGGGTAAAAGATGTTTCCGGGCGGATTGGCGAACGCGTCCTCTGGAAGCGCGCCCGTTTTCTTGTACGTGGTGGCGACAAACTGGCAATTATCGGACCGAACGGAGCGGGAAAGACGACACTGATTAAAAAAATGATCCATCAGGAGGCGGGAATCTCGCGGGCACCCTCGGTGAAAATCGCTTACTTCAGCCAGAAACTGAACATTTTGGATGAGAGTCAGTCGATTCTTGAGAATGTGCGTGTTTCATCCAGACAGAGTGAGACTTTGATCCGGACCGTGCTGGCACGGATGCATTTTTATCGTGACGACGTCGAAAAGCGGGTTGGCGTGCTGAGCGGTGGCGAACGTGTCAAGGTTGCCCTGACCAAACTTTTTTTAAGCGACATGAACACACTGATTCTGGATGAACCGACAAACTATCTTGATCTGGATGCGGCCTCAGCGCTTGAAGCACTGCTTAAAGACTATGAAGGAACCGTGGTTTTTGTCTCGCATGATCGCCGTTTTATTCAAAATGTTGCAACGCGTGTGCTGGAGATACGCAATCAGAAAGTCAGGGTCTTTGAAGGGACGTATCAGCAGTTCAAACATTTCAAACCGCAAAAGAAGCGCGATTTGAAACAGGATCAGCGATTGATCCTTGACACGAAAATCAGCGAGGTGCTCAGCCGGCTCAGCCTTGAACCTTCGCAGGAACTGGAGAAAGAGTTTCAGGATCTTTTAAGGAAGAAAAAGGAGCTCGGACAGTGAGCGCCTTCGTGAGATGAGAAATAACGAATGACTGCTTGAGCCCATTTGACCGGGTGGTGAGAAGCGCCTGCTTTAAGGGTTCAGGTGGCCTGCCGATCGGCTGTTGTGAACCACGGTTTGATGATTGCGCCGACCTGATTGGCGCATGCCGTTCCCGTTATATTTTACATCATGAGCGACAAGGCGTATAATGACTCCAATAACAGAATCATTCTTTATTCGCTTAATCCGTTAGGAGCGGGGGAACCAACTCTGTGATGTCCGCATCACTTGGGGTGAATCCTTTAATGCAGGGACGGGCTACTCTCATGGTCCGAATCCGACAGCTAACCCCGTAAGCGTTAATGAGAGGGTGTGAACGTATGATCGGCAAAATTCGACCATAGAGTTAATCCTCTATGGTCTTTTTGTTGTTCCCTTATTCCATTTTATGGATATTATCATAAGCGAAATGAAACCGGTCATTTAACGCTTTCAACAAAAAACAGTTTTTGCGGGGGAGATCAATAACATTATGGATAATAAAATGACTCAGCGCCTGTCGCTTGGCGGGATGCTGGTTACTTTAGGGATTGTCTATGGCGACATTGGTACTTCACCTTTGTACGTAATGAATGCGATCATTTCGGATGCCGGTCAGATGCAGTATGCTGTACCTGAATATATCATTGGCTCCGTTTCATTAATTTTCTGGACGTTGATGGTCATTACCACCGTAAAGTATGTCCTGATTGCTATGCGTGCAGATAATCATCATGAAGGCGGCATTTTTGCATTATATGCGTTAATTCGTAATCGGTCGGCACGCTGGCTGATCTTTCCAGCACTGATTGGCGGGGCGGCCCTTCTGGCAGATGGTACGTTAACTCCGGCTGTCTCGGTGACTTCAGCTATTGAAGGGCTTAAAGGACAGCATATCGGTTCCTTTACATTCAGTGAGAATCAGCTCGTTGTGGCTTTTGTGGTCACAGTCATATTACTTGCTCTCTTCCTGATTCAGCATTTTGGCACAGCGGCCATCGGACGTTCGTTTGGACCGATCATGCTTCTATGGTTTATTTTTATCGGTGCCGCCGGTTTCATAAGTATGATGGATCATTTAGAAATTTTAAAAGCATTATCGCCGTTTTATGCGATTCAGTTTCTTTTCAGTCCGGTTAATAAAGCGGGTATTTTTATTCTTGGAAGTGTTTTTCTGGCAACGACCGGGCCGAAGCACTTTATTCAGACATGGGCCATGTGGGCCGGAAAAATATTTATGGAAGCTGGCCATTTGTCTCGCTCATGCTGATATTGAACTATATGGGGCAAGGCGCTTGGGTCATGAGTCATTACCAGGATACGGCTTATCGGCATTTATCTGTTGTGAGTCCCTTTTATGAAATGCTTCCGGATCAACTGCGCCTTTCGGCAATTGCCATTGCGACTTTAGCCGCAATCATCGCTTCACAGGCTTTGATCACCGGCAGCTATACTTTGGTCAATGAAGCCATTGGTTTGAAATTTATTCCTCGCATGGTGATTAAACATCCAAGTAATGTGCGCAATCAAATTTATATTTCAACCGTAAACTGGATTTTGTGTATCATTACCCTGGGTATTGTCTGGCTGTTTCAAACGTCACATCACATGGAAGCGGCTTACGGTTTAGCGATAACCCTGACCATGTTGATGACCACGATCCTTTTGTATGCCTTTGTTAAGGATCGGGTCAGTCAGGCTCTTGCCGCGTGCATGGCTCTGTTTTTTGGTTCGATTGAATCGATTTTTTTGCTGGCCAGCCTCGTCAAGTTTACGCATGGCGGCTACCTGACACTTCTGATTACGTTTTTGATTTTTCTGGTTATGGTCATCTGGTACTTCGGGAATAAGCAGCGTGAGAGCTATGAGCGAACAAGTGAAAATGTTTCTTTGCTGGACTATCGAAAGCAGTTAATCCAGCTCAGTCATGATTCCTCAGAACCGCTTTATGCGACGAATCTGGTCTACATGACCAGAGTCGGGGCTCATTACAGCATCAAACGAAAGGTGCTGTACTCCATTCTGGATAAGCGGCCAAAGCGGGCCAAGGTCTATTGGTTTGTGACGGTAAACGAAACAGACTCACCTTATAAAGGCGAATACACCGTAGATATGCTGGGTACGCGTAATATCATTAGTGTGCAGCTCTACCTGGGCTTTAGAAATTCACAGCATGTTAATGTCTATATCCGGCAGATCATCAATGACCTGATTGATCAGAGGCTTATCGACACACAATACCCCAGATACACCACGCTTAAGAATCGCCGCGTCGGTGATTTTAAATTCGTCATCCCAACCGAGCAGTTGATGGATTTAGCGACAGATCCCAAAATGAAACGGCTCGATCGTTTACTGATCGGCGGACGTATTTTCCTGCAGAACATCACGACGTCACCGGCTGTGTGGTACGGCCTGAGATTCAGTGAGGTGGTTGAAGAACCGATCCCGCTGATGCTTTATGATCCTGAAGTTCTGCATCTGAATCAGACAGACGTACGGCATCCTGTGAAAGACACGGAAAAATAAAGACAGCAGCAAGTCTGAAAAACGAAAGGGATGATTGCGGGCCCTCTCGTTTTTTTTGAACGCTTTTCCCCATGGGGAGCAGCCGTGCTTGACGCGTCGGAGGGTGATCAGCAGGGTATTGGCCGGCTGGTGGACGTTCCGGGCAAGCAGTGCCGGCCGGACAGGGATCATTCTGGAATCAGACGGATTTTAGAGCAATGCAGGCCATTTCATATACAGGCAGAGGAAGGATATAATAAACGTGACGGAGGAAAACGGTAATTCACAAGCCGGATAAAGAGAGGATGGAAATAATGGAAAAGACAGTCGACAAAAAACAGACAAAGAAAAGAATTCTGGATGCCTTTCACTTCAGACATGCCTGTAAGCTGTTTGACGCATCGAAAAAAATCAGTGACGAGGATTTTCAGTTCATCCTTGAGACTGGGCGCCTTTCGCCGAGCTCTTTTGGCCTCGAGCCGTGGAAATTCGTTGTGTTACAGAATCAGCAGCTGCGTGATAAACTGGCTGCTGTTTCATGGGGCGCTGCCGACAAACTGAAGACAGCCAGTCATTTTGTTCTTGTTCTTTCCAGGCTGGCCAGCGGACTGCGTGCGGATTCAGATCACGTTCAGCATATACTGAAAGAGGTACAGGGACTGCCTGAAAATATCAGTGGACAGGCGACGAAGACGATCGGGAATTTCGAGAAATCGGACTTTGCCCTGACAGGTGATGATCGCGTCTTCTTTGAATGGGGCTGTCGTCAGGCCTACCTGGCCGTAGCGAATATGATGACCGCTGCGGCAGAAATCGGCATTGATTCCTGCCCGATGGAGGGATTCCCTAAAGCAAAGGTCGAACAGATTCTCAAGGATGAGGGCATCATTAACGGAGACGACTTCGGCATTGCCTGCATGGTGGCCTTCGGATACCGTGCGAAGGAACCAAGACCGAAAACCAGACAGTCGATGGATGAAGTCGTGCAGTGGATCAAATGACTGGAAGAGGCCGTTTCGAACGGCCTCTTTTAGTCCCTGTATAGGGTCGAACCAAACCGAAGTAGTAAGTTCATACCAGGCAGAGGTGAATGAAGTGATCTATCAATATAACATCAGTAAACCAGAAGCGGTAACAGATGAGACCCCGATTCTGATCACACTCCACGGAATGGGAACAGACGATCATGATCTGGCCGGCATTGTCAGTGAATCGCCCGCTCAGTTCGTTCAGATCAATATCCGGGGTGATCTGCGATTCAGTTCCGGTTATACTTACTATCTTCCTGACTTTTCCGGACAGTCCGAGCAGGAGGTGATTACGAAAGTCCTCCGGAAAATAAAAGACAGTCTGTCCGACATCTATGAGAAAGAGAATCTGTCGGCAAAGCAGCCTGTTTTCTTCCTTGGCTTCAGCCAGGGGGCGATCCTCAGCCTGTCCTACAGCCTGTTTTATCCCGATTGTGTGACCGGGGCAGTGATCCTGAGCGGCCGTCTGCCGGAGTTTTTTAAACAGTCTGATGGGGTCAGGGCAGGCAAAACGTCGTTCTTTGTTGCCCACGGTCAGTATGATCCGCTTTTTTCCATTAAAATAGCCCGGGACACCCGCCGCTATCTGCAACAGCATGCATGTAATACATCGTATCATGAATACCCGTCGGCTCATGGCGTAATTCCTCAGGAAGTTGCGGATATTCGGACCTTTCTCCACAGGTTGAACAACAGGTTCTGATTCAGCAGGCTCATTTGGCCATTTCTATAAAAGCGGTTCGTCTGCGGACGGCTCCCTCCAGCTGCTTCTTCAGCTGGAAGAGCCCGCGCTGCAGATCGCGGATCATTTTTTTCGTCTCGCGCAGGGTCTGATACGTCATCGCTTCAGACTCTCTGATCTGTTCATGAACGAACCAGTCGGTAACGAATCCGTCAAAGAAATAATCAGCGAAAGTCAGGAGGCCGCTCTCTTCCAGTTCCCGGGCGGTCAGCACCCGGATATCATGGAGCTCATTTTCAAACAGACGAAGATTGTGCTGGGCTTCATGAATTTCATCGCGGGAATGACGGGCTTCTGTCCTGTTCGTAATCATCATTTCCCCCCTGGCAGGGTCTGCTGCAGAAAGCTGTTTTGTATATTTCAGCGATTCTATGGCTCCTTCCAGTGAGACGCGGGCCCGATCCCCGGCCGCAATGGCTTCTTTATATTTTCTGATGGCAGCCTTCAGAGCGGCTTCGAGCTCAACCATCGCATATAAGGTTTCACTGAGCGGTGAATTTTGGTCCCGGATAAGCTGCTCTTTTCTTTTCATCAGATCCTTATACTGCTGGTCCACATTCTGAACGGAGGCCAGATGGGCTTTGATCTTTTCCAGTTCAAACTGCATATCCTCCGATGTTTTGACCGCTTCCTCATATTTCAGCCGTGCCGCAATGGCCTCACGTTTTTCCTTATCCATTTTCTCAGGATTGCGTCCGGTCAGCAGATAGACCAGCCCCGCGACACTCAGTGAAGTCAGCCGGTCGACATCACGCTGCTCCTTGTCCATCTGCTTTTTCAGGCTGCGGATTTTTACCTGCTCCAGCTTCAGCCCTGCCTCGGTCCGCTCCTGCCTGTCTGTCCACCGGCGCTTGTTAATCTGTCCGGACATGATGGAAGTCAGTTCTCTGTTCAGTTGTTCAAGCATCCGGATTCTCCTCCGGCAATTGGACTTCTTATATACAGGATATGTTCCCTTTATGCGTCCTGTTGCTATTATTTTAGCTCATTTTTATCGGGAAAGGGGAAAAACGGGCAGTTTCTGCAAAACTTGATGGTTGTCAATTTATTCATGGTATAGGCGGTATATACTATTCATGTAAGGGCGGGGATTGACCTGGATGCGCTTCAGGCGGGGACGCCAACGCCTCGCAGGCATCAGGATTTTTTCACGGCCTGTTTCAGATAGAAAATGAAACATTTACTGTTAGGACAAAATCAGGACGGGGGGACGCATCATGAACGTCCATCAATGTGTAGCTGTTGTGCCTTTGTTCAGCCAGCTAAATGAAGAGGATCGGGGGAAAATTGATACTCTGGTCAACAGCCGGGTTTACCAAAAAGGGGAGCAGGTGATTCGTCCCGATGGTGAGCCGCAGCTGATTATTGTTGCCCGTGGGGCTGTGAAGATCTATCAGCTGTCCCATTCCGGGAAAGAACAGCTTCTGCGCGTAGCAGGACCAGGCGATTATGAAGGGGAATCCGCCTTATTTGGCGTGAGAAATGACAGCCTTTTTGGTGAGGCACTGCAGGAAACGGTGATCTGTTTATTAACACACAGGGATTTCGAGAGCTTGTTGCTGACCCATCCGCAGCTGAGTCTGAAGCTCCTGGAAATCAATGCAAAAAAAGCCGTTTCTGCCGAACGGCAGACGCAGTTTCTGATGATGGAGAAAGTGGAAACACGAGTAGCGACTTACCTGCTGAATTTAATGAAATCAGAAAAAAGCGCGACGCTCCATTTGCCGATGAAGATGAAGGAACTCGCTGCTTTTCTGGGTACAACTTCAGAAACATTGTCGCGTAAATTCAGACTGCTCCAGGACGAAGGGCTGATCTCCAGGAAAGGACGGCAGGTGACCATCGTCAGACCACAGGAACTGGGAGCCTTTCATATAGATAAATGAATAGGGCCGGAGTAAAGAAGTCAGGAGATTTCCTTATGGATGTCCTGTTCCCTGCTGTTTTGCTCTTACATACGGTTAATGCCTTTTATGCATCCGCATGGCGACATAGTGGAGGATGGATGCCAGTAACAGATAGGCAAGCAGAACGAATATCGCATAATTGATCCAGAAATTGCTGAGGTTGAGAAAGTGAAGGGCGCTGAGCCCCTGCTGAATGCCCATAACAATCAGTACGGTCAGAGCAAGCATGAAGAAAAGCTCAATATAGCGTTTCAAGAGGAACCCTCCCTGTTTTAATTTTTCCGGGATACGCTGACCCAGTTTCTCACAGTCTGCTTTCTTCGAGTCGGGCAGTTCAGTCATTCCCCAGGTACCGGTACAGACGGCTTCACCGATGCGATGCATGCCCGCAGCGGCAAGAGGGACATCCATTGCCTGAAAGGTACGGTCCGTCGCGCCGGTGATGCAGTTTTCAAAGGTGGGTGTAAAGCAGGAGGTGACCAGGATATAGCTCCGGCCACGCAGCCCGGCAGGCCGGCGTTCTCCCTTCTTAGTGAAAGAGACCAGTTCATGATGCATGCAGTCAAGAAAGTTTTTCATCATTCCGGAGATGCTCCCCCAGTATGTGGGGGATGCAAGAACCAGACAGTCAGCTTCGTGCAGTTTATGACTCAGCTGCGCGATCGCAGGATTTGCTTTCCGAAAATCGGTGAGGCGCAGATCTTCATCTGCAAGAAAAATCGTTTCGACTGTACATCCCTGATGGCCAGCCGCGTCCAGAACGGCCTGAAGCATCTCCGCAGTCAGGCCGTGCCGGTCAGCCGCTCCCAGAATGCCAATCACATGTGTCATGGAAATCACAATCCTTTCTCATACGATAAGAAAGTAAAAAGGCTATGGATCATTGGCTCAGTCAGCATAGAGCCCTGACTGCGCCGGACTTTTCTTCAGACATCATAATGTGCGTGCAGAAATTCAAGCAGAACTTTTGCATTATTGGTCGCGGTATTTTTTGAAGAATAGAGCAACGTGACGTTCCCGTTACGGGCACGTTGCACAAGCTCCTCAAGCGCCTGCTGTTTTTCCGAATCCTCAGCCAGTTCTCTTTCATAGGCCGATTTAAAGGCAGTGAAGTCTTCCCTGTGCTGATGATAGAACTGACGAAGCGACGGGCTGGGAGCGATATCTTTCATCCATTCGTCAAGCTGTGCCCGTTTTTTGGACATACCTCTTGGCCAGAGCCTGTCCACCAGAATGCGCTGGCCGTCCTCCGGGGCTTTTTCTTCATAAATGCGTTTGATTTGTATCATTTCTATTCAGCCTCTGTTTCCTGACATTTTCACTCAAATTATACCATGTATTCCGTCAGGATCACCCGGTGACCCGGCTCACTTGCGGGCAGAGACATGGTGTTCCGGTTTATTGGGCGAGGTGAAAGGGTGATCTGAAATCTGAATGGATTCGGTTGGACAGCCCTCATAAGCGTCATCAAGATCCATCAGGAGTTCTTCCGGAACAGGACGAATGCCCTGATTATCATCCAGAACAGAGAAGGCCAGTCCGTCTTCATCCTCATCAAAGATATCTGGCGCGGCCATCTGGCAGGCTCCGCAGGAAATACATGTATCTTTAGCTACAAGGGTATATTTGTGTGCCTGTATATTTTGCTCATTTTGACTCAAGTTCATGACTCCTTTCAGCTCTGGTTTGTCTCTTGTGAAGACGACGCCTCGCCGGTCTGATTCCATTTCACAACGACAAGGTCGCTGGACTGAACAGCTTTCATTCCATGCAGGTCATGAGCATTTAATCGGATGACGCGTCCGGGAACCAGAGTTTCTGTCTGCCCAGGGGTGGAAAAAGTCACTTTACCTTTGACCGGGATGACAGTCACAATGGCATCCGCGCCTCTGTGTCTGTGTTCGGGAATTTCCTGACCCTCTTTAAGGGAAAGGTGGATAATCGTCTGAGCGTCATCATGATAAAGCAGGTCCTTCATAGATTCACGGGATGTAAAATCAAAAACACGCATCACTTGTATCCTCCTGTTATTGTTATGCCGCCCGATTCAGGGCGGATCGATTTCAATAGATAAGATCTATCTTTTATAATAGTAGACGAGGCGCTATGTGACCTTGATCCAAATCAAATTGACGTGAAAATGACATAAATCACAATGAGAATTCATATAGACAGAGCTGGTTTTACAAAATGAGGAGGGATCGGGATGGTACATCTTTCCAATGACGGATGGCTGGAGGGGTTAACAAAAGAAGAATTGCAGGCTGTCGAAGAAAAAGGCACTTTTCGCTCTTGCCGGCCAAGGGAGACGGTGTTCTATGATGGAGAGAAACTTACAGCTTACTATCTTGTTGTTGACGGATTGATCAGTGCGTATCATCAGAACAGTGAAGGGAAGAAATGGGTAGCCAGCCTGTTTTCTCATGGTGACCTGTTTCCCCATGTGGGTCTCTTGAATCAGGCGCGGACTTACCCTGCGAGTGCGGAAACCATCACGTCCGGGACGCTTTTCCGCCTGTCCCGTAAGGCGATGGCAGAGATACTCAGCACTTACCCTTCTGTTAGGGCGCATCTGGAACAGTTTTTAACGGAGAAAAATCAGGAGCTGATGACCCGTATTTCCGATTCGGTGTTTGGCACAGCGTCCGGACGGCTCGCCGCTTTTCTCAGGAAACTTGTGGAAAAGTCAGGTGTCAGGCAGGCCGACGGACGTTACTTACTGAAACTCAACATGACGGAACAGGATATAGCCGAGTATATCGGTGTGACTCCGGAAACCGTCAGCCGCATCCTGCGGGATCTTTACGATAAACGGGCCGCTGAGAAAGCCGGGAAGGGTAAATTGATCATTCGTCCTGACCGGTTGTAAGGGTTTCTGGATGGATCAGACCCGGCCGCTGTAACTGCAGGTCACATTGGGGAAACGGACCCGGCCTCTCTTCTGATGCTTTTGAAAAATCTGCGTAAGCGCGTCGATGTAAGGCTGCCCTTTCTGCCCTTTCGGCGCGTAAGAGGCGGAAAGATGCCGGCCGAGAAAAGCGTTCAGACTGTAGGAAAGCGGGTGGTCATATTTTCTGACTGCGAACCGACCATTGCGGAAAAAGGTCTGGAACGGTGCGGGGTCTTCACGGGTCCCGCCTGAAAAACCGTGAAACACGGGACAGAATTTCCGGCATACTGACGCGGTTTCCCTGATCAGAGGGGCGTGCGGTACGCGGCTGTTCCAGATCAGGACGACTTTTCCATCGGGCTTTAGTATCCGCCGGCATTCTTCTTTGAACTGTTCCGGATTGAACCAGTGGAAGGCCTGTGCAACGGTAACTAAATCGACAGATCCGGTTTTCAGTGTTGTCTGTTCGGCAGTGGCCGGAACGGATGTGAAGAGCGGGTTTGAGCCAAAGGCCGATTCAGCAATTTGACGCATCTCTGCGTTTGGCTCAACCGCAATGACGTTCAGCCCCTGGTTCAGAAGCTGTCCGGTCAGAATGCCGGTTCCCGAGCCGATGTCGGCGACGACTGATGACGGAGAAAGATGGTTTTCCAGAATCAGATCCCGGACAAAAGTTTCAGGATAATCTGGTCTGAATTGAGCATAGACCTCAGCTTTTCCAGTGAATTTTTCTGTATTTCCCATGGCAGGCACCTCTTTCATGGATTGTTTTCCGGCAGGCCGCAGGTCACAGTACGCCGGCATTTCCCGATCCGTTTCTCTCGCGGCCGGTCAGACCTGTGTGACACGATTATCCCATTGCAGACGGCAGGAATAACTTTTGTTTCAGCAGCTGCTTTTCTTCTCCGGTTAACCCGATCGTCGTCAGATACTTTCCGATATCGCCGAAGGTCTTGAAAAACTGATCCAGCGTCATTTCCATATATTCCATATCTGATCGGCCGAAGTAAGCAGGCAGTTGCGGATCCCGTTTCAGCTGTTCAATAATTCGCGTACGGAGATACGTGTAGGAAATCTGATAATCTGCAAGAATGTCACTGACCGGAACGCCGGCTGCCAGAAGCAGCAGGGCGGAGACGACGCCTGTTCGGTCTTTACCGGCTGCGCAGTGGATCAGAACCGCCCCTTTTTCCCTGGTTATGATTTTGAATATCTGACGCATGGCCGGAAAGTCGGCAATAATTCTGGCGTACAGCGGAGGGACGCCCGCTTTGGATCCCGGGTCCTGATTGCCGATAACAAACGGGCAATGAAAATAATGGAAGCCAGGCGTTTGTGCAAAAGCACTCGGTTTCTTCATGATTTCTTTCTTCGAGCGAAAGTCGATCGCGGCGGTCACCCCTGCCTGTTTCAGAAGCGTGATGTCGTCAGCCGTGAACATCAGTGGGGCATCGCTGCGGATGATCCGCCCGAACCGGGTGATGCGGCCTTCTTCTGCGGGATACCCGCCGAGGTCCCGGGTGTTGAGCGTACCGGACAGTAATATCCTTCTGGAAGGCATAGACAAACTCCTTTTTTCAAGCTCTGAATCAAATGAATGGCTGATATCCATCCGGAAAATCAGTCGTTCTGTTGAATGTACCTTCAATTTGGTCCGCGTTTAAACCATAGAGGCTCCGGCACAATTTTAATACTAGTATAAATCACATGGAAATATAAGTCTGAATTTTATTTTATCTGATGGATTGTCGCCCTTGACTGATAACTGACCAGCGTATATGATCTTGTGTCTGCCGGCTTCAGCCCGGGCAACTGTTTCACTTACTGTAAGGATCTCTGATGTCAGTATCCCCACTTTTTTTAAAAACCGGTGAGGCGCCGGCCTGCTATTTCGAATGAAAAAGTTGATACATGCGCAGCCCGAAAATTATGATAAGATAGATAAATAGTGTAACGATTCGACCGGGTCGCGCCGGTTCAGGAATGAATGGGAAAAGGGTGATGCGGATGGAAGAAAAAGTGATGACGGAGCGCCTGCTACCGCTGCAGGGCGTTTACAATTTCCGTGATATGGGTGGCATGAAAACGCGCGATGGCAGACGGATCAGAAAGGGCATCGTGTTCCGTGCGGCAGAGCTAAGCGGGCTGACTGTGAAAGATAAAGGGTATCTGAAGCAATTTCATTTGAAATACATTTTTGATTATCGGGACAAAGAAGAAGCGTATATGCGTCCCGATCCGCAGATCGACAGGGAAAGGCATGTACGGGTCGCGGTGAACGGGGAAGACCGTTCAACGGCACACAGTGAATGGGATCCGGAGGAGTTTTACAAATCCTTTACCCGTGAGAAATTCAGGCAGGTGTATGCATCAATGCCTGTCAGAAATCCGTCCTATCGGAGATTGATGAGCATGCTGGCACGTCCGGAGAAACATCTCCCGCTTGTCCATCACTGTATGGGTGGACGGGACCGGACCGGGGTCGGTGCAATGCTGATTCTGATGACGCTGGATGTACCGGTATCATCCATTATGGAGGATTATCTGTACTCTAATCAGACACTTACAGCTTATCATCAGCAGATGTTTGAGGAGGCATCGCACTACATTTCCGGTGTAAAGCTCAGGCAATTTGAAGACGGTTTTATTCTGCATGAAGAATTTCTGGAAGCGTCGATGGATGCGATCACCGATACGTATGGGACATTTAATAACTATCTTGAAAAGGAATTTGGCATTACTGATCGTATGCGCAGCAGAATTAAAGATTTCTGTCTGGAATAACCGTGAATAAAAAGCTTCCCTCTTCTATGGAGGGAAGCTTTTACATAAATGCTGTTGTGACCCGGGAAATTCTATTTGTGAGGAGGATACAGTCAGATGGAGGATGCACAACGATTGAAACAGGCTGGAAAAGCGGCCAGGCAGGTTACCCCTTTTTCTGATCAGGCAAAGTTTATTCCCCGCGATCGTGATCCTGTCACCTTTATTGAATCCGGGAATCGGGAGCGACTTCCGGAATTACTGGAGCTGCGAAAAGAACGTATGTCTGCCTCTCCATTTGCTTTTTACCGCGGAACCGCAGCACTGATGACGTATGATCTGGCGGCACAGCCGCTGACCGGAAAGCACGTGGTCTTATGCGGAGATGCACATATCGCCAACTTTGGGTTCTATGCCTCGCCGGAGAGGAGACTGATTTTCGATCTGAATGATTTCGATGAATCGGCACCGGGCCCGTGGGAGTGGGATGTGAAGCGGCTTGTGACGAGCGTGATACTCTGCGGGGAGTCCCTTGGTTTCCATGACAGGCAGATTGCGGATGCGGCGAAACGGAGTGCGGACAGTTATCGTACAGGCCTTCGCCGGATGATGAAGATGGACGCACTGGACCGGTTCTATATGAGCATGGATGACCGGCAAATTGAAGAGATCTTACATGATGCTTCGCGGAAGATTTTTATCGAAGCGGCACAGGAGGCAAGAAACCGGACATCAGAACAGGTCGTTAAAAAATTTACAGAAACAGATAACGGGCGGACCAGATTCGTTGAAAATCCGCCGATCATGACGCACATTGCCCCCAAATTAATGACCCGGATTCGTGCGTCTTTTGCACAATACTGTGCTCATTCGGCTCCGGATGTTGCACTCTTTCTCGCGCAGTATACCCTGACTGATGTAACCCGGCGTGTGGTCGGCGTAGGGAGTGTAGGGACACGGTCATTTCTCCTGCTGCTTACTGCTGCGGATGGCAGTCATCTCGTTCTGCAGATCAAAGAGGCAAAGCACTCCGCCATTTCGGAAAATTGTCCTCCGCTTCCGGGGATCCGGATGTGTGTACCGGTTCGCAGGGCTACCGGGTCGTCGCCTGTCAGCAGATCCTTCAGGCAGTGTCCGATCCATTTCTCGGATATTTTCACGCGAACGGCCGGGATTATTATGTTCGTCAGTACAGAGATATGAGAGAATCTATTAAACTGGACGAGCTTTCTCCTGCCTCATTTGATCAATATGCAGCGGGCTGCGGGTTCCTGCTGGCACGGGCACATGCACAGAGCCCGAACGCCGCCTGGATTCGTGGCTATACAGGTAAATCGGAAAAATTTGATGAAAGCCTTGTGGCCTGGGCCAAGGCGTATGCCGATCAGGTGAGAGCGGACTTTGAGCAGTTCATAAAAGCCTGATCCACATAAAAAGCTGAGTACGCCAAAAAATGCTGATTCCCGGATCTTTTTTATTGGGGGATGGTCAGGTTAAGCCCCGGTCTGAAAAATTGACGGAAAAATTCCGCTTAACTTAGTAAAGAGGATAACAGCACATCTGCAATAGACGGAGGAATTCCGCCTGTTGACTCGAAAAATAAGAGAATAGTGGATTTTGCTTTCCATAATCGGAAAAATTCCGCTTATGATACCCCGAAACGAACTCCATTCTGCATATAAGAGAAAAATCTCCGCTTATTAAGCAAGACGATGACATTTTCAGATATTAGTTGCTGGCGTGACCCATTCTGATGGAACCCATGGATATCATCAAAACGTCGATTCAGGTCATGGAGGTAAAACCTTCATGGCTTTAAAATAAGCAGGAAATTTCCGGAGAACGCTAAGTGGCTGGTACCCTTTCAGGCACAAGTGGATAGTTGCTCACGGCTGCCGGTGCAGAATGCATCTCTACTTACGTGGTCGGATGCTGCTCGCACTTTTTGTTGTCTTTGCTGCGCGTGTAGATGAATAGTTTTACAAAACTATTGATAAATCCACGAAAAAGAGGTATAACATTAATAGTTAATAAAAACTATCGAGAAGGCGATCAAATGAACCTCAGTGAGCAACTGGCGCGTGGTGCAGAAACACTGGATGACCGGATGTCCAGCGAAAAACGACTGTTTCTGGTGACGCTGTATCTCGGAAGCCGGGCGATCGATGCGCGACAGGACGGCGGGGAGGAACAAGCCCATGCCATCCGAAAAACGTTGAAAAAACTCGTACCGGATCTCGCCGGTCAGCTGGAATCTTCATTTCAGGACATCGATTTCAGAAAAATTACCGCCAGCCAGCTGAAAGACGGATTCTATAAACAGGCGATCCGGCTCCGGAGCCTGTCCGTGACGCCGCTGGAAATCAATCGGCTGATTGCCGGGATGCTTCATGAAGAGCAGGTGAAAACCATTTACGACGGAGCCTGCGGATTTGGCGGCTCGTTCCTCGACCTCGCAGTGGATCATCCGGATACCGCATATTACGGTCAGGATGTCAGTCCGGAAGCCGTCGCACTGACCGACATGTTCCTCACGCTCAGTGGGAACACACATCAGGTGGCACGCGGCGACGCGATCCTCGACCCGGCATTTTTTGAAGGGACGGCCCTGAAAAAGTTCGACGCGGTCGTCATCGATCCGCCAATCGGCATGAAGACGGCGGCTGATCCGCAAACGGCGTCGCATGGGCGCTTTTCTCCGCTTGATCGGAAAATGGGCAAGCTGGACTTCTATTTCCTGCTCAATGCGGTGGAACGAAGTAAAGGAAAGACAATTATCGTCTCCGGCAGCGGGCCGCTGATCCGTTCCGTCGCCTCTGAACAGAAAGTCCGGCGCTATCTGCTTGCTCAGCTGTCCGCCGTCATCCGTCTTCCGGCCGGACTTTATCCAGCGTCGGCGACAGCGACCAATTTACTGCTGTTTGACCACCATAAGGAAAATGATCACGTGCTGATGATCGATGCCGGTTCCTTCAGCGAAGGACGCCTGCGTGATAAGAAAATCTCTGAAGATGGCATTCAGAAGATCCTGTCCGTCCTGAAGACGCCGAAAAACGAAGATGGCTTCAGCCGGCTCGTACCGGATCAGGAGATTGTTGCCCATGACGACTCCTGGGACGTGGACAAGTATCTGATGCGCACTACCTTTCTGTCGAAACACCTGGGTGAAATACGGTGGAACCAGGACACACTCCGCGCGCTGAAGACGGTTCCCCTGCAGGATCTGTGCACGCTGGTGAAAGGGTATAACCTGTCGGCTAACAACCCGGAGACAGGAGAGGGGGCAGCCGTACTTCGGCTTAATGACATCAGCGATGACGGGCGCATTGATTTTCAGTCGATCGCCCGGTTCGCTGTCAACAGGGACCTCAGCCGCCACCGTTTGCGGCACGGCGATATCGTCCTTGTCGCCAAGGGCACCCGGCAGAAGATCGCCGTCTTTGACAGCAGCGAAACTGTCTATCTCTCAATCAATCTGATGGCGCTGCGGCCGAAGCAGATCAATCCCTATTTTTTTAAAGCCTATCTGGAAAGTCCGCTCGGGGAGTATTACCTGTCGCGCAGCCAGTCCGGCACAATCCTGCCCGTACTGACTGCGAAAAGTCTGAGCCGGCTGCCGGTACCGGAAGAGCTGATTACCAAAGCGGATCAGATTGGTGAATCCTGCAGGCGGCTCCGTTCATCCTACTATAAAAAGCTAACTGAGCTTCAGAAAAAATATGTATCAGAGCGGAATCAGCTGGATGACGCGATGAATCAGGGTATTTGGGACAAAGCGTGACAAAGCGATCTATCACCATAACGAAGGAGTGATTGAATGTATTGTGTTGAGATTATGGTAAGCGGTAAAGATTGCTATATTGGCGAAAATCCGAGTGGCGTTCCCGTCGCACTCATTGAAGAAAGCGATCATATCGTCTTTTTTAAGGATTGGTCACATGATTTTGCTTTGAAAATGAATGATCAACAAATAAACGAATTAAAGGAAGCAAAAGATTGTGTGGTCATCGACTTTGATCAAGAACAGGTGAAGTGTCTCTATGCATTCCCGGACGTCGCAGTTGCATTTGTCAAAAAGGATGTGGCGAGTTAAAAAGGGAAAACAAATTAAGAAAAACATTGGAAAAATGTCACGCCGACAAGCTGGGCTTGCGCTCTGTGTATTCGAGCAAAATTAGATGAGGAGAAACACAGAAAAGAAATTATTGGTCATGAACCTGATATTACGAAAAAGCGATGATCAAAACCACAGAAAAGCTTTATTCTCTTAAGCGCAAACTGAGTAAGGATCAGTGTGTTGAGGATCTTGACAAGTTGCTTGAAGAGAAGAAAATATATGAAACTCGTCAGAGTAATACCTGATTAATGGGGAATGTGCCTGTTACTGGCAGGGGGGAAATGATTTAGAGAAAAATAAGATTCTTCAAGAAAACGAAATGAAGCAACTTCAGCTTCAGAAAGCTTACAAATCTAAAAAGACAGATTTACGTAACCTGGTAACTGTTTAAATTTTATTCACAGAAAATACTCACACCATGATATTGAAGTCAGCGAAAATAATGGGTGCATACATTTTTATCACCCAAGAACAATCTTTGAAGGAGGGTTTTTCCCAAGATAAGATAAAGAGGTATTCATTAAGTTCTTTATGGGCGCTTTTCATCCTTCAAGTCTAACCAATAACTGATAAATAATCTGATATAATCAAATGAAAGGTATATATTAAAGAGTGTTCCAGTGTGCTGTCATCAAGTCTATTAAAAAGTAAAAAACATGATATTGCCTGGAAATGAATTTTTATGAATCATCAGGGGGATTCGTTTTGGCTCGTTTAGAAGATTTAACTGCAGATACCGTCGTGAAAGGCATCGTTGGTGATGATCCGGTAACTATTGTAGCGGCATCATGGTATGGTAATGCCGTTCTGGAAGTCACCTATAAAACAGATAAAGGCCAGCTTGGCAGCGAATTGCTCTATCGTGATAGCGAACCTGACCTGAAGATCATTAAAGACAGTCTCCCATGGAGTTTTGACGCGGACGGTGGTTTGATGCGCCTGGTCTCGGAAGCGTATCGCATTCATCTTGCCCATTTATTTGACCCCTATTTGGCTGTCCATACATCCGAGATCGAACCCTTACCACATCAGATCTCTGCTGTTTATAAAGAGATGCTGCCAAGAATGCCACTGCGATATGTACTGGCTGATGATCCTGGTTCCGGAAAAACAATTATGACAGGTCTGTTGTTAAAGGAACTGATTATTCGCGGCGATGTGAAAAGGTGCTTGATTGTCACACCTGGCAATCTGTCAGAACAATGGCAGGACGAACTTTATCGTAAATTCCATCTTCGGTTTAAGATACTTAATAATGATAATATAGACTCAGCTGTAACAGGGAATGTCTTTGAAGAAATGCCCTTCTGCATTGCCCGTCTTGATAAATTGGCGCGAAATGATGGCCTTCAGAAAAAACTGAAAGCGATTGACTGGGACATTATTGTCTGCGATGAAGCACATAAGATGTCAGCCACTGTATTTGGTGGCGAAGTGAAATATACGAAGCGTTTCAGACTCGGTCAGCTACTGTCAACGATTACACGCCATTTTCTATTACTTACAGCGACACCGCATAATGGAAAAGAAGAAGATTTTCAACTGTTCATGTCGCTGATCGATCCCGATCGCTTTGAAGGAAAGTTACGCTCCAGTCAGCAATCAATTGACGTGTCCGATGTCATGCGACGTTTGGTGAAAGAGGAGCTGCTCAAATTTGACGGGACGCCACTTTTCCCGGAACGAATTGCTTATACCGTTAATTATGATTTATCTCCTAAGGAAGCACAACTTTATGAAGCAGTCACTGAATATGTTCAGGAAGAGTTTAATCGCGCAGATAAGCTGAACACTGAACGAAGGAATACAGTCGGTTTCGCGTTAACTATTCTACAACGCAGGCTTGCATCTTCACCAGAAGCCATTTATCAATCACTAAGGCGTAGGCGGGAACGCTTAGAGCAACGGGTAACTGAGGAAAAGATGCAGCGTCATGTTTCTCAAGATTCGCTTGCTTTAAAAAATGATGATGATTTTTATGACCTTGATGAGATGCCTGGTGAAGAGTTTGAATCGGTTGAAGATCGTATCGCGGATCAAGCATCCGCGTCATCAACTATCAAAGAAATGGAAGCAGAGATCGAAACATTGAAACACCTGGAACAAGCAGCTACGGAAGTGAGAGCAACCGGTGATGATCGGAAGTGGGAAGAACTTTCGAAACTTCTTCAAGAAGATAAGAATATGTTCAGTCCTGATGGTCAGAGGGAAAAACTGATTATTTTTACGGAACATAAGGATACACTTTATTATTTGACAAATAAAATATGTTCTTTACTAGGCAATGACCATGCCGTTGTAACCATTCATGGTGGCATGCAGCGGAGAGATCGCCATCATGTTGAAGAACTGTTTAAACAGGATAAAGAAGTTCGTATCCTTATTGCGACAGATGCTGCCGGTGAAGGGATCAACCTGCAGCGAGCGCATCTGATGATCAATTATGATCTTCCATGGAACCCGAATCGACTGGAACAGCGCTTCGGACGCATCCATCGTATCGGACAGACAGAGGTGTGTCATTTCTGGAATCTTGTTTCTAATAAAACGCGTGAAGGCCAGGTTTATCAAAAATTATTGGCCAAATTGAATAACGAGCGTAAAGCACTAGGCGGCAAAGTATTCGATATCCTGGGGAAAGTGAAGTTTGAAAATAAATCTTTACGTCAGCTGCTTATTGAAGCAGTTCGTTATGGTAATCGTCCGGAGGTTAAAGCCAGATTGGATCAGGTGGTTGATCATTCGCTGGATCAAAAGGCATTGAAAAATCTGCTTAAAGAGCGGGCATTGACGGAAGATACGATGGATATCCATCAGGTATCGGAAATTCGTGAAGATATGGAACGTGCGGAAGCCCATAAATTACAACCACATTTTATCGAAGCGTTCTTTAAAGAAGCATTCACAAAATTAGGGGGATCAATTAAACCCAGAGAACAGGGGAGATATGAAATCACCTCTGTTCCATACACCATCCGACACTTCAATGAAAGTACGCTTGATGAACCAATTCTTAGAAAGTATGAGCGTGTCTGCTTTGATAAAACATCCTGCCATCTTCATGGAAAGGCAACGGCTGTTCTTCTTTGCCCCGGGCAACCTTTGTTGGACGCTACAATTGGTTTGATTCTGGAACGTTACGGGGATGTACTGAAACGTGGTACGATCTATGTAGATGAAAATGATGAAAATATCGATCCAAGGCTGCTTTTCTACATAGAAGATGCGATTCAGGACGGAAAAATTCTTGATAACGGAACACGCAGGGTTATCTCCAAACATGTTCATTTTGTTGAATTGAAAGAAAACGGTACGTCGATGAACGCTGGTTATGCACCATATCTTGATTATAGGCCGGCAAATGAAGAAGAAAGAAAACGTATCAAGGGGTATATCAAAAACCAGTCATGGCTGATGCACAATGTGGAAGAACGTGCAAAACGCTATGCGATCGAACAGATTATTCCTGATCATTTTCAAACTGTGAAAAGTCACAAAGTAAAATTAATCGAGAAAACAATGAAAGCGGTGAAGGAACGGTTAACGGCTGAGATTCAATATTGGGACTATCAGGCGGCAGATTTGAAAGAAAAAGAAGCAACAGGCAAAACCAATGCTAAGCTTAATTCCAAACTGGCGACTCGACGTGCCGAGGAACTGGAAGGCAGGATGAGAAAAAGACTGGCTGAACTGGAGCAGGCGAAACATCTATCACCCATACCGCCAAAAGTCGTTGGGGGTTCGCTTGTTGTTCCTCTGGGATTACTGACGAAGCTATTTGGAAAACCCTCGACTGCAGGATTGTTTGGAAAAGACCGGCGGATAATCGAGCTGGCCGGCATGCGAGCTGTTATGATGATTGAACGGGAGCTTGGCTTTGTGCCTGAGGATGTCAGTATAAAAAAATGTGGCTATGATATTGAATCGATAATTCCCGAAGCTCAAAGGCACGGCGGGAGTTGTCTCCGCTTTATTGAAGTAAAAGGGCGAACACGCGATGCCACAACAGTGACACTCAGTAAGAATGAAATCCTGACTGCTCTGAATAAACCAGATGAGTTCATTTTGGCACTCGTGAAAGTCGATGGAGTGAAAACGCACACCATTTATTTGAAAAAACCATTTATAAAGGCCCCGGACTTTGGTGCTACCAGTGTAAACTACGATATAATGAAATTAGTACATCACTCAATAGTGCTCTTAGAGAAATGAGGAAATGACATTGACTCGGAAAAAATTAATTGAAGTAGCATTGCCGCTTAAAGCAATTAATCAGGCTTCAGCACGAGAAAAATCAATCCGGCACGGTCATCCGTCGACGCTGCATTTATGGTGGGCGAGGCGTCCGCTTGCTGCCGCGCGAGCAGTTATCTTTGCCTCATTAGTTGATGATCCATCGTCTCATCCGGAACAATTTCCAACGGAAGAAGCACAGTTAGAAGAACGAAACCGCCTTTTTTCACTCCTTGAAAAACTGGTAAAATGGGAGAATTCGAATAATAAAGAGATCCTGAATCAGGCAAAAGCGGAAATCAGCAAATCAACAAACGGTAATCCGCCGCCGCTGCTCGATCCGTTTGCGGGTGGCGGATCGATTCCACTTGAGGCACAACGCCTGGGACTTGAAGCACACGCCGGCGATCTCAATCCGGTAGCTGTCATGATCAACAAAGCAATGATCGAAATCCCACCGAAATTTGCCGATCATCCGGCAGTTAATCCTAAATCACGGACCGAAACGATGGACAATACTTGGTCAGGTGCTGAAGGACTGGCTGAAGATGTTCGGTACTATGGCGAGTGGATGAAAAAGGAAGCATTCAAGCGAATTGGCAATCTCTATCCGAAGGTTGACCTACCCAAAAAAATGGGTGGCGGAAAAGCAACAGTGATCGCCTGGCTATGGGCTCGGACGGTAAAATGTCCGAATCCAGCCTGTGGCTGTGAAATGCCCCTGGCACGCTCCTTTATTTTATCGAAGAAGAAGGGTAAAGAGGCTTATGTTGAGCCAATAATTGCTGGGAAATCAATTACATATGAAGTGAAATATGGGGAAAAAGATGCTGTAGGTACAGTGAATCGGCGCGGCGCCCATTGCATTTGTTGTGGAGCCCCTGTCGGATTTCCTTATATACGTGAAGAGGGGAAAGCTGGACGAATGGGGACACAGTTGATTGCTGTTGTTGCGGAAGGCAACAAGGGGAGAATTTATCTCTCAGCAGATGATTTTCAAAAGCAAACAGCTGTAGTTGGGAAGCCAAGTGATTATCCAGATGCGACGATTACTCATAATCCTCGAGATTTTAAAACGCCTAATTATGGATTAAGAAATTTTGCTGATCTTTTCACCAATCGGCAGTTAACTGCTTTAACAACATTCAGTGATTTGGTTAGAGAGGCGCAGAAAAAAGTGGAAGCAGATGCAGTTGCCGCCGGAATGGCTAATGATGGCATTCAACTTGCAAAGGGCGGTGTCGGGGCAAAAGCGTATGGCGAAGCAGTTGGCGTATATTTGGCATTTTTGGTCGATCAAATTGCAAATCATTCTTCCTCGATCTGTAGTTGGAATAATACAAATGCGCAAATGAGAAATACCTTTGCCCGCCAAGCGATACCTATGGTATGGGATTTTGCTGAATGCAATATTTTTAGTCATTCATCAGGAAGTTTTGATAGTTTATTCAAAAGGTTGTGCGAGGCATTTACTTCATTATGTAAGGGGAAAATAAATGGAGAGGCATATCAACAAAGTGCAGTAAATCAATTAAAAATAACTAACACAATGGTTTCTACTGATCCGCCTTATTATGATAATATCGGATATGCTGATTTGTCTGACTTTTTCTATATTTGGTTAAGACGTTGTCTCATTCATGCATACCCTAATATTTTTAGCACGATGTTAGTTCCCAAAAAGGAAGAGTTGGTTGCAACTCCTTATAGATATGGTGGGAACCAGGAAAAAGCAAAAATGAACTTTGAAAAAGGTATGAAGGAAGCCTTCAAAGAAATATATTTACATAGCTGTAATGACATACCTGTTACAATCTACTATGCTTTTAAACAAAAAGAAACCAGTAGTGACAATAACAAAACAATTTCTAAAGGGTGGGAAACGATTCTCTCAGCAATTATCCATGAGGGATTTTCAATAACAGGAACATGGCCGTTTAGCACGGAAAAAAAAGGTAGATCTCTAAGTATTGGCACTAACTCATTAACTTCTTCCATCGTTCTTGTCTGTCGTAAACGTCATGCAGATGCGTCAATAGGGACGCGGCGTCAATTTATCAATGGTCTGAAACGTGAATTACGACCGGCACTGTTTAAGCTGCAGCAATCGAATATTGCACCCGTTGACTTGGCACAATCTGCGATCGGTCCTGGGATGGCTGTGTTCTCGAAATATACGAAAGTATTAGAAGCAGATGGAACGCCAATGAGTGTTCGGTCGGCATTGCAAATCATCAATCAGGAATTGGATATGTATTTATCCGAACAAAGCGGACATTTGGATCAATACAGTCGTTTTTGTGTGGATTTATATGAACAGTATGCCTATAACACAATTAAATATGGGGAAGCAGAGGTACTGGCTAATGCCAAAAACGTCTCGATTAATCAAATCGAACGGGAAAAAATACTGCAGGCGGATAACGGCGTAGTGAGATTACTTACCCGCGAAGAATTGCCTGAAGATGTTAAAAAAGACGGATCGCTGATTTGGCTTCTGGCACAGCAACTGACAAGGGCAATGGAAACTGGCAAAGGCAATCAGGAGGCCGCCAGGATCGTTGCCCAAGTTGCCGGTACTAATGCGGAAGATGCACGGGCACTTGTTTATCGGCTTTTCACCATTGCTGAACGGAAAAAATGGACAAAGGAAGCATTTGCCTTCAATTCACTGGTAACAGCCTGGCCGGATATTCAAAATAAAGCAGCTGAGCTTCGCCGGCAAGATACGCAGCAACTGAATTTCTTTCAGGGGGGAGATCAATGAGCAATCACGAGTTAGTTAATAGGGGATTCGAATATTTGTTAAAAGCTCTTGCTCCTTATATTGCACGGGAATTGCAGATTGAGTATAAAGATAATTGGTGGTTGAGCGGTGTACTTGATGTACTTCGGGATGAACAAAAACGGAATCTTCCGTTAACCGGTTCGTGGGGCAAGTTGGTTGATTCACTGGATATTGCTGCATGTTTAAACCTGATTGATTTTCAGTGGAATCAGGTATTTCGTAAAAAGCTGTCGATCGATCATCGCACCTGGACCAAGGAATTAAAGGGTGTACGAAACAAGTGGGCTCATGCTGGGAGTGAAGATTTCGATGACGATTATACGTGGCGGGCGCTGGATACAATGTCGCGCCTTTGCGAGCAAATTGATGCAGAGAGCGCTGAGAACATCCGATCGCTGATGCGAAAATTCCGCTATGGATCGGAAAAGGGATCAACAGCCGTTGTTCAGAATAATCGGACGGGAGATGCTAGAACAGCAAAAAACCGCGGCATTATGCGGGAAGTACCACTCAATGGACTGCCCAGCTGGCGCGATGTCATTGAACCACATCCGGATGTAGCAGCAGGTCGCTATAAGAATGCAGAGTTTGCCGCCGATCTTGCTCAAGTCGCACATGGCGATGCGAGTTATGAATATCAGGATCCAGTCGAGTTTTTTGCCCGGACGTATGTTACCGAAGGCATGTCGAATCTGCTCGTTCAGGCACTCGAACGAGTAACAGGCAGTGGCGGCGAACCGGTGATTCAATTGAAGACAGCTTTTGGCGGCGGGAAAACACACAGCATGTTAGCACTTTATCATTTGCTTGGCGGAAAAGTGTCTATTGATAAGATCCCTAATGCCAAATCTGTACTTGAAAAAGCAGGCCTTAAATCTTTACCAAAGGCGAATATTTCAGTACTTGTTGGAACGGCCCTAAATCCGTCAAAAAGCAAGAGGCCGAATAATTTCCCAGGTATTACGATCAATACACTTTGGGGGGAAATGGCTGCTCAACTGGCTGCATCAGAAGGAAACCCACAACTTTACAGTTATGTAAAAGAAGCGGATCGAAAAGGCATTTCACCTGGCTCAGAAGCTTTAAAAAATCTCTTCAATGCGTGCGGACCATGCGTAGTCCTGATTGATGAGCTGGTCGCTTATGCACGTAAAATTTATGGGGTGAGTGGTTTACCTGCCGGGAGTTTTGAAAATATTATTTCGTTTATTCAGGAAATCACAGAAGCTGCCCGAGCCAGTAAAAACAGTCTTGTTGTTGCTTCAATACCAGAATCGAATCTTGAAATTGGTGGGGAAGCCGGCAGGCAAGTGTTGGCAACTATTGAGCATACATTTGGCCGAATGGAGTCGGTATGGAAACCGGTAGCTGCGGACGAAGGTTTTGAAGTGGTTCGAAGACGACTCTTCCTTGACTGCAAAGATCCGGCAGGACGTGAGCAGGTATGCAGTCAATTTAGTAAGATGTATCAAAACAATAGTTCCGATTTTCCAATTCAGGCCAAGGAATTAGCATACAAAAGGGAACTGATCGCCTGTTACCCAATTCACCCGGAAGTTTTCCATCGGCTTTATGATGATTGGGCAACACTGGAAAATTTTCAGAGGACGCGTGGCGTCCTGCGGTTGATGGCTGCCGTCGTTCACGATCTGTGGATGAATAACGATGCAGGTCTAATGATCATGCCATCATCAATTTCTCTGGACAATCCCCTCATACGTGATGAACTGACACGTTATCTTCCTGAAAGCTGGAATGCGATTATCGACCATGAAGTCGATGGGAAAAATTCGATTCCGTATATAGAAGATCAACAGAATAGGCGCTTTGGTCAGTACTTAGCATGCAGACGAGTTGCCCGTACGATACTATTTGGGAGTGCACCAACGAACAAGAAACAGTCTGTCAGGGGAATAGAATCATCAAGTATACGTTTAGGGATTGCCCAACCGGGGGAACAGATATCCGTTTTCAATGATGCACTTGGCAAATTACAGAATAAACTTAGTTATCTATACGCTGATTCATCAAATAATCGTTTCTGGTTTGATACACATCCCACATTGAGAAAAACAGCCGAAGACAGGGCAATCACACTGTTCTCGGAGTCAGACGTGCTCAACGAAATTGAACGTCGTCTGCGGAAAGAACGGAAGGAAAAACCTTTTGGCGGCCTCCACATTTGTCCTTCGTCGTCGTTAGATGTTCCGGATGACCAATTTGCTCGGTTGGTGATCCTCAAACCAACCGATACCTATGATTCAAGATCAAAAAATAGTCGAGCCATTTCCGCAGCTCAAAATATATTGGATAATCGTGGCAATACAGCGAGGCTCTATCGAAACATGCTCGCTTTTGTAGCATCGGATGTGAATCAAATTCCATCGTTGAAAATAACTATTCGCCTTTATCTGGCGTGGCAATCCATTTTACGAGACAAAGAGTCGCTGAATCTAGATGCAACTCAGGTCAAAGAAACTAAAGTTAATATTGATCGTAGTGATGAGACTGCAAGATCTCGGATTAAAAATGCGTATCAATGGCTGCTTGTGCCACGGATTGACCGGGAAATAGACTTGAAAGCAATTATATGGGACAGTTCAAATATTGGCGGCAGTGATGACAGCATTGTGGCAAGGGCAGTGCGAGACATGGAACAAAAGGATGCTTTAATCACGCAATGGGCACCTGCTCTATTGCTACTGGAACTGGATAATGTTCTGTGGAAAAACAGGGATGACATCTCCATTAAACAGTTGTGGGAGCAGCTTTGCTCGTATTGCTATTTACCTCGCCTGGCATCTTATGAAGTGTTGGAAAGGGCAATTTGTGAGGGGATTCATTCAACAGAATATTTTGCCCTTGCAGAAGCAAAGAGCGAAGAGCGATATATAGGCTTGACATATAATCGGCCTATAACTGAGGTTAATCCAAATAGTTACCTGGTTAAACTTGTCATTGCATTAAAACAATTGACCAAAGAACAGACCATCAAAGAACCTGCTCCTTCTGAAATCAATCCAGGTGGCAGTGAAAATCATGATGGAGGAGCGGCTGTTGAAGTCGATCCAAATCCAAATAAAGATAATGGGGACAAGCAAGAAAAAGCAGCACAAGTTATTCACTTTCATATGTCTGCCAAATTGGACAACACAAGAATCAATCGTGATGTGAGCCGCCTTGTTGATGAGATCATTAATCATGTTACATCACTCGATGGGAGTGATGTCGATATTAAGCTTGATGTCGATGCCAATGTAACAAAAGGAATTCCACCAGAAACCATCCGAACGGTCAGCGAAAATTGTCGAACATTAAAAATTGATAACTTTGGGTTTGATGAATAATATTAACCACAGCTGAGAGGTAATAATCATGTGGGGACAAGGTTTCAATAGTGCGCTTGTTTAATTATGAATCACCGCCTAAATGATGGGGGAACAGTGCTCTATGAATAATTCAGGATTAAATATCTCGATAGTTCACTGACTTAATCCATTTAATATCGTCATAGAGGTCCTATACTACAACCAAACTGGAACTAATTTGCAGAAGATAGGTGATGATAAAGATGGCAAATATTTTTAGATCAAACGATATTCCAATGTCAGAAATCCTGGTAGCTATAAATAAGGGATTAAATCAATTGCCGGATTTCCAACGTGGCTGGGTATGGGATGATGATCGCATTAGGGCATTAATCGCCAGCATATCGAATTCTTATCCAGTCGGTGCACTAATGTTCTTGGAATATGGTGGTGATTCGATACGATTTAAGTATAAACCATTTAGTGGATCAAGTAGTAAGAACAAACCAGAGATTCTTGTTCTTGATGGACAGCAGAGGTTAACTTCAATTTTTGGTGCTATGTATTTTAGAGGCCCTATGCTTACGAAGACAAATAAGAATAAACAAATTAATCGCTACTATTATTTGGATATTGAAAAATGTTTGAACAGTACAATTGATAGAGTTGATGCAGTAATCTCGGTTCCAGAGGATAAAAAGATTAGATCAAATTTTGGGCGGAATATAGATCTTGATCTTTCTACAAAAGAAAATGAATTTAAGAATCATATGTTTCCACTAAATATTGTCTATGACATGATTGCCTGCACACAATGGCAAAACGAGTATCAAAAATTTCATAATTATGCGCCACAGATTCTCGATCGATACATGAATTTTAACGCAAAAATATTAGCACAAATTCAGGCTTACAAGGTTCCGGTAATTACATTAAGTAAGGAGACGCCGAAAGAAGCAGTTTGTCAGGTATTTGAAAATGTAAATACTGGAGGTGTCTCATTAACTGTTTTTGAGTTAATTACGGCTACATTTGCTGCGGATAACTTTGAATTGCGGAAAGACTGGGAAATGCGAAAAGAAAAGTTCATTCAGAAGTCTGCTTTATCTATTTCAAATAAAGCAGACGCCTTATTGTCTGATGTTTCATCTACAGATTTTTTAACATCGATAACACTACTGTCCAGATATTATTTGAGGCAAAATGGTGGCGAAGCAATAAGTTGTAAGAAAAAAGATGTACTTAAGTTAAAACTTAATGATTACAAAAAATATGCAGATCAATTAACTGAAGGCTTTCTTCAGAGTGCTAGCTTTCTTAAAGAACAGAGAATTTTCTCATCACGTGATCTGCCATATAGTACTCAGTTAATTCCAATGTCGGTTATATTTGCTGTTCTTGGTCCCATGGCTCAGGATGGTACGATTAAAGAAAAGATTTCGCGATGGTATTGGTGTGGTGTTTTCGGTGAAATGTATGGTGGAGCAAATGAAACAAGGTATGCAAGTGATGTTAGTGGCGTTTTAGGATGGATACATGATGGAAAAGAACCTGATACGGTACAGAGAGCATATTTTGAACCTACAAGACTTCTGTCCCTTCAAACACGGCAAAGTGCCGCTTATAAAGGAATTATGGCATTAATTTTAAAGAATCACTGTTGCGATTTTATTAGTGGCAGACAGATGGATTTTATAGTGTTCCTCGATGAAAGGACGGATATTCACCATATATTTCCGCGCGATTATTGTATCAAAAGAAAGATAGATAAAAAGAAATGGAATTCTATTGTTAATAAAACGCCATTGTTTGCTCGGACAAACAGGATAATTGGTGGGAACGCCCCTAGTGTTTATATGAAGAGGATCAAAGATAACGGTCATGTAGCGGAATCTCAGTTAGAAAGCAATGTTAGATCTCATCTAATTGATATTGATGATCTTAAAGTAGATGACTTTGATAAATATTTTTTAAAGAGAGCTAAATCGTTAATAAATTTAATTAGTAATGCTATGGGTAAAAAAGTTATCAACCTGAATGGTGAAGATGTTGTCTCTGCTTTCGGAGGTGCATTGGATTAAGCACTTTACCTGAAATGCCAAACTATATGGCTCTTCGCTAAAATCCGTAAATGGGACATAGTTTGGTAAAGTGATTTCCAAATAATCCATGAAAATCGGACAAGGAAACGGGTTCAGTTGTGAGCGATACGTGGTTCGTACTGATGCCTGTTCTTTTATTTGGGTGAGAAATCTAATTTTCCGGCAAGCAGGTAGACCATGGCGATGATATTCTTATCGGAGTGGTAGCCTCCTGCTCTCCGTTTCAGTGCCTGGAATAGGCTGTTGATGCCTTCCAATATCCTGTTGTTGAGTTGGGATTGGAATCACCTGACCACGCCGCATAATGCTTTTTCAGTGTCTTTGAGAGTTCCACCATGGGGGCCAGACGGGCTTGGGCACGTTAAAAAGGCTTCTTTGTATACTTTTAAATAAACATCCATCTTTTTTTGGCTTTCGTTAAAGATACAGTCATGAACATACCAGGGCTCTGTAATATGGAATAAGTTATCCAGGTCATTGAACTCTACTAACATTTGAAAACCACCTGTCATTTTTAATTAGGTAGTTTCCAGTAATTCCAGGTTCATTAATTTTAATCAGCGAAGAAGCTTAAATTATCGTCTGAAGGCTAATTTATTTTGTGATGAAGTTGCAGCTTCATTTCCTTTTTAGCATAAACAAAAAATGGGTACTGATAGATGAATTCTTCTATCAGTACCAGATAGTATAGAACCTTGTTTTTAAAAATTTAACTGATAAAGGGCAAGCCCGAAACAACAAGCAACTAAAAAAATGATGTTATAATTAATTTTGCATAGCGATATAAAAATTTGACAGAGTGAATTTACTATGCAAAAGTATCGGCGGCAACCGATGCTTTTTATTTTTGAAAGACATGTTGATCATCCTCATCAGTTAAATGATTATTTCGTAAAATCGACATTTTTAGTTTCCTTGATAGTGATTAAAGAAACGAAACAAGCGACAGCCATGATTCCGAGGTAAAGTCCAACAGACTGGATTCCCCAGGTGGCAGCTAGCCAGGTTGCAATTGTTGGTGTGAAAGCAGCACCTACAATTGCCGCCAGATTATAAGCAATTCCGGAACCTGAATAACGGACTTCAGTTTTGAATAATTCTGGCAAAATGGCACCGATTGGCCCAAAAGCAATCCCCATCAAAGCAAATCCAATGACTAAGAAAGCAGCAGCGCCGAAGAAATTCTGGTGACCTTGAAGTAAGTATGGAAAGACAACAGAAAAGACGATTAAAGCTACAGATGAAGAAATTAAAACTTTCCGCCGGCCTAATCTATCGGCATTTAACGAGGAAATCACAATAAATGCTGCAAATACGAAAACAGCCCCCATCAGTAAGAATAAATATTCACGGTTGGTAAATCCTAAATTGGTCGTTGCATATGCTAATGACCAGGTTGCCAGCGTATAAAAAAGGGTATAAGTAACAGATACAATAAATGTACCCTGGATAAACTGGCGCCAACCCGTTTTCAAAACGGTTAATAAAGGCGAGCGGGTAACCTTATTTTTCTTTTGTGATAATCGGAATAAAGGCGTCTCTTGCATTCTTGCTCTTACCCATAAGCCAACGATAACTAATAAAGCAGAAGTCAAAAATGGAACACGCCAACCAAAAGTGATCATTTGTTCCGGTGTTAAAATACTTTCAAGAACAAAGAATAAACCATTGCTTAAAAAGAAACCTAATGGAGCACCTAATTCTGGAAAAGCACCATATAAAGCACGTTTGTCAGCAGGAGCGTTTTCAGTTGCAACCAAAGCAGCACCTGACCACTCTCCTCCTAAACCAATTCCTTGAACAAAACGACATGTGCATAACAGTAAGACAGCTGTTAGTCCTAAAGTGTTATAACTTGGCAAGACCCCAATTAAGACGGTTGAAACGCCCATTAACAGGAGAGAAACAACTAAAGTATTTTTCCTACCCATCTTATCGCCAAAGTGACCAAAAACGAATGCTCCTAATGGCCTGGCAACAAAAGCAACACCAAAGGTAAGCAAGCTCAAAATAGTAGCAATTGTCGGTGTAACTTCAGGAAAGAAGACCTGCGGAAAATAAGCAGCAGCAGCGGTTCCGTAAGCGTAGAAATCAAAAAATTCGATGGCTGTTCCGATCATTGAAGCAAAGATAACGGTTTTAACTGAATCTCGTTTTAATGTTTCACCGCCAAATGATGCATCAACAACACTATTCATTAAAAAATCCCCCTAAGTAAAATTCTGATTTAACACCGAACTAAAAAAATATTTTCCCTGCCCCCTTTTACCATGATTAATAAAAGATAAAAAGAAAAGGGCCAGGAACCTTTGACAGTTCCTAGCCCTGCTAGCCCTGTCCGCTTTTTTGCGGACAACAACATGCAGCCCGCATTATTAAATAATAATGGCGCTGATAATAATAATTCGAATAATAGCTGCACGGGTTGCTAACATTTATGTTCACTCTTTTACTTTTAATTGTGAATTAATATACAACTCAATCAGAGATATGTCAAATATTTTCTGAATTTTATTTGGAATGAACATTTTTATGCTCAATAAAGGAGCCCCTCTTTGGTATGATTAATTTGCGAGAACCAAACATACAAGGTAAGGGGGACTTCCTCGTATGAACAGCGTAAAAAAAGTTGCTTCAGTTTAACAAAAAAATCAAAGCTGGCTTCTCAGGTGGGGGCTCTCAGCCGATCTCCTTCCCGGTCCAACCAATGCGTGGATGAGGAAACGGTTCAGTCGCTGGAAGCGGTCAACTAGGCTTATCTGGATCGGCTTCATGTCCTTCGTCCCAGCGCCAGGATGGTTCTCGATGTCGATTCGTCCAACTTTGAAACTTTTGGAAATCAAGAAGGATCAGCCTATAACGTTTAGAAAAAGTGTTTCAAAACGATGAACAAAAAGAGAACTTCCGGGCTGAATTAGAGCAGTGGGTTAAAAAGACGTATGACAGGCCTGGTGCCGGTGGGTGAGGGGAGACCTCACAATAAGTTGAATATTGTTCGTCTAAGATGTATGATTACGATCTGTGTTGAAACTTATGGTTAATACCCCAAACAGTGTTGTTCTTGAATAACAATGAGCGGATAAGCAAATTTAGCCAGCTGGGAGCGTGAAGCGCGCATGAACCATAAAATCGCATTGCTCTCTGATGTACATGGAAATACAACCGCATTGGAAGCAGTTATTGAAGACTCTATCCGCGAAAAAATCACTGACTATTGGTTTTTGGGCGATCTCATCATGCCCGGCCCCGGATCAGCTGATTTATTTGCTCTGTTAAAAAAAATCAATACCGCCGTTTATGTAAAGGGGAACTGGGAAGACTGCCTTCTCGAAGTACTGGAAGGAGAAGTTGACCTCAATGATCCATCAGATATTTATATTGCTAAACTTGTTCAGTACCAATGTCAAAGCTTAACAAGCGCCGAAATCGAGTTGCTGAAGCAGCTGCCGATACATACGACCAGGACAATTAATGGACTGAATATTAGTCTGACCCATAACCTGCCGGGTAAAAATTATGGCGGTGATCTGACACCGGATCAAACGCAACAAAATTTTGACCGCCTTTTTACTTCAAAAAATAGTGATGTTGCCGTTTACGGCCATGTGCATCATCAGATGTTGCGCTACAGCAGTGAGGATCAACTGATCATCAACCCGGGTTCCGTGGGGCAGCCCTATTTCAAACGGACGAAGCTTCGTGCTGATTTACGTGCTCAGTATGCCATTCTTGAAATTGATGAAAAGGGCATTCCGCAAGTAAGTTTCAAAAAGGTCAGCTACAGCCGAGATAAAGAAACAGACCGGGCAAAGCGGCAGGGGCTTCCCTATCTCAGTCTGTATAAAGAGCAATTGGAAACCGGTAAAACACATACGCATGACAAAGCATTTTTAAAAGAAATGAATCAGCGAAAGGGTTATGAACAGGATGTTATCGAGTTTCTAAAAAAATCAGATGAACCGGACGGGCAACACAGATAGGAGAATACGAAACAAACGAAGAGTCTGTATTGATACGATCTAATAAATGGCTGCTTTATTTCTGCTCTTTCATGTGCTCCTGAGTATCTTATTTGGGTTTGGACTGCTTGCCTCCCTGAGCATCAACTTTACAGGGACAGGTGAGACCGTTCAGCCCCAATAAATCCCGCGCTTTTTGATCCTTCTCATGTTTCCAGGTAATTTTCCAGGTCTGCATAAAAAAAGAAAAAAATTTCATTTTTGTTGCACGTTTAAACCTAATATGTTAAATTACTACTGCACTTAAATAGTTAATAAGGTTAATAATTAACTATATTAATTTTATGTCAAAATGAAGGGAGATCCAGCTATGAAAAATTTTACTCGATTGCTGATTATTAACATCATTGTGATCGTCATTCTGATTGGTGGCGGAGCAGCCGGTTACTACTATTATGATCAGGCAACCCATTATGTCAAAACGGATAATGCCGCAGTAAGCGGCCAGGTTATCTCTGTTGCTTCGCCTGCTTCCGGAAAACTGGTTAACTGGAGTGCTGCAGAAGGCAGGACTTTTGATGCCAATGAAACAATCGGCGATGTGGAAACAATGGGAGCCGATGGGAAAAAAGTTGAAGCTGCAGTAAAAATGCCGCAAAAGGCGACGATTGCGTTAAGCAATACAACCAAAAATGCATTCGCAGCCGCCGGAACGCAGCTTGCCCAAGCCTATAATCTGAATGAACTGTACGTGACAGCCAATGTCGATGAAAACGCAATTGAAAAGGTAAAAAAGGGACAAAAGGTTGATCTGAAAATTGACGCGTTCCCGGATACGGTATTTACCGGTAAAGTGGAGAAGATTGGAACAGCAACCGCCGCAACCTTCTCACTGATTCCGGGATCGAATAGTAATGGCAACTACACAAAAGTTGCGCAAGTCATTCCTGTGAGAATTTCAATTGACGACTACAAAGGTAATGATCTTCTTCCCGGCATGAATGTTACGGTAAAGATTCATATCTAATTTGAGAGGAGGGATTTGATGACATCATTCCTTTCTGTGTACATCGGGTGTGCACTCATTTTTCTTGTGTTTTTTAATTTTATTTTGCATCGTCGCCGGAAAAACAAACTGATGACGACTGCTGACCGTCTGACTGAACCGGGCACGGGAGAAGCTTCCCTGCACGTGTCTGGCGAAAAGCATGACAGCGGGTCACATGCTTCGAGAAGGCGAATCGTGCAGAACTCTGCTAAAGTGGACTGTGCAGAGCGTCCGGGAAACCCTGCCTTAAGCGCACAGGGGGCGTCAGGTCATCACGCTTCGATTATTCTGGTCCTGATTCTGGGCGCTTTTGTTGCGCTGCTGAACCAGACGCTCATGAATGTGGCTCTGCCTAAGATGATGGTCGATTTGAATATTTCGACCAGCACGGCGCAATGGATCACCACCGGGTATATGCTGGTCAATGGGGTTCTGATCCCGATTACCGCCTATTTAATGGAAACTTTTACAACTCGGAAGCTCTTTATCTCAGCGATGACTCTGTTCTCGCTGGGAACGCTTGTCTGTGCTCTGTCGCCTGACTTCATCATTTTGATGTGTGGGCGCGTGATTCAGGCGATTGGTGCCGGAATTATCATGCCGCTGATGACCAATGTTTTCCTGACCATTTTCCCGCCTGAAAAACGTGGCGGAGCAATGGGTCTGATGGGTGTCGCCATGATCTTCGCGCCTGCAATTGGGCCAACACTTTCCGGGTATATTGTGGAACATTTTACATGGCGGGTCTTATTCTGGATCGTGCTCCCGTTTGGCATTGTTGATGTCCTGTTTGCCCTCACCTATCTGAAAAACGTCGGACGCCGCTCATTTCCAAAGCTTGACCTTCCGGGTGTTGTTCTGTCAACGATTGGTTTCGGCGGCATCCTGTATGCGTTCAGTGAAGCAGGAAACAAAGGCTGGGAAGATAGCGTCGTATTAGTAACCCTTATCGTCGGTGTCATCGCACTGATTCTGTTTGTCTGGCATGAACTGTTTATGGATACGCCACTGCTTAATATGCGCGTTTTTCAATACAAAATATTTACTTTCACGACAATCGTTAATATACTAGTGACGATGGCGATGTTTGCCGCAATGATTCTGCTTCCGATCTATCTGCAGAACATCCGCGGATTTACACCACTTCAATCCGGACTGCTTCTGCTACCCGGCGCATTGCTCATGGGCGTCATGTCGCCAATTACCGGGATACTATTTGATCGGATCGGATCGCGACCGCTCGCTGTAATCGGTCTTGCGGTGACTATTATTACAACCTGGGCGTTTGGACATTTAAGCGATACGACGACGTACGGCTGGATTATGTTTCTCTATACGGGGCGAATGTTCGGTATGTCGCTTTTGATGATGCCGATCATGACAGAAGGGCTGAATGATCTGCCTCGAGCGTTGAACAGTCATGGAACGGCTATGTCCAATACGATGCGGCAGGTTGCCGGTTCGCTTGGTACGGCTTTCCTGGTTACCGTCATGACGAA
The DNA here is from genome assembly GCF_040529185.1 of Sporolactobacillus sp. Y61. Taxonomy (NCBI): domain Bacteria; kingdom Bacillati; phylum Bacillota; class Bacilli; order Caryophanales; family Sporolactobacillaceae; genus Sporolactobacillus; species Sporolactobacillus sp. Y61. The sequence continues at coordinate 442,908 of NZ_CP159510.1, read as the reverse complement.
TCGAACGACATTGCATATCGGCGACTATGCAAATCAGGTTGCTTCAAGTAATCATCCGTTTATGCAGCAGCTTCAGAATTCCAGCCTTGTGCTGTCTGCAACGGATCACGTTTCTGCGGTACAGGGGCAGCATACCGTACTGCAGCTGCTTGAAATGAAGGTTCAGCAGCTGGCAACGATTCAGGGTATTAATGATGCCTTTATTGTCGCTACCATGCTGACGGTCATTGCCTGGGTGCTCGCATTCTTTATTAAACGAGCAAATTCGCGGCAAAGAGCTGAGATCAGTCCGACTATGACCAGAAAATAAGGGAAGCAGGTGTCTCTCACGGACAGAGAATCCAGAATTCATACAATTGAAAGCCAGTTTGCTATTTTTATCCGACGTTATCGGCGGTCAATGAATGAACTTCAGAGCAGCGAGCTGACTGCTCACGAATTCTCGTTCCTGTCTCATCTCCATAGACATGGTCAGGAAACCTCATCGCATATTGCGAAGGCATTCGATGTCTCTCCCAGTTATGCAACGACCGTCATCGACAAACTGATTCGATGCGGCTACGTGATCCGCCAGCGATCTAAAAGGGATCGGAGAAAAGTCCTGTTGACAGTAACTGAGGACGGCGTTGCACTTTATTACCAGTTGAGGTCTGTTCGTGAGGACTACATGCGTAAAGTTTTCCATAAACTTAATGATCAGGAACTAAATCAGTTGTCTGATCTGATTGCTAAATTGATTGAATAATGAATACCGCCTCCGAAATGGCCTGAATAAATCACATAGATCGGGCAGGAGGAAAATCATACCACCGTACGTACGGATCTGTATACGGCAGTTCCATCATCTTCAGGCATACGCTCATACCGGGTAGCCCCATCATCGGGCTCCAGTATGAGCGTTTTGTTAATCACAGCCCGCCCAATTAAATAAGCAGGCCTTGCCGTTATGCGTTCTTTCCATGAAATAACATTTTTCATGATTCACCCTCCCAGGTTATTATGAATGACTCGATGAAGCGTCTTAAAAACAAAAGTAAACACCTGCATTAAACGTTTACATAGATAATTTAAGTTGTTATAAGGGAACATTCCTTAATGTCTGGTCATGTTTGACGCCAATCTAATCTGGAAAACATATAAAACAATGCGCTTTCTTTCAAAAAAGCTTGACAAAGCGGGAAAAAGTCTGTATTTTAACCGTTGAGTAAACGTTTTCAAAAAAGGTGATCCCATGAATGCGACGATTAAAGACGTTGCACGTGCCGCAAATGTTTCCATTGCGACCGTCTCACGAATCTTGAATAATCAGCCCGGTTACAGTTTGAAAACAAAACAACGCGTGCTCAAAGTGATCAAGGACCTGAACTATCAGCCAAATGCTGTTGCCAGAGGATTGATCAATAAAAAAACGAGAACGCTCGGGATTCTCGTTCCAAATGTATCGAGTATGTTTTCCTCTTCACTTCTAAAGGGGGTTGAGGATGCTGCTTATACCAGAGGTTACAGTGTGATCATCTGTCATACGGCAAACAGTGGTGTGCGGACAATGGATTACCTGCATGTTTTGAAAGAAAAACGGGTGGACGGTCTGCTTTTTACCAGTGAAGTTCTAAGGGACGCATATTACGATGAGATTAGAAGGATGGGCATTCCGCTTGTATTGCTGGCGACGCAGTCCCTGAAATATTCCATTCCCTACGTGAAAGTGGATGACCGGATGGCAACCTATCATGCAGCCAGTTATCTGATCGGAAAGGGTCATACAAGAATTGGGATGATCAGCGGGAATAAGGAGGATCGCATTGCCGGGCAGCCGAGGATCGACGGATTTATCCAGGCATTGAAGGATCACAACCTGCCCTTTAATGAGAATCAGATTGTCTATGGCCCTAATTTTTATTTTGATGATGGACAAAGACTCTTGCCTGAATTGCTCAGAAAAAACAGTGGGTTAACGGCCGTATTGGCGGCGAGCGATTTTATGGCTGTCGGGGCACTGTCCGCTGCTTATTCCTCAGGTCTGCGCGTTCCTGATGATTTATCCATTATCGGTTATGATAATCTGGAAATTGCGAAGATGTCGATACCCCCATTAACGACAGTGGAACAGCCGCTTTTTCAAATCGGCCGTGTCGGCGGCGGGATGCTGATTGACATTATTGAAGGCAAAGAACATGTCGAAGGGCGAATTATGGGACATCAGATCATTGAGCGGCAAACGGTCAGAGATCTGGCAAAATAGTATGCCGATTGCCGAGCTGTCATGAATCATTTCCGGTTACCCAAGTGACAATTGGTCGGGAGATCAGGTTAAGTGCCCGATCTGATCAATAGACGGAAAAATTTCTCTTAATGGGAAAATTTCCCCTTATGGTTCCCCGGAACGCGCTCCATTCTCCATGGTAACCGGAAAATTCCCGCTTATTGCTTAAATAAAAATCAGAATGCTTCTTGAAAAAGAAGTGAGATGATCTCAAAAAATACAGAAGCCCCTCATTTAGAGGTGTGACGCTGAACCGTAGGGCGAAATGTATTGGCACCTGCGGGAGTGCTGGCCAAGGGAGTCTCCTGCCAGTGCTGATGCAACCTAATCCGGCGGAAGTAAAGACCGGACGCATCCCGGTTTTTCTAATAAACAAAATACCTGTGGATTATAAGGTTCGATGCTTGTTTAGAAACAGCGTCACAAATCGGATAACCTTGTCACGATCGTCGCCCTGACAAATATGATGCCGCGCGTGCGGCAGATAGTGTAGTTCTTTTTCTTCCGAAGCAGCCGCGTGAAAAATCAGTTTAGCGCTTTTCGGATCGATCGTTTCATCCCGTTCACCGTGAATGATACACAGTGGGACATGAAGATTGTGAAAAATCCGTTTGGCCTGCCTGACAACTTTGTGAAACTGAAAGACATTGGCAAGCGGGACCTTTTGAGTGAATGGTGAATCATATTCTTCCGGTTTCCCTTTTTTCCGTTGATGAAATCTTTCCCACCTCATTTTGAAAACGTGAGGGGTCAGCACATAAACAGCTGGAGAAAGCAGGACCAGAGAAGAGATCGGATACCTGGAGGCCGTAATCGAGGCGATCATCGCACCCATGGAAAAGCCAATCAGATGAATCTCTCTCTTGTCGTCTTCTGCCCGTGTAACAATTTTTTCAATCGCCTGCAGCCAGTCCGGCGCAGTGCTCCTTTCCATACGCTTTTTTTCTCGATCATGCCCGGGCAAAAGCGGCGTGATGACGTCAAACCCGGAGTGTTCAAGTGCGCGGGCCAGCGGTTCCACTTCCCACGGGTTTCCGGCGAACCCATGGATAACGATACACAAGGGTTGCTTCATTTAATCACTTCCTCACGCACTTAGTCTGCCGTGTCCACGCTGAATCATTCCCGGTTGTCACAAAATATCTGGATAGAAGCGTAACGTTTGGGGAAAATAGGGGCAATTCATTTCTCTGAGGTGACCGGGCGATGCCCTATTTCCAGGCAGATGACTGCCAACTCTACTACACTGTTCAGGGCCAGGGGATCCCGATTCTTTTTGTTCATCCTCCGTTGCTGACCCATTTCAACTTTTTAAATCAAATGAAGGAACTATCCAGGGATTATCAAATCATTACTTTTGACATACGCGGTCATGGAAGAAGTTCAGCAACGGACGAGACCCTGACTTACCCGCTCATCGCGGATGATATGCTGCATTTGCTCGATCATCTGAACATTCGTAAAGCCTATATCTGCGGTTATTCAACCGGGGGATCAATTGCGCTGGAGTTTTTCCTGAAGTACCAGAACCGGGCAATGGGCGGCATCCTGGTCAGCGGCCTGTCTGAAGTCAGCAACTGGTCATTAAAAAGCAAACTGGTTCTGGCAGGGACGCTTGCGCGGATAAGAGCACTTTCTTTATTAGGCTTTTATATTGCCGGAACGAATATGAATACACTCTCTTCGTTTTGGAAAATGCTGCGGGAAGAACGACAGGGATCAGGCAAAAACGTGGCCGAGTACTATTACTACAGTCTGTCCTACACCTGCACCCGTCAATTGGATCAGATTCAACTGCCGATATTACTGGTCTTCGGACTTAAAGATCGCGGCTTTTTTCGTTACGCGAAAGTACTGCATGAACAACTGCCGCATAACGAACTGAAATGGATTCAAAACGTCAAACACCAGATTCCGACAAAAGCAGCGTCAGAACTAAACGGCTACATCAGACAGTTTATTAAATAATAAGGCAGTTAACGATGGCGCCGCTCGATGAAAATTTCGATCCCCCTGCAATGTCGACCACATCGCACCAGATTTCCGATTGTCTCATAAGATAAAAATCAACTTTAGTCAAATGTCATCTTGCAAAGGTGAAGAATTTTTATTAATATCTAATTAGATGTATAACTAATTAGAGGTGATTCGATGCAGTTTAATCGAATGATTACTTTTTACAAAGCAATGGGTGATCCCACGCGGCTGCGGATTGTTGCCCTCCTGCGCGATCAAAAGCTTCATGGCCAGGCGATTGCCGGCAAGCTGGGTTTGAAGCCGCCGACCATTACCCACCACATCGATAAATTACGTGAGGCGGGTCTCATCAGGGAAAGTCGGGTCAAAAATACCATTTATTTTTCTTTAGAGAAAAAAGTTCTGGAAGGTCAGGCGAAAGCACTATTATCATTTGGAAAGGGGAAACCGTCAATGCTGCCGGAAGTCACTGAAGAGGAACGTGTAAAAATACTGGACGCCTTTTTTAATGCCGATGGCTCGTTAAAGACCATTCCTGCGCAACGAAAAAAACGAATGGTGGTGATGGCGCAGCTTGTCAAAGGGCTGAAATATGGAAAGGCCTATTCTGAAAAGGAAATCAGCACTTATCTCAGGAAGTTTTATGCGGATTATGCCACACTGCGCCGCGAACTGATTGTCTATCAGTTTATGTATCGAAAGAACAGTATTTATGAGATGAATCCACCGGAACTGTGGGGGTGATGACGCAGGTGGGCAGGAGCTTTGAAATGGCGTCTGTCTGACCCTTTTCGTTGCACCAGACTTATCCTTTTTCCCACAAACCTGCATTTTTCGATTATAATTAACGAAACAACACGCCGGGGTGAATATGATGTGGCATGTACGCTATGTTACGGCTGGTGAAGAGGAAATAAGGTATAAACTTAGAGAAGCAGGAGATGCCTCATCAACGGATGTTTTGGTGCTGATTCATGGACTTGCGTGGACCGGCGAAGTCTGGACATTGATTGAAAAGCGTTTGCGCGGCGTACGCATCATTGCCCCGGACATGCCGGGAAACGGAGTCAGTGAGCCGAGCTCGAGCTATTCATTTGACTTGTTATCGGATCAATTGTCCGATTTGCTCGATCAGCTTCATGTGCGGCGTGTTTGGCTCGTCGGACACTCGTGGGGCGCCAATCTGGCCATGTATTTCGCTACACATGATTCGAAACGCGTGCGCAGCTTAATGCTTGTCGACGCCGGATACCTCAATTACCAGGAGTGGCCGGGGATGACATGGGAAGACTTTTCGAACTTTTCTTTTCCTGAGGCATTGCTGCGCAATATGGAGAGGTTCATCAATGATCAAAAGCAGGATACACCCTATTGGAATGCTGACGTTGAAAACGCGGTTCGGGATATTGTCCATGAAACGAAGGATGGACGCGTGGCTTTCAACTGTCCGGTAGAGACAAAACAGGCATGCGCACAGGCTTTGTGGACATTTCATCCTCATGATGTTGTCGCGCAATTAACGATTCCCGTCACACTTGTTATTGCAAAATCCGCCGCAGAAAGTGATGAACAGGTCGATGCCTATAAGAAACATGCGATGGATCAATTTCTCGCACATGCGAAACAAGGACGCTGCGTCATGATGAAAAATACATCCCATATGGTGATGCTTGAGCGTCCGAATGAACTGGCTGAGGAGATTAAAACGATGTTTGCCGGGTGACCTTAGACTCAGATCCCATTCAGTTTCCCGGACCATAAAAAGGTGATACAATGAAGCAATGTCAGGGACAAAAATTATGAAGAAAAGTGATTGATCATGAACATAGCTGTATTTGATTCCGGCATTGGCGGCATGACCGTCCTGCATCAGATCAGAAAACTGATGCCGAACGAAAATTTTCTCTATTATGCGGATACGGCGCATCTTCCGTATGGAGAAAAGCCGAAAAATGAATTGAAAAAGTATATTTTTGAAGCTGCTGACTTCCTGGTTGCCCGTGACATTAAGGCACTGGTGGTGGCCTGTAATACGGCAACGAGTGCAGCGATCGAAGACTTGCGCCAAAATTATTCAATTCCGATTATCGGCATTGAACCGGCTGTCAAACCGGCAGTGATTGAAAGCCAGTCGGAGATGAAAAAAGTTCTGGTGATGGCGACGCGGCTGACGCTGAAGGAAGAAAAATATCACCGTCTGGTCGAACGGATTGATAAGCATGATATTGTTGACCCGCTGCCGATGCCGAAACTGGTTGAATTTGCGGAAGCATTCGATTTTAAACCGGAGGATATTGTTCCTTATTTACAGAAACAACTGCAACCGTTTGATTTGAACCAGTACGGTACGGTGGTGCTTGGCTGCACCCATTTTCCCATTTTTAAAGACATCATTCAGCAGCAATTCCCCAAAGAAACACATGTGATTGACGGTGGGCTCGGAACTGCACTGAATCTGAAGCATACGCTGGAAAGACTGCATCAGATTGGCGGAGGAAGCGGCAGGATCACCTACTTCAAGTCCGGTGTAGAGGTTAAAGACACAGAAACTCTGGCGCATTATGATCAGCTGTTGAAAAAACTGGATGCCATGCCCTGATTACATTATTGAAGGAATAAAGCAATCTGCTCTGAATCGGCGGATTGCTTTTTTTCAGCTTTGGTGTATTAAACAGAAAATTAATAAAATTTTTTAATTATTGACAAGTATATTTATTATGGATATAATAGTTTTATACTTAATATGTTAGCGATTTCATATTTCCCCGCCAGCTTGTAGCAGGCCCCTGAAGTCATTCGTATTGATCTGATATCCTGTATTCAATCCAGCTCCTTTTACTGAGCTGGGTTTTGTACATAACGAACGCCTGAAAATGCTTTTCTTCAACATTCATTCGAGTAGAAAATAAGGGATGGTTCTTATGCTGCGCTTTGTCTTGAAAAGATTTTTTGCCATGCTCTTAACTTTATGGGTCATTGCGACATTGACCTTTCTGCTCATGCATGCGATCCCGGGGTCACCCTTTAATAACATAAACGGAAAGGTATTGAGTGATGCTGCAGTAAAAAATCTTGAAGCGCATTATCATATTGATCAGCCGCTCCCGGTTCAGTATCTCATCTATCTTAAGTCCATTGCAACATTTACATATGGTCCGTCGATCAAACAGCCTGCGCAAACCGTGAATGATTTGCTTGGACGAGGGTTTCCGGTTTCATTTGAGCTGGGCATGTGGTCGCTTGCCGTCGCCGTGATATCAGGGGTTATTCTCGGTATTTTTGCCGCATTAAAGCATAATGGCCTGATTGATTATCTGGCCATGACCCTGGCTGTTCTGGGCATTTCAATTCCAAATTTTGTTCTGGCCACACTGCTGATCCAGGAATTTGCCGTGAATCTTCATTTGCTTCCGGCCGGCACATGGCAGGGGTTCTCGTACATGATTATGCCGATTATCGCGCTTGCGACCGGTCCGATGGCAATCATTGCGCGGCTGATCCGGTCCAGCATGCTTGAAGTGCTGACTCAGGATTATATTCGGACCGCCCGTGCTAAAGGGCTGCCGCCGTTTATTATCGTAACGAAGCATGCGTTGAAAAATGCGCTGCTACCCGCGGTAACGGTGCTTGGCACCCTGGCGGCAAGCATTTTGACCGGCACATTTGTCATTGAGAAAATTTTTGCTATCCCCGGTATGGGCAAATACTTTGTTGACAGCATCAATTCCAGAGACTACCCCGTCATTATGGGAACGACGATGTTCTACAGCGCCCTTTTGATCTTTATGCTCTTTCTCGTCGATCTCGCCTACGGCTGGCTTGATCCGCGAATTAAGCAGAGCAAGGAGGGGAGCCAATGATTCGTGCAAATGATCTGCAGGAAAAGATCACGGCGCAAAATGTTCCGGAAGCATGGTTTCGCCGTCTTGATCGCAAAAAAACGGTACAGCAGTCGCTTGTGCGGCCAGGTACTTCCTATTGGCGTGATGCCTGGATTCAGCTTACAAAAAATAAATTAGCGATGCTGGGCCTGGGTTTCCTGATTTTTCTCATGATTGCTGCCCTTTTTGGACCAGTTGTCTCCCCATACTCTGTGACGGCACAGCATCTGACTTTGCAGAATCTGTCCCCCTCGGCCGATCACTGGTTCGGTACCGATGAACTTGGACGCGATGTATTTACCCGGACCTGGTACGGGGCGCGAATTTCACTGTTCGTCGGCATTGTTGCCGCTCTGGTTGATCTCCTGATCGGTGTGGCCTATGGCGGAATCTCCGGCTATATCGGCGGGAAAACAGATCTTGTTATGATGCGAATCATTGAGATCCTTTACGGGCTGCCTTATCTTCTGGTCGTCATATTACTGATGGTTGTCATGGGCCCAAGCTTATTAACGATTATCGTCGCACTGACGGTTACAGGCTGGACGGGCATGGCACGCATTGTCAGAGGCCAGGTGCTTCAATTAAAAAATTATGAATTTGTCACGGCATCCAGATCATTTGGAAGCAGGCCCTGGCGCATTGTTCAAAAAAATCTGATTCCCAATACCATGGGTCCGATTATTGTTCAAATGACGTTAACCGTTCCATCGGCCATTTTTTCCGAAGCCTTTTTAAGTTTTCTCGGATTAGGCGTCCAGGCGCCCTTTGCAAGCTGGGGCGTCATGGCAAATGACGGATTGTCGGCACTGCTTGCCGGTTATTGGTGGCGCCTGTTTTTCCCGGCCCTCTTTATTTCATTAACGATGTTTGCATTTAATATTCTTGGTGACGGCCTGCAGGACGCACTCGATCCGAAGTTAAGGAGATGACCCCCTTTGAAAAAATCATCGGATAAGCTGCTGGAAGTGAGGGACCTGCATGTTTCTTTTCAAATTCATGGCGGAAAAGTCCATGCGGTTCGCGGTGTTCATTTTGATATAGCCCGGGGAGAGACGCTGGCGATCGTTGGCGAATCAGGATGCGGTAAGAGCGTTACGTCACTTGCGATAATGGGTCTGATCCCAAAATCGCATGGGGAGATGATTACCGGATCGATTCGATTCAGAGGTACGGAGCTGACGACGTTATCAGCAAAGAAGATGCGCCGTATTCAGGGCGCGGATATTTCGATGATCTTTCAAGACCCGATGACCGCGCTGAATCCAACCTTAACGATTGGTTCTCAGCTGACTGAAGGGATCATCTACCAAAAGAAAATAGCACATCAGGCCGCCTGGCAAAAAGCCACTGAGATGCTTGAACGGGTCGGCATAGCAAATGCAGAGCAGCGCATGAAACAATACCCGCATCAATTCAGCGGCGGGATGAGGCAGCGCATTGTCATTGCCATGGCCCTGATCTGTAAGCCGAGTCTCATTATTGCCGATGAACCGACCACAGCACTTGATGTCACGATTCAAGCGCAAATCCTGGAGTTGTTCGATCAAATTCAGGAAGAGACAAACGTCTCCATGATCATGATCACGCATGATTTAGGGGTCGTTGCCAAAACCGCAGATCGCGTGGCGGTGATGTATGCAGGAAAAATTGTCGAGATGGGCAACAAACGCGATATTTTCTATCACGCCCGGCATCCCTACACGCAGGCATTACTCAATACGATTGTCCGTCTCGACCTGCCTTCGGACACATTAAAGCCGATTGAAGGGGCGCCGCCGGATTTATTTGCGCCGCCGCAAGGGTGTTCATTTTGCGACAGATGTCCTTATGCCATGGAAGTTTGCCGTCATGTTCAACCGCCTGTGACTGCAGTAAATGATCATCATACTGCGGATTGCTGGCTTTTAGATAAAAGAGCCGGTGCCATTCGGCAAAAGGTTGAAACCGGTTAAAATGCGGGAGGGATTGATTTGAAAAAGGGGTTTAAGAACAGCCTGATGCTGGCGCTGGCTTTATTACTCGTGTTTGTGCTCGGCGCGTGTACAGCCAAACCCAATGCGTCAAATGAAAAATCAGATGGCAAGCAGGTTTTGAAATTGAACAATGGCGCAGAGCCGACATCGTTTAATCCACCAATCGGCTTCGATGCACAATCGTGGAATGCGCTGAACAACCTGATGGAAGGGCTGACACGTCTCGGTAAGGATCACGAACCGCATCCGGCATCTGCTGAAAAGTGGGATGTTTCTCCGGATGGCAAAACCTATACCTTCCATATTCGCAAAGACGCAAAGTGGGATAACGGTGATGACCTGACGGCCGGAGATTTTGAATACGCATGGAAACGACTCTTAAATCCGGAAACCGGCTCACCGGCCGCCTTTCTCGGCTACCTCATTGAAGGCGGCGAAGCCTATAATTTGAAAAAAGGCTCCGCTGATGATGTACAAGTAACAGCCGTTGATGACAAGACGTTAAAGGTTACGCTGACCGCACCGCAGTCTTATTTTCTGAATATGATTTCGAACCCGGCGTTCTTCCCGGTGAATCAAAACGTTGCTGAAAAAAATCCCAAATGGTACGCGGAAGCAAAGACATTTACAGGAAATGGCCCATTTAAGCTCGCTTCCTGGAAACATGATTCAAACATGGTCTTTAAAAAGAGCACGACATACTGGGACAAGAAAAGTGTCAAACTGGACGAAGTCGACTGGGCAATGGTTAACGATACCAACACTGAGTATCAGATGTACCAAACCGGAGAACTCGATTCGGCAAGCGTACCGCCGGATCTGGCCGATCAGTTGTTTAAAGAAGGAAAAGTCAAAGTAGAACCACAGGCCGGAACTTATTTCTTCAGCATGAATGTGAAGATGAAGCCCTTTGATAATGCCAAAATCAGAAAAGCGTTTGCGCTTGCCGTTGACAATAAGCAAATTGTCGATTATGTCGTGAAGCAAAAGAATGATCCGGCATACGGTTTTGTTTCTCCCGGATTTAAGGACCCGGGCGGAGAGGATTTCCGCAAGTCTAATGGCAATCTCTATAAATATGACCCTTCAGAAGCGAAAAAACTGCTGGCAGAAGGGATGAAAGAAGAAGGCTACAAGACGCTGCCGCCGGTCACGCTGACGTACAACACAACCGATATCAATAAGGCAGTTGCCGAAGCGGTTCAGGAAATGTATAAGAAAAATCTCGGCGTATCGGTGAAACTGGCCAACATGGAATGGAATGTTTATGGGGTGGATCAGAAGAAGGGCAAATTCCAGTTCTCCCGCGGCTCTTTCCTGGCGGATTACGGCGATCCGATCAACTTCCTGGAAAACTTCATCACCGGCATGCCGATGAACAGCATGCAGTGGAGCAACAAGGAATACGATCAGCTGATTAAACAGGCGAAGACTGAGAAAGACGATGCGAAGCGATATGCCCTGATGTATCAGGCTGAAAAACTGTTAATGAACGAGATGCCGCTCTTCCCGGTTTATTTCTACAACCAGGGTGAACTGCAGAATAGCAAGGTGAAAGGAATTGTTCGTCATCCGGTAGGCTACATGGAATTGAAATGGGCAACCAAATCAAACTGACGATGCGTTAACGCAAGGAAAGTCAATCAACCAAAAAGCCGTTTCCCGCTCATGGAAAACGGCTTTTCATAGATTAAACGTACAGGATAAGTGGTGTCATCAGGGACTGCGGGAAGGAATGATAGCTGATGGGAAGGACCCCCCTTCTAAAAACAGAGCATTTGAAAAAGTATTTTGACATGGGTCGAAACCAGACGCTGAAAGCTGTTGACGGTATCGATCTCTCAATAGATGCCGGTGAGACGCTCGGCATTGTCGGCGAATCCGGCTGTGGTAAGTCAACACTCGGCCGCACCATTATGGGGCTCTACGAAAAAACAGCGGGCCGCATTACGTTTCGTGGCCGGAATGTCGATCAAATGAATCCTTCAGAACGGTTTCGTCTGCACCGCAGTATGCAAATGATTTTTCAGGATCCCTATGCCTCTTTGAACCCGCGATCAACGGTGCTGGAGCTGGTTGCTGAACCAATGGATATTCATAAAACGTATAAAAATCAGAAAGAACGCAGAGCGAAAGTCGAAGGACTGCTTGAAGAAGTTGGTTTAAATGGGAGCTTTCTGAATCGGTATCCGCATGAATTCAGCGGGGGACAGCGGCAGCGTATCGGTATTGCCCGTGCACTGGCACTTGATCCGGAATTGATCATTGCTGATGAACCGATTTCAGCCCTGGATGTGTCTGTTCAGGCACAGGTGGTCTACCTTTTGAAAAGACTTCAGAAGGAAAAAGGATTAACGATGATGTTCATTGCCCATGACCTCTCAATGGTGAAGTATATCAGTAACCGAATCGGTGTCATGTATCTCGGGCATCTTGTTGAATTGACGACAAGCCATGAACTGTACGAAAAACCGCTGCATCCATATACGAAAGCGCTGCTTTCTGCCATTCCGATCCCTGATCCTGATATTGAAGAAAAAAGAGAGCGAATTCTTTTAAAGGGAGAAATTCCAAGCCCGATTAATCCGCCGACCGGCTGTATTTTCCGAACCCGTTGTCCGTATGTCATGGATGTGTGTGCGGAAAAACGTCCGGAGTTTGTTGAGGTGGAAAACGGTCATTTTGCAGCCTGTCATCTTCATACAAGGAAAACGCCGAAAGTCACTATGCGCGGTTAATTATAGATCCGTTTCATGCCGTATTCTGCCAAAAACGAGTGCGCGGATTGGCTGACGGTACCGGATGGCTATCATATGTGCGAAATACCACTCGCTTCCTATGCCGTATTCTCGACTCCGCCATGTTATGCTGAAAGCTTTGCATCCGCAATTCAGGGGACCTGAAACTATATTTTCAGTGAATGGTTTCCGCAATCGGGATATGAGTATGCACTGGATTGTGTAGATTTTGAACTTTACGATGATCGCTGCATGTCTGATACGGGAAAAGTATGCGATATCTATTTCCTGATTATTAAAAAATGATGAATCAGAACCAGTCAGGTCCTCCGCAGGAAGGAGTGCTTGTTTCTTTCTATTGATACCGTGTTGTTTCAGGTTCCTATCATTTGGCCGAACAATCTTCAACACGATGTGGTGCTGTTCAAATAATTTATTTCTGCTGAATCGGTCCTGTCTCATTTTTAAGTCAGGTTTTCCCTTTTTTCAGATGTATCAATGCTATAATAAAATGAAAAAAGGCGGTATCGTCATGAATCCTGATCAACGGATTTGTGCGTTTGTTTTTGACCTGGACGGGACACTGCTTAACTCTCGAAAAGAGATATCGGAACGAACACAAAACGCATTGTTGCGCTGCGCACAAACAGGAAAGCATCTATTTATTATTAGCCGAGAACACTCGTGACTTCAGTCATGAGTGTTCTCGGCGTATCTTTTCAATACTGTAATCACTAAATTGTTAAATGATCTGTTTTGTTCTTTGGCTATTTGTTCCAACTCTTTCTTTAAGTCTTTCTCAATGGTCAATAGTGTTCTTGTTTTGTTACTCGCTATCGTACTCATATCATTGTCACCTCATGACTATAATAACATTTATTCATAATATTTACAAGATAATAACATCATGATATATTATAGTTAAAGAAAAGAGGTGAAACAACAATGGTATTAAAGGGTTTAAAGTTAAGAATATATCCTGACAAAGAACAAAAACTTAAAATTAAATTTTAAGCCACAAGGATGATAATGATGATTCGTTATGAAGGCAAACAAATCGTGATCCGTAACTGGACACCGGCAGATAGGGACGACTGGATCTACTGGATGTCACCGGGCCGGTACTGGCAGAAATTCGATGGACCGTATTATCCGCGAAAATCAAAAGAAGAAATCGTTCAGCAGGTCGAAACCTATTATCAGAAGCTGGAAAAGGGCACGCTGGATGCGCCAGGGAAAGGGCTGGCTATTTCTGATAAGAAGACGGACAAGTTGATCGGCAATGTCGGCTGGTACTGGGAGAGCAGGGAAACCAATTGGCTGTGTGCCGGGATCGCTATTTACGACCCGAAACAATGGGGTTCCGGTCGCGGATATGAAGCCTTTGGTTTATGGACCGATTACCTATTTCAAGCGATGCCGGAGATCGTCCGTGTCGATCTGCGCACCTGGTCCGGAAATTTCGGTATGATGAAGTTGGCAGAGAAGCTCGGTTACACCAAAGAAGCCTGCTTTCGCAAGGCACGCATCGTTAACGGAAAATACTACGATTCAATCGGATACGGCGTGCTGCGTGAAGAGTGGGAAGCCTGGCATCCCGAAGGCTTTCAGAAAGATCTGGTTAACTGATTGGCCACCGCATTTCAGGTGCTGGAATACAGCAAAGGACAGCATCAGGGGGAAAGCGTACACAGTCGCAACGGTACCCTATCCACGCCAGCTCACGACTCGCGTCGGTCGGCTGCAGCTGCACTCTCCCCGCTCGCGTAACAGCCGTCTCGCCCATTCAGCTGCCAGACGATAATCGTTTTCCTTAATAAGCGGAAATTTTCGGCTTAAATGCAGAACAGAACGGGTTTCAGAGTATCATAAGCGGAAGTTTTCCGATTATGCCATGAAACTCCCCCCCATTTTCATATTTTTTGAGTCAATAGGCGGAATATCTCTGTTTATTGAAGCTTCCTTTTATCCTCATTTACTAATTAAGCGGAATATCTCCGGCTAATTTACAAAGCCTTTTAGATCCTGGAAGAAAGATGAAATATTGCCAGTTAAACGCTTGATTTATTCAAGTGATAGAAAAAGTTGATTACTCACGCAGTCAACTCATGATTCAATCTGAGGACGGATGCTACGCAGGTAGATCCGATCTTCTTATTCCATCTTTATAGCTTTTTGCTCATGTAATTAAAGATGATCATTCCTAAAAAATATTCAAATAGTACAAACGCACCTGTAAAAATAAAGAATGCTCTATCGATGTCATAAACATTAAGTGTCCGCAAAACCCCGAATACCAAAATACAAACCACCAGGGCTACCTGCCCATTACTTGGTGCTTTCATCACTTAACGACCAGCTTTTCGCTTGCATGGGCAAATTATCCGCTGACGTGGCCACCGTCATCTTTTTCCTTTTTCAGAAAGGCTGAGCAATCGGCCGATTGGTACAAAATATATTATATATAAAGTATATAAACTTTCTATTAAATTTAATTTATTGTATGATGGGAATGCGGAACTTCACCGGCCGGCATGGAATGCATGTCTGAAAACAGGGAACAATCAGAACGTAAACATCCGGATAGATTCTGGTTTATCGACCGGACTTTGATCAAATAAAAAGGCTGGTCATAATTGATCTTTCATAAAAGACGGGCACTGTCTTAGTGCGAAGAAGAGGAGGAAGTCTGTCGCTGAATAAGGCAGCGGGAGCGACGATACAGGAGCGGAAATCACATGAAACGGCTGCAGCTCTCATCGGTTGCCCAGGGGATTTCGTTACCGCTTTCAGCGACGGAATAATTTGTTTGACAGATAAGAAAGTACAACAGTCATCTGAAATGCAGTTTAACAAAAACAGATCTGAGAGAAAATCTCGGGAGAAAAAAGTGACGATTGTGAATGCGGGCACGGCCAGAAAAGCGGTCGTTGCCACTTCGGTCGGAAATGCGATGGAATGGTTTGATTTTGGCATTTATTCCTATTTGGCCGTAACGATTGGTCAAGTCTTTTTCCCTCAGGTGAGCGGCCCGGCTCAGCTCGTTTTTTCGTTCGCGACCTTTGGCATCGCTTTTCTTGTTCGTCCGATCGGCGGACTGTTTTTCGGAATGCTCGGCGACCGACTGGGCCGAAAGAGGATTCTGGCGATTACGTTAATCATGATGGCAATGGCGACGCTCAGCATCGGCTTGATCCCGGGTTATGCATCAATTGGGATCGCCGCGCCGATTCTGCTGCTCATTGCCCGTCTCGTTCAGGGATTTTCTACAGGCGGTGAATATTCCGGTGCGATGACATTCATCGCCGAATCCACGCCTGACAGAAAAAGAGGCGTTTTTTCCAGTGGGCTGGAAGCAGGCACTCTGGTCGGGTATATCTTCGGTTCCGGCATTGTCACACTGCTCTCCTTTCTGCTTGGTGAGGAGGCGATGCTGGCCTGGGGCTGGCGCATCCCTTTCCTGATCGCGACACCGATCGGGATTATCGGACTTTATCTTCGCGAGCACATGGAGGAGACGCCGGCGTTTAAAGCAGTGAAACGGGCACGTGAGGCAAAGGAACGCCGGCCGGCTTCGCTCCGATATATTCTGACGTATCACTGGCGGGCCCTGCTTATCGGACTATTTCTTGTTTTCTTCTACAACGTCGTCAATTATACAGTGTTAACGTATATGCCCGCCCATTTGAGCGCGATGCTTGGCTATAATCAGACATCGGGTCTGCTCTGGCTGCTTATTGTCATGATTGTCATGATTCCAATTGTTTTGTTCATGGGGCATATCAGTGATCGGATAGGCGCAAGGCGGGTCGTTCAGGGCGGATTGATCGGCCTCATCGTCCTGACACTGCCTGCCTTCTGGTTGATCGGAAGCGGTCAGTCGGCTGCTGTTTTCTTGGGCTTACTGATCCTCGCCGCTTTTCTGGCGTCTTTTCAGGGGACGATGCCGTCGCTTTTACCTTCCCTGTATTTTACGTCGGTGAGGTACGGTGCGTTGTCGATCACCTATAACGTGTCCACATCGCTGTTTGGCGGGACCACCCCGCTGGTTGTGGCTCAGCTCATTCAAGTCACTGGTAATAAGCTGGTCCCTGCTTATTACATGATTCTCTCCTGTCTGATCGGGATCGTGTTTGTCACCTTTTTTGTGAAAGAAACGGCCGGTAAGCCGCTTCGAGGATCGGCGCCTGCGGTTGAAACGAAACAGGAAGCACAGAACGTTCAATCCGCCGACAGACCTTTATGGTGGCATTCAGAGAGAAAAGCGATTGAGCACAGAATGGTCGATCGGGCAGAGTCGCGATGAGCAGCCGGCTGATGCACGCATCATCGGCTGCATGGAGAAGCGTCTGGCGCGGCTTTTCAAAATTCAGGCAGGGTAAAACAAGTCAATCATAGTCAAGTAAAGAGTCGGGATGCTGATGAAATAAAAATCATCGGCATTTTTTTCTTACATACGGATTCATAGTAGAAAAATCCCTGAGAAAATGGTCCGGACAAACGGGTGTGCTTACCTGACTGCCCGGGTATTGAAGGCAACGTCCTTCTCCATTGCTATCCGGACTGCCCGCGCGGGTCGATCGAAAGGTTTTTGGTAATCTGATGCGTAAAGGAATAGAAAATCCTTTGATCAGAGGGGTCCGGATGTTCTCGGAGAGCAATGTTTGAAAAGGGTATTTTTTTAGTGAATCTGTCTTCGATGAACGGAACTTTATAACTTCAGATATGAAAAATGTCTGCCTGAACACAGTTTGGGTCCGCAAATCAGCATTTTACCCTGCCCGGCAAATGTGATAAGGGAAGTCATTAAGCAATGTAACAGTAAGGATAAGCAGCATCCGTTTACTTATCGATAGGTCTGCGTGAAACACAGTTTACCAATTCTGTTCGTGGGTGGCTTCCTATTGTGTTTTCGACCCGTCATATCTTCGGATTATCGGGCCCTCCGAACCGGGCTGAGGACATGGCTCATGATTTCCTGATATTTGTTTTCGGCGCCGGGAAGTCCGTATGCTCCGGCCTCCTTCAGCGGGACGACTTTAAAGTCATGATTACGGGCAACGTAAGTGGGCAGAAATGACGGTTCTGACAGGGCAATGGATGAACGTCCATTCCGTGTTCTTTTCGTGACCTGAACGGTTGCTACCCCGCCGATCTGTCTTTTTTCACCGATCTGTCCGGAAAGAAAATTGCCGAGCGAATAGATAACCAGTGCGCGGTGCCCGTCCTCAGACGTTAGCCACTCCATTGGCTGAAGGACGTGAGGATGCGCTCCGAAGAGAATATCCGCCCCTTCATTGACGGCAAATTGTGCGATCGATTTCTGCTCTCCATTGGGAAGGAGCTGGTATTCCGTGCCCCAGTGGATGCTGACGACAACCAGATCCGCTTCTTCCTTTGCCCGGCGGATATCCCGGCTCATCTTATCCCGGTCGATCAGGTTGACCAGATATCCTTTGTTCTCAGGGATCGGAACCCCGTTTGTTCCATAGGTATAGGACAACCAGGCAATACGGATGCCCCGGATAGTTGTGATTTCGGTTTTTGCCGCGTCCTCTGCATTCAGATAGGTTCCGGCATGTTTCATGCCGATTCGGTCCATATACGTTAATGCGGCAGTCTGTCCGGCTTCATGCCGGTCAAGGGAATGGTTATTTGCGGTCGAAACGATATCCACGCCGGCATCCTTGACAGCCTCACCGATTTCCTGAGGACTGTTGAACATCGGATAGCCGGACAGGCCCAGCTTTTTTCCGCCCCAGAGCGATTCCTGGTTGGCAGTCAGAATGTCGGGCTGCTGTAAATAAGGTTTTACGGCTTCAAGCATCGGCCTGAAATTGTATCCGCTCACAGTTTGAGCGGACTGATAGACCGGGCTGTGGATCAGAATGTCGCCGATGGCCCCGATGGTAAGAGTTCGGGCTGAGGGAGCTGTTCTTTCAGAGCGGATCGGATCCTCGACAGAAGCCGGCTGTTTTTCAGCTTTCGAGGGCGTCAGCTGCTCGGCGTCGGCTTTTTCCGGATCAGCCAGCTGTGTCAGCTGATCCACCTGTATCGAAGAAAATACGGCGATCAGAAAAAGAGGCAATAGAAGGAAAGTCAGTATTGTTTTTTTCATCATCCAAAACTCCGTTTCTATGATTCCGGTACATGCAGTTATATTCATAGTAAACGAGTTTGCGAGACGCGTCACCCTTTTTCGACCGATCTGTTCTGATCATTTGTCATTTTCCGGAAAAAGATTTGTCGGATTGCACTGAATCCGGAAGTGGCATGCTATACTGTAGAATATGAAATGATGAACTGAAGAAGGGGTGTACTTTTCCATGGCACTGATCATTGTTATTGCAGTCATTGTCCTTATCCTGCTGTTTGGCATCATCTCCTACAACAGTCTGATTAAATACCGGAACTGGGTGCAGGAGTCATTCAGTCAGATTGACGTACAGCTGAAGCGGCGCCATGACCTGATCCCGAATCTGGTCGAGACGGTGAAAGGGTATGCCAGACATGAAAAAGAGACACTGACACAGGTCATTGCGGCCCGTAATAAACTGGTCAGCGGGACCCCTCAGGAACGGATCGATGCGGATAATCAGCTTGAAGGGGCTTTGCGGTCGATTTTCGCCCTCGCCGAATCCTATCCGGATCTGAAGGCGAACCAGAATTTTCTCAGCCTTCAGGAAGAGCTGTCGACGACTGAAAATAAAGTAGCTTATTCACGCCAGCTGTACAACAAGACGGTAAAAGACTACAACATTAAGCGAGAGTCGTTTCCGACAAATCTGATTGCGGGTCTGTTCGGTTTCAGACGTGAGGAACTCCTGACCATTCCGGAGACTGAACGCGAGGTACCGAAAGTCAGCTTCTAATGGGGGACGGGGACGAAGATGCTTTATCAGCAGATTGAACAAAACAAACGGAAGACGGTCCTGCTGCTTGCTGTCTTCTGTCTGCTTGTCCTTGGAATCGGATGGGCGGTCGGTTATTTTACCGGTGGAGATTCCCTTTCAGGAGTTATCATTGCTGCGGTCATTTTGATCTTCTATGTGCCGATGACCTTTGCCAGTGCAAAGGCGCAGGTTCTGCGGATGGCGGGCGCGCGGGAGATACAGAAAAGCGACAATCCGATGGTCTTTAACGTGGTCGAGGAACTTTCGGTTGCCGCAGGTGTGCCCATGCCGAAAGTGTATCTTGTCGACGACCCGTCACCGAATGCTTTTGCGACGGGCATGAGTCCGAAAAAAAGCGTCATTGCTTTTACACGGGGACTGCTTGAACGTCTGAATCGTGAAGAGATAGCAGGCGTTGCGGCGCATGAGTTTTCCCATATTCGCAATTATGATATCAGACTGATGACTCTGTGCATTGCACTGGTCGGTGTGATTGTCATGATCGCCGAGATGGGGCAGCGAATGTTCTTCTGGGGCGGTCGTGGTAACAAACGGAATCAGAAGGCGAATCCGCTGCTTTTAATCATTGCCCTCGTCTTGATTATTGCCGCACCGCTGGCGGCGCAGTTTGTCCAGCTTGCGGTTTCGCGAAACCGGGAGTATCTGGCCGATGCCTCGGCAGTAGAACTGACACGTGATCCGGAGGGGCTGATCAACGCCCTGGTGAAGATCAGCACTGATCCTGAAGGACTGAAACACGCGCAGCAGGCCACTGCCTCTATGTATATCGCCAGCCCCTTCGGCAGAAAGAAGAAGAAAACTTCCGGCTGGTTTGCCACGCATCCGCCGATTGAAAGCCGGATTGAGCGGCTCCGTGCGATGTAACTGGAACAGGATTGATGCTACAGGTTCGGAGGCGACAGTTCGTCGTCCCGGACCTTTTTTCCGTTTTCCAGCCGGATCACGCGGGTACAGGCGATACTGATGAATTCCAGATCGTGTGTAATCACGATAATGGTTTTCCCGGAGGAGGCCATCATTCTGAGCCTCCCGGCGATCAGTCGCATGTTTTGTCCGTCAAGCCCGCTGGTCGGTTCATCGAGAAGCAGAATCTCAGGATTGACAGCTTCCGCAACGGCAAGGGTCAGCCGCTGTTTCTGACCACCTGAAAGGGTGGATGGATGCTTCTTGCTGAATGGCAGCAGATGATAAGCGCTGAGGAGCTTTTCGGCCTGCCGGCTGCTTGCTGCGTTCAGATTCAGTTCATCAAGGACACTCTCGGAAAACAGCTGGCTGTCCGGATGCTGCATGACAAAGAAAGCTTTACGCTTTCGGGCTCTTCGCCGTTCGCGATGCCCATCAAACAAAACAGTTCCCGATTTTTCTTTGATCAGCCCGCATATGGCTTTGGCCAGTGTGGTCTTTCCGGCACCGTTCGGCCCGGTCACGGCGATGATGTCGCCGCGGCCGGCCGTCAGGTTTATGTGGCTGAGGACAGGCGTTTTTTTGAATGAAAAATTGAGATCGCGGATATCAAGGGCCGGGTGACCGCTCTTTTTCTCTTTATGGGGAGTCAGTCTGTATTTTATATCCGGGAGGCGAAGAGAGCGCAGACCGAGCCGGCGGATGTCCGACTGAGAGAAACCGCTTATTTCCGAAACCGACATCTGGCGGATCAGTTGTCCGTCCTCCATATAAAGAAATCTGTCTGCAAGACTCCGTAAATAATACAGACGGTGTTCTGCGATAAACAGTGTTTTTCCTTCCCGTTTCAGTTCCAGCATCAATTCTGCAAGGCGATCAATGGACCCGGTATCGAGATTTGCCGAGGGTTCATCGAATACATAAATATCCGGGTCAATCGCCCGGATGGAGGCGATAGCGACCCTTTGCTGCAAACCGCTGGAGAGTTGAAACAGGCTCTGATCCAGTAAATCATCTATCCCGGTTTTTTCAGCAGCTGCGGCGATGCGCCTGATCATTTCATTCCTTGGGAGGCCATAATTTTCACAGCCAAATGCCAGTTCATCCCGCACTTTTTCAGCGAAAAACTGACTGCTTGGATCCTGCAGAATCGATCCAGCCCGACGGCCAATCGCCCAGAAGGGGATGCGTGCCTGAAGTTCTCCATTAAGGCACAATGTCCCGTAAAGGCGGCCTCCGTAAAAATGTGTCGCCAGGCCATTAATTAGCCGTGTCATGGTGGTTTTCCCGCATCCGCTTCTTCCGGTGACCACGATGCATTCCCCTTTTCGGACGTTGAGAGAGAGATTTGACAGGGAAGCCGTGTCACTATTCGGATAAGTAAACTGCACGTGGTCAAAATAAATCAATTCATCACCAGCTTATCGAGTGTCAGGCAAAGCAGTGTCACTACAAGCCCAAGGAGAGACAGAATGACATCTGTCCGTCTCAGGCGGATCACGCGGAGGCATGTGTGTGGCCCCGGGTTCTCAATTCCCCTCAGCTCAGCAGACGCGGCGAGCCTGTCGGATACGTCTGAACTTCTGATCATCATGGGAATCAGAACATATTCAAATGTACGCAGAGGGTGCGACAGGGACAGAATGTGGCGAAGACGCATCGCAGCAAAAACGGCCCGAAATTCACTGTGGATCGTCGGAACGAATCGAAGCATGAAGGTGACCGGCAGACTGAGAACATGGGGGAAGTGCATGTTATAGAAAGCCGCGGACACCTCTCCCGGCGGCATCCGCACCATGGCATAAGCTGCCATGACCACCACCAGAATCCGCAGTGTGGCAAAGGTCATCACATCGGGAAGAAACAGCGTGAGTCCGCCTTCACCGGTTGCAAAACGGATCAAAGCAAAAATCACACCGGCACAAAACCCGATGATCCCGGCTCTGGCAAACCCCTGAACAACCAGATAGATCAGAAGAAAAAACAGGGCAAGAATAATCGGAAGGTCATGTGTCATGGATGCAGACAAAATGAAGGCGAGACCGAAAAGAATCAGTTTCGCCCGAAAATCAACATGTATGCTGCGGTCGGTCATTGGAGCAATCCGCTTTTCTGAAAATGTTTCTTCAGCATTTCAGCGCCGATCCAGCAGCCGGCAATGGCCCCGACTGCAGCAATCAGCAGAATCAGCAGAACCCATGGGGCTGAGAAGTAAAAACGGGTGACCTGGTCGTAATGTTCCCTGCTGACCCCGGATGCCAGATACTGCTTTGAAAAGAACCAGAGATCAATCATGCCATTTGAAGCACGGAAAAGGGTGCAGATGATCCAGCTGATGGAAATCCGGAATAAATTCGTATAGGCGCCCCTGCCGGCCATGACGAATTCGCCGAGAAAGCCGGCAATCAAAAGCCAGGGTGCAAGATAAGGCGTCCCGCTGATCAGATAGATGAGGGCGAGAATAAAGCAGTAAAGGAAGACAGTTCCCCGCTTGTGCACCTTAAGTACCATAAACATATAAATGGGTGCGGTGATAAAAGCGATCAGCGGACTGCTGACAAACAGTGAAAAGTACAGCACCGGCGAGGCCGCGATCGCAATGACAATCGCGATGACCGTGATCAGGATGCTGAAAATCCCGATCGTTGCCAGATTGCGGACGCTGAGCCGGTTTGGATGTTCCGGATGGACCTGCTGTATATGCGATGATGCCAATTCAATTCACTCCTCTAAACTAGATAACGTTTCCCATCTATGTTAAGGCTCATCCTGTAAAGCGTCAACGACTTTATAGGGACGAATAAAGCCTTGAGAAACCAGGTTACCGGCGCCGGCCGATCTATGCTGCGCTGACGCGATAATATATCAGTGAAAAAAAAAGAGCCGCAGAAAGAGCGGCATCCAAAAATTTTACTATTTTACCTAATCAAAGGCGCGTCTTCATTCCGGTTACTGAATGATTGATGAGCCGAAACAGAAGAACATGTCAGGATTCAAATGCGTCGAGGCAGGTATTGAACAGTTCTTTGTTTTCTTTAATCTTCGATGCTCCGCCAAACACGCAGATATGGTTCTCCTTTGTGACGGCTTTCAGGAGTCCGGCGCATTGCCGGATGTCTTCCGGTCTGGTTGAAAGGACTTCTTCACGGATCCGCTGCACATCTTCATCACTGACGTGAGCGAAATAACGCTCATCGGACAGTTCTCCTTTTGTGCCCGGAGTGAGCGGCGAATCAAGACCGGAGATGGTGCCGATAATGTATTTCGTCATAGCGAAGGTGTCGGCACTGAAATGAGCGGCATACTCGGCAGCTTTGTCATAAACATTCAGTGTTTCACGCAAATTGGGGTCGCGGTACGACCAGAAGACCAGGTTGCCGGATGATTCGATCGATACACCGCATCCGTATGCTCCGCCCATGACGCGAATCTGGTTCCACAGATAATCGAGGGTGAGAATCCTTTTTAATACAAGCAATTGTCCGGAGTAGTCAAATCCGAGTTTCCTGAAATTCGCCCCTTTGACGGCATATTGTACTTTACTCGAGGACATCAGACCTTCGTTACGTGCGTCAGGAAGGGTAACAGACGGAGCAGCGTTCTGCCTGTTCCGGCCGCCTGTGAGCCCGAGACGGCCGACATGGCCCTTGACACGCTCCAGGATTGTGCGGTCGCAGGTGAGACCGATGACCAGCCCGTCTTTACTGATCAGCCGGCTCATCAGCGCGCGCAGCTTATCGGCAATTTCTTCGTAACGGCGGTCATAATCTTTATCCAGATCACGGATAAAGTGATAAAAAGTCAGACCTCTGAGCCGCTCCTTATAGGCTGCTGATTTGGAAAAATAGGAGGAGGCGCGGCGGAGCGCGACGGACTGCCCGTTCTGATTAAATGCGATTTCTATGCGAGATTTTATTTCTTTAATCATTGAACGGAGCCGGTCCTTGTTATCAAACCTGCTGTTATAAAGAATCTCATGGATCAGATCAAAGGCTTCCGGCACTTTATCCTGAAGCATTTTCGCCCTGCCGGTGAATTTCGCCTGATAGACATCCTCCTGATCCTTATCAGAAATGACGTTCGTTTCAAAATGAATATCCCCGGTCTGAATATTGACCTCGTTAACCAGTTCTTCATAGCTGTATTTTTCGGTGTCGATCTTGCCCGGCAGTTCTTTAAGCAGGGACAGCCAGGGAATTTCCTCTTCTGTAATGGCTGATGCGTCAAAATAGAGGCTGAGATAAGCAATCTTGTTGGTCGGCAGTTCATGATACAGTGTTTTTATGCCGTCCAGGTCCAATTCGGAAAGTGGCAGGATTTCTGACTTTTTATCGATATCGTCCAGCGACAGAAGCGGAATCTTCTTTAAATCCTCCGGGCGATCTTTACTGGTCTGGCGCTCCTGGAGCTTCTTTGTGCTTTCAACGATTCGCCGGATGTCGCCGGCATCGAGACTTTGTTTGAATTGTGTCAGCTTTTCCTTCAGCGAAGCCTCTTCTTCTTCGGCGAGCGTCCGGGATGGACGAATGATGACCAGCGACTGATGGTTGCTATTGAGCAGATATTTTTCTATCAGAGATTCAAAATAGGTACCGGTAAGTGCCTGTTTCATTTTCTCCAGTGTTTTTTCAAATTTCAGGTGAGTCAGCGGATCGCCGTCATACAGCCAGCTGTCCATGGAGATGATGCTGTAGATCAGCCCCTTCGGCATGGACCCGTAATCCGCCTCACGCAGCTGAAATTCTTTGACGTTGATCGCGGCTTCGATCAGCTTTTTATCAATACCGTCTTGCACAAGGCGGGTCAGCGTCTCTCTGACCACTTTTTTAAAGGCTTCTTTCTGGCTCTCATTCGCATTTTTAACGTTTACTGAGAAGTAAGGCTGAAGAATACTGTTGTCATACAATCCGAACACGTCATGCCCGATACCGGCATCCAGAATGGCCTTTTTCAGAGGCGCAGCCGGGCTGTCCAGAAGCAGGTAGTCGAGAATATCAAAAGCCAGATAGGTTTCCGGATCTGTGGCTTTTGCAATCGAATAATTCAGACTCAGGTAAGTCTTATCCTTATCCTCTTCACCGGGCATAATCGGGTAAGTACGAGCCATTTCTGTATGTCCGACAGGCGTCTGAACAGCAATTTCCGAATCGACATCGATCCGGTCATAGGCACTCAGATACGCCTGATCGAGATAAGCCAGTTTTTCATCGATGTCCATTTTGCCGTAAAGGTAGATATAACTGTTTGCCGGGCTGTAATATTTCTTATGCGAATCGATGAAATGCTGATAGGTCAGATCGGGAATAGACTCCGGATCCCCGCCCGATTCATATTGATAGGTCGTATCGGGATAAAGGGAATTCTGATTGGCGCGCATCAGAAGACTTTCCGGTGATGAGAAAGCCCCTTTCATTTCATTGTAGACGACCCCTTTCAGATTAAGCTCGTCCTCAGCGTTATTGAGCTCGTAGTGCCAGCCTTCCTGCTGCAGAATTTCTTTATATTTGTATATATTCGGATGGAACACTGCATCGAGGTAGACATCCATCAGGTTCTGGAAATCTTTGTCGTTTGTACTGGCGAGTGGATACATCGTTTTATCACTGAAGGTAAAGGCGTTCAGAAAAGTGTTCACTGATCCCTTCAGCAGTTCGACAAACGGTTCTTTGACCGGATATTTATCTGAGCCGCACAGTACAGAATGTTCCAGAATATGAAAAACACCGGTACTGTCTTCAGGCGGCGTGCGAAAACTGATGGTAAAGACCTTATTTTCATCCTCATTCTGAAGGTACAGAAGTCTTGCGCCGCTCTTCACATGTTCAAACAGAAAAGCGGTTGAGTTAATTTCTGCCACCTTTTCTGTATGTAAAAACCTGAATCCGTGATACATCTCATTTAACTGATAGGGCTTCATCTAAATATCCTCCTTCGTGTGCCATGGTCTGACTCTTATTATACAGTATTGATTAGAAAATCATTCCAGAGAGCTGTTCGAAAATAATCAGCGGGCTTTCGGCTGATGAACAGGAAGGTGGTTACGGATCATGTTTTCAAGACAGTCGATGAACAAACTGCTGTCATTCGGAGCCGGAATATAATGAAACGTTTCCCCGCCGGACGCGCGGAAGAGTCCGGCATAATCCATTTTCAGTTCATGAAGGGTTTCCAGACAGTCTGAGGTAAATCCGGGGCAATCACACAGACCCGGGTTTTCCCTGCGCGGGGAAGGCTTTTCAGTATATCTGCTGTGGCCGGGGTCAGCCAGGGCTCATTTCCGAACCGGGACTGATAGCCGGAGATGACGTCGAGACCCGGAAACCGTCTGATCAGTGCTTCCGTTGTTTTCATACATCGCGACGGATAGTCGTCACCTGAGCGGGCATAGCGGACAGGGATCCCATGATAGGAAACGACCAGTGTATCCGGGGTGCCGTGCTCTGAGAAACACTGCCGGATGCGGGCTTCCAATGCGTCGATCAGAAGCGGATGATCGGGATAATCTCTGATGAAAATCAATTCCGGTACGTCCCGCCATGGACTCATGGCGCGCCGGACGCTGTCCCAGACAGAAGCTGTTGTTGTCGATGAGTATTGTGGAAAAAGGGGCAGAATGATCAGTTTCCTGACGCCCCAGGCATGCAGCTTCGAAAGCTCACCGGCAATTGAAGGATTTCCGTAAGTCATGGCCAGAGAGATTCTGACGCCGTCACGGCGAAAACGGGTTTCAAGGGCTGCCTGCTGTTTCCTGCTGTAATAAAGCAGCGGGGAACCGTGCTCTGACCAGATCGCCTGATAGAGCCGGGCAGACTTTTTCGGCCGCACACGCAGAATCACTCCGTGAAGGATCGGCAGCCACTTCCAGCGCGGCAGATCGATCACGCGCGGGTCGCTGAGAAACTCGGCCAGATATTTGCGGACAGATGGTGCATCCGGCGCGTCCGGCGTTCCCAGATTGACAAGCAATACAGCAGTTTTTTCCATGGTTGTTTATTCCTTTCCTGAATGTGTCACCTTCATTCTAACAAACGCGGGATGAGCCGGAGGTGAAAAAAACCGTTAATAAAAGATTTGAAGGGGATGCTATACTTAAATCCATCCGGCTTCTCGCAGGCAAGAAATGAAATCGCGAGAGAGCACTGCCCATATGATGCCCTTTTTCAATGGCCTGTACTGGAAAAGGAATGGTTAACTGTAGTTTAATAGAAGAGACGGAGTAAAAACAGGAGGGCTGTCCGTGTACGAGCAAAAGACGAAAGAAAATGATCGCAGTGTGACCGAGTTTATTGAACAGGTTGAAAATCCCGGACGACGTGAAGATGCCTGGAAACTGCTGAACATCTATACACAGACGACCGGCTACCCTGCAAAAATGTGGGGACCAAGTATTATCGGCTTCGGCTCTTACCATTATAAATATGCCTCCGGTCATGAGGGAGACGCGCCACTTGCCGGATTTTCACCGCGAAAGGCGAAGATCAGCCTGTATTTTGCAACGGGTGATGCTGAGCGTGCCCCGCTCCTTGAGAAACTTGGGAAGCATAAAGCGGGCAAAGCCTGTGTCTACGTCAACAGGCTTTCGGACATAAATACGGATATACTGAAAAAACTGATTACCCAGTCCATGGCATTCCTGAAAAAAACATATCCGCCAGAATAAAAGGGTCACCGCGGCGACGTGCCGGAAAAAACAATAAAGGCTTCCGGTGGGTATATTCTGAGGCTTATAGTACAATATAAGCAGGAGTGGTCGGAGATGAAAAAGGATTTTCTGGTTTGTCCGAAATTTGAACAGGCTTTCCAGATTATTGGAAAAAAATGGAACGGACTGATTATTGAAGTACTGTTGAGCGGCAGGCACCATTTCAGTGACATCTCAGGTGCGATTCCCGAGCTGAGTGACCGAATGTTGGCCGCGAGACTCAGGGAACTGGAGGAAATGGACATCGTCGTGCGCCACGTCGACACAGGATATCCTGTTCAGGTCACTTATACTTTGACGGACAAGGGCAGGGAAATCCAGCCGATCCTGAATGAGGTCCACCACTGGGCGGATAAATGGTTTGCCGGTGAATCAAACCGCAGAACGAATTGATTTACTTTTTTCTTATCATCAACTATACTTACGTAAGTAAATGAAAAATAATTAGTATAGGAGCGTGTTCTATGACCAGCGATGTTTCAGCATTTATTAAATCAAACGAGTTTCTTGACGCCATCAGAAAGCGTCGTTCGATTTATGCTCTTGACAAGGATGTAAAAGCAAGCAAAGAGGAGATCACCGCAACCATTCAGGAAGCGATCAAGCTTGCCCCGTCAGCCTTTAACTCTCAGTCCGCACGCGCAATCATTTTATTTGGTAAAGAGAGTGAAAAATTATGGGGAGAGGGCGGCATTGTTGAAAAAGCGATCCGCAAAGTCCTCCCGGAAGGCCAGTCGTTTGACTCGACAGCTAAGAAGCTGGCTTCATTTAATGCCGGTGTCGGTACTATATTGTTCTTTGAAGACAGATCAGTTGTTGAAGGACTTCAGAAACAGTTCCCGCTTTATGCGGATAACTTTCCGGTCTGGTCGGAACACAGCACGGGCATAGCCCAGTTTGCCGTATGGTCTGCACTGGCTGATATTAACGTCGGTGCTTCGCTGCAGCACTACAATCCGCTGATTGACGAAGACGTGCGGGATACCTTCGATGTACCGGCGTCCTGGAAACTGCGGGCACAGATGCCGTTTGGTAATATTGCTGAAGCTGCAGGGCCAAAAGAATTCCAGCCGATCAGTGAACGGGTCAGGATTCTAGGCTGATAAATCCGGATGAAAGAAACCAGAACGGGGCAGGAGTCAGTGCCCCGTTTTTTTTCTGGCGTTATAAAGTGGTAAATTGTGTGAAAATTCTACAACTATCTTGCAATTAAAGAAAAGATTAGAGTATAATTATTGTAATTTAATGTGGAAAGATAAACAGGGGGACAACCTATAATGAACAGGAAATTATCGATTTTTTCATTGCTTATGGCCTTTGTACTGATTCTCTCGGCCTGTGCTTCAGGTGGCAGCAGTTCCGGTGACTCCGGGAAAAACCGGCGAAAAAAACACTGAGAATTGTTAATGATGCACAGTATGCTCCATTCGAATACATGGATAAGGGCAAGATGGTTGGTTTTGATGTTGATATTATGAAGGCACTGGCAAAAGAAGCCGGATATAAGTACAAGCTGGTCAATGTCGGCTGGGATCCGTTGTTCGTTGAGCTGAAAAATAAAACAGCCGATATGAGCATTTCGGCCATTACGATCAATGCTGATCGGAAGCAGTCCTACGATTTTTCAAACGCCTATTTTCTCTCAACAAACAAAATCCTGATTCCGAAAGACAGCGACATTAAGTCCGGAGCCGATCTGAAGGGTAAAACGATTGCTGTTCAGACAGCAACGACCGGTCAGGAAGCCGTTGAAAAAATTGTCGGCAAAAATAATCCGAAAGTGAAGAAGTATAAAAACATTAACCTGGCGATTATGGAACTGAATAACGGTGGTGCCGACGCAGTCGTTGCGGATAACACGGTGATTGAACAGTATGCAAAGAACAACGCAGACAAAAATCTGAAGGTTGTTGAAGATGCAGATGCATTTGAACCGGAATTCTATGGCATGATGTATCCGAAGGACAGTAAACTGAAGCCTGAATTTGACAAGGCGCTCAACGCCTTGTTTGATAACGGAACATATGCCAAAATATATAAGAAATGGTTCAAAGTTGAGCCGGACATTGACCAGTTGAAAGCTCAGCAGTAAGGGGCTGACAGGTTCAGACTGTTAAAAATTGCGTAACGCGACTACGTGTTACGCAATTTTTAAGTTAAAGGAGGAGTTTTGATTGGATTTCCGTTTTGACCTGATTGGGGATTATGCCCCGTATTTCTGGAGCGGGACTTTGCTTACTATCGGGCTTTCTGTCGCCGGTATCCTTATTGGAACGGTGCTCGGCCTGATTATCTGTCTCGGGAAAATGATGAGAAATAAATGGCTGTCCTGGCCGTTTATCTGTTATGTGGCCTTCTTTCGCGGGACACCGCTTTTTGTGCAGATTCTGATTGTTCATTTTGGGGTGGTTCCCCTGTTTCTCGGGCAGTCCAACGGTGTTGTTGCTGGTGTTGTTGCCCTGTCACTGAACGTTGCTGCTTATATCGCCGAGGTGTTCAGATCAGGGATCCAGTCAATTCACAGAGGGCAGACCGAAGCGGCCCGTTCACTCGGCATGACACATTATCAGGCGATGCGCTACGTGATTCTGCCTCAGGCGGTACGCCGAATTCTGCCTCCGCTTGGCAACGAATTTATCGCACTGCTAAAGGATTCATCGCTGGTGTCGGTAGTCGCTGCGCCGGAGCTGACCTACTGGGCGCAGCAGATGGGGGCTCAGTATTTCAGAGTCTGGGAACCATACCTGACGATTTCACTGATCTATCTGATTCTCACCCTTTCACTTAATGCGCTCGTCAGCAAACTGGAAAGGAAGATGTCGACAGAATGATGATCAAAGTAGAAAATCTGAAAAAAACATTTGGTCATAATCAGGTGTTAAAGAACATCAATGTAGAAATTAACAAACAGGAAGTCGTTGTTGTCATTGGTCCATCCGGTGCCGGAAAATCCACCTTTCTGAGGTGCATTAATCTGCTGGACAGTATCACGTCCGGACATATTTACATAGAAGGTGTCGATATTACCGATAAAAAAACGGATATTAACAAAATACGTGCTGAAGTCGGCATGGTCTTTCAGCAGTTCAATCTTTTCCCGCACATGACCGTGCTTCAAAATATTATGCTGGCCCCGCTTAAGGTTAAGAAGGTATCAAAAGAGGCGGCTCATGATAAAGCAATCGAATTATTGAAAAAAGTTGGCCTCGAAGACAAAGCCTCTGCCTATCCGGATTCACTTTCCGGCGGTCAGAAACAGCGGATTGCGATTGCCCGTGCGCTGGCCATGGAACCGAAGATGATGCTGTTCGACGAGCCAACTTCGGCACTGGATCCGGAAATGGTCGGTGAAGTACTGGATGTCATGAAGAAACTGGCCCGGGATGGGATGACGATGGTCGTCGTGACACATGAAATGGGGTTTGCCCGGGAAGTCGGCGACCGCGTCCTGTTTATGGACGGCGGTTATATTGTGGAGGAAAATGAGCCACATGAACTGTTCAGTCATCCAAAGGAAGAACGCACGAAAGCCTTTCTGAGTAAAATCCTGTAATGATGATCTGAACCTGAATCTTTTTTCCTGTTTTTCTGCCTCCACCGGGGCAGTTTTTTTCTGCCTGAATGAAGAAAAATGCGGTCGAAAATTAAGACTAAAGGAGCATTGCATAAAAAATATGCAGGACTTTATGACGGACTTTTGTCGAAAAAGAAGGAAAATATAGAGAAATAAAGAATACATACGGGAAAGCGGTTTTCAAAATTATAGAAATATTATGGGGGGAATCATCTATGAGGAGAAAGACATTCACGGCGGCCGCGATGGCGGCGGTTATCGGTCTGAGTTCCTTTACCCTGTGGGGCTTTTCAACAGCTCCGCCCGAGGATACATATGTACCGGAAAAAACAGGTTATGTATCCGACCGTCAGGGTTCATCATTCGATCTCGGGATCGCCAATGATGAAAAGATTATCGATATGCTGAAGAAAGAAGGGAAGATCCCGAAAAAGGCAAGCCGTGCGGATGCAGATAAAGCACTGCAGAAATATCTGAAGGCACGGGGTGAAGGCGCAAAGAAGGAGACAAAGGACAAGCTGCCGAAAGGGATCAGTTTTAATGATGCAAATGAGACTGTAAAAGATAACGGGCTGACCTCGGGTAAGGGGAACAAGCTGGGTCAGGCAAAGAAAAATAAGGTTGATCCGATCTCTAAGGAAAATTATGATGGACCGGTACGTACCGATAAGGCCCTTGTTCTGGCCATTGACTATCCGGATAACCCGAAGAGCACGATTGATCCGTCGGAAACCGATATGTATTATCCGGAATATCCTCTCGACCATTTCCAGAATATGATCTTCGGTAAAGACGGCTATACAGGACCGAACGGTGAAAAGCTGGTCTCGATGCGCCAGTTCTATGAACAGCAGTCGGGCGGAAGCTATTCGGTGAAAGGGACGGTAGCTGGCTGGTATACAGCCGATCATCCGGCGGCCTACTATGGTGGCAATGATCCGGCAACGGGCAGCGATGCACGTCCGCGCGAACTGATTTACGAGGCACTGACTAAAGCGGCACAGGATCCAAACATTGACCTCAGTGATTATGATGTCTGGGATCGTGACGATTATGACGGTGATGGCGTGCACGCAGAACCGGATGGCATTATTGACCATCTGATGGTCATTCACTCAGGCGTGGGTGAAGAAGCCGGCGGCGGAAAACTCGGTGCCGACGCGATCTGGTCGCATCGCTGGGTACTGGTCAATGACCAGGGCTACCTTCTGCCGATCCCCGGTGCACATTCGGACAGTGACCGGTTCGGCGGCTACCTGGTC
Source organism: Sporolactobacillus sp. Y61 (assembly GCF_040529185.1). Classification (NCBI taxonomy): domain Bacteria; kingdom Bacillati; phylum Bacillota; class Bacilli; order Caryophanales; family Sporolactobacillaceae; genus Sporolactobacillus; species Sporolactobacillus sp. Y61. Next base: position 409,718 of record NZ_CP159510.1, on the reverse strand, counting down.
GCCTATGACTATACCGTTGAGCCTGAAGATGGTGCAGCCGGTGTATTCTCTCATGAATACGGCCACGATTTAGGCCTGCCTGATGAATATGATACGATCTACTCCGGAGCCGGCGAACCGATTGAATACTGGTCGATCATGTCGGCAGGAAGCTGGGCCGGCAAAATCCCCGGTGCTGAGCCGACCGGATTCAGCCCGTATGCCAAACAGATGCTGCAAAACCTGCACGGCGGCAACTGGCTGAGCGGGAAAACGGTTAATGCCAGTGATATCACAGACAAGGGAACGGCAATCCTTCTGGATGAGGCAGCGACTAAGGGGACGAATAGTGATGCCGTTCGGGTCGACCTGCCGGATAAAGAAACAATTGTCAATACTCCGGCGAGCGGCCAGTATGAATACTTCAGCGGCAGCGGAGACAATCTCAATAACTCAATGACGAAGACCGTTGATCTGACAGGTGCAACAAGTGCGCAACTGACGTTCAAAACCTGGTATGATATTGAACCGGACTGGGATTACGCATCAGTTAAAGTAAACGGGAAATCGATACCGGGCAGCATCACAACGACCAGTGATCCCAATCAGCAGAATCCGGGGAACGGCATAACCGGGACCTCCGGCGGATGGGTCGATGCGACCTTCGACCTTTCAGCCTACGCCGGTCAGAAAATTGAACTGAGCTTCAATTACTGGTCTGATGTCGCGGTTTCCTATCCCGGCTTCTATGTGGATGATATTGCAGTGACTGCGGACGGCAGCCCGGTTGTGACCGACGGTGCGGAAGGAGAACCGGCTTTTGCCCTTGACGGATTCAAGAAGGATGAAGGTAAATTCTACTCGAATCAGTATTATCTGCTTGAATGGCGCACGCACAGTGGTGTCGATGCCGGACTGGGTCACATTCGCCGCGGGGCCAGCCTGATGAGCTATGATCCGGGTCTCTTGATCTGGTATGTCGATGATGCTTACAGCGAAAACTGGACCGGCGTTCATCCCGGTGAGGGCTATCTGGGCCTGGTTGATGCCGATCAGCGTGTAAACCGCTGGAGCGACGGCGCATTAGGCGGCACACGCTATCAGATGAATGACGCCGCGTTCAGCCTGGAAAAATCGAGTAAGATGTTCCTCGATTACACCGCAATTGACGGCTCGACGCTTAAGGATAACTTTACGAAACGCGATCCACTGTTCGACGATAGTGCCGACTTTACAGGTTCGGTTCTTCCGGACGCCGGGCGCAATATCCCGACTTTCGGACTGAAAGCACGCGTCATTGGACAGAGCAATGACGGAACGGTGGGTAAAATCCTGCTGTATAAATAAGGCTTATATGCAATGAAAAAGAGCGAAGAGACAGATCACCGTCTCTTCGCTTTTTATTATATTTTCATGAAGGAGAAATTTTTACGAAAAAAAGACGGAATCCGGTTAGCTATAGGCTGGTGCAGTCAAAATTCTTATCCGGTAACAATTCATCGCTGCTTTTCCAAGCTGGTCGAGCAGGTTGTTGTTGACGTAGGCTCCGACAGCGGCACCGATACCGGGCACGAGCTGCATCATTTTGGCAAAGTCAATATAATCCCGGTATTCCATTTGAAATTCTGTCCAGTCCATATCATGAAATTCATTTTTACGGCTGTCCCATGTTTCAATGATTTTCATCGTTTCGCGGCGTACGTGATCGCTGGAAAAGGCCAGCCTGAAAATCTGCAGGAGGAAGATCCGTTCTTCATATTTACTGGTGTCAAACCCGTAAACGGCAGCTGCGTCAAAAAGGAATTTGATTTTAATCGACAAAAGGAGCGGGAAGTCAGCAAGACCCAATAAGAGCCCCCGGCGCCTGTTCCGGCACCTTCGATGATGGCCGTTTTCCGATAGGTTTCCATTTTTTCCTTCACGCGCTGGTCTTTTTCTTCAAGAGTCAGTCCGTACGACTGATTTTTCTTTGTCGTAAAGTGGGAACCGGTCAGAGTTGCCCGGACCATATTTTTAATGGCGACAGTGATCGCATTCTGGACTTTTTCCGGAATGTAACTGTTCATTTTTGTCTGCACTTTTTTCGACACCCGGCTGAGCAATCCGGATCGCTTTAAAATCTGTCGCTTCCAGTCCTCAATTTCCTTCCAGGCTTTTAATTCATACTCATTCATCAACAGTCCCCCCTGGATTTTCCCCTGGTGATATAGATATACTACCATTATCTGTCTTTTCTGACTGTCGCATACCCTATTCGTCATGCACTTTTTAGACGAAGCGGGGATCACTCTGACTGTGAAAAAAACTTGCCAGTCGGCAAGTTTTTCTGAGATCTCATGGGTTCCGGTCCGGTTCAGAGAATGACAGTTATCTGTTTATCGACCGGTAAGCTGTGGCAGCTGCAGATATCCGACGTGCCCCGGATTCTGTGAGCTGACCATGAGATACGTATATCCATGAAGATTCTGCTGAAGCTGCAGACCGGTTGCTTCTCCTCCGCCGGGGACAGAGACGATTCGAGACAATTTCTTCGTATCGATGTTGTAAGCCCAGGCGAAGTTGTTGCTGTGCATCGAACTGTCTTCAGCGATGAAAAGGGTGCGCATGCTGCCCGAATAAACGATATTGTCCGGATTGGCAATTTTATCAACGTTTGCTGTATTACCGTTTTCATCAGCAGCCGCAAGATCTTCTCCCATAACCAGTCCATCGATCGATCCGGCAACGTAATTGCTGTCGATTTGATGGCTTTCGCTGTCCTTCTGCCCTTTTGTCAAACTGAGTTCATAAACACCTCCGGCGGAAATTTTATCTACATGGATATCGTCAACCGGATCGGTGTTACCCTGAAGCATTCCTTTTTCGATATAAGACATCGCCATATAGACTTTGTTGTCTGTCTTGTTATATTCAACAGCTTCCATTTTATTAAATTCTGAAGTTGCCCCTTTGATCGCGCCGTATCTTCTGGATTCAAGAAAAGCGGCGGCTTTTTCCATGCCTGGTCTGACTTTCAGATATTCGGTTTTACCGCCGCTGCTGCTTGTGCGTACGGGGGTGAATCCATCGGCGGGAACACTGCTCGTTTCAAAAATGTCGCTGAATGTAAGGCTCTGAGCGAGTTCTTTGATTTCTTTATCAGCAGCATGTCCCAGCTTAATCCATTTTAAGTTTGCTGCGCCGCCATCCTTTGCATCGGTCTGGATCCATTTTGCAGCATAAAGCGTACCGGCGGAGAGATCTTTGGCCTGATCAGCAATGTACATGAACATCATCGTGTAGCCACCGTCATCACCGATGTAAACGGTGCGGTTGTCCGGCATTACTGTGGTCCGCTCGAACGACAGCCGCCCCATGCTGTAGTGCTTGATTGCTGTCGCTTCGCCCTTTGCATTCACGGTAATTTCAGGAAGATGGCCGTAGAGATAAGGATTCCCGATTTTTTGCGGATCATTGTAATAGTTGCGGGCAAATTGTGTAACCGCTGAGTTGTCCGGATTCCGTTCATGAGCCGGGCATCCGGTTCATATTCTTCCGCACCGAGGTGGGTATTCCACGGAGACAGAATGCCGGCACAGGGGGTCCAGATACCACCATCGGCTGAAAAGTCAACCGGCGTGATATCGGTAACGGTCAATTTCCCGGTTTTTTTGTCCTGTTCCACCCGGTTCAGATAGACAGCGTTGGGCAGACGTCCTTTTTCCCTGTTACTGGGAATACTTTCAAAGTGGTTGATCAGGTAAAGCTTACCGGCGACTTTCATCAGTGAGTTGCTGTCAGGCGCTGTGGAGATGAAGCGTCTGCCTGAGTCGTCTGTGATGACGTGTCCCTCGGCATCCACCGTTGTTCCGGTTATCTTTCCGTTAATCACATCTCCGGGTTTGAATAGAAGATTGTACGATAAATCAACCGTACGCTGATGGCCGTTCGGATCAGTCACCCTGATTGAGGCATCGGAGTACATCAGGTCATTACGTTCCGCATCTGTCTGTGGCGCGGCCATTCCGACAAATTCGACATCCTTTACTTTTTTGTGATATCCGGGCTGTGCATAGACACTGCCCGCAGCAGGAATCAGCAGAGCCAGACTGAGTACTGAGGCGACAAGTTTTTTCATGATTTACCCCTTTTCTATGATTTATGCTACATAAAAAAGTATAAGATTGATATTTTTATGAACAATGAATCTATTGTAAAAGTTTTCATATATTTATCTCGAAATCTGACAAAAGAAGCAGGTCAATGGGCCTCTTACATCTGCGTGACATGGGAAATGTGAAGCGGGCGGTTTAATCAAGTAAACGATTCATCATCTTCATCAGATCACAGCTCATCCGCGCAGGCGGATGCCCAACCGAATGCAAACCTGCAGCATAGACTATTACAAAATAGTTGGGCAGGTGTTTATAAAAAGATGAATGCATTTCCGCAACAGCATCACACAGGAGAAGAAATTCCGGTATGGCCGATTGAAGGGGAAGTTGCACGTGAACAGCCGCAGGTTTTTCTTGTGCCGCCGGAAGCCATTCAAAATGAAATAAGAAGAGGGCGACGGGGTCATTTTTATCGCACGAGACTGGAAAGCTATGGACGCATGATGACGATTCAGCTGCTGTCCGTTAATCCATCGACTGGTATGGTTCAAATGAATGTTTTTCTGCCGGGACAGCGTCGCTGGGTTTCTCATCAGGAACACTACACGGATATGTCCGGTCTCACTTATCTCGGTCCGACTCCTCCGCCCGGCGTTCCGTGGCCCGGCCGTCCCCCGCGTCCGCCGGGACCGCCACGTCCCTGGTGGTGCCCGCAGTTCCCGTGGCATCCGGCATGCAGATAAAGAATAACACGATGTTCCATAGAATTTTTAGTGTGTAAAAAACTGCCTCCCGGTATATTCGGGAGGCAGCTTTTCTGATTACGGGAATGTGCAACATGTGACAGACATTCAGATTTCTTTATAAATATCGATTTTTTCAATCTCAGAAATCATGCTGTATGCGGTTAAACGGTGCTGACCGTCATAGAGCCCGAGCTCCTTATTGACAATAAGCGGCGGAAGATGACCGCCTTCACGGATGTATTCAACCATTTGTTTTACATTATCCGTGTGATATCCATCATAATTTTCCGGGTGCTTTTTCCATTCCTCGTACGTCATCAGATTTTTTCCGTTACTGCTGAAAGAGCATGGGGCATCATACAGATCTTTCTTATCTACTCTGGTCAGGGCAAACTGATGATCTTCCGTTCCAAATGAATCGTTTTCAATATCACTGTACTTACTACAGATTTCTTTCCCGTTCAGGATCTCTGTCATATGCAACCCCTTCTTTTAAAATTCACCACGTCGCGGATTCGGAGGCGTCTATTCCTGTCTATTGTAACTTTAATTTAATATAGATTGAGCCATATTGCAAAGGAAAGAAGGATCAGGGCGTAAAAGTAATTGCATCTATTAGCGGGCTTATCGTTGACATGATGGACTCTTTTGGTAAACTGAATGATAAACATGACGAAAAGAAGGGATCTCTGTGTCATTAGAAGATGTTAAAGCCTATTTCCGACCATTCAACCGTGATAAGGATATTATAGAACTCCAGCTCTCCAGTGCAACCGTTGACCTTGCTGCCGAACATCTGCATGTCGAGCCGGAACGCATTGCGAAGACACTGGCCTTTCGTGGTGAAAATAAGGAAGGCGCCATGCTGGTCGTAACGGCAGGTGATGCGCGGATTGATAATAAAAAATTCCGTAAAACTTTTGGCTTTAAAGCGCACATGCTTTCTGCGGATGAAACGCTGGATCTTGTCGGACATGCCATTGGCGGTGTCTGCCCGTTTGCTGTAAAACATGACTGGCCGGTCTATATGGATGAGTCGCTCAAAAGGTTTAAAACCGTTTTTCCGGCATGCGGAAGCAGTAATTCTGCTATTGAACTGACTATAGATGAGCTTTATTCATATGGAAAGGGAAAGCCTGGGTTGACGTCTGCAAGGACTGGCCGGAAGTGGAGAAAGAAGGATGATCCCGGTTGTTACACGAAAAAATGACCCGCTTTGTGTTTTTGCCCGGCGGTTGCGGACGTTGCGCAGAAAACAGGCCCGGCATCGCTGCCCGGTGGCTCAATAAATGAGTAGACGGAGGAATTCCGGTTAATTCAGGAAAAAGAATACAAGCGAGTTTCAGTAGACGGAGGAATTCCGGTTAACTTAGTAAAAAGGATATAAGCGAGTTTCAATAGACGGAGAAATTCCGCCTATTGACTCAAGAAACATGAAAATGAGAGATTATTCATTGTCTAATCGGAAAAATTCCGCTTATGATACGCTGAAACCCGTTTGATTCTGCATTTAAGCGATAAATCTCCGCTTATTAAGCAGAAAATAAAGATCCTGTCGATTGTCTGGTTCGTGCGGCTGGTGTGATCCATCCTGATCTAAATGTCACCCATGATGGACAGGATCAGCCCTTTAATTCAGACTATGGAAGGCACGAGATTTCTGCCGGAAATTTCCATTAAATCGCGAAGAACCGCCTGCAGATGCAGACGGCTTTTTATTACTCTGAAAAAAAATTGCCGCAGCGCATTTGAAAAATGATAAAAGAAACTTCGATCAGTGGGGCTTTCGGGCGCACAGGACGCCCTCGTTTTTATCCGTTGTCATCTCCCGTCAGTTTGAGCCCCACCCGGTCCTGCTTGTATCCCCGCATGACCCTGAGGGGATACGGCCCGTTCATGCAGGAAAAATCTTTCAGCCCAACAAATTTCGTGTTATGATGTTATGATGTATATCAGGTCACAGGCACGAACGTGTACGTTGGTGATTAAGAAATAAGAGAAGAGTGAAATAATGGATTCAACTGTAAATAAAAATGTGGGTTCCGGTACTGAATATCGAATCGCACCGATTATTCTTGTTCTTGCTTCCGGAGCATTCATTACCATTTTAAATCAAACCCTGCTTGTGACGGCACTGCCAAGCATTATGCGTGAAATGAATCTGACACCGAATCTTGTGCAATGGCTTCAGACTGTTTTTCTGCTCGTGAACGGGATCATGATTCCGATCTCCGCGTTTCTTGAAGAACGATTTACGACGCGTATGTTGTTTCTTGGCGCGATGACGGCTTTTGCGGCGGGGACGCTGGTGTGTGCTGTGGCACCGGGATTTATCCCGCTGGTTATCGGGCGGATTATCCAGGCGGCAGGGGCCGGCGTCATGATGCCACTGATGATGACCGTTATGTTTATTCTTTTTCCGGTTAATCGGCGCGGCACAGCGATGGGCATTTTCGGCCTTGTCATCGGCTTTGCCCCGGCTATTGGACCGACATTGTCCGGCTGGCTGGTGAATCATTACCCCTGGCGGGTGCTTTTCTATGTTGTACTGCCCGTCGCACTGATCGATCTGATTTTAGCCTATTTTGTGCTGAAGAATGTAACGAAACTGAGCTATCCGAAAATGGATGTGCTCTCCATTGTCCTGTCGACAATTGGTTTCGGGGGACTGCTTTATGGCTCAAGCGTTGCCGGCAGTATAGGCTGGACACATCCGCAAGTCCTGCTGACCCTGCTAAGCGGCACGGTTGCACTGATCGTGTTTATCCGGCGACAGTTCCGGCTGAAACAACCGATACTTGAATTCCGCGTATTTAAATATTCCGTTTTCACCCTGACGACGGCGATCGGGATGCTGAGCTTTGCGGTATTCATTTCAGGAACGACTATTTTACCCATCTTTATGCAGACGATGCTTGGCTTTTCGCCATTAAAATCAGGATTGATGCTGCTCCCGGTGCACTGGTCATGGGCATCATGTCACCGGTCACCGGCCGTATTTTTGATAAAATCGGTGCGCGCGGACTGACCATCACCGGTCTTTGTATTCTTCTGGTCATGACCCTGCTGATGAGCAGGATGGACCAGCATACGACGTTTACGTATCTGGCCGTAATCAATGCGATCCGGATGTTTGCTCTTTCCATGGTTCTGATGCCCACCACCACGGCGGGACTGAATCAGCTGCCTGCCAGACTGATTCCGCATGGTACAGCGATGAATAATACGATGCGTCAGGTTGCCGGTTCCATTGGGACAGCCGTCTTATTTACTGTTATGGCGGCGGCAACGCTCAATCCGGCCAGGTTCGGGGTTGCCGGTATGATACACGGCGTGGATATTGCGTTTCTCACAGCTTCTGTTTTTTGCCTGGCTGCGCTGATCCTATCCTTTTTTGTACGGAGACCGGATTCCAGTATATCCGGGTAAAAATCCGATGTTTAAGTCGCCTGTCCCGAAAAGCGGGATGGGATTTTTTGTTCAATCAATTTCCATTGATTTTTTAAACTGTATCTATTATAATTACACTAATCTTCTAAAAGAGGAATCCAGAACATGAATAGTGAGTTTACCATTGCGGTTCATTGTCTGATTCTGCTGGCAAGTGCGCCTGATCATCTCTGGAACAGTGAATCATTGTCCCGGAAAGTGCACACACATCCGGCCAGAATTCGAAAGATTATGAGTATCCTGCGTAAAAGAAGACTCGTATCAACCAAGGAAGGTCTGGGCGGGGGTTATCGGCTGGACTGTGATCCTGGTACGTGTACGCTTGCGCGGATTTACAGATCAACCTCATGCGCCGCACTCAAACTCAGCTGGTGTTCATCCGGTTGTATGGATGACCCGGATACGTCCGGCATTCAGCAGGTGATGAATCAGGCCTTTTCCGGGGCGGAGCAGATTCTGGAAAACTATCTGGAGCAATGGACGCTGGAAAATCTGTTAGAACAAGTGAGAAAGATACGGAACGGTTCCTCTGATCGATCCGGGCAGGAATTTGTTCCTTCCGGATCAGTACAGGTGAATCCGATCATTCAAAAAAACAAGATCGGTGGTGAAGTATGATGCAGCAGAAAGCAGCATGGAAAAAAGGCGACTGGGTGAAGGGAAGAACTGTGAATGGTGAATTAATGCATGGCTATGTCGTTGACTTTGACAATCATGAAGGCACAGTGAAGGTTCATGTCGTTGCATGCGATCGTGAATCTACTGTGGGTCGGGTTGTTGAGACGCTGAACTACCTGGTCAGACCTTTTCCGGTTTTACCATTTAACAGTCAGCAGATCCGTAGTATGGCCGATATTGCTCTGATCACTTCCGACCGTGATTGGTTCATGGATCTCTCATCACAGCTGGTCCGATTGAAAGATGATACACGTGACGGACATCGGTCGCATTCGGACTCCTGGTACTGGTCAGCACAGAGGTAGTCTTCCCTTTTATATAATGTCATGTACGAAAACGCGCAGGCTATTTCGTCTGCGCTTTTCATATGATTGGAAAACGAAACGAATACGATAATGAGTAAAATTCTTTTCATCACAGAAAATAAATGAGAGAATATTTGATGTGGAAAAACTGACCAAGTGAAACTTCAATCAGCAGGTTTTTTCGGGCGCACAGGATGCGCTCGTTTTTAGCCTGCCTCACTTCCCCGCTGATTGTTCGTTGAACCCATCGGGCTGTTGCGGGCAGTACCCGGGGCCTGTTCGTTTCCCCCTCATGACTTTGAGGTGGGGGTCTTACTGCCCGTTCATGCGGGAATAAAGAAAACCCTGCGAAACGCTGTTGCGCTTCGCTGCTTTTTTCTGTCTGAAAAATAGGAAGAGGAGCTTTTGATACTTATGATGCAAACCACCCAAGCGAAAGAGAATCAGGACATAAAAAGAGGACCCATTACGTTTGCCCTGATTATTGGCGCCTTTGTCGCCATTTTAAATGAAACTTTTTTAAATATTGCGCTTGCAGATCTGATGGATAGCTTTCAGGTTTCTGAAACTACGATTCAGTGGCTGGCAACTGCCTACATGCTGGTTATCGGTATTCTGATGCCCGTTTCAGCGCTGCTTACCGGGTGGTTTACCACCCGTCAGATGTTCCTCGGTGCGATGGGATTGTTCCTGTCCGGGACAGTGATCTGTGCCGTTGCTCCTGGATTCGGTATACTGCTTCTGGGACGGGTCATCCAGGCTGCCGGTGCAGGACTTTTAATGCCGACGATGATGAACACCATTCTTTACATCTATCCGCCTGATAGAAGAGGCGCGGCGATGGGACTGATCGGTCTTGTGATTATGTTCGCCCCCGCACTGGGTCCGACCCTGTCCGGACTGATTATTTCTGTTCTCTCATGGCGCTGGCTCTTTATTCTTGTCATTCCGCTCGCTCTTTTTTCGATTATTTTTGCCTGCTTTTATCTCAAGAATGTTTCTCAAGTGACAAAACCAAAGGTCGAAGTCATTTCTATCGTGCTTTCAACGGTAGGGGTCGGCGGCCTGGTTTATGGTATGGGCTCGGGTGCAGAGGGCGGATGGATCGGCCTCGCCCTGCTCGTTGCAGGTGTCATCTCGCTGGGGCTCTTTATCTGGAGACAACTGGTCATTGATGAACCGGTCCTTAATCTGCGGGTGTTTAAATACCCTATGTATGCCCTCTCTATGATTGTTCTGATTCTGCTATTAATGACCCTGTTTGCGACGATGATCCTGCTTCCTCTGTATATGCAGAAAGTGCTGCTTCTGACTTCGCTCAGCGCCGGACTGACTCTGCTCCCTGGCGGCTTGATTAATGGACTTTTGTCACCTGTCATGGGGCGCTTATTTGACAAACTGGGTCCGAGATGGCTGGTTATTCCAGGCCTTCTTTTGATGAATGTCATTGTTCTGCTGTTCACCAGACTGACGACGTCCGTCAGCCAGATTTATCTCATCGTTTTATATGGTTTGCTGATGATCAGTATGGCCATGGTCATGATGCCGATATCAACCACCGGCTCAATCAGCTGCCGAAAAAGTTATACTCGCACGGGACGGCAATCATGAATACTCTGCAGCAGGTTGCCGGAGGAATTGGTACGGCCCTGTTTGTCGGGATCATGGTTTCCGGTCAGAAGGATTATCTGAGTCATGCTCCCAATGCCGGTGCACCGGGGCAGCTGCTCCGGGCGATGGTGTTCGGGATGAACCGTGCCTTCCTGATTGCCCTGATTTTTGCCGTCGTTTCCCTGATTCTGAGTCTCTTTCTGAAACGATCATATGCCGAGAAGGAGCCGCTGCAGGAACAATAAGTTAATTTAATAGGGATGCATGAGCTGTTTCTCCGATGGGCAGACTGTGTTCATGAGTGTGATCGGAGTGTGGACTCATGGGTCAGTATCTGAATCCTGTAGAGGAAAAACAATCATTCGACCTTTTTTCAGTTGAACATGTGGCGACACTTGGAATTGCGGGTTTGCTCATCATTTGCCTGTGTCTTTTGACGCTGCGGATCAGGAAGTCTCAGGGAAGTTCTGCGGTGAGAATCGTTCTTGCCGCCATCCTTCTTCTGACTGAAATAAGCTTTCAGATCTGGACCCTCTCATTCGGAAAATGGTCGCTTCAATCGTCCCTTCCCATAGAGTTAAGTGATCTGGCGGTCATCCTTGCTGCTGTGATGCTGATCAGCGGGAGCCGCCGGCTGTTTTACTTTCTCTATTTCGCAGGCATCGGCAGTTCGCTGCAGGCACTGCTGACTCCGGATCTGGGGGCATATACTTTCCCTCATTTCCGTTATATTGAATTTTTTACGGCGCATGCGGGAATGATTGCGGCCTGCCTGCTGTTGATTCTGATAAAAGGCTATCGCCCGGTTTATCGATGGATCTGGATAACCTTCTTTCTGGTTAACGTATACGGCATAATCATTTTCTTTTTTAACCGGATGACAGGTGCCAATTATCTGTATCTGATGCATAAGCCGTCCGCTTCTCTTCTGGATTTTCTCGGGCCGTGGCCATGGTATCTGCTGTCGATGGAAGGCGTGATGCTGCTGGTTTTTCACATCCTCTATATCCCCTTCCTGATCCTGAAACTTAAAAAAATCAGGAATAAAAAAGTCTCCCGGTGACGGGAGACTTGACTTTTGTCCGATGTAATGGGATCAGGCCAGTTCTTTATTCTTTGTTTCTTTTCCGAGAAACAGTACCGCCAGAATCCCAACGACGATGGAGGCACAGAAAATCGTAAAGATGACGCCAATGGATACCTGACGGAGGAGAAGATATCCGACCATTAACGGACCGAAAATACCGCCGATTCGCCCGAAAGCGGCAGCCATACCGGTACCGGTACCGCGGATGAGGGTCGGATATTGTTCCGGAGAATAGGCATAAAGAGCTCCCCAGGCCCCCAGGTTAAAGAAGGACAGCAGAATGCCGGAAACCATAATCATTGGAAGGGATTCTGCAATACCGAAGAAATAAGCAAAAACAGCTGTGCCAAGCAGATAAACGATCAGAACAGCTTTTCTGCCCCATTTTTCGATCAGCCAGGCCGCTGTAAAATAACCGGGCAGCTGTGCGATCGTCATCACGAGGACATACAGGAAACTTCTGACCATACTGAATCCCTTCGCTTCAACAACACTCGGCAGCCAGAGAAACATCCCGTAATAGGAGAATACCACGCTGAACCAGAGAATCCATAGCATAACCGTCCGTCTGGCATAAGGCTTTGACCAGATTTCAGCAATATTTTTGAACGGATTCTGTTTCTCATTCTTTTTTGCTGCAAATTTTGTGGAATCATGGATATTCCACCTCAGATAAATGGCATAAAATGCGGGAATGGCACCGATAATGAGGGCAACCCGCCAGCCGTAATCCGGGATGATGAAATAGGAAACAAGCGCAGCGGCAATCCAGCCGACAGCCCAAAAACTTTCGAGCAGCACGACAGTGCGTCCGCGTTTTTCGGTCGGTACACTTTCCGAGACAAGTGTTGAAGCAACGGGAAGCTCACCGCCCAGCCCTGTACCGATGAAGAAACGGAGAATCAGGAAGATGCCGATCCCCGTGGCGAGAGCGGACAGTCCCGCTCCAACGGAAAACAGAAGCAGGGTCAGGATCAGTACATTTTTTCTTCCAATCCGATCAGCCAGCATACCGAAGATGAAGGCCCCGACAGCCATACCGATGGATCCGACAGACCCGATCCAGCCCAGCTGTGAGGCGTCAAGGCTCCAGTCTTTTCCAATCGCAACCATAATAAATGAAATCATTCCTACATCCATGGCATCGAACAGCCAGGCCAGCCCGGCCACGCCAAGTAGCTTTCTTTCCGATTGCCGGTTCACGGATCCCGTAAAAACGTCGTTATGTGTAGTTGCTGACATATTATCCCCCTGGATTCAATAATTGCGTTATCCGGAAATATCCGGGCGCTTTTCTTATCATGTGAACTTAACCTTGACCCTATTATAAATAGAAAAATAACAGGTGTAAAGACACATGAAAGTACCGCTTCTTCCATATATAAATAGCTTCCAGCTTTTTCACGTGTTAAACTATAAGAAAGCCGATAGGGTCGTACAGGAGGCGTCATGTGTGGATTTACGTGATGTGCAGGAATGGGAAAAGAAGTTTTACAGCAGACAGGGATGGCGCGATCTGCCGCCCTATATCAGAGTTGGTTTTCTGATGGAAGAGGTTGGTGAAGTCTCACGTGCTGTCCGTACTTGTGAAATTGGCAGGGATCATCATCCGGAAGAGGCGCGAAAATCAAAGGAAGAGATCAGGCAGAATTTGGCTGAAGAGATGGGCGATGTGCTGAGCAATCTGGTCATCCTTGCCAATCTGTATGACCTGAGCCTTGAAGATCTGGTCCGTGCGCACCGGGAAAAACTGTATCAGCGTTTTCACTGCAGCGAGCAAGATGTTTTTCAGTCATAATAAAGTGAAACTTCAATCAATTGGGGCCTTTCGGGTGCACAGGACATATCCGTCCATGTGGGATAAATCGCAGCATGCTGTTAAGGAAAAAAGGAGGAACCATACTATGGAGAAGGTTCAGGATCGTCAGTCAGATAAACAGGTGACCGGGTCTTTTACCGACAGGCTTCTGAATACCGTTAAAGGAGAAAACGTCACTGCGGTTTTTGGTGAACCCGTCCAGCTGGATGATAAAAAGGTCATTCCCGTGGCACGCGTGCGGGTGACCGGTGGAGGAGGCGGCGGGCTGTACGGTGAACAGGATACGGCGCCCGATCGGGCCAGTGGTGGCGGGGGAGGTGGCTATCTCTCTGTTCGCCCGTTTGGCGTATATGAAATTTCCAGGCAGGGTACCCGTTTCAAACCGGCGTATAACCTTAATGCTCTCGTTCTGATCTTTTCTGTTTTCACTTTGGGTATGGTGTTTTTACTGAGAAAATTTCTGAAATAAGACGGGAAACACCGCATTCGGAAAAGGTTCTGCCGGATGCGGTGTGTTAATGGTAAATATCGGAAACGGGTCAATAACCGACTTCTACCGAGGCATTAACGATATACATCAGATCATTCTTATCGTTCTTTTCCTTCAGAAAAATGCCGCTTGGCGCAGCCATACCCCCGTCCATGACCGTGACAGTGACTGTTCCGTAGGGGATTTCCGCCTTCACTTTTTCCAGATCGAGCTTGTCCTTGTCAAGCGGGACAGCCAGCCGGATATGGACTTTCATATTGTTCAGATCATTTTCCGGGAGAAGAGCAGTAATTCCCGGCAGTGAATTTCTGTGAATGGCATCAATAACGGCACGGACTGAGGCAGTTGTCACACTCTGACCATGGACATCAATCCCGACACCTGTCTCAATAAACAGCAAATGTTCCATGATTTATCCCTCGCTCTTGTTTTTTCTTTCTATTATACTATTAAATCAGAGATGTATAAGAGAACCCGGTTTTCTTCTGTTCTTATTCTGCAGGGTCGAGGACAGCCTTGTAAGCCATTACAAGATACGGGTTATTGAAAAGACGAACATTATTTTGTATTTTTTGTTTAATTTTCGTTTTTACATATTTTTTATGTTTATTTTTTCTTTTGGATAAGCTATAGTTAAATTTGTGGATCGTGATAAAACATAACAGGGGGTTTTTTTGTGTTGAAACAGAGAATGGCAATTGTTATTGCCTGCATCGTCGTTCTCGCGACTGTCCTCGCCGGATGCGGAAATAACGCCGGCAAGAGTGGTTCCGGTTCTTCAGATAAAGCAAACTTCAAGGTCGGAATGGTTACGGACACGGGCGGAGTAGACGACAAGTCCTTCAACCAGACTTCATGGGAAGGTCTGCAGAGATTCGGCAAGGACAATGATCTGAAGGTTGGAACAGATATTAAATATCTGCAATCCAGCCAGCCATCTGATTATTCACCAAATCTGAATCAGATGGTACACCAGAACTTCAATGTTGTGTACGGGATCGGATTCCTGATGCAGAATGATATTCAGAAAATTGCTGCGCAGAATCCGAAAGCACAGCTCGGTCTCATTGATGCTGTTGCTGTAGATAAGAACAACAAGCCTCTGAAAAATGTAGCAAGCATTACATTCCAGGAACAGCAGGGGTCCTTCCTTGTTGGTGTTGTCGCAGGTCTGACGACAAAAACAAATAAAGTCGGCTTTATCGGTGGAATTAATTCCGAACTGATCAAGAAATTTGAAAATGGCTTCAAGGCCGGCGTAAAATCGGTAAATCCTGAGGCGGAAGTTTACGCTCAGTATGCCGGAGCCTTTAATGCACCGGACAAAGGCCGTGCTATCGCCCAGACACTCTATACCAAGGGTGCAGACATTATCTATGCTTCTGCCGGTGACACAGGTAACGGGGTCTTCACGGAAGCAAAGAACCTGAAAAAAGAAGGTAAAAAGGTTTGGGTCATTGGTGTCGACAAGGATCAGCATGATCAGGGTATGCCTGAAAATGTCACGCTGACTTCCATGGTTAAACGTGTCGACAAGGCGATTTATGACGTATCAGCCAAAGCACTTAAAGGCAACTTCCGGGCGGCGAAGTTCTTGCATACGGCCTGAAGGAAGATGGTGTGGGTATTGCCCCAACAACGGACAATGTCTCTGAAAAAACACTGAATGCCGTAAAAGACTACAAAAAGAAAATTATCAATGGAGATATTAAAGTTCCCGCCACTGATGCTGAATACAAGACCTTTGAATCCGGTCTGAAGTAAGAAAGGCAGTCTTTGATGGATGGGGCGGGTGGTTTACCCCATCCATCATTTATAATGATGGGTAAAAAAAAACAGTGAAAATAGCAGCTGGTTTCTGCTGTTGTTCGCTGCTTTTTTGCAAATGGGATGCCCTGCCTGAAAACAGTTTGAAACGATGACGGACGCATGCGTGCATCATGTACATAATCTGAGAGGGGGGACAAGGATGCCCTGCGCGATTGAAATGAAACATATCCGAAAAGTTTTTCCGGGGATTGTGGCCAATGACGACGTCACCCTCCAGGTCAAAGAAGGAGAGATCCACGCTCTGTTCGGCGAAAATGGGGCGGGAAAATCCACGCTGATGAATATCCTGTTTGGGCTTAATCAGCCGGACGAAGGCGAGATTTATGTCCACGGAAAGAAAGTAAAAATAAGCGATCCGAATGATGCGAACCGTCTTGGTATCGGTATGGTTCACCAGCACTTTATGCTGATTGAAAAGTTTACGGTTGCTGAAAATATCATTCTCGGAAAGGAACCCAAAAAACACGGACGGCTTGACCTTGCTAAAGCAGTTAAAATTGTCCGCGCATTATCGGAAAAGTACGGGCTTGACGTCGACCCGTTGAAAAAGGTCGAAGATATCACAGTCGGTATGCAGCAACGCGTCGAAATTCTGAAGACCCTGTATCGCGGATCGGACATCCTGATCTTTGATGAACCGACAGCCGTTCTGACTCCGATTGAAATTGAAGAACTGATTGCGATCATGAAACGGCTCGTTCGGGAAGGGAAATCAATTATTCTGATTACCCACAAGCTTAAAGAAATTTTTGAAGCCTGTGACCGCTGCACGGTCATCCGCCGGGGGAAAGTCATCGACACGGTCAATATGGATGAGACCAACCCGAGTGATCTGGCGAATATGATGGTTGGGCGCAAAGTGAATGTTCAGCTTAATGATTCCCCATACGAGCCAAAAGAAAAGGTGCTGGAGATTCATCACCTGAACGTTCTGGATTCAAGAAAAGTCAAAGCAGTGAACGACCTCAACCTGACTGTTCATGGCGGTGAAATTCTGGGCATTGCCGGTGTTGACGGGAACGGACAGGAGGAGCTGGTTGAAGCCATCGCCGGCCTGAGAAAAACGCACGGCGGCACGATCCGTATCAACGGACAGGATGTCACAAATCAGAAGACACGCCGGATTATTGAGGCAGGGCTTGGTTTTATCCCGGAGGACAGGCAGAAACACGGTCTTGTCCTGGACTTCACGGTCAGAGAGAATCTTGCCTTGCAGACTTATTACAAAGAGCCTTACGCGAAAAGGGGCATTCTGAAAAATAAAGTGATTTCAAAGAAAGCCAGGCAATTAATTAAAGAATACGATATCCGGACGCCTGATGCTAAAACGCTTGCCCGTTCGCTTTCCGGCGGGAATCAGCAGAAGGTCATTGTGGCACGTGAAGTGGACCGAAGCCCGCAACTGCTGATTGCTGCGCAGCCGACCCGTGGGCTCGATATCGGCGCGATTGAGTTTATTCATGGTAAATTGCTCGAAGAGAGGAAAAAAGGAAAGGCAGTTTTACTGGTTTCATTTGAACTGGATGAGATTCTTCATTTGAGTGACCGTATTGCCGTCATTTATGAAGGCAGTATTATTGATATCGTCAATCCTGAAGAAACAGATGAAAAACAGCTGGGCCTTCTGATGGCCGGACGTAAGAGTGAGGTGGGCAGGTCATGAACAGATGGCTGAGGAAAATAAACTGGATGACGGTGATGATTCCGATTTTATCCGTTATACTTGGCCTGATCTGCGGTGCAGTCATTATGCTGATAGCCGGCTACGATCCGATTCTTGCCTATCAGTCCATCATTGAATCGATTTTTCTCCAGCCATACTATAGCGGTGAAACCATAAGGGCAATGATTCCGCTTGTTCTGGCCGGTATTGCCGTAGCCTTCGCTTTCCGGACCGGTTTGTTTAATATCGGTGTTGAGGGGCAGCTGATGGCCGGCTGGCTGGCTTCTGTTGCCTGCGCGATCCTTCTTGATGGTCTGCCGAAATTCATTCTGCTGCCGCTGAGCATTATTGCCGGCGGAGTTGCCGGAGGTTTCTGGGGGTTTATCCCCGGACTTTTGAAGGCCCGGTTCAAGGTCCATGAAGTCATCTCGACGATCATGATGAATTACATTGCCTTATATACGACGGCTTATATCATCAAGAATTTCCTGTATACAGAAGGTGAACGGACACCGACGATTCCCGAAACAGCTTCACTGGCCTCACCGATGCTGGCTAACCTGACACAGGGTTCACGGCTGCACTGGGGATTTATCGTTGTGATACTTGCCGTCTTCGCCATGTGGTTCATCCTGTGGAAGACGACTAAAGGGTATGAACTGCGATCGGTCGGCTTTAGCCAGGATGCATCAAAATATGCCGGGATGAACGTGGGCAGAAATATCATTCTGTCTCTGACGCTGTCCGGATTATTTGCCGGACTTGGCGGAGCCATGGAAGGCCTTGGTACTTATCAATATATGACGATAAATTCGGCATTTACCGGCATTGGTTTTAATGGCATTGCCGTTGCGCTTCTCGGTTTAAACACACCGGTCGGCGTTGTCCTGTCCGGTGCACTGTTTGCCGGCCTGCAGACCGGAGGCATGACGATGCAGTCTGTTGCCGGTGTTCCTATTGAACTCATTCAAATCATTATTGCTCTGATCATCTTCTTTGTCGGTTCCAGTTATGTCATAAAGTGGATCTGGCTGCGGTTTGCAGGAAGGGGGAATAAATAATGAGTTTCTTTGAAGTGTTGACGATTATCATTCCTTCCACTTTACTGACAGCAGCCCCTCTGATTTTTACTGCGCTCGGAGGTGTTTTTTCAGAGCGGTCAGGTGTCGTTAATATTGGTCTGGAAGGCCTGATGGCCATTGGTGCTTTTACGGCAGCTGTCTGCACGCTTGGTCTTGAGCAGGCGGGAGCAGGGGCTGCATCTCCCTGGCTCGCCATTCTTATTGCCGGCATCGCCGGCGGGCTGTTCTCCCTGATTCATGCGGTGGCCTCGATCAGCTTTCGGGCAGATCAGACGGTCAGTGGTGTGGCACTGAACTTTCTGGCGGCCGGATTGACCATTTTTCTTGTTAAGATGATCTTCAGCGGGAAGGGACAGACACCGTATATTGAAAACAACATTGATAAAATCAGTATCCCCGTGCTGAAGGATATTCCCTTCATCGGTCCGATTTTCTTCCAGCAGGTGACCTATACGTCCTATCTGGCCATACTGGCTGCGTTTGTGGTCTGGTATATCATCTATAAAACGGCGTTTGGGCTCAGACTGCGTTCAGTAGGTGAACACCCGGCTGCTGCCGATACGCTGGGGATTAATGTCACGAAGATGCGGTATATGGGTGTGATGTTAAGTGGTCTATTCGGCGGGATCGGCGGTGCGGTTTACCTGGTCACTATTACCTCCAACTATAATGTGTCGACGATTGCCGGTCAGGGCTTCCTGGCACTGGCTGCGATGGTTTTCGGGAAATGGCATCCGATAGGGGCAATGGGCGCTTCTCTGTTCTTCGGATTTGCACAGGCGCTGAGCATCACCAGCCAGCAAATTCCATATCTTGATCAGCTGCCGTCGGTGATCATGCTGACCGCGCCTTATGTGCTGACTCTGATCGTTCTGACCGGATTTGTCGGCCGGGCGGAAGCACCAAAGGCGGACGGGGTACCTTATATTAAGGGACAAAGATAGAAAGCCTGACTGAGTCAGCCAGGCTGCTGATCCGGAGCTGCTCTTATCCTGTCATTCAAAAATATCGCCGGTCCCTTTATTGTGGGTGACCGGCTTTTTTATATCAAAATTTTTCGCGGGAAAAGGATCAGAACAAATGAACACTGGCGCCGCTCGATTCGCCAGTTGGCAGACGCTTTTTCACCATGTGGATTTTTGCGCGTCTTTTTTCGGGAACAGGGTATAACTGAAACTGATAATAAAATCGGCAGCGAGGATAATCAGCCACAGACGGGCGGTTTTAAAAAGCACTTCATTCTGATCGGGATGCCCGGACAGGAAATAAACGACGAGCATCAGTCCTGACCCAATGAACCAGGCCAGCAAATGACGGTACCAGCCCTGTCTTTCCCATCTGGCATGTGCTTTTCCGAACTTCGGTTTCTTTGCCGGCGCGGGCCCACCGGCAAAGTGATGGGCAAAACGGACATCAGCCCACTTGACCATCTGCGAACCAAAGGCGATACTGACACCAATATATATGGCTGCTAGAGCGTGAGCGAAACTGGCAGGATGACCGCTTCTGAGATCGAAAAAAGTCAGTATCAGAAGAAGAAGATCCAGAAAGGGCGTGGAAATAAAAAAGAAAAGGCTGAGTTTTTCTTTCTTCATAATGTATCGGGTGATTAATCCAAGTAAAATGAATAACCAGAAACTGATCTCATCCGCGATGATAAACCAATAAATCATATACCATTTTCTCCCCGCTGTTTAATTTAACACAAATGTGTTAAAAACATTTTAACACAACTGTATGATTTAAATCAACCATGTTATACTTTGGATATGCCAAAAAAAGTAGATCATGATCAAAGAAAACAAAAAGTAGCAGAAGCCTGCTGGCGTACAATCAGAAATGAGGGTATATCAGGCGCAACGGTCCGAAAAGTTTCTCATGAAGCCGGCTTATCTGCGGGAGCGATGCGCCACTATTTCAACAGCCAGGAAGATCTGCTGTTATTTTCCATGAAGCTGGTCATAGACAGGATTGAAGGACGTTTTCAGAAGCTTACCTTTTCCGGTACACCGGTAGAACGATCCGTCCAGCTTTTAAGTCAGTTTTTACCCCTTAATAAGGAACAACGGCTGGAAATGGAGGTGTGGTATGCGTTTACGGCCGGAGTGATCCATCGTCCGGTTTTCAGATCTTTATGTGATGAAATGGATGATAAACTGCGTTTAGCCTGTTCGATAGTCATCGACCGGCTTTCCGGCTCCGGGCTGATCAGCCGGGCTATCAACCGCCGGCTGGAAACTGAAAGACTGTATGCCCTTCTGGATGGTCTGGCGGTACATGGCTTATTGCGCCCGGACCGGCTCACTCCGGAAACGATGGTGTCGCTGCTTCGCTATCATATCGCGCAGCTTTGTGGATCAGCAGGCTGACCTGCGGGACGAATCTCTGATCAATAAAAAAAGTTTCTTTTTGTATGAAACACGGACGGTATATTTTCGTTATAATGTTTTTAACGGGTCAAAAAATCAAAAAATATCTGTAGCACAGGCTCAGAAAACAGAGGCTTTCTGAGCTGTGTTCAGGTAACAGACAGATGGAGGATGAACGATGACGGCAATATGCCTCGTAAGGCATGGCGAAACAGACTGGAACGCGATGGGAAAACTGCAGGGACGGGAGGATATCCCACTGAATGAGAGGGGCGAGCAGCAGGCGATGATCGTCGGCAGGTACCTGAGGGGTTCGACATTTTCGGCCGTATATTCCAGCCCGCTGTTAAGGGCAAAAGAAACGGCGTTGATTTGTAACCACTATGTCGGCCATTTACCACTGTTTGTCAACAGTAATTTTATTGAGAAGGATTATGGACGGGCATCTGGAATGACAGTAAATGAAAGAGATAGCCATTTTCCCGATGGACATATCCCGGGCATGGAGCCATTCAGCTCAATTCAGAAACGTGTGATGGCCGGTCTGGATCAGATTCGCGGCAGGTATCAGGATGAATCTGTTCTCCTGGTTGCTCATGGCGGACTGATTAATGTAATCCTTGCCACGCTTTCAAGCGGAGAGATAGGCACAGGAAAAACCAAATTGTTTAATACGTGCATCAGCCATATTCGCTCACAGGGTGATTCATGGGACATTGTTGACTATAACCGGATTGATCACCTGAAATCGTTCGGTAAGGTCACGAGCATCTGAACGGAAGCGAAAAAAGGGAAAATGAAAGGGAACGGACAGATCTCCGTTCCCTGGTAAGTGAAGCGGGTGATGGGAATCGAACCCACGACGAGAGCTTGGGAAGCTCTAATTTTACCATTAAACTACACCCGCATATTCTGATTTTCGTTTAAAAGACAGTTATAATCTTATATAAATAAAGCGTTTTTGTCAATGCTCAGTCGCCGGGTTCAGGCAGATAAAAAGATCAGACAGGGAGTGTCGAAGGTGAAAGCAATTTTAACGGTTATCGGTAAGGATAAGGTGGGAATTATAGCCGGAGTCAGTGGTAAACTGGCCGACTTACATGTGAATATACTTGACGTGTCGCAGACGATTATGAACGGCTATTTCACGATGATGATGATTCTTGACCTGACAGAGGCCGGAGAACATTTTGGTGATATCAAAAAGGCGATGACAGAAAAGGGTACTGAATTAAACGTTCAGATTAAGGTCCAGCGGGAAGAAATTTTTACATCAATGCACAGCTTATAATGCATACGGAGGTTTTCAGAGAAAATGGAAACAAAACAGATATTAGAGACCATCCGGATGATCGAGGAAGAACAGCTTGATATCCGGACGATTACGATGGGCATCTCATTACTGGACTGTATAGACAGTGATGGAAAACGGGCACGGGATAAGATCTACGACAAGATTACCCGCCTGGCTGAAAACCTGGTGCGTACAGGTGAGGATATTGAAAATGAGTTTGGCATCCCGATCATTCATAAACGGATTTCAGTGACCCCGGTGTCCATCGTTGCCGGTGCATCGCAGGATCAGGATTATACAGCTTTTGCGAAAACGCTGGATGCAGCAGCTGAAACAACAGGTGTTAATTTTATCGGCGGATTCAGTGCACTGGTGCAGAAGGGCTGTACTTCAGGGGATCGTAAGCTGATTGCCTCCATTCCTGAAGCCCTGGCTGAAACCGGGCGGGTCTGCTCTTCAGTTAACGTGGGTTCGACAAAAGCCGGTATTAATATGGATGCGGTCGCTGAAATGGGACGGGTTGTGAAAAAGACGGCTGAACGAACAGCGGATGATCAGGGTCTGGGCTGTGCAAAACTGGTCATATTTGCCAATGCTGTCGAGGATAATCCTTTTATGGCCGGTGCCTTTCATGGTGTCGGCGAAGCAGAATGCATCCTGAATGTCGGCGTCAGCGGACCAGGTGTTGTGAAACGGGCACTTGAGAAGGTTAAAGGAAAGCCATTTGATGTCGTTTCCGAGACGGTGAAGAAAATTGCCTTCAAAATTACAAGGATGGGGCAGCTTGTCGGGCATGAGGCCTCGCAGCGGCTGGGTGTTCCAGCCGGTATTGTTGATCTGTCGCTTGCACCGACTCCGGCTGTTGGTGATTCGGTCGCCCGTATTCTTGAAGAAATGGGACTTGAATCTGCCGGCACACATGGTACGACGGCGGCCCTTGCCTTATTAAATGATGCGGTGAAAAAGGGCGGCGTGATGGCCTGCAGTCATGTCGGCGGGCTCAGTGGGGCCTTCATACCTGTTTCGGAAGATGCCGGCATGATTGAGGCGGTGGAGAAGGGGTCGCTGAGTCTGTCCAAACTTGAAGCGATGACGGCGGTCTGCTCAGTCGGTCTGGATATGATCGCGATTCCCGGTGAGACGCCATCTGAAACCATTTCAGCGATGATAGCGGATGAAGCGGCAATCGGTGTGATCAATAATAAGACGACGGCCGTACGTGTCATTCCCGCCCCGGGAAAGAAAGTCGGGGATCAGGTGGTGTTCGGTGGTCTGCTCGGTCATGCACCGGTTATGGCCGTCAGCCCATACTCCTCATCAGATTTCATTGCACGGGGCGGGCGTATTCCATCGCCGATCCATTCGTTCAAAAATTGAGAAGCAGATCATGCCGATCGATATCCCACTTCTGTTATACTTAAGTCAGGTTTTCCAGGTTTCCATGGGTTTGCATCCTGAATAAAGTGAAACGTCAGACAGTGGGGATTTTCTTCATCCGCCACTGACTGTCAGTTGAACTCGTACCCTGAGGGGGCGTCTTACTGTTAATGCGGGATAAAAAAGGATCCGCGGAGCATGCCGCAGATCCTTTTTTCTTAAATTATTTCTTTTCGCTGTGCTCTTTTTTGGAATCAGAGCCATATTCGTCGCCGGTACGCTGCGCGCGTTCCCGTTCTTCGACCGAATGTTCATCCATGGGCTGAGCTAATTCTTCGCTGAATGCACGGGATGCAAGACCGTTGGAGTTGTGCTTTTCTTCTGAATGTTTTTTTTCCGCCAAGGTGATTCACAGCTTTCTGTTATAGTTTGGACGGATGAACCGTCCTGATTAGTGTGGCCTTCAGAAGACGAAATATGCCTGCAGCAACATAATCCGGATTTATTCATAATCTGACTAAGAATCGTCCGTTGAAGCAGGGTTGAATGGAGGCAGAGAATTAATGGATAGAATTGTCATGATCTCGGGAAGCCCGGCATCCGCCTCCCGAACCGATACGGTCCTTAATTATATAGGAAAACAGTTTGAAAAACGTGGCGTCAGGGTCAGCACTTATTCGGTACGTGATCTTCCCCCGGGGCAGTTTTTTCAGCCGGATTATCGCGGGGAGCCACTTCACGGGATGCTGGAAGCGCTGTCTGAGGCGGACGGCTATGTTATTGCTTCACCCGTGTACAATCTTTTTATGACGGGCATATTAAAGGCATTGCTTGATCTGTTGCCCAGAGATGTATTCGGAGGAAAGCCAGTTCTTCCACTGATGATCGGGGGGACGGAGAAACATTTCATGGCACTGGACTTTGCCCTGAAGCCGGTCCTCGCATTTATGAAGGGAAAACCGCTCCCCGGCGTCTATCTTTTAGACAGGAAAGTGGATAAACAGGCTGAAAATCCTCTGCCTGATCCGGACATACAGCGGAGGATTGAACGTCAGATGGATGAAATGTTTCAAATGATAAAGGATAAACGATGCAAAGATATGAAAGGGAGTTGAAAAATAGTGAAGGAAACCCGTCTGGATCATGTTGATCTGACAAAAACAATGAAGAATAAAAAGAAATATGAAAAGAAACTCAGAAAGTATCAGCTGAGACTGCTGACGCTGCAGCATGTCCTTGTCGAGCGTGGCATAGCAGTCATTTTTGTATTTGAAGGATGGGATGCCGCGGGCAAAGGCGGAGCCATCAAACGGGCCGTTGCCAATCTTGATCCCAGAGGGGTGCGGGTGTCTTCCATTGCTGCTCCGGCACCCCATGAGAAAAGATATCATTATCTGCAGCGATTCTGGCGAAAAATTCCTCAATACGGGCAAATCGCCATCTTTGACCGCTCCTGGTACGGACGGGTGCTCGTTGAACGTGTTGAAGGATTTGCAAAGGAAGAGGAATGGCAGCGGGCCTATGATGAAATCAACTGTTTTGAAAAACTGCTGACCGATGATCACTATATTATTGAAAAGTTCTGGCTCCATATCAGTAATGATGAACAGCTGAAGCGTTTCCGGGAAAGGCAGGCCAATCCATTAAAGCGCTGGAAGATCACTGAAGAGGACTGGCGTAACCGGGCGAAGTGGAAGGATTACCAAATTGCGGCGGAAGAGATGTTCGCGAAGACAGACAACAGCTTCGCCCCCTGGCATATCATTCCTGCCAACAGTAAATGGTATGCGCGGGTGGCCGTGATCAGACAGATGGTCCGCGCGATTGAAAACGAGCTGACAAAACGCGAGGTCGCGCTTCCTCTTTATCCCGATAAAATGAAAAAAACACAGACGACAAAAGGAAAGGATGATCAGACTGACGCATCTGCCGGGAAGCAGGAAGAAACATCTGCCGAACGTTCACATTAATCCTTCATCCATTGTGAGCGGCACAAAACTTCCGAATGCGCTATACTTTTAAGGGAGTGAAAAGGAGGGAGTTTATGGAGATCGTACAGAAACATGTCATGATTGACATTGGTTCGAACTCCATCCGGCTGGTGGTCATCGGCATAGATAAGCATTATTTTTTTGAAGAGCTGCTGAATTTTAAAGCAGTAGCCAGACTGAGCAACTACATAGATGCACATGATCAATTAAGTGAAACCGGTATTTCCATTCTGTTAACGGTTCTTCAACGGTTTCGATCCATCATTTCCAGAGAGAAAAACATAACAGCTATTGATGCAGTGGCAACTGCCGCCATGCGAAAGGCGAAGAATCGGGATCAGGTATTCGCCCGGGTTAAAGAGCGCACAGGTCTCACGATCCGCCTGCTTTCCGGGTTGAAAGAGGCTTATTACGGGTATTATGCCATTATTAATTCAACTTATATCGAAAACGGAATTTCAATCGATATTGGCGGCGGCAGTACGGAAGTGACCGTCTTTCGCAACCGGGAGATGATCCATGCCCATTCATTCGCCTTTGGGGCGGTGACCCTTTATAAGACATATTACGCCGGAGGGGATCCGAAAGCACGGGATAAGCTGGAAGATTTTCTGAAGAAGACATTCTCCGCTTATGACTGGCTGGTCAATCAGAATCTTCCGGTTATTGGTATCGGCGGAACGGCCCGTAATCTGGCGCGGATTGATCAGATGCAGCAGCATTATCCGATGGTGGGCCTGCACCAGTACACCCTTCCGCGGGCCCGGCTGAACCACCTGACTCACGAACTCGCATCGATGTCCCTGAGCGAGCGGGAATCGATGGACGGGCTTTCCAAAGACAGAGCGGACATCATTCTTCCGGCTTCTGCAGTCATTAATATGCTGGTAAAACTGAATCAGGGTGATCAGTTCATTCTGAGCGGTGAAGGGCTCAGGGAAGGCGTCTTTTATGAGTGGATGCTCAGGCAGCGGGGGATGAACCAAATTCCTTATGTCCTTAATGAAAGTATTCGCCATTTAAGGCGGAACTTTAATCTGGATTATCATCACACGAACTATGTCAAAAAACTGGCCTTTCAGATCTTTGACGGCATTCTTCCATTTATCAGTCGGTCATTTCCGGAGAAACGGTCGGCCTGGCTGCTCTCGCACAGCGCCGATCTGGCCTATTTAGGCGAATATGTAAATAATGAGTCCAGCAGTGCCCATACATTCTATCTGCTTACCAATATTAATATTAACGGCATCAGTCACCCCGACAGACTGGCTGTTGCCCTGATTGCTTCTTTCAAGAATCGTTCAAAACTGCTTGACTTTGCCGCTCCCTTTGCGAAAATAGTGAGTAAAAATGAGTTGAAAATGTATGAAACGCTGGGAGCGGTTTTGCGGCTTGCTCACGATTTTGACCGGACAAGACAACACGTCGTTGATGAAGTCACCGTTCAGCAGACAGCGAAGAAAAAGCTCCATTTTTCGGTGTTTTACCATGATGATGCCTATTTTGAAGAACAGGCTGCACAAAAGCACAAGAAACATGTTGAACGGGCCCTTCAGTCATCGATTAATCTGCAATTTATCAAACGATAACTTTCTCATAAATGTAAGACGGACTTGAAGTATAATAAAGAAGGCTTTATACATACGGGAGGTATCAGTTCATGTCGATTTTAGTATTAGGCGGTGCCGGTTATATCGGATCACACGCGGTTCATCAGCTGATTGATGCAGGAAAAGATGTGGTTGTTGTCGACAATCTGCAGACCGGACACAGGGAAGCGTTGCACCCGCAGGCGAAATTCTATGAGGGTGATATCCGTGACAAGGCATTCCTCGATTCCGTGTTCAAAAGGGAGTCCATTCAGGGCGTGATCCACTTTGCTGCCAATTCGCTCGTCGGCGAGTCCGTGGAAAAGCCGCTGAAATATTTTAATAACAATGTATACGGCATGCAGATTCTGCTTGAAGTGATGCATGAAAATCATGTAAAGTACATTGTGTTCTCTTCAACAGCAGCAACTTACGGGGAGCCGAAAAAGGTACCGATTACCGAGAATATGCCGACGCAGCCGACGAACCCGTACGGTGAAACCAAGCTGACCATGGAAAAGATGATGAAGTGGTGTGACCGCGCGTACGGCATGCGCTATGTCGCTTTACGTTACTTTAATGTCGCCGGCGCAGCCAAATCAGGAAATATTGGGGAGGATCACCACCCGGAAACGCATCTGATCCCGATCGTACTTCAGGTAGCTGCCGGCGGGCGGGAAAAAATCCTGATTTTCGGTGATGATTACCCGACAAAAGATGGAACCTGTCTTCGTGACTACGTTCACATTGAAGATCTGATTGCTGCCCACCGGCTTGCACTCAGCTATCTGATTCATGGCGGAAAGAGCGATGTTTTCAATCTGGGTTCAAACGAAGGCTTCTCAGTAAAAGACATTATCCAGGCGGCACGGGACGTTACCGGAAAGCCGATCCCTGCTGAAGTGGCTCCGCGCCGGGCAGGTGATCCGAGTACACTCATTGCTTCATCAGATAAGGCAAAGAAAACTCTGGGCTGGAAACCGGAACATACAAATATTCCGGAAATTCTGACAGATGCCTGGGCCTGGCACAGCAGTCACCCTGAGGGCTATGCGACACCGTCGACTGACAAATGAACAGAATAATCACGGAAAAGCTTCTGATCAGGGAGCTTTTTTTATGCGCAGATATCTAAAAATAAACATAAATAAAATAACAAAACACAGTCGAAACGTAAGAATGATTAGTATATAATGAAAAAGAAGCTTGTCAAAATTTACACATATTCTTTGGGGGGAAGATGAAGTGAAGAAAATACTGGCAGTCATGATGGCGTGTGCCCTTGTTTTTCTGCTTGCGGCCTGCGGCAATAACGATTCGGCGTCAGGAGACTCAGGATCAAACGGAAACAAAAAAGAAATCAAAGAACTGACTATGGGGTTTGTTCCGTCACAGGAAGCTGACCAGATTGCCGACACGGTTAAGCCGCTTTCGGATTATCTGTCGAAAAAACTGGGCGTGCCGGTTAAAGCACAGGTCATGACAGATTTCTCCGGTCTTGTTGAAGGTATGAGAAGCGGCACCATCGATATCGGCTTTACGAATCCTTTCGGTTATGTTCAGGCTGCCGACCGTGCCAATGCAGAAGTTCTTGTCAAAGCGATTCGTCTGGGATCGGATACTTATCGTGCACAGTTTGTTGTCTCTGCCAATTCTAAACTCAAATCCGTTGACGATATTGCCAAAACCAAAGGCCTGAAATGGGCATATCCGGATCCACTGTCGACATCCGGTTATCTGTTCCCGGGTTCACTTTTGATGGACAAGGGTGTTAAAAATCTGGAAACCTTCTATACCCAGCAGGCTGCCGGCGGACACGACAGCGCAGTTCTTGCCGTTTACAATGGTCAGGCTGATTTTGCAACCACTTTTGAAGATGCAAGAACCGTTGTCAAAAAAGATGCTCCGGATGTTATGGACAAGCTCAAAGTCATTGGCTATACAGATAAAATTCCTAATGATGGTGTTTCTGTAAGTAAAGATATGCCTGAAGAATGGAAAACGAAAATTAAGAACGCATTTATGTCAATCAATGACGATAAAGAGGCTTTGAAAGTGATGAACGATGTCTATTCCTGGGACGGCGTTGCGGAAGCAACCGATAAAGATTACGATATTGTTCGCACAGTATATGAGCGATTCAAAGACAAGCTCGAATAATCAGCAGGGCTTCAGAAAAAAGAGGGGAGTCGGTGCTCCCCTCTTTTTTTAATATAATCAGTACATAAAGAGAAATGGCCCGGGATCAGGAAGGATGAAGGTACACCTTTGCCAATGTATGGGCAGAACGGTAATCAGCAAGATAAAAAAGGGGAATGTACATGATTGAATTTCGCGATATTTCGCTGACCTATCCAAACGGACACAGAGGATTGAATCATGTCAATCTGAAAATTGATTCCGGTGAATTTGTGGTTGTTGTCGGCTTATCCGGAGCAGGAAAATCAACCCTGGTGCGCTGCATTAATCAGCTTGTGAAACCAACGGAAGGCGAACTGCTCATTAATGGGAAAAATACACTCAGGTACAGGGAACATGAACTGAAGCATCTGAGAAAAAATATCGGCATGATTTTTCAGAACTACAATCTGGTCAATCGGATGTCGGTTTTGCGAAACGTACTGACCGGACGCCTGGGTTACACCGGAACGATACGCAGTATGTTCGGGCTGTTTTCACAGAAAGACAGGGAGCTGGCGTTTAACAGTCTGAAGCGGATTGGTATCGCTGAGAAGGCCTACTCACGGGCGGATGAACTGAGCGGGGGCCAGCAGCAGCGGGTGAGCATTGCCCGTGCATTGACACAGCAGGCGAATATCATCCTTGCAGATGAGCCGGTCGCAAGTCTTGACCCGCCGACCTCCCATGTGGTCATGCGCGATTTGAAGCGTATTAATCAGGAAGACGGGATTACGACCATTGTTAATCTTCACTTTATTGATATGGCGATGGAGTATGCAGACCGGATCGTCGGCATGAGAAACGGTGAAATTGTTTTTGACGGATCGGTCGACACGGTTTCTGAAACCACATTCGAAGAAATTTATGGTCGTAAGATAAAGGATAACGACATGCGTCGCGGGAGTGTGAATTAAATGCCGCAGAACTCTCAACAAAAGTCAGTAAAAATTCCACTTATGCCGGCGAGAGGAAAATGGATACTGACGGCCATTGTTGTCATTGTCATTGCACTGTATGCCTTGTCCGCCCGTGTATCCGGATCCTCACCGGTTAAGTTTTTCTCGGGACTTCCTTATGTGATTCAGTTTATCAGTCACGATCTGATTCCGCCGGACTGGGGCTATACTTCCCGGGCTATTGAACGCCTGATCGAAACATGGAACATGGCCCTGCTGGCGACAACATTTTCAGCACTTGTTGTTCTTCCGTTCAGTTTTCTGGCCTCCCGAAATATTAATCGGAACAAATGGCTGTATCAGATCACACGTTTTTTTCTGAATATTATTCGAACGATTCCGGATTTGATTCTGGCGGTATTGTTTGTCGCTTTGATCGGACTCGGTCCCCTTTCCGGCATCTGTGCATTATGTGTGTTCTCATTCGGAATTCTGGCAAAAATGATCAGCGAGACGATAGAAGCGATAAACCCGGATCCGCTTGAAGCCATTCGGGCGACGGGAGGCAATATCATTCAGGTGATCTGGTATGGGGCCATGCCTCAGATTCTGCCACTGTTCACCTCATATACCCTGTATGTGCTGGAGCTGAATGTCCGTGCATCTGTTGTTCTCGGATTCGTTGGCGCCGGAGGGGTTGGCCTGATCCTGAAGCAGCAGCTCTCACTGTTTAATTATGCGAATGTCTCCACCATCATTATTTATACATTCTTTGCCGTAGCTATTATCGACTTGATCAGTAACCAATTGAGGAGGCGACTGGTCTGATGGATGAGAATTATGTTGACGTGCAGAAACCGAAACATCTCAAACGCAGAATCACATTCGGTATTGTTGCCCTTGTGCTGATTGTACTTTATATCATCGCCTTCTCGATGACCGATCTGACCTATCACGGTTCTTCGATTAGTTCTTCCGGTATTCTGAAACGGCTGTTCTGGGGTACGTTCTTCGATCCGGTGACGCAGGGGCGCATTGGCGAGTTTACCTTGCTGATGTTTCAGACGCTGGCCATTGCCTATGCCGGGACGGCGATTGCTGCCGTAGTCGCGATTCCCTTTGCTTTTCTCGCAGCTAATAATATGCTGAAAAGATTCTCCTATTTCGGCAAATTGTTTCTGGACGCTATCCGGGCCTTCCCGGAACTTGTTCTGGCGATTATCTTTGTCGGTTCATTCGGTATCGGTCCCTATGCCGGGGTGCTTGCCATAGGCGTACACTCCATTGGCATGCTCGGAAAACTGTACTCCGAAGTCATCGAATCGATTGACATGACGGTCATCGAAGCACTGAAAGCAAACGGAGCCAATAAAATACAGATCATGTGGTTCGGTGTTCTGCCGCAGGTGATTCCGGAATTTTCGTCCTTCGCCATTTATCGATATGAAATAGACGTCCGGGCATCGACGATTCTCGGTGTTGTCGGTGCCGGGGGGATCGGTACGCCCCTGATTCTGGCTTCCATGCAGAGAAACTGGGAACAGGTCGGCATGATGCTGATTCTGATCATTATCTTTGTGTCGATCATTGATTTTATCAGTGCACAGATCAGAAAAAGACTGGTCTGAATCATTTTTTCGGCAAAACGGAATACGCCAAAAGAGGACAGCCATGTTGTGGCTGTCCTCTTTTCTTCGCTGGTAAAAGGGTGACCTTTCACTCAGTCATGATAGGACTGGGCAATGGCATCGGCAGTGACAATGGCGTTAAAGACATCATCAGGCGTCACAGCAAATGGCATGTTACACATGGTATCTCCCTTGGCACAGGCCATCTCGGCCACTTTTCTCCATTCATCGTCATTGAATTTATCAACGCCGAGATCTTTCAATGTCAGAGGAAGGCCAACCGCTTTGATGATTTTTATAATTTCTTCCATCTCTTCAATTGGTGCGTTTTCAAGAACAAGTTGAGTCAGCAGACCGAAAGTCACTTTTTCGCCATGCTGCGCCCGATGAAGGGCGGGTACGGCGGTCATTCCGTTATGAACGGCGTGGGCTGCGGCAAGTCCTCCTGATTCTGCTCCGACACCACTGAGGTAAATGCTTGCTTCAATGACCGCTTCAACAGCTGTTGTTGATAATCTTTTTTCGACTGCACGGACGGCAGGAACGGCATTACGGCGGATGGTATCGTAACAGAGTTTTGAAAGGCCGACACCGATCAGAGACGGTTTAAGGGCAGCCAGATTGATCCCGTCTGCTCTGTAGCAGGCCCGGGATTCAAAGTATGTGGTGAGTCCGTCGCCGATCCCGGCAATGAAGAAACGTGCCGGAGCGGCGGAAAGGATTTCAGTATCGGCGATCACCATATCCGGATTACTGGGAAGATCCAGATAGTGATCAAACTGTCCTTCCGGTGTATAGATAACGGCCAGAGACGTACATGGCGCATCGGTTGAGGCGATGGTCGGATAAATGACAACGGGTAATTTTTCAAAGTAGGCAGTCGCTTTAGCAGTGTCAAGCGTTTTTCCGCCGCCAATACCGACGATTACATTGGCGCCGCAGGCCTGGGCGAGTTTCCTGTTCCGGGTAATTTCTGCGTCAGAACACTCGTAATTAAACTTTTCAAATGTTGCCTTCGCGCCGTTTTTAAATGAAGCGCCTCCCTCTTCCTCAGCACGTTCATAAATAAATTCATCACATATAAAGTAAGCGTTATCACCGAGGGGCGCTATATAATTACTGATATTTTTTAAAATGCCTTTTCCAACAATGAACTTCTTGGGAGAAGTTACTGATTTTGCCAGTTTTTCATGTTTTTCTACTGCTATTGTTTCTGTCATATGTGTCCATCACCCTTCACTTTGTTAGCTACATTATAAATCTGTCAACCGGTCAATTCTAGTGAAAACGCTTAAAAATGTTAAATATTTATGAAATATGACGGATAAAGGCTGATTTACGGATCATAATGAGATATGAATCATTGACATATAAAGATTGACGGAAATAAAAAGATACAAGCTCATGGCGATTGGGGGGCGCCTTGCGTAAAAATTATTTTCTCCCAAAACAGGGGGCATGTATGGTCAAAAATCAGGGACAATTTACACCCATATGAAAAGTGCAGAGGAAGGTTTCCCGGAATCCGCCCTTATCGGTTGGGGGGATCCGATTAAGCGCCTGCTCAGATGAATAGACGGAAAAATTCCGCTTACTGAGTCATTTAATTTAAGAATAGCTAGAATAGACGGAGAGATTCCGCCTATTGACTGGAGAAACGGGGAAATGGAGCTTTTTGCCCGGCTTAATCGGAAAATCTCCCCTTATGTACTCCCCGAAAAGCGCGCCGTTATGCCCCTGACCGGAAAATATCCGCTTATTTTACTTTTCGCTCTCAGGACAAGACATCTTATTTAGAAGAAAGTGATATGAAACCCCTCGCAAGATAGGAGATAGCCTGTGGCGGCTTTGAAAGGGATCGCAAAACGCAGAAGAAGAAGATTTGCCTGGTCAAACGGTATAGCTCTGCTGAATATGTTGGCGTGATGAAAAAAATCAGCATCGCAAAAAGCCCAGTACAAAATTATTTTGACACAATTTTTATTTCATAGTAAAATGAGTCCATCGGTTAATTAAATATTTCTTATCCAGAGTGGTGGAGGGACAGGCCCTATGAAACCCGGCAACCTCATGATCTATCGATGAAGGTGCTAATTCCTGCAGAATGCGCTGTGGCAAATTCTGAGAGATAAGAGAAATTCGGAAACGAACAGCCTCTCTTATCGGAGAAGCTTTTTTTTTACCTTTTTTATTCTGGATAAGGGATATATGTACCGGAAAAAAACAAACAGATGCACCAGGGGGGAAGAAAATGAGACACTTGCGTAAGGTTCTATCAGCAGCTTTTATCTTTATACTGGTTTTTGTACTGTCGGCCTGTGGAAACGGAAGCGGGTCATCATCAGGCGAGCTGAGCACGAAAGAGGTGACTGTCGGGGTGACCAGCGGGCCGCACCAGCAGGTTATGGAGCAGGTTGTAAAACTGGCTAAAAAGGACGGGCTGACGATCCATCTCAAGTCTTTTAACGATTACAACCAGCCGAATATCGCTTTGAATGACGGCAGTCTGGACGCCAACAGTTACCAGACGATGCCTTTCCTGAAGGATCAGATCAAGAATAAGAATTATAAAATTACCGATGCCTTTGCTACTGTTGCCTATCCGCTGGGGATTTATTCGAAGGCCATCAAAGATCTGGATCAATTGAAAAAGGGCGATAAAATTGCAGTGCCCAACGATCCGGCAAATGAGCTGCGCGGACTGCAGCTGTTTGAAAAAGCAGGTGTGATAAAATTGAAAAAAGGTTCCGGCGTCACAGCGACAAAGCGGGATGTCGTTGAGAATCCGAAAAATCTCGAAATTATTGAGATGGACGCCGCCCAGTTGCCGAAACAGCTGGATGAAGTGGCGGCTGCAGCGATTAATACCAACTTTGCTATGGGAGCCGGTCTGACCGTTCTTAAGGATGCCATCTTCCATGAGCCTCTGAAGAATAATCCTTATCCGAACTATTTTGTTGTCCGGACGGAAAATAAAGATGATGAAGTGATTGGCAAAATCAAAAAATACTACCAGTCTCAGGAAGTTAAAGATTATATTCAGAAACAGTTCGGTGGTTCCGTTGTGCCGGCCTGGTAAGGAGTCCCTTCAATGATTGATATCCATCATGTTTCCAAAACATTTGTAACAGGAAAGACGAAAATTCAGGCGCTCGATGATGTGACGCTCACCCTTAATAAAGGCGAGGTTTTCGGGGTCATCGGTTACAGTGGGGCAGGAAAGAGTACGTTAATTCGCTGTATTAACCTGCTTGAACGCCCGACGAGCGGTTCCATCTTCGTTGATGGAACAGATCTTCTCAAACTGAAACATAAAAAGTTGCGTCAGATGCGCCGAAAAATCGGAATGATTTTTCAGGGATATAATTTGCTTGAGACCGCAAATGTCTATGATAATATTGCGATCCCGCTTAAGCTTGAAGGTGTACCGAAACAGGTCATCAGGACACGTGCGGAAAAGTATCTTGAAGTCGTTGGCCTGCAGGATCGCATGCATGCGTTTCCCGGCCAGCTGTCCGGTGGTCAGAAGCAGCGCGTGGCGATAGCACGGGCGCTAGCTCATGAACCGGAAGTGCTGCTGAGTGATGAAGCAACAAGTGCCCTTGATCCGAACACGACAGAGTCGATCCTCGAACTGTTGCTCAAGGTTAATAAAGAACTGGGAATCACTGTCTTTTTGATTACCCATGAAATGAATGTCATTCAACGCATCTGTGACCGTGTGGCTGTGATGGAAAAAGGGCGGATTGTGGAGCAGGGCCCGGTATTAGACATTTTTGCCCGGCCTGAAAGGGCACTGACGAGACAATTTGTCCGCAATGAATCACGATTCAGGATTCCCGCGCCGCTGTTTCAGGAATTGAAAAGCACAGGGAAACTGGTTCATCTGACCTTTATCGGGGAATCAGCAAAAGATCCGGCACTTGCGACACTGGCCCGCCGCTTTGATGTACTGCCCAGTATCATCGCCGGCGGCATCGATCAGTTAAAACAGGAGTCGATCGGCAACCTGCTTGTCCATCTCAAAGGAAATCCTGATCAGATTCGTGAGGCGACAAATTATTTGAAGGCCGAACAGATTATCGTTGAGGAGGTCGCTGACTGACATGACTGATTTTTTTAATCAATGGGGTGAAGCGATCTGGACGGCTTTTCTCCAGACACTGCAAATGACCTTTATTGCTCTCGGCTTTTCAGTGTTAATTGGTATTCCTCTCGGCGTTTTTCTTATTCTGACGCGCAAAGGCGGTCAGGTCGAAAATTCAACGGTCTATACCTTCCTGAATACACTGATCAATGTCATTCGCTCGATTCCTTTCATTATCCTGCTGTTCCTGCTTCTTCCGGTGACCAAATCGCTTGTGGGAACAACCATTGGTGTTAAGGGTGTCATTTTCCCGCTGGTTGTTTCCTGTTCGCCTTACATTGCCCGCCTCATGGAGTCGGCGATGCTTGAAGTGAATCGCGGTGTGATTGAGGCCTATCAGTCGATGGGGATTTCCACTCCGAAGATTGTCTGGTCGGTCATTATCCGCGAGACCCGTGCGCCGATCGTGCTCGGGCTGACAATCGCCACAATTGGCCTGATCGGCGAGACAGCGATGGCAGGGCTTGTCGGGGCCGGCGGTCTTGGTGATCTTGCCTATCAGTTTGGCTATACGCGTTTCCAGCCGGATGTCATGTATGCAGTAATTATTGTTCTGATTATCCTTGTTCAGTGTATCCAGTCGATTGGGAATGCCTTTGCCCGAAGCCTGAAGAAAAAATAAGAGATAAATTGACTGCTTGCTTAACAGAGCCTGTCCATGAATCCGGACAGGCTGTTTATTTATGCTTAAGAAAGGACGAAAATTTTTTCGGGAAAAGGGCCGGGGAGAACGGAGCCGCTGGCGGGAAACAGTGGAACAAACTCATATATAATGTAAAGGAATATCGGAGAGGGAAAAAAATCAAAGGGCGATCAGCAGGATTGACAGACAGGTATATGTTAATTATACTTAACATAATGTTTAACTGTTTTTCCATCACTGAGGTGATTTCTTGAGCTGCTTACGAAATCGTGTAAAAGAATTGAGGGCGAGGTATAACTGGACCCAATCCGATCTGGGCAAAAGGGTCGGTGTGACGCGGCAGACGATTGCATCTATTGAAAAAGGGGACTATGTTCCGTCACTGCTCCTTGGGCTGGAGATCTGCCATGTGTTTGATTTAAAAATGGAGGAAGTTTTTCAACTGGAAAAAGGAGATGATCGGAAATGAAACGGCTCACTGTATCTTATATCCTGTGCCTGACAGGAATTGTCCTCTTTGCCCTTGCGCTTGTTCCACTGGTTTCGGCAAATGAGCAGTTTGCCAGAATCATTGAGAGCGCAGCGTCCGAATGGACGATATCGATTAATATGCTGTTCTGGATTCCCCTTCTGATTTATTCTGTGGTCGTCACTTGTCTCCTGTTTAAAAATAAGAAGAAGGAAAGGCTATCATTCTGGCTGTATCCGCTGATTCTGCCGTCTGCAGATGAAAGAGAAACGGCGATCAACGCTGCGGCCTGCCGGCGCGCTTTTGCCGTTCTGTGGCTGATTGCACCTGTCTGCGCGGGTCTGATGTGTTTTTACCCGCTTTTTGATGATTATTTTCCGGCCTATCCGATTCTCATTATTATGCTGATCCCTCTCGTTCAGATCAGTGTCTATTTTTCTGTCCTGCGAAAAATTTACCAGAACGATGAATCCCGGGATCTCCAGTAACAGAAAGGATGACTTAATATGGAAAAAATTTATCTTGTCAGGCACTGCGAAGCGAATGGGCAGGATCCGGATGCGCAGATGACAACTCGAGGTAGCGAGCAGGCTCAGTCGCTCGCCAGGTTCTTCAGTCGGATTGAGGTGGATACCATTGTATCCAGCCCCTGGCGGAGGGCGATCGATTCCATCACTCCGACGGCTGAAGTCAGGGGAATGAAAGTCCTTACAGACGGTCGTCTGGCTGAACGAAGGCTCAGCAGGAAGCCGGTTCAAAATTGGCTGGAAAAACTGAATCAATCCTTTCATGATCCAGATTTTTCTCTTCCAGGCGGGGAATCAGGCAGAGAAGCCCGGGAAAGGGGCCTGGCAGTGATTCGGGATCTGCAGCAAAAGCAGGAGCGCAGTACGATTGTGGTCACGCATGGAAATCTCCTTGTTCTGCTGCTGCAGTCTTTTGACAGCGGCTATGGCTTCGAGGACTGGGCGCAGCTGTCAAATCCGGATGTTTTTGAGATTGATTTGAAGAAATTAACGGTACGGAGAGTCTGGCACGCTCCCGGCTATTGAAACTCTCCAACACATAAGGTATGGTTTTATTTAGAGACTATAAACGGATTTTCTGTGAGTAGCCAATAATACGTGATTAAGGGGTAGAAAAAATGGGAAAAGTGCTTGTTTTCGGGCATAAGAGTCCTGACACAGATGCCATCTGTTCGGCGATTGCTTTTGCCGATCTGAAGAACAAACTGGGTGAGAATGTTGAAGCCGTACGTCTTGGCGAACTGAACGGCGAAACAGAATATGTTCTGAATCATTTTCATGTCGCCGTGCCGCGACTGGTTAAAACCGTGGCAAATGAAGTCCCTGCCGTTTATCTGGTCGACCATAACGAACCGAAACAGAGCGTCGACGATATCCGTGATGTAGAGGTGCTCTCCGTTGTCGATCATCATCGAATTGCCGATTTTGAAACGAAGGCGCCTCTGTACTATCGGGCGGAACCGGTTGGCTGCACCGCCACAATTTTAGTTAAGATTTTCAAAGAAAACGGCGTCGAAATCTCGAAAACGATTGCCGGACTGATGCTGTCCGCAATTATTTCGGACACCCTGCTGTTCAAATCACCGACGTGCACTGAAGAGGACGTCAAAGCGGCGAAGGAACTGGAACAACTCTCCGGAGTCAGCGCAGAGTCTTATGGTCTCACGATGCTGAAAGCCGGTACCAATATCGGCGATAAATCGGCAGATGAGCTGATCACGCTCGATATGAAGCCTTTTAAAATGGGTAAATTCAGTGTTGAAATCGGACAGGTTAACGTGG
The DNA here is from genome assembly GCF_040529185.1 of Sporolactobacillus sp. Y61. Lineage (NCBI taxonomy): Bacteria > Bacillati > Bacillota > Bacilli > Caryophanales > Sporolactobacillaceae > Sporolactobacillus > Sporolactobacillus sp. Y61. The sequence continues at coordinate 370,492 of NZ_CP159510.1, read as the reverse complement.
TTGACTTTGATGACGCACTGTCCAGAAAGGCAGAACTTGAGGCGGCGATCCAGAAGGAAATTGATAACAAAAATCTGGACCTGTTCGTACTCGCTGTAACGAATATTCTGACCAGTGATTCCAAAGCGCTGGTCCTGGGTAAAGCAGCTTCTGCCGCTGAGAATGCCTTCCATGTCACGCTTGATCATAATCAGGCTACTCTGAAAGGCGTGATGTCCAGAAAGAAGCAGATTGTGCCGCCGCTGACTGAAGAACTGACGAAATAATTGATACTCGATGAAGCAGCGGGAGCCTCCTCCCGCTGTTTCTTTTACTTTGGAGTCATTCTGGAAACCCTATGTCCGAACACCATTCATGCAGCCGGCGCGCGGGAAAAGTATAATAGAGAGGAACATATGCTGGAAGGAGAAGGTTATTCATGCAGGCGAATCCTGTGATTGAAACACTGTTAAATCATCGATCCATCCGTAAGTTTAAAAATAAACCGCTGACTGAAGATCAGATCAATCTGCTTGTAAGAAGTGCACAGGCGGCATCGACCTCCAGTTTTACCCAGTCCTATTCAATCATTGGTGTGGACGATCCTGAAATCAAAAAACAGTTAAGGATCATAGCAGACAACAACCAGATGTACGTCGAAGAAAACGGCTGCTTTTTTGTCTTTGTCGCTGATCAGTATCGGAATAAACAAATTGGCGAAAAACAGGGTGCGGACACATCTATTCTGGATACGACTCAGCGTCTGATTGTTGCGCTCGGTGACGCTTCGTTTGCGGCCCAGAATATGGCTGTGGCTGCAGAATCCATGGGCCTCGGGATCTGTTTTATCGGCAGTATTCAGAATGATATAGATAAAACGGCAGCTTTACTTGGACTGCCGGAAGGGACGTTTCCGTTTTTTGGACTCGCAGTAGGTTATCCGGATCAGCGGCCGGAACAAAAGCCGCGCCTGCCCCTTGAAGTGATCTTCCATAAGAACACGTACAAGAAGGATATTCCGGAAAAAATGATGGATACCTATGATCAGAAGGTCAGGACGTATTATAAAACGCGGACAGACAACCGGCGGGACGATACATGGACGGCAGAAATTGCACGCGGTCTATCCGCTCCCGCACGAATGAGACTGAAACCCTTCCTCGAAAAACAGCAGCTCGGACGTCGCTGATTCATGTTCATCTCCGGTTTTATCGTTCTTGCTCTGTCGATTCTCTGGGAGAGTCTGGTGGCCTTTATCTCCCTGACAGGCGGACTGGTGTGTGGTGGATTCATTCTCGGCTATCTGGAACGCTGGTCTAATACGCTGATGATCCACTCACTCGGGATGAAGGGGATATACATGACCGCCTGGCTGGGTACGCCGATCCATGAAATCAGCCATGCTGTTCTTTGCCTGCTTTTTGGTCATAAAGTGACTGCCGTCAGGCTGCTGCAGCCGGCAAGTCCGGATGGGACCATTGGTTATGTGCATCATGCGTATAACCCCGACAGTCTGTACCAGCGGATGGGAAATCTGTTTATCGGACTGGCCCCTCTTTTCGGAGGAGGCCTGGCGATTCTGCTGTTTATCCGCGTTTTGGTCCCGGACAGTTTTGAGCAGATCTTTCGATTGATCACAATGGATCACTCGGTATTTCTGGTTGCGGAAAAAGAAAGCTGGCTGAGGCTGGGACAAGCCGTTCTGGCTGTGATTCGCGGACTGTTTTCAATGGAACATCTGACGAATCCCGGATTCTGGATCTTTGTGATCCTTGCCCTGTGCATCGCATCACATATGTCGCTCAGCCGCGAGGATATTCGCGGTGCAGCAGGCGGCGCGGGCGCTTTGCTTCTGCTTTTTGTTGTCGCCAATACGTTAAGCGTTATCCTAGATCCACTGCTGCATGACCGGATGATGGACGGGATCGGCCGATTTAATTTTTGTTACCTGATTCTGATGAGTCTGGCCGTGCTCTTCTCATTCATTAAATGCTTCATCAGTTTGTGTATTTACAGAATTTCGTCTGGAAAACAGAGGGAGGGGATTTTATGAGCACCATCAGAGGATTTGTCGGTACCTATACTAGAGAGGAAAGTAAGGGCATTTATACATTTAAACTGGACACGGAAAAAAAGACGCTGTCTCAGCCCGAAGTGGCCGCGGAGGCGGGCAATCCGACATATCTTGCTGTCAGCAGGGATAATCGGCACTTATATTCGGTGATCCGGAAAGGTCGTGCCGGCGGCGTCGCTGCCTGGCGTATTGAAGACGGCAGGCTGAAAAAAAGTGGTGAGCAGCTTTCTGAGGGAGCTGCTCCCTGCTATGTCGCTGTTGATCCGGACAATCGATATGTTCTTTCAGGCAACTATCACCGGGGAACGGCAGACCTTTATCCGGTTGATTCAGGGACCGGTATTGCCTCGCCCGTGGATACGGATTATCATCAGGGTTCAAGTGCCAATCCGGACAGACAGGAAGGACCGCACGTCCATTTTGCCGATTTTACGCCCGGTCAACCGTACATTGTTACCATTGATCTCGGAACGGACCAGCTGACGACTTATCAGATCGATGGTCAGCGACTGAAGGTGCTTAGCCTGCTTGACTTTCCTGCAGGAACCGGTCCACGCCATATTGCTTTTCACCCGCAAGCACCGGTCGCCTATGTTGTTTCCGAGCTGAGTAATGAGTTATTTACCCTGGATTTCCGTGCTGCAACAGGAGAATTTTCCATATCCCAGGCTGTCGGCACGCTGCCTGCAGATTATGGCGGACAAAGCAGCGGGGCAGCCGTAAAAATAAGTCCGGACGGACGGTTCGTTTATGTTTCGAATCGCGGACATAACAGCATCGCCGTTTTTCAGACTGAAGCAGATTCGGGAAAAGTAACGCCTGCCGGGTATGTATCGGCAGGCGGTAGCTGGCCACGTGATATTGAAATCGATCCATCAGGACATTTTCTGATTGCGGCAAACCAGTACTCCGGAAATGTCGTGCTCTTTGAGCGGGACGTTGAAAGTGGCAGGCTGACAGAAACCGGATCGGTGATTCAGGTTCCCGAGGCGGTCTGTGTGAAATTTTTATATGAATCATAAAAGGCCTTTCCGATCCGTCGGAAGGCCTTTTTTAGCGCTTATGTCAGTTTCGCCAGTTCTTCATTTACTTTCTTCTGGATTTTGTCCAGGCATTCATCCACTGTTTTTCCGAAGATGCGCTGCCCGTTGACGATGGCGAAGGGTCGCAGACTGCACATGCCGCAGACATTCAGACAGTCATAATGCATGACGGCCACTTCCGGGTGCGCGGCAATTTTTTTCAGGTGTTGCGTCGTTAACAGATTATAGTCGCAACATTCTATCAGGATCAGACCCAGTCCTTCGGTCATTTCATTCACTTCCTCAATACTATGATACTTCACGCGGAAGGGTCAGGGGAAGTATTATAGCATGAAAAGGCCGGGAGGCGCCGGGCCACCTCCTGTCGCTGTTACCCTTTATTCAGGATTTTTTCGTAGGCATCAGTGACAAAGTCCCAGTTAATCAACTGGAAGAAATTTTTAATATATTCGGGACGCCGGTTCTGATAGTTGAGATAGTAGGCGTGTTCCCAGACATCGATTCCAAGAATCGGCTTCTCCTGTTTCATTAGCGGGCTGTCCTGGTTTGGTGTGCCGGTAATCTGCAGCAGATTTCGCTCGTCCAGCGTCAGCCAGGCCCATCCGGAACCGAATTGTCCCGCAGCAGCTGCGGAAAAACGCGATTTGAACGTGTCAAATCCGCCGAGCTGGCTCTCAATGGCTTCTTTCAGTTTTCCGGCGGGTTCATGGGCCCCTCCCGGAATCAGGATCTTCCAGAACAGGCTGTGGTTATAGTGCCCGCCACCATTATTTCGCACGGCGGTCCGGATATCTTCCGGAATTTTTTCGACATGGGCAATCAGGTCAGTCAGCGAATGATCTTTCAGTTCAGGATGTTGATCAAGAGCCGCATTCAGATTGGTGACATAGGTCCGGTGATGTTTATCGTGGTGCAGGATCATCGTCTCTTTATCGATGTACGGTTCAAGGGCGTCGGGGGAAAATTCGAGTTCAGGCAATTCATACTGGCTCATTGAATTCCTCCTTATTTGGAAAAAATGATCAAAAAAGCGAAGCCTCTGTGGCAGGTTACTCTTCTATTAAATCAGGTATTGAAAAGCCTTTCAATTATTCTGCCCGGGGTGGTGTATTCTATCCGCCGGACGGCAAACCACCGTACTCTGACGTTCCCCGGTTTTTATACGCGCAACCCGGTCCGTTTCATGAGTCGGCGGATCGCCTTTTCAGCACTTTTCAGGACCAGGTCCGGATCCATGGTCTTCATCTGCCGTTTTTCCATAACGATTTTTCCATTAATGATCGTGGTTTCCACGTCCGTACTGATGGCTGAGTAAACAATGCGGGAGATGGGGTCAGTCCCGAATGACGGACTGCTGTGAAACTGATTGAGATTGAGAATGGCCAGATCGGCTTTCTTTCCCGGCTCAAGACTGCCGATCTGGTCGGCCATGCCGACAGCACGCGCGCCGTCAATTGTTGCCATGCGGAAGACCTGGCGGGCATTCATTGCCGTCGGTCCGTTTGCCGGCTTATGAATCAGGGCGGCAAGACGCATTTCCTGGAACATATCCAGGTTGTTGTTGCACGGTGCGCCATCTGCACCAAGACCGGGATGGATCCCCATCGCGATCATCTGCGGGACTGACGCGATACCGGAAGCGAGCTTCAGGTTTGATCCCGGACAATGGCTGACGTGAACCCCGCGTTTTTGAATGATCTCGCGTTCTTCTTCGGACAACCAGATGCAATGAGCAAGAATCAGCCGCTTTCCGGCCAACCCAAGATGATCTAGATAAATGATATTGCGCATGCCTGTTTCCCGTTCAACGATGGCAATTTCGCCGCGGTTCTCTGATGCGTGCGTGTGGACGAACACGCCATAGTGATCCGCCAGATCCCGAACCTGAAGGAGCAGATCTTCCGTACAGGAGATCACAAAACGCGGGGCGAAGGCATAACGGATCCGACCGTTGTCATGCCCGTTCCATTTCTCCAGCAGGTCGACACTTTCCTGAATCGAGTCCGCAGTTTTTTCCTTCAGCCCGGCCGGGACCTCATCCCCCTTATCCATCATGACTTTACCTGAGAGTGCGCGTATGCCGCTTTTGGCGATGGCTTCAAAGGCTTCGCTGGTATGATGTACCGTTTCCATGTCGACAATGGTGGTTGACCCTCCTGCCATCAGTTCACCAATCCCGAGCAGGGCCGATGTGTAGATCGATTCGGCGTCATGCGCGGCTTCGAGCGGCCAGATCCGCTCTCTCAGCCAGTCCATGAGTTCCAGATCATCGGCTTTCCCGCGAAACAGGGTCTGGCACAGATGGATATGCGTCTGAATAAAACCCGGAATCACTGTCCGTCCGGATGCGTCGATAACCCGGTCAGCCGTCCTTTCCGGAACGACCGGACCCACAGAGACAATCCGGTCCCCGTCAATCAGCAGATCGCCTTTCAGTATGTCCTCGTTTGCATTCATCGTGATCAGCCCGGCATTTTTAATCAGTATTCTTGTCACTTTCCGCACCTCCAGTAGAATAGGAACAAAAAAAGGGCTACGAAAAAATATGCATGCATATTTTTTCGTAGCCGGGAATTTACGGTTCCTCGGTAGAGACCCTCAAACCGTATCATTAAGGATATACGAAAACAGAAAGGATGAAGTTTACGCACTTAATAATAAACGAATGAGGGAAGAACGTCAAACATATTGTCAGAGAATCTGACAATACTATTTAATTCAGGCAAATAATCTGACAAAAATATGATTTCTGACAACCCCCCGGCTGTCTGTAACGCGGCAATGCGGGAGCAGAAGGAACCGGCCTCTTGAAGATCATGAGCTGATACCAATTCACCTATAAAATATTCTGATTGATGGTATTGAAAATTTTAAATTTCCTGATTCAATCGTTTATACTATGATTAAAGAAGCGGATCTTTGTCAGCTTTTATTCCATCAGGAAAATACTGGATATAGAGGGGTGGTCGTTTTGTCTGTTTTACATAAATTTCTGGATGAAAATATGGTGAAAGAACCGTTTGAAAGCCGTTCTCTTCTGGAGACATACTGGGGAAGCGACTGGGGGAATACCAATGCAGTCGGGAAAGTACGTAAAGTATTTGTCCACAGGCCGGGAAACGAAATCCTGGAATTGAATCAAGCGCACTATGAGCCGGCATTACAGGCGCGCATTCTTCGTGATCAGAGCGGAAAGATTACCAGCTACTGTCTCGGAAAAGATTTGCCTGATCTGGCTAAAATGCAGGACCAGCATGACCAGATGACCTCAGTTCTGAAAAAAGAGGGCGTAGAGGTGATTCCGCTGGAGGATGACGGGGAATTATTGACGAATAATCTGTTTGCCCGTGATGTCGGCATGGTCATTCCCGGCGGGCTGGTTCTGGCCCGCTTTGCCCTGAAATTCAGAGCCGGCGAAACCCGCAGGACATTGAAAACGGCGGCGAAGATCGGCATGCCGGTCCTCGCATCCATTCAGGGCGAAGGTTTTTTTGAAGGGGGCAGCTTCGCCGTACTCGACAGGAAGACGGCGATCACCGGCCGCTCGATCCGTGTCAACCAGGCGGGCATTGATCAGATGCGTGCTATTCTTTCCTGGCAGGGGATGGAACTGGTGGTGATTGATCTTCCATCGAGTATGATCCATCTGGATGAAGTCTTTAACATGGTTGACGTTGATAAAGCACTGGTCGATCCCGACAACGTTCCGCACTGGTTTCTGCAGGATCTGCAGAAACGGGGGATTAAACTGATTTATACGGATCCGCTCGATCCGCCGATGACAACGAATTGCCTGTGCCTTGCACCGGGAAAAGTTCTGTTTACTTCACTCGGTGTGCGGACGATTGAAGCACTGGAAAAAGCAGGTGTAGAAGTGATTGCTATCCCGGTCGACGAACTGAATAAGATGGGCGGAGGCATCCACTGCTCATCGCTCGTGCTGCAGCGGGATCGTATTGAGGAATAAAGGAGGAGGATGGACATGTATCAGCAATTGAAAGACCTGAAGCAGGCGGACCGGATTGAAAAGATCGCCCGTACACTGGTTGGGGTGAAAAGTGTCAATGGGACCACGGGGGAAGTCGATATGGCGGATAAACTGGTGGAGATCCTCCGCTCTTATCCCTGGTTTCAGAAGCACCCCGATCTGGTCTGGACTCAGGATCTGAAAGGAGATGCGCTGGGGAGAAAAAATGTCTTTGCCTTTCTTGAAAGTGCGGAACCCACAGCGAAAACAGTGATTTACCACGGTCATATGGACACGGTCGGTATCGATGACTTCGGTGCACTTGAGCCCCATGCGCTGGATCCGGATGATTTGCTTAACTATTTCAGGGATTATGATAAGGATCCGGATGTGCAGAAAGACGCGGCAAGCGGGGACTGGCTTTTTGGACGCGGGATGCTCGATATGAAAAGCGGCGACGCCGTGCATCTCAGCAACCTGCTTTATTATACGGAGCACCGTGAGAAGCTGAAAGGGAATCTGCTCGTGATGTTTAATCCTGTTGAGGAGAATGATCATGAGGGCGTAATGGAAGCCGTTGATGAACTGATCCGGCTGAAGGAGGAGAAACAGCTCGACTATGTTCTTGCGATCAACGGCGATTTTGTCAGCCCGCTGTATAAAGGGGATCCCAATCGCTATGTCTACACCGGTTCGGCGGGGAAACTGCTCGGCTGTTTCTATATCCGGGGGCGGGAAACCCATGTTGGGGAAACCCTTTCCGGTATTGACCCGACACTGATTGCAAGTAAAATTAATGAAGCATTGAACAACAATATGGATGTGGCGGAGCGGATTCCGGGTGAAGTGGTCCTTCCGCCCTCCTGTCTGTATCTGCGTGATCAAAAGGCGTTTTATAATGTCCAGACAGCAGGAACCACGCGTCTGTACTTTAACTGTTTCCTGTATGAGCGCACGCCGCAAGCCGTGCTGGATCAGCTGAAGCAGACCGCGGAGCAGGCATGCACGGATCTTGCACGTTTCCTGGAAAAACAGTATCAGGATTTTTCCAGTAACTGCGGGCTGAAAGGACCTCTGCCCGACTGGCAGACCGAAGTCCTGACGTACAGCGAATTTGCCGCGGAGGTCGCTGCAAAAGGAGCAGATGTGGAAAAAATCATCGCAGAGACGGTTGCGGAACACCCGACGGAAGATTTTCGTATAAACAGCTATAAAATTATCGAAGCCCTCGAGTCGGCTGCCGGGGATAAACGGCCGAAAGTCATCGTCTTCTTTGCCCCGCCCTACTGTCCGCATAATTATCTTCGAAAGGAGATACCCGAGGAAGCCCGCTGCGATCGTCTGCTGGACCGGATTCTGTCGAAGGCCTCGGAGGAGACCGGAGAGCCCTTTGCCAAAAAAAGATTTTTTCCTTACCTTGCCGACAGCAGCTACCTGTCGATGAGTGAAACGGCGGAAGAAACCGACAGGATTATCGACAATTTTCCGGGCTGGGGCCGGCCATACAAATTGCCGCTGGAAAAGATCCGCGCACTGAATATTCCTGTTCTTGATATCGGAGTATACGGGAAACGGGCACATACCTGGATGGAGCGTGTGTATAAACCTTATTCCTACAATGTGGTTCCGAAACTGATCCGCAGCGTGACCGAGGGGATTCTTTCAGCAAAGTAAGGCGTCAGGCCTGGATACCGTTCCAGTTCAGACTGATGAGCTCGACGAGGCGTGCGGTACGGGAATCACTCATCTTCTGCGTCGCAATAATCAGCGAGGTGCGGATTTTGACCACAGGCTTATTCTGTTTGATTTCAACCAGTTGTCCGCCGGAAAGTTCCTTACCCACCAGATTGCGGGCAATCAGACCGACACCGATATCATTCAAAACGGCACTTTTAACCGCTTCGAGGCTGCTCGTTTCGATCATGTGCTTCGGATTCAGTCCGGCCCCGCGGATAAAGCTGTCCATCTGCTCACGGAAAGGGCCGGAGATCTCATAGCGGATAAAAGGAAAACGGGCGAAAAGATCGGAGCGGGAATACGTCTCATGAAGTTTTCTGGATACGATCAGAATCAGATCCTCACGATCCGAGATCACGAGATTGGTAATGCCTGATTTATGATATACGTCAGAAATAATGCCGATATCGAACGTGTTACGGTTCACTCCATCGATGACTTCGTTACTGTTACAGGTGATCATTCTGATTCCTGCATCGGGGAACTCCTTCAGGTAAGCTCGGATGATCGGGGGAAAGTAATGTGTGCAAAAGGTTTCAGACGCGGCAATGACCAGCTTTCGATTTCCGGAGCAATCGCTGTTTTTCAGGGCCTGCTTCATTTCTTCGATGGATCCGGATATGCGCTCTGCGTATTTTTTCACAATGTGCCCCTGACGGGTGAGAAAGGTTTCCCTGCCGATCCGGAAGAAAAGCGGAGAACCGATCTCCTGCTCCAGTGCACGAATCTGAGACGTAACGGTCGGCTGAGAAAAATTAAGGATTTTCGCTGCTTTCGTGAAATTCAGACATGTGGCGGCCGTCTGAAAGGTTTTAAGGTTTCTGAGTTCCATATGACCCGCTCCCTGAATGATATCGGAATAAATTTATTATATAATAAAATGATTTGAACGGGCATTCCCGGACGGCAACGCTCATCATCAGAAGAAAAGGGATCGGCAGAAGGCGACCGGTAAAAAAGCAGGGACGAAAATTTGCCTGATCTGTTCCCTCTGGTCGCAAACCTCGCGTGGCACATTCGGGTATCAGTCGGGGTGAAGGCATCTCTATATGCAGAAGCTGCAACGATTTGGCGCGTGTTGCAGCGAGGGTAAACGGCGGCTATAATCATCACTGTTGGTAAAAAAGGTACGGGAACAGATCGATGGATGGTCTATTGAACCTGCCGGAAATATGCTCAGATTGACTTTTCCGGCAGCGGTAAAAAGCGCGGGAAACGGCCTTCCCGCGCTTTTATCAGGAGAAAATAAACAAAGGAATGATCCATGTGTATGAGACGGTACTGACAGATCTTGACGGTACAGTACTGACGCCGGTCAATACAGTTAACGCAGAACTGACGGCCTGTCTGAAAAAAATAAAGGCGCGCGGTGTCCGGATTTTTGCCGTCACAGGGCGGTCGTACAGTGAAGCCTGCAACATTCTGCCTGCGGATTTCCCCGTTGACGGCATGGTTACGGCGAACGGCATGGCTGTTTTTGCAGGGGGAACAAACATTTATCAGAATGCGCTGCCTGCTGAACTGGTCAGTGAACTGCTGCAGCGTGCTGAGAAAAAACAGCTTTATTACCAGTTACACCCGGTCAGTGGAGGCCGTGCCGCACTTCTTTGCGACAGACCCTGCTTTAAACGCTTAATCCGGGGCGAGCGGCCGGAATCTGTACATATTAACGAATGGTTGTCGCGTAAGGATGCTGTGTACAGAGATATGATCTGGCTTGATCACCTGTCGCCTGAAGACCGGGAGAATATGAGCAAAATGTATTTTTTCAGCCGGAATGTTTCCGTCATCCGGTCATGGATTGAAGAACTGGAAACAATCAGCAGACGGATCCCGTTCGAACATTTCTCCTCTTCGAAAAATAATGTCGAAGTGAATAATCAGGGCGTATCCAAGGCGAGCGGCATTGAGATTCTGCTGAAGCATTTTCATTTGAATCCGGCAGAGGCGCTTGCTTTTGGCGATGGGGAAAATGATCTGCCCATGTTCCGGGTCGCCGGGCACTCGGTTGCGATGAAAAACGCCCCTGAGCATGTGAAACGGCATGCTGATGAAGTCACGGACCGCTCAAATGCGGAAAACGGACTCTGTAAATATCTCGAAAAAACGTTTCCTTAAGTCCGGTGGAAAACTTTTCCTGACCCGGACAAAGTGCGTCACTGATCTTCCCTGCCTGTTACCGGCAATACCGTTTTAGCGATGTTCTGATCAAGCGCTTCATACTGAGCCAGCCCGATCGTGTCATATAATTCAGCGCGGGTCTGCATCGCATCAAGGACCTCTTTCTGTGTTCCCCGATCATGGATCTCCTGGAAGACGCGCGTGCATGCCCCGGCGGCTGCACGCATGGATGTGACAGGGTAGATCACCATACTGCAGCCGAATGAGGCAAATTCATCGGCAGTGTAATAAGGTGTTTTTCCGAATTCCGTCATATTGGCCAGAAGAGGCCTGTCGACCGCGCTGTGCATCCGTCTGAAATCCTCTCCGGTGATAAAAGCTTCGGGAAAGATCGCATCTGCCCCGGCAGCCACATATTCTCCGGCCCGGCGCAGGGCCCCGTCCATTCCTTCAACGGCGCGTGCATCGGTCCGGGCAACGACAATGAGACCGGGTGCGATGTGTTTCAGCATCCGGATTTTCTGCTGCATCTCTTCTGAGGTGACCAGTCGCTTTCCATTCAGATGCCCGCATTTTTTCGGCATCTGCTGATCTTCAATCTGCACGGCGGCCACACCGGCTTCCTCCATTTCCTTTGCCGCCCGGGCGACATTGAGCACACCGCCGTAGCCGGTATCGATATCGACAAGCAGGGGTAATCCGGAAGCCCGGATCAGTTCCTTCGCTTTGTCCGCCACTTCACTGGAGTAAATCATCCCGAGATCCGGGAGGCCGCGACTCGCGGTATAGGCTGCCCCTGAAAGGTACAGTGCTTTAAAACCTGTTTTTTTCGCGATTAAAGCCGTCATGCCGTCATGGACCCCCGGAATCTGTAACAGTTTCCGGTCATTCATTAAACGACGGAAATTTTCGGCAAGTACGTTCTGAGCGGGCGTCCGATCAACTATCCAGCTCATATGATCCCCTCGATTCGATTGAAGTAAAAAGCTCCATCCATTCATCCACCGGCATCGACAGAAGGCGCTGTTCGTCACTGTTCAACTGAAGAATCCGGTTCACTCTTTTTTCCGGGAAACGTGTGCGAAGATTTTCTCTGAATTTATCCATGATTAACGGGAACGCCTCATCACGGCGCTTTTTATGGCCAAGAGGATATTCCACAGCCACACGCGGTGTTTCCGATCCGTCCGTGAAGAACACCTGGACGCTGCTGGCAATAGATCTTTTCTCAGGATCGAGATAGTCCCTGCTGTACGCTTTGCTTTCACGAATGTCCATTTTCCCGCGCAGCCGGTCGATCCGTGGATCACGCGATGCCTCATCTTCATAATGACCCGCATTCAGTGTTCCATGAATCAGACCGATGGCGACGATATATTGCATGCAGTGATCGCGGTCGGCGGGATTGTGCAGCGGTCCAGTTTTATCAATAATCCGGATGGCTGATTCATGGGTGATAATCTCAATTCTCTCGATCTCGTCAAGGTGGTCGGCTACGTCCGGATGAAGACGGATCGCCGCTTCGAGCGCGGTCTGCCCGTGAAACTCGGCCGGGTAGGAAACTTTAAAAAGCACATTTTCCATCACATAGGCACCCAGCGGTCGATCAAGGCGCAGGGGCTTACCGCCGTACAGAACATCCTGGAAGCCCCATTTCGGTGAAGACAGAGCGCGCGGATAGCCCATCTCGCCGCGCAGGGTCATGAGTGCAAGCTGAACACCCCGGGCGGCCGCATCTCCTGCTGCCCAGGATTTGCGTGAACCTGTTGAGGGAGCATGGCGGTAGGTTCGGAGACTCGAGCTGTCAATCCATGCCTGCGACACCACGGCAGCGATCTCTTTCTCATTTCCCCCGAACAGGGCGCAGGAGACGGCAGCGGAGGCAACTTTAACAAAAAGTACATGATCGAGTCCGTGCCGGTTCAGACTGTTGCCCAGGGCCAGTACCCCCTGAATTTCGTGTGCTTTAATCATGGCATCAAGAACCTGACGCATGACAAGGGCAGGCTTTCCTTTCGAACGGTTCTGCCGGCTGATATAGTCGGCGCTTGCCAGAATGGCGGCAAGGTTGTCGGACGGATGTCCCCATTCGGCTGCAAGCCAGGTGTCATTATAATCCAGCCAGCGGTTCATGCAGCCGATATTAAAGGCCGCACGAACAGGATCAAGGACATATGGGGTTCCGGGAACCCGGGCCCCGTGCGGAACGACCGTTCCGGGGGCGATGGGTCCAAGCAGTTTGGTACATTCCGGGAAGCGAAGGGCAAGGATGCCGCACCCGATCGTATCCATCAGGACATATCTGGCCGTGGTCCGTGCTGTCTCACTGAATGGCGTCGGTGCAGCAGTATATGTGGCAATGTCTTCAAGCACCTGATCTGTTTTAAAAGGACTTCCGGTTACTGTCATGTTTTCCATCCTTTCACAATATAATGAATGCGTTTACAAAATAGTGGCATTTATCACACTCGGCATCTATAATTATAGTCAACTTGTTATATAACAGTCAAAAAATAGATTTCGACTCTGATAAAAAGCTGGACGGAAAGGGCGAAATGACTTATGCTTGCACTTCTTGGTTTTCTGACCATTGTTGTTTTCATGTATCTGATCATGTCCGGACGATTATCGGCGCTGATTGCACTGATGCTTGTCCCTACTTTCTTTGCGATTATCGGCGGCTTCTCGAAAGATATCGGCGGCATGATGCTGAAAGGGATTCAGGGCGTGGCGCCGACCGGTATCATGATTATGTTTGCCATCCTGTATTTCGGGATCATGATTGACAGTGGCCTTTTCGATCCCCTCATTATGCGGATCCTGAAGGTTGTTAAGGGTGATCCGCTGAAAATTGCGCTGGGTACGGCTTTACTTGCCGCAGTTGTTTCTCTGGACGGCGATGGAACAACGACGTATATGATCACGGTTTCCGCCATGCTGCCGCTTTATAAGCGCATCGGCATGAAACCGATTATTCTCGCAGGTATTGCGATTTCAGCTTCCGGAGTGATGAATCTGCTGCCCTGGGGTGGCCCGACCGCGCGCGTTCTGGCTTCACTGAATCAGACGACGGGGGCTGTATTCATTCCGGTCATTCCGGCTATGGCTGCCGGGCTGCTGTTCGTCTTATTTATTGCTTTCTATATGGGCCGCAAAGAACGAAAACGGATCGGTGTGCTGAAAATTGACGGCCGGACACTTGAGGAACAGGCGGCATCAGCTGAAGCAGTCGATCTGAAGCGGCCGAAACTCGTATGGGTTAATGGGATCATGACGATTCTTCTGCTTGTCTGCCTGATCATGGAACTGATTCCCGTTCCTGCCCTCTTTATGCTTGCTTTTGCGCTCGCGGCAATGATCAATTACCCGAATCTGAAACTGCAGAAGGAACGCGTGCAGGCTTACGCAGGGAATGCCCTGGCTGTAGTTTCCATGATTTTTGCAGCAGGGATATTTACCGGCGTTTTCACCGGAACGAAAATGGTTGATGCCCTGGCAGCGGTGTTAATCGATCATGTCCCGGCATCCCTGGGGCCGTACTGGGCGCTGATTACCGCGTTAATCAGCGGACCGTTCACCTTTTTCATGTCGAACGATGCCTTCTATTTCGGTATTGTGCCTCTGATTGCCAAAACAGCAGCCTCGTTCGGGGTGGATCCGGCCATGATCGGCCGCGCCTCGCTTCTCGGCCTGCCCGTTCATTTGTTCAGTCCGCTTGTTCCTTCCACTTATCTTCTGGTCGGTATGGTCGGTGCTGAACTGGGTGAATTGCAGCGTGGCTTTCTGAAATGGGCGTTTGGTACTGCGCTTGTCATGGTCGCTGCAGCACTGCTGCTGGGCATCATAAGCCTGTAAGCGGCCTGACGGATGGGGAAAATATTTTTCTGACCCTGATCATGAGGCGTTCGCAAACATGTCACAATTATGTGTTCAGAGCTTTTTCCGCGCGGCTATGCTGTAAACGGGCGAAAATCCGGTTGTATGTCAACATCTTGTACCATAATCACCCTTGATCCCACTACATATTGTTTTATAATGTGTACATGAGTTATTGCAAAGGGTGGTCGGGATGATCAGAGAACCGGAAATTAAGGAAAAAACTCTGGATGATAAAATTCGGGATTTAATCAACATGGATGAGTACGTCGCAAATGAAAATGCGAATAAAGATGAAAAAGTTTTTAATACGCAGCGGGATCTGCTCGCCGGTGTTACGGCAAAAGACTTTGCCCTGCGTCACATCCTGCCCCGGGAATTTGCGGATGCGCACAATCAGGGGATGATCCATTTCCATGATCTGGATTACTCACCGTTCTTCAGCATGTATAACTGTATGCTGATCGATTTCAGAGGGATGCTGAAAAATGGCTTTTCAATCGGTAATGCCGACGTGGAACAGCCCAAATCGATAAAAACAGCCACGGCGCTTGTCGCGCAGATTGTAGCTAATGTATCTTCCAACATTTATGGCGGCACGTCCTTTAACCGGGCAGACGAAGTGCTCGAGCCTTATGCAAAAATCAGTTTTCAGAAATACCTGAAAACGGCGAAACAATGGATTTCCGATACGAGAGAGCAGGAAAACTACGCCTATGCGATGACCAGAAAGGAAATCTATGATTCCATGCAGTCGCTGGAATATGAGATTAATACGCTGTTCAGTTCGAATGGACAGACCCCGTTTTTTACCCTGAATTTCGGTCTCGGCCGGTCATGGTTTGCACGCGAGATCCAGAAAGCCATCCTGAAAGTGAGAATGATCGGGCTTGGACGTGATCACAAAACCGCCGTGTTCCCGAAGCTTGTTTTTACAATCAAACGCGGACTGAATCTTGAACCGGAGGATCCGAACTACGATGTCAAGAAAATGGCGATTGCGTGCGCGACGAAACGGATGTATCCGGATATCCTGAATTATGACCGGATTGTCGCCGTTACAGGTGACTTTAAAGCACCGATGGGCTGCCGCTCCTTCCTGCCTTCTTATCAGGAAAATGGCGAATATATCACCGACGGCCGTAATAATATGGGCGTTGTAACGCTGAATATTCCGCGGATCGCCATTGAATCGGGAGGAGACAAAACAACGTTCTGGGCCCTCTTCGAAGAACGGCTTGATCTGGTCTGCCGCGCCCTTGAATTCCGTATTCACACACTGGACAAGGTTCAGGCGAAAAACGCGCCTATTCTTTATCAGTATGGGGCAACGGGCAAGCGCCTTGCTGCCGATGAATCTGTGTCGAATATTTTTAAAAACGGCCGTGCTACGGTTTCGATGGGCTATATCGGACTGTATGAAGCGGCCACCGTCTTTTACGGACCGGAGTGGGAACACAATGCAGAGGCGAAAGCCTTTACACTGGATATCGTTAAGCGGTTCAAAGAGGTTTCACTCCAGTGGCAGAAGAAAACCGGCTACGCATACAGCGTCTACGCGACCCCTTCTGAAAGTCTGACCGACCGTTTCTGCCGGCTGGATAAAGAGCGGTTCGGCAGCATCAAAGACATCACAGACAAGGATTACTATACGAACAGCTTTCACTATGATGTCCGCAAGAAAATCAATCCTTTTGAAAAAATAGATTTTGAAAAAGATTACGAGCCCTACACAGCCGGAGGGTTTATCCACTATTGCGAGTTCCCGTCACTGGTGAATAATCCGGAAGCACTCGAGACGGTATGGGATTACACGTATGACCGGATCGGGTATTTTGGGACGAACACGCCGATCGATAAATGCTATGCATGTGGCTATGAAGGCGAATTTGAAGCAACGGCAGAAGGCTTTAAATGTCCGGACTGCGGTAACCATGATCCGGCAACAACGTCTTGCATCCGCCGCCTCTGCGGTTACCTGGGATCGGTCATCCAGCGCAAGCCGATCAAGGGCCGTCTGAAAGAAATCAACAGCCGGAAGAAACAGCAGTGCTGAGTTCATCGGAACGATAAGGGAGGTCAGGCTGCCGGGTGGCGGCTCTTTAACTATGAATTATGCTGATTATAAACCGTTTGACTTTCTGAATGGAATGGGGATCAGGCATTCTCTGTTTGTCAGCGGCTGTCATTTTCACTGCAGGGGCTGCTGGAATGCGGTGGCCTGGAATCCGAACTTTGGAAAGCCTTATACGGAATCAACTGAAAATAAAATTATAGCGGATCTGAACGATCCCGCCCGACCCGTTCAGGGCCTGTCGCTGCTCGGCGGTGAACCGTTCGATCATCCGGAGACGCTGACCCGTCTTGTCAAACGGGTGAACAGCGAGTGCCCGGGCAAAGACATCTGGTGCTGGACCGGTTTTCATTTTGAAGATCTGCTGCGGGATCCAAAGCGCAGAGAGATGCTGGATCATATTGATGTGCTGGTTGACGGTCCTTTTGAAAGAGACAAACGAAATCTGAAACTGAAATTCCGCGGCTCGGAAAATCAGCGGGTCATTAACGTGAAAAAATCCATACAGGCAGACAAAATTGTTCTGCAGTTACATTAAACCCGTCTGGCGTATGCCGGGCTTTTTTTTGACTTTAAGAAAGTACAAACCGATTGAGAAAGGGCTCAGCAAAACCAGGCCTCCGGCAGCGTCTGTAATCTGCCGGCCGGCATGTTTTTCTTTATATCAGCGATAGATCGTCCGGGCAGGCATGACGCATAAACATCAGGCGCGCCATTAAAAAAAGGATGTAATCGCTACCATAATTTGTGAAAAATTTAACATGCAAATTGGCTGTTTAATGATATAACCGATATGTAAGCGCATACACACATGGAGGCGAAGCAAATGTACGAGTCCTTGTTTCAACCGATTAAGATAGGCAAAGTGGAAGTGAAAAACCGGATCTCTATGGCTCCGATGGGCGCATTTGGGTTGGTGGACAATGAAGGATGTTACAGCCAGCGGGCAATAGATTACTATGTTGAACGGGCGAAAGGCGGAACAGGCTTAATTATTACGAGTATCACCAAAGTCGAGAATAAGCTGGATAAGGTTGTTTCGGGGATTATCCCGGTTGTTTCAGAGAACCCGGGAAGATTTCTTATGACTTCTGCTGAAATGACGGAACGCGTTCACGCTTACGGATCAAAAATCTTTTTGCAGCTGACCATGGGCTTTGGACGAAGCGGCGTCCCGGGAGCCCTGCTCACTGCTGCGCCGGTTTCAGCATCAGCTATACCCAATTACTGGGATCCATCGGTGACCTGCAATTCTTTGACGACCGATGAAGTGGAATGGATCGTTCAAAAGTTTATTGAAAGCGCCGACATAGCAAAAAAAGCAGGATTTGATGGTGTGGAGATTCATGCGGTCCACGAAGGCTATCTCCTTGATCAATTTACTCTTGCTTTATTCAACAGAAGAACCGACAAATATGGCGGTGATTTAAGAGGACGATTTCAGCTTCCGGTTGAAATTGTCCAGGGGATTAAAAAAAGATGCGGGGCAGATTTCCCGGTCGGTGTACGTTACAGTGTGAAAAGCTGTATCAAAGACTGGCGTCAGGGCGGTCTCCCGGGCGAGGACTATGTAGATAAAGGCCGTGATCTTGAAGAAGGGATCGCTGCCGCAAAAATTCTTGAAGAGGCCGGCTATGATGAGCTAAATACGGATGTCGGCACATATGATGCCTGGTACTGGTCGCATCCGCCGATTTACCAGAAAGAAGGACTCTATCTGCCTTATACAAAAGAATTAAAGAAGGCGGTTCATATCCCTGTCATTGTTGCGGGAAAACTGGGCGTACCCGAAACCGCGGAAAAATCGCTTGAAGACGGGGCAGCGGATATGATTGGTCTGGGACGGCCGCTGCTCACAGACCCTTACTGGGCGAAGAAGGTACTAAATAACCAGGTGGAAGAGATCCGGCCCTGTATCGGGTGTCATGTAGGCTGTCTCGGGCGTGGATTTGAAGGAAAACCGCTCAGTTGCGCCGTGAACCCGGCCTGCGGCAGAGAAAGATACTATGTCCCGGAAAAGGCTCTTGTTTCAAAGAAAGTCATGGTTGTCGGTGGCGGCGTTTCCGGAATGGAAGCAGCAAGAGTGGCTGCCATTCGCGGACATCAGGTGACGATTTATGAAAAAAGCGATCGATTAGGCGGGCAAATTGTTCCGGGCTCGGTTCCCGGTTTTAAGGTGGATGACAGACGGCTGATTGCCTGGTATAAAAATGAACTGGAGAGGCTGAATATTAACGTTCTGACTCACACTCAGGTTACAGAGAATCTTGTTAAAGAACAGCGGCCGGATGTGGTGATCATGGCTACCGGGGCAAAAGAGATCCGTCTGGATATCCCCGGATCGGAGAAAAATAATGTTGCCACTGCGATCGAGATTTTGGAAGGGACCAAAGAGGCCGGATCAAATATACTTGTCGTCGGCGGAGGACTTGTGGGTTCCGAAACGGCACTATATCTCGCCGAACAGGGTAAGAAAGTGACCATCGTTGAGGCCCAGAGTGACATATTAACGAATGGCGGGGGAAAGCCCATTCCCCATATGAATAAAATCATGCTCCTGGATTTACTGAATAAATTTCAGGTAAACAGGATCACGGACAGTTCTCTGATTGAAATTACCCCGGAAGGTGCTGTTCTGGCCAATAAGCAGTTTGAAAAACAGTTGGTACAGGCAGATACTATCGTCATGTCTGTGGGATTCCGTGCAGATCAGACACTGTTTAATCAGCTTCATGGAAAAATAGCCGATCTGTATTTAATCGGTGACGCCGGCCGGCCGGCCAATATCATGAATGCGGTATGGACCGGCAATGAAGTCGGCATGAACTGCTGATTTTGGAACACAAATAGAACCCGTGCTGTTCGGAAAATATCCGTTCAACGCGGGTTATTACATGCCTGCAGGAGAGAGGTCTTATCTTGCGGATTCCACTTCGTCCATTCCCTGATTGGCGAGCTGGTCCGCACGTTCATTCAGCGCCACACCATGATGACCTTTGACTTTATTAAAAGTAATCTGATGCTGCTTCTGTGCCAGTGCGTTTAACCGCTGCCATAATTCTCTGTTTTTGACAGGCTGACCGCCTGCCGTTCTCCAGTTTTTTTTCGTCCAGCCGGTGACCCAGCTGTTCATGCCGTTAACAACATAAGCACTGTCAATATAAAAAGAAACGGGAATATGATCGGTTTTCAGCTCTTCCAGCGACCGGATCGCAGCAGTCAGTTCCATAATATTGTTGGTTGTATTTCGCGTACCGCCATAAAGTTCCTTTGTCCGGCCGTGATAGGTGAGTACAGCTCCCCATCCGCCGACATTCCGGTCACTCTGATTGCCACGGCAGCCGCCGTCACAGTATATTACAATCTCATCCAATGCCCTTCACCTGCTTTCACTAAGTAGACAGACAGACTTATTATATAATGAATAAATGAGGTAAGAAAAGGCGCAGGCAGGATGGCGATAGCAGAATTCATCTGCGGAATGCTGTAAAATGGAATAAATAAGATGATGGACCGTGTTCGTGTCATATCAAAGGGAGAGATTTATGTGAAGATTGCGGTACTTGGTGCGGGAGCCATAGGCTGTTTTTATGGTGGTGTACTGGCGAAACAGGGATTGGATGTTGCTTTTGCAGCCAGAGGAAAGACGCGTGACTATTTACAACAACATGATCTGATCGTTCACAGCATTAACGGAGATTTCTCACTGCCGGTAAAGGTGCTGGATGCAGATCATCTGCAACCGGTGGATGATCTGGACTTTATTCTGCTTGCCGTGAAATCCAATGCGCTGGATCAATGTATTCCGGAGCTGAAGGCGCTCACAGGGCCATCTACAAAGATTATCTGCCTGTTAAACGGCATCGGTAATGAAGAAAAGCTCGTCGATGTTTTCGGTGCAGAGCATGTTGCCGGCGGTTCCGCATTCATTTCCGTGATTCGGGAAGCGCCCGGTGTTGTGGATCATGTCGGTGAGGGAAAACTGATTATCGGCGAATGGAAGACCGGAGAGGCTGCCCCATCTCTGGAATGGCTGAGCAAGATGTTCCGCCAGGCAGGAGTGGATACTCATGTCTCCCCGGATATTCGTCAGGTTAAATGGGATAAACTCCTTTGGAACATTATTTATAATCCACTGACGGCTTTGACCCGGACTCGGGTCGGTGAAGCGCTGAACGATGCCGATCTGTTCCCGATTTTAGCCGAAGTTAAAAAAGAATATATCCGTACAGCGGCCGCAGTGGGTATTACGATTAACCGTGATTATGCAGAAAAAGTCCTTCTGCCCAACAAGGACGTACAGAATCACAAGACATCCATGCTTCAGGATCTGGAACATGGAAGGAAAATGGAGCTTGAGGCGATCCTTGGATTTGTGATCAAAACCGCGCGGGCGAAACAAGTACCGGTTACAGCGATTGAAACGATTTATCATCTGCTCCGGTTTATTGATCTAAAGAATAAGTCCGTCTGAGCGGCAAAGGGAAGAAGGTATTCAGTGATGCCAAGCCAGGGACGTGTTTTTGCACTGATGCTCCTGATCGTTTTCTTTTGTATCATGCTTGTACTCGGGGAAACCGGATTAGTGGAAGTAGTCGGAGATAGCAGAGCGGACCCGGAAGATCACCCGCAACAGGACCCGCAACAGGACCCGCAACAGGAAAATCCCATAAAGCAATTCGTTAATCACGTTTATGACGGCCCGGATGTAGAGAAAAAACTTTCCGCCCCCCATATCAGACAGCTGCCGGAACTGCCCAATGGATGCGAAGTGACAAGCCTTACGATGCTGCTGCGTGACGCAGGGGTTGTTACGGACAAAATGAAACTGGCCGGGGAAATGAAGAAAGTTCCCTTTCAGGCGGGAAGATATATGGGCAACCCGAACGAAGGTTTTGTCGGCAATATGTATCGCGGGGACAGGAATCATCCGGGCTTTGCGGTATATCACGGCCCGGTAGCTGAACTCGCGGAAAAGTATCTGGGAAATCGTGTACATGATTTCTCAGGAAGCAGTTGGACGGATGTTGAAAAGGAGATTTCCAGTGGGAACCCTGTCTGGGTCATTACAAGTATTCAGTTCCGGCCGGTACCGGATTCCGCATGGAGAAACTGGCATACGGAAGAGGGAGATATACGCATCACATTCCAGGAGCATTCTGTTCTGGTAACCGGTTATGACAGAGAACATATCTTCTTCAATGATCCGCTTGCTGATCATGAGGGGAGTCAGTCAGAAAAAGCAGCGTTTATTGAGGCATGGGAGCAATTCGGTAATCAGGCAATCAGTATCAGATAAACTTTCAGGTGAATCATACCGATATAAATCATAGAATCACTGTTTTGCTTAAAAAGAGAAGCCCATGCAATCTTGGTAAATATGACCAATCATGATAAAATGAAAGTAATACTCAGACCATTTCTTTTTTCTAAAGGGCAAAACTGTTGAAAAACAGTGACGCAAAGTTACGGATCTAAAGCATTCAGCTATGATCGCCGGACTATCGTACTTCTTTATTTAATGAGAAACGTAAATGAAAAAAGTTTTTTATTCTCAATTAATGATTAAACCAGCTGGTAAGAGGTGCAATGCCATGAATCCAAATCGCAACCTGACAATATTGGGTGCCGTGACCACAGCCGCTGCTGTAGCCGCGGTGTCGGCCGTAAACCCGTTAGAAGCTTCTGCAGACTCGTTCAAGGCGTATACCGGTCAGGCTAAGACTAATCTGAATATTCGAAGTACGCCGGGAACGGATCAAGATGAGATCGGCATGCTGAACAGAGGAGATACATTCAGCGTGATCGGCGTGGATAGAAAAAGTGAGAAAGGCCACTGGCTGAAGATCAAGCATAATAACCGAACGGCCTTTGTAGATGGATATTATGTTGCAAAGGCAAAAGCGGCAACTCAGCCGTCTGTTCAGCCCGTTCAGAAAGTTTCACCTTATCAGGGTGTGACCACCGATTGGCTGCATGTCCGTTTTCTTCCCGGTGAAAGCGGGACGATACTGACTACGCTGAAACCGGGCGCAACAGTTACCGTCACCGGAAAAACTGCGTCTGGCTGGCTTCAGATTGACTTCCGTCATGGCTCGGCCTATGTATCAGCAGAATACATAAAAACAGGCGGGTCTTCTGCCGGTTTTACTGAACGGATGTCATCAGTGAAAACGCTCTATAAGGGGACGACAACGGAGAATCTAAATGTACGTACCGGCCCCGGAACTTCCAATAAATGGCTGACGACACTGAGAAAAGGCACAAGGGTCGACGTAACAGGTGAGGCCGGTGGCGGCTGGCTGAAGATCAAGTACAACGGCGGCACAGCGTATGTGTCGGGTGATTTTGTGACGAAGCCGAACGCGGGAAAGGGCTCCTCTGCTCCTCTGAAGACCCTCTACACCGGGACGACGACGGAGAATCTAAATGTACGTACCGGCCCCGGGACTTCCAATAAATGGCTGACGACACTGAGAAAGGGAACAAAGGTCGACGTGACAGGCGAGGCCGGCGGCGGCTGGCTGAAGATCAAATACAACGGCGGCACGGCGTATGTGTCGGGTGAATTTGTGGCGAAAGCGAACGCGGGGAAGGGCTCCTCTGCTCCTTTGAAGACCCTCTATACCGGGACGACGACGGAGAATCTGAACGTGCGGCCAGTCCCCGGGACCTCCAGGAAACCGCTGACGACGCTGAAAAGGGGAACCAGGGTCGACGTGACAGGCGAGGCCGGCGGCGGCTGGCTGAAGATCAAATACAACGGCGGCACAGCGTATGTGTCGGGTGATTTTGTGACGAAGGCGAACGCGGGGAAAAACCCGTCTGCTCCTCTGAAGACCCTCTACACCGGGACAACGACGGATAATCTGAATGTGCGACCTGTCCCCGGGACCTCCAGGAAACCGTTGACGACACTGAAAAAGGGAACAAAAGTCGACGTGACGGGTGAGGCCGGCGGGGGCTGGCTGAAGATCAAATACAATGGCGGCACAGCGTATGTGTCGGGTGATTTTGTGACGAAGCCGAACGCGGGGAAGGGCTCCTCTGCTCCTTTGAAGACCCTCTACACCGGGACAACGACGGATAATCTGAATGTGCGACCTGTCCCCGGGACCTCCAGGAAACCGTTGACGACACTGAAAAAGGGAACAAAAGTCGACGTGACGGGTGAGGCCGGCGGGGGCTGGCTGAAGATCAAATACAATGGCGGCACAGCGTATGTGTCGGGTGATTTTGTGACGAAGCCGAACGCGGGGAAGGGCTCCTCTGCTCCTTTGAAGACCCTCTACACGGGGACGACGACGGAGAATCTGAATGTACGTACCGGCCCCGGGACTTCGAATGAACGGCTGACGACACTGAAAAAGGGAACAAAGGTCGACGTGACAGGTGAGGCCGGCGGCGGCTGGCTGAAGATCAAGTACAATGGCGGCACGGCGTATGTGTCGGGCAAATATGTAACAAAGCCGAACGCAGGGAAAACTCCGTCTGCCCCTCTGAAGACCCTCTACACGGGGACGACAACGGAGAATCTAAATGTACGTACCGGCCCCGGGACTTCCAATAAATGGCTGACGACACTGAGAAAGGGAACAAAGGTCGACGTAACAGGTGAGGCCGGCGGGGGCTGGCTGAAGATCAAATACAACGGCGGCACAGCGTATGTGTCGGGTGATTTTGTGACGAAGCCGAACGCGGGAAAGGGCTCCTCTGCTCCTCTGAAGACCCTCTACACCGGGACGACGACGGAGAATCTGAACGTGCGGACCGGCCCTGGGACTTCGAATAAACGGCTGACGACCCTGAAAAAGGGAACAAAAGTCGACGTGACAGGCGAGGCCGGCGGGGGCTGGCTGAAGATCAAATACAACGGCGGCACGGCGTATGTGTCGGGTGATTTTGTGGCGAGACCTTCTGATGGCGGCAGCGGTGAAAATTCGCCTGCACCGTCACCATCTGATGAATCAGATTATCCGGAACAGGACACGCGGTATGGTGTGGTCACGACAGGCTTGAATTTCAGAAAGGGTCCGAGTAAGTCTTATGATGTCATTCGGGTACTGCAGGCTGGCACACGTGTGGAAATACTGACCGGGGCAAATGGATGGTTAAAAGTCAGCTATGGTGGTCGTGACGGATATGTCTACGCAGACTTTATCAGGGAAGAAGAAACGGTAACGAAACAGGAAGGGGACACGGTGTACATCACAACCAAATATCCTGTTTCGTTCGGTCAGGCACTCCAGAAGGAGCAGAAAGTGAATGGCAGCAGCAACCTGGCTTATTACCTTAACCCCAGAAACTTCTCAAAAGGTTCGACGGAATACTATCAGTTTCTTCAGCTGTCTTCCCTCGCCAACCTGAATATGCGGGATATGCAGACCATATTAGCGGGCCGGGGTATTCTCTCCGGTTATGCGGCAGAATTTATTACAGCTGCTGAAAATAATGGAGTAAATGAAGTTTATCTTGTTTCCCATGCTCTTCTTGAGACCGGGAACGGCACATCCAGTCTTGCGAAAGGTGTCCGCATACATGGCACGAAGGTGTACAATATGTTCGGTATTGGTGCTTATGATGGCAATGCCGTAAATGCTGGTGCAGAATACGCTTACAGTCATGGCTGGACCACCCCGGGAAAAGCAATAGAAGGCGGTGCCGCCTGGATCGCCGACCATTATATTTACAATCGGGCATATCGACAGGATACGCTGTACAAGATGCGCTGGAATCCGGATGCCCTGGTCATGGGGAATGCGGCACATCAATACGCGACGGACCCTGGCTGGGCAGTTAAGCAGACACCAATGATTGATAACATGTACAGGAAAATAACAAAATACACGCAGATCTTTGATGTACCTGAATATCGGAACTGAGAAGCAAGGCCCCTGGCGCCGTCAGAGCCGATCTTCAGCATTCCGGACTTTTATTCTGTAAAAACAGAGCACGGACCCCGGTCCGTGCTCGTTCATTTATCCTATTTACGTTCTAAAGTGCCCTTGCTGAGCTGTCTCCATTTATTTCCCAGTTTTGGAGGAACATAATTTTCCATCTTTTTAAGCAGCAAATCCGGATCAGAAGACACAGTCAGGAGATTCAGGTTAGACTGATCGGCAAACTGATGGTCGATGCTGTGCTGAATCAGTGATATCAGCGGATCAAAGTATCCGTCAGCATTCAGCAGACCGATGGGTTTATGATGCAGGCCGATCTGTGCCCAGCAAAGGATCTCGAATAATTCATCAAAAGTTCCAATCCCGCCCGGCAAAGCGATGAACCCGTCTGCAAGTTCATTCATCTTCTCTTTTCGGGCGTGCATCCCGTCGACTTCCAGAAGTTCTGTCAGACCGGCATGAGCCATTTCTCCCAGAATCATCCCGCGCGGCATGACACCGATGACCTTACCGCCAAGGGATAGCACGCGATCGGCAATGACACCCATCAGACCGATCGAAGATCCCCCATAGACGAGGCGCCACCCTTTTCGTGCGATGATTTCACCGAGTTTGGCCGCCTTCTTTGCATATTCAGGATCTGTACCCAGATTCGAACCGGCATAAACACAAATGCTTTTACTCAATCCCATCATCCTTCCTGCTTAAACTGGAATCTTCTATCATTGTATCGCAAATGTTTGAACAATAGCATCGGAGACAACTTTAATGGACCCGATGATTTTTATCAAATTGGCCGGATGATCATCACAAGGAGTTGAAAAAACCTGAATCGGACGGATCATCTCTCCGGCAGCGGATTTTTTCAGAAATCAAAAGGTGTCACTATAGATTCAGATTCAGCGGAAAAATAAGTAAAAAAACCCGCAGCCGGGATCCGTTGGGCGGGACACAGACTGCGGGATGAAAATGAATTACAGAAGCATAAACAGTCCGAAGACTGCAGCCAGGATAAAACGATAGACAGCAAACGGAACCAGAGTGAACCGCCGCAGGAGTTTCAGAAAGAAGACAATGGCCAGCATCGCGACGATAAAGGCGGTCAGAAAGCCTGCAATAAACAGCGGAATATCGCTGACGTGCAGGAAGGAAAGGCTTTTAATCAAATCATAGCCGCTTGCACCAATCATAATCGGCACAGCAAGAATGAATGAAAATTCCGCTGCCGTTTTTCGCTCAACGCCGGCAATGATCCCGCCGGAAATCGTTGAACCGGAACGGGAAAAGCCGGACCAGAGAGACAGGCACTGGAAAAGCCCGATAATGAGTGCCTGAGTATAGGATAATTCTGTTGTTCCCCTGTCCACTCTGCGGGCGGCCAGTCGTTCGGCAAAAATCATCAGGATGCCGCCGGCAACCAGTGCAATCACTACACTCTCCGGTGTGAACAGGACAGCTTTTATAAAATCGCGGAGCAGAGCCCCTAAAATGACGGCGGGGATAGCGGCGATAATGATGTGCAGGAGATTCAGATGGCTGGGTCCGCTTTTGGGTTCATTACGGTAAAATCCAAATAAACTCCACAATCTTTTCCAATAAAGGACGACCACAGCCATAATCGATCCAAGTTGAATAATCACTTCGAATGTTTTTGCCGTGTCACCTTCAAAGTTCATCAGGTGTCCGGCCAGAATCAGATGTCCGGTTGAGGAAACCGGGGCAAATTCGGTCAGCCCTTCAATGGCACCCATAATTATTGCAATAATAATTTCAACCAATTACTTCACCAGCCCTTTAAAAAGTATCAGAAAAACGAAGTCCTTAAGCAACAGCTGCGACTTGCCAGTCAGCAGGTTTTCTTCGCAAAATAAAAAAATACAAGCTTTCTCATTATAACATAATCATAACGTACATCTTCAAGACCGCTGGAAAAGGAAAAGTAAATTAAAAAAATATCTTCGAAAAGGGTTGACTTCCTGAACGGTCACTGTATAATAAATAGCACACAGTCAGAAACAATGACAAAGAAAACCAATGAAAAAGAGAGTAGCAAATTTCAGCTGCAACAACGAGCCGGGTGGGTGAGAGCCGGTACAGCGGGATTTGTGAACCGCACTTTTGAGGTGATGGTCTGAAGGGGTATGTAGGATCATCCGGGAATTCCCGTTACAGAGAACCAAAGCAGATTCCCGTTTTTTCAGGGAATAACCAGAGTGGTACCGCGGGTATGTGATCAACGCTCGTCTCTTTTATTAAGTAAAAGAGGCGGGCGTTTTTAATTTACTGAGAAAGACTAAGACACAGCCGACCTCAGAGGACGGGCTTCATCAGTTTTTCTCATCAGGCCACGGTAACCCTGGGAAAAAATACAGTCGTGATTCACTTCTCTGAAGTATTAGTGAAGGAAACAATATTTGAAAAATGCGACCATTTAAAATGGAGGCTTTTCCGGTGAAAGCAGGTATTGTAGGCGCAAATGGATATGGTGGAGCAGAGCTGATCCGCCTTCTGACGAATCATCCGTCGGTTCAGGTGGAGATGCTGATTTCCCACACAACGCAGGGTGAAAAAGTTGAAACGCTGTATCCACATCTTTCAGGAATTCTTGAAAAACCACTTGAAGCTTTTGATCCGGACGTCCTGGCTGAGCGGGTGGATGTCGTTTTCTTTGCCACACCGGCCGGCGTCAGTAAAGAGCTGCTTCCGGAGTGCCTGAAACGGGGGCTGACCTGCATTGATCTCTCGGGAGACTTCAGGTTAAAGAATCCATCCGAATATGAAACCTGGTATCATAAAACACCGGCGGCCGCCGCTCAGCTGGCCGATGCTGTCTACGGACTTCCGGAGCTTAACCGAAGGCAGATTGAATCCGCTCATTTTATCGCCAACCCCGGATGCTACCCGACAGCTTCACTGCTTGGCCTGGCTCCGGCACTGAAGGACGGGGCGCTTGAAAAAGGATCCATCATTATTGACGGGAAATCCGGTGTTTCCGGTTCAGGAAGGAAAGCGGCAACCGGGAATTTGTTCAGCGAAGTGAATGAAAGTGTCAAAGCCTACAAGCTGGGAACGCACCAGCACACACCGGAGATTGAACAGGAAATGGCGGCGATCAGCGGGTACAGGCAGTCCATCACTTTTACCACACACCTGATTCCGATGACGCGCGGATTAATGTGTACGATTTACGCGAATCTTGCCAAAGGTTACTCGACGAGAGAATTTATCGAAATGTACCGGCACTTTTATAAAAAATCGCCATTTGTCCGGATCAGGCCGCTCGGCACATGGCCGGCAACAAAAGAAGTAGCCGGATCAAATTACTGCGATATCGGATTGCACGTAGATGGAAGGACGAGGCGGCTGACCATTGTTTCAGTCATTGATAATGTCGTCAAAGGCGCCGCCGGCCAGGCGATCCAGAATCTGAATATGATGCAGGGCTGGGAGGAGACAACCGGACTCCGGTATACCCCGATCTACCCGTGAGAGGGAGAATGAAAATGGAAAATACGATGGAACAGCAAATAAAGATAACAGAAATCGAAAATGGGGGCGTCGGATCACCGGCCGGCTTTATTACCGGCGGACAGCATATCGGCCTGAGAAAGAGCAAGCCGGATATGGGCTGGATCTATTCACAGCAACCCGCGGCAGCAGCGGGCGTTTATACAACGAATCTGTTTCAGGCGGCCCCGCTTAAGGTCACGAAAACGAGCCTGCAGGAGGAACAGAAACTTCAGGCCGTGCTCGTCAATACAGTGAGTGCCAATTCCTGTACCGGAGAGCAGGGGATCAAAAATGCTTTCACCACAAGAAAATGGATGGCGAAACATCTGAAGATTCCTGAACATTATGTTGCTGTTGCATCAACCGGTGTGATTGGATTGCAGCTGCCGATGGACAAAATGAAGAAAGGGATTGAAAAGATCTCACTGGATACGTCGGAAGCGCCCTTTGAAAAAGCGATTCTGACCACCGACACGCATACGAAACACCTGGCCGTCCGGCTTAAAGCCGGCGGGAAAACCATTACCATCGGTGGCGCCTGCAAGGGCTCGGGTATGATTAAACCCAATCTGGCTACGATGCTGGGTTTTGTGACAACGGATGCGGCTGTTTCACCTGACGACCTTCATTCTGCGCTCCTTCAGGTCACACAAAAAACATTTAACCGAATTACCGTCGATGGCGATACGAGTACTAATGATATGGTGCTGGTGCTGGCAAATGGCATGGCAGGAAACGAAACATTGACTGCTGCTCATCCGGACTGGCCGGCATTTCTCGCCGGACTGAAGGCGGTCTGTCAGGGCCTGGCAAAGTTCATTGCCGGCGACGGCGAAGGGGCAACCAAATTAATTGAAGTCCGGGTGACGGGTGCAAAAGATGAACAGGCGGCTGAGGTCATCAGTAAAACGATAGTCGGATCGAGTCTGGTCAAGACGGCTGTATTTGGCAGTGACGCCAACTGGGGCCGCATCGTCTGCGCTATGGGATACAGCGGCGAGCCGTTTGATCCGTACAAAGTTACATTGAAACTTGGAGATATGCTGCTGTTTGAGAAGGGGATGCCGGCAGTCTTTGATGAAAAGCAGGCGAAGGCGTATCTGGATCGGGACAGTATTATCATAAAAGCTGATCTGGGCGAGGGAAGCGGCGAGGCTGTTGCCTGGGGCTGCGATCTGACTTATAACTACGTCAAAGTTAATGCGTCTTATCGGTCGTAAGATAAAGATAAAAAATACAAGAGACAGGAGGATGACAATGAAACGGTATCTGGTGATTAAATGTGGCGGCAGCGTTTTTGAGAAACTGACCCCTGAATTTTATCGGAGCATTCAGAAGATCCAGGCAGAAGGCCAATGGGCACCGGTGATCGTGCACGGAGGCGGTCCGGCCATCTCGCAAATGCTTGAAAAGCTGGCTATTCCCACCACTTTTCACAATGGTCTGCGCGTGACGACGGATGAAGTACTTGAAGTCGTAGAAATGGTACTGAGCGGTTCGATGAACAAGAAAATCGTAGCGAATATTTGCGGAGCCGGCGGAAGGGCAGTCGGACTGAGCGGGATTGACGGTCATCTGCTGACAGCAAAACCGGCTGCGCCCCGGAGCCTGGGATTTGTCGGGGAAATTGCTGCTGTCGATACACAACTGATCACCTGCCTGAGCGCTAAAGGCTTTATACCGGTTGTCTCCCCGATAGCGATGGATGCCAACGGGCAACATTACAATATCAATGCAGATCAGGCTGCCGCGGCCATTGCCGGCGCACTGAACGGCAGATTATGCTTTATCAGTGATGTTCCCGGAATTATGGTTGAACAGAAGGGTAAAATGGTGCCGCTCGACAAGGTTTCAGATCTGGAGATTGCCCAGCTGATTCACACGAAGAAGATCAGCGGCGGGATGATTCCGAAAGTCATGGCAGCGGTCGACAGTCTGAAACATCATGTCCCGGAAGTGGTCATTGTCAACGGGCTGGCACCTGAATGTCTCACCGACTATACAAAAGGAATCAAAGCAGGGACAAAAATTTTTCTTGAGGAGGAAGCACTCCATGCCTGATAGCCAATCAACAGAGAAAGTTTTTCCGGTGATGTCCGCCTACGGGCGTTTTCCGGTCACCATAGTCAAAGGAAAAGGGTCCTATGTCTGGGATGATGCAGGAAATAAATACCTGGACTATACGTCAGGCATTGCCGTCTGTGCATTAGGCCATGTTCCCGATGCGGTCGGCGCGGTACTTAAGAAGCAGCTTGATACCCTCTGGCACTGTTCCAATCTTTTCCACATCGCGTCTCAGGAAAAGCTGGCCGGTATGCTGACCGACCTGACCTGCTGTGATCAGGTGTTCTTCTGCAACAGTGGTGCCGAGGCGAACGAAGGGGCCATTAAACTGGCCCGCCGTTATGCTCATTTAATCAATAAAAAAGAAAAAGGTCATATTGTCACTTTTAATCATTCATTCCACGGCCGGACGATGGCTACACTGACGGCAACAGCGCAGGCAAAAATACAGGACGGATTCGGGCCGCTGGTTCCGGGATTCACTTACCTTCCCTATAACGATATGTCAGCGGTCCGCGCACTGGAAGCTGATGATGATGCTATCGCCGTCCTGCTGGAGATGGTTCAGGGTGAAGGCGGCGTGATCCCTGCTGATCCTGAATGGGTCAGTGCGCTCGCCGAAGTGTGTCAGAAGAAGGGGATCCTGCTGATGGTCGACGAGGTGCAGACGGGATTCGGCCGGACGGGAACATTATTTGCCTACCAGCAATATCACATCGAACCGGATGTCATCACGGTAGCCAAAGCACTGGGTTCCGGTATTCCCATTGGCGCTTTCCTGGCCAAAAAGGAAGTCTCACAGGTGTTTACACCGGGCACACACGGATCGACGTTCGGAGGCAACCCGTTTTCAACGATGGCAGGCATTGCCACTCTGGAAGCCTTTAAAAAACAGCATGTCATCGAACAATGCCGGGAGAATGCTG
Source organism: Sporolactobacillus sp. Y61 (assembly GCF_040529185.1). NCBI lineage: Bacteria > Bacillati > Bacillota > Bacilli > Caryophanales > Sporolactobacillaceae > Sporolactobacillus > Sporolactobacillus sp. Y61. The sequence continues at coordinate 338,221 of NZ_CP159510.1, read as the reverse complement.
CCTCTCTAAATGAAAAACTGGAGGCTTTAAAGGAGAAGTATCCGGATAAAATCGAAACGGTTCGCGGGAAAGGCCTTCTGATCGGCGTCGTGACAACATTCCCGGCAATAAACGCCGTCAACAGGCTCAGGGAGAAACATCATGTGCTGATTCTGACGGCCGGGAAGCAGGTCCTGAGGATCCTGCCTCCGCTGGTGACGCAAAAAGATGAAATAGATCGCTTTATTTACGCGTTGGATGATGTTTTGAAAAACAGTTAAGAGGAGGGTGCTGATGTTGAAAAAAGGTTATCTGATTCTCGAGTCGGGTGATGTGTTTCCGGGTGTTCGCGTCGGCAGCAAGGCCTCTGTTTTTGGTGAAATTGTGTTTAATACCAGCATGACCGGGTACCAGGAAATCATGACGGATCCCTCCTATACCGGACAGATTATGACGTTCTGTTACCCGCTGATCGGAAATTACGGAGTCAATCGTAACGATAGTGAGAGTTCTGCGATCCACATGCAGGGCGTCGTCTTCAGCCATCTCTGTGATCTGCCCAGTCATTATCAGTCTCTCAAAACGGTGGATCAGTGGCTGAAGGAATCCGGCGTCCCCGGACTTTCAGAAGTCGATACGCGCGCGGTCGTGAGAACAGTCAGAAAAAGCGGAACGATGAAAGCCGTCATTACGGATCATTCGGATGCATCAGCTGTTGACTGGGGAAAACCGCTTCCTCACGACGAGGTCAGTCGTGTTTCCGTGAAGAAACCGGTTGTTTATCCCGGAGACGGTCCGCATGTTGTTCTGATTGACTACGGCTATAAAAAGTCAATGCTCACAGCCCTGCTTGACGCAGGCTGTAAAGTAACCGTTGTTCCGTTCAATACAACATATGAGGAGATAACCCGACTGGATCCGGACGGCATCATGCTCAGTAACGGACCGGGCGATCCGCAACAGCTCAAAGCCCATTTCCGTGAACTGAAGAAAATCACCGCTCATTATCCGGTGCTTGGTATTTGCCTTGGCCATCAGCTGATCGCACTGGCTTACGGGGCGAAAACAGGCAAGCTGCTGTTCGGTCACCGCGGGGCGAATCATCCGGTCCGGGAATGCGCAACGGGTAAGGTCTGGATGACCTCTCAGAATCACAGCTATGTGGTGGAAAGAGGCAGCATAGACAGTCAGGTGTTTCATGTCAGTTATGAGAATGTGAATGACGGATCGATAGAAGGGCTGAAACATTGCACGCTTCCGATTGAAACGGTTCAGTTTCATCCCGAGGCGCACCCTGGTCCCGATGATACCCATCCGGTTTTTCAGCGGTTCATGCAGACGATTAAACAGAACAAGGGTGAAGTAACTCATGCCGTTACGTACTGATATAAAAAAAGTGCTGGTCATCGGTTCAGGCCCCATCGTGATTGGTCAGGCAGCGGAATTTGATTATGCCGGCACGCAGGCCTGCCTTGCCCTGAAAGAAGAAGGTATTGAGGTGGTGCTGATTAACAGCAACCCGGCAACGATCATGACGGATGACAGAATCGCTGACCGGACCTATGTCGAACCCCTGACCGTACAGGCTATTGAAAAGATTATGATTAAAGAGCATCCGGATGGACTGATCGGCACGCTTGGCGGACAAACCGGGCTGAATCTGGCGGTTGAACTCTATGAAAAGGGGATTCTTGCCAGATACGGCGTGGAACTGCTCGGCACGTCCGTCTCATCCATTCAGCACGGGGAAGACCGCGAGCTTTTCAAAAAGCTGATGATTGATATTCATGAACCGATCCCTGAATCAAAAATCATCCGCAGCTATGAGGACGGTCTCGCCTTTACCCGCAAAATCGGTTATCCGGTGATTATCCGGCCGGCCTATACACTGGGCGGATCGGGAGGCGGCTTTGCTTATAACGATCAGGATCTTGATCTTGTGCTCCACAGAGGACTGAATCTCAGCCCGATCCATGAAGTACTGATTGAAAAGAGCATCAAGGGCTGGAAAGAGATTGAGTATGAGGTCATGCGTGACGCAAACGATACCTGTATCATTGTCTGCAATATGGAAAATGTGGATCCTGTGGGGGTCCATACGGGAGACAGTGTCGTGGTCGCTCCTTCACAGACGCTTTCCGATGTCCAGTATCAGATGCTGCGCAATGCCTCACTGAAAATTATCCGGGCACTGAAGATCGTCGGCGGATGCAACATTCAGTTTGCGCTGAATCCGGAATCGGATGAATATGCCATCATTGAAGTGAATCCGCGGGTCAGCCGTTCATCGGCGCTCGCCTCAAAGGCGACCGGCTATCCCATTGCCCGCGTAGCTGCTAAATGTGCCATCGGCTTTTATCTTGATGAAATACTGAACCCGATTACCGGTACGACCTATGCTTCTTTTGAACCGGCAATTGATTACATCGTTGTCAAGATTCCGCGTTTTCCGTTCGATAAGTTCACGGAAGCCGATCACAGTCTTGGCACACAGATGAAGGCGACCGGGGAAGTGATGGCGATCGACCGGACGTTTGAAGGGGCTTTGAATAAGGGCATTCGGTCAATGGAAATGGGTTTCAGCGGTCTGGATGATCCGTCCTGTCACCATCTGGACGAGGAGACTCTGAGGGAACACCTGCGGCAGGCGACCGATCTGAGGCTGTTTGCCATTGCCGAACTGATGCGGCGCGGCAGCACGGTGGATGAGATGCATCAGCTGACCGAAATAGATTCATGGTTTCTGAACGGGATAAAAAGGCTGATCCACTTCGAGTCTGCGCTTCGGAAACAGGGTAAACGCGGGCTGACCGACGAGAGCCTGGTCCAGGCGAAAAGATGGAATATCGGTGACCGGCGTCTTGCTGAACTCCTCGGAATAAAGGAAGAAAGCATTCGGGCGCGCAGACAGGCGATCGGTTTAAAGCCGGTCTATCATCTGGTCGATACCTGTGCGGGTGAGTTTGAGGCCGAGACGCCTTATTATTACTCCACCTGGCAGGGGGCCGACGAAGCGGAAGTCGACGGGAAGCCAAAAATCCTCATTGTCGGATCCGGGCCGATCCGGATCGGGCAGGGTATTGAATTTGATTACTGCTGCGTTCAGGCCACACTTGCCGTGAAAAAGCTGGGCTATGAAGCGGTAGTGATCAACAATAACCCGGAAACAGTCAGCACGGATTATTCGACAGCTGACCGGCTGTACTTTGAGCCGCTTTCGCCGGAAGATATTCTTAATGTGGCGGAAAAAGAAGGGGTCCGCGGTGCACTGGTTCAGTTTGGCGGACAGACCGCTGTGAATGTAGCTGAGGCGCTGGAGCAGGCCGGTATTCCTGTTCTGGGTACTTCGACAAAAGCGATTGAAAAACTGGAAGACCGGGAACAGTTTTATGATCTGCTTACCGAACTCAGGATCCCGCATATTAAAGGAACAAGCGTCAGCAGCCTTGAGGATCTGCGCGAGGCCGGAAGACAGCTTGGTTTTCCGATCCTGGTTCGTCCCTCCTTTGTCATTGGCGGGCAATCGATGTTTCTGTTTCATCAGCCGGGTGAGCTGGAACATTACATGCACAGCGAACACAGCCTGAATGCTCAGTCCTTTCCGCTGCTCGTTGACCGCTACATGCCCGGCACCGAATGTGAAGTCGATGCCATCAGCGACGGCGAAGAAGTGACGATTCCCGGTGTATTTGAACATATTGAGCGGGCAGGCGTTCATTCCGGTGACAGTATTGCCGTTTTTCCTTCTTTTACGCTTACTGAGGACATGAAGAAGGAGATTGCCGCAGATACCCGAAAGATCTGCCGCCGACTGCATGTCAGGGGACTGATCAACATCCAGTTTGTCATCGCGGACGGAACGGTTTATGTGCTGGAAGTTAACCCCCGGGCGTCACGGACGGTACCGATTATCAGTAAAGTCACCGGTATTCCGATGGTCGAGAAGGCGGTTGCCATCCAGCTGGGAGATAAGCTTGCAGCGCTCGGGCTTACAGGCGGCTATAGCCACGCGCCTCAATTCTGGTCGGTCAAGGCACCGGTTTTCTCATTTACCAAGCTGAAGGGCGTAGATCCTGTACTCGGACCGGAAATGAAATCAACCGGTGAACAGCTGGGCATGGGGGAGAAGCTCCATGAAGCTTTTACAAAAGCCGTTTTCTCGGGGGAAGAAAATCCCTTCTCCGGTTCACAGAGGGGGAAAAAGCTGCTTATTTCCATTACGGACCGGGAGCGGCCGGAAAGCCTGAATCTGATCCGCAGGCTGGCGGGAAAGGGTTTTGAAATCGTGGCGACAGGCAGGACAGCAGCATTCGTCAAATCCTCAGGTATCCGTGTCCAGAGGATTGAAGCACATGCCGAAGCCGTTCAGAGCCTCCTTGCCGAGGGTGATACAGCGGCTGTCCTGAATATCCCGACGGCAGGCAGAAATACCGAATCATTCGGATTTGAACTGAGGTCGCTGACCCTCCGCTACCAGATCCCGCTTTACACCTGCTTTGATACACTGAAGGCAGCTGTGGATGCGGCAGACGAAGATTTCACGCTGAACGTCCACACGCTTGATGAATATCGGACACTGACCTATACGACGAACAAGGAGAAGTGACATGACGGAGCAGAAAGATTCTATTTTTCAGTTATCGGGAAAAGATTTTCTCACCATTGCCGAACTGTCGGCGGATGAACTGCATCTTTTATTAAAACAGGCTTATGATATGAAGCAATTGACCAAAAAGCATATCCCGCACCCTTATCTGAAAGGCAAAACACTGGCCATGATATTTGAAAAATCATCCACACGGACACGCGTTTCTTTTGAAGTCGGCATGTACCAGCTTGGCGGATCGGCATTGTTTCTCAGCAGCCGTGACATTCAGATCGGGCGCGGAGAAACGATCCCGGATACGGCCAGGGTACTCTCCCGATTCGTCGACGGGATCCTGATCCGGACCTTCGATCATGATCAAGTGGTGGAACTGGCAAAATATGCTGACGTCCCTGTGATTAACGGGCTGACCGATACCCACCACCCGACTCAGGTGCTGGCGGATTTGCTAACGATTTATGAACATAAGGGGCGGCTGAAGGGGTTAAAAGCCTGCTTCATCGGCGACGGGTACAACAACATGGCACATTCTCTGGTGGAAGGTGCGGCGGCGGTCGGCATGGACATGACCGTTGCAAGCCCTGAAGGCTATGAACCGGATCCGGCCATTTTTGACGCAGCAGTAAAGCGCGGAGCAGAGAATGGCAGTCGGATCGCCTTGACCCACTCCCCGCAGGAAGCCGCAGAGGGCTGTGACATCATCATTACCGATACCTGGCTGAGCATGGGCGATGAAGATGAGAAAGAAAAGCGGCTCCATGATTTTCAGGGGTATCAGGTGAATGATACGCTTGCGGCACTGGCCGAACCGGATTACATTTTTATGCATTGTCTGCCGGCCCATCGCGGTGAAGAAGTCACACCGGAGATTATTGACGGACCGCACTCTGTGGTATTCGACGAAGCGGAAAACCGGCTTCATGCTCATAAAGCGATTCTTAAATGTCTGATGGAAAACAAATAAATCATAGATTGAAAACAATTAAAGGAGGATTTCTCTCATGGCAAAAGAAAAAATTGTGCTTGCTTATTCCGGCGGTCTGGACACTTCGGTCTGCATTAAATGGCTTCAGGACAAATATAACTATGACGTCATTGCACTGAGTATTGACGTCGGCGAAGAAGGCAAGGATCTGGATCGGGTTAAACAAAAGGCACTCGATGTCGGTGCCATTAAATCGTACGTTGTGGATGCTAAAGAACTGCTGGCTGAAAATTATCTGGCACCGGCGCTTCAGGCGAATGCACTGTATGAAGGCGTCTATCCACTTTCTTCAGGACTTTCCCGTCCGCTGATCGGGAAACTGCTCGTTGATGTGGCTCATAAGGAAGGGGCAACGGCTGTAGCTCACGGCTGCACGGGCAAGGGAAACGATCAGGTTCGGTTCGAAGTCGCGATTCAGGCGCTGGATCCGACACTCAAAGTGGTCGCTCCGGTACGTGAATGGGGGATGACCCGTGACGAGGAAATCAAATATGCGGAAAAGCACGGGATTCCGATTCCGGTCGATCTTGACAATCCCTTCTCTATTGACGCCAACATCTGGGGACGTGCCTGCGAAGCCGGTGTACTGGAGAATCCATGGAATGAAGCGCCGGAAGAAGCCTTTGCCTGGACCAACCCGATTGAGAAAACACCGGATACAGCTGAATATGTGGAAATTGAATTTAACGAGGGTATTCCCTGCGGCCTGAACGGAGAAAAAAAGCCATTCATTGGCATCATTAAAGAATTAAACAAACTGGGCGGCCTGCATGGCGTCGGACGGATTGATCATATTGAAAACCGTCTTGTGGGTATCAAATCCCGTGAAGTCTATGAGAGCCCGGCAGGCGTGATTTTAATCAATGCGCACCAGGCGCTTGAGACGATTACCCTGACGAAAGAAGTTTCGAAGTTCAAACCGCTGATAGATAAGGAAATCTCTCAGGTGATCTATGACGGGCTCTGGTACTCACCAATTCGCGAAGCCCTGATGGCGTTTGTTAAGCAGACGCAGCAGGTTGTCTCCGGTAAAGTGCGCGTGAAACTGTTCAAAGGCAATCATGTCGTTGTCGGACGTGCTTCGGAGAACAGCCTCTACAATGAAAAGCTTGCGACCTATACCAAGGGTGATGCCTTCGATCACAATGCGGCTGTAGGTTTCATCAAGCTATGGGGGCTTCCGACGAAGGTCAACGCCGAAGTACACAAGAATCACACGGAAACGGAGGCAGATCATGGCGAAACTGTGGGGCGGCCGGTTTACGAAGTCAACCAATAAGCTGGTTGACGCATACACCGCGTCGATTTCCTATGATAAGGAACTGGCAAAAGAAGATATTGAAGGCAGCATCGCCCATGTGACGATGCTTGGCGAGTGCGGGATCGTTACACCGGAAGAATCGGCGGTCATTCAGCAGGGTCTGAAGACAATTCTGAAAAAAGTGGAAAAGGGCGAAGCCCGGTTTTCAGTCGATCAGGAAGACATCCATATGAATATTGAACGGATGCTGATCGATGAGATCGGCTCGGTTGGTGGTAAGCTGCACACCGGTCGCAGCCGCAATGACCAGGTCGCGACCGACATGCATCTGTACATGCGGAATAAGACCCATGACCTGATCGAACTGCTGGAGCATGTGCAATACGCCCTTCTCGAACAGGCGAAGACCAATGTGGATACGATCCTTCCGGGGTACACTCATCTGCAGCGTGCACAGCCGATTTCATTTGCCCATCACCTGCTTGCCTATTTTTGGATGTTTGAGCGGGACAAGGGGCGCCTGAAAGACAGCCTGAAACGGCTCAATGTGCTGCCGCTTGGTGCAGGCGCCCTGGCCGGGACGACCTTCCCGATCAACCGCCGCCGCGTCGCCGAACTGCTTGATTTCAACGACATCTATCCGAACAGCATGGATGCCGTCAGCGACCGTGATTTTGTCGTCGAGGCTTTGTCCGCCTGTTCGCTGATCATGGTCCACCTCTCCCGCCTGTCGGAAGAGATGGTGCTGTGGAGCAGCCAGGAGTTCCAGTTTATCGAACTGGACGATGCCTTCTGCACCGGATCGAGTATCATGCCGCAGAAGAAAAATCCGGATGTCTCCGAACTGCTGCGCGGCAAGACGGGACGCGTGTTCGGCCATCTGATCGGACTGCTTACCGTACTGAAAGGGTTGCCGCTCGCCTATAACAAGGATATGCAGGAAGACAAGGAAGGCATATTCGATACGGTCAAAACGCTGACCGGCGCGCTGCAGCTCCTTGCCCCGATTCTTGAGACGATGACTGTCAAAAAGGACCGGATGCGCCACGCCGTTGAGAAGGACTACTCCAACGCAACGGACATCGCCGATTATCTGGCGAAAAAGGGCCTGCCGTTCCGCGAGGCCCATGCGATTACGGGTAAAATGGTGCTTTACGCCATTGAACATAAAAAGTATTTACTGGAACTCGATCTTAACGAGTACAAACAGTTCAGTCCTTTATTTGAAAAGGATATTTTTGAAGATCTGCAGCCGGAAAACGTGATGCGCGCCCGCGAAAGCGAAGGCGGCACCGCCCCGCACCAGGTTGAAAAGCAGTTGAAACTCGCCGAAGAAAAACTCGGCGTCAATGAAAACCGTTGACCTCCCTATTATTTTAAATAGGTCAAATAAATGAGCACCGTTTACGGCCAACCCGTGTTCGGTGTTTTTTTTACACTTTTGAATGCATCAAACAGGCGCGAAGGACTAACTCTGGGTTCCGGCAGAAATTACAGGGAATCGTGCCGAATAAAGGGGGTCAGTCGATGGACACCGCTCTGGCTGAATAACCAGGCATTCTGGCTGAAAAAAGGGTCAATCCCGCTGAATAATCAGGGATCCGGCTGAATTATCATGGACCCGGCTGAAAAAAGGGCCATTCCGGCTGAAAAAAAGGCCAATCCCGCTGAAAAAAAGGCCAATCCCGCTGAAATCAGAGGGAATCGTGCCGAATAAAGGGCTAGTCGATGGACACCGCTCTGGCTGAATAACCAGGCAATCTGGCTGAATTATCATGGACCCGGCTGAATAACCAGGGATCCGGCTGAAAAAAGGGCTAATCCGGCTGAAATCACAGGGAATCCCGCTGAAAAAGCCGAGCAGCCAGCCGGATCATACTCTTCGCTCGCTGCATGACATTCAGTAAACGGGTCCTGTATGAATATTTTTTCATCCTTTGTTCTCTGATTCTGCTATGATAACAGTAGTTATTTTTGGAAAGGCTGTTGTTCTGTGAAAATCGCTTTAACCGAACGTAGACAGGGAAGTACAATAAAACCATCCCAGCATGTCTGGCTTGTGCTGATTCTTGGCGCTCTTTCAGCGTTTGGTCCTCTGTCGATGGATATGTACCTGCCGTCGCTGCCTTCACTGACCCGCGATCTGAATACGACGACTTCGCTTGCTCAGTTAAGCATCACAGCCTGTCTGATCGGTCTTGCAGTCGGACAGATCATAATCGGTCCATTCAGCGACAGTCACGGGAGGCGTGGCCCGCTGCTGGCCGGTCTTGCAGGATTTGTGATCACTTCTTTTCTCTGTACCTTCGTTGATTCGGTTGTCTGGTTGATCATACTGAGGCTTTTGCAGGGACTTTCCGGGGCAGCCGGACTCGTCATCTCACGTGCCATCGCAAGAGATTTATACTCCGGGACAGAACTGACGAAGTTTTTTTCCATGCTGATGGCGGTCAACGGTATTTTTCCGATCATTGCGCCCATCATCGGCGGATTTATCCTGAGATTCACAACCTGGCACGGTGTATTTATCGTGCTGGGTATCATCGGACTCCTGCTTTTTCTCGGGACACTGATCGGTTTGCCGGAAACCTTATCGGAAGAAAGAAGAATCCATGGCGGGATTGGTGCCACCTTCTCTGAGACGGGGCGCATCTGTCGGGACAGGCAGTTTATGAGCTACGCTGTGGTCCAAGGCCTCGTCATGGGTGCCATGTTCTGCTACATCGCCGGATCTTCCTTCGTTCTTCAGGACATGTACGGCGTTACACCGTTCGGATTCAGCCTGTTTTTCGCAACGAACGGTCTGGGTATCGTCGTCATGTCCCAGGTGGCGGGCAATTTGTCCGGACATGTGGATGAGAAAAAGATTCTGCGTACGGGTACGCAGATTGCGGCTGCCGGAAGCATTGCCCTTTTTTCCAGCCTGCTGCTTCATCCGGCTCCGCTGATTGCGGTGATCATCCCGCTCTTCCTTATCGTTTCGATGGTGGGCCTCGTGAACACAACGGCTTTTTCGCTCGCCATGCAGTCGCAGGGCAGGGCAGCCGGAAGTGCTTCTGCGATACTGGGCCTTGGCATGAACATGATTGGGGGTATCCTGTCGCCGCTGGTCGGGCTGGGTGGCAGCAGGACCTACTTCCCGATGGCATTGCTGATTCTGGTCTGTGACGTTGGTGCTTTACTTATTTATATTATTTTTGTTAGTAGAAAAAAAGTCTGATAGAAGAAGGTCAGGATATTGCGAAAATTTTTCCTTGATTTGTACCAGATCCGCCCTAGTCAGATGTACCTGGATCAGTCAAAAATTGATCGATTAAAAGGGCAGTTTGACCCGCTTAATGTCAGAGGAAATCTCCCCCTGCCCATTAAAAAAATCGGCGGGACGGTCTTCTTCACAGACGGCCATACACGTGCCTATCTGTATGACGCAAGCGGTATCTCACTTATTCCCGTATATTGGGATGAAGATCCGATTGACATCAAACTCTATCAAACCTGCCTGAGATGGTGCAGAGAGGAACAGATTGTGTTCATCAGCGACCTGAAAGAACGGATTCTGCCACATGATCAGTTTGTCGAGCAATGGATCAGGCGGTGCGAGGCAGAGTCAGAAAAGGGAGAATGAGAGGAATGCCTCGACTTCAGCATTTTCGAAAGCAGGCGAGCTGTGTTCCCAGAAACCCGGCATTCATAGCCGAGTCATTCACTATAATTGGCTCTGTCAGAGCGCAGAAACGTCCAATTCAGCTAATGGTGAAAAAACGTTAATTAACCAGTAAAGGGGGGAATTCCCACTAAAACCGGGGAAAGGTTATTTCATAGAAAAGCAGATTTAGTTTTGACACAATAAACGGTGTGTGCAGAGGGCTACAAGCCCGGTGGACCCGTTCACCCGGTTCGTCTGGCACTGGGAACGCTTATCATTCAGAAAAGTAAGGGGATCAAGGGTCGAGAAACGGTACTGCAGATCACAGAAAATCGTATATGTAGTACTTCCTCGGACTAGAGGCTTTCCAGGAACGGCTGCTTTCCCACAACTCAATATTGACCGAGTTCGGTAGTGGCAGAAAAAACTATCCATCAGTTTTATGAATTTTTTTTGATTGGGGAGCCCGCCGGGGCGCGGAACCCGTCCAGGATGGGGGATATCCGACAGAGCAAAGGTGGCGTCCAGAAAAACTATCTTCGATTACTAAAATTATTCAGCAGCCATCTAACAAGCAGCACGATTAATATAATGGAAATAATTAGTGGTATATAAAGCTCCAAAGATAACTGATCCAAAGAATCTCTCCATTCTAAGAGTTGCTGAATCAATATTTAATTAACTGCCAGTAGAACTGTAACTGTTTTCACCAACATAAAGGTTAAGATATGCAGTTGTGCTGTGGAAAGCTGCTTCAAACAGATATATTTGACCTCTGAGCGAGGCTTTTGCCTTTCCGGATTCACTTTCATTTCTCTTATTTATTCCAAAATAGTTTTGATTCCATGTATACCAATAGTTGTTACCTTATATCATCTAAAGGTATAGTACCATACCATCCCTTTCGCATTTAACCAGGTATTGTCAAATCCAACCATCAATCCCCCTGCCACCCAGGAAACCATCAAGATTAAAACAGTAAAGACAAAGGAAAGGACGACCGCAGTGATTGCATAAATATGAAATATTAGGTTCTGAAAGATGATCCACATGATTTTTGACAGGATATACCTTCGCTTCGACCGGCATCTGAGCAGCACGTACAGTTGATTTTGCCGGAAATCATGAAATATGTAATCCGCGGTTAAAAACAGGGTGAAAAATTGCGTGAAATCCCAGTAATAGGGAATCTCATAATCAGAAAGAATCTTGATGGCGATAAGATATTTACCAGTAAGGTTGGCTTTACTGGCTTTTACATATTTTCTGGCTATTGATTTATCCAGCATTGCGATAAACGGCCACGAAGCCCCCAACACAGTAATTCACCAGATAACGAACAAACAAATATTTTCTTTTATTCATCTTGGTCACAATATTCTAAAATGGTTTTCAATTTGTACCGGCAACAGTGACGATGGAGGTGCGTAACAGCTCAAACAAGGATATTTCTATTTCACGAATTGTTGAGACAAAACTTACTTATGGTATGGATTATTATCAGACCATGACCGGAACATTTAATAAAAGTGAGCTGCGCCGGCTGTCTCCATCAAAATCGACCACCATTATTTTAAAATATCAAGTTCGGCCGAACCGTAAGGGAGAGAAGGCGAAACTGTACCTTGCCCAGGACTTGTATGCCCCACTCGTCCTGGATCAATTTAAGAAGGGGGTCAGATACGGTATTGCCGTGCAGCTATGACAACGAATTGGACTGATATTCAATTGATCGGGACACCAACGCGCATGACCGGGACAAAGACCAGCCTCATCTGGAAATATTGGAATATTCCCGAACCGAGTGGAGTTTGTCTTTACCACAACAAACGATCGATCATGTCTGTATATTATTGAATCCTATTTTGAGCGAAGATGAAAAAAGCTGTCCGTACTATTTTCCCATAAAAACGGCGTAGTTCTCTAATATTTATAACGGAACCATTCCTTATCAAATTCATTTATCATTTGTCCCTGACTCCAGCAAAAAGATTTAGTCCCTTTTTAGAAATATGTCTATATCATTAGACTCATCATTCGGGTTTTTATATTGCAGGTGAGCAATTCCCCGCCGGTAAATACACTTTACACTATTTGAATGAAAAATGATCCTGATTGCCTGCATCATTTCAACTCTGCTTTTCATTCAAACAACTGTAGCGACTGACAATGATGATCTGCCGGACTCGTCAAGTTATGAGCAACTGTTGCTCCGCTGATGAGGCTCTTAAAGCCCAGCCTTTCAAAATGAAGCTTTCTGAAAAACTTCCCTTCGAGTCTAAGGGGTTCAGTCAGGTTGTAATCACGGATGAAAAAAAATAATGGGGAAAACATTATGGCCCATTTTACTGTGTGGTCATCCGGCACAGAAAATCCGGTCAGGTCATGGTCATGGTCTATGCGAACAACTTTAATGCAACATATTCTTCGGATGGAGCGGACAAAGTCAGTCTTCACAAAAAAGTGAGCGGCTATTATGCAGGAAAGAGTTTATATTTTAAATATCAGGATATCATTTACAATGTTACCCATTCAAATAATCATGCGCAAAAGCAAACCTTGATCAATCTGGCTAATCAGATTATTGATTGATTTGACCGTAATCCGCTGTTCAGAAAGAATAAAAAAAGACCAGCGCTTTTAGGCGTCTGATCCTCCTCTTTTGTTATTACGTTAAGCTGCAGGGTTCTGTGTGATTTCGGCATCAATGTTAATTTTAATTTTATTTCCGACAACCAGGCTGCCGTTAGCCAGCGCCTGGCTCCAGGTCAGCCCGAAGTCGCGGCGGTCAATTGAGAAGGACAGACCTGCGCCGCTCCGTTTCAGACCGTATGGGTCGTCGATCGGCGTGCCGACTTCGGCGTCGAATGTCACCGATTTGGTGATACCTTTGATCGATAAATCTCCGGTGATCGTGTACTCGTCCTCATCTTTGCTGGTGATTGATGTGGAAACGAAACGAATTTCCGGGAATTTTTCCGCTTCAAAAAAATCTGCACTCTTCAGGTGATTGTCGCGATCGGCATTTCTTGTGTCAATGCTTGCAACATCCACCTTCGCGTCGATCGCCGTAATTTTTCCACTGTTGTCTGTGGTCACGGTTCCCGTTGTCACTTCGAAGTTCCCCCGGACATTTGACAGTCCCATATGCTTTACTGAAAAAGATGTTTCTGTGTGTGCCGTATCGATCGTCCATTCTGACATGTAAATCCTCTCCTCAATAACTCATTTTTTATATTTACGCGTCTGATACTCGATAAATAGGCCCGAATTCACAGGCGACGGTAAATTGCTGATTTTTGTAACTGATATAGTTACAGGATGAAGGCACAAAAATCATTCAGCAGGGAAAAGATGATCCAGTATATTCTGAATGCTTTGTGCCTTCAGCTTTTTCTCAAGCGCCGATTGGGCGCCATGAAATGCTTCTTCAAGTACTGCATTGATCCCTTTGCCAACCGGACAGTGCGGATTCGGGTTGGCGTGAACGGCGAACAGTTCACTCGACGGCTCCACAGCCCGGTAGACATCCAGCAGGGAAATCTCAGAAGGAGACTTCCTCAGAGCTGCCCCGGCTTTCCCGACCGATGTCCGGATCAGGCCGGCTTTTCTCAGCATACCCAGTATCCGTCGGATGACGACCGGATTGGTATTCACGCTCGATGCGATATAATCAGATGGCAAATCATCATGTGGGCGGGAAGCAATCAGAGCCAGAGTGTGGATGGCGACAGCCACACGTGAATTAATCATTTCTATCACCACCTGTAACTATTATAATTACAGGAGCGACCGAAGTCAATGGATGGGCACAAAAAACATCATGCACCTTTTCAGGACTGGTGGCAGATCGCCTGGTGCTTCCTTGACGCGCGACGGGAGATAGAAATACAATAGTCGTGGATCAGATGCTGAATAAAAAAGGATATCGGAGGACTCTCATGAACGGAAAACAGGCCGCGGGGTACCAGGCAGTTGATGAAATACATAACGGTATGACGGTTGGACTGGGGACAGGTTCAACAGTTTATTTCTTTCTTGAAGCACTGGCTCAGAAGGTGGCTTCCGGTCTGTCTGTCACAGGGGTGGCAACATCGCAGAAAACCATTGATCTGGCTGAAAACTGGAAAATCCCGATGGAGTCACTCAACGATGTGGATCGTATCGATCTGACTGTGGATGGTGCGGACGAAGTTGACCAGTGTATGAACGGGATCAAAGGCGGGGGCGGGGCCCTGCTCTATGAAAAAATGGTGGCACAGGCTTCAGATAAACGGCTGTGGATTGTCGACAGCAGGAAGAAAGTGCAGCAGCTTGGCACATTTCCCCTGCCGATTGAGGTGATTCCGTTCGGCTGGAAGCAGATTGAAAAGATGATGCAGGAAAAAGGGTATCATCCTCAGCTGCGTCTGAACACGGACGGCACTCCCTTTGAGACGGATGCCCATCATTATATTCTCGATCTTCACCTGGGGAAGATCGATGATCCTGAAGCACTTGCGGATGAACTGGATCATGTGACCGGTGTGGTTGAGCATGGATTATTCATTGATATGACGGACAAGACTCTGATCGGTTATCCGGACGGACATGTTGAAACGATGGAAAGAAAAAAATGATTAAAAAAAAGGTACGGTTCCTGTCTGATGGACAGCTATCTCCAGACAGGAATGCGTACCTGATGTTATGTGGGTCCGGGGTTTTTTTCGAAGCAGTGAGATCATGTTTCCTTTTTTTCCAGAGCTTCTACTCGTTTTTCCAGGCTTGATATTTTTTTGTAGTTTGCCACCAGACGTTTAATCAGGTTCAGTTCAGCCTGAGCGGTCATCACGTGATCCTGGGCATGAACCATGAGAAAACTTGGTGTATGCCCGTCATTTGATTTCTGTATCGTTTCAGTCTGCCATTTGTGGCCCTGCAGAAATTCATTTTCTGCAGCGTCCAGATGCTTTTGTGATTCTTCAAAGTTGAAACCTCTTCCGCACGAATAACATCCCCCCTATGTTGTAAACGTTTACAAATTGGAATGTAAAAAAATACATTATTCCGCCTCTATTGTAACCTGATGTGTCTCATCAGTTAAAGATGCAGAATAATGACAGAATGGCCCCTGTTTAATGAAGTTTTTTACCCGCTGTTTCATAGCTTTTTCTCAGATCAAGAGCGACTTCGGGATAGTCGGTGATCAGGGCGTCCAGTCCCATCTGAAAAGCCAGCTGCATATGCTTCGGTTTGTTGACGGTCCAGGCGCGTACCTTAATGTTATGCTGGTGAAGCTGTTTGGCCGTGTCAGAAAAGGCAGAAGGCTCCCACAGATGCTGAGCGGTCGCGCCAACCTGCTGTGTATAGCGCCATGGCTCAGCCAGGCGTTCCCAGAGCAGAAGGGCGACATCTGCTGAAGCATCGGTCTTTTTCAGTCGGATCAGGGATTCATGATTGAAAGATGAATAGACGACCGGAAGATTTGCACGGTACGCGTCGACGATCCGGACAACACGTTCTTCAATCCGGGATAAACATTTCGGTCTGTTTTCAATTCAATATTGATCACGCCACTGTAATCGGAAAGAAGCTCCAGCACTTCTTTAAGTGTCGGTACTTTTTCTTTCCTATAGTTCCCGGAGAACCAGGACCCGGCGTCCAGCTCCTGCAGATCGCGCAGGGTAAATTGTTTAATCTGACCTGTGCCATTGGTTGTCCGGTTTACTTTCTCATCATGCATCACCACGACTTCCTGATCTTTCGTCAGATGTACATCCAGTTCAATACCGTCACTTTGGACACGGGCAGCCTCTTCAAAAGCGGCCAGTGTATTTTCCGGACGGTTGGCTTTACTTCCGCGATGGGCGAAAATCGCAGTTCTCATGGTTAGCCTCCTCAGAAATTTGTCGAGATCAAATAAAAATAAGATTTAATCAGAGCTACTCTCTATTTTAATGTAGCATGAAAAAAGAATGAAAGAATTCATCTTGCCATTTTTAACATAAAACAAACCGTATTTACATACAGGAAACAAAAGTTCATATATCTGTTCACGATTTAGCCGTATGATCCTCGTTTGTGGTTATTGACGCCCTGTGAGATGTTGATTAGTATGAGGATACATGTGTACAGGGGGAAGAACATGTTGGCAGGAAAAACGGATTCTTTGGCCGGAAACGCATCTTCCGGAAGAGCAAAAGGGATGGCACTCGTTCTGAGCGGAGCCGTGCTCTGGGGAGTGTCAGGTAATGCGGCCCAGTATCTTTTTGATGAAAAGCTGCTGAATCCGGGATGGCTGACGTCAGTCCGTATGCTCAGCGCAGGTTTCCTTCTCTTATTATGGGCTGCTGCCTCAAATCGGAGGGCGGTCTGGAAAATCTGGACAGAGAAGCGGTCGGTCCGGGATCTGTTTATTTTCGGATTGATTGGGATGATCGGTGCTCAGTACACATACTTTGAGGCGGTAGCGGCGGGAAATGCCGCCACAGCGACCCTGCTGCAGTATCTGAGTCCGGTACTGATCATGAGTTATCTGATCCTGAGATGGCGCAGAAGGCCAACCCGTACAGAAGGAGCAGCTATTGTACTCGCCCTGACAGGGGTGTTTTTTATTGTGACGAAGGGTCACCCGGGCCAGCTCTCGGTTGCCCCCGCTGCCCTGTTCTGGGGCCTGCTTTCTGCGCTTGGCGGAGCCATCTATTCCATGCAGCCGTCACAGTTGCTGGAAAAATGGGGAGCTGCTCCCGTTGTTGGCTGGGGCATGATTATCGGGGGTACGGCAATGAGTCTGTTCTATCCGCCCTGGCTTTTTCACGGCCAGTGGTCCCGTGAAACGCTGGCGGGGATAACCTTCGTCATTCTTTTCGGCACGTTGCTGGCTTTTTACCTGTATCTGGCCAGTCTGAAGTACCTTAAACCGATAGAAACCAGTCTGCTCGGCTGCGCTGAGCCGCTGTCAGCTGCTGTAGTCAGTGTCGCTGTTATGAAAGTACCCTTTACCGTCTTCGACTGGTTTGGGGCATTCTGCATTATTATGACCGTTATGATCCTGTCATTTCCTCTAAAAAGAAGAGCCTGATGTGTAGCGCTCTTCTTTTTTTGAAAGAATAAGCATAAATGCTGTCGTATGCTGTTCATTTCCCGGGAAATGATGCACACCATTTGACATGGATGGAGGTATGTCGGATCAGCCGGGAAAGAACAATGGGTAAATTAAATGGGAATTCAGGTGAATCTACTGTGTTTTCGAAAATTAAACGCCTGCTGATAGGCAGGCCGCTTAAATCAACTGAAGCTACTTCGCAGAAATTAAATAAATTTAAAGCACTTGCCGTACTGTCTTCAGATGCTCTTTCATCTGTTGCCTACGGACCGGAACAGATCCTGATCGTTCTGATCGCAGCAGGGAGCGCGGCACTGTGGTATTCGCTTCCGATCACACTGGGTGTCCTGGTTTTGCTTATTGCTCTGGTGCTTTCCTACAGGCAGATTATCTTCGCCTATCCGGGCGGAGGCGGTGCTTATATGGTCGCCAAGGAAAATCTGGGTGTCAATTTTGGATTGACTGCCGGCGGTGCCCTGCTGGTTGATTATATTCTGACCGTGGCGGTCAGTGTCTCTGCAGGTACCGATGCCATCACATCGGCATTTCCCGTACTTCATGAGCACCATGTACTTATTGCGGTACTTATTGTCATTTTGATCACATTTCTGAATTTACGCGGATTGACAGATTCGGCTACACTGCTCTCGTACCCTGTCTATTTTTTCGTTCTGATGATGTTTTTTGTGATTGGTGCAGGTGCATTCGGAGCTGCAACGGGAAGTGCCGCACCTGTGCAGCCGCATGCTGCAATCGGTACCCCGGTTATGGGAATCAGCCTGTTTCTTCTTCTGCGGGCTTTTGCGTCCGGCTGTACTGCACTGACCGGTGTTGAAGCTATTTCAAATGCTATATCGAGTTTTAAGGCGCCCGCTCCTGCAAATGCCGCAAAAACGCTGCTGATGATGGGTGGCATTCTGGCCATTCTCCTGTCAGGAACAGTCTCTATTGCCTACTGGTACGGCATCCAGCCGGCGGTTGATCAGACTGTGCTGTCGCAGATGGGTGAAGCGATCTTCGGACGCAATATTTTTTACTATTTTCTTCAGGTCGGAACGGCATTGATTCTGGTGCTTGCGGCAAATACGGGCTACTCAGCTTTTCCGCTCCTTGCCTTTAACCTGGCAAAAGATAAATTCATGCCCCGGCCGTTCACAGTTAAAGGGGACAGGCTCGGATTTTCAAATGGGATCATCACTCTCGGAGCATTGTCGATTGTTCTGATCCTGATCTTTAACGGCAGGACTGAAAATCTGATTCCGCTGTATGCTGTCGGTGTGTTTATTCCCTTTTCCCTGTCCCAGACCGGAATGATTGTTCACTGGATGAAGAACAAACCGAAGGGCTGGGTCGGTAAGCTGGTAACGAATTTCGTCGGTGCGCTGATCTGCTACCTGATTCTGATCATTTTTATTGTCACGAAATTCACCCAGATCTGGCCGGTTTTCATCTTTGTTCCGGTTGTCGTCAGTGTTTTCCATAAAATACATCAGCACTATCTGCAGGTAGCCGATGAACTTAGGGTAGATATCTCCGTTTCGCTGCGTTCGATCAAAACAACAGACAATGTGATCATTGTTCCGATTGCCGGGATCACAAAAGTTGTGGAACAGTCACTGAACTATGCCAAATCCCTGTCGGGTAATGTCGTTGCTGTTTATGTCGGCAGCAGTCCCGAGGCGATCAGAAAAATTGAAAAAGAGTGGAATGAGTGGCACACAGGCATCCGGCTGGTAACGATTTACTCGCTTTATCGAACTATTACCAACCCGCTTGTCCGTTTTGTCCAGACCGTGAAGTATAAAGCGGATAAAGATGGGGCGACGGTCACCGTTGTCTTCCCGCAGTTTTATACGAGAAAGTGGTGGCAGAGTCTGCTGCATAACCAGTCCGGCGTCCTGATCAAAGCAGGTCTGATCAAGACGTCCGATGTGGTCATTGCAAC
Source organism: Sporolactobacillus sp. Y61 (assembly GCF_040529185.1). Classification (NCBI taxonomy): domain Bacteria; kingdom Bacillati; phylum Bacillota; class Bacilli; order Caryophanales; family Sporolactobacillaceae; genus Sporolactobacillus; species Sporolactobacillus sp. Y61. The sequence goes on along the minus strand of NZ_CP159510.1, from coordinate 318,715 downwards.
CGTGCCTTATCGGTTTAAAAAATAAGTGGAAAGGAGGGACAGAATGGAAGCCAGGAGATTTCGACGCATGACAGGTCACATGATGTATCTGCTTATCAGTGGCGCGGGTGGTTTTCTGCTGTCGCTGACCGGTCTTTCCATTGGCTGGATGGTGGGAACGCTGCTTGTTTCCGGCTGGCTGGGCATCGGGTTTCCGAAGTTTACCCGTACACTGATCAGAACAGGAGAAACTGGCCGCGTCTGGCTGCGGACCGGGCAGGTGCTGCTTGGCGTCCAGATGGGGCGGCAGGTAAATGCATCAGTGATTCGCGTTTTCCGGGAAAATGGATTATTGATTCTGCTTATGATACTTCTGTCCATTTTTCTCGCTCTCCTGACCGGATTCATGCTGTATCGATTCAGCCGGTCGGATCTTGTGACCAGTCTTTACGCTACAACACCCGGCGGACTGTCATCGATGATCGGCATTGCGGAAGATGCCGGGGCAAATCAGGCAGTGGTCAGCGTGATTCAGACATTGCGTGTGATTCTGGTCGTCAGCAGCATCCCTGTGGCTTTGTCTCTCTGGATCGGGGCCGGCTCTGGTTCGGTGACAGCGGGATCGGCGATTCCGGAAGGGAGCCTTTTTCCTGGCCTTGCGTTTGCTGCCGGACTGTCTGCGGTCTGTATTTTCCTTGGGCGTAAAATTCATATGCCTGCCCCGTGGCTGATCGGCAGCATGATCGGCACCTCAGCCGCGCAGATTCTGCTTTCCATGACGAGCCTGCATGAGGCAGGAATCTGGTGGCATCAGGATCTGATTATTCTGGCGCAGGTTCTGATCGGATCGGCTGTCGGTTCGCGGCTGAGCCGGGAGATGTTCGTCGGTCTCGGACAGATTACGCTGATCGGACTGATTGGTTCGATCGCTCTGACCTCCTGCATGATTCTCTTTGCTTTGATTGTTTCACATTTCACAGGTGTTGCGGGAATCACTTCGATACTCGCTTTTGCTCCGGGCGGCATAGCGGAGATGGCGGCAACCTCTGTTGTCCTTCATGCAGATGCCGCATTTGTCGTATCCTGTCAGGTCCTGCGCGTCCTGACGATCTGTATTGTACTTCCTCCTTTTTTTACCCTTTTCCTGCGCCGCCGGGCGGCTCATCCCGGACCTTTGCCCGACAGAAATGAATAAATGGAATGAACGGAACACCCCGGGTGATGTCACGGGGTGTTTTTCCTTAAGCAAATTTTAAGATAGGCGCTCTACACTGTGGATATAGAAAATTAAAGGCAAGCAGTGAAGGGAGCAGTCATTGATGAAAAAGGGTTGGATGATTTTTCTGGCGGTGATTCTTGTGGCAGGAGGGAGTACGTTCTGGTTGCTTTCACGGGACAGGACAATTGAAGCACAGACGCTGTATCCGATAACAACTGTACAGGAAGGGACGCTTTCGTCAGATGTCAGTGGATCCGGACAGCTTGAACCTGCTACGGATGAGGATATTCTGATTGATTCGGATGATGCTTCAAAAACGGTTGATTCCGTCAATGTCTCCTCAGGCGATACGGTGGAGAAGGGAGATACCCTTCTGACGTTTACAGACGGCACGACCCTTGAAGCGCCGAACAATGGGACAATAACCAGTGTCAAGGTGTATGAAGGGGATCGTCTCTCCGCGGGACGTGCTGTTTTCCATTTGACGGATTACAGTGATTTGAATACGGTCATTCAGATTGACGAGCTGGATATTTCAAAGATTAAGAAGGGGCAAAGTGTATCGGTAACGGTCAATGCCTTCTCAGATAAGACATTCAGCGGTAAAGTCACCGCTATTGCGCGGACAGGAAGCAATACGAATGGTGTATCTTCATTTGATGTCACCATTCATATCGATAAACCTTCCGGCCTGAAACCGGGAATGACTGCAACAGCAAGCATTGTCATCGAGAAGAAGGATCATGTACTGTACGTCCCGTCCGGAGCTGTACACGAGGCAGGCGGTCAGTATTATGTTTATCGTTCTTCAGGTACTGAGGCATCAGATCAGGAACAGAACGGATTTTCCGGACGCGGCATGTCGATGGATCAGCAGCGCGGGAGCCAGACCGCCGTTCAGACGGGGATTCATAATGATCAGTATATTGAAATTACCAGCGGCCTTGAACAGGGTGACAGGATTCAGCTCTCCGCGCTTTCAAAACAGTCCGGTACAACTTCATCCGGACAGAATCAAACCAACCTGCCGGGCATGAACGGAGGCGGACAGGGACCTGGCAGTGAACAGGGCATGCGCATGAGGATGAATGGCGGAGGTGGAAACGGTCAATGACGGAACCGGTGATCGAACTGAATCAGATTGAAAAGAGCTACAGGATGGGAGAAAATGTGGTTCATGCGCTGAATCACGTCAGTTTGACCGTCAATGCGGGGGATTTTATTTCGATCGTCGGTCCTTCAGGATCGGGTAAATCCACTTTGATGCATGTGATGGGTTGTCTTGATAAACCAGATGGAGGAACCTGCCGTATCGACGGTCATTCAACTGATCAGATGAATGATCGCAGGCTGGCGGAAATCAGGAATAAAAACATTGGATTTATATTCCAGAGTTTCAACCTTCTGAGCAAACTGTCCGCCGTTGAAAATGTTGAGCTGCCTCTTTTATATCGCGGGATCAGAACGAAGGAACGGCGTGATCGGGCTTTGCAATGTCTGAGTCAGGTGGGCCTTGAGAAACGGGCCAGTCACCTGCCGGGTCAGCTTTCCGGAGGGCAGCAACAGCGGGTGGCCATAGCCCGGGCGCTTGCCGGAGAGCCTCAGATTCTGCTTGCCGATGAGCCGACCGGAGCCCTTGACAGCCGGACAAGCTCGGAAATCATGGATCTGTTAAAAGAACTGAATAGTAAGGGACGGACCATTGTTCTGATTACCCATGATCTGCATGTGGCGAGACAGGCGGGCCGAACAGTCAGTATACGTGACGGGAAGCTGCAGGAAGGGGAGCATATCTAATGAATCTGATGACGTCAATGAAGATGGCTTTCAGAAATATCCGGGCAAATAAAATCCGGGCGGCGCTGACGATGCTCGGGATTATTATTGGCGTATCTTCTGTGATTGCCCTGCTCGCCATCGGACAGGGCTCAGGAAAATCCGTTTCCGACAGTGTAAATAGACTGGGGACTAATCTGATCACGGTCAGTATCTCAAACAGTGACACGCCTTTTACAATGGACAATCTTGATCAGGTAAACGATGTGTACGGTGTGAAACAGACGGCACCTGTTTTGAATGGTAGATATACGATTAAATACGGAGGAACAACCTCCAATGCTTCGGTCATCGGGACAACAGGTGACTATCAGTCCATCCGGCAGCTGACCGTGAAGGAGGGCAGTTTTCTTTCAGATGCCGATGAGCGCTTCCGGCAGAAAAATGTTGTTCTGGGAAGTTCACTTGCTGAGACCCTGTTCGGCAACACGTCGCCTGTTAATAAGAGTATCCTGATTAATGGCGGGAGATATCATGTCATTGGTGTATTAAATGCCAAAGGCGGGTCCATGGGTCAGAGCAGCGACGATTCAGTCTTCATTCCTTTTTCCACAGCACAGCGGCTGATGAAGACTACATATATTTCACAATTTTATGTTCAGGCGGAAAACAGTAACAGTGTTAACCTGGCCATGGCAGGCGTCAGCAGTGTTCTGAGCCGGACATACAGCAGTTCAGATGACTACAGTGTCGTTAACCAGCAGGATGTCATGGAAGCAATGAGCTCGGTCACTAATACCATGACGATGCTCCTTGCCGGGATCGCTGGTATTTCCCTGCTTGTCGGCGGGATCGGAATCATGAATATTATGCTCGTTTCTGTGACGGAACGGACACGGAAGATTGGTATCCGTAAAGCAATCGGCGCCAGACAAAAAGATATTCTCCTTCAGTTTTTGATTGAATCCGGAGTTTTAAGTATGCTCGGGGGACTGTTCGGGATCGCACTCGGCGCTGCCATTGCGGGAATTTATGCGACGTTCACTGGTACTCAGGTCGTATTCTCCATTTCAGTGATGACCTTTACCTTTCTGTTCTCCGCGGCAGTAGGGATGGTCTTCGGTGTCTTTCCGGCCTGGAAAGCATCCCGGCTGAATCCGATCGATGCGCTGCGGACGGAATGAAGGAAGGCATTTAAAAACAGAACCATCATGTGTAAAATGGAAGAAACAAAAGGATAATCAGAAGAAAGAGGAACAGCATATGAGGCTCCTGGTTGTTGAAGACCATAAGCAGTTATTAAAAGAGATTGTGCGCCTGCTGTCGGAAGATTACCAGGTAGACGCCGCAGAAAATGGAGAAGACGCTCTGTATATGGCGGAACAGGATATTTATGACGCACTGATTCTGGATGTGATGCTGCCCGGAATGGACGGTTTCGAGGTCACGAAGCAGATGCGCGAAAAAAATATTGATACCCCTGTCATTTTCCTGACTGCCAGAGATGCGCTGGATGATCGTGTCAAAGGGCTGAACCTTGGAGGCGATGATTACATTGTCAAACCGTTTCAGAATCAGGAACTGAAAGCGCGGGTGGCAGCTATTCTGAGGCGAAGTTCACCTCTTTCGCTGAATCATGTGCTTCAGTATAAGGGCATTGAAATGGATAATAAGCGCAAGCAGGTCACCGCAGACGGAAATGAGCTGCCGCTCACAACGAAACAATATGAGCTGCTCGAGTACCTGATAGAAAATGCGGATCAGATTCTCACCCGTCAGCAGATTTTCGACCGGATCTGGGGGTTTGATTCGGATACGACGGAAGGTATTGTCGAAGTTTATGTTCATCAGCTCCGGAAAAAGCTGAAAGACTATGGTTACGGTAACGATATTCGGACGGTAAGAGGAATCGGCTATATGCTTACCGATAAGTGAGTGAGGACCCGGATGTTTCGAAAAACACTGATTCAATTAACTGGACTGAATACGGTACTTCTGATCCTGATGCTGGCACTGCTCGGCGGGGTCATCTATTTTTATGAAAAAGCCGTGACCTTCAGAAGTGCCGATCAAATGCTATCGCGGATGGAACCTGATCGTGTCTTTGTCTTACAGGGCAGGCTCGATGGTACTGAACCAGCTGATCCGCGGTCGCGGAATCCGCGTGTGATCGGTCTGATTATGGATAAGGACAGAGAACTTTTTCTGTCGAGTTTCGGCGATACCTTAACGGACGAAGAAACGATCACATTCTTCAAACCGCTTCTTCCGGGAAATAAAGGAACAGTAGAGGAAAAAAACGCACATGGAAATGTTTATCATGTGATTTCTAGGACACTTCGAATCCAGGGCGAGTCGTATACTGCGGTTTATGCGATGGATGTCAGCGTCGAACGCAATTTGCTGAACACACTGCTGTCGATCATTATTTACGGACTTCTGACAGGCGCCTTCGTATCTGTTATAGTGGGCTATTTTCTGGCGAGAGGCGCGCTCCGTCCGATTCAGAAAGCCTGGGATAAGCAGAACCGGTTTGTTGCTGATGCGTCTCATGAACTGCGAACGCCGTTGTCAATTCTTCAGTTGAAGATTGAAGGGCTCCTGAGGCAGCCCCGGAAAAAGATTCAGGAGAGCGGGGAGGACATTGCCGTCATGCTGGGTGAGACACGGCGTTTGTCGAAACTGGTTGGCAATCTGCTGACTCTGGCCCGCTCAGATGCCAATCGTCTGGAAGTCAATCTGAAACCGCTGGATCTGCAGCTGATGGTGAAAAAAGTAAGTGAGCCATTTGCGGAAATGGCTGAATTTGAGGGAAAAGCGTTTCGCGTGACCGCCTGCGAAACCCTGGTGATCACCGGAGACGAGCAGCGCATTCATCAGCTGCTGGTCATCCTTCTGGACAATGCGATGAAATTCACATCAGCGGAAGGTCATATTTCAGTTCGGGCTGATAAAGACGGGAAAATGGCCCGCCTCTCTGTTTCAGACAGCGGAGTCGGAATTTCAGAAGCCGATCTGCCGCACGTATTTGACCGTTTTTTCCAGGCAGATGCCTCACGGAGCGATGAGCGCGGGACAGGGCTCGGACTATCTATCGCTTCCTGGATCGTTGCCAGGCATCATGGTAAAATTGATGTAACCAGCGCCATAAATCAGGGAACCACATTTACAGTCCGGCTGCCGCTTGAAAAAGACGTAACGGCGAAACAGCTGACTCGCGATAAAGAGGATGATACAGATGAAAGGTAAACAGAGGGAGCAGGCGGTTTTTGCTGGGGGATGCTTCTGGTGCATGGTGAAACCTTTTGATACACTTCCCGGGATTATCAAAGTAGTCTCAGGTTATACAGGCGGACATGTCGCCGATCCGACCTATGAACAGGTTAAGTCCGGCGCGACCGGCCACATGGAAGCGGTACAGATTACATATGATCCGGACGTTTTTCCATATGAAAAATTGCTGGAACTCTATTGGCGGCAGATTGATCCAACCGACGCCGGCGGCCAGTTTATTGACCGCGGCTCAAATTACCGGACGGCGATTTTTTATCACAATGCACGTCAGAAGGCACTGGCGGAACAATCGAAAAGGGCGCTGGCAGCAAGCGGAAAATTCAGGAAACCGATCGTCACGCGCATCCTGCCGGCTGCGACGTTCTATCCGGCTGAAGAGGAGCACCAGCAGTTCTACCGAAAGAATCCGGAGCGCTATGCCGGAGAAATTGCTGAATCCGGCCGGGGCGTCTTTATCCGGAAGAACTGGCAGAAAAAATGAACGGTTGACCCAGCTGAACGGGTCGATCATTGGTTTCCTGCATCATGAAATCTGACTGTTCTGCATAAGGATAGAAAACAGATCTTGAAAATACCATTCAAGTATTGTAAACTAATTATCAACTGAAAACGAATGAATAAAACCATTCTTATCAAGAGAAGTCGAGGGACTGGCCCGATGACGCTTCAGCAACCGTCGCCGAAAGCAGGCGACAAGGTGCTAATTCCAGCAGACCAAACAAGGAGTCTGAGGGATAAGAAGAAACCTGGTGAAACAGCCTTCTTCTTTCCGAAGAAGGCTGTTATTTTTTAGCCGGGCACCGGATATCCCTGAATATATAAAGGGGGAACTGAGCATGTCAAACTATCAGACGGAAACGAAGCTGACGCAGATTGGGAATGGGTTTGACCAGTTAGGAGCGGTGAATATACCGATTTATTTATCGACGGCATACAGGCATCAGGGCATTGGCATTTCCAAGGGCTATGATTATATCAGAACAGGAAATCCGACACGATCCGTCCTCGAGAAGGCGATTGCCGAAATCGAAGGCGGGCAGGAAGGTTTTGCCTGTAGTTCTGGTATGAGTGCCATTCAGCTTGTCTTTTCACTCTTCAGTTCAGGTGACCACATTATTGCCTCGCGTGACCTTTATGGCGGCACGTACCGTCTGTTTGAAATCCTCGCAAAACAGGTTCACCTCTCCTTTACTTACTGGGACGGCGAAAGCGTTGAAGAACTTGCGGCTGACATCCGTCCGGAGACTAAAGCGCTGTTCATTGAAACACCGACGAATCCGCTGATGCATGAAGTCGATATCTCTGAACTTTCTTATATCACGAAGAAAAATCATTTACTGCTGATTGTAGACAATACCTTCTATACTCCGGTGCTGCAGAAACCGATCGCCGAGGGGGCAGACCTGGTCGTCTACAGTGCAACCAAGTACCTGGCCGGGCATAACGATGTACTGGCCGGACTGGTTGTATCCAATTCGGAAAAAGTGACAGAACGGCTGAGAGTGTATCACAATTCCTGTGGTGCGGTTCTGGATCCGTTTGATTCGTGGCTTCTGATACGCGGTCTCAAGACACTGGCCCTGCGCATGAGGCAGCACCAGGAGAATGCCGGGCGTCTTGCTGCCTGGCTTGGAAAGCAGCTTTTTGTCACAAAAGTGCTGTATCCGGGAAAAGGCGGCATGGTCAGCTTCGAACTGACGAAGAAAGCGTATATTGAGCCGTTTCTCAAAGCCCTTCACTTGATTACTTTTGCTGAGAGTCTGGGAGGTGTGGAAAGTCTGATCACCTATCCGGCGACACAGACGCATGCCGATATTCCCGAAGCTTTGCGGCTGAAATACGGTCTGTCCGACAGGCTGCTTCGCCTGTCGGCGGGAATTGAACACCCGGATGATCTGATTGCTGATCTGGATCAGGCGTTCCGGTCTTTACAGAAGGGGGCGGCGGTTCATGGCTGATTCTTTCGGATTTTCGACACGGCTGATCCGGGAGTCGGTGGCAGTTGATAAACAGACCGGTGCGGCGAATGTACCGGTCTACCTGTCATCGACGTTTCATCAGAAAAGTTTTGATCAGTTCGGAAAGTATGACTACAGCCGATCAGGCAATCCGACGCGGGAAGTGCTGGAACAGGCCATTGCCCGTCTTGAAGGCGGTGTCCGCGGGTTTGCTTTCTCCTCCGGCATGGCGGCGATTTCGACAGCTTTTCTGCTGCTTTCTTCCGGTGATCATGCGGTGGTTCCGAAGAATGTGTACGGCGGGACGTTTCGGATTCTGACGCAGGTTCTGGGCAGGCTTGGCATCGAACATACTTTTGTCAATATGACAGATCCGGATGCGGTCGAGCGGGCCATTCGACCGAATACGAAAGTGATTTATATTGAAACGCCGTCCAATCCGACTTTCAGGATTACGGATATACACGCAATCTCGCAGATTGCCAGAGCCCATCGATGTTATACGTTCGCAGACAATACCTTTATGAGTCCGGTATTTCAGCGTCCGCTTGCGCTTGGCGCCGATCTGGTCCTCCACAGCGCAACCAAATTCATTTCCGGTCACAGCGATGTTGTGGCCGGGCTTGCCGTGGCGGGAAGTGAGGAACTTGCGGAAAAAATGTATTTTCTGCAAAACGCGCTGGGTGCCGTCCTCGGTGTACAGGACGCCTGGCTTCTGCTCAGAGGACTGAAAACGCTGGACGTCCGCATTCGCCGGTCGGCGGCATCTGCCCGTAAAATTGCCGGATTTCTGGCTGAGCAGCCTGAGGTCAGGCATGTTTATTATCCCGGCCTGCCTGACCACCCGGGGCACGCCGTGCAGGCCCGTCAGTCAGAATCCGGAGGTGCGGTTCTGTCGTTTGATTTGGGGAATGAGGCCGGTGCGCGGCTTTTCGTTGACAGGGTCGAAATCCCGGTTTTCGCAGTCAGCCTTGGTGCTGTTGAGTCGATTCTGTCTTATCCGCCGAGAATGTCCCATGCGGAGCTCTCACCGGATGAACAGAAAGACGCCGGAATCAGCAGCGGACTGCTTCGGCTGTCCGTCGGCCTTGAAGACTCAGAGGACCTGATCTGTGACCTCCGGAGGGGTCTTTCAGCAGTAAGAAAAAGTAAGAATGGCGCAGTAAGGAGTGGAGTGTCTTGCGGACATCTATCTTGAATGAATTAAAGAAAAGAATACTGATCGGTGATGGCGCGATGGGGACTCTGCTTTATTCCTATGGCATTGATCGATGTTTTGAGGAAATGAATCTTTCACATGCAGATGATATCCGCCACGTCCATGAGGCTTATATCAACGCAGGAGCAGATCTGATTCAGACTAATTCGTACGGGGCGAACGCGATTAAACTGGCGCGGTACGGACTTGAAAAGGAGGTTAGGTCCATCAATACGGCGGCTGTTCAACTGGCCAGAAGTGCAGCCCGGCCGGAAACGTTTGTGGTCGGTACGATTGGGGGGATTCGCGGCCTCAGGCAGCAGCCCTCGAGCCTCAGCGAGATTACAGATAGCTTTCGTGAACAGGCGGAAACGCTTCTTGACGGTGGTGTAGATGGTCTGCTTCTTGAAACCTATTATGATTTTGATGAACTGCGTCATGTGCTGAAGATCGCGCGAAAGATGACCGATCGGCCGATTATCACCCATGTGTCAATGCAGGAGCCCGGTGTTCTGCTAAATGGACTTCCTTTTGCCTCCGCCCTGTCCGAACTTGAAAATCTCGGAGCCGATATCGTCGGGACAAATTGCAGACTGGGTCCGTTTCATATGGTTCAGGCTCTGAGCGGCATCCCGCTTCCGAAGCACGCTTTCCTGTCTGCTTACCCGAACGGCAGTCTTCCGGATTACCGTGACGGAAAGCTGTATTATGAGACCAAGCCGGAATATTTTAAAAAATATGCGGTAAAATTCCGAAATGAAGGAGTGCGGCTGCTTGGCGGCTGCTGCGGGACGACACCGGTACAAATCGCAGCTTTCAGGCAGGGCATTTCCGAACTTGAGCCACTGGTAACTAAATCGGTTACCGAACCCGTCGAATCGATTCAGATCACCGTCCGGGAAAATGATCTCGAGACGCCGCTTTATAAAAAAGCGATCAGTGGCCGTTCTGTATTTGTCGAATACGACACCCCGCGCAACTTAAAGACTGATAAGTTCTTTAAAGGGGTCCGGGCCCTGCAGGATGCAGGCGCTGATGCGATCACCATGGCCGATAATTCGCTGGCGTCACCGCGTATCAGTAACTCAGCAATCGGGCGGCTGATTATAGAGCATTTTACCATCCCGCCGCTGATTCATCTGACCTGCCGTGACCGCAATCTGATTGGCCTTCAGTCCCATCTGATGGGGCTGGATATCCTGGGACTTCATGATTTGCTGATTGTGACTGGAGACCCGACAAAGATCGGTGACTTTCCCGGAGCGACCTCTGTTTATGATCTGTCCTCCATGCAATTAATTGAACTGGTGAAAAAGTTTAACCGGGGCATCTCTTATTCAGGAAAAAGTCTCCGTCATCCCACGCATTTTCGAGTTGCCGCGGCTTTTAATCCCAATGTCCGTAATCTCGACCGTGCCGTTCAGCGCCTGAAAAGGAAGATCGACTGTGGCGCCGACTATTTTATCTCTCAGCCGGTCTTTGATAAAAAGCGGATCGTTGAAATCAGTCAGACATTAAGCGGGGTATCGGCCCCGGTGTACCTTGGCATTATGCCGCTGACCTCGTCGCGTAACGCTGAATTTCTGCATAACGAAGTGCCGGGTATTCAGCTGACCGATGAGGTTCGGCAGCGGATGGCGCTGGCCGCAGAGCAGGGTAAAGCGCAAGAAAGACAAACGGGACTCGCGATTGCAAAAGAACTGATTGATACGGCCATGCAGTACTTCCGCGGTATTTATCTGATTACGCCGCTGAGCCGGTACTCGATGTCGGTTGAGCTGATTCAGTATGTAAAAGAAAAAGAACGTATCCTGCCTGACCTTGCCCGGCTGCATAGCCACAGTGCCCGATAAAAAGACATCAGACTCCAGAATCGTGATATGATGGATAGACGAAGCATCTATTTTATGAAAAGGGGTGTTTATCTTGATTGAACATATAGTGCTGTTCAAGTTCAGCGACAGGACAACAGAAGCGCAGAAAGAGGAAGCCGCACGGCGGCTGCGGCATTTAATCCATGAATTGCCGGGAATTATCGATATTCAGGCCGGGCAGAATTACTCGACGCGAAGCAAGGGCTATTCTCTGGGCCTGACCGTTCGCTTCCCGACGAAAGCCGACCATGAGCACTACACTCCGTCACCGGAGCATCAGGCGGTGGTATCTTATATGAAAGAAATTGGACTTGTAGATTCCCTCGCAGTTGATTTTGAAATTCCGTCTGAAAAATAATGATGAATAGGTGCTGCCTGTTCCTGTGTGGGACAGGCTTTTTCGTTTCGGCTGAAATCGCCCAAAATTGAGAAGCTGTGGCGAGTTTAAAGCCAACCTGAATCGACGTGTTGATCCTGTCATCATGGGGTGACGCTTAGAACAGAATGGATCGCGCCAGCCGCATGAAGCAGATGATTAACAGGATCATCATTGGAAATGGGAGTCGTCTTTAATAAGCGGAGATTTTCCGCTTAAAGGCAGAATAGAACAGGTTTCAGAGTATGATAAGCGGAGAAATTCCGTTTAGGCAATGAAAAATACCCCCTTTTCATTTTTTTGAATCAATAGGCGGAATTCCTCCGTCTATTGAAGTTCGCCTTTTTTCTTTTTACTAGGATAGGCGGAATTTCTCCGTCTAATTTACAGAGCCACCTGGCAGCGATGCCGGCCTGTTTTCTGCACCGCACGGGAACTGATTTTCACTTCTGTGGAATCAAATGAAATATTATATCAGTATGGATTAATTGATTAAATGTGATATAATAAATACACAAAAAGTTCACATTATCAGCCTTTTTTTGCTTTGCAAAAAATGAAAACGTTATCAACAGAGGAGATGTTCTTGTGCGGTTATTGAAAAACCTGACCTTTCAGGTAGCGGTGGCGATCGTCGCGGGTATTCTTACAGGCGCCTTCTTTCCAGACGTCGGTTCCCATCTTGAAGTACTGGGAACAACTTTTATCAAGGCGGTAAAAATGGTGATTGCCCCGATCATCTTCCTGACGATTGTCGTCGGAATATCCCGAATGGGTGATATGAAGAAGGTGGGCAAGGTCGGGGGAAAAGCACTGATCTATTTTGAGGTCGTGACAACGATCGCCCTGATCATCGGGCTCATTGTGTCTCATATTCTTAAACCGGGGTCAGGTCTGGATCCGGATAAGATGCCCCGCGGGGATATCTCGAAATTCACATCCAGTGGTGGATCGGAGATGAACTGGGGTGAATTTTTCCTCAATATTGTTCCGGGAAATGTGATCGATGCTTTTGCCCGGGGAGATATCCTCCAGGTGCTCTTTTTCTCGGTGCTGTTCGGATTCGGCCTGTCGGCACTCGGCAAACACGGGCGTCCGCTTGTTGACTTTTTTGATCAGGTTTCGCATGTCTTCTTTAAAATCATCGGATACATCATGTACGCGGCACCGCTCGGCGCATTCGGTGCGATGGCCTACACCATCAGCAATTTCGGCCTGCAGACGATTGGCCCGCTGATTAAACTGATGCTTTCGGTTTATGCGACGATGGCGCTATTTATTTTCGTTGTACTGTTCCTGATCTGCAGGGTTGCCGGATTCAATCTTTTCACCTATCTGAGATATATCAAAGATGAACTGCTGCTTGTTTTCGGAACCAGCTCATCAGAAGCCGCACTGCCGAGAATGATGGATAAGATGGAGCGCCTCGGCTGTGAAAAATCTGTCGTTGGGCTGGTCATTCCCACGGGTTACTCATTTAATTTGGATGGGACGTCGATTTACCTGACGATGTCGGTCATTTTTCTCGCCCAGGTTTTTCAGGTACCGCTTGATCTCGGCCAGCAAATTGCGATTATTCTGATCCTGATGCTGACTTCCAAGGGTGCTGCAGCGGTTACTGGCGGCGGATTTATTGTTCTGGCGTCGACGCTGACAGCGATGGATCTCATTCCGCTTGCCGGACTTGGCTTGTTGCTGGGTGTCGACCGTTTCATGAGTGAGGCACGGGCCATCACCAATCTGATCGGAAACGGTATCGCAACGATTGTCGTATCCAAGAGTGAGAAGGCATTTGACAAAGAAAAGGAGAAACGGGCACTGGCACTGATGCGCGGTCGGGGAACGACGAACACGTTGGATCAGGCAGTGTCGGTGGAGAACACGCATCTCTCTTGATGCATCGCCTGAGGGCGCCCCATAATCAGTGAAAAGAATTAAAAACCATTGTAACGGAGAGCTCTCCCGGTACAATGGTTTTTTAGTGCGCCCCTAACTCCGCGGTGCAGTGACACTGCCGCCCGGCAGGATATCAATAGATGTAAATGCGGATTCAATGCCGGCGTGATCCATAAGCCTCTGAACACCCCGCCGTCCCATCTCATAAAAAGCCTGGCGGATTGCAGTGAGCTCAGGCCGTACGATGTGACATAAGGAGGTCCCGTCAATGCCAAGAACGGATAATTGATCGGGAACCGCCATACCTAAATCCAGGGCCGTATTCATGACGCCGATAGCAACCAGGTCGCTTGCCCCGATAATTGCGGTAAGTTCTGTCCCTCTACCCCAGGCCTTCATGGCGCGTACGCCGTCCTGATAGCTCCACCTGCCGGACTTGATCCACTCGTTTTGCCAGTCCAGGCCCGCTTTCTGAAAGGCATACTGGTAACCCTGAAAGCGTAAATCACCGACATAAGTGCCCAGGTTCAGGCCGGCAAAGCCAATTTTAACATGCCCCCGTTTCAGTAAATAGTCCGTTGCCTGATAGCCGATATCAAAATCATTAGATGAAATAAACGGGAGATCTTTCCTGCCCAGGGCCGTGGCTAAAAAAATGAAAGGGATATGACTGGCATGCAGGAGACGGGTATTGTCTTCTCCGGGGACAATGGCAAGTAATAGGATGGCACGTACGCCGCGTTCAATAACCGTCTTAATGGCCCGATGCTGCCGGCCCTGATCACTTTCTCCTGCATAAACGATCATGACGCTCAAATTTTTGTCTAAAGCAACCTGATGGATCCCCTGAATGATTTCCTCTGAAAAATTCGTCCGGGTTTCAGAGACAATGACCGCCAGCACATTGCTTTTCCGTGTGACCAGCTCTCTTGCTGCAGTATTTTTCTGATAACCCATCTGAACCGCAATTCGGCAAACCCGTTTCACGGTTTTTGAAGCATAGTTATCGGTCTTACCCGCCAAAATACGTGAAACGGTGGATGGGGAAACTTTGGCCGTTTCCGCGATATCTTTAATGGTCACACGCATAGAAATTACCTCTCTTCATATGGGCCGTACGATGACAAGAATACCTTTATTTAAATAATAAGTCATGCAAGTAAATTAGACAATAAAAAGCCTTAACTATGCAAACGTTTGTAATATTGATGTATAGGTATTGCAAACGTTTGCTTTTAGTGCTATATTTCTAATTGTAAGCGATTCCTTTAAGGATCATACAGAACCTGTTTTGAATAGATTCTTTACTTTAACACATCAAGAGGAGGTATATGACCATGGATACACACAGCAGATCCAATTCTTTACCGCGGCTGTCCCTGATGACCATATTTGCGATGACTTTTGGATTTTTTGGTGTCAATATGGCTTTTTCACTGCAATTCTCACAGATGGGACGGATTTTTCAGACAATCGGGGCGGATCCCACCAAGTTGGGTTATTTTTTTATTTTACCCCCACTGGCAGGCATGATTGTTCAGCCATTAGTCGGAAAATATTCAGACCAGACCTGGTCCAATAGATTGGGCCGGCGGATGCCCTATCTGCTGATTGCCGCACCAGTTGCTGCGCTTGTCATGATCCTTTTGCCAAATTCCGGGTCATTAGGGTTTGGTTATGCTTCATTTGCTGCGTTGCTGTTTGGTGCAGTCGCCATTCTGTTTATGGATTTGTCAAGCAACGTTTGCATGCAGCCGTTCAAAATGATTATCGGGGATATGGTGAATGAAAAACAGAAGGATCTCGCCTGGTCATGGCAACAATCCTTCAGTAACCTGGGCGGCGTTATTGCAACGATTATTCCATTTGTTCTGACGGTATTTGGTGTTGCCAATACAGCGCCGCGCGGTGAAGTTCCGCTATCTGTCCGGCTGGCGTTTTATATTGGTGCCGGTGTGTTGCTGTTGACCTCGCTTTATACGGTTATTTCAGTGAAGGAGTACGATCCGAAAACCTATGCCACTTATCATCACATCAAGCCCAATGCGCATAAAGACAGTCCTTCGCTATGGCATCTGGTCAGGAACGCACCACGGGCATTCTGGGAAGTATCACTTGTGCAGTTATTTGACTGGTTTGCCTTCCAATATCTTTGGACTTACGCGACGGGAGCCATTGCCCAAAATGTATGGGGCACGACAGATCCAACATCTGCCGGTTATCAGGCCGCCGGAAACTGGTATGGCGTTCTCACTTGTGTTTCGTCATTGGCTGCAGTAGCATGGGGCTTTTTAGTTCTTTCCCATACCAGTCAGTTTAAGCGGAAATTCTGGCTGCGGGTCGGCCTGCTCAGTGGTGCGGCCGGCTTTATCCTGGTCTTTTTCACGCACAATCAATATCTTATGATTCTGCCGTTCTGTCTGATCGGCGTCAGCTATCTGACGATGCAGACAGAGGCGTTCTCCATCTTTACTTCGTCATTAAATGGCAAAAATGAAGGCGCCTACATGGGGCTGTTCAACTGCGGAATCTGTCTGCCGCAAATTATTGCTTCGGTAGCCAGCTTTGCCTTCTTCCCGCTGATTGGGAAATCAATGCCGGGAATGATCCTGATCGCCGGTATTGCCATGCTGCTTGGGGTCGTGGCGGTTTCTGCCATTCATGAAGACAAGCCGCAGTCGAGTACCGTTGTTAAGAAAAATTATGCAGATGCTTAAAAAAATCTAATAAGAAAAAGGAGTCTTATGTTATGGAGAAACAAAACTGGTGGCAGAGGGCAGTTGTCTATCAAGTCTACCCCCGCAGCTTTCAAGACAGTAATGGTGACGGTATCGGTGATCTGGGCGGTGTGATCAAACGGTTGCCGTACATTAAAAAACTGGGTGCAGATGTGATCTGGCTGAATCCGATTTACAAGTCTCCGGACAAAGATAATGGTTATGACATCAGTGATTATCGTGATATTCAACCCAAATTTGGTGATATGCAGACTTTCGACACGCTGGTTGCTAAAGCGCATGAATCAGGGATAAAAATTCTGATGGATCTGGTTGTCAATCATACTTCTGATCAGCATGAGTGGTTTAAAGAGAGCAGAAAATCGAAGGATAATCCGTACCGGGATTTTTACATTTGGCGTGACGGCAAGAAGGGTAAAGCACCGAATAACTGGGGATCTTATTTTGGCGGTTCAACCTGGAAATATGATGAACAGACCGGGCAGTATTATCTTCACCTCTTTGCTGAAGGACAGCCTGATCTGAACTGGGAAAACCCCCGCATGCGTGAACAAGTCTGGGAACTGATGCGTTTCTGGCTGGATAAGGGTGTCGATGGTTTCCGGATGGATGTGATCAACTTTATCTCGAAGCCGGAGGGCCTGCCGGATGCACCTAATCCTGAACATGCGCTGTACGGCAATGCCGAACCGCTGGTGGCGGATGGGGCGAAACTGAACGACTATTTAAAAGAAATGCATGACAAAGTCCTTGCCCGTTACAATGTCATGAGCGTCGGGGAGATGCCGAGTTCCAAACCTGAAGATGCGGTGCAGTACACCGGGCTTGACGCCGGAGAGTTAAACATGGTCTTTCAGTTTGATCATGTGACATTGGCGGCTAATCCTGATCCGCGTCTTGGGAAATGGAATGATCAGCCCGTGAAGCTGACCGACCTTAAAGCTTCCTTATCCCGCTGGCAGTATGCACTGGACGGCAAGGGCTGGAACAGTTTATACTGGAACAATCATGACCAGCCACGGGCCGTCTCACGGTTTGGAAATGACACCCCGGAATACCGCGTGCGTTCCGCCAAGATGCTGGGTACGACACTTCATATGATGCAGGGTACGCCCTACATTTATCAAGGCGAAGAGCTGGGTATGACCAATTCCCATTTCACGGATTTGTCCCAGTATGAGGACATTGAATCGCTCGCTGCGTATCATCAGCTGGTCGACCAGGAACGCCTGGTGGACCATGATACCATGATGCGTTACCTGGCGACTAAGTCACGGGATAATGCCCGCACGCCGATGCAGTGGGATCGTTCACAAAATGCCGGTTTCACGGATGGCGAGCCCTGGCTGTCCGTAAATGCGAATCACGAGAAGATCAATGCCCAGGATGAACTGAAAGATACGGACTCCGTTTTCTATTACTATCAAAAATTAATTCAGCTGCGCCATCACAGTGACTTGATTGTCTATGGTGACTATCAGGAGCTTGATCCGGATGACAATGAAGTGTTTGCCTATCAGCGCCACTATAAGGGGGAAAAATTGCTTGTGATCAGTAATTTTACCGATCATGAACTTTCCCGTGACTATGGGCAGGCAGCGGCACAGAAGAAACTGATCGGCAATTATGACGATGACCTGGGCGTCACGCTCCGGCCTTATGAAACGAAAGTTTATCAGTTTGATGCAGGAAGGTAAGTTTTAAAAAACGGGATATGGAATTCAGTGTCTGCACGGCCATACCGTGCAGACATTTTTTCGGTACGTCCCGGCAGACTTTGAGCCGCTGCTCGAGAATGGTAAAATGAATCTATCCTCCGCATGCGGCTCGTTTCATGACGTGCAATTAATCCGGGCTTGCGGCGAATAGAATAGGTGATTTAAAAGTTTGCAGGGGATCAACCGGAGGGAAAAGGCTATGAAAAAACTTCTCGTGATGGCGTTAACTGCCATGATTGTCATCAGTGCATTCGGACCGGCGCAGGCGTTTGCCGACAGCGCGCCGGGCGACGTCATCGTCACGCTTGGCGCAAATCTGACACCTGATCAGCGAAAAGCGATGATCAGCGAAATGGATATTGATCAGAATTCGGCACAGATTGTGGAAGTCACCAACAGTGAGGAGCACAAGTATCTCGACAAGTATCTCTCGCCGTCTCAGATCGGAACCCGTGCCATCAGTTCGTCGAAAATTACTTTGGGCAAACAGGGTTCAGGCTTGAGTGCAAGGACGCATAACATTACCTATGTCACGAAAGACATGTACATCAATGCGCTGGCAACGGCCGGTGTGAAAGATGCAGATGTATATATCACAGCGCCCTTTCCTGTTTCGGGGACCGCTGCGCTGACCGGAATGATCAAAGCGTATGAAGTGAAGACCGGGGAAGTGATCCCGGAAAAGCAGAAACAGGTGGCCAACGAGGAAGTCGTCGTCACTTCTGAAATCGGTAATAAAGACGGGGTCGGCAAGCAGAAGGCAGCGGAACTGGTGACAGAGATCAAGGATCAGATGGCGAAAAACACGCCGGATTCCCGCGCGGATGTCGAACAGATTGTCCGCGATTCCGTAAACCAGGTCAATGTGAACCTGAATGATGCAGATATCCAGAAGCTGATTGATCTGTTTGATAAAATGCGAACCATTCACATCGACTGGAACCAGGTAGGCGACCAGATGCAGCAGGTCAAAGATCAGCTCAATAAAGTGGCCGGTTCAGACCAGGCTAAAGGTTTCTTCGCAGAAGTACTGACAGCCATCGGCAACTTCTTTAGTGCTATTTTTGACGCCATCGCCTCACTTTTTAAATGACGGGACAGAGATGCTCCGGGATCAGGCAGCTGGTTTTCCGGCTGCTTTTTTCTGCTTTTTTTCATTGAGGGATCAATCATTAGAGACGGTTCAGCCTGTCATGCTATAATTTGAAAGAAGCGGCAGGGCACGGCAGGATGAAGGATCTATTTTTTTCTAAGCTGGACGAAAGTTGTGACCGCAAAGCCGATGAACAGCACGGCGCCGATCACAATGAGGTGTTCGGGGCCGAAATCAAGAAACCGGTGAATCTGGCTGCCCAGAAAATACCCGGAAAAAATAAACAGGGAAGCCCAGATAGATGAACCGGTCAGAGCGGCTGTCAGAAAAGTAAGGAATCGTGCACGGCTGATTCCGGCAAGGTAGGGATTAATCTGCCGGATCCCGGGAATAAAGTACCCGGCGATAATGGCGAGAAAGGTATGCCTCTGGAAACGATTCCTGGCCACTTTCCATCGCTCTGGTGTCAGTCCGATATATTTACCATACCGGTTCAGGAACGGCTCACCGATATAGTAGCCGATCAGATAAGCAGTGGCCATCCCTGATGCCGAACCCAGCGCCGCCATAAGGACGCAGAGCACCACACTGGGCGTGTATCCGGAAACCGGGACGCGGAGCGTAATACCGACAAAAAGCATAAAGGATTCTTCAGCTGCGGGAATACCGATCAGACCACAGTAAAGAAAAATAAAAACCGCAAGATATCCATACGCATTAAAGAAGGCTTGTATCTGATCCATCAATCGTTTCACTCCAACAGCCGGGTCTGGCGTATCTCTTGCCCGGACGCACTGTTTACAGCCTGGGCATATTCGTTAATCATTATATCAGCGAAATGAGTGATCAGTCAGGACATAGATCGGCCAATGATGTGATACAGGAAAAAGGGGTGCGCACATGTCTGGAAAAAATAAGAAGAGTTCCCGGAAAAACGGAGATCAGGAAATGGCTTTAAGAAGGCGGAGGATCGTCCTTTTCAGCCTTGTAGTCGTTGTCGTGCTGGTCGCTGCGATCACCATCATGATCTACAAATATCTGGAGTCAAGTCAGCCCCAGGCAAAAAAAGAACCGCCAGCCTATCGAACCGAACAAACCGTTCAAATTAATTATAAAGGACAGCCACTGATCGGGAGTACTAATGCGCCGGTCAAAATCGTTGAATTTGCTGATTATCGTTGTCCTTATTGCAAGGTTTTTGAACAGGATGTGGTCTCCCAGCTTAAGAAAGAATATATCGATACTAACAAGGCAAGCTTCTATTTTATCAACTATACCATACTTGGACCGGGCTCTGTTCTGGCAGCCAGCGCGGCTGAAGAAGTCTATCACCAGAATCCTCAGGGTTTCTGGGTATTTCACAAAGCGCTTTATGAAGCCCAGGGTGATGAAAACGCCGATAAAGACTGGGTCACCAAAGATCTCCTGACCCGTATTGCCAAAAAAACCGTTCCTTCTCTTGACGTCAGGGCCTTCCAGAGTGCTCTGGATAACCAGACGCATAAAAAAGAAATAGCAGAGGATAATCAGCTGGCTGAAGATCTCGGCGTTCCAGGCACGCCTGCTGTGTTTGTCAACGGACACTATGTTGAAGGATCACAGGATTATCTGATACTGAAACAGGCTGTGGATCATGCCCTTAAGGAGAAATAACGCCGGAGAGAATAAAGGCGGCTGTCCTGTCATCTGATTGTAAAGTATTGAGCATGCTCACCTGTCATAGAAGTAGATAGAAAACAACAGACAGGAGGAGTCACCTATGTATACCGGAAATGCTCTGGCAAAAAGTGCGGCGGTTGCGGCCACGGTTGGTTCTTCAATTTTCATGGTCCCTCAGGTCACCTCCGGACAAGTTGCTCCAGAAGATCTCTACAGACCGGAACGTGACGAAATTTATACGATCCAATCCCTGCTGAAAGCCATCGGTCACTATCCGCCCTCGGGCAGAATCGCATTTTTTTCCGGGAAGAAGGTCAGACATCTGCAGCTTCTGAGCGGGATGACAGAAAGCGGATGGTCGGATGTGCAGACCAGGCAGGCTTTTGATGCGGTCATAGGGAAGGTTCGTCCGCTTCGGTCAGGCTCAGCAGGGCAGGAAGTCCGTTCTCTTCAGAAGATGCTGAAAAAACTCGGCTATTATGAGGGAAAAGTAGACGGAATATATGGCCGCGGCACCGGATTGGGGGTTTCCGTACTGCAAAAGAAAACGGGAATTACCGTCGACGGGGTCACCGGACCTGAAACATGGAAAAGTATAGAAAACCTGCTGATCCGGCAGAAAAAAGGGGAAAACGTCCGGCCGGATCAGCAGGTATTCAAAGAGCTGAAGAGAGGAACATCGAAAAAAACGGGGAAGTCCTCACCCACTGGTAAAGTTGAAAAAAAGGAACGGGAGAAAGTCACCATCATCAGGGAATTTTATGCGAACAGCACAGCCTATACCGCCTTTTGCAGCGGGTGCTCCGGAACAACGGCAACAGGTATTAATCTGCGGGCAAACCCCAATGCAAAGGTTGTAGCAGTTGACCCGGCGGTGATTCCGCTCGGCACAAAGCTGTATGTAGAAGGCTACGGTCATGCCGTAGCCGGGGACACCGGGGGAGCGATTAAGGGACGCAGGATTGACGTTTTTTTCAAGGATAATCAGACGGCGCTCCAAT
This sequence comes from Sporolactobacillus sp. Y61, assembly GCF_040529185.1. Lineage (NCBI taxonomy): Bacteria > Bacillati > Bacillota > Bacilli > Caryophanales > Sporolactobacillaceae > Sporolactobacillus > Sporolactobacillus sp. Y61. Next base: position 296,936 of record NZ_CP159510.1, on the reverse strand, counting down.
GGGGAAGACGGACAGTCAAAGTCAAAATACTGGAATAATCTCTGCCGACTTCCGGCTGCATTGATCCCCTGACGCTCATGTGGCACCCGCACAGGCCAGCACCGTTTTTACGATCTTGAGTCTGTCGCGCTTCTATGTTACGATGCGAGTATAATACGGTGAGTAAGAATGGGAAAAGAAGGTCTGGCCATGAATGTCCATAATATGATGGAAGAGGCTGTTCAGGATCTGCTGGACAGTCAGTGGCAGTATCTTAATCTGTCCTGCCATTGTGATGAATGCCGGGCGGATGTTCTGGCTTTAAGTCTGAACCGGCTGAAACCGCACTATGTCCGGCAGCGGACAGGACTGATGTACACCAAAGCGGGTCTGATGACCGAACAGTCCCGCGCAACCATACTGACAGCGATTGTTGAAAGTGCAAAAATTGTCTCCGCTTCTCCCCATCATAGTCAGACATCGGATGAACGGCATAAATAAATCCCGCTGCAACGGATACAGCGGGATTCTGGTTTAAAGGAAACATTTATCTGTTTTTGAAAAAGTCACGGTTGATCTGAATGTACTTCTGTTCATTGTCCGGAACTTCATCTTCCGGGTAAATCGCTTCAACCGGGCAGACCGCTTCGCAGGCGCCGCAGTCAATGCAGACATCCGGATCGATGTACATTTGCTTCTTCCCTTCGACAATACAATCAACGGGGCATGTTTCTATGCATTCTCCGGCTTTTTCATTTTCACAGGCGGAAGTTATGACGAATGCCATGTAAAGATCTCCTTTCAGTGAGTGCGAATCTACTTCCAGTATGACTAATTTTTACGAGAAATTCAATATTTTCATAGGGAAAATCGTTTTCCTCATCATTTTCGGGATGACCTGAACCGTACATTCAGAAAAAGCAGGGGTGCAAGCGCAAGTCCGGCAAGAAATCCGGTCAGATGCCCCTTTATATCGATATTCGGATACAGAAAAGAACTGATCAGTCCAAGAACGAGAAGAACAATAATGATTGTCTGATCCGGCCGCGGGATCAACTCCTTCCTGAAGATCACCAGATACAGGTAAATACCGAACAGTCCGAATACGGCTCCACTGGCGCCGTTGTGACTGAACCCCGGAGATTCAAGAAAAAGGACGGCGATGTTAGAGATAATTCCCGTTCCAAGAAAGGCCAGAAGGAATTTCAGTCTGCCAAGCAGCGCCTCCAGAGCAGGGGCAAAAAGAAAAATAGAGAAGGCATTAAACAGGAAATGGGAGAATGAAATATGCAGGAAAATCGGCGTGATCAGCTGCCACCAGGCCCCCTGAAGGATCATGGCGTTCGAACCGACCATAAACTGAAACACGTTATAGGCAAAAACCGGTGCCACATGCCAGGTACCTGATATATACAGAACCAGGAAAATCAAAAGATTAACCGCCAGAATCAGTGAAGTGACGGGATAATGCTTCAGGAAAAATCTGAAAGGCTCGTTTCGAATAAACAAAGGATGTTCCTCCTTTTGACATGATTCTTTATCCAGTATAGGGTAAAATGTTTGATAAGGGTAGTCATGAAAATGACGAGTGAGAACAGGGTATAGATACATATTCGCCCAAAAATGCTTTTTTCAGTAGCGTGCGGACAGAATCAACGGATGAAAAGAAGAAGGGAACGGCGATCCGGATGATTACAGGAATCGGTGTCGATCTGACGGAACTGGATCGGATCGAAAAGCATACAGATGACCAGGCGTTCATCCGCCGCGTGCTGACCCCGGAGGAGCAAAGTGTTTATATGAAGCTGAAGGGCAGCAGACGGACAGAATATCTTGCCGGACGTTTTTCAGCAAAAGAAGCCTATGCCAAGGCAACAGGTACAGGGCTGGGCAGACGGCTGTCTTTTCAGGATCTGAGTGTACTCAATAACGCTGAAGGTCAGCCGGTGATTTACGATCACAGAGTGCAGCATAAAAAACAATCCATACATGTGTCCATCACACATACCGGGCAGACCGCAGCAGCTTTTGTTGTGATTGAAAGCCCGTCAGGCAAGTCTGCATATTAAGGGACCTTGTCTCATATAGTGTACTACGCTGGGAGGGACTATTGTGCACGTCGTATCACGGGAAGAAATGCAAGCTATTGATCGTTACACCATTCAGCAGATCGGGCTGGGAGGACCGCTGCTGATGGAAAATGCGGGCCGGGCGGTGTTTCAGGCGCTCGTCCCGGGGTTGAAAGAAGGAATGCGTGTCGTTCTTGTCATCGGCAAGGGAAATAATGGCGGAGATGGATTCGTTGTGGCACGTTATCTGCTCAATACGGCAGTGACGTCCGAAACCTGGATTTTACCCGATCCGTCGGAGATTAAAGGCGATGCCGCCTGCCACATGAAGGCTTACCTTGCCTCAGGCGGGAAAGTACGCCGGATCCAGGAGGAGAAAGAGGCATTTTTGACGAGCCTCGGACAGGCGGATCTGATTGTCGATGCACTGCTTGGAACCGGAATTCACGGCAGCCCGTATCCTGGCTATCTCAGGGTGATTGACAGGATCAATCAGGCAGCGGGAAAAGTGGTGTCGGTGGATCTGCCGAGCGGGGTACCGGCGGACGGGGAAAACTTCACCCATCGCGCCGTGAACGCCGACGTCACCATGACGCTGGCCTGTCCGAAACTGGCCCAGTTTGTTCAGCCTGCCGCCAGGCATTTTGGAAAGGTCCGTGTTCTTTCAATTGGCATTCCGGACGTCTCCGTCAGAGCATGCGGCGTCAGAAGAACCATCCGGTCGGAGGAGGAAGTCAGGCGGACCCTGCCGCGGCGCGATCCTTTCTCTCATAAAGGGTCGCACGGCAGAGGACTGATTATTGCCGGCGCGCCTCAGATGCCCGGAGCCGCATTTTTTGCGGCTAAAGCCGCACTCAGGTCCGGTATCGGCCTGCTGAAAGTCAGCGTGCCGGACCCGATCCGGCCAATCATTGCCGCACGGCTTGCGGAGACCCTGTTCATGCCGCGGCATGAGCTGGATTTTCACAACCTGTCGGGGATTGCAATCGGACCCGGGCTCGGCAGGGAGCCGGAGAAAGCGCGGCTCGTCCGAAAGGTGCTGGAATACGATCAGATTCCCTGCGTGATTGACGCGGACGGGCTGTATCATTTATCCGGCATGCTTGATGAACTGAAGAAAAGAAACAGCCCGGTCATTCTCTCCCCGCATCCCGGAGAAATGGCGATGCTGCTTGGTTCAACGGTCCGTGAAGTGGAAAGCGATCGATTCGGCGCATCTAAGGCTTTCACAGAGAAATACGGAACGACACTGGTACTGAAGGGCAGGTATACGATCATCACCGCGCCGGACGGGACCCAGACGGTGAATCCGACAGGAAACGCAGCCCTTGCCAAAGGGGGGTCGGGCGATGTCCTGACCGGAATCCTTCTGGCCTTCCTTCTGCAGCATCAGAGGGTGATGGATGCGGTATGTAATGCGGTGTATATACATGGCCTGCTGGCGGACAGCCTGGTACATGAGGGGCATTCTGCACTTGATGTCCTGGCGACAGACCTGATTGAACAGCTTCCTCCCGTCTTGCATGCGCTTTATCAGCATACGACGTGTAGAACCCCTCCTTTGTCACCGAAATGAGGCAAAGGGGTTGGATATACATGAAAAAGTGGTCGTCAGTCGGACTGATTACCGTTCTGCTGCTCAGTGTTCTTCTGTCTGCATGCGGAGCAAAGTCCGAAAAAAGTGTTACCGGAGACCTGAGAAAGAAAATGGACAGACTGAGCAGCTATCAGGCGGACGCAACAATGACATTCCAGCATAATGGAAAGAAGCAGACGTATAAAGCCAATATTTCTTTTCAGAAGCCGAATCAGTACCGGGTCGCACTCAGCGACGACAAAAAGACGAATAAACAAATGATTATCAGAAATAAAGACGGGGTGTTTGTCCTGACGCCGGAACTGAACAAGAGTTATCAGTTTGAGAGTACATGGCCGAATAACCGCAGCCAGGCTTATCTGTATCACTCAGTTGCAAACGACATCCTGAATGATCCGAATCCGGGATTTAAAGCACAGGACAATAAATATATTTTTGATACAAAAACGAATTATAATACAACACAACTTGCCAACCAGACGATTACGCTGAAAAAAGATCTGACGCCGGACAATGTTCAGGTGAAGGATAAGGATCAGAATGTGATCGTGTCGGTTAAATTCACCCATTTTAAAGTCAATCCGTCTCTAGATAAAAAAACGTTCGATGTCCGGCAGAACATGACGGCATCGCAGATCGAAAAGGGCAGCAGGAAGACCTCTGCCGAAAAGACCTCTTTCAAAGTTCAGTATCCGACGGCCCGGATTTCCGGAACCAAACTGTCTGCCATGAAGCCGGAAGTCACCCAATCAGGTGAAAAGTATGTTCTGCAATACGGCGGGAAAAAGCCCTTTACCCTGATAGAAACAAAGAGTAAAAGAGGCCTTTCCGTTGTTCCGACCTTTGCTTCCGGCGACCCGGCAAATCTCGGCTTTGCGGTCGGCACTGCAGGAGAACGAACGCTGTCCTGGTCGGAGGGCGGAACAGATTACTTCCTTGCTTCAGAAAAACTGACCCGTGAGGAAATGACAGCCATCGCGCAATCAGTAAATGGTACGGTTATTAAATAAACGAGACTCCCCCAACCCGCAATGGTCTGCGGGTTTTTTTCTTTTTAGAACCTCTTGCATGTCCCCCGAACAAGACAGACCCTTCCGTTTTTTTTGTATAAGTGATTAAATAGAAAGGTGATGTCTCATGATGCTGCCCGAATCATGTATGTAAAAAATGCATGCGGGATTCGGCACAAGTCAGATGAATATCAATAAAATACGAAAATAATCCGGCAGCATATCGGAGATAACGGGTTATTAACTTGCAGATAAAGGCTGGGACATATTCATGAAAAGCTCTTACTACCGGGAAACGTGGGCAGACATAGATCTGGACGCTGCCGGCTATAATGTGGCACGTATGCGGGCGCTTATTCCTGAAGAAACGATGCTGATGGCTGTTGTTAAGGCCAATGCGTATGGGCATGGTGCTGTACGTATTGCTGAGACGGCACTGAAGAACGGAGCCAGCTGGCTCGCTGTTGCTATTTTTGATGAAGCACTTGCACTGCGAAAGGCGGGAATTAAAGCACCCATACTGGTCTTGTCTCCGATCCGTCCGGAAGACGCAGAAATCGCAGCCAGGTACAAAATTTCACTGACTGTTTTTCAAAAAGAATGGGTGGAGAAGGCAAAAGAAGCGCTCCCTGCTTCACTGTCTGATCCGGTCCTGATCCATATTGCCTGTGATACGGGCATGGGCAGGATCGGCATCCGCAATAAAGAAGAGGCGGCGGCATTCGCTGAGGTGATTCAGGCAGACCGCAAGTTCACTGCAGAGGGTCTGTTTACGCATTTTTCTACCGCGGATCAGGATGATGAGACTTATTTTAATGAACAGTATAACCGTTTTGAAACGATGATTGACTGGTTTCTTGAACTGGGCGTCCGGCCGAAGGTGATCCATTGCGGCAACAGCGCGGCCACCCTTAAATATCCGGCTGAACAGCGTCATCTTTTCAATATGGTCCGCTACGGCATATCGATGTATGGCCTTTCTCCGTCTCCGGAAATGATAAAGAAGCTGCCTTTTCCGCTGAAACGCGTGCTGTCCCTGCACAGCCGGCTGATGCATGTGAAAAAGGTAGAAAAGGGGACATCCATCGGGTACGGGGCCAGCTATCAGTCTCCTTCAGCCGAGTGGATCGGTACGGTTCCGATCGGTTATGCCGATGGATGGCTTCGGGCGCTGAGCGGATCAGATCTTCTTGTCGCAGGTCACAGATGTCCGATTGTCGGAAGAATTTGTATGGATCAGCTGATGTGCCGGTTGCCTCATGAATTTCCTGTCGGAACAGAAGTGACACTGATTGGAAGAGAGGGGTCTGAGGAGATTACCGCGGATGAAATCGCAAAAAAACTGGGAACGATCAACTATGAAGTGACATGTATGATCCAGCCGCGCGTACCGAGAATTTTTCATGAGGGCGGTAAGAAGACGGATGTCCTGAATCCGGTACTTGGCCTTTTGGATTAAGCGGCAGGCCGTGTCAACCGGACAGATGCTGCAGGAATCCATGAAATAGTATGACAAAATTCAAAAAAATATATAATACAGGCGATTTTTGCCGAAATCTGCTTTGCAAACCGATTGGGAACATGTTAATATAATTTTTAGATAAAAATAAAAAAATCGGATCATAGTGGTGGGGGTGCAGGCATGCCTGAGTCGAATCTGGAAAAAATTATGCTGAGTTTGCCGCAACATTTGCTGAGTGAAATTGATGGCATTGCCAGTCGAGATAACGTGAATCGGAACGAATTTCTCCATCGCGCGATCGGAATGTACGTACGCGAACGGAATAAAGGCTATGTCCGTGATCTGATGCGACAGGGCTACATGGAGATGGCTAAAATAAATCTGAACATCGCTTCTGAGGCTTTTCTTGCTGAAGAGGAGGCAGAGATTACTCTGGAACGCTCCGTTAGCGGGGTGTGAGAGCTTGATAGTAAAGCGTGGCGACGTCTATTTTGCGGATCTTTCCCCGGTAGTGGGCTCGGAACAGGGTGGTGTCAGACCGGTTCTGGTGATACAAAACGATATAGGAAACCGGTTCAGTCCGACAGTCATTGTTGCGGCGATAACCGCACAGATACAGAAGGCAAAACTTCCAACTCATGTGGAGATTGACGCAAAAAAGTACGGTTTTGACAGGGACTCGGTTATTCTTCTGGAACAGATCAGAACAATCGATAAACAGCGTCTGACTGACAAGATTACACATCTTGATGAAGAAATGATGGGTCATGTCAATAAAGCCATTCAAATCAGCCTGAGTCTGGTGGATTTTTGATCATCCGCCGATGGAAATAAGAGGTTTATCCAGTTCAATGGATGAACCTCTTATTTCTGTTTCTTTGGGTTGCCATGAAGGAGACCTCCTTTCTAAGCTGTTTAAAGATTCTTTCGTTTAATATAGAACAATAGTTCCCCCTTTTGATCAATCAAAGTAGAGATCTCACCACTGAAGTGCGAGTATGCTCACTGAGATTCTGGTAAAATAAAGCGGGAGGGACATGTATGGAAAACATCTGCCGCAGAATTTCGGATCAACTGGCTATTCGCACAAAACAGGTTGAACAGGTGATCCGCCTGCTTGAAAAGGGCAATACCATTCCTTTTATCGCCCGTTACCGGAAGGAAATGACCGGCGGTCTGGATGAAGTCCGTATCGGAGACATACAGGAAGCCTATGTGCGTGCCTGCCGGCTGGAAAAACGCCGCGAAGAAGTTATAAAACAGATTGAAGAGCAGGGCAGGATGGATCCGGACTTAAAACGCAAGCTCTTGCAAGCAGAGCGGATCCGGGACATCGAAGACCTTTACCTGCCCTATCGCCCCAGAAAGAGGACACGTGCCCAGGCTGCTGCTGAAAAAGGACTGGAGCGGCTGGCCGGGTGGCTGGCATCACTGCCTAAAACCCCGGTAGCTGAAGAGGCGGCGAAATACCTTTCGGAAGACAAGAGCGTGCGCACTGCTGAGGAAGCCATTAAGGGAGCAAAAGACATACTTGCCGAACGGCTTTCAGAAAATGCTGAGCTTCGTGCACTGGCGCGCCGGGAGATTTTTGAAAAAGGCGTGATCGCGACCAGCCCGGGAAAGAACCAGGCTAAGGACAGTAAAAAGGTCTACGAAATGTATTATCAGTATCGGGAACAGGCCAAATGCATGGTTCCGCATCGGATACTCGCTGTCAATCGTGGAGAAGCGCAGGGAATCCTGCGTGTCTCAGTTGATGCCTCGATGGATAACCTGATGAAAACCGCGTGCCGGCTCCTGATCAGAAACCGGAAAACAAGCGCTGCCCGTTATCTGACCGAAGCTGCGGAGGACGCCTGCAAACGGCTGATTATCCCTGCTGTAGAGCGGGAACTCAGGCAGGAGCTGACGCAAAGGGCGGAGCAGCAGGCGATACATATCTTTTCGGAAAATCTTCGTGGACTGCTTATGCAGCCCCCAATGAAAGAAAAGACGATTCTCGGTGTGGATCCCGCCTACCGCACCGGCTGCAAGCTTGCTGTTGTGGACCCTGCAGGAAAACTGATGGACGTATCCGTGATTTATCCTACGCCACCGAAAGAAGAGCGGACTGCGGCCAGACGGAAGGTTCTTTCGTTGATTCAGACCTATGATGTCGATCTGATTGCCATCGGAAATGGAACGGCATCCCGGGAAACGGAATCTTTCATTGCGGAGACCCTTAAGGAAATGCGTGACAGAAAAATTTTTTATATCATGGTGAATGAGGCGGGAGCAAGTGTCTATTCGGCCTCTACTCTGGCGCGGAAAGAATTCCCCAATCTGCAGGTTGAAGAGCGCAGTGCTGTTTCTATTGCAAGGCGGCTGCAGGATCCGCTTGCAGAACTTGTCAAGGTTGACCCGGAATCCATCGGTGTGGGTGAATACCAGCATGACGTGCCGCGAAAAATACTGAGTGAATCACTCCGGTTTGTGGTTGAAACTGTGGTAAACAGAGTGGGTGTCAATCTTAATACAGCTTCAGCTGAACTTTTGAAGTATGTCGCGGGATTGTCCCGGACAACTGCAGAGAATATTATCCGGGTGCGAAACAAACTGGGCCGTTTCCATTCACGCCGGCAGTTGAAAGATGTGCCGCGTCTGGGACCGCGGACGTTCGAACAATGCGCCGGCTTTCTCAGGATAACCGGCGGAAGCGAACGGCTCGACGGAACTTCAATTCATCCCGAAAGTTACGATGCAGCCAGAAAATTTCTCGGGACTGTAGGCCTATCAGCGGAAGCCCTCAATAAGGAGTCGCTGAGGAGAAGGATAGGGCAGCTCGATCTTTCTCGGGCCGCAGCGCAACTTGCCATTGGGGAACCGACATTGCGTGACATCATTGAAGCGCTGTGCCGCCCCGGGCGTGATCCGCGTGATGAAGCGGATCAGCCGCAGCTGCGGGCAGATGTTCTGAAACCGGAAGATCTGTATAAGGGCATGCGACTGGAAGGTACTGTGCGTAATGTAGTCGACTTCGGAGCTTTCGTTGATATTGGTCTCAAACAGGACGGACTTGTTCATATTTCAAAACTTGCCGGACATTTTGTCAGACATCCGCTTGATGTCGTCCATGTCGGACAGGTAGTGACTGTCTGGGTGGACAGTGTTGACCTTGAGAAGGGCAGAGTGTCGCTAAGTATGATTGACAACAGAACGACTCCTGCCACATAATAAACTATCAGCACGCACCTGATGCGGCATTAATTCACCGTCGGAGGCAGACCCAATGACAGATGAGGAACTTCAGAAACTGGTACAGCAGATTTCTCTGAAAAGTTTTCACCGCCCTTTTGTCCATAAGGCCGTCTTTAATCCCCGCCTGAGGACAACAGGTGGACGCTATTTACTGAACAGTCATTATCTCGAATTTAATGTGTTGCAGCTTCAGTATTTCGGCCTGGACGCCTTTGTAAAAATCATCAAACATGAGTTGTGTCATTACCACCTCCATCTGAGTGGACGGGGTTACAGGCACAGGGATGCGGATTTCAGGCAACTCCTGAAAAAAGTCGGAGGCTCGCGTTTCTGCGGTTCGATTCCGGGGACAGGAAACCATTCGGTGCTGCACTATACATACCAATGTAAAAACTGCGGGGCCCTTTTTTCCAGAAAAAGACGGATGGATCCCCGCCGATACAGGTGCGCGTCCTGTGGCGGGAAGATTCAATTCGTTAAAAAAGAGCTTCCGGGAAAATACGGGAAAGGGTGAAATAAATAAAAAAAGGGTTGACGCGTTCTCTCCTTTTGTGTTAAATTATTAAGGTCGTCAAAAGGACAAGGCAACCCTGAGGCTTGTTGAACGACGTTGACAGGTGGACTTAAGTTGTGTATAATTTCATTTGACTTTGCAAGAAAAAACACTTATTCCACAGTAGCTCAGCGGTAGAGCAATCGGCTGTTAACCGATTGGTCGCAGGTTCGAACCCTGCCTGTGGAGCTATGGAGAAGTACCCAAGCTGGCTGAAGGGGCTCCCCTGCTAAGGGAGTAGACGGTGTGAATCGTGCGAGGGTTCGAATCCCTCCTTCTCCGCCATTTTTAATTGTGACCCGTTCGTCAAACGGTTATGGCACCATCTTATTAATGGGTCGCGGGTTCAAGTCCCGCACAGGTCACTGAAAAAAATACCATTGACTGATTTCATAGATGTGCGTTAAACTTCAGAGATGGGTAATGTACAGGATATAGCGATGATAAAGCGCAACGGCTTCTGGCTTCTATATAAAAGCTTGTGTGATTCCTATCGTGTTCCAGATGAGACAGTCGCTTCTTAATGTGAGCCACTAGCTCAGGGGTAGAGCATCTGACTTTTAATCAGAGGGTCGAAGGTTCAAATCCTTCGTGGCTCATTTTAGCGGGTGTGGCGGAATTGGCAGACGCGCTAGATTTAGGATCTAGTGTTTTGCGACGTGGGGGTTCGAGTCCCTTCACCCGCACCATATTCAAAAATTTAATAGTTATGCGGTCGTGGCGGAATGGCAGACGCGCTAGCTTGAGGGGCTAGTGGAGGAAACTTCGTGGAGGTTCGAGTCCTCTCGACCGCACCAATTTTATTATGCGCCCTTAGCTCAATTGGATAGAGCGTCTGACTACGGATCAGAAGGCTGGGGATTCGAGTTCTCTAGGGCGCACCATTATCGGGAAGTGGCTCAGCTTGGTAGAGCATCTGGTTTGGGACCAGAGGGTCGCAGGTTCAAATCCTGTCTTCCCGACCATTCATCTTTTTTGCGGGTGTAGTTTAGTGGTAAAACAAGAGCCTTCCAAGCTCTGGTCGTGGGTTCGATTCCCATCACCCGCTCCATATTTTCTTTTATAATGTGGGCCTGTAGCTCAGCTGGTTAGAGCGCACGCCTGATAAGCGTGAGGTCGGTGGTTCAAGTCCACTCAGGCCCACCATTATTTTTGCTTTTTATTCTGGAATGTTCCTTGAAAACTGAACAAAAGCCAAGCGTGATTTAAGGGGTTTATCCCCTGATCAATTCAATTTGCTATGGATCTGATGAACGAAAAAGACTGACCCGGATGCCGAAAGGGATCCGGAAGAAGCAACACTTTTTTGGAGAGTTTGATCCTGGCTCAGGACGAACGCTGGCGGCGTGCCTAATACATGCAAGTCGTGCGCACAGAGGGGAGCTTGCTCCCTGAGGTGAGCGGCGGATGGGTGAGTAACACGTGGGCAACCTGCCGGTCAGACTGGGATAACTGTGGGAAACCGCAGCTAATACCGGATGATCCTCCGCACCGCATGGTGCGGAGCTGAAAGATGGTTTCGGCCATCACTGACTGATGGGCCCGCGGTGCATTAGCTTGTTGGCGGGGTAACGGCCCACCAAGGCTGCGATGCATAGCCGACCTGAGAGGGTGATCGGCCACATTGGGACTGAGACACGGCCCAAACTCCTACGGGAGGCAGCAGTAGGGAATCTTCCACAATGGACGAAAGTCTGATGGAGCAACGCCGCGTGAGCGAAGAAGGTTTTCGGATCGTAAAGCTCTGTTGCCGGAGAAGAACGGATGCGGGAGGAAATGTCCGCGTCGTGACGGTATCCGGCCAGAAAGCCACGGCTAACTACGTGCCAGCAGCCGCGGTAATACGTAGGTGGCAAGCGTTGTCCGGAATTATTGGGCGTAAAGCGCGCGCAGGCGGCTTCTTAAGTCTGATGTGAAATTCTGCAGCTCAACTGCAGGCGGGCATTGGAAACTGGGGAGCTTGAGTACAGAAGAGGAGAGTAGAATTCCACGTGTAGCGGTGAAATGCGTAGAGATGTGGAGGAATACCAGTGGCGAAGGCGGCTCTCTGGTCTGTTACTGACGCTGAGGTGCGAAAGCGTGGGGAGCGAACAGGATTAGATACCCTGGTAGTCCACGCCGTAAACGATGAATGCCAGGTGTTAGGGGGGTCCAACCCCTTAGTGCTGAAGTTAACACATTAAGCATTCCGCCTGGGGAGTACGGCCGCAAGGCTGAAACTCAAAGGAATTGACGGGGGCCCGCACAAGCAGTGGAGCATGTGGTTTAATTCGAAGCAACGCGAAGAACCTTACCAGGTCTTGACATCCTTCGACCGCTCGAGAGATCGGGTTTTCCCCTTCGGGGGACGAAGTGACAGGTGGTGCATGGTTGTCGTCAGCTCGTGTCGTGAGATGTTGGGTTAAGTCCCGCAACGAGCGCAACCCTTGACCCTGGTTGCCAGCATTCAGTTGGGCACTCGAGGGTGACTGCCGGTGACAAACCGGAGGAAGGTGGGGATGACGTCAAATCATCATGCCCCTTATGATCTGGGCTACACACGTGCTACAATGGGCGGTACAAAGGGCAGCGAGGCCGCGAGGCTGAGCCAATCCCATAAAGCCGCCCCCAGTTCGGATTGCAGGCTGCAACCCGCCTGCATGAAGCCGGAATTGCTAGTAATCGCGGATCAGCATGCCGCGGTGAATCCGTTCCCGGGCCTTGTACACACCGCCCGTCACACCACGAGAGTTTGTAACACCCGAAGTCGGTGCGGGAACCTTTATGGGCCCAGCCGCCGAAGGTGGGACAAATGATTGGGGTGAAGTCGTAACAAGGTAGCCGTATCGGAAGGTGCGGCTGGATCACCTCCTTTCTAAGGAAACGATCGATAGCGAAACGTTTGGGCTTTTGTTTGGTTTTGAAGGAGTCATTCCTTCAATACCCGGCGTGCCGCAGGGCACGCGGGACGATCCTTGAAAACTGGATAACGAAAGATACAGAAAACACGTCAAGAATTCCATTTTGTCCAGGATACAATCAATGATTGTGTCGGTGGTTAAGTTTTAAAGGGCACACGGTGGATGCCTTGGCACTGGGAGCCGATGAAGGACGGAACGAACTTCGATAAGCTCCGGGGAGCTGTAAGTGGGCTTTGATCCGGAGATTTCCGAATGGGGAAACCCCCTGTCCTGACGGACAGGATGACGCACTGAATTCATAGGGGCGTCAAGGCAGACCCGGGGAACTGAAACATCTCAGTACCCGGAGGAAGAGAAAGCAAATGCGATTTCCCGAGTAGTGGCGAGCGAAAAGGAAACAGCCCAAACCAGGGGGCTTGCCCCCTGGGGTTGTAGGACACTCCGCATGGAGTCAGAAAAGCGCGTTTCAGGCGAACGGCCTGGAAGGGCCGGCCGAAGAAGGCAAACGCCCTGTAGCCGAAGAGGCGCGCTCTCCGGAGTGGATCCTGAGTACGGCGGGACACGAGAAACCCCGTCGGAAGCCGGGAGGACCGTCTCCCAAGGCTAAATACTCCCCAGTGACCGATAGTGAACCAGTACCGTGAGGGAAAGGTGAAAAGCACCCCGGAAGGGGAGTGAAAGAGATCCTGAAACCGTGTGCCTGCAAGTAGTTGGAGCCCCTTCGGGGGTGACAGCGTACCTTTTGTAGAATGGACCGGCGAGTGGCGATTCTGAGCAAGGTTAAGCCGGAGAGGCGGAGCCGCAGCGAAAGCGAGTCTGAAGAGGGCGAATGAGTTCAGGGTTGCCGACCCGAAACCGTGTGATCTACCCATGTCCAGGGTGAAGTCCAGGTAACACTGGATGGAGGCCCGAACCCACGCATGTTGAAAAATGCGGGGATGAGGTGTGGGTAGGGGTGAAATGCCAATCGAACACGGAGATAGCTGGTTCTCCCCGAAATAGCTTTAGGGCTAGCCTCGGAGAAAGAGGTCTGGAGGTAGAGCACTGATTGAATAAGGGGTCCCCACAGGATTACCGAGTTCAGTCAAACTCCGAATGCCAGACGCTCAGGCTCCGGGAGTCAGACGGCGAGTGATAAGATCCGTCGTCGAAAGGGAAACAGCCCGGACCGCCGGCTAAGGTCCCTAAGTTTGCGCTGAGTGGGAAAGGATGTGGCGTTGCCCAGACAACCAGGATGTTGGCTCAGAAGCAGCCACCATTTAAAGAGTGCGTAATAGCTCACTGGTCGAGTGGCGCCGCGCCGAAAATGTAACGGGGCTAAGCGCAGCACCGAAGCCGCGGATGACTCTTTCAGAGTCATGGTAGGGGAGCGTTCCAGAGGCCGGGAAGGTCTGCCGGAAGGCAGGCTGGAGCGTCTGGAAGTGAGAATGCCGGTATGAGTAACGAAAAGAGGAGTGAGAATCTCCTCCGTCGAAAGCCCGAGGGTTCCTGGGGAAGGTTCGTCCGCCCAGGGTCAGTCGGGGCCTAAGCCGAGGCCGAAAGGCGTAGGCGATGGACAACAGGTGGATATTCCTGTACCGCTGGAACACGTTTGAGTGAAGGGGGGACGCAGGAAGGCGAGGTCAGCGCACGGATGGAAGCGTGCGTTCAAGCCGCGAGGCCGGCAGCGAGGCAAATCCCGCTGCCTGAGGCCGGACGGTGATGAGGAGGGAAATTTAAGTACCGAAGGGCCACAACCTACACTGCCTAGAAAAGCCTCTGGCGAGTGAACCAGCGCCCGTACCCAAACCGACACAGGTGGGCAAGAAGAGAATTCTGAGACGCTCGGGAGAACTCTCGTTAAGGAACTCGGCAAAATCACCCCGTAACTTCGGGAGAAGGGGTGCTCAAAGGGCCTTCGGGCCCTCTGAGCCGCAGTGAAAAGATCCAAGCGACTGTTTACCAAAAACACAGGTTTCTGCTAAACCGAAAGGTGATGTATAGGGGCTGACACCTGCCCGGTGCTGGAAGGTTAAGAGGAGAGGTCATCCCTTCGGGGAGAAGCTTTGAACCGAAGCCCCAGTAAACGGCGGCCGTAACTATAACGGTCCTAAGGTAGCGAAATTCCTTGTCGGGTAAGTTCCGACCCGCACGAAAGGTGTAACGATTTGGATACTGTCTCAACGAGAGACCCGGTGAAATTATAGTACCTGTGAAGATGCAGGTTACCCGCGACAGGACGGAAAGACCCCATGGAGCTTTACTGCAGCCTGATATTGGATGTGGGTATCGATTGTACAGGATAGGCAGGAGCCTTTGACGCCGGACCGCCAGGTTCGGCTGAGGCGCCGGTGGGATACTGCCCTTTCGATACCGACATTCTAACCCGGGACCGTGATCCGGTCCGGAGACAGTGTCAGGCAGGCAGTTTGACTGGGGCGGTCGCCTCCCAAAAGGTAACGGAGGCGCCCAAAGGTTCCCTCAGAATGGTTGGAAATCATTCGCAGAGTGTAAAGGCACAAGGGAGCTTGACTGCGAGACCCACAAGTCGAGCAGGGACGAAAGTCGGGCTTAGTGATCCGGTGGCACCGCATGGAAGGGCCATCGCTCAACGGATAAAAGCTACCCTGGGGATAACAGGCTTATCTCCCCCAAGAGTTCACATCGACGGGGAGGTTTGGCACCTCGATGTCGGCTCATCGCATCCTGGGGCTGAAGTAGGTCCCAAGGGTTGGGCTGTTCGCCCATTAAAGCGGTACGCGAGCTGGGTTCAGAACGTCGTGAGACAGTTCGGTCCCTATCCGTCGCGGGCGCAGGAAATTTGAGGAGAGCTGTCCTTAGTACGAGAGGACCGGGATGGACACACCGCTGGTGTACCAGTTGTTCCGCCAGGAGCAGACGCTGGGTAGCTATGTGTGGACGGGATAAGTGCTGAAAGCATCTAAGCATGAAGCCCCCTCCAAGATGAGATTTCCCACAGCTTTAAGCTGGTAAGGCCCCTCAGAGATGATGAGGTGGATAGGTCTGGAGTGGAAGCGCGGTGACGCGTGAAGCGGACAGATACTAATCGGCCGAGGGCTTAACCCAAAGTCAGCGGACAGAAGGAAAAAAGACGTGCTGTATCTTTCGTTACCGGTTTTGAGGGGTCGTCTGGCCCCGGGTGATTTTCAAGTCTGGCGGTCATAGCGAAGAGGTCACACCCGTTCCCATCCCGAACACGGTCGTTAAGCTCTTCTGTGCCGATGGTAGTGGGGGGCTGTCCCCCTGTGAGAGTAGGTCACTGCCAGGCAAATGATTAAAGAGGCATTTCCCGAAAAGTGGGGAATGCCTCTTTTCGTCGGTGATCCTGATTCTTCATCTGATAACGCTTCTGATCGTCCCGGGATTTCCCGTGACAGGAATCATGTGTGACATGTGAATAAAGTGCTTTACAATTAGATTTAAGTTGTTATTGGATGAGTAAGTGCTTTTCTGAAAACGGATGACATGACGCAGCAGGATCGGACGGTGCTTTTGATTGAAGCCGGCGATCTGGCTGATAATTTCTGAACATAGACTGATAAATCTTGAATGTTGACCGGTAAATCTCTTCCGGACAGATCCATCAATTTCGTCACACACTAGCATCAACTATGCAATCAAACACGAACGCCGAAAGTTGTATCGATAAAGTCGTCTTGACGTGCATAAAAATTGTATGATTGATCCAAATGACATATCAATCCCAAATAATTCAGCGGGACTCCGGAATATATCAGCCGGATTACGCCATATTTCAGCCGGGGGAATGGAATTCAGCCAGCTGCCACCGGTTATCAGCCGATGCCCCGGATAATTCAGCGGGACTCCGGGATATATCAGCCGGATTACGCCATATTTCAGCCGGGGGAATGGAATTCAGCCAGCTACCACTGTATATCAGCCGATACCCCAAATAATTCAGCGGGACTCCGGGATATATCAGCCGGATTACGCCATATTTTAGCCGGGGGAATGGAATTCAGCCAGCTGCCACTGGTTATCAGCCGATACCCCAAATAATTCAGCGGGACTCCCGGATATATCAGCCGGTGTACGCCATATTTCAGCCGGGGAAAATGAGATGAATCACCCGGGCACGATCCACGAGGCGAACCCGGGAGCGAAAAAAAGTCAGTTATGGTACACTAACCATATGTCAGGCGGGAGTGAACCCGTCTGGATAATGAGAAGGTGGGAGCCATGAAACAGTGGATCGTCCATTCAAGAGAAGAGACAATGAACTTTGCGGAAAAAATGGCGGAACATCTGACAGCAAATGATGTGCTGACGCTGTCCGGGGAACTTGGTACGGGGAAAACCGTTTTTACCAAGGGTCTGGCCAGGGGCCTGGGCATTAAAGAAATGGT
This sequence comes from Sporolactobacillus sp. Y61, assembly GCF_040529185.1. Lineage (NCBI taxonomy): Bacteria > Bacillati > Bacillota > Bacilli > Caryophanales > Sporolactobacillaceae > Sporolactobacillus > Sporolactobacillus sp. Y61. Next base: position 279,762 of record NZ_CP159510.1, on the reverse strand, counting down.
CAGCAGCCCGACGTTTACCATAGTAAAGGAATACAGAAGCGGGCGACTGCCCCTTTTTCATATGGATGTCTATCGGATCAGTGATGATGAGGATATCGGGCTTGAAGATTATTATGATCAGGGTGGTGTAACGGTGATTGAATGGGCTGAGAATATTCCTTCCTGGCTTCCCGGGGATTATCTGTCTGTTGCGATTGCCAGAACAGGTCAGACTGAAAGATCACTGATGCTTTCTGCTCATGGCGCAAGATCGGAAACCTTATACAGGGAGATAATGCACGATGCATGTACTGGCCATTGATTCATCTAACCTGGTCATGGGTGTTGCGGTTGCAACAGAAGATAAAGTTCTGGGTGAACTCATGACGAACAGTAAAAAAAATCATTCGGAACGGCTGATGCCGGCTATTTCCAGACTGCTGGAAGATGTCGGTATAGGGCCGGAAGATCTCGACCGGATTGTTGTCGCAAAGGGACCGGGCTCCTATACCGGGCTGCGTATCGGCATTACCATTGCCAAAATGCTCGCCTGGACGCTGAAGAAAGAGCTTGCCGGTGTATCCAGCCTTGAGGTCGTCGCTCAGAACGGGCGGTATTTTAATGGCCTTGTTGCTCCGTTCTTTGATGCGCGTCGCGGCCAGGTTTTTGCCGGACTGTATCAGAACAGAAACGGTCATATGGAACCGGTGATGTCTGATCGGCTGCTGCTTATGGAGGATTGGCTGGCAGAACTGGAAAACGTTGCCAGACCGGTTCTTTTCTTAAGCAATGATCTGAGTAAGTGGCAGGAGCGGCTTAAGGGCTTCCCGCAGGCTCACACCGGGAGCCCGGCAGAACGGGTGCCGAGGGCCGGGGAACTGGCACGCCTGGGCATAGAAAAAGAGCCGGAGTCAGACATTCATCACTTTCTGCCCACCTATCTTCGCCTGGCTGAGGCCGAGGCAAACTGGCTGAAACGCCAGCGTCAGGAGTGAAGCAGATGATGCAGCAGCAATCCATAACGATCCGGCCCATGACCTTTGCTGATATTGAGCAGGTTATGCTGGTGGAACACAGTGCATTCGACGTGCCGTGGTCAAGGCAGGCGTTTGAGAACGAACTGAAGCATAATCACTTTGCTTTCTATTATGTGGCAGATGTTGCAGGTAAGCTTATCGGTTATTGCGGGGTCTGGCTGATTGTCGATGAAGCTCATATCACGAATCTGGCTGTCCTTGCCGGGTACAGAGGGCGAAAAACGGGAGAGACCCTTCTTCGTACAGTCATGATGCTGGCACGCTCCCGGCGTTGCAGAACAATGAGTCTGGAAGTGCGCGCGGGTAACTTCATCGCGCAGAATCTGTACAGGAAACTCGGCTTTCGTCACGGAGGAATCCGTGAAAAATATTATTCCAATAACGGTGAAGATGCTCTGGTTATGTGGGTGAATTTATAATGATAAAAATCGATCAGAAAACAATGATTCTTGGTATTGAAACGAGTTGTGATGAAACGGCGGCGGCAGTTGTTGAAAATGGAACGATCATTCGTTCTAATGCCGTTGCTTCACAGATAGATATTCAAAGAAGATTTGGCGGGGTGGTGCCTGAAGTGGCTTCCCGCCATCACGTTGATCAGATTACGGTGGTCTGCGAAGAGGCGATGAACCGGTCGGGTGTGACATGGAAGGATCTAGATGCTGTGGCCGTGACGCAGGGGCCGGGTCTGATCGGCGCACTGCTGGTTGGCGTAAATGGAGCCAAGGCGCTCTGCTTTGCCCATCATCTGCCGCTTGTTCCCGTTCATCACATCACCGGACACATCTACGCCAATCGGTTCGTTCATGAGCTCAGGTTCCCGCTGATTGCGCTGGTTGTCTCCGGAGGCCATACGGAGCTTGTTTATATGAAGGAACATGGCTCGTATCAGGTCGTCGGTACAACCCGAGACGACGCTGCAGGTGAAGCTTTTGACAAGGTAGCACGTACGCTGGGGCTCCCTTATCCCGGCGGACCGGAAATCGACCGGCTGGCAAGGGAGGGAAAAGCGGTGATTCCTTTCCCAAGAGCGTGGCTTGAAGAAGGGTCGCTTGATTTCAGCTTCAGCGGGCTGAAATCTTCGGTGATCAATTATATTCACAATGAGCGGCAGCGAGGCCGGAATATTGACCGGGCAAATGTGGCGGCAAGTTTCCAGGAAAGTGTTTCCGAAGTCCTGACGAAAAAAACAATGTGGGCTGCAGAAAGATTTGGTGCCGTGCAGATCCTTGTTGCCGGAGGTGTTTCGGCGAACAGCAGAATCAGAAGCGAAATGGAAAAAACCGCCCGGACGCGCGGTATTCCTCTGTCGATTCCTCCGCTTAAATTATGCACAGACAATGCGGCAATGATTGCGGCGGCCGGAACCATTGGCTATCTCAAGGGGACAAGGGCGGACCTGTCCTTAAATGGAAGCGCAAATCTGCGGATCGAAGATTTTTGATTCTTTCGGCCTTTTGCTCCATGGCTTCAGGCAGACCTGATACTGAAGAAAAACCGGCCGGCGGGGTAAATGGCAGACGCCGCCCGCAGGCTTCGTTTTTCTGAACCTTTTTTTTCTCAAAAGTTTTATACCTTCTAAAGGGTGATGGGCATCAAGTCCATCGCCTTTTTAAAATCGGATCAGCCGAGTGCCACATCGAGCGTCATCATGATAGCAAATCCGATCATGGTTGCTGCTGTAGCCAGATCTGTAGATCCTTCCCGCTGGGATTCGGGAATCAGTTCCTCAATGACGACGAAGATCATCGCGCCGGCAGCAAAAGCCAGAGCATAGGGTAAAACCGGCGATACAACGACGACAAGGAACGCACCGATGACGGCGAAGATGGGCTCGACAACGGCAGACAGCTGGCCGTACCAGAAACTTTTGCCTCGTGAAAGGCCTTCGCCGCGAAGAGGTATGGAAACAGCGGCACCCTCAGGAAAATTCTGGATCCCGATACCGAAGGCCAGAACCAGGGCGGCGATGAGCGCTTCAGTATTTCCGGTAACAACAGCTCCGAAGGCGACGCCGACAGCGGCACCTTCCGGAATATTATGAATGGTAATGGAAAGAACGAGCAGAATGATTTTCCGCAGCTTTGTTTTCGGCCCTTCTTTTTCAACTTCCGGAAAGCCGAAATGCAGATGAGGGATCAGCCGGTCAACGAGGCGCAGGAAGACTCCGCCAAGTAAGAAACCGACGAGTGCGGGAATGAATGAAAGTTTGCCAAGACCGGAACTCAATTCAATAGCCGGTGAGAGCAGAGACCAGAAACTGGCCGCAATCATCACCCCGGCAGCAAATCCAAGCATCACATTAGCCATTTTTGTGTTCAGATTTTTAAAGAAAAAGACGAGCGAGGCGCCCAGTGCTGTGCAGCCCCATGTAAACAGACCTGCAATAAGTGCAAGCAGTATTGGATTTAATGATGCGAGCTGGTGAAACATGTTCAGGACCTCCTTGTTCATCCCCGTTCCTTTTTTCGTGACTAGTGATTCCCGGTCTATTCGCCAAGGTTCTCAAGCTCCTGCTGATCTGACTCCCATCTCTCCATCAGCGTTTCGATTTGTGCATTGTTCTGATCAATTTGCGATTGCACTTCTTTTGCCTTCTTCGTGTCGTTGAAAACGGCGGGCGACAGGAGCGATTTTTCGCCCTTGTCAATATCGGCTTCAAGACCGCTGATTTCTTTTTCGGTCTGTTCAATGGTACGCAGCAGCTGTCTCCGTTTCTTTTTCTTCTCTTTATCCTTCAGAAAATGCTGTTTCCCTGACGAAGCAGGAGCTTTCTCGGATTTTGCAGGAGCACTCTGCCCATCCTGTGCATCAAGTTCTTCAATTTCCCGCTGCTCCTCCTTTTTGTCTACATAATAATCATAATTTCCAAGATACTCGGTGATCCCCTCTCTGGACAGTTCAAGAGTACGGGTCGCAAGATGATTGATAAAATACCGGTCATGCGAAACAAAAAGGATAGTCCCGGGATAATCCATCAGTGCCGCCTCAAGGACTTCTTTACTGTCCAGATCCAGATGGTTGGTCGGTTCATCCAGAATCAGGAGGTTGTCATGGCGCATCATCAGTTTGGCCAGAAGAAGCCTTGCTTTTTCTCCGCCGCTGAGCTGAGCAACTAATTTTTTGACGTCATCACCCGAGAAGAGAAATCCGCCGAGGACATTTCGGATCTCGTTCTCCGGTTTCAGCGGATAGTCATCCCAGAGTTCATTCAGAACCGTCTTTTCCGGGATCAGACTTGTCTGTTCCTGATCATAATAACCGATAGTAACCTGGCTGCCGAGCTGGACGTGACCCGAAATCAGGGTAGATCCTCCGGCAATAGACTTTAAGATCGTTGATTTGCCGATCCCGTTTGGCCCGACAAGAGCTACCCGTTCTCCCCGCGTGATGCGAAAATGGAGGCCGGAGACAATCGGGGAATCCGCGGAGTAGCCGACGGACAGGTCTGAAACAGACAGGACGTCGTTTCCACTCTGTTTTTCAATGTCAAAAGAAAAAGCAGCCGACTTTTCATCTCCGCGTGGTTTATCCATGATGTCCATTTTTTCCAGCTGTTTACGGCGGCTCTGTGCGCGTCGGGTCGTCGACGCCCGGACAATATTCTTTTGGACAAATTCATTCAGCCGTTCGATTTCTTTCTGCTGTTTATCGTAGCGCTTCATCGCATTTTCGTATTCCGCCGCCCTCAGTTCCAGATAGCGGGTATAATTGCCATCATATTTATGAACGGTATGATGCACCACTTCATAGACTTTCGTCGCAATTTTATCCATAAAATACTGGTCATGGGAGACGACGAGGATACTGCCCGGATAGCGCTGAAGGTAGTTTTCAAGCCAGTTCAGCGTTTCGATATCCAGGTGATTTGTCGGTTCATCCAGAATCAGAAGGTCCGGTTTGAGAAGGAGCAGCTTACCCAGCGCCAGCTGAGTTTTCTGGCCCCCGGACAGGTTGTTGACCGGTGTGTCATCAGGGAAATCGGCAAAATTCAGTCCGTTCAGTACACTGCGGATCTCAGCCTGATACGTATATCCGCCTTTTGCCTTGTATTCTGCCTGAAGCGTGTCATAGGATTTGAGCAGCTGGTTGTACGCTTTGTCATCGGTAAACCGGGAGGGGTCGCTCATCTGTTTCTCCATCTGCTGCATTTTTTTCTCGATTTCAATGAGCGGCTCAAATACGGTCTGCAGTTCGTCAAAGATGCCCCGTGTCGAGTTTAATGTCGCGTTCTGCGGCAGATAGCCCATCGTGCGGTCTTTCGGCATAATGACTTCGCCGCTGTCCGCACGCATCACACCGGCAATGATTTTCAGAAGTGTCGATTTTCCGGCACCGTTTCTTCCGACAAGCGCAACACGTTCACCATATTTCACTTCTATATTAATATCAGATAAAATAAGTTCAGTAGCAAAAGATTTGCTGATCCCATTTGTCTGCAGGAGTATCAATCATGATCACCTCAGGTACGCAATAAGCATTCACACTCATCATTGTATCCTATTCCCGTTTTATCAGGCAACCGGGAATATCGGTTGTGAAAAGAGGAACAAATATGTTTCGTATTGATGTATAGTAAAAAAGAATGATCCGCTTTCAAAAATGAATATAATTAAAGAGATACAGGTGGATTGATACAGAGCGGGGAGGAAGGACAGTCATGGCAGTTCAAAAAGTACCCCAGGCGACTGCGGAACGGCTTCCGGTGTACTACCGGTCGCTTCAGCGCCTGGTGGCAAATGGAAAAACACGCATCTCATCTTCTGAGTTTGGTAAAATTGTGCAGATAGATTCCACAACCATTCGCAAGGATTTTTCTTATTTTGGTGCGCTCGGGAGAAAGGGCTACGGGTATAATACCCGGCATCTGATGGAATTTCTGAGAAAGACTTTATATCAGGATGAATTATCGAAAGTGATTTTAATTGGTGTCGGTCATCTTGGTACAGCGCTCCTGAACCACAACTTACAAAAAAATGATAATACAAGGATTGTGAAAGCTTATGATGTCAATCCTTCGAAAGCGGGGAAGGAGATTGGCGGAACAAAGATTCATACCTTGGATGAACTGAAGACGGACGATAACACCGACATCGCAGCGGCCATTCTGACGGTTCCGGCCGGCCAGGCGCAGAAAGTAGCGGAACTTGCCATGGCTTCGGGTATACACGGGTTTCTGAACTTTGCTCCGGTCCGCCTGCAGCTGCCGCCTGACGTTTATGTCCGCCATGTCGACATGACGGTAGAGCTCCAGGCGCTGATTTATTTCCTGAATCATGCAATAGAAGAAAAGCAATCTCAATAATCTTAAAGCTGATAAAGTGTTACAATACAAAGTGTTATGCTCTGGTAAAGTAGACACGGGAAAGATAAAGGTGGAATGTACGGATGATTCAGTTAAAATCAAAAAATGAAATAGCCGAGATGAAAAAGTCCGGCAGATTACTTGCATTGACGCATCAGAAAATCAGATCGATGATCAGGCCGGGGGTCACCACCTGGGACATCGAAGAATTCGTCAATGATTTTCTGAAAAAAAACGGTGCCACTCCGGAGGAAAAGGGATTTCAGGGCTATAAATATGCAACCTGCGCCTCGGTCAATGATGAAATCTGCCATGGTTTTCCAAACAAAAAGCCACTGAAAAACGGTGACATTGTGACGATTGATATGGTTGTAAACCTGAACGGTGCACTGTCCGATTCCGCATGGAGTTATGCAGTTGGAAATATTTCTGATGAAGCGCAGCACCTGCTGGATACGACAAAAGAAGCCCTCTATGAAGGAATAAAGCAATCCGTCGTCGGCAACCGGCTGGGGGACATCGGCCATGCGATCCAGGAATACGCGGAGACGCGTGGACTCAGCGTTGTCCGTGAATTTGTGGGTCATGGGATCGGACCGACCATGCACGAGGATCCGGCCGTCGCCCATTATGGCAAAGCGGGCCGCGGTCTCAGACTCAGGGACGGCATGACGATTACCATTGAGCCGATGCTGAATACCGGAGGCTGGCAGGCGAAAGTTGATAACAATGGCTGGACAGCACGGACGGTGGATGGTTCACTTTCCGCACAATATGAGCATACGATTGCCATTACAAAGGATGGTCCGGAAATTCTGACCACCCTTGATGATGAAGCATAAACAGGGCTGTAAAAAGGATTCCGCTGGAAGTGGAATCCTTTTTTTAGTATAAAGTTTTTTTCCAGAATAAGTTTCAGAAAAACAAAGCCTCCGGCGGTGTCCGCAATTTGTCAGCCGGCAGATTGTTCTTCGTTATGAGGCGAAAAGCTACCCCTGTCAACAGGACAGGTTCAGCGGAAGAAGGAGAGAGCCAGGCCTGATATGGCCGGAGCATTCAGGCTGATCAGCACAGCTGCGGCATTCATGGCGGCATGCATGAACATATTGACCACGATTCGGTTCGTCATCTGATAGGTAAAGCAGAGGAAAAGTCCGATATTGAAATAGATGATCAGATTGCGGATATCACCATGCATCAATGCGAAAACGAGGGAACTGATAATTGCCGCCAGGATCACACCTGTTTTTCTGCGCAGGCTGCCATAGAAGATCTTACGGAAAACAATTTCTTCCAGCAGCGGGCCGACGATACTGACCGTTAAAATAAAGATCGGGGACATACGGGCCAGAGAAATAATGTCCTGCGTATGTTCCGATTTCGGAATCTGTCCAAATGCGGCATAATTGATCAACACAGACAGAACCTGAATCAGGTAGAGAGCGAAGACGCCGAGTACCGCCCAGACGACCGAGATCAGCGGAGAAGCTTTTTTATCTGAACGCATGTGCCGCTCAGGAAGCAGCAGCAGCAGAACAACCGCCAGTGTGATCAGAAAGACGCCGGTATAAACCGTTCCATATCCCTGCTGAATCGTCGGGAACCGGCCGGCAAGCCACATGAAACCTGGTATAAAAGGGGAGATAAAGCATAGTAAATAAATAACCACAATCATAATATAGCGTTTCAGCAAATCCCGGACACCTCATATCTCTGTTAGAATGAAAAAAGCACGTCAGAAACGGTAATATGTATCCCGCATGAACGGGCAGTGAGCCTCCCATCTTAAAGTTATGAAAGTAAACGAACCGGCCCGGGTGGAGAATCACAGCCCGCAGCAGCTCGATGGGTTCAAAGGGACCCCTCACTGGTTGGCGTTTCACTTTATTTTAGCATACATCAGAGAACAATCTGCTGATGGCGCCTGATTGACACAATCTCCGGCTGCAATGAACGGACGGAAGCCCGCAAAGCCCTTCCTGAAGCGGTGCATCGGGTGCGATAAATTTTTAAGGAAAAACTTGCAAAAAAGAAGGGAATTGATTATTATATTAGATGGATTAGCACTCAGAGGGTGAGAGTGCTAACAAAGTACTTACTTAACACCTTTTTAAGGAGGGTTTTTTCATGTTAAAGCCATTAGGTGATCGGATCGTCATCGAACCACAGCAAAAGGAAGAGAAGACGGCAAGTGGCATCGTGCTGCCTGACTCGGCCAAAGAAAAGCCGCAGGAAGGACGGGTTGTCGCAGTCGGAACGGGCAAAGTGTCCGATAAGGGCGAACGTATCGCGCTTGATGTGAAAGAAGGAGAAAAAGTAATCTTTTCAAAATATGCAGGTACCGAAGTGAAATATGACGGTAAGGCCTACCTGGTTGTTCGTCAGGACGACGTTCTTGCAGTCATTGAATGAAACGGTTAAATCATATCAGGAGGGAATTTAAATAATGGCAAAAGAACTTACGTTTGGTGAAGAAGCGCGCCGCTCGATGCTGAATGGTGTAGACGCTCTGGCAAATGCGGTAAAGGTAACGCTTGGACCGAAAGGCCGGAACGTCGTACTTGATAAAAAATATGGTTCACCGCTGATCACGAACGACGGTGTGACGATTGCGAAAGAAATTGAACTTGAAAATAAATTTGAAAACATGGGTGCCCGTCTTGTTTCCGAAGTGGCCAGCAAGACGAACGATGTTGCCGGCGACGGAACGACGACTGCAACGGTTCTTGCACAGGCCATGATCCGCGAAGGTCTGAAAAACGTTGCTTCCGGTGCGAATCCGATGGGTATTCGCCGCGGTATTGAAAAAGCGACTCAGGCCGCTGTAGAAGGCCTGAAAAAGATTTCCAAACCAATTGAAGGCAAAGCTTCTATTGCTCAGGTTGCCTCAATTTCCGCAGCTGACGAAAAAGTCGGCGGACTGATTGCAGAAGCAATGGAAAAAGTCGGAAACGACGGTGTGGTAACAATTGAAGAATCCAAAGGCTTCGCAACGGAACTGGATGTCGTAGAAGGGATGCAGTTCGATCGCGGCTATGCTTCGGCATATATGGCAACAGATCAGGATAAGATGGAAGCCAATCTCGAAGATCCATACATTCTAATTACCGACAAGAAGATTTCAAATATTCAGGAAATCCTTCCTGTACTTGAAAAAGTTGTTCAGCAGGGTAAATCACTTCTGATCATCGCAGAAGATGTTGAAGGTGAAGCACTCGCAACCCTGATTATCAACAAACTGCAGGGCAGATTTACAGCTGTCGCTGTTAAAGCACCTGGATTTGGTGATCGCAGGAAAGCTATGCTGCAAGATATTGCTGTGCTGACAGGCGGTCAGGTGATCACGAGCGACCTTGGCCTTGAACTGAAAGAAACGACCCTTGATCAGTTAGGTTCGGCTGCAAAAGTGATCGTAACGAAGGACGATACAACGATCGTTGAAGGCGCCGGAGATTCTGAAAAGATTGCCGGACGTGTCAACCAGATCAAAGCTCAGCTGGCAGAAACAACTTCCGATTTCGATAAGGAAAAGCTTCAGGAACGCCTGGCTAAACTGGCCGGTGGTGTCGCCGTGATCAAAGTCGGCGCGGCTACTGAAACAGAACTGAAGGAACGCAAACTGCGTATTGAAGATGCCTTGAACTCAACCCGTGCGGCGGTTCAGGAAGGTATTGTTGCCGGAGGCGGTACAGCCCTTGCCAATGTCATCAAAGACGTTGCGGCAGTCGAAGCTGAGGGCGACGAAAAGACCGGTGTCAATATCGTGATTCGCGCTCTTGAAGAACCGGTTCGTCAGATTGGCGAAAACGCCGGACTCGAAGGCTCAGTAATCGTTGAAAAGCTGAAGACCCAGAAAACGGGTGTCGGATACGATGCCGCCAAGAATCAATGGGTAGACATGATTGAAGCCGGTATCGTTGACCCGACTAAGGTAACCCGTTCGGCTCTGCAGAACGCTGCTTCCGTATCAGCCATGATGCTGACCACTGAAGCTGTTGTTGCCGACAAACCGGAAAAAAATCCTGCTCCTCAGGCACCGCAGGCACCAGGAGGCATGGGCGGCGGCATGATGTAATCATGCCTGACCCCCAGGGGACCCGGGCATAGTTCGGATATTAATCTGCCATCTATGTGCTGTAAACTGATTTAATAAGGAAATAAGAGGTTTCTCATGAGGTTAGTCTACTGATGAGGGCCTCTTTTTTCGTGCCTTTTTTTGAAGTTAAAGAGACCGGCATCTGCTGCAGCAACAAAACTCTTTCCTGAATGGCTCCCCTGTGTGCCCGGCAGACTGCACATCCATGGTTATGAACAGCAGTGACGATCGGCCCCCTTTTTTTAATGCAGACAAAACTTAAGGATTACGGTCTCACCCAGGATGGCCCGGCATTGCTGCCCGGTGGCTCAATAAATGAGGACATCAGCAGTTCGGGTGAGGTAAGCACGGCAGCACGGTGCTGAGCGCCGGCTGTTTCGGGTTCGAAGCAGGCGCAAAACCGCTTGGCGGAAAAATTCCGTCTAACTCAGTAAAAAGGATCAATGCGAATTTCAATAGACGGAGGGATTCTGCCTATTGACTCAACAAAACATGAAAAGGGGGGATTTTTCATTGCCTAATCGGAAAATCTCCGCTTATGATACTCTGATACGAGTTCCATTCTGCATTTAAGCGGAAAATCTCTGCCTATTAAGCAAACGACTGGATTCACAACTAACGATCCTGTCCATTGTCTGGTTAGTTGGTTGTTGATCGCGCCGAAACAGCTGGGTGGAGAGACGGCCGTTTACGCAAGCAGCCCGCCCCCAGAGGAGAACCCCTCTTCTCATCGTGCTTCTTTGCCCGACTCTTTCTACAACCCGTCCGGACAGGTACATGTCATTTTGGAATGGGGTAAAAATGTGGCGGGTTCGTCATGTTTAAAAGGGCACCCATCACCGGGTGTCCTGATATATGACGGGGGAAATGCCTTTTTGTTCAGATTTAACGATTTTCCTGACGTGGATAAAAGGCTTCATCGATCTCCCATGACTCGACAATCTGTCTTGCCATCCGGGGATCGTAGCCCATGCCCATGAGATACGTGATTGCGGCGACTTCTGTCATTGCGTGATGATGAGAGGTGTACATGGCTTCTTTCATCCCATACTGGAGAACAGGGGCAACGGCACTGAGGACGCGATCTTTCAGATGTGCAGGATGACTATTCGGATTGGGCATCATATGACCCGGATTCACTTGACCTGGATTCATACTTGGATTCATATAACCCGGATTCATATGACCCGGATTCATGTGACTTGGATTCATATGACCCGGATTCATGTGACTTGGATTCATAGGATCCGGATTCATGTAACCTGGATTCATAGGATCCGGATTCATGTTCCTATAATAGGGGTTCTGAGTCATGTCATTCGGATTCCGGTCCATGTGATAAGGATTCTGATAGTCATAATTCATTATAGATGATCACTCCTGATTCTTTTTTATCCTTTTTGTAGAAAAAAGGTTCAGAAAAACGAAACTTCAGGCGGCGCCTGCGACCGGCCAGTCGGCAAGTTTTTCTTCACAACACAGTTACTGTATGTGGGCTATTTGTCCGTGGTTACTGAGGCGATCATTTAATAGAGAACGATTCACATCCTTTCTTCTTTTCCCGGATTCGTAAGCCTTGATCCATATCTGCGACAAAGGAAGTCTTTTTTTTCGGGAAAAAGGAAGAGGAATGATCCATAGCCTGTCTCATAAACATGACGATAGGCAGGAAAAAAACCTCTCTGCTGATGAAAAAGAGGTTTTTTTCTGAATATGGCGTTCAGGATTCTCAATGTTCTGCCGGTTAAGATTCCAGGGAATTCTTTCCCGAGAAAAACAATTGGAGCTGGTCAGTCGGCACAGGATACAGGGCCGGTTCACCCGGCTTCTTTAAATAGACAAGATTGAGGCGGCCGCCGTGATTCTTTTTGTCCGAAATAATTTTATGGTAAAAGTCCGAAGTGCCAATCAATGAAGAGTCAAGCGGCAGTCCCACTTCCTGCAGCCGCTGAATCAGGCTGCGGGAGGTACCGGATTCGGTCAGGCCGTAGTTCTCGAACAGTTGTGACAGTCTTGCCATACCGATACTGATGGCTTCGCCGTGAGCCAGTCTGCCTTTGGCCTGAAGCTCTATCGCATGGCCGATCGTGTGGCCAAAATTAAGAATCTGCCGGAGACCGGATTCCTTCTCGTCTGCAATGACGATACGGGCTTTAAAAGCGACACTTTTCTGAATCAGCACCTCTGCCCGGGCAACAATGTCTTCCGGGTGATGGATCTGTCCGGTTGTCTCCCAGAATGAACCGCCTGACAGGGCAGACATTTTGACAATTTCCGCGTATCCTTCGGCGATGTAACGATCCGGGAGGGTTTCAAGAGTGTCGGGATCGATAAAGACGGCATCAGGCTGATAAAACGTGCCCACTATATTTTTGCCTGTATCGAGGTTAACCGCCGTCTTACCACCGACGCTGCTGTCGACCTGTGCCAGAAGTGATGTCGGGACCTGGACGAATGCGATGCCGCGCATATAAGTTGAGGCGACAAAACCGGCAAGATCACCGATCACGCCACCACCCAAAGCGACTATGCCGTCTGATCGTGTAAAATGATGATCGATCAGTGCCCGGTAGAGTGTGACAGCTGTCTCCCAGCTTTTCGAAGACTCTCCGGCCGGTACCTTGAGACCGGTCGCCAGAAAGCCCGCGGTTCGCAGCTGGCGAATGACCTGATCCTGATAAAGGGGGCCAACCGTACTGTCGCTGATGACAGCGACCTTCCCGGGTGTCCAGATCCGGCTGAGCCGATTTCCCAGGTGATGAATCAGGCCGCGGTGAATCAGCACCTTATAGGTTTTGTCTGGCAGATTTACAGAGACTTCCAAAATCATCCCTCCCAGGTTTCCATAAGCTGTCTGAGCGCTGAAATACGTCTGACCATCCTCAGGTACGTGTCTGGCTTCAGGGCCTGAGGACCGTCGGACATCGCTTCTTCCGGTCGGTCATGAATTTCCACAATCATTCCGCTGGCACCGGCTGCGGTTCCTGCGCAGGCGAGCGGTGCCACCAGATCCCATACACCGGCGGCATGACTCGGATCGACAAGAACCGGGTAGTGCGTCAGCTTCTGCAGAACCGGTACGGCCGCGACATCAAAGGTATTGCGTGTATATTTGTGATCAAACGTCCGAATCCCGCGTTCGATCAGCATGATGTTATGATTACCGCCGCTTGCGATATATTCAGAGGCGTTCAGCAGGTCGTCGATACTGGCCGCCATGCCCCGCTTCAGTGCGACAGGGATACGGGTTTTCCCGACGGCTTTTAACAGTGAAAAGTTCTGCATGTTGCGGGCACCGATCTGCAGCACATCAGCATATTTGGCTACAAGCGGTACATGGGTCTCGTCCATGACCTCCGTAATCACATCCATTCCGTTTTCATCAGCGGCCTCGCGCAGGTAACGCAGCCCCTCTTCACCGAGACCCTGAAAAGAATAGGGGGAGGTGCGGGGCTTGAACGCACCGCCGCGCAGAACGGTTGCGCCGCCTTCCCGGGCGACGCGGGCCATATGGCGGATGTGTTCTTCCGACTCAACGGAGCAGGGACCGGCCATCAGGGTAAAAGCAGGGCCGCCGATCACTGAATGCGGGAGCCGAATCACCGTATCTTCAGGATGAAACAGGCGGCTCGCCAGGACATAGGGCGGTGTATCCGTGACGATTTTATCGATGGCGGATGCTTCATGATCCGAGAATTCGCAATGGTTGAGCTCTGTGACGGCCATTCTTGACCCTGCAGTTAAAACCTGCTTGTTAAGCCGGCTGAATTTTGCTGCAAATGCCTTCTGCGTGTCTGGCGTCACGTTTTCCTTGAATTGAATAATCATGTTGTATGACCTCACTTTGGTATAGGTTGATATAATTTTACGTTGCCGGGGCCGGTCAGCCAACCTGCGGATGAACCAGGTTGACAGGCTTCTCGGCTGCCTGCGTGTAAAGCGTGACAATATGATTTTCTGTAAAACCGAAATGATTCATCAGATCTTCTGCAGATCCGCTGGCGCCGAATGTGTCGACGCCAAGGGAGATGCCCTGCAGGCCGACATAACGTTCCCAGCCGAATGTCGCCCCCATTTCAATCGACATCCGCCGGCGCACGGTGGAAGGAAGAACCGATTCACGATAGGCCTGACTCTGTTTCTCAAACCGGTCGAAACAGGGCATCGATACTACGGAAACATCATGCCCGGACTGGCGCAGCAACTTTTGTGCACCGATAGCGAGCCGGACTTCCGATCCGGTGGCGATCAGAATCCCCTCGGGCCATGCCCCCTCCTGCGGGGAAAGCACGTAACCGCCGTGCCGGACCCCTTCTTCAGCCTGTTCCGCGGTTCCGCTCAGTACAGGCAGTTTCTGGCGGGACAGGGCGAGAATCGTTGGCCGGTCTGAGGTCTCTATTGCTGCTTCCCAGGCTGCGACGGTCTCATTCGCATCAGCGGGACGGATGAGCGACACACCGGGCATCGCCCGCAGACTCATCAGCTGTTCCACCGGTTCATGGGTCGGACCATCTTCTCCAACGGCAATCGAATCGTGGGTGAAAATATAGATCACAGGCAGCTTCTGAAGGGCTGCCAGGCGGATGGCGGCACGCATGTAATCGGAAAAAACGAAGAAGGTGCCGCCGAATACCCGGCTGCCGCCGTGAAGCGCGATCCCGTTCAGCGCCGATGCTTCAGCAAACTCACGGACACCGAAGGCAATATTTCGTCCCTCACGGCGCTCCGCACGGAACAAATCGCTGCGTTCAATATTTGTTTTATTCGAACTGGCGAGATCGGCTGATCCGCCCCACAGAAAGGGAAGCTTATCTGCCAGAATCTGAATGATGCGATGGCTGGTCACGCGTCCGGACTCGGAACCGGTCACCTCGCGCGGGAGTCCCTCTTTCCAGTCCGGAGGCAGCTGATGGTTCAATGCCTGCGTTAACTTTTCGGCTTTATCCGGATGACCTGCCGCCCATTGATTCACCCGGCACTTCCATTCAGCTTCAGCCTGCCCTCCCCGTTGGCCGATGCACTGCCTGAAGCGTTCCCGAACGTTCCGGGGAACAGTAAATTCAGGATGATCCCAGTGCAGCCGGCGGCGAAGTTCTGCCAATCCCTTTTCTCCGAGCGGGGTGCCGTGGACCTGATTTGTTCCCTGACCCGGCGCACCGAAACCAATGACCGTCCGGACTTCTATCAGCGTCGGTCCATTCCTCTGCTGTTTTGCGCGTTCAATCGCCGCGTCGATGGCGGACAGATCATTGCCGTCTTCCACCCGCAGATAATTCCAGCCGCAGCTTTTAAAACGGCCGCGTACATCTTCAGAAAATGATCGGTCTGCCCGGCCATCAAGTGAGACGCTGTTCGAATCATACAGGACCATTAATTTGTTCAGTTTCAGATGACCGGCGAGGCTTGCAGCTTCATAGGAAACGCCTTCCATCAGATCTCCGTCTCCGCACAGAACGAATGTCCGGTGATTGATCACCTCCTCGCCTGAGTGACAGACAGCTGCCAGATGGGCTTCAGCCATAGCCATACCTGTTGCCATTCCAAGGCCCTGGCCCAGTGGACCAGTTGTTGCCTCAACTTCGGGCGCGCTTCCCCGTTCCGGGTGTCCGGGCGTTCTGCTGCGGAACCGGCGGAAATGTTTCAAATCATCCATGGTTAGATCAAATCCCGACAAATGCAGCAGACTGTAAAGCATGGCTGAGCCATGACCGGCCGACAGGACAAAGCGGTCGCGATCAAACCATTCCGGATCATCCGGATTCAGACGTAAATGATTGCGCCACAGCACGTAGGCCATCGGAGCGGCACCGAGAGGAAGTCCCGGATGTCCGGAACCGGCACGTTCAATGCATTCACAGCTCAGCATACGTATCGCATTCACACAACTTTCGTCAATTTCGTCAAACTTCATTGTAGCTTCACTCCTTTCTGTTTCTTGTCAATCCCGGCAGCGACGGACGTACTGAAAAAAGGGCCCACGGTTTTCAATAAACCGTGGGCCTTTTTCGATTTCTTACTCTGAACCGGGAAAAGCCGCACAGTTTATTGTCCTTATCTGTCTGGACAACATCTGTGCGGCTCGTTTTTCTGACACATGCGAAACTGCTTTGGCCGGCACAGATGCAAACGGAAGTGTTTGCATCTGCTGCGGGCGAGGTGCAAACACCTAAATAAACCAGCCAAAGTAATAGTATCGATTCATTTGAAAACAACACCCTTGTTCTGCATGAACCATCATCAAAACTCCCAATCAGTTAGTGTTAATAAGATAGCAGTAAATATTAAAAATGTCAAGACAAGTTTGAAAAATGGAAAGGTATCCTGACAGAGAATCATGGACAATATCTGAAAACAGGGGCTCGCCGGGCTCTTCAGGCTGATTGACAGTCCGTCAGCTGCATGCTACGCTCGCGATAACAGAAACGGCTGTAAGAAGGGTGAATATGAAAACAGTTACGTTAAAAAATCTGACCATCGGTTCCGGCATACCGAAGATCTGTGTACCGATCACGGGAACGTCCTGTGAAGCAGCGGCGCATATTGCAGCACAGATCGCCTCCGGTCCGGCCGACTTTGCCGAATGGCGTATCGACTACATGAAGGATCTGTCCGTTGCATCCCTGTTGCATGCAGCCGGACGGTTGCGGGAGGTCCTTGGCGAAAAGCCGCTGCTGGCCACCTTCAGAAGCTCACGCGAAGGCGGGGAGAAGCCGCTTAGTGATCCGGCATATTTTCAGCTGTACGAGAGGCTGATCGAGCGGAAACTGGCTGATGCTGTTGATCTGGAACAGACACGCCCTTCAAGGGGAAGGGCACGCCTTATTGATGCGGTACACCGGGCAGGAGGGAAAGTGATCATCAGTTCACATGACTTTTCCCATACCCCTTCCCGGAATGACCTCGTCACAAAACTGAAAAAAATGGAAGCGGGAAAGGCGGATATAGCAAAAATAGCGGTGATGCCCCGTTTACCGGGCGACGTGCTGACACTGATGGAGGCAACTCTGGAGGCGAGGGAGTCAATGACGATTCCGATTATTACGATGGCAATGGGCAGTCTGGGTAAAGTTTCCCGAATCAGCGGAATGCTCACCGGATCCGCTGTCACTTTCGGAAGCCTGAACGAGGTTTCCGCGCCTGGACAGATTGAAGTGAATCATCTGAAACACATGCTAACTGAACTGTCTCCTGATCCCCGAGAAGAGGGCGCAGGGTACTGAACTTGCCGAAATATCGGGATTCCGGTCAGTTCAGGCCATAATCCGGTGGAAATGGCGAAGATCCGACCGAATGCACAAATCATCCGGCCGGAGAATCAAAGCCAGTATAAGAAAATCCAGTACAGAATCCGTGCAGGCAGAGAAGCCTGAAACAGCTGTTCTGAATTTTGGCGTTCCTGTATTTCTTTTTCGTTGCTGTGTTTTTATTTTTGCGTCCGTCATGACGGATTCAGGAATACATTTTACAGCCAGCATGAGGGCAAAAGGGGTGATTATGAACTCATCCAGATAGCGGGGAATCGGGATGAAGTCTGGAATCGGATCAATCGGGTTGAACGCGCAGGCAACGATGCACAGGCAAAGGCTTTCGCATACCATGGTGTCCGTCTGTCTTTTGAGGCGTTAAGGGATCCACAATCGTTCTTTTGACAAGTGGGCGAGCGCTTTAAGTTTCTGTGACATGACCGCACCTCATTCAGAAGGCAGTTTTCTGGCTGAATAACAGCTAATCGCTGTCGGACGATCGAAAAGCAGGTCCGCTCTGGCCATAAATGCGGTAACTTGTGCAGACTGTCTGTGGCGCTGAACAGCTTTTTCATCTTTCCATTCTTCAACCAGGATGAAGCTGTTCCTGTCTGAGGGATCTTCGTAAAGGGTATAGCGGATATTTCCAGATTCCATCCGGGATCCGGTAATCAGCGGGACTGATTCTGTCTGAAAAAGATCACGGTTTTCCTGTCTGACATGAAAGGTTGCGTGAATAATGATCATCTGATTCACCTCATCTTCTATTCTAACGGTTTCGTTCTGAAAAAAGAATGATAAATGACTCTGCCCTTTTTTATAACGTAAGATCATAAGGACATACTAGGAATAATAAAGGCGAGTTGGGGTGAAGCGTGTGACAGGGAAAAGCATGATGGCACTAGTGATGGTACTTGTGCTGATGGGATGGTGGCCGCCGGCGGGACAGGCTGTGGCGGCAGACCAGCCGTCCCCGGTGAAGATCAGCATTCAGAAATTGTCAAACGGGATCTTCTATCCTGTGGTGAGGTCCGGAATCGATCAGGAATCGATTCGAAAAAACATTAATAAGGCTTTTCTGGAGCACGCGGATGCCATATGGCGAAAAGATCAGGCATACCGAAAACAGTACGAAAAAGACAAGCTGACCGGTATCCCGGGACCGTATTATGCCAGTACGAGACCTTATGTGCGCTTCAATGACGGCCGGCTGCTCAGTGTTTCTTTTGTCGATGAAGCTTACACCGGCGGAGCGCACGGCATGCATTATGAAAAAACTTATAATTTCAAAACGGACACAGGGGAACAGTTACAACTCGGGGATGTCGTGACAAATCAAACGCAGCTTGATCAGGTCAATGATTATGTGAAGAATCAAATGATTGAACTGAAAAAAGCGGGTCGATATGATTTCTTTATTGACAGCTTCAAAGGCATCGATCAAAAAGAGGGGCAGTTTTACTTCGACAGGGATGGCATCACGCTGGTTTTTCAGGAATATGAAGTTGCACCTTATTCAAACGGAATCATTCATATCCATGTCCCGAGGGAAGTTTTCAAATGATATGAGAAATCTGTGATGTTTATCAAAATTATGCCATATTGTGCCAATAATCAGCTGGATGCAGTATGATAATAACTGTTAAAGCAATGCGTTGTTCTTTTGGCTTCCCCCCTTTTATGATATAGATTGTTGAGCCCGAACAGGGGCTCTTTTTTTTTATTAATATTTGACATAGCCACCTGTCTCAGGATAAAGTAGAGATAAACAATATAAAGATAAATATGCACGATTCTGGTGGAGCCTGTCAGCACAGGCTCCTTTTTTGCTTTTTTTATCCCGCCTGAACGGGCAGTGCCCTCTTGCCCGGGTGTGGGATCACTGCCTGCTGCAGCACGATGGGTCCAACAGACAATCAGCGGAGGGATGCGCGCAGGCTAAAAATGAGGGTGCCCTGTGTGCTCGAAAGTCCCTCACGGATTGACGTTTCACTTTATCATTTCATCACAGGGGGGAACCGATGGACTTTATTTTTGAACTGGCTGTCATTTTACTTGCGACCAAAATAGCCGGACATCTGAGTGTCCTGATGAAACAGCCGGCTGTGCTTGGGGAATTACTGGTGGGCATTCTGATTGGCCCGGCTGTTCTGGGGTGGATACCCAATTCGGAAATGATCCATATCATCAGCGAAGCCGGTGTGATCCTGCTGATGTTCATTGCCGGACTTGAAGCTGACCTTGACGATCTGCGAAAAAATGCCCGGCCGTCGACGGCTGTGGCCGTCGGAGGGATTATCTTTCCGCTTGGATTTGGTACGCTGGCAGGACTCGGGATGGGCATGCCGCTTAATCAGGGGATCTTTCTGGGGCTGGTTCTTTCTGCGACTTCAGTGAGCATTACGGTACAGACTTTGAAGGAAATGGGCAAGCTTCAGACGCGGGAAAGTACGACCATCCTCGGGGCCGCGGTACTCGACGATGTTCTGGTCATTGTTCTGCTGGCTTTTGTCATGAGCTTTTTCGGCGGATCAGATGAGAGTACACTGCTTGTAATTGGACAGAAAATTCTGTTCTTTGCCACCATCCTCCTGATCAGCTGGAAAGCTGTTCCATGGATCATGCGCTGGTTCGGCGGGTTGAAGGTCTCCGAACCGGTGGTCAGCGCGGCAGTCATGATCGGGTTCTTCTTTGCCTGTTATGCCGAATGGCTTGGCGTGGCGGGTATCATCGGTTCTTTTATCGCCGGGGCGGCTATCGCACAGACACCCTTTAAGGAGAAGGTGGAACAGAAGATTGAGCCGATTTCATATGGCATTTTTGTTCCGGTGTTTTTTGTCAGTATCGGACTGAATGTCACGTTTACCGGACTTGACCGTCACATCTGGTTCATTATCGCCCTTTCGCTTCTGGCCATTTTCACCAAACTTGCGGGTTCAGGTCTGGGTGCCTGGATGACCGGATTTGATTTTCACGGCGCAGCGAAAATCGGGGCGGGTATGATCTCGCGTGGAGAGGTGGCCCTGATCCTTGCCTCCATCGGTATGACTTCAGGCCTTCTGGATGAGATGTATTATACCCCGCTGATCCTTGTCGTTCTGATCACCACGCTGGTGACGCCGCCCGCCTTAAGCAGGCTCTTTGCCAATGAAAGAGATCATGAAGCAGCCTGAAGAACATGCTACAATGAATAAAAAAAGAAGGTGGCCTCATGAAACCGGTTCGTTATGAAATCAATGATCAGCAGATTGCTTTGCGGGAACAACGGAACGAACAGGATACTGACTTTCTGATCCGGGCAAAAACCAGTGAAGCAGTCGATTGCCTGCATCAGCTGAGGGCGTTCTTTGACCGTGATAAAGTTTATTCGGATATTCTATTCTACAGCCGCGGGGAACGGACGTGGCAGGTGATCGTCCGGCGGGATGCTTATGTTCCGTTTCTCGCCCATCTGTTTCAGCTGCAGTTGCTGCGATCCATCCGCTGGCTGACGGGCTGATCCGGGGCGGAAGCAGGCGGAAATCTGCTTAACAAGTACAGGCAATCTATTCAGAAAGGTCTGTTTTCTATTGGGGAATCACGCATTACTTGCCATCGGCATTTTTCTTGTTGCCTATGGTTTTATCATATCAGAGAAAATTCATCGGACCATCATCGCCCTGCTCGGCGCTTCGGCTCTGCTGTTCTTTGGCGTCATCGATCAGGCGACAGCTATCCGCCACATTGATTTCAACACACTGGGGCTCCTTATTGGCATGATGATCATTGTCTCTATCACGTCACAGACCGGACTGTTCCGTTTTGTTTCGATCTGGGCAGCCAGGAAAGTGGACGGGCAGCCGTTTGCTTTGCTTGTCATCTTTTCATTGATTACGGCGTTCGGTTCAGCTTTTCTCGACAATGTGACAACCGTTCTTCTGATCGCTCCTGTAACGTTCAGTATTGCCAGACAACTGAAGATGTCGCCTGTCCCGTTTCTGATGTCTGAGATCCTGATGTCGAATATCGGCGGCACGGCGACAATGATCGGTGATCCGCCGAACATCATGATCGGCAGCGCGGTCAAAAGCCTGAGCTTTATTGATTTCATCACCAACCTGGCACCGGTGATTGTACTGATCATCATCGCTGTCCTGATCCTGCTGAGCTTCATTTACCGGAATTCACTTAACGGGCGGCCGGATGCCCGGGAAGTGCTCGCCGGCCTCGATGCCCGGGAGGAAATCACGGATTCCGTTCTGCTTGCCAAATCACTGATCGTGCTTATTCTGACCGTGATCGGCTTTTTCCTGCATCAGATGCTCGGGGTTGAAACAGCAACCATAGCGCTCTCCGGTGCCTTTCTGCTGCTGCTTCTGACCGGCGAGCGCTATCTTGAGAAGGCTTTGTCAGACGTTGAATGGACAACCATTTTCTTTTTTATCGGGCTGTTTGTCCTGGTCGGCGGTCTGGTTGAAACGGGTGTCATGACCCGGCTCGCGCACGGTGCACTGGACCTGACCGGCGGGGAACCGCTGCCGACCACCTTTTTGATCCTGTGGATGAGCGGGATTGTCTCCTCTTTTGTCGATAATATTCCTTTTGTTGCGACAATGATTCCGCTGATTAAGGATATGGGCGAAATGGGAATGACCAATCTGGAGCCGCTCTGGTGGAGCCTGTCGCTCGGGGCCTGTCTTGGTGGAAACGGTCTATTAATCGGCGCAAGCGCCAATCTCGTTGTGGCGGGAATCGCGGGAAAGAAGGGCATCCGATTACCTTTATCGGGTTTATGAAAATCGGTCTGCCGGTGATGCTCCTGTCGCTGGTCATCTCAACGCTCTATGTTTATTTCCGTTACCTGATGTGAGGTTGCCGCAGCAGCGCCGGATTGTTAAAATAGGTACGTAATACAAAATCAGTGGAAACAAGAGGACGCCTTCGAGCGAGGTGCATCCTTATTCTTTATATAAAAAATTGCGGGGTGCAAACGGGGATGGGACAACCTGAGAATTTGATCATTGTCATGGACTTCGGCGGTCAGTATAATCAGCTGATCGCAAGACGTGTCCGTGATCTTGGTGTATACAGTGAACTTCTGCCGAATACGATGACGGCGGAACAGATCAGAGAAAAAAGGCCGAAAGGGATCATCTTCTCCGGCGGGCCGAGCAGTGTCTACTGGGAGGGCGCGCCGAAAGTCGATCCGGCGGTCTATGACCTCGGGATTCCGATTCTCGGTATCTGTTACGGGATGCAACTGATGAGCCTGCACTTCGGGGCGGATGTCGCACATGCCTCCCACAGAGAATATGGTAAAGCAGAAATTTCCGCGAATACGGACAGTGCCCTTTTCCAGGGGCAGCCGGCAAAGCAGACGGTTTGGATGAGCCATGGCGATCTCGTTAAAACGCCGCCGGAAGGATTCAAAGTCGATGCGAAAAGCGCATCGTGTCCGGTGGCGGCGATGAGTGATGTCGCAAAAAATCTGTACGGAGTGCAGTACCACGTTGAAGTCCGCCACACAGAATACGGGAATGATCTTCTGAATAATTTTATTTTTCACATCTGTAAAGCGGAAAAGAACTGGTCGATGGAACACTTCATCGATCAGCAGGTGGAGAAGATCCGGTCCACTGTCGGCGATAAGAAAGTAATCTGTGCATTGAGCGGCGGAGTTGATTCTTCGGTTGCTGCAGCTCTGGTACACCAGGCCATAGGCGATCAGCTGACCTGCATTTTTGTCGATCACGGTCTGCTCCGCAAAGGCGAAGCAGAAGGCGTTGTTGAGACATTCAAAAACCGCTTCCATATGAATTTTATCTTTGTCGACGCGAAACAGCGCTTTCTGGACAAGCTGACGGATGTCAGCGAGCCGGAGAAAAAGCGCAAAATCATCGGCAATGAATTCATCCATGTTTTTGAAGAAGAAGCAAGCAAGCTTAAGGATATCTCGTTTCTTGTTCAGGGCACGCTCTATACGGATGTGGTAGAGAGCGGCGCGGGCGGCTCCTCACAGACCATCAAGTCGCATCATAATGTCGGCGGGCTTCCTGAAGATATGACATTTAAGCTGATTGAACCGCTGAATACGCTGTTCAAGGATGAGGTACGCGAGCTCGGCACCCAGCTCGGCCTGCCGGACGATATCGTCTGGCGCCAGCCGTTCCCGGGACCGGGCCTCGGCATCCGCGTACTCGGCGCGATCACCGAGGACAAGCTGGCGATTGTCCGTGAATCAGATGCCATTCTGCGTGAGGAAATCAAAAAAGCCGGTCTCGACCGCGATATCTGGCAGTACTTCACCGTGCTGCCGAACATCCAGAGTGTCGGCGTTATGGGGGACGGACGTACCTACGATCACTGTATCGCCATCCGCGCTGTCACCTCAATCGACGGCATGACCTCCGACTGGGCACGCATCCCATGGGAGGTTCTCGAAAAAATATCGAACCGAATCGTGAATGAGGTGGAGCACGTCAACCGTATTGTGTATGATATTACCTCCAAGCCGCCGGCCACAATTGAGTGGGAATAAAAGGAAAATACAAATTAGAGAGAGAATGCCTGTTTCACAAGGCTTATTGTGATGTAAAGCGGATAAAAACTGCTAAAATTTAATGGTTCCTGCCAAGATCCCTGCCAGAATGAATGATCTGGCAGGGTGTTTTTTGCTTTAATGGGAGTCTTTTTAAACCTTTTTCGTCGTTTTCCTTTTTGACGACCATATAATATTTATCTCTGGATCAAGTCTTTTATTGTGTGTATATACACCTCAGTAGAAGCAGAGTCATTCTTTACTAACATAAAACGATATCATTTAATGACACATCGAATGAAAAAAGTTGCATAATAAATGTTGAAAGGGAAATAATCGAACGGAGGTGTCAAAGTTATGGATGATGAATCAATCGTGGTCAAACCTAATTTTCTGAAGACCAGATTATTCCATCTTCTGTGGCGGTTAAGACATTCAGTTCAGTTCGCAAACGGGCCAAAAAAAAGCCGCAAGTGATTACTGACAATCATAAGCTTGACTCAATCATTCTTGACTATCGGGAATACGAAAATATGTTTGAACGGATAAACTACCTTGAAGATAAACTGATCTATAAGGAAGTTGCGGATCGAATTAAGAATTATGAAAGGCATCCGGAACAAGCCTTCCACCTGAGCATTCAATGTCTAAAGAAGAGTATGAAAGATATCAGAAGTTAGATGTTTAAGCATACGCTCAGATGAATAGACGGAAAAATTCCACTTACTTGGTAAATAAAATGAAAAGCAGCTAAAATAGACGGAAGGGTTCCGCCTATTAGCTTGAAAAAAGGGTGAATGGAGCTTTTTGTTTTGCATAACCGGAAAACTTCCCCTTATATACCCCCGAAAAGAGTCCCATTCTGCATCTAACCGGAAAACATCCGCTTATTTTACTTTTTGCTCGTGATTCCATTAAGGACATACAAGAAAGTGAGATGAAAATCCCTGCGAGACGGGTTGATTGAGTGTTCTTTTTGATCGTTGAAAAAATCGGGGAGAACCTCATTTTGCTGCGATACGGTGAACCGTATCGTAAGTGAGTGTAGATGTTCCTGAAAAATAAAAAGCCCACGGGGAGCTAATTGCGATGTAGGCTGTTGACAGAACGTAGAATTCTGTCATAGGATAAGAATAATTTCACATTGATCGCGATGATTGGAATGAGTAGTGGCTGTTTCCCTGTTCCAGAAAGCCGGCGGACGATGCGAGCCGGCACAAAGGCAGTCATGAATTACTTCCCTGAGTTTTTCTGCAAACGCCGTCTTCGTTCAAGCCAGTAGCAGAAAACGGTTGCTGCCGTTAACGGAACAAGTGGAGAGCTGGCTGAGCGCTCAACGAGGGTGGTACCGCGGAATTTTCGTCCCTTTTCAGAGGGGGCGTTTTTTTATTCCTGTTTTACGGGTGTGACAGCAGTTCATGGTTCGTGTCGGCGGCTTTCATCGAAAACGTATGAAGAATAACGGAAATGGAGTGGGAGAAATGAATGCTGAGATTCATTTATCGGTTTCACAGCAGGAAGCTGTCCAACAACAGTTTGACACTCTGAAACAGGGTGCAGCGGAAATTGTTCCTGAGGCTGAGCTTAGAGAAAAACTGAAAAAGTCAGTGGCGACCGGAAAGCCGTTGCATGTTAAACTGGGCCTTGATCCATCGGCTCCGGACGTGCATATCGGACACACGGTGGTGCTGCATAAACTGCGCCAGTTTCAGCAATTCGGCCATCAGGTTCAGCTCGTGATCGGCGATTTTACAGGAAAAATCGGCGATCCGACGGGCAAATCGGCGACACGCCGGCAATTAACGGATGAAGAAGTTCAGGCGAATGCACAGACATACTTTGAACAATTTAGCAAGGTTATCGATATGGAGAAAGCGACCGTTGCCTTTAACGCGAAATGGCTGTCCCGCCTGAGTTTTTCCGATGTCATTGACTTGTCCGCCAAAACAACGGTGGCGCGCATGCTTGAACGTGACGATTTCAGCAATCGCTACCGGTCAGGGCAGTCTATATCGATTCATGAGTTCTTCTATCCTCTGATGCAGGCGTACGACTCCGTTGCACTTCGATCCGATATTGAACTCGGAGGCACGGATCAGAAGTTTAATTTGCTGATGGGACGGCATATTCAGGAAGCTTACGGCATGGAAAAACAGGTGGCGATCATGCTCCCTCTTCTGGAAGGGCTGGATGGAAAGAAGAAAATGTCCAAGTCGCTTGGCAATTATATCGGCATTGACGAATCAGCGGATGAGATTTTCGGCAAGGCGATGTCTCTGCCGGATGAACTGATGATCAAGTACTTTACTTTGGCGACCGATCTGCCCATTAAAGAGATCAACCGTCTGGCGGCTGGATTAAAGGATGGCTCCATCCATCCGAGGGATGTGAAGGAACGGCTAAGCTGGACACTGGTGAACATGTATCATGGCAAGGAAGCGGCAGATCAGGCGAGCGCACAGTTTGCAGAGGTGTTCCGTCAACACGCGCTTCCGGGCGATCTTCCGGAAGTGCATTGGAACGGTTCCACGCAACAGATCTGGGTGGTTGCTTTTCTGGTGAGACTTGGCCTTTTTCAAAGTAACGGAGAGGCGCGCAGGATGATCCAGAACGGCGGCGTAAAAATTAATCAGACGAAACTGTCCGACATCGGAGCAAAAATTAATGTACATGATGGCATGGTCGTTCAGGTTGGCAAAAGGAAGTTTGTAAAAATAAATCTTGAATCGGAGAGAGCATAATCACACAGGACGCCGATTATCAGTGTAATGTAAGATAATGCTTAATCCTCACGAATATTGATTGACATTTTTCACAGAAAAGTTTTAAAGACATCCTTCCCGCCAGTCACGCGGCAGAAAGATGACAATCTTATGGTCAACGTATATAGATCACGAAGTTGTCTCATTTCGTCTTTGTTGACACGTACTATAACACGTGTTAAGATACAGGAGAAAGAGGTTAGGTTATGAAATCATATTCCTCAAGAGAAGTCCTTAAGATACTCAAAAAAAACGGATGGTATATTGTTGATACTGTTGGGGATCATGTTCAATTGAAGCATCCAACGAAAAAGGGAAGGGTTACACTGACTCATCCAAGAAAGGATATACCAACCGGAACTTTAATGAGTATTGAAAAGCAATCAGGAGTTCGATTTTCCTAACCTTTTCTTTTTCTACCCGTAAAAAAGGAGTTGATCTGACTATGGGTTTAAAGTCTAAATATATATTTCCTGCTATTTTAACAGAAGAGGAAAAAGGCTACTCTGTTCAATTTCCTGACTTGCCTGGGTGCCTTCCTTATGGTTCAACTTTGGAAGAGGTTCAGAAAAACGCGAGGGAGGCTCTTGCGTTGCACTTATACGGAATGGATAAGGACGGAGAAGATATTCCGGAAGCTTCAAGTATTAGAGACCTGAAGATAGAAAAGCATCAGTGCGTTATCCTGGTCGATGTATTAATGGCCCCATATCTTCAGCAAATTTTTAACCAGTCCGTGAAGAAAACATTGACCATCCCTAAGTGGCTGGATGATCTTGCTAAGGAAAACAACGTGAATTATTCTCAAGTATTACAATCAGCTATAAAAAAACAAGTCGGCATAGAGGAGAGACATTCAGTTAATGGATAAAGGCTGCACTTACATCAGATACGGACTTGATGAAGCTTCTGAGATTGATAAAATAGAGAAATGGTTCAATGGTTCGCTGAACACTTTTTGACAAATCGGCGGCCATCATGAAAAAGTCAGATTTCATAACCGGAGCCCCTGATCGGGTTTCCGGCTTTATCTATTCGGTAATTTAAAGAAAAATCAGAGATAGGGTGCAAGGCGGGGATGGATCAGAACGACTTGATAATTGTGATGGACTTTTCCGGCCAGTACAATCAACTGATTGCCAGGCGCATCCGTGATTTAGGCGTATACAGCGAACTCCTTCCGAATACGCTCACAGCAGCACAGATCAGAAAGAAGCAGCCGACGGGCATCAGTTTCTACTGAGGTCCAAGCAGTGTGTACGGTGAGGGGGGCACCAAAGTGTGATCCGGCGATTGTTGATCTGGGTGTTCCGATTCTGAGCATCTGTTACGGCCTGCACCTGATCAATAGGCAATTTGACGCTGAGGTGGAGCGCGCGGTGCATCGTGAGTATGACAAGGCAGACATCATTACCGATACAGGCAGCCTGCTCTTTAAAGGACAGCCTGCCGGGCAGTCGGTCTGGATGAGCCACGACGATCTGGTTAAGACACCGCCGGAAGGATTCGAAGTCTTCGCCATAAGCGAGTCCTGCCCGGTTGCGGCTATGAGCAACGCAGCGAAAAATGTCTATGCCGTTCAGTATCACCCGGAAGTGCGTCATACAAAGTACGGCAATGATCTGCTGAGCAATTTTATCTTTTCGATCTGTGGCGCGAATGCCACCTGGTCAATGGAACATTTTCTCGATGAAAAAGCTGAAGAGATCCGCAAGAGTGTCGGCAACCGCAAAGTGCTGTGCGCGCTGAGCGGTGGAGTCGATTCATCGGTTGCGGCAACGCTTGTCCACAAAGCGATCGGCGACCAGCTTACCTGGGTTTTTGTCGATCACGAACTGCTCCGAAAAGGGGAAGCGGAAGGCGTCATCGATACATTCAAAAACCGTTTTCAAATGAACTTTATCCCTGTCGATGCCAAAAGCGTTTCTTGGACAAGCTGGCGGATGTCGGTGATACTGAGAAAAAGCGCAGGATCATCGGCAATGAATTCATCTACGTATTTGAAGAAGTTCTGAAATTATTTTCTCCCAAAACAGAGGGCAAATCTGAAGTCGTATGGTCAAAAATAAGGGACGATTTACCCCAATATGAAAAATACAGACGGAGGCTTTCCGGGATCCGCTCTTATCAGTTAGGGGACTCGGTTAAGCATACGATCAGATGAATAGACGGAAAAATTCCGCTTCGGCCGTTCTGGTACTTTACCGTATCGCCCAATTATTTGTCCAAATTGGGGATTGAAGTAAGTCATGATGTTTTGGCCAACGCTAAAGCGGGAACGCGGCTCTATCTATTGCCAGGTACGCTTTCGGAAGCGGATCGCCGGCAGATGGTGGCTTTTTTACAGGAATCTTCCACCGAAGGTCTTTCTCCCGGTGATATTCAAACTGCTTTTTCTAAAAATAAAAAATTTGGCCACTTGTAAAATCAAATTAGCCAGTTAGGTTGAAGTAATAAAACGCCATCATAAAATCCGATGTATCATTAAAACGACGAAAACTTAATGAAAGAAGCGGATCCTCGAAGACGCATACGAAGGCACCGCACAGAAATCTAAAGATCATGGAATGAACAAAGCGCTTCCCAATCAAGGGAAGCGCTTTGTTTTTAGAAGCGAAAGTGATACTTGAAAAGTGGTCTGATCAGCACAAAGGCCGGAAGAGAGATCCTATTATCTCTGAAAATAGTAACCTTGATTAATGTCTTCAATTAGAGAGGGATGCACGGGGCGCCACCCCAGGCGTTTATGGGTTAATGCGCTTGATACAGGGTTGTCGACTGATGCGAAGTCGCCCAGCCATCCGAAATGCGAATTTGCCTTTTTCGCGTCTATGCTTTTTACCGGCAGGTTGAGATGTTGGCCAAGGGCGACGGCGATATCACGAAAGGGCACGCCCTCATCGGCAACAGCGTGAAACCGCGACCCTGCCGGGGCCTTTTCCAAAGCGAGGCAAAAAAGATGTGCCACATCGAGGTGATGCACAGCTGGCCAACGGTTGGCTCCAGTTCCAATGTAGGCTGAAATGCCCTTCTTGCGAGCGATGTCGGTCAGGCTCGGGACGAACCCATGCTTATCGCCATCACCGTGTACAAGTGGAGGGATACGAACAATTGAGGAACGAACGCCTTGATCGGCTAACGCCAGCGTTGTCTTTTCCGACGGGACGCGTAATTTTCCAGCGGAATCAGGGTCAGCCGCATTGTCCTCCGTTCCGAGTTGATTGGGAGTGAGGGTCAGTGTCGGCATAGCGACAACAAGAGGGCGGTCGCGGCCGGAAAGCGCGGTACCCAGTGTCTCAATGGCACGTCGGTCCGTCTCGACAGCTGCCGTCATGAATCGCAATGGCGCCTGACGGGGGGTTCCACCAAACATTATTCGCAGGCGTGTTGATAGTCGTGCATGAGAGAACTTATGGAAGAAGGCTGTGTGAATGACGCCATCTGCAGCGGCAGCACCGCTGCGCAAGCTTCCCAGGTCTTCGATTGAACCCTGGTGAGCCTCTGCACCAAGGGCAATAAGCCTTTTGGCAGCTTCCCCGGAACGAACAAGGCCGATAACATGATGGCCGGCATCCATTAGTTCACGAACAACCGCCCATCCGATGAATCCGGTCGCTCCCGTAACAAAAACACGCATATGAAAAACCTCCTTATAAGCAGTTATAATTGGGTGGTTTGAACCATGCTCAGTGCCGTAAGCGAGTTGCACGGTCGTCTCATGGTTAACCTAATTATAGAAGAGGGTTCACTTGGATGTTTGCGTGTTCTGATTGAGTTATTGCTCGATTTAACGAAACCTGTTCAAAAAAAGCGCCAAGCCTTGAAGCAGCGAGGATATGAAAAAAGGGCGACGAGGCATCCTGGTCAGTTTAAATTCTGTCTTTTCTGGCGCCATCTGGCGATATCTCTGTTTGGCGGGCTTCCAAAGAAGCGACTGTATTCCCGGCTGAATTGGGAATCGCTCGCATATCCCACAATTCGGCATGCAGTTGTCGCATCCATTTGATTGGATAACATCAGCCGCCTGGCTTCTTGAAGACGCAGTACATTACGGTATTGCAAGGGGCTCATCGCGGTGACGGACTTAAAATGCTCACGGAAAGAGGACTCGCTCAAATGGACCATCTCTGCCAAATCAGCGATTTTAAATGGCTGGGAGAAGTTGTTCTGGAGCCAGTCCATTGCTTTCACAACTCGCTGTATGCTGGATTCCGCAAAAACGGTCTCAGCAACGTAAACGCCGATGGGGCTGCGAAGAAGTCGAATGAAAATCTCATCCGTGATGAGCGGGGCAATTAAATGATCATCGCCGGGACTAGAGAGACAATCGACCAGTCTTGCCATGGCATTAATCAGAGCCAAATCAGCATCCATGACATAACCCGCACGCCGATTACGAATCGTTGGCAAGCCCTGCGGATATACTTTCGACACCAACACCGCGATCCTTTGCGGGTCGAGATATAGCCCTACTCCCAGAAACGGTTCGGCAGGGCTGGCCAAAATGGTTTTCATGGCAACCGGTAAGGCAACGGGAGCAATAAAAATCCGTGACCCTCCGTATTCATAGACATCCCTTCCGACAGTTATGATTTTTTTACCCTGTGCTGCAATGCCGACAGCAGGCGAGTAAATGGTATGCACATAATCCGCGGCTTCTATTCGCGAATAGCGATTGACATATAACCCGGGGATTCGCGCGGCATAGGTCCCATCATGTGAAGAATGAGTATCAATCAGATTAGCCAGTCTGATGGTTTCCGCTTTAAGCGATCCATTGGCATTATCTGACATCGGCGTGGCCGCATGATCATCCAGACTCATTTTCTCGAAAGCAACTCCTTTTTCCGTTTGATCGTCCGACATGGCGGGCATGCAGTTAATAATTATGGTGCTTATCTATCCTCACTCTAATGGATACCCGATCAGGTTCATCAAATTCAGGCCCTTCCAGGCAAAGTTTATACCGGCCAGCTTAGCAAGCAGTCTGTACCTTCATTTTGTGTCCTTATGCAGCTGCAAAGTAAAGAAGGATGTCGCACAGTCATAGACCTTTGTGACATCCTCTTTCTCTAATCGTTGAGCGTTTTCATGCAATCGTTAATTGGCCATATGATCGTTAGACAGCTAATATTGGTCATGATAAACCGTCGATTCTTGATCATCAGCGCACCAGGGTGACCTGATTTTGTCTGCTTTTTCGCGTAAAACGTACTCAAAAGAAGGATCCTCTCTGGCTGTGTGGTGATTTAATTTTACCAGATTTGGATTCTTTTTTCGTACACTTTTTTCATGCACAGGGTGCGATCGAGAAAAGTGATCAGATCAAGCATCTGAGCATCTTGGAGAAATTATTTTTGCCTGTGTTATTTAGATTTGTTAAAGAACGAAACAACACGGTGCATTCCAAATAGTGGGTGCGCCGTGCATCTTTTAAGGGTTCTCTTTTAATCATCAGGCCTCTGACCAGATTTTTTGAGCCGTGTCGATAACACGTTTTAATTTGGCCCATTGCTCAGCTTCAGTCAATTTATTCCCTTCCTCAGTAGAAGCAAACCCGCATTGTGTAGACAGGCAGAGATTGTTCAGCGGAACATAATGAGTCGCTTCCCTGACGCGCTTTTCCAATGCTTCCTCTGATTCAAGTTCCGGAAATTTAGACGTGACCAGACCAAGAACAATCCTTTTATCCGAACCCTTGGTGAAAATATCGCCGAGCGGTGAAAAGTCTCCGGACCGTTCGTTATCGTATTCCAGGAAATACCCATCATAATTCAGCTGCGACAGGTATTTTGCCACCGGTCCGTAACCGCCGGAGAAAAGGAATGTGGAACGGAAATTTCCGCGACAGATATGGGTAGTGATCGTCATATCCTCCGGGCGGTCCTGAAGAGCACCATTGATGACGGTCACACTGTCTTTGGCAATTTGTTCATATTTTGCCTTTTCTTCAGCACTTTTGGCGTTGATGATCTGATTGATCAGAAAAGCCCAGGTTGTATCGTCAAGCTGCAGATAGCGACAGCCGAGATCATAGAAATGGCGAATGGTCTGACGATAGGCGACTGCCAGGTCCTTCAGAAAATCCTGGCGGGAAGCATAGAACTTAACGGCATTGTCGTCGCGATGGTCACGGAAATAGAGCGTGGGGCTGGGAATGGTTTGTTTTGCCAGAATCCCTTTGGGAACAATGCTGTTCAGAAATTCAAAGGCTTTGAAAAAAGGATGATCCGGATTATAAGACACTTTGTCCGAGAAACGAACATTCGTATCGCGTGTTTTTGCCCCCTTAAATTTATAGCTGGCGTGTTGTGAATAGGTTTCAACACCATTCAACCCTGCCAGAAAATCCAGGTGCCACCAGCTGCGACGGAATTCACCGTCCGTAACAGCTTTCAATCCGAGATTGACTTGTTTCGCGACAACTTTCCGTATTTCTTCATCTTCTACTTTGGTCAGATCTGACCGGGTAATTTCTCCTGAAAGGAACTTTTCGCGGGCGGATTTAAGTTCATCAGGTCTTAGCAGACTGCCTACCTGGTCGAATCGAAAGGGTACTGTTTTGGTTGTTGTGATAGCCATTTTTGTTTCCTCCTGAATGAGATATTGGTCAGTTAACGCTGGTCACTGTTTCCTGTTTCTTTTCATTGATTGCTGTAAGGCCCCTGGTGAAGTCCTTGATCAAGTCATCCGCATCTTCCAGACCGACGGACAGACGGAGCAGACCGCTGCCGATACCAGCTTTGATTCGCTCTTCTTCGCTGAGTTCCGCATGAGACATTTTCGGTGGATAGGAGAGGATCGACTCGACGGCGCCGAGACTAACGGCGAAAATCGGCAGAGAAATGTGGTTGACAAACGTGCGCGCCGCCGCCTCGTTTTCCAGTTCGAAGGAGAGCACGGCGCCGCCGGACATTGCCTGTTGCTTCTGGATTTTCGAGCCGGGATGTCCGGGTAATCCGGGATAGAATACCTTTTTGACTTCTGGACGATCCGAGAAGAATGAAGCGATTTTTAAGGCGGATGCCGCCGACTTTTTAATCCGTACATCCAGTGTTTTCAGGCCTCGCAAAAGCAGCCAGGAATCCTGGACGCCGAGCACGGCACCCAGTGCATTCTGCAAAAAATACAGCTTGTCTGCCAATTCTTTATTTCCGGCTACGGCCAGACCGGCAATAACATCACTATGTCCGGAAATAAATTTTGTCGCACTGTGCAGCACCAGATCGGCACCTAACTGCAACGGCCGCTGAAAGACCGGCGTCATAAAGGTGTTATCTACAAAGGTATAACATCGATGAACTTTTGCAATTTTCGCAATGGCGCGGATGTCTGAGACCTTAAGCGTTGGATTGGACGGTGTTTCGACATAGATGACTTTTGTGTTCGGACGGATGGCTGCCCTTACTTCATCGAGCCGGGTTGTATCGACAAAGGTGTGGTCGATACCGAGACGTCCAAGTACTTCAGTTAAAATACGAAAGGTTCCTCCGTAGACATTCTTGGGAACAACGGCATGATCTCCCGCTGACAGAAGCAGAAATGCTGTGGAAATAGCAGCCATTCCCGAGGCAAAGGCGAAACCGCGGACGCCTCCTTCCAGATCGGCAATGGCATTTTCTAAAGCGTCACGTGTCGGGTTTCCTGATCGTGTATAATCATATTTCCCAAAGTGATCAAAATCTGATTGATGAAATGTGGATGACAGATAGACAGGAACATTTGCCGCACCAGTCTCGGGATCTACCCGGACAGTGTCGCGGACAATCCGGGTCGGGAACTGATAATCGTCAGCCATTGACAGGCACCTCTTTCAAAAAATTTGTTGAAGCAATTGCGTAAAATAAAAAGGCTCTCTTCGGGAAGAAGAGAGCCATACGCTCGAATGTCTCTTCTTATCCCTCAGTCACATCACTGTGTCTGCTGGGATTAGCACCTTACCGGATCACGTAGATACGGCGGTTGCTGAAGCGTCATCGGGCCAGTCCCTCAACTTCTCTAGATAAGAAAATGAATCATTTTAACTTGTTTAGTTGAACCCTATTTTACGCCAAAAAGTTTTTTTTGCAAGCTTTCAAACATTATAATTTCGAATTTATTGAAACAGAAAGTATCGGGACCTGCCTGATTTTGGGAAGGAAGCCATGAAGTACATGTACCTATTGATGTGCCGGACTGTAAAGGCTTTGTTTACCTGGCTGGATCGAGTGATTGTAGAGAATAAACAGATTGAGGGATGAATAGATAGCCATAAGGATCAGCGAACCCTTCAGTTCCAGCTGATCTGATTTTACAACTGGCCTGTAAGAAGATAGACTATAATTGCAAACAATAGTAAGTAAAGGCACAGGGATGAAACCTGTTCTTATAAAAATCAAGGAGGCTGGATCGATGGTTCGTGTACTTATTTTAGGTGCCAATGGTCAGATTGCCCGACTTGCCGAGCAGCTGCTGCTTGCGGAGACAGAGGCGCAATTAACACTTTTTCTGCGTCGTCCGAATCGACTGACGCCGGCCGATGCCCGCAGAGAAAAAGTCATCGGTGGTGACGCGACTGATCAGAGTGCGCTTATCGAAGCGATGAACGGGATTGATGTGGTCTATGCCAATCTGGCTGGACAGAATATTGAAGAGCAGGCCAGAGCAGTGACCGCCGCCATGAATAAGAGCGGTGTCAGGAGACTCATCTGGATTTCAACGCTCGGTATCTATGATGAGGTTCCGGGCAACTTCGGTAAATGGAACAAACAGCAGCTGGGCAGCTATCTGGATCGCTACGGCGCAGCGGCAAAAGTCATCGAAAACTCAGGTCTGGATGAGACGATCATTCGTCCCGCCTGGCTGACAAATAAAGATGAAATTGACTATGAAACGACCGAGAAGAGTGAGCTGTTCAAGGGGACGGAAGTTTCCAGAAAAAGTGTTGCTGCTTTTGTTGTCCGCCTTATCCAGGATCCTTCAAAAGAAGTGCACGCTTCGGTCGGAATAGATAAACCGCATACCGACGGTGACAAACCCGCCTGGTTTTAAGTCGTTTTATTAGGCGCTTGTTTCTGGAATGCGCATTCTTTGAAAATAGTTACTTAATTGCACCACACCGCTGAACAGCATAAAAAGCATCACCCAAAGCTATAAATAAGACAAGATCGAGATAGATGGACCTGACGGAATGATGAATTTCGTCAGGTTCTTTACTTCGTGGAATCTAAAGGATATCCCAATTATTTGGTTACAGTCCTTTTATTTGACAGGAAAAAATGTATCAATTATTATACCCATAGGGGTATAAGGAGGGATTGTTCATGGAGTATACAGCGCAAATGAAAAATCGATTGAAACGAATTGATGGTCAGATCCGCGGAATTCTTAACATGATGGAACAAGGTGAAGACTGCCGCAGTGTAGTGACCCAGATGACTGCTGCCCGGACGGCAATGGATCGTGCACTTGGTTTAGTTATTGGAAAGAATCTGGAAGCCTGTCTGCGGGAGCAGATTGAGAGCGGTAAAGGATCAACTGAATCCATCGTAAATGAAGCGGTTCAAATGCTGGTGAAAAGTCGCTAAGGAATCAAGATGCCGTGAATCGATGGCGAAGGGAGGAAAAATAAATATGAAATGCCTGTTCTTTTGCAGACCTAAAATAAAGAAGATAAGCACTTCGGAACTAAAAGAGACTTATCTGCCTGATAAAAAGGGAAAATACTTTCTTGATGTGCGCACAAAGCCGGAGTTCAGCAGTCGATCCATCCCGGGCTTTATCAATATTCCGCTGCAAACTTTGAAAAATCATCTCAACAAGATCCCGAAAGAAAAAGAAGTCGTCGTCATCTGTCAAAGCGGTATGAGAAGCTCAGTCGCCTGCAAGTTTTTGAAAAAAGCGGGCTATGAAAAAGTGACCAATGTACGCGGCGGGATGAATCGCTGGTAGTTTTTTTATGGAGTAAATTATACCCCCACGGGTATAATGCTGTGCAGGTTTTTGATAAGAAATGATCCAGGGAGGAAAACAGCATGTATGAAGAACTGACACCTGAAGAAGTCGAACGTCTGGTGCGCAACCATACACCGTTAAGTATTATTGATGTCCGTGAACCGTTTGAATTTGCCGGGGGACATATTCCGGGGGCGATCAATATTTCGGTTAATGAGATTCCGAACCGAATCGGTGAAATCAACAAAGAGCAAGAACACATCATGGTTTGTCAATCCGGAAACAGAAGCGATGTGGCTTCTGCCATCCTGTCCGCAAATGGATTTAAGGTGAAAAATATGGCCGGCGGAATGATGAACTGGCACGGACCGATTGAACGCTAAGGAGGGAAATGCAATGAAATACGTCATTATTGGCGGGGTGGCCGGTGGGATGTCGGCAGCCACGCGGCTTCGCCGATTAAATGAAGAAGCAGAGATTATTGTCGTGGAACGCGGTCCTTATGTTTCTTTTGCCAACTGCGGTCTTCCTTATTTTATTGGCGGCGTGATCCAGGAACGGTCACAGCTGCTTGTGCAGACGGCAGAAAAGCTGTACCAGCGTTTTCGTCTGGATGTGCGGACAGAAAGTGAAGCAACACATATTAATCGAGAACAAAAGGAAGTGACCATTACTCATCATGGAAAGACTTATAAAGAAACCTATGACGCTTTGATTCTCTCAACCGGGGCGCACCCGATGCGTCCGCCAATTAAAGGAATGGACCAGGCGGAGCATGTATTCACGCTACGCGATGTTCCGGATGCTGAACGCATTGTTCACGATCTGCAGCAGCGTCAAGCAGATCGGGCCGTGATTATCGGTGCCGGTTTTATCGGCCTGGAAATGGCCGAGAACCTTGCAGAACGCGGACTTAAAGTGACGATCATTGAACGGGAGCATCAAGTCCTTCCCCCGCTTGACCCGGAAATGGCGGCCAGCGTAGAAGCTGAACTGAAAGAGCACGGTATTGAGGTGCTCAAAGGAAAAACCGTCACGGGTTTTGAAGAAAAGGGTGCCGTTCTGGTGATGGATGATGGGCGGCGCATAGCGACAGATTTGACCCTTTTATCAGTCGGCGTCGTTCCAGAATCAGCCTTAGCTGAGCAAGCAGGCTTAGCGCTGGGTATCCGCCGCAGCATATCGGTTAATGATCAGCTACAGACCAGTGATCCAAATATTTATGCGATCGGTGATGCAATCGAAGTGACTCAGACAATCAGCGGGAAAGCCGCAGTTATTCCACTCGCCTCACCGGCCAATCGCCAGGGACGAATGGTTGCTGATATTCTAAGCGGTATGAAACGCAGTTACAAGGGGACTCTGGGTACATCTATTGTGAAAGTTTTTGATACATCTGCCGCTGTAACAGGATTAAGTGAAAAAATGCTGCAGAGATATCAGATCCCTTATGAAGCGCTGCACACCAGTCCGCCGGATCACGCGTCTTATTATCCGGGCAGCTCGCAGATGACACTTAAGCTGCTCTTTGACCCGGAATCCGGAAAGTTACTGGGTGCTCAGGCGGTTGGCAAAAAGGGGATCGATAAAACCATCGATGTGCTTGCCGCGGCGATCCATGGACAGATGACGGTTCATGACCTGACTGAGCTTGAACTTGCCTATGCGCCGCCGTTTAACTCGGCAAAGGCTCCGGTTAATTTAATCGGTTATGCGTCAGAAAATCTGCTGGAAGGCAAAGTGCAGCATGTTCAGTGGAATGAGGTCGACCGGCTGGTAGAACAGGGGGCAATGCTCATTGATGTTCGGACAGCACAGGAATACGGGAACGGAACCATCCAGAGAGCGGTGAATATTCCTTTGGACGATCTTCGTGAACGATTACGTGAGATTCCGAAAAACCGTGATTTGATTGTGACTTGTCAGGTGGGCCTTCGCGGCTATCTCGCATCTCGTATTCTTGCTCAGAAAGGCTATCGGGTTAAGAATTTAGATGGAGGATATAAACTATATAAAACTGTTTTTCCGGAGAAAGTAACGGAATGAGGAAAGAAGAATAATTTATTCATTCGATGAAGCCGGCAGCGGTTACAGAAGTGCAATAAATAAATGATCCGAGCGACGATTAATAATTAAACGATTGACTGATTAAGAGTGAAAAAACTTTTAAAGGAGTAATTAACGATGAATGAAATTACTGTGTATACGACTAATACCTGTCCCTTCTGCCATATGGTAAAAAACTTTCTGAGAGAAAAAGGGCTGCTTTTTAAAGAAGTGAATGTCCAGCAAGACCCGGCTGCCGGTCAGCGTCTTGTCGAAACAACCGGACAAATGGGCGTACCCCAAACAAACGTGAATGGACAATGGGTACTCGGATTTGATCCAAATCGGATTATGAGTCTGATTCATGACTAATCTCTTTACCGACAACAAGCCGGGGAAATGAATCAGGACTAAAAACAAAAAATATGTTCTCAGCTGTTAAAATGGTTGCCTGTATGATAAGTATGGAGTGAATGGGCGTAGCACGTGAGGGGGTGTTACGTTCGGCGGTTTGGCCGGCTTCTGGGCGAAGCAACAAAATCTAATGTGAATCTATTTATCTAATCAGATACAAAACAACGATGTGGGTGTTTCACTGGTTTATTGACTGTGAAGCACCTTTGCCATGTAAATATAACAGGGTCCCGGCTGAGAATAAAAGCAGAGGTGCAAGATGCCGGCATTGACCCATAATATCCATTTATCTCTTCCAATTATTCCGTTGATCGCGACAAGACGTTTGCTAAAGCTTTAGTAATTCCCTCAATCGATTGATCCTCCTCATCTGCGAACCAACTTAAAATAGCGCTAATTGAACCATTGACAAAATAGGAAAAGTAATACTTTAGAATGTGAGGATCCTGCTCATGAAAATCCTCTTTAAATTCCTCGATCGCTTGTTCCTGTACTTCAGAAAACAACTCATTGATCATGATACCGTCACGGTAATTTGCCAAAATCAATTGGCTAACTGCTTCGTTATCTTTAAGTATAATAATCAGTCTTTTTAGCCAGTCATGAAGCTGTTCTTGCGGACGCATGGCTAAAACCGGTCGGATTTGATTGGTCAGATCCGTTTCAATGTTATGAAATAAATCAAGCGGGTCGTTAAAATGCAAATAAAAGGTTCCCCGATTGACATCCGCTTCCCTGCAAATTTGAGTAACCGTTATTTTGGAGAGCTCATTCGTGTTCAGAAGACGTAAAAAGGCCTCCTTGATTACCTGGATCGTATATTGGGTGCGTCTGTTATTCTTTGTACCCACCATCAGATTCACCCTTTCCTTCATTTATTAAACAATACGTGATGTGTTTGTTTATTCAATAACAGAAAACGAAAAATTACATATTGAACTTAACTTTTACGTTTACTATACTATCAGCATGGTATTAAATCAACACTGTGTTCAATGAATTCTAAGAGGAGAATAAATGAGGTTTTTAGAAGATAAGCATACATTTAAACGATGCACCACTGAGATTCGACAATGCCTCTCCATAATAAATAAATTGCTGAACATAGATGTTAAATCGAGAAAAGACGATATCTGCTTATGAGTCGTCTTCATGAACAGGTGAAATTCATTTAGTTTTTACGGGGAGGATCAGAAGTGAGAGGAATCATTAAAGCGCGTTGGCTCATTTTATCCTTATGGCTTGTTGCAACGGTTGTGCTCGTTGCTATGCAGCCGGATATCAATGCCATCCTGAGAGACAGAGGGCAGAAGGCATTAAACGAAAACAGCCCGTCGGTACAAGCCGACGCCATATTGAGTAAAATGGAAAGGTCGAAGGGAACCAATGACCTTATTGTCTTTTATGATAAGAATAAAATTTCCAATAATGAGCTGAATCAGATCAGGCAGGGTGTGGAACAATTACGTGATGATGCAGACACGCTCGGAGTTGCCGAAATCATGGATCCCTTCAGCCTGCCTGAAGCGAAAAATTCGCTGATTTCGAAAGATAAAACAACGGTAATGGTGAGCTTCAAGTTAGATAAAAAGTCTCGAGAAATCGATGATATTAAGAAAGCTATTGATCAGCGGCTGGACAAGGTCACGGTTACTCATTATCTGACCGGCGAGGATTTCATTAATAATGACTATTTAAAGGCATCTCAGGGCGGAGTTGAGAAAAGTGCGGCACTGACCGTTCTGTTCATTTTAATTGTTCTTGTCCTTATGTTTCGATCCATCGTGACACCGGTCATTTCGTTACTTGCGGTTATGTTCTCCTACCTTTGCTCAATGGGGGTCGCTGCTCAGCTGATTGACAAAGCAGGTTTCCCGCTAACCAGTCTGACGCAGATGCTGCTTATTCTGATCCTGTTCGGCATTGGGACCGATTATAATATATTGCTGTTAAACCGCTTTAAGGAAGAACTGTCAAAAGGATTGTCTATTGACGATGCGATTGTCTCGACTTACCAAACGGCCGGAAAAACGATTTTCTACAGTATCCTGACTGTCTTTATCGCTTTTGCGGCACTTATATTCTCTCAATCGCCAATCTATCGGTCGGGCATTGTCGTGGTCATTGGTGTTGCGTTTCTGTTGCTCGAGATGATCACCCTGACTCCGTTTGCGATGAAACTGCTCGGTCAAAGGCTGTTCTGGCCATCCAAAAGTAGTAAAGGACATGGGGAGAACAGAATGTGGGCAGGAACTGCAACGCTCGCCACCCAGCATCCGATTGTTTCCGTAATCGTTGTGGCTGTACTTATTGTTCCGGCCGTGTTTTTCTATCAGGAAAAATTAAACTTTGATACGATCAGCGAACTGGGCAACAGCTATCCTTCCTCTAAAGCCATGAATATTGTGGCGGATCATTTTGGCAAAGGTAATGCAATGCCGGCCACTGTCGTCATTGAGAATAAAAAAGCTTTAGACAATAACGAATCTCTGGCGGCAATCGATCGACTAACCGGGCAACTGGAAAAAATTAAAGGCGTTAAAGAAGTTTCTTCCATAACCAGGCCTCAGGGACAAGAAGTGAATGGGTTTTACATCGGTGATCAGACGAAGTCGGTCACAGAGGGATTGTCCGCGACACGGAAGGGCGTCGATCAGATCGGCGGCGGTCTGAAAACGGCTCAGGAAAAACTTGGCTCGGCTGATTTCTCTAAAGTCAATAAGATGGTCGACGGAACAGCCAGACTTGAGAATGGCATGACTGCTCTCACCAGCGGACTTAAGCAAATTCAAAATGGGCTCGGAGGCACCGGTCAATCACAAAATATCAGTGACGGGATCGGACAAATTGAAAGTAATCTTGAAAAAATGAGTGGTGCTGTGCATACACTCGCTGATAACTATGATCAGATGCAGTCCGGCTATGCAAAAATGGGCACCAGTTATCAAGACACCGCAAAAGCGCTGCTCGGCGTCAAGAATGCACTCACGCAGATGCAAATGCTGACGGCGGCGCTCGGTGAAAGCAGTCCGGGAGTTGCCAGTGATCAGAACTATCTTCAATTAAAAGCAGGCATCGATCAGTTGTCTGCATCATTGGCCAGGATCACCCCGGAAGGCATCAATGCATTGAACAAGAACTACAATGCACTGACGACCGGATTCAAAACGGCGAACACGCATCTGGCTGAGATGAGTGCCGGCCTGTCCAAAATGGCGGAAGGACTTGTAAAAACGAAAAGCGGTCTTGACAGCGCCTCTTCAGGCATCGGAAAGATCGTTACCAATATGGACCAGGTAACGGACGGACTGGGACAAATGAAATCCGGTCAGCAGAAGCTGGCAGATGGGCTTAACGGGTTCCATACATTCAGCGACAAGCTGGCGGATGTCAATAAAGGATTGGATCAAATATCCAGCGGCCTGGGAAAGACCAACACTTTTCTCACGCAGCTTAATACAAATCGAAGCTTCTCAATACCAGATGAAGCACTGAAAGATAAACAGTATCAGCAGGCTTTGGATGCGTTCATGTCCAAAGACCGGACCATTACCAAAATAACGGTGATTCTCGATAATGACCCTTATTCAAAGCAAGCTTTAAATACAATCAGGCACATGAATACAACGGTGGAGAACGGAGTGAAAGGAACAACTTTGACTGATGCCAAGGCAGCCGTTTCCGGTCCAAGCTCGACAACCTATGACACAAACAATGTTCTGACAAAAGATTTGAATCGCTTAACGGTTATTGTACTCATTGGCGTGTTGCTTGTACTGATCGTTGTGATGCGTTCCTTCTGGATCCCGGTGTTTATCACGGTGTCTCTAATGGGGGCCTACTATGCGGCCATGTTTGTCCTGAACGCTTTGTTCATCAGTATGTTTGGCCTGGAGGGAATCTCCTCTTTCGTTCCATTCTTCGCCTTTATCGTGATCGTTGCTCTGGGCGTAGACTACAGCATCTTTCTGCTGGCGCGTTATAAGGAATATCCGCTGATGTCGGGCAAGGAAGCGATTGTCGAAGCCGCAAAACGAGTGGGCACCATCATTTTGTCGGCCTTCGTGATCCTTGGGGGAACCTTCGCGACACTGATGCCGTCAGGAATTGTGCTCCTTATTGAGCTGGCAACGGCTGTCATTACCGGTCTGATCGTACTCTGCTTCATTATGCTTCCGATCTTTGTTCCGGCGATGATTTCACTCTTTGACTCGCCACCAAAGTTTAAAAGGAACGCAGAATGATCAGCGAATGATGAGTAAAACGAAAGGGCCT
The DNA here is from genome assembly GCF_040529185.1 of Sporolactobacillus sp. Y61. NCBI lineage: Bacteria > Bacillati > Bacillota > Bacilli > Caryophanales > Sporolactobacillaceae > Sporolactobacillus > Sporolactobacillus sp. Y61. Next base: position 236,154 of record NZ_CP159510.1, on the reverse strand, counting down.
CGTCCAGTGCATTGAAATCAGACGAATAGTGGTTTCTCGTGCAGAAAAAAATGGATACAGAAATTCTTGAAAATAAAAATCCGAATGATTCAGATGAACGGATATAAATCTGATCATTCGGGCTTTTTTGTGAGATAAGCGGCAACCCAAAGGAGGAATTTAGCGAAGAAATCGATGAATAAAATCTTTCATCTAAGTTAATACAGATAATGTTTAACCAGTTGAAGGCAAAGGAGATGGCCTGCATGACTACAGAAACAGAAATCCCCCGTGATGATGGGCTGGATAATAGTCTGGCTTTGTTAAGGGAAGGGTATGTGTTTATCCGGAACAGATGCCGTCAGTTGCAAACTGATATTTTCCAAACCCGTCTTCTCGCTCAGAATGTGATTTGCATGACCGGACCTGAAGCGGCAGAACTCTTTTATGATGAAGAGCGGTTTGTTCGCAAGGGAGCGGCACCAAAAAGAGTCCAGAAAACGCTGCTTGGACAGAACGGCGTTCAGGGACTGGATGGCGCCCGGCACAGGCACCGCAAACAAATGTTCATGAAACTGATGAGTCCTGAACGCCTGCAGGTGATTGTCGATCTGACAAAAAAACAATGGCGGGAAACGAGTAAAAAGTGGATGCAAAGGGATCAGGTTGTCCTCTTCGATGAAGTGCAGGAAATGTTGTGTAAAATCGCCTGCGAATGGGCAGGCGTCTCAATCATCGACCAGGAAGTGAAAAACAGAGCGAACGATCTTGGCAAGATGGTGGACGCTTTTGGCGCAATGGGACCGAGGCACTGGCAGGGAAGAAGTGCCCGGGTAAGATCTGAACAATGGGCCGGACAAATCATTGAACACGTTCGAAAGGGAGAGATGGATCCCCCGGAAGATGCAGCCGCATACGCTATGGCCTGGTATCGCGAGCCAAATGGCAGGCTCCTTGACACGCAAATTGCAGCAGTAGAACTGCTGAATATATTAAGGCCGATTGTTGCGATCGCAACCTATATTACCTTTGGTGCCCATGCGCTTCATGAACATCCGGAATGTATGGACAAACTGCAGTCTGGAAAAGGGGACGTTCGCCCATTTGTTCAGGAAGTCCGCCGCTACTATCCTTTTACTCCCTTTGTGGGTGCCCGGGTGCGCCGGGAATTCGCCTGGAAGCAGTATCCATTCAAGCGGGGCACACTGGTCCTGCTCGATGTATATGGGACCCATCATGATCCCCGCCTCTGGGATCGGCCGGATGAGTTTCGGCCGGATCGTTTTCATCACTGGGCGGGCGGTCTATTTGACTTCATTCCTCAGGGGGGAGGAGACAGAGATTATGGGCATCGCTGCGCTGGAGAATGGTTAACCCTTAAAGTCATGGAGGCGAGTCTGGATTTTCTGGCAAATCAAATCATGTATCATGTACCCGTTCAGGATTTGAGCATCAGTCTGTCGAGGATTCCCACTTTACCCGCCAGCCGATTGATCATCAGTAACGTCAGGCAGAGAAATAACTGAAATGATCTAAGCACTCTGTCAGCATGAGCTACATCATCGGCGAGTTTCAGAAAAATTTATGAGCAGAGAAAAAATTTTCAAAAATCATATTGACTTTATGCTACTTTGATATTATGCTTGGAGCATAGAGAAACCGTTTACAGAAGGAGCTTTCATTTTCGGAGCTCTTATTGTTAACAGTTTCTTGTGAAAAAATTCACAAAGGAGAGGTTGATTATGTTAAAGACGACTAAACAAAATGACAAAGAGAAAAGTCTGGAACAGAAAACTGCAAACCGACAAAGTCGCCCGGAGGCAGATCTGGAATCCATTGAAAAATATACCGAATGATTCGAGCTATTGTCCATCTCCCCAGGGAAAATTCTGAACCAACGTACACCTGCTGAAGCGTTCAAAATGGAACTACAGCAATGGGCGAACTGAGCTGTCTTTTATTTCTGGCGCCCAGGCGGCAGAACAAACCCAGTGGGACCGCCGGATATCCAGGTGGCTAAGTTATTGTGGCAATCTAGGAATTTTCAAAAACATATTGATTTCATGTTCCATTGATATTATGCTTGGAATACCGAGAAACCGCTTACACAGGGGCTTTATTTCCGGAGCTCTTATTGTTAACAGTTTCTTGTGAAAAAATTCACAAAGGAGAGGCTGATTATGTTAAAGACGGCTAAACAAAATGACAAAGAGAAAAGTCTGGAACAGAAAGCTGCAGGTCGACCAAGCCGCCCGGAGGCAGATCTGGAATCAATTAAGAAATATATTGACAGTCTGGTTCAGAAATCAACAAAAGCTCTGGATACATTGGCACATTTTAACCAGGGTCAGGTGGATAAAATCTGTGAAGCGATAGCGATTGCCGCACTGGACAATCACATGAAACTGGCGAAGATGGCCGTAGAGGAAACCGGACGCGGGGTTGTTGAGGATAAGGATGTCAAAAACATTTATGCAAGCAAATACATCTGGGACAAGATTCGCCACGACAAAACGGTTGGGATCATTGAGGAAGATGATCAGGAACAGATCGTTAAGATTGCTGAACCTGTGGGCGTCATTGCCGGGGTCACGCCGGTAACCAACCCGACATCGACGGTGATCTTCAAATCTCTGATTGCACTGAAAACACGTAATACGATCATTTTCGGTTTCCACCCGCAGGCGCAGAAGTCCTGTGTGGAAACGGCCAGAATTATTGCCGAGGCGGCAGTGAAAGCCGGTGCGCCGCAAAATTGTATTCAGTGGATTGAAAAGCCCAGCATTCAGGCAACTGGCGCGCTGATGAATCATCCAGGCGTCGCGACCGTACTGGCAACCGGTGGCCCGGGCATGGTTAAGGCGGCGTATTCAACCGGTAAGCCGGCACTCGGTGTCGGCCCCGGGAATGGTCCCGCTTATATTGAAAAGACGGCAGACATCAAACAGGCGGTCAATGACATCACCCTTTCCAAAACGTTCGATAACGGTATGATCTGTGCCTCAGAAAACAGTGTGATTGTTGATGAGGCGATTTATGAGGCGGTTAAGGATGAGTTTAAGCGGCTGGGCAGCGTAGTTATTGATAAAAAGGATAACGACGCGCTTGGCGACGCCATGATGGATCCAAAGCGCGGAAGCGTCCGCGGGCCGATTGCCGGGAAATCCGCTTATGAGATTGCCAGATTAGCCGGGATCAGCGTACCGAAGGAAACCCGGGTACTGATTGCTGAGATTGATGGCGTAGGTCCGGACTATCCGTTGTCGCGTGAGAAGCTGTCCCCTGTGCTCTCCATGTACAAGGTAAAGGATCATGCAGAGGGATTTAAGATTGCTGAACAGCTGCTGGACTTTGGTGGTGCCGGTCATACGGCGGCGATACATACAAAGGATCAGGCACTGATTAAACGGTTTGGAATTGAAATGAAGGCCTGCCGAATTATCGTCAATTCTCCGTCTGCTCTCGGTGGCCTGGGCAATTTGTACAATAACATGGTCCCGTCGCTGACCCTGGGTACAGGCTCTTACGGGCATAACTCGATTTCGCACAACTTGTCCGACTTCGATTTGCTTAATATTAAGATTGTTGCGAAACGGCGTAATAACATGCAGTGGGTTAAACTGCCGCCGAGAATTTATTTTGAACGGAACGCGCTGCGCTATCTGAAACAGATGTCCGACATCCATCGTGTCTTTCTGGTCTGCGATCCCGACATGGTCAAGCTCGGTTATGCTGATCGCGTCGTTGACATGCTGAACCGGCGCAGAGAAGCACCATCGATTGAAATCTTCTCTCAGGTTGAACCGGACCCGACAACGGATACGATCTGCCGTGGTGTGGACAGCATGAAACAATTCCATCCCGATACGATCATCGCATTAGGCGGTGGTTCCGCGATGGATGCAGCAAAAGGGATGTGGCTGTTTTACGAACGCCCCGATGTTTTATTTACCGCCGCCAAGCAGAAATTCCATGACACACATAAGCGGACCTGTAAAGTGCCGGAACTGAAAAAAGTAAAATATATTGGTATTCCGACGACATCCGGCACAGGTTCGGAAGTAACACCCTATGCCGTGATCACGGATGTGAAAACGCATGTCAAATATCCGATTACAGACTATGCGCTGCAGCCTGACGTCGCCATCATCGATCCGCAGTTTGTTGAGACCCTGCCGAAACGGACGGTCGCCTGGTCCGGGCTGGATGTGCTGACGCATGCAGTGGAAGCTTATGTATCCGTCTACGCCTCGGATTATACACGCGGCTGGTCGCTTCAGGCAATCAAGCTGGTATTCGAGAATCTGCGCGCTTCTTATGCCGGTGATCAGGATGCACGGGAGGCCATGCATAATGCCTCAACGATCGCCGGTATGGCTATTGCCAATGCCTTTCTGGGGATTAACCATTCGCTCGCTCATAAGCTGGGCGATGAGTTCGGTCTGCCACACGGTCTTGCCATTTCGATTATGTTCCCGCAGGTTGTTCGCTACAATGCGAAGATACCAACGAAGCTTGCCATCTGGCCAAAATATAATCGTTTCAGAGCGGATGAGGATTATGCAGCAATCGCCCGGTTCCTCGGATTTAAAGGAAGCACGACAGAAGAGCTGGTTGAAAGTTTTGTTCAGGAATTTATTAAACTGGCCCATGATGTCGATGTTACACTGAATCTGAAAGATAATCAGGTGGAGAAAAAGCACTTTGACGCAACCGTGGACAAGCTCGCTGAACTCGCTTATGAGGATCAGTGCACCTCGACCAACCCTAAAGAACCCCTGATCAGTGAGCTGAAACAGCTTCTGACAAATGCGTACGAAGGAGTCGGCACAGAAGTCTGAAGATAGGTGAAACTTCAATCCGTGGGGGGGTTACTTCATCCCCCACGGATTGTTCGTTGAACCCATCGGGCTTTTACGGGCAGTGATCCCCACCCGGGTATTTTCATTTACCCACATGACTCTGAGGTGGGGATCTTACTGCCCGTTAATGCGGGATAAAAATATACACTAAATAAACTGCTCTCCTGAGGAAGAGCAGTTTTTTGTATCCTATGATTTTCCCTGTCAGCGCATTAACTCAAATAAAACGCCTTGATCAGCTGTTTTCGTATAAGCCAGAATGTGGTCGCCTGCTTTCAGTACTGTATTTCCCCGGGCAACAATATTTTTGTTTCCTCTCTGAATGGCGATGAGTACGGTTTCATTCGGAATCGGAATATCTTTCAGGGCAAAGCCGTCTGCTTTGGCGCCGCCATGGACTGTTACTTCGACAATTGAATTGTCACCATGATTTAACCGCATCAGCGTGACCATATTATCCATATCAATCTGATCCGCAATGACGCGGGCCAGGAGGTTAGCCTGACTGATCTTGACGTCGACGCCCATTTCCGCCGTAAAAAGCCAGTCGTTTTTCGGATTATTGACACAGGCGATGACGCGATCTGTCTGGAATTCAAACTTCGCAATGGTCGACGCCACCAGATTGATCTCATCGGCATCTGTTACGGCGGCCAGAACATCTGCTTCGCTGATTCCGGCCTTCTCCAGCACTTTCGGGCTTGCTTCATCGCCCTCAATAATCAAATCATCCGGGAAATGATGTCGGATATCTTTGATCAGCTTTTCTCTGTGCTCGATTATTTTCACATCGTTTCCTGACGCTAACATCATCCGGGCAACGTAGGAACCAATCTGCCCGCCGCCTATTACGATAATTTTCATTCAGATTCCCTCCTTATAGATCCAGAATGCGGCTGATTTCATCCATCGAATCAGCTAACACGGATAGATAGACAATATCCCGATTTTGTAATTTTGTGTCAGGAGCAGGAATAAAGGAATGATTTCCCCGGTTAACGGCGACGAGTCCTGCTTCATTCACAGGAAAGGCTTCTCTGATGGTGTGACCCGAAAGCAGCGCGGGGATCACGACGCGGATGATTTCTACAGGGGTATTGCCGATGCTCATGACACGTTCCACACGATTAAAGGTGAGCAGTTCTTTGGTCCGGGCAATCCCCCACTGAACCGTTGTAATCACCTGGATCCCTAAAGAATTAAAGATCTCCTTCTTCCGGCTGTCGTTCAGCTGTGCAATCACTTTGGGCACCCGGTAGTGATTACGGGCAATTCTGGCGACCAGGGCATTGACTTCATCGCTTCTGGTACAGGAAATCAGGCTGTCGGTACGCTGAATTCCGGCCTTCTCCAGTGTGTCTTTATCATATTCCACCCCTTCAATCGTTTTTCCGGAAAAATCTTTTGCCAGTGGTTTGAACAGCTCAGCGTTTGAGCTGATTACAGTGACATTCTCCCCCTGACGGGATAATTCAAGTGCCAGTCCGGAACCAAGCCGGCCGCATCCGGCAATGATGATCTTCATTCAGATGACCTCCTTAAATCTTTTCTTCGAATCCATGCCTTGCGGGCTTCTTCCAGTGCCACAACAGGAATCGGACAGAGAATCAGGAACAGCCAGTCTGCCCAACTGAGCGGAGCCGTATTAAATAACCCGTGTAAAAAGGGAACGTACGATAAAAGACACAATAGAACGATTTCAGTCACAATCCCGATATTGATCAGCCGGTTACCGAACGGGTTTAATGAAAAAATAGACTGAGATTCGGTTCTGCAGTTGATGACCGCACCGATCTGGCAGAAAATAATCGCGCCAAGCGTCATTGTTGTTGCCTCGCGATAGATCTGCCCGGAATCTGCTAACTGGAATAATGAGCCGCTGTGCATCAGGTTGACGAAGAAATAGGCGGCCATGGCAATGATCGCTTCAATCATTCCATACCACAGGAAGGCTTTGACCAGAATGCGCCTGTTCAGCAGTGAATCGTTCATCTTTCGAGGGGGACGATTCATAATGCCCTTCTCCGGTAATTCAGTTCCAAGACCCAGAGCTGGTACCATATCTGTTCCAAGGTCGATGGATAAAATCTGCATGACAGTCAGGGGCAGGGGGATGCCTCCCCGTGAGAACAGGAAAGCAGCCGAAGGAACGGCTTCAGACGTGTTACTGTTGAAGATATACAGGAGGAACTTCCGGATGTTGTTGAAGACCGCCCGTCCTTCCTCAACGGCGTGGACAATGGAAGCAAAATTATCATCTGTCAGAATCATATCTGCTGATTCTTTGGCAACATCGGTTCCGGTCATCCCCATTGCTACGCCAATGTCGGCCTTTTTCAATGCAGGTGCATCATTGACTCCATCTCCGGTTACCGCAACAACATTATTCATTTCCTGAAGATTTGTGACGACACGATATTTCTGTTCCGGAGCCACGCGGGCAAAAATCACTTCATCTGACAGTGCGTCTTTCAGCTGCTCATCAGACATTTTTCCGAGTTCGATACCCGTTACCACTCTCGGGTGATCTCCCTGGACAATCCCGATCCGCCTGGCGATGCTTTCTGCCGTCAGTCCATAATCGCCTGTAATCATGATGATACGGATGCTGGCTTCGTGACATTTTTTAACCGCTGCAGCGACTTCAACCCGTGGCGGATCGACCATCACGACGAGGCCTGTAAATGTCATTTGCTTTTCAATCAGTTCAGGTGTGTATGCGCTCAGGGCTGCAGGAAGACCTTCTGCGTGGTCCAGTCCCCGGTATGCCACAGCCAGGACCCGCAGTCCATTGCGGGCATATCGATCATTTGCCGCCATGATCTTCTGACGGTCGTCATCTGTTATAGAGCGAACCTTGCCGTGGACGCGTATCTGACTGCAGGATTCCACAGTTTCCTTAGGAGCTCCTTTCACGCAGGCGATACGACTGGAGCCGTCCAGTGGTGATTTTAACTGATGGATCGTCGTCATCCGCTTACGGGTCGAATCAAAAGGAAGTTCCCTGATTCGCGGAGCCTCAGTCTCAATATCCTTCAGAGTGAGTCCGGCCTTTTGTGCGGCCACGCCCAGACAGGCTTCTGTCGGATCCCCCAGGACGGTGTAACGCGTATGCTGCTTATCGGGCGGGAGTATCCGGGCATTACTGCAAAGTGATGCGGCTGATAAGAGTAGTTTCAGATCGAAGTTTTCATTTGCGGAAACCTTCCGGCCCTGATCAAGTACCGATCCTTTCGGGGCGTATCCGGAGCCGGTGACCTTCAATTCCTGACCGGGCAGCCAGATATCATTCACCGTCATTTCGTTCTGCGTTAATGTACCTGTCTTGTCCGAACAGATCACAGATGTCGAGCCAAGCGTTTCCACAGAGGACAGCTTCTTGACCAGGGCGTGCTCTTTTGCCATCCGCTGAACGCCCATGGCCAGGGAAAGCGTTACGGTCGGCAGCAGCCCTTCAGGAATAAAGGCGACAATCATCCCCAGTGAAAAGATGAAGGCCTGTGCCATCGGTTCATCAACAAACAGGACAGCTGCGATAAAGAAGAAGATGCCGATTGAAATGGCGATAACGGAGATTTGCCGGGTCAATTTGTTCAGTTCTTTTTGCATCGGGCTCATGTCTTCATCCATTGATTGGGTGAGCCCGGCAATTTTACCGAATTCGGTCGCCATGCCAATTTTGGTCACAACAGCTTTACCGCTTCCGCTCGATACGGTGGTACCGGTAAAGATCATATCTTTAAATTCAAGTCGGGAGACATCCGGATCACTGACCGGTTCCGCATTTTTTCTCACCGGATTCGATTCCCCGGTCAGTGCGGCCTGATTAATCTGTAAATCGGTAGAAGCCACCAGACGTGCATCAGCTGAGATGCGATCGCCTTCTTCCACCAGCATGATATCACCCGGCACCAGTTCTTCTGCAAGAATCTTCTGCTCCTGGCCGTCACGGATGACTCTGGTGTAAGAGGGCAGCATGTTTTTCAGTGCCTCTGTGGCTTTGCTGGCCTTGTTTTCCTGAAAGAAGCTGAAAAGGCCGTTGATGATATTGACGAGCCATATGGCAAACCCCAGCTCAGGCGTTCCGGCGAAGAAGGCGACGGCACCGCCAACCCACAGCAGAATGGCCATTAAACTTATGAAATTTTTCACAAATTTAATAAAAGTCGATTCTTTTTTTGTCTCTGTGATTTTATTGGTGCCGTATTTGCTTCTTAATCCTTCCAGTTCATCCGCGCGACGCCCGTCGGAACGGGTTCCCAGAAGGCCAAACACATCTTTCGTCTGGGCTCTCTGGATGCTGATTTGCTCATCATGACTTGCTTTTTGATCTGTGCGCATATCCATCCTCCTTCCACAAATCGAACGACTATCAGGCAGGTCAGATCTGACTTTATACTGGAATGACCTTATATATATGTTTTCGCTTCCCTCATAATAAACGGTCTCGTTTTAACATAATATTTAAGACAGATCTGGGGGACACGTCCTTCCATTCAGAATTAAAGTTGGACAGTCCCATAGACGGGAATGAGGCTATTCATTGCGGGCAATTACCTTCCCGCTTTATTATCGGCTGATTTTCGATTATTATAGACTTAACATTGTGACAGAAATAGTACATTTTGAGTTTCGCCTTTTTGATGCAGGGACAGCAGCATCTAATGAAAAAACAGGGGATGAGGAAAGAGATCATGAGTATTCAGAAGAAAACAGACGTCATCTTAATCGGTGCGGGAATTATGAGTGCCACTTTGGGATCATTGTTGAAAGCGCTATCACCCGATTGGAATATCAAAGTATTTGAGAAACTTGACAAAGCAGGTCAGGAAAGTTCTAATGAGTGGAATAATGCCGGTACCGGGCACTCCGCTTTGTGTGAACTGAACTATACACCTGAGAAACCGGATGGTTCGGTCGATATTCGTAAAGCGATCACGATTAATGAGCGGTTTCAACTTTCAAGACAATTCTGGTCTTATCTCGTCAGAAACGATTTGTTACGGCATCCACAGAACTTTATTCGTCCAATCCCTCATATGAGTTTTGTTACTGGACAGCAAAATGTTTCTTTTTTGAAAAAAAGATTTCAGGCGCTCTCCGGTCATCCCCTTTTTAAGGGAATGGCGTTTTCCGAAGATCCGGCTCAGCTGGAAGAATGGATTCCATTGATTATGAACGGACGGTCATCACGGGAACCGGTAGCAGCAACGAAAATGGAATCAGGCACGGATGTGAATTTTGGAGCGCTGACACGCATGCTGATTGATCATCTGGAAAAAGAGAACGTCGAAGTCAGTTACAGGCATCGCGTTGAAAACATCCAGCGTTCAGGCGGACAGTGGAAAGTCAGGGTGCGCGATCTGGCCAGTGGGTATAATGAAGTCCATACAGCGAAATTCGTCTTTATCGGTGGCGGTGGCGGGAGCCTGCCTCTCTTGCAGAAAACAGGCATTCCCGAATCCAGACACATTGGTGGATTTCCGGTCAGCGGACTGTTTATGGTATGTAAAAATCCGCAGGTCATTGCTCAGCATCATGCGAAAGTGTACGGGAAGGCGAAAATCGGTGCTCCCCCCATGTCGGTGCCCCATCTGGATACCCGGTATATTGCCGGTAAACAGACTCTTCTGTTCGGACCTTTTGCCGGATTCTCACCGAAATTTCTGAAATCCGGATCAAATTGTGATCTTCTCCGTTCTGTCAGACCGGATAATGTGCTGACGATGCTGGCCGCGGGGGTCAAACAGAGAAAACTGACCCGGTATCTGATCCAGCAGCTGCTCTTATCGCAGGAGAAACGGGTGGATGCCCTGCGCGAGTTTATTCCGGCGGCAAACGGCGCGGACTGGAATCTGGTGACGGCCGGACAACGTGTACAGGTGATCAAAGACACCGCTTCCGGAGGCAAAGGAACCCTTCAATTCGGCACAGAAGTCGTGACGGGCTCAGACGGCTCGATTGCCGCATTGCTTGGCGCTTCACCCGGCGCATCAACTGCCGTTTACGTGATGTTGGATGTCCTGAACCGGTGTTTTTCGCAGAAGATGGCGGAGTGGACACCGAAAATTAAGGAAATGATTCCTTCTTACGGGTTGTCTCTGGCTGAACATCCGGCGCTTCTGGATGAAATTCATGCCTCCACGGCGCAGGTCCTCAACATTAAATAAGCGGAAAAATCCCCTGTAATCAGGCGGAATGGTCCGCTCATTTCGGCAGACAGGGTGCGATTCCGGCACACGGCCGGCATGTCGGACGAATCCATCAGCCGGGCAGGGCAGGGTTTTTCAACCCTCCGGTAAAAGATGCGACCAGATGCATGACGATTTCAGCCGGTATTGACCCCTGGTTCAGGATCCAGTAGAATGGGCATTATCACACATTGATGGATTGGACGGACACACGTTTATGCGGGGCCATTCGGGCGCAGTTTTCTCAATAATATACGCTATAATTATTTTCAGCTCCTTTTCGGGTGTCACGACGCTTTGGGTGCCGCTTTCTGGCGGATCTGCTCCGGCGTATGAAAAGAAAATAACGATCATTTTCAAATCGTATGGAATTCGTCTCTTCAGCAGAGGGACGGATTCTTTTTGTCGTAAAAACCGATCAGGTCAATTTCTCAGAACAATCCATATAACGTGTTAAGGGCAACAATAAGATGGCAGTGATCGGCACATAATAGATCTATCTTACCAAAGGAACAAACATCCATCAGGGGGAATGCACAGTGATACGATATGAAGAACTGACAGAAAAAGATGCGGCGATTTACCGGAAACTGAGGCTGGAAGCCCTGCTGAAGAATCCGAAGGCTTTTGCATCGGAATATGCGATTGAGAAGGATTTATCTGTAGCCGATTATGCCGGGCGGCTTTCCCGAGGACATGCGATCACGGTCGGGGCGTTCGATGCAGACCAGCTGGTCGGAGTCGTGACGCTGGTTAAGGAAACATTGCCTAAAATGCAGCACAGGGCAACCCTCGAAGCAGTCTATGTCACACCCAATTACCGAAGAATGGGGATCTCCCGGAAGATGATCGAAAAATTAATGGAAATTGCCCGTGAAGAAGGCATCGTAAAAAAATTCTACCTCTACGTGATGGTCGCCAATGAAAGGGCCATCCAGGCCTATAAAAATATGGGATTTGAAATCTATGGAGAAGACAGGGAAGCCATGAGAGAAGGCGATGCATACGTGGATGAATATATGATGGCGCGGTTTATTTAGCTTCTGAAGATCCGGATTTTTTTTCATAACTCCGCCCGACCGATGGATGTAAAATAGCGCCGCCTTCATGGCGACGCTACATTCTTATTTGCCTGTCTTGCTGTAGGCAGCTTCATCCCTGATTTCTTCACGTAAACCTTCGATACTTTGTTCGCGGCGTTCATTTTTCTCCATGATCTGCCGCTTTTCTGCTTCACTCATCTGTGAGCCGTGCGCCTTCAGGTAATCATCCGCTTCATCCATGTTTTTCAATGTATGGCCGATGTTTTTTTCGATCTTTTCCATATTATCCGAACGATCATCCGGTTTTGCCATTGATATTGCCTCCTTTCAGTCAGGATTAGTATGCCGCCTGATCAGAGGAATATGAATGGGGGACAATCAGAATGTTTTATACTTCAGGAATTTACCATTTAACGTAATCACCACGCGGTCGCCATGCGGATCTTCTTTTTTGTCCAGATCCATTTTGAAATCAATGGCGCTCATGATTCCGTCACCAAACTTTTCGTGAATCAGCGCTTTGATGGCATCACCATAAACGAGAACAATTTCATACAGCCGGTAAATGGTCGGGTCGGTCGGAGGGGAAGAAAAATTCATGCCACGATAAGGTATGGACTTTAAATCCCGCTCAGCTTCTTCCGGCAGATCCAGCAGATCGGTAACCGCTTTTGCCTGCTCGGGGTTCAGCGTTTGCTGACCGTAAATAGCGGCAGTGCAAAAGACCTCCGAACAGCCGGCCGTTTCCGCAATCTGCGCGAAGCTCAGATGTTTCTTTTCTTTTGCTTCCAGGATAAGTTCTGTTACTGAAGAATAGGCCATTTTTTTTGCCTCCAGTGTCTGCTTTTAGTAAAAAAGTATATCACTTCCTGAAAATTGTTATGGCTGGTTTGTGAAAAGATCTGACAAAGAATTTATTTCATCCTGTGTTGACCACCCGGTCAATAGATGCTATATTGGTCTTGACCAGGTGGTCAATCACGTTCCAACAAGGGGTGTTATCATGAAATCGGTCATTGAACTGAATCATATCAGTAAGTATTTTGGAAAATTTGCTGCCGTTAAAAATGTATCCTTTCAGGTTCATGAGGGTGAATTTTTCGGATTTATCGGACCAAATGGTGCCGGGAAGTCGACAACGATGAACATGATCCTCAATTTCATCAAGACAAGTGAAGGCAGTGTCAGGGTATTCGGGCAGCCGATGCCGGCCGCAAACCGTCTGGTTAAAAAACGGATTGGCTATGCACCAAGTGATGTACGATTTTATCCGCAGCTCAGGGTGCACGACCTGATCCGCTATACGCTCGACTTCCACCACCTGGCAGAGGACCGGCAGGAACTCGACCGTTACTGCGATCTGTTTCAGGTTGATCTGAATAAAAAATTCGGCGAACTTTCGCTTGGCAATAAGAAGAAGGTGGCTGTGATCTGTGCCCTGATTCATCATCCCGAATTGCTGATCCTGGACGAACCGACGAATGGACTTGATCCGCTGATCCATTCCAGACTGTTTCGACTCCTGAAGGAAAAGCAGAAAGCAGGTGTGACGGTCTTTCTGTCCAGCCACAACCTGAAAGAAGTTGAGGATTATTGCACCAAAATTGCTTTTATCAAGGCGGGACATCTGATCGGGGTTGAAGACCTGACACAAATGAATAAGAAGATCAAGATCATTACTCTGAAAGGGGACCGTCTGCCTGTGGATGAGATGAAAGCGATCGGAGCTGAACTGATTAAAAAAGAGGGACACGAAGCGCATTTTATTTATGAGAAAGGGCTGGACCGGCTTTTTGCCACACTGGCAGCGCTGTCCGTCAATCTCGATGATGTGACGGTAACCAACCGCGATCTCGAGGAACAATTTATGTCTATGTATGAAAATCAGGAGGCGGAACGTGTATGACACTTTTCAGACTCGAAAGTAAAACACATATCAAAAGTCTGTTGATCTGGGTGATTGTGGTTGTTGCGCTGATCTTCGGTATGATGGCACTTTTTCCTTCGATGCGTGACAGCATGGCCTCATTTGATATGAGCGCTTTCCCGAAAGAGATGCTGGAAGCTTTCAATTTGTCTGATATGGCGGTTCTGGGGACAGCGGAAGGCTTTTTCGGTTACTATTTTCAGTATATCCTGATCGCTTCAGCTATTTTTGCCGCGATGCTGGGTACGAACGCACTGGCAAGGGAAGAATCGGACGGAACGATCGGTTATCTGTATGCGCAGCCGATATCCCGGGCGTCTATTGTCTCATCGAAAATTCTGGCGAACGTGCTTGTTTATACATTATACTGGGTGATCACGGTCGTCGCCTCTTTTCTGATCTGCCTGCTGTTCCTTGAGGAAGGTGCTTCGGCATCGGAAGTGTTTAAGGATTTTTCCGTTCTGCTGTTTGCCGGGGAAGTGATGGGTCTGACTTTTCTCAGCGTGGGCATCCTGATTTCTTCACTGCTTGCATCGAGTAAGTCGACGACATCGATTTCGCTGGCGCTGGTATTTTTAACCTATATTCTCGGAATTGTCGGCAGGCTCCAGGCTGACTATGAGTTCCTCGTCTATTTCTCGCCGGTGGACACCGCGCTTCCGAGTAATGTATTCAATCACGGCATTGAATGGAAATATGTGATTACCGATCTGATTGTGCTTGCCGTCTGCTTTCTTGCGACATACTGGATTTACAGGAGGAAGGATTTGAAGGCCTAAATGGATGAATCAAAAGAAAAAGCGATTTTAATGGCTGCTGTTCATGAGTTTGCTGTTAAAGGTTTCGATCAGGCTTCAACCAATCAGATGGCCAGGTCAGCCGGCGTTTCCAAAGGACTGATTTTTCATTACTTTGAGTCTAAGGAGAAGCTCTTTGAGGCCAGTGTGGATTACGCGCTTAAATTCACGCTGAAGGAACTGGATTATGAAAACTGGCATCTGACGAAGCACGTCATTGCGGATATTAAGCAGATCTGTGAGACGGAATTCCGCTTTTACAAAACCTATCCGGATATTTACCGGTTCATTCTGAGTGCACTGATCAGGCCCCCGAAGACCCTGTCAGAGAAAATGAAAAAGTTGTTCAGAGAACTGATGGATACCACGCCGGCGTTTGTTGAGCAGACCATTGACCGGCTTGACCTCAAAGAAGGTGTCGACAGAGAGGTATTAAAAGCCGTGCTTGTATCTCATTACGAATATTATGCAAAAGAAACTTTGGGCTATTTTAAAACTCATCCGGGAGCTACTTTTGAAGAGATCATGCCGTATGTCGATAAGCTGCTGGCCATGCTGACGATGAGCCTGCACGGACTGGTGAAGAATGATGAAGATCTAAAATGAATGGTCAGGGGCAGGAAGAAAATAATCTGAGCGATGAGCCGGTTATTGATTCCTGCCCCTTTTATTCTTTGCCCCGGTACGTTAACAGCCCGCATCACCATCTGGAGTTTGCATGTCAATTGACTCACCTCCTGAATATAATGAATAATAACAGTGGGAGAAGCGGACAGGCAGCCTGTAAAACGTGGACATGATCCTGCCCCATAAGCCGTTCTCCTGCTGGTCAAAACGCCATTTATCCAGTTTCGGTTCTGTTTTTACCTGATGTTTCTGTCACAGATGTCATTCGAAAAGAGGCCAGGACATGTTCAGAAGAAAAATACGGTGGCTTGTATTTGTATCGTTGTCACTGAATCTTGTAGCCGGCTGCAACTCTGATTTCAGTCGGGGTTCAGACACCCGTGAGATGCCGCTTGCAAAATCGAGATTTTCTGAGGATCAGATGAATAAGAATCCGAATATCATCATGAAAACGGGGAGAAGCACCTATCCTGTCCATACAGAGAGGATTACCGTGACCCTTGTAAACCGAACCGGAAAGACGCTCAGTTACGGTCTGAGTTATCAGATCGAAAAATATCAGGAGGGGACGTGGTTTCAGATCCCTTTCCGTGACGATGTGGCATTTATAGAGATAGCCAGGCTACTGAAACCGGGTCAAATGGCAGAGGAAGACATCAGCCTTTCAGAAAAAACCCTCAAATATCCGCTGACACGGGAAAGTACCGGGTGATCAGAGAAATGTCCGACGGAGTTTTCGCCGCCAGGTTTGAATTGAAGTGAAATTTTACGCTCTATGCCCTCACTTTTGCATGTCATCTAATGAAAAAAGGCTTCCCGGCGGGCAAGTCCGAGGTGCGTCGGAGGATTAGTTTTTCTGAACCCTGTCTTGAACTGAAAAAGGCAACTCCGGTTAACGGGGGCTTAATGATGCACTTTTCTATGGGATAATTCAGACATAAATTAAAAAAAGAAATCAGGATGCTGTCATCCTGATCAAGAAAGTCTGAGTGTGAAAATCAATAAAAACCGCAGCCGGTCGTTCCCCATTAATACCCCCCTGTCATCACTTCAGAGAGAGATTCGAATTCGTAGTTTTCCGTTCGTTTTTCGGAATCTATACGCCACCTGGTTCCATCCTTAATCAGTTTGATCGGGTAGCTTTCGTCTGATTCTTTCACATCGGAGTTATTGAAAACATCGGCGATATGTTTGATCAGATACTTATTCCATGCCTTTTGGGCCGTATTATAATCCGGGTATTTCCCCCGGTTGTCATCGATAAACTGATCCCGGAGATCCTGAACCGCATCGTACATATCATTAAAATTCAGCACGGTGGGTGTCACTTCGACCTCAGCCGTTTCGGCGAAAGCCGTCTGCACATTCAAGTCAATTTTCCCTTTTTCACCGTTTGTTTTTTTAAACGCCTGCCAGGCTGCCTCTGTTTCTGATGGTGAGATGTCTTCACCAAAATCTGCATTTTCCGTAAACAGGTCCCTGATCTGTTCCTCCTCTTTTTTCGCATCATTTGCGACAAGCTTTGCGTAGTTTGTCTCCTGTTTTCCGAAGAAAACGACATTCAGGTAGGCACTGGCGGCATCGAGGATATCCTTTTGCTGATCTTTATAATCCTTGCCGCTGATTTTGACAATAACAGGTTCGGCTTTTTTATCCGGATCGAAAACAGAGGGCTGATAGTGCAGTTCATAGGACTTGCTTTTATCAATTCTGAATGCAATGTATCCCGAGGCGGACTTCCCGTCTGGAAGATCGGCGCTGTCCATCACTTTGAATTTGCCTGAATCGTCATAAATCGTCTCCTCAGCCGGTACTTTCGTCTCATCGGAATCAAACAGTGTAAAATCCCCGGGGTAAAGTTCCAGTGTTTCGCCCATGTGGTTGGTGACGGTGAGATTGAGTGCAAGAAGGGCACTTTCTTTTGTGTTTTCCTGGCCTTCATGTGTGATATACAGTCCGTTTTTAACTTTGACGGACGCAACATCGGAGCTTCCCTTTCCATTTTCATCCTTACCGCATCCGGCGACAAAGAGTACGAGGACAAGACTGAAAATCAATAAGCTGACTCTGTTCTTAATGGCGATCAACCTCCAATTCCGTTTCATCAATAACCTTATAAAACTTCTACAAGGGGTTCTATGCGTCGGGAAAATGAAATAGAATGAACCGGTTTGTCCTTTTTCCCGCCGGAGAAATATACGGGATTTATCTGAGTAAAAATGAAACGGCGATGCCGCGGACAAACGTTCCCGGCATAGAATGCCTGAAGGGAGGGATTGATATGCTTCGGAACTATTGGATCATTGCCGGCGCGCTTGTCAGTATAGCTGCGGTCCTGTTTCTTCTCACCGGATGGCACCTGTCTGCTCCGGAACGTACACTCGAAAGGTTTGAACAGGCCATACGGGAAAACAAGGCAGAGAAGCTGCAGGGCCTGATGATCTCCGCGGACAAAAAGACGGCATTTGACAGGAATGCAGCCGGCGGACTGCTTCTTTATCTGAAAGAGGAGAAAGATGTGTTTACAGAGGCAATGCACGCCTTAAAAAAGGAGATCAGAGAAGGCAGCTTTGATTCGGACGCGGTCCTGACTTTAACCCCTTCCGATAAATTCCTGTTCTTTTTTACAACGTACAGAGTAAAAATCAAGCCTCAGATGATCATGGTTTCCGGGCTGCAGGAAGGGGACAGGTTGTCACTCAAACTGGAAGGGCATACGGTTCCGCAGACGAAAGAAAAGGATCGTTTCGGTCCGGTATTCCCCGGCAAATACCGGCTTGAGAAATTTCTGACGAATGAACTTGGGCTTTTTGTCAAAAAAGAACAGATAGCGCTCTGGGGAGATGAAGTGACGGTTCAGGCAGATACGGCGCAGTGGGTCCGCTCTGATCCGACTTTTCAGAAGCAGGTAATGGCTTCCGTTCATCAGTTTAATGCTGAGGTATCCGAATGGGAAACTGCTGATTATCATCCGGATAAACTGCCGTCGGCGACGGAAATATTCAGGATGCAGCAATCACAAAGCAGAATGGCCCAGTTTGCGACCATCAGAACGCACCTTGAAGCCATTGAATCTTCCTATCTTGGTATGACGGTCAATCTTGATTCCATCGAGATCTCCCGGTATGGCGGAAGATGGAATGCATCGATTGAAACAGTTGTTTCCTATAAATATGTCTACTGGATAAAAGGGGATTCACATATGTATGATGACTCCTATCAGCGCGGGGTCGTGTTCCGGATGATCTGGGAGGCGGAGACCAGACAGTGGCTGATTCACGGAATGGACGACACCTGGGAAACGGAGGAGGCAGCAAAAAAGTGGACACATAAAGAGAAAATCAGGGTTCAGAAGCCGGAAGTCAGCAGATGGCAGTCGGAGAAGGGGGCCAATCTGTAAACGGTGCCGTGCGCCAGCGGCCTGTAAAGAACGAACATTCAAATTGAACTGGACTGTAAACGTTCGTTATTTGATTGACTCCTCTGCCTGCACACTGTTATAATGAACGTGCAAAAAAGAGTCTGTACCTCTTCAAAAGACATTCAGATCCTGTACCGGCCGCCTTTTTCTGCTCTTATTGGCTTTTCATAAACTCCCGGATATTATCGAACGGGCGGCCTGTACCGGTTTCTTTCTGTTTCTAAGAGGACAGACGCTAACAGCTGCAAAAGGAGGATCATTGTGAACGAAAACTGGCTTTCACGTTATTTCCATTTTTCCGAACTGAAAACATCAGCAGGACGTGAATCACTGGCCGGACTGACGACATTTATTTCCATGGCCTACATACTGTTCGTCAATCCGGTTGTTCTTGCCAACGCGGGTCTGGACAAGGGGGCCGTATTCACAGCAACGGCTCTTTCGAGTGCTCTCGGCTGCCTGATCATGGGGCTTGTCGCTAAATATCCGATCGCGATTGCACCGGGCATGGGGGTCAACGCCTTTTTCGCCTTTTCTGTTGTTATTGGCATGAAAATCCCCTGGCAGACAGCGCTGGCCGGCGTGTTTATCGCTGCCGTTATTTTCTTCCTGATTACCATTTTTAAGATCCGGGAACTGATCATCGATGCCATCCCACAGAGCCTGAAGCTGGCGATGGCGGCCGGCATCGGACTTTTTATTGCTTTTATCGGACTTCAACAAGGCGGACTGATTGTCGCTAACAAGTCAACACTTGTCGCTTTCGGCCCACTGAACGTCGGCACAACCTGGCTGACGATTTTCGGACTGATCGCAACGATCATTCTGATGGTTCGCAAGGTACCGGGATCGGTTTTTATCGGTATGGTGCTGACAGCAATTGTCGGCATGATTTTCCATCTGGTTCCGCTGCCCTCCGCAATTGTTTCGGCCGCACCGAGTCTCGCTCCGACTTTTGGTGTTGCCCTTACCCATATTGGTGATATCAATACGCTTCAGCTCGCTGTCGTTGTTCTGACTTTCCTTCTGGTCACCTTCTTCGATACAGCAGGGACACTGATCGGGCTCGCGGAACAGGCTGGATTTATTAAAAATAATAAAATGCCGCGCGTCGGGCAGGCCCTGCTTGCCGACTCGACATCAATGCTTGCCGGTTCTATACTGGGGACTTCACCGACTTCAGCTTACGTTGAGTCATCAACCGGAATTGCAGTAGGCGGCCGTTCCGGCTTTACAGCGGTCGTCACCGGGATTCTCTTCCTGTTCGGCCTGCTGTTCTCGCCGCTCCTGGCTGTTGTCACCTCGCAGGTCACTGCCCCGGCGCTGATCATTGTCGGCGTGCTGATGGCCACCGCGCTGAAGGGCATTCCGTGGGATAAATTTGAAATTGCTGTTCCGGCTTTCCTGACCGTACTGGGCATGCCGCTGACGTACAGCATTTCCGACGGTATCGCGCTCGGATTCATTGTTTATCCAATCACGATGATTGCCGCCGGCCGCGGAAAAGAAGTACACCCGATCGTTTACGGGCTGTTCTTTGTCTTTATCATTTTCTTCTGGGTCCTGAATATCTGAACGGATAGTGCAATAGATCCTTTCTCTGTAAAAAGAGAGAGGATTTTTTAGCTTTAAGGCATGCCTGAGTTGACGATCGCCGTTTTCTTCACAGGAACAGCTTTCTGCATAAGCCGGTCCGGATACAGGCAAGATAGAAATAACCCCTGTAAAGGACGTGATGGACCATGATTTCATTGATTCTGGCGGTTATTTTCTGGGTTGCCGGATTCGCCGTCCTGACGCTCGGATTTGTACTGACCAACCGGCTCAGAACGGCAGGAAGAAAATTAATGATGCGTGCCGAGCACGAAAAAGGAAAGGACAATTCGGCAAGCATTGCGATGACGATCGAAGGCAGCGCGCTGAACCATATCCCCAGTTTTGTCATCCATGTTGTGACAGGTGTCACCGGAGCGATTCTGTTTGCATTTGGGTGCGTTGCACTCGGGTTTTATGTTTCCTGAAAAATGTGGCACTGGTGCGCCTCGCACACGTCCACTGGTATAATAGACAGGATCGCTCGAATCAGGTGGTGAAGTTCATTGAAGAAAAGCAGAAAGCAGCATGCGCATCAGAAACGTCATTCGGCCCGGAAGATCTTTATTGTTCAGGAAAATGAAACGATTGATGACTGTCTGGATCGGATGAAAAAAGAAGGATATGATCCCATTATGCGTTCACAGCGTCCTTTTTTCCGGGAAGGACCGGAAGGACCGGAAGTTGCCGGCCGGCATTGTGTGATTGAGGGGCAGCTGCGACCGGCAAAAGGCGAACAATAAATCCAAAAGCTTCGTGTAATGTTCGAATTTTGGTTGACACATTCTGAACGATACTGATATGATGAAGGTGTTAAAAAAGGACATAACAAACCCTGTCATATATTTTTGGGAATATGGCCCAACTGTTTCTACCCGGCGACCGAGAATTGCCGGACTATGAAGGGAAAAAAGAAACGTTTGACTTGCAGACCGCTGCCCGCGGTTTGACCAGACGGTCTGTTTTCTCTTCGCACGGAGAATCAGCTGTTCTGGGCTTTTTTATGTCTGTACGTGTTCACCGGGCAAAGATTTTAGGAGGCCATAATGTGAGTCAGATAGCAGTTGGTGTAGTGATGGGAAGCACATCGGACTGGGAAACTATGAAGCGTTCCTGTGACATTCTGGACAAAATGGAGATTCCATATGAGAAAAATGTCGTTTCGGCGCATCGGACACCGGATCTGATGTTCCGCTATGCCGAGTCGGCAAGAGAACGCGGACTGAAGGTCATCATTGCCGGAGCCGGGGGAGCGGCACACCTGCCGGGAATGATTGCCGCGAAGACGACCCTGCCGGTTATCGGTGTTCCGGTTCAGTCACATGCGCTGAGTGGTATGGATTCACTGCTGTCGATTGTCCAGATGCCGGCCGGTATACCGGTTGCGACTGTAGCCATCGGCAAATCCGGTGCGGTCAATGCCGGACTTCTTGCCGCACAGTTCCTGTCGGCATTTGATGAGGCATTAAAAGACAGACTGGAACATTACCGGAAATCAATGGAGCAGAAAGTAAAGGAAAGTGAGTTAAACTGATGCAGAAAACCATTTTACCGGGACAAACCATTGGCATCCTGGGCGGCGGACAGCTTGGACGGATGATGGCGATTGCGGCGAAACAGATGGGATACCGCATTGCCGTGCTCGATCCGACTGAGGACTGCCCCTGTGCCCAGGTTGCCGACACAGCCATTGTTGCCGCATACGATGATCCCGAGGCAGCAAAGAAAATGGCCGCCTGTGCCGATGTGGTCACTTATGAATTTGAGAATGTGGACGTGAAGACAGCGGATTATCTGCAGAAATACAGTTATCTTCCGCAGGGCTATCATTTACTTGAAATAACAAAAGACAGGCTGAATGAAAAGGCAGCAATCCGTAAGGCCGGACTGCCGGTTGTTCCGTATCTGCCTGTGAGAAACAGCGACGAATTGAAAACGGCGCTTGCCAAAATCGGATTTCCTTCCGTATTGAAAACGACGGAAGGGGGTTACGACGGTAAGGGGCAGTATGTTCTGCATTCTGAAAATGACCTGCAGGAAGCCCTCCCGTACATCGGCAGGACGCCGTTTGAACTTGAAAAATGGCTGCCATTTGAGAAAGAGATTTCGGTCATTGTGGTTCGCAGCACGAAGGGGGAAACCTCGGTTTTTCCGGTTGCTGAAAACATTCACCGTCATAATATTCTTCATCATACCCTTGTTCCGGCCCGGATTACAGACGCACTCCGCGAAGAGGCGACACAGCATGCCCTGCGTCTTGCGGAGTCCCTGCATCTTGTCGGGACGCTCGCGGTTGAGATGTTTGTCGGAACGGACGGCACCGTCTACGTGAATGAGACGGCACCGCGCCCGCATAATTCCGGACATTTTTCCATCAATGCCTGTGAAACCTCGCAGTTCGAGCAGCATGTCCGCGCAATCTGCGGTCTGCCGCTTGCGGGCACGCAGCTGTTAAAGCCGGTGATTATGGTCAATATCCTTGGCCAGCATGTGCAGCCGCTTCTGGATCACCTGGATCTGCTGTCTGATGCTCATCTGCATCTGTACGGAAAAGCGGAAGCAAGGTACGGCAGAAAAATGGGCCATCTGAACATCCTCGGCGATACAGTTGAGGACGCGATAGCGAAAGCTCAGAAATCAGGGATATGGAAAATCGAACAGGAAGCAGGTCGAAAGGCATGATTGATCGTTACACGCGGCCGGAGATGGGCGCAATCTGGACGGAAGAAAATAAGTACAGGGTCTGGCTCGAAGTAGAGCTTCTTGCCTGCGAGGGCTGGTCCGAAATCGGTGAGATTCCCAAAGAAGACTGCAGAAAACTGCGGGAGAAGGCTACATTTACGGTGGACCGGATTCACGAAATTGAAAAGATCACCCGCCATGATGTGGTGGCTTTCACCCGGACCGTTTCCGAATCGCTCGGCGATGAAAAAAAGTGGGTACATTATGGCCTGACATCGACGGACGTGGTCGATACGGCGCAGTCTTATCTGCTGAAACAATGCAATACCCTTTTGTTGAAGGATATCGAACATTTTATCGATGTCATCCGCGGCAAAGCGAAAAAATATAAAAATACTGTGATGATGGGCCGGACGCATGGTGTCCATGCCGAACCGACGACATTTGGCCTTGTCATGGCCCTGTGGTACGAAGAAATGAAACGGAATCTGGCCCGGTTTAAGGCGGCTGCGGAGGATATCCGTGTCGGGAAACTATCCGGTGCGGTCGGCACTTATGCCAATATTGATCCGTCCGTTGAACGCTATGTTTGCACGCATCTCGGTCTGAAAGCTTCTCCCATTTCGACTCAGGTGCTGCAGCGTGACCGTCATGCCCATTATATGGCGACGCTGGCTTTGATCGCGACATCGATCGAAAAATTTGCCGTGGAAATCCGCGGCTTGCAGCGCTCGGAGATTCGTGAAGTCGAAGAAGGTTTTGCCAAGGGCCAGAAGGGATCCTCTGCCATGCCTCATAAGCGCAATCCGATCGGTTCGGAAAATATGTGCGGCATGGCCCGGGTGATCCGCGGCTACATGCTCACAGCCTACGAAAATGTGCCGCTCTGGCATGAACGTGATATCTCGCATTCCTCGGCAGAACGCGTCATTCTGCCGGATGCGACGATTGGTCTCGATTATATGCTGCACCGTTTCTCGAACATCCTGGAAAACCTGACCGTGTTCCCGAAAAATATGCGGCGCAACATGAAACGGACATTCGGCCTGCCCTTCTCTCAGCATGTGCTTCTGGCACTGATTGAAAAAGGTCTGAGCCGGGAGGAAGCCTATGATATCGTTCAGCCGAATGCGATGAAATCCTGGGAGACGGAAACACCGTTCAGATCACTGCTGGATAAGGATACCCGCGTGACGGACCGGCTCTCACCGGCGGAACTGGATGCCTGCTTTGATGAAACCTATCACCTGAAGAACGTGAATCTGATTTTTGAACGGCTCGGCCTGAATGACTGAAGCCGGAGTAAATGATCGCGCCCATAATCATAGAAAAATATCGAACAAAAGGGGATAAAACCATGAGCCAGCTGCTCTACGAAGGTAAAGCGAAAAAAATGTTTACGACCGATGATCCGAATGTTCTGCGTGTCGTGTATAAAAACGATGCAACAGCTTTTAACGGGAAGAAAAAAGCTGTATTTCCGGGCAAGGGAAAACTGAACAATGCCATCTGCACCCGAATCTTTCATGTGCTTCAGGGCAAGGGTATTCCGACACATTTTATCGACAAAATCTCTGAGACAGAGCAGCTGGTCAAAGCTGTGGATATCATTCCGATTGAAGTCGTTGTCCGTAACGTGGTGGCAGGCAGCCTGGCAAAGCGCTTCGGGCTTGATGAAGGGGTCCGCCTCGGACGGACGATCATTGAATTTTATTACAAAAGCGATGAACTCGGCGATCCGATGATTAACGATGATCACGCGCAGGCAATCGGGCTCGCGACAGAGAAAGATCTGGCGGAGATCCGCAGTCTGGCCGCCCGTGTCAACACGATTCTGCAGGACCTTTTCTCAGAAGCGGGCATTCTGCTGGTCGACTTCAAGATTGAGTTCGGCAGACTGAAAACAACAGGAGATATTGTCCTTGCTGATGAAATTTCCCCGGACAGCTGCCGCCTGTGGGACAGAAAAACGCACGAGAAGCTGGATAAGGATGTATTCCGTCGCAATATCGCTGATCTCCCGGAGACTTATGAAAAACTGCTGAACCGACTGGAGGGTGTGAAATGAAAAAGGTGAAGGTATTCATTACGCTCAAGGAAAGTGTCCTGGATCCGCAGGGACAGGCGGTCATGCAGTCGCTTCATAATATGGATTATAAAAAGGTGAAAGATGTCCGGATCGGGAAATTCATCGAACTCGAAATGGAGGATACGGCAGACCTGGCTCAGCAGGTGGACGAAATTTGCGACAAATTGCTGGCCAACACCGTCATTGAAAATTACCGTTATGAAATCGAAGAGGAGGCCCGCCCGTGAAAACCGCAGTCATCGTTTTTCCAGGATCAAACTGTGATCAGGACATGTACTACGCGATAAAAGACGGACTGGGTGAAGACGTGGAATACGTCTGGCACGGGGAGACCTCGCTTGAGGGGTTCGATGCCGTGATGATTCCGGGCGGCTTCTCTTACGGAGATTATCTCCGCTGCGGGGCGATTGCCCGTTTCTCCGGGATTATGCCGGCGGTGATCCGTGCAGCACGGGAAGGAAAACCGGTGCTCGGCGTCTGCAACGGTTTCCAGATCCTGACAGAGTCCGGACTTCTGCCGGGAGCACTCCTGAAAAACCGCGATCTGAAATTCATCTGTGAAACCGTCCATCTTAAAGTAGAGAATAACCGGACGCTTTTTACCTCTTTATATCAAAAAGGGGAAACCATTCGCATCCCCATCGCTCATGGCGAAGGGAATTACTTCTGTGATGATCAGACGCTGAAGGAACTTAAGGAGAACCACCGGATTGTCTTTTCCTATGCCGGTGAAAATCCAAACGGCTCAATGGCCAATATTGCCGGAATTGTCAACAGCAGCGGGAACGTGCTCGGGATGATGCCTCATCCGGAACGGGCAGCTGATGCGCTGCTTGGCAACGTCGACGGTCTCCGCCTTTTCAAGTCCATTTTGAACAACTGGAGGGAATCCGCTCATGCCGCTTACACATCTTGAACCGTCACCGGAACAGATTGAACAGAAAAAAATCTATAGAACCATGGGGCTGACGGAGGATGAGTTTCAGGAAGTCAAACGGCTTCTTGGACGCAAACCGAATTACACGGAGACCGGACTTTTTTCCGTGATGTGGTCGGAGCACTGCAGTTACAAGACGTCAAAACCGCTTTTAAAAAAATTTCCAACCCGAGGTAAACGCGTGCTCCAGGGTCCCGGTGAAGGTGCAGGGATCCTGGATATCGGTGACGGTCAGGCAGTTGTCTTTAAAATTGAAAGTCATAACCATCCGTCGGCGATTGAGCCGTACCAGGGGGCGGCGACAGGCGTCGGCGGAATTATTCGGGATGTCTTTTCGATGGGTGCCCGCCCGGTGGCCCTGCTCGATTCTCTCCGTTTCGGTGATCTGAGTGATCCGCGTGTCCGTTATCTGTTTGAAGAGGTGGTCAGCGGCATTGCCGGATACGGGAACTGCATCGGGATCCCCACGGTCGGAGGTGAATTGCAGTTTGACCCGTGTTATAACGGCAATCCGCTTGTCAACGCCATGTGTGTCGGCATCATGAACCATCAGGATATTCAGGTCGGCCAGGCGCGCGGTATCGGCAATACGGTGATGTATGTCGGAGCGAGCACGGGGCGCGATGGAATTAACGGGGCCACCTTTGCCTCTGAAGAAATCTCAGCGAAGTCGGATGAGAAGCGCTCGGCTGTTCAGGTTGGTGACCCGTTTATGGAAAAGCTGCTTGTTGAAGCGTGCCTGGAACTTACGAGACACGAAGCACTTGTCGGGATCCAGGACATGGGGGCGGCGGGGCTTGTTTCTTCAGCCAGTGAAATGGCCGCCAAAGCGGGCGTCGGGATTCATATGAATCTCGATCTGATTCCCCAGCGTGAGACCGGGATGACGCCTTATGAAATGATGCTTTCTGAATCACAGGAACGGATGCTGATCGTGATTAAAAAGGGCAGTGAGAAGGAAATCCAGTCGATCTTCTCCCACTGGGGCTTGCACGCGGTAGCTGTCGGCGAAGTGATTGAAGAAGAAGTGCTCAGACTGGAACACCGGGGCAAAGTCGTGGCAGAAGTGCCTTCGGATGCACTTGCTTCCGCTCCGGTCCGGCACATGCCCTCGCAAGTTCCCGCTGAATATAAAGAAAATCAGTCAGCCCCTGCATGGCATCCATCCATTACCGATTATGCCGGGACGATCCGAAAGCTGCTGATGCAGCCGACTCTGGCTGCGAAAGACTGGGTGACCCGTCAGTACGATTATATGGTGCAGACGAATACAGTCATCCCGCCAGGTTCTGACGCAGCCGTGATCCGCGTTCGCGGCACGAATAAGGGACTGGCGATGACGACGGACTGCAATGCGAAATATCTGGCCGTTGATCCAAAAGAGGGAGGCCGGATTGCAGTTGCCGAAGCAGCACGCAATATTGTCTGCTCCGGAGGCATCCCCCTTGGCATCACCGATTGCCTCAATTTTGGCAGTCCGGAAAATCCGGAAGTGTTCTGGGAAATGGAAGAAGCGGTGAACGGGATGGCGGAAGCCTGCCGGGTCCTTGAGACACCGGTCATCAGCGGAAACGTTTCGCTTTATAATGAGACGGATCATGAAGCCATTGATCCGACTCCGGTCGTCGGCATGGTCGGGCTCATTGAGCATCTGGATCACGTGACTTCGGCCGCATTTAAACAGGAAGGCGACGCTGTCTATCTTGTCGGGCGGGCGCAGGCTGAATTCGGAGGCAGCGCGCTGCAGCTGCTGTTGAAAGGAAAGGCATCCGGGAAGGCACCAAAGCTGGATCTTTCTCTTGAGAAAAAGCGTCAGAAGCAGATTCTCAAAGCGATTACATCCGGCCTTGTCTCTTCAGCACACGACCTGTCCGAAGGCGGCCTGGCCGCCGCTGTGGCCGACTCGGTATTCGGTACGGATTTCGGCGCCCGTCTTTCTTTTCACACGGATCCGGTGGTGGAACTGTTCTCCGAAACCCAGTCACGATACCTGATTTCCGTCCCTGAACCGGCTTCGGCCGCCTTTGAATCTACAGTTGAAGACGCCGTCCGAATCGGGACGGTGATCCGCAGTGAACAAATCATCCTGAAATTTGACTCTGAAACAGTGCGACTTAATCGACCGGAACTTGAAAAGGACTGGAGAGGAGTTCTGTCATGTATGATGTCGGCAAAGAACTGAACGAGGAATGTGGTGTTTTTGGAATCTGGGGGCATGAAAATGCAGCAAAGCTGACCTATTACGGACTTCACAGCATGCAGCACAGAGGCCAGGAAGGCGCCGGCATTGCTGTAACAGATGGAAAACATCTTTATGATCATAAAGGCCTCGGGCTGGTTAACGACGTTTTCGATCACGAAAAACTGGAAGCACTCAGCAAGGGTTATGCGGCGATCGGACACGTCCGCTACTCCACTCAGGGTGGAAACAGTTATGCGAATGTGCAGCCGCTTGTTTTTCGCTCACAGAAGGATTCCCTTTCGATTGCCCATAACGGCAACCTGGTGAATGCGCACAAACTGAAGGGGGAGCTCGAGGAACGGGGAAGTATTTTCCAGACCACCTCAGACACGGAAGTCATTGCTCATCTGATCAAACGGGATTTTTCTGACAACTTTATGGAAAGCCTGAAGCATGCACTGTCGGTGATCAAGGGGGCTTATGCTCTGACCATGCTGACGGAGCATCAGATGATTGCGGCACTGGATCCGAACGGTCTGCGGCCGCTTTCACTAGGCCGGCTCGGCAATAGCTGGGTGGTTGCCTCTGAGACCTGTGCCTTTGACCTGATCGGTGCGACGTATGTTCGCGATGTGAACCCGGGTGAAATCCTGGTGATCGATAATCAAGGGGTGCGTTCGGAATTTTTTACCAATCATACCGAACCGGCGATCTGCAGTATGGAATACATCTATTTCTCACGCCCGGACAGCAATATTCAGGGGATTAATGTTCATGCCGCACGTAAAAATCTTGGAAAAATGCTGGCCCAGGAAGCACCTGTTGAGGCAGATGTCGTAACCGGCGTTCCGGATTCCAGTATTTCAGCCGCGATCGGCTATGCCGAAGCCACAGGAATCCCCTATGAACTTGGAATGATCAAGAACCGTTATGTCGGGCGGACCTTCATCCAGCCGTCTCAGGAGCTTCGTGAGCAGGGCGTGAAGATGAAATTATCCCCGGTCCGGGCTATTATTGAAGGGAAAAGAGTCGTCATGGTTGACGATTCGATTGTCCGCGGGACCACGAGCCGGCGCATCGTCAACATGATGCGTGAAGCCGGTGCCACTGAAGTGCACGTACGGATCAGTTCGCCACCGATTACCCATCCCTGCTTTTACGGGATCGACACGTCGACGTCGTCGGAACTGATTGCCGCCAAACATTCAGTGGAAGAAATCCGGGAAATCATCGGCGCCGACTCCCTTGTCTATCTCAGTGTGGACGGTCTGAAGAAGGCGATTGGCCGTGATCCGGCGCTGAAAAATTGCGGCCAGTGTCTGGCCTGCTTTACCGGCAGTTACCCGACGGAAATTTATCCGGATACGGTGCTGCCACATGAAAAAGAACTGCTTGTCTGAGGAGGATCTGGAATGGCCGATGCATATAAAAAGGCCGGTGTGAATATTAAAGCCGGTTATGAGACGGTCGATCGGATCAGGAAACACGTCCGGCGAACGTTCAGACCGGAAGTCATCGGCGGCCTGGGCGGATTCGGCGGAGCCGTTGATCTGTCGAAGATGAACATAAAGGAACCGGTGCTCGTTTCCGGAACGGACGGTGTCGGAACCAAGCTGATGGTTGCCTTTAAAACCGGGCAACACGACACGATCGGGATCGACGCGGTTGCCATGTGTGTGAATGACATTGTCACGCAGGGGGCTGAACCGCTTTATTTTCTCGATTATCTGGCCTGTGGCTCACTGGAGCCGGAGAAAGCGGAAGCCATCGTAAAGGGGATTGCTGATGGCTGCGCAGCAGCGGGTTGCGCGCTTGTCGGCGGCGAAACCGCTGAGATGCCTGGCATGTATCAGGGAGAAGATTACGATATTGCCGGTTTTTCAGTCGGTGTGGTTGAAAAAGCGAAGAGAATCACCGGCGAGCGGATCGAAGCCGGAGACAGCCTGATCGGTCTTGCTTCAAACGGTCTGCACAGCAATGGATTTTCCCTGGTCCGGCAACTGATCACCGCGGCAGGTCTGGGTTATGACAGCCCGTTCGCGCCCGATCCGAAGCTCACGGTTGGTCAGGAACTGCTGAAACCGACGCGTATCTATGTAAAACCGCTGCTTAAGCTGATTCGCTCCCTGGATGTTCACGGGCTGGCTCACATCACCGGCGGGGGATTGTATGAAAATGTCCCGCGCATGTTCACCGGAGGGCTTGGTGCGGAAATTGATACAGACGCCTGGCCGCTTCCGGATGTGTTCCGGTGGCTGAAAGAGATCGGCAGTCTCGATCCGGACGACATGTTTCATACGTTCAACATGGGGATCGGTATGGTGATTGCCGTTTCCCCTCAGGACGAACAGAATGCTTTTGAGAAACTCCTTGAGTTCGGCGAGAGGCCTTATATCATTGGGCGTGTTGTGGAAAAACAGGGATTGACGCTGGTGAACCATCATGAAGCATAAAATAGCCGTCTTTGCGTCCGGAAACGGAACAAACTTTCAGGCGATCCTTGAAGCTGTGCGACTCGGCAAGATACCGGCAACGCTTGAACTGCTGGTCTGTGATCAGCCGGGAGCCCGGGTCATCCGCCGTGCCCAAGAGGCAGATGTGGCAAAACTTGTGGTCTCACGGAAGGACTTCCCTTCGAAGCGTGCCTTTGAAGAGCAGATTGTTGCTGCCTGCCGGAAACGCGGCATCGAATATATTTTCCTTGCCGGATATATGCGACTGCTTGGGCATACACTGCTTGACGCTTACCCGCACCGGATTGTGAATATTCATCCGTCGCTGCTGCCGTCTTTCACCGGTCTGGATGCGATCGGGCAGGCGTTTCGCAAAGGGGTTAAGGTGACCGGCGTGACCGTGCATTATGTTGACGAAGGCATGGATACCGGGCCGATCATCGCCCAGGCGCCCGTTCCTGTTGCGAGCGCCGACACCCTTGATACACTTGAACAGCGGATCCATGAAACAGAACACCGGCTTTATCCGAAAACCATTGAAAAATTACTGACAGATAAGTGAAAGGAAGTATCAACGTGGTAAAACGTGCTCTGGTTAGCGTTTCAGACAAAACTGGACTGATCGATTTTGTGAAAAAACTGGTGAATGCAGGGATTGAGATCATCTCAACCGGCGGGACCAAAAAAGAGATTGAAGCGGCCGGTATCCCGGTCAAATCAGTCAGCGACGTTACCGGTTTTCCGGAAATTCTCGATGGACGTGTCAAGACCCTTCATCCGGCGATCCACGGCGGACTGCTCGCTGTCCGTGATAAAAAGGCGCATATGGACGCGATCGCAGAACATGGCATTCAGCCGATCGATTTTGTTATTGTGAACCTTTACCCGTTTAAAGAAACGATTGCGAAGCCGGATGTCACCTATGACGAAGCGGTAGAAAACATCGATATCGGTGGTCCGAGTATGCTCCGCTCTGCAGCGAAGAATCATAAGAGCGTCACGGTTGTCTGTGATCCGGCCGATTATGATCGTGTTGCGGAAAGTCTCAATGAACATGCTGAAGTACCGTTTGAACTGAGACAGAAACTTGCGGCCAAAGCTTTCCGTCATACGGCTGCTTATGATGCGCTGATTGCCGATTACTTTACAAAGCAGACCGGTGAGGAGTTCCCGGAAAAGCTGACCATCACCTATGAGAAGAAGCAGGGACTGCGTTACGGCGAAAATCCGCATCAGAAGGCGGCATTCTACAGCGATCCCCTGTTAAATGAATCAACGATTGCCGCCGCAAAACAGCTGCATGGGAAAAAACTTTCCTATAATAATATCCGCGACGCTGATGCAGCACTCGGCATCATCAAAGAATTCAAACAGCCGGCGGCAGTGGCCGTCAAGCACATGAATCCATGTGGCATCGGAATCGGTGAGAATGTGAATGAAGCTTATGACAGAGCGTATGCTGCCGATCCGGTGTCCATTTTTGGCGGGATCATTGCACTGAACCGCGAAGTCGATGCGGCTCTGGCAGAGAAACTGCATCATATTTTCCTGGAAATCGTTATTGCACCGGCGTACTCGGATGAGGCGCTGACCATTCTTGAGAAAAAGAAGAATCTGAGACTCCTCCAGGTAAAACTGACGGACGATAAGCAGAATTTTGTCCAATATACGTCTGTACGTGGTGGCATGCTTGTCCAGGAACTGGATACCAAAGGCTATGATGATATCAGGGATCAGCTGAAAGTCGCGACGGAGCGCAAACCAACGGATGAAGAAATGGAAAGTCTGAAATTTGCCTGGACAATTGTCAAGCATGTGAAGTCAAACGCCATTGCGCTGGTTAATCATGGCCGGATGGTCGGTATGGGCGGCGGACAGACGAACCGCGTCGGTGCGGCAAAAATTGCACTTGAAGAAGCAGGGGACAAAGCAAAAGGTGCCGTCCTGTCATCTGATGCCTTCTTCCCGATGGGAGATACCGTGGAAGCAGCGGCAAAAGCCGGAATTACGGCAATTATTCAGCCGGGCGGCTCAATCCGCGACAAGGAATCGATCAATATGGCCAATAAATACCATATTGCCATGGTCTTCACCGGCATGCGCCATTTCAAACATTGATTAAAGGGGAATGGACTATGAACATATTGATTGTCGGCGGCGGCGGCCGGGAACATGCCATGGCCTGGAAAGTCGCTCAGAGTACGTTGGTCGATAAACTCTATGCGGCACCGGGAAGTGACGGAATCGCTTCAGTCGCCGAATGTGCGCCCATTGACGTGATGGATTTTCAAGGTCTGGCCGATTTTGCCGAGACACATGATGTTGATCTGACCCTTGTCGGACCGGAACAGCCGCTTGTCGGTGGTATTGTTGATTATTTTTCCGCACGCGGGCTGAAAATTTTTGGTCCGTCAAAAGCCGCGGCACGCATTGAGGGCAGTAAATCGTTTGCGAAGGCCCTGATGAAAAACAATCAGATCCCGACGTCACACTATCAGACGTTTACAGATTATCAGCAGGCGGGCGACTATCTGCAGCAGGTCGGTGCTCCGATTGTTCTGAAAGCGGACGGGCTCGCTGCAGGAAAAGGAGTCATTGTCGCCATGACGATGGCCGAAGCTGAACAGGGGCTCAAAGCCATCATGAAGGATCGAAAATTTGCCGATGCCGGCGCACGTGTCGTCATTGAAGAATATCTGGCAGGTGATGAGTTCTCTCTGATGGCACTCGTTAATGGGGAGACGGTGACGCCGCTTGCGATTGCACAGGACCATAAACGGGCCTTTGATGGGGATAAGGGTCCGAACACCGGCGGTATGGGTGCCTATTCGCCGGTTCCCCAGATTCCCGGGAAGATTGCCAATGAAGCGGTGCAGACCATCCTCAAACCTGCTGCTTCCGGGATGGTTCAGGAAGGCTGCCCTTTTACCGGTGTTCTTTATGCCGGTCTGATGCTGACGAAGGATGGCCCGAAAGTGATCGAATTTAACTGCCGATTTGGTGATCCGGAAACGCAGGTCGTTCTGCCGCGTCTGGAATCCGATCTTGTTCAGGTTGTCCTGGATGTGATGGATGGAGGGCAGCCGGCACTCTCATGGTCGGACAAGACAGCGGTCGGCGTTGTACTCGCAACGGCAGGCTATCCGGGTTCCTATCCCAAAGGCAGGAAACTGGGAGATCTGGGCGCACTGCCCGGTGCGGCATTACTTTTCCATGCCGGAACGAAAAAGAACGGTGAGGACTGGCTGACCAGCGGCGGCCGGGTGCTGCTGGTGACCAGGCTCGGTGATGATCTGCGTACCACACGCGACGCTGTGAATAAAGATCTTGAGCGCATCGCGACAGATGATGTGTTTTTCCGGAAAGACATCGGTCACCGGGCACTGGAAGCGGCGGAAAAACCGTAACCGACATATAGAGGATCATGAAAAAGAGAGGCTTGTATACGGGCAATCATGGTGCATATCATGGTTGTTTTTTCTATCTGGAGTCAGGGCTGTAAAGCCATCTTCTTTGGAGACCCACTGTGGATGCCTGCATGATGCGACTCCTGAACAGATCCTGGCAGACGGGGAAATGCATAAAAAACAGGTGCGCTCCAGGCACCTGTTTCGCTTTATTGAATTTTCTCCCCTGTTTGATGAACATAAGTGACAGCCGCCAGGTAATGCTTCACTGAGTAGTGACAAATACCTGCACTTTCTTTGGCCGGATGTAAGTCGGCTGACCGGCATGTAATTCAAGGGCAGCAAATTCCTCACGATTCAATTCAATGTTGAGAAAGTCATGAGTATCGGATCTTTCAACTTCAATCCGAATGGTGGGTCCTGCTGCATGGATGTGCTTTACTGTTCCGGGAATCGATTGTTTGCCGGAGCGGTTTTTTTCAATGATGAAATGATGGGGACGGACAAAACCCAAACCGCCGGATTCATGATCTGCATATTCCGGGACCTCGGTCTCAAACGCGCCATCGATGAATTTACCATGTGTAATTTTCCCTTCAAAACGATTCGCACTTCCGATAAAATCATAAACAAAAGGATTAGCCGGGTATTCGTAAACGTCTTCCGGTGTTCCGATCTGTTCAATCTTTCCGTCCCGGATGATGACCACCCGATCGGCCACTTCGAAGGCTTCTTCCTGATCATGCGTCACAAAGATGCTCGTCACTCTGACAGATTCATGCAGGTGACGCAGCCAGAAGCGCAGCTCTTTTCTCACCTTGGCATCGAGCGCACCGAAGGGTTCATCAAGCAGCAGAATTTTTGGCTCTATAGCCAGTGCCCGGGCGAGAGCGACGCGCTGCTTCTGACCGCCGGAAAGCTGAGAAGGGTAACGTTTTCCGTACGGCTCAAGACGGACAAGTCTGAGCAGGCGATCGACCCTTTCACGGATTTCCCTTCTGGAGGGCCGGATTTTTCTTGGACGGACACGCAGACCATAAGCAATATTGTCGAAAACCGTCATATTCTGAAACAGGGCATAATGCTGAAAGACGAAGCCGACCTGACGCTCTTTTATGCTGGCCTCGGTCAGATTTTCACCATGAAAGATAATCTGTCCCTGATCAGGTTCTTCAAGGCCGGCAACAATGCGCAGCAGAGAGGTTTTTCCCGAACCGGATGGACCGAGCAGGGCAACCAGTTCCCCCGATGGAATGGTCAGATTAATATCTTCCAGAATCTGGAAATCATCATATGCCTTGGAAACATGCTTGATTTCAATACTCAAAATGATATCCCTCCCGAGGGTGTAGTTTTTCAGCGTAATCCTTGTTTCACACGATTTTCCAGGATGACTTTGAGAATCATAGTCAGAACAGCCAGAAGGGACATGACTGAAGCCAGGGCAAAGGCGGCAACAAACTGATATTCGTTATACAGGTTCTCAATTTGCAGCGGCATGGTATTCGTCAGGCCGCGGATGTGGCCGGATACGACAGAAACGGCACCAAACTCGCCGATTGCCCGGGCATTGCATAAAATAATGCCGTAGAAAAGCGCCCATTTGATATTAGGCAGGGTGACCTTCAGAAAAGTTTGCCAGCCGCTTGCCCCAAGTGTCAGAGAGGCTTCTTCTGCTGTAGTGCCCTGGTTTTGCATGAGCGGAATCAGCTCGCGGGAAACAAACGGGAAAGTCACAAATAACGTCGCAAGGACAATACCGGGTACATTGAAAACAATATTGATATCATGCGCCATCAGCCATCTGCCGAATGAACTGTGCTGACCGAATATCAGGATAAAAATCAGACCGGCGATGACAGGAGAGACGGAAAAAGGCAGATCAATCAATGTCATGAGTACACTTTTCCCCCTGAAGGCGTACTTGGTCATGACCCAGGCGAACAGGATCCCGAAGATGGTGTTCACAGGTACCGCGATCAGGGCAACCAGCAGCGTCAGACGGATCGCTGACAGGGCATCAGGTTCCGTAATGGATGAAAAATAGAATCCTGCCCCCTGTCTGAATGCCTCGGTAAAGATCGCAACCAGCGGAATGACGAGAAAAAAGAAAAGAAACAGCAGAACAAGAGCGATCAGAGTCAGTCGTATGGCGGTATTTTTTACATTATGCCGGGCAATACCTGCCTGACGGGCAACACGAGACGCAACAGGACTTTCCATAAAGGACTCCCTCTCAGTATCTTTACCGGCCGGCGTAGCGAAGACGCGACCACCATTGAATCAGATTAATCAGCAGAATAAGCAGAAACGAGATGACAAGCATGACAACGGCTATGGCCGTCGCAGCAGAATAATCAAATTGCTCCAGTTTGGTCATAATCATCAGCGGCGCGATTTCTGTTTTATAAGGCATATTGCCGGCAATAAATACAACAGAACCATATTCGCCAAGTGAGCGGGCAAACGCCAGCGAGAATCCGGACAGCGCCGCCGGCATCAGCTGAGGGAAAATCACCTTTCTGAAGGTCTGAAAAGGTGTCGCACCAAGCGAAGATGAGGCTTCTTCCACTTCGCGTTCAAAATTCTGCAGAACCGGCTGAACCATGCGCACGACAAATGGCAGACCAACGAAAATCAGGGCAATCGTGATACCGATCGGTGTAAAAGAGACGTCGAAGGGCAGCCATCGCCCAATCCATCCATTTTCTGAGTAGAGTGTCGTCAACGTAATGCCGGCCACAGCGGTCGGAAGAGCGAAAGG
This sequence comes from Sporolactobacillus sp. Y61, assembly GCF_040529185.1. NCBI lineage: Bacteria > Bacillati > Bacillota > Bacilli > Caryophanales > Sporolactobacillaceae > Sporolactobacillus > Sporolactobacillus sp. Y61. Next base: position 199,200 of record NZ_CP159510.1, on the reverse strand, counting down.
CAAATCCACGAGCCCGTCGACTGCCCGTTTCCATGGGAAAGTATAACGGGTCAGTACCCAGGCGATCAGGACACCGAAAATCAGATTAACAAAAGCCGCCGCCAGGGCTGTCAGGAAACTCAGTTTGTACGATGCAACGACACGCGGGTTGGTGACGTCCTGCCAAAAGGACGCCCATCCGGATCGTGCTGAATAGATAAAGATAAATGACAGCGGGATCAGGACGAGCAGGGAAAGATAGAACGTCGACAGCCCCATGGTCAGTCCGAAACGGGGATGGACCGTCCTTTTTTTAAATGTTGGGAAAAAGCCACAATACTCAACTCCATTATCTACGGATGGATTTACCCGGAGCTTGTTTATTTAGGCTGGTAAATCTGATCAAAGGTGCCGCCGTCGGCAAAATGCTCTTTCTGCGCCTTCGCCCAGCCACCGAAATGATCATCTACAGTGACTAGTTCAATTTTCGGGAACTGATCGCTGTACTTTGCCAGAATCTCCTTGTTACGCGGGCGGTAATAACTTTTCGCAATGATTTCCTGGGCTTCATCACTGTACAGGTACTTCAGATATGCCTCAGCCACTTTTGCTGTTCCGTTACTTTCCGCATTCTTATCAACAACGGCAACGGGCGGTTCAGCGAGAATACTCAGTGAAGGGCTGACCCTTTCAAATTTGTCCTTACCGAGTTCATCGATGCTCAGGAAGGCTTCATTCTCCCAGGCGATCAGCACGTCGCCGACACCTCTTTCCGTGAAAGTCGTGGTCGCTCCGCGTGCTCCGGAATCGAGAACTTTGACGTTTGCATAGATCTTTTTCACGAAGTCCTCTGCTTTCTTCTGGTCATTATTGAATTTCTTGTCGGCATAAGCCCAGGCGGCCAGATAATTCCATCGAGCCCCGCCTGAGGTTTTCGGATTGGGCGTAACAACAGATACATTTTTCCTTGTCAGATCATCCCAGTCCTTAATGTTCTTTGGATTACCGGCCCGGACGAGGAAAACAATGGTTGACGTATACGGTGTTGCATTCTGCGGCAGTCGTTTCTGCCAGTCCTTATCCAGCCTGTCCGTGTTTTCGGCAATGGCATCGATATCGCCGGAAAGAGCGAGCGTGACGACGTCTGCCTTGAGTCCGTCAATAACGGAGCGCGCCTGTTTTCCGGATCCACCATGAGACTGCTGAATCGTCACATCCTGATGGCCTGTCTTTTTCCAGTACTTCGCGAACAGCTTATTGTACTGCTGATAAAGTTCACGTGTCGGATCATAAGAAACATTGAGCAGTCTGACCGGTTTTTTTGCTTCACCTGAGCCGGATCCCTGAGCTGAACGGTCTGATCCGCAGGCGCTGAGTGCCCCGAGAATTAAGATGGATACGATGAACAGACTGATTTTTTTCATTTGTAAACGCCCCCTTGTAGTTGTTTTAAGACGTACATTCTGATTTCTGAAATAAAATAAAAAAACATAGGAATACTTGGATTAACAGCAAATACATCTTGCGCCCCCCGCGCTCACCTCCGGGAATGACTGGTTTACCAGACCAGGAAAAAAGTACTGACTCACAGGTCGCAGATGCCGCCACAGGCTTTTTTCCCCACAAAAATTGTTTTGTTCTCTAAGCGTATAAAAAAACCTCATTCCGAAAGGATGAGGAGTGCTGTACGTGATTTGGTCACACTGCATCTCCTTATCTTTCAGGATAACCTGTTGGACGTGGCACCTGTACGATCACGTCTGTCATCGTGGTTGCCGGGCTTCATTGGGCCAATTCCCTCCGCCGCTCTCGATAAGAATCAATGAAATTGGTTTAATCCTATCATGCAGGTTGGAATAATGCAAGAAAAAAATTAATTCACACTAAAACAAGGTGAATAATTGACAATTCGATGCATCCCCTTTAAAATGAAAGCCAATTCAATAACTATCCAGAGTGATTGAGGGACTGGCCCGATGACATCCGGCAACCTGCACAGCATGTATTTCTCTGTAAGGTGCTAATTCCAGCAAAATGGCAGACCATTTTGAAAGATAGGAATCGTGACGCGAAGCTTTTTCCTGACTTTCTGGATGGAAAAAGCTTTTTTTTCATTGATCTTTAGAGGAGGTGACTGAAGTGGCTTTTGTGATTACATCGGCCTGTAAAGGTGAAAAAGCGGGAGAATGTGTGGAGACCTGCCCGGTGGATTGTATCTTTGAAGGAGATGAGATGTTTTATATCAATCCGGATGACTGTATTGACTGCGGGGCCTGTGAAGCGGTCTGTCCGGTTGAAGCTATTTATCCGGAAGACGAAGTGCCGGACGGAGAGCGCCAGTACGTTCAGCTCAATCGCGATTTCTTTTCCTGAGCTTTTCATGCTATTTGATTAAGAGAAGAGGTGAGGACAACGAAAATTCCAACATACAGCACCTGGAAAGACGTGCAGCTGCCGGATTTTAATCCGCAGTCGACATCTAAAGGTGCCCGGGAGGTCCTGGAGTGGGCGTATCATTCTTATGGAGGTAAAGTCGTTTATTCCTGCAGCTTCGGGGTTGAAGGCATCGTCCTGATCGACTTGATTTATTCAGTAAAAAAAGAGGCTTCAGTCATCTTCCTCGATACCGATTTTCACTTCAAAGAAACCTATGAGCTGATCCGTCGTGTGGAAAACCGGTACCCGAAGTTGCATATCATCCGGCTGAAGCCGGCGCTCACGCCGCAGCAGCAGGCAGAAAAATACGGAGACGCGCTTTGGTCGAAACGTCCGGATCTTTGCTGCAATATACGGAAAATTCAGCCACTTGCTGCAAGGATCGGAGCCTATGATGCCTGGATTTCCGGGCTCAGACATGAGCAGTCTCCGACAAGACGTTCGGTTGCCTATGTCAACAGGGATGAAAAATTTCATTCTGTTAAAATCTGTCCGCTGATCTACTGGACCTGGGACGACGTCTGGGATTACGTGCACAGCCGTCAGCTGCCTTATAATCCCCTCCACGATCAGAATTACCCCAGCATCGGCTGCACGTTCTGTACGCGTCCGGTGAAGCCCGGTGAATCTCAGCGGGCAGGAAGATGGAGTGCTTTTGATAAAACGGAGTGCGGTCTCCATCTGAATAAATGAGAAGAAGATGCGAAACATGGCTGCAAGGTATCAACAATGAAATAGCGTATGGGAGGCTTTTCTATGACAAGTAAACCGCACGGCGGTATCCTGATCAACCGCCAGAGCTTCGGTCAGACGGGTGCAGGTTATGCTCAGATCATTCCGATAGATCGCGTTGCTCTGAGCGACCTCGAACTGATTGCGAATGGCACATACAGTCCACTGACCGGATTTCTCGATCAGGAAAACTATGAATCTGTGGTCGAGGAAATGAGACTGAAAAGGGGTCTTGCCTGGACCATTCCGGTCACCCTGCCGGTCAGTGAGGAGGCAGCCGCTCAGGTGTCGGCGGGAGACAGAGCCCGTCTGGTCTATCAGGGCGTGGTCTATGGGACACTTGAGGTCACCGGTAAATTTCGCCCGGATAAGGAAAATGAAGCCCGGAAAGTGTATGGAACAACCGACCGCGAGCATCCGGGCGTAAAGCGGTTGTTCGATCGGGGAGCGGTTTATCTTTCCGGCCCGGTCCGGCTTCTGAGACGTTCACCGCGCCCGCAGGCCTTCGCCGCGGACTTTCTCGATCCCGTGGAAACACGCCGGCTGTTTGATCAGAAAGGGTGGAAGACGATCGTCGGTTTCCAGACCCGGAACCCGATTCACCGGGCACATGAATATATTCAGAAGACTGCCCTTGAGACGGTGGACGGCCTTTTCATCAATCCACTGGTAGGAGAGACGAAGAAGGATGATATTCCGGCCGATATTCGTCTGCGCAGCTACCATGTTCTGATAGACAACTATTATGTTAAAGAACGGACGGCGCTTGCCGTATTTCCGGCCGCCATGCGCTATGCCGGTCCGCGTGAAGCGGTGTTTCACGCGATCTGCCGTAAGAACTTCGGATGTACCCACTTTATCGTCGGCAGAGATCATGCAGGCGTCAAAGATTACTATGGTCCTTATGATGCACAGAAAATTTTTTCTCATTTTACACGTGAGGAGCTGGACATTCAGACGCTGTTCTTTGAAAACAGTTATTACTGCACGAAATGCGGCAGTATGGCATCGAATAAAACCTGCCCGCACGATGCTTCCTATCATGTGGCTTTGTCCGGAACGAAAGTCAGAGCGATGCTGCGCGACGGCATCCGGCCGCCGGAAACATTCAGCCGGCCGCAAGTCGTGCAGGTGCTGATCGACGGACTGAAAGAAAAAGCCGGCCAGGCTAAATAAGGAGCGTGTATGGCATATGGCAGGTTCAGAGAATATTGTCTGGCATAAAACGACGGTGACCCGGGCGGACAGAGAAGCAAGGAGCGGACATCGTGGCGCAGTGGTCTGGTTCACCGGACTTTCCGGCTCCGGCAAATCTACGCTCGCCAATCGTGTCGAAGCTGAGCTGTTTAAGAAGGGGATTCGGACGTATCTGCTGGATGGCGACAACATCCGGTCCGGACTGAACCATGATCTCGGATTTACTGATGCTGACCGGAAGGAGAACATTCGCAGAATCAGTGAAGTTGCGGCCCTCTTTGTCGACAGTAATGCCGTTGTTCTGACTGCCTTTATCTCACCGTTTACCTCCGAGCGCAGGGCCGCCCGCGAAAAAGTACCCGAAGATGAATTTTTTGAAATTTATGTCAAGTGTCCGCTTGACGTCTGTGAAGCACGTGATCCCAAGGGACTGTACCGAAAAGCACGTGACGGGGAAATTGAAGCTTTTACCGGTATCAGTTCCCCCTACGAAGAACCGCCGGCCCCGGAACTGGTTGTCGATACCTCAGAAGAGACACTCGATCAAAGCACGGCCCGTGTGATTGCGTTATTAGAAAAGAACAAAATCATCGGTGCGTAACCCGGCACGTGATCTGTTGCAAAGGAGGAACCTGCGAAAATGGCTTATGAAAAAGTCTGGGCTCAGAATGAAAGACTGAATAAAAATGAAATCAATAAGCTGAAAAAAGACGGCCTGTCGATCTTTGACGATATTCCAAAATATGCAAAAAACGGGTTCGAATCAATTCCCAGGGATCAATATATGTATTTTAAATTTGCGGGACTGACTGTACAGAAACCGCAGGACAAAGGGCTTTTTATGATGCGTGTGAAGGTGCCGTCCGGGGTTCTGAGGAGCGAGCAGGCGATCGTTCTGGCAGACATTGGTGATGAATTCGGGCGCGGCTTTCTGGACCTGACCACCCGCCAGGCCATCCAGTACCACTGGATCCCGCTTGAGCACCTTCCGGAAATCTTTGACCGGCTGAAGGCAGTCGGGCTGACGACAAGTGAGGCGGAAGGCGACGCGCCGCGTAATATTGTTGGAAACCCGCTCGCCGGCATTGATCCGGATGAACTTTTTGACACGCGTCCGATTGTTGACCGGGTTTTCCACTACTTTCAGGATAATCCCGATTTTTCCAATCTCCCGCGTAAGTACAAGATATCCATTAATTCGAATGTATATAATGTCGGTCAGGCTCAGATCAACGACCTTGCCTTCATGCCGGCCACTAAAGTGATCGACAGCAAAAAAGTCAGCGGTTTCCATGTCCTGGTCGGGGGCGGGCTTGCTGCCAGACCCTATCTTGCTAAGAAGCTGAATGTCTTTATCCATACGGCAGATGAGGTGATCAAAGTAGCTGATGCCGTAACCAGGCTTTACCGAGACTTTGGCTATCGGAAAAGCCGTGCCCGGGCCCGGCTTAAGTATCTGATCGCCGACTGGGGGATTAAGAAATTTGAGGAGAAAGTTCTGGAGTTAACCGGACCCCTGACCCCGGCCGGCCATGACGAGACCAAAGGATGGAATGCCGGATATTTTTACGGCGTGCATCCTCAGAAACAAAACGGCCTGAGTTATGTCGGCGTCAGCGTGCCGGTCGGTCGCCTTTCAGCAGATGATTTCCGAAGCTTTGCCCGCCTGGCCGGAGCATATGGAACAGGCGAGCTGCGTACAGCCAACTCTCAGAATCTGATTCTGCCTAATATACCGAATGAAAAAACGGATCAATTGCTTGCCGATGATCTTTTCAAAAAGTTTCCGATTCATCCCTCCCACTTTATGGGCTATGCTGTGGCCTGCACGGGGAATGAGTTCTGTAACCTTGCCCTGACCAATACAAAAGACCGGATGCGGGAAATCGCTCAATTTCTGGACAGAGAAATTGATATCGATGTACTGGTGCGTATAAACATGGTTGGCTGCACGAATTCCTGCGGCCAGCGACAGATTGCCGATATCGGTATCCAGGGACTCAAACTGCGCACGAAGGATAAACAGCTGGTCGATGCTTATGAACTGTTTGTCGGCGGGTCGCTGAAAGGGACGGGTCATTTTAATGAACGGCTTAAAGGGCGGATACCCGATTATCTGCTTCCCGCTGTACTGAAGGATTTTCTGGTCTATTTTAAGGAGCATAAGGGAAAAGGCGAGTCGTTTTTCTCTTTTAAAAATCGCGTGGGGACCGATTTTCTTCAGCATCTGCTCAATAAAATTATGGCGGGCCATTCAGAGGAAGCCGGGTGAAAAAACTATGGAATTATATCGTTTTATCGTCACCTCCGAAGAGCAGGAAATCCCGGTGGTCGCTGTTGCGGAAAATGAAGAATCGGCATTCAGGATTGTTGACCGGGAGCTGGATCGAACCTTTCTGAAAAAAATTCGTGTGGATGATATTGCACTCGTGGAAAAGAAAAGAATTCTGAAAAACGGCGCCGGATTTGTTCTGCATAAGAGAAAATCATTTGAATGAAAGGGGCATAGCTGATGGGCAAAGTCTATCTAGTCGGTGCCGGTCCGGGTGATCCGGAACTGATCACCGTGAAAGGGCTGCATCTGATTCGATCTGCAGATGTGATCCTCTATGACCGGCTGGTGAACGAGGAACTGCTTGATGAAGCCAGGCCGTCGGCGGAACGGATTTACTGCGGGAAACTGCCTCATGCGCATCCGCTGAAACAGGAAGCGATTAATCATCTGCTTGTGAATCAGGCCAGAAAGAAAAAAAGAGTGGTACGCCTGAAGGGCGGTGATCCGTTTGTTTTCGGTCGTGGCGGTGAGGAGGCGGCCTTTCTTGCCAAGGCAGGTATCCCGTTTGAAATTGTTCCCGGCGTCACAGCAGGGATCGCCGCGCCGGCTTATGCCGGTATCCCGGTCACTCACCGTGATTATTCCAGTTCGATCGCGTTTGTGACCGGTCATGCGAAAAAAGGTGGGAAAGAGACGGTTGACTGGTCGAAACTGGCGACAAGTGTGGATACGCTGGCGATTTATATGGGCGTCAGCAGCCTCGCCCATATCACTGCGGAGCTGATAGCACACGGCCGTCAGCCCGCAACGCCGGTTGCACTGATTGAATGGGGTACAACCGATCATCAGCGGACGATCACCACGTCATTGAAAGAGGCATCTGAGGAAGCAGGAAGACGGCACCTGCTGAATCCGGCCATGATCATTGTCGGCGAAGTGGTCCGGCTCAGGGAGACATTAAAATGGTTTGAGGCTGTCCGTCCCTCGGTCAATACGGCAAGGGAGGCGTACTAGATGCTGGGCGTGCTTTATGTCAGCCACGGAACCCGAGTCAAAGAAGGACTCCATCAGGCCAACCATTTTTTACAGAAATGCATGCTGCAGGTTCATGTACCGATTCAAAAAGTCTGTTATCTTGAACTGGTTCGGCCTAATATTCAGGAGGGGATCCGTCGATGTGTGGCAGCCGGAGTGCGTACACTTCTTGTTCAGCCGCTGCTGCTCCTGACGGCGGGACACGCGAAGCGGGATATTCCCGGGGAAATTGATAAGGCCAGAAAGAAGTATCGCCATGTGCATTTTATCTGTGGCCGTCCGTTCGGGGTGGATGATATCATTATCCATCTGTTAATTGAGCGCCTGCATGAAAAACAGCAGAATCTTCCGGAACGCTACGCTATTCTGCTGGTCGGCCGCGGATCAAGTGATCCGGATACAAAACGTGATTTTGCCGCAATCCGGCGACTGCTGCTGAATAAAGGTATCCCGTCCGTCATCGTCTGCTACATGGCAGCCGCATCGCCCTCTTTTCAGGAGGGTCTTGAGCGGGTGGTCCGGGAAAAACGGGGACAGACATTTGTCATCCCCTACCTGCTGTTTACCGGTGTGCTGATGAAAACGATCAGCAGATCTGTTCGCGAAAAGAATGAAGCCGGGGCAGCGTTTGTTCTGTGCCGTCCGCTCGGTTATCATCCGGCTCTGATTCAGTTAATGAAAAAACGCATCAGGGAGTCGCTGCAGGATGTACCTCCCCATTATGCTTGACATGAAAGGGAGAAAAGCGGTTGTTGCCGGAGGCGGACGGGCGGCCGCTTTGAAAATACAGGCGCTCCTGAGCGGGGGCGCATTTGTGACGGTGATCAGTCCGCGGAAATCAGCGGAGCTTGAAAAATGGGCGGCTGCCGGGCAGATCAAATGGTTACGGAGAGCGTGGCAGGAAGGCGATGCCAGAGGTGCTTTCCTGACTTTTGCAGCGACGGATGATGCGGAACTGAATACTGAGATTGCCGGACAGGTAGGGCCAAATCAGCTGGTACATATCGCCGGTGATTATGAACAGGGGGACTTTATCCTGCCGGCGGTTCTGCGTCGAGGCCGGCTCACTCTTTCTGTTTCAACAGGCGGGGCGAGTCCCGGTCTTGCGCGGCAAATCCGCAACAGTCTTTCTGATCAGCTTCCTGAAGATACGGAAACCTGGCTTGAGTTTCTGTTCCAGGCACGCCGCAAGATCAGGGAAAAACTGCACGATCCGGAAAGTAAAAAGAAGTGTTTCCAAAAAATGATGGATCCGGCTTTTCGTCAGCCTGAACGGCAGGCAGAGCTGCTTGCGGATGTCGATGGATTCATCAGAGTCTGTCTGACTGACGGAACATTTTAATGAAACAGCGGTTTTTTATTCAAAGCAGAGCATGAGAAATCCGGCTCTGTTTTTTTCTTTACCCGGAGGCGTCTTGATACCAGATAACGCAAGGTGTAAAATAACGTCACACAACACAGAAAAAAAGGATAGACGATCAGAAAAAGGAGAGGGTTACTCATGAGTCATACAGTCAGAAAAATCGGTATAGTCGGAATTGGAAATGTAGGGAAAGCGGCAGCTACAGCCATTCTTCATGAAAATGTGGCGGACGAACTTTACATTTCTGATATTGACAGTGAGCGGGCTAAAGGCGAAGCGTGGGACTTTGCGGACAGCATTGAAACCAACCCTTCGCGTACGCGGGTTTATGAAGTGCCCCTTGAGGGTCTGGTGCCATGTGATGTCATTCTGGTTACTGTAACAGACAGGTCGCTGATCGCGACCAGTTCGCGGCTTAAACTTCTGAAGGGCACCTCGGCTATTGCCTATGATATCGTGCCGAAACTTCGTCAGGCCGGATTCAACGGTTTTTATGTCGTTGCAACCAATCCGTGTGATATTATTACCTATTTATTCTATCATCTGTCCGGACTGCCAAAGAACCATGTAATCGGAACCGGCACGGCACTTGACAGTATGAGGCTGCGCAGGCAGATTTCCAAAGCAGTCGGCGACATCGATCCGCGCAGCATCAGTGCCTACATGCTGGGCGAACACGGAGACTCACAGTTTGCCGCCTGGTCGCACGCCCGGATTGGCGGCCAGTCCATCGATGATTATGAGGCTGAAAACAGGGCCAGGTTTGGGAAACTTGACCGTGATAAGATTGAAGACGCCGCCCGTCACTTTGGCTGGGAGATTCATAAGCGCAAAGGCAATACACAGTTTGGTATCGGCAACCAGCTCGCTTTCTTTGCTAAAACGATTCTGAATCAGGCCCATACGATTACGCCTGCTTCGGTTATTCTGGAAGGGGAGTACGGGCAGCATCATGTCTCTATCGGTGTTCCGATTGTGCTTGGCGGAAACGGTGTGGAAGAAATCCTTCATTTTCACCTGAACGAAAGAGAGACCAAATCATTCAATGCTTCAGCGAAACTGATCAGGGACCACATTGATCAGACCCTGACCGATTACGAAGAGACAGCTGAAAAATAATTAGCCTGCACAGTAATGGAAAAGGCGCTGCCCGGAATACCGGTGCAGCGCCTTTATATATAAGATGTTGAAAATGCCGGAAAATGTCTGTCTACATGGGCACTTAAGTACCGGGGTTCTGAGAGCATTGCTAACTGGCTTAGACAGGCTAAGTAGAGATTACTGCTACTTACCATAGCTCATTCCGAGCCAGTTTTAGTAGCACCATATTTTTAAGAACTGGTTTTTGTCCTAATAACTATATATCATAGAATATATGATCGTCCAGGGCACTGAATCATCCTGGCATTAAAAAGCCAGGTTTTCTAAGTTAGCAACCTTTATAAAAAAATACAAACCGGAGAGGTTAAGAAGAAGGAACGAGGTAAATTCCTTTCTTCAATGCATCAATGATCAAGTTAATCACACGTTCCATAATTGAAAATGTAGACTTCTCAATGTGGTTATATATATCTGCCGTAATCCCTTCCTTATCCCGTCCATGGGCAATTCCGTTTCTGCGATTTACCAATTCATGAATATAACACTCCTGATCCTCAAAATAATTACAGGGCAGTCCAAGTCGATAAAGAAGCTTTTTCAGCACAATCGGCCAAAGATTAGATTCTGTATCGACGATATCATCCGGAATATATACGTTCTGCGTCCATAAGTCAGAGAAACTGTCGACAAAGTCGATCTGTCGGGCGAATTTCTGCAGATTGTTTTTATCAGGTAATGTCTTCTTAAAAATTTTTTTATAGTGCCGGGGTTTGATGTTATCATCCTCATAAGCATCAAATGCTTCAATCATAGATGAAGCAGCGAGAAAATGATTGACCTCGCTTCGTTTTAGATGTTCCTCATTAATAGCGGCAATATATATCTGAAAAGCTATCGAACAAAATCCTTCGTAGTGAGAATAAAGCATAACAAGTAATGCTTTGCGAAAACGATTCTGATCTTTCTCGAATTCAATATATGAGAGTTGATTTCGCAGCAGTCGAATTTCATCAGCTCTCCAAGTCAGTTCCTCTTCCAGCTGTGCCCTTTTATCAAGAAGTTTTTCCTGATCCACGAAGCCACTCACCAACTCTCTCCTCCACGAGTTTAATGCGCTGTTCAAGATAACTTCTGGTATTTTTACCGCCGCCAAGAGTTGCGTTCAAAAAGTCAGAGTTCTGTTTGATCTGTTTCAACAATTGATTGAGATGCCCCATTTGCCGGGGGTCTTCTGCGTTTAGTTCCTCAATGTACGGCTGAATACCAAGTGTTATCGCATCAAAATGGGTCGGCGAAACAGAGGACACCCAGTTTCCATGATTGTTAACACGGGCAAAAGCATATTCTCCAAGAGATGAATGAAGAACAGCAAATGTCTTGTTAAAGATAGCTTTCTCTTTCTGATAATCAAAAGGAATGTGTTCCTCTTCGCCAGGAGAGTAAGAAACACCTTCCATGTATGAAGTGACAAAAGAGGCAATGTTTTTTTGATAATGTTCCCGATCATTTTTAAAAGCAAAAAACTTTAACACATATTCCTGATCAATTTTCAAATTAAAATTTTGGGCCGAAAGGTGCGTCATACAGGCCTTGAAATCTTTATTCCGGCTCAATTCAATAATGAAATCATTGAACCTTTCATCCAATAAACGAATGGTACAATTTCTTAATTCCTGTTCACTCAGCAACTCCCCGCCAGTATTGAGCCGTTTAAACATATAGTAACGAAGGCGCTGATCGCTGCCTTTTCTAATAACTTCTACCCGGATAAAGTTTCTTTTTAATTTGATTTGTAAGGCCTTTGGCAGTTCGTCATACGTGTAACCATTCAATTCGGTAACAATATCACAGTCAATCAGACGTAAAAAATCAGAATCTTTCAGAGCACCGCGAAAATGCAGATAGGAGGAAATACGCTGTAAGCCGTCAATCAGTTCATAAACGCCTTCCTCGGTTTCAATAACATATATTGGGGGTATCGGCATTTCAAGAATGAGTGATTCAATAAATTGAGACTGCTTTTCTTCTGACCATCTAAATAACCTTTGATATTCCGGAGCAATCTCTAATTCCTCGCTTTGGTACATATCCAGTAGTTCGTTAAAAGAAAGGTCAAGGCTTCGAGTTCTTACCATTTCAATTTTTGAGTCAACTTTTTCAATTAGTTCAACTGGTGCTGATTTTCCACGATTAGTCATCGGATCCCTCCTTTTTGAAAAAAAGTACAAATTCTTTTTCTTTTCCGTCCACCCTGTATTTTTTGCTTTTTGAATTAATCTGAAGCATATTTTGAGGTGATAAATAGTCAAATATCTGAACGATTTCCCAGTGGAAAGGTTCAGTCATATCCTTAATAATTTCAGCCAGATTGATATAAACATTCTTGTAATATGAATTCTGGACCACAAGCACACACTGACCATCATTTTTCAGAACGCGATTCAGTTCTCTCAAAGAATGGTTCAGCGAATCAAAATATTGAAGATATGTTCTTAAATAATACGTCTGCGACGCTTTAGATTCGTGATTTCCAATTGCGTCTATAATCTTCAGACAGCCTTGTCCCCACTTTTGACTCACGACGGGCTTTGTTTTACTGATCACAGGAGTGCCCATGAAGTTTTGACGAAGATGTTTCATTTCCTTCTGACTACACCCCAGGAGACCAAGTTCAAGACTGGTTAATACAGCATAGTCGATTCTCGTGCAATAAGGTGGGGAGGTTACAATGGCATTGACCGATTTGTCTTCAAGTGGAAGATTTTCAGACATGGCGATATCTAATCGAACTTGTCGCGGTCCATTTATGTTCTGTTCCTGATGAAGTAACTCAATGAGCTCTTCTACCTGATCTTGGAAAATCTCAAGTATGCTATTGTCACTTATACTGATTTTCCGCTCACCCAATTTTGGCCTTTTAATCCAAGTGGGATTCGAGGAGCGAAGCGGGAGAGAAATTTCTCTGAGCAACCGGAAAAGACCAACATAAAAAAAAGAGGCTTCAGCTGACAGGTTTTTTAATTCCCCCAGATTATGATAAAGCAGAAAAGGAGTTTTATGCTTGATAATGATCGTCTGGATCAAAGCTTCAATGTTGCGAATCGCTGTACTCGTTTCAAGAGTCAGCCAACCTTCGAGCGGGTCGGAGTACGGAAACTGATTGGAACGATGTGAATTATATCTCTCGATAATTAACCTTTTAAAAAACTCCAGCCTTGACGCAGCAGAAGGTGAGATCTCTCTGGATTTTGCTACAATCAGCATGACTGGATTAATGTCAAACCCAAGTGCTTTGTATCCATGAGCTGCCGCAACATTCGTTGTGGTTCCGCTCCCATTCCATGGATCCAGAATGACTGAAGCATGTGGAAGATTCCAGAAATTAAGGACATCCTCAACGAATTCTGATGAATATCCTGCATAATAATCATAGAAGCCGCTTTTCCCCTTCTTGTTTAAATGACTTCTTTTTGGGGTCCTTGGTAGAAAATCTATAGTATTCAACATAATCAAATCCTCATAAATAAAATAATTCCCCTACGTGTTACCTGTCGTACTCTCTCAGGATATGTATATCTATATAGTGGAGTCTGTTTCTTATCATAAAGGCTTGCATCAATAAGATCAAAAGGATAAAAAGAAGTTTTATTTATAAAAAGTTGAACCAAGAGATTATATTCGACGAAAAACATAGAAATTCCTTTATTTTATCCATTTATTGAAAAAAATAAATTCATCCTTATGAAGGACTTAAAAATTGTTATTTATGACATTGAAAAACTCCCGGTAATCCTCCAGATAAAAATCTGCTCCGGGTTGTCTGTTCTGGAAGAGACAGGTCCTGCTTCCAATTTTTCGCCCGGAAATAATGTCAAGCAACCGGTCACCGATCACGAGATCGATGCCGTATTTTCTGTCGAGATAAACATAGGAAGCGGGGTCCGGTTTTTTAGGAAATCCGTCCTCATAGGCGACGATATCATTGAAATATGAATCAAGCTGATGATATTTCAGTACCTGGAGCACATCATGTCGGTTGTTGTGTGTCATGATGACATGCTTTTCGGCAGAGGACAGGACATTTTCCAGGCCATCGAAAGGCTGGACTGCTTTCGCGGGGACCTGGTGCATGAGGTCACGGAACGCTCGGATCTGTGACACCGTCATGTGGAAATAGCTGAAGGCGTGGGTGAATGAAATTTTAATATGGGCGAGAATTTCTTGTTCAGACCGGTCGGGCAGGACCTCCTTCATCAACTTCTGATAGATCGGATAGGTGTTAAAAAGTGTACCATCAAAATCCCATAGTATATGCATCATGAGTCAGCTCCATGTCTTAAGGCGGGATCAGAAAAATCTTTGTCGTCTGTGTTCATTATATAATAACTCTGTTCCTGGCGTTTCGGGTTTGCTGAAAAATACAGAGGGAGTCCGCCCTTATCGGTTGGGGGATCGAGTTAAGCGCATGATCAGATGAATAGACGGAAAACTTCCGGTTACTTAAGTCATTCAATTTAAAAACAGCTAGAATAGACGGAGAGATTCCGTCTATTGACTGGAGGAATGGGAAAATGGCGCTTGTTGTCTGGCATAAGCGGAAAAATTCCGCTTATATCCCTCCCGAAAAGCGTGCCGTTCTGCCTCCTAACCGGAAAATCTCCGCTTATTTTACTTTTTGCTCTCAGTATAAAACCGCTTATGACAAGTAAGTGAGATGAAAGCCCCTGCAAGATGGGTTGATTGGGTGGATCATTGAAAAAATCCCATCGAATCAGAAGGCAAACCTTTGACCATCTGGAAAAGTTGCGCCACTCAGATTGGCGTGATAAAAAAATCAATATCGCAAAAAGCGCGGTTTCCAATGATCTTTTATTTGATGTAAAATGATAAATGAAATGCTTTTACGGATTAGTGTGCGACAATCGTTCAGAGGGAGTGCAGTATGGATCGGAACGGGTATTGGACAATAGGTGACATGCGCAGGCATTCGGCCATCCTCAGTGGTACAGTAGCGCCGACCTTAGTCCTGCAGTCTGCGGTTTATCTGAATACGTATCTGAAAACCTGGATCAAAGCGAATATTTGGACAGACCGAGACCGGATCGTCTACGTCGGCAATAACATGCCGGTGAAAACGGAGTCGACAGAGATTATTGATTGTTCAGGACTGACACTTGTGCCCGGGTATATTGAACCGCATGTCCACCCCGGGCAGCTGTATAACCCGCAGACACTGGCACAATATGCCGCCCCGCTGGGTACGACCGCATTAATCTGTGACAATGCGCTTCTGGTCAGAAGTCTCACAGATGAAAAGGCCTTTCAGATTATCGAAAAACTGGAACGGCTGCCGGAGACCTTCTACTGGTGGTGCCGGTATGATCCGCAATCGGAGGTTTATCACTCTCCTTTTACTGATGAGCGTATTTACCGCTGGCTGCACCACCCGCGCGTGGTGCAGGGCGGAGAACTGACAGGCTGGCCGCGTGTCGTTCATGGTGATGATCAGATGCTCTCGTGGATGCGTGCGACCAAGCATTTAAGAAAGCCGATTGAGTCCCATCTGCCCGGGGCTTCCGAGCGGACACTGACCCGGCTGAAACTGTTCGGGGCCGATGGTGACCACGAAGCGATGACCGGAGATGAAGCGCTGGCGCGTCTGAAGCTGGGCTATATGGTCTCGCTGCGTTATTCACCGATCCGCCCGGATTTACCGGAGATTCTTCGCACGTTGTTAAAAAAAGGCGTGAGATCTTTTGATCATGTAACGATGACCCTTGACGGGGCAACCCCCGGCTTTTTAAAGAAAGGCGTGTGCGATCAGCTGATTCAGATTGCACTTGAAGCGGGCATCACGCCCGCAGACGCCTATATGATGGTTTCCGCCAATATCGCTTCTCACTATCATCTTGGCGACCGGATCGGGCATATTGCGCCGGGACGGATCGCAAATATCAATTTTCTGAATGATTCACTTGATCCGCGACCGGTTTCGGTACTTGCCAAGGGACGCTGGGTGCGGCGCCACAACAAAATGGTTGCAGACGCCTTCTCCGGATATGACCTCACTGAGGATCTTACGCCGCTGGAGATTACGGCATCGCCTGATACAGACAGCCTTCAGGCATCGACGCGGACCGGCATCGACATGGTTAATGATGTGATCACAAGATCCTTTGAACTGGAGCCTGGAAAACAGCTCCCGGACTCTGTATTGTACCTGACACTTTTAGATAAAAAGGGCACCTGGATCCGCAATACGTATCTGCGCGGCTTTGCGGCGCGCCTGTCCGGCTTTGCCGGCAGTTTCACGGCTACAGGAGACCTGTTGCTGATGGGCAGAAATAAAAGCGATATGATCACAGCTTTCAGAAGGCTGAAGGAGATTGGAGGCGGCCTCGTCATTGCCGAGGGCGGAAGGGTGCTTGCGGAACTCAGTCTGCCGCTTCTCGGATGCATGTCCGAGGAGCCAATGGAGCGGCTCATGCATGATGCGGGGCAGTTTGAGCAGGTACTGCGCCGCTTTGGCTGCGGAGCCGGCAATCCATATTTCAGCCTGCTGTTCCTGTCTTCCACCCATCTGCCCTATATCCGGCTGACACCCAAGGGGCTGTATGATGTCATGCGCAGAAGCCTCGTGGAGCCCGAATAAGTGAGCAGTGAAGATGAATCATTCTCACTGAATATTTAGTGAACCTGAAAGGAATGGACAATGTGCAGATCGATAAATTGAGAGGTAAAACACTGGATCAGCTGTTTGATGCTATTCTGACCTTAAAAGACCGTGAGGAATGCTACCGTTTTTTCGATGATTTATGCACCATGGGCGAGATTCAGTCGCTTTCACAGCGGCTGGAAGTGGCGCGAATGCTGATGGCCGGTCTGACCTATCATCGCATTGAAGAGGATACCGGCGCCAGCACAGCAACCATTTCCCGTGTCAAACGCTGCATAAATTTTGGTAATGACGGTTATCAGATGACCCTCAAACGGCTAAACGATAAAAATCATTGAGAGACTTATATATTAGGATGTGGTTTTTTGGAAAAAATGTCACAGGAACTGCTTGAAGGACTGAATCCAGAGCAGCTGAAGGCGGTCAGGCATCATGAAGGTCCACTTTTGATTATGGCCGGCGCGGGGAGCGGAAAGACACGCGTCCTGACGCATCGCATGGCCTGGCTGATGCTTGAGCGGGATGTCGCTCCCTGGAATCTGCTCGCCATCACATTTACCAACAAAGCGGCAAAAGAAATGCGGGAACGTCTGGCGGAACTCGTCGGCCCGCTGGCGGACGATGCCTGGGTGTCCACATTTCACTCGATGTGCGTACGTATACTCAGAAGAGACAGTGACAGACTCGGCATCAGCCGGAATTTTTCGATTCTCGACGGAACAGATCAGCAGTCCGTGGTCAAGCATATTCTCAAAGAGCAGAACCTTGATCCGAAAAAATTCACGCCGCGAAGCATTCTCGGACGGATCAGCGGAGCGAAAAATGAGCTGAAAACGGCAGCGGATTTTGCAAAGACAGCCTCCGGTCCGTTTGACGAGGTGGTCCGCGATGTCTATAAAGCTTACGAAAAGCGCCTGCTGCAGAATCAGTCGCTCGACTTTGATGATCTGATCATGACAACCGTACATCTTTTTCAAAGAGTGCCTGAATCGCTGAGCTACTATCAAAATAAATTTCAATATATCCATGTCGATGAATATCAGGATACCAACCGCGCTCAGTATCTGCTCGTCCATATGCTGGCCGACCGGTTTAAGAATCTGTGCGTTGTCGGTGATTCCGATCAGTCGATATATGGCTGGCGCGGAGCGGATATTCATAACATTCTTTCCTTTGAGGAAGACTATCCCGATGCAACGGTGATTAAACTCGAACAGAACTACCGCTCAACAAAGAAAATTCTTGAAGCGGCGAATCATGTCATTGAAAACAACCAAAACCGTAAGCCAAAGAATCTCTGGACGGAGAACGCGGATGGAAAGAAAATTGCTTATTACCGGGCCGGAACGGAACACGATGAAGCCTATTATGTGGCTGGAAAGATGCGTGACCTGGCCAAAGACGGGTACCGTTATTCGGATCTTGCCGTTCTGTACCGCACGAATGCCCAGTCCCGTGTTATTGAAGAGACGCTTGTCAAATCAAATATCCCTTACCGGATGGTTGGCAGTATTAAATTCTACGATCGTAAGGAAATTAAAGATGTTCTTGCCTATCTGAAACTGATTGCCAATCCGGATGATGATATCAGTCTGGCCCGTGTGATCAATGAACCGAAGCGCGGAATCGGGGCTTCTTCCATGGATAAACTGGCAGATTATGCACTGGCCGGAGATCTCTCGCTGATGAAAGCGATTGGTGAAGTCTCACAGACAGGCATTGCCGCGCGGACAGCACATAAAATGGAAAGCTTTTCTGAAATGATCGTGAACTGGTCGAAAATGCAGGAGTTTCTGTCGATTACCGACCTGGTTGATGAAGTGCTGGATAAATCCGGCTATCGTGAAGCGCTGAAATCCGAACGGACGATTGAAGCTCAGAGCCGCCTGGAAAACCTTGATGAATTCCTGTCCGTGACGAAAGAATTTGAATCATCTCATGAGGATAAATCGCTGATCACCTTCCTGACTGAACTTGCCCTCGACACCGATCATGATGAAGAAGATCCGGAGGCGCCTTCTGATGCCGTGACACTGATGACGCTGCACTCGGCTAAGGGCCTTGAGTTCCCTGTTGTTTTCCTGATTGGCATGGAAGAAGGGATTTTCCCCCATGCCCGTGCGCTGGATGATCAGGAAGAGATGGAGGAAGAGCGGCGGCTTGCCTATGTCGGGATTACCCGGGCAAAAAAGCGCCTGTTCCTGACATCCGCCCAGATCCGCATGCTTTTCGGTCAGACGGTCACCAACGCCGAATCCCGCTTCATCCGGGAAATTCCTGAGGAACTGCTTGACGTTCAGGAACCGGAACATCGCCCGCAGGCGGGCCCGTTGCCCTGGAGCAAAAGGAGCAATACCCCTTACAACAGGCAGGCGGCGCCGGTTTACCGCCAGCCTGTCCCCATGCTGAAGAAACGGTCCGGCGGCGAGAAACACTGGCAGGCCGGTGATAAGGTGATGCATAAGAAATGGGGGAAGGGAACCGTCGTCAGCACCAGGGGGAGCGGCGACAGTATCGAACTTGACATCGTCTTTCCGAATCCCACCGGTCTGAAGCGTCTCCTTGCTTCATTCGCGCCGATTGAAAAAATATGAATCATCTTCTGTTAATTAAAGGAGAAACGAACATGGCAGAGCAATTATCAGAGCGTCTCCGCAGCCTGCGGGCACTGCTTGACCAATACAGCTACGAATATTATGTGGAAGATAATCCGAGTGTTCCGGACAGTGAATATGACCGGCTGATGCAGGAGCTGATTGCCATTGAGAAGGCACATCCTGAGTGGATTACACCGGACTCGCCGACTCAGCGTGTTGGCGGCCGGCCGCTCAAAGCCTTTTCCAAGGTGACCCATGAGATTCCGATGCTCAGTCTCGGCGATGTATTCAGTAAGGAGGAATTACTCGATTTTGACCGCCGGGTCCGTCAGACGGTCGGAAATGATGTGACCTATGTCTGTGAATTGAAAATTGACGGACTCGCCATATCTCTGACTTATGAAAAAGGACAGTTTGTTCTTGGAGCCACGCGCGGAGATGGAACAACCGGAGAAGACATTACCAATAATCTGCGGACTGTACGCGCCCTGCCGCTGACTCTTCCGGAACCGCTGAACATCGAGGTGCGCGGAGAGTGTTACATGCCAAAACGGTCTTTCGAAAAACTCAACGAAGACCGCAGAAAAAACGGAGAACCGCTTTTCGCCAATCCGCGCAACGCCGCAGCCGGTTCACTCCGTCAGCTGGATCCGAAGATTACCGCGCGGCGCCGCCTCTCCATTTTTCTGTACAGTGCCGGCACCTTCGATCGTGAGAAGATCACCACACACTACGGACTGCTCGAAGCCATCAAATCGTACGGACTTCCTGTTAATCCGGAGTCGCGCCGCTGTGCCACAATGCAGGAAGTTTTCGACTACATTGATGCCTATACGGCAAAACGCGATGCGCTGCCGTACGGGATCGACGGGATTGTCGTCAAGGTCGATTCCATGGCTCAGCAGGCACAGCTCGGGCATACAGTCAAATCGCCACGCTGGATGATCGCTTATAAATTTCCGGCGGAGGAAGTCGTATCGACACTGGAAGATATTGAAGTCAGCGTCGGGAGAACCGGCGCCGTCACACCGACTGCCGTACTGACTCCGGTACAGGTGGCCGGAACGACGGTCAGAAGAGCCTCTCTGCATAACGAAGACTTGATCCGGGAGAAAGATCTGCGGATCGGTGACCGGGTGGTGATCCGCAAAGCCGGTGACATTATCCCTGAAGTGGTCAATGTTCTGACTGAACAGCGGTCCGGAAATGAAAAACCGTTTTCGATGCCGACACATTGTCCGGAATGCGGCAGTGAACTCGTCAGACTGGATGAGGAAGTCGCCCTGCGCTGCATCAATCCGAAATGCCCGGCGCTGATCCGGGAGGGTCTGATTCACTTTGTCTCCCGAAATGCGATGAATATTGACGGACTCGGTGAAAAAGTAATCACACAGCTTTTTGAAAAGCATCTGATCCACGATGTGGCGGATCTTTACAGCCTGACTTACAATGATCTGATTTCAATGGAAAGAATGGGGGATAAATCAGTCACCAATCTGCTGCATGCGATCGAGCGCTCCAAACAGAACTCACTCGAGCGGCTGCTTTTCGGGCTCGGTATCCGGTTCATCGGTGCAAAGGCTGCCCGAATTCTTGCCATGGCATTCAGGACAATGGATGACCTTTCCCGTGCAAGCGTAGAAGAACTGACGGCGGTGGATGAAATTGGTGATAAAATGGCAGATTCCCTGGTCACCTATTTTTCCAAGCCTGAATTCCAGTCGCTGATTGCCGAACTGAAGGCCCACGGACTCAATATGAACTATCTTGGCCCCGATCCGGAAACCATCGCAAACGCCGATTCACCTTTTAATGGAAAGACTGTGGTCCTGACAGGAAAACTGGAACAACTGACCCGCTCCCAGGCGAAGAAGGAAATTGAAAGCCGCGGAGGCAATGTGACCGGCAGCGTCAGCGCGTCGACAGATCTTGTGATTGCAGGTGAAGCCGCGGGATCAAAACTGAAGAAAGCAAGAGATTTGAATATAGAAATATGGGACGAGGGGCGTTTTCTTGAAACGCTCAGATAGACTGAGGAGGTATCCGGATGAAAGGCAAAAAAGCAGCAGCCGTCTTATCCGTCCTGATCAGCATACAGCTGGTCGTAGCCGGCTGCGGATTTGGCGGCAGTGATCAAAGTAAAGTGGTTGATCAGAAAAACGGAAAAACGAAGACCGCTCAGCTCGTTCCGGGAGCAAGCGATAAAGAATATACCTCACTTCGCCCGCTCGGCAATGACCGAGTACGTGGTTATATCCAGTACGGAGCTAAGAATCAGGCGGACAGCGACCAGCTGGAAACGGGTTTAATGCAGATGTCAAAAGACGTTTTCAGCCCGGATGATTACGTCTTTCAAAGCGGGCAGTATCTGAAAGAAGACGATATTAACGGTATACTTTACCGGCGCGGTCAGGAACCCCGGAAACTGAATGATCAGGGAAAAAAGATCAAACCTCTGCCAGGTCTCAATCCGGCGCTCGGAAAGGGAAAAAACAAAGTAGAGCAGTCCAGGAACAGTCCGAAAATGATCAACTATGTTCTGGAACAGGATTATCTGAAAAAGGGGTCCGGTGGGAAATATACACTCAGCGGGGTATCTATCGCCATTTCGCTTAATTCGGTCTATGCCGATAAAATTATGGACAATAAGAAGATGATTCATAATGTCAATGTCCCTTTGAAAGCCTCCGACGTGCAGGTGTGGGGAAAAGCCCATGCGCCGCAGATTATTCAGCGCATCCGTAGTGTCGAAGGTCTGGAAAAGGTACCGATTTTTCTCGCACTTTATATGACGGCGGCCCCGGATTCACTTGTTTCCGGAGACTTCTTTGCCCATACTGAAATTCCACAGGGGTCCTCATCCATTAATAAATGGACCAATGTAAATGAGGACCACGTCCTGTTTCCTTCCAGTCAGGCTTCATCAAAATATAAAGCCGACCTGGACAAGTTTAACGTCTTTGTAGATGACATCAAGAGTTATTATCCGGATTATGTAGATGTGATCGGTAAAGGTTTTTATCGGGATAAAAAGCTTCAGGATCTTACGTTGACCGTCAATCTGGATAAGTTCCGGGACAAGACGGAAATCATCGGCTTTACCAACTATATTGCCTCTGTGCTCAACACGCGTTTCCGTTTTCCCCGCACGGTCAGTGTACACATTTATCTGACAACAGGCGATGTGCAGGAAGCATTGATTGAAAGGACACCTGACATGGATGATGCCTATGTCTCTGTTTATAATAACTGACCCCGCGCGTCATCAGGATCGCGATGATGTTCTCATAAAGTGAAGCTTCAATCAGCGGGGGTTTCTTCCGCCGGATTGATGATAAAAAGGTTCTGCAGGCCACAAAAACAGGCGGCGGATTGATCGGCGCTGTCATTGCATCATAACCCTCTAATTTGGTATGATAGAGGCATTGTCGGGGGCCCGCGGAACGCTGGACGCGCCCCCGGGCCAACTTTTTGACGGAGGTGATTTTATGAGCCGGATTTCTGAAGAACAAGTGAAATATGTCGCTAACCTGGCACGGCTTTCTTTTAATGATGAGGAAATCAGCACGTTTACGACACAGCTCGATGATATTATCGGTTTTGCTGAACAGCTGAATGAACTCGATACCGAGGGTGTTGAACCAACAACGCACGTGCTCGATATGCATAATGTGATGCGTGACGATGTCGTTGTCCCGTCTCTGCCAAGAGAGGAAGCGCTCAAGAACGCCCCTGTCCAGGAAGACGGACAGATTAAAGTACCGCAGATTATGGAAGCAGACTGAGCGATACAGAAGGAGGAAAACGGAAGATGCCACTTTTTGAAGAAGGCCTTGTGTCTCTTAAAGAAAAGATACATAAAAAGGAAATTAAGGCATCCGATCTCGTTGATGAAGCATTCTCACGCATTAATGAAGTCGATGATAAAATCAAAGCTTTTCTGACTTTAAACGAAGAAGCAGCCAGAAAGGCAGCAGGAAAGATAGATGAGGGAGGGACTCCTTCCGATACGCTGCTTTTCGGCATGCCGATCGGCCTCAAGGATAATATCGTGACCAAAGGGCTGAAAACCACGTGTGCGAGCCATATTCTTGAAAACTATGATCCCATCTACGATGCCACAGTGGTTAAAAAGATCTCTGATCAGAAAGGGATCGTGGCCGGCAAGCTGAATATGGACGAGTTCGCGATGGGGTCCTCAACAGAAAATTCAGGCATGGCGATCACACATAATCCATGGGATCTTGAGCGGGTTCCCGGTGGATCAAGCGGGGGTTCCGCAGCCTCCGTCGCAGTCGGGGAAGTCCTCTTCTCTCTTGGATCCGACACAGGCGGATCCATCCGCCAGCCATCGGCCTTCTGCGGTGTTGTCGGGATGAAACCGACCTATGGCCGCGTTTCCCGTTACGGACTGGTGGCCTTTGCCTCCTCTCTTGACCAGATCGGACCGATTACCCGGACCGTTGAAGACAACGCCTACTTGCTCGAGGCCATATCCGGACTCGATCCGTGGGATTCGACGAGTGCGAATATCCCGGTGCCGCATTATGCAGATGCGCTGACGGGTGACATTAAAGGCCTGCGCGTGGCAGTCCCAAAAGAATATCTGGGCGAAGGCGTCAGCGAGCCGGTCAAGGACAAAATTAAGGCGGCCGTCCGTCAGCTTGAAGCGCTTGGCGCGGTCTGTGAAGAAGTTTCGCTGCCGCATACCAAATATGCGGTGCCGGCTTATTACCTGATTGCGTCATCGGAAGCCTCGGCGAACCTCGCCCGTTTTGACGGGGTCCGCTACGGGGTACGTGCGGATTCCGATGATCTGATCGAGATGTATAAAAAGTCGAGAAGTGAAGGATTCGGTGACGAAGTGAAACGCCGGATCATGCTTGGAACCTTTGCTTTAAGTTCCGGCTATTACGACGCGTATTATAAAAAAGCACAGCAGGTACGTACGCTGATCAAACAGGATTTTGAAAAAGTTCTTGAAGATCACGATATCATCGTCGGCCCGACGACACCGACGACGGCTTTCAAAATTGGTGAGATTATTGATGATCCGCTGACCATGTACGCCAATGATATTCTGACGATACCTGTCAATCTTGCCGGCGTACCGGCGATCAGTCTTCCGTGCGGACTTGCGGATGGACTGCCTGTCGGATTGCAGATGATTGCCCGGCCGTTTGGTGAAAAAACACTTTACCGCGCGGCACATGCTTATGAACAGACTGCCGGGTTTAAACTGGAGCCGGCATTCAAAGGGGCGAATGACTGATGAGCAGCAATTTTGAAACGATAATCGGCCTCGAAGTCCATGTTGAACTGAAAACAAAAACGAAAGCCTTTTGCGGTTGTGCCAATGAATTTGGCGCACCGCCGAATACACATACCTGTCCGATCTGTCTGGGGCACCCCGGTGTCCTGCCGATTCTGAACAGAGAGGCCGTAGACTATGCCATTAAAGCGGCACTCGCCTTAAACTGCGACATCTCCCGCGAGACCAAATTCGATCGGAAGAATTACTTCTATCCGGACAATCCGAAGGCCTATCAGATTTCCCAATTCGACCAGCCGATCGGCAGAAACGGCTATATCGAAATTGAAGTCGATGGAAAGCCGAAAAAGATCGGCGTGCACCGCCTCCATCTGGAGGAAGACGCCGGGAAACTGAGTCACCTGGAAGACGGCTCCGGCTCGCTTGTCGATTTCAACCGTGTCGGTACACCGCTGATCGAGATTGTATCTGAAGCAGATATGCGTTCGCCGCAGGAAGCTTATGCTTATCTTGATCAGCTGAAGGCCATTATGCAGTATATTGGCGTCTCCGATGTGAAGATGGAGGAAGGATCGCTGCGCTGTGATGCCAACCTCTCCATCCGTCCGTACGGTCAGACCACGTTCGGTACGAAAACAGAGCTGAAGAACATCAACTCCTTTGCCTTTGTAGAAAAAGGACTCTCCTATGAAGAACGGCGTCAGGAGAAAATCCTGCTTTCCGGCGGTAAAGTGGAACAGGAAACCCGCCGCTATAACGATGCCACGAAGACAACGACGCTGATGCGTGGCAAGGAAGGCTCGGACGATTACCGTTACTTCCCGGAACCGGACATTATCAAGCTGAAAATTGATGATGCATGGATCAAACGGATTCAGGATGAGATCCCTGAGCTGCCGGATGCCCGTCGGAAACGCTATATTGAAGAACTTGGACTTCCTGAATACGATGCGATGGTTCTGACTCAGGCGAAAACGATGTCTGACTTCTTTGAGCGTGCGATCGATGAAGGCGCTGATCCGAAACTTGTCGCCAACTGGCTGATGGGTGACGTTTCAGCTTACCTGAACAGTAAATATATCACGATCGATCAGGTGCCGATGAAGCCGGAAGATCTGGCCAAACTGGTTAAACTGATTGAGAAAGGGACAATCTCCAGCAAGATTGCCAAGAAAGTTTTTAAAACGTTGATTACAAAAGGCGGCGATCCGGAAGAAATCGTTAAAGCCAAAGGGCTTGTTCAGATTTCTGATGAAAAGGCGCTTCACGAATTGATTGACCCGATCCTTGCAGCCAATCAACAATCCATGATTGATTATAAAAACGGCAAGGATCGTGCACTCGGCTTTCTCGTCGGTCAGGTGATGAAACAGTCCCGTGGCAAGGCCAATCCGAAGATGGTCAATAAGATCATTCTTGGAGAAATTGAAAAGCTTTAAAGAAGGACACAAAGAGCAGGGCACTGAAAAACTGAGGTTTTTCGGTGCCCTACTCCTTTTTTATCTTAAGAAGCACTCATTTTTGGCCGCGCAAGCGAGGGGACGGACGTGAAGGCTTGAAGGATAAAGGTGCGCCCGCCGAAAGTCAAACACCTGGCGAAAATAACAGACAGATAAACAGAGCCACATTTAAAGAGAGGGTATATCATTGTCATAAAGCTGACTTTTGAGATACCCTCTTTGATCATTTTCGGTGAATCGCCCGGGGAAGATCAGGATATTTGTCTTTTTCCTCTGACTGATGATGCCGGTGCAAAAGTGCCGTGATCCGCTTTTTCAGGAGAAAAGCAAGAACAATAATAATGATTGACGAACCTGTGACGATGGCCGCAAGCAGAAAATTTTCCTTGCGCAGGTTTGCACCGACATAACAGCTGATAAGAAGCGCGGGAATCCTGGCGGCAGCGGAAACGCTCAGAAAATAAAGCGGCCTGACGGGCAGGAGTCCGCCGACATAACAGAGAATGTCCTTCGGGATCCCGGGCAGTAAAAAGAGAATCAGTATGGCTAATTTCGATTTTTGTCCATTCAGCAGGATACTCATTTTTATTAGCTTTTCTTTAGAGATGAACAGCTGCAGCAGGGACAT
The DNA here is from genome assembly GCF_040529185.1 of Sporolactobacillus sp. Y61. Taxonomy (NCBI): domain Bacteria; kingdom Bacillati; phylum Bacillota; class Bacilli; order Caryophanales; family Sporolactobacillaceae; genus Sporolactobacillus; species Sporolactobacillus sp. Y61. The sequence continues at coordinate 172,449 of NZ_CP159510.1, read as the reverse complement.
GCCAAACAGTCTGCCAAGGAAGAAGTTCACGGCAGAACCGAGTGCGATACCGATGATGGAAAAAAGAGATCCGGCGAGGGTGCCGTATATGTAGCCGCCGGCAATTTCCAGAAGTTCGCCGGGAACAACCGCGATAATTACCTGAATCATCTGTAACCCGATAAATATTAAAATACTGATCCCGCCGAACGAATTCAGGAACCTCTCCAGCTTGCCGGGGTTTGCGGCCAGACTGGTCAATGCAGGTCCGTACAGCCAGCTCAGCCAGATAATGCCGACCGTAATCAGCAGAAAAACGATAAGATTAAATATAAGCGGTCCTTTTTGTCCCCTGCGAATAGCAGTTCCCTTCCTTCTGCTGTCATCTGTTTTATTGATTACATATTCTATCATAGACAAAAAATCTGAAAAATAGAATAGACCTGGCAGGATCTTTAAATCGTACTGCAGGCTGATGACGTCAGTTAAAATTTTATTTACCGCATGAACGGGCAGTGCCCCTCAGGGTCAAGAGGACAAACGAACAGGCCCAGGCCCGCAGACGCCTGATGGGCAACGACAATCCGCGGGAATGCGCGCAGGCTAAAAATAAGGGCGTCCTGTGCGCCCCAAAACCTCCACTGATTGAAGTTTCATTCTATTTATCGCTCTATTATCTTTTTCGATAAGGGTTCCACGAGTCTGCGGGTTCTGCTTACCTTCCCGGGTCCTTTCTTTCTGCTGCAGCGGGTCAGGGTCAGGATAACAGGCACATGTCGAAAAATATTCTGTTTTACGGAAATGGGTCCTTCATACTGATAAAATGGCTTTCTGACAGGATAAACGGGCCATCAGGACAAGGAGATCAATTAACAAAAGAACGGACCGGAAAAATAAAAAGGGCGGGGCCGGCAGGATAACTGAACGTTCGTATCGAAATTCTTTGCAATGTGGTGTGCAGATGCCCCGACCAACCGTAAAATAACATAACAGGAGATAAGAAGGGCGAAAAGCAGAAAATCAGACGATTCCGGACGGTGACGGTTAGAAAAAGCCAAATCAGGAAAGGGATAAAAGAATGAGTGACAAACTGTTGGCGATTAATTCAGGAAGTTCTTCGCTGAAATACAAACTCTTTGACATGCCTTCTGAACATCTGATCCTCAGTGGAGCCTATGAGCGCCTGGGGAACCCAAATGCGGCGTTCAGGATGAACTTTAAAAACTTCAGGGCAAGTGGAGCGCTCGCTGTCACTTCTCATGAGAAGGCAGTAGATCATTTACTGAATCTTTTGCTTAATCTCCATGTTGTGCATTCACTCGATGAAATTAAAGGTGTCGGGCACCGGATTGCACACGGGGGCGAAATCTTCAAACATCCGGTTCGGGTCGATCAGTATGTGCTGCAGACGATTGACAGGCTAAGCGATCTTGCGCCGATGCACAATCCGGTGAATGCAGCAGGAATCAGGCTCTTTTCCGAGGCGCTGCCGCAGGCCATTCAGGTTGCGGTATTTGATACGTCGTTCCATCAGACGATGCCGGCAGAAAACTATATGTATCCGATCCCGTACGAGTATTATGAAAAATATAAAATCAGAAAATACGGCTTTCACGGGACCAGCCACGAATATGTTGCCCAAGAAGCAGCAAAAATTCTGGGGAGAAAGATCACCGAACTGAAAATCATTACCTGTCATCTCGGTAACGGTTCAAGTATTTGCTGTATCGACCGGGGAAATCCATCGACACATCGATGGGATTTACACCGACCGCGGGACTGATGATGGGGACGCGATCAGGAGATATTGATCCGACCATCCTGACCTATTTGCAGCGGAAATTGCATTTGACAGTCGATGAGACAGAAGAGGTGATTAACCGGAAATCAGGGATCATGGGCGTGTCAGGTGTCTCTAACGATTTTCGAGACGTCCTTGCATACGCAAATAAAGGTGACAAACGGTCCATTCTGGCTATCGAGATGTTCACCAGGAGAATTTGTTCATTTATTGAACGCTACAAATCAGAACTTGGAAAACTGGATGCGCTTGTGTTTACGGCCGGTATCGGAGAACATTCTCCTTTTTTACGAAAAAAGGTTTGCGATAAGCTGAAAGGGCTGCATATTTATCTTGATTCGGAAAAAAATGAACAGAACGGGCCAATTATCCAGTCAGAGGCATCGGAACCGGCCGTTCTGGTGATTCCGACTGATGAAGAGCTGGTGATTGCCCGCGAGACCTTTCACTTGCTGCGGGAGGCCGGTTCAACGGATGTCATGGTTGACTACCCGGTACGAAACAACCTGCAGGTCAGCTCTTCACTTAAAGAGCGGATGATTAAAGCAGATAAATGTAAGCGGTTTCTAATAAAAAATACCTATAACTCTTCCCTTCAGGACGAAAACGAAGGCAATCAGGCCGGTGGGACAGAGTATCATCAATAAACCGGGGATCAGAAGGATTTCGATAGGCTATTAATGAAACACTTACAGAAGTGTTCAGAAAACAGAGCAGGTGAAAAGAGTAGTATCGAAAAAACGAGAAGACGGCTGTTCCGTTGTTTCGTAAATCATTATCATATGACGATCAGAAGTGAAAAAACAGGGGTTTGGCCGTTTTCTGCCGGATTCATTTTAAATTTACGGTGCCGAAAGATGAAATAAACTATGGATGATCTGTTATCAGGAGGGAATAACCCCTGTCAGCCGGCTTCGGTACTGAAGGCTCACTCTGGCTTCACTTCGACCGGTATCGTTCTGCTTCTTTCTCTGTTTGTTCTCCCCTTTTCTGCCGGGGGCTACCTGTTATTTCAGCAGATAATAAAAAAGGCTGGAGACCGTTGATCAGCTGATCTGAAAAAAATGCCGAAAATAAATAAGAAGAGAGAGCAGGGGGTCTGTGTTTCACTCCGCCTGTTTTTTTACCATAATGGAGGGAAGTCCCCTTCTTTTGTAAGGGGTTGAGAAGGATCACCTTCTCTTTTTTTTCGTACCCTCTGAATTTACGTGATCGAGCAGTTGTCATTGATGCTTTGCTTTTAAAAAAGGATTCAAATATAATTATCGTAGTTAGCTTTTATTCAGATAAAAATAACGGAGGATCCCCACGGGTGTGTCCGACGGTACTTGCTATACAGAGAGTGATTGGGTGATAAAGCATGAAGAAGGCAAGATTGATATATAATCCAACTTCCGGGCGAGAGATGGCGAAAAAGAGCATCGCCTATATACTGGACAGACTGGAAGGCGCGGGCTATGAAGCATCAGCGTATGCAACAAAAGGTAAGGGTGATGCAACCCGTGGTGCACATCTGGCAGTGAAAAGGAAGTTCGATCTGGTGATTGCAGCAGGTGGAGACGGGACGATTAATGAAGTCATTAACGGACTTGCTGAGAATGAATACAGGCCAAGGCTGGGTGTTCTTCCGATGGGTACGACCAATGATTTCGCCCGGGCAGTAAATATCCCGCGCGATATAGTCAAAGCCTGCGACGTGCTGTGTGCAGGTTACGAAATGCCCGTTGATATCGGAAAAGTGAATGACCGCTATTTCATCAATATTGCCGGTGCCGGAAAATTGACGGAACTCAGCTACGACGTTCCGAGCAAACTGAAGACGATGCTCGGTCAGCTGGCCTATTATATCAAGGGCATTGAAATGCTGCCTTCACTTCGCCCGACAAACTGTACGATTCACTATGATCAGGAGACCTTCTCCGGGGATATCATGCTTTTTCTTGTATCCAATACAAATTCCGTCGGTGGTTTCGAACGGCTTGCACCGGATGCCCGGCTGAATGATGGTCTGTTTGACCTGATCATTTTAAAAGCGGTTAATCTGGCTGAATTTATCCGCCTGGCTTCACTTGCTTCACGCGGTGAACATATGAAAGATCCAAAAGTGATCTACGCTCAGGCGAGCCGGATCAAAATTGAAACAAATGAAAAGATGCAACTGAACATTGACGGGGAATACGGCGGTGATCTTCCCGGAGAAATCGTTAATCTTCGTCAACATCTTCAGTTAATGGTACCGAAGAAAGTCTCTGAGGAGCAGTCAGCGTTATTAACACAGATTGAGCAATCGCTGCAGTAAAAGGAATGGAGTGACTAAGGTGTGTCCGCATGACCTGGGCGGGTACACTTTTTTCATGGGGTTAACAAAGCCGTGGCTTTTTAACCGGAAAGGAGCAATAAATCATGTCCAAAACCCTGCCTGTTTCAAAAAATGATCAAATAGAGGTCTCATTTTCCGATCTGACTCAGGATGGATCGGGTGTAGCAAAAACAACAGGCGGCTACACTTTGTTCGTTCCGGGGGCGCTGCCTGGTGAGAAGGCCAGGGTACAGGTAGTGAAGACAAAGAAAAATTATGGATTTGCCCGGATTTGTGAGCTGACTGAGCGAAGCCGCATGCGAACCGATCCGCCCTGCCCGATTTTCGATCAGTGCGGCGGATGCGCCATTCAGCACGTTGCGGCCGGCGCTCAGCTCGACTTCAAACGCGGCCTGGTGCGGGATGCCCTTGCACATATCGGCGGGTTTAAAGAAATTAATGTGGAAAAGACACTCGGCATGGCGAATCCATGGTACTACCGGAATAAAATTCAGGTTCCAGTTGCGATTCAGCACGGTTCCTTTGCTTTTGGCTTTTATCGAAAACGCAGTCACGATATTGTTCCGATGGATCACTGTCTGATCACCGATCCGCTGATTGACGAAATCGTACAGACAGCCAGGACATTTATGGAGACGGCGGGAGTCGAACCCTACAATGAGTCGAAAAACCACGGCGTTCTCCGTCATGTCATGGCGCGGACCGGCCGGAATACCGGTGAAGTCATGGTTGTTCTTGTCACACGAACCAAAGACCTCCCGCACCGGAAAAAACTGATCAAAACGTTAATCGGCAAATACCCGCAGATCAAGTCAATCATGCAGAATATCAATCTGAAACGGACGAACGCTATATTCGGAGAAACAACGAAAACGCTGTGGGGGCGCGACGTCATCTATGACCAGATTGGCACGGTCAGATTCGCTATTTCCGCCCGTTCCTTTTTTCAGGTTAATCCGCAGCAGACGGAAGTGCTCTACGGTAAAGCACTCGAATTTGCGGGACTCACCGGAGAGGAGACAGTGATTGACGCTTATTGCGGCATCGGTACGATCTCCCTTTTCCTTGCAGGACAAGCGAAACAGGTCTACGGTGTGGAAATCGTCCCCGAGGCGATTGAGGACGCACGAAAAAATGCCGAACTGAACCAGATTGCGAATGCCCGCTTTGAAACCGGTAAGGCGGAGGAAGTTATACCGAAGTGGCGTGATCAGGGTATTAAACCGGACGTAATCGTTGTGGATCCACCGCGCAAAGGCTGCGACGCTGCCCTGATTCAGACCATGCTGGACATGAAACCTGATCGGATCGTTTATGTATCGTGTAATCCGGCAACCCTTGCCCGCGATCTGAAAATGCTGGTACCAGGCGGATATGATATTAAAAAAGTTCAGCCAGTGGACATGTTCCCACAGACGACACATGTGGAGTGCGTGGTATTGATGTCTAGGGTGGAGAAATAGTACTACAGGACTACGCAAAACATTGATAAATAAAGGGTTTCTAAGAGTGAAGGGTTTTCTGCCCAATGTCTGGCAGTGTCTTTTGCCGTGGAAATCCTTATTTTATTTATTGAGGAAACAGGTCGAACGGATAAACATGTGTAGCCGATTTGCCAGAAACACGTTGGACTGCCTTAAGTACATTCGTCAGTTAAAGGATAAAAGCACCGCTGTATTCTTTGAGAAAGAGAATATTAACACCATGGATTCTAAGGGTGAAGTCCTGCTGACCATTATGGCATGCCCCTACCATAAACGAAGAAACATTGCAGACAGCAGTGGTCAAGGCAATTAACGAACTTTTAGCTAACAAAGAACCCTTCCTCCAGGCGTTGCAGAAAAAAATAACCACTGTATTTAATGAAGAAAATGATAATGCCATCGATGACATTGATAGCAAATTGGAAGAATTACAACAACAGTTTCTCCAAGCAAAGTCATGAATGACTATGAAGATGTAGCTGATGAAATTTACCGCCTTCGAGAATTGAAGCAAAATGCACTGGTTGAAAATGCAGAGCGAGAAGGGAAAAGACGACGAATCAGTGAAATGACTGATTTTTTGAATGAACAATCCTGCGAGTTGGAGGAATATGATGAACAGTTGGTAAGGCAGTTTATTGAAAAAGTTACAGTACACGGTAATAACTTTGAAGTAGAATTCAAATCAGGAATCGAAATCCAAATCGATAAATAATTAGTAACACAACAAAATTCGTAACTCACGTACCTAAATTGCGGGTTTGTTGTTTGTAAACATTTATATGTTAATATCGCAAATTGAAACCAAATGATTTACAATATTCCTATTAAGGTTTGGAGGAATTATATTGAAAACTTCGGACATGATTCGACAGCTATGTGAACAAATGAATATCAGCGTTTCAGAATTGGCCAGACGGTTAGGCCAGTCACCACAGAACTTCGGGAAGAAGCTGAAGCGTGAGACTATTACATTAGAAGAACTTAAGGCCATAGCAGATGTGATGGATGTTAAGTTTGAGCAGGCTTTCATTCTGCCCAATGGCAATGAAATAAAGACAGGAAATGAGTAAAGGAGGCGACCTAATATGATGATCAGCCCGGAAGGATACTATGAAGAGTATCTCAAAGGAAAAACTAAAGAACAAATTCTGACCGTTATACGTGGGCTTAAGCAAGAAATAGGCCGCCTTAAAAATACAATGGAAAACCCAGACTATGGCATAGTACCTATTGTGCATCCAAGTAAAGAAACGTGCCTTCACTGGACTCGTGAATACTTGGAAGGAGCCAGGCAAGCCTATGCTGAAGCTGGTGGAACTTATACCTTATCAAAGGCAGAAGAAAAGGTTGCCGACTTTGACGCAAATATGGATGCTATCTGCAAGATTACCTTTAGCATTGGCGGTTTCTTTGTTGGCCACCGTAGTTATGTTGTAGAACTATCAGATGGATTGAAAGCCTATACAAAATTATGGGAAGATGAAGAACCACTCTTATTGTTAAATTATGATAATAAGGAGCCATTTACAAAGGATACTTTCATAGCCGCACTTCAGGATCTACACATCGGTGAATGGAGCAGACGATATTCAACTAAGCGCTTTGGATTCACAGTGTGTGATGGTACGCAGTGGGAGCTGGAATTTGAATATGACAACGGCCATAGACCGGTAAGGTTTGATGGTGATAACTCATACCCATATAACTTCGATAAGTTCCAGATGTTATTTGGCATTGACGATACTGAGGAGGAGGACGAGGATGAGTAAATACGATATGTTGTCAAAATACATACCTATGATCCAGGCGGATAGTATCGTTGAACCAAGTTTATATGACCTTAACTCATCCGTTCAATTAGGTGTAACCTATCAGTACACAGTGGGAAGTTGAAATTGAATATGACAACGGACACAGGAATGTTCGTTTTGACGGTGATAATTCTTATCCATACAACTTCAATGACCTGAAGGTTCTATTTGGCATTAAAGAAGATACTGAGGAGAAGTAAGAGTTTCAAATAACGGAGGTGTTTACTATGTTTTCTGATGTTGAACAGAAGCTGTGCCACGGTTCTTCTTCAGTAAGGGCAATTCGCTGTGGAAATTCGGAGAAAGAGGAAATCACATCCTCTAACGCATCCAATAGATTTAGTGCTGCATTCGGGGCTTTCAGTTTAGAAGCAATGTAGTGTGTGATTTCCTGCATCTGTTCCTCTGCCTGAGTGGTAATTTTTACAGCGTAGGTTTCAGCCATCGTTTTATAACTCCCGTCTTAAGTCGGCAAATACATCGGCTACAGGACGGGAACGGTTTGCTTTAGCATCTTCAAACCCAGCTTGCATCATGGCATCGAATTGTGCTGCATCCATTTCATCGAGAGCAATCGGTGCAGTGGGAACGGACAGAGAGAAAGGGATGCTCCTTGTCATGATGATTTGTTTGTAAAGCATATTGATGACAACAGAAGCAGGCACTCCCAATTGAGACATAATTGCTTCAGCTTTTTCTTTTATTTCCGGTTCAACACGTGCAAGGACATTTGCGGTTTTAGCTGCCATAAATCATTCCACCTTTCTTTTTTCTTTATTGTATTCTTTTGTATAACGATTAGCAATACAAAATCAAAACTTCCACAAGAAGGAGCAGGGGCGGTCCAAATCTCTATAGGCCAAAACCCAAAGGCCGGCGCCTCCTTTTGTGTGAAAAATTGCAGAATTATAGACCGGTTGAGAACAGAAAAATGTACTTGCTCAAGACTTTACAGCCACAAAAATCAACCAAAAATGGGTGGCTGATATCACTTATATTCACACGATCAAAGAGGGCTCGTGCTACCTGGCCTCAGTCATGGACCTGTGTACACGAAAAATTGTTGGTCGAATAACTGGGCTGGGACAACTTCAACGAGGGGAAAACCCTTCAGGACTCTGTCGAAGCCTATCGAAGGTGCTATGGCTTTTATCCGGAAGCCGTCCTGGCCACACACTCTATCGCAATCGGAAGAATCGGGCTTTCTGCAAGGCACGTAACATCTTGCTCAGCGGACCGAAACTCGGCCGGAAGCCGAAAGATAAACAAGCCCGGAAAACAGATCGAAGGGTGGAGCAGAGCGACTTTAAAGGCCGGATCCCGGTTGAAGGAAAGTTTGGGCCAGGCCAAACACCTCTTTGGGCTGGACAAGATCTACGCGATGCTCAGGAATGAAACGGTGATTGCGCTCAAGTTTCTGGTTTTGAACTTAGAGAGACGCCTCAGGGTTTCTCTGTGCTTTTTTATGGCTTTTCCGAACGTCGATTCTATTTTCGCAGGTTTTTCGGTAATTTTCAGGCCTAAATATGTCTGAAAATTATAATTGCTGAAAATCGGGATGGGTGCAACAAACCCTAAGTACAGTCATGATAACAATTGCATAAGATAATTAGAAAAACTGATGAGGGAATGAGAAAAATGTACTATAACCCATATGGGTATCAATATCAGTATCCTAATTATGCTAATGTACCTGTGTATAACTATGAAAGACATTCCGCTTACTGCCCTTATTCTAAAAAGAATGAGCAGATAAACGGGTTTGCTTCTTTTCGCTCTTCCAATGGTAATGGAACTATTTTGCTAACAGATTATGGACCAGGGCCATTTGTCATAAATATCAATGAAGCATCAAAGCAAAACAATACATTTCGTACCGCTTTATGGACTGGAACACACTTGCAAGTAACATTAATGAGTCTTAATGTTGGTGAAGATATTGGTCTGGAAATGCACTCAGACGTTGATCAATTTTTACGAATTGAACAAGGTCAAGGGATTGTTCGCATGGGGAATAGTCCAGAGAATTTGAACTTTGAGAGAAGGGTATTTGATGACTCTGCTATTATGATACCCGCAGGAACTTGGCATAATTTAATCAATACAGGTAATGTTCCACTGAAACTTTATTCAATTTATGCTCCGCCTAATCATCCATTTGCCACAGTTCATGTTACCAAAGAAGACGCTATAGCTGCAGAAGAAGTTCATGGCTAGAGCAGGGTCTGAGCTATGTTAACGTCAGGCACTTAATCGACTATTGTTTACTGCGGACAGTTACAGTGCATGATGACAAAATTGAGGTGGAATTCAGGTCAGGCATTAGTATAGATGTTGAAAATTGAACTGAATAACTAAATATTATTAGGATCTGACACCTTGTTGAAATACAGGGTGTTTTCATATTTATTGCGATGAGTTAATACAAATTAGATTATTAATATTCACAAAATACAAATCACAGATATAATTTTTTATAGAGTAAACAGTGAGGCGTAAACGGTGAACCAGAGCGTGACCTTTACAGTGGATGCAGATGTGTCCGAGAAATTCTGCATCGCATTGAATGTAACAAATGAAACACAAAACACCGCAGTGGAAAGCTGTATGCGTTGGTGTATTGCAAAGACTTTTGAAAAAGCATCACAAACCTATAAACCAAAATGGTTACTATTTTTGGATATAGCGCACCAAAAAGTGATGTAGAAGCTATTGCAATGTTGAAAAATGCATGGGGTGCGGTGGAAGACAGGAAGTTTGAAGAAATAGAAATAGTTGATTTGTGTGATGAAGATGAAGTTATCAAATCGTGGGACGATTTTATTCATACGCATCATTATTCATACCAAACTTTTTTACAACAACAATAGGAAGATCCCCTAGGAGAAGTTGTGAAGCAGCATTTGACAGATTGATGATGAATCATTGGTTACCAGATATGGATTTCTGTGACATAGACAAATTAACTTGTGATTTAATAATTGATGATGAAAATAAAAAAGGAACAAAGAAACTTCTTTTAGATTCATATGCATAGGTATAGAATTATGTTCAGTAAAGAGCTTTTATATAATTCAGATAAAACAAATTAGAATTTGAACGCCAGTTTTGAACTGCAAATTATTCACATTATATGGAGGATAAAGAAAATGAAGATTCTTTTTGATGAAACATATGCTTCAAATGACGGAAAGCAAGCGAGCAGGAATATTTGGTATGGAGATGCTGATATCTATGTTGATGGTGAGTACGGAAAAGTCATTGGGCTTAATGAAAGTTTAATGAATAATCTATGCGAAATAATAAAAAAAGACTTATCCAAGAACGCTGCTCATACCCCTACCGAAACTAACTGGTATTTCTACGGAAGTGCTGTAACTCAGGATGATATTGGCGACAATAGCCGTTCGACAATTATGGTTCGTGAGAGATCTGGCGAGTTTATAACCAATTTTAATATCAGCGACCACGATTTTGCTTTAAATATTGATGCTATTCTATTGTTTAAGGAAGATCTTGAAAAACGTTTAGCGAGTCATTGACGAGCAGTAGCAGTATAAGCATAATATGGAGCAGTCAGATTTCAATTTATCGATGAGATTATGAGGACAATCTGTATCCTAGAATATTCATAGCCCGCGGTATGAACTTTACTTGTCGTTGAGCCACCAGGGTTTACAGCCATTTTCACTTTTCACCTGAAAAGTGAAAAAAGGAAATGAAAAAGGAGCTCATTCCTTGTATGATTAAGTTAAGCGAAACCAAACATACAGGGGCTCCTCATATGTCCAGTGTAAAGGAATCAACGTTCCATTTCAATAAAAAGATTAAGGCCAGTTTCTCAGGCGGCGCGCTTTCTTCCGATTCCGGCTTATTACTTTATCGAGAATTCGATGAAAAGACTGGCCTCAGTGAGTTGATCCAGGAAAAACTGTACGTGAACGATCCGGTCACTCATGCCAGGCACACCAACCCAAAGGTGGTGATTCAGAAAATCTATCAGCACCCGGCTGGCTATCACACCGACGACCAGGCCGATGAGTTGGGAACAGATCCCATATTCACGATCGTGCTTGAGAAGAAGCACCTGGCCTCCCAACCGCGGCTGTCCCGCTTTAATCAACGCGTGGATACCGGGATACCGACACCGTTCAATCGCTGGAAGCCGTCAATCAAGCTTATCTGGATCGACTCTATGCCCTCAGGCCCAGTCAGCAGGTAGTGCTTGACGTGGATTCAGCCAATTTTGAGACCGACGGGCATCAGGAAGGGGCGGCCTACAATGCACATTACCAGGACACCAGCTACCACCCACTTCTCCTGTTTGACTCGCTGACCGGCTACTGCCTGAAAGCCGAACTACGTTCTGGCAATGTCTACACCTCCCGTGGTGTCGTCGATTTTACCCTTCAAGTGGCATAGCAAGTGACATGATACTGCCGGTCAAGGAAAATACACATCCTAAATATTCAGGTTTGATTTTTCCTGAAATAGTGCTGTTTGTACACCACTGTAAAATGGAACTGAATGCCCCATAAATGCACACTTAATCCTTTGTGGGTCCTTTGCTGATAGAATTGGTATAAACCATTGGTTTTTAATATCAGATATTTTAATCATTGGAATTGCTATAGTTTGCCCGATGATAACGGAGATAAGAAAATTAGATTCAAGATAAAAAGGTTTTAGGAGCGCTTTTATATGGTGGATAATATTATTCAATTAGTAACAAAGAAACTATCCTCTTTGCCTTATATAGAAGGCGTTGTATTAGGTGGCTCACGTGCAAGAGGCACCCATACAGAGGATTCTGATATAGATATCGGAATCTATTACAATTCAGAATCATTTGACCTGGTTACCATTAATCAAGTTGCTACAGAGTTGGATGATGAGCATAGAAGCAACCTTGTTGTACCTCCCGGAGCGTGGGGCGATTGGGTTAATGGCGGTGGATGGTTAGTCATAAATGGGTATCATGTTGACTTAATTTTACGTGATATAAAACGGGTGGAACAAATAATGAAAGATACGGAGCAAGGAATTGTTACTGCCAATTATCAGACTGGGCATCCCCATGGTTATATAAGTGCTATGTATCGTGGAGAATTGGCAATCAGCAAGATACAATATGCTAATGATGAAAGCTTTTATGAGTTTAAAAAGCAAGCAGAACGTTATCCAACCGCTTTGCAGAAAGAATTAACTGAATTTTTTATGTTTGAGGCTGGTTTCTCTTTAATGTTTGCTGAGAACAATATAGATAAAGACGATGTATCCTATGTTTGCGGACATTGCTTTCGAAGCATAGCTTCCCTTAATCAAGTCTTATTTGCAGTAAATAAAGAATACTGTATAAATGAAAAAAAGGCTGTTAAAATGATTGATGATTTTAAGATCAAGCCAAGCGATTACAAGGAAAGGGTCGATAAGGTTATTTCCTTAATATCAACTGATGAAGATTGTACAAGAAAAGGAATAGAGATTCTCCAAAGACTAGTAAATGAGGTTGAGCACCTGAAAGGAGCCAATATTCAATGACAGGGTCAGATAAGAAAAGAAGCGAAATCTGGATTCCAGTAAAGGAAAGAGACCATTAATTAGGGCTTGCTGAATAAATAAAAAATGTTGATTCAGCAGGATTTTCGGGCACTTTTGTCGAAATATTCAAGGAAAAATACCAGATTTCCGGGCAATCCCGGAAAAAACTTTGCAAGCCGATTCAAATGTATCGATATCAGGAACAGCAAATCATCATGTCGGAAGACTTTTTTCCTCCCCTTCGGAGGTACATTGAATAAAGATAACCGCTAGGTACAGCTTGCTCAGATCATCCCTTGGTGGAAGGTTGAGGAGTACTACGCTACGACGTTTAAAAAGGCTACGGCGAAAGGCACAAGACCGTTGTCAGCCCGTTTGGCTCTCGGAGCGCTGATCATTCAACAACGCCAGGGAACTACGGACTGGGAAACCGTCCTGCAGATCACGGAAAACCCGTACATGCAGTACTTTCTGGGCCTTCCAGGAGAAAGAAACCGCCCTTTCATCACTCGATGACGTCTCGTTTTCGCAAGCGTCTGAAGCAAAAGGACATCAATCAAATCAACGAATGGCTGGTGATGCAGGAGCTTCCAGCCGGATCGTCGGAAAATCTGGCTGAAAGCCGGCCGGAAGAGGCGCCGAAGAATACACTAGGTCTAAACCCTTCGCCTTTTAGGCGAAGGACTTGCGGCAATGACATGAAGAGGGATAAGAAATAGAAAGTCAACGCTTACGATTGTTCTAATTTATGACCCCGGTATTTTGCGGGAGAGACAGACATTTCATTTTTGAAGAGCCTGTAAAAGGTACAGACATTGTTAAGCCCCACCTTTTGTGCAATATCATCAATCGTCATGGCAGATGGCCAATGGGTAGAGCTGAACATCACGAGGTAATCAAAGCAACCGTAATAAACCGTAATGACGGCCCGGTGGATGCCCACATAAAATCGCTATACCGCAAACTAACAGGCCGTCGCGCAACGATTTTGTACAATTAGAATTTGCAAAGGATGTGCAACAGTGAAATATATTCTACTTCATGGCTTAGGGCAAACTTCGTCAAGTTGGAATGATACTATTGAAGTTATGGAAAAGAAATCAGATATACTCTGTCCTAATTTATCTGATTTGCTTCGTGATGAAGAAGTTAATTATTCTAATCTGTATAAAGTGTTCTCTGAATATTGCATGAATTTTACTGAACCGCTCAATATATGTGGTTTATCATTAGGTGGTATTCTTACCTTACAGTATGGCATTGAAAATCCAAATAAGATAAATTCTATGGTGTTAATTGGGACACAGTATGTTATGCCAAAAGGATTATTGAAACTTCAAAATGTAGTTTTTCATATTATGCCTAATAGTACATTTAAGAAAATGGGATTTGGAAAGAAAGATTTTATTAATCTTTCAAAGTCAATGATGAATTTGGATTTTAGACAGAATTTGCAGAATATAAGCTGTCCTGTACTTGTTATATGCGGAGAGAAAGATAATGTAAACAAGCGGGCTTCATTACAACTCAAAGAACAGATACCTCATGCAGAAATTTCGATTATTGAAAATGCAGGGCATGAAGTGAATTTGGATGCTCCCAAAAAATTGGGAGTGATATTAAATACGTTTTTCAAATAGCAAAATAAAATTCTGCAATCAAATCAAGTTCCATTTTGGAATATCTCGAATGACTTTTTCCTTCAATTCTTCGTCACTCCGCAGCATTTCATCTATTGTAATACCGAATAAATCACCCAAAGCAATGATAACTTCGATACTGGGATAGTTCTTACCAGTTTCCCATTTTGAAAATGATTGGCGACTAACATGAATTTTTTCAGCTAGTTCAGTTCATGCGGACTGCAGCCCTCCTTCCAGACGATCCAACAGTTTATTGAACGCCATCTTATCGTCGGCTGCTTTTTGGTCATTATAGAAAAGATGAAAGTGCAGCCTTTTCTTGCCAGCGATGATTTGACCTGATCGCTTTTTGACCTCGGTATAGTCCCAGTCGGTCAGGAAAGATTGATAATAAAGATTGCAGTCGGAAACATAATGGGCACTGGTAATCATGGTAATCATGCTCTGACGGACATCGTTTAACTTTTGATGAACGAATTTCAGTGACACTCGGTACCCATCAAAAATTTGACATGATCCCGATAAAAAGCATTAATATTCTTCTCACTGTAAAAGCCACGATCCATGATCACTTTCACTTTCTTCTGTTTGAGGAAGTCCACATAAGCGAGTTCCGTATGGTTTTGACATCATAAATATCCCCCGGCAGACCGGAGATCTCTCCATAAAGGAGCGCCAGGTTAATATGCGACAGCGGATCATGGTCCTTATTCTTATCGTAGCGGACCTGCTTCAGTGCTTTAAAAAAGATATAACCGATATTGGCGTGATGTAACGTGATCAAAAAAACCCGAAACCGTTTCTAAAGTTTCTCGGGTCTTACCATTCATTAATTGATTGGGTTATTGAGGGGTCGATTTCTTCATACGATTTAGTTTCAATAACTATATTTCATATCGCCGTTGAAGATTGAATTTTTGACAATAATATAATCCACATTGAGGATCGCATCCAATTTTTTTGCATGCATAGGAAATGGAAGATTGAAGGTCCTGTTTCATTTCGTCCAATGTTTCTTTCAGCGGCCCTCGATAAGCGAGGTACATTTTTTCCCTTTCGACGTTTCTCTTTTCACCCTTTTGAAACTCAGAAGCGGACCCGAAATACTCTGTGTAAATCTTCCCGTCTTTCTCAATCACTTTTCCCGGAGATTTCTCATGCCCGGCGAACAGAGAGCCGATCATGACCATGGAAGCGCCAAACCGAATCGACTTCACAATGTCGCGGTGTGTCGGGATGTCACCATCGGCTATAATGGGATTGCTGGCTGCCTTACTGCACCAGCGGAGGGCTGACAATTGCCAGCCACCGGTTCCAAAACCAGTCTTGATTTTCGTAATGCATACCTTTCCGGGACCGATCCCAACTTTCGTGGCGTTTGCACCGGCATGTTCCAGTTCCCATACGGCCTCCGGAGTACCGACATTTCCGGTGATAACGAAACTATTCGGTAAATGGCTTTTGATATAGTGAATCATCCGAAAATGGCTTTTGATATAGTGAATCATCCTAATAACCGAGTCGGCATGGCTATGGGTGACATCGATCGTGATATATTCCGGAACCAGACGGTTTTCCGCCAGCTTTTCAATGAAGCTGCTGTATTTACCTTCTTTTACAACGACACTGATCGAAGCATATAAACCGCAGGCGTGCATGTCCTTGATAAAGTTCAGACGTTTCTCCGAATGACATCGATGCATAATATAGAAATAACCCTTCTCGGTTTAAACGATGGTGATGTTTTCATTGATAATCGTTTGCATGTTGGCAGGAACGACCAGTAATTTAAATGTTCGATTGCCGAATCCCCTCATTTTTTACAAAATGTCAAAGTGGTGGCGAGAAAGGCGCCAAGGGAGGGCTGTGTTTGCCGGGATACAATGAATGACTCGCTCATCTTGTGTTTTTCCCTAATATCTGAATGCCATTTGGAAAGTATTTTTTTAAGTAATTGTACAGTGTTGCTCTAGAGATACCCAGGAGCCGGGCTGCAGCGGCCTTATTTCCGTATGTTCTCTGTAAGGCATCCCGTATCTTTACTTTGTCGGAGACTTCTGTGATTTTTTGTGACCTTGCTTGTACAAGTGCTGGTTCATTTTTTTGATTTACTTTTTCATCTTTGTAGAAGGCCTCAGGAAGCAAATGTTTCGTGATCCGGTTTTTCTCTGAGAGGATAATTAGTCTTTCAAGCGTGTTGGAAAGCTCACGGATATTTCCTGGCCAAGGATACTGAATGAAGCGCACCATGACTTCAGGGTCAAGTACGGGGACTCTTTTTTTATATTTTAAAGCAAATCGTTTCATATAAATCTGCACGAGTTCCGGGATATCCTCAATTCGTTCACGCAGCGACGGGATTCTTATAGAAACAACATTTAGGCGATAGTAGAGATCCGCTCTGAATTGACCTTGGGCAATCATCTGTTCCAAATCACGATTGGTTGCGGCGATAATCCTTGTATTCATGGGTATCGGACGGTTTCCCCCAACTCGATAGAATTTATTATCTTGTAATACACGGAGTAATTTGACCTGTAGCTCCATCGGCATTTCTCCGATCTCATCAAGAAACAACGTGCCCCCCTTAGCAGCGTCCATTTTTCCTGTTTTTCCCTCTTTCGCGGCACCGGTAAATGCGCCACTTGTATAGCCAAATAATTCACTTTCAAAAAGATTAGCCGGTATGGCTCCACAGTTGATCGCAACGAAAGGGTGAGCAGATCTGTTGCTTGACTGATGAATGGCTTGTGCAAATAGTTCTTTGCCAACACCGCTTTCTCCTGTTAATAAAACGGATGCTTCAGTTGAGGCCACTTTTTTCGCGAGTTTGATGGATGTGTGAAGTGCGGGACTTCTACCTTTGATTTTATGAAAGGGCATATTTTTTTGATCGTTATTCAGCCGACTTTCCAAATGCTGTATGTAGGCTGATGTTGAGGATAAACTTTCATTTAATTTTACGATATCATTAATGTTTCGCTCAACAGAGATAGCACCGATAATTTGTTTACCGAGGATAATCGGATGACAGTTAATGAGCACATGAACATTGGGCGCTGGCTGATTATATTTTCTGTTGACTTTTTTCCCGTCATGTAATACGGACATCAAAATAAGTGCATCTTTTTTAAAGAAATGAGTGATTGGCTGATCATCTGCATCTTTCTCAACATAATGATAAAGACGTTCAGCACCGCTATTCCAACCGGTTATATTTTCCTTTTTGTCAACGACAGTGACTGCATCGTCTACAGATTCAAGAAGTGCTTCATATTGCGCGGAAACCTCTATTAGTCTATGAAAAAGAAAAGTTGTCAGTCTTTCAAAGGGAATCCAGCTAACTGGTCTACCCTCCCTATTGACAAGGACTAAGTCTTTTTTAGAGGAGAAGTCATCAAGGTCGGATAGAGACAAATGTTCAGGCACTGCCTGCAGATGATGGATGTCCGGCATTTTATCACATGGCAAAGCGAGTGAAGAAATGGGAACGTTCGAAAACACAACGATCACTCCTCGGTAATTTACATACTTGTAAAATTTAGAATTATTTATACACATTTGTTTAATCATGTTATACACTTTAATCTGAAAAATGAGTATTTAACCATGATTTAATAATTGGCATGAAAGTTGCTTATTTAATTATGAACCCGCTAGTCAGGATGGAAGGGAGGACATCGATGCTCTATCGAAAAAGCCTTTTTGCGATTGATTCGCATACAATGGGCGAACCCACAAGAATTATCTTGGAGGGGTTTCCGAAAGTTGACGGGGAGACCATGATGGAAAAGAAAAATTATCTCAAGAAGTATTATGACCATCTTCGTTGTGCCGTCATAAACGAGCCACGGGGACATAAGGATATGTTCGGTGCCGTGCTTCTGATGCCTACTCGCCGAGAAGCGGATTTAGGTGTCGTATTTTTAGATGGCGGGGGTTACCTGAACATGTGTGGTCATGGGTCGATGGGTGTCGCAACAGTAGCTGTTGATCGCGGATTAGTGCCGGTTACTGAGCCTTTTACGTACGTAACACTGGAGGCACCTGCGGGTTTGATCCACACAAAGGTCAAAGTGGAGAATGGCAGGGCAAAGGAAGTCAGTATTATTAATGTGCCGGCTTTTCTTTACAGGTCAGATGTAGACATCCATGTTCCCAAATTAGGGAAAATTCAGTTAGACATTGCGTTCGGTGGTAACTTTTTCGCGCTGGTCGATGCGGAGAAAATGGGTATCTCGCTTGTAAGAGACGATTTAAACAAACTACTGGAGGAAGGCATTGCCATACGAAATGCCGTTAACCGACAAGTTAAAATCCGGCATCCTCTGCTTCCCGACATTCACTCAGTCGATCTGGTGGAATTCTATGGGCCGGCGCAATCAGCCGACGCGACCATGCGGAATGTTGTTGTATTTGGGGAAAAGCAGGTTGATCGTTCACCCTGTGGGACAGGAACGAGTGCGAAAATTGCCCAGCTCTTTGCAAAAGGAAAGCTGAAGATCGGTGAATATCTTGTGAATGAAAGTATTACAGGTACCCGGTTCAAGGGATGCGCTTTGAAAGAAACGACTGTTAAAGATTATCCGGCGGTTATTCCCGAAATTACTGGGCGAGCTTATGTAACGGGAGAAAACAGACTGCTTTTTGATGACCAGGATCCATTTGAATATGGTTTAACGAGCATAGTCGGAAGGGAGGTACATAGTTGACTCAAATTTATAAACTCCTTTTAAAACAGCACATCGGTAATCCGGATAGTCCGTGCGTAAAGGAGGGAGATGTCGTTAAAAGGGGCAGTCGGATTGCTAGCGCAAATGGTCTGGGAGCAGATTTGCACGCAAGTGTTTCCGGCAAAGTCATCAAGGTGACGCCCGAAGCGATTCTAATCAAGGGAGACAAACCCGAGAAAGACGAGTTTGAATCGCTCCGGCCTGGAACGATTGCAGAGCGGGTCCGTTCAGCAGGGATCGTCGGGATGGGGGGCGCAGGATTCCCAACCGGAATCAAACTAAGCCAGAAGATATCCGGCGGAACGGTGATTGTTAACGCGGCCGAATGTGAGCCAATACTCTTACACAATATTGCTCAGATTGAATCGAACCCCGATGAAGTCTATCGTGGACTGCTCTACGCTATGGAAGCTGTGGATGCGGCACGTGGCGTCATTGCGATCAAGGCCAAACATAAAAAAGCCGTATCGCTTATAAAAGAAGCCATTAACGATGACCGTGTATCCGTTTTTCTCATGCCTGACTTATACCCTGTGGGTGAGGAAAGGGCACTGATTCGTGATATTCTCGGCAAGTTGCTTCCTCCGGAGGAACGTGTCATTACCGCTAATGCTATTGTCATTAATTCGGAAACCCTTTCTCGTGTTACACAGGCTGTCGAACTTGGTCGGCCGGCCGTTTCCAAAAATTTAACGATTGCTGGAAAATTGTATGGAGGGGCTAAATCAATTCCCCTTATGGATGTACCTATTGGCACGCGCATCGGTGATTTAATCGAATCGGTCGGTGGAATCGATGGAGATTATGGTGAAATTCTGATGGGTGGTCCATTTACCGGCCACAGAGTGACACTGGATGATGTGGTGACTAAGACAAGTGGTGGCATTATCGTTACAATGCCCTTCCTGAAAGAACGCTCACCCATTGGCCTACTCGTTTGTGCTTGTAGTGCCGATGAAACTCGGATGAAGGAAATGGCCTATGAGATGGGGGGAGACGTCGTCGATGTGCAAAAATGTAAATATGCTGTAAAAGCCCGTGGTGCGCTCAGATGCCAAAATCCCGGTGTCTGCCCCGGCCAGGCTGATCGACTGCTCAAACTAAGAAAGGCTGGGGCAAAAGCAGTATTGATTGGCAATTGCAGCGATTGTACCAATACAGTGATGCAGATTGCACCCAAGCTCCATCTTCATGTGCATCACGTAACGGACAGTGCGATGCGTGCCATGGGTCTACATCTTATTCGGAAGCTTCACTAAAAAAGTGAAATCGTATCATTTTAATTATTTACCAATCACTTTGTAAAAGGAGAAGGAAAATGTCAATTTCCAGTGAAACAGTCAACCAGCATAAAAACGATCCAGCGGTACTTTGTTGCCTGAGACAAAAGGGAACCATTATTTCTGCGTCCGATCTCGAGGATCCGACTCTTTTCCTCGAACTCGAGGAATCTGGTCTCCTGACGGTACCTGATGATTCGTTAGCTATCGGACAAGTCATAGGAGCGACCTTGGAACAAGATGCAGATGCAATGACCCCTTTAACACCGAAAATAGTCAGCCATTATACCGAAATAACTCACAAAGCAGAAACGCAAGGGTCTGAACACTCTATAACAGTGGCAACAGAACAAGGACAAGATCAAAAGGGCGTTATTAAGTTTAATATTAATGAACTGAAAGGACAAATTGAACTTCCTACTGATTGGATAAATAACGGATTGTCCTTCGTTCCTCCGCAGACATCTGAGAAAAAGCCGGAGAAAAAAGAGAAAAAAGCACTTCGCACGCTGACTCAAAGAGAATTTAAAGTCAAGCAAGTTAATCTAGGGTCACAGACGGATTATGAAAACGGCATTCTGACGATTCGTAAGGGACTCTGTAAAGAATCCCTGAAAGCAGATCCCCTCGTTAAGAAAGTAGACATGGACATAATAACACCGGAAAATCGTCATGTATATTCGAACACGATCATGGACGTTATTCCAATTGCAACTAAGGTGGAGGGCACGTTAGGGGCAGGAAGGACTCACGTGATGAATGGTGTCGTCGTCGTACTGACCGGTATCGATGAAGAAGGCGTTCAAGTCCACGAGTTTGGTTCTTGCGAAGGGTATCTTGATGAGAAGATTCGCTTCGGACGCCCGGGTTGCCCGGATGTAAATGATATTATTGTCCGGGTCAATGTAACGGTGCAAGCAAATACCGGTATGGAGCGACGTGGTCCTTACGCTGCTCATAAAGCCTGTGATTATATTATTCAGGAAATCCGTGAAGTTCTGAAAAAGGCGCCATCTAAAGCCTGTATCAAAGAGGATGTATTTCATGACTGGAAAAAGCCAGGCAGACCACGTGTCGTACTTGTCAAGGAAATTATGGGTCAGGGGGCGATGCATGACAATGTGATCCTTCCAGTTGAGCCGGCAGGCGTTAAAGGCGGGCGACGCAATGTTGACCTTGGCAATGTTCCCGTCGTTCTTTCTCCGAATGAAGTACGAGATGGTGGGATTCATGCGCTGACGTGTATCGGCCCCGCTACAAAAGAGGACACCCGTCATTATTTCCGGGAGCCATTGGTTAATTTGATGGCAAATGATGATGAAATTGATCTGGCTGGTATCGTTTTTATCGGCAGTCCACAGGTAAATGACGAAAAGTCTTTTGTTTCCGCTCGGTTAGGTGCTTTAGCAGAAGCGTTGAATGTAGAAGGAGCCATCGTTACAACTGAAGGGTTTGGAAACAATCATATCGATTTTGCGGAAAATATCGAACAGATTGGCAGCCGAGGTATAGAAGTCGTGGGCGTTTCTTTCAGTGCTTATCAGGGACAATTAGTCGTCGGCAACAAATATATGGATGCCATGGTTGAACTGAATAAAGACAAAGAAGGATTTGAAAATGAAATTCTTGGCGACAGTACGCTGTGCCAGTCGGATGCCGAACGTGCTCTACTCATGTTGAAAACGAAAATGGCAGGAATTCCGATCGAACCAGCAAACCATAAATGGTCAGTGGACGTGGTTGAGGGAAACCAGAAACTTGTTCATAACTGAGATAAAGGATGTGGCTGTCTGTGAATTATGAACTCACACCAACCCTGTTACCTGGCAAAATCATAGAAGTTACCGATCTCGGTGTCAAGGTAACGCTTAAGGGTCGTATGGGGATCATTCAAGTTCCGATGAGATGTGTCATCACTGATAAACAGCTTCAGGTTGGTCAGACGATTCAAGTGTATCTAAGCTATATTCAGGTTTTATAAAGAAAGGGGAAAAAATAATGACATTAACAGTTGCTAGAGGTATAAAGTCGGAGATTTTTGTTCCAATTACACCAAAACCAGTATGGACAGACTTAAATAAACCATTAAATCAATGTACAGTGGCTTTATGTACCGCAGGAGGTGTCCATCTGAAATCTCAGAAACGATTTGTTCTATCAGGAGATTATTCGTTCCGAAAGATTCCATCAGAGGTACCGACCTCAGAAATGATGGTAAGTCATGGCGGATATGATAACAGTGATGTCAATAAAGATATCAATTCGATGTTACCCATTGATCGTCTGAGAGAATTACAAGCCCAAGGATATATTGGCAAACTTGCACCAACAATGATTGGCTTTATGGGCGGCGGTGGCAACGTGGAAAAATTCAAGAGTGAAACCGGGCCAGCTATTGCGCAAATCCTTAAGGATGAGGGGGTAGATATCGCACTATTTACTGGCGGCTGCGGGACGTGTCATCGTTCGGCAACCATCGTTGAACGGGCTGTTGAAGCCGCCGGCATTGCAACGGCAATCATTGCTGCTCTGCCTCCGATAGCGAAACAACAGGGAGCGCCTCGAATCACTGCACCCCATGTCCCAATTGGTTCCAACGCAGGTGAGCCTAACAACATTGAGATGCAGACAGCGATTTTGAAGGATACGCTCAAAGCAGTTGAAGAAATGGATACATTTGGACAGATGAGAGTTCTTCCTTATGAATATAGACACAATTAATGGTGATAAGCAAAACCGGATGATCGAAAGCCTGATTAATCGTGTATAAGAATATATAAGATGGGTGAGAAGCTATGAAACTATCTGAAGTCCATAAAACGTCGGACGAGATAAAAGCATTAACAAAAAAGTATATGATTGAGACGTATGAACGCTATGATTTCGTGGCCCAAAGTGCCAAGGGAATGTATCTTTACGATGAACAGGGAAATGGTTACCTTGATTTTTACGGCGGGATTGCCGTAAACAGTGCGGGTAACTGCAATGAGAAGGTTGTAGCGGCTGTTCGTGATCAAGTCGGCGAGATCATGCATACCTTCAATTATCCCTATACTATACCCCAGGCATTGCTTGCGGAGCTGATCTGCGAGACATTGCACATGGATAAAATCTTTTTTCAAAGCACAGGGACCGAAGCCAATGAAGCCATGATTAAAATGGCCCGCAAGTATGGTGTGACAAAATATGGACCGAACAAATACCACATCGTGACCGCTAAAGGCAGCTTCCACGGACGAACTTATGGCGCTCTGTCAGCGACAGGACAGCCAGACAATGCCTGCCAGATTGGATTCAAACCAATGCTCCCTGGGTTCAGCTATGCTGAATTTAACAATGTGGATGATTTTCGTTCCAAGGTTACGGATGATACTATTGCGATTATGCTAGAACCGATCCAGGGTGAAGGTGGCGTTAAGCCGGCGACTCCAGAATTTATGAAGGGAATTGTCGCGTTATGTCAAGAGAAGGGGCTGCTGTTGCTTTTTGATGAAGTACAGTGCGGCTGGTGCCGGAGCGGTAAAATTATGGCCTACATGGATTACGGCGTTAAGCCGGACATTGTATCAATGGCCAAGGCACTCGGCGGCGGGATGCCGATTTCTGCTATTTGCGCTACTGAGCAAGTCGGCAAGGCGTTTACAATGGGTTCGCATGGAACCACATTTGGCGGTAATCCAGTCTGTTGTGCGGCGGCCTATGCAGAGGTAAAAGAATTGCTGGATCGGGATCTTGCTGGAAACGCGAAGGAAGTCGGGGCATATCTAGTAGAAAAGCTGCAAACATTGCCTCATGTAAAGGAGGTCAGAGGTAAGGGTCTGATGATTGGTGTGGAATTTGATGCTCCGATCGGTTACGCCGTGAAGCATGGGTGCTTCGACCGTCGCATGCTTGTCACGCTTATAGGTGACCGTATCATTCGACTGATACCACCGCTTATTGCCAGCAAGAATGACTGTGATAAGGCCTATGAAATTTTAAAAGATTCGGTTGCAGCAAGTACAGAGATCAATTATCAAAGCTAATTCTGAAATTTCATGTTGATTTGTCAAAATCCTCCGGTACTTAGAATCTTTTATTCATGTTAGTAAAATGAAAGAAAGGCTAAGTATTGTTGATTCATGAGGCTTTCCAAAAAAGCCTCTTTTTGATATTGGTGGGGCTATTTGGGACAAGCCCCCTCTTGCCTGGAGAATACAGATTATTTTGTATATTGAATTCTGCTTTTCTGTTAATTCATGAATGACAGACGACTAATTCATGTATTTTAAATGTACTTTTAAGATGCTCTTGATGAAGGGGTTTGAAGTTTTTTTTAAAACCACAAAGTCTAGCCAGCGTTGATGCCTAAAGTTACACCAATACATGAAGTTTTCTTTATTACCATGATATCGATAGGATAGAATCATACGTTTGAAAACGTTCAGAGAAACGGAACAATGAAACAGCGAGTATCCAATTCATTGTGCATGTTATGTTTAGTTTATATTTGAGAGGTGACGTCTTTTGTTAAATCAAGGAAAATTTAAACGAGAAATTACATTATCAGACCTTATTTTTATCGGATTCGGTTCTATGTTTGGTTCAGGATGGCTTTTCGCGTCAAGTCATGTCGCCTCAATTGCCGGGCCAGCTGGACTGATATCATGGGTTATCGGCGGCATTTCCATTCTTTTACTTGGGTTAATTTTTGCTGAACTTGGTGCAGCTCTTCCCCAGGCAGGCGCTATAGTTCGTTTCCCCGTCTATTCTCATGGGTCTATAATGGGCTATCTTATGGGTTTTATCACACTCATTGCTAATACCAGTCTTGTCGCTATAGAAGTTGAAGCTGCCCGCCAATACGCGGCTTCATGGGCACCCTTTCTCACTGAGGAGGGATCTACGATGCCAACCATTTCCGGATGGCTATTTCAATTTCTGCTACTGATTTTATTCTTTGTCCTAAATTACTGGAGTGTGAAGATCTTTGCAAGATCTAATATGATAATTACGCTATTTAAGTTTATTGTTCCCTTACTGACAATCGTTGTTCTGTTAACTCAAATCAAGTTTGAGAATTTCACAGTGAGTGGTTTTTCTCCCTTTGGTATTAATGGTATCCAGTCAGCTATTTCCGTCGGTGGCATTATATTCGCCTATCTTGGGTTAACGCCGATTGTGTCTGTGGCTAGCGAGGTAAAAAATCCGCAAAAAACCATTCCTATTGCGCTGATTTTATCAACCATCCTAGCTACTGCTATCTATCTTTTTTTACAAATCGCTTTTATAGGTGCCATTCCAACGAATATACTCTCTTCAGGCTGGAGTGGTATTTCCAGCGAATTCAGTCTTCCATTCAGAGATATTGCGGTGAGTCTCGGCCTTGGGTGGCTCACGTGGTTTATCATATCCGATGCCATTATTTCACCAACGGGTACGGGTAACATTTTTCTGTCAGCATCTTCCCGAGTCGTGTATGGTTGGGCAAAAAGCGGAACATTATTTAAGGTATTTCAAAAAATTGATAAAAAATCAGGTGTCCCTCGTTCAGCTTTATGGCTTTCTTTCCTGCTTTCTGTTTTTTGGACTTTGCCTTTTCCTTCCTGGGAGAAATTAATCAGCGTTGTTTCTGCTGCTTTAGTCTTGAGTTATGCCATTGCTCCGATATCGGCTGCTGCTTTAAGAAAAAATGCTCCCGATCTGTCGCGCCCGTTTTATTTAAAAGGAATGGCTATTATTGGTCCCTTATCCTTTATCATTGCTTCTCTAATTGTTTATTGGTCTGGTTGGAATACCATTTTCTGGCTGCTCGGATCGCAAATAGTGATGTTTCTTATTTATCTACTGTTTAAACGTGTTGTCCCAACAGACAAGACATCTTTTGCTCAGCAAATCAAGTCATCACTATGGTTGATCTTCTATTACGCTGCAATGATGGTTATTTCTTACTTAGGGACATTCGGCGGAAATGAAATGGTCTCTCAGCCATGGGATTTTATTGTGGTGACGGCTATTTCAGTTACCTCATATTATTGGGGCGCATATACTGGTTTGCCTAAAGCCATTATTGATGATGTTTCGGATGAAACGGAGGAAGAAGTGCCTATAAATCGAGTTAGACAGATGTAGGCACACTTTTATGAGCAGACATTTACTAAGATCCTTTTTTTGAAACTGAGCCCCTAAAGTTGGACGAACAAAATTCAACTTTAGGGGGTTCACATCATCTGGCAACTTTTTTGTGTCCAATATATTGACATACATTCAAAATGACAAAGTTATGAAATGAAAAACTTTGATCGATTGAGGAGGGGACTGGCCCCCTCCGGAAAAAAACAGAACCCCACGCTCTTCATTTTTTCTTATTCAGATAGTCTTTTTACACAATTACACGGTCTTAACTCCGCACTTCGTAAGGGCTAGTTTTTCTAACGCCGGTATAGATAACAACCAGCTGGTGAATATATTCAAGTAATCTACTGTTTGGTAGTTGGAACATTCTGCGTTTATAAAAAACATTACACAAGTATCCTGTAAAAATTATCACTATTTTCTGATATAATGGTAAGCAAAGAGGTGAATGAAGATGAGCCTGGAACTCGTTCAGAAACAGTCCCAGCAATTAAGAATGGCACCCGCGATGTATCAGTCAGTGAAGTTGCTGCAATATAATAATCTGGAATTGGCAGACATTCTTCTTGAAAAGAGTCTTGAGAATCCATTACTTAACTTTGCAGATTCGGATCGCCAGGCTGATTATTTCTCCTATTCGGGTAGAGACCAAACTAAAAGTACAACCGATGTGCTTGAAGAAACACTGGCTCAGACGGTTGATTTTCGTGAACGGCTGCATCGGGATCTTCATATGTTGAAGGTCGACAAAGAATACTTAATGGCTGCGGATCTACTGATCGATAGTCTGAATGATAATGGATACTTAGATGTGGAGCCTGAAGAGGTACTCAGAAATTCCGGATTGAATCGGGACGGTATGAAACAGGCGCTTGTGGCTGTTCAGTCGCTTGATCCGGCTGGCATTGGTGCCCGGTCTCTTACCGATTGTCTGCTTCTTCAGCTCAGGAGGAGAGAAACCCGCAATCAACTAGCAGAGACGATTATCTCAGAATATAGTAACTACTTTTTGACAGAAGACTGGACGGGGCTTTGTCAATCGTTGAATGTAACGGAGGAATCAGTTAAGAAAGCGGTCTCGGAGATCCGGAGGCTTGATCCTGCACCTGCCCGTAATTTTCATAAAGAATCAGTCCAGTATGTTGTTCCTGATATGTCAATTATTAAGAATGGGGATAATCTAGCATTGGAATTAGAAGATCGTTACCTGCCAAAAGTGACGATTGCTCGCTCTGAGTTCGAGTTGTATTTTAAGAATGCAGATGATGAAACCAAGAGTTATCTGCGTAAAAAAATGAATGAAGCCAACTGGTTGGTGTCAAGTCTTTCCAAACGTAGACAAACGATTATTGCTCTTGCTCAACTGGTCATGGAGCATCAGCGACTTTATTTTCTGTCCGGAGACGAAAAATATCTCCAGTCATTAACAATGAACCAAGCGGCGAAACAACTTCAAGTGGCTGAATCGACTGTCAGTCGGACTGTAGCTAATAAGTATGTTCAGACGCCATACGGCCTTTATCCGTTAAAAAGATTTTTTGTCAAAGGGATTGAAACACGAACAGGTACTGCTTCAGTTTTTAAGATCAAGTCTTTGATCCGGACATGGATTAATAATGAAGATAAGAAAAAACCGCTTGCCGATATAAAACTGGTCGACTTGCTCGGGGAACAAGGATTGCAATGTTCAAGACGTGTTGTATCAAAATATCGCCGAGAATGCGGGATAGGTTCAACTGTTGAGCGGAGAGAGATCAGGTAATAAAAGATTTTGCTGCAAAACCGAAAAAATGGGTATAAGTTTTTGCTTCTTAGTTCTTGGACAGTCAAAAGTCCTAAGCATCTAAGAAACCATCAATTTCTTGTCTGTTGCTAATGTTTTCCTACCTTTCTCGAATTATTTGCGTTAAGTTAAACGAAGTTTTCGGGCAAACAGGCAAAAAATTGAACGGCGTAAATAGGCCATACGTTCGCTTCAGAAACAACGCCTTTCGACCGGCGTACGCAAATATCGAAAAAGGAGCTGCGGCACCCTTTTCGAATAGTTTAAAGCCATCATCTGAAGGAGTCTCAATGCGATACACTGCATATCATGTAGACTTCCATAGCGTTTATGGTTTTCAGAATTCCTTTCTGGTTGTTTGGTTGATCACCTGATCCAACCACTGGATTCAACCCTTTTTAAAGTAGCGCTTCAGTTTTGGTATCGAGCGGATCTAAACATGATACGCAAAAGAGCCCATGGATTGCTTTATCGTCCGAAAGGTGGCTTCTATGGTACAGCGTCAGGCATAGAGGCGAATGATTGCTTCAGAAGCCCATGACTGGTCTGTGTTTTGGCAGAATTTCCTGCCGTCTAACACATTCTTAGCCAGTACAAGCGCATGTCATGGTATAATCCCAAATCTCATAACAGATCTCGACAAAGATACGACACAAGTTCTTCTTTACCATACAGTTGGAGCGTGATTGTCTGAAACGCGTCGCTCCTGGCTTTGACTTTCTCACCTTTCTTTCTCGGATGCCCCCCTTCGCCTTGTTTGAACGGGATAAGTATAGGCGGCAGCAGAAGCTTTAGCCCGAGTCACCAGATCGAGTTTGACCGTTCCTTCCTAATTCAGCCGATCGAGTCATATTGAAGCGCAGGAACAGATAAAAAATAATGATCAAGGAGAAAAAGAACATGCTCCAGAGCTTTAGCTGCGGCGTGGCGTACCCATGGTCAACCATCTGAACCACATGTGAGTCTTCGCGTGTGTTGTGTTCGTCCGCCCAACTAGAGATGTTTTTGACGCCATCCTGAAGGTTGAGGAACAGAGGCAGGCAAAAGACTTTGCCGAAGGTTCCTACCAGGACGCCGCCGGCGCCCCAGAGATGGCCAAAAATGAAGCGGGCTCTGGACACATCCTCAGACTCTTGACAAAGCTTCTTGACGCCTGGCATGCGCCGTGCTTCTTTCGTATATTTGACGCCATCGCCAACGAGAATCACTGCATCGCCTACTCGGCGAAGAGGCGCGTGTTTTTCAGAACAACTTGGAGCCACATTTGCTAGAGGGAATCGAGCGATCAGGTAGATGAGCGGAAAGAATGAATTATCGATTCATACCCCTTGGGGATCTGAGCTAAATCACGAATCACACAGGTAGCGCCAAGACAATCAGAATGGATCATCATCCCAGTAATAACAACAACAAACCATTTGAAAGCAGCAAATCCATGGAAACAGGAACGGAAACATAAAAACAGAATCAAGAACATGGCACTAGTCAATCGCTGCAGAACGGGGTAAACTGGGAACCCGATAACCCTTGGCGATTTTATACTCCTTTTTTCTTAGCAGATATTGAGGATACCATAAAATCCAACAAAAGAGTTATCTTTTTGTTGAATTTCTCATGGAGAACTTTTCACTTCCAGTGGAAATAATATTTCTAATGTAATACAATAATTAATGAAAGCGCATACATCATGCGAGAAGGATAAATAAAATGATCAACGGAAATACTCTGGAAAAATAAAATTATAATAGGATCCTATAATAGATCTTAGTACTTCTTATGTAAGGAAGTGATGTTACGTTGAAATTAAATATTAAGGATTACAAAAATGCAAATGCCTATTATGAAAATGAGTTAGAACTTTATCATTTATCTAAATTTATTCATCATCTAATCCCATGCAATAGATCAATCGTTATTGTTTGTATTGGCACAGATCGATCAACAGGTGATTCACTAGGACCACTAACCGGTATGATGCTTAGTCAGAAAAATTTGGTTAATGTAATTGTTTATGGAACCTTAAGCAGTCCCGTACACGCCGTTAATCTTAAAGATGTTATGCGGAAAATATATAAATCATTTGATAATCCATTCGTTATTGGCGTTGATTCTTGTCTAGGGGATAAAGCCAATATAGGAATGATTTATGCAGATAATGAACCGATTAATCCAGGAGCAGCGTTAAATAAAAAATTACCAATAGTAGGTGATATAAGCCTATCAGGAGTCGTTAATGCAGCGAATTATTTAGAATCGATTGTATTGCAAAATACGAGATTAAATTTAGTTATGAATATGGCGAAAGCTATCTCGGAGTGTTTAACGACTGCATTACAAATACAGGTAGTGTCAAAAGTTTTTTGAAAAAGCATGGCGGATAATGACTTTCGGCATAAGGGATGTGGTGAGTCCCGTAATCGTCCTGGCATACAGGCCCATAATTTGGATGGTAGGTGTCAAGGACGACGAGGGGACAGAAAAGCTGGCACAACAAAGCCACCCTTAGTCTGTTCATTATAAACCATTGGCTTGTTTGGTTTGTCAAGTGTTCGCTTTGCCGATTGCTGTTTCCGGGCTCTGCAAAACAAAAAAGTTAGGTAACCGGATCCTTCAGCCATCCCTGGGATAAACCAAGCAGCTTGACCCAGCGTCTCAGAATATTTCCTGGTTCCTCCATCTCTATAGTAGAACCACTGGGACCCGACCATCCAGGGCTGCGTGTGGCCGGAGAAAGTTGAAGTAAGCAGACTGTCAAACCGAGACGGATCCTGCACTGGAGCTGAAGCCCTGAGTTGCCCGGTAGTTGCCCTTACTGATACGATTGAGCCGCTCGATAATCTGTTTCATCGGCCGTTACTGGATCTTCGTTGGTCTAGAGCCAACCACTTGCTTGCTTGATGTCGAAGACAATCCCGTGTTGGGCAAAGAATTGCTGAGCCATAAGATAGAACGGATTCCCGTCGACGATGAAAACCAGATCCTCCGGGATCTTTTTCATGGTATCGAAAAAGAAAAACAATCTGATGCGAGATCGAGTCGCCATGTACATCCTTCATCAAGGCGGCGGTCCGACGGGCCGAAAGGCCGTGATTGAGGTGATACGTCAGGATGAGTCCAGTACGTTGGCAGAGCACTGTGTTTGGGACAGATTGACCCTCGGCTTTTTCGGCGATTGGTGAGATAAGGGCTGAAAATTAATCCGGAATTTCTGGTAAATGTAACGCATTTTAAAGGCATGCGGATCTGAATTGAAAAGCTTTTTCTTCTTCCAGGTAAGTGTGGTACTATACGCTCTAGTAGAAGATGCAACGATAATAAACGCTAGCAGCAATAATGCTTCTTAAATTTTCCATAAAAAATCCCGGTTATGGCTTGTTCGCAGAACCAGGAAATGAAGATATAGGATAGTCTAGTAAATAAATCATAGAGAATAGGTGTAGGTAATTCTATTCAATCAACAGGTTGATAGGAACGAGAGACGATGTTTGCTCTCTTCAGCTTTCGTTATTTATTTATTGCTCATTTCCTTATTAACTGGATAGCCGTAAATTGAACCATCCTTAATCTTAATTTTGTCTTCCCAAGGTAATTTGTAGTTGTTCTCAGCCAAATCCTGGATGAAGGTATAAGGATTTTCTTTGACTCCACCAGGGGTTGCTACATACCCACGTGTCCCCAAATTATAGATATTGTTTTCTAGTCCCCAGTCTAATCGAGCCTGGTCAGCTAATTTCGGATAAATTTCTGCTGTGACAATTTCATATGGATTTCGGTGACCCTGCACCAATGTTGTTCCATCGAAATTGCACGCCTGACCTTCTCCAAAGTAATAGAATGTCCCATCGTATCCGGCCAAGTTGACAGACAGTGTGTACATTAAATTTTGCCATGCATTTGAACGATTCGTTAATATCCATTGATCGTTGACTTGTGTGCTATATCCGGAAATTCGGATCAGCACATTGGCACCCTTGTAAGCTGCTTCTCTCGCGATTTCCGGGAACATCCCATCATGGCAAATACAAACTGATAATATGCTTCCACCCGGTCCCTCACAGACCGGCAACCCTAAATTGCCTGCTTGCCATGGTTCAACAGGAACCCACGGGTTAAGTTTTCGATATTTTAATACGATTTCTCCCTCGGGATTAATAATTATTGAGGTATTAAAAGGGGCACCGCCTTCTGGATCTTTTTCCATAATTGAAAAGACACCAAACACTCCGGCATCCATGCAGGCCTTGGCATAGATGTCTGTTTCAGGACCTGGTACCGAACAGAGAAATTCATCAGTTGTCCATTTTTTCGTATTCAATCCTTGGGTACTGTATTCTGGGAATACTATGAGTTCAACTCCGGGATATCCGGCCTTCGTTGAATGAAGGATTTTTACGATTTGTTTAATTTGTTTGTCAATGTCTGCTCGAGAGTCAACAACTGGCACCGGATATTGAATAAGAGCGGCAAGAAATCCTTCACTTGGTTTCGTCATGCTTCCAATACTTCCCATAAATAATCTCTCCTTATATAGTTAATATTTTTCAGAATACTGTTTAAAAAAATTCCTTGAAAATTATTTCGCAGATAAATCATTCAACACTTTTTCAGTCTTACACATATCGTGACAATTTTTTTCAAGACTGCAGCAGAGAGAGCAGATCATCCCATCATGAAATGGACAGAATGTCATATCTTCTTGTTCATAATCATAGTGACAAACGGAGCAAGTATAGGTTTCGACGCCATCGTTATTTGAATGGACATGATTATGTCCGTGTTCTAAAGGCTTGTGAATGGTTGAAGCTGTTTCTTGATTGGTAGCGTACATTGGATTTTCTCGTGCAATATAATACTTACCCTTTGTAGCGATGGCAAAAATGGGTGCTAATATAAAGGCTAATACGAGTGACAAGAATGGTGAGAAGGCCTGCAAAACTGGCCCGAGCAATCCAAAATAGGCGATGATTGAAACAATAGAAGCAATAATCATCGAACCAAAACCTACCGGATTGAAATTATAAAGATGCGCTCTTTTAAACTCGATATAGTTTGGACTTATCTTAAGTATTGATTTATTCACGACAAGATCAGAGACGATAGCACCTATCCATGCAACCGCCACATTCGAGTAGAAGCCAAGAACAGCATTTAGAAAGTTAAACATCCCTGCTTCCATGATTGCTAAAGCAATCGCTACCTGCAGGAAAAGCCACGCGACTCTCCCGGGGTGGAAATGAAGGAGCCGAGAGAAAAAGTTCGACCAAGACAACGAACCGGAATAGGCGTTAGTGACTTGGATTTTCATCTGGGATAATACAACGAAAAGTGTTGCGATTGTTAAAACAAGAAATGTGCCGGGTATAAATGTTCCAAATCCATGAATAAATTGTTGTATAGGTTCAACGGCAGCGGTAAGCCCAACTGATGGTGCAATATAAGAAGCATATAATGAACCACAAAGCATATTAAAGGCACCGAGAATCACCCAACCTGGACCTGCAAGGATGACTACCCATAACCAAATTTTGTGATTTTTTAGTTTTCGTTCCGGCATGAATCGCAGATAATCCACTTGTTCGCCTATTTGTGTAATAAGGGATAAAACAACGCCGGCGGACAGAGCGAAAAACAATGGATTAAAAGCTGATCCTGAAGGTGAATTTCCACCAAAATTTGTCCATGCTGCTAATGATTGTGGATCTTTCACCAAGATACCAATTAGTGGTGCAATCATCAGAACAATCCATAAAGGCTGAGTCCACGTTTGCACCCGAGAAAGTAAAGTCATACCATAGGTAACGATTGGAATAACGACAATCGCACCGATTAGATAGCCTACTCCAAGGGGAATTCCAAAATAGAGATCCAATGCCTGGGCTAAGATAGCCCCTTCTGTAGCAAAATAGATGATAGTGAAGGTCGCGTAAACGAGTGATGTCAGTGTGGATCCTAGATAACCAAATCCTGACCCGCGTGTTAGAAGATCCATATCCACGTTGTATTTCGCTGAATAATAAGAAATTGGAATGCCTGTTAGAAAAATAACAAGTCCGGCAGCGAGGATTCCCCAAAATGCGCTAGAAAAACCATAAGCAATAGTAACTGATGCTCCGATGGCAAAGTTAGCGAGAAAAGCAATCCCACCAAGTGCTGAATTTGCAACAGCGGATTCTGAAAATTTCCGGAAGGATCGAGGGGCATAACGTAACGCGTAGTCCTCTAATACGGGATTGTTTACCCATTTATTAAACGTTCTTGTTATTTTAACAGGAGTTGTAGTTTCCATGTCTATAAATCCTCGCTTTCTCTAAATTCTGATCTTTTGCTAAAGAAAACAGTAGAGACATAAGCGCAAGTCAATATTGAATTTAGCTTTTTTATACAGTTAGGAAAGTATAAAAAGAAAACGGCATAAGCGTAACTAAGGCTCAGCCTTCTCCAGAGATGATATCACAAGTTTTCTTTATCTGAAAAAGAAGATTAGATTATCTATTTAGCAGCGTATTATCAGATAATTCTTCAACAGGTTGTCCAGGTGTATTGCGTGTCAAAGATTCGCAAATCGTTTTGGCTTTTTCTGGATCTTCAGCCCAGGTTTTATAAAAGGTATAAGGACTTTCTGCGACACCGTTTTTAACGGCAGTATAGCCCCTGTGTGTTAAATTAAAGATTTGATTTTCTGCAGTCCAATTTTTTCTCGCATTGCGGATGGCAGAAATGGACAGTTCGGAATAAGTTACCTCATCAGGTGTTGTGCCACATTCTGCTAATGTCGTGCCATCAAAATTAATAATGTTAGAATGACCGAAATAAGAATACACTTTATCACGGCCAGCCATATTAGCAACAACGAAGTAAACATTATTTTCCCAAGCACGAACACTGGCTACTTTTATTTGCTGTTCCTTTGAAGGATACATATAGCCCTGGATTCGAACAACGAGTTCCGCACCTTTCATAACTGTGTCACGCACAATTTCCGGCATGTTGGAATCGTAGCAGACATTTGCGCCGATCATTAGCCCTTTTGGCCCCTTAATGACCATCGTTTCATCGCCAGGATACCATGGTTCTTTTGGGACCCAAGGATTAATTTTATGATAATTGAGCTTGATTTCTCCTTTATCATCAATAAGAATAAAACAATTAAATGGATTACCGACAGGATTTATTTCTCCGGTGATTGAGAAAACACCCCAAACCTTATTCTTCCGACAAGCTTCACAAAAAATATCGGTTTCGGGTCCAGGAACAGTGGTGCAGAGGTCTCTCCATTTAGTAGGGTGGAAACCTTGTGTGGAGTATTCAGGGAATACAATTAAATCCAATCCAGGGTAACCTAACTTTGTGCCTTCAACAAAATCTGCAATCCGATGACAATTTGCTAAGACTTCCTCCTTTGACTCTAGAACCGGTACGCGATAATTCACCACAGCAATACCAACAGTATCCCTTGAACTAGAAATAGTACCAACTGGCATCGATAATCCCTCCATTGTTGATTAATAAAGTGATTTTTTCACTTAAATTTATATAAGCAAGAAACGTGCCAAATTTAAAATTCAGATTTTAGGCTATTTTTAAAATATCGTATGGACACATGTGGACACAATTTGTTCACATTCGTTCAAATTAGTAAAATATTATGATTATTTAGATGAATAGATTATAATTAAGCTAATCGATTATTCATTTTAGAGGAGTGTTAAAAAATGCATAGCGAGAGTATAAGAGTTGGGATCTTGTTTTCTTTAACAGGTTGTACAGCGATTACCGAGGTGGGACAATATCGGTCAGCCCTTCTAGCTATTCAGCAAATTAATCAAACCGGTGGAATTCATGATCTTCCGATTGAAGCTTTTGTAGAAGACATTGCTTCTGATCCAATTCTTGCTAGAGAAAAGGCTAGAAAATTGATTGAACAAGACAAAGTTCAAATTCTTGTTGGGCCTTATACTTCTGCATGCAGAAAGGAAGTCATTCCTGTTCTAAAACAATACAATATTCTTCTGTTTTATCCAACTCTATATGAAGGAAACGAACAAAATAACTGGATTTATTACACTGGTGCTCTTCCCAATCAGCAATTGCAATTTTTTATTCCTTGGATTATCTCTCATTTGGGGATGTCATTCTATCTTGTAGGATCAGACTATATCTTTCCAAGAATTACAAATCAGCATATGCATGAGTTGTTAAAAATAAATGGTGGTAGAGTGAACGAAGAATCGTATGCTTCATTAGGAACACAGAATTTTGAACAAGTATTAAGTGAAATCGAGTATTTAAAACCGGATGTTGTATTTTCGACACTAGTTGGGGACAGTGCTGTATCGTTCTATCAACAGTTTTATCAGAATGGTTTTGAACAGCCCATTTGTAGTCCGATTACAGCGGAAACGGAAATCACTGCCATGCATCATGAGTATAGCAAAAATATTTTTTCTTCTTTTCCCTATTTCAATACAGTGAAATCGCTGTCTAATAAGACATTTATTCAAGCCTATGAAAAACAATACAGCTCCAAAGTTATCAGTTCGGTGATGCAAAATACGTATAATAGTATCTATCTATTAAAGGACGCTGTGCAAAGAGCCAACAAATTAGATACAGATTCAATTAGAAGATCTTTAAACCAGTCGAGTTTCGATTCGCCTCAGGGTTATATTCGGTTTGACGAAAATAATCACCATCTTTGGCAAGGTTCAAGAATAGGGCATATCACTGAAAGAGGCAATTTTGAAATCGTTTGGGAATCCGATTCCCTTATTGCTCCCACACCGTTCATGTCCTATGCGCAGTCGAATCTCCCTATCAAAAAATCTTTCTTTAACAATAAATTTAAAAAGCGAGTGATATCAGATGATCAATTGAAAGTACGGCAGAGTCGATGGAAGGATTATATGCCTTTTTTATATCAGCTTCCTCAATTTTACCAATATCAATTTTTTCTTTTGGATCCAGACGGTATATTAATCGATAAGCTGAATAATGATCAAGTCCCTTTGAGTAACAAGGGAATAGGAATGGGAACGAATTGGTTATCTGATTTCAAGGGAAAAAATGGGTTTGGAATGGCGCTAGCGTGTAAAAAAACTTACATTATGCAGGGGGAACAGCATGACTATGCATCATTAAATGATTCGGTTACTGCAGGAATTCCCATCATACATGATAAAAACTGTTTAGGTGTTATAGGGATATTAGCAGATTTAGATGACTTTAGAGAATTGTCAAGTCAACTTGATTCGCTTCAGCTCTGAGGAGTAAATTTTTGTGAGGCCCTCCGTGTCATGCGAATAGCTGATTAAATTTTACATATATTTCCAATTCTGCTTTTCCGCTTTTTTTGAAAAAGGGACAAGCCAAATTTTGATGGCCTTTTTTAATTTTTTTTGACTGTAGCTTTGCCTGGCATTCCCCCTTTCTGATATACTGTTCTTAACCGGTGAACCGGACTTGCATCGGTTTCACCAGGCTAGCCATATCCTCCTCTGTTAATCTGCGTGTCCGAATCGCTTCTAACAGGGCTGAGGATATTTCTTTTGCCGTCTTTTTTTGCGTACGGAGCAGCTTTGACCCTTTTTCATATAACTGCATCAAAATATCCGCAATCTGTGTAAGAAGATAGTGATTCTTCATCGCCTGATGATTCTGGCTGTTCACGTGTTGAATGGCGTACTGTACGTGCTTTTGTCGATTAAACCCCTGATTTTCAATCTTCCAGCGCCTTCGCCCAACTGCTACCAACGCCTCTGCCTTTTTCTCCGTGATGGGCAGATTGGTCAGAAACAGAAAGGTGTGCGCTTTTTCTTTTTCCTGAACCGTAGCTTCCAGGGCATTTAGTTTTCTTTCCTGGTAGGCGATGTCATCCACCCAGTAGGTCGTTGCAGATTGTCCCCGATACTTCAGCGCTTTCAGCGCCTCGAATTCCTGCGCCACACTCGGAATACTGCCTGCTTTGAAGCGAAACATGTATTTCCAGCGGTTAGCCTCACATCGCTGAAAGACTGATTCACACGCATATAGGCTATCCGCCAGGATACAGATGGGCAGACGCTTGAAGGTCGCTTTCAATCGGGTGCTCAGGCGCTCGAAGGCGCGACGTTCACAGTCCTGTTTGGTCACGTCCTCGTGCTCGTTCTCTATAAATTCCGAGTCGATACTCAGCACCATGTCCCCAACGACCAGTTTGGCTTCCAGAACGTGATGCTGGTAATCCGTCCAGGTTTCTCCGGTCTTTTTGTGGGTATGTTCGCGTTTCAGGCAATGTGCACAATGCTTCTTGTTAAAGTGGAAAAGCCCGGTCCCATCAATGATAATCCCCCAATACTTCCCCTCGATCCGTTCGGCCTCAAAACACCGCTTTTTGAGGAGCTCCCGGATTAAACCGATGCGAATGTTTTCCAGCTCCTTCGGATCAAGCCGCGACAAGAAATCGTTGATCGTGTCATAGTGGGGCAGTTCATGAAGCTCTTGAGTAGCGAGCATCTTTTGCAGGTTATCGATACATTCTTCACGATTAAGTCCGTTGCTCAGGCTGCGCATGCTGGTGAACTGACAGACATTTTTCAGGATCATCATCCAGAGCAACAAGTCTGAATCATAGGTGACATAACTCTGATGTCTCGGATCTTTGACCTTTCTGAGCCTGTTGGTGAATCCTTTAAAGAAATGATGGCATATTTTCTGAAACTCGAGAAAATAATTGACGTTCTTCTCCTGCTCTCGTTTCTCTTTCCGTGTAATCATAAGAACCTCCTAAAAAAATAGCACTATTATGGGATTTATTACTGTTAAATTATCTCATATATAGCATTATTTAGGGGGCTGTTGTTGATTTTATCGCGAAGAATTTTTACTCCTCAGAGCTGGATTCGCTTAAAATGTTTATCAATTCTTTTATTAAATTTATCAATGTCCAAAAGAAACTGAATCTGTTTAAGAATATCTTGGAGAGGGAAACGAATCAAAATACCGAAGGCTTTTTTTTAGTGCATAATCAACAAATCATCTTTTCAAATGTGGTTGCTGATTATTTGCAGAGTAAAAAACCTTCATTAATTAAACTTCTTCTCGAACATTTAGAACACCTTGACAGTACAATGGAAAAACATTTACGCAGGAGAGTAGAAGATGAAGTGTTTGATATTAATCTTCAACATTTCATGGATACAGATCTTATCCACATTAAACCTTTTCACATTAAAAAAGCAGAAAATTCCAAAGAGAATAAAATAATTAAATTTCAAGATATTATTGGCATGAACAGTAAGTTTGTAACCACTATTAATATTGCTAGAACGGCTGCTGAGACAGATGCGAATGTTCTCATCATTGGAGAGAGTGGTACCGGAAAGGAACTATTTGCAAATGCAATTCACAATGAGAGTGAGCGCAGAGAAAATCCGTTTGTGGCTGTTAACTGCGGCGCAATATCAAAGGAGCTGATTTATTCAGAGTTTTTTGGCTATGTTGATGGCGCTTTTACCGGTGCGAAGAAGGGAGGGAAACCAGGTTTATTCGAGACAGCCAGTGGAGGTACCGTATTTTTAGATGAGATTGGAGAAATGCCACTGGATTTGCAAGCGACTTTATTGCGAGTCCTTCAAGAAAAGAAAGTCACACGAATTGGATCCTTTAAACCGATTCCGATTGATGTAAGAATTATTGCTGCAACAAATAAAAATATCATGGATGAAATCGCTTATAAAGGTAATTTTCGTCGAGACCTTTACTATCGTTTAAATGTGTTTCAATTAGAGTTAATTCCCTTAAGGGAAAGACGAGATGATATACCTGAGTTAGCTCAGGATTTTTTGGAGAAATTAAATCGGAAATATCTCACAAAAAAGAAGTTTTCAGAAGAGGCATTGGAAATTCTTCAAAAACATCAATGGCCCGGGAATGTTCGAGAACTAGGCAATATTGTCGAACGAAGTTATTACTTGTCACATTTCCAAACAACCATTGACGCCCACAATATTGATTCCTATATTTATCGACCGCCTAATGAAAATATGGAGAATAGGGATCGAAAAATTGTCATTGATTCTGCAGAATCTGAAAAGGACGTTATACTTAATTCTTTAAAAGAAACAGGTTCCAATGTTAGCCTAGTGGCCAAAAGGTTAAATATGTCTCGAACCACGTTATATAAAAAACTACATTTATACAATATTGAAATTAAGAGATAGTTGAGTCCGTATAATTGTGTAAAAAGGGTTTCTGAATATGAGAAAATGGTGAGCAGGGAATCTGTTTTTCTGGAGGGGCTGGCCAGCCCCTCCAAAAAAACAGCGGGATTTCATTTCTCTCTCGTCTCTGTCATTTTTTTCATAGAAAATGAGCCGGAGCCCATCATCTCAGTTAGAATAGAGTTAACCAAAAACCAAATTCTAAAGGAGAGATTCAGGGATGGCTCAACTACATATTACTCTAGATGAACAACTTTTGCATCAATTATTTCTTGGCGATTCAAAAGAATCTGGCATGAATGCCCTTTTGGAGGCGATTTTAGATCAAGTACTTCAGGCGCAGGCCAGTGAGCAACTGAAAGCCGAAAAATATGAACGTAGTGAGGCCCGGACCGATTACCGAAACGGCTCCTATCCCCACCAACTAACGACCCGTGTGGGCAAGCTTTCGCTGAACGTTCCTCGACTACGCAACGGTCATTTTTCAACCGATCTCTTTAAACGCTATCAGCGCAGTGAACAAGCGCTCGTTTTGTCTTTGATGGAAATGGTGATCAATGGGGTTTCAACACGCCGTGTCAGTCACATCACTGAAGAGCTTTGCGGCACAGACTTCTCGAAGTCGACCGTATCGGATCTTTGCGGACATCTGGATCCACTGGTCCATGGCTGGAATGACCGCCCTCTGGAGGGCAGCTATCCGTTTCTGTTTGTTGATGCGATTTATACAAAGGTGCGTGAAAATGGCCGTGTTCGTTCTCGTGGTGTATTGATTAGTTATGGCGTCAACGAGAAAGGGTATCGCATGATTCTGGGTCTGAAAGTCGATGACAGCGAAAGCACGGAGGCGTGGAAGAACTATTTCGATTGGCTGAAGTCTCGTGGTCTGAAGGGCGTCGATGTGATTGTCAGTGATGATCATGGGGGTCTCGTCGGTGCCGTTCAAAAAGCGTTTCAGGGAGCCACATGGCAACGGTGCCAGGCTCACTTTCTGCGCAACGTAAACGATCGGTTCCCAGATGATTTACAGCGAGAAGGAGCTGAACAGGTAAAAGCGATTCTGCACGCCCCAGACATCGAAACCGCTCGTACGCTCCTTCAGTCTTTTCTGGATACTTATCAGGAGAAAGCGTCTAAAGTGACTGAAATGGTGGAGGAAGCTTTTGATGATGTCACTGCAGTCCTTTCACTTCCGGAGCCGTATCGTCGCCGCCTGCGGACGACAAACGGTATGGAGCGCCTCAATGAAGAATTTCGCCGTCGGGAGCAGGTCATTCGTATTTTTCCTAACCGCGAGTCAGTCATCCGCCTCATGGGTTCTGTTCTCATGGAGCAGGACGAAAAGTGGTCGAACGGCCGGCGCTACCTGAGAATGGATGACTATTTTGACTGGAAAGCGAAACAACCCAAAGTGGCTAATTCCAGTAAAGTGACAGCCATTTATCCAGGATAATCAACCCTATCCTGGCTGAGATAATTTACACATAAAAAAAGACTTGACCTAAGAGATCGTCATATAAGTAAACATGGTGCATCATGCGGCTATTTTTTGCCACTTATTAATGGAGATTGTATCAATCAGTAAGAAGAATGGCTAACTAGTTATGTTAGGTGTCATAAGTGTTTCTTGAAATTAAATTACTGAACAGGAGTGTAAAGTATGAGGTTACAGGAAAGAGAAAAGGAAAAACTGCTCATTGTTGTGGCAGCCGATTTAGCGAGAAGGAGAAAAAAACGGGGGCTTAAGCTCAACTATCCCGAAGCGATAGCATTAATCACCTATGAAATTTTGGAGGGTGCAAGGGACGGTATGAGCGTGGCTGAACTGATGTCTTATGGAATGCAAATTTTAGCAAGGGAAGATGTCATGGAGGGCATTCCGGAGATGATATCCGACGTTCAGGTTGAAGCAACTTTTCCGGACGGGACAAAATTAGTGACGGTTCACGATCCTATTC
This sequence comes from Sporolactobacillus sp. Y61, assembly GCF_040529185.1. Taxonomy (NCBI): domain Bacteria; kingdom Bacillati; phylum Bacillota; class Bacilli; order Caryophanales; family Sporolactobacillaceae; genus Sporolactobacillus; species Sporolactobacillus sp. Y61. Next base: position 129,802 of record NZ_CP159510.1, on the reverse strand, counting down.
GATAAGGCGAGGAGAGATGCAGCGTGATTCCAGGAGAGTATATGTTACAAGAAGGAGAGATTAAATGTAACACAGGTCATCAAACGAAACGAATGAAAGTATTCAATCGAGGAGATCGTCCGATACAGGTAGGTTCTCATCATCACTTTTATGAGGTCAATGAAGCGCTAAAATTTGATCGAAATGCGGCATTTGGCTATCGATTGAATATTCCCGCTGGACTAGCTGTTCGTTTTGAACCGGGTGATGGTAAAACGATTGAATTAGTTGAGCTGGGCGGAGAGAAAAGAGTATATGGCTTGAACGATAAAACAAATGGGAAAACAGATGGAGGCTTGCAGTGATATGTCTCTTAAAATGACTCGAAAACAATATGCAGGTTTGTATGGCCCGACGGTTGGCGATGCCATTCGTTTAGCAGATACGGATTTGTTTATTGAGATTGAAAAGGATTATACACATTATGGAGATGAAATTGTTTTCGGTGGTGGGAAAGTGATCCGTGACGGTATGGGGCAGCATCCTCTTGTTGTCCGGAACGATCAGGTACCCGATTTAGTAATCACAAATGCAGTCGTTGTCGATTATACAGGCATCTACAAAGCGGATTTGGCTATTCGTGATGGTAATATTTTTAAGATTGGTAAGGCGGGCAATCCGCTGGTCATGGATGGTGTGGATATTATGATTGGTGCATCAACTGAAGTGATCTCCGGTGAAGGGAAGATCGTAACAGCCGGCGGGATTGATTCCCATGTCCATTTTATCAGCCCCCAGCTGGTAGAGACTGCATTGATGGCCGGTATCACAACGTTGCTTGGCGGCGGGACAGGACCGGCAGAAGGGACAAATGCCACGACGATTACGCCCGGTGAATGGAATCTTCATCGAATGATTGAGGCTTCTGAAGGATTGCCGGTTAATTTAGGTTACTTAGGAAAAGGACATGCGTCTGCAGACGAACCGTTAGCTGAACAGATCCGAGCAGGAGCTATTGGGCTTAAAGTACATGAGGATTGGGGTGCAACCTTTGCAGCTATAGATCATTCGTTAAATGTCGCTGATGAATATGATGTTCAAGTGGCTATTCATACGGATACACTTAATGAAGGCGGGTTCATGGAACACACAGTTGAAGCATTTAAAAATCGTGTTATCCATACTTATCATACGGAAGGCGCAGGCGGCGGCCATTCGCCGGATATTATCAAAATAGCAAGTTATTCCAATGTTTTGCCTTCATCAACCAACCCAACCTTGCCTTACACGGTCAATACGATTGATGAACATTTAGATATGCTAATGGTTTGCCATCATTTGAATCCAAGTGTGCCAGAAGATATTGCGTTTGCTGATTCTCGTATTCGGCCGGAAACGATTGCTGCAGAAGATGTGCTGCATGATATGGGTGTCATTAGTATGACCAGTTCGGATTCGCAAGCCATGGGACGAATCGGCGAAACGATCATTCGTACGTGGCAAACTGCGGATAAGATGAAAAAACAGCGGGGAAAATTAAGTGAGGACAAAGGGATCGGCGATAACACTCGAGTAAAACGCTTTGTTTCGAAATACACAATCAATCCGGCGATTACGCATGGCATCTCTAAATATGTCGGTTCAGTCGAAGTTGGGAAGATGGCTGATCTGGTGATCTGGGATCCTAAATTTTTTGGTGTGAAACCTGATAAGATTATCAAGGGCGGGATGATTTCTTATAGTATCATGGGTGATGCAAATGCATCTATTCCAACACCGCAGCCGGGTATCTATCGACCGATGTTTGGCTCTTTTGGTAAAGCACTGCCATCAACATGTGCAACGTTTGTCTCCCGATATGCCTATGACCATGATCTTAAGGGACAATTAGGGCTTCAAAGGCAGGTTTTGCCTGTTGAGGGTATTCGGAATTTGTCAAAGAAAGATATGAAATTTAACGATAAAACACCGGATATAAAGGTTGATCCCCAAACCTATGACGTTGCGGTTGATGGAGAACGGATCACATGCGAGCCCTTGGATCGATTGTCTATGGCGCAGAGGTATTTTCTTTTTTAGAGGGTGTTCAAAAAGTCCGGGACAAATTGCTGTCGAATCTCATCGCTATCTTGTTTATGCGCTCCTCACGTATTTCTGTTATTCGATCCGGCGCTCTAAGCTGCGCTTCCTTGACCTTCTCGGCTCTTTTTGTCTTCCTTTTTGAACGGACTTTTTTAGTGAAAATAAACGGAGAGATTCACTAGGGTATTTTTGATTGAGGAGGTGGGCGCGACGGTATTAACTTATCGTTGCTGGATGATGATTATTGAAAAAATAAAAGGCAATATTAATACAATTTTACCTGAGAAACAGAAAGCTTTTCATATTGAAAAGGTGTTTTTGGAAAGTAGTGATTTATTAAAACGTATTCAACGTGTAAAAACGGATCATGAACGTGAGATCGGAATCCGTCTTTCTGCACATACGGAATTACATACAGGCGATATTTTGTATCAGAAAGACAATCAATTAATCATTGTGGATGTCCTACCGGAAGAAGTGCTCGCTATACACCCAGGTTCTATACAGGAAATGGGGAAAATCGCTTATCAGTTAGGGAACAGGCATTTACCGGTACAGTTTGAGGGGAATGAGATGTTGGTTCAGTATGACTATCTCGTGGAAGACCTTCTTAATGAATTATCGATTCCTTATATTCGCCAGAAAAGGAAGGTTCATACCGCTTTTCGGCATATTGGGCATCATCATGAATAATGCTCAAGTTCTATCATTAATGCAATTAGTTGATTCCAATTTTCCGATTGGCAACTTCAGCCATTCCTATGGACTTGAAACGTACATTCAGGAGGAAAAAATCAAAGACAGGCAAACGATGAGTGAGTGGCTTTCGGTTTATTTTGGGGAATTGATGCTGAAATCAGATGGTCTGGGTTGTTTTCTCGCCTGCGAAGCATTGAAAACGCAAAATGATGCGTCCTTTTTGAAGGTGAGCGAGAGATTGGAAGCCATGGCATTAGCCCGGGAGGTGCGCGAGGCTAATCGCAAAATTGGTGTCCGTTTTTTGACTTTGGGCCGTAAACTGTTTCCTGATTCACTACTTGATCAATTTGAGGAGAAGATTCAAGCAGGACAAATGATGGCTCATCCCGCTCTTGTTTTTGCTATCATTGGATACTCTTTAGATCTAAATAAGTTTGAGACAACATTGGCATTTTTGTACAGTATAGCGTCCAGCTTGATTCAAAATGCCGTTAGGGGCATTCCACTCGGTCAGACAGAAGGACAGCTTTTGCTTCAGAATATGGGAAAGAGACTGGAAAACCTTGTGTTGAAAATGAAATCCTTGTCAATGGATGACCTGGGAGCCACTCCTCCTGGTTTGGAGATAGCTCAGATGCGACATGAACATCTGACAGTCAGAATTTTTATGAGTTAAATTGTGGGAGGGAAACTATTATGGAACCTGTAATTATCGGGGTCGGTGGTCCGGTAGGTGCTGGGAAAACAATGCTTGTCGATCAATTAACAAATCATTTAAAAGATCATTTCAGCATGGCTGTCGTAACAAATGACATTTATACTAAAGAAGATGCTGAGTTTTTAATAAAACGCGGTGTGCTGTCAAAAGACAGAATTGTCGGTGTGGAAACAGGCGGGTGCCCGCATACGGCGATTCGGGAAGATATCTCGATGAATGTGGAAGCCATTGAAACACTAAAAAAAGATCACCCGGATCTCGAATTGATTTTTGTTGAAAGCGGCGGAGATAATCTAGCTGCAACATTCAGCCCGGAACTCGCGGATTTTTCAATATATGTTATTGATGTGGCACAAGGTGAAAAAATCCCACGTAAGAGAGGGCAGGGGATGATAAAATCTGATCTGTTTATTATTAATAAAACAGATCTTGTGCCATATGTTCACGCTAATCTGGATGTCATGGCACGTGATACTAAAATTTTTCGAGGGAAGAAACCGTTTGTATTTACGAATTTACTGGATGGCACCGGACTTAATGAAATTATCGATTGGCTGAATCATAATGCAATGCTCTCGGGGATGAATTAAGTGAGGAAGTGCTATATATGGTTGACAATAAAGAGGGGTATAGCGGATATGAGCGAATGGACGGGTGAGTTAAGGCTGGAGATGAGCGGAAAACAAGGGAAAACAGTACCCTCATCTGTTTATTTCCGGGGAGCATTGAAAGTGATGCGCCCTTTATATTTGGATAATAGCGGTCAGGCTTGCTACATTGTCATTAACCCTGGGGGTGGTTATGTTGACCAAGATAAGTATAAAATGGATGTCGTTTTAAAAGACGGGTCTGAACTGCTTCTGACAACACAGGCCGCGACGAAAGTTTATAGAACGCCAACAAAAACCGTCTATCAAGAGAATTTTTTTGAGCTGCACGATGATAGTTTACTTGAATATAAACCGGAACCACTCATCGCTTATCGTGATGCTTCCTATTATCAAAAAAGTGTGATTCGTATGTCTACTAAAGCAATGCTTTTGTATGAGGATATGATTACCCCTGGATGGTCGGACAATGATCAATTGTTTCCATACCGGAATATTCGAATGAAAACCGAGATTTATGTTGATGGGAAATTAGTGGTTCTAGATCATTTGTCATTAATTCCTAAAATGCAGTATATGAAGAATACCGGTTTTCTCGAGGGCTACACCCATTTAGGTACATTATTCATGATCAATAAAAAAGTAGAAAATAAAACGGAAGAATTGATGGAAATCCTTGATCGTTATCATGAAACCTGCAGAATTGGTTTTTCTCGACTGAATACCCAGGGAGTTATCGTACGAGTTTTCGGAAATGAAACAAAGGATATCAAGACCGTTTTTCATGATTGTACAGTTTGGCTGAAAAAATTGTTGAATAGAGGCTCGATTGATTTAAGAAAGTACTAGTGGCGGTGATCTATAATTTTGGGAAAAATTGATAAGTTTTGGAGTGTGGTTCATGAATGGCAGAAAAGTTGTAACAGCAAGCATTAATTGTTGGCCATATAAATGATTTGGATGATGAGGAAAAAAGATATGTGCGAGAAGGCTTTGATAATAACGAAGAATTGACTATTTATGATTTCCAAACTACTTAGAGTGACATAATGAGAATGTATATTTGGGATAAATCATAGAACCAAAAAGGTATAATCATTATGCATTTGTTGAAAAGGGGACGGTGTAAAATGGTTGAGATTGATATCAACAGATTAATTGATTTTATCAAGCTATACTTTCCAGAGGATGCGACCGAAATCTCTGATGCATTGGATTTACTAAACCTTGCCTTAGACGGACTACTGAGTAGCACAAATACGACTATTGTAGAATTCCTTAAGAATAAAGATTATGACAAAGGTATGGAATTGCTGGAGTTTTCTAAATCAGTGTCAGAGATTCAGGACAAAATCAATGAATATTCAACTTCGATAAGTATAGATGCTGAAATTGATGAAGAAGAGCCTGAAGAAGAACCAGGCGAAATAGAGGAACGGAGATCCATACCAAACTATTCCAATTATTTAGTTGATTCTTCAATACCTCATACCCTTTATGAAGATTTTACCCATAAAAAAGTGGTTGCGTTTTCATTTAATAATAATCGGTATCCAGCAAAAGACTGGAAGGATGCATTGCTGCAAACATGTGATTTGTTAGCAGAGATAGATGCCACTAAATTCTCAGAGTTTATTAATGATCCTGTTATGAAGGGAAGAAAGATTTCTTATTTCAGCAAAAAACATCTCGATAGAAAAAATGCTAAAATGAAAAACATTGAGGTATATGTCTGGACTAATTTAAGTGCAAACAGTATAAGAAAGCTTATAAGAAAGCTGCTCAAGAAATTTAATATAAAATTGACTGACTATTACGTATATCTAAGAGCAGATTATACTCCATTACATGTACATAAAAATGAGGAAGTGTAAGATGAATATAATTCTATGCAATATGATAGCCTCAATAATGAGGAAAAAATCGGGGAATTAGTCCGCCAAACACTGAGGCAGCTATCAAATAGGCGCTTTACTGATAAAGAATTAACCTTGATGCTGTCAAAACAATGGTCAAAAGAAATACTGGGAATAGATTACCCACTTCTTAGAAAATATAAAGACGGTGAAGATATTTCTGTTCAAATTAGGGATGAAAAGTATGGCCATTATTGGAAAGAGATTTTTGAATTTAACGGAATGAAGATTTTGGCTACAAGCCAGTGGTATGAGCGACATAGAGAGTCTTTTACACGTTGGATAAAAAGATTGCAGGATTAAAAATCAGTAACATAGCCTATTGAATTGCCAACAATTGAAGATCAACAAAAGATGGAATGGAGAACTCTTTCCGTTGGGCGGAACTCTATAAAATTAACGTACCGAAGAAATATGGACAAGGAATGAAATGATCAAATCTTACAATTTTCTTTGATCATTTAACCACTAAAAGCAATAGTGAAATATCATTCTGTCCCCTCGAGCCATGTTGAGATAGTCGCACTGCTACAAAGGAATTTGTAACTAAACAATAGGAAATGAGGAGCTCTGGAGTGGATAATGAAAAAAGGAAGCTGTCATCAGAACACCGTGAGGAAATACTCGGTGTATTGAAAGCACGCTTTGAGAAAAACATGAATCGTCATAAAGGACTCGAATGGACTAAAATACAAGCAAAGCTGGAAATGAATACTGAAAAACTGTGGTCCCTCAATGAAATGGAAGTAACCGGGGGGGAACCGGATGTTGTTGGTCACGATATAAAGACGGACGAATACATTTTTTATGATTGTTCAGCGGAAAGTCCTAAAGGTCGAAGAAGTTTTTGTTACGACCGCGAGGCACTGGAATCAAGGAAAGCACACAAACCGGAAAACAACGCTTTGGACAGGGCTGCTGACATGGGTATTGAGCTATTAACGGAAGAACAATACCGGGAATTGCAGAGGCTTGGAAATTTCGATACTAAAACATCGAGCTGGGTGAAAACACCTTCTCATATCAGAAAACTCGGTGGAGCCATCTTTTGTGATCGTCGCTATGACACTGTTTTTGTGTATCACAATGGAGCAGGGAGTTACTATGCTGCCAGGGGGTTCCGAGGCTCGCTGAGGGTTTGAATTTTGGTTAGAACGGTTTTGATTGTGGTAGATGAACAAATTTAATATTTTGACAATGAAGGGTAAATTTGTCACAGAAATCGTGAGAGGGGAGAAGAAAGCATGGCTAAAATTGGAAGAAATCCCGTTAACAGGCTTATGACCTATGAAGAAGTGAACGCACTAAGTACCAATGAAATCATTCACAAGTTACAAAGATTTGGTATTCCATTTAAACAGAAAACATTTTTAGAAGATGTTGAAAAGTTCTACTCTGCCGAGGAGCTTTCGGAGAACTGGTTCGATCAATATATGATTACTATCAAAGGCCGAGATGAAGATTTCCCCTGGCTGGCGGCATGGGTTTTATGGGAAAGGTTGGCTCCACCTAAAAAACTATCCATGGAACAAATGAATGACTTGATTGACAGGGGTTATGAGTATCTGGATGAAAATAACGCAACATCTGCATGTGATATATGGTTGACAGTCTGGGAGGCAATAAAGGACAGGATCAACCCTGAATACCAAAACTTAGATTATTTGGACAAGCACTATAAAGGCAGTTTTTTTATTCGAAATTTTTGCCAGGATCTGGAAGATGAACTTCATAATGCGGGTGTGAATAAGCCTGTTTATTTTGAAAAAAGAATAAATTATTGTCGTGAGTTCTGTCACTATTTTCCCAAAGAAAGTGAGATAATTCATAATATGCGGCGTGCCATTGCGGAATCTTACGCTGAATTAGGCCAATATGAAAAGGCTGACTCCGAGTTTGAGAAGTTAGTGCAAGATTTTCCTGACAATCCCTGGGGCTATATCGGCTGGGGAGATTTGTACTTCTTTGGACAAAAGAAGGATGTTCATAAAGCACGAGAAGTATACGAAAAGGGCTTAACAATTGCCAGGGATCAAACGGCTATTGAAGCAATAAAAGAGAGACTGGATGAATTAAAGGAAGAACGATAAACATCATGTTTTTAACATGGATCGATTCCGTCAAGCGTTCTAACAAAATCCACAACCGGTGTGACCACTTTTTCATAGTCATTGCGGAAGTACACTGGCGACGTCATGCTTCACCCTGGCCTGGTCCTTCAAAAGCCGGACGGTTCATCCCGGGTTCTAAACTCGACTTCGACAGTTGCAGGCACAAATCCTTCAAGTGATCGATTTAGGGTATGTCATTTGATTTAGTGAGCTTGATCGTGCTATAAGTGTTAAGAAAGCAATTTTGGGGATGAAGTTTTTGATCTGGCATCCCATATAATGTGAGGATTTGAATGTAACGATGATCGATAATTTTTGGCGTGATTTACCACGACCTTTTTTTGCATTGGCACCAATGGAAGAAGTAACGGATGTTGTTTTTCGCCATGTCGTGCGTGCAGCCGCCAGACCCGATGTGTTTTTTACAGAGTTTACAAACACAGATAGTTATTGTCACCCGGAGGGGATCTATAGTGTGCGTGGGCGTCTGACTTTTACAGAGGATGAACAGCCTATTGTCGCCCAAATATGGGGGGACAAGCCTGAATACTTTCGGCAAATGAGTATTGGTCTGGCGAAGCAGGGGTTTCGTGGTGTTGATATCAATATGGGCTGTCCAGTGGCTAATGTGATAAAGAAAGGGAAGGGAAGCGGCTTGATCCTGCGTCCCGAAGTCGCAGCAGATGTCATACAGGCAACAAAAGCCGGGGGATTGCCCGTAAGTGTGAAGACAAGGCTGGGTTACACGAATGTAGATGAATGGCGCGGCTGGCTGACACACCTGTTGAGACAAGATATTGCGAATTTGTCCATTCATCTGCGTACAAAGAAGGAAATGAGCAAAGTAGATGCCCACTGGGAACTCATCCCGGAGATAAAGAAACTGCGTGATGAGGTGGCACCAGATACACTTTTGACAATCAATGGCGATATCCCTGACCGTCAAACCGGTCTGCAACTCGCGGATCAGTATGGTGTGGATGGGATAATGATCGGGCGTGGCGTTTTTAAAAATCCATTTGCTTTTGAAAAAGTACCGAAAGACCATAGCAGTATGGAACTGCTTGATCTCTTAAGGCTGCATCTGGATCTCCGTGATCACTATTCGGAAAAATTAGAGCTGCGTCCGTTTAAGGCTCTTCATCGTTTTTTTAAGATTTATGTCCATGGTTTTCGAGGGGCAAGTGAACTAAGAAATCAACTGATGAACACAGAGACAACCGATGAAGTGCGTGCATTGCTTGATCACTTTGTCCGGCAATAAGACAAGGGCGATCCGGAGTGGCAAAGTAACCGAAAACCTGCCGCGCCGGAAGACAGAGAAAATCTCGTGGCAGATGCCGACGTTCGGGCAGGGTGGGGACCTCATCGATATCACGCGGTGAGGGTAAACATGAAGCGAAAAGGGATGATACTTTATGAAAAATGAGCGCGTGTACAAAATGGCATTTTCGAGAGTTTATCCGCTCTACATTCAAAAGGCTGAGCGAAAAGGGCGCAGCAAATCTGAGGTGGATGCTGTGATTTGCTGGCTGACAGGGTATGACGATGCAGGCCTTGCGGAACAAATTGACAAGAACACTGATTTTGAAACGTTCTTCGCCAATGCTCCGCAGATCAATCCGAACGCCGTCAAAATTACAGGCGTGATTTGCGGGCATCGCGTCGAGAAGATTGAAGAACCGCTTATGCAGAAAATTCGTTGGCTTGACAAACTGGTGGACGAATTGGCGAAAGGCAAGACAATGGAGAAGATTTTGCGGAGATGAGGGTGAAATTTCACCACTGCTGCCGGAGATGACAGGACTTAATCTTTTACTATGCTGACTTGTTCCCGCCAATGGATATAAGATATAGAAATACTGTGGATTTGGTCCCACACACGAAAAAGGCCTTAAAAATCATGTTGGACATATTCTCCCAAATGGAAAAACGGAAAAAAGAGACCTGACATCAATCCGATGCCAGTCGTTCCATGCCGAATGGTGTGTGTCGCAAAAAAATAACAGAGAGATGAGGGCCCAGGAAACGGTAATAGATTTTCGGACTACCATTTTTATCTCTATTTTTTCATCAGACTTTGTTAAAAAATGTATTGGCGGCCCCATACATATGTGAAAGGATCATGAGCAAATGAAACAGATAATCGAGTCCATCAAGTATTATAATGGAACATTTCCGAAAGATCAGTTGCAGCAAATCATTGAAAGAAAAGACGAGGCCATTCCGTTTCTTATTGAGATCGTCGAAGAAGTTGTCAAACATCCTGATGAGTATGAAGAGAAGCGAATAGATCTTATTTATGCTTTATATCTGTTATCGCAATTCCGTGTCAAAGAACTATTTCCATTATTAGTGAAAATTCTGCACCTTCCGGATGATAAACTTGATTTGATACTGGGAGACGTACTTACCGAAGGAACAAGTCGTATGCTTGCGTCCGTTTATAATGGAGACATTCAAATGCTTCAGCAACTGATCGAGAATAAAGAGTTAGATGAGTTTGCGCGCGGTCAAGGTCTCAGCGCACTGGTCATCCTTGCCCTGAATGGACAGATCGAGAGGGAAAGGATCGTCAAGTATCTTGAAAGTTTGCTCACGGAAAAACTATCTGATGAACATTACTATTTTAATGCCCATATTATCAACTGTTGCACGGACTTGTATCCGCAAGAAACCTATGATTCTATAAAACGTGTTTACGCGAAAGGCAGCGTAGATACGATGGTGATCGGTTTGAAGGATGTAGAACGCGTTTTACAGTCCACTAAAGAGGAAACGCTTAATCAATCCAGAAATAACCCATACTTTCAATTCATTGAGGATTCGATTGCTGAAATGGAATGGTGGGCATGTTTTGATAAGAACGGGGAGAAGGAACAACTTCTATGGGAAAAAGAATTAGCGAAGAGCACATATCATCTCGAATCAAGTCATCAGCCCGTTAAAGTTGACAAAATTGGACGGAATGATCCTTGTCCTTGCGGCAGTGGACTGAAGTATAAGAAATGCTGTGGGAAGTGAGGGGAAACCCCACTGTGAGGAGAAAAAATAGCAGATGGCCCATATCGCGGTGAAAGAAGGTCAATAGATGAAGGATGAATGGGAGAAGAGAGTAAGTGATATATTAAGAGACGTTCTTTCCGAAAAATCGGGTATGATAACGATCTTCCCATGGTTACAGGTGAAACGCTTGAAACATTTTTAAACTATTTGAAAGATCATCTTGTTTTTCCGTTCACGGCCAGTTACGAACGTGAAACGGGTTTTTTGTCTGCGAAGACGTACGAAGTCAGGGTTACAGGACTTGATGAAGAAATTGATGATTTTTACGGACTTATTTGCTCTGTTAAAATTGGAAGAAAGAGGCGTTATATTCCGATAGGAAATCTCAAAGTTAGTTTAGACACCCCAAATGATCATTTGATAGATGATTACAATACATGGTTTTGGAATTACAGATAGTGATACTGTCTTGAATGTCTTGTGTATGGCAAAATAAAAGTACAGAGTTATGCAGCCTAAAAGTACATAACCTTGCATTTTGATTAGATACAAAAAGGACTTTCCAGCCTTCTGGGAGCGGGCGGCGCCATTGATCCAGTTTTTGATTCACCCATTCTGTTCCCCTGGTTCGTGTTGTTTTAATGGCAGTGCTTGCTTTGCCTGCTGCTTCGCCTGTTTTTCCAGCTTTGGCTGTTTTGCTGATTTTATCAACGCTTTTTGTACCGAAAACAGAGACTGCCAGCGTGGTAAGGGCATAGGTGACCCATCTTGTGCGTGTGTAGGCATTGCCGTGCACCATCTCTTTATCAAACGACTGAACCAACGCGTTTTTGATGAGGTCAGCCGTTTGAATTGGGTGGGTTCACTGCATGCCAGGTGCCTTTGAGCGTCTCAACCGGGTTTGTCGCTGCCTCCCATAAACCGCTGACGGTGTCTTTAACCGCGTCTTTTGCGCCGTCACGTATGTCATATTGAATTTCCTGATCCAGGATCGCCGCTTTGGTTGCGTTTACCGGCAGAGGAGTGACGGGCTGTGTGTCTTTTTTCGACACGTGACTGCATCTAAAGGTAAAGACAAACGACAGTTAAAGTCTGAGTTTTTTTATATGATATTATTTTTTATTTTTTCACCTTATCTATTAATGTTTTCAATTTTATGAGATTGGGGTGACTTTTCGCGTTTATTTTATATAAATCATTTAAGTAGCTGATTGAACTTGTTAATAGTTCATCTCTAAATTCAGTGAATAATACAGGTTTTCCGCTCCAGGCAGGATAGGTCACCTTGTTTGAAATAGTGCAGACAACGGCATGGCTTCCTTCAGGCTTAGTTGCATGGGCTTCACTAATTAGCAGCTTATCATTGTTTATTCTCTTTAGCTCAATCCATACTTGAGGTGTTTCAATATCACTTATGTATACCTGATCTTCCCTTTGAATAAGGTACAGTGCTTCTAAAAAATAGATAAACCACCAGTATACTGAAACAGAAAAAGCATCTAGGTCCTCTGTAAGCATTAGACCATACTTTGAATCACCAACTTGTATTTGAAAGTATCCATCTGCCCCCCTAAGCTCATTTACTTCGTTTACTATATGATTAAATATCTTATAGTTTATGTGAAACATTTTGATCCCTCCGGTTAATTATTGATGTTTCTAATTTCTTGAACAGTGAACTTATGAGTTCCATACACTGTACCAAAAGTACCGTCAGAATGAATATATACATTCAAAATTTCACCATTTATCTTATAGGTTAAATTTCCTGTTTTGCCGCGACGTAATAAATTGTATATAGTAATCTAAAAGTACCCCAGGATAGTCACTGAAAATTCCCCCACTCTATTATAATAAACCCACAGACTATAAATTCTTTTGTGGGGAGAATGGGAAGATGATTGCTTTGATGCAGAAACAAGACATTTTACTTATGTATTTGAGGGAGGGGCGATCCCAAAGAGAGATTGCGAGAGAAACGGGGGTTGATCGAAAAACCATTCGGAAGTATATCCATGACTACGAGGAGAAATTGAAACAGCTTCAAAAGGTTGATCATGAGGTCGATCGAGGTGAATTAATCCAGGAGTTAGTTGAGAAGCCAAGGTATCACGTGAACAATCGAAAAAAGCGCGTTGTAACGGATGAGATTGAACAAATGATTCGGGGTCATCTTAAGGAAAATGAGAACAAACGGAAACAGGGGCTCCATAAGCAACAAAAGAAACCGATGGATATTTTCGAATCGCTGCAGGCAGGAGGTGTTCCTATCAGTTACAGTACGGTTCTTCGAACCGTTCGATCCATCGAGAAAAAAGTGAAGGATGCTTATATTAAAGGGTCTTATACTCCAGGGGACATTTGTGAATTTGATTGGGGTGAAGTCAAAATAAAGATTGGAGGAAAGCTGAGAACGTTTCAGATGGCCGTGTTTACGTCTGCTTATGGCAATTTTCGCATGGCGTACTTGTTTTCAAAACAAAAAACGGAGTGTTTTCAAGAAGCACACGCGATGTTCTTCAAAGAGGTGGGTGGTGTCTATCATACCATGGTTTACGACAATATGCGTGTGGCGGTGAAACGTTTTGTCGGGCCGAATGAAAAAGAGCCGACCGAGGGTCTGCTTAAACTGTCGATCTATTATGGATTCACTTTTCGTTTCTGTAATACAAGACGCGGAAATGAGAAGGGGCATGTTGAGCGGAGCGTGGAAGTTATTCGTAGGAAAGCGTTTGCCTTTCAAGATTCCTTTGAAAGCATCGAGGAAGCCAATAGCTATTTGTATCAAGTCTGCATGCGATTAAATCAAAAGGAGCGATCATATAACGATCAGACACCTGTAGTGGCTCTGGAGGCTGAACGTCCCTTTTTCCTTCGTCTGCCTGAGCCCTTTGACGCCGCTCGATACGCGACATTGCGGGTAGACAAATATGCCACGGTTGTGGTTGATCAAAATCACTATTCGGTTCCAGATCATTTAGTGGGTGAACAGGTTCAGGTTAAAATTTATACGAATCGGATTCACTGTTTCTATAACGAACAAAAAGTCGCTGAGCACAAACTACTGACCGGTTGTCATGAATGGGGTCTTCAGATTGAGCACTACCTTGAGACCCTAAGGAAAAAGCCCGGTGCATTAGCTGGTAGCGCAGCACTGCAACAGGCAGATCCCAAAATCAGAAATATCTACACTACCCATTATATCAACCGTGAGCGTGATTTTATAGAACTGATTCATTATTTAAAAGAAAAAGCTACACTGCCGGAGATTGAACAGAGCATTCAGGAGCTCAGACAAATGGGACCGAATCATGTAACGACCGATAAGATTAAAGCCGTCTGTGCAAAAAATCGAATACCCAAGGATGTTCCCCCGCTCACATCAGAGGAAACGCAATCCATTGCAAGTCAGGCAGAACGGCATCTCAGACTTTATGACGAATTATTCAACACGACAAAGGTTGGACAGCATGAGGAGGTATGCGTATGAACAAGTCAAACAACGTGAACGATAGAATTTACCAGTATTGCAAGGATATTAAATTACCGACGATTCGTGAATGCTTTAAGGAACAGATTAATGATGCGGTGATCCGTGACATCAATTATGAAGCCTTTTTAGCAGAACTCCTGCAAAAGGAATGGGATGCCCGAAGGCAGACTGCACAGGCTAATCGCATTCGACGCGCTAAATTTCCATACAAAAAATATCTGGAAGATCTGTCCGTTCAGGACTTGCCGGAGGATGCCCAAAAGAAATACAAACAACTGAGAACCCTTCAATTCATCCAGGAAGGAAGAAATCTTATTTTAGCCGGCAATCCCGGAACCGGGAAAACCCATACAGCTATTGGACTTGGCATCAAAGCCTGTGAGGAAGGGTATAGCGTTTGGTTTACGACGGTTCCCCTGCTCATTAATTATATGAAAGAGTGTCGATCAGAACGGACGCTTCGCGCCTTTCAAACCCGCTTTAAAAAATATGATTTGGTCATTTTGGATGAGATGGGCTATATCTCTTTTGACAAGGAAGGGGCAGAACTCTTATTTACTCATCTTTCACTACGGGCAGGACAAAAGTCTACCCTCATCACAACAAATTTATCCTTTGAACGATGGGGCGAAATCTTTCAGGATCCCGTCATGACTGCAGCGATGATTGATCGACTCACGCATCAGGCGTATTTAGTCAATATGAATGGCAATTCCTATCGAATGAAAGAAACAAAAGCTTGGATGGAGCAGCAACAAATCGGTTGAACTCTATCCCATTCCCCCATGAGCTTAATAAGTTGGGTGGGGGAATTTTAAATGACTATATGGGGGATTTTTCAGTTGACAAATACAATAAATCATTGTAAGCAATCTCAGAATACTTACTTATGTCTTCCATACTCCAATTAGGATTAAAAAATAATCTATTATTAATCATTTTTTTCAACCCGGAATGTCAAATCAAGCGCAACAACCATGGAGTCAGGCCGTGAGCTAGCTTGCCAGCGCGGCCTCAATAAGCTCGGCGGCGCTAGCATAGCTGAGCGCCTTGCGGTGTTTCTGATTCAGTGCCTCTTGAACCTGAGCAATAGCATCTTTAGAGAAGCCACGTAGTGACTGGCCTTTAGGGATGTACTCCCGGATCAGACCGTTCTGGTTCTCGTTACTGCCTCGTTCCCAGGGTGAATAAGGGTGGGCAAAGTAGACCTGAGGGCCCTTGACTTGATCTAAGAGTTTGAACTCAGAACCGTTGTCAAAGGTGATGGTCTTAAAGAGCTCAGGCTGCTTGTCGACAACGTTTTGAAGATACTTCAAACAGGTGTCAGCGTGGTAGTCGGGAATCTTCACAATCAGTTCATAACGTAACTGTCGTTCAGTTAACGTCAGGAGAGCTGGTTCACTGGCCCGGCGCTTGCCTTTAACCAGATCACCTTCCCAGTCGCCAAAGCGTTTCCGGTCGTTGATGACGTCTGACCGTTCTTCAATTGAGGTGCCAGCCAGGCGCTGATTCTTACGTGAATGATTGTGGTGACTGGCTTTCACATGACGCCTCAGTTTGGCCGGCAGATCAATGTTCTTCACGCCTAACCGGCCTTGATCAATGTAGCGGTAAACGGTCGGCGTTGATGGACAGGGCTTGTCTGGATGCGCCTGTTTGAAGACATGGATATAACTGTCCACACTTTCAATCCGCGGACGCCGTTTGAGCGCCTTTGTGAACATCTTGAAGAACAACCAGCAGCGTTCTTCTAAGCCCTTAGAATGGCACTTTTGACGGGCCCGTTCATGAAAGAGCTGGCTGGTGTCAGCGTAGTATCGATAGACAAAGAGGTAGTCATAATTACGCTGTTGAACCCTGCCCCGCCTGATTTCGCGAGAGATGGTACTGCGACTGCGATGAAGCAGACGGCTGATTTCGGCTTTTGACTTACCAGCGTTCAAATACGCTTCAATTGCGCTTCTTTCTTCTGGTGTGAGTTGTTGGTAATGCTCGGCAGTGCTAT
This sequence comes from Sporolactobacillus sp. Y61, assembly GCF_040529185.1. Taxonomy (NCBI): domain Bacteria; kingdom Bacillati; phylum Bacillota; class Bacilli; order Caryophanales; family Sporolactobacillaceae; genus Sporolactobacillus; species Sporolactobacillus sp. Y61. Next base: position 113,185 of record NZ_CP159510.1, on the reverse strand, counting down.
TCTTAGATTGGGTCATGGAGATTTCCTTTCTTTAGAGTTTTGCCACTTTAAGTTTAGGTCTCCATGGCCTATTTGTGTAATCTTGATGTGTTGCACTTAGATTTTAAATCCGGGGGATTTTTCAGTTGACAAATACACCGTTTGAATTGGGTGGGTCACTGCGTGCCAAGTGCCTTTGAGCGTCTCAACCGGATTTGTTGCTGCCTCCCATAAGCCCATGACGGTGTCTTTAACCGCGTCTTTTGCGCCGTCACGTATGCCATACTGAATTTCCTGATCTAGGATCGTCGCTTTGGTTGCGTTTACCGGCAGATGATTGATGGGCTGTGTGTCTTTTTTCGACACATGACGCATCGGTAAAAGTGATTAACTGTATCTGTCGAAGTTTTTTAAGAAATAAGGATAAGAAATAAGGATTAGGTTGATAAATTCGCAAACTGTATTTACCTGCATCTACTGGATCTTTAAGCGAATCTGTTGGCCATAAATATGTTAATATCTGTAAATTCTAAAAATTACCCCTCTATTAGAAACCTTTCATAGGGGATGTCTTTCATTTTCAACTGATATTGTTTTTGAAATAATTCCTCTTCTTCATCTATGTAACCTTTGAAATAGATTTCTTCTATATTTTCATGATTAAAGAAATAGACCTGTTCCTCAACTTTACCGGTTGGATAGATACAAGCTGAATAGTCAAAGTATCCAATGACTCCATTTTTATTGTAAAGGGGTGCTCGGTTTAAAATCATCAGTTTGACATCGCCATTCTTCAGACGAACGACACTTCCGATAGGCAATACCTTCATGTCGTGATTTCTCCTTTTTTTTCAAAGTATTTGTTAACCAATGGTGTGGTTAATGGGTCACCCGCGTTTGTACAGTTTAAATCGATCTCGAGAGAAGCTGCATAACATATAGTCAGTAAGTACAAGCATCAGGAATGATAATAGGTACCAAATAATCCAATAGGTGAGTAAAAACAATGCTAAAGCGAGCGCAAAAACGACAAATGAACTAACAGTAGCAATCAAATCAATTTTAAGCATACGTTTACCGGAAATGATGTACTCCTGAAGCATCGTCTGGTCAAAAAATACTTCTTTTAATTCTTTAAAATAGTAGGATTTATAAAGTTTATAACCAATAAAAAAACTGATTGTTAATTCTAAAAGGAGCAGAATGGACAAAGCAAGTGGGGTGTCCGTGAGCAGGTTCAGCGGTTGGATGCTTCTCAGCAAAGCAAGAACCAGTACAAAGGCTACCCAATAGATCAGCTGATTCACTTTTTTATGGTATGCTTTGTAAACTTTGCCGGAGTTTGTATCCAAAAAGAGCGTAAATCCCGGATTGTTTTTGCCCATTTCTCGATAAAAAGGAATGAGTCGACGTGCCATTTTTTCACTTCCTGTTTTCAATTGAATGCAGAACCTAAGTTCCCAAAGAAACCAGAGACTGCTTCACCAACTTCTTTACCATTGTCCATTATTGAGTGAACAACTTTCTTTTTTATATGAGCTGCGTCTTCGCTTAATTTCTTTAATTGATGAGCAATATCGTCTTTATGATCATATAACCAATCAAAAGCCATAGAAGCAGTGACACCTATAGCAAATCCAGCAGCTGATCCAAAAATTGGAATAGGAATTGCCGATCCAATTGCAGCACCAACCATCCCTGCTCCAACATGACCCCCGGTTTTGATTGCGGCGTCTTTGGTATCTTCGCCACGGTACAATTGTACTGTAAAGTCTATTGCAGAACCCACGACTGGCACACCATAGATGGCGCCGGTTCTAATTGCACTGCTTAATAAGGCAGGCGCTTCACGAATGGTGGTTGTTCCTCCAGTAATTGTGGCACCAACCAAACCGCGATCTACAAAATGAGTCGTATTCTTCTGTATCCATGTGATTACAGAAGAAGCGATTTGTTTTGAAACTTTATTGGTTAGTTTTGTTTCAATAGAATTTTGTATAAAAGCGGTCCCTGTATTAAGAATTCCGGACAGAATGGAATCAAGTGTTTTTTTGCTGATTTTTCCTTTTTTATGGTCTTCTATTGCTTTATTCACGTAAAGCCTTAATTTTGGTTTCAATTTTTTTGCTGCTGGACGGTCAGCGGGAAAAGCTGTTTTGCCCCTTAACCGGTGGTACTTTGCTTTTTGCTGAGCCTTGTAATTAAGGTAAAGATATGTTTCCTTTGTCCTATTCTCCTCAAGTTGATAAGCTTTGCTGTCATAATAGGTGGTTGCATTGAAATGCATCGGCAGCACGTCTGCGCCCTGGCGGGTCGATTGGATCAGTGCTTCATACAGTGCCTGGATGTGCGGCAGATCTTCACTGATTTGCCGGTATTCGCTGGTCAGAGACTGGTCCAGGTCTTGAACATCGAGCGCTGTTTGTGCACGCTTTTTATCGGCAGCGTCTAAGGCCTGATCGACGTCGTGGTTGGAAAAGACATGGATCGGTACAAGATCAGAGATGCTGCTTAGGATCCTGGCAATGTCCTCACGCTGCTCGCGCACCATTTCTTTGGAGCGTGCGTGACCGACTGACAAGTCCTCGTTCAGAAAAGATACATGAATCTTTGTGTCTCCGCCAAGATGCTTATCCTCAATGGTCCCGGCAACGCCCTGGAAATAGGCAATCTTCTTGTCAATCAGCCGCAGCCAGCTATCGGCGACAGTGACTTGAGCGGCATAAAATTCTTTAATCGCATCCGCACCCATACCCTGGAAATCGGAGCCGAGTCCGGCGATTTGCTGGAATGCGGTGCGTAAGCTATGGAATTGATCCCGTAACGTTTGATAGTGTCTGGCACGTGCTTCGGCGGCTGCGATCAGTCCCTCGGCATCGTAGGTTTGTGTCTCGCCGGCTGAGCCGGAGCCCATGTTTACTCTCATTTTATCACCTTCAGAATAGAGGGCTGTTCAATAGGATTGATGATCAGGAAATGCAAAAACGTGATGTGTTTTTAGAAGAAACAGTCAGTGAAGAAGGATGAAGTTTGGTTTAGTACTAGTGTACAAAATGTGACCGTTTGATGAACACGGCCGAAATGCCTAAAAGGGCATTGGGATTTTACGAAAAAGCAAGAATCGACATAATTCGACATCAAATACCCTGCCGTTATGACTAGTGGCCCATGATCAGCAGATAACAGCAAAGAAATAGCCGGAACTGTTGGGGGATTATTGTGACTTTCAAGTGCGTGATTTATGGGGGGAACAAGGCGGTCAATAATCCGCTATAGAGGATGAAAATGATAGACAAATGTTTAAAAGCCGATCCTTCGCACATCGTTTGTGTTTTGGATCGATTTTTTTGTATCTGTTGGATTCGCTAATAGGAACTGGCGAAGAAATTGAGCATCCTTCCCCGGTTCTTATTTGTTTTGAGAAGAAAAGTATGCTAATAGTTTGCAGTCGATTTTGTGGGAAAATGGAGCCAGCTTAAAAGATGACTTTGTCATTTGTGCAAAGCCGCTTTTCTACTGTTATCACATGTACTAACCTTGATATTATTCAGTGTAAATTTGGAAGGTTACACCGAATTTATCTTTAATCACCCCGTAAGCAGGACTAAAACCCGTTTCTGACAGTGGCATTTCAACTTGTCCGCCATCCTGTAAGGCTCCAAAAATTTGGCGGGCTTTGTCTGCATTATCAAACGTGACACAAATGGTCACCAGGTTTCCTTCGTGAGCGGGTTGACCTGGGAATGTATCTGAAAACATCATTACTGACTCTCCAACCCTTATCGCAGCGTGTGAAATGAAGTCTTTTGCATCCTCAGGGAAAGAAAAATCCGCGGTAACAGGCATTTCACCAAATGTAGTAACTGCTAAAACTTCTGCATGAAATACCTTTTCGTAAAATCCAATTGCCTCTCTTGCATTTCCGTTCAACTGTAAATAAGGAATAATTTGCATTTTTTCAGCTCCTCTGATTTTATTGGGAGTATATACTCCAAATATTATTATAACCAACAAGATCATGCGTCACATTAAAATTCTGAACATTTTAATTGCTTCGGGCTGGCATACCCCGGGTTATCTTGTTTCACATTCAATGATGCTCTATGGTACAGTATGCTGATGCTAAGCATGATTTTGTTACCCGTTCCCCCTGTAATATTCTAAGGGATATATGGGTATTGGAATCTGGGCATTAATGGCTGTCATCACCCTATTTTAGGCAATTTGAGTTAAGTCTCACAAGAAAGTATCAAGGGAAAAGGATAGGAATAAGCAATTTCACAGAGTTAAGATATATTAAATGGTAGAACCCTTGATTGAGAATTTTGAAGAGCTCCGATTGCTATGTTTCTGCCTGCAGATCGTGCCCAAAATGTTGTAGATCTGTTACCAGCAACGCTGGAAAAGACATATTGCTGTCAACTCTTATCACATAGAGACGTGCGTACTGATGTCGAGGCAAAAGAGTGAAGGCACGAAAATCAGCCACTTCTGTGATTTTAAGACTTGAAGGCAAAGTCTGAAAATGACACTTTTAACCGGTTAAGCGAATCAGTCCGTAGCCTGGATATGGGTGTATGCTGTTTTACAGAGATGAATCATGATTAAAAGGAGCAATAGATAATGAAAAATTTGAAAGTCGCTTTATTGCAGCTCCTGCCTGAAGACACTATGGATGGCAATCTGCGTAAGGGATTAGCATATTGCAGAAAAGCAAAGAAAATGGGCGCGGATATTGCGCTGTTCCCTGAAATGTGGAGCGTTGGCTACAACATACCGGAAGATATAGATGAATTAAAGGCAACCGCAGTATCGGCCACTGGTGAATTTACGGGTTCATTCGGAAAGCTTGCGAGGGATCTTAATATGGCAATTGGCATAACCTTTCTCGAAAAGTACGAGCCTTTGCCAAGGAACACGATCTGCCTGTTTGATCGTTCAGGGAACAGGGTACTCACCTATGCGAAGGTACACACCTGTGATTTTGGTGCCGAATGCAGATTGACAGCCGGCGATGATTTTTACGTCGTCGATTTAGACACCGGGCAGGGTAATGTAAAGATTGGTGCGATGATCTGCTATGACCGCGAATTTCCGGAAAGCGCGCGAATTTTGATGCTGAAGGGTGCCGAGATTATTCTGGTGCCGAATGCCTGTCCGATGGAGATTAACCGTATCTCGCAGCTGCGGGCGCGAGCTTTTGAAAATATGGTGGGTATTGCAACGGTTAACTATCCGATGGGTCAGCCCGACTGTAATGGCCATTCCACTGCGTTTGACGGGATGGCATACAGACCTTCCGAACCCGTTTCCAGAGATACGCTGATTATTGAAGCCGGGGAACGAGAGGGAATCTACATTGCCGATTTTCCTGTCGATGAAATCAGGAAGTACAGAAGTCTTGAAACGCAGGGAAACGCCTACCGCCATCCGCAGAAGTACAGGCTGCTCACTTCCGAATGTATAAAAGAGCCTTTTATAAGGAAGGATTACAGGAAATAGGTGAATGAGGGATATTTCATAGTGACATCATTTTGGAAAAATAGATCAGATACGAAAAGCAGATGGCATTTTCCTCTATAACATCGAACATAACACCAGTCGTGAATCCAAACTGGTTCTACTGGCCTGTGGACGATGACTTTCTGAAGAGCGGGTTACCCCACTTCCCTGTAAAAAATGCCATAAAGCAGAACCACCCTAACGCCCATAAAATAACGGGAGTCGTCTGCGGTGTTCGCGGAGAGAAAATTAAAGATGAAGAAAATCCACAGTCAATCGTCTGTGGACGAAAATATCTTCACAGATCAGATAATTTTTGTCTGCGTTATCGGTATTGTCATTGAAGGAGTTTCCCCTCAGGTTGGGCCAGACAGTTCGCGCTAATGGAAGTTTACTTTATTGCTTTGTGTTTTGTCTGAACTGCTTGACTTTTTACGTTCCGTTCATGTTTTCTGCCTCTTTTTCGAACCACTATAAATTGAGTGAATTTACTTCTCATTACCTTATCAGTATGGTCTATCAAATTATGATCCATTTCATTCTGTCGCTCGATTTTTTCTCCATTTCTCATCAATTTTTATCGGTCAGGTGTGAATGGCTTTATTCATTTAGAAAGTTTACCGTTCACGGGCGGCGCATCTTTTAACAGATCTGCGGTTTTCTTCCGGCAGGACAAGCATTCCCTGTTATTTGCCCGGAAGAGACCGGATACCAGGATGCGCCATGCAACTAAATAATACTATAGATAAAGGAGTTTGACAGACATCATGAATACAGGCAGCCACAATCAGGCTGATGCAAATAGCAATTTTTTCGGTCACCCTAAAGGCTTATTCACCTTGTTCTTTACAGAACTATGGGAACGATTTTCTTATTATGGGATGCGGGCTATCCTTCTCTATTACATGTATGACCAGATCAGTAACGGTGGGTTAGGGCTGTCATTGGGGCTGGCAGCTTCGATAATGAGTATCTACGGAGCGCTCGTATACATGTCCGGAATTGCCGGCGGCTGGATTGCCGACCGGGTACTCGGCATGAGACGTACGGTGTTTTACGGGGGCATCCTTATTATGTTCGGGCATATCGCCTTGTCGATTCCGGCAGGTGTTCCCGCCCTGTTCGTCTCGATGGCGCTGATTATTGCCGGGACAGGACTGCTGAAACCAACCATTGCAACTTCGGTTGGTAAACTGTATGAGGCGGATGACACCCGCAGAGATGCAGGATTCAGCATTTATTATACCGGGATTAATATCGGTGCATTTCTTGCGCCCTATATTGCCGGAACACTTGGCCAGAATTACAATTACCATCTGGGCTTCAGCTGTGCGGCATTCGGTATGGCGCTGGGGCTGATCGTTTACGGAATTAACAGCAAGAGAAATCCGAAGCTGGCCAACAGTACACCGATTAACCCGCTGAACGCCCACGAGAAAAAAAGTATGTCTCTCGGGATAGCTGCTGCGGTTCTGGTGATAGTGGTTCTGATTCTGCTTGGATCAGCCGGCAAGGTGAGCGCTACTGGATTCGTCTGGGGCATTACGTTTCTTGCTATTCTTCTTCCGATCGGATACTTCTACAAAATGCTTCACAGCGAGAAGACCATGCCGGAAGAAAAACCACGTCTGTATGCGTATATCCCCCTGTTTCTCTCATCGATTTTCTTCTGGATGATTCAAGAGCAGGGTGCGGTCATCCTGTCCGCGTTTGCAAATGAAAGAACGGATCTTTCGCTGGGCAATTTCACCATTCCTTCATCGTGGTTCCAGTCCTTAAATCCAGTGTTTATCATTATTTTCGCCCCCATTTTTTCTTATATCTGGTTCAAACTCGGAAAGAGACAGCCTAACACACCCAAAAAATTTGCTTTTGGTCTGTTTTTTGCCAGTCTTTCGTTTCTAATTATGGCATTACCCGGATTTCTCTATGGCACGGATGTTAAAGTCAGTGCGCTGTGGCTGGTTGCCAGCTTCCTGCTCGTGGTTTTCGGAGAACTGTGCCTGTCTCCAATTGGCTTGTCGGCCACGACGAAACTGGCACCGAAGGCATTCGCTGCTCAGACGATGAGCCTGTGGCTGCTGTCTGATGCAACCGCTCAGGCCATCAATGCAATTGTTGTTCCGCTTTATAATAGCCAGACTGAAGTCCTGTATTTCCTGGTTATAGGCGGCATTGTACTCATTCTTAGCGGCGTGCTGTATCTTGTTTCTCCCTGGATCCACGGATTTATGAAAGACGTAGATTAATTAGACAGGCGGTATTGTTCGCTCGCTGATTGCCCATGTCTCTCTTAAATCCTAAAACCTTTATCGTGAATTGCCCAACGGCGTTCGCCAGGGAATGGTTACATGAGAACTACACCGACGGGACGACGATCGGCACGACGGCAGCAATCGTACCGCTGGTGATTGGAACCTCGCCATTTTATGCGAGGCAGATTCAAAACGCATTGGTCGTTGGTAGACTCGGGAATCATTGAGGCCGCGGAATCAATGGGTTCCGGTCCGCTGGAAATTATTTTTCGAGTCTATTTAAGGGAAGGACTGGCTGATATTATCCGAGTGTCTGTATTGACGATGATCAGCCTGATCGGCTTAACGGCAATGGCCGGTGCCGTTGGAGGCGGTGGTCTCGGTAACCTCGCCGTCAGTGTCGGCTACCAGCGTTTCCAAAACGATGTGACATTTATGGCGATGATCATCATCCTTCTCTTGGTTTTCGTTATTCAGTTCATCGGTGATATCATTGCCCGTAAGGTAAGTCACCACGCATGAAGTTACCTTGTGAAATTTTTTGCAGAAAGCTCCTTGCCAGCAGGTTTGATCTTGAAAAAGCCTGCAGGCCGGAGCTTTTTTTACACTTATGGCTTTGTAAGTCAACCATGGCTATTTTGTAAATACAGTCGTTTTGCTTAAGCGGAAATTTTTCGCTTAAATGTGGGATAAAACGGGATTCGGAGTAGCATAAGCGGAAGTTTTCCGCTTATTCAGTGAAACCTCCCCCTTTTCATGTCTTTTGAGTCAATAGGCGGAATTTCTCCGCCTATTGAGGCTCGCTGCTGTCCTTTTTACCAAGTTAAGCGGAATTTCTCCGTCTAATTTACAGGGCCTCCTGGCAGCGATGCCGGGCCCCTTTTTCTGCGCAACGTCCGGGATCGCCAGGGCATAAACACAAAGCGGGAAGTGAGCAACACCGTCCGGGAAATCTTTCATGCGCCGAACACCAAAGTGGCCCAGGAACTGCTAAACGCTTTCCTGGTAACCTGCGAGAAGAAACGGCCAGCAATCACGCAGCTGGTGGAGAACGCCTGCCCCGATGTGACCGCCGGCATACTCCCCAAAAAAGTGGGGAAGGATAACACTAAAAAAAGAAAGCGACCTTTCCCGGGTCGCTTTCTTATATCGGAAGTATCAGGCCGGCAGCGTTTTGCCGGGCGCACAATTCAAAATCAGGAAAGCCAGTTCAATCGTTTTTCGTTGATTTAGGATTCGTGCAAAATTCTTTTCATTTTCTCGTATTCCTCTTCGGTAATTTCACCGCGGGCAAACCGTTCCCTTAAAATCGATTCGGCATGATCGCTGTTGCCTGAATGATGGTGATTCACTTTTTTAACCAGGACAACTGCCAGATAAATCAGGGCGATAAAGAGCGCGAGCTGTAAAAGCCATCCGATAAAGCCCATTCCAATGCCGAATCCATTCATCATTCCATTGTTCCATCCCATCATGTCTATCATACCTTTCTTCTATTTACTATCATCTGTATAGTTGACTTCTGTTATCATCCCGGTCGCTGCATGATGAAGATCGTGGCAGTGAAACAGCCAGTTTCCGGGATTATTGGCCAGGAAGGCGACTTCATAGGTTTCTCCCGGCTTCATATTTAAAGTATCTTTATAAACAGGTGAACCGGTTATCGGCTTGCCATTTTTACTGAGGATCTGAAAAGAATGACCATGCAGATGCATTGGATGATTATTCATATGATCATGATTGACCAGTTTAACCTTTACACGGTCCCCCTTTTTGACTTTGATTGGATCGAAATTCGGAAAAGTCTTTCCATTAATAGTATAGATCATCCCGTTGTTGTCCATGCCAGCGTTCAAATCCATCGTGTAGTTCACATCATATTTCTGGTTCAGAGTGAACGTCGGTTTTGCGCTTGCTCCGTATTGGTCGAGGCTGATTGCCGGCAAAGACAAGTCGGCATCAGAACGATCGGTTGTTGTTTTGCTTCCCTCATAGTCAATAACGGCTTTCATGCCGTCCGTACCCTTGGCGGTTCCATGATCTTCAATGTACCATTTTCCCGGATTGTCGGCAATAAAGGAAACATCATAGCGTTCACCAGGGGCTATGGGAATGACCTGATCCTTAACGGTCTGAGGCTTGTTAATCGGCTGCCCGTCGGTTGCGATAACCCTGATGCGATGGCCATGGATATGAATACTGTGCGGGAGATAGCCGGCATTAATGAAACGAAGCCGGACATGATCGCCCTTTTTAACGTCCAGTGGTTTAACTGAGTTGCCGCTCCTTCCGTTGATCGTATACAGGTCATACATGCTCATGTTATCTTTCATCATATTTCCGGACATGCCCATGTTGCCCATATCCATGTCGCCCATATCCATGTCGCCATTGTCTCCCATGTTCATCCCGGGCATATGATTCATTCCTCCAGAGTCATTACTGCCTTTTTGGCCGCTTCCCTGAGTCATAGACTTAATCTGGCGGTCGATCTGACTTTTATCGGTCACCCATTCATCCAGCATCAGCGTGTACTCCCTATCATATTTTTCTTCGGGATCTTCGACAATAAAAGCGCCATATAATCCCCGATCCACCTGGTTTACTGAGTCCTGATGTGAATGATACCAGTAGGTTCCCGCTCTGTCAGCGACAAACGAATAGGTAAAGCTCTTTCCGGGTGCAACGGCGTCCTGCGTCACGCCCGGAACGCCGTCCATTTTATTTGGGACCGGATAACCGTGCCAGTGTATGGAAACAGGTGAGGGGAGTTCATTTTTAAGCGTGACACGCACTTTCTGCCCTTTTTTCACGCGAATTTCCGGGCCGGGAGCCGTTCCATTAAATGTCCAGACCGGAACGGTGACGCCGTTCTTTAACTTTTGTGCCCCCTTTTTAGCAACAAGCGTGATATTTGGTCCCTTTAGTATTGGAGGTGATGGTAATGTCGCCGTTTCACCGCCCGCTTCCTGCTGAGCCGTTCCTTCATTGCCGTTTTCTGTATTCGCAGAACACGCCGTGAAGATCAGTAAGGCGAACCCGATGACGGCGGCGAAAAGCAATTTTTTCATGAATCGACGTCCTTTCTCTGGTTTCCCTCAGTGTAGCGTATAAATGTGGGGAAACTGTGAAGATTGAAAAATGGCGGAAGAAAAAAGACAGGATTTTTTTCTATCCTGACAAAATCTACACATTTGTTTATTAGAATAAGGGAGAATCTAAGAAAGTTGTGCAAATAGAGACAGGCATGTATCGGATACTTTGACATATATACCCTATGGGGGTATCATGAACATGAAGTACGGTAATTCTTTAATGGATACAAAACGATTCCGGATGTTTATGATATTTTTTCTGAAGTCATCATACAGGGAGATGAGAGGGATGAGTTCAAAGGCGATACAAATCGGGATTACAGGAATGACCTGCGCCTCCTGTTCTGCAAGAATTGAAAAATCGCTTAACAGGATGGACGGTGTTCAGGCGAATGTTAATCTTGCACTGGAAAAGGCAAAAGTAACTCTTGATGAAGAAAAGACAAAGCCGGCGGATATTGTCCAAAAAATAGAAAAGTTAGGTTATGGCGTACGAACGAAGAGGCTCGATGCCGATATTATGGGAATGACCTGTGCCTCCTGTGCCGCGCGTATCGAAAAGGGACTGAATCGGATGGCCGGCGTTGTATCCGCTCAGGTCAATCTGGCGACAGAGTCCGGGATGGTAATTTTTCAACCCGGGATTGTTGATCCTGATGCGATCTATAACCGCGTGAAAAAACTTGGTTACCAGGCTGTTCCCAAAAAAGAACAGACAGAGGACACCAAAGAGCGGGAGCTGAGAAAAAAGTTGCAGAAACTGATCCTGTCTGCTGTTCTCTCACTTCCGCTGCTCTACACCATGCTGGCCCATCTGCCGTTCCAGACAGGGCTTCCCATGCCGGATCTGTTGATGAATCCGTGGTTTCAGCTTGTTGTTGCCGGAATTGTCCAGTTCTATATCGGCGGGCAGTTCTACATCAGCGGGACAAAGGCTTTGATTAATAAAAGCGCCAATATGGATGTACTGGTTGCGCTTGGGACAAGTGCCGCCTGGTTTTACAGTGCATTTGAAACATTCCGCTTCCAGTTCGGCGGGCTTACCAATCCGGATCTTTATTTCGAGACGAGTGCCATTCTGATCACGCTTGTCCTCTTAGGCAAATATTTTGAGAGCCGGGCAAAGCGGAGAACCACTGCGGCGATCACGGAACTGATGGGACTTTCGGCGAAAGAGGCTACGGTCATTGAGAACGGTCAGGAACGAAAAGTGCCGATTGACCAGGTAGCTGTCGGGGACGTGCTTCGTATCAAACCCGGAGAGAAAGTACCGGTAGACGGTATCGTCACTGACGGCGAGTCATCGGTTGACGAGTCGATGATTACCGGCGAATCGATTCCCGTTGAAAAGGGAAGAGATGACAAAGTCATTGGTGCCACGGTGAATGCCAATGGGACACTGACGATGCGGGCCGAAAAAGTAGGTAAGGACACCGCACTGGCCTCGATTGTCAAAATCGTTGAGGAGGCGCAGGGATCCAAGGCACCAATCCAGCGGCTCGCCGACAGCATTTCGGGTATCTTTGTGCCGATCGTCATCGGCATCGCACTGCTGGCTTTCCTTGTCTGGATTCTGTTTGTCACACCAGGTCAGTTCGCTCCGGCACTCGTTGCGGCAATCAGTGTGCTGGTGATCGCCTGCCCATGCGCCCTGGGTCTGGCGACGCCGACGTCTATCATGGTCGGAACCGGCAAAGGAGCTGAGCATGGCATTCTCTTTAAGGGGGGTGAGTATCTCGAAACGACGCACAATCTGCAGGCGATACTGCTTGATAAGACCGGGACGATTACAAAAGGAAAACCGGAAGTGACAGATGTTATCCCGTTGAACGGTTCTGATCAAAATGAACTGGTGTCGCTTGCTGCTTCAGCTGAATCAGCAAGTGAACATCCCCTGGCACAGGCGATTGTCGCCTTCGGTAAACAAAGTCACCCGGCGCTTTCATCCCCCGACAAGTTTAAAGCAGTGGCTGGTTACGGTATTAAAGCCGTTGTCTCCGGAAAAGAGGTTGCGATCGGCACGCGGCGGTTGATGAAAGAGGAAGGTATTGCCTATGCGGATAGTGAGCAGCAAATGAAGCAGCTTGAATCAGAAGGGAAGACGGCGATGTTTGTCGCAAGTGACGGCAGGCTTCAGGGGATCGTCGCGGTTGCCGACGCCATTAAATCGTCTTCAAAGCAGGCCATTGAAAAATTGAAAGCCCATGGCCTTGCCGTCTATATGATTACGGGTGACAACGAGCGAACGGCGCAGGCTATTGCCAGGCAGGCGGGTATTGACCATGTGTTTTCCGAAGTTCTTCCTGAAGAAAAAGCAGCGAAAGTAAAGGTTCTTCAGAACAAAGGGTTGAAAGTGGCCATGGTCGGCGACGGCATCAATGATGCACCGGCGCTTGCTACGGCGGATATCGGCATGGCAATCGGTACCGGTACGGATGTTGCCATTGAGGCAGCCGACATCACCTTGGTCGGCGGCGATCTGCTTCATATTCCAAAAGCCATTGATTTGAGCCGGAAAACGATGCGAAACATTCGTCAGAACCTGTTCTGGGCACTGTTCTATAATTCGGTCGGCATTCCTGTAGCTGCATTCGGACTCCTTGCACCATGGGTTGCCGGTGCAGCCATGGCCTTTAGTTCTGTTTCTGTTGTTGCAAACAGTTTGCGCCTGAAACGTGTGAAAATCTGATGCCGGAAAATAATCAGTAAAGGAGTTTGAGTCAAATGGCAAAAACAACATTGAATGTCAAAGGTATGATGGGTGACCACTGCAAACGCCTGGTGACGAAGACACTGAAAGACCTGAATGGCGTTTCAGCGGCTGAAGTGGATTTGCCCTCAGGTCAGGCGGCCGTTGAGTATGACGACACGAAAGTCCGGTTTAACGACATGAAGGAAGCTGTCGAAAAGCAGGGCTACGATGTAGTCGGTCATAATTAATCAGGAAAGGTGCCTCGCCGCATGGTGAAGGCACCTTTTCACACTTTAAGAGAGAAATTGAGCGGGAACCGGTTGCGATTGATAGTGAGGAACGTGACTCAGCTGGGATGAGGCGTTAGAAGAAAACGGAAACCAGGTTTATGACAGGCATGAGATGAACCTGTTTTTCGAGAAAAAACATGGGTTATATGATAAGAAAAGGTGATGATCATGAAAAAGCTGAAAATCCTGGTCATTGATGACGAATGGAAGATGCGCAATCTGCTGCGCATCTATTTATCAAAAGCTGGATTTGATCCTGTTGAAGCCGCTGATGGTTGTGAAGCCCTTGTGAAAATGAAAAATCAATCTTTTGACCTGGTGATCCTTGACATCATGATGCCCCATATGGATGGCTGGGAAGTCTGTCGATCGATTCGGGAAATCCGGACGGTCCCCATTTTGATGCTGACTGCACTGGATGAGACAAAAGATAAGGTTCAGGGCCTTGAACTCGGGGCGGATGATTATCTGACCAAACCGTTTGATCCGGAAGAATTGATCGCCCGTGTCCATGCGCTTATTCGCCGTGCTTCTTTCGTTTCACCCCAACAATCGGAAGATCATCTGCTCCACTTTCCCGGGCTGACGCTTGACAGGGACGGACGGCGGATTTTTGTTCATGACCAGCCGCTTGATTTGACGCCTAAAGAATTCGACCTGTTGATGACACTGGCGGAAAATAAAGGGCGCGTCCTGTCCCGCGAGCAGTTAATCGAAAAAATATGGGGCTATGATTTTGAAGGAGATGCCCGAGTAGTCGATATACACGTCAAAAATATCAGAGAGAAGTTAAAAAGATCAGGCCTGGCCTATCATCCGATCCAGACAAGCTGGGGCGTCGGCTATAAATTTGAGACAGAGGCCGGACAATCATGAAAATCAATCGGATCGCTCTTGAACTGGGTGCGGCAGTGATGGCGTTGATGATTGTGATTCTGGTATTTTCAGGTTTTGCCGTTGATCGATTATTTATGAATTTTTACGATACGCAGATGAAAGAAGATACGCAGCAAATCGCCGCTCATTTTACTACGATGGCTGAGTCCGGTGAAGCCACCACTCAATCGATGATTCGTACCTTTGCCGAGTTTTCGGATGTAGAAGTTTTATGGGTAAACGACCGGGGAAAAATCGTGACATTTCCTGGTGAAGAAGAAAATCTGTCTTTAATAAAAGCGCAGGATACCCGCCGCCTGCTGGAGGGCCACGCTGAGTCTTTTTTGAGAAGCGATGCCCGTGGAAAGTTTTATATTGTTGGCAGGCCCGTTCAAAAGGGAGGGGCAACACATTCGGCCATCTATGTGATGGCTTCAACGAAAAACATGGAAGCGTCTCTGCAGCAACTGCGAAATCTGCTGCTGCTTTCCGGATTAGGGGCCTTTCTCCTTGCCCTTGGTCTGATTGTGATCATGAGCAAATTATTTTCCCGCCCGCTGCTGAAAATGCAGCAAATGACTGATAAAATGGCAAAGGGAAACTGGGATACCCGCCTTCAGGTGAAGGGCCGGGACGAAATCGGCAAGCTCGGACGTTCCATTAATGATCTGGCGGCGAGTCTGCAAAGATATCGGGACTCGCGGCGCGCTTTTTTCTCAAATATTTCCCATGAACTTCGCACGCCGGTGACTTATCTGCAAGGCTATGCCAAAGTGCTGAACGATGGCCTGGTGGATTCTGAAAGGGAGAAAAAGCAGTATCTTTCGATCATTTATCAGGAATCCGTCCGGCTGGAACATTTAATCCATGATCTGTTTGACCTTGCAAAGATGGAAGAGGGACGGATCACGCTCTCCCTGGAACCGCTCGATCTCAAAGAAATGGCGAAAACAGCTATGCAGAAGGTCCGACTCAAGGCAGAAAAAAAGCAATTAAGTCTGCAATTGGAGCTGCAAGATCATGTGCCGCCTGTTTATGGGGATCGTCAGCGCATGGAACAGGTGCTGCTGAACCTGCTTGAAAATGCGATCCGTTATACGGAAAGGGGACATGTTTCTGTTCAGCTGACTGATGAGAAGGAAGCGACCGTTTTATCTGTATCGGACACCGGAATCGGGATCCCTGAGCATGAGCTGCCGTATCTTTTTGACCGCTTTTATCGTGTGGAGAAGTCAAGAGCACGGAAATATGGCGGGACTGGTCTCGGCCTGTCCATTGTCAAGAAGTATGTTGAGATGCAGGGCGGCACAGTCGATGTGAAGAGTCAAAAAGGAACAGGGACAACTTTTATTCTGCGTTTTCCTCATAAAAAGTAGTGGAGAAAGGACGACGTGCAGCCATGAAAAAAATCGATTGGTTTCTTTCCCTTTTTTTAATTATTATGGGGCTGACCTGCCTGTTCTTCTCCGCTAATGCCTTTGGCCACGAAAGTTTACTCGCTTTCGGAAGGACTTTTGTCAGAGCCTGCATGTGGGTCGCCTGTCCGGTGGTCGTCATCGGCGGCCTCTATTTATGGTTTCATTACCGAAATAAACGGTAGTCCCTCCAAATTTTCTTTTTCGTATAAAGACTTGTTTTCCACACAGATTCCACACAATTCCTGCCTATAATTCAGTATAAAGAACGAGAGGAGGAAGAAATCGATGGATTGGTCATGGCTACTCTTACTTGCCTGCCCCCTGATGATGCTTCCCATGATGTTTATGATGAAGGGGGATCATTCAGACGCAGATCATTCGAAACACCAGAAAAATTCGTCTGAATTAAACGAACTGAAGGAACAGAATCACCTTTTACGCGAGCAACTGCAGCAACTCAAAAACAAAAATGAATAACCAGGAGACATGTTTTATGTCATGTTGCGGAGATCACAATCATCAAGACCATCAATCTGAGCACCATCAGCACACTCAGCAGCACACGCCTACTCATGAGGCGCAGAAGAAATCGGATCTGTTAAAAGGACACAATGATCATCATCAGGGGAAGCGCCAATCGTAAAACAGTAATAAAGGAATAGAATTCAGGAGGGATTTCGATGAATTGTTGCGGAAATCATGATCATCAGAGCCATGAAAATCACAACCAGGGAAATAACAATCTGGATCATCATGGAACGCATAATCACAACCATAGCTTGATGATGGCGATCTGCTTCATCATTCCCATCGCCGTGGTTGTCGGTTTATTCTTAACAGGCGGCGTTTCAGGATCCGCAAATCTGCTTATTCTCGCTGCAGTCCTCATTTGCCCATTGATGCATCTGTTCATGATGCCGGGAATAATGAAAAAAGATAAAGAGCACCATCATTAAATGTAAATTAGAAATGAAAAAGATAATTTCAACGGCAGGGGCGAAAAATCGATTCGGTTTTTTCGCCCCTGTTTAATAGTCATTGTAGATATTAAAGGCGGATGAAAAGATGACAAAACTTAAGGAGCAACAACAAATGTAACTCGAGATTATAAAATTCATGACATTCATCATATTAAAAGAGACGAATGGGCATCAATCGATCAGCACCTTATTATTTAGTAGTTGTAAACAGATTCTACATGCTTTCTACTCAAATTCTACATGATTTTCCTATACCATCTATAAGTGAGGGGAACCTATTCAATAAGGTACATGGCAGGCAGTCGACAACCATTTAACAAACATGAGCGATGGTTTGGATCATCCATTTAAAGAAGAACAAATTAACCATGTTTTTTTAAAATTTCAAAGGAGGGGTGAAAAGTGAGAGAAGAAGACACGATGATGGAAGGTCATACACATTCAGAACAAAGGAGCGACCAGAAAAGTTCCGGTGAAGAACAGGAATATCGTTCTTTGATGAGAAAATGGTGGCGGGCAGCCATCGTATCCGTTCCTGTTATCTTAGTCTCTTATCCAAATTTATTTGGGCTGGGAGACCTGTTGCCAATGGGCAGTGAACAACTCTGGTGGACGCGGTTGGTCATGGGTTTGTTAGCTCTGTATGTTGTCATTCGAAGTGGCGGACAATTTTTTATCGGAGCATGGGAGAGCATAAAACAACGCTCCGCAAATATGAATACGTTGATCGCAACCGGTGTATCGGCAGCGTGGCTCTATTCAATGATTGCCCTGTTTTGGCCGCAAATTTTCCCCCGCCCGGAAATGGCCGATGTATATTACGATGTGACTACGGTTGTTACGGCACTGGTTGTGCTTGGATCGGCGTTAGAAGTCAAAGCGCGAGGGCGTTCGTCTGAGGCAATCAATAAGTTGATCGCTCTGCAGCCGCAGACAGCGAATGTTGTTCGGAACGGGAAGGAAGTCAAGATACCGCTTGAAGAAATAAAAATCGGCGATCAGATCATCGTCCGGCCGGGTGAAAAGGTTGCTATTGATGGGATCATTCTTTCCGGAGGGTCGGCGATTGATGAATCCATGCTGACCGGGGAATCCATCCCGGTTGAAAAGAAAAAGGGCGATGAAGTGTTCGGAGGAACACTGAATAAAACGGGAAGCTTCACACTTCTCGTGACCAAGGAACAAAAAGATTCGGCTCTGGCCAACATCGTCGAGATGGTTAAGCAAGCTCAGGGCTCCCGGATACCGGTTCAAAAAGTAGTCGATAAGGTCTCGTCTATCTTTACACCAGGGGTGATTATCGCAGCCATACTTGGTTATCTCGTCTGGTTTAATTTTGGGCCGCAGCCCGGATGGGTTTACGCCCTGGTCGTTGCCGTGACGACATTGATTATTGCCTGCCCATGTGCCTTGGGGATGGCCACTCCAATGTCACTCACGACAGGCATTGGGAAGGGAGCAGAAAATGGGATTTTAATTCGTTCAGGAGAAGCACTTCAGATTGCCCAAAAACTGGAAACCATTGTTATGGATAAAACCGGTACCATTACGGAGGGTAGGCCTTCCCTGACAGATATCATTCCATTAGGAAGTTTCTCTAAAGTAGAAGTTCTTTTGATTACCGCATCGATTGAACAAGGTTCAGAGCATCCACTGGCATCCGCTATAGTGGAAAAGGCAAGAGAAGAAGGGCTGACAGTTGTTCAAAGTACAGACTTCAATGCGATCCCGGGACATGGAGTCGAAGGAATTGTGGACAGGAAGAAAATCTATTTTGGCAACTTAAAATTGATGAAAGAAAAAAATATTCCGCTGGACGGTTTTCAACGTTATGCCTCATCTATTGCCGATCAAGGAAAAACGCCGATGTTTCTGGCAATTGATGGAGAACCTGGGGGAATTGTCGCAGTTGCAGACACGGTAAAGAGTGATTCGATATCCGTTATTCGTGAATTGAAAGCGATGGGCCTTGAAATCGTAATGATTACCGGGGACAATGAGCGGACGGCTCATGCGATTGCCAGACAGGTCGGTATTGGTCGAGTACTGGCAGAGGTGCTTCCGCAGGATAAAGCTGAGAATGTCCGAAATCTCCAGAAAGAGGACAAAAAGGTGGCCATGGTTGGTGATGGCATTAATGATGCACCTGCGCTTACTCAGGCGGATGTCGGTATTGCAATCGGAACCGGTACAGATGTCGCAATCGAAGCCAGCGATATTACTCTAATTTCGGGCAGTCTGAAAGGGGTCGTCAGTGCAATCAAAGTGAGCCGCGCAACGATGAGAAACATTTACGAAGGCTTATTTGGTGCCTTTATATACAACGCAATCGGCATTCCCGTTGCTTTAGGCGTCCTCTATCCCTTCACCGGAATCTTATTATCGCCGCTTTTCGCTGCGGCCGCGATGGCTTTCAGTTCTTTAACCGTTGTCCTTAATGCTAATCGTTTAAAGGGATTAAAATTAAAATTCAGTTAAAAAAAGAGGGTGATTGGATTGGATTGGATTGTTACGATCGGAGGATTGTTATTAGTGGGTGTCATAGCCTGGTTTTTCTGGGGACCGAAAAAAGGTGGGAGTCAGGCGGAAATCAATGCATCCGGATACCAGGAAGCAAAGATTCTTGTCAAGAATGGTTACAATCCTTCCCGAATTTTTGTACAGAGCGGGAAGCCAGTTCGATTTGAATTTACTCGAGTTGAGACCGGCGCATGCGACGGCATGGTGGTCTTTCCCGATTTTGAGAAAAGCGCAACGCTTCCTGCCGGCGAGAAAGTGATCGTCGATCTTCCTCCTATGAAAACAGGTGCCTATGATTTTAATTGCCAAATGGGCATGTTCAAGGGAAAGATTATTGTTAAAAACTGAAACAAATAAAAACAGCTGAGAGGGGAGATTTAGTCTTGCCGGAGAATGAATACGCATATGGTCTATGGGGCGCTGTTCTGTTTAACATCATTTTCTTTGGACTATTTGCACTGTCTGTTTTTAAGCCGACAACGAAGCGGGACTGGCGAACCTTAGGGGCATTTACAGGATTTATAGTCGCGTTGTTCAGCGAGATGTTCGGTTTTCCTTTGACCATTTATATTCTGACATCGATTTTAGGTAAAAATTATCCGGTCCTTGATCCCTTCAATCATATAAATGGCCATCTCTGGGTGGCGCTAACGGGAGGATCTCCGGTATTGTTTGAAATTCTGCATCCATTAAGCAATGTGTTTATTTTTGGTGGGTTAATTATAATTTGGATTGGTTGGAGAAAAATACATTCTGGCCATGGAAAATTAGTCCAGGATGGAATTTATCGATTTGTCCGTCACCCTCAATACACTGGTTTTGGACTCAGTATCCTTGGCTTCCTGATACAGTGGCCCACATTGATTACGCTGATCATGGCACCAACATTATTAATTATGTACAGAAAACTGGCCAAAAAAGAGGAGCAAAATATGATACAGGAGTTTGGCAAAGAGTATATCGATTATATGAAGAGAGTACCCAGGTTCATTCCCCGGATTCATTTGATTAATTTTACAAAAAAAGAACACACGTAAAAAAGTTGACTATGGTTTAATCGTCATCTTTTCTTATTTACTTATAGATAGAGTCGAATCATTAACGCCACTAAATGACATCTGCCGATAGTGAAAACAAAAACGGGGTATCGTTTTCTTTACTGTTTCTATATCATTTCCACAAATGTTTACTATAAGATTCAAATTAGAAAAATGAGATTCATGGAAAGGATGACGATACGTGTGGTTTCCAGGACCTGTTTTATTTAGGGTTGGTCCAATAGCGATCAATACTTTAGGAGTATCAGTTGCGCTTTCAACACTGCTTGGTTTATGGATCGTGAATCGTGAGGCCAGAAAGCAGAATATTAATGCCGATTATATGGTTGAATTTGCTCTCTACTGTGTACTGGGTGGAGTCATAGGGGCGAGATTATGGTATGTACTTTTTAAATGGCCTTATTATGCGGCTCACCCAGGAGAAATACTTATGGTTTGGATGGGTGGACTGGCCTTGCAAGGTGGAATTCTTGGTGGGATTTTAATTGGCATCTGGCTTGCGAAAAAACATAAGTTGCCGGTCTGGCAGGTAGCGGATATCGTCGCTCCGGCGTTAATACTCGGAATGTCTATCGGTCGTTTATCCGATTTTCTCGCTGGTGATGCCTACGGTATTCCAAGTGATTCGTTCCTGGCTGTTACATATCCTCCGGGAACGTTTGTCTACCATGCCTTTGGTAGCACGCCGGTATTGCCAACACCCTTATTCGAAGCGATCGGCGATCTTGTGATTTTGGGTATTCTGTTTTTGATTAAACACAGAAAACCATTTCAAGGATTCTTGTTCCTTCTGATGCTGGAATTATACTCGATTTTGAGATTTTCGTTGGAGTTCTGGAGAGGCGACAGCCTCAGTACCGTATTTAATTTGAAAACAGCTCAAGTGACTGCCCTGCTTACAATTATAATCGCTATTGGTTTTATGATCCGACGCTATAGGCAAACGAAAAATTATCAAAGGGAAAAAATTTAAGGAAACAGGGAATATAGAGAGTAGAGAGGAGAAAAGTTATGAGAAAGCGAGCGCTTGAATCTGATTCGGATGCAAAGAAATCAGGTCAGGGGAAAACTTGGCTGAAGTCAATAGGATCTGTTCTGTTCGCCATTCTTGCTACCTCCCACCATTGGCTGCATGTACTGTTAATTTCAGTGGGTCTGACATCGATTGGAGCGTTTTTATTTAATATGTCACCTCTTTTGAAGATGATTCTGTTAATTGTTTCTCTGCTTATTTCAGTCCAATTTATTTTCGTTGCAAAACGTAAATGGCGCCATGAACGATCCATCGCATGGGTTTATGCTATCTCATCAATTCTTTCGATTGTGATTGTATTTTCTGCGATTCCCCAAACGATCGCCACATTCGTTCAGCCTTCTCCTGATACACAAAATCAGGATTCCGACAATGACAGTATAAATACTCATGATCACAATCATGGCGTTACGAACAGGTAGTCCGTGCAATTATATTCTAAGTGATGTAAGCTGGAGGAATTAAAATGGATTCAAGGCTTTATGATGTGATTATTGTCGGAGCAGGTCCCGGTGGCAGTTCACTGGCAGCAAAACTTGCTGAAGCAGGGCTTCATGTTTTAATTGTAGAGAAGCAAAGTTTTCCGCGTTATAAAGTATGTGGAGGCGGGGTAACCAAGAGAGCCCTCCTGAAAATGCCGATTGATATCACACCGATTATTCGAGATCAGATCACTTCATTTGTCACGGTGGAAGGGAATCATGATATTCAGGAGTTTAAACATAAAACGCCGTTTATTTATATGGTAATGAGAGACGAATTGGATCAACTACTGGCGAAACATGCCGTTGACTGTGGTGCAGAACTGAAAGAGGATTCCTTCGTTAAAAAAGTGGTCGAGCATGGTGGAGGGGTCGAGGTCTTCACAAGGGATGAGAAATATTCAGGACGGTATTTGGTTGGAGCCGATGGCGTAAACAGTATCGTTGCGAAACAGGTCGGGTTAATGTCGGAACGCAGGAAAGCTCTGGCATTGGAATATGAATTCAGATGTAACCAGGCAACAAACACAAAATATAAACACAAAGTTATTATTGATTATACCAGTGTACCTGACGGATATATATGGATATTTCCGAAAAATGGAATTCTATCGGCAGGTATCGGTTCTTACTCGTTAGGTCAGAAATTGATGTCGAGATATTTGCATTCATTTCTGAACCATCAGGAAGTGAGTGAAGATCTTCTAAGTGCGAAAGGATCTTTTTTGTCTGCCAGCGGTACCCGGCAGACAATCATGACGCAACGAACAGCATTAATCGGAGATGCAGCCGGACTGGTCGATTCATTTGCCGGAGAGGGCATCTATTATGCTTTGTGGAGTGCTGAATTACTTGCTGACCATTTAATAAAGACGATCAGGGATGGATATAATGAAGCATTTTCAACCTATCAAAGAGATGTTGATCTGACAATCATGCCCGAACTCAGTACATTGGATCAGTTTGGCCGGGAATTTTACAAAGATCCGAAATTGATGCAAAAAATTGTTTCTCGTTTCCCTAAGTTATTAAGCTTACTTTTTGATGTATTAGAAGGAAAAAGAGATTATAGCAAACTGTACAAGAAATTCAATATAGTAAATTTGTATGACCAATTTTTTAATCAGAAAAGCTCTTTTTTCAGTTGAGTCCATTCTAAAAGAACGATTAATGATTTTATCGTTATGATATGGAGTTATGTTTAGGAATAAGAGTTGACCCTGTACTTTGGTACAGGGTTTATATTGTATATGAGGTGAAACAAATGAGGTTACGAATCGGACAGCTGGCCAGCCGAACTTGCGTCAACAAAGAAACGATCCGGTACTATGAACGGCTGGGGCTTATTTCAATTCCCTCTCGTACTGCTAAAGGATACCGTCTCTATACGACTCAAACAGTGGATCGAGTGAATTTTATTAAAAAGTTGCAGAGATTAGGATTTACATTGAATGAAATTGACAAGTTGTTAGGTGTTGTTGACCGCAATGAAGTGAAGTGCAGGGATATATATGATTTTACCGTTAACAAGATTAGTGA
The DNA here is from genome assembly GCF_040529185.1 of Sporolactobacillus sp. Y61. Classification (NCBI taxonomy): domain Bacteria; kingdom Bacillati; phylum Bacillota; class Bacilli; order Caryophanales; family Sporolactobacillaceae; genus Sporolactobacillus; species Sporolactobacillus sp. Y61. The sequence goes on along the minus strand of NZ_CP159510.1, from coordinate 89,466 downwards.
GATACAGCGTAAAATCGGGGAATTAAAAAAAGTAGAAAAGATGCTTGTCGATCTGAAAAAAAGATGTCCTGAGAATAAAGAAATTTATGATTGCCCCATTATTGGATCTTTAATGTGAGAATACGAGGAGGAACTCATATGATAACGTATCGAATGACTGTTCAGGGGATGACCTGTGCCAGTTGTGAAGACCATGTGGCAAGTGCTCTGGAACATATTGGTGCAAGAAACATTAAGGTTAATTATCATCGTGGAGAAGCCTTTTTTAAGCTACCAGTTAATATTAAAAAGGAGGCTGTGGAACAGGCAATAGTTGAAGCACACTACCAACCCGGGAATTTTATGCAGATTCAAACAGAAGGAGATTCTGATAAAGAAGACGATTACGATTATATTATTATTGGCTCTGGCGGTGCGGCTTTTGCTTCAGCCATTAAAGCCAGAGAGTATGGTGCCAGAGTGGCAATGATAGAAAGAGGTATAGTGGGCGGTACCTGTGTCAATATCGGTTGTGTTCCTTCTAAGACCTTGCTCAGAGCCGGGGAAATTAATAACCAGGCAAAAAATCATCCATTCGAGGGATTGCACACTTCAGCAGCTGAACCTGATTTAGCACTACTGGTTAAGCAAAAAAATAAATTGGTTGAAACATTACGGATCCAAAAGTATGAAAGTTTAATTGGAACTTATGGTTTTGAACTTATTAAAGGAGAGGCAAAGTTTGTCAATGAAAAAACGGTCGAAGTGAATGGCAGACAATTGACGGCAAAACGTTTTTTAATCGCCACCGGTGCTTCACCGTTCATACCCGATATTCCCGGATTAAATCATGTGGATTTCTTAACAAGCACAACTTTACTTGAACTGAAAAAGGTCCCGAAACGTCTTGCGGTCATCGGTTCCGGTTATGTAGGTTTTGAATTAGGTCAGCTTTATCATTATTTAGGTGCGGAAGTCACGTTGATGCAGCGGGGCAATCAATTATTAAAAAAATATGATTCGGAAATATCGGAAACCATAAGGCGAGCTTTAACACAACAAGGTATTCATTTTATTACCGGAATAAAATTCAAGCGTATCGAACAAGACGGGCAGATAAAGAAGGTTCATATAGAGACTGAGGGTAAGGAACAAGTTATTGAAGCAGAGCAGCTACTTGTCGCAACAGGACGCAAACCGAACTCAGCAGACTTAAATCTGTATTTAGCAAACGTTAAGGTCGGTACCCAGGGCGAAGTCCTCATTGATGAATTTTCCAGAACGTCCAATCCACGTATTTATGCAGCTGGGGATGTCACGCTCGGCCCGCAGTTCGTCTATGTCGCTGCTTACCAAGGCGGTCTTGCTGCAGACAACGCTGTCGGAGGACTTAGTCGAAAAGTTGACTTAGGCATTGTACCGGGCGTTATGTTTACAACGCCATCAACTGCCACGGTTGGATTAACGGAAGAGCAGGCACTAAAAAAGGGCCTTAAGGTAAAAACGTCTGTTCTGCCTTTAAATGCCGTGCCCAGAGCAATCGTTAATCGAGAGACGACTGGTGTCTTTAAATTAGTGGCAGAAGCAAAGACGCTCAAAGTCCTGGGCGTCCATATTGTCGCTGAAAATGCGGGAGACGTGATTTATGCTGCAACATTGGCCATTAAGTTCGGGCTGACTGTAGAAGATCTTCAGAAAAGTCTTGCACCCTATTTGACTATGGCGGAGGGCCTGAGATTAGCAGCACTCACATTTGACAAAGATATATCTTCGCTGTCTTGTTGTGCAGGATAACAATATTAATAATTAAAGAAACAAATTAAAACTAATTTAAAAAGACATAACTCCGATGACAAGTTACTTCAAATCAGAATGATGTTGTTTTACTGATGTTTTACTGCTGCCATACGTAATGGCAGGTGTTTCGCCTCACAACATATTTTGTTTCTACATAGTTTCCAAACAAAATCCACACATTTATTGCTTATTATCTTTAAATAGAAAATATCGAAACTAATTAATGTCATGTTAAGGGCAGTTAAGGGAGGTCCTTTTGATGCTGATTTCGACAAAGGGCCGTTACGGACTGACGATCATGATGGCTTTGGCCAAAAATCTGGGTAAAGGACCACTGTCGTTGAATGCAATTGCTAAGGCCTATAATCTTTCCGAAAATTATTTGGAACTTCTGGTCGCCCCTCTCCGTAACGCCGGATTAGTATAAAGTGTACGTGGTGCATACGAGGGGTACATTTTGTCGAAAACCCCAAAAGAGATCACGGCAGCGAATGTTATTCGGGTGTTAGATGGCCCGATTCAACCTGTAAAAGTCGCTGAAGAAGATGAATTAGCAAAACGTGAAATGTGGGCAAAAATTCACGATGCCGTCTGTAATATTTTGGAGGGGACAACGCTTGACGATTTGATTCATAATGATTCAGGCTCACAAATTCAAGGTCCGAATATGTTTTATATTTAGCGCAATGTTCGAATGGACCAATTGAGGGGTTCTAAAGGGGTGAAGCAGAATAAAAAATATAAATGAAATTTAAAGGGCTTGAAAATTTAAGAGATAGTTGTCAGACATATCATTCAACGTAGTACGGAACGGGGGTCTTTCACCTAATACTCCATAGAACAGAGAGGAAGTTAAAGGGAAAGAAATTAGTGAAAAGAAACTATTTACACGTGACTATGACTTTAGGGATGGTACTTTCATTAACGCTTGGTTTTAATGCGTATAACGCACAGGCAGCATCTGATCGCCAAACGGATATTAAACAGAATCTATCAAACAATCCACAACTAACAAACAACAATAAGCAACAAGATGTGGTCGTTAAACGAATTAAGGCCATTGAAAAGCGAATTGAAACACTACAAAAAAATGTGATGGACAAGCAGAGCAAATTAGATGAGAGTCAAGAAAAATCCAGGTGGTTGAATAAGGAAATTAATCGGCTGACCAGGCAGATCAATGCCAGAGAAAAATTATTAAAAAAACGACTTCGTTCCATATACATCAATGGAGGGGCAATAAGCTATCTTGATGTACTTTTAGGTGCAGAAAGTTTTGGGAATTTTCTTGATCGGTTATTTGCACTGAAAGTTATTTATGAAAATGATCAAAAATTACTGACCGCCCAAGAGAATGATAAGAAGCATCAGGTATTTAAAAGAATTTCTTTAATAAAGGAACAAAGAAAATTGCAAAATGGATTGGCGGATTTAAGAAAATTAGAGAGGGATCTTTTTAATGAAAAGGAAGATCAACGCCGCGAGTTAGCGTTATTAAGAAAAGAAGCTTCAAAAATCAAAGAAAAAGAAATGAATAAAAAAGAAGAAACAGAAATTGCTAAAGCTCAAACGAGCGAAGTCAATAAGCAGATGCCGTCAATAGAAATTAAAAAATTATCTGTGAGCCGATCGGTTTTTATAAATCCTACTAAGGGTTATATCTCATCAGGTTTTGGTAAGCGGTCGTTTGACAATAGCTTTCACCCAGGAATTGATATTGCGAACATTGACGGAACACCGGTAAAAGCGTCTGCGGATGGAGTAGTGTTCAAAGCCTATAAATCTTCCAGTTATGGTAATACAGTGATACTATCTCATAGAATTAATGGGAAATTGTATACGACGGTTTACGCTCACCTAAATGCTTATAATGTCTCTGCAGGTGAACGAGTGGCACAGGGCCAAGTCATTGGAGGAATGGGTAATACGGGGGAATCATTTGGTTCTCATCTACATTTTGAATTATACATAGGTCCCTGGACTCCGCCACCACATAAGGGAGCAGTTAACCCAGTGAACTATATTCAATAGAATGATATTTTCTACCAATGCATGCATTAGGGGTAGTTACCAGCAGGTCCACATTTTCACTTCATTATGTGAGCTGTAGCTTTCACTGCAGTCTCAAAGTTATTATGGAAAAGTATTGTTTATTCCCGTAACATCGACTATAAAATAGAAATGGAATCAAAAAGTTGCTGTTATGAGCTCATATTCACATAAACAAAGTAATCTTCCAAAAGAGCTCATTTTCATTGTAGGATAGTCAGGTATATAGAATCATGTCAGATAACAATAAAAATATCCATTCAAAAGCCCGCACGGATAATGATTCCGTCCGGGCTTTTATAAACAGGAGGTATTCCACAACAAAAGCAGCAAGCATGAACATCTATTTTTGGAAATGTCCAACTTGAAACTGAACATGCTGCCTACCTTTGATTGCCATCATCCAGATCGTTAAATATTTAATGTGATGTCATTCGATGTAATTCGCAGCAAAAAAAATTGAAACGCTTTGGAACGATCTTTTATCAACAAGGTCCGGGTATATTACTGCTGTAACGGTAATGCTTTATTCTTTAAGGCAGGCCTGGGAAATTTGAAAATTGCCTGCAACTGACCCCAGGTGGGGATCACTGCCCGCAGCAGCCCGATGGGTTCAACGAACAATCAGTGGGGGGATGACAGGCTGAAAACAAGGGCGTCCTGTCGCAACGCCGGCCCGAGCACGCCCTGTGCCCGAGAAGCTCTCACTGATTGAAGTATCACTTTATCCGATACCGGGCGGCATATCAGCTAATCAAAAAGTGCTTTCAAAAGGCGTGGTACAATTTTCGATCGATTAATGGATCCCGTACGAATGAATCCGCAGGGTCCGTTTTTCAATTCAGGGTCGCTGTGCAAACGAATGACAGTTCATTCGGCAGGCTGCATCAGAAAAAGGCTTACCGATCGTGTTCGTGACTGCCCGGCGTTATTTCTGTCGCAGCAACTTTTTCAGTTCCTTCCTATATTTGCTTTTCAGGGCAATGATGTACAGGATGATGCCCATCGGAAGCATGGCTGCATACAGGCTTACATGAAGCAGCAGACCGACCGACAGTGCGGTGCTCTGCGGGACCCCCAGTCCGGCAAGGCCGATAATGACTCCGTATTCAAAAAGACCGACAGCCCCGGGTGAGGCGGGAATAAATCCGATAATATTCGTCGTGGCGAAAACAGCCAGTGACATCCGCAGCGATGCAGACAGGCCAAATCCGCAGGCAGCAAGCCCCAGCCATGTGGCGATAAGCAGCAGCAGATAGGATAAAAAGGCCCAGAACATCATTTTCAGCAGGCCGATATTTAAGTAGTCATTCATATATTTGCGGAATCGCGGAATCAGGAAAATACTTGCCAGAAACACGACGGCAAGAGCAATACATATAAAGAAAAGGATCCATAACGTCCGTACGATTTCAGGGTCTCTGAACCCGGAGAAGGGAACAGCAAGGAGTGAAATCATGATGATTGCGATCGAGTCGGCGATAGCCGGTATCACCACCAGTTTCGTACGACGAATCGCGGAGTAATCAGCCGGGAAGAAGGCCAGACGCAGGCCATCACCAATATGGAGAGGCAAGACCATGTTCGCTGCATGTCCGATGCCAACAATCTGAAAGGCAGTCAGCCGATCTATGTTTGGATCCATACCCCGTGTATAGCCCAGACCGCGAATATAATTGGAATAGATCGTGATGACAATGGAAAAAAAGACAAGGACCCAGTTGATTTTCGATTGTGACAGCAGACTCAGATCCAGTTTTCCGAGCGACTTTATTGAATAATAGATGATCACGATGGTGATGATTATTCCTGCGATAAGCTTGAATTTTGTTTTCCCTGACATCTGGTGACTCCTTACTGATTACTGAACTTTTTGCCGGTTTGTGGCCGGCGGCTCTCAGGCGATTGGAAGGCTTCGTGACGTGTGGGCTTCACTGGCTGTTTGAATCAGCCGTTCAGTGATTCTGCGGGCAGACTCCGGTTTTCGAAAACGGTATTGGTGTTCAGCCAGCCGTTTCAGCTGTTCACCATGATTTTTCATTAACGCTGAAATGATGTTTGGCAGGCGGTCCACATCTTTGCAAACAAAACCTAACTCATATTTTAAGACAAATTGAGGGTTCCTGGCTTCCTGCCCCCGTAATGCTCCGGTCACGATGACCGGTTTGCACAGATTAACGGCCTCCATTAAGACATTGGGGCTTGCCCGCATGATCAGAAGATCTGCTTCCTTCATCCGTGTGCTCATTTCCCTGACAAAGCCATAGATCGTCACCCGGTTTCCGGCAGAGGAGGAGTATAATGCCTTCTCCATTGTTTTTTTTAAATGTGCATTATGACCGGCAATAATCGTGATCCGGATATTCTGATTCCTTAACAGCGTTCTGGCGATCCTGATTACCTGGGCTGACCCCTGACTTCCACTGATAAGCAGGACAGAGAGATCTTTCCGGTCTTTAAGCGGCCGGTGAAAGGGAGTATCAGGGTTCAGGTCACAGAATTCTCTGCGGACCGGGAATCCGGTCAGAATCAGCTGATCTTTTGCCATACCTGCTTTTAACATCCTTTGTCTGGACTCTTCCGTTGGGCAGAGAATATATTTCGCCCGCTTGTCTGCCCAGAGACTGGTGACATGGTCCAGATCAGCAATCAAAGAAATAACCGGAATGTCCAGACCTTCCTGACGTAGAATATGAATCACAGATCCGACAAAGAGGTTATGTACGGACACGATGATATCCGGATGGAAGATATGGATCTGTTTTAACAGAGATTTTCTGATACTTCGTGCAATGAATAAATTGACCAGCGGTTTAAACGGTGTGCTGAGCTGATAGATCAGTCCCCATAAGGCGGGAAATTTAATCGCAAATGAATCATAACTGCGGCTGGAAAACCGGAGGAACCCGTGACCGAGTTCAAATCCGTCGATAACGGAAAATGCTGTTTCCGGAGAAAGAAGAAGAAGCTGCTGACTGAGTGCTTTAATAATACTTTGATGCCCACCGCCAGTATGCTTAGAAGAGATAAACAGGATTCTGTTCACGTTAATAGTTCCCCTTTAAATATCTTTATGGATGACTTCCCAGTCGTGGACCATACGATCATTCATATCCGTTCTTCTGCTGGAGAGGATGGCCAGGATTCTGGGCCGGTTATATCGCTGTATGATGATATACGGGAGATTAAGCAGGACAGCAAGAAAGATCATCAGAAGCGACATGCCGGTCGGATTCCACTGGGTGAAAATGAGAGAACTGAGAATAATACACCAGTGGGCAAGTTCAGCACGGCAGGTCTCCAGTGCAAATCGATACAGATAATCCGTATTGTGATGCTCCATCTGTTTTTTGGAAAAAAGGAATGAAAGAAAATCACTGAGTTCCGGTAACCGGTTCTTCCATTTTTTTACGCTTAAACAGTCCTGATAGATTCTTCCGTTTCTCTCCCAATTTCTTACTTTGAACAGCCAGCTGTCAAAATGGAAGATCGATAAGGGCAGCTTTATCGATATGAATGTGTTGACTAAAGAGATGGTCAGAAAAATGAATAGATTATTCATTATTGTAAAGAGTTTCACAAGGTTCATCTCTCTTTTTCGCGTAATCGCTGCTGCCTGTACACATCATCTATGCGAATCGAACCGCCTGATGAAAAGCAGCGGCTAAATCAATGAATTCTTATTTAACTATAGATTAAAAGACCGATAGAATCAATATGACAGGCAGGTGCGGGACATGAACAGCCTGTCATTTGACGAGGACAGAAGGGACTGTTACCCCGGATGGTCGGTAAGACCTCCACCTCAGGGTCATGAGAGAAAACGAACGATGCCCGGGTGGGGGACTCGCTGTCCGCAGAAGCCCGATGGGTATAATTGACAATCAGCGGGGATGCGCGCAGGCTAAAAACGAGGGCGTCCTGTCGCAATCCTGCACGAGCACGTCCTGTGCGTCGATCCCCCCACGGATTGAAGTTTCACTTTATTGCGCTCGCAGTGAAGTGGCTTTTCAGCGGCACATCAGTACCATCCTTACTGATCCGCAAAAAGGGCTTCAGGTTTTGACAGGGTCAGGGTGTATAATCGATCTCAAAACACAGCAATACGGGTCGCGGATAAAAAATGAACGAGGATTGATGAGATTGAAAAAATTGATCATAATTAATGGAACAATGGGCGTCGGAAAGTCAACCGTTTCGGAAATCGTCGCGGACAAACTGGTACCAAGTATATATCTTGATGGCGACTGGTGCTGGAAAATGAATCCCTGGGTCTTCTCGGAAGAAAATAAAGCAATGGTCACAGACAATATTACATATTTACTGAATGCATATTTGGCGAATTCTTCATTTCGCTATCTTGTCTTTTGTTGGGTGCTTCATCGTGAATCCATTTTTGACCAGATTCTCTCGCAATTGCATGGTGATTTTGAACTGTATAAATTTTCGCTGATCTGCTCAAGAGAAACATTACGTGAACATTTCGCAAAGGACGTTCAAAACGGTATCCGAACGATGGATGCACTTGAGAAAAGCTATGAGCGAATGGAGCTGTACCAGAAATTAGCGACACAGAAAATCAACGTGAGCCATCTTTCCGCTGAACAGGCAGCATACAAAATCATTGACCGGATTGGGAAATAACGGTTCAAGGTATAAATCAGGTCACAATGCGTAATACCGGCTAAGAGTAACTTAAAGCGTGTCTGCGGGAGTTGATTCCAATGAATTCGAGATGCCATGAGTTAATGCAGTTGGCCATGAGCTTTATTGCTTCTTTTTATCCCAGTGCATGCTGCGTTTCAATTGGCGGCTCGGCAGCAAGAGGAACAGCCGATCAGTACAGTGATCTTGATTTGACAGTCTATAATAATTCGACACAGATGTGCGATCAAAACATCGAATTTCGTCATACCCTGATCCAGGTTCAATGTTCTCCAATACCGCGGCTGGAAGCTGTTTACCAGAATCCCTGGGCGTATCGCTTTCTAAACGAAATTAAAATCATTAAAGACAAAAACAATCTTCTCAGCTGCGTCCAAAGTGATGCGAAAAAATTTTTAAATTCATCAGCAGGTCAGAAGAAGATGATTCGTACGGTCCAGGCCATTGTTCAGGACAGGATTCTGGCTACAAAACGTTTTTTTCAGGCTGGTCGCTTCTATTCGGCGACGAATGCGGCGATGGGTGCCTGGTCGGAGGCTGCTTTTTTGAATTTATTTCTGAAGGAAGGCAGTCTGTCCACAAGCCGCGTTATCCCTTGCATTCGGAAGGATCAGGACCTGTACCGTGCGTTTCGGACACATGCATCTATTCGTGATTGCGACTTTATGACTGACTTTTCGCCCATTCTTCACCGGCTTCGTGAGTACTTAAGAGCACATCATGTGAAAGCACCTTTCGATCTTGATCCATTGCAGGAGAAATTGGTTGAACGTAAGAATAAGCGATTCATTGAAACAGGCGACTCCTTTAATCTTCAATGGCAGATGTATGGGGAGGCGCTGTGGTTATTTTTCTGTATAAATGATTCCATCAGTTTTGAACACGTCTATGATCAACTTCCAGAAAGACTCCAGAGAGAATTAAGTTGGATCGGCTTTACACCCTTAGAAAAAGATAATCTGGACGGCCTGTGCAGTTTGAGCAACAATATATTGAGCGATTGATTTAATGAAAATTCCCGGCAGGTATCTCGTGCCTGTAAATAGTATTATTGTCTTGGTTCATGAGCGGAGATTTTCCGCTTAAATGCAGAATAGAACGGGTTTCGAAATCTAATAAGCGGAGGATTTCCGATTAGGCAATGAAAAGTCCTCCCAATTTCATGTTTTTTGAGTTAACAGGCGGAATCCCTCCGTCTATTGAAGCTCCCTGGTATCCTTTTTACTAGGTTAAGCGGAATTCCTCCGTCTATTGAAGCTCCCTGGTATCCTTTTTACTAGGTTAGGCGGAATCTCTCCGTCTATTGAAGCTCCCTGGTATCCTTTTTACTAGGTTAGGCGGAATCCCTCCGTCTATTGAAGCTCCCTGGTATCCTTTTTACTAGGTTAAGCGGAATTTTTCCGCCTAATTTATATGGCCTGGTTTCTGCGCAACGTCCACAATCGGCTGGACAAAAACACAAAGTGGGAAATGGGCACCGCGCCCTTTAGGGCGTGGTGGATGATCGAATACAGGTATTGTTATCCGTCAGTTTGTCAATCAGCAGGAATTTCTTTACTGCGGGAAAGTTGGCTCAGGTTCCGATATCCGTTTTATAGAGAAATAAAGGAATTGGCCATAATCCTGTGGAAGTGAAAAAGGGAAAGGGAATTCTAAGGAAAGCAGGAGAGAATCGCATGTCGCATCCCTTTGACTGTATTACAGACTTCATGTTCTTTGAAACGCCGGTTAAACCCTCAAATATCATTTTGATACCCGGGAGCGGCCAGTCCGGACTAATGGTCAGGGCGGCAGAGCTCTATCATCAGGGGCTAGCTCCCTTCATTCTTCCATCCGGAGGGAAAAGTCGGAACGTTCCAACGACGGAATGGGCATTTTTACGGGAAATCGGACTGTCTCTGGGTGTACCGGACGGGGCAATTCTTAAAGAAGATCAGGCAACCAATACCTTTGAGAATGCGAAATATTCCTGGAATGTGCTGCAGCAGAAAGGCATAACGCCTGAAAAAGCTATCCTTGTTTGTAAAAACTACCATGCACGAAGAGCGTTGTTAACCTATCAAATTCACTTTCGTCACACGCTTTTCTATGTCAGCCCAATCGTTGACCGGACGGGGATAACGAAACAAAACTGGTTTCTGGATGATCATCGCATTCATGTCGTCATGAGAGAGATGGAGAAAACAGGGAAATACATGCGTCATTATATTTCCCGTATGCTCTGATTTTAGAAAAATATTAGAAAACGGACTCGGAAATTGTTCGTTATGTTAAAATTAGAAAGGATATACATTTTCACATTTCAGAAAGGTGGAGATAGATAGATGAGAAAATATGCCATCATTGGTCTCGGTCACGTTGGCGCGGCCGTTGCCTTTACCCTGGTATCAAAAGGAATTGCTGATGAACTGATTCTGATTGACAAGAATGAGGAACTGGCCCGGGCTGAACAGCTTGATCTGCAGGATATGCAGGGCCGGATTGAAACACGGACGATTATTAAAATCAATGATTACAGTGAACTTGCGGACGCAGACATCCTGTTTATTACTGCCGGTAATATTCTGGCGTATCAGGAGAAACAGGCGCAGGGCAATCGCTGGGCAGAATTCGTATACACCAAAGAAATTGTAAAAGACATTGCCCCTAAAGTTAAAGCTTCCGGGTTCCGAGGCGTTGCCATTGATACGATGAACCCATGTGATGCGATCACGCAATATTTCCAGGAAAATACCGGACTCAGCCGTCAGCAGGTCTTTGCAACGGGGACTTTCCTTGATACGGCGCGGATGCAGAAAGTTGTGTCCGACGAGTTTAATTGCGATCCGAAGAACGTCAGCGGCTATGTTTATGGTGAGCATGGCCAGTCCCAGTTCACGGCATGGTCTACGGTTCGTGTAAATGGCCTGGACATTACAGCGCTTGCAAAACAGCGGGATCTGAATCTGGATGATCTGGAAGAAGCAGCACGCCGCGGCGGCTGGGAGGTCTATAAGGGTAAAGGGTATACCAGCTGGGCCATTGCAACCTGTGCGGTTAAACTGAGCCAGGCGGTGCTCTCTGATGCCCATGCCGCCTACATCTGTTCCTGCTACAGCGAAAAGTACGGAACTTATGTCGGGCAGCCGGCCATCATCAGTAAAAACGGGATTGAAGAAGTTACGGTTCTGCCGCTGACAGATGAAGAGGAAGCCAAATTCAAACATTCGGCAGATACGATTAAAGAAAAATTCCAGACGTTTAATGAACAAGTTAACTGAGTGAACGGACAGAACCGTTGACACTCGTTCCATATGAATACAAGCTCGCTGGCTGAGATCCGATGGTTCATCGGCATCCGGCCGGCGAGCTTTTTATTCTCCTGAAGTGCAACGCCTGGTGATAAAAGGGCTCCGGGGGGGTTGCCCTCCCTGGATCTGTAACACCGGAATCGGTGACATGCGTCTGATGTCCTTGCCGGAAGCGGACAGGTGAAAATAGTTCACACGGATAATAGGTATTAAGTTATAATAAAAAGGTCCTATAAAACTGGAAAAGGGTTGAATCCGTGAAATAGATTAACAGACTGACCGGTAGCGGTTTCATCTGTTATTGAAGATCAATGAGATGCGGCCAACGCAGCTGTCTGTAAGAATCATTGGGCCGTTATTGATCATCACCCGAGCAGAGGATGATTTATGATATGAGACATGTTTCCAAAAAACAATGGGCAGAGCTGTCTTCCGAAGAAACCGGGGGAAACAGAAAATTTTCTGCTTTTTGCCATACGATGTTTTCCTTCACTTTTCTCGCCCATATTTTATTTATGCCGATATTCTATATGCTTGGCAATCCGGTCGTTCTCATAAATAATATACTGGCTGTAATCATTGACTTTTTCTGTCTGCGGCTGAATCGTGCGGGCCGGACCCGCCTGGCAGGTATAATCTGGACGATTGAGATCGTCGCCCATTCGACAGGCTGCATCATTGTCTACGGTTGGGATCAAGGATACTATTTTTATCTGCTCGCCCTGGTGCCGATTGTGTTTTTTTCGGGATTTTCAGGTATTCTGCGCCTGATGCTGACCAGTACCCTTTTTTCGGTCGCACTTTTACTTTTCTATACTTCAGAAATTTTCCCACCCATTACAGAAACCAATACGGCTATGACGCATTTTATGTATCTGTCCAATGTACTGGCGAGTTTCACTGGATTGTCCTATGCTTCCTTCTACTATCTGAGGTACTCCGAACAGTTGGAGCACCGTCTGATACACCTTGCACACACGGATTCACTTACTGGCATTTCCAATCGGGGATTTTTCGAAGGGTCTGTTCAGGCAGAACTGCAATGGCATCAGGATAATGGATACCCTTGTGCGTTCATTCTGTTTGATATTGATGATTTTAAGGGCATGAATGATTCATACGGTCATGCTATGGGAGATCTGGCGTTGAAACAGGTGACGGATATGAGCCGGAGTGTCCTGCGAAAAGGGGATCTGATCGGACGCCTTGGCGGTGAGGAGTTTGGGGTTTTTCTTCCGAATACGGATCAGAACGAGGCAAAACAGGTGGCCGAGCGGATCAGACGCAAGATCTATGACAGCACGTTTCAGACATCCAGGGGTATTGGCGCTCATCTGAGCATCAGCCTCGGGTTAACGATTCCGAGGACGGATTATGTGGCGCTTCCTGAATTGATGAGGCGTGCGGATCGAGCGATGTATCAGGCGAAAAGGAATGGTGGAAACCGTGCAGCTCTTTTTCTCTAATCATAAAATCAGAATTATAAAAAAGAGCAGGCGGAGATGTCCTGCTGTCCGTTCTCATCTTTAATGACCTGTTTCGCTGTGAATCATTCGCGTGACCTGCCGGAGACCGCTGTTCATCAGGATCAGAACGATGAACCAGCCGATTGCAGTCAGCACAATGACTTTGAGATCAGAGCCATTCATGATCGGCATATCCCATACGGCATGCAGAGCAACAGCAATGGCGAAGAATGTCAGGAAATGCCGCTGCATGAAATGACGGGAGTGAAGCGGCTGATCCTGTTTGACGATCATGAGCGCCGCGCCGGCGATGGCCGTCCACAGCGTATGGGTGCCGACAACTGTCCAGGAGCGTTCGAAAATCACGTCCAGGAACGATGTATCGCTCAAGCCAAACGCCTGAAACAGGTAAACATAGCCTGCGGTCTCGAAAGCAGAAAATCCGGCCCCGATCGCCGCACCGATCAGGAGCCCGTTCAGGACGTAACGGGAATTGAGCCGGTAAATGAACCAGGCGGCGATGAGCATCTTCCCGGTTTCTTCGATCACTCCGACACCGATTGCGCTGGTCATCGTCAGCTGATCAAGAGGCACGATACTGTAAAGAAACAGGGAGACCAGTATGGAAGCGGTCCCGCCGACAAAAAACATTTGAACGACACTGAATATACTGATGTTTCGCGGTACATTCGTTTCAAAAAAGAAGACGACCAGGGAAAAGGGGACAGCGAAGGAACCAACCAGAATCAATCCCGGAAGCGTCACTGGATTTCTCAGGCTGATGGCACACACATAGAGTAATCCGTAGACGATCATTGAGACGAGAAACACGCGGAAGAACAGCCAGGGTTTCGGCCAATCCGCAGAAATATCTTTCACTTTTGGCGTGGTATAGACGGTCCCGGCAATAAATATTTTTTCACCGTCTTCTTTCGTATGCTTTTTGAATACCTCAGAAAAAATATCTTTCAGACTCAGGCTGACCGGTCCCGTTTCTCCGGTCATCTCGCTGATTCGTCGGGCAGCGGCACGGATAAGACTGCCTGTGGCATGCGGGGCTTGCGCACTGTTCTTTCCGCTTTGTGCTTTCATCAGAGCATGCAGATCCGACGCGGCGAAGGGCACCCAGTCCGTCATCCCTCTGGCGATGATCTGCGTGTTTCTGTTAATCTTTTGATCTATAGCGAGGCGAATCATTTGATCAGATGAGAAAGGACCTCTGACTTCTGAACCTGTGGAATAAAACCACTCTTTATCCAAACGAACCGCACCTCTTTATTTTATCTCTGAAATTCGCTATCTCTTATTATACGACAGGATTCGTGTTGCTGATGACGTCTGCTTGCTTAATCGCGTGTGTGCGTTATATTTATTAAGGAAGACTTCTATAAAGGAGAGTTTGTCATGTCTCATCCATTAACCAGTCAGGAAATAAAAGCATTACATAACCATTTTGCGGATCATCCGAGTTCGGCGGTTATTCAGAGAGCAGTGATGCGCAGCGGCGTGTTTGAAGCCAGTTACAATCCGGAAGCAAGGAAAAAGCTGAATCGTGTTTTTTCAGTCGAAGTCGAGACAGGAGAAGTGACGAACCAGCGTAACAGTGGACGCTGCTGGATGTTTGCGACACTGAATACACTCCGCCATCAGTTCGCAAAGAAGTATAAAGTGAAAGATTTTGAGCTGTCACAGGCTTATCTTTATTTCTGGGATAAAATTGAACGGGCGAACATCTTTTATGAGAAAATCCTGAGGACGGCGGAAAAAGAAGCGAACGACAGGGAAGTCCGTTTTTATCTGACTGAACTGGACGGACCTGCGGGTGACGGCGGTCAATGGGCAATGGCGGCAGGGCTGATACAGAAGTATGGGGTCGTTCCTGCTTACGCAATGCCTGAGACGTTTAATACAAATGATACCACCGGATTCCGGGAAACCCTGAATCTGAAATTGCGTCGAGACGCAAAAATTCTGCGCCAGTTAAAGCAGGATGGTGCCGATGAAAGTGAACTGAGCGGGCAGCGTCATAAGATGCTGGAGGAGGTCTACCGGATGACTGCGATGGCGGTTGGTGAGCCGCCGGCCACATTCGATCTGGAATACAGGGATGATGATAAAAAACATCATCTGAAGAAGAATCTGACCCCGACAGCATTCCTTCATGATTACTTTGATATGGACCTTGACGATTATGTTGTTCTGACCAATTCACCGGATAAGGAACTGAACAAAAGCTACAGCATGCCGGCCCAGGACAACATCATTGAGGGAAAGCCGATCATCTTCGTCAATGTCGAGATGGATGCCCTTCGGAAAGCTGCCGTCGCACAGCTTAAAGATGGGCAGACCGTCTGGTTTGGAAATGATGTACTGAAACAGATGAATCGCAAGGAAGGACTGCTGGATACGGAGCTTTATAAAACCGGCGAGCTTTTCGATGTTGACCTGACGATGAGCAAAGCAGATCGCCTGCGATACGGTGAAGCCTCGGTGTCACATGCCATGACTCTGACCGGCGTTGATCTGGATGGAGAAAAGGTCCGGCAGTGGAAGGTTGAAAACAGCTGGGGCGAAAAGAATGGTGAAAAAGGTTACTTTGTGATGAGTGACAGCTGGTTTGAAGCGTTCACTTATGAGGTTGTTGTCCGCCGCAAATACCTGACGGAGACGCAGCGCAAAATCGCAGATATGGAACCGGTACAACTTGCTCCCTGGGATTCACTTGCCTGAATCCTGTTGACTCTGTAAGAGACGGATTGACTCGCGGCCTGCTGCTTTTTCAGCAACAGGCCGTTTTTCTATGAAGGCCAGTAAGAAAAATGATGGTCGGAATCCATTTTCCATTGCCCAAATGGTTTGCACCTGCTATGATAAAAATGTTATGGATTGAAAAAATGGAGGGTTGTCTTATGACAGCATCACTCAGATTGAGAAGAGCCGGTCTTGTCCGCTAATTTCATAAGCTATCAGCTTCGACAGCGCCTGGCGCAACGGGATCAGTCTTTCCATGTAATAACCTCATGTAAACGTCATGACAGAGAGGATTGACGGCCTCTCTTTTTTGATGCGTTCAATATGATACGGAAATGAGTGATATAAGATGAATACAATAAACCCTCCTTTGAAAGAACACTGGCTGAAGAACATTATTCTGTTTTTGAGCAGCCAGACGATCTCGCTCTTCGGATCTTCCCTGGTACAATACGCCATGATGTGGTACATCACACTTCAGACGAAGTCCGGTATGATGATGACCCTCTATATCATTTGCGGATTTATACCCACTTTTATTCTGTCCCCGGTGGCAGGTGTATGGGCGGATCGCTATAACCGAAAACATCTGATTATTTTATCTGACGGACTGGTCGCCGTCTCGACACTTATACTTGCCCTCTTTTTCCTCATGGGATACAACGCGATCTGGCTGCTGTTTGTTATGGCAGCGGTCCGCGCCTTCGGAACAGGTATTCAGACGCCGGCAGTCGGCGCGATTCTGCCGCAGATTGTCCCAAGGGATAAACTGACAAAGGTCAATGGAACCAACGGAAGTATTCAGGCGGTGATTATGTTTATCTCTCCGATCGTCAGTGCAGCACTTTTGTCCCTGGCGTCCATTGAAATCATCTTCTTTATTGATGTTGTGACTGCCGCCATCGCAATCAGTACCCTGCTCACATTAGTGAAAATCGCACCTCATGAGAAAGCGATGCAGAAGCAGACGACAAGTTATCTGAGTGACTTTAGAGAAGGTTTGCGGTATGTGCGTGATCATGCTTTTCTGAAGCAATTTTTTCTTTTCTTTGGTTTGTTTTTTGTCTTAATGGCTCCTGCTGCATTTCTGACACCTCTGCAGGTGACACGGACATTCGGCGGCGATGTCTGGCGTCTGACAGCAATTGAAATTGCCTTTTCTGTCGGTATGATGGCCGGCGGCGGGCTGATCGCAGCCTGGGGCGGTTTCCGAAACAGAACGAAAACGCTGGTTTTCTCCACTCTGATTATGGGTATCTGCACTTTCGCGTTAGGCGCTATTCCGGTTTTCTGGATTTATCTGGTCTTTATGACCCTATTCGGCGTTTCTATGCCGATGCTGAATACACCGACAACTGTTATGCTGCAGGAGAAAGTTGAGGAAGGTTATCTCGGCCGGGTGTTCGGCGTCATGGGGATGATTTCTACATCGATGATGCCGATCGGTATGCTGATCTTCGGGCCCATCGCCGATTTCATTAAAATCGAATGGCTGCTGATCGGTACCGGGGTCTTCATCTTAATTCTGACGTTCCTCATGGGACGTGATAAGACCCTGGTCACAGCGGGTGAACCGGTGCCTGAACAGACGGCCTGAGGATTGTGCTTCCGACAACGGAAAATCAGGTTAAAGAAAAAGGATGGCTGAATCTGCCATCCTTTTTTGCGTGCTCCTGTATGCTTTCATTCTTCTTTTTTGGCCAGTTTCTCAAGTACCCAGTAATTGGGTTTCCCGCTGCCGAGCAGTGGCACTTCATCAATATGTTTGATTTCGGAAGGAATATAGAGCAGAGACATTTTCTTATCCTTGATGAACTTTTTAAACTTCCTGACCGGGACATCTTCTTTGGTCGTGAACAGAATGATTTTTTCTCCCCTGCGCTTATCGGGGATACTGACGGCGTAGAAAACTGATTCGCCGAAGCATTCTAGTGCCAGTTCCTCAACTTTATTTAATGAAATCATTTCTGCAGCTATTTTTGCGAAGCGTTTTAACCGGGAAATAATCCGAATATATCCATCCTTATCAATCTCAGCGATATCACCGGTATTATACCACTCTCCGCACGGAACGAATCCTTTTCCATGGATGAGGTAGCCCTTCATAACATTCGGCCCCTTAAGTAGCAGGTTACCGCCTTCATTCACTCCTTCCACTTTGGAAATCCGGGCTTCCATCAGGGGAACGAGACGGCCGACCGTTCCTTCTTTATGGTGCTGCGCGGTATTCAGAGAAATAATCGGCGACGTTTCGGTTGCTCCGTATCCTTCCATAATTTGAATGCCAAACTTATCGCGGTAGGTATCTCTGACATCTTTCTGCAGCTTTTCACCCCCGCAGACGACAATTCTCAGAGTATGAAGCTGCTCTCTCGTTGCATATTTTGCATAATTCTCGAAAAAAGTATTGGTCGCCACAAAAAGTGTACTTTTGTCTTTTTCAACGATCTTCGGGATTTCCCGGTAATGGAGTGGTGACGGGTAGAGAAATACTTTTACATTCCCGACAACCGGAAGGATCGAACCGACTGTCATGCCAAAAGAATGAAAGAGTGGCAGTGGGTTTAAAATGCGGTCCCTATCCTCATCGAGTGCGACATGATTAAAGACCTGTTTAATATTCGCATAAATGTTCCGATGTGTCAGGATGACCCCCTTTGGTTTCGATTCGGTTCCCGATGTAAACAGAATGACTTCCGACTGCTCCCTTTTCTTCAGACCGGACACTCTGGATCCGAATAATCCGGACAGCTTCTGAAATGTGGTGATACTGCTGCGGACATCTTCGAGGTAAACGACTTTAACCTGCTTTTCCATCTCTTCAATAACAAACTCGAGATCCGCCTTCTTCACAAATTCCCTTGATGTGATGACGGTCTCCATCGGTGAGACGGTTTCGATGCAGTCGATAATATTTTGCGTGCCCATCGTGAAATTCAGCAGACAGGGCTGCTGTTCATTTTTAAACAGCGCGAACAGGACAATCACCTGTGCGGCGACGTTCGGCAGAAAAATGCCCACCCTTTTCTCGCCCTTTACAATCTGATCCAGCTTACCGCTCATCACATTGACAGCGATTAAGAATTTTTTATAGGTTAGCGCAACGCTTAAATCTTCGATGATTACTTTCTTAGGATGTAATTTTGCCTGCTTCACCATCTCATCATACAGATTCACATGCTCAGGTATTTGCAACGTCAAAATGTCCACTCCCAGTTAAACAGTTTTTTAGTTTTATTTTTATGAATCAGTATAAACACAAATAAAGCCTTACCCATATTTTGCCCGAACGGGAAAAGATTATAATAAAGACTAAGATTATTATACTATATTGATATGATATACTACACGTATCTTCAGACAGATCGCCTGCATGGCCTGGAAAATGATCAGACTTTTGTCCATACGAATATATTACCAGTCGCCTTTGAAAAAAGCGAATAAAGCAGGAAAAACAGGAGGTGGACGTATTGACAGCTCTTTTGGATGTCCCTCTGATCCGGCAGCGACCGGAACTGCCGACCGGATGTGAGGCGGTCGCCCTGACGATGGCCCTTCATTATTATGGAGTAAATGTGGATAAGGAGACTGTGGTCCGGCAGATGCCGCGCGACAGCACACCGCTGATCGAAAACCCGGATGGTTCCGTGAGAAGCTGGGGCGATCCGGAAGTCGGCTTTGTCGGAGATCCTTATGGCGATGGTGTCACGATTAACCCGAAGCCATTAAAGCAGGTCCTTGACCATTATCGCGGTGGCGGGACGGCACTTTATGGAAAAGATTTCAAGGTTATTGAGCAGGCTGTTGGCGAAGGGAAACCGGTCCTTGTCTGGTTCACAATCTCCCATGAGATGCCGGTCATGCGATACTGGAAGACTCCTGCCGGAAAAATGTTTTTGCCCCGAGACCGCTGCACTGTATTGTCGTCACCGGCACAAATGATGATTTCGTCACTTTCAACGACTGCGAATCTACTGAGCGGAGCGGAAAAAATGTTCGGGTGGAAAAAGGAAAGTTCATTCGGATTTACGATGCAATGGGACGCAGAGCACTGATTGTAGGGTGAGCTGGGGACTCTCCGGAATAGCGCAGCACCATGAGGAAAGTAAGAAACACATTCTGATATAAAGATTACTTATGGGAGTGTCGCCAGATGACCATCATCTATTTTGTCCGGCATGCTGAGTCAGATGCCCGTGTCCACAATGACAGATGTCGACCATTAACCGGCAAGGGGTTGAAGGACAGAACACTGGTTACCGACTTTCTTCAGGATAAAGACGTCAATACTGTTTTTTCAAGCCCGTATCAGCGTGCGTTGGATACCATCCGTCATTTTACAGATAAAAAAGGTATGCCCATTCATCATGTTCCGGGTTTTCGTGAACGAACTATCGGACAATGGGTGGATGATTTTCAATCATATGCAAAAAGACAGTGGGCAGATTTTCAGTATAAGCTTCCTGCCGGGAAAGCCTGCAGGAAGCCCAGGACCGTGTTATCGGCTTCTTAAATATATTACTGCGTAACTATAGGGATCAAACGTTAGTCATCAGCAGTCACGGCACGCTTCTCAGTGTAATGATTCATTACTTTGATTCGGACTATGGATTCCAGAATTTTAAACTTATGAAGCATCTGATGCCTTGGATTGTCAAGTTTGTCTTTTCAAATGAGAAATGTATTTTAATTGAATCATATGATGTTTTCCAATCTGTGAAGCACGTGCTCTGGTCGGGTAACTAATATTTGTCAGAGAGGGAAAACCTATCCCCGTTTCTCCCGGTACTCATTATCGAAGCTCAGCTGATCCTGATCATACGGTATGATGCTCCCTCATGGTAGTCAAAACGACACAGAAATGCCATATTCACTGCGACCTGCAATATATCAGGGGAACGGTGAATTTGTATAATGAAGGTGTTTTCAGTTTGAGTGAATACGTTTAAGGGAGAGGATCCAGGTGGAAAATTATGATGCAGTCCTTGCTTTTTTTGAAAAAGCTGCGGGACCTGCAAATGCGGGTGCTGTAGCTGAAGCAACCGGGATTGACAAGAAAGAAGTCAGCAAAATCATGGCAAAGCTCAAGAAAGAAGAGAAAATTGTATCCCAAAACGCTGCTACTGGGGAATTAAAAAATAACCATGATGAGATCTGCAGGCATCAGATGCTGATCCATGTGCTTTTATCCAAACGCTCTGGCTCGATTGAATAAAGTCAAACTTCAATCAGTGGGGGGCTCTTCATCTCCCGCTGATTGTTCGTTGAACTCATCGGGCTGGTGCGGGCCGTTATCCCCACCCGGGCCTGTCCGTTTATGCGGGATAAACGGCAGACTGCGGAAAAAAGAAGCGCCTCACAGCGCTTCTTTTTGGTCAGGGTTTATCGGGTTGAGAAGTTTTGGTCAATAAGATCATATTCTTCTTTTGACAGTTGAACATCCAGAGACTGGACAATGCCTGGTATCTGTCCGGCATTACGGGCACCCGGAATTACAGCAGTCAGATCAGGATTTTCCAGGTACCATGCCAGGACAACCTGAAGGACGTCAACATGGTGCCTGCGCGCAATCGGGCGAAGGGTATCAACCGCCTCCATCGTCTTTTGGAACGCCTGACCCGTAAATTTCTTATTTTTACTGCGTGGGTCACTTTCGTCAAACGTCGTCTCTTTGTTGAACTTGCCTGTAAGCAGTCCGGATTCAAGCGGGAAGTACGGGACAAAGGAAATCCCCGCGTCTCGCAAATAAGGGAATAAATTTATTTCTTCATCACGGTGGATCAGGCTGTAATAATTCTCAACCACATCCACATAACCGTCCTGATTAGCTTCCCTGGTCTGTTCTAATGAAAAATTGGAAATGCCGATGGCTCGAATTTTCCCTGCTTCTTTTAATTCCTGGAGGGCGCCGACTGCTTCACTTTTTGGTGTTTTTTCATCAGGAAAATGGATATAAAAAATATCGATATAATCCGTCTTCAGTCGTTTCAGAGCCTTGTCCACTGATTGTCTCAGAAACTGAGGATCATTATTTAGTACCATTTGACCGCTTGAAAAGTCATGGGCAGCTTTATCGGCAATAATCACCTGATCTCTTGGAAAATCCCTGATGACTTCTCCGATTAATTCCTCTGAGCGCCCTTTACCGTACATAAAAGCTGTATCCAGCAGTTGAATACCTGATTTCAGCGCGGCCCGAACGGTTTCCCGACCGTCTTTCTCCGATAAACCGGCAAACAGGTTATGGCCTCCGACTTTATTTGTCCCCAGCCCAAGTGGGACGGTTTTGACCTGGCTTTTTCCAATCGTCACGATGCTCATTCAAATACCTCCTTGTATTTCCCATCGCCATTAATGTATCACAGTAATGAGTGAAAATCGTTTTTCATGCATCAGAATTGACGAATCAGGCACGCCTGTTCAGATTTGAAATAAAGTATCTGCCTGTCACCTGTAGCTTTTTACCTGCTGTCATTGTACAATCAATTTCATATGAGGCGAATGTGCCGCATGCGTGGTTAGGGGGCATGATGCATGCAAAGCCAGAAAGACTACTGGAATAAAGTGGCAGGTGATAAGCGGTTTACTACTCCTTTTCGATTGGATCTTTTTTCCAGGTATGTATCGAAAGATGATAGAATACTGGACTATGGCTGCGGCTATGGTCGAACGTTATCGGAGTTGAGCAGCCGTCATTTTACTCATTTATACGGGGTTGATTTCTCAGAAGAAATGATTCAGCGTGCCCGGTTTAATGAATCTGACGAAATGAAGCTTTCTGCCATAAACAGCGGCAAGTTACCTTTTGAGGATCACACTTTTGACGCGGTGCTGCTGCTTGCTGTTCTTACCTGCGTCCATAAAGATGAAGAGCAGGACGCAATCATCAGCGAAATCAAGCGTGTTTTAAAACCTGGCGGCATCATTTACGTGAATGATTTTCTGATAAATGCCGATGAGCGAAATGTCATGCGGTATAAAAGGTACGAACAAAAATATGGGGCGTATGGCGTCTTCGAATTACCGGATGGTGCGGTCCTGAGGCATCATGATGATGAACGTGTAAAAATCTGGACAGAGGGTTTTGAGGATTTAGTATATGAAAAGGTTGTTTACAGGACAATGAATGGACATTGTTCAAATGGTCTCGTTTACATAGGAAGAGGGAACAAAAATCAGTAAAATTCGCCCAATCGGAGGAGTGCGTATCCATGACGAACGATAAAGCAATTCAGGCTTTCTGGAACGATTTTAAAAAGAGGCAGGGGTTCACGCATAACAATTATCAGGCCTGGGCGTTTGGCAATACGCCTGATATGGCTGATGAACTGGCTGATCTTGTTGTTAAAGGGATAAAAACAGCAACAACCTCAGCCCGTGAACTCTATGAAAAGGGCGAACCCCTTCCGCAAGTCGGCGAGTTCAACATGATTCTTGATGGCAGCGGTGACCCTGTGGCAATGACCCGAACCGTTGTTGTAGAAACTCTTCCCTATCGCTTAGTCACCTGGGAGCATGCCTGGCACGAAGGGGAAGGGGACCGCACACTGGCATATTGGCGCCGTGTCCATGAAGCCTTTTTCAAACAGGAATATGCTGAAGCCGGGGTGACGTTTACCGAAAACATGCCATGTGTCTGCGAAGTTTTTGAATTGGTATATAAGAAGGGTGATTAAAAAATATGCGGTGCCGGCTGATGAAGTCCACACAGGTATCGGGGTGATTCAATGTTGACATTAGTTGAACTGACGCCAGAACTTGAAGACAATTATAATGATTACTTATCGGAATGGAAAGAGTCCGGGGAAAGGGTTGTTCCAGAGGCTTCGGACAAAGGAAGTCACACCTGGTCGCAATTCCTGGCGGGCCTGGAAGAGGGAAAAACCGATGTGGTGCGCAGGCGTGACTGGGTTCCGGCAACCTTATACTTTTTGGCGGACGATCACATGCGCCTTTATGGGGCGGTGCAGTTGCGCCATGAATTGAATGACGCTTTACTCGATTTCGGCGGGCACATGGGTTATGGCATTCGCCCTTTGGAACGGCATAAGGGCTACGCAACCCTGATGCTGGCCATGGCACTGAATAAAGCACGCAACCTTCAACTCACACGTGTGCTCATCACTTGTGATAAGAATAATATAGGTTCTGCGAAAACAATCACCAATAATGGCGGTATCCTTGAAAATGAAAGGCAACATAAAGAGCGGATCACTCAGCGCTACTGGATCGAACTGTAACAGAATGACTGAAGAAAACAGATGCTGGAGGTGACAGCCGTGAACTGGAGAAAAAACAGAATTGAATCAGCAAGAAACGGAACGAATCCGATGGTTCTGGCCCAAATGAAAAGCGGCTACGCGGTCATTGGCGATACGCAGTTTCTGCCCGGCTATTGCGTCCTGCTTCCGAAAAAAGAAGTGTTCAGCCTGAATGATTTATCAGTCTCTGAACGCTCGCAGTTTCTAACGGATATGAGCCTGATTGGAGACGTCATCATCGATGTCTGTCATCCGATACGTGTCAATTACGATATCCTGGGCAATACTGACGCGTTTTTGCACGCTCATATTTTTCCCCGGTATGAGTGGGAAAAAGAAGAGCAAAGAAAAAAGCCGGTGTGGCTCTATGATGCCTCCAACTGGTTTGATGCAGACAAACAGTTCAACATGGAAAAACACGGAAAACTGAAAAATGAGCTCGCCAGGAATCTGTCGACAGTGTGTGAAAAATGAATACCCGGGTGAAAAGCCGGGTGAAAAGAAGGAAAGGAGCGCCCGTGCCGGCAAGGTCAGGGAGTAAATTGAAGCAAGCGATGAACCGCATATAACCGTTTTCTCACCATGAAAACTGCTTAAAACCCACGCATAATACAAAGATCAGGGATACCTTCACCATACAGGTGTCCCTGATTTTATTTGCCTTCATTTCATCGATTCTTTAACAAATCTAAATCACACAGGCAAAAAAGTTTAAGTGACCGCTGTCATGGTCACATAGAACGGAGTCTCACTAATGAAATGCAATGGCAACTATGTTTTCACCTTTGATTCTAATGAAGAATATAAAAAGTTGAGTACACACGATTCTGCACTCCATCATTTCAGGCAGCCCACTTGGCGTGTCCGGTCGAAAAACAAAGGTGAATTTTGTCCACTTCTGTTTTTCAGCCTTTCTTTATATATATAAATGATCAGATAAATCGAGGTGTTGTTCACTTGGAGAAGGAGACAAACAGGATTGAAACCATGAGTGAACAGGATAAAAAAATGATTGAGAGTGAGCGTGAGGAATGGCGCAGACGCAGGCGGAGAGGACGGCTGAAGCAATCGCTGACGATTGCCTCTCCCGTTTTCCTCTTGATGATCTGGGAAATACTCTCACGAACAAATCTTGTCGACGCCCGTTTCTTTCCGCCGCCGACTGAAATTATCGGTACCTTTATCGATCTGATGGCATCCGGCGAACTGTTTAACCATTTAACAATCAGTCTGCTGCGGATCGCCGGCGGTTTTTTCCTCGGCGTCATTCCGGGCATCATCATCGGTCTGTTCATGGGTCTTTATAAGCCGGTAAAACTGTTTGTGCAGCCGATTGTCATGAGTCTGATGCCGATTCCGACCATTGCCCTGCTTCCGATTTTCATCATCCTGTTCGGGATTGGTGAAGTATCGAAAGTGATCACTATTGCAACAAGTGTCTTTTTTCCTGTCGTGATCAATACAGCGGCGGGGGTGATGGGCATTGACAGCATCTACATGGATGTCGCAAGAAATTTCGGAGCAACAGGCAAGGACTATATGCTGAAAATTGCATTGCCCGGCGCACTGCCTGTCATGTTCGAAGGGATTCAGATGGGGCAGGCGATCGCCCTTCTGACGATCGTTGCCGCCGAAATGGTCGGCGCCACGTCAGGTATTGGTTACCTGATCTGGACCTCGTACAGTGCATTTGTCATGAAGGAAATGTACGTTGGTCTCGTTCTGATCTCTTTCTTCGGCTACCTGTTTTCGCTTGGCGTCCGCGCCCTGCAGAGCAGAATGGTCCCGTGGCAGTAAGAGGAGGAGAGATGCCATGTCAGATGTAAAAATCACTGTCGATGATGTTTCAAAAGTTTTTTATAAGAAGGGAGGCAGTACGGCTGCATTGCGCCATGTCACCCTCCAGGTACGGGAGGGGGAATTTGTCTGCCTGCTTGGACCGTCCGGCTGTGGTAAATCGACATTACTGCGTATCCTGGCCGGCCTGGAAAAGCCGAGTTCAGGCTCTTTTACAATCCGGCCCGGTTCCAGAGACCGCCCGCTTCAGTCGATGGTTTTTCAGGAAAACGGGGTCATTCCCTGGATGACGGTGTGGGAAAATGTGGCATTTGGGCTGAAAGTCCGCGGTGCCCCAGGATCGGTCGTCCGCTCCCGTGTAGAGGAATATCTGGAAAAAACCGGTCTGAGCGAGTCCGCCCGTCTATATCCGAAAGAATTGTCCGGCGGAATGAAGCAGCGGGTATCAATTGCCCGGGCTTTTGCCAATGACCCGGAAATTTTGTTGATGGATGAACCCTTTGCCTCACTTGATGAACAGAATAAGATCATACTGCAGGAGGAACTGCTCACCATATGGGCGGAGACGAAAAAAACCGTTGTCTTTATCACACATAACATCGATGAAGCACTGCTTCTGAGCGACCGGATGGAACTGATGTCGTCCCAGCCGGGGACGATAACAGAGTCTATCGATGTCCGTCTCGATCGCCCGCGGACCATTGAAAAGGTGCGCGCGGACAGTGGCATGGCGAAGCTGTTTGTGAAGATTCACCATCATTTGCGGCAGGAAGTCACGGCTTCCCGCACGGCAAAAAATAAGGAGGATATGTAAAGATGTCCAGATGGCTGAAGGGATTTTTCATTCTCACACTGATTTTTCTTGTAGCATGCGGGAGTGATCAGACCGACGATAAGCCGGCAAAAAAAGTCGATCTGCCGGGGAATCTTACACCACTTAAAGAGCGGGCAAAAGTCGTGATTGCCGAAGACGGGTCGGCCTCAGGGGCGGGATTTTATATTGCGGAGAAGCTGGGCTACTTTGATGCTTATAACATTGACGTCTCTTTTACCACTTTTACAAACAGCGATGATATGCTTCCGGCTCTGGCTTCAGGCAAAATCGATATTGCCGGCGGCATTTCTTCGGCTTCCTTCTTCAACTCCATCGCTCAGGGCATCAATGTGAAGATGATTGGCGACAAAGGACATAATCTTCCGGGAAATGCCTATTTCAGTTTCGTCATTGGCAAGGATAAGCAGGATGAGATTAAAGATTATCAGGATTTGAAAGGGAAGAAAGTGGCTGTTTCCACAGAAAATGCGGTGGATGACTACATCTATCAGAAAATGCTGGAAAGCGCCGGGCTGACGCGGAAGGATGTCAGATTTGTGCTGATGCCGGACTTCGGCAATATGCTTTCGGCGATTGCCAACGGATCGATTGATGCGGCGCTGCAGATTGAGCCGGAGATCACGCAAGGCGTCAGCGACGGGATTCATGTCCGGCTCGGTGATGCGACGGATTTCGCTCCAGATGCCCAGATCGCCATGGTGCTGGCTTCACCGGAATTTGCCTCTGACCGGCGCGATGTTGCGGTTCGCTTTATGGCAGCCTATATTCAGGCGCTTCGGGATTATAATGATGCTTTTGTAAAAAAAGGTGAAAACCTCAATCAGATCATAGACATCATGACGGAATATACGCCGCTGGATGATAAAGAACAGTGGAAGCAAGTCGCGGTGACGGGCCTTGATCCGGATGGACGGCTGCGGGTTGAAAATATTGCTGATCAGTACCAGTTTTATCAGGACAGAGGAGCGATTGTCGGCAAGGTGAATATGGAGGATGCTGTAGACATGAGCATCGTCGAAGAAGCGCTGCAACATATCGGGACCTATGACAAGAAGTAAAATGGAAGGGTGAGGGCGGAACTCATCCGTATTTTTTTCCAAATCACAACAGCGTATAGAGCAGTTGAATCATCACGGTCAGCATCACGAGATAACGCCACGTAAAGGAGAAGTTCCACTTCGACAGGGTGAACGGCTTCTCATTAACGATTCCGGACATCATACTGAGAGTCGCATTATAAGGTCCCATCAGAAAAGCCGGAACCGCGCTGCCGAGCATGGCCACGGTGATGACAACAGGTGTGTGAAAAAAAGAACCGGAGTGAACAGAACCGGCTATCAGGGCGAGACTGACCGCCGGATGCAGCCCGAGAAAAGCCAGGGCGAACGGGATCAGCGGCAGAACCACCAGAAAAACGCGCAGATCTGTCCGGCGGATGACGATGGCCACCCATTCAGTCAGGGTCGCATCTGCTCCGGAAACGTGAAGTGTGGTGATGAAGAATCCCGCGGACAGAAAGATAAAGAACGGATGGACCATTTTCGGCAGCCAGGTGTTGAAATGATGCCGGACAGCCGGGAAGAAGAGCGCTCCCCGCCTGATCAGCAGGCACCAGATGCCGGAAAAAGGCAGAACCAGCAAGGTGACAAGGAAAAGGAAGCTCTGTTTCAACCATTGATCAAGAAGGATAATCAGCCCGTTCAGAATGATCAGCGCCACGGGAATGTGAATCAGTCGGTACGGACGATCACGCAACGCCCGGGCAGCTGCAACTTCTGTTCGGGTATTTCTTACGGGTCCGGATTCGGCCCGTCTGAGTATCAAACCTGCCGTCAGCCAGTCCAGAGTCAGTCCGGCGGCACTGAGCCCAATCAGGTAAGGCAGCACAGGCGCATATTCAGTACCGGTCAGATCAAGAACGGTACCGACGATCGGTGTCAGTGGACTCCAGACAAGCGGCATCGCGTAGCTATGTGTGATGGCCCGGGTCAGAAAGCGTTTCTTTTTCCCGATCGGATAATCCCCTGCGGAGCGGGCAATGGTATCATAAGTGAGCGGGAGCGCGGCAAGATTCATAAATGAGCTGAAGAGATAAGCAGCTGCCGAGGTCAGTAGATACAGACTGTTTGTTCCGCGGAGCCTCTTTCTGACCAGGTGACGGATCTGTTCCGCATAATCGCCAAAACGGACAGGAAAGGTGAGGATCGGAATGAAGGCAAAAAGGGTGACCATCTGGATCATGTCTCCGAATGATGTGACGTACGCTGCTGGCGTGATACCGGAACGGGCCAGAAGAAGGATGCCGCCAGCGAGAAAACCGAGCCCGAAAAACAAGACAGGTCCACGGACGGCAGGCAGACTGGTGAGAACGGCAAGCAGGCAGAGTACGGAGACCGCAGTGTCCGGAAAATCAGAGGCGGGGAGGAGTGTGGCGGCTATATAGCTCAGCATAGCGGCCAGATATAAAAAACGATTCATCATCCACCCCTCCCGCACGTCTCTTTAGCTTTATCATGCATCGAAAAGCAAAAATAATCCGGACGCGCGGATCCGTGGCGGCAGGGGGGACGTTATCTGCTTTTAATGAAATTTTCTTCCGGCCGAAATACTGAGCCTGTAAATATAATCCTTCTGCTTAATAAGCGGAGATTTTCCGCCTTAATGCAAAGTAGAACGGGTTTCGAAGTGTAATAAGCGGAGAAATTCCGATTAGACAATAAAAAATTCCCCCTTTTCATGGTTTTTGAGCCAATAGGCGGAATCCCTCCGTCTATTGCAGTTCGCTGTTATCCTTTTTACTTAAGTTAAGCAGAATTTTTTCGCCTAATGTATAGAGCCGCCTGGCAGTAGTGTCGGGCCTGCTTTCTGCGCAACTTCCGCAATCGGCCGGGCAAAAACATATCCCGCCTGAACGGGCAGTTCCCCCTCAGGGTTATGAGGGGGAAAAGAACAGGCCCGGTGGGGATCACTGCCCGTAGCAGCCCGATGGGTTTAACGAACAAAATCAGTGGGGGATGAAGAAAGCCCCACTGATTGATGTTTCACTTTAATCCTCTTCATCATCTTCGTCATCGTCGTGTTCACCGTCATCATCATGCTCGCCTTCATCATCATCTTCAGCGCTCTCTCTGTCATCGTCATCATCACGTTCAGCGGTTACTTTTCCGGTTTTGCCGTCTACAGTGACTTCTTTTTCGTGGTGGTTCCTGTCGTCAATCTCGACTTCATATTCCACTTTTCCGTCATCACTGTCCCGGTCCAGTTCGGTAACCTTCCCAGGGATTGCCTTCACAGCTGCTTCTGCCGCCTGATCAGCAGAGACGACATCAGTTTCCGGCTTCCTCTGCGTCTGCTTTTTAGCATCATCATCTCTCGAATCGTCATCATTTTCGACGCGGCCGTCATCGCCCTTCAGATCGTCGTCATTTTCTGCACGTGTGTCGTCGTCCTTCAGATTGTCGTCATTTTCGGCACGGCTGTCGTCGTCTTTCAGATCGTCATCGGTATAGACGACGGCTTCATCTGCCCGGGATACATCCGGTGAACTCGCAAGTAAGCTGAAAGTGGTGCCTGCCAGAATGAATACCCCGAGAATTGCCAATGCTGCCAGAATTTTTTTCATTTCCATTTCCTCCTTGTTTTCTGGTACATTTTTATCTTAGTCTGAGGAGATTAATGGAAAGCGAGCGTAAGATGAGAAAATGATGAGAAATGAAGACCTGCATCAGGATCAATCCTCTTCATCGGTTTCATTTTCATCCTGTTCATTTTCACTTTCATCCGTTTCATCATCTGCGTCGTCATCATTCCAGCTGATTGAGGTTTTCCCACTGTAGGCATGGACATAGACTTCTGCCGTCCCCTTACCGGATTGAATGGTCACCTGATATTCATATTGATCATCATTTTCTTCAAGACGGGACCGGATGACGGTTCCTTTCACTTTTTTTAGTGCGAGCGTTCGTGCCTCCTGTTCACTGATCACAGTCTTTGGTTCTTTTTTCTGCTCCGGGGCAGGCAGCGCCTGTTCGCTTATAATGGCTCCGTCTGCCGCACCAATCTTCAGTTCGGTGGTGTTACTGCCTGAGCGGGTCCGGACAGTGTAGACCGCCCGGCCCTCCAGTTCACCTTTTTCAACAGACAGAATGGCTCCACCGGTTCGCTTTGTCGCAATGGATCCTGCCTGTTTTTCGGTGATCGTCTCAGGCGCGGGTGCGACAGATGAGGCGTTCTTTGTTTTTTTCAAAGCCACAGTACTTCCGGTTTCGGCGTCAAGCGTCAGCTGGTACTCCCCGCGCGGATGCCTGAGAGCCATGAGGTACACCTCACGTCCGTTTTGATTCTCCAGCCGGACTGAAAGGATTTTTCCACCATATCGTTCAACGGCAGCACTTGCGATCCGGTCTTCAGGAATCCGTTCTCCATAATCCATGGCCAGTGCAACACCGGCTGCGGTAACCAGGGTGAAAAGGGTCAGGCCGGCGATCCACCCTGCTTTTTTCTTCTTCATTTATTCAACTCCCTGTGAAGTGGCAGAAGGACAATGACACACGTCCCGATTCCTTCGACACTTTGCAGTTTCATCCGGCCTTTATGGGCGGAAACAATATGCCGTGCAATGGCCAGACCGAGTCCTGATCCACCGGTTTCCCGGCTGCGCACTTTATCTACACGGAAAAAGCGGTCGAACACTTTCTCCTGATCTTTTTCAGGAATACCTGTGCCACGGTCTTCCACTCTGATTTCAAGGGAATTATCGTCAGTCCCAATCCGGATGGTGATCGACTCTTTGCTGTACTTGATGGCGTTGTCGAGTAAGATCACGAGCAGCTGGCGGATTTTCGCCACATCCATGTCGCAAGGCAGGCTGGTAAACGTGGAGATCGTCCGGATGTGTCGATCGTATACCTTTCCCATCTGCCGTCCCGTTTCATCTGCGAGCCGGATGATATCGACCCGCGTCACGTCAAGGGTCCATTCATCATCACTCTGTGCAAGCAGCAGCATCTGTCCGATCAGGGACTTCATCCGGAGGGCTTCCGAATGGATCGCCTGGATGGCTTCATCCAGTACGTCCGGCTTTTCACGGCCCCAGCGTTTCAACAGCGCAGCGTAACTTTCGACGACGGTCAGCGGAGTTTTCAGTTCATGTGAGGCATCTGAGACAAACTGCTTTTGTTTTTCAAAACTGTGCTCCAGTCGGTCAATCATCCGGTTAAAGGTATCTGCCAGCTGCTGCAGCTCATCTTTTGATTTGTTTTTCCATTTGATTTTCTGCATCTGGTCCCCCTGCTGAATTTTCTCCATTGTCCGGATCATGGCATGAATCGGATTGAGAATCAGCCGGCTCAGCATCTGAGTGGTGAAAAGAATTGGAATCAGGATGATCAGAGAGGTCAGGGCGAGTACAATCTTCAGCAGGTTCATGTTTCGGCGGATGGCATCGATGTTCTGGATGACCTCGAGACTGACAATGGATCCGTCGCGCCAGATCATCGGAACAGAGGCGATGACAGAAAGTTTGCCTCCAATCTCCTCCGTGCGCTTCGTCTCTCGATCGTGAAAAACAGTTGGAACCCGGTTATAGGAAGAATCGGTTGCAGCCGCAATTTTCACTTTTGCAGCCCTGGTCACCAGGCGGATCATGCCGTCTTCAGGCAGATAGCCGCGGATCAGGTGCTCCGGGTCCACCTGCGCGGCGTTTTCTGCATTCAGCGTGATCATGATGTTGCCCGCCTGCCGGGCGACCCGATCCTGTTCGCCGTGGACGGTCATGGTGTAAAAAAGCAGATAAATGGCCAGGTTTGTCACAAGCAGGGTGATCAGAACCAGTCCGGTGGTGAGCACCTGAATCCTTGTTTTCAGCTTCATCACATTACTCCTTCAGAACGTAGCCGATACCGCGTACCGTATGGATCAGAGGCGCGTCGAACCCCGCATCCACTTTTTTCCTCAGATAACGAATATAAACGTCAACGACATTGGTGTCCCCGTAATACGCATAACCCCAGACGTGCTGCAAAATCTGCTCCCGATTAAGAACCTGCCTGTGGTGCCTGATCAGGAAAAGCAGCAGATCAAATTCACGTGGCGTAAGCTCAACGGACTGGTCACCACGCAGGACTTCCCGTGTTGACGGATTGAGCGTGAGGTCACTGACTTTCAGGATTTCATCTTCTTCCTGATTCGTGTGGAGGGTCCTCAGGCAGGCCCGGATACGTGCCAGCAATTCTTCAATCACAAACGGCTTGGTAATGTAATCGTTCGCCCCCTGGTCGAGCCCGCTGACCTTATCGATCACGGAATCTCTCGCCGTGACCAGAATCACCGGTAAGCGTTTATCTTTCGCGCGAATACGCCGCAGCACTTCCATGCCGTTCAGTTGCGGGATCATGACGTCCAGCAGAATCAGATCCCAGCCGCCGTTCTGAAACTCTTCCAGAGCCCTTTCTCCGGTTTTGACTTTTTCAACGGAATAGCCTTCGTGCTCCAGTTCCAGTTGGATCACACGGGCAATTTTTTCCTCATCTTCAACAATCAGAATGTGTTTGTTCAACCGCTTCCCCTCCTGATCTGACGATCTACAGTCATTTTACTGGAAAATCGCTTACAGGTACCAACAGAGCGATCAGGATGCATGTTCAGTGTACGAAATTTGTCAAAGAAAACGATGAAAAACAGATGAAAATCTGATGAGAAACCGCAGCCGGACACTGGAATTGGCACAGGAGATTGACCTATAATAAATTGTGAATATGACGAAATAGTGAAAATAGATCAGAGGGGAGATTGAAAATGGATAAAAAAGCAAAAAAGCTGGCGCTGCGCGGCATTACATACGGACTGTATCTGATTGGGACAAAAGATGACAGCGGGGTGAACGCCTTTGCCGGAAACTGGCTGACCCAGACCTCGTTCGAACCGCCGCTGGTTGCGCTTGCCGCCAAAGCTGGCAGCCGGTCGCAGCAGCAGATTGCCGCATCCAGTGTGTTCACCGTGAACATACTCGAGACAGGGCAGAAGAATATGGTCATGGCCTTTTTCAAAGCGCTTGAACCGGAAGAGCACAAACTGGCCGGTTATGAATTCTATACCCGGGAAACCGGATGTCCGATTTTTAAGGATGCACTCAGTTATTTTGAATGTAAAGTCACAGATCGTATCGAAAAAGGCGATCATTTCATCTATATCGGCGAAGTGATCAATGCCGGCGTACATCGTGAAGGCGATCCGCTGACGATGAAGGAAACCGGTTTTTATTATGGGGGATAAGCATGGAGACCGGATCCACTGATCTCATCATAGAGTCTATGAAAAAATGAACAGCTGAGATGGAGGAAGGGCATGTACAGTTTCAAAAATGATTATAGTGAAGGCGCACATCCAAGCATTCTCGAAGCATTAACCGCAACGAATCTGGAACAGAGCGAAGGCTACGGGGAGGATGTTTACTCGCAGCAGGCGATCAGTCAGCTGAAGAAGCGGCTCGGCCGGGACGACGCAGCGATTCATTTCCTGACTGGAGGGACCCAGGTCAATTTAACGGCGATATCCGCCTTTCTCCGTCCGCATGAAGCAGCCATTGCAGCGAAAAGCGGTCATATTAATGTTCATGAGACAGGAGCGATTGAAGCAACCGGTCATAAAGTTGTGATCGCTCCGTCAGATGATGGCGGGAAGCTGACC
This sequence comes from Sporolactobacillus sp. Y61, assembly GCF_040529185.1. NCBI lineage: Bacteria > Bacillati > Bacillota > Bacilli > Caryophanales > Sporolactobacillaceae > Sporolactobacillus > Sporolactobacillus sp. Y61. The sequence continues at coordinate 54,890 of NZ_CP159510.1, read as the reverse complement.
CCTGCGGATATCAGGGAAGTTCTGGAAATCCATGAAGATGAGCATATGGTGAAGCCAAAACTCGTCTATATCTCCGACACAACGGAAGTGGGCGCCATTTATAAGAAAAAGGAACTCGAAGCGCTGCACGATTTCTGCACTGCCCATCATCTGCTCCTTTATCTGGATGGAGCGCGTCTCGGTTCCGCCCTCACTGCGAAGGGAAACGATCTGCAGCTGAGTGATCTGCCGCAGCTGACCGACGCCTTCTATATTGGCGGGACGAAAAACGGGGCACTGCTTGGCGAAGCACTCGTGATCGTCAATCCCGACTTAAAAGAAGACTTCCGCTATATGATCAAGCAGAAGGGGGCGATGCTCGCCAAAGGCAGGCTGATCGGTATTCAGTTTCTGGAACTGTTTCGTGACAGCCTGTATTTTGACCTTGCCGCACATGCCAACCATATGGCCGAAAAACTGTGCAGCGGCATTGAAAAAGCCGGATTCAGCTTCCTGACGCAGTCCCCGTCGAACCAGATTTTCCCCATCTTTCCCAATGCACTCATTGATGAGCTGCGGAAAAACTACGCTTTTTACATCTGGTCAAAGATTGATGAGGATCAGTCATCCGTAAGGCTCGTGACTTCGTGGGCAACAAAAGAAGAAGCCGTCGATGCATTTCTTAAAGATGTGGACAAATATGTAAAAGACGTAAATCAGTAACCATCCTTCTGTGCAGTGATAGTGAATGAAAAAGGCCCGGACGTCAGCCCGGGCCTTTTTATCACAAATCGAATTGTTGCTGAATAATTTGCGCTGCTTTTTCCGGACTGAGATGCATCGTATTGATCCGTAGATAATTTTTCTCCCGGATTTCTCCGTCATGTGAGTTCAGACGATACCTTTTCAGTGAATCGAGCAGATCCTGTTCGGACTGGCTGATATTGCGTTTCGTTGGTTTGTGATTCAGCCGGTTCGGTGTCCGGTTACGCCTCAGTCTCTCTTTAACGTCAGCTTCCAGTTCCACAAAATAGATCTCTCCGCCGGTTTCCCTGAAGATCCGGCAGATGGTTTCCACATGATCCCAGTCTTCCTGCTGATTGAAGGCCCACACCGTGGTGAATATGATCCCGTACAGGTTGCTTTTTGCTACCGACCTGAAGATTTCTTTACGGAACAGGTGGCACAACTGCCACATTTCAGGAGTAAACCCAAACAGCGGGACAAGCAGATCAATCGTCATATGGTTGTGGAACAATTTCAGACCGGTCTTTTTCGCAAGTTCCTGACCGACTGTCATTTTTCCTACGGCCTGAGGGCCGAACAGCAGGACAAATTTCAATAGATCTCCCCCCGTTATTGAGAAGCCTGCGCCTGATCGTAAGCCGCTTTTGTTTCTTCATCAAAACAGACCATCAGGACACGTTCAACGTACTGTGAGTGTGTCAGAAAAGTGCGGATGGTTCGGACAGCAATCGTGGCTGCCTGTTCGAGCGGAAAATGATAGACACCTGTGCTGATCGAGGGAAAAGCGACCGTACGACATTGATGGCTCTCCGCCAGCTCAAGACTGTTTCGGTAGTTGCTTTCCAGAAGTTTCGCTTCCCCCTTATGCCCGCCATGCCAGATCGGACCGGGGGTGTGAATGACATAACGCGCAGGCAGCCGATACCCTTTCGTGATTTTAGCCTCTCCTGTCCGGCACCCGTGCAGCGCCCGGCAGGCTTCGAGCAGCTGAGGACCGGCAGCCCGGTGAATCGCACCATCCACACCGCCCCCGCCCAGTAAGGTGGTATTGGCCGCATTGACAATGGCATCGGCATGGACAGTGGTAATATCTGCAAGTATGATCTCAAGTGATTTCATCGTTTATTGTCAGCCTCCTGAATGCGCTTATCTAACATTATACAGTAATTCGAAAGCACCAGAGATCATCATTAAAAAACCCAGTCCTCGTTATAATGAATGTACAGGCGTTCAGAAGCTCAGAACGAGCAGATTGAACACTTTCCCTGCACGGGAAAGATCTGTTTCGTGAGCCGGGAGTACAGCCATGCAACAGGCAATCGTAAACATAAGCTGCTTTACTTAACTTATGGTGCAAATCGGAAGTTGAAAGATTGCTGGATTAATATAGAAAGTATGCAAATTTCTGTGAAAGGTGGTGTAAGAACAACTAAGGCTCAGCCAGCGCCAGAGGCCAGGCTGAGCCAAGCTTTTCTTCAAAATCAAGTTTAATTAACACCCGTGATGTCCTCTGAAAAAATGATACAAATGATCAGTCTACCCTCCTGATACTCCGCTGAAATAGTTCCTCCCATCTGCTCGGTCAGACGCTTTGCGATAGACAGTCCCAGCCCTGTTGCATTTCTGCCGGTTTCGACTGTATAAAATCGGTCGAAGAGTCTGCCGACCATGACTGGTGTCAATTCCCTGGCTGTGTTGGAAAAAACAATTTTCCCATTTTCCTCCATGGATACCGAAAAATCTCCATCGCTGTATTTTAATGCGTTTCCAATAATATTTGCAAAAACCCGCGAAATGTCAAAATGGCTCAACAGCCGTTTCACTCTATGTTTCGGCATCTGAACCGTCGGTGTAATCTCTCTCTGCTGCATTGCCCCATAATAAGAAACAAGACTTTCTTCCAGCACACTGCCCATATCTACGATTTCATGTTTCTCATCCGAGTTGGACAGAATGACAGAATATCGGAACAATTCCTCAGTCAGCTGCTTCATGTCTTCCGTGCGTTTCACGATCACGGAGAGATACCGCGTCGTGTTCTCACTGTTCTCTTCTTGCTGCAACAAATCTAAATAGCCGCAGATGGCTGTAAGCGGAGTACGCAGATCGTGAGAAATATTTGTGACAGCTTCCTTCAACTCCTGGTCGCCCTGCTGAAACCGCAAATGTTCTAAACGGAGATCCCGCAGTGAACGATTGATTTTCGCTGCCAGCTTTCGCATCTTCCGATCACGGCTGGAAATATCGATCAGCGTGTTGGTATCACTGTAGAGACGCTGCTTAAACGCTTTTCGGATTTCATCTGCAGACTTTCGTAACAAATATATTTTTACAAGCAGAAAGAATATAGTGATTAGAGCAGAACCTGATAACGTCCATAACCAAAGCATTTTGTTTTTTCCTTTACTTTAAGTCTTTTTTCCGGAACAGGAATACACCCAATCCGGAAGAAATAATGATCGTTCCTGTAGAAAAAAGTGGCAACTGCACGATCTCTTTCGATGATTGTATGGTAATCTGCATGCCCTGACAAGGAAGAATCAAATTATAGAGAAAGCGGTACATTTCTCGCTTCATACCAGCAAGATAATTGGGATTCGGCTTCTTTGACTGCATCTCCCCGGTATGACTAACATCAACAGAACTTTTGTAGTATTCCGGCTCAGACAGCCTTGACTGAATTGTAATTGAAGGTGCAAACAACGCAAGGAAAAGCAGGATACAGACAACGGCTGAAGTCGCCTTATTTGTGAGAAGCATTCCTATAATCGTGTAGATCGAAGCAAAAGCAAAAATCATCATAACTGCCGCAAATGAGTAGAGAACCATGTGTTTCATTCCGAACTGAAAAAAACCCAGTCTTGGGCAGCCTGCGACAAGGACAGCCAGCACGTAAGAAAGGGCAATTAGAAGGCAGGCAGCGAAATTTACAATCAAACTGGAAAAATAGACAGTCGCCCTGGTATGTCCGACAATGATTTTATTCCGAAGCGTCCCATCGCTGTATTCCGTCCCCATGAACAGGCTGCAAAAAGCAGCACTCGGAATGCCAATCACAACGGCAAAGGCAAAAAAGATGGCCTCAAGTGGCGCATTTGTATCTGTTCTCAAGGAAATTACAGCACCGTATAAAATCATAAATGCACAGGCAATCCAGAATGGTTTGTCCCGCCAAAGACGCATAAAACCCACAGATATCAGCTTATTCATGGGCTCCTCCTCCTGACAAACCGATATAGTAGCTTTCGAGACTCTCATCGTGATCATGCAGAGAAAGAATTTCGCAATGCTCTTTTGCAAGTGCAAGCACTAACTCAGTGATATTGACCTCGCCGTAAATATCAGTTTCGCTGTCGGAAAAAATGTTGTATTCCAGATCCATGGTATCCAGCACATGTGTAAGAACTCCGAGCTTTGTTACTTTTAACCGCATACACTTCCGGCAGGCAGCCTCCAGCTCCCCGCTACTTAGTTCTTTGACCATGCGTCCATTTTCGATAAATCCATAATGAGTGACGAGCCTGGAAAGCTCATCCAGAATATGACTGGAAATCAGGACTGTGATCTGCCGTTCACGATTCAGTTTCAAGATTAACTCTCGTATTTCAATAATGCCCTGTGGATCAAGACCGTTGATCGGTTCGTCTAAAATCAGAAAATCCGGATCACCGGAGAGCGCCACTGCAATTCCAAGCCGCTGCCGCATACCGAGAGAAAAGTTTCTTGCCTTTTTGTTCCCAGTGTGTGCAAGACCTACTAAGGCAAGCAGTTCCGGAATACCCTCAAACGACGGAAGCCCCAAAATGCGGTACTGTGCTTTGAGATTTTCTTTAGCGGTCATATCCAGATAAATAGAAGGAGTTTCCACTATTGCGCCCATTCTCCGCCTGGATTTTGTGATTTCTTTCTGAGTGTTTTGGGTTCCATACAGAGTATATTCGCCTGCTGTCGGCTCCTGCAATCCACAGATCGTACGGATCAGCGTCGTCTTTCCCGCACCGTTTTTGCCCACAAAACCGTAGATTGACCCCTTTGGCACATGCATGGTAAGGCCATTTAATGCCTTGAAGTTTCCATACCGTTTTTGTAGCGCATTAGTTTGCAAAACATATTCCATAATCCAGCCTCCTCGTTTTCGATACCAACAGCATAAAACAAAATAGTTAATCTGCCGGTAAAGAAAACCGTAAAGAAACAGTAAAGATCTATGCTTCACGCATTTTGAAACCAATTCCCCAGACCGCTTCAATATAGTCCTTACCACTGGCCTCCCGCAGTTTTTTGCGTAGATTACTGATGTGAACCTTGAGAGAGCTTTCCATACAGTCAGGTGTTTCTCTGCTAATTTTATCCAGCATAGTGGATTTTGTAATCACTTGATTTGGATTCTGCATTAACAGTTTCAGGATGGCATATTCCGTCCTTGTAAGGTGAATATCTGTACCGTTTGCCGTGAGCCTGCGAGTAGCGATGTCCAGTTCAAGATCAAGAAATTTCAAAAAAGATCGTTCATTCGCCGCTGGAACTTTACGAAGCTGAACAGCAATTCGTGCAAGAAGCTCTTTTGTGTCAAACGGTTTTGTGACATAATCCGCCGCGCCTCCAAGAAGGAGGCTCACCTTGTCCTGTACATCTACTTTGGCGCTTATCACAATGACCGGTATGCCTTTGATGCGTGGCAATACTTCTTCACCTGAAAGACCAGGGAGCATCAAGTCGAGTAAGATCAAATCAGGATGCTTTTCAGAAAGCAAATAGACTGCTTCTGTTCCCGAATAGGCGTGAAATACAGCGTAACCTTCCTTTTTCAATACTTCTTCAAGCATGTTGCCTATGTATACGTCATCATCTATAACAGCTATCGTATTCATATTGTGACTCCTTTCGTTCGGCATCGAAGCATATCCGGTGGGGGATTAAAAAATGAAATCGGGGCAATTCCACTAAAGTATAGAACCAGTTACATAGGGTTTGCTGAACCAATCCAGATTTTCGACAATTTTCAGACAGTTTTGGGTCCGAAAACCCCGCAGGGTTATTGTGAAAAACTTAAAAAAGCGCAAAGAAGCCCTGAGGCGTCTCCGGCTCCATGTGCAAGTTTTTTTCCGAAATTGCCAAAAAATCATGTACTTCTCCCTGCATATCAATTCGACAAAAGCACTCAAAAATCCTGCTGTATCAACATTTTTTATTTAATCGGAAAAACTTGCGCAGTGGGTGAGTGTTTATCGGATTGACGTTCTTTTCACTGGTTTTTGATGAATGGTTCAATAAAATTTGCAAGATGACTGAGCCATCTGATCACTCCTCTGATTGATACCCATCCTTTTTCATATCGGGTGTAACGACTCATTTGAAAAATGATGAGTAAACAGGAAACAGAGGAGGCTATTCATTCATTCTTCCTCTGTTCATCATCATGTATTTCACAGCCTTTAACCATCTATTACGGCTTAATAGTCATGCGCCGCATCATCAATTGGAGCAGGGCAAGCAGCAGGGAAAATAGAACAAGACTGCCTGCCAGTGCGGCCCAAATGGGCAATTGTGGTAATCTTATCCCGTTCATCAGTGCCTCGCGTATCCATGGTAGTTGAATCGTTGCTTTCCATAAGGACTCGAATGCAATGATAACAGCAAGTGACAAAGCGATCGACAGCATGCCGGGAATGAATCCATAACGAGAGAAGGCTAAACTGATGAGCCATCCGATCGTAAAATAAATCACGCAGGAGAAGAGAAAGATCAGCAGCAGGAACAGGACCTGGCCGTGAAAGACCCGAGACAAGCTGCTCGTATCGCCGACATCGGAACCGAAGATCAGGGACACTAAGCTGTAAAGGATTTGCACAACGATTGACAATGAGAGAGCTACGGCCGTGATGCCGAAAAAAGTGCCTTTGAATACATTTTTTCTCGTGACCCCATGACGCACATAAGCTACCGGTACATAGGATGCAAGAATAATCCCAGTGACCAGCATAAAATATTTTGCCGCTTGTGTCGCACCATCAAAAAAGTTATACGTCAGACTGTTAAAGTTAAACTCAATGTCCATCCAGGGAAGTATTTGGCTCAGAACGAATACACCGACGAAAATGGACAAAGCCCAGATCAGCCATCCGGACATCAGCATAAAAATATCAACCGCTACTTTCCGATCTGTTCGATTCAGCAAACCGCTCATGCTTCATTCTCCTTTTCTTCAGTTAAATAGATAAATAATTCCTGAAGCCCGATTGGACCGAGTTCCAGACCGGCGTCTCTCAGTTGCCCGATTTGCACAGGCTCAGGCGTTCCGTAGACCATGACAGATTTGGTTGATCCCAGTTGCTGCTGCTTCAAAATGTTCAAGCCGCCGGTTAACTGTTCCACCTGTTCAGCCGGTCCGGTGACACTGAGCCCGCGGGACAGCAGGGCGTCGACCGGCTCGTGCAGAAGCAGCCGGCCATGGTCGATGATCACCACTTCTTCCAGGATCGTAGCCACCTCGGAAATCAGATGGCTGGATAAAATGATGCAGCGTGGGTGCCCCGCGTAATCTTTAATTAGCTCTTCGTAGAAAATAGCCCGCGACGGCGCATCCATGCCAAGATACGCTTCATCGAAAATCGTGATGGGTGTGCGGGCGGCAAGGCCGATCACGATACCAAGTGCCGATTGTTTTCCCCTGGATAGTGCTGTGATTTTCTTTTTCATGGGCAGTTTGTACCGACTGACGAGCCTTTTGGCGTACTCACTGTCCCAGTTTGGACGATAGCGTTCAGCAAATTCCAGCGCGTCCTTTACAGTATCTGTATCAGCACTCAGATCTTTGGCATAGATGAAGCTGACCTTACTCATCACCTGCTCATTTTCAAAGGGAGTTTTCCCATTGATCGTTATCGTCCCTTCAGTGGGTTCACGAAAAGAGGCAAGCAGCGACAGGAGTGACGTTTTTCCCGCACCATTTCGCCCGAGCAGGCCATAGATCTTATCGCCTTTCAGTTTAAAAGAAACATCCGATAGAACCGTTTGCTTTCCTAAATGCAATGAAACATGGTTCACGTTAATTTCAGTTGCCATAATAACCTCCTTGTAGTCGTTCACTGGTGTTCGTCTTTGATCATGCGAATCAGTGTTTCTTTTGACAGGTTTAATTTTTTTGCTTCGCGAAGCAGGGTTACCACATAGTCGTTGAAAAATGTTCTCCTGCGTTTTTTCATCAGTTTTTCACGGGCATGTTCGGCAACAAACATGCCAATTCCTCTTTTTTTGAACAAAATACCATCATGCACGAGCACATTGACACCTTTCGCAGCTGTCGCCGGATTAATCTGGTAATAAGCCGCAAACTGATTCGTGGAAGGGACTTGTGCTGATTCTTTCAGCGATCCGTCAAGAATGTCATTCTCGATCCGCTCCGCAATCTGGATGAAGATCGGACGACCATCATTCATGGGTTCACGCATTGGCTCACCACCTGTATGGTTAATTACTTATGTAACGAACTATATAAGATATCATCATTTTTGTCAATTGTGAAGGGCGGAAAATTTGTTGAGCCAGATCCCTTAATCGGGCGGTCATGGATAAATGGAAGCGGAAATTCGATTATACTTGAGGAGGAGTTCAAATTTCTGTATACGGAGGCACTTATGACGTACAGACAGATTGTATTCGACATTGATGGCACGCTGATCGATACGGAAAAGGCAACGCTGCACTCTCTGCAGGAGACCGTCCGCCGTTTGCAGCAGCGAACCGTCACGTTATCCGACCTCAAATTCGCCATGCATCTGCCAGGTAGAGAGACGCTCAGACAACTGGGAATTGGCGATATTGAGCCGGCGATGCACGTGTGGGGGGAGTACTTTTTCCAATATGCTTCTTCCATCCGTCTCTTCGGCGGAGTCCGGGAACTGCTGGAAGCATTAAAAGAGAGGCACTTCATACTGGGGATGATCACATCGCAGACCAGGGAGGAGTTCCGGCAGGTTTTTCCTTCTTCAATGGCTCACTTTTTCACTACCGTGATTTGTGCGGATGATTGTGTTCATCCCAAACCGGACCCGGAACCGATGGAACGGTATCGGCGGGAGTCCGGCGCTGAGAAAGAAGAGATTCTGTACATCGGAGACAGCGCAAGTGATATGCAATGTGCTGCTGCCGCAGGTGTCGACGGAGGACTGGCCCTGTGGGGCGGCCGTTCACCGCGGCACATCAAAGCAACCTGTTATTTCAATCAGCCGGAAGATGTGCTCAGTCTCGTGACACAGAGGGCAGCTATTCAGGCGCATCAGCCATGGCTTGGCTGGGCGATGGAACTGCAGGCACTGGGCCAGGCGGGACTGGCCTATTCCAAAGACCGGTTCGATCGGGAACGGTTCGAACGCATCAGAGACATCGCTGCCGAAATGATGAGCCTGAAAACGGGCATTTCCAAAGATCATGTGAAAGACCTTTTCTGCAGTGAGACGGGTTATCAGACACCGAAACTGGATACCCGTGCTGCCATCTTTGAACAGCATAAGATTTTGCTTGTCCAGGAAAGATCCGGCACCTGGTCACTGCCCGGCGGCTGGGTCGATGTCGATCAGTCGGTCAGATCGAACACGGTCAAAGAAGTCAGGGAAGAGGCGGGACTGGATGTCGCAGCGCTGCGCGTGATCGCTGTCCAGGATCGAAACGCCCACAATTACCCTGTATACGCCTATGGGGTCTGCAAAATTTTTGTTCAGTGTGCGATCATTGGCGGCAGGTTCAGGGAGAACTGTGAAACGATCGCAAGCCGATTCTTTGGCCTGGATGAACTGCCCCCTTTGTCTGAAGAAAAGAACACGGCAGAACAGATCCGCATGTGCTTTCGGGCTTACAGAGAAAAAGACTGGCAGACGCAGTTTGACTGATCCGCCCTGCAGACGAGAGACCGCAGCCATGCTTGCGCTTTTAAGTCTGACAAATCTGTAAGGATTTACACCGGAACTGTCAGCGTGACCCGCGCGAGAGCCTGTATACTGAATACATCAGAGAAATTACAGACAAGGAGCGAGCACGATGTTGCTACAAGCCAATCATTTGCAGAAAATTTTTCAGACACGATTCAGTAAAGAAAAAACCGTTGCCCTGCAGGACGTTACCTTCAGTGTCGAGGATGGCGAATACATCGCCATTATGGGGGAAAGCGGTTCAGGGAAAACGACCTTGCTGAACACATTGGCAACACTTGAGAAACCAACGTCGGGGTCGGTCATCCTGAATGGTCAGGATGTGACGAAAATTAAAGAAAACCAGCTGGCGGAGTTTCGCCGTACGCATTTGGGGTTCATTTTCCAGGATTTTAATCTGCTTGATACGCTGTCCGTGCGTGACAATATTTTCTTACCACTCGTTCTTGGCCGTCAAAAAGTGCGCGTGATGGAACAGCGTCTGGGAAAACTGGCGCCCAAATTACACATCGCCGATCTGCTGAACAAGCAGCCTTTCGAGTTATCCGGCGGTCAAAAGCAGCGCGTGGCGATTGCGCGCGCCCTGATCACCGAGCCGGAACTTATCCTCGCCGATGAACCGACGGCAGCGCTCGACTTCAAGAACAGCGAGGGGCTGCTCTCACTGTTGGAAGATATCAATGAAACGGGCCAGACCATTCTGATGGTGACCCACTCGGCGATCGCGGCCAGTCACGCAAAGCGCGTGCTGTTCATTAAGGACGGCCGCATTTTTCACCAGCTCTATCGTGCCAGTCGAAAAGCAGCCGTTTTCATGCAGGAGATCAGCATGACCATGACCAACCTGCTTGGGACGGAGGTGCACTGAATTGTTTTACCTGAAATTAGCCAGCCGCAACATCCGTCAGTCGATGAGCCATTTTCTTCCCTTCAGCCTGGCCAGTGTTGTGATGTTCATCATGAATATGTTAATTGCAACGATTTTGTTTAGTCCGAGTTTGAAAAAGCTGCAGGGAGCCTCCAATGCAGCGATGCTGCTCGCCCTCGGTCTGATCGTTCTGGCCCTGTTTGCCACCATCTTTTTAATCTACAGTTATCGTTTTTTATTGAAACAGAGAACGAAAGCGTTCGGGCTCTACCATATTCTTGGTCTGAAAAAGAGTCAGATTGTCCGCATCTCCTTACTGGAGCTGCTGATGATGTTTCTCGTGACCGTGGTTGCAGGAACCGTTCTGGGTATTATCCTTGCTAAATTTTTTTATCTTATTTTGATTCACCTGCTTGGCGAAAGTTATTTTGACTTGCAGTGGAGCCCACTTGCCGTTGGGGTGGTTACCGTCATTTTTGCAGGGATCTATCTGCTCTTAATCATAATCAGCACTTTTTCCATCCACCACCAGTCAAGCCTGGATTTGCTGAAAAATGCGAGCAAAGGAGAAAAAGAACCGAAGTCACGCGGCATTCTCGCCCTGCTTGGCATCGTATCACTTGCGATTGGCTATTACCTTGCCGTAACGGTCACGTCTCCACTCGACGCGTTATTGAAATTCTTTATTGCTGTACTGTTTGTCATCCTCGGTACGCTGCTGTTTTACCTGAGCTTTACGATCTGGCTGCTCAAACGGCAGAAGAAAAATAAAGCCTATTACTATCAGCCGAAACACTTCATTACGGTCTCCAGTATGCTTTACCGGATGAAACAAAATGCACTTGGTCTGGCCAATGTGACGATATTAGTCACGATGACGTTCGTTACCCTGGCGACGACGGTCGGGCTGTATTCCAGCATCAGTAATGTGATGGATGGCTATTTTGTTCGCAATACGGTGATCAATGTCAACACGACCGAGCAGCGCGCCAGTGAACTGGTCAACCAGGTGGCTGAAATAAATGGCATGACACTGAAGCACCCTGTCGTTTATGAAATGTCAAATGGCATGATGGGCTCAATGAACGATGGAAAATTCGAGAACAGGCAAAAATTTTCCAGCCTGACGCAAGTCAACTTCATGACCGCGGATACTTATGAGCAGCTGACCGGTAAAAATGTTTATTTAAAAGGCAATGAAGCCATCGCTTACCCGGTAGTCGGCAGTTTCAATGAAGATAAAGCGACATTTGGGGCTCACACGTTTGCAATCAAAGACAAAATCAGCAAAATCCGAAATTTTCCATCAAACAGCATGACGACAGCAAACTGGCTGGTTTTGATCGTCCAGTCGAAAGCGCAGATTCAGCCTGTACTCGACGCTGCATCGAAAGCGGCGGGTAATCATTATCCGCTTGCTTTCGATACAACAATCAGCGCCAATATGATGGTCAATGATGCGAAGAAACTCCAGAACGCTTTGTCCTATTACCGGGTGAATGGAGACGATCCAATCAGACATGCCGGCGATACTGAATCAAAGATTGAAGCGGATGATCGCGGTGAAGAAAAGACGCTTGCCGGTATGCCGCCATCCCTGCAAACCTATGATGAGACGCACAAGGCTTTCCTTTCATTTGCCGGCGGGTTCCTGTTCATTGGCCTGGTCTTAGGCTTCACCTTCATTCTCGGCACCGCGCTCATCATTTACTACAAACAGATCTCTGAAGGGGAACAGGATAAACGCAGCTTTGAAATCCTGCAGGAAGTCGGTTTAAGTGGCGAAGAAGTAAAAAAGACAATTCGCTCCCAGGTGCTGCTCGTCTTCTTCCTGCCCATTGCTGTGGCGATTGTCCATTTCGGCTTTGCCTTCATCATGATTCAAAAATTGATCAGCTTATTTGGCACGACACGCTTCGGCTTACTGCTGCTGACAAGTATCGGAACGATCGCCGTCGTCGCCGTGATTTACTACATGATCTACAAACAAACGAGCCGGGCATATTATCGCATTGTGGAAAGGTGATCAGTAAGGGTATCCTGTTTCGGGATGCCCTTTTTGCATTTGTCCCTGATCGCAAAAATCAGTAAAATGAATATAGCCTGTCATAATGGGAGATTCACTGATGACAAAAGTATTTATTGTGGAAGACGACCCGGCGATCGTGAAACAGCTGACTGTGGCACTGACTGGATACATGCTGGTTTCCGTTCGAAATTTTCGCAGCGTACGTCAGGAAATCGAAGAAGTGGCACCTGATTTGATTTTGATGGATATTACTTTGCCTTATTTTAATGGCTTTTATTGGACGACAGAGATTCGAAAAAGGGCAACAACACCGATCATCTTCCTGAGTTCGGCGGATGATGAGATGAACCAGGTGATGGCGATGAACATGGGTGCGGATGATTATATCACCAAACCTTTTTCGGTCGATGTGCTGAAGGCGAAAATTAATGCCCTGCTGCGGCGAACCTACAGCTTCTCTCAGGCACAACTGACTTTTAAAGGTTTCGTCCTGGAAGGCACCGAATTGACAAAAGGGTCGGATAAAGTTGATCTGACCCCTACTGAAGCTAAACTCCTTCGCACCTTCTTCGAACAGCCCAATCGAACGGTAGCAAAAGACGTCCTGCTCGCAAAACTCTGGGAATCAGATGAGTATATTGATGCCAATACCCTGCAGGTAAATATTGCCCGCATGCGGAAAAAGCTGCATGTGATTGGCTTCGACTACATCGGAACCGTCCGGGTGTCGGCTATGTACTGGCGTGAGCGAAAGCACTATATCTATGCCGCTCTGTTTATCGTCACCGTGATGTGCCTGACCTTTTATCTGCGGGGTCTGCCCATGCGGACATTCTGGTCGGCTCTCCTTTTTGGGACGACGGCGCTCATCGTTTTCAGCAGCTGGGATTATTACTGCTTCAAGCGCCGCCATCACAGACGGCTCCGTCAGGTCGTGCCTCAGGTCGATCTGAAACCCCAGTCTCAGGCCGAGAAAGATATGCTGAAGCTGCTCGAGGAACAAAAAAAATACTACGAACATAAGATGACCGGGATCAGACATTTTGATGCGGATTTAACAGATGTGGTACGTATGTGGAGTCATCAGATGAAGGTACCGCTTTCTGTCCTTGATCTGATGGGACAGACCGGCGATTTTACCGTAGATGAGTTAAAAGAGCAGACGTTTCAGCTGGAGAACTATCTGGACATGCTGCTGCATTATCTGCGCTTGAACCATGAGCAGACGGACTACCGCTTTACAAAGGTGCCGTTGAAACCACTCGTCCAGGCAGCTGTGCGCAAGTTTGCCCCTTTGTTTATTAAAAAAGGACTCCGCGTGACGGTCGATGGTGACGCAACCTGGACCACTGATGAGAAGTGGCTGTCCTTTGCGCTGGAACAAATCATCAGTAATGCTGTAAAGTATACGAAAAAGGGTGGTGTCCGTATCGGCCTGACTTCGGAAAGCATTCAGATCAGGGACACAGGCATCGGTATTTTACCGGAAGATCTGCCACGACTGTTCGAACATGGTTTTACCGGTTACAATGGCCGGCGCGATAAAAAAGCGACCGGATTAGGATTTTTTCTGGTTAAAGAGGTCACCGACCGTCTGTCACTGAGTTTGCATGTGGCTTCTGAAATTGATAAAGGGACAACCGTAATGATCAAACGAAGGGACACGGATGAGTAAGCGGCAAACGTGCCTTATGAGTCGCTTCGGCCGGAATGAGAAAGCCAAAAATAAGAATCCCTTCAATGAATAAACCGCAGGATTAAGTCAATAATCAAAGGTCTTTATTATAATGATTATCATATTACTTTAATTATAATATAGTATGTGTTATTGTATACACGTTGGTTAATGATAAACATTATTGGAGGGGTTTATGTGAATATTGTTGTTGTCGGAACATCTCATGGTGGATATGAAGCTGTGAAAACAGCGTTAGAGACTTATCCTGATGCGAAAATCAAATTGTTTGAGCAAACGGATAAAGTATCCTTTCTCTCTTGCGGGATTCAGCTGTATTTAGAGGATGCTGTTCAAAATATAGATTATATACACTATGCAACCAGGGAAGGATACAGTGATCAGGGTGTAGACGTTTATGCACATCACCAGGTAACCGGCCTGGATCCGAAGGCGAAAACGATTCATGCGATCAATCTGGATACACAGAAAGCGTCTGATATCTCGTATGATAAACTCATTCTGACCCCTGGTGCCGTTCCCCGTCAGCTGCCATTTAAGGGCAACGATTTGGAAAATGTTTATTTTCTGCGCGGCAGAGAATGGGCGCTGAAAAACAAAGCGAAAATCAATGATCCAAATATAAAAGATGTCGTCGTTATCGGAAGCGGCTATATCGGCATTGAATTGGTTGAAGCTTATGTTAAAGCTGGCAAGCAGGTGACTGTCATTGATGTTGCTGACCGGATTCTGCCGACTTATCTGGATAAGGAATTTACTGATTTACTGACGGCTGATCTCATCAAGCGGGGGATTAACGTTCAGCTTGGCGAAAAAGTTCAGGAGATTCAAGGGCAAAACGGTAAAGCAACAGCTGTTGCAACGGATAAAGGTGTCTATCCGGCCGACCTGGTTGTTGAGGCTGCAGGCGTTGTGCCTAATACAGAATGGCTGAAAGGAACGATTGAACAGAATCCGAACGGAACCATTAAAGTAGATCGTTATCAGAGAACCAGTGCACCAGATGTCTTTGCAGCCGGTGATGCCTGCATGATCGATTACAGCCCGAATGGCGAGAAAATGCCGATTGCTCTGGCTACAAATGCGCGCCGTCAGGCCGTTGTTGCCGCGCTGAATCTTGAGAAGCCATCGGTTGAGATGCCCAGCGTTTCCGGCACATCAGCTTTGTCTCTTTTCGACTATAAATTTGCTACGACAGGGATTAAAGAAGCAACAGCAGCAAAGAGCGGCCTGAAGACTCAATCGGTATTTGTAGAAGATTATTATAGACCGTCCTTTGTACCAGATACAGAAAAGATTTATATGAAATTAACTTACGAAGTGGGTACCAATCGTATTGTCGGCGGACAGCTCATGTCGAAACACGATATCACGCCGGCAATCAACACGCTGTCTCTGGCCATTCAAACAAAACAGACCACACAGCAACTGGCACTGGCTGATTTCTTCTTCCAGCCGGAGTTTGACCAGCAATGGAATTACTTATGCGAACTGGCTAAAGCTGCCTATAAAAAGGCAAACAATATTGTACCTGCCAATCTGTGATCAAAACAGGGCGGTTCCAGCCCGCGGTTTAGCCATCCAGCCTGCCATTCATATAAACTCATCAAAACCAGTTTTCCTTTAATCAACGATTTTAGGAAGACTGGTTTTTAATACATTTCGAGATAGTTCTCAACTTATTGCTTGAATCGTTTCTTATGATGATGTCAGCTCTCCACCATTAACATGAATGGTTTGGCCAGTAACAAATCTGGAATCGTCGGAGGCAAGATAGACGTACGCTGGCGCAAGCTCAAAGGGTTGGGCCATTCTCCGCATCGGATTACCGGAACCTAATATAGCGACCTGATCTGCAGAATAGGTTGACGGCTGGAGCGGAGTCCAGGTTGATCCTGGTGCGACAGCATTGACCCGAATTCCCTTATCTATAAGATTATTGGCCAAAGCACGAGTAAAGCCAATATTCGCCGCCTTCGTTGAGGTGTAATCAATCAATTGTGAAGGGCCTTTAAAAGTTACAACCGAAGATGTGTTAATAATTGAGCTGCCTGTTTTCAAATAGGGAAGTGCCGCTCTGGTTGTGTAAAAATGAGAATAGATATTAACTTTCAAGGTGTCATCTAATTGCTCGTCTGTGATATCGAGTAAACTTGGCTGCTGGAACTGGATACCCACGTGATTAACAAGAATATCCAATCGTCCGAATGATTGAATCGTTTGTTCCACGTTGGAGATACATTGATTTTTGTCTCGGACATCACCTGGCAGTAAAAGGCTGCGCTGACCGAGTTGTTCGATCCGCGCTTTTGTTCTGTTTGCATCTTCATGTTCATCAAAGTAGGAAATAGCAACACTGGCGCCTACTTTAGCAAACGCAATCGCTACAGCTGCTCCGATCCCGTTGTCCCCGCCTGTGATGAGGGCAACTTTCCCTGTTAATTTCCCGCTTCCCCTGTACTCCGGATTTTCAATAATAGGCCGCGGGACCATCAGTCTTTCCACACCCGGTTGTCGAAGTTGACGTTGTTCAGGGACATTAATCGGAATGTCCTCATAGCGAGTTATGACCCCGTAATTTGGATACATTGGATAATTTCCATCGTTAATTTTCTTCTGATTTTTTTTTGCCCATCCTGCCCCATTGGAATCCTCCTTGCATGAATAGAAATGACCTTTTACACTATGTTACTTGGGCGTACCCAGTGCATGTTCCAATCCAAAAGCGTTTAAAGCTTGACGAAAGAAGTACTTGCTCTTTATTAGAGGTTACCGAATAAGGTATATCAGGTAAATTTAAGAGGAGGTTATTCGCTTGTTTCAATATAGTCCTGAAGTCCAATTATTACTCGTGAATTTTTCTGATGAAAAAGTAGAGATGCTCTATGATGACAACCCTTACACGTGGCCAATGCCGTTAATAGGACCCAGACCGCCCTATTATACTAATCCTCGATACGTACAAACCTATCCTATTCTCTAAAAAGATACTGCTAAAAACGCTGTGGATATGTTCCCGTGAACGGACACACTCAAATGACATTCGGTCTGTCCTCTCGAGCCACGTCGAGTACGTGGCGTTGATAGAGTTGAAATGGCTTTGGTGGAAGCATATGGGAAGAAGTCGCCGCCATCATGGGCTATTAATGTGCGCTGGATTTATTGATTGCATTGGAAAGCGCTGGAAGAAATTAATAAATGATCAGAAATCGGTTTGGTGGAATGCGCAGGGAATAAAGTAGAGTTCCTACAATACCTCTGAAGGATAAGATTCCTTTCGGGGTTATTTGTACTGGTCATGGATTAATCCTTAGAGCTAATTGCGATGTGGGGAACCCTTGTGTAAAAGGGATGATAAGGAGTTCTGAAATCATTTTCTGCCAAAATAGAGGGCAATCTGAAGTCGTATGGTCAAAAATCAGGGACGACCGAGAAAATTTACCCCGATATGAAAAATTCAGGTGCCCCCAATGCAGGTAGATTAAAAAAGTCATAGACAAAGGCGACGACGTCAACCAGGGAGGTTATCTGGAATCCGCTCTTACCGGTTGTTGGAACAGGTTAAGCGTGCGAGCAGATGAATAGACGGAAAAGTTCCGCTTACTTTTAGTGAACAAAATGAAGAATAGCTGAAATAGACGGAGAGATTCCGCCTGTTGACTTGAAAAACGTGAAAATGAGGACTTTTGCTTTGCATAGTCGGAAAACCTCCGCTTATATACCCCCGAAGAGCGTTCCGTTCTACATCTAACCGGAAAAAATCCTCTTATTTTACTTTTTTGCTCGTAACTCAATTAAAGGAAAACATTTTATAGGAAGTGAAATGAAAACCCTGGCGAGACAGGCTTTTTGATCGGTCAAAAAGCCAAAATATAAATGGAGAAAAGCTGGGCTATCTTGCCTGCCACCCTTTGTAAATGGAGAGAAGCTGGACTTTATTCCTGCCTTTTTTACAGTGGCTTTATGTTTGAGGTTATTGAGAAGAAATGTAACTACCAGGCATGAGTAGGGGCTATCCATCCACAAGCAGTCCCGCATCGTAAAGTTAGTATTTCGATTGTTGGTGAGGTGAACCAATTCGTTGACATTCAGGAAGTATTAAACGATAAAGAGAAATTACGCTGCCTAAATTTCAGATGTAATTTGCGGACATCGAGTCGAGGAAATCAAAGAACCGCGCATGCAGAAAATCAGATAAATTGACATACTTGTGGATGAATTGGCAAAAGGCAAGCACATGGAGGAGATTTTAAGAAGCAGCTCACGGCGGTTCATGCGCTTGATCGCATCGTCGCTATCCTTAGAATCCTTACCGTTTCACAGTTTTTTTAACTTACCGCAACTGTGTCTCAGTATTACGCCCGCTATACATGATACGGACGATTACCACGATTTTCATTGGTTCCACTGTCAGATAAAAGACAAGATAATTATCCACGGGTAGGACGCGGAGACCCTTGCTATGCCATGGTTCCTTATTATAAAGAGAAAAACGAAACGGCATCTCATCCAATTTAGACGCTGCGTTCATTATACGTTGGGTTTGTTTTTTCGCAATTTCCGGATTCAGCAGTGAGAGGGCAATATATTCATAAATGTCATGCAGGTCTCGTTCCGCTTGAACGGTATATACAATCTTCCATTGACTCATTTGCCATAATCCTGTCTCATCTTCTCGGCGACGTGGTCAGCCGATGTAATTCTCCCGGCGGTCAGGTCAGCTAGTCCTTTTTCAATTTCAGCGTTGAACGTCTTTTCATTGAGAGATCCGAAAGTGAGTGGCTTGTTTTCGGACAGTTTTATATCGAAGGGAATCCCGCGCTGCAGCACAACCTGACGCAGAAAAAGACTGATCGCGTTGGACATGGGAATACCGAGCTGCTTCAGCACTTGCTCAGCCTGCTCCTTAATTTCAGGTTCAACGCGGGCGAAAATGTTTGAAGTTCTTGTCATTTGAAACACCTCCTGTACCACAATTATATTCGATTGTATTGCGATGTGCAATCATAGCGCATATGTTGTATGGAAAATGTGACGGCGAATGGAATGGGTAGCGGCCTTATCCTGCGTCCCGAAGTTGCAGCAGATTTAATCCAAGCCACAAAAGCAGGGGACTGTCCGTAAGTGTGAAGACAAGGCTTGGTTACACGGATGTAAACGAGCGGCACAACTGGCTGACACACCTATTGAAACAAGACATCGATAATCTTACCATTCATCTGCGTACAAGAAACTAATCGCAAATAGCCATTGAATCTGCTGTTCTTTTACAAATCATTTTCAATGGCTATTGGAGTTTTCAATCAGGATGTTTCTGGATTAAATGCCATCGGAGATACTCTCAATAGGGCTTACTGCTGCTAGAATTAAAAGTCTCTGTTTTCTATCTGTTTTTCTCATAACCATCTAAAGCCTGTTCTATTTGTGTGATCTCTTCACTTCCATTTGTTGCAAAACGCATGAAAGGAATACCGTAAAGACTTAAAATATGATCCTTCATGCGGTCACGTGCATATTGAAATCGGAGGTTTCTTTGGTGGTTCTACTTCTGTCAGTGTTCGCCTGCAAGAAGGGCATATTTCTTATTCCGTCAGTACCACGGAACTATTTGGAACCACGATTGACAGTGTAAATGTCCCAAAGAAGATCAGTGATGCGTGGCTGACAAGTCTTGCAAAGCTACAGATCAAACGTTGGCAAGGCGATTACAGTCCGGACTTTGCAATCTGTGATGGGACGCAGTGGAGGCTCGAGTATAAAGAAATTGGCAAACAATGTCGCCACATATCAGGGGATAACGCCTATCCGCCTAATTGGGATGATTTTATCGAAGTCATGGATCGCCTTGCCCCGGAAGCCGCACTGATCGATGCAGAGCAACTGGAACATATCGAATTAAATTATCATCGCCTCAGGCAGATGAATCCTGAATCAACAGCTCCAAATATACCATCAAACTTTATAGGGGACTATTCGGAAAAACTAATCATCTACAGAAAAACGGAAACACTAACCTATAAGAAAGGCATCGGAAGTGGCTGCTTGGTTACGCACGAATATTATGTGCGGGATGGTGTCCGCGATCTTTTGGACAACTGTGAAAGCTATTTTGAGGAATTTAATTTTACCGACACGAATAGCGATGATAAAACGCCAAGGTTATCCATCGAGTTAACGCGGCACAATGGTAATCAAACCATTAAGTGCTATTATAACCGCCATGGACTCCCAGATGAATGGGAGGAACTGATCAATTATCTTACCCCCTTTTTGTCATTCTACGGTTTGTTCGGGGAATTATTTGATTTCCCCTGTCTATAATGACCCCGGAAAATATTCCGAAAATAATCATTGGAATAGTATCAGCCACCAAGACAAAAGCCATTTGTACAGAAGAACCTGTTAATACTTTCATTGTCCAAACAAGAGAAAGAATTTGAACGCCGTCACCCAATAGTGATACAAGCTGACCTGAAATTAAAAGACGATAATTTCTAATAGATATTAATGTCTTAAAAGTATCTGTTAAAGGGCGAGCATCGTTATTTATATGACTTGCTGTTTTTCCAGCCATTTTTCTTCTCCTTTTCCTGAACTGTACAAATAGGCTAGCTTTTTTACCTAATAAGATAATATCGAGAATTCAGAAAAGTTTAATACTATTTCAATATAGTTAGTAATGAAGTAGATGTCAATAATTATTAGCTGGAGCATCCTGGATTATTTAACCTTTCCAGGATGCTCCAGCCTGTTCAAAGTGCTAAGTTATTGAATCGCCGTATACGGATCCGTATACGGCGGTGTGAGAGGCCGGCAGTGTGAACTGCCTCCTCTATCATTGAGACTGTTCGTACAATCCATGAAATGCTGACCAGGTTATTCGGTGTTCACCCGGAATGTCACCGTGCCGCAAATTCTGCCGGATCAGCGGAAGGGACGTTAGCCGAGCCGGGACTTTTAGTCGATGAAGCAAAACATCTGATACTCATGATCCGGACGGTTATGGATGGAGAAACAGTTTCATCCATGTACGGGTTGCGTCCGTTTCCTTTTGGTTTTGGTCAGTTTAAAGAACACGACCGAACCAATGAACGAGGTAGCAAATAAGATCGCGCCCATCGGTACAGCAGTCGATTCATTAATACCGACAAGGGGCGAGACAATCGAACCGAGCAGGAGAGGAAGCATGCCCAGTACCGCACTGGCGCTTCCCGCATGCCGCCCCTGATTTTTCATTCCCAGCGTAAACGTACTGGTAACGGTCATACCAATAGATATCATGTAGATAAAAATGAGCAGAACCAGGCTTGCCAGCGGTCCATGGATCATTGTCATGACAAGAAGCAGTGCAGTAGCACTGATTGAAATCATCACGCCGACTCGGAGCAGATTCCATTCGTGAAACCGGTCGCTGAGGCGCCCAATGATATAACTTCCTATAATAATCGCTAAACCATTCAGACCGTAGAGGACACTGAAGACCTGTGGCGAGACCCCGTAAATGTCCTGATAGACAAATGGCGTTCCTGATACGTAAGCAAAGCTGCCTCCATGTATGAATCCAACCGTTAAGGCGTAACCGATAAATGTCCGATCATGAAGCAGCCCTCCCATAACGCGAACGGATTCACCGACTGAACCGGAAATACGCTTCTCCGGGGAAGGGTTTCTTTTAACTGCAAGGCCACGATCAGAGCAATAAGCAGGCCGACCAGGCACAAAAAAAAGAAAATGGTGTGCCACGTCGCAAACGGCAGCAGTAAAATAGCCCCGCCAATCATCGGGGCGATCATTGGTGCCACCGCATTGATGACCATTAAAACAGAAAAGAACCTCGTCATTTCCCGTCCGCTGAACACATCACGCACGACCGCGCGGGACAGGACAACACCGGCCGAAGCCGTGAATCCCTGCAAAAACCGGGCGATCACCAACGTGAAAATATCAGGTGCAAAAGCACAGAGCAGCGATGTGAGAGCAAATAGAGAAATAGAAATTAATAAGGGCTTTCTTCTTCCCTGTGCATCACTGATCGGCCCGACAACAACCTGACCAATTGTCAGTCCAATCAATCAGACAAGCGGTCAAACTCAGCTGGACCAGTGAAGCATTCGCATGTAAATCACGCGAAATATCAGGGAAACCAGGTAAATACAGATCAATATTAAACGGGCCTAACAGGCCGAGCATCCCCAGAAGCAGGACGAGTACCAAACGTTTTTTTCCTGTTGGATTGTGCATCATGTCGCAGACTCCTTTCTCCCATGACGAGTGGTTTAAAATAGATACAGATTCTAGTTTAATTCCGGAGAAAACATCTGTCTAGGATGTTGATTTGTTGCGAACGCACACTCGTGACTTCAGTCATGAGTAAGTGATTCAGTTTCTTCATATAAGTTTGTCTTCACGAAACTACAGGCGCTCTGAATCTATTTTGAATCTGCAGAAATGGGGATCCTTAATTTTTGGATTAGCTGTATTTCACCCAGCAGGGGATTGTCTGTCTTTATGGAGATTTTATTTTCGGCTTTATTCTGTGATTCTGCATGCAGCTTCTGAAAGTGATAAAGGGCAAACGGCCACGATCAAACGGATGGACGCGCACTGAAACGAAGTGTTGTTTATGTAGATCATTAAGGCGACCGGTAAAACAAAAAGGGCTGCGGATATGTGACTGTCCGCAGCCCTGAATATGAATATAATCAGCTACCGGTTTCTTTCCAGCAGTGCAAGCGTTAATTTTCGGAGTGTTGCTTTATTCTTTCCCTCCGGTAACTGATCCAGTTCCTGAAGTGCCTTTCGGGTATATTTTTTCGCAAGCTCCCTGGCTCGTTCAATGCCCCGGCAGCGATGGATGCAATCCAGAATGGTATCGATCTCCTGATCTGTCAGATGTGCCCTTTTTTCCAGAAGCGGACGCATGGTCTTCGGTTCTGTTTTGAACGTATAGATCACCGGAAGGGTATATATGCCCCGCCGCAGATCACTCATTACCGGTTTTCCCATCCTGTCCCGGTTACCCTGATAATCCAGTATATCGTCGATAATTTGAAAAGCCATGCCGATGTCATGCCCCATATTATAAGCGCGATTCGCATAGAAAGAGCTGCTCCGGCTTTCCATCGCTCCGGAATAACAGCTGATCGCAAACAGCTGAGCCGTTTTACCGGATATTTGTGAGAGATAATTTTTGATTGATGATGGCGGTTTAAATTCAGCATGCAGCTGTTCCAGTTCGCCTGCCAGAATCCTGTCGGCCGGTATGCCGTCGACACGTAAATGAGGAAGTGAAGAGGCATGCCGGGCGAGCAGTGAAAAGGACAGGCTGAACAGATAATCTCCCGTATAAACAGCGATCTTATTTCCATATAAAGTATGAACAGCAGGCCGGCCATGCCTTGTATCCGATTGGTCAATCACATCATCATGAACGAGCGTTGCCATGTGCAGACACTCGAGCGCCGCGGCGACAGCGAGTGCCCGACTTCTGTTTCTCTCCGGTCCGATTTTTGAGCATAAGAGCGAATAGGCCGGCCGGAGCATTTTTCCCGACGAGCGGATCATGTCTTTAATT
This sequence comes from Sporolactobacillus sp. Y61, assembly GCF_040529185.1. NCBI lineage: Bacteria > Bacillati > Bacillota > Bacilli > Caryophanales > Sporolactobacillaceae > Sporolactobacillus > Sporolactobacillus sp. Y61. The sequence continues at coordinate 31,070 of NZ_CP159510.1, read as the reverse complement.
CTGCGTTCAATCGCGGAGTCATGAACACGGATATGGGAATCGATCAATTCGAGTACGGCTGATAAATCAGCCTTTAACTCCGGATAAGCCTCCCACATCGGATGTACGCGCATCCTTCTCGCCCCTTTCTCTTTCTACTATGCCCGATCATCGGCTTCTTGTAAATATCTGTAATATTGAAGTTTCTCTACGTGTGTGAGTAAATAGTTAGCCATGATACCGATCGCAACACCGGCAAGAATGCCGACGAAAGATAATACCGGCAGATAAAGAAGGACGGTCCAGGTCCGGGCAATCCAGCTGGCAACGATCAGCTGACCGACATTGTGCAAAATGGCGCCTGTTGCACTGACACCGATCAGGCTCACACGCCGGGGCCCCAGTTTTTTTACTGCCCACATGCCTGTAAAACTCAGAATCATACCGGCCGCACTGTACATAAACGTTGAAATCGTGCCGCTCAGAAGGGTCGCCAGGATCAGACGAATGGTCACTACTTTTGCCGCGTTCTTTCCCGACAGGGTATATAATGCCATGCAGGTGATGATATTGGCAAGGCCAAGTTTCGCGCCCGGAGCGACGGCAAAGGGGAAGGGGATGGCCGACTCAAACAGGCTGATAATGACAGATTGCGCAGCGAGGAGAGCCATATAAGCCGACAGATGATTTTTTGTCATGATCATGATGCAGATCCCCTTATCCCCGAGAAACTCAGGAGCTGATGATTACCGGCTCCGGAGCGCTTTTTTCACTCTGAATTTCAATAACTACTTTGTGCGGGATGCAGACAATCGTCTCTCCCGGTTTGGAAATATAACCGGTCCGGACGCAGACCTGGTCGGGACAGTTCGCGCTTTTTATCCTGATCCGGTTGTTGCGGACTTGTATGGTGTTGACACCGCCGTCTTTAGTATGGATATCAAAAATCTGATTCTCCGCGTTTCCGGACAGCACCACTTGTTTCACTTTTTTATTATTAACCTTAATCACAGCCACTTCACTTCTATCGCCGGAAGTTTGCTCTGCCTGAACGTAACTGAAAATGCCGAACGGAAGAAAAGAGAAAAGCACGAGCAGGCAGACGATAATGATATCCCAGCGTCTGATCATTGAAAAACCGTATTTCATCTCTGCCCGTCCTTTCTGATTTCTGTTTTACATGCCACGTGAAGTGGTGTCCGTATGGCTGCCGGTGTTCTGATCAGGCCCGTACACGGATTGCGACTTCCCGTACCACAGGCGTCCGAAGAACTTCTGCAGAAGGGGACAACCCAGTAATCAAGGCCAATCGTCCGCCCGGAACCGTTCATCAGGGCAATGGATGCCGGAAGAGCCCAGAATTTATCCCAACCCATCATCGCACTGAGAATGAAGACGACAAGGAATCCGGCACTTGCCGCGCTGCAGATCCAGGTCAGAAGCCCGGCCAGAATAGCCAGCCCGATGCCCAGTTCGATAAACAGCATCATCTTCTGCATGAAAATCGCGACATCTGCGTTCGGAAGCAAGATCTTCATGATCCATTCAAACCATCCCGGCATTTTACTGAAAATCGGCGCAGCCCACTGTGTTGCTGCATCACTGCTACTTCCGGCAGCCTGACTGGCTCCGGTTGTCGTGGTCTGCAGCCAGTCGAAGGGCATTTTCACCGTATCACTGGTCAGCCAGGAATCTTTGCCGATCCCGTTAAACAGCAGATGGACTTTCGACCAGCTGGATGTTGCCTCTTTCCATGTTGCCTCTCCCCAGATTTTCGCAAAGGCTTCGGTCAGCCAGAAACCGCCGACAACGACGCGCAGCGGGACACTCCAGAGAACGTTTCCGTAACGCGCGGACCAGTTACGGAAAATGTTCCGTTTATATTTCGTATGGAAAAATTCATGCATAATGTAATGGAACATATAGTAGCCGCTGTGGATGCAGAGAAAGTAATACAGGTTCACCACATGTTTCATAAAATTGGCGAACCAGCTGCTCAGGCGCCAGCCCATGAGATTGGCGACACCGAAGCGCGCACCGATGGAAACCATGACGCCATGGTACTTACCGTGATAGGCCGTTTTCTCACCGCCGTTTATTGAGGCGATAATGTTTTTCGCTGCGGTACCGCCGGTCTGTTCAGCGGCTTCGACAATCTGCGGTACCGGTTTACCGCCTTCCTCATGGTAAGCGAGGTCGCCGACAACGTAAATGTTCTCCATCCCTTCAGCTTCCAAATACGGGTTAACTTTCAGCCGGCCGGCTTTGGCGGAAGCCAGGCCGAAGGGTTTAACATCAGAGTTGGCCCGGACGCCGGCTGTCCAGATCAGCGTATAGGTTGGAATTTCTTCGCCCGATTTAAGCACGATCCGGTCAGCTTCGACTTTGACGATCGGTGAACTTGTCAGGATTCTGATTCCTTTTTTCACCATATAATGTTCTGCTTTTCCGGCATCTTTTCGGTCAAGCATATTCAAAATGGTTGGCACCGCTTCAACAAGAATAAGCGAAATGTCGCTTTCATCCAGTTTATTGATGGCGGCCAGTTCCCTTTTCCATTCAAGGAGTTCGCCGATCATTTCCACGCCGGTAAAACCGGAACCACAGACAGCAAACGTCAGCATGGCTTTTCGTTTGGCTTCATCGTGAACTGTGGCGGCCTTTCTGACTGTTTCTTCAATATGCCGGCGAAGTTTGACGGCATCTTCCCAGGACAGGAGTGTAAACCCGTGTTCCTTCACACCGGGTGTACCAAAATCATTCGGCTCGCCGCCTATACCGAGAATCAGATAATCATAAGGATAGGCGCCGTGGTCAGTAATCACCGTCTTCCTGTCACGGTCCAGCTGCCGGACTGAATCGGTTACCAGCCGGACTTTAGACTTTCTGAACAGTTTTCTCAGATCAAACTGGATGGCATCAGGCTCTACCCGATGTGCAGCAACTTCATGCAGTTCGGTCATCATTGTATGGTAGGAGTGGCGATCAATCAGTGTGATGGTAACAGAATCATCTTTTTTGAACGCTTTGGCCAGTTTTTTGGTGGCGTGTACACCGGCATAGCCTGCTCCGATGATCACAATGTTTTTGTTACTCATTCGTTTTCCCCCCAGGCTGTTATAAATCAATGAATGAATTTATGAAGAAGAACATGATAGAATTTGTGAAGCAAATATCATTCTATCAATTTTTATTTTAACCTTGCAGGTGAAAAGTGTCTATATAATCAAGAAGAAAACGTTTCAATTTTTTTACATTGTTCACAGTTTGTTTATAGTCATAAAGGACTGCCCAGTGTTATGATACAGATGTGAATTAGTTCACACATACTATAGAGAGGGAGTACAAGAGATCATGAAGATGAAAAAACTGGCACTCACGGGAACACTCTTATTTACAATGATCCTCGCTTCCTGCGGTTCAAATGAAAACGCTGACACAGGAAACACGGAAAAAGCAGCAGGAAATTCCGAAACCAGTACGCCTCAGCTGGTTACCGGAGCAGCTTATCAGGACGGCACTTATTCATTAAATGAAAAAGATTTTGATAAGCACGGGTGGAAAGCCCAATTTAAGATGACCGTAAAAGACGGTAAGATTACAAAATCCGATTATGACTACGTGAATAAGGATGGCGCATTGAAATCGGAAGACAAAAACTATGAGAAAGCGATGAAAGCCAAGTCAGGGACCGGTCCGAAAGAATATATCCCTGAGCTGAACAAATCACTGGTTGACAGCCAGAGCGCGCAGCAGGTTGAAGCTGTATCCGGTGCGACCGAGTCTTCAGGCAATTTTATGAATTATGCACAGCAGCTGACTCAGGCCGCGCAAAAGGGAGATACAACGCCTATTCAGGTGGATGCCCAGGGAACGCTGAAAGACGGTGAATACAAGCTGTCGGAAAAGAATCTTGGACCCACCGGCTGGAAGACTTATATCAATATGACGGTCAAGGGTGGCAAGATCACGAAAGTGGATTACAACTTCCTTGATAAAAACAACAAACTGAAATCTGAAGATAAGGCATACGAAAAGAAAATGAAAGCACAATCCGGTACCGGGCCTCAGGAGTATATACCGGAGCTGAGTCAGTCACTGAAGGAAAAACAAAATGCCGGTGAAGTGGATGTTGTGACCGGTGCGACGCATTCCAGCCATGCTTTTAAAATCTATGCGGCGCAGCTGATCAACGCGGCTCAGAAGGGTGACACCACGCCGATTGTCGTGGATAATCAGGTTTTTAAAGAAGAGAAGTAATACCCGGCTCAAGACAGGAGGCTTTAGAGCGTGCACACTCTAAAGCCTTTATTTATCCCGCAAAACAGATCACCGCGCAGAAAGGCTGAACATCATGAAAAAGGTATGTACCGTATTACTTATTCTCATGCTTCTTATAACAGCCGGCTGCTCCTCAGAGGAGAAGCCGGCTACGCCGAAAATATCCGATAATCCATCAAGTAAAACCGAGTTTCTGATGGGGACCGTCGTCACAGTAAAAATATATGACGAGGGAAAAGGAAAAGTGCTTGACCCTGTTTTTAAGCGGATCAGAGTGCTCGCAGATACCACAACGGCCGAAGAAAATGAAAAGCAATCAGAAATCAGTGAAATCAACAGAAATGCCGGGGTGAAACCGGTCCGGGTTTCCGAAGATATCCTGGATATGCTGAAAATCGGCAGACATTTCAGCGATCAGTCTGGAGGGAAATTTGACTTGTCGATCGGTCCGCTGTCGCGGCTCTGGCATATCGGTTTTCCCGATGCGCGTAAACCGAAACAGAGTGAAATTGACCGGGTTCTGCCGCTGATTGATTACAAAAAAGTCGTGGTGAACGAGAAGAAACATACGGTCTTCCTGAAGGGCAAGGGGATGAAGCTTGACCTCGGTGCGATTGCCAAGGGTTATATTACAGATCAGGCAGTCGCCGTACTGAAGGCTCACGGCGTACATTCGGCGATCGTTGACCTTGGAGGCAATATCTTTGTCCTCGGGGACAGTCCGAGGGGAGGAGAATGGACGGTCGGCATCCAGAATCCCTTTTCGCCGCGCGGAGAAATCGTTGGTAAAATCAGGGAATCCGATAAAACCATCATAACGTCCGGTATTTATGAACGTTATCTTAAAGTCGGCGGAAAAACCTATCATCATCTACTGAACCCGGATACCGGCTATCCGTTAAATAATGATATTGCCGGCGTCTCTGTTGTGACGGGCCGTTCCGTGAACGGAGACGCGCTGTCGACGACGCTGTTCGCCGAGGGTGTTCAGGCCGGGATCAGAAACGCCGAAAAAATGAAAGACGTCGAAGCCATTTTTGTCACGCGGGATAAAAAGATTTATATCACGTCCGGTCTGAAGAAAAATTTTGAACTGACAGATACATCTTTTGAACTGGCAGATTGATGAAATCTTAGATAAGAGGTGGAAAAATTGTCACTGTACGCCTTTCTGAAACTGGTGGAAATTAAGACGAAACTGGCAAGTCTGTTTCCGCTGATCGTCGGCCTGCTGTTTGTCACTTATCGCTACAACACATTTAAGCCGCTCAACACATTGATTTTTTTCGGCTCCATGGTGCTTTTTGATATGGCGACAACGGCGATCAACAACTACATGGATTATCGCAAGGCGACGAGTGAGGAGTACCGGCGAAGAGAAAATATTATCGGTCAGGAACGGATCCCCGAGTGGCTGGTCGTCCTGACCATTCTCACGCTCGTGACTTCGGCGACTGCACTGGGCATTTGGCTTGTTGTACGAACGGATCTCATCGTGCTTCTGGCCGGAATGCTCTGCTTTGCGATCGGTATTCTGTATTCATTCGGTCCCATTCCTATTTCCAGAATGCCGCTTGGTGAAATCTTTTCCGGGATTACTATGGGGTTCGGTATTCTGTTTCTGGCCGTTTATGTCAATGCCTTTGATCAGGGGATTGCCAATCTGGTCTGGGAGGGGGCCATCGTGACTCTGCGTGTAGATCTGATTCAGTTTATTGACATCATCCTGGTTTCTCTGCCCTGTATTTTTACCATTTCCAATATCATGCTGGCCAATAATATCTGCGATCTGGATGACGACATCAGGAATCATCGGTTTACCCTGCCCTATTATATCGGCAGACGGTACGCGATCTGGCTCTTCAATGGTCTCTATCTGGCTTCCTTTGTCGCCATACTGGCCTGCGTTCTGCTGAAGATTCTTCCACTCATTATGCTGCTCGTGCTGCCTGTTGTTTTGCCGGTCTATCGACTCGTGAAGAAATTTAATCAGAAACAGGTGAAATCACAGACTTTTAATGTGGCTGTGAAAAATCTCGTTCTGGTGAATGGGACCATCGCTGTTTTACTGATGATCGCTGTGTTCTTCTGAAGAAAAATCCGGGAGGTGTAAGGATGTCTTTGCGTACGTTCCTGGAACTGGTGCAGATCCAGACGAAACTGACCTGCCTTTTCCCGTTTATTGCCGGATGTCTGCTTGCATTTTATCGTTTCGGGACATTCCGACCGATCAATACACTGATTTTCATTACCGCTTTACTCGTCTTTGTCATGACCACAACAGCTATTAATAATTATATGGATTTTCGAAAGGCCACTTCAGACGATTACCGCAGGCGCAAAAACATTATCGGTCAGGCAGGGGTCCCGGAATGGCAGATCGTTGCCATCATTCTTATCATGTTTTCGATTGCAACGGGACTTGGCATCTGGCTTGCCTTCCGGACGGATCTTGTTCTGCTTCTTCTCGGCGCAGCTGCTTTTGCCATTGGTATTCTCTATTCCTTTGGACCGATTCCGCTTTCCAGAATGCCGCTCGGAGAAATTTTTTCGGGCGTGACGGAAGGGTTCATCAATCTTTTTCTGGCCGTTTATATCAACGCCTATGATCAGGGCATTGTCAATCTGATCTGGCAGGACCGGCTGATTCAGGTCCGCATGGACATTGTGCTAATATTAGAAATGATCCTGGTTTCCCTTCCGTTCGTCTTCACGATTGCCAACATTATGCTGGCGAACAATATCTGCGACTTGGAAGAAGACATCAGTAATCACCGCTATACGCTGCCGTATTATATTGGTAAACGCCATGCGATTCAGCTGTATAATGGGCTGTACGCCGCTTCATTTGCAGCGATTGTCGTCTGCATCGTCCTGCGTATCCTGCCGGCGATCCTTTTGCTCACACTGCTGATGGCTGTGCCGGTGTACAGGCTCTGCCGCAGATTCAGCCGGGTGCAGCTCAAATCGAAGACGTTTATCGTATCTGTGAAAAGTCTCGCGCTGGTTAACGGGACGCTGACCATGCTGCTTTTCATCGCAGTGATCCTTTAAAAGGAGTTTTTTAATCAGATGGCAATCATTGAGGTCAGGAATGTTTCTTTTAAATATGACAGGAGGGAGAAAGCGAATACCCTGTCTTCTGTTTCCTTTGATGTCCATCAGGGAGAATGGCTGTCGGTTATCGGCAATAACGGCGCCGGAAAATCGACTCTGGCCCGCCTTTTGGTCGGTCTGCTTAAGCCTTCCTGTGGAACGATCCGGATCAAAGGTGTCGTACTCAATGAAGAAAATAAATGGGAGATCAGAAGGCATGCAGGGATTGTTTTTCAGAATCCTGATAATCAGTTTATCGGCGCAACGGTTCAGGATGATGTGGCTTTCGGACTGGAAAACATCAATATGCCTGTTAAAGAGATGAGAGTCAGGGTGGAGGAAGCGCTGAAATCCGTCGGTTTGTCACAACTGAAGGAAGCCGACCCATCCCGCCTGTCCGGCGGTCAGAAACAGCGCGTGGCGATTGCGGGTGTTCTGGCGCTGAAACCGGACATTCTGATTCTGGATGAATCGCTTGTGATGCTCGACCCGGCGAGCAGACGTGAGATGCTCCGCACACTGCAGAAGCTCCGCGCGGGCGGGCGGCTGACCATACTTTCGATTACACACGATATGAATGAAGCGGCGAAAAGTGACCGCATTCTGGTTCTGAAAAACGGCCGGCTGGTCAACGACGGCACACCACGACAGATTTTCAGCACAGAAATGGAGATGGAAGCCCCGTTCAGTGAGAGACTGAGGAGGCTGCTGCTGAAAAACGGCCGCCGGGCGCCCAGGCATTATATGACGGAAAATGAAATGGTTCAATGGTTATGCAAATAAAACTGGAACACATTACAGCTGATTATATACTGGGGCCGATCCACAGCCCGAAGGTTCTGAATGACGTCAGTCTGACGCTTCCTTCGGGGTCATTTACAGCTGTGGTCGGTCCGACAGGCGCGGGTAAATCGAGCCTGCTGAAGGTGATCGACGGTATTTTGATGCCCGGGTCCGGAAGGGTACACGTCGGATCGTTCACTTTTCCCGGGATAATGACAGACAAACACTGAAAGAAATCCGTAAAAGGGTCGGCCTCGTCTTTCAGTTTCCGGAATCACAGATTTTTGCTGAGACAGTGGAGAAAGATATTTGTTTCGGTCCGATGAATTTTGGTGCCCGGCTGCCCGAGGCGAAAAAAATTGCGGAGAAAGCAATCCGCCAGGTCGGACTGGATCCGGTTCTTCTGAGAAAATCACCGTTTTCCCTGTCCGGCGGTCAGAGGAGACGGGTTGCGCTGGCCGGCGTACTGGCGACGGAGCCGGATATCCTCCTGCTGGATGAACCGGCGGCGGGGCTTGATCCGCACGGGCAAAGGGAGATTCTGTCGCTGATTTCCAGGTGGAATCATGAGCAGGGGATGACCGTTGTGCTTGTCACTCATGATATGGAAAGTGTGGCCCGTGATGCGGATGCTGTGGTAGTTATGGAAAAGGGAGAAGTGGTCTTTCACGGTGATGTACGCGCGCTGTTTTCACGAACGGAACAACTTGCGGCCTGGCATCTCGATCTGCCGGATGCAAGAAGATTTCAGCTGGAACTGGAACAGCGTGCCGGAATCAAGCTGCCGCGCGTCTGTCTGACTGCAGATGAACTGACCGATGCACTGATCGAGGTGGGACGGGTATGAATAAACTCATCCTTGGCCGGTACTTTCCCGGCGCCTCGCGGATCCATCATCTGGATCCGCGTGCGAAACTGATCTCGGGCCTGGCATTTGTCTTCATCACCTTTCTGGCGACCAACATTCAGGGCCTCCTGCTGCTGTGGACTTTTACATTTCTTGTCATGTTTCTGTCCGGGACAGGCTTCCGGACGTACCTGCGCGGTGTCCGCCCGCTGATCTGGCTGATTCTGTTTACGGTTGCCCTTCAGATCCTGTTTACGGCAGGAGGAGACATCTATGTAGACTGGGGGCCGTTCACCATATCGGAGTTCGGTCTCATTAACGCAATCTATATCTTTTCCCGGTTTGTCACCATCATTTTCGTAACGACGGTTGTGACCTTAACAACCAAACCGGTTGACCTGACAGATGGGATTAACTTTCTGATGCGTCCGCTGCGTTTCATTCATGTTCCTGTCGAAGAATTATCAATGATGCTGACGATCGCCCTGCGATTCGTGCCTGACTTGCTCGATGAAACGCAGAAAATTATGGATGCCCAGCGTGCACGCGGTGCCGTGTTTGGTGAGGGATCCATTTTCCGGCAGATGAAGGCACTTGTCCCCGTATTTCTGCCGATTTTCTCAAATTCGCTGAACCGCGGGGAGGAACTGGCTGATATCATGGAGGTTCGCGGTTACCGCGCCGAATGCAAAAGATCTTCTTATCGGGCTCTGAAATGGAAAATGAAAGACACGGTCTGCCTGCTGGTGATCGTACTCCTCGCCGCAGGATTCATTTGCCTGAATCTGATATACGGTTCATTTCATCTATAAAAAACGGGCAGATCCGTTAACCGGATCTGCCCGTTTCAGCCACTTACGGTAATTTATTCCCTGCAGCCATATAAATTTCATACCATTCCTCACGTGTCAGATGAATGTCTGCGCCTTTCGCCGACGCCTTGACGCGATCGGGATTTGTTGTGCCGAGAATGACCTGCATTTCTGCCGGATGACGGAGTATCCATGCGACAGCGACAGCATTATTCGTCACATCGTATTTCCTGGCAATTTCATCAATTTTCTTATTCAGTTCGGGAAACTTCGGATTATTAAGGAAGACACCTTCAAAGAACCCGTACTGGAACGGTGACCAGGCCTGGATCGTGACACCATTCAGGCGGCAGTAATCAAGAATGCTGCCATCGCGGACATTAGAGGCATCTACGGTCATATTGACGTTGATTCCGGCATCAACCATGCCTGTCGCCATGATGCTGAATTGCAGCTGATTGACTTCAAGAGGTTGTCTGACCGTCTTTTTCAGAAGTTCCATCTGCATCGGATTCTGGTTGCTGACTCCGAAATGCAGCACTTTTCCCTGCTGATGCAGGGTATCAAATGCCTCAGCAACCTCTTCAGGCTCCATCAGCGCGTCTGGCCGGTGAAGTAGAAGATAGTCAAGATGATCGGTCTGAAGGCGCTTCAGACTGGCATTGACCGTCTCAAGCAGATGATCTTTTGAAAAATTATAAATAGTATATTCCGGTCCGTGAACAATCCCGCACTTGGTCTGCAGGGTGATCTTGTCTCTCAGGTCCGGATGTGCTGCCAGCACCTTACCAAATTTGGCTTCACATGCTCCATTGTTATAACAGTCAGCATGATCAAAAAAAGTCACACCATTTTCCAGATCTGTCCGAATCAGCCGCTCAACGGCCTCATCTGACATGTCGGCAATTCTCATACAGCCCTGAACTACGGCAGATCTTTGTTTCTTTTCCGGTCCGATAGCGATTTGCTTCAACAGTATCCCTCCAGAAAAAGTATATTTTGGTTGAACATGGGTAAACTCTCCCTACATCATCTTATAACCCTGAGGGCATAAATAAAAGCAATTCATATCGCAACCCCTTACATGTCAAAGCCTGTTCACAATTTCTGGTTTCACCCATGACCTGATCTGCAATTTTCAGTGAAGTGAAGTGTATAATGATAAAAAGTGTCTGAAATTTGAAAGGAGAAGCGGATCGTTAATTGAAAAAGACTGCATACGTTTATACGATCGTTTTGGCCGTCGCGGCCCTCCTGCTGATCACGATCATTATCGTGCCCCACGTTGACGCAGATCATCCGGTGAGCCTTGCGGAAAACAGTGCAGTACCCTCTACTGAGGCTCCCCGGTCAGTTGACCGGAACACACTTCTGATTAAGGATAAAGTTCCCCGGAAACCGGTCCCGGTCACTAAGAAAATAATGAATTTCCCTGTGATCTCCCAGATGCCGGAGCTTGCCCGCGGCTGTGAGGTCACGGTACTGGCCATGCTGATTCAGTCAAGCGGGAAAGCGGTAGATAAAATGACCCTTGCCGATCAGATTGAAAAGGTTCCTTTTCGTGATGGCGTGTATCGCGGAAACCCGAATAAAGGATTTGTCGGTAACATCGAGACGTTTGATGAATCGGGATATGCGGTTTATCATGGCCCTGTTTATAATCTGGCACGTCAATATATGGATGCAGTTGATCTGACCGGACGGCCCTGGTTGGACGTTGAAAAAAAGATTGTGGCAGGAAAACCGGTATGGGTCATCGTAACAAGCACATTCCGACCTCTGCCGGAAGAAGAATGGGAAACCTGGCAGACAAAGGACGGGCCTGTGAAAATAACCTATCGCGAGCATGCCGTTCTTGTTACCGGTTTTGATCCAGACTCTGTCTACGTCAACGATCCTCTGGATGGAAAGAAAAACAAGAAGCTTGACAGGAAAGCGTTCATACAGGGATGGGAACAGTTTGGCGGGCAGGCGATTACGTATTAATCGATTTCACAAAATAAGCCATGCGATCAGGACAAACAGCAGCCAATACGGGAACCAGAGCATGGCCTGTATCGCGACAATAAGTCCCGCCTTCCAGTCCCGTGGCCGGCCTCTGGAAACCTGGTTCATAAACAGCATGTAGACGACAGCCGCGAGGATAGCCACCCAGAGATAGCCCCGGGATACGGCATCGGTTGAAATATGAAGGCGTTCAGCTGCCAGATCAGGGCGGAAGATCATAAAGGTGAGCACGAACAGGAGAAAACCGTACAGCATGCTGAAGAGATGAATTTTCACGAATTTCATGATTCGTAACCTCCAGGAAACTCATTATTTTAATAATGAGAGGAAGGAATGAGCTTCAAATTAAGAACGCAGCGGCAAGCCTGTTCACTTTAGCGGCAGGTAGTTGATAGAAACACCTCCGCCCCCCATTATAGCAGACCCTTTCTTAAAACCGCACGGATTTCACAATATAAAACGTCATAAATTATACAAATCAGAGTGTAAATATGTAAACGCATACATGATAAAATAGGAGTGTGACGTGAAAGAGATCACATATAGATAGGATACTGAACTTTAGGGGGATTTACTGATGAAGGCTAAATTCAGGCTGTTGGTTATTTCCGTCCTGGCTGTTGCCATGCTGACCGCAATGACCGCCTGCGGAAACGGAAACGGCTCAGGGGACAGCGAAAAATCATCAGGGTCATCCGCCGATGCTGTGACAACGGCTTCAATCGTCAATGATGCGGATGCTCTTGTAAAAGCTTTAAGTAAGGATGGGACCTGGATCGTTGCGACACTGGGTGATCTGAAGGTGGATCAGGATATTGTTGTAGAAGGTGAATTCCACGATAAGGGTGATGCGTCGAAAGAGATATACCGTAAACTTGCACTGTACACCCAGGATGAAAATCATAAGATTACCGAATCATTCAAACTGACCGCACCGAAAATGACCGTAAAGAGTGAAAACTTCAAAATTCAGGGTGGGACCTTTGTCGGCGATGTTTATGTTGAAGCTAAGGGATTCACGCTTGACAAGTCGGCAACTGTCGATGGCAATATCATCTATACCAGTGATGAATTCAAAAACGCGGCCACTGTTGACGGAAAAGTCACCGGAAAAACCTCTGTGGACGCTGTGACAAGTGCGTCGATTGTCAACGATGCGGACGCTCTTGTAAATGGTTTAAGCAAAGACGGGACCTGGATGGTTGCCACACTGGGTAACATCACGGTTGACAAAGATATTGTCGTTGAAGGTGAATTCCATGACAAGAATGATCCATCTGCCGATATCTATCGTAAGCTGGCGCTGTATACTCAGGATGAAAATCGGAAAATCACCGATTCGTTTACTCTGACTGCGCCGAAACTGATTGTAAAAAGTGAGAATTTCAGATTACAGGGTGGAACATTTAAAGGTGATGTGTACGTAGAAGCGAACGGATTTAACGTGCATAAAACAGCAAAAATAGACGGAAACGTGTATTACGCAAATGACGCCATCCAGAAATCAGCTAAAATTGAAGGGGAAGTTTCAGGAAATCAGGAAGTAAAATAAGATTTACACAAATACAGGGAGGGGACAACGTGTCCCCTCCCTGTTTGAGTTGACAAGAGAAACAGCTCTGAGTATTGGCAGATCATGCAAATCACTCAGAGCTGAAGTTTTATTAATTGAACAGCTTATAGACTTCTTTGACCGGAACCACCTGACTTCTTCCAAAACGAAGTACCTCAAGACCGAGCTTTTTCCGTTCAGGACTGAAGGAAGCCGTCGTCTCAATGGGCACAATACAGTTATAGTTCAGCGAGAAAGCAGAACTGCAGGTTTCCAGGACACAGACATCCGTCGCGGCCCCGACAAGAATCAGGTTGACAATGTGATGTGCTTTCAGCAGCTGATCGAGGTCTGTCTCGAAAAACCCGTCCCAGCGATGCTTTACAACCAGCTTTTCACCCTTCCGCGGGGCAAGAGGCGGGATAATAGCTGCATCTGCGGAACCCCTGGCAAAATGCCTGTATTTTTTCACCTCGAAACGTTTCGCAAGCATCGGCCAGTTGCTGAAATCTTCTTCGTATTCCGTTTTAATATTTACAACCAGCATCCCGTTTTCGTTAAAAAAATCCTTCAGCCTGATAATCGGGGTCACGATATCTTCCTGCCTGGACACATCGACATGCAGCATCTGCACGAGTGAACCGTCTGGCGCACCACCGCCGTATTGCATATCAATCACGAGTAAGGCCGTTTCTGCTTTAGATAACATAAGACTATCCTCCCGGGATCTTTAAATTGTGAACCCATTAACATCTATCCATAATTTTATCATTTATGCGCTTACACAGAGCCGCTGTGTTGTGTCTCCTTTGTGAAGGGTCAGGAGAAGAAAGTGCCCCCTGCTACGGTTGTATGACCTGCTGGCTTTTGCCCCTTTATTGCGTCAGGTCACTTTGGGGCTGTACCGGATTTCAGAAATGTTGATATATTGAATAGGGCCGACGCAAGTAAACAAAAATAGATTCTAATTGGGGAAGTTCACTACACTGAAATGAGAGTTTGCCTGGAGAGAAAAGGAACTGTGTATTTCTGAATGTACGTATAAAGGGACTCAAGTTGTTAGCGTTTACATCATATATCTCCTGTGCTAGTATACAAGTGTGACAAATGTCACAACTATATAACAATCAAGGAGATGCATGATTTATGAAAGCTGCCGTTCTTACAGCTTTTAAAAAACCTCTGTCGCTTGAAAAGGTTCCTGATCCTGAACTGACTTCTGACGGGGTGATCGTCAAATTAAAGGCCACAGGTGTCTGCCGTAGCGACTGGCACGGCTGGATGGGCGAATGGACTGGTTTTATTGCGCCACTTCCGCATATCCTGGGTCACGAAATGAGTGGGTACGTGGAAGAAGTCGGTAAAGATGTTCATAATTTTAAAAAAGGTGATCGTGTCATTGTTCCATTCACTCAGGGCGATGGGACATGCCCGCATTGTCTTGCTGGTCATTCCAATGTCTGCGACCATCAAATTATGCCCGGTTTTACCTATAATGGTGGTTTTGCTGAATATGTCCGGATTCCTAAAGCAGATTACAATTTGGTTGCACTCCCGGAAGGCGTCGATTTTACTGATGCCAGTGCCATGGGTTGCCGTTATATGACTGCCTTTCATGGTGTGACGACACGAGGAAAAGTGCGCGGCGGTGAATGGGTTGTCGTGTACGGAGCCGGTGGCGTAGGATTATCAGCTATTCAGATTGCGACAGCCTACGGTGCCAATGTCATCGCCGTAGACATTGACGATAAAAAGCTCAAATTTGCGAAAAAACTGGGTGCCGTAGCCACAATCAACAGTAAAAAAGAAAAAGCACCTGAAGCCGTTATGGAACTGACAAAGGGCGGTGCCGATGTCTCAGTTGATGCATTAGGTATTCAGGAAACCATGCTTAATGCCATCCGCAGCCTCAACAAGAAGGGCAGACATGTCCAAATCGGGATGACCTCTTTTAAAAACGAAGGGATGCTGAATATTCCACTGAATGAAATTGTCGACCGTGAAATTCAGTTCTCTGGCTCGTTCGGTATGCCGATTTCCGAATATCCGAGAATGCTTCAGATGGTTGAAAAGCAGCGTCTCCACCCAGGAAAACTGGTTACAGCCAAAATTTCACTTGGCAATGTTGATACCGTCTTCAACGACATGAGTAAATATGCAGGCATAGGCGTCTCAGTTGTCACAGATTTTAGTTTGGATAAAAAGAAAAAATATACGACTAATTTAGTAGCGTCCCAAGCCAGCTAAACAGGTCGCACAGCAATAGTGTTTTTTTGAGAAAGGCCGAAATTCGGTCTTTCTTTTTTATTTTGGTAAATGAAAGGGGTTACCCCTCCAAACCAAGGGTATATGATAATAGAGAACCTGTCAACAGGATGGATTATAGAACTTTTTGCGATGTTGCTTTTTTTCATCACGTCAATCTAAGCGGTGCAACTTTTCCGGATTATCTCTTGGCCGGGTAAATCTTCTTCAACATATTGTGATCCCTTTCAAAGCCGCCACAGGCCATCTCCCATCTTGCAAGAGTTTTCATCTCACTTACTTGTCCTAAGATGTTTTGTCCTGAGAGCAGAAAGTAAAATAAGCGGATATTTTCCGGTTAGGGCAGAACGGCACGCTTTTCGGAGGGTATATAAGCGGAAGTTTTCCGCTTATGCCAGGCAACAAGCTCCATTTTCCCGGTTTCTGAGTCAATAGGCGGAATCTCTCCGTCTATCTTAGCTATTCTTAAATTTAATGACTAACGTAAGCGGAATTTTTCCGTCTATGCATCTGATCAGGCGCTTAACCGGATCCCCAACCGATAAGAGTATCCCAGATTACTTTCCTTGTTTACGTCGTTGTCTTTGTTATGACCAAAGCTGCAGAAACTACCGCACGATCATTCCGAAGAACACGCGGGCCGTCCCACCGCATGAAACGGAAAACGGGTATACGACAAAAAGCCCTGCACACAGGGCTTTTGCTTTATTTGCTTAGACTGTCGGATGAATCCACATTTTTTTGTAACAGGGTAAAAATAGCCGCCAGGATCGCCAGGACAAATGCCGGGAGAGCGAGAAACATGGTGATCAGAAAACAGCCCATGCCGACAATTCCGAGCACGTGGCCGACAATAGAGATGCCGGCTTTTTTTGATTTCACTAAGGCAATGATATGCAAGATCAGCGTAATTCCGGCACAAACGTAGAAGAAGGTACCGACTCCTCCGGTTGCCTGCGTTCCTGTCGCTGCGTCTCCTACTGCCGCAAAGAAGACGGCAAACCAGGAAATCATGATCAGGAAGGCCATAATGATATCAGCAATTCCTGTAAAGATATTTAACTTTAACTTCTTTTTCAATGCAGTTCCCCCCAGAATTAGAATGCCATATCAACGGTGTAGTTTTTCTCTGTAAACATTTCGTCCCCGGCTAAAACACTGAATTTGAATGAGCCTTTCGTAAATTTCTCAGCCTGGTCTTCTTTTAACGGAAAAACCACGTAACCGGATACAGTTGCTCCATTGGCAATTTCTCCATCTTTGAAGGCATCATCAATATTCACGTCGGCGCCAACGAGTCCTTCAATTTGCGTCCCATCAGCAAGTACGACATGTCCCTGAGAGGGGTAAGTGGATGCCGCATCCGGTGCCTTGTTCGATACGCTCATGTGGACAAGCAGCGCATATTTCACTTGATCAAATTCATTGTCAACCAGATTGAGATCGGTCACATCCCTGATCTCGGCTGAATCTACTTTTGTCGTTTGCTGCGCAGAAGTGTTGGAAAAATTGAGCTTCGCCTGCTTATGGATTTTTTCTTTCGGGGCTTTACTGCTGGAAGCCGCACTGGAATCTGATGAGCTGCTTCCAACCGATACATCCTCAGTGCATGCACTCAGTGAAAAAACAAGAATAAATGCCAGTGGCAGAAACCATAACTTCTTCATAAAAACGCCTCCAATGTCATAATTTATCGATACATTAACGTATAACCGGTTAACTCAAGTGCCATTTTCATGCCTTTCAGTTGCTCTGTTAACACAATCCGTTTTGCTTCATCAAGCGCCAGTTTTGATTCTTTCAAACGTTCAATCTCCTCGTCCATGTGCTCAATCGTTTTCAGTATGTTCACCTTTGACTGGGCGGTAAGCCCTTTTTTTGTCTGCACATATGGAACGGGAACCAGGGTCAGCTGCATGAACATCCCTCCATTTTTCGCGTCCCGGTGTCCCCTGGTCAGGAAGCGGCAACCCGTTGAGCAAGGTTTAACGCCTATTGAGACCATGAATCAGAAAAAAGTCATGCCGGCGATATTGAGACTTCTTCCTGTTTTGACCATAATAGAGTTAGTAACCATGCTTGTATATCACAGGGCAACTGGCTGGTTTTGGGATCCGGGAGGCAGTTGTGAAATACATCGTGTGGCTCACAACACAAAAATAGCAGAAAATATTGACTCAGTCAATAAGCGGATTTAAAATATTATTGACCGAGACAATTGGTAATGCCCGAACGGGTGGTGATGAATTGATCGGTTTGGAGTATGTTCTTGGGCTCTACAACATGCAGCAGCTTGAACTGGCCGACCGGCTGGGGATTAAGAAACAAAATATTAATCTGTGGCTGAAAGGCAAACAGAATATCCCGAAGAAGTATTTGCCAACTCTGGAGCAGCTTTTTCATATCAATCGGGACTACTTCTCAAAAGAGCTGACTGAAATTGATAAACTTGAGATTCAGAAGGAAAAGCTGAAGGCAGAACTGAAGCCGATCATTGAACGCCATGAGCAGGTACTCAGTCGCAGTGCACAGAAGCTGGAGTCTGTCCCAGTCTATGACAGGGAAGAAATCAACAGGATTGAACGAAGTATTGAGAAGGAGCAACTGATTGAGCGATTCAAAGCCTCCCTGGAACAGGTGGATAAACATCCCTACATGGATACCTACCGGATTATGATGGCCTTGCTGGAGAAGGCCGGATCAGAAATCATTTTACAAAAAACCATTCAGGGTCTGGCCCATTACCTGAACGTTCTGCCCGGTGATATTACAACCGGACCGGAACAGGAAGAATTCGAAGCCGCATTGTTTGAAGTGCTTGATGATTACAATTTCTGAGGAGAGAGAAAAATGGCGGAATCGACAGCAAATATCGGATTTGAAGAAAAATTGTGGAAAGCGGCGGACAAGCTGCGCGGCAGCATGGATGCCAGCGAATACAAGCATGTTGTACTCGGCCTGATCTTTTTAAAGTACATATCGGATAAATTCGAAATGAAATATCAGGAACTGGTTGCCGAAGGGGCTGGGTTTGAAGAAGAGCGCGATGAATACCTGGCATATAACATTTTCTGGGTGCCAAAGGAAGCCCGCTGGGAGCATATCCGTGACCATGCGAGAAGTGAGAAAATCGGACAGATCATTGACGACGCGATGATCCTGATTGAGAAGGATAACGACAGTCTGAAAAATGTGCTGGAAAAGCGGTATGCGCGCCAGGAAATTGATAAACGGCGGCTCGGCGAACTGGTTGATCTGGTTTCGACCATCAAGCTTTATACCACCGGCGAACAGGATTTGCTCGGCCGTGTTTATGAATATTTTCTGGGCAAGTTCGCTGAAGCGGAAGGCAAAGGCGGTGGTGAATTCTATACGCCGACCGGTGTCGTTCAGACGCTGGTCTCGATGATTGAACCTTACAGAGGGCGGGTGTACGATCCATGCTGCGGGTCGGGCGGAATGTTTGTTCAGAGCAGTAAGTTTGTTGCAAGGCACAAGGGGCGTCTGGCTGATCTGGCCATCTACGGACAGGAACTGAACGCAACCACCTGGAAGATCTGCAAAATGAACCTGGCGATCCGCGGCTTGTCCGGAGATATCGGTCCCTATCAGGCGGACACGTTCCACAACGATCTTCATAAAAATCTCAAGGCCGATTTTGTTCTGGCCAATCCGCCGTTCAATATCAGTGACTGGGGCGGCGATCAGCTGACTGAAGACGTCCGCTGGGCTTACGGGATTCCGCCGCATGGGAATGCCAACTATGCCTGGCTGGAGCACATTATTTATCATCTGTCGCCACGCGGCGCGGCTGGCGTGGTCCTGGCCAACGGTTCACTCAGCACAAACACATCCAACGAAGGTGAAATCCGAAAGAATCTGCTGGAAGCCGATCTGGTCGACGCTATCGTTGCCATGCCGGACAAGTTGTTCTATTCCGTCAGCATCCCGGTTTCTCTCTGGATTCTCAATCGGAATAAAAAAGGCAATGCCGTGCAGCGGGACCGCTCACACGAATTTCTGTTCCTTGATGCCCGACATTTCGGCAGTATGATTGACCGTCGTCACCGGGAACTCAGTCAGGAGGACATTGATAAAATTGCGGGCACTTACCATCAGTGGCGCAACCGTGACGGAAAATATGAAGACGTCAAAGGTTTCTGCAAATCGGCGACCCTCGATGACGTCAAAGAAAATGACTATATTCTGACGCCCGGTCGCTACGTCGGTATTGAAGAGGAAAAAGACGACGGCATTCCCTTTGACCAGAAAATGAATCAGTTAACCAGTGAACTTAGTGACTTGTTTAACCAATCTCATAAACTTGAAGAAGAGGTTAAGAAGAATCTGAGGGGGATTGGGTATGAGATTTAAAAAGACAAAAGTAGGTAGCATTCCTAGCGATTGGTCGGTAGAAATCATAGACCATTTGAAATCAGCGGATAGACATGCAATTTCAATGGGACCATTTGGTTCGAAATTAAAAAAAAGTTCTTTTGTTAATCATGGAATACCAATAATCAGGGGCAATAATTTGAGACCATTCAAATTCTGGGATAATGATTTCGTATTTGTTACTGAAGAGAAAGCAATTACACTCAAATCAAGTTGGGTAAAAAGTGGAGATATAGTTATAACTCATAGGGGTACTCTTGGGCAAGTTGGATTTATTCCGAAAAAAACTAAATTCCCAGTATATATAGTTTCTCAGAGCGGGATGAAATTAACTTGTGATAGTAATAAAATTGATAATAAATTTTTATATTACTATTTAAATTCACCACTTGGCCAATACTTTTTATTGATGAATAAATCTCAAGTAGGAGTACCAGCTATAGCTAGAGCATCCACATCACTTAAGAAAGTGCCAGTTCCCATCCCACCATTGAATGAACAAAAGCAAATCTCTTGGATTCTAACCAACATTGACAGAAAGATAGAGATCAACTCTAATATAAATCAGAATTTAGAAGCAATGGCTCAGGCCATTTTCAAGCACTGGTTTGTGGATTTTGAATTTCCAGATGAAAACGGTAACCCATACAAATCCAGCGGCGGGGAGATGGTTGAGAGTGAACTAGGGATGATTCCTAAAGGTTGGAAAGTAGGACACTTTAGCAATTTTATAGAAGATATTATAGGAGGAGATTGGGGCAAGCCCAACCAGCAAGGAAACTATATACGGAGAGTAAATATCCTAAGAGGAGCAGATATCTTAGAAATAAAGAAGGGTAACATGGGAAGTTTGCCTGTTAGATACATCCTTGAGAAAAATTATAAGAAGAAAGAACTAAAGCCTGGTAATTTGGTAATAGAAATTTCAGGTGGAAGTCCTACTCAATCAACAGGAAGAATTACATATGTGAGCAATGAGATTCTACGTAAGTTTTCATTTGGTCTAGTTTGCACTAATTTTTGTAGAGCGATAACCTTGAGAGATCCCAACTATATGGAATATTTCTATCTTTACTGGAAGACTTTATATGATCAAGGAGTATTCTTTCTCTATGAGAATGGAACTACAGGGATAAAGAATTTGGATATTAGAACCTTAATAAATAGTTATAAAACGTTGATCCCATTAGATAATATTATCTTTGATTTTAGAATAATCGCTCAGTGCCTGTTCAGGAAGATCCAGGTTAATGGTGAAGAAAACATGAAACTTGCTAAAATCAGGGACACTCTCCTCCCCAAACTGATGTCCGGTGAGATTCGGGTACCGATGGAACAAAAGGTCAGATAAATTACTGTTTTTCTCCTGAATTGTGTGTTTTCAAGATAAAATGATAGAAAATACATAAGATAATGGAGGAAATCATGAAAAAAGAAATTATAAGCGACGTTCTGAATAAGATGATACCTTATCTCGATAATTACCAGCTGCAGAAGCTGAAGGACGTGTTGACAGTAAGTTTTTCAGGAATTTCAATCGAGGTCGAAGAAGTAAATGAAACAAGTGATTTTGTTTCTTCAAATACGGACAGGCTGAACAGCTTTCTTTCTTCAAAAAAGGTGGAGGGTTGTTCAAGTCAATCTCTTGAGTATTATCATAAGACGATTGAACGACTGCTTTCATCATTAGATAAAGATATTACACGCATTACAACTGAAGATATAAGAAAATATTTGGCGAATTATCATGATAAACGAAAGGTCAGCAAAGTTACAATCGATAATATCAGAAGGATTTTTTCCAGTTTCTTTTCTTGGCTGGAAGATGAGGAATTAATTATGAAGAGCCCGGTGCGAAGAATTCATAAGGTGAAGACGAACAAAGTGGTCAAAGATACTTATTCAGATGAAATGCTGGAAAAGATGAGGGATTCCTGCGTTCAAACAAGAGACCTCGCTTTAATTGACATGCTCACTTCCACCGGTATGCGGGTTGGAGAGCTGGTTAAACTCAACAAAGCGGATATTAACTTTCAGGAGCGTGAATGTGTCGTTTTTGGTAAGGGAAACAAGGAACGTTTAGTTTATTTTGATGCACGTACAAAAATACATCTGATGCACTATCTTAATGAGAGACATGATCGGAATCCTGCATTGTTTGTCTCGTTGAATGCTCCGCATTATCGTTTGAAAATCGGAGGAGTCGAAGCCAGATTAAAAAAGATCGGGAAAACCGTAAGTAATGAAAGAGTTTATCCGCATAAATTCAGGCGAACCCTGGCAACAGCTGCTATCGACAAGGGCATGCCAATCGAACAAGTGCAGCACTTGTTAGGTCATCAGCGTATTGATACAACGCTGCAATATGCGATGGTAAATCAGATAAATGTGAAAAATGCACATAGGAAATATATCGGGTAGGCTGATAAGTATTTGGAGTGAATAATCATGGAGTTTGAAAAAACAAAAATAGGTAAGATCCCAACAAAATGGATTGTAACTTCAATATGCGATATAGGTGATGTTGTAGGTGGTGGTACTCCAAAAAAGACTGTTGATGAATATTGGAATGGGGACATATCTTGGATAACTCCTAAAGATTTGTCCAATTACAACAGGCGGCTTATTTGTACAGGCCATCGCAAAATCACTAATAAAGGCTTATGCAATTCTTCTGCAAAGTTATTACCAAAAGGGACAGTTTTATTTAGCTCACGAGCACCCATTGGTTATCTTGCCATTGCAGGAAAAGAACTGTGCACGAATCAGGGATTTAAGAGTATCATTTGCAACAAAGAAAAGATCAATAATTATTTTCTTTATTATCTTCTAATAGTAAAAAGACGTCAGTTAGAAAATATTGCAGGTGGCTCAACATTTAAAGAAATTTCTGGGAAAGTTTTAAAAGAATTTGAAATACCGCTACCTCCAATAGAAGAACAAAATGTAATTGCTCGAATGTTGTCACTCTTAGATGACAAGATTGAGCTAAATACCAGGATAAATCAGAATTTGTACTTGTTAAAACGGGTCATAAAGGCCATGATAAAAGTAGTTACAAGATTTTTTAATTCTTTTAGGGAAATCAGAATTTAGAAGAGATGGCTCAGGCCATCTTCAAGCACTGGTTTGTGGATTTTGAATTTCCAGATGAGAACGGTAACCCATACAAATCCAGCGGCGGGAAGATGATTGAGAGTGAACTGGGGAGGATACCTGAAGGATGGGAAGTTGTCTCAGTTTCTGAAATTGCAGATATCCTTAGTGGAGGGACCCCTAAGACAAAAATTAAGCGATATTGGGATGGTAACATTCCCTTTTTTACACCGAAGGATGCAAGAAACGGTTGCTATACTTTAGATACTGAAAAATTAATAACAAAAGAGGGACTTGAAAAGTGTAACAGTAGATTATATGGAAAGGACACAATTTTTATCACTGCTCGTGGAACTGTAGGCAAATTAAATCTGGCAAGTAGAAACATGGCTATGAATCAATCGTGTTACGCTATATGGCATAAGAATGATAGACAATACTATATGTTGTTTTCTTTAAGGAGCATAATAAAAAAAATTATTAACAATGCAAGTGGTGCTGTGTTTAGTGCAATAAATGTAAAGGATTTCAATACCTTTAAACTTGTAAATGCACCAGATAGCATAATAAAAAATTTTGACTGTATAGTGCATCCCATATTTGAACATATTCTGGCTTTGAGTAATCAAAATAAAATTCTAGAATCAGTCAGGGACACTCTCCTCCCCAAACTGATGTCTGGTGAGATTCGGGTGCCAACGGAACAGATGGTCAGATAAATTACTGTTTATCGTAATATTTATTACCAATATTTTCTAATTTGATGATCATTTGATTAAGAGACAGATTGTGATCAATTCAACTGTCAAAAAAGAGGCGTAACACAATGAAATTCGGGATACGGAAACCGAGTTTACGGAAACGGATTGCTGCCCGGACAAGCATGAAGCGCCAGATTGTCCAGCGGGCGGGGCTGAAGATGCCAAAGGGTTACGGCTGGGCGCGGAATCCGAAGAAGTACGTGTATAACAAGGTGTATCATCGGACGACGTTTAATATTTTTTCTCTACTGAAAAAGCTGTTTAAGTAAAACTGAGACAGGAGGGAAATACCTATGAGTGCGGCGGATAATTTTACAGAAGATGTTCTGGAGAAGGCATGTATTGAAATTTGCCAGGAACTGGGTTATGAGTATCAGTCGGGGCCGGACATTGCCTGCGATGGCAGGAGTCCGGAACGTGAAGATTACAAAGGGGTTCTTCTTGAGAATCGACTCAGAGATGCACTGTTTCGGATCAATCCGGAGATCCCGCGTGAAGCGCTGGATGATGCCTGGCGTCAGGTGATCACGTTCAATAATCCATCACTGGCTGAGAATAACCACTATTTTCATCAGCTGCTGACCGAGGGGATTGAAGTTTCCTTTAAGGAACACGGCCTGATCCGGACGAAACGCGTCTATCTTATCGATGTCGCGCAACCTGAACGGAATGATTTTCTGGTCGTCAATCAGTTTACCATTCTTGGATTGGAAAAAAGGCGGCCGGATCTGATTTTATTCATCAACGGTTTACCGCTGGTTGTCGTTGAATTGAAATCCGCTTCCGATGACAATGTTGGAATTGAAAATGCCTACAACCAGATTCAGACCTATAAAAAGGACATTGAGGATCTGTTCAATTACAATGCCTTCTGCATTATTTCCGACGGGATCAATGCCAGGGCGGGGACCATCACTTCCAATCTGGAACGGTTCATGAACTGGCGCAGCGCCGATGGTCAGCATGTGGAACCGCTGTCGGTCCCGCAGTATGAAACACTGTTTCGCGGCATGCTGAGCCCGTCACGTCTTCTGGATATCATCACGCACTTCATTCTTTTTCAGACGTCCAGTTCAGAAAATTACGATCGCAGCGGAAAGAAGCTCGGTGCTAAAAAATCGCTGATTAAGATTTTGGCAGCATATCATCAATATTTTGCCGTGAAGAAAGCGATTGAGAAGACAAAGATCGCCACCAGCGCTACAGGAAACCGGAAGATTGGGGTCGTCTGGCATACTCAGGGATCCGGGAAAAGTTTTACGATGGTCTTCTATGCGGCAGCACTGGTCCGGCAACTGAATAATCCAACCATTGTCGTGATCACCGACCGTAATGATCTTGATGATCAGCTCTACACAACGTTCGCCAAATCTCAGGAGATCCTGAGACAGGAACCCAGACAGGCCAATGTCCGCAAGTTAAGTGAGGAGCAGAAGAAGGCTCAGACCGGCGAGAATACGCACGAGGTGAACGGACTCTACGACCTGCTCAACGACCGCGTGTCCGGCGGAATCATTTTCACAACCATTCAGAAGTTCAAACCGGAGGATGGCGGGATGCCGGTGTTAACCGACCGGCGTAATGTGATTATTATTGCTGATGAAGCCCATCGCAGTCAGTATGGTCTCGAAGCGAAGACGAACCTGAAAACCGGAAACGTGAAGTTCGGTTACGCCAAGTATATGCGTGATGCCCTGCCGAACGCTTCCTATATCGGTTTTACCGGGACGCCGATTGAGTTTGAAGATAAATCGACGCCGGCTGTTTTCGGTAATTACATAGATATTTACGATATGACCCGTTCGGTAGAGGATAAGGCAACGGTTAAAATTTATTATGAAAACCGGATTATCAAGCTTGACGCCAATGATGATGTGCTTAAGAGCTTGGATGATGAATTTGACGAGATCACCGAGGGTCAGGAAGAGGTCGAACGGGAGCGGATCAAGGCAAAATGGTCCCGTCTCGAAGCCGTGGTCGGCTCGCCGAACCGGATCAGGAAGCTGGCGGCAGATATTGTCCAGCACTTCGAAGCCAAAGAAAAAGAAATGGCCGGAAAAGCGATGATCGTCTGCATGAGCCGGCGCATCTGCGTTGATCTGTACGATGCCATTGTCAGGCTGCGTCCGGACTGGCACAGCGATGATGTGGATAAGGGAAAAATCAAAGTGGTCATGACGGGCAGTGCGGCCGACAATGAACGGCTGCAGAAGCACGTCGGCGGCAAGCAGCGCCGCGACATTCTTGCGAAACGGATGAAGGATGTGAACGATCCGCTGAAAATCGTGATTGTCCGTGATATGTGGCTGACCGGGTTTGATGTGCCTTCGCTGAACACGATGTACATCGATAAACCGATGAAGGGACATAACCTGATGCAGGCGATTGCCCGCGTCAATCGCGTGTTCAAGGATAAGGAAGGCGGCGTCGTTGTCGATTATATCGGGATCCTTGAAAGCCTGAAAAAAGCATTGAATCAATATACAGACAGTGACCGGAAGAATACCGGGATCGATACCTCGGCGGCCATTGCGGTCATGGAAGAAAAGTTCGAGATTGTCAAAGGCATGTTCCATGGCTTCGATTACAGCGGTTATTTTGAAAAATCACCGGTGAAACGGCTGCGGGCGATTACCGGTGGTATGGATTTTATCCTCGGGAAAGGTGATAAGGACCAGAAGGACTATATTCAGTATGCGACGGAACTGGGGAAGGCCCACGGGCTGTGCGCGGCCACAGAACAGGGCAAGGCGATTGCCCTGGAAGTCGGCTTCTTTAAAGCAGTAAAAGCCAGCCTGGTAAAACTCAAGCATCGGGATACAAGCGATCTGGCGAAGAAAACGATTGAACAGCGTGTCAGCCAGATGCTGGAGCGTTCAATCATTTCAGAAGACGTAATCGACGTATTTGATACCCTGGGCCTGAAGCAGCCGGAAATTTCCCTGCTTGACGAACAGTTTCTGCAGGAAGTCAAGACGATGAAGACGAGAAATCTTGCCCGGGAAATGTTGAAGAAACTGCTCGAAGGTGAGATCAAAACCATGGGCCGCACGAACCTCGTCAAATCCGAATTGTTCTCGGAGAAGCTGCGGAGATCGCTGAACAAGTACCGCAATCAATCGATCACCAATGCTGAAGTCATTGAAGAACTGATCCGAATGGCTAATGAAATCCGGCAAATGGGTGCAGATGAAGCCAAACTTGGCTTAAACAGGGATGAAATCGCCTTTTACTACGCCCTCTCTAAAGATCAGGTTGTCCGTAAATTCTATACGGACGACACACTGAAGAAGATTGCGCAAGAACTGACCAACACGATCCGTAAAAATGTTACCATTGATTTCAACATCCGTGAACAGGCTCAGGCCATGATGCGGATTCATATCCGTCGACTGCTGAAAAAGTATCATTATCCGCCGGAACAGGCAAAGGCTGCACTTGACACCGTGATGAAGCAGGTCAACCTGATGTCAAGCAACGAAGCACCCGATGCCGAGACATATGACGGGATGCTCGTAGCAGAAGACCGAGAAACTTATAAAAAAGATCGGGATTGAACTGAAGATTGATAATGTGATAAACATTGTAAAAGCAAGATTTTCAGAGAAGTCAATTGATCTGTTCAAGAGACAACAGAATTCAAATTTTGAATGTTTGAAAAGCAGAAAATTTGTAGAGGGATTCTTAATTTAGAAGAAGCAAAAGCCGTCGCAAAAAATACACAGCATATTATGAGAAATAAATTAAAAGGGGGGGGAAAAAACATTATTGGAAAACATGGAATACGAAAACAATAGCGGTATTTCCTTGGTGAATATTATAAGTACGGCAATCTGAATCCCAGGCATAAAGGTAGATAGAGATCTCTTTTTAAGAGAACAATTTAAGGATGTATCGCCTGAACGTTTACAATTAATCATCGAAAAAGGTCCTGTTGAAGCAAAATGACCCAGAAGTGAATTGCGAAAAAACCCATAAGCTTATACACAAAAGAACTGCATTTTCTACTGGTGCATCTTTTGTTGCCGGACTCCCTGGTGGTATTGCAATGGCGGCTACAATTCCTGCAGATATGTTTCAGTTTTAAGGAATTGCACTTGTTTGGCACAAGAAATCACCTACTTATATGGTGAAGAGGATTTGTGGTCTGGTGACAAGCTCGATACAGAAAAGGTCACATACCAGTTGATCCTGTATTGTGGTGTTATGCTGGGTGCGTCGGGTGCATCTCAGGCTGTAAGAGTACTTTCATCCTCTTTGGCTGATCAAGTACTAAAGAAAGTCCCTCAGCAAGCTATGACAAAGAAATTTTACTATCGCATAGTTCAATCTATTGCCAAGTCATTTGGTGCAAAGATGACGAAAAAAGTCTTTGCCAAAAGTGTTTCAAAGGTCATTCCTCTTATTGGAGGCGTGGTTTCAGGCAAAATCACATTTGCTACATTTCTCCCCATGGGGATGCGCCTTACAGATGCTTTAGACAAAGTTTACTTCTCATATTCTCATGCTGGTTTTGAAGCTGATTGGTGAGATATTACGGAAGTATGTGAAAATGATGGGAAATACATTACTCAATCCCCCGATATAGAGATTGTTACAGAGGGAGGCAAAACTTCATCCAGCTCTGTATTGAAGAAAATTCATAAGGCAAAACAAATGCTTGACGCAGGAATCATCAGCGATGAGGAATTTTCCAAAATCAAAGCCAAGTTGATTGTACAGATGTAAGCTTATTGAGCTCATATACTATCGATACAAAGCTGTTAGATAAGTTAAGGCTAAAGGAGGACAACATAGATGAAAAAACTGGCAGGCATAACCTTTTGTGTGGTTCTGCTTACAATTCTATTTACTGGGTGCAGCACTACACAGACAAGCTCGAGCAACGGCGACAATTCTCTTTCAAGTTCAACAGAAAGCAAAGCCCTGAAAAGCAAATACCTGACTTGAAGGGCACATGGAAACAAACTAACAGTAAATCTGATGACTCTTATCAAGTCGCTAAAATAAGCAGTCATACGATTGAAATTAACTGGGTTACTGATAACGGCGACACAAAATCGCTTTATTGGGCTGGATCTTTTATCGCTCCATCAACTGTCGATGAACCTTATGAATGGGTTTCAAAAAATGATCATGGTAAAACTGATCACGCTTTGCTCGCTTCAAGTGATGATACTAAAACTATGACATACCAAAATGGTGTATTAAGCTATGAAGCTTCTGCTATGGGGACGACTACAAAGGTTAAGCTCGAAAAGCAAAAATAACGATGGATGATTTCACAATGAGCATATAGCCGTTTGTTGCCAGCAGCCTGTTTCGCGATCTGTGAGTAGTTTCCATAAATTTTAGGTAAGTAACTTAATCCGCAATTTAATTATAAAACTGTTACCATTCTATATTGGTGTTGGTATGTGTGATAAGAAAGGGAGAAAAAAATGGCAATTCCTTCAGAAAAAATAAAGTCAGAATTAGCTGAACTAAGAAAACAAGCTATGAAGAGAAAAAACGACCCCAATCTTAGACATAAAATGAATAGTAAAGAAAAAGGAATTTATAATCAGAACTCTAAAGACATGCAAGAAGTGCAATTTAGATCAATGAAATAGAGGTTACGACAGTGTCTGTGACTCTTAAGTTAAGTTCTTATAATTGTGTAAAAAGGGTTATCTGAATATGGGAAAATGAGCAGGTATTCTGTTTCTCTGGAGGGGGCTGGCAGGCTATCTCCTGAAATTATGGATGAAGTTGATCAATCTATATTGGGTTGTGTATGGGACAAAATGATTACATAATAGATGACGAACATAACTAGAAACAAAAAGGAATTTTAGCATCTTCTAATCAGGGTGCTTTTTAAATGCAAAGAAAAAGGAATGGACATATTAATGTGAAAAGTGGAAGATATCATTGCTGAAAGAGATGGCAAGTTTGGAAAAGTTATCTGTGACCACAAAGGGATAAAATTGTAAGCGTCAAGTAATTTTGAACACTGTTTGCTAATTAATTTTGAACACTTTTCTCTTTGAAAATTGTGCTTCGGTGTTTCATTCTATAGCTGTCTTCATTTAGGTAAATAACTTCTACCCGACGGAGAACTCGGTCTAATGGATTTTATATGTTGCAATTACTCGTGCAAAGAAGAAAAAATATCTCCATTTGTCCGAGATTTAAACTGTGATGATTATCTGGCTTTTGGCTTTGATAAAAATAAATACAATTCAGTAAAGTAAATACGTGCGAATATAAATAGATAACAAAATTTTTTCAGTTGGGGAATTTGTAAAAATGGATAACAATTATCGTGCCCTTATCAATCGCGAATCGAAGAAACTGCCAATTTTATTAAAAAGCATTGTGGTCGGCTTGTTAGCCGGGATGATTGTTGCAGCATACCGCTTTTCTCTCATCAAGGCGGAATCCTTTTCATTACAGGTATCTGATTTTGTAAGCAGCCATGTTGCCTTCCTGCCGATTGCCCTGCTTCTGCTCGGGGCAGCCGGATACGTTACCGGGATGCTTATCTCTAAATTCCGATGATCAGCGGTAGCGGCATTCCGCAAGTAAAAGGCGTAATGATGGGGTATTTTCACTACAACTGGTTCCGTACGCTCATTAGCAAATTTTTTGGTGGAGTTGTTTCCATGTCAGCGGGACTGTCACTGGGACGTGAAGGCCCTTCCATCCAATTGGGCGCCTGTGTGGCACAAGGCATCGGCGATAAATATGCGGGATCGCGGACGGAGAAAAAAATACTTATTGCCAGCGGGCAAGTGCCGGGCTGGCAGCGGCTTTTAACGCTCCATTGGCAGGTACAATGTTTACATTGGAAGAAATTTTTAAATATTTTTCTCCCACAATTTTACTTTCTGTGATGTCTGCGGCCGTTGTCAGTGATTGGATGACAAATTTACTCTTTGGAATGGAGCCTGTCTTTCATTTTCAAGTGACAAACAATGTTCCGCTAAGCGGCTACTGGCTGCTGCTGATTCTTGGTGTCGTTCTTGGGGTTTGCGGTGCTTTTTATAATTTTATCCTGTTAAAAACGCAGCAGCTTTATAAAAATGCCAAATGGTTACGTTTAAAAACAAGGCCGATGGTTCCGTTCCTTCTCGCCGGAATCATAGGCTGTTTTTTCCCATTAGCGCTTGGAGGCGGAAATATTATAACCGGCGAGCTGCAGCCGACTGCCG